>NZ_JWLJ01000013.1 GCF_000813985.1 Ruegeria sp. ANG-R
ACCGCAAGCAGAAAAAACACTTCTAACGGGATTTTTTTGATTTTTCATAATAAAGCGATTATTTTCAATTAGTTATACATCTTCATCGTGATCGTTACTCATCAATTTTGACTGTGCCCGGCCTAGAAACTCTTATTCGGGCTTCGATGCGTCTCCACACGAGCCCTATATATAGTGAATGCGCCACACCCGACTACAAGACTCATCCGACTCGTTGGCGATGGCATGATTCACTTTCTCCGCAAAAGTCGTGCTTTAACCGCCAAAATCATCAGGGCCTTGCGCATTTCATCCGGATGCGGTCAGGTCGCGGTATAGACCAGCCGACGATCCTGCAGACCGCTCATGAAACAAGTTATCAAATTCCCCCTGATGCGTTCCGTTGGTTTTGACGGCCTGCTTGTAACTTTTGCCGATACCATGACAGAATCTTCCAACCGGGCTGCACTGGCGCTTCGAAGTGCGGTGGAACACCTGGACCTGGACGGTGTTATTGAGACCTCGGCCTCGCTGGCATCGACCTATATCCGCTTTGACCCCCGGCAACTTCCGCATTCACGCATCAAAGGTCAGGTTCAGCAGGTGCTGGATCAGCGGAATTGGTATGACGCCCCTTTGCCCTCCGGCCGTCGATTAATACAGGTGCCGACCGTTTACGGCACCGATCTCGCACCGCAGCTGGATGAGGCGGCTGCAGCGGCGGGGCTGTCGACAGACGAAGCAATCGAAAGGCTTGGTCAGTCTCGCGTCCGGGTGCTGACAATCGGATTTGCTCCGGGGCAGCCATACCTCGGTCCGCTTGGACCCGAATTTAACATTCCGCGCCTGAAAGAACTAACGCCAATAGTTCCGGAAGGTGCCCTTGTACTGGCGATTTCACAGTTCGTGTTATTTTCAGGGCCCACGCCAACAGGCTGGCGGCATGTGGGGCAAACCGCGTTTCGGTGTTTCCGGCCCGAGATGACGCAGAGCTTTGCCCTTAATCCCGGCGACGAAATGCAGTTCGTTCCGATCTCGCGCGATGATCTGGAAGATATCCGTGCAACCTGCACAGATGGCAGTGGCGGGGCAACCTGTACGGAGATTCCTTCATGACCCTGGCCGTACACCGTATCGGGCCTGCCTGCACCATTCAGGATCAGGGGCGCACGGGATATCTGGATCAGGGGCTGTCCCGATCGGGTGCCGCCGACGCGCTGGCATTGTATGAAGGGGCGGCGTTACTGGGCCAAAGCCCCACATGCGCTGCGCTGGAAATGGCGGGGATGGGGGGTGAGTTCGAAGCGACCGCACCAACGGCTTTTGCCCTGACCGGCGCACCGATGCAGGCCAGCGTTGATGGCAGTCCGATTGCCTGGGATGCCTCGCATCTGCTGGAGCCCGGGCAACGGCTGGTAATTGGTTCCGTCCTTCAGGGCAGCTATGGATATCTGCATCTGGGCGGCGGCATCGATGCCGAGGTGTTTCTGGGATCACGTTCGACACATCTGACCGCCAGAATTGGTCAGGCTGTCCAGGCAGGTGATCTGCTGCCTGCGACCGGAACCGGCCGAACCGGAATGAAGCTGCGCACGGACGATCGGTTTTCCGGAGGTGTGCTGCGCGTGGTGGCCAGCTTTCAAACCTCACTGTTTGACGATGAAACACTTGCACGGTTTACCCAAACCGATTTCCGACGTGGTGCGCGGGCCAACCGGATGGGGATGCAACTGGACAGCGAGGGCGAGGGTTTCGCGGCCAAGGGTCAATTGAACATTCTGTCCGAGGTCATTACACCCGGCGACATCCAGATGACCGGCTCCGGGAACCCATTTATTCTGCTACCCGAATGCCAGACGACCGGCGGATATCCTCGCATCGCAACGGTTCTGCCCTGCGACATGCCTCGTGCTGCGCAAACCCCTGCGGGCGCGCAGGTCCGGTTCCAATTCGTGACACTGGAACAGGCCGTCGCGTTGCAGTCCGCCTATGCCGCTGACCTCGCGCGCTTGCCCGGTCACGTTGAACCTTTGGTTCGCGATCCGCATGACATTCCTGACCTGCTGTCCTACCAATTGATCAGCGGAATGATCTCGGCCACTGATTAAGGAGTTTTGCCGATGCCCCACGTCGATCTGAATGCCGATATGGGCGAAAGCTTTGGTCCCTGGAACATGGGTGATGATGACGCCCTGCTTAAGATCATCACCTCGGCCAATATCGCCTGTGGCTTTCACGCGGGCGACCCGGATGTAATGGCCAGAACGATGGCATTGGCCGCCGAGAACGGCGTGGGCATCGGCGCGCATCCCGGATTCCCCGATCTGCAGGGCTTTGGTCGCCGCAACATGAAAGTGCCCCATGCGTCTCTGCGAAACTTGGTTCGCTACCAGTTGGGCGCTGCTATAGGCATGGCCAAAGCCGTAGGTACCAAAGTACGGCATCTGAAGCTGCACGGTGCGCTGGCCAATATGTGCTCAGTCGATATCGACATGGCGCGAGCCTGCTATCAGGGCGCACTGGATGTGGACCCGGATATCATCATCATGGTTTTAGCAGTGACCAGACAGGAAGACGCCGTGCGCGAACTGGGATGCAAATGGGTCGGTGAGATTTTCGCTGACCGGGCTTACAATGACGATGGCACGCTGGTGGACCGGTCGTTTCCGGGCGCCGTGATTCACGACCCCGAGCTTGCAGGCCCGCGTATCCTCAGCATGGTCCGCGAAGGCGCGATCATCACCGAATCCGGCAAACGGCTTGAGACGTCAATCGACACGATCTGCCTGCATGGCGACGGCCCGACGGCAGTTCAGATCGCCCGTTCCGTTCGTCAGAATCTGATCGATGGCGGGGTCAAGGTCACAAAATTCATCCGCTAGTCACATCACAGTAAGGTTTGCGCCCCAGGTCCAAGCGGTTGCCCACAAGGGCTCCAGCACCCGGCATGGCGGCAAGCGCATGTTCTGATTGGCGCAAATTCAAGCACCATCTCGCAAAGAGATGCCCCAATGTCATTCGACCTGATAGGTATGATGTCTTCTTAACCAAAGATAGTGTCGCCGCCCTGACCGCCGCTGCCGGACAGGACGAGCAATACGAACACGGGCATGTTTTCGACCACCATATTCTCAAAAAAAAGGCTGCGATCAGATCGCAGCCCAGACCCATCCAGGAGAGAATATGTCGGGTCTTATGACGGCCCGATCATGAAACAAGTAACGTTTCGCGCCTGCAACCTGCGGCAGGCCAGATCGGCCTGTTCGCGGGTCATGCCCTGAAATGTCGCGTCGAAGCCCCGCGCGCTCTGGTTTACTTTGCGCAACGTGCCTTCCAGAGTGGTCATTTCCGACAGGGCGGTTTTCAGCAGAACCTTCTCCGCCTCATATCGGGTGGTGTAGCGGCCCACGTTGACGCCCCAAAGATGGCCACCGGATGTCGACAGGCGGGTAACAACCTCCTGTTCCGGCTCGGGCTGTTTGATAGGTTCAGCCGAAGCCAGCACAACGTCTTCGGGTCGCGCTTCGGGACGAGTCGTGCCGTCTGAGGGCGCAATATCGGCCGCAGCGATGGCAGCGGCGATACCATTCTGAATCCGGGCACCGTTCTTCTCGGCAGCCTCGGCCACGGAACCGGCCAACTGAACAGATGTGCCCGCAACCGGACGCAGAACCGGGCGCAGGCTCTTCTTCGGCGGCCCTGCCTGGGCTACCTGTACTGTGCCCAGACCCGCGTTTCCGGCATAGGCCGGGCGGGCCGGTTTGCGAATCGGCGCGCGTGAGGGGGCACGGCGAAAGCCCATATCCAGCAGTTCAGCGACGCGGGCATTGCGCGACGCACCGGATTTCCCGCCAAAAACGGTGGCGATGATGCGCTCATCCTTGCGCTTGGCCGAGGCGACCAGATTGAACCCTGCCGCGCGGGTATAGCCTGTCTTGATACCATCCGCTCCTTTATACGCGGCCAGCAAGCGGCGGTTTGTGTTCGGAACGGTCTTGATCCCGGCATGAGTCGATTGGCGCGAGAACAGGTTGTAATACTGGGGATAATCATAAAGCAGATGCCGCCCCAGCGTGGTCATGTCGCGCGCGGTCGACAAATGCCCCGCTTCCGTCAGGCCATGGGCGTTCTTGAAGGTTGTCCGGCTCATCCCCATCGCCTTGGCGGTACGGGTCATGCGGCGGGCAAAAGCGGCCTCGGACCCGCTGATCGCGATGCCGATAGCCGTTGCCGCATCATTGGCCGACTTCACCGCCGCTGCCCGGATCAGATAGCGGAACGCGATCGTCTGACCGGTGCGCAGGCCCAGTTTCGAAGGCGGCTCGGACGCGGCTTTCTTGGTGATGCGGACGGGCGTGTCCAGCGTGATTTCACCATTCCGTACCGCCTCGAACGCGATGTAGAGCGTCATCATCTTGGTCAGCGATGCGGGGTGCAACCGGGTATCGGCGTTGCGGGAATGCAGCACCTCTCCGGTACGCGCGTCTATCACCATTGCGGCGTAAGGGGCCGCTTGGCCCTGTAGTGGCGCAAAAGAAAGCAGCCACAGGAATGCTATAAGGAATAGGCCCATTCGGGCCGGAACTGTCCGCCGAATCTGCACGGTCTTTGCCTCTGTCTGCCTCGCGCCGCCGGGTTTTCCCGATCAGCAATTCTTATTGTGATATCCTCAAGGCTAACACAGAGACGGACTTAAAGAAACTGAAAGCTGCGTGGTCGCGGATCGCATCGACGCCCGAGATTGCCCTATATATGGTGGATTTCGCCAGCCCGGATACCAGAACGGCAATTGAGCCGAAATTCAGGCAGGCCGCGCCTTCGAATTTTCCGCAACTGATGTGAAACGGCAACAGGTCAGGAAATCCGGGCCACCAGCATCGCGAGACCTCCCAGATCGCGCAACTCGTGGAACCGCGGGCTGGCTATCGGAGTCTCCGCCTGCTCGATCTCCCACACCAGCCCATGGGGAACATGCACACCCCAGCACCCCGCCTCAATGGGTGCCACGACATCCGACCGCATCGAATTCCCGACCATCATCGAAGCGTCCGGGCCATCCCCATACTGTGCGAAAATCGTCGCATAGGTTGTCGCCGTTTTCTCGGACACGATCTCAACGCCATCAAACAGCTCACCCAAGCCAGACTGCGCCAGCTTGCGCTCCTGATCGATCAGATCGCCCTTGGTGATCAGCAAAACCTTATGTGTCCCGGATACTGCTTCGATAGCCTCACGCGCATGAGGAAGAAGCTCGATCGGATGGGCCAGCATCTCTTGCCCCGCTTCAATAAGCTGTCGGATGACGCGGGCTGGAACACGGTCGTCGGTCACCTGAATCGCAGTTTCGATCATCGACAAGGTAAAGCCTTTGATTCCGTATCCATAGTGTCGGATATTCCGCTTTTCAGCCTCCAGCAGCCGGTCCATCAGGTGATCGCGTTCGGCATGATCGGCCAGCAGCTCGGCAAAATACTCCTGCGTCAGCTTGAAGAAACGCTCGTTATGCCAAAGGGTATCGTCGGCATCGAACGCGATTGTGGTCAGCTTGTCGTTCATTGCAATTCCGTCTGGTTGCTCTTTTCTCTGACCACGGTGACGTTATATAAGCCGTGAAACAAACCGAAGCCTGAATCGGATTCTCTCAAGCAATGCTCGAAGATCAATGGATGATGTCTGACAAACCGGACGAGGACGACGAGACGTCGATCCTTGTCCAGACACGTCCGAAAACCAAGCGCCCGCCGCTGTACAAAGTGCTGTTGTTGAATGACGACTACACCCCGATGGAATTCGTGGTGCACGTTCTTGAACGATTCTTCGGTATGACACACGCACAGGCGTTTGAGATCATGTTGACCGTGCACAAGAAAGGTGTCGCGGTCGTTGGTGTTTTCAGCCACGAGATCGCCGAGACCAAAGTGGGCCAGGTCATGGATTTCGCCCGTCGGCACCAGCACCCGCTGCAATGCACAATGGAACGTGAAGAGTGACCTCTCCACACCCCTACTGCGCCTGACCGGACTGCGGAATTGCCCATGTCTCCTCGCCTCGATCTTGCCCTGAACAGCGGGCTGAACCTTTCGCAACCGCTGTCTGTGCTTGCACCCACACCAGATCAGGACCTGTCACTCCTGCCGCGCGGTTCAGAGGTGGTGCAGCCTTTCAAACCATTCCACGACCACTTTGCCACGCTAGGCTTTACCGTAACACCGGAAGTCGACGCCCCCTGCCAGGATGTCATCGTCTTTCTGCCCCGCGCCAAGGCGCTGGCCCGGGCATTGGTCTTTCGGGCCTGCACCCGCGCCAGCGGAATTGTCGTGGTAGACGGGGCCAAAACCGATGGCGTCGACAGCCTGCTGAAAGACATCCGCAAGCGAGTGGCGGTTGAGGGGCCAATCTCAAAAGCGCACGGTAAGATCTTCTGGTTTCAATCCGATGCAGCCGTCTTTGCAGACTGGGCCGCGCCCGACGTGCAGATGGTCGAAGGTTACCGGACCGCTCCGGGTGTATTCTCCGCCGATGGGATCGACCCGGCCTCGGCCCTGTTGCTGAAATCGCTGCCGCGGAAACCGGGTGGGCATGTGGCCGATCTGGGCGCGGGCTGGGGATATCTCTCGGCCGGTCTTTGCAGGAATGAGGCGTTGCGCAGCCTGCATCTTGTCGAGGCGGATCATACCGCGCTGACCTGCGCGCGGGCCAATGTTGACGACCCCCGTGCACGGTTTCACTGGGCCGACGCCACGAGCTGGGCCGCGCCCGAGCCGCTGGATGCAGTTGTCATGAACCCGCCCTTTCACACGTCACGCAGCGCGGACCCAACGCTGGGTCAGGGCTTTATCGCCAGCGCCGCCCGCAATCTCAAACGCAGCGGCGACCTATGGATGGTCGCCAATCGCCACCTGCCCTATGAGGCCACACTCAGCGCGGCATTCGTTCACGTAGCGGAAGTGGCCGGAGACAACAGATTCAAGGTTTTCCACGCCTCTCGCCCTCGGGCCTAAGGGTCGCTAACCTGCGCCAGAACTCAGGAGGATTCGCATGTCCTTTTCCATCGCGGGAAAAACCGCAATCGTCACCGGTGGCGCCAATGGTATCGGGCTCGCCATCGGGCGTCACTTCGCGGATGCGGGTGCCAATGTCATGTTCGCGGACATGGACGAAAAGCGCCTGACCGAAGAACTTGGCGAACAGGCTGATGACAGCAACATCCGCTATTTCGCGGGCGATCTGCGTGAAAAACTGACCATCGCCAACCTGCTCTCGGCCACGCTGGATGCGTTCGATCAGGTTGATATCCTGGTCAATGGTGCCCGACAGGTGATTTCATCGGACCCGCTGGACAGCGACGATGACTCGATGCGGATACTGCTGAACCAGAACCTGATGCCTGCGCTCAGACTCAGCCAACTGGTCGCGAAGCGGTTCATCAAACAGGCCGATGGCGATGATGAAAACCCCGCAGGCTCGATCATCAACCTGTCCTCGATCGCGGCACGACGGACCCATCCCGATCTGATGGCCTACTCAGTATCGACTGCCGCGCTGGATCAGATGACCCGCTCATTGGCCGTTGCCCTCGCGCCCAACCGCATCCGGGTGAATTCAATCGCGCTTGGCTCGGTGATGAGCGCCTCGCTGCAATCCACCCTCAGGGAAAACCGCGACTTCCGCGACGATATTGAAAAGCACACCCCACTTGCCCGGATTGCGGCTCCGAACGAACTGTCCGAAACCGCCCAGTTCCTTGCGTCAGATGCTGCAGGTTTCATGACCGGGCAGATTCTGACCATCGACGGCGGCCGCACTTTGCTGGACCCTGTCGCAGCCCCAGCCCACTAGACAAAATGTTTGATACCGAAAAAACCACCGCATCCGCGTGGTTCCGCCAGTTGCGGGACAAAATCGTCGGCGCTTTCGAAGCTCTGGAAGACAGCCATACCACCGGCCCCTTTTCCGAGGCCGAACCCGGCCGTTTCGAGGTAAAACACACCACCCGCCAATCCGAAGATGGTTCGGACGCTGGCGGCGGCTTGATGTCGGTGATGCGCGGCGGGCGTGTGTTCGAGAAAGTGGGCGTCAATGTCTCGACCGTCTACGGTACGCTCGGTGAACGTGCGCAGAACGCGATGGCCGCGCGCAAGGGCATTCCGGGGATGAAGGATGACCCGCGCTTCTGGGCGTCGGGTATCAGCCTTGTCGCGCATATGCAGAATCCGCACGTCCCCGCCGTTCACATGAACACGCGGATGTTCTGGACCCCGCACGCCTGGTGGTTCGGCGGCGGATCGGATTTGAACCCCTGCATCGAGTATGACGAGGACACCACTCATTTCCATACAACTCAAAAAGCCCACTTAGATCCGCACGGCATAGGCCATTACCCTCGCCTCAAGGAATGGGCAGATGAGTATTTCTACATCCCTCATCGTAAGCGCGCGCGCGGTGTCGGTGGCATCTTCATGGATGACTATTGCACCGGTGACTGGCAGGCGGATTTCGCCCTGACCCAGGACATAGGCCGCGCCTTCCTGCCCGCTTTCCTGCCCCTGGTGAAAAAGCGGCGGGTGCAGAGTTTTGACGCGACCGACAAGAACACGCAGCTTGTTCATCGCGGGCTCTATGCCGAATATAATCTGGTCTATGACCGGGGCACAAAGTTCGGGCTGGAAACCGGGCACGATCCCGATGCTGTGCTGATGAGCCTTCCGCCTCTGGCCAAATGGGTTTGACGGCTAGAAATTCATACCGATGAAATTGTCGTAACAGTAATTTTGCGCCGAGGCTGCAGACAGGTTCTCACCCACCTTGTTGACCGTGAGTGAATACCCCGATTTGGTGTCCGCACCGGGCGGCGGGGTAAGCGAAAACTGGACCGTCCGAATACCCTTCTCATAGGCTTTCGAGACATAAATGCGCTGAGAGTTTGAAACACCCAGCGTGCGGATTGCATAGTCCCCGATCCCGCACCAGTAGGTAACGGCGGCAGAGGACCCGCCGATGGGTTTCACCTCGAAGGTTCCATCCTTCAACGGTGTAATCTGGGTTCTGAATTGCGGCCTCAGCTTGTAGCCAAGACCAACGCCCTGAGCCCACGCCGACGTCGCCAGCAAGATCACCGCACTCAAAATCAAACCAAAACGCATTGCCACATCCCGTTCTCGAAATTGGATCATACTACCATGTCAAACCTAGGGCACTCGGACCATTGGGGAAATACCTGCGCTGACCAAAGTGCAACGTGATCGCACCATCAAAACCCGGAATCGCTGTACCGGGGGACGGCCCTACGGCGCGCGAACCCGCCCGCCGACATCCTGAGGCGCGAGAGCGACGGTCTTGATCACCGTATAGCATGTACTGCCCTGTTGCAGTTCCAACGCGGCGACCGAACGCCGCGTGACGCGCGCCAGAACGATGCCCGCAGGGGTTCTGACCGATACTATGGCTCCCGGGCCTTCGCCTGCGCGGATCGCGTCGACCTCGCCGGACAGTACGTTCAGCGCCGACAGCCCCTCGGGCGGTTTGTTGGACAGGATCACCTCCTGCGCCGGAATGCGAATGCGCAGTTCCTCTCCGATCCTGTGGGGAATGCGTGGCAGAAACAGCTGCGCACCGCCTGCGTTCAGTTCGGACAACCCGTCATCATGATGCGCCGCAACGCGGACCTGCAGCACCGCGCCAACCGCACGCACGCCCGCAGGGGCAACCGACGGGTCTGCCAGCACGTCGGACGCGGGACCATGGCGCACGACCCGGCCGTCCTGCAGCGCCACAACGGACGTTGCCAAACGGGCAACCTCGGCTGCCGAATGGGTCACATACAGGATCGGGACCGAGACCTCATCCCGCAACCTTTCAAAATAGGGCAGGATTTCCGCCTTGCGTGCATCGTCCAGTGCCGCAAGGGGTTCATCCGCAAGGATCAGGCGCGGGCAGGCCAGCAGGGCACGGCCAATGGCGACCCGTTGCTTCTCGCCACCGGACAGCATGGCGGGGCGACGGCCCAGCAGATGGCCGATGCCCAACATCTCGATCACCCGGTCCGGGCTTTCGCGTTGCGCACCGCGCGGGGCGAACCAGCGGCCATAGTTCAGATTTTGGCGCACGGTCAGATGCGGGAACAGGCGGCCTTCCTGAAAAATATAGCCCAAGCGCCTCCTGTGTGGCGGCAGCCAGATACCCTGGTCCGTATCGAACAAAACCCAATCATCGACCACCACACGCCCGGCGGTGGGCCGCAGCAGCCCGGCCACGGCGTTCACCACCGTCGTCTTGCCCGAGCCCGACCGGCCAAACAGAACCGTCACGCCCGAGGGCGCGTCGAAATCCAGATTCAGGGCCATCCCCGGCAATTGGTGTTGCAGCTGGACAGACAGGCTCATGATCCGGCCACCCGTCTGGCCACGCGGCGACCGACATATTCCGACAGGAACAATGCGCTCATCGC
This sequence comes from Ruegeria sp. ANG-R, assembly GCF_000813985.1. Lineage (GTDB taxonomy): Bacteria > Pseudomonadota > Alphaproteobacteria > Rhodobacterales > Rhodobacteraceae > Ruegeria. The sequence goes on from NZ_JWLJ01000013.1 coordinate 10,427, forward strand.
GATGACGATCGAGATGATAACCAGCCGCGTCGCCGCAGCCTCACCCCCCGGAACCTGCAGGAATGCATAAACGGCAGATGGCAGCGTTTGCGTCTGGCCGGGAATGTTCGAGACAAAGGTGATCGTGGCCCCGAACTCTCCCATCGCTTTGGCAAAGGCCAGGATCGCGCCGGCGATCACTCCGGGCAGGATCATCGGCAGCGTTACGGTGCCAAATACCAACAGGCGCGAGGCCCCCAACGTGGCCCCGGCCTGCTCCAGCTTGGGGTCGACCGCCTCGATCGACAGACGGATCGCGCGCACCATCAGCGGGAACGCCATGATCCCGGCGGCCAGCGCAGCCCCGGTCCAGCGGAATGCAAAGACGATACCAAGCTCGGACAGGGGTTTGCCCAGCGGACCTTGAATACCAAAAGTCAGCAGCAACAGATAACCGGTCACCACCGGTGGCAGGATCAGCGGCAAATGCACCAGCCCGTTCAGCACCTGCCGCCCGGGAAAGCGCCAGCGCGCCAGCGCATAGGCCACGAAAACCCCAAGCGGCAAGGTGATCAGCGTCGCCCAAAAAGAAACACGCAGCGACAGGCGCAACGCCTCCATCTCTGCCGGTCCCAGCCAGCCCATCGCGTTACCCTTCTGGCAGGGAGAATCCCTGCCTCAGAAATTCTGCCTGCGCCGTGTCGCTCTGCAGATATGTCAGAAACGCCTGCGCCCCCGGCGTTGCCGATAAGGTCAGCGCAGCCGGATAGATGATCGGCGGGTGAAATTCAGCCGGGATTGTTCCGACAACTCCGACCCGATCCTCAGCCCGAGCGTCCGAGCGGTAGACGATCCCCAAAGGTGCCGCACCCGCCGCCACCAGCGCCAGAGCGGCGCGCACATTGTCCGTCTGGGCAACTTGCCCCTGAACATCATTCCACAAACCCAAACCCTGCAGTGCAGCCTTGCCGTAAACCCCTGCGGGCACGGCATCGACCAGAGCCATCGCAAGATATCCGCCACCCAGCCGCGTGGTCAGATCGAACCCAGCCTCGATCTCTGCGCGGTCGCTCCCCGGAGCGCCAATCAGGACCAGCCCGTTGCCCAACAGGTCCACACGCGAGGCGCTTTCAACCAAGCCCTCGGTTTGAAGCACATCCATCCAGTTCTCATTGGCCGAGATGAACAGCTCTGCCGGAGCCCCCGCCTGAATCTGCCGCGCGAGCACTGAGGATGCAGCATAAGAGACGGTCACCTCGTGTCCGGTCTCAGCCTCAAATCCCGGAGCGATCGCATCCAGTGCAGTCTTGAGACTGGCCGCCGCAAATACCAACACACTTTCGGCCCGAAGCGGGGCCGCAAACAGCGCGCAAAAGGCCAAAGCCGCGATCAGACAGCGACACGCGCCGGTCATCTTGTGCCTCCGGTTCAGAGGGTTGCAATCCCTCTGGGCATATCGGAGGCGACACGGGGCAGGCAAGGCCCTTTGCCAATGCGGCCCCAAATGCGTCTCAACTCCGACACCTGCAGCCGTCGCAATTGGGATTGATCCCGGCCCGCTTTCAGGCTGTTGTAAGCCAACCAAAGACAGGACCTGCCAAATATGCTGCACCAGACCCCCGGTCTTATAGACGAAATCCGCTCACGCTTCGCCCATGTCGACGCCTGTCCATTTCAAGGCCCGCGTATCTTTTTCGAAAACGCAGGCGGCGCGCTGACGCTGAATTCGGTGGTCGAAACCTCGGCGAAGTTTGCTGCCATCCCGGACAATCAGGGGCGCGACAATGTGGCCAGCCATGCTCTGGTCGACATCATTAACCGGGCCAAGGCCGATTTGTCCGTGTTCATGAACGCCTCAAAAGGTCAGTTTTTTGTCGGCGAAAGCGGGACCGAATTGCTGTTCCGCATGATCCGCACCGCCAGCGTGAACGCGCCGAAAGGTGGAAAGCTCATAGGCAGTTCCATCGAGCATCCGGCCAGCCGCAGCGCCGCGCGCCGTTGGGCAGGGATCGCCGGTCTGGACTATGTCAACGTCCCCCATGACGACGCGACCGGCCTTGTGGCCGCCGACGACTATGCCGCGCTCATGACGCCGGATGTCGCGGTCGCGACAATCCTGCACGCCTCACCCGTGACCGGCATGGGCATGGACGTAGCCGCCATCTCGCGTGCCATCCGAGCGGTCGCGCCCGATTGCTTCATCATCGTCGACGGCATCCAGCACGCCGCCCACGGGCAAATGGATATCGACAGCTACGGCGTCGATGGATATGCGATCTCACCCTACAAAGTGTTCTCGCGCCATGGTTACGGCATCGCCTGGATTTCGGACCGGATGACCGCCCTGCCCCATGACCAATTGATCGACGCTCCGGCCAATGGCTGGGAATTCGGCACGCGCGATACAGGCTCTTACGCCACCATGTCCGACGTGATCACCTATTTCGATTGGCTGGGTGGCCGGGTATCCGACGAAGCCGACCGAGGGGACCGCATTCGTGCTGCAGGTCGCGCCATCCACGCTTACGAAACCCACCTGACCAACGCCATGATCAACGGCACTGGCAACCTGCCCGGCCTGCGCGATATGGACCACATCAGCATTCTGGCCGGAGCCGACAACCCTGCGCGCGAGGGGCTGGTCTCGATCACTGTGCACGACATCCCATCAGCTGACGTGGTGACTCGGCTGAACCAGCAAGGCATCCGCACCCATACCCGCAAGGCGGACCACTACAGCGGCAACGTCCTTGATCCTCTGGGGCTAAGCGATTGCATCCGCATCTCGCTGTGCCACTACAACACGGAACATGAGGTCGCTCAGTTGCTCGCCGTTCTCAAAGACATGAAACCCTGATTTGGCACCCGGCACAATTTTGCAAAAGAAATTGTGCCACACCCTCTTGCGCCCACGCACGCGCTTGGCTACATGAGCCCTCACGGGTGATTAGCTCAGTTGGTAGAGCGCTTCGTTTACACCGAAGATGTCGGGAGTTCGAGTCTCTCATCACCCACCATTCCCTTCATTTTCAATGGATTACTCAGGGTCTTGTAACGAGAACTTGGAGATTATTTGAGGATGAATGTACGGGAATCGAAACCTCAAAACCCCGTTGGACTACCCAGAGGATTGTTCCTTAGACGTAATGGATACGCCCTAAAGGTCGCTGTACCGACTGACTACCAAGACATTGTTGGCAAAAGAGAGAGCGTCCAAGGATTAGAAACTCGGGACCTATGTGCACGATAGAAGGTCCAGACGCATAAAGGCGCTGTGGGGGTCGGCATCATAGCCGTAGATTGGCCCGCAATAGCAATATCCCAACACTTCATACAATTTGCGCGCGGCGTCATATTCCGGGAGATGGGCGGCGCCGGTTTCGAGCACCAGTGCGGAGATGCCCTCGGCCCGCGCGAGGTCTGCCAAGTGGTTCATTATTATCCGCGCCAGACCACGTCCACGCGCTGCAGCCACTACATGTACCGACTTCACCTCGGCTGTGCCGTCCGGTAGCGCTTTCAACGCGCCACACCCCAATGGCTCATCGATCTCGTAGATTGCCCAGAATCGAATACCGGGTTCACGCAGCGACTCGACGTCGAGCGTATGGTTTGACGTCTGAGGTGTCGCGCCCCAGCTATGCGAAAGATGCGCCTGAATGATCGGCCGCAGATTCTCTGCTCCGGGATCAGCTTCGCGAATCTCTATCATTCGACGATACTTGATCAGTGCGTCCAGGGGGCGCGTCTGTCTGTGGCGAAGTTCTCGCCATAGCCGCGCGCGCGCAGGTTAGGTTTGCGTTTATGCGGCTCGCTTACTTGCGCGTCTATGCCGTTGTCCTTGGCATAGTCCAGCGCCTCTTCCTTGGTATCGAATTTCAGACGCACCTGAGTCTGAGTGTCATTGGACGAGGTCCAGCCCATCAGAGGATCAACTTCGCGTGCCGAAGCAGGGGCGTATTCCAAAACCCACTTGCGGGTCTTGGCCATCCCCGAGGTCATCGCATTTCGCGAAGGCTGGTAAATCCGTGCGCGCATGTCGCCTCTCCGTACTCACTTGGCTGGGCTTGTTTATGCGTCAGAGTGAGGCCCGGGACAAGATGACAATTGTCGCGCATTTCATCGATTTCCTAATGACAGAATCTGACATTAATGCCAGCTAACCACACGCGATATATGAAAAGGACGGCAAGATGATTCACCACGAACACCAAGTGGATATCGGCCCTCGGGCTGACTGATCGGACAGACCTTACTCAAGTTTAGGATGTCTAAGGTTCTCGACGGCAACCTGCCGGCGCTGGCGGACAAGGTGAATTTGGATCACATTCCGGATGCGCAACCCGCCTGCTATTGAATCTGATGTTTCCAGACCCGATCAGCCCTTGCAGTTGGACAAAATAAGAACAAATGTAGGGGCCTGACCCCGGAGCCCGCCCATGCCATACGCCCATTCCGACAAGAGCCAGCTGACTGCCGAGGACGTCCGCGCGCGTCTGAAACTCGAAGGCGGCAAGCAGTTTGTCATGAACACTGAGTTCGCCCCGGCGGGTGACCAGCCCACGGCGATTCAGGAGCTAGCGGGTGGCGTGAACGACGGTGAACGCGATCAGGTTCTTCTGGGGGCAACCGGGACGGGCAAAACCTTCACCATGGCAAAGGTAATTGAAGAAACTCAGCGCCCGGCGATCATCCTTGCGCCCAACAAGACGTTGGCGGCGCAGCTTTATGGCGAGTTCAAGGGCTTCTTTCCCGAAAACTCGGTCGAATATTTCGTGTCCTACTATGATTACTACCAGCCCGAGGCCTATGTCGCGCGGTCGGATACCTATATCGAGAAAGAATCCCAGATCAACGAACAGATCGACCGGATGCGCCACTCGGCCACGCGGGCGCTGCTGGAACGCGATGACGTGATCATCGTTGCCTCGGTGTCCTGCATCTATGGTATCGGATCGGTTGAGACCTACGGGGCAATGACGCAGGACTTGAAGGTCGGCAACGAATACGACCAGAGGCAGGTGATGGCCGATCTGGTCGCCCAGCAATACCGCCGCAATGATCAGGCGTTTCAGCGTGGCTCGTTTCGGGTGCGGGGCGATTCATTGGAAATCTGGCCGGCCCACCTTGAGGACCGCGCCTGGAAATTCTCGTTCTTCGGCGAAGAGTTGGAACAGATCACCGAGTTTGACCCCCTGACCGGCGAGCGCGCGGCGACGATGGAGCAGGTGCGGGTCTATGCGAATTCGCACTACGTCACGCCGAAGCCGACGATGAACCAAGCGATTATCGGGATCAAAAAGGAACTGCGTATCCGGCTGGACCAACTGGTAGGCGAGGGCAAGCTGCTGGAAGCTCAAAGACTAGAACAGCGCACCAACTTCGATCTGGAAATGCTCGAGGCTACCGGCGTCTGCAACGGGATCGAGAACTACTCACGCTATCTGACAGGCCGCGCGCCGGGTGAACCACCCCCAACCCTGTTCGAATTCATTCCTGACAACGCGATTGTCTTCGCGGATGAATCCCATGTCAGCGTGCCACAGATCGGCGGCATGTATCGAGGCGACTATCGGCGCAAGTTCACGCTGGCCGAGCACGGGTTCCGCCTGCCGTCCTGTATGGATAACCGCCCCCTCAAGTTCGAGGAATGGGACGCCATGCGCCCGCAATCCGTCTTTGTCTCGGCAACGCCAGCGAAGTGGGAGATCGAACAGACCGGCGGCGTCTTCACCGAACAGGTGATCCGCCCGACCGGCCTCTTGGACCCCGAGGTCGAAATACGCCCCGTCTCGATGCAAGTGGACGATCTGCTGGATGAGGTGCGCAAGGTCGCCGCCAATGGCTTCCGCACGCTGGTCACCACGCTGACCAAACGCATGGCCGAGGACCTGACCGAATACCTGCACGAACAGGGAATAAAGGTCCGCTACATGCACTCGGATATCGACACGCTGGAACGCATCGAAATCCTGCGTGACCTGCGTTTGGGTGCCTTCGACGTGCTGGTCGGCATCAACCTGTTGCGCGAAGGGCTCGACATCCCCGAATGCGGGCTGGTCGCCATTCTGGACGCCGACAAAGAGGGCTTCCTGCGCTCGGAAACCTCGCTGATCCAGACCATCGGCCGCGCTGCGCGGAACGCCGACGGCCGTGTGATCATGTATGCCGACAAGATCACCGGTTCGATGGAGCGAGCGCTGAACGAAACCAACCGCCGTCGCGCACGACAGATTGCCTATAACGAAGAACACGGCATCACCCCCGAGACGGTAAAAAAGAATGTCGAGGACGTTCTGGCCGGTCTCTACGAAGGTGACGTCGACATGAACCGCGTCACCGCCACGATCGACAAACCGATGCACGGCGCGAATTTGGAAGCCCATCTGGACGGCCTGCGCGACCAGATGCGCAAAGCCGCTGAGAACCTGGAATTCGAAGAGGCTGCCAACATCCGGGATGAGATCAAACGCCTGGAAGCGGTCGATCTGGCCATCGCCGACGACCCCATGGCGCGCCAATGGGCGGTCGAGAAAGCCTCGGAAGACGCGTTGAAATCGCGCGGACGGTCAACGGCTGGCAGGCCAGGGCAGCGGGGTGGGAATGTGAAGCGGAGGAAGAGGTAGGTCTTACCGGTGCATCGGCGCTGCTTTGATAGAACGGAATATACTCTCGATGTCAGGGTCGAGGCTAAGTTGTTCAAGAGAGTGTATTGTCTTTACCCCGTTCCCTAAAATCCGTCCCACTTCATCAGCACCAAACCTCTTGCTGAGCTCAACAAAATATCTTGGCTCAGGAATACTAAAATTCTTGGGTGTTTTGTTTGCACATTGATAAACGGCGTAGGACGCCAAGTCAGCATACCTCAATAGAGGTTCTTCCTCTTTCGATCTGGTTGTTATTGCAAATGGGTTAAACACTCGGAGATACTTAGCGTCTGAGTGCATTGGGGTATCTTTTATCTTGCCAATGTAACGTCGCATTGCGTCGTAGTCGTGGTTTCTTGTTTCAAAAATCACTGTTGGCGGTTCACTGGCAAAACCGCGATTAAGAAGATATTTTCCAACCCTCTCCAATAAGTAGACGGCACACTTGTTGTAAAACTTTTGCGGGTCCTTCTTTATTCGATCTGAATACGCACCTAACGTTGCTTTGTTAGAAATCACCGCAAAGTATCGTAAATTGACTTCGACGCTTCTTCTCGACCAATAGACTGTTTGGCTGTGCGAAAGGTCTGTTGCGTGCCGCCATTTCTTTCCCAAGTCGGAATTCACCGAATCCAACACGCGCTGTGCGTTTATTGCAACTGCTCTGGGCATGACAGCGGCAGCGAGTACAAAGTATGGGGAAGATCCACCTTGCTTCCCATCACGAACTTTAGCAATTCCTGACTCGCCGCTTTCATCAATGTATATAAAGCAACTCAATGAACTTACTCTAAAAAAATCTTCGGCTATTCAATCCCAAACCTAGCAACCGTAGGATGGGTTTCCAACCCATCGCGCCGCATCACCCAAACGAATGATGGGGTAAAACCCCATCCTACACATCGCGTCTAAATGAGGGCGGGGAAATCCCCGCCCGCTAACTTACCCCTTATCCCAATGGGCAATCACATCATACCCAACCGGCGTCGGCGGGCCTTCCATGAACTCGGCGAAATGGCCCCATAGCTCGGCCACTTTGGGCGCATTTGCGTTCGAGGTCGCTTCGCTCTCGACAACCGAGATCACATAGCCCGAGCCGTCTTCGTTCATCACGTTTGTGAAGCTGTGTATGCCGGGCATACCCATGATTTCGGATTTCAAAGAATTCAGTTTCGCCGTCGCCGCCTCACGCGTGCCGGGTTTCATTTTGTATTGTGTAATACGTGCAAACATCACTTTCCTCCCTCGTCTGGCGAAATTGCCATGGGGCGCGACCGGAACGGCCTCACCCCCCGCAAATTAGCACGGCAGCGCTGAATCTCGCATTGATACTTGGGATTTCGGCGTATTTTCAACCTGGCGCCTAAACCGTGTTTGGACACCGACACTTCAGGGTTGCAACCCCAGCGCACTCCCCACGCATGAGGTCCAAAGCGCGATTCACCGGGTGCGTGGCACCCGCGGGGTGCTGACCGAGGATCTGGCGCAGTTCTACGAAAAATCCGTCGGCGCCTTCAATCAGGCCGTCTCACGCAACATGGAGCTGTTCGAGGGCGACCGCTTTCAACTGACCTACGCCGAAACAGTCGAAAGCAGGGCCGTCGCGACCCCGCTTCGGCGCCGAAAAATATTTTAAAACAAGCGGCTGGATCAGCTATGCTGGCAGCAATGAAATTGACGTCGGCATGGTTGTACGATTGCCGATTGAGCGGCGAGCCCCTTGTCTCAGAGCTCTCGTTCTGGACACCACATACCTAAGATCTCGGCTGCAATTTGCTCAAACTATCCTGCAAAAATACGGGTGACGTCCTGACGGGAGCGGCGCGCCAACGGGTGAACGGCGAGAACGCAGAACGACCCGAGTTTGGACAAAATTCCGCCCAGAATCGCCAATAACCGCCGCAGTGCAACAATTCGAATACAGATTGGGATTCAATGAAAAAGGCAGCTCTTCTTCTTACTCTTTTGCCTGTGACAGCATTCGCCGAGGAACGGGTGTTTGAATGTGACGCGCCTGATGCGGAGCATCCGGAAATGGCGGCGCGACTCGTCAAATATGATGGTCAGCAAAAAGGCCATATAACGATTGGTGACATCGACAAAGAGGTAGATGTATTTCCGGGCCTAGACACTTTAACATACCTGTATATCGGCGACGATTATACGCTGCATTACAATGTGCATCCTGAAAAGGGCACATTCGATTTCTCCGCTTCAGGCAGCAAGTCCGGGTGGGGTAAAGGGGCATGCAAAGAGACAACTGGCCAGTAATAGCTCCGGGATTACTACGTGGTAGGCGCGGTCAGGAAGAAGCCACCTGCGCGCCTCTGCCTTTTGGAAGACAGCCACTTAACACCACATTGAGGGCCACGTTAACGGCTTTCGGCGCTTATGCCAAAATCTCACGATTGATGACCCGCCAGTTGGTCATAATGAGGGGCATCAATTACTTGTTCCCTTTGCGTTCAAGATGATCCACCCTCTGGCCAATAACGTCGTCATCGAAGCCTTCAGCCCCAATTTCAGAGCGGAATGCCTGGACGCGCTTTGTCTCCTGTCTCGGGCGGACGCCTACAAAAAATGGCGGAATGGTATAGATACCGCAGCGAAGAAAGACCGCACAATGCCATCGGGACCATTCTACCGGCAATGCTGGCAAACTCACTTGACGATACCAGCCCATCATACTGAGGAAATGCAGAGAATTCTGTACTCAGGTGCTAGAAGGTTGGGTGTCTGAGCAATAAAAAAACGGATCTGCCTAGCCACGACTTGAACCATACAACAGGCTCGTGCCTGAAAGTGGAGTTTTGGCGAGCCGTGGAGGACTCGAACCCCCGACCTGAGAATTAGAAGTTCCCTGCTCTAATCCAGCTGAGCTAACGGCCCACTCATATTTCGGCTGTATCCGCAAATTTGACCACCTTGTCAACTTGGTGGAGATTGGGGGCACCAACGGCCTTTCCACGCAAATGTGGGTAGGGGATACTCTGAGTGAAACCAAGATGATAGCAGGATATCCTGAGCAGATGGTGCCCTCCAAAGTGCAAAACGAAGAACTGGCCAGCGCATAATAAATCGAAGAAGAAGCGCAGCACTCTCTGAATCTGATTTGATCGTGAAATATTCTGGCGCGGCCCTCCGTCCGACAGGCGAGGTCGTCAGCCTGAGTGTAGCGACGCAGCCACCCAAGCTTGCATCATGATATCCCACCCGATCAGACCAGACATCTAATGGCACAAAACGAAACTCGATCGCGCGCCTGCAGTATCCGCACATTGGGCTTGTACAAATCAGGGCTTCAGGAACTTGGCGGTTCCAACGGTTCGTTGCCTGGGTGCCTCAACCTGCCGGGGGGCGCTGCGCGTTTGCCCGGACGCGACTGTGTCACGAAACGGTTGCCTGCTGGCCGAGCCGCAGGCTACCCCGTCGCCATCCGGGTCATTGCGTTTGTGATAACCAGGTCGGCCTTCAAGAAACGGGCCCGGAACCAGCCGTTGCACAACATCGCACCCGGCAAGCGCCACCAGATGGACGACGGCCTCGTGGCGCTCATAGTCGCTGACCCGCAGATAAACGCCTATGGTAATCATCGCTGTGGTCAACGGAAGCGCCAGCACCATCAGCAGAATGCGCGCCGGTGAGATCGCCTGCCTGCGCAACGCATCTGCCCGTCGCTGCCGCCTAGTCAGGCGTGGGCTTGGGTCGCCCTGTTCCGTCGGTTTCCCGGTTATCATGCCGAAGGTGATACATCCCTTATGTGGCAAAGCCATGGCCACGGACGCCGATCGCTCTAAAAAAATGCGCGATCAGCGCACTACGTGAACCGCGCATTTGGCGTGGCGCACCACATGGGTCGCGGTTGAACCCAACAGCAGATCCTGCATACCCGGACGGTGCGACGCCATAATGATCAGATCGGGTTTGTTCACTTCGGCCCAGTCCAGAATTGTGCGCCCGGAATGGCCCTCTATAACCACCCCCCGCGCGTGCGGCACGGTAGCCGCCAAAGCATCAAGCTCGGACTGGATCGCTTTGCGCGCTTCCGAAAGATACTCGGCCGGCATGTAAGAGATCGCATAGTCTGGGATGTGCTCGACCACATGCAGCAACGTGACCTCTGCCTGAGGCGTTGCAAGCAGTTGCGCCAGCTTCAGCGAAGCCGAGCTGTCCCGTTCGGCATCAAAGGAAATGGGAACAAGGATATTGTGGTACATGGCTCGCGCCTCCATAGTTGCGCAGCTATCCTGCTCTGCGCGCGGTAGCTGTGCCTTGACTCAGATCAGGTATCGCCGAATGTCTCGGCGACGTCGTACATCACGGGCTCAAAGCTCTTGCACAATTCGTTTACCCGCCGATTGCGCTCGCGCATTTCCGGCGTGCGCAGCATGGCCAGAAAATCCTCGCGCCGCTCCCATTGCGAATAATTGGCAATCCGGGTCTGGGCATCATTCACATGTAATCCGGCCGAAATGAAGCCGGGCTGTTTCGAGATAAACGCGGCATAAGCATCCGTCAGCGCCTCAAGAAGATCCTGGCAGGTTCCGGGGGTCATCTCGAACGTGGTGATGACGGTCTGATAACTGTTGGTTTTGGAAATCTGCGGCATATGGCTTCTCCTTTGTAGCTGGCCCGAGCCTAGCACAGCTTTTGGAAACGCCACGCTTTTCCTGCACATGGGCTCTGTTCCAGCTCAAAAAAACTTTCTCAAAGATGAACAGGATACTAACCATCCGTTAACCATGTCTGCCGATGCTGCGGCCATGGTGCGTCTGGTTCTCATCTGTATGTTGCTTTTGGCCTTGGGTGCTCCGGCACGGGCGGGGGCCTGGCTGCGCGAAAAGGGGTCAAGCTTCACCGCGATCTCGGTGACCGCTTTCAGGGAAGAGGACGACGTCTACAAGTACAAATCCTCACTCTATGCCGAATGGGGGCTGAGGCCGAAACTCACCATCGGCCTTGATGCCGAGGAACATCAGGATCTGTATGGCCATGCGCTGGTCTTTGCCCGCGTGCCGGTCGCCGATTTCGGGCCGGCTGGGCGTCTGGCAGCCGAGTTCGGCGTTGGCGCACACCACCGTCAATACGGCGCCTGGGCAATGTACAAGACAACGCTCTCATATGGCAAAGGCATTCAAACCGGGATTGGCGGAGGATGGATCAACATCGACGCCGCGCTCGAAGAGCGCACGCATGAAGCGCTGATCCACAAGCTGGATTTCACGGCGGGGCTGTCCTCGGGACGGCGGATTGATCCGCTTTTGCAGATCGAAACCTCGTATATTTCCGACCGGCCATGGTACTGGCGGGTGCGGCCCTCGCTGATGTACCGCCCGAAGACAGGAAACCTCACCTGGATTCTCGGCGCCGAACGTAACTCGAACGACGACAATATCGGACTTAAATTTGCCCTGTGGCGCAGCTATTGAAAGTGGGCCGTCCAAAGTCAGACGGCCCGCCACATCAATCAGGTATCGATCCGCAGGATGGTTGACACTGCCCCCCGCAACCCTTCGGACCAGCGCAGGCGAATGTCGCTCTGGCTCGAACCCTGCCTTAGCTCAACATACGGTGCAACATAGCGCACGGCGTTCAGGACGCTTCTCAGGCTGCCCAGCGTCACAACCGAGTCGCACCCGCGCGCCCTGCCCCCGAACGGCAACTGGTTCTGCGAACTGACCGTCCAGGCCGAGGACGGAGAACTTTGCGTATGCTGCACGCGCAACGGGTTCGCGCAGGGCGTATCGATCCCGTGGAACGTATTGTTCTCAAAACTCACATTCTTGTGCCGTTCCGGGTCAAGATCAGCAAAGCTGGTATCCACCCGATCCACACGGTCGATCCGCACGTTGTTGACGCGAAACTTGTTGCCGGTCACGGTCAGCCCGTTCAGGAAATGCCCCGTGCCATGGGGGCGGATCACCAGATAGCTGAACCAGGGCGCGACATCGCTTGCGTAAAAGATGTTGTCGGTGATGCTCAGCGCGCTGAACGAAAAGCTGGTGAAATAATCCGGGTTCGCGTCGTGCTCGTTTGTCCACTCGATAAAGCAGTTGTCGACATAGTTCTCGGCGATGGACGAACTGTTATAGCCACCAATGATCACCAAGCCGGCGTTCCGCACGCCGTTGGCCACGTTATCGCCCTGGAAGAAGTGGTTGCCCAGCACCAGATTGTTGTCGCCGCTCAGCACTGCAAAATGATGGAACCGCGTGGCCCGGTTGTGGCGCAACTTGACGTCATTGGCGTTGGCGTTCAGCGCGATCGAGCTTCGATCCGGTACATCCAGACTTTCCTCGGTCGACAAAAACTGACAGCCATCGATCAGCATCCCCTGACATCCGCGCCCGATTGAGGTGATGCCGCGATCCTTCGGGCGACTGATGAAACAGTCCTTCAGCACAAACGTGTTCCCGCCCGGAGACAATCGGATCGCACTGCATCGACCGTTACACTGGAACTCGATCCCTTCCATGTTGAACTTCTGCAGCGCGCTGAACCCGCTGAAATCCAGCAGATATTTGAACGATGTAAAGGTGAAGGTCTGCGTGCCCGCCGCATCATAGGTCGGCGCGCTCAGCGTGATCTCACCCGTGCTTTCGTTTTTCGACTGCACATAAACCTCGCGCCCGACGCCGCTGCCGGTGACCAGCGACCCCACCGGGATATTGGCCACATTGGCCACGTTGGTCAGCGTATCGGGATCAGACGGGCTGTAGGTCGCGATTGAGGTGAAGGTCTCGGTATCCCAGGCCGAGCTGCTTTTGACATCAAACTGCCCGTTGCGCACCACCCGACGCGTGGCATAGCCCGTCCGGTTCGGCACCGCCGCCGCCATATCGATGGGCTCGGTCACTGCAATCTTACGCCCGCCTAGATCCAGCGATTCATGGTCCGAGCTATTTAACAGCGCCTGAAACGCCTTTTTAAACGCCAGCATCTCGTCACCAAAGGCCGTGATATAGGTCGGCAGATCGAAATTCTTGGTCAGCAGCAGCATCTTGTCGACCGGCATCGTGACCGTACCGTCGAACGAGACCTCGGACGCCATATTGGTGTTCTCTTCCAGCCGGAACTCACCTTGCGGCACATAAACCTTGCGTCCGTTCGCAGCCTGATCCGCTGCCTCAAACGCCGCCGAGTCATCCGTAACCCCGTCGCCCACCGCGCCGAAATCACGCACGTCCACCAAACCGATCATGTCGCGCAGGAACACCGAGGTCACATCGGTGATCTCGATGTCATCCACCCGCACCACGGCACCATTGGTGCCTTCAATATCCAAACCAAAATGGCCATAAAGCGCCGCATTGCCCCATGGCATATCGACACCGGGGCGCAGGCCCGTGCCCACGATGGCGGTCACCTCATGCACGGTGCCATAGCCGGTCAGTTGCACCGCCGGGCCCTGCTCGACCAACCCGTCCACATGCGCATCTCCGGCACCACCGGCCCAGCCCGCGATCCGCACCTCGGGCAGCGGCCCACTGATCGCCTTCACCCGCGCCTTGATCTGCAGATAGCAGCCCGGCAACAAGGGCGTCTGCCCCATATAGCGCAGCCGCTGCGGTTCTGCCGTCTTGTAAATCTCCAGACAGCCCGCAAAATCCGCATCCGCTGGAACGAACACGCCCGTACCCGACCCTTCATAGGTCGGAGAGCCCGGCGTGCCGTCGCCACTGGACCAGACCCCAAGACCAGCCGCATAGGCGGGCGGCATGAACACGATGCCGTCGGTGATTGCCTTGTTCATGTAAAATCCCTTTCCCAATCGCGCCAAGCTCGCGCGCCAAAACCCGATACCGCCCGGGCCCTGAGCCCAAGCGCATGGGTCTGAGTATCGAAAAGGGATTAATCGCTGCTCTTACCACCGTGACGGTGGTGTTGCCTCAGGCCGACGGGTCGGAGTTGCCCAGCAGTTGTACACCATTGATCTTCCAACGGCCCTCTTGCTGGATCATCTGGTAGTCCAGCAAATGCACCCGTCCGTCACCATCGGTGATCATGACCTTCTGCCAAAGGGCTCCGCTAATCTCGCGCAGCTCCAGAAACCGCACATCCGCTGGCCGCCAGACCATCGGATAACCGCGTCGCACCATGACCCCGAAATTATCCGGGTCACCAAACAAGCGCTGGATATTGGGGCTGGCAAAGGTGAACGCGGTGGCAAAGTCATCCGCCTTGAACGCCTGTATCTGGGCCGAAATATTGGCCTCGATCTCGGCATTCTGAGCAAAAGCTACGGATGCCAGTCCGGCACTCAGGGATAGGGCAAGCAATAATCGACGCATGGGGCCACCTCCTGAATCAAGAGTAGCCCCACGCGGGATCAGGTCAAATCAGACCAGTTCTCCGGCCAGTGCCTTGTCGATCAGAGCAATCGTCTCTGGCACGCCATAAAGCGCGATGAAACCACCGAACCGAGGGCCCTGCGACGCCCCCAGCAGCACCTCATAAAGCGCCGTGAACCAACCACGCATCGGGTCAAACCGCTCACGCCCGATGGAATAGACCACCGATTGCAGTGCCTCATCTTCCATCGGCCCGTCATAGGCTTCCAAGGCCGCCTTCAGCGCCTCTAGCGCCTCACGTTCCTGATCCGTCGGCGCGCGGTGTGCGCGCGTCGGCTTGACGAAATCGTTGAAGTAGCGCACCGCAAAGCCCGCCGCCTGATCGAGATCAGGGTGCGTTTCCGCCGTGGCCTCAGGCGCATAGCGGCGAATGAAGCCCCATAGCGCCTCTTTGTCCTCTGCCCCGGAAACCGACGCTAGGTTCAACAACATCGCAAAGGGAACCATCAGCGTGGACTCGGGCACATTTCCACCATGGATATGCCACACCGGATTGTTCAGCTGCGCCTTCAGGTCCTGCCCCGGATAAGCCCGCAACTGCTGATGATACTCATCATACGCCTTCGGGATCACGTCGAAATGCATCCGCTTCGCCGTCTTGGGCTTTTGATACATGAAGTACGCCAGAGATTCAGTCGGCGCATAGGTCAGCCATTCGTCAATCGAAACACCATTACCCGACGACTTGGAAATCTTCTGACCGTTTTCGTCCAGAAACAGCTCATAGCTGAAATGTTCGGGCGCACGACCGCCCAAGGCCCGGCAGATCGCGTCATAGATTTTTTCGTTGGTGGCATGTTCCTTGCCATACATCTCGAAATCCACGCCCAGCGCCGCCCAGCGCGCGCCGAAATCCGGCTTCCACTGCAGCTTGACGTTTCCGCCAGTCACGGGCAGCGTCCATTCCTTGCCATCCTCGTCATCGAAAGTGACAGTGTAGGTCTCGGCACAAACCTTCTTCATCGGCACATACAGAACCCGCCCGGTCTCGGGATGGATCGGCAGGAAAATCGAGTAGGTCTGCTGACGCTCTTCGCGCAGGCTTTTCAGCATGATCGCCATCACGTCGTCATACTTCTCAACGGCGCGCTTCAGGATCTCGTCAAACTGGCCCGAGCGGTAAAACTCGCGCGCCGAATAGAATTCGTACTCGAACCCGAAGGTATCGAGGAACCGGCGCAGCATGGCGTTGTTATGCTCACCAAAGCTGTCATGCGTGCCAAACGGATCCGGCACCGAGGTCAGCGGGCATTGCAGATAGCCCTGCAGCGCCTCAGGGTTCGGCACATTGCTGGGCACCTTCCGCATCCCGTCCAGATCGTCCGAGAAACAGATCAGCTTGGTCGGGATATCCGACAGCGCCTCAAACGCGCGCTTGACCATCGTGGTCCGCGCGACCTCGCCAAAGGTGCCGATATGCGGCAGACCCGAGGGGCCATAACCCGTTTCAAACAGCACATATCCCTTTTCCGGAGCACCCTGCTTATACCGTTTGAGCAACCGCCGCGCCTCTTCAAACGGCCACGCCTTGGACGTCATCGCGGTTTCACGCAGGTCAGACATTTGGATACTCCATCGGGAAACGTGCCAGACACCCCATGCGCCCGGACCGGCCCCTGTTATTGTGCAGGTGCAGTATGAGTCA
This sequence comes from Ruegeria sp. ANG-R, assembly GCF_000813985.1. Taxonomy (GTDB): domain Bacteria; phylum Pseudomonadota; class Alphaproteobacteria; order Rhodobacterales; family Rhodobacteraceae; genus Ruegeria. The sequence continues at coordinate 27,049 of NZ_JWLJ01000013.1, forward strand.
ATAAAGGGCCGGGTTTTTTGGGGCAAACGACACGGAAATTCGCGATTGGTGCACGAATAAAGCGTCTGGTTATTCCTGGCTTTGCGAACGTCAATTTTCCGCTGTTCATTTCGCAAAACACGTTTCAATTTAGTACCATGGTCAAAGCACTGGTAACCACTGTCATCGTCATTGCATTAACGCTGATCTCTCAGCTCGGAGGGCTTGCTTGGATCATCGCAATGCCCTTTCGAAGGAGAGTAATAGCATTCATCCTCGCTTACATTACGCTCTCGGTTGCTGCGGTATGGATTGCCCCTAAATTTGGGCGCGTGCCTCTATCGTGCTTCGACAGCGGCAGCCTGGCAATGCAATCGAAAATGTACTGCGCGCTGAACAGGAACTATGTTGTCCCCGAACTAAAAGAGGCGCTGATCGACGTTTCAACGGCAATGAGTGACAAATACACAGGCACGAAAACACTTGTACTGGATGCCAACTTCCCGTTTTTGAAAGGCTTTCCGTTGCTCCCGCATCTGTCCCACGATGACGGAGAGAAAGTTGATCTGGCATTCTACTATCGTGACGAAAATGCCTACCTGCCAAGCCAAACAAAGTCGCCCATCGGTTATTTTGCCTTTGAGGACGGGCCAACGGTTTGCCCAAAGCAAACACTTACGTTGCGGTGGGACATGGCTTGGCTTCAAGGAGGCTGGCCTGACTACCAGATTGATGAAACGCGTATGAAGACCGTGTTGCAATTGTTGGTGGCAGATCATCGTATCGGGAAGGTTCTCGTAGAACCACATTTGGTCGAACAACTCGGCACCCAGAACGCAAAAATCAGATTTCAGGGATGCCGAGCCGCGCGTCACGACGATCATATCCATATCCAGCTGTAGGGTGTCCTCCGCCGGCGGCAAGTTCGCAAACTACCTGTTGAACCTCCCCGCCCCCCCTCCTATCGTGCGGGCAACAAACGTATCAATCAGGACAACCCCATGACCGAGCAGATCCCACACCCCATGTCCCCGCAGGATTGCCTTGTGGCGATCATGGTGGCGGTTTCCGCCTCGGACGAGAACATCCGCACGGCCGAGCTGGTCAAGATCGAAGGCGCGGTCAACATGCTGCCGGTTTTTGCCGGTTACGATATCGACCGTACCCGCCGCGTCTCGCAGATTGTGTTTGATTTGTTCGAGCAGGAAGACGGGCTGGACGCCCTCTTTGGTCTGGTCCGCGAAAACCTGCCCGAGCGGCTGAACGAAACCGCATATGCGCTCGCCTGTGACGTCGCCGCCGCTGACGGCACACTGGCCGAAACCGAACTGCGCCTACTGGAAGAAATCCGGTATGAGCTCAGCATCGACCGCCTGCACGCCGCCGCTATCGAACGCGGGGCCCGGGCGCGGCATACAACCTAGCTGCCGTAGAGCGTACCCCAGCGCTCGATCAGATTGCGTTGCAATTTACGGGACCGCCGGTTCCAGGCCCGCGCGCCGTCCGGGCGTTCGCGCGACGCGCGCGGGATCGTGGCACGGTGCGCGGTATCGGCGGTGAAGATCGCAAAAGCCAGATCCACCCCATCTGCCGTTGTCATATAACCGCCAAGACCCGAGACGAAGTTCAACGTCCCCGTCTTTGCGTCGACCTTGATCGGATGATCCTTGACCGGCTGCCCATTTTTGTCGGCCAGTGTAAAGGACCGAAGCAATGGCCGCAGCTCCTCTGATTGCCCCGCCGCCACCAGCGTTTTGACCAGACCGGCGGGGGCCATGCGCGACGCTCCGCTGAGGCCGGAATGGTCGACCATCGCGATCCCATCCGCACCAAAGCGCTCTGCGGCCCACAGGTTCATTTCTGCAGCGGATTCCTCAAGGGTCTGCGGCGCAACCCCGCGCGCCTTGGTGGCCGCCAAACCCACCATTTCAGCGGTTATATTGGTCGAATATCTCAGCATCCCCTTCAGGATGCTTTCCAACGGATCGCTCTGATGCACCACCAGCTCGGTCCCTTGCGGTGCTTGCCGCGTTACCTGTACCCGGCCAAGCACGATCCCGTTCACGCGTGCCAGCGTGCGGAACACATCCCCGGCATAAAGCGCAGGCTTGCGCACCGGCAACCAGCGTGCCCCACCATTGCCTAGCGCGCCTTTGGCCACGGTCCAGCGATCCTGCCGCGCGCTTGGCTGATAGGTGTAAATCGGCAGGCTGCGGTTCTCGACCCGCATCGACGCCATATCCACCGACGGCATGTAGCTTGCACTGCGCGCATCCATGGTCACGTCATAGCCGGTGCCCTCGCGTTTCCATTCGAAATGCACGCGGTTGAAATTCAGGGAAATCCCGCTGATCGACGGGCTATAACCCAGATGATCCGGCTGGCCGGGATCGATGCTGAAGACGTAAGGCAGCGCCCCGTCATACACCTTGAACGCACCCTGTACCTCGGTGATCCCGGCCTTGCGCAGATTGGCCGCCATGGTGGCCAGCGCATCGGTATCCAGCAAGGGATCACCGCCACCCGCAAGGATCAGGTCGCCTTTCAAAATACCATTCTCGACCGGCCCATCCGCGATCAGGCGCGTTTCGAACCGATGCTCAGGACCCAGCACATCCAACGCGTAAAGCGCGGTCAGCGCCTTTGCGACGCTGGCGGGCGGCAGGCTCTGCCCTTCGCCATACACTTCCAGCGGGGTTCCGGTTTCCACATCGGCGACGGCAAAGACAACCTCGCCCCTCAGCCCCGCCGCTTTAACCAGCCGCTCGGCCCCGCTGGGCTGCGGCCCACGCAGCACGGGGCGCAGAGACACCAAAGGCGCCTCGGCCAGCCCCGTACCCGGAACCAGAGACGCCCCCAATCCACCCAGAAATAAACGACGCGAAATACGATCAACCATGGGTCTAATAGAATCCCAGAGCTTAAATACAGACAATCACTAGATTAAGATTATGCGCCAAGAGGAGTCATTCGGGCAACACCCCATCGCTCCAACCTCCGCGCTTGCGCAACTCGGTCGAGCTGACATCGACCATCGGCACGTTCACAAAACACCATGCCGGAGCCTGCGCCCGCCCCAACAAATGCCGCGCCTGCCCGTCGATGCGGTACTTGGCGTAAAGCCGCGCCGCCGGCGACATCCGCGCTGAAATCCGATCCCCCGGTCGCGCCACGACGCCCACCGGCACGCTGTCCATGATCTCCCGCCAGTCCTTCCAGCGGTGAAACTGTGCCAGATTATCCGCGCCCATCAGCCAGACGAACCGGACCTGCGGATAAAGCCGCCTCAGCGCTGCCAGCGTATCCGCCGTCGCCCGCGTCCCTGTCAACGCCTCGATATCCGTCACCTCAACCCACGGATGCCGCATCACCTCCCGCGCCGCCACCATCCGCTGCACCAAAGGCGCAGGCCCGCGTTTCTTCAGCGGATTGCCCGGAGACACCAGCCACCACACCCGATCCAGCCCAAAGGCCTTCATCGCCTCGCGCGTCACATGCACATGGCCTTGGTGCGGAGGATCAAACGACCCCCCGAACAACCCCACGACCTGCCCGGGCCGCGCATATGGAATGGTACTGCGTTCCATCCTCTGCTGATGTTCAGAACTGAGAGATGTTGTCAATCAATCGGCTGCACTACATCGCCAAGCCTGACCTGCCCCGGTTGCACCACTTCGGCACACCATCCCCCATGCCCTCGCATGGCAGAATAACCCCCTTTGCCCAGCGCCTCCTCCATCCGGCTGCAGGGCGCACAAATCACAGTGAACCGTAAAACAGCCTCCCCCACCTGCACCTCGCGCCCCTTAAGTGCCGCCAGATTGATCCCTGAAACCACCAGATTGCGCCGCAGGGTTTCAGGCGCCACGGGTTCTTGCCCCAGATAAGACCCAATCGCCCCCAGATGCTCCTGCTGGATCAAAGTTACCGCCCGCTTGCCCGCGCGACTGCGGTCGCCGTCGAGGCCAACGGCTGAGATCAGCGTTGAGGCCACCGCTTTGACCGTAGCCCGCCGATCGGGCCGCATTCCGATCCATTCAACGCGCCCGGGCTGCGCCCAGCCGGAAATCAGGGTCTTCAAATCCGCCATCGCTAATCTCGCCGCATTGCTCTCATTCGAGCTAGTAGCGTAACTTTCTCAAAGCAAGAGCGGCAGGGTTACTGCCTGCCGCCCTATAATCGTCATCAGATCAATACTTCACCGTCAGTGAGAGTGTTTGCTGGCCGGTTGCAGATACAAGCCCGGCGCAGGTTGTTCCAAATCGTGCGGATCTTGACCTTGGACCGGAATTTCCACCCAATTGTGGCTCCCATTGGCACATTCCTGAATGGTCGGGAAAAACAGCATCTGATCTGCCGCAAGCGATCCATCCAGCTTGGCCCGGAATGTGAATTCATCGTAGTGATCATTCGACAATTCGCCAGTCCAAACAATCTCTTGCACACCCGATGTCAAGGTCGTGCCGTAGTAGTCATAGCTGTTGGCATAGTCGCCCGAGACAGTCTCGAGCGTCCAGCCCGGCTTGGGCATCGGCTTAACTGAAATTACACCTTCAGGGATTGCAATGCGCAGTTTCAGCGTTGCTTCACCTTCGCAGCCGTGACCAACCCGCATCACGCCTTTGTAGAAGCTGCCCACCTGGGCCTCCTGCTGCTCGAGTGTGGCATGTGCGTTCACAGTTGTCCCCATTACAGCCACGATCATCGCAGCCGATGCAAATGTCATCAGTTTCATAAGAATTTTCCTTGTTTGACGTTTGGTTTCGTCCGGTATCATCCCGGATTAAAGCTTCACGCCATCCAAGGGGGGGGCACGCGCATAATACGCCTTTGTCGCACCAAACGGCACCATCGCCGCCTGCGTTGGAATAAGAAGCGACACACATTTTGCGGAAAAGGACTCCAGCGCCGGAGCTTCACTAAGGGTGACGCCACTCTCGGCCATAGTGCAGATCGGGCACTTGCTTTCATCAGCGCTTGTTTCACCGAATCCGCAAATGTCTCCGGGTGCAAAGCCCAGCAAAACCGGATCTGAAGGTGATGACACGGGCCGTGCAATGTGCAGGCTGGCCAATACGACAAAGCCCAACGCTGCAAGCAGCGCCAATCCCGTTCTAAGGCGATTCCGTGTCGTCACTTTGACAGGCCAATTCGATTTCCGTTCATCGACGGCTTAGTACCCCTTCCGGCCCGACGCAACGCCTTCTGACAATTGAGCACACGCCTCCGCAATCAAAATCAATCCCTCGACGCGATCCCGATTGCCCCAGCGCCCACCTTTCGCTATCACACCGCCCAACTCAATTTCCCCGACCCAGAGGACGCGACATGGCCGCCTATCAATATGTCTACCACATGCAGGGTGTCTCCAAGACCTATCCCGGTGGCAAGAAGTGCTTTGAAAACATCCACCTCAGCTTTCTGCCCGGCGTGAAAATCGGTGTCGTCGGCGTCAACGGCGCGGGTAAATCGACCCTGATGAAGATCATGGCGGGCCTCGACACCGACTTCACCGGTGAAGCTTGGGCGGCTGAGGGCGCCAAGGTCGGCTATCTGCCGCAGGAGCCACAGCTGGATGAAACGCTCACAGTCCGCGAAAACGTCATGCTGGGCGTGGCCGCGAAAAAGGCCAAGGTCGACCGATTCAACGAGATCGCCATTGAGATGGCGGAAAACTATTCCGATGAACTGATGGAAGAAATGACCACCCTGCAGGATTCCATCGATTCCGAAAACCTGTGGGACCTCGACAGTCAGATCGACGTCTCGATGGAGGCGCTGCGCTGCCCGCCGGACGACGCCAACATCGCCAACCTCTCGGGCGGTGAGAAACGCCGCGTGGCGCTCTGCAAACTGCTGCTCGAAGCGCCCGACATGCTGCTGCTTGATGAGCCGACCAACCACCTGGATGCCGAGACCATCGCCTGGTTGCAACAGCACCTGATCGACTACAAGGGCACCATCCTGATCGTCACCCACGACCGTTATTTCCTGGACGACATCACCGGCTGGATCCTCGAACTCGACCGTGGCCGCGGCATTCCTTACGAGGGCAACTACTCCGCATGGCTGGAACAAAAGGCAAAACGGCTGGAGCAGGAAGCGCGCGAGGACAAGTCCAAGCAGAAGACCCTGCAGCGCGAATTGGAATGGATGCGTCAGGGCCAGAAGGCCCGTCAGGCCAAATCCAAGGCCCGGATCAACGCCTATAACGAGCTGGCGGATCAGTCCGAACGCGAAAAGCTGACCCGCGCCCAGATCGTCATCCCCAACGGCCAGCGCCTTGGTGGCAAGGTGATCGAGGTCGAGGGCCTGTCGAAACACATGGGCGACAAGCAACTGATCGAAGGGCTGGACTTCGCCCTGCCCCCCGGCGGCATCGTCGGTGTCATCGGCCCCAACGGAGCAGGTAAATCGACGCTCTTCAAAATGCTCACCGGTCAGGAACAGCCCGACGCAGGCACCATCACGCTGGGCGACACGGTCGAGCTGTCCTATGTCGACCAGTCCCGCGACGACCTGAAAGACAACGACACCGTGTGGGAGGCAATCACTGGCGGCGCCGAGATCATCCAGTTGGGCGACGCGCAGGTCAATTCCCGCGCCTATTGCTCGTCCTTCAACTTTAAGGGCGGCGATCAGCAGAAAAAGGTCTCGCTGCTGTCAGGGGGTGAGCGCAACCGCGTCCACATGGCTCGCCTGCTGAAAGAGGGCGGCAACGTCCTGCTGCTCGACGAACCGACCAACGACCTTGACGTCGAAACCCTACGCGCACTGGAAGACGCGCTGGTCGATTTCGCCGGCTGCGCCGTCGTCATCTCACACGACCGCTTCTTCCTCGACCGGATTTGCACGCATATTCTGGCCTTCGAAGGCGACGCCCATGTGGAATGGTTCGAGGGCAACTTCGAGGACTACGAAGAAGACAAAAAGCGCCGTCTGGGACCGGACGCTCTGGAGCCCAAGCGATTGAAGCATAAGAAGTTTGCGAGGTGACACTTGCCGCACAAAGTTTCTAAAGCTCAAGCAGATTGGACGATAGAACACCTATGCAAGTATGGGGATACGGATATATTTCCGTACCCCTTTGAACTTAAGTTTCTTAAGGACTTCAAAGACAAGATTTCTGATGAGATCGCAGGCACTGACCTCCATCAATATAATCAGATTTCGGCAATTGAGTCACTTGTACCAAAAAATAGGTACGGATTTCGCGTCGCACATCAGTTGTTTCCAATCGATCTGCTGGTGTTTTCTTCACTTGTATTCGAAGCCGCGCAGCAATTGGAACAATATCGCGATCCCGCAAAGAACTCGCGTGTGTTTTCATATCGGTTTTCACCCGACAGTGAATTCAGGCTATTTAGTGCTGATCACCGTTTTAAAGACTGGATGTCACGAGTATGGGCGTTAGCGGCGTTTGGAGAAGACGAATATTCGCATGTAATTAAGACTGACATTTCCGATTTTTATCAACGGATTTATCGCCATCGCATTGAAAACATAGTTGAAACCGCCACTGGCAGCAAAGAGATAGCCAGCCTAATAGAAAGGTTCATGGACAGTTGGCGAGGCAAACAATCGTTCGGAATTCCAGTCGGTGGGAACGCGGCTCGAATTTTGGCAGAGGCGGCACTAAGTGATATCGATCAAGCGATGATCTCTGAGGGCTATGATTTCTGCAGATACGTCGACGATTTCGTAATTTTCGTTAAACACGAACAAGACCCAGATGCCGCAATTGCTTTTCTCGCGGGGCAGTTGTTCACCAATGAAGGTCTTGGCTTAAACAACCACAAAACCCGACTGTTCACTCAAAAAGAGTTCTTTGAATCATACGAGGTAGTTAACGCTGAAGATCAGGACGCGGCCGAAGAAGCGGCAGTTGAGAAGCTATTTTGGGCCGCATATGACGATGACGGTAGCAACCCTGAAGCATTCGAAATGCTGCTCCAACAAGATTTGAGGGGTCAACTAGAAGAAGAGATTTCGAAGGACTTTTGGGACGTCAGCCACATCAAAGTATTGCTGAGAGCTCTACGGCTCACAAAGAACAAAGACATACCTAAGTACATTCGAGAGAATCTAAAACAATTCCTACCCTTTGCAAAAGACGTCGTACTTCTGATTGACGAACTTGGCATAGATGGCGATTCAACTTTCAAAGATGCTGGCGACGAAATAGTTGAGTTGTTGTTATCAGAGCGTTTGAGACCCCTAGAAGCTACAAGGGCATGGCTGCTTGAGCTATTTGTTAGAAACCGGGTCGATATAAGCGCTGCCCAAGTCCGCCGCCTTGATGCTCTTCCCGGAACTCTCGATGCCCGTCAACTTTGTTTGATTAGGGGTGCAATGCGAGATTTGGGCTATTTTCGGCAGCGAAAAGCTCGAGTTGATGAACTGCCCGTCTGGACCCAGCCCGCATTTATCTTTGCGGCTAAATGCCTCCCGCGAGAAGAGTATAGGTTTTGGTTGAATAGCATCAAAGACCGCGTTCGCTTTCCTCTCGGCTCTCAGTTCGTTTCATGGTGCAGGCAACTTAACTAGCAAGCGTAGGATGGGGTTACACCCCAACTTCCCCGCCCCCAACACCCGACGCCTAAACCTCGATTTAATCGCACCCCACCGCGTCGAATAATCCGCATCCCCCGGCGGCAAGGTCCAAATCGCGTGCAGGTGATCGGGCAACACCACAAACGCGTCGCACCAAAACGGCCGCTCCCTTTGGGTCACCGCAAAGGCTGCTCTCAAATGCTCCACCTCGCGCACCAATAGGTCCGACAACCGATCAGCCAGAGAGGCGGTGAAAAAGTACTTGGCTCCGGGAATGCGGACCCGCCGATAATCGCTCATAACCCGACAGGAACACGGGCTTGGTTAACGGTTGCTGAATCCCGAAGGCGCGCTTTGTGTGGATAACCGCAACATATCGGTTACCGCCGGAACGATAACCAAACCCATCGGCGGATTCTTGTACAAGTCGGACGATTGCCCCTCAAACCCTTGTACAAACCCTACAATCCACCCTTGCCACATCGCCTGACCGATGCCATATCCATGAGGCTTACGTTTTTCTATTTCGACCTGCTGTCTCCTTCCACGGCGTTCAGTCTATCGATCCAGACAACGACGCCGGGCTGCCGCAACTCCGTGGGCAGCACTTAAACAGGAGTAACGGATATGCCAGCAGGCACCGTAAAATGGTTCAACACCACCAAAGGCTTCGGCTTTATCGCACCGGAAGAGGGCGGCAAAGACGTCTTCGTACACATCTCGGCTGTCGAGCGTTCGGGCCTCACCGGTCTGGCCGACAACCAGAAAGTCACGTACGAACTGCGCGCCGGTCGTGACGGCCGCGAAAGCGCAGACAACATCGAACTGGCCTAAGCCGTTCAAAGGGCGGAGTTTTTTCTCCGCCCACCCCACTATACCAGCGTTGAGTGTGTGGCATAGGGAATACATCACAATCGGGTTATCTCTCCCCGGTGATTGACCAATTCGGCTATCATTTCGAAACTACGTTTATGATTTCTTTGGTCATTTGAGGGAAACCACCATGTTCACACGCCGCGTATTTCTGGCTGGTACTGCTGCCAGCCTGCTGCCGGGCGTAGCCAGCGCCAAAAAAGCGGTCGAGTATGATCCGACGCCGCAATTCGTGCGGGTCAAAAAGCAATTCCTGCCCGGTCAGCTGCTGGTCGTTCCCCGCTCCTTCTACCTTTATTATATAACCGAACCCCGCAAAGCGATCCGCTACGGCTGCGGTGTTGGCAAGGCTGGTTTGGAGTTCACCGGAACCGCAACCATCGACGTCAAGAAGGAATGGCCCACATGGCGGCCGACCGATGAGATGATCGAACGCGACCCGGTGGCCTATGCCCGCTTCAAGGATAACGACTATGTTCAACCCGGCGGAAGCGATAACCCATTGGGCGCGCGTGCGCTCTATCTGTTCCAGAACGGCGTCGACACCTATTTCCGTATCCATGGCACGACGCAGCCTCAAACCATTGGGCGCGCAGCGTCGAATGGATGTATCCGGATGCTGAACGAGCATGTGGTCGACCTGTATAACCGGGTCCCGATTGGTACAGTCGTGACAGTGGTCTAAGCTGCAGACCAGTCAACATCGTCGGCTTCTTCGATCGCAAGCCGACCTTCGGGCCAAGGGCGCGCCAAGCCCTGCGCCTCATCTTCGGTTCCATGCAACCAGCCTTGTGCGTCCCGCGCTTCCAATAAAACACCCATACGGTGATGGATCGGTTCTACATCCGCGTTCGGCTCACAGGTCACTGCGGCGACCTGATCCACGCGTTGCCCGCCCGGGGCTTCCCAGCTGTCAGTAATTGCAGCAAACAACAGCGGCGATCCGTCCTTTGCAGTGATCCGCCAGGCTGTCTTGCGCCGCTTCTCTCCGGTCCATTCATACCAGCCATCAACAGGGATGATCGCACGTCCAATGCCGTCGAAAGCGCTTTTGTCAAAAACCGTCTCGGAGCGGGCATTGATGATGGTCTCCATCACCGGGCGCCCGCGCGCATTGACCCTGCCAACCGGGATCATCCCCCATCGCATAGCCGTCAGCCCATCGCCGGTCAGAACAATCACGTCCTGACCGGGTTGAATATTCCGGCGTGGGGTTTGACCCTCGACGCGGTCGGTGACGCCCAGAAACCGAGCGATCTCTGCAATTGGTCGCGTCAGGAAAAACCGCCCCGGCATTGCGCCCTCCTAATCTGCCGCCCGCTCCGCAAGCGCTAAAACAAAGGGGCCCAGAGAGTCGACAATCAGTGCGACTCCTTCGGCATTTGGGTGGATGCCATCGGATTGCATGTATTGGCGCGCCGCCGCCGGATCGCCCCCAGCTGTGAGCCCGTCAAAGAAACTCTCAGCATAAAGCGCGTCATATTGCTGTGCCAATTCCGGGTAGATCGCATCGAAACTTTGCTTGTAGTCAGCACCGTAGTTACCAGGTGCCTGCATCCCGATCAGCAACACATCGACATCCGATGCCTGGGCTGCGCTCATGATCGCCTCGAGGTTGGAGCGTGACACACCCGGATCAATTCCACGCAACAGATCATTGCCCCCAAGGGCCACTATCATGCCGTCGACCTCTGGTGTCAGCGTCCAGTCGACGCGGGCTGCACCTCCTGCGGTCGTGTCACCGGACACGCCGGCATTGATCAGGTGTATATCCGCCCCTTCATTCTGCAGCCAGCGCTGCAGTTGGGAGACAAACCCTTCCTGCTCCGGCAACCCGTATCCTTGCGTCAGGGAATCTCCGAGTGCGGCAATCACTACCGATTCAGCCGTCGCAGCAAATCCGCAACAGATGAACACACCCGACATCAAGACCTTGCGCAGCCTGAGTTTCGCGCCATATCCCAATGAACTGTACTCCCCATAATGGCCTGATCGATGACGACACCCATTCTCACCCTCCAAGATGCCGCATTATCGCTGGATGGCAATGCCGGAAGAGTGGATATCCTGCATGACATCTCGCTGACCGTGCACAAGGGTGAAACACTGGGGCTGGTCGGTCCGTCGGGTTCGGGGAAATCTTCGCTGCTGATGCTGATGGGAGGGCTGGAGCAAGCGACCAGCGGCCGCGTGACCGCCCTGGGTCATGATCTGACCGAAATGGGCGAGGATGCGCTGGCGCGCTTCCGGCGGGATGCCATGGGCGTTGTGTTTCAAAACTTCCACCTGATCCCGACCATGACCGCACTGGAAAACGTGGCTACACCACTGGAGCTTGCCGGCCACAAGGACGCCTTTCAACGCGCCGAGGCCGAGCTGAAAGCTGTCGGTCTGTCTCACCGGAACGATCACTACCCCGCACAGTTGTCAGGGGGCGAGCAGCAGCGCGTCGCACTGGCCCGCGCATCGGCGCCGAGGCCGCAGATACTGCTGGCTGACGAACCGACCGGCAATCTGGATGAGGCCAACGGATCAGCGATCATCGAGCTGTTGTTCGGTCTGCGCGACCGGCATGGTGCGACTTTGGTGCTGGTCACGCACAGCCATATGCTGGCGCAAAAATGCGACCGCGTCGTGCGCCTGCGCGATGGTCGTATCTCCGAGGAGTCTCAACGCGAGGCCGCGGAATGAGCCTGCGTCTGGCCGGGCGTCTGGCGCGGCGCGAGCTGCGCGGCGGGTTACGGGGGTTTCGGGTATTTCTGGCCTGTCTGGCTTTGGGAGTTGCTGCGATTGCAGCGGTGGGCACGGTTCGTCAGGCAATCCAGACCGGCCTGCAACAGGAGGGCGCATCGCTTCTGGGCGGGGATGCGCAGCTGGAATTCACCTATCGCTTTGCCGACGATCAAGAACGTGCGTGGATGGAAAACACCGCGCGGGCGGTATCGGAAGTCGTCGATTTCCGGTCTATGGCCGTGACGGGCGACGCGGCGAGCGCGCGACGCTCGTTAACGCAGGTAAAAGCCGTGGATAGTGCTTATCCGCTGCTGGGTTCAGTGAGTCTGAAACCAGATCTTTCCCTGACCGAGGCGTTCGCAGGTGCCGAGGGGCTGCCCGGTGCCGTCATGGCTCCGTCTCTGATCGACCGTCTGGACCTGTCGGTCGGCGACCGGTTCGAACTTGGCACGCAGACATTTGTTCTGATGGCCGCACTAGAGCATGAACCGGATGGTGCGGCAGATGGGTTTTCCCTCGGGCCGCGCACATTGGTGCAAACCGAAGACCTGCGGTCTTCGGGCCTGCTGGCTCCGGGCACTTTGTTTTCAACCAAATACAGGTTGACTCTGCCGCTAGGTGCAGAATTGGACCCGCTTGCGACAGAGGCGAGACTGGCCTTTGAAGGAACCGGTATGCGCTGGACCGATGCCCGCAACGGTGCGCCCGGAATATCCGAATTTGTTGGCCGCCTCAGCGCGTTTCTGATCCTGGTTGGCCTGTCCGGGCTGGCGGTTGGAGGGATCGGGGTGTCAGCTGCCGTTCGTGCTTATCTCTCCCTGAAAACGGAAACGATTGCGACGCTTCGCACTCTGGGCGCTGACCGGGCAACCATATTTCAAACCTATATGATCCAAATCGCCGTTCTGTCTGGCGTCGGAATTGCCATTGGTCTGATTTTGGGCGCAGCAATACCGCTGCTTCTGGCCCCTATTATCGAGACGCAATTGCCAATCCCGGCTGTGTTTTCGCTGTACCCACAACCGCTCGCCGAGGCGGCGCTCTATGGTGCGCTGACGGCATTTCTTTTCACACTCTGGCCGCTTGCCAGAACCGAAGAAGTGCGCGCTGCGACCTTGTTCCGTGATGCACTATCTACGGCGCGTAGTATTCCTCGACCAATATACGTCGTTGCAACAGCTGTGGGCCTGGCGCTTCTGATCGGGGCTGCCGCATGGTTCAGCGGTTCAACCCGATTGACGCTATGGACCAGCGCGGGCCTGGCAGGTGCACTTGCCTTGCTGGCGTTTTCCGCTTTCGGTATTCGCAAACTGGCCGGGACTGCCACCCCATGGGTACGAGGCCGCCCGGCCTTGCGGTGGGCGCTGTCCGCCATCTCGGACCCGCGAGAGGGCGCGGCATCCGTGGTATTGTCGCTTGGCCTCGGACTGTCGGTCCTTGCAGCGGTGGGGCAGATCGACGGAACGCTGCGCAATGCGATTTCGGGCAACCTGCCGGATGTTGCCCCCTCGTATTTCTTCGTGGACATCCAGAAGGGCCAGATGCCGGGGTTCAGCGAGCGTCTGGACAACGACCCCAGCGTCAGCCGGGTTGAAAGCGCGCCAATGCTGCGTGGGATCATTACCAGGATCAACGGAAAACCCGCAAGAGAGGTTGCAGGCGATCACTGGGTGCTGGATGGCGACCGGGGCGTGACCTATTCCGCCCAACCACCTCAGAACGCCCGCGTGACCAACGGCACATGGTGGCCCGAGGATTACAGTGGCCCCCCGCAGGTCAGCTTTGCCGCTGAAGAAGCCGCCGAAATGGGTCTGAAACTGGGCGATGAACTGACCGTCAATATTCTGGGTCGCGATATCACAGCCGAACTGACCTCGCTGCGCGAGGTTGATTTTTCGACGGCTGGTATGGGGTTCATCATGTCGATGAACCCCTCAGCTCTGGCCGGTGCGCCGCACAGCTTCATCGCAACCGTCTATGCCGAGGAACAGGCCGAGGCCGCCATTCTGCGCGATCTGGCCGGACAATTCCCCAATATCACGGCGGTTCGTGTCCGAGACGCCATTGACCGTGTCTCTGGCCTGTTGGCGGGGTTAGCGGCTGCCACCTCATACGGCGCAGGCGTCTCTCTGCTGACCGGATTTCTGGTGCTGATCGGCGCCGCTGCCGCAGGTGAGCCCGCGCGCAGATATGAAGCGGCAATCCTCAAAACTCTGGGCGCCAACCGAGGGCGCATACTGCGCAGCTTTGCACTGCGTGCGGTCCTGCTCGGGGCTGCTGCAGGATGCGTCGCCCTGCTGACCGGTATTCTCGGCGGCTGGGCAGTCGCCACATACATTTTCGACACAGCCTTCACGGTCATCTGGCCCTCTGCGCTTGGCATAGTCTTCGCAGGTGTCGGCGTGACGCTGGGCGCGGGGATGCTCTTTGCCCTGCGGCCGCTTTCGGTGCGCCCGGCGCGCATCCTGCGCGCCAACGATTAAACTCAGCGCACGCAGGCGACGGGCTGCAGAATCTTCAACAGCTGATCATTGTCGCAAACCAATGCGTCGAGCGTGATTTCGTCCAGTGAGGCATAAAACACCTCAGCCGCGTCCTGCAGTGCCAAACGCAAACGACACGCATCCGTCAATGGGCAGGTGTTATCGGCATCCGCAAAGCACTCGGCAATCGGCAATCCACCCTCGACATGGCGAAACACGGACCCGACCCGAATCTGATCCGCCGAACGCGCCAGCGTCATGCCACCATTGCGACCGCGTTGAGTGCTGAGATAGTCCAGCTGGCTCAGCTGGTTGATCACCTGCGCCAGATGGTTTTCAGAGATGTTGCAGACGTCGGCGATCTCGGCCTTCGTGACCAGCCGATCCTGATGCGCGGCGCAATACATCAATACGCGCACTGCAATGTTTGTCCGTTTGGTAATCCGCATGAGGGCCTCCCGAATCTCAAGATGAAGCCTTATTGCATGTCTGGTAAAAAGACTGTTTGACATACATCAATCGTCAAAGAAGGACGCGACCCGCATGGCAAACCCTTACTTCTTCGGCTATGGCAGCCTCGTGAACCTGTCGACGCACGATTTTCCCGACCCGCGCCCGGCGCGTCTGAAGGGCTGGCGGAGGGCGTGGCGGCACACCGATCTGCGCCCGGTCGCCTTTCTGACTGCGATTCCAGATCCCTTGTCAGAAATCGACGGCATGATCGCTCACGTGCCCAAAAACGACTGGGCCGCGCTGGATGAACGGGAATGGGCCTATGAACGCGTGCCTGCCACGCGATCAGTCTCCCATACGCTGACGCAGGAGGCAGAAATCGCCGTCTACGCTGTGCCCCATGACCGCCATACAGCGCCCAGCAATCACCATCCACTGCTGCTGAGCTATATCGATGTCGTGGTGCAGGGGTACCTGAGGGCATTTGGATCGGACGGCGCTGATCGCTTCTTTACCACAACCGATGGCTGGGACGCGCCGATTTTGAATGATCGTGCCGAACCGCGATATCCGCGTCATCAGCAACTCAATCCCACCGAGACTGAATTCGTGGACGACCGTCTGAAGCGCGTATCGGCTCGTATTTTGCAGCCCGGAGACCAAAGAAAAGCAGGCCAACTGCCTGCCTCCTTCGTGTTTTAAGATACTCTCTGCGGGTCAGCCCCGCGCGCGGATCACCTGCAGCAGCGGCAGCAAGGTCGCCATCTCGGGCCCGCGCTCCATCCCGGTCAGCGCTTTCCGCAGCGGCATGAACAAGCCTTTGCCTTTACGGCCCGTGGCCTCTTTCACCGCCTTGGTCCATGTGCCCCAGGTCTCGGCGTCAAACGGACCCTCGGGCAGCAGGGCCACCGCCTCGGCGATGAATTCACGATCTTCATCCGCGATCAAAGGTTCTGCCCCTTCGCGGCACAGGTCCCACCAGCCTTTGAGATCGCTTAAGGTGGTGATGTTCTCACGCGCCATCGCCCAAAAGGGCTCGGCCAGTTCCGCAGGAACGCCGGCGTCTGCGACGGCATCAGTCACATCAGCCAGAGGCAGCGATTGCAGGTGCTTCGCGGTCAGCGGAAACAGGTCCTGCACGTCGAACTTGGTCGGCGCGGCGCCAAAACGGTTAATGTCAAACCCATCGATCAGCTCGGACATATCCGAACGCAGTTCGACCGGATCGGACGATCCCAGACGCGCCATCAGGCTCAGCAGCGCCATCGGCTGCACACCTTGTTCGCGCAGATCGCGCAGCGCCAGAGTGCCCAGACGTTTGGATAGCGCCTCACCCTGCGGGCCGGTCAACAGCGAGTGATGCGCAAAGCGTGGGCAAGTGCCGCCCAACGCTTCGATGATCTGAATCTGCGTCGCCGTGTTGGTCACATGGTCCGAGCCACGCACAACGTCGGTCACGCCCATCTCGGTATCATCGACCACGGACGCAATCGTATAGAGAACCTGACCATCGCCCCGGATCAGTACAGGATCAGAGACCGAGGCGGCATCGATCGAGATGTCGCCCAAAATGCCATCGTTCCACTCGATCCGTTCGTGATCCAGCTTGAACCGCCAGACGCCATTGCCGCGTTCGGCCCGCAGGGCGTCTTTCTCGGCATCCGACAGCTTCAACGCGGCACGGTCATAGACCGGCGGCTTGCCCATGTTCAGTTGCTTCTTGCGCTTGAGGTCCAGCTCGGTCGGCGTCTCAAACGCCTCGTAGAAACGGCCCATCTCGCGCAGCTTGTCCGCAGCTTCGGCATAACGGTCCAGCCGCTCCGACTGACGCTCGACCCGGTCCCAATGCAGGCCAAGCCATTCCAGATCCTGTTTGATCGCGTCGACATATTCTTCCTTCGACCGCTCAGGGTCGGTGTCATCGATGCGCAGGATAAACGTACCGCCAGCTTTACGGGCGATCAGATAGTTCATCAGGGCGGTGCGCAGGTTGCCCACATGGATGTAGCCGGTGGGCGACGGGGCGAAACGGGTCGTGGTCATGGAGTTCTCCTGTTGGCGCGGCTCATCTCACATGGGCGCGTTTTTGTCCAGCAGGGGCTTTCAGGTAGGCTCGACCGGCCACATTGCATCAAGGCGCTCAAGCCCGGCTTTGATCAGTTCGGACAGCACATCGAGGTCGATATCCGGCAGCTTGTTCACGTAGAGGCAGGATTTCCCCAGCTTGTGTCTACCCAATCTCGACAGGATATCCCCAAAATCGGCATATCCCGGCATGATGTAAATGGAGTGTGCGGCCTTGCGCGGGGAGAACCCCGTTGCAAGAAAGTCACCCTCGCGCCCCGACGCATAACGATAATGATACCGGCCATAGCCGACAATCGACTGCCCCCACATCACAGGTGTGAATCCGGTGGTTTTGCGAAACAGCCTGTCCAATTCCTGCGCCTCTTCCGCCTTTCGCGCAGGGACTACGCCCGCTAGGAATGCCGGAACGCTGTGTCCGGTCGGCAGGGTTTTGTTCTCGGATGGCGGCATGAACACAAAATAACACGTAATGTTCAACCACGCAGCCTATGTGTTGGGTTAAGAAAGTGGCCAGAAACCCGCGCCGACCTATTTCTACAACTGGCGTTCTGACAGGGAGACATAGACATGACCATCAAATTGACGCGCAGAGCGGCGCTGAGTGCCGCAGCCGCATTGCCTTTTGCATCCGCAGCCGCTCCGGTTTTGGCGGCGGGGGAGCCGACCAAAGCAAATTCAACCGTCGCCAAATCATTCCAACTGGGTGATTTCTCGGTTACGACATTGCTGGATGGCAGCGTGCCTCGCGATGATGCCAAAGCGCTTTTCGGCGCTGATGTACCGGATGACGAATTTGCTGCTGTTTCGGCCGAGAATTTCATTTCTCCTGAAATCGCCCAGTTCTTCTTCACCCCGACTCTTGTTAACACCGGCTCGGAACTGGTGCTGTTCGACACGGGGTTGGGACAGGGCGGCATTCAGGCCGCGCTTGCCGATGCAGGTGTGAGCCCCGACCAGATTGATGTGGTTGTGATCACGCATATGCACCCCGACCATATCGGTGGCATGACGACGGATGGCGCACCAACATTCGCAAACGCGCGATTTGTGACCGCAGCGCCAGAGTACGATTTCTGGTCCGCGATGGATGCAGGAAACCGTGTTGGAGACATGGTCGCTGCCAAAGTTACTCCTCAGGCCGAAAAGATGACGTTCCTTGAAGATGGTGGCGAGGTCGCCTCGGGGATCACCGCCGTCGCGGCATATGGGCACACGCCCGGCCATACTGCTTACCACCTGGAAAGCAACGGCCAACGGCTGGTTCTGACCGCTGACCTTGCAAACCATTACGTTTGGTCCTTCGCGCGTCCCGAGTGGCCATTCAGCTTTGACATGGACCCGGCTGCGGCAACCGCTTCGCGCCGGAACGTACTGGGGATGCTGGCCGCAGACAAAGTGCCCATGATCGGTTATCACATGCCCTTCCCGGCGGCCGGATATGTCGAAACCCGAGGGGACGGGTTCCGGTTCGTACCGGTCAGCTATCAGATGATGAGCTAGTAACCGGGGTCCGGCCGTACTTTTGAACCATCCGTGAAACGGGACAGGCGAAAGGCGGCCGGATCAACACAAGGCGCGCTTTCCGTGACCAAATCCGCCGCCAACCGACCTGCGGCAGGGCCAATCCCGAACCCGTGACCAGAGAAACCGGTTGCGATGTGCAGGCCCGGCACCTCATCCACTCTGGATATGACCGGAATCGCATCCGGGGTCACATCGATCAATCCGGCCCAGCTTTGCACGATTTCCGCCCCTGCAAGCGCCGGCAATCCCTTGCGGGCGCGGGCCCAGGCCCGTCGCAAAGCCTTTTGAGAGGGTTCGGGGTCTAAGACCCGACAATGTTCGAACGGGGTGACATCCGTCGGCAGCCAGGCCCTGTCGTCTTTTGTTTCGACCATCCAGCGGTTTGACAGACGAAACCGCAAGGACCGCCACTCTTGCCGAAAAGCGGGCAGAAACTGCAATCCAAGACGAAAGCTGTCGGGAACGATATCAACCGTATTCTCGTGACCCGACGCAATCGTATACCCCCCGTCCAAGCGCTTTCGAATGGCGAAATCGTCGGTCCAGACAGACACCTCGGGACCGGGTTCAAGCGGAGAGGTTCGCATGACTGTGTTCAGCACTTTGAGCTGAGGCAGGGCGATCCCTGCATTCCCTGCAAACAGACGCGACCAGGCCCCGCCAGCCAGCACAACCTGGCTACAACTCACGCGCCCCCGCTCGGTGAAGACACCAGAGATCCGGCCTGCTTCACGATCGATGCTCCGAACCGCGCATTGCGTCATGATCGCGGCCCCACGGTCGCGGGCAGCTTCGGCTATCGCAGGTGCTGCCAATTGCGGTTCGGCACGTCCGTCCTGCGGCATGTACAGCGCCGACCGAAGTCCCATGGCGTTGTCGGGCAACAAGGCATCCAGTTCCGGCCCGGACACCATCCGGGCGCCTGTCTGCAGCCCTTCAACATGGCGCAACCATCGCGTCAGGTTGCCATCGTCCCGCGTGCCCGATGCGCCGAACAAGATACCTGAGGATACGTAACCGGTGGGCCGCCCGAGTCGCGTATCCAGCCCATGCCAGATACGGATCGCCTCTTGCATCAGGGGGATCTCGCGCGGGTCGCGTGTTCCAAGCCGAACCCAGCCCCAGTTGCGCGAGCTTTGCTCGCCAGCGATCCGGCCTTTCTCGCATAACAGGACGGAAACACCTCGCTCTGCCAGCTCAAAAGCGGTCGAAGCGCCGATGATGCCGCCGCCGATAACGACGACATCCACATGTTTGGGAAGTATGAGATCAGATTCGACAGGTGTCGGAGTAGGGCCAGGCATCAACCGCTCGGTGCTCGTTTATCGAAGCGATATCCAGCCTGAAGAACGCTACGCTGGCAACTTGGAACAAAGACAGGTCCGGGCAATTACCCGAACCTGTGGCCAATCGGCCAATGCGCGGCAGAATCCGCCACGCATACATGTATCGATCAGGCTGCGCCGGACAGTTGTGCCCATTTCTGGCGCAGAACCTTGCTCAACCCCGGATCGGCCTGCATCACAAGCGGCTCCTGAGGCTGCAATACCGGGAATTCCGGCCGCAGCGGGACCGGGCCCGCTTCCATAACGGGCGTCGGTTCTTCCTGGCTCAGGATGTCTGCAATCGCGGCATCCAGCGCCTCTTCATCCAACTTACGCGGCGCGGATTCCATAGGCTTCCACTGCAACGGAGAATGAAGCGGTTTATCGTATCCATCTGTCATTTGACCAACAATACCTTTACTGACATCCACAACACGGACGCCTTTTCCCAGTTCAACAATCCCGGTCGTTAGGTCTGAAAATGGCAGGCCCACCTACCGGATTGCGTCACATCCGCCTCACATAAGGCGAACCCCTGTCACAAATGTGGCAAAAAATGGACCTCGGCACAAGCGAAACATACGATTCCAGCGCGCAAGCGACTGGAGTTCATAAACAATTCACATTCCTGATTTTTATTGCTGATAATTCAGCAACAATAATGCGCCGAGAGTGAACCTAGCTCCGGTCCCGCCAGCGATTCACAATCGGGTAGCGGCGATCCAGCCAGAACGCGCGCGGCGTCAATCGTGTGCCCGGCGCGGACTGAAAACGCTTGTATTCACTGATGTAAATCAGGTGTTCGACCCGTCGCGCTTCGACTTCATCAAAGCCCGCTGCAACGCAATCGGCGATCGAGCCATCCTGATCCACCAGAATATCGAGGATGGCGTCGAGCACGGGGTAATCCGGCAGGCTGTCGCTGTCTTTCTGATCTTCACGCAACTCGGCACTCGGCGGTTTGTCGATGACCGACGGGCGGATGACCTGGCCCTCGGGCCCCTTCATCCAGTCCCGGTGATTGGCGTTGCGCCAGCGGCAGGTCTCGAACACACGCGTTTTGTAAAGGTCCTTGATCGGGTTATAGCCACCGTTCATGTCCCCGTAGATCGTGGCGTACCCCACTGCGATCTCGGATTTGTTACCGGTGGTCAGCAGCATCTCGCCGAACTTGTTCGAGATCGCCATCAGCAGCAGCCCCCGCAGGCGGGATTGTACGTTTTCTTCGGTCAGATCCTCGTCGCGCCCGCCGAACAGCGGAGCAAGAGTGCTGGTCACCGCCGCCCTGCTTTCGGAAATCGGTACGTAGTCATAATGAACGCCGAGCGCCTCCGCGACTGCTTCGGCATCGTCCAGAGAGCCTTGGCTGGTGTATTCTGACGGCAGCATCACGCAGCGTACATTTTCGGCCCCGATGGCATCCACCGCTATCGTTGCAACCAGCGCCGAGTCGACGCCGCCCGACAGACCAAGAACCGCTTTCCCGAAACCGGTCTTGCCCATGTAGTCACGCAGGGATTGCACCATCGCGCGATAATCCTGCTCCCACACGTCCGGCTGCGGCACCACCTCGCCGGAGGCTATCCGCCATCCCTCATCGCCGCGCAGCAGGTCGATGTTCTGCACAACCTCATCAAAAACAGGCATACGGAACGCAAGCTCGCCACCGGGGTTCAGGCCAAAGGTGGCACCGTCAAAGATCTGGTCGTCCTGACCGCCCACCATGTTCAGATAAATCACCGGCAGCCCCGTCTCGACGGTACGCGCCACCATGTGGTTGAGCCGGATGTCATATTTATCGCGGAAATAGGGCGAGCCATTGGGAATCAGCAGGAACTCGGCCCCTGTCTCCTCAAGCGTTTCGGCGACGTCCTCATGCCAGCCATCCTCGCAGATCGGGCTGCCGATCCGAACGTTGCCGACCGCATAGGGCCCGCCCATCGGGCCTGCATCATAAAGGCGGACTTCGTCAAAGACAGTCTCATTCGGCAGATGATGCTTGAGAACCTTGCTGACGATGGTGCCGCCCCTGAGGATCAGATAGGCGTTGTACAACTTACCGTCGTCAATCCATGGGCCTCCGATCGCCAGCGCAGGGCCATCGGCGCATTCTTCCGCCAGTGCTAGTACGGCCTGCATCGCCGCTGTGTGAAACACGGGCTTCATCACCAGATCCTGGGTATTATAACCGGT
The DNA here is from genome assembly GCF_000813985.1 of Ruegeria sp. ANG-R. Classification (GTDB taxonomy): domain Bacteria; phylum Pseudomonadota; class Alphaproteobacteria; order Rhodobacterales; family Rhodobacteraceae; genus Ruegeria. The sequence goes on from NZ_JWLJ01000013.1 coordinate 49,253, forward strand.
GATGAACATCTCGGGCAGCGCCACCAGATCAGCCTGCGCCGCGCGCCCTTGCTGCCAGGCGGCCCTGGCCTTGGCGGCATTCCCTTCGATATCCCCAACCGTGGGGTTCAGCTGTGCCAGCGTGATGCGGAAACGGTCGGCCATTTTGCCCTCTTGCCCTCGTCAGTCCTTCAGGGATTTATCAGATCACACCGCAAGTAAAAGACAAATACGGCAAAAGCCGTTGCTCTGCCTTCGGCGGTATCCTAGTTTTGCGCCAACACAAACACGTCGTGAAAGCCGCAGGCAGGTACAAACATGAAAGCGATCCGCACATCCATTATCGCTGCAACGATCGCCACGCTGGCGCCCCTGGCGTCGGCCCAGCAGGACGGACAGGTTGTTATCAAAGATGACGAAGTCGGAGGTGTCTATGAGGGCACGTTCGAAAATGGCCTGCGGCACGGCACCGGCACCTATCGGCTGCCCAACGGGTTCGAGTATTCCGGCCAGTGGGTCGAGGGGGAAATTCAGGGGCAGGGCATTGCACGCTACGACAATGGCTCGGTCTACGAAGGTGATTTTGTTAAAGGTCAGCCCGAAGGACGTGGCAAAATCGTGTACCCCAATGGTCAGACCTATGAAGGGGAATGGTCCAACGGCGCGATCAATGGCACCGGTATCGTAACCTATGCCAACGGCCTGCGCTACGAAGGCGGCTTCAAAGACGCCCAGCACCATGGCCGGGGCATACTTACCGACCCGAATGGACATGTCTATGACGGCGACTGGGTCGATGGCCGAAAAGAGGGCAATGCTAAAATCACTTATTCCGATGGCAGTGCTTACGACGGCGAGGTAAAGGCCGGGTTGCGGTACGGCCAAGGCAGTCAGGTCTGGGTCGACGGCATGACCTACGACGGATCATGGGTTGAGGACCACATGCACGGGATGGGTCGTCTGGTTCAGCCCAACGGAGATGTCTACGAAGGCGAACTCGTCAACAACCGCCGTCAGGGCAAAGGCAAATCCATCTATGCCAACGGCGCAACCTACGAAGGCGACTATGCCGATGATCAGCGCCACGGTCAGGGCACATACAAGGGCGGTGACGGTTTCCAGTACACCGGCGAATGGCAGCAGGGTCAGATCGAGGGTCTGGGCGAGATGATCTATCCCGACGGATCGGTCTATGTCGGTGATTTTCAAGACGACCTGCCCCATGGCAAAGGACAGACAACCTATCCCGACGGCTCGGTCTACGACGGTGACTGGATCGCTGGCGTGTTCGAGGGCACGGGAACGGCAACGTACTCCAACGGAACGGTCTACAAGGGCCAGTTCAGAAACGCCCGCAGTCATGGCAAGGGCGTCCTGACCTTCGCCAATGGCTATCGCTATGATGGGGATTGGGCGGATGGCGTCCGGCAAGGCAAGGGCAAAGCGACCTTCCAGGATGGAACCGTTTACGAGGGCGATTTCCAGGACGGCAAGCGCCATGGCAAGGGAACGCTCACCCGCCCCGGTGGCTTCAGCTATACAGGCGAATGGGCAGACGGGAAAATAAACGGGGCCGGAACCGCAACCTATGAAACCGGGGATGTCTACGAAGGTAATTTTCTGAACAACAAACGCCACGGCGAAGGCACGATGCGTTTCGCGGGCGGTGAAGTTGAAACCGGGGTCTGGGAGAACGACACGCTGGCGCGTGAAACCGAGAACGCACCCGAGACACAAAGTCCCGGTGCAGAAGCCGAAACCCCAGAGCCTGAGCCCGATACCGAAAGCTCGGATACAAACGACGGCTAGGCCATCCCTACCAAGGCACGCGCTTTCCAGCCCAGTCGTAGAAACCGCCAGTGTCGGTTGGCGAAAGGCTGTCTATTACATGGAGTAGATTGGCGGCCGCTTCACCGGGTTCGACAGCCGGGTGGCGGCCGAGATATTTTCTCGTGAAGGCCGTCTTCACCGTACCGGGATGTAGCGCGACGCAAAGGGCGTGACTATGAGTGCGCGCCAGCTCAATCGCGGCCGTATGCACGATCTGGTTAACCGCTGCCTTGGCCGCTCGGTAACTTACCCAGCCGCCAAGCCTGTTATCTCCGATCGATCCGACACGCGCCGAAAGTATGGCGATTACCGATTTCCGATTACGCGGCAACAGCCGATGGACCTGCTTCAGCACCAATGTCGGGCCAACCGCATTCAGGGCAAACTGGTCTATCATCGCGCGTGCCGAAACGGCGCGCATCGACTTTTCCGGCCTCGCCCCATCAATCTCAAGCGCACCAGAAGCAACTATGATCAAATCGAACGGGCCGGCGAGCTTTGCCAACACTTGCTCAACCGCGTCAGGATTGGTCAGGTCAAACCCATCCACAGATCTGGACAGGCGCGTCACCGCAACGCCCTGCGCCTGCAGGTGATCGCTCAATGCGCGCCCGATTCCACCAGAAGCGCCAATTATCAATGCGGTTTCCATCAGGCCAAAGCTAGACGAAAACCCTGCCCCTTCAATATCCCACCCAAATTCCGCTGTGATTCAATTTCCCGCTTTTCATTCGCCTCATGCGCTGTATAAGCTGAACCCCATGATCAACCGCGCAGATATCGCCTTTGCCGACGCCGCACCCTGCGGCGCGTCGCTGCGTGGTCTACTGATCCTAATCCGCCTCTGAGCGTGCCAACCGGCGCGCCCGCTCAGAGGAGGACGCCCGCGCGCCAAAAGGCTTAGGACAGAAGAAGAAAGTGTACCCCATGACCAATGCAACCGACCAAGACCGCGTCTTGATCTTCGATACCACTTTGCGCGACGGCGAGCAGAGCCCCGGCGCAACCATGACCCACAACGAAAAGCTGGAGATTGCCGAGCTTCTGGATGAGATGGGCGTCGATATCATCGAAGCCGGATTTCCCATCGCCTCAGAAGGAGACTTCAAAGCGGTATCCGAGATTGCTGCGCGTTCGAAGAACAGCCGCATCTGTGGCCTGGCACGTGCCAATTTCGCCGATATCGATCGGTGCTGGGAAGCGGTGAAATACGCCGGAAAGAGCCGCATTCACACCTTCATCGGAACCTCTCCGCTGCATCGCGCGATTCCGAACCTGTCCATGGACGAGATGGCGGATAAAATTCACGAGACGGTCAGCCACGCGCGCAACCTTTGCGAAAACGTGCAATGGTCGCCGATGGACGCCACCCGGACCGAGTGGGACTACCTGTGTCGCGTGATCGAGATCGCGATCAAGGCAGGCGCCACGACAATCAACATTCCCGACACCGTCGGCTATACCGCTCCAGTGGAGTCGGCCGACCTGATCAAGCGCCTGATCGAGACCGTTCCCGGCGCGGATGAGGTGGTCTTTGCCACGCATTGCCACAACGACCTTGGCATGGCGACCGCGAACTCGCTTGCCGCCGTCGCAGGCGGTGCCCGTCAGATCGAATGCACCATCAACGGCCTGGGCGAACGCGCAGGCAATACGGCGCTGGAAGAGGTCGTGATGGCGCTGCGCACCCGCAACGACATCATGCCGTGGCACACGGGCATCGATACCACCAAGATCATGCACATCTCGCGCCGGGTGGCGACGGTGGCGGGCTTTCCGGTCCAGTTCAACAAAGCCATCGTCGGTAAGAACGCATTCGCCCATGAAAGCGGCATCCATCAGGACGGGATGCTGAAGAACCGCGAGAATTTTGAGATCATGCGCCCCGAAGATATCGGCCTCTCGGGCACCTCTTTGCCATTGGGCAAACACTCGGGCCGTGCGGCGCTGCGCGATAAGCTTGAGACGCTGGGCTATGAAGTCGGTGATAACCAGCTCAAGGATATCTTCGTACGGTTCAAAGATCTGGCCGACCGAAAGAAAGAGGTCTTTGACGATGACCTGATCGCCCTGATGTCGCTGGATGATGACGACGATTGCCTGCAGCTCGTGTCAATGAAAGTAACTTGCGGTACGGGGGGGCAGGCTGAATCGACGGTTGAGCTGGAGTTCGATGGCAAGGATGTCATCGCCACCGAGCATGGCGACGGACCGGTAGATGCGACCTTTAAGGCGATCCGTGCTATTTACCCCAACGAGGCACACTTGCAGTTGTATCAGGTACATGCGGTGACGGAAGGAACCGACGCGCAGGCCACCGTATCCGTTCGCCTGGAAGAAGATGGTATGATCGCGACCGGTCAATCTGCGAACACCGATACGGTTGTTGCCTCGGCCAAAGCCTATATTCACGCGCTGAACCGTCTGATCATGCGCCGTGAAAAGGCCGGCCCGGGCGCGGACACGCGTGAGATCAGCTACAAAGACCTGACCTGATCGCAGGCAAAACGAAGGGCTCCCGCACCCGCGGGTGCCCGGCTTCGCCGAACCCCCTTGCGGCTTTGGGCCGGGCAGCGCGCCGCCGGCGCGCTGCCCGGCCCAACTCGTTTGACAGCATCTCTGATGCAGGCGAACGAGGCGGGAGCACTACTGCCTATTTTTGGGAAAACAGCCTCAGAGCTGCGCAAACACTTTCGAAAGACGGGCCATCTCGTTTTCGATGCCAAAGGGTGCATTCAGCACGAACATGCCCGACCCGATCATCCGATGCCCCTCGCGCGCTGGGGGAAAACCCACCTCATGGCTCATCGCCTTCGGGTAACCTGCAGATTTCAGGGCTGCGATCATGGGTGCATGACGTGCGTCCGTTAGAAGCGGATACCAAAGCGCGATCACCCCGACATTCCATTTGCGATGCAGCTTGGCAATCAACCCCGGCATACGGTCGTAATCCGCTTTTACCTCATAGCTGGGATCTATCAGCATCATTCCCCGCCGAGGCGACGGGGGCAGCAGAGACTGCGCCAGCTCGAACCCGTCCTGCCGATAAACCTTCGCCCCATATGGCGACAGAGCCAAGGAAAGCGCCGCATGTTCCTGTGGATGCAACTCAGCCAAGTGCAGGCTGTCCTGATCCCGTAGTAGATTGGCCGCGATCAGCGGCGATCCCGGATAGGCCGCCGCACCATGGCGCGCCTGCACCGCCTCCAGCACCCGCGACATCGGATGATCGGCGGCAAACCAGCCCTCACGCTGCGCCCGTGCAATTCCCGCCGCGGCTTCTCCGGTTCGAACGGCCTCGACTGCGTCGAGCTGATACAGACCGCGCCCGGAATGCGTCTCAATGTAGCTGAGCGGCTTGTCTTTTTGCGTCAGGTAGCCCAGCACCCATGCCAATAAAGCGTGCTTTTGTACATCAGCCAGATTTCCGGCGTGGTAAATATGTTGATATGAGAGCATTTTGCCTTCTAAAGTCCCCAACAATAAGGCGGAAAGGTGCTGATTAACGCGGAATCAGCCCTTTTACCGGGCGAGTTGGCACCCTATAAGTCATCCGTCCCGGAACCGTCGAGTCGCGGGCAGTAGAAAAACCGACATACAGGATCAGGGGAAACATGGGGATCTTTGGCAATCTGGGCGGCCTGTTCACAGCGGACATGGCTATCGACCTTGGAACGGCAAATACGCTGGTTTATGTCAAGGGGCGCGGTGTGATCCTGTCAGAACCCTCGGTTGTCGCGTACCACGTCAAGGACGGCGTAAAGAAGGTTCTGGCCGTCGGCGAAGATGCCAAGCTGATGCTGGGCCGGACGCCGGGTTCGATCGAAGCGATCCGCCCGATGCGTGAAGGTGTGATTGCCGACTTCGACACTGCTGAAGAAATGATCAAGCATTTCATTCGCAAGGTGCACAAGCGCTCGACCTTTTCAAAGCCCAAGATCATCGTTTGCGTCCCGCATGGTGCAACTCCTGTTGAAAAGCGCGCGATCCGCCAATCCGTTCTGTCTGCAGGCGCCCGCCGCGCGGGCTTGATTGCCGAGCCGATTGCAGCAGCGATTGGTGCGGGGATGCCCATCACCGATCCGACCGGCAACATGGTTGTTGATATCGGTGGCGGCACCACCGAGGTCGCCGTTCTGTCGTTGGGTGACATCGTCTATGCCCGCTCGGTCCGCGTTGGTGGTGACCGGATGGATGAGGCGATCATCTCATACCTGCGTCGCCAGCAGAACCTGCTGGTGGGTGAATCCACCGCCGAACGCATCAAAACCACCATCGGCACCGCGCGTATGCCCGACGATGGCCGTGGCCAGTCGATGCATATCCGGGGGCGCGACCTGCTGAACGGTGTGCCCAAGGAAATCGAGATCAGTCAGGCTCAGGTCGCCGAAGCTCTGTCGGAACCCGTGCAGCAGATTTGCGAGGCGGTAATGACCGCTCTGGAAACCACGCCACCCGATCTGGCGGCCGACATCGTCGACCGGGGCGTGATGCTGACCGGCGGTGGTGCACTGCTGGGCGATCTGGATCTGGCGCTGCGCGAACAGACGGGGCTGGCCGTGTCGATTGCCGATGAAAGCCTGAATTGTGTGGCTTTGGGCACCGGCAAGGCGCTGGAATACGAAAAACAACTGCGCCACGCGATTGACTACGAAAGCTAAGGCGCGCACCCTTGTGGGGTGAGAACTCGGGCACGAGCAGCACGGGAAGGTAACCTGTGGCAAAGGACCGATCACAGCGTGACGAATACACGACCCCCCTGCGCCGTTTGCTTCTGGGGATCGTTGTTCTGTGCCTTCTGGGTATCTTTCTGGTCTGGCGCATCGACAGCCCGCGCGTCGAACGGTTCCGCGCTCAGGTGGTGGACACGGTTGTGCCCTCTATGGAATGGGCGATGGTGCCGGTTACGGCGCTGGTGAACCTCTCTCGTGATTTCCAAAGCTATCAGCGCCTCAGCGAACAGAACCAGGAACTGCGCAGCGAACTGCGCCTGATGCGCGCGTGGAAAGAGGCCGCGTTGCAGTTGGAACAGGAAAACGCCCGCCTGCTGGATTTGAACAATGTGCGGCTTGATCCGCGTTTGACCTACGTCACCGGTGTGGTGATGGCCGATAGCGGCTCGCCCTTCCGGCAGTCGGTTCTGCTGAATGTCGGCGAGCGGGACGGTATCATGGATGGATGGGCCACAATGGACGGGATCGGCGTTGTAGGACGCATCTCGGGCGTGGGTCCGGACACGGCCCGCGTTATCCTGATGACCGATGCGTCCAGCGTCATACCCGCTACAATCCAACCGTCAGGCCAGACCGCGCTGATCGCGGGCGACAACACGTCGGCACCCGCGGTGGAATTTCTGGAGAACCGAGAGCTTGTACGCCCCGGTGACCGGGTCGTGACATCCGGCGATGGCGGCGTGTTCCCGGGGGGCTTGCTGATCGGTCAGATCACGGTTGATCCGGGTGGCAGGCTGCGCGTGCGACTATCGGCGGATTTTGAACGGCTCGAATTTCTTCGCGTACTGCGCTACCAGTCGGCCCCGCCGATCACCGATTCAGGAGATATCGTCGGCCCCCGCCGACCCGAAGCGTCGTTGACCCCGCAGGAGGTCAACGATGGATAGGTCTGTCTCGTACCTGTGGGCCAAGCGCGGCCTGTACGTCGCGCTGGCGATGTTTGTTGTGTTTCTGCACCTGCTTCCGCTGGATACAAAACCTGATCGCCTGCCTTTTCCCGACATCCTGATAACGCTCACTTACGCATGGGTCTTGCGGCGATCCGAATATGTTCCGATTCTGATCATCGCGTTTGTCATGTTCATGGCCGATTTGCTTTTGCAGCGCCCGCCCGGTCTGCTGGCGGCGTTGGTTGTGCTCGGTGCGGCGTATCTCCGCGCGGCGGCGCCGGGAATGCGGGATGCCGGGTTCATCAGCGAATGGACAACCGTGGGCGCCGTGATCACCGTTGTATTTGCGCTCAACCGAATGATTCTTGCGATCCTGTCGGTCCAGCAGGCAACTCTGGGGCCGGTGGTGGTTCAAGTGCTGATGACAATCGCTATATATCCGCTGATCGCTTTGCTAAGTCAGAGCGCGTTTGGAGTGCGGCGCAAGTCAGCCGCCGACAGCGGGATGCCACGGGTGCGACCATGAAACAGCGTAAACCAAAACCTCAGGGCCTCGCTTACAAGCGGCTGCCGCGTCGTGCCCTGATTCTCGGCGGGCTGCAGACGGCGTTTATCGGAGGTCTGGCCGCCCGAATGCGTTTCATGCAGGTCGATCAGGCGGACGAATACCGCCTTCTGGCCGAGGAAAACCGGATCAACATCCGCCTGATCCCGCCAACCCGGGGTCGAATCTATGACCGTAACGGACAGATCATCGGACAAAACTCGCCCTCCTATCGCATTGTCATCGTGCGCGAGGACGCGGGCGATATTGACAGCGTCATTGCCAAACTGTCCGACCTGATCCCGCTGACCGGGGACGAGATCGAGCGCGCGAAAACGGAAATGCGACGCTCGGCACCCTTTTTGCCGGTCACTCTGGCCGATCAGGTGACGTGGGAGGATATCTCGAAAGTTGCGGTCAACGCCCCCGCCCTGCCCGGCGTCACGCCCGAGGTTGGGATGACGCGTCAGTATCCCCGCTACGAGGATTTCGCTCATGTCGTCGGCTATGTCGGTCCGGTCAGCGACTATGACCTGAGCCAGATCGAAGATCCCGAACCGGTTCTGCGTATTCCCCGCTTTCAGATCGGCAAGGTGGGACTGGAGGCCAAACAGGAAATCAGTTTGCGCGGCAAAGCGGGCGCCAAACGGGTCGAGGTCAATGCCACCGGCCGTGTCATGCGCGAACTGGACCGGCAGGAAGGCCTGGCCGGGGCCGATCTGCAACTGTCCGTCGATGCTGACCTTCAGCAATACGCGCAGGCCCGATTGGCCGGAGAGAGCGCCGCAGCCGTTGTGATCGACTGCGAAACCGGGGATATCCGCGCCATCAGCTCGGCCCCGAGTTTCGATCCGAACCTGTTCGTGCGTGGTATTTCAGTGGCCGACTACCAGATGCTGACGCAGGACAAGTACCGGCCGCTGGCCAACAAAACGGTTCAGGGTACCTATCCACCCGGATCGACCTTCAAGATGATCACCGCAATGGCCGCGCTTGAGGCCGGCGTGATCAGCCCTTCCAGCACGGTCTATTGCCCCGGCTACCTGAAGGTCGGCAGCCGCCGCTTCCATTGCTGGAAACGTGGTGGGCATGGCTCGGTCGACCTTGAAACCTCGCTGAAGCGCAGCTGTGACGTTTACTATTACGACGTCGCCCTGCGGGTTGGGATCGACAAGATATCCGAAATGGCAAACACGTTCGGCCTGGGCGTCAAACACGACATTCCGATGTCTGCCGTTGCCGCGGGTCTCGCACCCAATCAGGAATGGAAGCAACGCGTGCACGGGCAGGACTGGCTGGTGGGCGATACGGCAAACGCTTCGATCGGGCAGGGCTTCATGCTCGCGTCACCGCTGCAACTGGCGGTCATGACCGCACGACTGGCAACCGGTCGGGCTGTAAAGCCACGCCTCGTCCGTTCGGTAAACGGGGTCGAACAGCCCTCGGGTGCAGGCGAGCCGCTGGCGGTTAACCGAAACAACCTCGAGCAGGTTCGCAAGGCAATGTTCTCGGTCTCAAACAGTCGCCGTGGCACTGCCTATCGCAGCCGGATCATCACGGATGACTTCCGCATGGCCGGTAAAACCGGCACCAGTCAGGTGCGCAACATCACCAAGGCCGAACGCGCCGCCGGCGTCATCCGCAACGAAGACCTTCCATGGGAGCGGCGTGACCACGCGTTATTTGTCAGCTTCGCACCTTATGACAACCCCAAGTACGCCGTGGCCGTGGTCGTGGAGCACGGTGGCGGTGGGTCCAAGGCGGCCGCTCCGGTCGCGCGCGACATCATGCTTCAGGCGCTTTATGACGGCACGCCACCGCTCGAAGCCTACCCGGCGGGCGACCGGGATCGCATCAAGGAACAGCAAAAACGGCTTGAGGGCGATCGTCGTCCCAAGGCGCGTCCTGACGAAAAGGACCGCGCATGAGCTATCTTGAATATGCCGTCAAATCCACGCCATCGGGATTCAGAAAATTTCTGTACATGAACTGGCCTCTGACGCTGCTGCTGATCAGTGTCGCCAGCGCCGGATTCCTGATGCTGTACTCGGTGGCCGGTGGGTCCTGGATGCCCTGGGCCGAGCCCCAGATGGAACGGTTCGGGCTAGGCCTGACGGTCATGTTCATCATTGCGCTGGTACCGATCTGGTTCTGGCGAAACATGTCGGTCGTGGCTTATCTCGGCTCGATCGGACTGCTGATCGTGGTAGAGTTGTTCGGCACCATCGGCATGGGCGCGCAGCGCTGGATCGATCTTGGCTTCATGCGCCTGCAGCCTTCTGAGGTGATGAAAATCTCGCTGGTAATGGTGCTTGCAGCTTATTACGACTGGTTGCCCGCACACAAAACATCGCGACCGCTGTGGGTGATCATCCCGGTCCTTCTGATCCTGTTTCCGACCTTTATGGTCCTGAAACAACCCGATCTCGGCACCTCGATTCTGCTGCTGGCCGCTGGCGGGGGCCTGATGTTTCTGGCCGGTGTTCACTGGGCCTATTTCGCAGCCGTGATTGCGGCGGGGGTCGGACTGATTGCGACCGTGTTCAACAGCCGTGGCACGGAATGGCAGCTGCTGAAGGATTACCAGTTCAGGCGCATCGATACGTTTCTGGACCCGTCGACCGATCCGTTGGGAGCGGGATATCATATCACACAGTCCAAAATTGCACTGGGTTCGGGGGGCTGGAATGGGCGCGGGTTCATGGAGGGCACACAATCGCGCCTGAACTTCCTGCCCGAAAAACACACCGATTTCATCTTCACGACCTTGGCCGAGGAGTTCGGATTTGTCGGTGGCATCACTCTGCTGATCCTCTACGGTCTGATCCTGATCTTCTGCATGGTCACGGCGCTATCGACCAAAGATCGTTTTTCTTCGCTCGTGACACTGGGCATCGCGCTCAACTTCTTCCTGTTCTTTGCCGTCAACATGTCAATGGTGATGGGGCTTGCCCCGGTCGTTGGGGTGCCACTGCCGATGGTCAGTTATGGCGGCTCCGCCATGCTGGTTCTGATGGCAGCATTTGGCATCGTGCAGAGCGCCCATATCCACCGCCCCCGCTGAGAGGTGTCCGATGCCCGTGAATGTCCTGTTTTCTGCGCGCCCTGAGCTGTGGCCGGAATATGAGCCACTGCTGCGACAGGGACTAACCGAGGCAAGGTTGGACTTTCAACTGTCCAACGATATCCACCCCGCGCTGGTCGACTATGTGGTCTATGCACCGAACGGAGGGTTGCGGGATTTCACCCCATTCACACGTCTCAAAGCCGTTCTGAGCCTCTGGGCCGGGGTCGAGAGTATCTCGGGCAATGAAACCCTGACCGTCCCCCTTGCGCGGATGGTGGATGGGGGACTGACACAGGGCATGACCGAATGGGTCGTCGGGCATGTGCTGCGCTATCACCTTGGGATGGATCGCCACATCACCCAGCAGGACGGTACATGGACACCGGATGCGCCGCCTCTGGCCTCTCAGCGCACCGTTTGCATATTCGGTCTCGGCGCATTGGGCGAGGCTGCGGCCCGCGCACTTGCTGCGCTGAATTTCAATGTCATGGGCTGGAGTCGCACTGCAAAGAGTATCCCCGGCGTGACCTGCCTGCACGGGTCGGATGGTTTACATACGGCGCTGTCTCAAGCTGAAATCGTGGTACTGCTGCTGCCCGACACACCGGCGACTGAGGATATCATGAACGCTGATGCGCTCGCCTTGCTGCCTGAAGGTGCGCGGATCATCAACCCGGGACGTGGTCCGCTGATCGACGACGACGCTCTGCTGCAGGCGCTGGATTCAGGTCAGGTCGGACATGCCACGCTGGATGTATTCCGCACCGAACCGCTGCCGCCGGATCATCCCTATTGGGCGCATCCCAATGTGACGGTGACACCGCACATCGCTTCGGAAACCCGCCCGGTGACAGCCGCGCAGGTCATCTGTGAGAACATCCGCCGAGGTGAGGCAGGAGCACCCTTCCTGCACCTCGTCGATCGGCGCCTCGGCTACTAGGCCGCAATCAATCCGCGACCTTTCAACAAGGCTTCGACGCCGGGCAGGCGGCCGCGGAAAGCCAGATACAATTCTTCCGCCTCGCGCGAACCTCCGGTGGACAGGATGTTTTCTTCCAGCGCCCTGGCGCGTTCGGGGTCAAATGCGCCGCCGGCCTCTTCGAATGCGGCAAAGGCGTCGGCATCCATGACTTCGGACCACATGTAACTGTAATAGCCCGAGCTATAGCCATCGCCGGCGAAAACATGGGCAAAATGCGGGGTGGCATGACGCATCCCGATAGCTTGCGGCATACCGATTCCGGCCAGAACCTCGGCCTGCTTTGCCATCGGATCGGAAGGCGCAGCACCATCGTGGAATGCAAGATCGACCAGAGCCGAAGCCACATATTCAACTGTCTGGAACCCCTGATCGAAATTGGCCGCTTTCAGAACCTTGTCCAGCATCTCTTGCGGCATCGGCTCGCCGGTGTCCACATGGGTCGCGAACTCGGCCAGGACTTCGGGCACCTCCAGCCAGTGCTCGTAGAGCTGGCTCGGCAGTTCCACAAAATCGCGTGCAACGCTTGTGCCCGAGATGCTTTCATAGGTCACGTTCGACAGCATCTGGTGCAAGGCGTGACCAAATTCATGAAACAAGGTCCGCGCGTCATCATAGGACAGCAATGCCGGGTCACCCTTGGCAAAGTTGCAGACGTTGATCACGACCGGCGCCTGCTCTTTCGGGAACTTCGCCTGCCCGCGCATCGCGCTGCACCATGCGCCTGAACGCTTTGATCCGCGCGCAAAGTAATCTCCAATGAAAACCGCAATGTGCTGGCCATTGCGGGTCACCTCCCACGCGCGGCAGTCGGGATGGTAAAGAGGGACATCCAGCGGAGCGAATTCCAGCCCAAATAATCGGTTGGCGCAAGCAAACGACGCCTCGATCATCCGATCCAGCTGCAGATAGGGCTTGAGAGCGGCCTCATCCAGATCATGCTCGGCCTTGCGCCGTTTCTCGGCGTAGTAGCGCCAGTCCCACCCCTCCAGCGGGCCATTGATACCGTCGTCCTGCATCATCTGGGTCAACATCTCGGCATCCGCGTCGGCGCGGGTTTTGGCGGGCTCCCAAACCTGCATCAACAGATCGTGTACACGATCGGGCGTCCGGGCCATCTCGGTTTCCAGCTTGTAGTCGGCGAAGCTGTCATAACCGAGCAGCTTGGCGCGTTCCTCCCGCAACGCCAGAATCTCGGCCGCAATCTCGCGGTTGTCGGTTTCACCGCCATTTGCGCCGCGCGCCGTCCACGCGAGATATGCTTTTTGCCGCAGGTCGCGACGCGGCGAAAATTGCAGGAAGGGGACGATCAGCGACCGCGACAGGGTCACAACCGGGCCATCTGCACCCTTTTCCTGACCCGCCGCCCGTGCCGCATCGACAACAAACTCCGGCAACCCCTGCAGGTCTTCCTCGGTCAGATCCATGAACCAATCGCGTTCATCCGCCAGCAGGTTTTGTGTGAATGCGGTACCCAACGAAGCGAGACGGGCCTTGATCTCTTGCATTCTCGCATCGTCATTGCCGGTCAGCGCGGCCCCTGCCCGCACGAACCCGCGATGGGACAACATCAGAACACGCGTCTGTTCGTCTGTCAGGTCCAGATCGTCGCGCCGTGCCCACAGGTCCGCCACGCGCTGAAACAGCGCTTTGTTCGAAGAAATGCGTGCGTAATGCGCAGCGAGTTTCGGTGAGAACGCGCGCTGCAGCTCCTCGCGCTTGGGATTGCTGTCAGCACCCGCTACAGTGAAGAAAACCGACAGAACCTTGTCCATTTGCTCGCCAGCGGCCTCAAGCGCCTCTATCGTATTGGCGAAGGTCGGCACATCCGGGTTCGCCGCGATCGCATCGATCTGGGCGTTATGCGCCTGCATCGCCTCATCCAGAGCAGGGGCAAAATCATCGTCCGAGATTGTGGTAAACGGGGCGATTTCGAACGGTGTATTCCAGGCGGACAGGATCGGATTGGTCATTGGGGTCTCCTTTGACCCCATAGCTAAGACCGTCTTTGGCAATGATCCAGAGCTACCCGGAAATTTGAGTCGAACTCAGTCGGATGCCCCGCAAATCGGGCAGTCTGCGCGTTGAGGCAAGGTGATCTTGCGGCTTTCACCATAGAGTGCGTCGTAGATCAGCATCTCGCCCCGCAAGGGCTGCCCTGCCCCGGTGATCGCCTTGATCGCTTCGACCGCCATCATTGATCCGACCACTCCGGGCAACGGACCGATCACACCAGCCTCGGCGCAGGAGGGCGCAAGACCTGGTGCCGGGGCTTCCGGGAAAATGCACTGATAGCAGGGCCCACTGGTTGCAGGATCGAACACGCTTAGTTGCCCTTCCCATTGTGAAAGCGCGCCCGAGATCAAAGGTTTGCCCAACGCAACGGCCGTTCGGTTGGCCAGATAGCGGGTGTCAAAATTGTCGGTGCCGTCGAGGATCAGATCGAAATCCGCGAACAGATCTGCGGCAATCTCTTCCGTCAGTCGGCGGTGATAGGGCAGAACCACCACATTAGGGTTCTGTGCCACCATGGCCTTCTGGGCTGAAAACACCTTGGGCATTCCAATATCCGCATCGCGGTGGATTACCTGCCGCTGCAGGTTCGCATTCTCGACCTCGTCATCATCAATCACACCGATGGTGCCAATTCCGGCGGCAGCGAGGTATTGCAAAGCAGGCGCACCAAGTCCTCCGGCCCCGATCACCAGCACACGCGCCTGTTTCATCCGCTTTTGACCCGGACCGCCAAGTTCGCGCAGAACGATATGGCGAGCATAGCGTTCAAGTTCGGTTTCACTGAACTGATCGGATCGCATGGCAGGCTCCGTCGCTGGGATGGACTCGGCGCGATTGCGCAACGCCTTGATGCCACGTCCATAAAGCAGAACCAGCAGAGTCGCACCAGCGAGGATTAGCCACATCGCTGCAGAGCCGCCAGTCGCTTGGCGCAACGGATTGCCCTGAGGTAGTACAAGTTGAGCGATAATCACGCCCGTCAGTAGCGCGCCTACGGAAACCAGCCGCGCAGACCGTGACACACCGGCAATATATCCGACGCCCCAAAGTCCGGCGGCCAAGATCAGAACCAGTAGCATCAGCCCCGCCCGGTCGAGCCGAACCCGCCTGCGCCACGGTCGGTTTCGCTCAGCGCGGTGACTGATTCAAACACGGCCTGAACCACGGGGGCGACCACCAACTGCGCAATACGCTCGCCATGCGTGATCTCAAACGGGTCCTGACCTGCATTCATCACTATCACCCCCAAGGGACCGCGATAGTCGCTATCGATTGTTCCGGGTGTGTTGGGCAGCGTGATTCCGTGCTTCAGGGCAAGACCCGAACGCGGGCGCACCTGTACTTCGAACCCCTGCGGGATCTCGATCCGAAGGCCTGTGGGTATCAGTGCGCGATGCCCCGGCGCCAGCATAATCGATGCGCCATCCGGCAAGTTGGCACGCACATCTGCACCGGCGGCCCCGGCCGTTTCGTAAGACGGGAGCGGCACCGACAGGTCAGCCCCTTTCTCTCGGATCACGCGAATTGCCACCATCACTGCACCTCTTGTCTTTATGGATTTTGTCCGGTCAGCGCGTTGGCGATCTTTTCCGCCAATCGCCCGGCTACCTGATCTTTGCCCATACGAGGCCATTCCTCGGCACCATCGTCCGAAATAAGCACCACGGCGTTTTCGGACCCCCCCATAATGCCGGTGGCAGGGCTGACATCGTTTGCAACGATCCAATCGCAACCCTTGCGGGCTCGCTTGGCTTTGGCGTGTTCGATCACGTTATCCGTCTCGGCTGCAAAGCCCACCACCAACGCGGGCCGCCCATTTTCCAGATGGGCAACGCGCTTCAGGATGTCAGGGTTCTCGGCAAATTCCAGCGCGGGCACCCCGTCGCGGCTTTTCTTGAGCTTTTTGTCTGAAGCGCTCGAAACCCGCCAATCAGCTACGGCCGCCGCGAACACGCCGGCGTCCACCGGAAGCGCTGCGTCCACCGCATCCGACATCTGCTGCGCGGTCTCTACGCGTACAACGTCCACGCCATCAGGGGGCGGCACGTCGGCGGGACCGGTGATAAAGGTAACATCCGCCCCCAATCCGGACAATGCGCGGGCCACAGCCGTTCCTTGCGCGCCCGAAGATCGGTTCGCGATGTAGCGCACGGGATCAATCGGTTCATGCGTCGGACCCGAGGTCACCAGAATACGCCTGCCGGTCAGCGGTCCATCCGATACCTGCGTCTCGATCGCGGCCACGATCTCAAGCGGTTCCGACATGCGGCCGGGGCCGTATTCGCCACAGGCCATATCGCCCTCATTCGGGCCAACAAATCGCACGCCATCGTCTGCAAGCTGCGCATGGTTGCGCCGCGTCGCGGGATGGTTCCACATACGAACGTTCATTGCGGGCGCACACAGAACCGGCGTATCAGTTGCCATCAGAAGGGTTGAGGCCAGATCATTCGCCAACCCTCCCGCCATCTTGCCCATCAGATCGGCGGTCGCGGGGGCAACCACGATCAGATCTGCCGCGCGTGACAGTTGGATATGCCCCATCTCGGCTTCGTCGGTCAGATCAAAGAGGTCCCGATACACCTTCTCACCAGCCAGGGCAGACACGGACAATGGGGTCACGAACTCTTCGGCGGCACGCGTTAGGACCGGCGTGACGGCGGCACCCCGTTCGCGCAACCGCCGGATCAGATCCAGCGATTTATAGGCAGCGATTCCGCCGCCGATAATCAGCAGAATGCGTTTGGATGACAGCATATCTAGCCCTTTCCGTCCGGGTCGGCCCTGACATTAGGCAACGCTGGCGGGCAGTTCCAGCAGTTAATTCTGTACCTCGAAGGCTCTGCAGGGATCTTCGCGTTCGGCGGCGGGGCTGTCGATCACTGCATCAAATTCCCCGTCTACGACACCATCCTCGGATTGCCCCATCACAAAGACTTTTAAGCCCGGCTGAAGGCGGGACAGAAAGGTCGGAATACCGCGATCCTTGCGCGCATGGCCATTGCCTGTGATCACCGCAACAGGACCGCCGGTTTCGTCGGTAGCGCGTAGAATGGCGCGGGTCAGGACAGCATCCCTGAGGCGTTGAATCGCAACCATCTGTGGCAATGCTTCGGCAGGCAAGGCGTTGCAATGGGCCGCCAGTTGATCTGCTTCGCGCGCGGCCTGATCCTCATCCGACAAAGGCACGGTCAACCCATATCTGGCCGCATCTGCTCCTAACGCAGTAGCCGCCCCGCGCTCCATCGCGGCACGCGCCGCCACGCGGGGGACCATCGCGCCATATATCGGCACGTTCGCGGCCTGAAAAACGGGGTAATACATGCTGAGAGGGGGCCAGCCAGATTCCGCCCAACGCAGGATTCTGGCCAGCTCTTCGGGATTGGCTATCGCTTTCTGAGTCAGCCGCTGAGCACCTTCCTCGGTCACCATTTCCCAAACGACAGCCGAGGGCGCGATGGCTTCAACCGCTTCGGCCTGCACGAGGTGATGCTGCGGGTTGTCATGTGTCTCGCCCAGAATGACCACATCCGCCGCCTTCATATCGGCCAGAACATCCTGAGGTATCAGGTCTGCCGCCCGCCCCGGGAAAGGCAGAATGCAAAGCGATACAAAAGCTGTAAGAATCGCAAATAGTTTCATGCGAAGAAGTGTTGCACCTCGCGCGATTGCGCTTCAAGGTTCTTACGCATTTTTACGAAGGCCGCCGCCTCGAGCTGGCGCACACGTTCTTTCGACAACCCGAGCTCCTGGCCGAGGCTTTCCAGTGTCCGCACGGGTTCACGCAGCTTGCGTTCGCGTACGATGAACCGCTCGCGGTCATTCAGAGCCTGCATCGCCGTGACCAACCATTCGCGCAATTGCCGTGTATCATGACTGTTTTCGACCGACTCGGCGGCCTGTTCACTGTCATCTTCCAACGCGTCAATCCACTCGCGCCCGTCCTCATCTGCCGACTGCACCGCGTTCAACGAGAAATCCGAACCGGCAAGCCGTCCTTCCATCATCTCGACATCCCGCAGCGGAACACCTATTTCGGCTGCTATCATCTGGTGCAATTGATGGCGATCCAGTTCCAACCCCTCGGTGGCGGCTTCGCGCTCCAGACGGGCCTGAACCCGGCGCATGTTGAAGAACAACGATTTCTGGGACGAGGTCGAACCGGTCCGCACCATCGACCAGTTGCGCATGACATAATCCTGAATACTCGCCTTGATCCACCACACCGCATAGGTTGAAAACCGCACGCCGCGATCAGGATCGAATTTGTCGGCGGCTTTCATCAAGCCCAAGCCGGCCTCCTGGATCAGGTCATTCATCGGCGCACCATAGCGTTTGAACTTGGCTGCCATGGAAATCGCCAGACGCATGTAAGCGGTGATCAAACGGTGCAATGCCTGTTCATCCCGATCGTCGCGCCAGGCATAGGCCAGTTTCAGCTCCGTCTCGGCATCCAGCAACTCAGCCTTCATCGCCTGCCGGGACATCGAAAAATCACGTGCGTTGTCTAAGGCCATGTAATTCTCCCCTTTATCACAGGCGATGCGGCGGGCTTGCCTTGCCGACCTGAGGTCGATACGCAGGGCAAAACCGGGTGGATCACCAGAAAGGTAATAAAAGTGCATCCCGATTTAACCTTAATCCTGGGCGGCGCGGCATCCGGAAAGTCCCTATTTTCCGAGCAACTTGCTGTTTCGACTGGAAAAAGCAGGGTTTATCTGGCGACATCACAAGTGTTTGATGATGAGATGCGCTTAAAAATCAGGCAACATATTGCACAAAGAGGCAGCGGATGGTCGACAATCGAAGCCCCTTTCGATCTGTCGCCCGAACTTGCGAAGCTGACGTCAGATCAGGTCTGCCTCATTGATTGCGCGACTATGTGGCTGACCAATCACCTGCTGGCTGAAAACGATCTGGAACACGCCCAGGCGGAACTTCTCTCTGCTTTGAAGAACTGCGCGGCCCAGATAGTGGTCGTTTCAAACGAGGTTGGATACGGGATTGTGCCCGATAACGCTCTGTCTCGCAGGTTCCGCGAGGCGCAGGGACGGCTCAACATTGCGCTGGCCGCGCAAGCCGACCGGGTGGTTCAGGTCACTGCCGGCTTGCCCCTGGTGCTCAAAGGGCAGCCCCTGTGACGCGTCTGCATCTGGTACGGCATGGCCCAACCCATGCCAAAACAATGGTGGGATGGTCCGATTTGCCCGCCGATCTGAGCGACAAGGCCGCGATTGCCCGCCTCGAAACGCACCTGCCTTCTGACGCCATCGTAATCTCATCCGACCTGTCGCGCGCCGCCGACACTGCCAGCGCCATTCAGGGCACACGCCGCCGCCTGCTCCACCATCCGGACCTGCGCGAAATCAATTTCGGCACGTGGGAAATGCGCCCTTTCGCCGAGATCGAGGCTGAAGACCCCGAACTTTGCTTCGCCTATTGGGACAATCCCGGAGACGTCAGACCCCCGGGTGGGGAAAGCTGGAATGAGGTTCGTGCACGGGTCAACGCAGTGGTTGATGCCCTGATTGCCAGCCATGCCGGGTGTGATCTGATCGTGGTCGCGCATTTCGGCGTGATCCTGACGCAGGTACAGCGCGCCCTTGGCGTCGATGCGCAACAGGCATTCAGCCACCGCATCGACAACCTTTCAGTCACCGAGATTACACATCGTCACACCGGTTGGTCTGTGGAGCGGATCAATCACTGTCCGTGATAGGGCTGCGCACAAATCGCTGATTTACTGACGCGACTGCGTCCGACATCGTTAAGCCATGACTTACGATCTGTTTATTGGTGACCGGTTGTTTTCAAGCTGGTCCATGCGCGGATGGCTAATGCTCGAGAAATTCGGCCTGCCGTATCGCACCCATATGATTGGCCTGTACGCCGGCACCATGGCGGCGGATATGGAGCCGCTGGCACCCGCCCGCCTTGTTCCCGCGCTGCGCCTGCCCGACGGCACCGTAGTCGGCGAAAGCCTCGCCATGGCGGAGACTCTGGCGGAATGCCACCCCGAGGCCGGGCTTTGGCCCGCAGATGCCCCCGCACGCGCAACGGCCCGATGGCTCTGCGCGGAAATGGTTGCCGGTTTCACGGCGCTGCGCGGTCAGTGCCCCATGCAGTTGAAGTACTTGTGGGAGGGGTTCGAGCCCTCGCCCGAGACGCTTGCAGATTTGCAGCGGATCGAAGCCCTCTGGGCCCATGCGCGGAACATTTCGGGCGCCGCCTCCGGCCCGCTATTCGGCACTTATTCTTTGGCGGATGTCTTTTACACGCCGGTTGCAGCGCGGATTATCGGATACGATCTGCCTGTGTCCGAGACCAGCCGAGCCTATTGCATGGACCTGCTTTCAGATATTTCCGTTCGGCAATGGCGCGCTATGGGCATGACGGTTGCGTACGAACCCTTTCCCTATCCACAGAACCTTCCCGCCCAAAGCTGGCCGATTGGCGGGCAATCAAAAGCCTCAGCGGTCAATGCAGGCCCCTCGGTTAACTCGGCCTGCCCGTATTCCGGTGAACCCGTGCGGGACTATCTGAAACTCGACGGCAAGGTTTGGGGCTTCTGCAATCCGTTTTGCCGGGACAAAACCGTTGCCGATCCGGCGGCCTGGCCGAAATTCGCAGCGATGACCGCTGGCGTTAACGATTCCTAAACCGCACCCATGGCAGCAACATCCTGTTAACCAAGAACAGGATTGCCATGGTCGCCCGCGCCCACACCGTTGCCTTTCAGGGAGTCGATGCCCGCCCGGTCGAGGTGCAATGTGCGGTCTCGCCCGGCCTTCCCGCCTTTTCCATAGTGGGCCTGCCCGACAAGGCCGTATCCGAGGCCCGCGACCGAGTACGCAGCGCATTGAGCTCGATGGCCATCGCGCTGCCCTCGAAGCGGATCACCATAAACCTGTCTCCGGCCGATTTGCCCAAAGAAGGCAGTCATTTCGATTTACCGATCGCGGTCGCTTTACTGACAGCGCTGGAAATCATTCCGGCAGACGCAGCCGAAGGCGCTGTCGCTTTGGGCGAATTGTCACTGGACGGCTCTCTGGTGCCGGTCGTTGGCGCGCTGCCGGCCGCCATGACCGCCGCAGCCGAGGACCGCAGCCTGCTTTGCCCCCGCGCTTCCAGCGCCGAGGCTGCCTGGGTCGACGCAACGCAAGTGATCGGGGCGGGTTCGTTAGGGGACGTGGTACGCCACTTTACCGGTCAATCCGCGCTGCCCGCCGCAACGCCGGGCGAGGTCAACCTCTCACCCAGCGTACGTGACCTGCGGGACGTGAAAGGACAGGAACGCGCCAAACGGGCACTAGAGATCGCAGCCGCCGGACGGCATCACCTGATCATGATCGGTACGCCGGGCTCGGGCAAATCCATGCTGGCTGCGCGTCTGCCGGGTATCCTTCCACCCCTGACCCCTCTGGAAGCGTTGGAAACATCAATGATCCAGTCGCTTTGCGGCTTGCTTGATGAGGGCGGCATCAGCCGTGCCCGCCCGTTTCGAGAACCGCATCATACTGCCTCGATGGCTGCGATCGTCGGGGGTGGCAAAGGTGCGAAACCCGGTGAGATATCGCTGGCCCATAACGGCGTTCTGTTCATGGATGAGTTCCCGGAGTTTCCCCGCACCGTTCTGGAAACCCTGCGCCAGCCTGTCGAGACCGGTGAGGTCATGGTCGCCCGCGCCAATGCCCATGTGAAGTATCCCTGCCGCTTCATGCTGGTAGCTGCCGCGAACCCGTGCAAATGCGGGTACCTGACCGACGCGTCCCGCGCATGTTCGCGTGCACCCGTTTGCGGTGAGGATTATCTGGGTCGTATCTCGGGGCCGCTGATGGACCGGTTCGATCTGCGCATCGAAGTGCCTCCGGTGGGATTTACCGATCTTGATTTGCCGCCATCAGGTGACAGCTCTGCCACGGTCGCAGCACGCGTTGAAGCGGCACGTACCATTCAGGCTGACCGCTTTCGCGACACGCCCGCAACCCGCCAAAATGCGGATGTCGAAGGCAATATGCTGGAAGAAATCGCCGCCCCCGATACCGAAGGTAAAGAGTTACTGCTGAAAGCTGCCGAACGCTTTGGCCTGTCGGCCCGCGCGTTTCATCGCATCCTCCGGGTCGCACGCACCATCGCCGATCTCGAAGGTGAGCCGGATGTACGCCGCCCACATGTGGCCGAGGCGCTGAGCTTTCGCATCAGCGCCAAAGCAGGCGCTTAGAGCTTCGCTTCAATCGCTTGCCAGATCTTTTCGGCGATATTTACACCGTTGAACCGCTCAAGCTCCTGAATGCCTGTGGGTGAAGTCACGTTGATCTCGGTCAGGTAATCGCCAATCACGTCAATACCGACAAACACCTGACCGCGCTCTTTCAGCAGCGGGCCGATGGCAGCACAGATCTCCAGGTCACGATCGCTCAGGCCGATCTTCTCGGGCCGCCCGCCCACATGCATGTTCGAGCGGGTTTCTCCCTCAGCCGGGACCCGGTTGATTGCGCCGACAGGCTGGCCATCGACGAGGATCACGCGCTTGTCGCCGTTGCTCACATCCGGCAGGAATTTCTGCGCGATCAGCGGCTCACGCGAGAATCCGGTGAACAGCTCATGCAGTGAAGTCAGGTTGCGATCATTCGCATCCAGCCGGAACACACCGGCACCGCCGTTGCCATAGAGCGGCTTAAGGATGATATCGCCGTGCTTTTCCTTGAACGCTTTGATGGTCTGCAAGTCCCGCGCGATCGTCGTAGGCGGGGTCAGATCGGGGAAATCCAGCACCAGCAGTTTTTCCGGATAGTTCCGCACCCAGAACGGATCATTCACCACCAATGCCTGCCCCTTGAGGCGGTCAAGCAAGTGAGTCGAGGTGATGTAGTGCATGTCGAACGGTGGGTCCTGCCGCAGCCAGATGACATCAAATTCCGCCAGATCCACTTCACGCTCAGGGCCCAGCACAGCCGGGTCGCCAGCGACTCGTTGCACCGTCATGTCATGCCCGCGCGCTGTGATCTTGCCTTCCTGATACGCCAGTTGATCCGGGCCATAGAAAAACAGCTGATGGCCGCGCGCCTGCGCCTCTTCCGCCAGACGGAAAGAACTGTCGGCGTTGATATCCACGGCCCCGATCGGGTCCATCTGAAAGGCGATCTTCATGGTACATCCCTCAATTCCACGCCCGATACATGGCGCAGAGGCTTGTCGGGTTCAATGGGGATCAGGCCAAACCAAAGGCGTTTTCGATGATTTGAACAGCTCCTGAGTCATCGACAAGCGCCGCGTCAAAGCGGGTATTCGTCAACTGGCCGTTGGGTTCCCGCTCAAGATACTGAGCGGCAGAAGCACAAATTCGGTCCATTTGCCGGCGACTGATCCGGATGGCTGCGCTTTCAAAACTCCGACTTTTCTTGACCTCGACAAAAACCAGCCCTTCGGCGTTGCGCGCAATCAGATCGACCTCACCACCCGCGCCGCGCCATCTGCGTTGCGCTATTTCATAACCCCGGCGCGCGTATTCGGAAGCAACGCAAAGTTCAGCCGATTGTCCGGCGTGATAGGAAACCGAACCCCGAACAGATCGCCGTGCCATGTCATCCCTTTCCCAGTTTCAGGGCCTTCTGATAAATCGGGCGGCGCGGCAGGCTGAACATCTCTGATACCAGATCCGCCGCATCCCGTACCGAATGCGTTTCCAAAGCCCGGATCAAAGCCTCTTCTACGTCGGATTCCTTAACAGATTGCGAATGCGCGCGATCCACGAGCAGGACAACTTCACCCTTAACCGATGCGCCCTGATACTCGGCTGCAAGATCAGCAAGCGTCCCACGGCGGGTTTCTTCAAATTTCTTGGTCAATTCCCGGCACAGCGCCGCCTGCCGGTCACCACCAAGAATGTCCGCCAGATCGGCCAGGCACCCGGCCACGCGTTTCGGCGATTCGTAGAAAACCAGCGTTCCGGGGATGCTGCGGAGCGCCTCGATCCGCGAACGCCGCGCACCGGAGGCATTGGGCAGGAACCCGGCGAAAAAGAATGCGTCAGTCGGCAGCCCGGCCAGCGTCAACGCGGTCAGGACGGCAGACGGCCCCGGTGCGCAGGTCACCGAATATCCAGCTTCTGCTGCCTGACGGCCCAGATCATAGCCGGGATCGGCGATCAGCGGCATTCCGGCCTCGGACGCATAGGCGACGGACTGCCCCTGCGCCAGCGCTTCTAAAATCCTGCCACGAGCGCCGGCGCCACTGTGATCGTGATAGGCCAGAATCCGACGCCCATCGAGCGGCACACCATGAATTTCCATCAGTCGGCGCAGGCTCCGGGTATCTTCGGCGGCGATCATGTCTGCCGAGGCAAGCACATCCAGCGCCCTGAGCGTAATATCGCGCGCCGTCCCGATCGGAGTGGCAACAAAGTACAGGCCAGCGGCCAATCTGATCTTTTGGAAATTCAAAGCTGGACCCTCACAGCGTGACGTTTATTATCGCGGATCGATAGACCAAGGTGCCCTCAGACGCCGGATCAGGGAGTTTTCATTTAGATGTTTACCGTTTGCAAGCCCGCACGCAAACTGGCGAAATCCGCCATCGTTCTGGCCACGGCCGCATTTCTGGCCGCCTGTGAAGTGGGCGGCATCGGCGGAGGCCCCTCGATTGACACCTCAGACCCGGTGCCGGTGGCCCTGCTGGTGCCCAGCGGATCAGCGCAAGCCGGCGACGCAGCCCTAGCCAGAAGCCTTGAGAATGCAGCGCGTCTGGCAATAGCCGATTTGCCGAACGTCAAGATCGACCTGCGCGTTTATGACACCGCAGGAAATGCTGGAACCGCATCGGCGGTTGCGCAGCAAGCCGTTTCGGATGGCGCCAAGATCATCATCGGACCGGTTTATGCGCAGGCGGCAAACGCAGCTGGCCTTGCCGTTTTGAACAACAACGTCAACGTGTTATCGTTCTCAAACAACACAAGCATCGCGGGCGGCAACGTTTATGTGCTTGGCCCGACCTTCCAGAATTCGGCCAACAGACTCGTAAATTTCGCCGGGCGGCAGGGCAAAACCGGGACGGTCATCGTGCACAGCAACGATTCCGCAGGGCAGCTTGGCCAATCCGCAATTGCGACAGCTCTGAGCAACAGCCGCGTCAACAATGCCGGAACGGTTGGGTATGACCGATCCCAGCAGGGTGTGATCGATTCGGTTCCGGCTATCAAGGCGACCGTCGATTCGACCGGAGCGGATTCAATCTTTCTGACTGCGACAACCGCAGGTGCTTTGCCCCTTTTGAGCCAGCTGTTGCCCGAGGCGGGCGTATCCCCCGCCACAACGCAGTATATCGGCCTGACCCGCTGGGACATCCCGGCGCAAACGCTGGAACTGCCGGGTGTCCAGGGCGGATGGTTCGCATTGCCCGATCCGGCGAAAACTCAGGCCTATCGTCAGCGGTACAACAACACCTACGGTGAGGCCCCGCATCCGATCAGCGGGCTGGCCTATGATGGCATCGCCGCCATCGGAGCCCTGGTCAGCCAGGGCAAATCGAACGCGCTGACAGGGGCGGCCCTGACCCAAAACGCCGGTTTCCAGGGTGTGGGCGGTATCTTCCGCCTGCGGCCGGACGGTACGAACGAACGCGGTCTGGCGGTTGCCACGATCCAGAACAAACAGGTGGTTGTGATTGACCCTGCCCCACAAAGCTTCTCTGGCGCCGGATTCTGAGCCACCGGCGCAACCCCTCGCGCCCGAAGGCAACCTGATCTGTCCGGCTGATGAGATTTTTGACAGCGCCGGGGTCGATGCCAGCCTGACCACTGCGCTGGAGAATACCCCGGACAACGCCGCCCTGCGGGCCGAGACAGTGCATATCCTGCGTGACGCGCAAAAAGCTGGCCGCAAGGCCATTGCGGACGCCTTTGCGCAGCGCCCTTTCGACGCACGTCCACTGACCCATTCCTATACCTATCTGACGGATCGGATGGTTTGCACCGCCATGCGTGTCGCCAGCGAGCATCTGCACCCGTTGGCGAACCCGACCCAAGGCGAAAAGATCGCCGTGCTGGCAGTGGGCGGCTATGGCCGGGGTGAGATGGCTCCGTCATCGGACGTCGATCTGCTGTTCCTGACCCCGTACAAAATCACCGCCTGGGCCGAGAGTGTGATCGAATCCATGCTCTACATGTTGTGGGATTTGCGGCTGAAGGTCGGTCATTCCTCACGCACAATTAAAGATTGCCTGCGTTTGGGGGCCGAAGACTTCACCATTCGCACCGCCATGCTGGAGCAACGCTATCTCGTCGGGGATCAGGCGCTTGCGCAAGAGCTTGAAGCGCGCCTGAAAACCGACCTTTTCAAGGGTACCGAGCGCGAGTTTATCGAAGCAAAGCTTAAAGAACGGGACGAGCGGCACCTGAAACAGGGTGAACGCTATATGGTCGAGCCCAATGTGAAAGAGGGCAAAGGCGGGCTGCGCGACCTGCAATCGCTCTACTGGATCGCGAAATACATCTACGGCGTTCAGGATGTGGCTGAACTGGTCCCAATGGGCCTGTTCACGCCGGAGGAGTTCGACGAGTTCGTTCAGGCCGAAGAATTCCTTTGGGCTGTCCGGTCGCATCTGCATCTGGTGACCGGACGCGCGACGGAGCAACTGACTTTCGATCTGCAGGTCGAGGTCGCCGAGCGCATGGGATACGAAGACCGCGCGGGTCGTCGCGCTGTCGAAGTGTTCATGCAACGCTATTTCCGCGAGGCGACGCGTGTGGGCGAGTTGACACGCATCTTCCTGACCAAACTGGAGGCGTCCCATATGAAGGGCGCGCCGCTGCTGGAGCGCATCTTTCGCCGCCGCCCTCGGGTCAAAGCCGGATACAAAGTTGTCCACGGGCGCCTGGATGTCGCTGACCCGGACAAGTTCCTGTCAGACAAAGTCAATCTGCTGCGACTGTTCGAAGAGGGCTTGCGCACGGGTATGCTGATCCACCCGGACGCCATGCGTTTGGTCACAGCCAACCTGAATCTCATCGACGACGAGATGCGCAACGACAAAGAAGCGCGGCGCATCTTTCTCGACCTGATGCTGAAACACGGCAATCCGGAACGCGCCTTGCGGCGGATGAACGAACTGGGTGTGCTTTCGGCCTTTTTGCCCGAGTTCGAACACATCGTGGCGATGATGCAGTTCAATATGTATCACAGCTATACCGTGGACGAGCACACAATCCAGTGCATCGTGAATCTGGCCCAGATCGAGCGCGGAGAGCTGATTGAAGAGCTGCCCCTCGCATCCTCCATCCTGGAAGGCAGCGTCGATCGCAGGGTCCTGTACGTGGCCTTGTTGTTGCACGACATCGGCAAAGGACGCCCCGAGGATCATTCCATTCTCGGCGCACAGATCGCCCGCAAGGTCGCGCCGCGTCTGGGGTTGAACAAGGCAGATTCGGAAACCGTGGAATGGCTGGTGCGTTATCATCTGCTGATGTCGGACATGGCGCAGAAGCGCGACATCTCTGACCCGCGCACGATCCGGGATTTCGCCAAGGCGGTTGCAACAGTCAAACGGTTGGATTTGCTGACCGTGCTGACGGTCTGCGATATTCGCGGTGTCGGTCCAAGCACCTGGAACAACTGGAAAGCCACGTTGCTGCGCGCACTACATGCGGACACCAAACGTGCGTTGGAAACCGGGATGGAGGACCTCAACCGCGCCAACCGCAGGGTCGAGGCCAAGAAACTCCTGCGGGCCGAGCTGGAAAGCTGGTCCAAATCCGATCTGAAAACAGAAACCGGACGGCACTACGATCCGTATTGGCAGGGTCTGAACCTGTCGACCCATGTCGAGTTTGCAGAGATGCTGAAATCCCTGGAAGACAGTGGTGATCCGGGAGCCGTGGAAATCCGGTTGCAACCGGATGAAGATCGTGACGCAACCCGCGCATGTTTTGCCATGGGCGACCATCCGGGTATCTTCTCTCGCATCGCCGGGGCACTTGCGCTTGTCGGGGCCAACGTAGTGGACGCGCGCAGCTACACGACGAAAGACGGCTATGTCACCGATGCGTTCTGGGTTCAGGATGCAGAAGGCCATCCGTTTGAGGCCACGCGCCTGCCACGGCTGACTCAGATGATCCACAAAACGTTGAAGGGCGAAGTGGTGGCACGGGACGCATTGAAGTCCCGCGACAAGATCAAGAAACGCGAACGCGCTTTCAATGTCCCGACACATATCACCTTCGACAACGAAGGCTCGGAGATTTACACAATCATCGAGGTCGATACGCGCGACCGGCCCGGGCTGCTCTATGATCTGGCCAGGACGCTGGCGGCGGCAAATGTCTATGTCGCAAATGCTGTGATCGCGACCTATGGCGAACAGGTGGTCGATACGTTTTACGTCAAGGACATGTTCGGTCTGAAGTACCACTCCGAGGCCAAGCAGCGTGGGCTGGAAACCAAATTGCGTTCGGCCATAACCGAAGGCGCAAAGCGGGCCGCCTCATGAAGCAGATCCGCCTGCTCTCGGGCTTTTTTACGGTTGGGTTCTGGACCTTGGCCAGCCGTATTCTAGGTTTCCTGCGAGAAATTCTGCTGACCGCCTATATCGGTCCGGGCCCGGTGATGGACGCTTTTGTCGCCGCCTTCCGCCTGCCCAACATGTTCCGCCGCTTCTTTGCCGAAGGCGCGTTCAATGCAGCCTTCGTCCCGATGTTTTCAAAGCGTCTGGAAGGCGGTGAGAATGCCGAAGGTTTCGCTCAGGACGCCTTCAACCTGTTGGCGGTGGCCGTGCTTGCATTGGTTGGTCTGGCGATGGTTTTCATGCCCGCGCTGGTTTGGGTTACCGCCGAGGGATTCTATGGGGATGAACGCTTCGATCTGGCGGAGGATTACGGTTATGTCGTGTTCCCCTACATCCTGTTCATGTCCCTCGCAGCTCTGTTTTCCGGCGTTTTGAACGCCACGGGCCGCTTTGCCGCAGCAGCCGCAGCGCCGGTGTTGCTGAACATCTTCGCCTGTACCGCCCTGATCATTAGTGCCATGTCGGGCGGAGATGTCATCCGCTGGTTGATCACGGTCATCCCGGTCGCCGGTGTCGCGCAACTGGCGTTGGTCTGGGTTGCCACCGAACGTGCGGGCATTCGTATCCGGCCCGGCCGGCCAACGCTCAGTCCCGAAATGCGGCGCATGGTACGGATCGCGATTCCCGCCGCACTGGCGATGGGAGTGACGCAGGTCAATCTGGTAGTCGGGCAGCTTGTGGCCTCCAAAACCGAAAAGGCCATCAGTTGGCTGTTTGCGGCGGATCGCCTGTATCAACTGCCTTTGGGCGTGGTCGGAATCGCCGTTGGCATTGTGTTATTGCCCGACCTGTCGCGTCGCTTGCGCGCGGACGACACGGAGGGCGCACGCAACGCCTTTTCACGGGCCGGAGAGTTCGCATTATTGCTGACCATCCCCTCGACGGTTGCTTTTGTCATCATTCCTGGCCCACTGGTCTCGGTCCTGTTTCAGCGCGGCCAGTTCAGCGCCGAAGATACGGCGGCGACCGCTCTGGCCGTGGCCATCTATGGCGTGGGGTTGCCTGCCTTCATGCTGCAAAAACTGTTGCAGCCGCTATTCTTTGCCCGCGAAGACACCAAATCGCCGTTCCGATATGCCGTGGTTGCAATGGTGGTGAATGCCGGGCTGGCCTTTGGTCTTTACCCGGTCATCGGTTGGATCGCCCCTGCTATCGCAGCCTCAGCCGCTGGCTGGGCGATGGTAGTGTTACTCGCGATCGGTGCGCGCAGGATGGGGGACGAGGCGCGGTTCGATGACCGGTTCAAACACCGCCTATCGCGAATCGTGGTCGCCTCGGCGGGGATGGGCGCTGTTTTATTTGCCGCCATTCGGCTGTTCGGCTGGGCATTTGCATTACCGGGCTGGCGATACCCTGCCTTACTGATGCTGATACTGATCGCGGCGGCTGCGTATTTTCTGTTAGGCCACATCCTTGGAGCCTTCAGGCTGTCAGAGTTCCGGAAAGCTTTGCGACGCAGTTGAACGCGTCTCAGTCGCGACGCGTTTTGCTGAGGATGCGCGCCCAGCCGCCCGGAGCCAGAAAGAAAGACAAGCCAAACCCAGTGGCAAACCCGCCCAGATCGGCTACCCAATCCGACGTGCCGCCGAAGATCAAGCCGAACAGCAGTTGAATCCCCATCAGAACCGCGATCAGACTGAATGCGCGGGATTGGTTTTCCCCAACCAGCGAAAGCTTGCGCCACAACAACCATGTGAACGCACCGATCAGCCCGTAGACCGGGGGGAACCCGCCGACCAGAGGATAGGGTGGGTTCAGCAATACAGCATAGGCCAGCGCTCCGCCCACGCCGGACAGCACGAATATGATCAGCATCGCGACACTGCCGAAGACCTCGGCGACCATTTTCCCCATCGCCAGCACAAACACGCAGACAAATACGGCTTGCGTGAAATTGGCCTGCACAAAGGGGTAGGTGACAAAGCGGATCACATGCTCGAACGGCCAGCGCCCGTTCTGGATCATCCAGTCGAAAATATCGGGTGAGAATGAGTATTGCTGGAGCGCATCCAGCCGCCAGCCGACTGCCGTTGGACCTCCGACCAGTCCACGGCTGCCCAGCATAAAGGCAAGTTCAATCCCGATGATGAACAGAACCAGCGCCACCACGACCGGCGGCAGGGGGTTCACGGGCGGTGTATAATGCTCACTGCTCATTGGGTATGCCTTTCGCGGCTGTTGACGTCCCTTGGCCTCATGGGTAAGCGACGAGGGCTGATTTTTCCAGACAGGAGTTTCCTTCGATGACCGAGACCCAATTCACGCCCCGCGTGTTTTCCGGCATCCAGCCTTCAGGAAACCTGCATTTGGGTAACTACCTGGGTGCACTCAAACGTTTCGTGGATATGCAGGGACCGGAGTTTCAGACCGTCTACTGCATGGTTGACCTCCACGCGATTACTGTCTGGCAAGACCCTGATCGCCTACGTGAGAAAACCCGCGAAGTGTGCGCCGGATTCATTGCCGCCGGTCTCAACCCTGAGAAATCCATCCTGTTCAATCAGAGCCAGGTGCCCGAGCACACGCAGTTGGCCTGGATCTTCAACTGCATCGCCCGGATCGGCTGGATGCAGCGGATGACTCAGTTCAAGGACAAGGCGGGCAAGAATGCGCAGAATGCTTCGCTGGGTCTGTTCGCCTATCCCGCGCTGATGGCGGCGGACATTCTGGTCTATCACGCGACCCATGTCCCCGTGGGTGAGGACCAGAAGCAGCATCTGGAACTGACACGCGACATCGCGATCAAGTTCAACCACGACTATGGCGTTGATTTCTTCCCGGTGACCGAACCCGTTATCGGTGGCCCAGCGCCGCGTGTGATGAACCTGCGCGACGGGTCGCGCAAGATGTCGTCCTCGGACCCGTCTGATATGACGCGGATCAATATGACCGATGATGCCGATGCCATCGCCAAGAAGATCCGCAAAGCAAAGACTGACCCGGATGCATTGCCCTCGGAAGTCGATGGTCTTGAAGACCGGCCCGAGGCGCGCAATCTGGTGAATATCTATGCCGCACTTAGCGACCAAACGGCCGCGCAAGTGCTGGCGGAGGTCGGCGGGAAGCAATTCGGTGAGTTCAAGCCAATGTTGGCAGAACTTGCGGTCTCGAAACTGTCGCCAATTTCATCAGAAATGGCACGCCTGATGGGCGAAGAGGCTGAAATCGACCAGATTCTGGCCCGAGGTGCAGAACGCGCGCGTGCAATTGCGGCCCCGATTCTGCAGCAGACATACGAGATTGTTGGGATGGTCGGCGCGGGCAGGTCCTGACCACACATCGAAATCCAAAAGAAACGCCGCCCATTTTCGGGCGGCGTTTTTCGTTCAGTCGACTCTTACGCCGCCTGCAGGCTCAGCATCTCGTGCACGATGGATTCCGCAACTTCGTGCGGGCTAACCGCTTCGGCTTTGGCACTTGCCAGGATACGATCCATCGTCTGCTCCAGCGCCTGCAATCTACCGGCAACCCAGACTTCACGTTCTGCGACACGCAGGATTTCTGTCGCCACATTCACGATGCCGCCACCGTTGGCGACAAAGTCAGGGGCGTAAAGAATGCCGCGCTGGTGGAGCAATTGCGCATCTTCGTCACGAGCCAGTTGATTGTTTGCCCCTCCGGCGACTGCGCCGACCTTCAATAAGGGAATGCTCGTTTCGTTGAGGACGCCACCGATCGCGCAGGGAGCAAAAATGTCGGCTTCAACACCATAGATCGCATCGGGCGCAACGGCCTGTGCCGCAAACCGTTCGGCTACGCGCGTCGCTTGACGAGTGTCGATGTCGGTTACAATTAACTGCGCACCAGCATCGTGCAGCAACTGGCACAAATGCTCACCCACATGACCAAGCCCCTGAACCGATACTGTCAGGCCATTCAGTCCGGCCAACCCAAACCGGTGCTGTGCAGTCACCCGGATCGCATTGAATATCCCGCGCGCTGTAATCGGAGATGGATCACCGCTTGCGAACTCTCCTTCCGCCAGACCAGCCACGAATTCAGTTTCAGACCCGATATGCGCCATATCTTCAGGTGTCATTCCCATATCTTCCGCTGTCCAGTACAGGCCGTTCAGGCTGTGTACAGCGCGCCCAAAAGCCTGCAGAAGCGCGGGTGATTTATCCATTTGCGGATCACCAATAATAACCGCCTTGCCTCCCCCGAGTGGCAGATCAGCCGCAGCGTTCTTGAACGTCATGCCCCGCGCCAGTCGCAACGCATCATTCAGGGCCTCGGCAGGATGACCATAGGGGCGCATACGTACCCCACCCGCGGCGGGACCACGTTGCGTTGAGTGAATCGCGATGTAGCCCAAAAGACCAACTGAGTTGTCTTTGAATTCGACCACGCGCTCATGCTCTGGCGCGTCTACAATGGTGATGTCCATTCTTCTCCTCCGGAATGCTTCCGAAAGTTTGCCATCTATTGTCGAGTGATTTTCACCCTTTTGTCACTATCTCAGGGGAAATTTTGGTGATAACCTCCAATATTATTCACTGATATGAAGTTTTTCGCCATGGATGATGTTGATTCCAAGATAATCCGCGCCCTTCAAAACGATGGCCGTATGACCGTCATTGATTTGGCGGAGCATGTCGGGCTGTCTCCGACTCCCTGCGCGCGGCGTTTGGATCGGTTGCAGCGGGATGGAATCATCACCGGCTATGCTGCACAGGTAGACCCCGAGCGGCTGGGATTCGGCGTTACAATCTTTGTTTCGGTCGAGTTGGAGAAACAGGATCGCAACGCCATCGATTCCTTCGAAAAGGCCATTCGTCGCTGTGATGAGGTGATGGAATGCTATCTCATGACCGGGTCGCGTGACATTCTGCTGCGCGTCGTCGCCAAAGACCTTAACGCGTTTGATGCGTTTCTGGAGAACCGGCTTATGAAAATCTCAGGGATCAGAAACCTGCGATCTAACTTCGCTTTGCGCACCATGGTCAAACGCGAAGTGCTGCCTCAGCATCACGGATAATCTGCTGGACCTTGCGTCAGCCCCAACCTAGGTTTCCCCGAAGCTGGAGGGAGGGCGTAATGGCAGTCGGCAAAAACATCCGCACCTATTTCGATGGGCAATGGCATGACGGGGACGCCCCGATCATGCGGGCAGCCGATCATGGCGCGTGGCTTGGCTCGTCCGTATTTGACGGAGCCCGCTTCTTCGATGGAATGACCCCGGATCTTGATGCCCATTGTACCCGCGTGAACCGATCGGCCGAGGCGCTGATGCTGACACCTTCTGTGACGACCGAACACATGGTTGATCTGGTTCACGAAGGGTTGCAAAGTTACGCACCTGACACCGCTGTTTATATTCGCCCCATGTATTGGGGCATCGACGGGGATCACACCGCCATCATCCCTCAGGAGAACAGCACAGGCTTTGCCATCTGCCTTGAAGAAATCCCTATGGCGCCCGAAACCGCTTCCGCCACGCTGACAACCACTCGGTTCCGCCGCCCTGTCCTGGAATCCGCAGTGGTCAATGCAAAGGCAGGGTGCCTGTATCCGAACAATGCCCGGATGTTGCAGGAGGCGCGCGGCAAGGGCTTTTCAAACGCCCTTGTGGCCGATGCCATGGGACATGTGGCCGAGACTGCGACCGCAAATATCTTCATGGTCCGGGACGGCGAAGTTCTCACGCCCATCCCCAATGGGACTTTCCTGGCCGGGATCACGCGCGCACGCCACATCAAGAACCTGCGCGCCGACGGGGTAACTGTGCATGAAACCGTGCTGAGCTTTGATGACTTTCACGATGCCGACGAAGTGTTCATGACCGGTAACATGAGCAAAGTGACCCCAATCACCGCACTGGATGACACCCAGTATCAGGTGGGCCCAATCGCCCGTCGTGCACGCGAGATGTACTGGGATTGGGCTGCAAGCAATCGCTAGAACGCTCCTTGTCTGTTTCGGTTGCCACTGTTCATCCTGTGGGGCATGATCCCGAAAACAAACGAGGACAAACATGCGCAAGTTCCTAGTCGTTTTGGACGACAGCCGCGAATGTCTGAACGCCATGCGCTTTGCTGCAATGCGCGCGGCCCATACTGGCGGAGGCGTTACGGTTCTTTCGGTTATCCCGCCGGACGAGTTCAACCACTGGATCGGTGTGGCCGAAGTGATGCGCGAGGAGGCACGCGAACGCATCCACGCGCATTTCGAGGTTTTCGCCAAGTGGATGCGCGATAAGCAGGGTGTCGAGCCCGAATTGGCAATCCGCGAAGGCGATCCAGTGCCCGAGATCATCGAACACGTCCAGTCCGATGCCGAGATCGGTGTACTGGTGCTGGGTGCGGGGACCGACAAGAAAGGCCCAGGGCCTCTGGTGACCCAGTTGACCCGGAACTCTGGCAGTCTTCCCATTCCCATTACCATCGTGCCCGGCGACCTGAGCAAGGAAAAGCTGGAAGCCATCACCTGAGGCACTCTCAATGCCCGCAAAGCTGCAATTCTGGTTCGATTTTGCGTCGACCTACTCCTACCTCAGCGCGATGCGCATTCAGCGGGCGGCGTCCGAGGCCGGGGTCGAGGTGGCGTGGCAACCGTTCCTGTTAGGCCCAATCTTCGCCGACCAGGGATGGAACAACTCACCTTTCAACCTCTACCCCGCAAAGGGGCGGTACATGTGGCGGGACATGGAACGGCTTTGCGCGGCACGCGACCTGCCCTTTCAACGACCCGAAACATTTCCGCAAAACAGCCTGAACGCAGCGCGGCTTGCGCTGGTGGTTGAGTCCGCCGATCAGCGGGCAGCTTTTGTTCGCGCGGTCTATTCCGCGCAGTTCGGTTCGGGACATGACATCTCGGACCCGGCTGTTCTCGCCGAGTGTCTTGATACGTCTGGCGTTTCGCCGGATGTGCTGGAACGTATAAGCGATCCTATGATCAAGGCCGCGTTGTTCGAACAGGTCGCCCAGGCCAAAGCAAAACATATCTTTGGTGCGCCAAGTTTCATCTCCGGGGACGAGCTGTTTTGGGGTGATGACCGTCTGGATGACGCAGTTTCTCACGCCAGCTCAATTTAGAACGGTTCCAAATCTTGACTTCCCCCGTCCGGGCGCGCATATCAGATGCATCTTAGACGGAGCCGCGCCATGTTCATTCAAACCGAATCCACTCCCAACCCGGCCACACTAAAGTTCCTGCCCGGACAGACGGTTCTGGACGCAGGCACCGCAGATTTTCCCAGCGTTGAAGCAGCCGAAAAATCGCCGCTCGCCAAACGCATTTTCGATGTAAATGGCGTGACAGGTGTGTTCTTCGGCAACGATTTTGTCACAGTGACCAAATCTGATGACGTGCAATGGGATCACATCAAGCCCGCCATCCTCGGCGCTGTGATGGAGCATTACCAGTCCGGCCAAGCGGTTATGGGCGCGGATGCGAATGCTGAGGCGGGACACGCCGAGCATACCGGGGAAGATGCCGAGATTGTCGATCAAATCAAGGACCTGCTGGACAGTCGTGTGCGCCCGGCAGTGGCGCAGGATGGCGGTGACATCACCTTTCACGGCTTTGACAGGGGGATTGTCTATCTCCACATGCAAGGCGCCTGCGCCGGATGCCCGTCCTCGACGATTACGCTGAAGATGGGAATCGAAAACCTGCTGCGCCACTATATCCCCGAAGTGATCGAGGTTCGCCCCGTTGCGGTCTGACCCGACCATTCTGGCATTCGATACATCGGCCGCGCATTGCGCGGCCGCTTTGTTGCGTGGGGATAAGATTGTCGCATCCTGCGCCGAGCCCATGACACGTGGACAGGCCGAACGGCTGATGCCCTTGCTGCAGGAAGTGCTGACCGAAAACGATTGCACCTGGCAGAGCCTCGACGGGATCGGCGTCGGAATCGGACCCGGCAATTTCACCGGTATCCGCATCTCGGTATCGGCGGCACGCGGGCTGGCGCTCGGGCTGGGCGTGCCTGCGGTTGGGGTCTCGGGGTTTGACGCTCTGGCGGAATTGGCGCCGCCCGGCCACCTTCCGGCGATTCCCGCCCCCCGTGATCAGGTCTACCTGCAGATACATGGCGCACCACCCCGTCTGACCTCACGTCAGGATGCAGCCGCAACTGGCCCCTTGTATTTCTGCGATCAGCCTGAGCAGCAGGCCCGCGCAATCGCCTGGGTTGCGGCACGCCGCCTGGCGG
Organism: Ruegeria sp. ANG-R; assembly: GCF_000813985.1. Classification (GTDB taxonomy): domain Bacteria; phylum Pseudomonadota; class Alphaproteobacteria; order Rhodobacterales; family Rhodobacteraceae; genus Ruegeria. The sequence continues at coordinate 86,005 of NZ_JWLJ01000013.1, forward strand.
AAACACAGGCTCCGCCAGCACCGCTTTATGTCCGCCCTGCGGATGCCGCTCCTTCCAGCGATGTACCACCGGTACTTCTGGACGAATGACACCGCAGGACATGGCCGATACCCATGCGGCGGCGTTTACGCGGTCCCGCCCCTGGAGCACCGAGGAGTTTGCCGATTTGGTGGCAAACCGCTTCACATATACCCTTGGTGACAAAAGATCTTTCGCTCTCATTCAGGTGATCTCCGACGAGGCGGAACTTCTCACCATCGCGACCCATCCAGACTATCAAAGACAAGGGCTGGCCCGGCGCGTCATGACAGGCTGGCACGCCAAGGCACAACATCTCGGGGCATCGCGTGCTTTTCTGGAGGTCGCGTCCGACAACCGTCCGGCCGTTGCCCTCTACCAATCCTGCGGATACACACCATGCGGCAGGCGTAAGGCGTATTATCACCGGGAAATCGGCCCAAACGTTGATGCAATCGTCATGGAATGCCACCTGAGTGGCAAATAATCACTTTTTTTGACCATCTGATCAAAAATCAGTTGACCGAAGCTGTTGCAAACAGCTTCAATTCCCGCCATCACAACAGGTATGCTCGCTCTGAGTGGGTACCGGGCGCTTCGGACCCGGACCGATAATAGCCAACGGGAGTAACAGATGACCCTTATGAAATCCTTGATGGGCGCCGCGGCAGCGGTCGCACTGACAGCAGGCGCAGCCATGGCAGAACCGGCCCTGATATTTGATCTGGGCGGCAAATTCGACAAATCGTTCAACGAAGCCGCGCACAATGGCGCATCGCGTTGGGCAGAAGAGACCGGCGGCACCTATCGCGAAATCGAGATGCAGTCCGAAGCGCAGCGCGAACAGGCCCTGCGCCGTTTCGCCGAAGCCGGCTCGAACCCGATCATCACTATGGGCTTTGGCATGGCAGACCCGCTGGCTGCCGTGGCCGCTGATTACCCGGACACCACCTTTGTTGTGGTCGACGTAACTTGGCTGGATGCCCCGAACCTGCGTCAGGTCGGCTTTGCCGAGCATGAAGGCTCGTACCTTGTTGGCATGATGGCGGCGATGGCGTCGAAAACCGGCACCGTGGGCTTTATTGGCGGTATGGATGTCCCGCTGATCCGCCACTTTGGCTGCGGCTATGCACAAGGCGCCAAGGCCGTGAACCCCGACATCAACGTTGTCGCCAACATGACCGGCACGACTCCGGCAGCCTGGAACGACCCGGTAAAAGGCTCCGAACTGACCAAGGCGCAGATCAGCCAGGGCGCTGACGTGGTTTATGCGGCTGCCGGTGGCACCGGGGTCGGCGTACTGCAGACCGCCGCTGACGAAGGCATCCTGTCAATCGGCGTGGACAGCAACCAGAACCACCTGCACCCGGGTCAGGTTCTGACCTCGATGCTGAAGCGCGTCGATGTCGCCGTCTATGACGCGATGAGCGCGGGCGACGACGTTGAAACCGGCGTATTCGTCATGGGGCTGGCTCAGGACGGTGTTGGCGTTGCCATGGACGAAAACAACGCCGAGCTGGTTACGGACGACATGAAAGCCGCCGTAGACAAGGCCCGTCAGGACATCATCGACGGCAATGTCAAAGTTGTCAGCTACTACGAGAACGACAGCTGCCCGGCACTGCAGTTCTGATCTCACGCGGGGCGGGGGTTGGTCCTCCGCCTCACATCCACTCTGCCGCATGCGGCCCTTTCGGCAATTGAGGACACGACATGACCGTCCCCGCCATTGAGCTCAAAGGGATTTCCAAAGCCTTTGGGCCGGTTCAGGCCAACAAAGACATTTCCATCAGCGTCGCCCCCGGAACGATCCACGGGATCATCGGTGAAAACGGGGCAGGCAAATCCACGCTGATGAGCATTCTCTACGGTTTTTACAAAGCCGACAAAGGTGAGATTTGGATCAACGGGTCCAGGACCGAAATCCCTGACAGCCAGGCCGCCATCGCCTCGGGCATCGGGATGGTTTTTCAGCATTTCAAGCTGGTCGAGAACTTCACCGTTCTGGAAAACATCGTTCTGGGTGCCGAAGACGGAGGGTTGCTGGCCCCGTCTCTGGCGAAGGCCCGGAAAGAGCTGAAAGAGCTTGAGGAAGAATACGAGCTGTTCGTTGACCCCGACAAACGCATCGATGAAATCGGCGTGGGGATGCAGCAGCGGGTCGAGATCCTCAAGGCGCTGTACCGCAAGGCCGAGATTCTGATCCTCGACGAACCCACCGGCGTGCTGACCCCTGCCGAAGCGGATCAGTTGTTCCGCATCCTCGACCGGCTGCGGTCCGAGGGGAAGACGATCATCGTGATCACGCATAAGCTGCGCGAGATCATGGAGAACACCGATACCGTCTCGGTGATGCGGCGCGGTGAGATGACCGCAACTGTGAAAACCGCTGAGACCAACCCACAGGAACTGGCCGAACTTATGGTGGGCCGCAAGGTTCTGCTACAGGTCGATAAGGTACCCGCGCAACCGGGCAAACCGGTCCTGGAAATCGAAAACCTCAGCGTCACCGATTCGGCCGGTGTCGAGCGCGTCAAAAGCATCAACCTGAGCGTCCGCGCGGGCGAGATTGTTGGTATTGCCGGCGTCGCTGGTAACGGGCAATCGGAACTGCTGGAGGTTCTGGGCGGGATGCGTCCCGGACAGGGATCGATCAGACTGAACGGTGAACCTCTCGCATTGCACGGTCCCGGCTCGGACGGGCAAGCGCGGCGCGCTCAGGGCATCGCGCATGTGCCCGAAGACCGCCAGCGCGAGGGCCTGATCATGGATTTCCACGCCTGGGAAAACGTCGCCTTCGGCTACCATCGCGACCCCGCTTACAAGCGCGGCGTGTTCATGGACAACGCCGCCCTGCGCGCCGATACCGAGGCCAAGATCGAAAAATTCGACGTGCGCCCGCCCAATGGCTGGCTGACCGCCAAAAGCTTCTCGGGGGGCAACCAACAGAAGATCGTGGTTGCGCGCGAGATCGAACGAAACCCCGACCTGCTGCTGGTCGGGCAACCCACGCGCGGCGTGGATATCGGGGCCATCGAGTTTATTCACAAACAGATCGTCGCCCTGCGCGATCAAGGCAAAGCGATCCTGCTGGTTTCAGTCGAGCTGGAAGAGATTTTCTCGCTCTCGGACCGGATCGCTGTGATGTTTGACGGACATATCATGGGCGAGCGTCTGCCCGCCGAGACGGATGAAAAAGAACTGGGCTTGCTGATGGCCGGTGTTGCGGGAGAGGCCGCGTAAGATGGAAAAAATGCCCAAATGGGCCGATGTGGTACTGATCCCGCTGATCAGCCTGCTGTTGGCCACAATCCTTTCGGCAATCGTCATCCTCGCAATCGGAGAAGACCCGATTGAGGCCGTCAATCTGATGGTTACAGGGGCCCTAGGGTCGACCTATGGCTGGGGCTACACGTTGTATTATGCAACCAACTTCATCTTTACCGGTCTGGCCGTTGCGGTCGCCTTCCACGCGCGCCTGTTCAACATCGGTGGCGAAGGTCAGGCCATGCTGGGCGGCTTGGGCGTTGCCATCGTCTGCCTGTCGGTGCCGTGGCCGCATTGGACCATCGCCCTGCTTGCCGCCTGCGGTGCATCGATGCTCTTTGGCGCAGCCTGGGCGGCGATCCCCGCCTATCTGCAGGCCAAACGAGGCAGCCATATCGTGATCACCACGATCATGTTCAACTTTATCGCCGCCGCTTTACTAAATTACATGCTGGTCAACGTGATGAAGCCGTCGGGTTCTCAGGACCCGGCGACGGCACGTTTCCCCGAGGCCGTGCATCTACCGTCGTTTCAATCGCTGTTCTCAACAGCTGACAATGTTGTCTTTCGCGGCGCGCCTGTGAACATCACGTTTTTCATCGCCATTCTTGCTTGTTTCGCGGTCTGGGCTCTGATCTGGCGTACCCGGCTCGGCTATGAAATTCGCGCCTACGGCTTTTCGGAAACCGGCGCGGTTTATGCGGGTATTTCGCCTGTCCGCATCACCATCATTGCGATGTTGATTTCGGGCGCGCTAGCCGGGATGATGGCCATCAACAATGTTATGGGCGAAGCAGAGCGTCTGGTTCTGAACTCAACTGAAAACGCCGGTTTCATTGGCATCGCGGTTGCCTTGATGGGTCGATCTCATCCCTTTGGCGTGTTTCTGGCGGCGCTCTTGTTCGGGTTTCTCTATCAAGGCGGTGCCGAGCTGGCGCTTTGGACTCAGATCCCCCGCGACTTGATCGTAATCGTTCAAGGGCTGGTGATCCTGTTCACCGGAGCACTGGACAACATGGTGCGCGCGCCGCTTGAAAAACTGTTCATCAGCCTGCGGAAGGAGGCGAAGTGATGGAGTTTTTCGTTACACTTATCCAGGTCCTTGATTCAACCATCCGCTTGGCCACGCCTCTGCTGCTGGCGTGCCTGGCTGGTCTCTATTCCGAACGGGCGGGCATTTTTGACATCGGACTTGAAGGCAAGATGCTGATTGCCGCGTTTTTCTCGGCCGCGGTTGCCGCTGTGACAGGATCAGTGTGGTTGGGCCTATTGGCGGGAATTGCTGCATCCCTTGTTCTGTCAGCGGTGCATGGATTGGCTTCGATCACGTTCCGAGGCAATCAGCTAATCTCGGGGGTTGCCATCAACTTTCTTGCGTCGGGGCTAACGGTCCTGATCGCACAAAGCTGGTTCAAACAAGGCGGACGCACCCCCTCGTTGTTTGGAGGCGGACGGTTCGAACCGATCGAGTTTCCCTTCGCAGACGCGGTCAGCGATGTGCCACTCATCGGGCCAATCTATTCCGAGTTGCTATCAGGCCACTCCATTCTCGTCTATGTGGCGTTCCTGTTTGTCCCGCTGACATGGTGGATACTGTACCGCACACGCTTTGGCCTGCGCCTGCGCGCCGTGGGTGAGAACCCCGCCGCTGTGGACACCGCCGGTGTCTCGGTGGTCGGCCTGCGCTTTGCCGCAGTGGGTATCTGCGGCATTCTCTGCGGTATTGCCGGTGCGTATCTGGCAACCGCCCTGCAAGCCGGGTTCGTAAAGGAAATGACCGCCGGTCGGGGCTTCATCGCTCTGGCAGCGCTGATCTTTGCAAAATGGCGGCCCTGGCACGCGATGTGGGCCTGTCTGTTGTTCGGACTGCTGCAGGCCATCGCCCTGCGATTCCAGAACATCGATCTGGGCGGGGTCGTGATCCCGGTGCAGGTCATGGACGCCCTGCCCTATATCCTGACCGTGGTGATTCTGGCCGGGTTCGTCGGCAAAGCCATACCGCCGCGCGCAGGTGGCGAACCATATGTAAAGGAACGCTGATAGAGCCAGTTCAGGACTGCCCCTCAGTCCTGTTTGCTGCGAAGCGGCATACAGAGTTGATTTTGTATGCCGCAACCGTTCTAAGGGGGTATGCACGTATACCTGCCCATAGCCGAAGTCTCGGTCAGCCCTTTTCTACTGCTTGGAATTGGCGGGATGGTTGGTGTTTTGTCCGGCATGTTTGGCGTGGGAGGGGGCTTTCTGATCACGCCGCTGCTCTTTTTCATCGGCATACCTCCGGCCGTGGCCGTTGCCACGTCGGCCAATCAGGTTGTGGCTTCGTCGTTCTCGGGCCTGATGGCGCATCTCAAACGCAAGACCGTCGACCTTGAGATGGGCACCGTCCTGTTAGGCGGCGGTCTGGTCGGTGCGGCGCTGGGAATGGTGGTATTCAATTTCCTGAAACACCTCGGTCAGGTCGATCTGGCGGTTCAGCTCTGCTATGTTCTGTTTCTGGGTGTGATCGGCAGTTTGATGTTTGTCGAAAGCCTGAACGCCATCCGCCGCGCCAGACAGTCTGGCGGCGCCCCCGTCGCCAAGCGCCGCCAGCGGACGTGGGTGCATGCGCTGCCGTTCAAGATGCGCTTTCGTGCCTCGAGCCTGTATATTTCGGTGATCCCGCCCGCTCTCGTCGGCTTTGGTGTTGGTATCCTGTCAGCGATCATGGGGGTCGGGGGCGGGTTCATCATGGTCCCCGCGATGATCTATATTCTTGGAATGCCCACGAAAGTGGTGATCGGCACTTCGCTGTTTCAGATCATCTTTGTGGCCGGCTTCACGACTATGATCCATGCATCGACAAACTACACCGTCGATGTGGTTCTGGCCGTTTTCCTTTTGGTCGGAGGCGTTCTGGGCGCGCAGCTGGGCACCCAGATCGGCGCCCGTCTGAAAGCCGAGCAACTGCGTATTCTGCTGGCGCTGCTGGTCATCGCGGTTGCGGTGAAAATCGGCTTTGATCTGCTGCTAACGCCACCCGATCTTTTCTCCCTCTCAGAACCCGGAGGAGTTTAGCCGTGCTGCAAGCTCTGCCCGCAAGGCACCCCGCCCGCAAAAAAGCGGGTCGGCCCCAGCCAGGTAACGCCAGAAACAACGTGACGGTAATATGCATATCTACCTGCCAATAGCCGAAGTTTCGGTAAACGCTTTTCTGTTGTTCGGACTGGGCGGAATGGTCGGCGTCCTGTCCGGAATGTTCGGTGTGGGCGGCGGGTTCCTGATGACCCCATTGCTGTTCTTCATCGGCATTCCACCAGCCGTGGCCGTCGCAACCGAGGCCAACCAGATCGTTGCTTCGTCATTCTCGGGGGTGCTGGCGCATTTCAGGCGCAAAACGGTTGACCTGAAAATGGGAACGGTCCTGTTGATCGGCGGGCTCGCAGGTGCCGCTTTGGGGGTCGTTGTCTTCAACTATCTCAAGAGCCTTGGACAGGTCGATCTGCTGGTCAAGCTTTGCTATGTCGTCTTTCTCGGCATCATCGGCAGCCTGATGTTCATCGAAAGCCTGAATGCGATACGTAAATCACGCAAGGCCGGGGCGCCGCCTCCGAAGCGGCGTCAGCGTGGCTGGATTCACGCCATGCCGTTCAAGATGCGGTTTCGGACTTCGGGTCTGTACATCTCGGTCATCCCACCCGTGATTGTCGGCCTGTTCGTTGGCGTCTTGTCAGCGATCATGGGTGTCGGTGGCGGGTTCATCATGGTGCCCGCGATGATCTATCTTCTGGGTATGCCCACCAAAGTGGTCGTTGGAACGTCGCTGTTTCAGATCATCTTTGTGACCGCATTCACCACCATGCTGCACGCCACCACCAACTATACGGTCGACGTCGTGCTGGCTGTTCTGCTGCTGGTTGGCGGAGTGGTCGGGGCCCAGATTGGAACCGTTATCGGTTCCCGAATGCCGGCTGAGCAACTGCGGGTTCTGCTGGCGGCTCTGGTGCTTGCCGTCTGCGGCAAGCTGGCGCTTGATTTGTTGCTGCAACCCTCCGAGCTTTACTCGTTGGGCAATGCCGGGGGGCACTGAGATGTTGCGTCTGATCTTTCTTCTATGTCTGGTCTGCTGGCCTGCCTACGCGGCCGAGGAACAGGTTGTGCTGGGGCTCAGCCAGGATCGGGTCTCGATCACTGCGAATTTCGATGGGTCCGAGATCCTGATATTCGGAGCCGTCAAGCGCGAAGCCCCTATTCCGGAAGGCCCACCGCTTGAGGTCATCGTATCCGTCGTCGGCCCATCAGAGCCCGTCACGGTAAGGCGCAAGGAAAAACGGTTCGGCATCTGGGTGAACACCGATAGCCTTGTCGTTGATCTGGCCCCGAGTTTCTACGCCGTCGCCACCAGCGCCCCGTTTAATGAGGTGCTGACCCACACCGAAGACCTGCGGTATAAGGTTTCGATCGAACGCGCCATCCGATCAGTAGGTGCGGATATGAGCATTCAGGGCGCACAGGATTTTGCCGAAGCGGTCATTCGCATTCGCGAAGATGAAGGGCTGTATTCGATCCGGGAGAACACGGTGGCCGTGGACGAGCAGACGCTGTTCCGGACCTCAATCGACATGCCCTCGGACCTGACCGAAGGCGACTACACCGCCCGCATTTTCCTGACCCGCGGAGGCATGGTTGTCTCGACCTTCGAAACCTCGATCGATGTGCGCAAGGTCGGGCTTGAGCGGATTCTATATAACATGTCCCGCGAACAACCGATCTGGTACGGGCTTATGTCACTGGCCATCGCTATCGCCGCCGGATGGGGAGCCTCAACCGCCTTCCGCCTGCTGCGTGAAAACTGATCGTCAGCCACGACCGATGTAAGGCATGGTCGTGGCCATAACGGTCATGAACTGTACATTCGCCTCAAGCGGCAACCCGGCCATGTGCAGAACCGAGCGCGCGGCATCCTCGACCTCCATGGTCGGATCGGGCTGGCGGCCCTCGGCGATAGCATCCTCGACCAATCCCTGTACCATCGGCGTGCGTGCATTTCCGATGTCGATCTGACCACAAGCGATGCCGAAATCCCGCCCGTCCAGCGACAGGCTGCGCGTCAGACCCGTTATCGCGTGTTTCGTCGCCGAGTAGTGCACCGAATTCGGGCGCGGAACATGGGCGGCGATCGAGCCATTGTTGATGATCCGCCCTCCTTGCGGCGACTGAGACCGCATCGCAGCAAATGCAGCCCGTGCGCAAAGGAACATACCGTTCAGGTTCACATTGACCGAGTTGTACCAATCTTCGAGAGCGATCTCATCTATGGTGCCACCGGATGCGAAAATACCCGCATTGTTGAACAAAACGTCCAGTCGCCCGGTCTGCGTCGTAAACTCGGTGAAAGCTTGCAGGACCGCGTCCGGGTCGGTCACATCGGCGACCAGCGGCATCGCAGTATCTCGGCCCTGGGCCAAAGCCTCAAGCTTATCGGCGCTGCGGGCCAAAAGACCGACTGTCCAACCCTCCGACAGGAATAGCTCGGCAGTGGCGCGGCCAATGCCCGAACTGGCGCCGGTTACAATGATCGTCTTCATGTCTCTTCCACCTCCAGCGTCAGTGACGGTGCCGCAACCGCCCGCAGGTCATCCACCCGCAATGCATGGGTTGGCTTCGACAACCTGTTGCGTACCACCCAGATCAGCCGTTCCTGCGCCCGGGTGATGGCCACATAGGCCAGACGTTTCCACAACGGCTGGCCCGCCTCGGTCCGCCCCATTCGGGCCGCCGCGTAGATGTCGGGCGCGAAGACCTGTACCGTGTCCCATTGCGACCCCTGCGCCTTATGGATCGTCACCGCAGCGCCGTGCAGGAATGTGGCCCCCATGCGCGCGGCATAGGGAATGAAAGGCTCTTCTTCGTCGGGCTTTTCGATCTGCACGATCGACGCAGCAGAGACCTGCGGGTCTTCGGCGCCCATCACATGCAGGCGCGAAAATCCAGGCTTACGACCGGGGCCGAGATAGATGACCTGCGCGCCCTTGATCAGCCCGCGCGCCTCAAGATCCAACCGTTTCTTCCGATGTTTCAGGGGCAATTCGATACCGTCGCAAATCAACGGCTCCCCCTCAAGCAACTCGGTCTCAGGTGCGCCATGCACGGTGCGGAACGCCTGGATCAGCCGGATTCGGGTGGCGTTACGCCAGACCAGAACCGGGCTACGCGCCATCAGATCAACCTCGACCCGCTGCCCCCAGACCACGCGAGCATCCTTGCGGGCGGTATCCTCGATCAGGCGCTCAAAATCCTCAAAGCCCATGTCGGGGTCGGACAGCGCGTGGGCGAGGTCAAGGATGGGATTGTCTGCAGTCTGCCTGTGCACGCGATGCAGGATCTGCTTGCGTGGCTCTGGCAGCGCGTCAAATACCATTGAGCCGGATTGATTGACCGGCGCCAACTGCGCCGGATCGCCGAACAGCAGAAGTGTCGGGAAGATTTCTTTCAGATCCTCAAATTGCCGGTCATCCAGCATCGAGGCTTCATCCACAAAGCCGATATCCAGCGGCTCATCCCGGCGTTTCCAGCCGGTGATAAAATCGGACCCGCGCAACCCGGCGGCGGCCAGCGCACCGGGTATGGATTTGTTGTTGGCATAAAAGGTTGCGGCGCGATCCAATGCCTCGTCGGACAGTCCTTCAATCTCGGGCCGTTCGTCATTGCCCGCCAGCCACTCGGCGATGCGCTCGTACTCCGGGTCGTAGACGGGGGTATAAAGGATGCGATGAATGGTCGTCGCCGGCACTCCGCGCAGTCGCAACACGCTGGCAGCCTTGTTCGTCGGGGCAAGGATCGCAAGACTGCGTTTGTCGCGGGATTTGCGGCTTTCGAAATCACCCGAGATCAGATTAACGCCCGTCTCGGCCAGCGCTTTGTAAAGCTCTGCCAGCAACAGGGTCTTACCTGATCCGGCCTTGCCAATCACGGCCATCACGCCGGACTTGCCGTTGCCGGGCAGTTTCAGCAGGGCGTCGTCTTCAAGGTCGACCCCGGCTGCGCGCAGCATCTCGGCAATATTGTCAAAGGCGGCGGCCTGATCTTCGGAAAAGGTGACTTGAGGCAAGGACATGGCGCGACCCTACAGGGACGCGCCGCGCGCCACCAGATACGGATTTCGAATTCCGCACAATCAGGCAGATAGGGCGAACCGATGCTGTGCCCCACTGCCAAAAGCCGTTTTGAACCACAGGCGCGACAGTTCGCGCGGGATACCGGCCCGGGCAGCGACCCGATTGCAATCCTCTGCAGAATAGGGCCACAGACCAACGGATATCTGATCCCGCCCTGCCCCTTCAGAGCCCAGTACGATGGGTGATGAGCCTATCATTCGGTAAATACGGATCATTCGGGCATCAAACACACCGGCGATATGGGTGAGGCCAAAGCCTTCCATCATCTCGCCGCCGCTTAACATGATGGCCCCGGCGGTATGGGCGCTGGCGTTACGCGACAGGCAAAAGCGGGTCACCTCCCAGATCAGGGGGCTGCGGATCGGGCTGCCTCCAGTGAGATGTCCGAATATGTCGTTGACCATGACCGGGCCGGTTGTCGGCAATATGCGCATCGAACCACCGTGGCTGCCGTCGGCCTCTTCCCAGATGACATAGAGCGGGTTGAGATTATCGTACTGGTCCCGCTCTTCCCCCCTTTCATTAACCTTAACGTCCCAGCCAAGGCGGGTTTTGAACTGATCGGCGCGATCCCTGAACATCCCCTTGGCCAATTCCGGATATTTATGCAGCTCATCAGCATACAGATAACGCAACATGACGTGTTCCCCTTGTCGTCCACAGTTGGAACAAAGGGGGTACGGACACGTGGTTAATTTAAGATGAGACCACCGAACGGTCGTTAAACGACTATTAATCCTCTACTAAGTGCGGTGGCGATTGCATGAGTCGTGTTCTGCGCTCCGAGTTTAGAGCGTGCGCTTTCTATATAAGCGCGCAGCGTATGCTCTGAAATCGAAAGGGAATGAGCCACTTGAGCCCGGCTATAACCCAGGGCCAACAGGGTCATCGCATCAATTTCGCGAGGAGAGAGCCCGCGCGTGGTTTCCGGTCGCCGGTTGTTCGCAAATTCCAGTGCTTTGCGATTTAGGAAATGTGCCACCAGGATCAGATCCCGGCCATATAATTCGACGAATGCTTGCCACGCGTTGTCATCGCAGGTGTTGTTGACGGTAAACAGTGCGAACTGCCCGCTGGGCCCCCGCAAAGGGATCGAATAACCCTGATTGCCGACACCATGCTCCTGTGCGTCCTGCAGGAATGCTCTGACCGCTTTACCGGACCAGTTCAGTTGCTTCCAATCCACCGCGTGGAAGCGCTGAAAACAACCCAGGATAACAGGATCGATACGATGGTAGTTTCTGTCCCGATAACGCGCGTCCCACGCGTCCGCGTAGGTTGTAAAACCGTACTGGTCCCCAGCCCCGTCAACCCAATGATATGTCACGTGATCAATTTGCAGCCGGTCCCGCAGCTGGACTGCGACGCTGGTCAGCTCTTCAAGCGTGCTGGTGTTTTCCAAATCCTCGAGGATCTGGCTCAAATCGAATTTTCTTCCCATTCGCGGGCGCGCAAGCCTCATCCTTCGAGGACGCTATCTCGGCTGCGGCGATCAGCCTTGTATCATCAAGCTGCTCGGCAAGTGCGCTCAACCCGTTCGCCACCGCAAAGGCGTTGAGGTCCGACAGAACGTCCAGTATCCACTCATTTTGCGCCATCAGGGTGTCCCCGAAATAGTTAACGAAGGGTTAACACAACCATAGCATGTGCGCGGTATTTTGGCCTACTCGCTGCTTTCTACTCCCCAGAAATAGCGGGGGCCAATCTGCTAGAGCACTGAAAATACAACAACGACCGCGAAAACGAAAAACACCCGCTAGGCGATGATGCGTCTAGCGGGTGTTGTCGGTGTCGAAGGGCTGAGACCGTTAGTCGCGGGCCGCCAATACTTCTTCAAGGGTGCGCATCCCCGTATGCGGTGCCTGAACCAGCACAGACATGTTGCCTGGCTTGTGTTCGTTCCGCAGCATCTTCATATGCGCCGCAGGCAGCTCGTTCCAGGTGAACACCTCGGACATACACGGGTCCAACCGCCGTTCGACCATTAGCTGGTTTGCTGCCGCTGCCTGTTTCAGGTGCGCAAAATGCGAACCCTGCAGACGTTTCTGGTGCATCCACATATAGCGCACATCGAAGGTCAGATTATAGCCGGTCGTCCCCGCACAGATCACGACCATACCGCCTTTCTTCACCACGAAAGTCGAAACCGGGAATGTACTTTCGCCCGGGTGCTCGAACACCATATCGACGTTCACACCTTTGCCGGTGATGTCCCAGATGGCCTTTCCGAACTTGCGGGCCTCTTTGAACCACTCGGCGTATTCGGGCGTATTGACCGTGGGCAACTGACCCCAGCAATTGAAATCCTTGCGGTTCAGAACGCCCTTGGCACCCAGCCCCATGACGAAGTCACGTTTGCTCTCATCCGAGATTACACCGATTGCGTTTGCGCCCGCCGTGTTAATCAACTGGATCGCGTAAGAGCCCAGACCACCCGAAGCGCCCCATACCAGTACGTTCTGGCCCGGCTTCAGATCGTGCGGCTCATGCCCGAACAGCATCCGGTAGGCCGTTGCCAGCGTCAGCGTATAGCAGGCGCTTTCTTCCCAGGTCAGATGCTTGGGGCGCGGCATCAGCTGCTGTGCCTGTACGTTGGTGAACTGAGCAAATGAGCCATCAGGCGTCTCATATCCCCAGATACGCTGACTAGGCGAATACATCGGGTCACCACCGTTGCAGTGCTCGTCGTCGCCATCATCCTGATTGCAGTGAATCACAACCTCATCGCCGACCTTCCAGCGCTTTACCTTATCGCCCACCGCCCAGACGATACCCGAGGCATCCGAACCCGCAATGTGATAGGGTGCCTTGTGGCCATCAAAGGGGCTGATCGGCTTGCCGAGCGAGGCCCAAACACCGTTGTAGTTCACACCTGCCGCCATAACGAGGACCAGAACTTCGTGGCTGTCCAGCTTGGGGACATCGACGACTTCCAGCTGCATCGCAGTGTCAGGCTCACCGTGGCGCTCTTGGCGGATTGCCCATGCGTACATCTGCTTGGGAACATACCCCATCGGAGGGATTTCACCCAGTTCATAGAGGTCCTTTTCCGGCGCCTCATACGACGCGATACCGCTATCGACATCCAAAGCCATGTTGGCCTCCTTTAATCACATTCATTGCCGCGCCGCAGAATCGCGGCTTTCCACAGATGAGATATTGGCGTCTGAGTAATATTGCAACCGTTTTTGGTATCTATTTTGTAATTTTATGACCCTGCAGTCGCAGAAATACTTTCTGCACTTGCATCACCGCCAGATCGAAGAATGGATTCTGACGCCGCAGCGTAGTAGGCCAGCAACTCGGTCCGTTCGCCCGAGGGGCGCAGAACCCCATGCGCACGCTGCAGAATTCGGCGTTCGATCAACTGATTGAGCGCATCATCAATAGCCTCGCCACCGTTTTGAGCGACAGCCTCACCACCCATTGCAAGCAGTCGGGCCTTTAGTTCGTCCTCGGGGATTTCACCTTCCTCTTGTAGCAACCGGCACGCTGCGGGGACTGGAACAAAGGGTATGGCGCCGCCGATCCTGCGCATCAGTTCGCGGGCCAGATCTGTTGTCAGGTCTCGCTCATGCGACACCCGAAACTCCTTCAGCGAAATCGGTGTCGCATAGCGCACCGATGCCACCCCAAATCTCTTGTAGCGCCCGGCCAATCGCCGCCAGATTTGTTTCAGAGTCCATCGCGTGATTACCCCAATCCGTGCACGGAAGCGGCGCTCACTGTCCTTGGCCGCCGCCGTAAGAACGGTATCTTCAAGCACTCTGTCGTAGTTCAGAGCGACAGGCACAAAGACCACATCGCGCCCCTGCGGCTCGACACCGTCGACAATGTATTTCAACAATCCAAGCTTGGGGCGCCCCAGTTTACCCGTAAGGCTCAACCCGCCTTCGGGGAACATGGCCTGCGTTACACCCGCCTCGGTCGCATGGCGCACGTAGCTGGCCAAAACCTGACGATACAGGTCACTGCCCGATTTGCGGCGAATAAAATAAGCTCCCATCGCGCGAATCAATCGGCTCAGTGGCCAGACACGCGCCCATTCTCCCACCGCGTAAGACAACGCCGAATGGTCCGCAGCCAGATAGGTAACCAGCACATAATCCATGTTGCTGCGGTGGTTCATGACATAAACGACCGTCGCATCAGGATCGATATTGTCCAGCGCGGCCTTATCCTCATACCCGAGTTGGACATTGTAGAACGCATTGCTCAGCATCCGTGCAAAACGGATTGCGATACTGAAATAGGCCACAGTCGAGAATGATGGCGCGATCTCGCGCGCATAGCGACGCGCCAGTTCCGAGGCGACTGCGTCGGGCACACCTTCCTGTTGGGCATGTTCCTGCACAGCCTTACTGACTTGCGGGTCATAGATAAGCCGTTGAATCATGTCGTGCCGCCCGGCCAGCTTGAACGGCTGAATCGGGCGCTGCAGCCGTTTGTTCAGCCGCGCAACCGCGCGTTCCAGACGGCGGCGAAAGAACCACCGCACCGAGGGGAACAAAAAATGCGAGGCGAAGGTGACCGCAGCAAACAGCACGATCAGCACAAACAGCCAAAGCGGAATTTCCACGGTGTGCATCATTTGGGCACAGTGCCATCAATCGCGACCGCTCACAATCTGCAGAAAGCAGCGAATGCCGCAACGCAGCGAATTGACATATGCCGAAAATTGCGATCTATCACCAAGTAACGTAATTTTGTTACCCACTGACCCGCGAGGCCCGAGACATGACGCAGTTGCAGAAAGATCGCCCCTGGCTCATCCGTACCTATGCTGGCCACTCCACGGCCAAAGCGTCAAACGCGCTATACCGCGCCAATCTGGCCAAAGGTCAGACGGGTCTGTCCGTGGCCTTCGACCTGCCGACCCAGACCGGGTATGACAGCGATCATACCTTAGCGCGCGGCGAAGTTGGCAAGGTTGGCGTGCCAGTCTGTCATCTTGGGGATATGCGGGTTCTGTTCGATCAGATCCCGCTGGAACAGATGAATACCTCGATGACCATCAATGCCACTGCTCCTTGGCTTCTTGCACTCTATATCGCGGTGGCCGAGGAGCAGGGCGCTGATGTTTCGAAACTGCAGGGCACCGTCCAAAACGATCTGATCAAGGAATACCTGAGCCGCGGCACCTATGTGTGCCCACCCAAGCCGTCGCTGAAGATGATCGCGGATGTGGCCGAATATTGTTACGATAATGTGCCCAAGTGGAACCCGATGAATGTGTGCTCGTACCACCTGCAAGAGGCCGGCGCGACACCTGAGCAGGAGCTGGCCTATGCGTTGGCAACTGCCATCGCGGTTCTGGACGAGCTGCGTCCGCGCGTTCCGGCAGAAGATTTCCCCGCGCTTTGTGGACGGATTTCATTCTTTGTGAATGCTGGCATCCGGTTTGTCACCGAAATGTGCAAAATGCGCGCATTCGTGGATCTTTGGGATGAAATTCTGCAGCAACGCTATGGAATCGAAGACCCCAAGTTCCGCAGATTCCGCTATGGCGTTCAGGTGAACTCGCTGGGGCTGACCGAACAGCAACCAGAGAACAATGTTTATCGCATACTGATCGAAATGCTGGCGGTGACTCTGTCGAAACGCGCCCGCGCGCGGGCTGTGCAACTGCCCGCGTGGAATGAGGCGCTTGGCTTGCCGCGCCCCTGGGATCAGCAATGGTCGATGCGAATGCAACAGATTCTGGCCTATGAAACCGACCTTCTGGAATACGGTGACCTGTTCGACGGCAACCCGGTTGTCGATGTCAAGGTCGAAGAGCTGAAGAACGGTGCGCGGGCCGAGCTGGCCAATCTCGAGTCGATGGGCGGCGCAGTCGCCTCGATCGAATATATGAAATCCCGGCTGGTCGAATCCAATGCCGAACGACTGAACCGGATTGAACGCAACGAAACCGTTGTTGTTGGTGTCAACAAGTGGACCGAAGGTGAAACCTCGCCCCTGCAGACCGAAGATGGCGGCATCATGGTCGTCGATCCGGCGGTCGAACAGGAACAGATCGGGCGCTTGAATGCCTGGCGTTCAGCGCGGGATGACGCTTCGGTGGCTGCAGCGCTGCAGGCCCTGCGCGAAGCGGCGCAATCCGGCGCCAATGTGATGGCACCTTCAATCGCTGCGGCCAAGGCAGGCGTCACAACCGGCGAATGGGCCGAGGAAATGCGCAAAGCCTACGGCACCTATCGCGGACCGACCGGCGTTTCGGGGTCTGTGTCGAACAAAACCGAAGGGCTGGAAGACCTCCGCGCTGCGGTCGATGCGGTAAGCGATCGGCTGGGACGCAGGCTGAAGTTCCTTGTGGGCAAACCCGGCCTGGACGGGCATTCAAACGGAGCCGAGCAGATTGCATTCCGCGCACGCGATTGTGGAATGGACATAAGCTATGAGGGTATTCGCCTGACGCCCGAAGAGATCGTATCCGCCGCCCAGGAAAACAGCGCACATGTTATTGGCCTCTCTATCCTCTCTGGCAGCCATCTGCCGCTGGTGAAGGACGTGATGACGCGCCTGACCGAGGCTGGCCTCGGCGACATTCCCGTCATTGTAGGCGGGATCATTCCTGACGAGGACGCCGCAGTATTGCGATCAATGGGAGTGGCCGAAATCTACACCCCAAAGAACTTTGAATTGAACGCAATTATGGGTGACATCGTAACGCTGGTAGATCCAAAGGAAATCGCGGCTGAGTAGAAGAATTGTTTCGCCCAAATCTCCAATTCTATTCCCATCAAAAATGGAATAGATAGAACCGGAATAAAAATTTCCCTCTGCAACAGGCTTGGGACTAACCGGACTGGAGAAACAATGGCAATCGATCTTGAAAAAATGTCGCGCAAAGAGCTTCTGGAATTGCGCAACCGGGTCGAAAAGGCGCTGAAATCTGCCGAAATACATGAACGGAAAGAAGCGCTGAAAGCGGCTGAAAAGGCGGTGGCGGCATATGGGTTTTCTTTGTCGGAATTACCGCTGGACGGAATAAAACCGACAAAAGGTGTCAAAGCCAGCCCGAAATACCACAACCCGAGCGATCCGTCACAAACCTGGACGGGGCGGGGCCGTAAACCGAAATGGGTTCATGACGCGCTGAAAGCCGGTGCAGATATTTCCGATCTCGAGATCTGAGCGGAGGCGTTTGTCAAAATGACAATTCATATTGGCGCCGAAAAAGGCGAGATTGCCGAAACCGTTCTTTTGCCCGGCGACCCATATCGCGCGAAGTGGGCAGCCGAGACGTTTCTGGACGACGTTAAACTGGTCAATAACGTGCGCGGTATGTTGGGATTTACCGGCACCTGGAAAGGAAACCCTGTCACAATTCAGGGCAGCGGCATGGGAATGCCATCGCTTTCGATTTACGTTAATGAATTGATCCGTGATTACGGGGCAAAAACCCTGATCCGGATCGGCTCATGTGGCGGGATGCAGGACAGCGTGAATGTGCGCGATGTCATTCTGGCAATGACTTCGACGACGCTCAGCACCCCCTCGCGCGGGATCATGAAAGAGATGAATTTTGCCCCCTGCGCCGATTGGGGTCTGCTGCAGGCCGCAGCGCAAGCGGCGCAAGTCAAAGGCACTCCGACCCATGTCGGCGGAATTTATTCGTCCGATGTCTTCTACGACGAACGCCCGGACCTGAACGAACAAATGGTTCGCCACGGTATTCTGGGTGTCGAAATGGAAGCCGCCGAGCTTTATATTCTGGCGGCACGTCACAAGTGCCGGGCGTTGGCCGTTCTGACTGTGTCCGACCATCTTCTGACCGGCGAAGCCCTGCCCTCGTCGGACCGGGAAAGCAGCTTTGGTGACATGGTCGAGATCGCGCTTCAGGCAGCCTTCCCAACCGGCTGACCGCTCCGGAACCTAACGCCCATGCGTGCGATCATATCCGTTGCGCGCAGGGCTGTTCCATCCCGCCAGCGCACCCTTTGCCGGCGCAAAGGTTTCGACCAGCAAGGGGTAGCATGGCGCCGTATCCGATGAATGCTCCGATGAGCAATCACCGCCGGGACAAGCGCTGAGATTCCCCAGAAGATCGATCTCGGCAAAGAACTCAAGATAGTCGCCCGGCCGAACCGGCGATGCTTTCATGAAATACTGCCCGGTATCGCGCGTGAAACCGGTGCACATGAATACATTCAGCACATCATGTACGGCGGGCTCGGCCTTGGCCAAAGAAACACCCAGATGATCCGCCAGCGCGCGGGTCAGGTTCGAATGGCAACAGTGATGATACTGGGTTCCGGACAGCAGGTTGCCGGTATAGGGATCGCATCGCGTGCCGATAACATCGTGCACTGACCCACCGAATTTATCGATCCCGTACCACCCCAACGTATCAGCAACAATCGTCGCCATCGGGCGCATATGTGGAAAGCTCGACCACATACGCTCCCCCGTGGTCAGATGTGTTCCGTGCAGCGCACGTGTTTTACCGGAATAGAACCGCTCGGACAGATCATTGAGGTTCCACATATTCAGGTCGCCAACCTGCGGCCCGTCGACCGAGGTGATCCGAAAAAAATGACCGGCCGGCACCTCAAAACAGCGGGCATCCCGTGGTGGGACCAGAACCTCATCAATCTTCTGCGCGCCATCCCGGGCAGCCTGATAAAGACCGAGATTCGGTTTCGGCAACCCATCAGTCGGGTAGCAGATAACAGGTGTAATCGCCCGGCGAGCATCTGCATCTGCGGGCGGGCGGGGC
>NZ_JWLJ01000014.1 GCF_000813985.1 Ruegeria sp. ANG-R
GTTGTTGACGAGACACCTGACGAGCCGGTTGTTGATGAGACACCTGACGATCCAGTTGTTGACGAGACACCGGCAGGACCGGTCAACGTTCCTGATGCGATTTATGCGCAAGGTGGACTTACCTTCAGCACCAAGAGCGACGACGTTGTCTATGGCAGTGCAGACGCAGACATCATCGTGACCAAAGCTGGCAATGATTATGTTTCTGGCGGTGAAGGTCGCGATACGCTTAAGGGCGGCAGAGGTAACGACTGGCTTCTCAGCGGGCAGCATGGAGACAAGATCTATGGTGGGGCTGGACGCGACCAGATTGATGGTGGCACTGGTGACGATCGCCTGAAAGGTGGTGCCGACGGTGATGTTTTCACGTTCTCGGGCAACGGTTCCGATGGTGCCGATACGATCGTCGATTTCGAAATTGGCCTTGATAAACTGGTAATCAGCAATGGCGCAGATGGCTTCAAGGATATCGATGATATCGAACTGAGAAATGATGGCGGCACGGCTGTTATCTCTGATGGCGGCACAACGATCCGGCTGGAAGGCATTAGTAGTGACGATGTGATCGCCCACGCAGAATCGATCTTTGGAGATGGTGCTGATCTGATTTATCGGGATGGCGATGCTTGGAATATCGCTGATGTATCAGATGGTGCCGGTCAAACCCCCGCTGATCCGATTGTTGACGAGACACCCGACGAGCCGGTTGTTGACGAGACACCCGACGAGCCGGTTGTTGATGAAACACCTGACGAGCCAGTTGTTGATGAGACACCTGACGAACCGGTTGTTGACGAGGCACCGGCAGGACCGGTCAACGTTCCTGATGCGATTTATGCGCAAGGTGGACTTACCTTCAGCACTTTGAACGATGATATCGTCTATGGCAGTGCCAATGCCGACATCATCGTGACCAAGAATGGTCATGACTATGCTGCTGGCGGTGAAGGTCGTGACACGCTTAAAGGTGACAGTGGTAACGACTGGCTGCTCGGCGGGCAGCATGGAGACAAGATCTATGGTGGGACTGGACGCGACCAAATTGATGGTGGCACCGGTGACGATCGCCTGAAAGGTGGTGCCGATGGGGATGTTTTCACGTTCTCGGGTAACGGTTCCGATGGCGCCGATACGATCGTCGATTTCGAAATTGGCCTTGATAAACTGGTAATCAGCAGTGGTTCTGGTGATTTCAAGGATATTGATGATCTCATCCTGCAGAGTGATGGCGGCACGGCTGTTATCTTCGATGGTGACACATCCATCCGGTTGGAGGGGATCAGTCGAGATGACGTGATTGCCCAAGCGGACTCGATATTCGGGGATGAGACAGACCTGATCTATCAGGACCTTGACGCCTGGAGTATCTAACAGTTTGCATCAGCCACGCGCGGTCTTTGCAGATCACGCGTGGCTGCGTTGCCAACATTGGAGTGACCAGAGTCGGTTCTAATGAGCGCAACCTATGCATTGAATGCAAAGACTGCGGTAGTGTCGAGTACTCCTGAGCCTGTGCCAAGGTTGAGCTGATAGATCAGCGTTTTTTGAATGGGTAGAGCATAGATACGTTAAGGATTTTAAGGGCCATCCTAGCACGGCGATACTCGATTCCACGCCGGTAGCTGAAAGAACTTATCAGGGGAGTTCGGTGCGGCTTTCGATATCGTGACTCTAACAGCAAGATTGACAAATCTGGGTGTTTGGTGGCTGAGAATCCTCGTGTCTAAAAAACTTGTGGTCGGCCCTGACGGATTGGGACAAGCCGTGTTAAGGTCCGCATTTCAGGCCGCTGCGTGAATGGCTGCCGTTATAATTTTTGATCGAATCTCCTATCAATAACAACGCGGTTTTGGCGTCGGGCAGCGGGTTGACGCGGGCGCAATCGTATTTGAGTGCTTTCACGAATGCGGTTGGATAGTTTTTTGGCCGGCGTGAAGCAAGATTTCAGCCCGGGTTGTTTTGCTAAGATGCGTGTGTAATTCCTCGTGTGTTTGTGTCTCGAATCCGCTGCGTTGGTACTGCCCTTGCCGCGGCTACCGGCGTGTATCTCGAATCCCGCCTGTTGAGCCTCGTGTTTCCAGCTCGCATCACGCGTTCAGCTATGATCTGTATTAAATCGGGTTAGGGCACCATCATCTACTTAAGTTAAGGTTAAACAGCGTGCAGGACCACTTTCTACAGGAGGTGCGCTTCTTATAACGAAATCATATAGAGGCCTGCTCGTTCTTCTTCTGCGAGCTATTAAGTACTGAACAGGAAATTTCATTAACTTGAGGTCTGAGATTGCGGCACATCCCTATTCATTGCTACTGCTACCAATGATGGCCGCAACAAGTCTGCAGGCGTTGCACAGGTTCTGGGTGGCCGCCTCGAATGCGCAATGCCGCGGAAACGCACTCCGCTATGCGCGGAAATGA
This sequence comes from Ruegeria sp. ANG-R, assembly GCF_000813985.1. Lineage (GTDB taxonomy): Bacteria > Pseudomonadota > Alphaproteobacteria > Rhodobacterales > Rhodobacteraceae > Ruegeria. The sequence goes on from NZ_JWLJ01000014.1 coordinate 2,418, forward strand.
AAAAGGGACACCATGGCTGACACCACGGAAGGTAAGATCGGCACGTTTTCGGCTCTGTCGATCGGTATCGGGGGGATGGTTGGTGGCGGGATTTTTGCTGTCACGGGCCTGACGATTCACTTGACCAAAGGTGGTGCGCCAATGGCGTTTGTCATCGCCGGGATTGTTGCCCTTCTGACAAGCTATTCCTACCTGCGAATGACTCTGCGTTATCCCAGCGAAGGCGGTACCGTCGAATTCCTGATCCAGGGATATGGCGTCGGAGTGTTTTCCGGTGCATTGAATATTCTTCTGTCCATGAGCTACATGGTTTTGCTTGCCGTTTACGCCTATGCGTTTGGCAGCTACGCAAGTTCCATTTTCATCGAATTCGACACGGGCTTTTATACAAGGCTGCTGGCCAGTGGCCTGCTAGTTGCGCTTGTTGTCGTCAATATTTTCGGTGCTGCGTTGGTGATCCGGTCCGAGAATGCATTTAACGCCAGCAAAATGGTTCTTTTGCTTATCTTCATCGCCATCGGTCTTGCGATGCCGATGGATTGGAGCAGGATGAGCGCTTCGGAATATGTACCACCTTTCGAGCTGGTCGCCGGAGCTATGGTAATTTTCCTGAACTACGAAGGTTTCGAGTTAATCGCGAACGCCAGCAAAGATATCAAGAACCCGAAACGGGCGCTCCCAATTGCCTATATTGGCGGCGTGCTGATCGCCATCGTTCTGTATGTGTTGATCACGTTTGTGGTTCTTGGGCATCTTTCCTTTCCGCGGATTGAATCCCATTCTGACTATTCTCTTTCTTATGCCGCGCGCAGTTTCATGGGCCCTTGGGGGCATATCGTTACCGTTGCTGCCCTGTTGGCTACATCCTCTGCAATCAACGCGACTTTCTATGGCGCGGGGCGCCTGACATACACGATCGCAAAATCCGGTGAATTGCCGCGCGAGTTGGAACGGGATCTGCGCGGCCAACCGTTGGAGGGGATGTTCCTGTTCGCCGCCATTGCATTGGTGATCGTCAATTTTCTGCCCCTGAACGCCATTGCGACAATGGGCAGCGCGGGCTTTTTGCTGATCTTTCTGGCCGTGAACTACGCGAATGTGCGGCTGGCCAAGGAAACCGAAAGCCGTGCCTGGATTTCGATGGCGGGCGTAATCGCCTGCGCTATCGCATTCTTTGCCCTCTGCTGGCAGGTTGGTCAAAACGAGGCAACCCGTCCGCATCTGTGGATTCTCGCGGGTATGATTGTGTCAGCTTTTGTGATTGAAATTGCTTATAGAAACATCGCGAAAAGAGAAGTTCGCCTTCGAAACAATTAGGATGGTGCCAAACACTTCTCGCCGCGCTATCCATCTCGTTCGTGATCGCCGCGGGCAGAAGCGGAGGCCAGTCGGCGCCTCTGACGAAATCAGGGAGAATTATGAATGTGTCGTTGGGCTGCTTACATCGGAGAACCGGTTCATTTGAGTGAGGTTATCTCGCACCCGGAGCATTCACTCATAGACCAGAGTCTGCACGCGACCCAAAGTGTGACGCCCACAAATGCAGATGGTGTCGGTTTGGCGTGGTACGGTGCTCGCCCAACCCCGGGTGTGTTTCGTGACATCCTGCCCGCCTGGTCAGACCGCAATCTGAAATCGGTCGCGGAACATGTCTCTTCAGGGCTGTTTCTGGGCCATATACGCGCGTCAAGCGGCGCGCCGACCAGCCGTGAGAACTGCCATCCGTTCACCGCTGACAATTGGAGTTTCGTTCATAACGGCGAAGTTGGCGGATTTTCCGATTTTCGCCGCCACGCGAATGCGCTGATCCCCGATGACCTGTACCACCATCGCGAAGGGACAACAGATAGCGAGGCGATGTTCTTGATTGCCCTGCACGAAGGCCTTGCCGACGATCCCAAAACCGCGCTTGAACGAGCGGCCGGGCAATTAGAGGCGATGAGTCGAGCCCATGGGTCCGCGCCGCATCTGCATATGAGTGTTGCGTTCTCTTGCGGGCACCGACTGTATGTGGCCCGGTATTCCTCGGACGATGTGGTGCCCACCGTGTATCATCGCTGGTCTGAGGATACGAAGGGCAGGTCCGTTGTGTCCGAACCATTGAACCTCAAATCCGGATGGGAAGAGATCCCGGCCAACAGTTTCTGCACCTTCGATGGGCAAAACATGGAAGTTGAGGCGTTTCGCCCATCACAAGAATCCCGGCATTCTTGAGGACCGACCTGCACAGCCAGATACGTAGCGTGCGGCGGATCGCGACAGGATGCGAACTCCTATTTTGTCGCATCCATGCCGAGATGCGTAGTTTCGCCTGCTTGAGTGGAGAAGCTAAAAACAGTCCGTCGGGCCGAAACACTCAGAGGAGGGTGTTAGCTCTTCCCTTCACGAACGGAATCGACAGTAACCGGTTACCCTACATCACGGCGCCGATCTGCCAGGGGACGAACTCTACCCCGCCAAAGCCTAAGCTTTCGCTTTTGGTCGGGGTGCCCGAGGCGACATGGATCATCAGGTCCAGAAGTTCTTCGCCCTTTTCCTGAATCGAAACACCGTCGGTGATGATGTCACCGCAATTCAGGTCCATATCCTCGGACAGACGAACGTACATTTCGGAGTTGGTCGCGATTTTTATGCAAGGGGTTGGCTGGTAACCCGATACCGATCCACGTCCAGTGGTGAAAACGATAAGGTTCGCGCCCGAAGCGACCTGCCCGGTGACCGAGCATGGATCATAGCCCGGACTGTCCATAAACACGAAACCGGCCTTGGAAATCTTCTCGCCATACAAGTAAACTTCCCGCAACGGGGCGGTTCCGCTTTTTGCAACCGCGCCCAGTGATTTCTCGAGGATCGTGGTCAACCCGCCCCTTTTGTTGCCTGGGCTGGGGTTGTTGTCCATCTCGCCACCATTTCGGGCGGTGTAGTCCTCCCACCATCTGATCCGGTCGATAAGGCGCTTGCCGATCTCGGCGGTTTCTGCGCGATGGGTCAGCAAGTGCTCGGCCCCATAGATTTCCGAGGTCTCTGACAGAATGGTCGTGCCGCCCTGGCGTACCAGCAGATCCGAGGCATGCCCGAGAGCCGGATTCGCGGTGATGCCTGAATACCCGTCCGAGCCACCGCATTGCATCCCAACCGTCAGGGCGCTGACGGGCGCGATTTGGCGTGTCGCCTGATTGGCCAACGCGGCGATGCCTTCAAGCTCGGTCAGACCTTTTTCTATGGTCTTGCGCGTGCCTCCCTCGTGCTGGATGGTCATATAGCGTAGAGCACCATCCGCCCGGATCGGGCGGCCACCAACCAGATCTGCTAGCTGCATAACTTCACATCCCAGCCCGACCAGAAGAATGCCCCCGAAATTCGGGTGTTGGGCATAGCCAGACAAGGTACGGTGGAGGGCGGCGTAACCCTCGTCCTTACTGGACATGCCGCAACCGGTGCCATGTACGACAGGGACGACCCCGTCGATATTGGGGTAGGCATCGAGCAATCCCGATTTGTTTGCAGCCTCGGCAATGAAACGAGCCACTGAGCCCGAGCAATTCACCGACGTCAGTATGCCGATGTAGTTACGCGTCCCAACGCGGCCATCCATCCGGTGGTACCCCTGAAAGGTCTTGCCCTCGTCGATTGGGGGCAGAGGATGGGACTTGCTGGCGAATCCATAATCCTGCTGATGCGCGCCCATGCCCAGATTATGTGAATGCACGTGATCACCGGGCGCGATATCGCGGGTCGCCTGTCCGATAATCTGTCCATATCGCAATACGTTGTCGCCCTTGGCAATGGCGCGGCTGGCAATCTTGTGGCCGCGCGCAACTGCTGTGGTCAGAGTTACTCCGGTATCGTCCGGGCTTACACCGCTTTCCAGATCAGTTAACGCGACTACCACATTGTCGCTGTCGTTCAGTCTGATGGTCTGAGGAGTTTGGGCCATATCAGTCTCGCAGCTTGTAGGCGCGGGCCGCGTTGCCCCCGAGGACCGCCGCTCGTTGTCGGCTATTCAGCTCTGCCAGTAGTTCCTCAGTTACGTCGACCCAACGCTGATAGCTACTGGCCAAGGTACATACCGGCCAATCGCTGCCCCAAAGCAAACGGTTTGGTCCAAAGGTCTCCAGCAAATGGTCGACATAAGGGCGCAGAGTCTCTGCCGACCAGTCCGGGTTGGCTTCGGTCACCAGACCGGAGAGCTTGCAAAATGCCGTCGTGGTGCGCGCCAACGCCGCCATGTCGGTAGCCCATTCATCGATCGAACCGTCACGGATCGCCGGTTTCGAGCCGTGATCAATGACCACTCGCATCTCAGGATAACGCGACAGCAAGCTGTGCAGATTCTTCAGATGCTGTGGCAGGGTCAGGGCGTCGAATGTCAGGTCGCGTGTGATCAGCGCTTCAAACACCGGCCTCAGGTTGGCGCCCAGCATCCAATCGGGATCGGCAATGTCCTGAATCAGCGGACGCAGCCCAACAAAGGCAGGATGTTTCCTATAGCGATCAATGTCCGCCACTGCCTCTGGGTGTTCAAAGTCGACCCAACCGACCACACCTTTAATGAAACCGTGCTGATTGGCTAGCGTCAGCATGAACTCGGTCTCTGCCACGCTGGGCGCGGCCTGTACCAATACGGTGCCGTCGATATCGGTTTGATGCAATAACGGGATCAGGTCTTCGGGCAGGAAATCCCGGTATATTTCAGTTAATTCAGGCGTTAGCCAGCTATAGTCGCCTCGGGCGAGAGCCCAGAAATGCTGATGAGCGTCAATACGCATGGTTCAAACCTTCTGATACGGGTTGATGTCCGGCAACGGGGCCTGTGGATGCATCAGACCCTCAGCCTGCAGCGCCTGCCAAAATTCCTTGGGGATATCCGTCGCGGCCCATTCAAGGGTCTGTAGCAGCTCGGATCGGTTGCGCAGCCCCGGAATAACGGAAATCACCTGTGGGTGGGCCAGAGGGAACTGCAGCGCGGCGGCGGGCAGGGGGACGTCGTGTTTTGCGGCGCAGTCGGACAGGGCGCGGACGCGCGCGACGATATCTGCCGGGGCAGTGTCATAATTCCAAGTGTCGCCGCCGACCAGAATTCCCGAATTGTAGGGGCCGCCGATGATGATCGAAGTCCCGGCAGCCGCGCATTCCGGAAACAGATCGTCCAGCGGCGCCTGCTCCAACAGCGTATAGCGACCTGCCAACAGGAACAGATCCCAGTCGCCGATTTTCAGTGCCTCACGGCAGATTTCGACTTCGTTCACACCGAGGCCGATCGCCTTCACATCACCTGTCCTGCGCAGTTCTTCCAGCGCCCGATAGCCACTTGCGCTCAGAGCGTTGAAGTGAAGGCTGTTTTTAACACCATGCGTCATTTCCCCGATGTCATGAACCAGAAGAATGTCGATACGGTCGAGGCCCAGTCGATGCCGACTGTCCTCGTACGAGCGCATGATACCGTCATATGAGTAGTCGTAGACCGGATGAAACGGCAACGGATCGGGCCATCCCATTGCTGCCGGATCGTCGGGCAGGCCCGGGCGCAACAGACGCCCGACCTTGGTTGAAAGAATATAGTCCTGCCCGCGCAGCAGATTTCCGGTCATGCGTTCCGAACGGCCAAAGCCATAGAATGGGGCAGTGTCGTAGAAACGGTACCCGACCTCGAGCGTCTGCTGCAGCATGGCCTCGGTCTCTGAGGCATCGTTTGCCTGTAGCAGACCCCCCAAAGGCGCGCCGCCGAAACCAAGAATGGGCAGCGATAGGGCGCCACTCGCCAGGGGCCGTGCTGGAAAGCTACCGACGGTCATGGGCGATGTCCTCATCGTCAAGAGACCCACCGCGGAAATAGGCCGTCAGGTCGTCGGCGAGTTGGCGATAGGCCTGCTCGGTCTCTTCCAGATTTGCGGTGCGCATGGCGTCCACGCGTTCAAGAAATGGGCAGCTGAGCACAGCGACAATTTCACCGGAGGGATGGAAGATAGGAAAACTCAGGTTGGTGACGCCAAGTGTGGTTTCCGACTTCGCCTTATAATACCCAAGTTCCCGAATTTTCTGAAGTTCTGCGCGAAACACTGGCTCGTCAAATTCGGGTTCGCCGACGGCTGGCGTATGAGTGGTGATCAGCTGTTGCAGTTCTTCTTCGCTGCGAAAGGCCGCAAGTACACGGCCCGTGCCAGTGTTGCACAGCCCGATAACCGAGCCCGTGCGGATGGCCAGCCCCCAATTCCCGGGGCTTTCCACGGACGAGACAATAACAATCGAGCCCCCGGCCTCCATTCCCAAATGGCACGACTGCCAGACCTTGCGTGAGGCCCGCCGCATCTTGGGAGTTGCAACTTCCAACAGGCGGTTGATCGGTGAGTAACGTTGCGCGGTCGAAAACAGCTTGAGGCTCAGCGAGTACCGATCACCGCTGGTGCGCGATACATAGCCGCGCCGCACAAGCGTCGACAGCATCCGGTAGATTTCGCTTTGTGAGCGGTCGAGCGCTCGCGCGATTTCACTCTGTGACATCTCATCATGGCTGTCAGACAAAAGTTCAATGATATCGAGCCCCTTTTCCAACGCTGGCGCGCGATACTTGGTTTCGGGGTCAGTGGGCATGGCGGTGTCCTGTCCATTCGGCTGATCCGAGTTTTATCGGCCCCCGGCAGGGCCAGTCAAGGATTGATTTAAACTCGAATAAATGATTTACAAATAAATACGCGAGGAGCGTCGGGCGTCGAAAAAATGACCCCGTCAAGGGAGGAGAAGTTATGAAATACAGTATTTTCAGGGCGTTGGTTGCGTGTACCGCGCTTGTTTCTTCGGTCGAATCGGTGTCGGCGGCGGATTACGGCAGCTTTCCCGGGGTCACGATCGACGCCAAGTTGATTGGCGGTCAGCAATACGAGGGTCTTTATGGGCGCATCGCTGACTGGGAAGCTGCGACCGGCGGCAAGGTTAATATCATATCGAAGAAAAGCCACTTTGAGATCGATAAGGAAATCAAATCTGATATGGCGGCAGGAACCACGTCTTGGTGTGTTGGTTCAAACCACTCGTCCTTTGCGCCGCAGTATGAAGGGCTTTACGTCGATCTCAACGAACTCGTGCCAGCGGATGAGATTGCCGAGTTCGTCCCCGGCAATATCAAGGCGTCGACCGTTAACGGCGAGTTGTTGATGTTGCCTCGGGCGCAGTTTGACGTGTCGGTTCTTTATTACCTCAAGTCAAACTACGAAGACGAAGAAAAGGCGAAAGCCTTTGAAGCTGAGTATGGCTATCCGCTGGCCGTACCCGAGACATGGGATCAGGTGAAGGATCAGGCGATCTTCTTTGCGGATCCACCAAATTTCTATGGCACGCAATATGCTGGCAAGGATGAGGCGATTGTCGGTCGGTTTTATGAGTTGTTGGTCGCCGAGGGCGGGCAATATCTGGCTGATGATCTGCGCCCTGCTTTTAATTCGGACGCCGGCCAACGAGCTCTCCAATGGTTCGTTGATCTATACGAAGCGCAGGCCGTTCCGGCAGGTACGACCAGCTACGTCTGGGATGATCTTGGTCAGGGGTTCGCTTCCGGAACGGTTGCGCTGAATCTGGACTGGCCGGGTTGGGCAGGCTTTTTCAATGATCCTGAATCATCCAAGGCAGCAGGCAACGTGGGTGTTGCCGTTCAGCCGATGGGCAGTGTCACACGCACGGGTTGGTCAGGGCACCATGGCTTTTCCGTCACCTCCGATTGCGAAAACAAAGAGGCTGCTGCGTCGCTTGTGCGTTTTCTGACCAGTGAAGAAAGTCAGTTGGCCGAAAGCGCCGGCGGGTCGCTGCCAACACGCAGCGCGGTATGGGAGGCAAATCTGGCCGCAGCAAATTCAGGTGACGATGCGTTTCGTGCCGAAGCTTTGGCCGCCTTTGCTGAAGGGGCAAAATACGCGTTTGCCGTGCCGCCGATTGCGGAATGGGTGGAAAGCACAAATATCGTATTTCCCGAGCTTCAGGCTGCCATTGTCGGTGACAAAAGCGTCGAGGATGCCTTGAACGATGCCGCTGCCGAGGTCGACGAGATGATGCAGGACGCCGGGCATTATTAACACTACCACTCCCCGTCCCGGGTGGGTTTGACCGACCTGCCCGGGGCAAAATTTCAGACCAGTATCGCACGAGGAAATTCTATGCGCCGCCGTCTGCCCGAGTGGTTTCTGTTGCTGTTGCCTGCAATAATCATAATTGCGGCTGTGGTTCTGATACCGCTGATCTTTTCGCTCTATTCCAGCTTCACGCCCTATAAGCTGACCCGGCCCTCAACGTTATGGAAGTGGATCGGGTTCCGGAACTATGAGCGCATTCTCGAAGACTGGAAGTTCTGGGCGGCATTCGGACGTACCGTACTGGTTTTGACCATAGCGCTGAATCTAGAGATGCTTCTGGGTTTGGGCATTGCGTTGCTGGTCAACAAAGTCACCTGGGGTCAGCGTACATTGCGCACGATCCTGATGTTCCCGATGATGTTTTCACCCATTCTGGTCGGGTTCCAGTTCAAGTTCATCTTCAACGACAATGTCGGGCTGGTGAACAATGTTTTGCAATCAACAGGTCTTTCCGACGCGGCCTTACCATGGCTCGTTGACGGCAAACTGGCGTTGTTTTCGATCCTGTTTGCCGAAATCTGGATGAGCACTTCGGTTTTTGCCATTCTCATTCTCGCCGGGTTGTTTGCGATGCCACGCGACCCGCTCGAGGCTGCAAAGGTCGATGGCTGCACCCCTTGGCAGAGTTTTCGCCACATCACGTTGCCGTTCCTGATGCCGTTCATATTTATCGCCATGACCATCCGTTCACTGGATGTGGCCAGAGCCTATGACATCGTTCAAATCATGACCGGAGGCGGGCCAGCGCGCCGAACCGAGTTGATTTGGACCTTGATGGCGCGCACTGGATATGTGGATGCCAAGATGGGCCTCGCCAATGCGATGGGATACGTCTCGATCCTGCTGTCGATCGCATTCACCGTGTATTTTTTCAAAAAGCTAAGTGCTGCGCGAGCGCAGCTTGGCATGACAGGATAGTACGATGGACCGTAACAAGACCCACCGTAACCGTCGTCGCCTGCTGAAGGTACTGCATTTCCTGGGGCTATTTCTTGTGATGGCTGTGATCTGCATTCCGGGTTTGTGGATTGTCCTGAATTCGTTCCGGCCAACCGTGGAAATCATGGCAAAGCCACCTGTGTGGAACCCAAGTTTTACGCTGGATCACTATCGCGCAATGTTTGGCGGCGCAGGCGAAGGGGGCGTTCCGGTCTTTTCCTATCTCTGGAATTCGATCGTTGTATCGGTCGTCTCAACCTTTGTTGCTATCCTCATTGGAATGTCAGGCGGTTATGCGTTTGCGCGATATCGCTTCAAAGGGAAATCCGGTTACTTCGTCGGTTTGATGCTGTTTCGGGCCGTACCTGGGGTGGCGCTATCACTGCCGTTGTTTATCGTCTTTGCCCGGTTGGGCATCATAGACACTCATTTCGGATTGATCCTTGCCTATGTCGCGATGAATGTGCCCTTTACCATCTGGCTGACAGATGGTTTCTTCCGGCAAATTCCAAAAGAGCTGCACGAGGCGGCGGAAATTGATGGCTGTACCCGCTGGCAGGCATTCTGGCGTGTCGAATTCCCGGTGGCACGATCCGGTATCGCGTCGGCGGCGATTTTTGCATTTTTGACCTCGTGGAACGAATTTGCGCTGGCATCCCAGCTGACGCGTTCTGTCGGCTCCAAAACCATGCCTGTGGGGCTGCTCGATTTTACGGCAGAGTTCACGATCAATTGGGGCGGAATGTGCGCGTTAGCGGTTCTGATGATCCTGCCAGCGTTGATCCTGACTTTCATCGTACAGAAACACCTGATTGCCGGCCTGACCTTCGGCGGCGTCAAAGGATAGATCATGACCGAAGTTACTCTGAACAACGTGGTAAAACGCTATGGCGCGCAGCAGGCGGTGCATGGCATCAGCCTGGATATCGCCGATGGTGAATTTGTGGTGCTTGTCGGGCCCTCGGGCTGCGGCAAGTCCACGACATTGCGCATGATTGCCGGGCTCGAAGATATCACCGACGGCGAGGTGGCCATCGGCGGTCGGGTGGTGAACGACCTGCCACCGCGTGAACGCAATATCTCGATGGTGTTCCAGAACTATGCGTTATACCCGCATATGGACGTACGCGAAAATCTGGGGTTCTCCCTGAAGATCGCCAAGCGTCCGCAGGCCGAGATCGACCAGGCGGTGCGCGAGGCCGCCGTCATTCTGGGGCTTGAAGATCTGATGGATCGGAAACCGGCGGCGCTGTCAGGAGGACAGCGCCAACGCGTGGCGATGGGCCGTGCCATCGTCCGCCACCCGGATGTCTTCCTGTTTGACGAACCTTTGTCCAACCTAGATGCCAAGCTGCGTACCCAGATGCGGGTCGAGATCAAGAAGCTGCACCAGAAGGTTGGAAATACGATCATCTACGTCACCCATGATCAGGTCGAGGCTATGACACTCGCCGACCGTATCGTTCTGATGCGCGACGGACACATCGTTCAGGTCGGCACGCCGTTGGAGCTGTTTAACGCGCCGGTCAATACCTTTGTCGCGACCTTCATCGGCTCACCGCCGATGAATCTGGTAGATGGTGAAGTGACCAATGCGGGCATGATCCGCTTGACGGATGGTCAAGAAATCCCTGTCCCGTCAGCCGCCCGAGCGGGTGTCAGCGTCGGCCAGAAAGTGCAGCTGGGGTTCCGTGCCGACAATCTCAGCCCGGTTGGGCATGGGGTCTTTGAGGACGGGGAGGCGGCTGAGTTAGATCTGGCGGTCAGCCTGTCCGAGCCGCTGGGAACAGAGACGTTGCTGTTCGCCGAACTGGCCGGAATCGAGGTGCAGGGTAAGATGCTGAACCCCCGCCCGGTTTCTCCCGGTGAACGGATGACGTTTCGCCTGACGCTGGGCAAGGCGCATGTTTTTGACGCCGACTCCACCAACGCAATCCGGAGTAATTGATATGGCGACAATCACCCGCGTGGAAATAAAGATGATCGATTTGGTTCCCAAGATCACTCGCACTGATGCCATCCAGAGTTTTGTCAGTCAGGAAACGCCCATAGTCATTGTGCACGACAGCGACGGCGCGGTGGGCACCGGCTATACCTACACGATCGGCACTGGCGGTCCGGCGGTTGTGTCGCTGCTGGAAAGGACGCTGGCCCCGGCCCTGATCGGCAAAGATCCGTCACGCTATGAACAGATTTGGCGCGATCTGCTTTTTCTGACCCATGCAACAGCTGTGGGCGCAATCACCTCTCTGGCGCTGGCGGCGATTGATACCGCGCTCTGGGATTTGAATTGCCGCAAGAACAACCAGCCACTTTGGAAGGCTGCGGGCGGTGTGCGCGATAGCATTCGCCTCTACACGACCGAGGGCGGCTGGATGTATTTCTCGGAGGAGCAACTGGTTGAGAACGCGCTTGAGGCCAAAGAGCAGGGTTTCAAAGGGTCCAAGATCAAGATCGGGTCTGAACACATCGCTCTGGACCGGCGGCGGCTTGCCGCAGTGCGTGACGCCGTGGGTGATGAGTACGAGATCATGACCGACGCCAATCAGAGCTATGACCTGTCGCAGGCGATCCGTGCTGCCGGGATGTTGGACGAGTTGGATATCGCATGGTTTGAAGAGCCGATGCCGGCCGACGATATCGGGGCGCATGTGGAGCTGTCCCACCATTCCGGGGTGCCGATCGCGGTCGGTGAAAGCATGTACTCGCCTAGCCAGTTCAAAGATTACCTGCAACTGGGCGCCGCTTCGATCGTTCAGGTGGATGTGGCGCGTGTGGGTGGGATCACACCATGGCTCAAGGTCGCCCATATGGCCGAGTGTTTCAACGTTGCCGTTTGCCCGCATTTCCTGATGGAGCTTCACCTGCCGCTGATCTGCGCAGTGCCGAATGCGAAATGGCTGGAATATATCCCACAGCTGGAAAGCGTAACGCGCAGCGGTATGCAGGTTGTGGATGGCAAGGGCGTGCCGTCGAATGACCCGGGCCTCGGCATCGACTGGGACCTGGATGCGATTGCAAGAATGGTAGTTGTCCAGCATGATATTCGGGAGGCCGCATGATGCAGCGTATGGGTATGATAATCGGTATTCGCCCAGAAAAAATACAGGAATACAAATGCTTACACGCGGACGCCTGGCCGGATGTTCTGGCGCAGATCAGACGCAGCAATATCCGCAACTACTCGATTTTCCTTCGCGAACCGGAAAACATTCTGTTTGGGTACTGGGAATATCACGGCACGGATTTCAAGCGTGATATGGCTGAAATGGCGAAAGATCCGAAAACGCAGGAGTGGTGGGCACTGACCGATCCTTGTCAGGAGCCGCTGGCAACCCGGAGCACGGGTGAACAGTGGTCGATGATGGAGCAGGTCTTTCTAATGGAATAACGCAGGCGCTATGGTTGTCCTTTGCGAGCCAATTGAAGCGATAAACCCTTTTCATCGCATTCCGCCATTCGGTCTCGGCGCATGTGGTCAGCGGGCCCTGTGTTGACGAGAGGTTTTCCGCTGCCCTGAGTGATCGGGCCAGCGGCTATCAGTACCTTGGCGCACGCCAGCGCATCGGCCCCGGCTGTCGCGATCATATTACAACTCATGTCTTGTCGGCGGTCTCTACAAGAATGATCCTCAGGTCACGGACATTGGTGTAGGTCGGGCAGGTCCATATCAAATCGCTCAATGATGGCGAGGGTCTGTGCGGCGCTGGAGGGGTCGGTCAAAAATGGCGTCGGGTGTACTATCGGCTGGATCATCGCCGTCCCGTCCGAGATCACCAGTGACAGACCCTGCACAGGGGTTGCGGCGCGTGCTAGTTTTTATCCTGAAACCAGACGCATGTTTGCGCGCGGTGTTTATTTCATAGATCTCCGACTCTGCTGGCCGGAAGCGCCTGGTTGAGTGCCTGCTTGTTGGCGAGTGTCAGGTTCGGGGCGGGAACCGATAACTGCGTTGAACCCCTTCTGATGTCGAGCAGAGAAAAATCGCCTCCATCCACCGACGAGACTATTGAGGGGATATGGGGCGCCGCTTGTGCTCCAACAGAGTCCGGCCCAGGATGAATGCGTTCACAGTGCGTTGCTGGCCACGGGGAACGATCATGATACCTTCGCAAGGGCTCCATTCGGTCTCGACAGCGTGGGCCGCGCGGGCTGATGCCTTGCCCACGCCGGCGACGATGAACTGCCCGTCCGGTCACGGAGGTAAATTCTGTGAGACAGCCTGCATCGGGTCCGCAGAGGCATGGATGGCATCGAACATGTTGAGAAGCGGATTCCTATACCTCACCGTTCGCCTCCCCTGCATGATGCAATACTGGCGCAGCCGTGCGTCCGGATCGTTTGGTGATCAGCCCTGAACTACGGTTTGAACCTGCTTACCCAATCCATCAATTCCAAGTTGCATCTTGTCACCGGCCCGGAGGTATACCGGCTCGGGTTTCATACCCATACCGACGCCAGGAGGGGTTCCGGTCGAGATCACGTCGCCTGGCTGCAGCGACATGAATTTGGACAGGTAGGCCACGATATGTGCCACTCCGTAGACCATGGTATCGGTGTTTCCGTCCTGCATGCGTTGGCCGTTGACATCCAGATACATGCCCAGCGACTGCGGGTTGGGCACCTCGTCCCGTGTAACCAGCCACGGTCCGATCGGGCCGAACGTGTCGGCGGATTTGCCTTTAGTCCACTGGCCTTCATGCCGGATCTGGAAATCCCGTTCCGAAATGTCGTTGATCACGCAATATCCGGCCACGTAATCAAATGCGTCTGCTTCGTCGATATATTTGGCCTCTTTGCCGATGACGACGCCCAGTTCGACTTCCCAATCGGTGGCGGTTGATCCGCGCGGAATCTCGATATCGTCATTTGGCCCGCAAATCGCGCTGGTGGCCTTGGCGAAGATCACGGGCTCGGACGGTACAGCCAGCCCGCTCTCGGCAGCGTGGTCGGAGTAGTTCAACCCAATACAGATGAACTTGCCCACACCGCTGACGCAGGGGCCATAGCGGTCAACCGTAACTTCGGGCAGGGTCGAAAGATCCAGAGCGGCGATCTTTGCGAGACCCGCATCGCCCAGCGTTTCACCGCCGATGTCATTTACATGCGCCGAGAGGTCGCGGACCTTGCCTTCATTATCGATGATGCCCGGTTTTTCCTGACCTTTCGGGCCGTACCGCAATAGTTTCATGGTGTTCTCCTGTTCAGTTGGCCCAGCCGCCATCAATGATATGAGTTTGCCCGGTCGTGAATCCGCTGGCATCAGAGGCAAGGTAAAGCGCAAGCGCCGCGATTTCGTCAGCGTCGCCTACACGTCCCATTGGTTGCCGGGCGATGAAATCCTTCATTGCCTGTTCATAGTCTCCGGTGGCGCGCAGCCGATCATGCAGACTTGGGCTGTCGACAGTACCTGGGCAGATCGCGTTGCAACGGATGCCTTGCGCCACAAAATCGGCAGCGATGGATTTGGTCAGGCCAATGACTGCCGCCTTGGATGCGCAATAGGCAAACCGGTTGGGGACGCCTTTGATCGAAGAGGCAACCGACGACATGTTTATGATTGACCCGCCGCCGTTTGCCAGCATCGCCGGGAGCGCCGCTTTGCAGAGCCGGTATTGTGCCTTTGCATTCAGTGAAAAAGCGAAATCCCAATCTTCTTCGGGACAGTCAAGAATACTGCCCGCATGTACAAACCCGGCACAGTTGAAAAGTACGTCCAGCGGACCGGTCTCATTCAGGACTGCGGCAATGTTTGCAGCATCTGTGGCATCTAGTTTGACCGCTGTTATGCCGCTGATCTGGTCCAATTCCTTCAATGCGGCGTCATTAATATCACTGGCAAACACTCTTGCACCTGCGCGTGCGAATGCTTCGGCACTGGCGCGACCTATGCCCTGGCCAGCAGCGGTTATCAAAGCGGTCTTACCGGAGAGCGACAGTTCGTAACTCATATCGTTCCTTTCGTGATCTTCCGTCTGTTGAATGAGGCGTAGCGGTTGCGTCAGCCGGCGCATCGGTCGAGTGAGTGGCCGTTCAGGGTTGTCGAATTTTATAACTAGTATATCTTGCATACCAGATAATCAAGTTGAGAGATCATGGCCGGATCACCAGAGACCGGGTTTCAGGGCAAGAGGTCACTAAAGGCAATCATGTCACCTTCGGACGAAAACCCCAGGCGCAAGCGTGCGGCGAATACCGGGCCAAAAGGTCTGGGGCATTTCGATCCGAGCGGTAGGCAGACATTGGCTGATCAGATTTATGAACAGCTGCATCACGAAATAACACAATTGGTCCTTAAGCCCGGCACTCCGATACTGGAGCGCGAGATTGCGACACGCTTTGACGCCTCGCGCACGCCAGTCCGTGAGGCGGTGTTACGATTGGCCAGGGAAATGCTGGTTGAGGTCCTTCCGAAATCAGGAACATTTGTGGCCCGAATTCCGTTGTCGGCTCTGCCCGAGGCGTTGGTCGCACGCCGCGCGATCGAGTGCGATCTGGTCGCTCGGGCTGCTAAACTGGCGAGTCCGGCGAAAATCCTGCGTCTGAGGGCAATAATCGAAGAAGGTCGCGAGGCAGCGGCTTCAGGCTCTCAAGCAGAATTCGACAAAACCGACAGCGCCTTTCACGCCGAGATTGCGGCGATCAGCGGTTATCCGGGGCTTTGGAAGCTTGTTCTGCAGGTCAAAACCCCGACGGACCGCTTCCGTCATATGGTCTTACCTGTTGCTGACCGTATGCAGCAGGTTGTGAGCGAGCATGAAGGGATTGCAGATGCCATTGAGCGGGGCGATGCCGTTGAGGCGGCCGAATGTATGGAATCTCATCTCAATCAACTCAAGACTGATACTTTGCACACTATTGAGCGTCACCCGGAATACTTTGTCTACGATATTGATCTGGATTCTCTGAAATGCGAATGACGGCCTACCCGCAGAATTCACTTCCCTGATTCCGTAACTCAATTCACGTTAGGAACTGGGTGTGGGCGGACGTGGTCTCAACCTCGCCAACCGCGCGTCTAGTCGCCAAACAAGTTGCGCCTTGCGCAGCATGTGAAACAGCCTGGGCGGGGAATTCAGCCATGTCAACGATGCCTGAGCCTAGCAAACCTTAAGTAGCCGCATCTCAGCTGCCCGCGCATGACCTTCCATGCCTTCCATCCGGCTGATCCTTGCGGTGCGTTCAGCAAGCTCGTGCGAGGCTTGTGACGTGCAGCGCTGCCAGGTCACCGTTTTGGTGAACTTGTGCACAGATAGCCCACCGGTGTATCGCGCGGCGCCACTGGTGGGCAGAACATGGTTTGGCCCGGACGTCTTGTCGCCGAAGGGCACCGTTGTCTCGGCGCCCAGAAACAGTGATCCATAGGCCGACAGCCGGTCCAGCCACCAATCCAGATCCGCAGCCAATACCTGCAAATGTTCGGGCGCGTAGCCATCCGCAACCTTTGCGGCCTCTTCACGGCTGTCGCAGAGAATGATTTCAGCCCGGTCGCGCCATGCGGTGCGTGCTGTGCTGGCGTTCGGCTCAGGAAGGCTGTCGATCAAGGCATCGGCACGCGCGATAACCCCCTGTGCAAGCGCCTTGTCGGTGCTGACCAGCCAGACCGGGCTGTCGGTTCCGTGCTCGGCCTGACTGACCAGATCCCAGGCGACGGTCTCGATCGATGCGGTATGATCCGCGATGACAAGGGAATCCGTTGGCCCTGCAAACATGTCGATGCCGACCTTGCCAAACAGCATACGCTTCGCTTCGGCCACATAGGAATTGCCGGGTCCGACCAGAATGTCCGCCGGGGGCGCTCCGAACAGGCCATGGGCCATCGCAGCAATCCCCTGAACACCGCCCAGATTCAGGATCAGGTCCGCACCGCTGAGATCCATCGCATACACGATGGCATCGGGAATGCCGGAGCCAGGACGCGGCGGAGAGACTGCGGTTATATGGGCAACGCCAGCCACTTTGGCCGTTGTTATCGTCATCAATGCGCTGGCGATGTGGCTGTATCGTCCACCGGGAACGTAGCATCCTGCACTTGAGACCGGGATTTGCTTCTGGCCCGCGATCAGGCCCGGCATCACCTCGACCTCGCAGTCGCGCACCGTTGACATCTGCGCCTCGGCAAATCGGCGGATATTGGCATGTGCGAAACGGATGTCGTCCTTGACTTGCTCGGGGACACGATCACAAGCGGCTTTGCGCTCTTCATCGGACAACACGAAATCTCCGCTCCAGCGGTCGAGTTGCTCGGCATAGCGCCGAACAGCGTCTTCGCCCTCGCGTTCGATGTTGGAGAGCATGATCGCCACGATGTCGCGGATATCCGAGTTTTCAGCCTCGGGGCGGGGGTGGGCAGTTTTCAGATAGGTGACGGCCATGGGAAACCTCAACGCGTCAGAGAGTGGGTGTGGATGGCGTCAGCCAGAACATCAACCGTATCGATGATTGGGACGGTTTGGGGCAGATCGCGGGTGAGTAGGGAGAATTCGGAACAGGCTACAAACAAAAGCTCCGCACCCCGGTTCGAGAGTTCCTCGGCTGCGGAAGACAAGACCTCGAGCGTTTCGTCGGTTGGTCCATCCGCCTTGATCCGCCGGATAGCGCCGAGCATCTTGTCTTCATTCTTTGGCCACAGCGCGGCAAATCCGACCCGCTTCAGCGGAGCGTCGAACACGCCGACCTTGCGCAGCGCTGGCGAAGAGAGGATACCCACGCGACTGCTGGAAGGCAGGTCATTGGCTGCTTTCTCGACAGACAGATTCACCATGTTCAGGAAGGGGATAGCCACTGCCTGCTCAATCTGCACGGCGTAGTGATGGGCGGTGTTGCACGGCATCGCCAATGCGCTTGCCCCCGATTGTTCAAGCTTGCGGGCCATGTCGGCTAGGACCGGCCCCGGATCGGCCCCGGTTCCATCAATCAGATGTGCGATGCGCGAAGGCACCTGAGGGTTCATGTCGATCAACAGCGGCAGGTGATCGGCGTCATCCGTCGCTTGTACCGTAGCCAGCACGCGCTGCTGCAACAGGATTGTTGCCTCGGGGCCCATTCCGCCCAGTATGCCTGTAACACGCGGTTTCATTCAAAGACCCGATTGCTGGTAATCACCACCGACCTTTACAGGCTGACCCAGCGATCCGCGTGATCGAAGGCAAAATCATAGCCGAACAGGCCGACTGAGCCCCCGGTATGGAGGAATACCACGCGTTCATCCTTGAACGTGCCCTTGCGTGCCAGATCGATCAGACCTGCGGCACCTTTTGCGGAATAGACCGGGTCGAGCAGGATGCCTTCAAGCTCGGCAAACATACGGATTGCCTCAATCCCACTCTCGGTGGGCAGGCCATAGCCTTCGCCCACATAGTCGGTGTTGGCCATCACATTTTCACGCTGCACCACGTCCGGGCAGCCGAGTTTTTCGGCGGTTCTGCAGGCCAGATCATAAACCATCTGCTCTTGCTTGGGTTGCGGGGCGCGGGTGCCGATGCCAAGCACCGGAATGCCGGTGTTCATGGCGCATAGCCCTGTGACCAGACCAGCCTGCGTGCCCGAAGATCCGGTGGCATGAACCACACGATCGATCTTGAGGTCGGCGTTGTTGGCCTGGGTGACAAGCTCCAACGCGCAGTTTACGTACCCCAATGCACCGGTCGGGTTGGAACCGCCGCCGGGGATAACATAGACTTTGTAACCTTCTTCCCGCTTCTTTTCCGCTGCGCGCTCCATCTCGGCCGGCATGTCGTGGCCGCCGGGAAATTTTTCGGTCGTCGCGCCGTGCAGGTGGTCCAGCAGGACGTTGCCGTTAGTGTTGTAATTTGCGTTGTTGTAGCTGGTGCGGTCTTCCAGCAGGATGTGGCATTTCAAACCCAATCGAGCGGCGAAAGCAGCCGTTTGACGCGCATGGTTCGACTGGGTTGCACCTTGTGTCATCACCATGTCCGCGCCCTGTTCCAATGCCTCGCCGAACAGAAACTCCAGTTTGCGGGTCTTGTTACCGCCCGTCGACATGCCGGTGCAGTCGTCCCGCTTGATCCACAGATCGACGCCCAGTGCGTCAGACAGGCGGTCCATCCGTTCAAGCGGTGTCGGCAGATGGGCGAGAAAAACGCGGGGAAAACGAGAAAGATGCATCAAGCTGTCCTGAACTGGACCCGGCATAAGGTTCTGAACCGGCGTGCTATGCCAGCCAAGGCACGACGCGGGCTGCTGGGTGGGTTTCGGGTTTTTGTGTGCCACCTGAGATCAAGCCGCACGGTCAAGCCTAATCACCGCGTTCGGACCCTCTCGGTCAAGCGCCCTGCCATCGGTTTCGAAAAAGCCGGAAGATAACTTCGATATTGCGCGCGGCGAGGGTGGCGGCTCATTCAGGCGGTGCCGGAATGGTTCGGAAGTCGTCATTCAGCCAGGGAAAGCGCGATATCATTGGCTCGGTTACATGCTGACGGATCAGATTTTGCAACGTGTTATGGATCAGTCGTGTGGTGGTCGACGGATAGACGTTGGTCGTGAACAGGGACACCGTGCGTGCAAAGCTTTTGCCGGGAAATGGCAGGGCGCGGGTGTTTTCATGAAAGCGACGCGCGCGATAATAGCTGGCGGCCGTCGTGATCGTCCAGCCGCTGCCACCGGCGACAAGCCCGATAATGGATTGGTTGCATTCAAGTTCGAACCGGTTGGGCAGGTTGATCTTGCTGCGGGTCAACTGAATCTCGATGAGTTTGCCGATGGTGTGATCCCGCGAGTAGCGCAATAGCGGCAACGTGTTATCCGATCTGGTCAAATCCTCGACCGGCCCCTCATACGAGGGCGGCAAAATGATGATGAAGGGATCACGAAGCAGGGGAGACTCCATTAATCCCTCAAAATGGTCCGGGGGTCGGGTTGCAACGCCCGCATCCAGCTTTTGGGATTGAAGTTTATCGAGAATCTCGTGGCTGGGGCGGGTGAAGTGACGAAAGCTGCAACGTGGCAGGCTTGCCGAGAGGTGTCGAAACAACTCGGGAGCGACCCGGCTGTCGAAATCGTCGATCAGGCCCAATCGCAGATCCGTTGCGTGTTGCCAACTGCCCGAGCGTAGCTCGGCCTCGCCGCGTTTGAGGGCCATCAGGCCCTCGTGCACATGCCGGGCAAACACCGTGCCCGCAGGTGTCAACCCCATCGGTCGGCGGCTATGATCCACGAGGTCCACATCCAGCGCCTTTTCGAGGCTGCGCAGATGATTGGATACCGTGCTGATTGACAAACCGGTTTCGGCAGACACTTTCTGGATTGACCCCAGTTTGGAAATCAGTTGGAAGACCTCCAGCCACCTTAGGCTGAGCGATTTTTTTGTCACTGAATGCTCCCAATACCCTCTAGACCATAAGTCAAAAGCGAAACAAAGTTTCGCTTTTTCCGCAACAAGTATTTTGATTTACCAATTCAACGTTCAGGGACTATGGTTTTTTTTACTGTTCCAGAGTTCGCACGTTAACAAAAATCGGACAAACGGAACCAGCAGGGAGAAAATAGTCAAAATGATCAAAAAATATCTGCTCACGACGGCCTATGCCGGGATTGCAGCCATCACCGCCACACAAGCCGCAGCGCTTGATGAAATAACGGTTGCGTATTTCTTGGAGTGGCCGATGCCGTTCCAATATGCGAAGGCGAACGGAACCTACGAAGAAGAGCTTGGCGTCAAGATCAACTGGGTGTCCTTCGATACCGGGACTGCGATGTCTGCAGCGATGGCCTCGGGCGACGTTCAGATCGCGGTCAGCCAGGGTGTTCCGCCTTTCGTGGTGACCACCTCGGCCGGTCAGGATATCCAGATCGTCGATGTGGCTGTCAGCTACTCCGATAACGATAACTGCGTTGTCGCGGAAGCTCTTGAGATCGACAAGACCAATGCGGGAGAGCTGAACGGCAAGAAAGTCGGTGTCCCGATCGGCACTGCCGCGCATTACGGATTCCTGTCGCAGATGAGCCATTTCGGCGTCGACATCGGCTCGATGGAGATCGTGGACATGGCGCCAGCAGATGGCGCAGCAGCTTTCGCGCAGGGCAACCTCGATATGGTCTGTGGTTGGGGCGGCGCACTTCGCCGTATGACCGAACATGGCAACATCCTTCTGACCGGTGCAGAAAAGGAAGAAATTGGCATTCTGGTATTTGATGTCACCAGCGCCCCTGCAAGCTTCATCGAAGAAGAGCCGGAGCTTCTGTCCAAGTTCCTGAAAGTAACCGCGGATGCCAACGCGAAGTGGAACGCGGGCGACAGCAAAGACGAAATGCTGCCGGTGATCGCGAAAGATGCCGGTATGGACCCGGCTGATGCCGAAGCCACAATCGCCACCTTCACCTTCCCGTCGGTCGACGATCAGCTGTCCGAGAAATGGCTGGGCGGTGGCGCGCAAGACTTCATGAAAGGTGTCGCCAACGTGTTCGTGTCGGCAGGCAGCATCGAATCCGCACTGGATTCATATGATGGTGCCGTCAATGCCGAGCCACTGACCGCTGCGCAGAACTAAATCACGCAGGACATTTCATGCGACCGGCCCCGGTTCGGGCCGGTCGTCAGCTATGAAAGCAGGAAGGAGGCAGGATGCCTGAACTGGACATTGTAGATTTGTCCATGCGCTTTGACTTACCCAACGGCTCGTCGGTACAGGCTCTACAGGATGTTTCGCTCAGCCTTAAAGAAGGTGAGTTGATGTCCGTCCTTGGCCCATCGGGTTGCGGTAAGACGACGTTGCTGAACATCGTTGCAGGATTTCTGGCACCGACATCTGGCAAGATCGAACTGAACGGCCATCTGGTCGAAGGTCCGGACGCTGAACGCGGGATGGTGTTCCAGAAGGGCGCCTTGTTCGAATGGATGAACGTGCGCGAAAATGTCGAGTTCGGCCCGCGCATGAAAGGTATGCCAAAGGCTGAACGGGACCAGATTTCCGACCATCTGCTCGAGGTCGTGGGACTGCAGGATTTCAAGGACAAGGCGGTTTATGAGCTGTCGGGCGGGATGCAACAGCGTGTTGCGCTGGCCCGGTGTCTGGCCAACGAGCCGGACGTTATCC
Source organism: Ruegeria sp. ANG-R (assembly GCF_000813985.1). GTDB lineage: Bacteria > Pseudomonadota > Alphaproteobacteria > Rhodobacterales > Rhodobacteraceae > Ruegeria. The sequence continues at coordinate 24,532 of NZ_JWLJ01000014.1, forward strand.
TGATGGATGAACCGCTGGGCGCGCTGGACGCGCTGACCCGCGAAAAGATGCAGGGTCTTGTCCTTAAGCTCTGGAAGGAAACGGGCAAGACAATCATTCTGATCACCCACTCGGTCGAAGAGGCCCTACTGCTGGGCGAGCGGCTGATCGTCATGGCACCCAGACCGGGGCGTATTCACCGCGAATACAATTTGCCTTTTGCCGAGCGTGGCGTGAATGCCGACCTGCGCGATGTCAAGAAATCCGAAGGATTTGCGGAAAAACGTGATGAGATCCTCTCGATGATCTGGGAGATGGAAGAAGAAATTATGGGTCGGACGGAGCAGGCGTCATGATTGTACTTCTCTTTTATATCGGCCTGTTCGCTGGTGCGTTCTTCATTGTCTACGCGATGCGCCGCGGTCTGCAGTCGCGTCAGGATTTCACCAGCCTGAAAACGGTGACCTTCGGTGATGAAAGCGCCGTGCGCTCCGACAGGGCGGCATCAATCATCTCGGTTCTCGTCATCTTCGTGATTTGGGCGGCATTCACAGGTTCCAAACTGTTCCCTATCCACGTTCCCGGTCCTTTCGTCGGCGACACAAAATTCACCTACACGCTTGAGAATGCGGATGGCAGTACGGATGATGCGACGGTCTTCGTGCGCGTTCCGGCCTTTGGTGAAGAGGCAGAGAAGTTCGAGGTGGAACCCGGCAGCGGGTTTGCCAAGGATGATGCCTTTGCCGCGCCAGCAGGTCGGTCTTCGACCATCCTGTTCGACAAGAATGATGAAGCCAAGCGCAAGGAAGGTGCAAAGATCGTCGCGATCAACGGCACGCCCATTGGCGAAGGGGATAAGGTTGATACAGGTGATGGCACAGTATCGCTGACCGGAAAGGGGGCCATCAGTTTCACCCCCAAGCAAGGCCTGCAGATGAACCCCATCTGGCTTCCGGCGCCGGAAACCGTTGTTTCCCGGTTCTTTGAAATCGCCAATGAAGGTTATCAGAACTTCTCGCTCTGGGAGCATCTGGGCTGGTCGCTGGCACGCGTCATTGCCGGATTTATAGCGGGTGCGCTTGTGGGTATTCCCTTGGGGTACGCGATGGGTCTGTCCGGCTGGTTCCGCGGTTGGTTCGATCCGATTGTCGAGTTCATGCGCCCGGTGCCTCCATTGGCGTTGATCCCGCTTGTGATCATCTGGTTCGGCATCTGGGAGACCGGCAAGATCGTTCTGTTGTTCCTCGCCGCGCTTTGGATCATGACCATTGCCGCAAGGGCCGGTGTGTCCGGTGTGAATATTTCGAAAATCCATGCGGCATATTCGCTGGGGGCATCGAAATGGCAGATCATGCGGTATGTGATCGTGCCCAATTCATTGCCCGAAATCTTTACCGGCGCGCGGGTGGCGATGGGTGTCTGCTGGGGTACTGTTGTTGCGGCGGAACTGGTCGCAGCCCAGAAAGGTGCCGGGATGATGATCATCGCAGCGTCCAAGTTCCAGCTGACCGATATCGTCATAATGGGGATCGTCCTGATCGGGGTGATCGGCTATGGCATCGATATCCTGATGCGCAAGGCAGAGAACTGGCTGGTGCCCTGGAAGGGCCAAAGCTGACGCCCGTCCTTCCCGTGGCGATTGCAAAATCAGGCTGCCCCCGGCCAAAGTCGGGGGCAGTTCTTTTGTACGCACATGGCGGAAGTTGGTTTTGTCCTGCATTTGACTGAAGGAAAAACTGTCCTGTTTCCATTCTTACGGCCAACTCCGGAAACAGGCCGATTCAAAAGCACTTCAGATGTTAGAGCTCGTGCGCCCAAGGCGGGTTTGCCCCTGCGCGCGAGACAGTAACGGCAGCGACCTGCGCCCCCAACTGCAGCGCGGCGCGCAGGTCGTCGGCTGACAAGCTACGCAAGGCAGATTTGCTGAGATGACCAGCCCGGTCGAGCGCGGCCAGTACACCTGCGTTGAAGGTGTCTCCGGCACCCACGGTATCTACCACCACCTCAACTTTTTGGACAGGCACTGAAACCTCTGTCCCATCAGCGAGATAGCCGGTCGCGCCATCCCCACCTTTGGTCACGATAACGACAGCCGGCCCGGCGCGAAACAACAGCGGGATTTTTTCCGCATGGCCTTCGGGGCCGGGGACGATCCAATCAAGATCTTCGTCGGACACTTTGATCACATCGGTCTGCGCAATCATTCGGTTCAGGCGCGTGCGGTATCGGGTCTGATCCTTGATGAATCCGGGGCGAATATTGGGGTCCAGCATCACAGCGCGATCCGCGCGATGGCGATCAAGCAGGGCGGCATAGGCATCGGCACAGGGTTCGCACGCGAGGCTGATTCCGCCGAGGTATAACGCCGAGATCCCGGGCAGTTGATCCGGCATATCTTCGGGCAGAAGCATTCGACCCGCCGAGTTTTCATCCACAAAACTGTATGTGGCCTGCCCGTCCTTCAGTTCCACGAAGGCAAGTGTTGTCGGGCGGTCTGCACGGATAATGTGGGTGGTCGCGACATGGCTGCTCTGCAAAGCGGCGATTAGCTGTTCTCCGAACATATCGATCGACAGGCCTGTCAGCAGTCCTGTCCCGACACCCAATCGGCCCAATGCGATCGCGGTGTTGAAGATGGCGCCGCCTGAATGTGGAACAAACCCTTTCTCGCCAGAAACCGTTGGTTCGGCGATCATGTCGATCAGAGCTTCCCCGCAGCACAGGATCATTCTGCTATCCTCTTACCCGTCAGAAAGCGCGGTCTACCTACCGTGCCAGCGCATTCTTACAGAAGTTGTTAGCGCCAACAATGCCAAATTCATCCTGTTCCGAAACATAAAGGTTCATGCCCCGCCGCAGTTCGTCGAACCGCCCACCAGCGTTAAAGGCCCGCAAGAAATCCTGCCCAAACAGCCAGCGGTTCTTTTCCGCCACGCCGCCGACCAGAAATACGCCTCCCTCAGGCACGAGCGCGACTGCAAGATCACCCATGATGGCGCCCAGATGCTCGGTAAACATGCGGGCCGCTTTGACCGCGCAGGCATCCGAACCATCTTGCGCAGCCCGAAGGATGTCTTTGGCCGAACGGGTTGCGGCATCGGTCCGGCCTTCGGTCATCTCAATGGCTTGATAGAGGATCGGCAACCCAGTCCCGCTCAGGAACATCTCGGCTTCAATGACAAGAGTATCGTCAAAAAAGCACTCGGGAGCGATCCGCCGCGCGGCATTGAAGACCTCGACCTCATCGAGGTGGCGCGGCGACAAACCCATATGGCCGCCTTCACCGGAAACGGTATGAAAGTGGCCTTCGGAATAGAGCAGGGCGCCAACGCCCAACCCGGTCCCCGGCCCCACAACCAGTCGCGTTCCAAGAGGAGGGGAGGCCTCGCCCTGCAAGACTTCAACATCATGCTCATCGATTTCGGCCACGGACCATGCGGCGGCCGTAAAATCGTTGATCACGAAGGTGTGGTGGGCGCCGGTGGCTTTGGCAAGTTCGGTCTCGGACAGGTCCAGATTGGCATTGGTCAGGCGAATGGTGCCGTTCTGAACGGGACCGGCCCCGGCAGCAACGACGGCACGTGGCTGGGTGCCGATCTCGTCGCACAAGCTGTGCAACGCCTTCTGCAAATCGGTCACGGTGCCGGTGGGGTGCTTGCGAAGATCGGTCAGTTCCCCCTCGGTCACGACGCCCAGCCTGGTGTTGGTACCGCCGATATCGGCGACAAGGTTCCAATGCGCGTGTAGGCCGCCCGTGGGGCGAACCCACGGGGCGGGCTGCTTTCCGTTGGTAACTAGAGAAAGCAGAGAATCCGATGTGCTTTCATCACCACAGGCAAAGAAAGCCCCCCGCACTGGCAGGCTCTCATTCGCGGCGCCGATCAATGCGTCCAGATGAGCGGCAAATCGTTCTTTGCTGGCTGGGCAAGTTGCTATGTAAAGGGGCACCGTACCGGTGTGGTCACGTACGATACACTTCAACAGGTTGAGCGTATCGCGTCGGGCATCATCTTCAAAAGACAGACCACACCAATCGACCTTCACAGTGATCTCTTCGAAGTCTTTTTGCCACCCTTCGGGAAGATGCGGCCCAAATGTGTTTAGCAGGTCTTCCGGGTAGTGTTTGTTGAAGATAGCGTTCAGAACAGTAACAAATCCTGGGTTAGCAATGCTGCAATCAACGCCCACGTTCTTAAGTCCGTAACTGCGCATCATCGCACAGGCTTGGCCGACTGCCAGTAAATGATGATGAACACTACGTGCCAGAGCACGAAACTCAGGCGGCCGGGTCGCTAGGCGTTGATCTGGTAAAAAACCTGCTTTGGGGGCCATGTTGAACATGTGACCGCCCAATCTGGAGACAACGACTTCAGCAAAGTTTACAAACTTGTCGGCAACAGCCCGGTTACGCCATCCTCCCAGATCGTCCAGCGCATCTGGAAGCACCTCGCTTTCAAGCGTAACACACGGACGCATTCCTAGTTCCAGTATCGTGTCGACCCGTCGCTCGTAGGTGTCGAGCATCCCGATATCCGGCGTGCGCCCGTCTGGCACGATATCAACCCAACGGATCGGAATGCGATACATGTCTAACCCGTTGGCTGTTTCAGCCGAGGCAACCCCACCGAAAAGGAAGCCATCGGGAAAATCTGAACGCGTGTATTTCATTGTCGCAACCTGCTGGAGCCATCACCTGCGTCACGCCCTCTATCAGGTTATGTTAGCGGTATCTAGTTTTACGATTGATCTGGGTTGCGCTTTCGAAACAGCACGTCACAGGCATCAATCGGCAGGCCATTCCAGACCACGGGAAATGCGTTGTAGTTGATCAGCACCTCATGTGCTTGCGTTTCGCGCCGTCGCAGCCCTGCGGGCATGGGGCAGAGGGCAAGACTGGTTTCCAGTGCAGCCATGGCAATGACGCGGTCCCAGAGAGCTTCATCCGGAAACCCCGCCAGATACCAAAGGCCCTCGTCGCCCTGCAACGCCGGGGTGCCATCGGCAAAGGACAGCAGGCTTTGAGCTGAACCAGACAAGCGTTCAACCCAGTGCTCCGCATGGCCGCCCCCATCGACGGCGCGGGCAACGCCGGGCGGCAGGGTTTCGATCAGGTCGACATGGGCGCTGAGACCGTCGAGACCCGGGCGCCCGGCTTCAGGGATCAGAAAATCTTCGGTGATCGCACCGCTACGCGGGCCCAGTATGGCCAGATTACAGCCGCGCGACAGTCGCTGCTCAAGATCGTCCAGCACGGCCAAACCCGGTGCGAGGATCAGGTTATAGTGCGTTTCGCCAACTTTGGTCCGGGAAACGAAATCCACAGACAACCCGGCACGTCGCAGCGCGCGATAGGCCGAAAACACAAGCCGGAAATAATCGAACCCGGCACCTTGAGGCTGGGTTGCCCACGCCCAGTCCGATGCATAGTCGAACACTATCGCAACTTGGGCGCGTGCGGGTTGAACCTCGCCCAACGCGGCCAGATCATCGGCGGTCTGGCGCGCCTCGGCCAATCCGGGCGCGTCGTCGCCATGTGGTGTCAGCAGACCGGCATGCATCTGTTCCTGCCCGAACGGAGCTTGCCGCCAGCGGAAATAGCTGACCATTTCGGCGCCGTGCGCCACCGCCTCAAGCGACCACAGGCGGACCATGCCGGGCAGGGGGGCCGGATTGTAGGGCGCCCAGTTCACGGGGCCGGGTTGTTGCTCCATCACCCACCAACGACCACGACCGACAGCGCGATAGAGGTCGTGATGAAACGCCTGCATGTCCGGATCGCCCTGCTGCAGAAACGCGGTTTTGTGCGCCTCATCCGCTTCCAGACGATCCGACAGGAAGCCAATCGGGTAGCTGTCCCATGTGGCGATGTCCAGATCGTCTCCAACTTCGAAATGATCGAAATCCAGAACGCGCCCCATATAGTTGTGCAACAACGGGGCGTCCGTCAGAGGACGCAACTCATCGACCTGAGCTTTGTTGAATGCGACCACTTGATCCGAGCTGAATCGACGGAACGCAAGGACCTGAGCCGGGTTGGGCTCGGTCACGGTCAGGTTCGGCAGCCCGATCTGGTCGAAGCTGTTGTATTCCATCGACCAGAACACATTGCTCCACGCGGTGTTCATTGCGTCAATCGAGCCGTAGCGCTCGATGAGCCAGCCGCGAAACGCTGTCAGCGCCGCGTCGCTGTAGCTGAGGGTCGTATCATGGCAGCCATATTCGTTATCGATTTGCCATGCCGAGATATGCGGGTTGCGGCCATAGCGGGTGCCCATGATCTGCGCGATCCGTGTGCATTCGGCGACGTATCCGGGATGGCTAAAACAATAGTGCCGACGCGAGCCGAACTTGCGCGGATGGCCTTCGGCATCCACGGCCAGCATGTCTGGAAACCTGTCCAGCATCCAACGCGGAGGCGTTGCCGTAGGGGTGCCCAGCACGACTTTCAGCCCCGCAGAGCCCAGGGTTTCAATCGCGCGATCCAGCCAGTCAAATTGCAGATCGCCCGGAGTGGGCTCCATTCGGCTCCAGGCAAATTCACCGATCCGCACCCATGCCAGGCCGGTTTCGACCATATGCTCTGCGTCTTTGGCCCAGTTCGCCTCGGGCCAGTGTTCGGGGTAATAGCAGACGCCAAGTTCCGGCTTCATAGGATAACTCTGTGCTCCGCTTGACCTTGTCCGACATCGAAGGCGGCAAGGGTCATGCCATTGATCGGGTTTTTCCCGAGCGTGTCGACATCCAGCCCCTGTCGGGCTGTGGTACAGAACAGGGTGGTCAGCCCGTCCCCCCCAAAGCTCGGACACGAGGTGTGTTTGGCGTCGAAATCGACCGCCTTCAGAAACTGCCCATGCTGGTCGTAGGCCGCAACCCGACCCGCACCCCATTGGGCAATCCAGATATTGCCGCTGCTGTCGACAACGGCCCCGTCTGGATTCAGACCGTCGTCCTGCAGGTCAAGGAACAGGGCAGCCTTGCCGACGGGCCAGCCGGTCTGCGCATCCAGTTTCCAGCGCATGACTTGCCTAGTCGCGGTATCGCTGTAGTAGGCGCAGGATCGGTCCGGAGCAAAACATATCGCGTTCGAGATGGTCACGTTCCGCACCAAAGCCCGGAACTCTCCTTTCCAATAGCGGTAGATCGATCCGGCGTTGGCTTCGGCGTTTTTGCCCATGGTGCCAATCCAGAAGCCACCCCACGGATCGGCACGACCGTCATTGGAGCGGGTCACCGGATTGTCGGCTTCCAGCGGGACAACAAGGTCTTTGGTCTGGCGCTCAAGCTCAAATCGCCAAAGGCCGGTTTCCGATGCGACAAGCAATGTATCGCGGGCAACCCAGCCTGCGGAGGAGACGTGCTCGTCAAATTCCCAAACACGCGCCTTGTTGTTCTCGATGGACATCAGGCGTTTACCAATGATGTCGAACCAGAAAATCTGCTGCCGTTCGGGGTGCCATAGCGGGCCCTCACCCAACTCGCAGGGGCGGTCGTCATAGATGTGGCTCATCCAACGGCCCCATCGTATGCGGCGACGATCTGTCGAGCGCGGTCAGAAATTTCAGCAACCGGCATACCCGGTTTATAAAGCGCAGACCCAATTCCGAAGCCATCGGCGCTGGCCTTGATCCACTGGCCAAAATTCTCTGGGCCTGCGCCGCCCACGGCATAGACCTGCGTACCTGGCGGCAGTATCGCACGTATTGCGGCCAACCCTGCAGTTCCGGCCATCGATCCGGGGAAAAGCTTCAACCCGGTCGCTCCGGCCTGCAATGCGGTGAAGGCTTCGGTGGGGGTGAAGACACCCGGCCAGCTTTGCAGCCCAAGCGTAACAGCGCGTTGGATCACCGACACATCGCAATTCGGCGAAACGATCAGCTTGCCGCCGACACCTGCAACAGCCTCAACCTGTTCGGGGGTCAGTACGGTGCCTGCGCCGACAAGCGCCCGATCGCCGAATTCCGAGGCGAGGATGCGGGTGCTCTCCAGCGGGTCGGGAGAGTTCAGGGGCACTTCGATCCGGTCAATACCCGCCTGCAGCAAGGCGTGCCCAACCGGCTTTGCCTCATTGGGCGTCAGTCCGCGCAGGATGGCGATGATGGGACGGCTCATGCGGTTTGCCTCGTTAATGTTCTGGCCTGTGCCAGCCCTGCAAGAGTTGTGGTGGTGGCATCGGCGGTCTCGACGAAAGCGCCTTGCTGCTGCAGAGCGGCCGCGTAGGCTTTGGTCAAGCCTTCCGAGCCGATGACTGCCAGTTGTTGACCCAGCCAATAGGGTCGAGCGGCTGCAAGCTCCGCGCCGATCAAGAACCCTGAAAGACGGGCTCGGGCGACGCTCTTGTTCTGACCATGCAGCAAATCAGCGGCACGTAGCGCAAAGAGCCGCGCTGCAAGCTGTTCGGGTTTCGACAACGTATCGGCTACGGCGTCGGTAAAGCTTGCTTCGTCCCACCCATCATCAATCGAATGCCGCAGAACGGATTGCCCGCGCAGCAGATCGAACAGCTCGCCGGTCATGAAGGTCCGAAAGCTGACGGCCTCGCCAGCGCTGATCTGCGCCCATTTCGTATGGGTGCCGGGCAGACAGATGACGCCGTCCCAATTTTGATGCGTGCTGAGGAACCCTGCGATCTGGGTCTCTTCCCCGCGCATCACGTCGGGAGGGCTGTCTTGTTTCAGCCCCGGAACAACGAAGGCCCGAATGCGCGGATCGGTGTTTGGAACACGAAAGGGGACGACCGGGATTGGCTCGGACGGCACGGCGGAATAGGGCGCCTCGACCCAGCCCTGCCGTGCACCAACCATACCGCAGGCGATCACATCCACCGGGTTCGCAGGTAGCCAGCCTTCGATCAAAGCCATGAGTGCAACCTGGAAATCACCGCCAGCCGTGCGGGACATGCCATCCTGAGACGCGGCCTGGTCCAGAACCCTTTCACCCTGCATGGCCCAGGCACGCAGATGAGATGTTCCCCAATCGACAGCGATCCACTCGATATTCATAGCGTCACCCGGTACCCACAACGCCGCCGTCGACGACCATGCACTGTCCGGTCATCGCGCGACTCGCGCTCGAAGCCAGAAACAGGGTCGGCGCGATCATGTCTTCGGGCGTCAGATGCTCTTTCAGGCATTGGCGATCCATATGCGCGGCCAGATCTTCGGGCGTCGCCCACATGTCCAGCTGTTTCTGCGTCAGTACCCATCCGGGGGCCAGCGCGTTGACGCGGATGTTCTGAGGTCCAAGCTCGCGTGCCAACGAGCGTGTCATACCGGTGATTGCCGCGTTTGAGCTGGTGTAGATCGGATAGCCTGCGTTTCCCATCATGTAGCTGATCGAACTGAAATTGATGATCGACCCGCCATTGTCCTTCATCTGGCGCGCGGCTTCCTGACAGGCGAAGTAATAGGCTTTGAGGTTCACCTCGATCATCCAGTCCCAAAAGTCAGAGGTCGTTTCTTCCAGCGAGTGACGCTTGTCATTGGCCGCGTTGTTGACAAGAACGTTCAACGGGCCGTGGGCTTCGGCGGCTTTGGCCATGGTGGCGTGCAACAATTCGGTGTCTGTCATGTCGCCCTGCAAGAACAAGGGTGCGCGGCCATGCTTGTCACGCATTTCGTCGACAAAAGCACTCGCATCCGACCGTCCGATGAAGGCCACGTGCGCACCTTGGGCCATGAAGCCGTCGGTTAGCGCGGCGCCAACGCCCGATCCGCCGCCGGTAATATAGACGGACGCGCCGCGCAGATCCTGAAATATAGCAGGTTGGGTCATCAGTGGCTCTCTCTCGTCACAAGGCGCGTGTCTTTGCCCACAAGGAAATCGAGGTCCGCGCCGCGATCGGCTTGCAGCACGTGGTCGATATAGAGTTTTGCATACCCACGCGTATAATGCGGATCGTCCGGTTGCCACAGGGCACGGCGGGCGTCCAGTTCCTTTTCGTCAACCAACAGCTCCAATTCACCTTTGCTGGCGGACACTCGGATGCGGTCGCCGGTTTTCACCAAAGCCAGAGTGCCGCCTGCCTGAGCTTCGGGGCTGACATGAAGGATAACTGTCCCGAAGGCGGTGCCAGACATGCGCGCGTCCGAGATGCGGATCATGTCGCGCACGCCCTGTTTCACCAGCTTTGCTGGAATTGGCATGTTCCCGACCTCGGGCATCCCCGGATAGCCCTTGGGGCCGCAGCCCTTTAGGACCAGAATGGTCTCGGGTGTGACAGGCAGGTCGTCGCGGTCGATATTGGCTTTCAGGTCCTCGATGCTGTCGAAAACATATGCTTCTGCCTCAGTTTCCAGCAATGCGTCTGTTGCTGCCGAAGGCTTCACGATGGCCCCGTTCGGGGCAAGGTTGCCGCGCAGAACCCGTAGACCCGCAGCAGGTTTCACCGGATCGTCGAAGGAGTGAATGACATCTGTGTTGAAACACTCAGCCCCTTCATAATGCGCCGAGATATCCTTGTTCAGAACGGTTGTGGCCGGACGCAGGAAGGACTTGAGTTCGTTCAGAACCACCGGCACACCGCCTGCGTAACAGAAATCCTCCATCAGGTATTTGCCAGAGGGCATACAATTGACCAGCAGGGGGATTTCTGACCCGATTTCAAAGTCTTTCAGCGTCAGATCGACGCCTACGCGCCCTGCAAGCGCAAGCAGATGAACCACCGCATTTGTTGATCCTCCGACGGCCGCATTGGCGAGGATGGCGTTTTCAAAAGCTTCCTTGGTCAGAATGTCCGAGGGTTTGAGGTCTTCGTCTACCATCTCAACAATCCGCTTGCCGGTCAGATGCGCCAGCGCCATGCGGCGGGCATCAACGGCGGGCAGGGCGGCGTTGGTGGGCAGAGACATGCCCATCGCTTCGACCAGCGAGGCCATGGTGCTGGCGGTTCCCATGGTCATGCAGACGCCCGCGCTGCGGGACATGCCGGATTCCGCGTTCATGAAATCCTGGAGCGTCATCTCTCCGGCACGAACGGCTTCGGAAAACTTCCAGACATCGGTCCCCGAGCCGATATCCTGACCCCGGTATTTACCGTTCAGCATCGGCCCGGAACTGACCACGATCGACGGCAGATCGACCGAGGCTGCACCCATCAACTGCCCCGGCGTGGTTTTGTCACATCCGCCCAGCAGAACAACGCCGTCAATGCCGTAGGCGCGGATGGATTCTTCGACATCCATGGCCAGAAGGTTGCGGAACAACATGGCGGTGGGTTTCATCTGGGTCTCGCCCAGTGACATGACCGGGAACTCGACTGGAAAGCCCCCGGCCTCCCAAACCCCGCGTTTGACGCCCTCGGCCAGATCACGCAGGCCTGAGTTACAGGGCGTCAGTTCTGACCATGTATTGCAGATGCCGATGATGGGGCGCCCATCGAAAGCATGATCGGGAAAACCCTGGTTTTTCATCCACGACCGGTGGATGAACCCGTCCTTGTCGAGTTTTCCATACCAATGTTCTGAACGGCGTTTCTTGGTCATTTTGGCGGTGCTTTTCTTGGCTGGAGCGTATTTGAGTATTTTTAAAAAGATGAAGATCAGGCGGCGCGCGCCGGTCGGCACCATTCGGGCAGCCAGTCACGGTGGGCGGAAAGCAGATCGGTGACAAGACTGCGGATTTGGCGCAGGTCCAGCTCGGCTGCGGTATGCGGGTCCATCATGGCGGCGTGATAGATATATTCGGGATTTTGTTCTGTCAGGGCTCGGACAGTCAGCTCCTGCACATTGATCTGTGTGCGCATCAGCGCGATCAGTTGGGGCGGGATATCGGTGACAACCGAAGGTTGGATGCCGTTGCTGTCCACAAGGCAAGGGGTTTCCACCGCAGCGCCCAAAGGCAATTGCGGAATCTGGCCTGCATTGGGCAGATTGCCATAGGCTGTGTAGGGTGTGTCGGTGACGATGGCGTTCATCAGATCGGCGGCAAATTCATGGCTGCGGATCACGTCGATGTCACGGCCATCGGTCAGGGTTTTGGCCTGTTCTTTCCAGTTCGCGACCTGCTCGACGCAGCGGGTGGGGTATTCGTCCAGCGGAATTGAGAACTGCTCAATCAGGTCCTGCCGCCCGTCTTTGATGAACCAGGGAACGTATTCTGCCAGATGCTCGGAACTTTCGGTGCAGAAGTAACCGAGATGATCCATCACTTCGTACCGGACTTTATTCGGACAACGAGGCATGAGAAGCGGAGGCTTGGGCAGGTGCCCGGCGTGATAGCCCTGTCGCAGAGCGGGATAGATATCGCGGCCTTCATGTTCGAGCTTAAGGAAGAATGCGACGTGATTGATACCGGCAACTTTGTAGCGAATATCTGCCTTGGGCAGATTCAGATCATGCGCCAGTTCCTCGACCGTGTTCTGGACAGAATGACACAGACCAACGTGCTTTAGTGCGGGGAAACGCTCGGCCAAGGCCCAGGTGTTGATTGCCATCGGGTTCACATATTGCAGCAGCGTCGCATTGGGACAGAGCTGCATCATGTCCTGCGCGACACCCCATAGAACGGGCACAGTACGTAGGCCGCGCATGATACCGCCTACACCCAGCGTATCCGCGATGGTTTGGCGCAGGCCATATTGCTTTGGGATTTCGAAATCCGTCACGGTGCAGGGCTCGTATCCGCCGACCTGAAAGGCGGTGATCACGAAATCTGCGCCGTCCAGCGCCGCGCGACGATCAGTGTGGGTTGAGACGGTCGCACCCGTGCCGACTGATCGGATCATGGCCTTGGCCACAGCTTCGCTTTCGGCCAAGCGCACTGGATCAATATCCATCAATGCAAAATGACTGTCCGCAAGCGCTGGGGTGAGCAGGGCGTCGCCCACGATATTCTGCATGAAGATCGTGGAACCCGCACCTACAAAGGTGATCTTGGTCATGAGGTAACCCTCTGGTTTGACGTTATTTTACAGCACCGAGGGTCAAGCCCGCGATGAAGTGTTTCTGCATCAGGAAGAACATGGCAACCGGTGGCAGGGCCGCGACAATGGAACCAGCACTCATCAACTGATAGGCGGCGCGGAATTGCGCGTTAAAGCTGGTAATCCCGGCGGTCACTGGCTGGCTTTCGGCCCCTTGGGTCAGCACGACCGCCCAGAAATAGTCGTTCCAGATGAAGGTAAAGATCAACACGCTGAGCGCGGCGATGGCGGGTTTCATGAGTGGCAGGACCACATACCAAAATATCCGCCATTCGCTGATACCTTCAACCCGTGCGGCCTCGATCAACTCAAAGGGCAGGGCGCGGATGAAGTTGCGCATGAACAGCGTGCAGAACCCGGTCTGGAAGGCGATGTGGAACAGCACGAGCCCGGTTTTGGTGTTGTAGAGACCCAATTGAAGCGTCAGGTCGCGGACGGGGACCATCAGGATCTGGAACGGCACGAAGTTGCCCGCGACGAACATGAAGAAGATCCAGAGGTTTGATTTGAACTTGTAGATCCCAAGCGCGAACCCGGTCATGCAGCTGAGCGCCACGGCTCCGATCACGGTTGGAACAGTGATCAGGAATGAGTTCAGTAAATAGCGTGGCATGTCCGAATTGAAAAAGACCTGTCCGTAGTTGAAAGCGCCCTCAAAACTGGAGGGCATTCCCCAGTAGTTCGCATTGGTAAAATCGGCCTCGGGCTTGACCGAAAACAGAGCGACGGCCAGCAACGGGCCGAGCCAGAGCAGCAATGCTAGGGGCAACATGGCCTGATAGGTAATCTGCGCCGCGCGAGGTTGCTTTTCGATGGGTTTGGGAAACATCTCAGTGCCCCTTCTCTTCGCGGTACATCGACCACAGGAAATAGGCGATGAAACAGAGCATGATGAGGAACAGGATCACCGCGATCGCGGCGCCGTATCCCATGCGGAAGCCGTATTCGGAGAGCGCAACCTCGAACATATAATAGGCCAGCACGCGGGACGAACCAAAAGGCCCTCCCTGGGTCATGATTGAGATCAGGTCAAAGCTGCGCAGCGCCCCGATGATAGTCACAACAAAGGCGATGAAGGTGGCGGGTCGCAGTTGCGGCAGGATGATGTGCCACAGCATCCGCCAGCCTTTTGCGCCGTCCAGACGTCCAGCCTCGATCTGTTCGGGGTCTACGGCGTTCAGGCCGGTGAGGTACAGGATCATGCAATATGCGGTTTGCGGCCAGAGACCCGCGAAGATGATGCCATAGGTCACAAAGCGCTCGTCGCCCAGCACATTCAAAGGGCCCAAGCCAAAGAAGCCGAGGAATTCATTCAACAAGCCAAAGGTCGGGTCATAGAACCATGTGAAGACAAGACCCACGACCACTTGCGAGATCACGAAAGGGAAGAAGAACAGGGATTTGTACAGGCGGATGCCCCGGACGGTCTGGTTCAGGAACAAAGCTATAAACAGGCCCGCAGGGATAGAGAGGAGATACAACAACAACCAGATCAGGTTGTTTTTGAGGGAAATATAGAACGCATCCCGGTCGACCCATTCCCAATAGAGGTCCTCGTAGTTGCGAAAGCCCACATATTCCGCAGCGCCAAGACCGTCCCATTCGTAGAGGGACAGGTTGAAGGACTGAAAGACCGGGATGATCACGTAGACCATAAAGAACAACAAGCCCGGGGCCAGAAACAACCACGGCGCGATACGCTGTTGGTTTCTGTGGAACCAGCTTTCTTGTTCCTGGATGTCGGCAACTGCGGTCATATCGGCTTCCCGGGTGAAGGTGTGGCGGGCCGAAGCCCGCCCTACATTTTACGGCGAAACAGGCCGGGCCTTAGCCCGGCCCGTGCCTCGTCAATTGTCGTAGATGCGCTGGCGCGCACGTTCCAGCTTGGCCAGAATACGGTCGACATTATCCGGCTTGACCATGAATTCCTGGAAACCTTCCATCGAAACCTTGGCCATCTCCGCAGGCGCATCGCGGTCCCAGAACTGGGCCACGCCACCGGGGCTGTTGGACGACAGCATTGTGAAACCCTGCTGAAGGAACTTGTCGTCATCTACCGAGGACTGCGCGTTCACCGGCAATTGACCGAGATTTGCGCCGTTGTTGATCTCGGTCTGCTCGTTCGCCGAAGCCACGAAGCGCAGGAATTCGCGCGCCGCCTCTTTGTTCGAGGCGTTGGCCGGGATGTGGAACGTGTCCGTCGGTGCATCTTCAGCCAGTTCGACATCGGGGTTGATGGCGACGAACTGATAGAAGTCCAACTGGTCATCGGTCAGACCCGCCTCGCGCAGAGGTGCGACAGCAAAGTTCCCCATCAAATAGGCAGTTGCATCGCCCTTCACCATGAACGGAAGCGCTTCCTGCCAGCTATAGGTCTGGTGGTTATCGATGAATGCGCCCATGTCGATCAGCTGCTTCCAGTTCGCGAAGGTTTGTTTAACTCGATCGTCTTCCCAGCTCACCTCGCCATTGGCCAGTTGCTGATGGAAATCGAACCCGTTGGTGCGCATGTTCAGGTAGTCGAACCAGCCACCGGCGGTCCACAGAAACTTGGTGCCGATGGTATAGCAGGCACGGCCTGAATCGACGATCTTCTGGCAGTTGGCCAGTTCCTCTTCCCAGGTGGTCGGCTCGGTCAGGCCCAGCTCGTCAAAGATGTCTTTGCGATAATAGACGCCCCACTGATAGTAGGTATACGGTACGCCCCACTGCTTTCCATCAATGGTCATGGCGCCCTTGGTCGAGGCCAGGTTTTCCGCAATTTCCGGCTCGGCCCACAGGTCCGACACGTCTTCGAACAGGCCGGCCTCGACGTAAGGTTTCATGCGGTTGGCCGCGTACCATGTCGCTACGTCCGGCGTGTCCGCCGTCAGGAAGTTGCGGATCTGGGTCTTGTATGCCTCACGGTCGATCACGGTGGTTTCGATCTCCAAGCCGGGATGCTCGGCCGCGAACCGCTCGATCATCGCTTCCATCGTCGCGCGCGGTGCCGGGTTGGATGTATCGAGGAAGATTCGCAACTCGCCGGTCAGCTCAGCCGCAACGGGCGCGGCAAGTGCTACACTGGCGGCCAGCGCGGCCGCTGTGCGCTTGAACATGGAATGCATGGTTTCCTCCCTTAAGCTTCCATTTGAGTTCCACATATTGAAACTTTGTTTTATATATTGAAAACTACACATCGACTCGGCTAGTCTTGTCAAGACCCTCGTGCCGGAGGTCGGGGGGAAATGGAGGAGAAATTGCGCCCGTGGCAGGTGATGGAACAATAGGAAAAGCATGTGATGTGCTGGAGCAGGTCGCAGCCTTCGGGCGCCCGGTGCGGTTTGGAGAGTTGCTGGAAAGCAGTGAATACCCCAAGGCGACACTGTACCGATTTCTGCAATCACTGACCAATCAGGGTATGCTGTATTACGAACCGGACCGACAAACCTATTCGCCCGGAATGCGATTGGTGCGGTTGGCGCATTCGGCATGGACCCAAAGCTCGCTGGCACCGATTGCGCGGCCATTTCTGGATGCGCTCAGTGCTGAGACCGGGGAAACTGTGCATCTGGCACAGCTTGATTCCGGGCAGGTACTTTACGTCGACAAACGCAATGCTCAAAGACCGATTGAGATGTATTCTGAGGCTGGCAAGGTCGGCCCGGCCTACTGTACCGGCGTCGGAAAGGCGATGATGGCCTATCTGGATGAAGCGCAACTGCAAAAAACGATCTCACAACAAAGCTTTCACCGGTTTACCGATAAGACGTTGACTTCGGAAAAGGCGCTGCGGGCCGATATCGAACTGATCCGCAGCCGGGGTTACGCGGTCGATGATGAAGAGCATGAGCCCGGCATCATCTGTATCGCATGTCCGATTCTGACCACCGGGGGCCGCATGTTGGGCGCGCTGTCGGTAACTGGATCGACCGGACGGATGGATTTCGAGCAGTTGCAATCCTGGGTGCCTCGCGTTCGGCGCGTCGCTGACCAGATCGGCACAGAAGCACAGGCATGGCGGTTTCCTGAGGGCCAACAGAATAGGATGCAAGCAACATGACAGGTGTAACCCTGAAAGGCGCGATCAAGAGGTATGGCCAGACTCAGGTCATTCACGGGATCGATCTGCAAATCGAAGATGGTGAGTTTTGTGTGTTCGTTGGGCCATCAGGCTGCGGCAAGTCCACACTGCTGCGGATGATTGCGGGACTGGAAGAGACTTCGGACGGAGAAATCCACATCGGCGCGCGAGATGTCACTCATGTTGACCCGGCAAAGCGAGGGGTGGCGATGGTGTTCCAGACCTACGCACTCTACCCGCACATGACTGTGGCGGAGAATATGGGCTTTGGCTTGCGGATGAACGGTGTCGCCAGGGCTGAGATTGATCAGAAGGTTCAGGAAGCATCGAACATTCTGAAACTCGATCAATATCTGAAACGCAAACCTAAAGCGTTGTCCGGCGGCCAGCGTCAGCGCGTCGCGATCGGGCGCGCCATCGTGCGTGGCCCCGAAGTGTTCCTGTTCGACGAGCCGCTCTCGAACCTTGATGCCGAGCTTCGGGTGGAGATGCGGGTCGAGATTGCGCGGCTCCATCAGGAAATCGGTGCCACGATGATCTACGTCACGCATGATCAGGTCGAAGCGATGACCATGGCCGATAAGATCGTGGTGTTGCGCGATGGCCGGATCGAACAGGTGGGCGCGCCAATGGACCTGTATCGTGATCCCGACAACAAATTCGTGGCCGGCTTTATTGGCTCTCCTGCCATGAACTTTCTGGATTGCGAGGTCGTGGACGGTGTGGTGCGCCACCCGGCGCTGACCGACTCCATCCCGGTGACCGAAAGCGTCCCCAAAGGTACGTCGAAAATCACGCTTGGCATTCGCCCCGAGCATATTCAGGTAGATCGCAGCGGAGATGCCTGTACGGTCGATCTGACCGAAGCGCTTGGCGGTGTATCGTATTCGTATCTTCTGACGCCGAATGGCGACAAGCTGATAGTCGAAGAGAGAGAGGATCAGCGCAGCACCACTGGTGAACGCATCGGAATCTCGGTGCGACCCGAGCGGGCGATGCTGTTCGACACGGAAACCGGACTGCGCCTGCGCTGAGACCCCGGGGCGGGGCACCGCGATCGCGTTGTCGGGGTGCCCGCCGGATTTAACCTTCCAGATCGAACATCAGACGCGCGGTGACAGGAACGGTGCGGGTGATGCCCGGCAGTTCGGCCAATTCCATCAGTTTATCCACACCGACCGTTACGCCCGCCTCTTCGGCGCTGATGAAAACCATATCGTTGGTTGAGACCATGACCGACGTGTCCGACAGGCGCAGGACGAACATATCGGTATAAAAATCTACTTCCGTTCCGGCCAATGACAGCTTGGCGTCCACTTCAACCGTAGTATTCGCACCAACATGCAGTTTGGACACCTGCGCCATATCTATGCTTGCGGTCAGGGTTGCGGTTGCTGCCTTGCGAAACACATGCTCGATCATCCGTTCGTTGCGAATGTCGATATTGGTTTCGACCGAGGACAGATCGATATCGATCTCGACGGTGCCGTCATCGCCGACATGCCCCGAGAGATTGGTGAAGGAATTGACCTCGCCCACATCGTCGATCTTGACCGTGCCGTAGGCCAGATGCGAGGTCTCCGGGTTCAATGTCCAACCTGCGGCCAGAACAGGACCTGCAACAAAAGCCGACGCAATCGTGATTGCTTTGAACAGAAGTTTCATTTCTTTCCTCCAGAGTCTATGTCAGTTCAGACCAAGCGGGCATGGTCTTATGTCAAAGCAAACACACACAGGTCGCGTTTTATTCGATGAGTGTTGAGATGAGTTCCGAACAAGCCGTGCGCGGCGCGATCCAGACCCATTCGAAACGGGTCTGGCGGTTTGGGCTGGCCCTGTCGGGGGCGTCGGATATTGCGGATGACCTGTTGCAGGCGACCGCCTTGCGTGCGTTGGAGAAGCACCATCAGGTCACTTCGTACGAGCGGCTGGACAGCTGGCTGATGACAATCTGCCGCTCGATCTGGCTGAACGAGATACGGGCGCGGTCGGTCCGCAAGGCGCAGGCGCTTTCGGTCACGCCCGAAGCGCAATTGGTTGCACCCGGGCCCGATTCGGAAACGAATATTTTCGCTGCTCAGGTGTTTACCCAAGTGATGCAACTGCCGGAGGCGCAGCGTGAAACGGTGATGCTTGTGTTTGTGGAAGGATACAGCTACCGCGAAGCTGCGGTCTTGCTGGATGTTCCCATCGGCACGATCATGAGCCGGCTGTCCAATGCCCGGCAGAAACTGAAAACCGTAATGCAGCACGATGCGGCTGACACCGTTCGACGGAGTGGCAAATGAAGTTTTCCGACGAAACACTTCTGGCCTATCTGGAAGGAAGCCTGGACGAGGCGGAGGCGCGGGCCGTCGAAAACGCGGTCGCAGATGACTCCGCGCTCGAATCCCGCCTGATGGCGCTGGACCCATTTGCCCCGGTAGTGCAGCAGGTTTTTGAAGCCGTCCCGGCTGAGGCCCCTTCGATCGATCTGCCTGCGCCTAACCCGCCGCAATCCGGTGCCGGACTTCTCCGTTTGCTGGCGGTTGCGGCTTCGGTGGCCGTCATCGCCGCTTCTGCAACCTTCTGGGCGACACGGCCCAAGGCTTTGGGGTGGGCTGAACAGGCAGCGATCTATCAGTCGCTTTATTCATCGGACACGATTGCCGAGTTGGACAATCCACCGCAAAGGCTTGATGCGCAGTTTGCACTGGCCGAGGCGCAGCTGGGCCGGTCTCTGAACCGAGAGGTATTGGAAAATCTACCCGGTCTTGATCTGAAGCGGGCACAGGTTCTGTCGTTCAAAGGCAAACCGCTGGTTCAGATCGTCTTTGCTGACGCGCAGGGCGAACCCTTTGCCTTTTGCGTGATCCGACAGGGCCCGGATGCCCCTGCCAAGGATGTTAATCTTGCGGTTCTCAGTGGTCTTGCAACAGCGACATGGGCGCGCGATGGGTACGGCTATATGCTGCTGGGAAGCGATGGCCAGACCGATCTGAGCGGCGAACTGAGTGTTCTGACCGACGCCTTTACCGGCTGATACGCAGGAAATCGGAAAACCTCTTGTGAACTGAGGCAAATGTCCGAAGTATACCCGACATGAAGCCGAAACCTGTCATACCGGACCCGGATGAAGAGGCCGCCGAAGAGGGGCCTCGCAGCATCTATGACGTTGACCCGCCGGAAGAAGAAGATCTGTGGTTTCTCCCACCTGTTGACGATGAAGACCCCGAGGGATTTCTGCCTTCTGTATCACGACCCGACCGGCGCCTGCTGTTCGATCCGAAGGACTGGCGCGCGGCCCAGTCCGAGCTTTCGGCCGAGCTCGCCGATCTTGCCGTGACCTTCGGTGCCCTGGACGAACGCTTGCGCGCGGGTCCTCGGGGGTGGGGGCATCGTCTGGCATTGATGGAGGTATCGGATCTGGGTTGGTGGACAGGTGATCGGATCAGTGTCGACCGCCTCGCACTCTGGACCGGGTTGCGGATCGGGGCGACCAGTGATGACGTGCAAGCGTTGTACCGGGCAGGTTGGGCAGTGCGGCGGCTATCGTCGGGTGCGGGGCCATCAGAGGGCGGCTGGGATGCCGGACTGACAGTGTTTCTCGACCGTCAGGCCCAGGGCATCGAGGATGCCCCCGAGGCCGTGATCGATCTGGCTGAGGTGATGCGCAATGTGGCCGGTTTGCATCCGGTGACTCAGGCCGCAATCGGGTTTCACGCTTGGCGTGCATTGTCTCAGGGCATCGGTCAGGACACCGAGGCAGCCATCATAGCCGCCCGCCATGCCGCTACGATGGGACGGGGCGGGGCATTGTTCATGCCGCTTTCATTGTCGGGCCCTGGTGCGTTGCGGGGGGCGGGTGCCTTGGATGAAAAGC
This sequence comes from Ruegeria sp. ANG-R, assembly GCF_000813985.1. Taxonomy (GTDB): domain Bacteria; phylum Pseudomonadota; class Alphaproteobacteria; order Rhodobacterales; family Rhodobacteraceae; genus Ruegeria. The sequence goes on from NZ_JWLJ01000014.1 coordinate 45,355, forward strand.
TATCGGCCTGGATCATGGGGGCAGGTCAGGCTTCGCTTGCGGCCCTGTTGCATCTGGATCGGGTCAGCGCGTGGGACCGACGCGCCCGCGAGGCCGTCTCGGACCTGAGCGGTCGAACACCGCCGGTACTGATTGATGCGCTCACCGCGTGGCCAATGGTGTCGGCCCCGCTGGCCGAAGAGTTGACCCAAGCCTCGCGTGCGGCGGTGCAGCGAAATTTGGACAAGTTCAGCGACCGAGGGCTGATCCGAGAGGTGACAGGGCAGGGTCGGTATCGCGTTTGGACGGCGGCCCTGTAACGGCCCGCTACGGGCCACGTCGGCTTGCATTCGGTCGGGTCTTGCTGTTTCTGGAAGAGTAAGCAGGCAAAATAGAACATCGGGGCGCAAACATGAGCAAAACGGCACTGATAACCGGCATAACGGGTCAGGATGGCTCTTACCTCGCCGAGCTGTTGCTTGCCAAAGGCTATGAGGTTCACGGCATCAAACGCCGTGCATCATCTTTCAATACACAGCGGATCGACCATATTTATCAGGACCCGCACGAACCGGACCCTAAACTGCATCTGCACTATGGCGATCTGAGCGATACCTCGAACCTGACCCGTATCGTTCAGGAAGTGCAGCCGGACGAGGTGTATAACCTTGGGGCGCAATCTCATGTCGCGGTGAGTTTCGAAGCCCCCGAATATACCGCGGATGTGGATGGTCTGGGCACGCTGCGCCTGCTCGAAGCGATCCGGTTTCTGGGACTTGAAGACAAGACGCGATTCTATCAGGCCTCCACATCAGAGCTTTACGGTTTGGTGCAGGAAACCCCGCAGCGTGAGACGACGCCGTTTCATCCGCGTTCGCCCTACGGGGTGGCCAAGCTGTATTCCTATTGGATTACAGTGAACTATCGCGAGGCGTATGGGATGTACGCCTGCAATGGTATCCTGTTCAATCACGAAAGTCCCCGGCGCGGCGAGACATTTGTAACCCGTAAGATCACCCGTGGTCTCGCCAATATCGCGCAAGGATTGGATGATTGTTTGCACATGGGCAATATCGACAGCCTGCGTGACTGGGGGCACGCCCGGGACTACGTGAAGATGCAATGGCTGATGTTGCAGCAGGACATGCCGGAAGATTTCGTGATCGCCACCGGCAAACAGTACTCCGTACGCCAGTTCATCGAATGGTCTGCCTCTGAATTGGGCCTCGTGCTGGAGTTTTCAGGCGAGGGCGTCGATGAGGTTGCAATTGTACGAGAGGTGATTGGTGACAAGGCGCCGGCGTTGCAAGCCGGTGACGTCGTGATGCGTATCAATCCCCGTTACTTCCGTCCGGCTGAGGTGGACTCGCTGTTGGGCGACCCGTCAAAGGCCAAGCAAAAGCTTGGATGGGAACCTGAAATATCCGTGCAGGATCTATGTGCTGAAATGATTGCCGAAGATCTGGAAATAGCACGGCGCAACGCGCTGCTCAAAGAGCATGGTCTCGGTGCACCAGTCACCCGGGAAAATGGCTGAAATGACTAAGAAGCGCAAAGTCTATGTGGCGGGTCATGGCGGCATGGTCGGCGGTGCGATCCTGAGGAAATTGCAGCAACGCCAACAGGCGGGCGAGGACATTGAGCTGGTCACTCGTACAAGGGCCGAATTGGACTTGACCGATCAGGCACAGGTTCATGCGTTCATGCGTTCGGAGCGGCCCGATGTCGTGATCCTGGCAGCGGCCCGCGTTGGCGGTATTCATGCGAACAACACCTACCCGGCGGATTTTATCTATGAAAACCTGATGATCGAATGCAACGTGATCCATCAGGCATTCTCAACCGGGGTAAAACGACTGCTGCAACTTGGCAGCTCCTGCATATACCCTCGTGAGACCGATCAACCCATGCGCGAAGACGCGCTACTGACCGGTCCGCTGGAGCCGACGAATGAGCCTTATGCCATCGCCAAGATCGCCGGGATCAAGCTGTGTGAGAGTTATAATCGGCAACACGGAGTCGATTATCGATCCGTGATGCCAACCAACCTTTATGGTCCGGGTGATAACTTCCACCCGGAAAACAGCCACGTGCTGCCGGCCCTGATCCGCCGCTTTCATATTGCGCAGCGCGACGGAATTGATGAGGTCGTGATCTGGGGTACGGGAAAGCCCCGCCGCGAGTTCCTGCATGTTGACGATATGGCCGATGCGTCTCTATTCGTGCTGGACCTGCCGCGCGACGTTTATCAGGCGAATACACTTCCGATGCTAAGCCACATCAACGTGGGAACGGGTGCGGATGTCTCAATCGCTGAGCTCGCAGCGACCGTTGCGCGTATTACCGGGTTTAAAGGCAGGATCACCTGTGATCCCGACAAACCCGATGGCACGATGCAAAAGCTGATGGATGTATCTCGCCTGGCAGAAATGGGCTGGGCTGCCCGGATTGGTCTCGAGGACGGAATTCGCCAGACTTATGAGTGGTTTCTGAACCAGCCGGATGCTGGTCTGCGCCGAAAGTAACCGCCCGGGCGGTGGCCCGGGCGGTCTGATTTGTCAGAACCAACGGCCGATTGCGATAGCTTTTGGCGCAAGTGTTGCTGCGTCAGAAGAGGCAGCCATCACTTGAAAGCTCACCTGAGTTTCCGAGGGGGCGTCAAACCCCATAAACCGGCCAATCCCGCCGCCGTTCCCGCTAAGCACCGGCGTGCTGCCCGACGCAAAAGCGATGGGGAAAGCCCATGCCGCAGTGTCGCTGGCGAACAACGTGCCGGTTGCCGTCGTGCACCCCACTGCCGCCAGAGTTGCCGTGCAAATCTGGGTGCCGTCAGCAAACCGCGTGTAATCGCCATTTGCAGTGCTGCCCCGTTCGATCACTGCTCCGGAAGGTACGCCGCTGTTCTCAGACACCGTGCCCAGCAAATTACCCGGCCCGTATCCATAATCCGCCCGCATCAGGCGACCAGAGGTGGTGTCATCCGCGCTGTTTTGCACAGCTGCGCCGTGGGCGGTGCCGGTGGTGGCATTGAATCGCAGAGCCTCGACCCAGTTTCCGCCATCCGGCGAGACCTTGATTGAGAAATCGGTATTGCCAGACAGGCCCATCTCGGCATGTCCGGTCCAGTTCGACTGGAACAACAGCGATGCGGTGTCTCCGGCACCAGCTTTGTTGATCTTCAACTGGTGGCCGCTGCCTTCGTGGGTCAGCAACGTGGCCGGGCTGCGCACTGAAAGACGGTTGGTGTTGTCTGATCCGGTCGCTATGCCCACCCCCGACAGGTTTTGCATGTTGACCGGAGGATTAATCCAGTTCGACCCATCCCAGACCTTCAACTGGCCTGCGCTTTGATCCCAGGCCCGCCATCCCAGGCCGGGCATCAGGAAATACCAACCATTATCCAGCCATGCCGCCAGTTTACCGGCCTGACCGGCCCAGGCCCCGGTTGGGGTTCCGCCAAGCGCATACGTTTCACCCTGATCAGGCGCGGCAGGCGGGAGTGTCGCGTCGACCGAGGCAACGCGCAGCTGCACTACAAGATCCAGCGCGCGCAACGCGTCGTTGTGGGTTACGTGTTTCTGGGCCTGCGCGGGTTGCAGATAGGGTAGATTCAAACGGGGAGAGTTCTGTGGCACGGGCATCCTCCTGTGGTGTCGGTCCGACGATGATTGGGCGCCACCCTGCCGTGATGCGTATGAATCTCGCCTGACCGGAACGAACGCCCCGGTTTCGAGTTGTTAAGATTTGAACACGACAAAAGAAAGACACCTGCCTTGCAGGTGCCTGTATCCTTGGTCAGTTCGCGAACTCAGATTAAGGTCTGAACGCCGGGTTCAATCACGCGCGTAGATGTCTTCGTAGCGAATGATGTCATCCTCGCCCAAATAGGTCCCGGTCTGTACCTCGATCAGAACCATCGGAACTTTACCGGGGTTTACCATCCGGTGCACTGCGCCCAATGGGACATAAACGGACTGGTTCTCGGATACGAGCTGGACTTTGTCATCAATTGTCACCTCAGCGGTGCCTTCCACAACAATCCAATGCTCGGACCGGTGATGATGCGATTGCAGGCTAAGCGAAGCGCCGGGGTGGACGTGAATACGCTTAACCTGAAACCGATCTCCGATGACGAGACTTTCGAACCAACCCCAGGGACGGTGGTCGACAGGCAGGGCTTCCGCCTGTTTCGCTCCTTTTGCTTTCAAGGCTAAGACCGCCTGCTTGACGTCCTGCGCGCGATCCATGCTGGCTACCAAAACCGCGTCAGGCATTGCCACCGTGATCACGTTCTCCAGCCCCATCGCCACAACTTCTTGCGCGGGCGATTCCGAGCGCACCAGCACATTGCGGCAATCAATGGCGGTCACTTCGCCGGCGGTTGCAACGCCGTCGGCATCGGGGTTGCTCAGTTCCTGCACTGCAGACCAACTGCCCACGTCCGACCATCCCGCAGCATATGGGACCACGCTGAGGTTATTGGCCTTTTCCATAACCGCATAGTCGATCGAGATGTCCTCGACCGATGTCCACGCTTCATGATCAAGCCGCAGAAAACCCAGATCGGACTTTGCCTGCTCAACCGCTGTCTGAACGGGTGCCATCAAATCCGATGCGTATTGCTTAAAGGCCGCGAGGATATCGTTTACCGCAAACAGGAAAATGCCGGAGTTCCAAAGGTAACTGCCTTCGGACACCATTGCCTTGGCGCTGTCCAGATCTGGCTTCTCAACGAACCGGTCGAGCGGCACAGAGGCCCCCGACGCATCCGGAACCTGACGGAGTTTGAGGTAGCCATAACCCGTCTCGGGCCGGTCGGGGGTAATCCCGAACGTTACCAGATCGCTTCGCTCGGTAATGGTGCGCACGCCTTCGGCCACCGCAGCATGAAAGGCTGGAGTATCAGGAATGACGTGATCCGATGCGGCCACCAGCATCATCGCGTCGGGATCGGTGGACGAAAGATGCAGAGCGGCGGCCAGAACGGCGGGAGCGGTATTGCGCCCTTCTGGTTCGATCAGGATTGGGCCGGGATCGACACCGATGGCCATCAATTGCTCCGGGACCACAAAACGAAAAGCTTCGTTGGTCAGAACCAGGGGCTTGGCATAGGGCGCATCAGTCGGCCCTCGCAGCCGGTCGGCGCATTGTTGCAACAGGCTGGTCTCACCAATCAGAGGCACGAACTGCTTGGGGTAGCTTTTGCGCGAAAGGGGCCAAAGCCGCGTGCCCGACCCGCCGCACAGGATTACCGGATGGACCTTGCTCATGATGCCTGCCCCTTCTTAGCCTTTGAACCCGAACTGTCGCAATGAATGCCGAATAGGTGAAGCAATTTTATCTATTGCGCGGCCCGGTCTGACGAAACGATGTCATGCAGGTACTGATTGAGGTCTTCGCGCAGGTCTTCGCGGGCCAGTGCAAAGGATACCGTGGCCTGCAGGAAACCGGCTTTCGAACCGCAATCGAACCGCTGACCGTCGAACTTGTAGCCAAAAACAGGTACGCCGTTTCCGATATCCTCGGCGATTGCATCGGTCAGCTGGATTTCCCCGCCGCTGCCTTTCTTCTTCTGGTTCAGATTGTACAACACCGAAGGACCCAGAATATAGCGACCGATTACGGCGAGATTTGACGGTGCATCCTCGGGCTTGGGTTTTTCCACCATACCCTTGGCCCGGACAACGGTGCCGACGTTCTGACCCGTGTCCAAAATTCCGTAGGAACTTGTCTTTTCGTTGGGGACTTCCATCGCGGCAACCATATTGCCGCCAGTTTCCTCATAGGCTTCGACCATCTGTTGCAGGCAGGGCTTGTCGGCAGAAATCACATCATCGGGCAACATCACTGCAAAGGGTTCATCTCCGATCAGCCGACGCGCGCACCAGACAGCGTGTCCCAGCCCCAAAGCCTTGTGCTGGCGGATATAGGCAATTGCGCCACTTTCCATGTTGGTGGCGTTTAGCACCTCAAGCAGTTCGTCTTTGCCTTTGGATTTGAGGTCTTGTTCCAGCACGAGATTGTGATCGAAATAATCCTCAAGTGCCGATTTTCCGCGCGATGTCACAAAGATGAATTCCGTGATCCCGGCTGCGCGTGCCTCGTCGATCGCATACTGAACCAGCGGGCGGTCGACCAGAGTCATGATCTCTTTTGGCACCGATTTTGTTGCCGGAAGAAACCGCGTACCCATTCCCGCAACGGGGAAAATCGCCTTGGTGACCTTGCGTACCATGTTACCTCATAAATTCCATTTATTGCCGGTGTTTCGGATGATACCGGCGTCCTCACATAAGACTTAAATTCGTATCAATCAATCTCACCCGGCAGGTCTGCTGAGGGCTCTCTGGAATCTGCCATTAACTAACGGGCAGAGTCAAAACGAAACATCGCAGAGCATGTTCCGTATCATGTTATCCCAGCGGTCAGTCGTTTTATGTCGTCTTGTTCGCGCCCCTGAAACCAGTGGGTTCCGGGGCGCGATGATTCAGGTATTGGCCATAATCGCCTCAAGCGGATCGTGTTCGGCGACGAAGTGATCGGGCGCGACCTCATTGAGTTGCGGGATATAGTTGGTTTCTCCCATCGACAACCTGCTGGGCAGGAAGCGCAATGCAGCCTTCGGGTCCATGGGCGAGGGCAATTCTCCCGGTAGTTTAAGCCTTTGGCGGCTACGCTCGACATCGGGATCAGGGATCGGAACTGCCGAGATCAGTGACTTGGTGTATGGGTGTATCGGTTCGGAACAGATCACTTCACCATCTCCCAGTTCGACGATGCGGCCCAGGTACAATACCATGATCCTGTTTGACACCGCACGCACCACCGACAAATCGTGGCTGATGAAGATCATCGACAGGCCGAACTCTTGTTGCAATTCGCGCAACAATCCAACGATCTGAGCTTGAATGGACACGTCGAGCGCTGAAACGGCTTCATCGCAGATGATCAATTTTGGCTTGTTGATCATGGCACGTGCGATTCCCACACGCTGGTTCTGCCCTCCGGACAGTTCGTGCGGATACCGGTTGATCATATTGGCCTTGAGGCCAACCCGCTCCATCATCTCGGCGACCAGCTTCTTGCGCTCCCGGTCGGTCAGGTCCGGACGATAGGTTTTCAGCGGTTCCGCGATTGAGGCCGAGATCGTCATCCGTGGATCAAGGCTAGCCAGCGGGTCCTGAAACACGATCTGCAGATCCTTGCGGTATTTGTTCAACTCGGCTCGCTTTAACCCGACGATCGGATGACCCAGCCAGCTGACATTTCCGTAGCTGGGCTCGATCAATTGCAGAACCGCTCTGGCCAGGGTGGACTTGCCACAGCCGGATTCGCCGACAACACCCAGGGTTTCACCCTTTCGGATGTCGAAACTGACGCCATCAACTGCCTTCAACGGAACCTTGTGACCGAACAGCCCGCCCGAGACATGGATCGGGAAATGAACCTTGACGTCGTCGACCTTCAGCAAGGGCTCTTCTGTCGGCGGCAATGCTTTGGGCGCATCGCCTGCATCAATGCGCGGCATCGCCTCCAGCAATGTACGGGTATAGTCATGCTCCGGCGCGCGGAAGATTTCGCGTGTGTCCCCCGCTTCGACGAACTTGCCCATACGCATGACCTGAATTCTGTCGCACATGCGGGCGACAACCCCCATATCGTGGGTGATCAGAGCAATTGCGGTGCCTTCGTCCTTTTGCAATCTCACCATCAGGTCCAGTATGTCGGCCTGTACCGTGACATCCAGCGCTGTCGTGGGCTCATCCGCGATCAGCAATTTGGGGTTACACAACATCGACATGGCGATCATGACACGCTGGCGCATACCGCCGGACAGCTCGTGCGGATACTGATCCAGACGTCGGGCCGCTTCGGGGATGCGCACACGGTTAAGCCAGTCCAGGCATCGCTGGCGTGCGGCGGACCCTTGCAGACCCTCATGAACCTGCAGCACCTCGCGCATTTGCTGGCCGACCCGCAGATGGGGGGTTAGCGCGGTCAATGGGTCCTGAAAGATCATACCGACATCTGAACCGCGTATTCTGTTCAGTTGTCCTACCGGCAGATTCAGGATTTCCTGACCGTTCAGCATTGCAGATCCGGTCGCGCGGCCTGCCGGGGGCAGCAACCCCATCGCCGCCATGAACGTTTGGCTCTTGCCCGATCCACTTTCGCCAACGATACCAAGGCATTCGCCGGGACTGATGTCGAAGCTGATGCCTTTTACGGCCTCGACCACGCCATCGGGGGTGTCAAACCGGACGCTCAGGTCCTTTACGGAAAACAGGCTCATATCAGCGATCCTTCGGGTCCAGAGCGTCACGCAGCCCGTCACCGATGAAGAACATGGTGATGATGATGGCGACGTAGATTGTAAGTGGGAACATCAGTTGCCAGAGCGTGCCATACGCCATGGTCCCCGCCCCCTCGGCGATCAGGCGGCCCAAAGATGTATAAGGCTCCGATATCCCGAGACCCAGGAATGAAATGAAGCTTTCGGTCAGGATCATTTCAGGCACCAGCAGCGAGGCATATACGATCACAACGCCCAGCAGGTTGGGCAGGATGTGGCGGTACATGATGGTGAACTCGCTGACACCTGCGGCGCGGGCCGCCTCGATGAACTCGCGGTTTTTCAGGGTCAGGGTCTGACCCCGCACAATCCGCGCCATCGTCAGCCACCCGACTGCGCCCAGAGCGATGAACAGCATGAAAAACGACCGCCCGGCCACGACGAGCAGAAGGATGATGATCAGCGTTGCAGGGATTGCCAGCAGGATATCAACAAAGCGCATCATTGCACTGTCGGTCCGCCCGCCGATATAACCCGCCGTGATGCCGTAGCAGGTGCCGACGATCAGCGCAGTCGCGGCCCCGATCAGACCGACCAGCAGCGATGTGGTGGTGGCCTGAATGACCCGGCTGTAGAGATCGCGCCCCAGATCGTCGACGCCGAAATAGTGCCCGGTCTCGATCGAGGGCATCCCCATTCCACGCACGTCGCCCATGACGTTCCAGTCAATCTCTTCATTGTTCCAGACTGCGAAGTATGGACCAATAATCGTGAACAGCACGATCAGGCCCAATATGAAGATACTGGCCATCGCGGCCTTGTTACGAACAAAACGCATCCGCGCGTCCTGCCAGAGTGAGCGCCCCTGAATAACCGTGTAATCTGTGATTTCCTCGGCCAGATGGGCGGCTTTTTGTGATTTTCCAAGCATTGCCTGCCCCTCAATAACGGATTTTCGGATCGAACCAGGCATAAGCCAGGTCGGTCAGAAGGTTCACGACGACGGTCAGCGCGCCATAAAGGATCGTGACGCCCAGCAGCACCGCGTAGTCTCGTGACAGGGCAGACCCCACATAGGCCTGACCCAGACCACCGGTTGAGAAATAGATGTCGACAAAGACCGAACCGGTCAGCACGTAGACGAAGACCGGCCCCAGGTAAGACACCACCGGCAGCAGCGTGGGCTTCAGCGCATGGCGCCAGATCACGGTTCTGGTGGGCAGGCCCTTGGCCCTTGCGGTGCGAATGAAGTTCGAGTTCAGAACTTCCAGCATGGACGAACGTGTGATCCGGGCGATCGAACCCATATAAGAGGTCGCGAGCGCAATCACCGGCATGATCAGGTACTGCCATTGGCCTCCGTTCCAGCCACCGCCCGGCAGCCAACCCAGCCAGAGAGTGAAGGTCAGGATCAGGATCGGGCCCATGATGAAGTTCGGCAATGCTTGCGCTGCGATCCCCAGACCAACGGCGAAATAGTCAATCCAGCTATTGTGTTTGATCGCAGCCGCGATACCGAGGCTTACACCCACAGCGGTCGCAACCAGAAACGACAGCGAACCGTAGGTCAGCGAGATCGGGAAGCCCTGTGCGATGATGTCATTGACGTCCCGGTCCTTGAACTTGAAGGATGGACCGAAATCGAAATGCACGACGATATTGTACAGATAGTCCCAAAGCTGCTTCCACAGCGGTTGGTCCAGCCCGTACCGTGCCTCGATATTGGCCAGAACCTGCGGCGGCAAAGGCCGCTCTGAGGTGAATGGCCCACCGGGCGCAAAGTGCATCAGGAAGAAACAGGCAACGATCAGCAGCAGGATCGTCGGAATGGCGACCAGCAGTCGCCTCAGGCTATAGGCAAGCATTTCATGCCCCCGTGTTTATTGGCCCTGCCCCGGACGGTCCGGGGCAGGGCGTGGTTCAAAGACGATTATTCGGCGAGCTTGTAGAGGTTCTTCGAGTACCAGTTCTGCTCGACGTTATTCACCGGCCAGTTCCCCAGGTCGCTGTCGATCATGAAGACACCGGCATAGTGATAGACCGGGATCACAGGGGCTTCCTGCGCGATGATCCGCTCGACCTCAGTATAGAGAGGGGCTGCATCGTCCGAGGTTTTGGCCTCGGCCAACAGCTCGTCAACACGGGCGTTGTTGTATTTGCCGTCGTTGTAGCCGGAATCCGATTGCAGCAGGTCCAGGAAGGTGGACGCCTCGTTATAGTCGCCACACCATGCGCCGCGCGCCAGATCGAAGTTCTGGTTGCCGCGTTCTTCCAGGAACACTTTCCATTCCATATTGGCCAGCTCGACCTGAACGCCCAGCTTCTGCTTCCACATCTGGCTGACCGCAACGGCAACTTTCTTGTGTGCCTCAGAGGTGTTGTACACCAGCTCAAAGCTCAGCGGGTTGTCCGGGCCATAGCCGGCTTCGGCCAGCAATTCCTTGGCCAGTTCGTCACGCTCCGGCTGGCTCATCGAAGTCATTTCAACCTCGGGCGTGGTGAAACCTGCGGTAGCTTCGGGTGCGAAAGTATAGGCTTCCGGTTGCCCACCGGCCATGACCTTTTCGGTGATGATCGCACGGTCAACAGCCAGCGACAGGGCCTGACGCACGTTGGGGTTCTTGAACGCCTCGGGGCCGCTGTCGGACAGATTGAACGTGTAGTAGTAGTTGCAAAGGCGCGGATAGCTGATGGCTTCGTCCGGGTGCTCTTGCTTCATGCGCGGGTACTGGCCGGCGGGGATGTCGGTGCGGTCCAGTTCGCCCGCCAGATAGCGGGTCAGGGCCACGTTTTCATCATTGATGACCAGCGCCACGACCTTGTCGAGAATGGTGTTGTCATTGTCCCAGTACATCTCGTTGCGTTCACGCACCGAGCGTTCCTGCGGCAAATGTTCGGTCAGAACATATGCGCCGTTCGAGACGATGTTTTCCGGTTTGGTCCACGCATCGCCAAACTCTTCGATCACTTTTTGCGGGGCGGGGAACGTGGTCGAATGAGTGGTCATCTGCGGGAAATAGGGCAGCGGGGCACTCAGGCGGACTTCCAGCGTTTTGTCGTCGATGGCCTTTACACCCAGTTCATCCACCGGTTTTTCACCGGCAATGATGGCAGCTGCATTTTCGATCGACATCAACTCCATGAACCAGGCATAGGGTGACGACAGTTCGGGATTGACGGCTCGTTTCCAGGCGTAAACGAAATCACCTGCGGTTACCGGATCACCGTTCGACCACTTCGCATCATCGCGGAGCGTAAAGGTGTAAACGTCTTTGGCATCGTTGACGGTAAAGCCCGTGGCGACACCGGGAACCAGATTGCCGTTTTCGTCCTGATTCATCAGGCCCTCGAACAGGTCGCGCACAATGTCGGCCCCATCGGTGTCTTCAACAACCTGCGGGTCGACCGAGCTGTGCTCGTCCAGCACGCGATAGGTAAAGGTCTGATCATCTGCCAGAGCTTCTCCGGTTTGCGGATGTGTGCCAGCAGCAATTGCAGCGCCGGTGATAAGGGTCGAGGACAGCAACCCTGCCAGTGAGGTTCGGATTATTTTGTTCATGTGTTTACTCCCATTTGATACGGCTCAGGGCGTCCGGGCCGCATATGCGGCGGGCGCTCTTCTGCCATTGTGTCTCCGGTATTTGCTGTGACTTCACTTTGATCTAGATCGCATGAGGGTCGAAATTTTCGGCCCTCATGAGTCAGGCAATTTCGGAGCTTCAGGTGCGAAAGCCGTCTTTCACTGCCGCAGAACCTGTCAGTTTTCGGGCAAAGGTAAAGCGTTTTGAGGTCTATTGTGCAGACAAAGGTCGAATGAAACCGTAACGGGCAGGCGCGCGGAAATAATATTCTGAAACGCTTCGCGGCGGTGACATTTTTGTGAAGTCACACATATCATAAAGGGTGAATGCGTTTTCACGCGCACCCGTAATCGGCGAATCAGTTTGCGATTTATGGCCTCAGCGCGGTCTTTAGATTTGCATCGGGGAAGCAGGTCGGCTTGCGGCCTGATGCCTCCTGCCAGCGCCCGATCGAGCGCCGGGTTTTATAGCCGGGCAGGCCATCAACACCGCCGACGTCATGGCCCTGCTGGACGAGTGACTGCTGCATCATGGCGATGTCCGAACGATAAAGGTTGCCAATGTCGCCCCAGCGGCCATGAAAATCGCCAACGCCGTATTGAATGCGATCCCCGACATGACCCACGAACAGCGCGTATAGGTCGCTGGTGTTATAGTCTTTGAGGACATAGAAATTGGGCGTGACGATAAACGCGGGGCCGCTGCGTCCGGCAGGCATCATCAGATACCCCTCAGCGGCAAGCTCGTGTGCAGGAAAGGGTCTACCCGAAACACGGTCGATACCCATCGCTACCCAGTCACGGATAGGGCGTCCCTGATCGGGGCCCTCAAGCGCGCAAGAGACCGTTTCGGGCAGGTTCACCTCGAACCCCCAATCGCGGCCTGCGACCCATCCGTACTGTGCCAGATATGTCCCAATCGACGCAATGGTATCCGCAGGCGATCCCCAGATGTCGGCGCGTCCATCGCCATCACCATCGCGTGCGTAGGTCAGGAAGTTTGTGGGCATGAATTGCGGCTGTCCCAAGGCACCGGCCCAACTGCTTTTCAAGCCGCGACCCGGCGCGTGATCGGCCTCGGCGATCTGCAATGCCGCAATCAGTTCGGCAGTGAAATAATCAGCCCGCGTGCTCATGAACCCCTTGGTGCCCAGAACCTGGAACGCATCATGGCGTATCGGAACCTGCCCGTATCCGCTCTCACGCCCCCAGATGGCCAAAACGATCCGCGCCGGCACACCCGTTTCCGCCTCGACACGGGCCAGCGTATCGGCGTGACGTCTAGCCATCTTGCGTCCAACCGACGTGGCGCCCTGCACAGTTCCTGCATTGAAATACCGTCCGGGCGAACCAAACTCAGCCTGGTGTTGTGCTTCCGGCGTTGTCTTGAGGCTTCCGGGCGGAACCAGATCGGGCAGATCCCAGTTCAGTCTAACGCCATCGAAGGCCCGCTGGAACGTGCGCCGTGAGACGCCGTTGGCCCTTGCTTGTGGCCAGATGGTATGTTGCAGCCAGTTTTGGAATTGACGTTCAACCGCCGCGCGATCCTGCGCAAACGAAGGTGCTGTAAGAAAAATCAGACAGAGGGCAGCAAGAACCAGTCGCATATTACCCGTCTCGCTTGCACGAGCCAGTGTGTCAACCGGGGCATGAAGGCACAAGACTACAAATGCGCCCGAGACAATCTCTGACTCTAATAGTCGCCGATCACCCAAGTTTTGTTTGCAGCCAGGGTGTAGGCGGGCGAGCCCATGCCCACTCTTGCCTTGAGTTTCGGGGGCAGGCTTTGTTGAATAAATCCCGCCCGACCAGGCCGTCGGATCAGCGACTGCGGATGGCGCCTGCGACACCCGAAAATGCCACGATGCGATTGCCGCCCACGGCGCTCATGCCGTCATCCCCGACGGAAGAATGCAAAATGATAGAAACCAACGAGTGCCAGGGCCATCTTCCCGAAACGAGGCTGGTATGGCGGTTCGCTGTTACTGACGCTGGTGGTATTTGTCATCGCTTATCAGTTCGGGATTGAAGTCAAAAGGGGTCTATCTGAGCATCTGCTTGCTCGGTTTGGCGCAACTGGTCTATCTCCTGTATACCGGCCGGCGTCGCAGTAGCCGAGAGGATCTGAACCTCGTCCTCTTCTCAATGCGTGTTCTACTGATTATCATCGGCGGACCGTTCTGGATTCCGGGGAAACCCGCCCTGCGGATGCATATGCACATGATGCAAGATCGTTCGTATAGACGTCGAAAGGGAGCTGTTCATGAAGTCATTCAAGGCGATTTCCGTTGCCGGAATGCTCGCCGCCATAGCAGTGGGATTATTCCTGTTCTGGCGACACGAAGAGCGGTACCCCTCAACCAAAGACGCGTATATCGGTGCCAATATCATTTACGTCGCGGCGCAGGTGACAGGGCAGGTGTCTAAGGTTTCGGTAGTGGAAAACCAGGCGGTCAAGGCCGGGGATCTGCTTTTTACCATCGATGCCACCCAATTCAGCGCGTCGGTGGATCAGGCGAAGGCCGATCTGGACAGCGCGATTCAGCAGGCGCAATCCTATTCTACTCAGATCACGGCGGCACAGGCTTCGGTCGAAAGTGCGCAATCTGCCTATGAGACAGCACAGAAAAGCTTTGAGAGGGCCAAGGCGCTGGCGTCGACGGGTGATCTTGCGCAGGCATCACTGGATCAGACGACCTCGGAGTTTGCGCAGGCCTCCGCGCGATTGACGACCAGCCAATCCAGCCTTCTGGCGCTGCAAAGCGGTTTGGCGGCGAAGCAGGATGATATTCTATCCTCGCAGGCGGCACTTGAAATTGCGCAGGCCGATCTGGCCTGGACCGAGGTTTATGCCGCCGCTGACGGTTGGATCGCAAACCTGACCCTGCGACCGGGATCGTCCGTATCAGCCAACGCCCCGCAGTTCTCCATCGTCGAGTCATCCGACTGGTGGGTGGACGCCAATTTCAAGGAAACATCACTGCCGCGCATCCGTCCGGGCCAGCCGGTCAAAGTACAGGTGGACATGCTTCCAGGGGTTGCGATCACTGGCAAAGTCGCGTCGATCGGTCGGGGGTCAGGCGACACGTTTTCATTGCTGCCGTCCGAGAATTCCAGCGGCAACTGGGTAAAGGTCACCCGACGGTTCCCGGTACGGGTTGAGCTTGATCCGACCGATGCCCCGCTTCGCGTGGGAGGCAGCAGCAAAGTCATAGTGGACACGACCGGAATGAACAAATGACACAGCCCGGTCACATCAATCGCGTGATTGTCGTGGCTGTTGTACTGAGTGCCATTCTTGAAGTTCTGGACAGCACCATCGTTAATGTAGCGTTGCCCCATATTCAGGCGGCCTTTGGGGCAACCACCGATCAGGCAACGTGGATTCTGACCAGCTATATCGTTTCGGCGGTGGTGGTGATGCCATTGACGGGGTTCGTTGCACGCCGTGTCGGGCGACGTCGGCTGATACTGACCGCGGTCACCGGTTTCGCCACCATGTCTGTCATGTGTGGTCTGTCCTGGAGCCTTCAGACGATTGTCGCCTTCCGGCTGGCGCAGGGGATGTTCGGGGCGTTTCTGATCCCGTTATCTCAGTCCATCCTGTTTGATGCCTTCCCGCGTGAGAAGCGGGGGCAGGCGATGGCGGTGTTTGGGCTCGGTGTGGTGGTTGCACCGGTTCTGGGTCCGACAGTAGGCGCGATCCTGACCGAGTATTTCTCGTGGAGGATGGTGTTTTTCGTCAACCTGCCCGTCGCGGCGATGGCCCTGCTGTTATTGGCCGGAGAGATGCCGGATGACAAAACCGAAGATGTTCGCATTGACTGGAAAGGGCTGGCTCTGCTCGCCATTGGTATTGGCTGCCTGCAATTTGTACTTGATCAGGGTGAGACCAAAGACTGGCTTTCTTCACGGGTCATCCAGGTGGCGCTGATTGCGTCGGTTCTGGGTGCGCTGGGGTTCATCATCCACGCACTGACCTCCCGGCATTCAGTCGTTGACCTGCGACTGTTTGCGGATCGCAACTTTGCCCTGTGCAATCTGATCATAGCGGGCTTTGCGATTTCTTTGTTTGGCGGGATCGCCATACTGCCGACCTTTGTGCAAAATCTGCTCGACTATCCGGTGATCGAGTCCGGCCATCTATTCATACCGCGTGGGATCGCGGCCGGCGCGTCGATGGTCCTGACCGGGGCTGTGCTTGTTACCCGATTTGATCCGCGCGTTCTGGCGGGATTGGGGATGTTGTTGACAGCGGCGGGGAATTTCATGCTGGGCGTACTCAATCTGAATGCGGGGTTCTGGCAACTGGCCTGGCCGGGCTTTGTCAGCGGTCTGGGGATGGGGCTGGTTTTTGTGCCCATGTCGATCCTGGCCTTCGAGAGTATCAGCAAGACCCGACAGGATGAGGCATCAGGCCTGTTCAACGTCACCAGACAGCTTGGGTCATCAATCGGGATTTCGTTGGTGGGCACTTGGGTTGTGCGGGGCCTGCAAACCAATACGGCAGTGCTGAGCCAGAATGTGACTCCATATAATCCCGCCGCGCAGGCTTATCTCGCCCCGTTGGGTCTGACACCGGACAGTGCGCAGGGTGCTGCCATCCTGGGGCAGGAGATTTCACGGCAAGCCGAAATGATCTCATACCTCACCGTTTTCAACAATCTTGGTCTGCTGGCGTTGGCGACGATTCCGCTGCTGTTTTTCTGCCGTGCACCCAAACCGGCTCAACGGGCTGAAGCACACGTTCATTAGCGCGTCAACACGAGACCCAGCCAAAGCGCGAACCAGCACAGGGCGAGACTGACGAGGATGTTCCCGGCAGCAAACACGATTGTCTTCTCGCGGTGCAGTTGCAGAGACTGATAAGCGAAACTGGAAAACGTTGTGAAGCCGCCGCAAAATCCGAATACTAGGCGCTTTTCGTCTTCGCCCATCTCGACAGAGCCACCTAAGTAACCGATCCACAGACCAAGTATGAGGCTGCCCAGCACATTCACGATAAGCGTGGAGTAGGGCAGATCATGCGTCACCCGGCGTGTCAGCCAGTGCCTCAGAGCTGCACCAAGCCCTCCGCCCAGTGCGAACATAGTATGCAGATACAGATCGGTCATTCAGAGTCGCCTCCAGAATGACGCCGCCGCCCCAGTGCTTCACCCAGAATGGCCGCCGCAAGACCAACCGCGATCTCGGCGCTCGCAGCGACAAGCACCAACCAGTTACCGGTTTCGGCCAGCCGTTCCAACTCGGCTACAAATGAAGAAAATGTGGACAATCCCCCACAAAACCCAACCGCACCCAGGTGGAGGATGTGGGCATGGACCCTGTTTCGAATGGCATATAGCCAGCCCAGTATGAAACAGGCCACGACATTGATCCCGAATGTGGCGGTCAGGAACGGCGCGCCGGGGATTTCCAATGAGAATATCTCACGCAGCAATGATCCTGCAGCTCCACCAACAAAGACGGCTGAATACATCAGGGCACGATGCCCGAATGCAGGCGCTGTTTCTGACACTGCGGTTGATCCTGCTCTGATCGGTGTTTCATTTGGCATACAGATTGATCTGGTGCGAATCAACTGGGCCACTAACCCAACCGCTACCATAGTTCAGGTGTTAAGGGTTTGCGTTTGCAGGTGAATATGTTCCACGCTCTGAAATGGCTGTAGGGTCTTGGGCCTTTCCTCCGATCCAGACCACACTGTTTCAGCGAAACTCATGAAGATAGGAAGCGACGGCGCGCAGTCTGGTTTGCTCCCAAGCCACGGGCTGGTCGATACTCGGGCGTTTGACACCCAATACGACATCAAGACCGTGGGTTATCGCCGCGCCGACCACCCGCACTCATCCGCCGCCCCACCGCGGATGAACGAGAACGATCCTATGCCGAACTCTACGGCTTTCTGGAGGAAGGCGCCCAGTTGGGCAAGACAATCCCGGGAGAGTTTGCTGATGACGGCAGGCCGCCTCGGCTGGACCAGCTCTAGCGCCCTCTAACTTGGGCTTGAGCGCGGGTTGTTCTGCGCGTGCGTGTAGATTTTGCGGATGCTCCATTCGACCGCGTCCCGCATGGTTTTGCCCAAAGCGACATCAAAGGCTTCCACCAGATCGGGAGTCTTGTCGCTGGTCGCTAACACGGCCTCCTGGAAAGAACTGGATGCGATGATCTTGTCCTCGTACTCATCGATGATCTTGATATTGATGCGTACTTCCACACGTACAGTTTTCGAGTTTTCGGTTTCACTGACGACGATGCCCTGAAACTCACGCAGATCGGGCGCGATGACATAGTCGGCACGCAGCCCGACCGTCGAGCGCCCGACGGCAGCGACCTTGCCCGAATTTTCATAGCTTTCGACCATCAATGCCTGAACGATCAACGGTGCGCGATCAACCCAACGTGCCCGGGGCAGATACTGAACCTGCAATAAGGTGGGCTGCACCGCGATCTGATCGGTGTTTACCGCAGCCGTTGCTGTGGGTTCTTCAACCACGATCTGCTTCTGGATACGCGGCAGCGATGATGAGAACGTGCTTTTGGGCGTCAGCAGATACAAATCGTTGGGTTTGGAAGCTTGGCTCAATGTCCCCAAGCCAGCGCATCCTGCTAACGCGCCAAGAACCAGAGCCAGAATTAGAGGGCGGATCATTGACGAAACTCCGATGCTTGGGTGCCTAACAAGAAGCGGGCCGGGTCGCGTTCGACCTTGTCGACCAACCTGTCCAGACTGATAATCAGGCGCTGTGATTCCTCGATAAAGCGGATGAATTGCGGCAAGCCGACACGCAAGAAATCCGAAAGCTGACGGCGGTTGTCCTGAACGATACCGTCGATAGTGCCCAGAAGATCAGAGGCCGATTGTGACGCGCTCAGAACATCATCGGAAATCTTGTCAATCTTTTCTGTGATGTTCGAGACGGTTTCAGCGACCTGATTGGCTGCCTTGCTTACTTCAGCTGCGACCGGTGAGATGTCTTTGTCCATCACGCGGTTCGCCGAGTCAAATGCGCGCTCAGCCGACGCAAGCGCCCCTTTGGCCGTATCCATGGTCGAGGTGACGGATTCAAGGGTGGTGTTTGCATTCACAACGGTTTCTGTGATGACGCCAAGCGTCACGCTGCCTTCATCCGATAGCCTGGTCAGCCTTTCGGCCAGAACCGAGCCACGTTCTATAAAGGGCTGAATATCCTGCTGAATCACGCGGTCAGCATTCGCAATTGTTGTATTTGCGGTCTCTAGTGTGGTTTTGGCGGTTTCTGATGCATCTTTGATACTTTTCAGCGTATCCGTGCCCGTACTCAGTGTTGTTTCTGCAGTGTTTGCCAAAGAGTCGAGCCTCTTGGTGAACGCTCCGATATCTTTTGCCGCACCGCCGAGATCTGAGGAGAGCGACTCGAAATCTGTCAGTGCCTTGTCCAGTTTGCCCGAGGCATTGGCAAGGTTGCTCAGAATATCCGACACCGCTTTGCGGTTTTCGTTGTCGACGACTGAATTGAGGTTCTCCAGCAGTGTGACGGCCTCTTCCAGCACTTTCGGGGCGCCTTCAAGCAAGGATTGGATCGAACTGCGCTTGCTGGTTATTACACTGTTCTGCGCCAGCCTGTCTGCGCTCGGGGACCCGCCCGACAACTCAACATAAGCTACTCCGGTCACACCCAAGGACTGCAATTGCGCGATGGTGTCCTTGGTCACGGGGATGTCTGCGTCAATCTCTAGCCGGACCCGAACCTTTGACGGATCGTCTTTGTCCAGATCCAAAGATATGACCTGGCCGACAGGCAAACCATTGTAGTTCACGCCCCCCGCGGCCGACAGCCCCGCGACATTGTCGAACAGTACATCATAATATGCGTATTGCCGGGTCACTTCGAACTTGGCGAGCCAAAGGAAGAAGCCAAATGCGCCCAGAATGCCTGCCAGGGTGAACGCACCGATCAGGATATAATTCGCTCGGGTCTCCATTGCCTCTACCTGTCCTGCCCTTTCTGTTGCGCCGCGCGGGCGCGAGGGCCTGTGAAATATTCCTGAACCCAAGGATGATCGACCTTGGTCATTTCTTCTATCGGACCTTCAACCAACACACGCTTTTCCGCAAGAACCGCGATGCGGTCACAGATGGCATAGAGGCTGTCCAGATCATGCGTAACCATGAACACAGTCAGTCCCAGCGCGTGCTGAAGCTCTCCGATCAGGTCATCATAGGCGGCTGCTCCGATCGGGTCCAACCCGGCAGTTGGTTCGTCCAGAAACACGATCTCGGGGTCCAGCGACAGGGCGCGGGCCAGCGCTGCTCGCTTGCGCATCCCCCCCGACAGTTCCGAGGGGAACTTGCTGCAACTCAGTTGAGGTAACCCCACTAAGCTGATCTTGAGCCCGCCAAGCGCCGCCATAAGGCTCTCGCTGATGCCAGTATGTTCGCGTAGTGGCGCCATCACGTTTTGCAGAACGGTCAGCGAAGAAAACAATGCGCCGTCCTGAAACGCCACCCCCCAGCTTCTTTCGATCCGCTGGCGGTCTTCTTCCGGGCCATTCAGGACATCTACGCCCAGAACTTCGATGCTGCCGGCTTTTGGTTTGTTCAGGCCCACGATGGTACGCAACAGTACCGACTTACCGGTGCCCGACCCACCGACGACCCCCAGAACCTCGCCCCGCCACACATCAAGGTTGAGATTGTCATGCACCACCTGCTCGCCAAATTGATTGGTCAGGTTGCGCACACGGATAACGGCCTCGCGCTGGGTGCCGCTTTTGGGTTTGTCCTGCAGGGCGGTGCCGTCCATGTCAGATCCCCAGCTCTGAGAAGAAGATCGAAAACAGGGCGTCGATGGCGATCACCATAAATATCGACTGCACGACCGAGGCCGTGGTGCGCTGACCAACACTTTCGGATGAGCCCTTGACCTGCATGGCTTGCCAGCAGGCGATGACCCCGATCACGAGCGCAAAAAACGGTGCTTTAATCATCCCGACGGCCAGCTGGGCGACGCCGGTATTCTCTTTCAGCCGGGTAAGAAACATCCCGGGGCTGACGCCGAGATCGATCCAGCTCATCAATGCGCCGCCAATCAGGCCAGCCATATCTGCGACAAAGCCCAGGATGGGCAACATGATCAGCAAGGCCACAACCCGCGGGATGACCAGCACTTCGATCGGGTCCAGGCCCAGCGTGCGCATCGCGTCGATTTCTTCCTGTACCTTCATCGAACCGATCGAGGCGGTGAAGGCCGAGCCAGAGCGGCCTGCGACGATGATAGCGGTCAGTAAGATACCCAACTCGCGCAAGATCGAGATCGAAATCAACTCGACAACGAAAATTTCGGCGCCGAATTGTTTCAGCTGGGTCGCGCCCTGAAAGGCCAGAACGACGCCGATCAGAAAACCCATCAAGGAAACGATGGGCAGCGCTTTGAAGCCGACCTGCTCCATCTGGGATACCAATGCAGCACGGCGCAGCCGCCAGGGCATGATCAGGGTCCGACCCAACCGATGAAGTGTCAGGCCGAGAAAGCCGATGATCGACAACGTGTCCTGCCACGCACCGAAGGTCTTTTTGCCAACCTGAGCAACCCAGTTAACGAAGCCTCGCGGCGGAAGCGCCTCTCCGGTCACTTCGGGAATGTTGTGCGAAACCGTCTCGATCAGCGAAGAATGGGCAGGGGTCAACCCCTTAAACCGCACCTGTGCGCCCGCGGACCCTAGTCGTTGTACAAGTCCGGCGACCAGCCAGGCCCCCCCGGTATCCAACGACTGCAACTGCGACATGTCCAGCACGACGTCCTGTCCGTTGGGTCGGAGCGCGGCGAAATCCCCTTCGACACAATCCAAAGACTGGGTACGCAAATCCCCCGCAACCCGTATGCAAACGCCGGTTGCGTCGGTCTCGGAAGTGATCGTCGGCCTTGTCATAGCGGTATGTGATGTCAAACGTCGCGTCGCTGCAATGGATTTGTTCAAATAAGCCAAGATTTTGCGCTCGTGCATTGCGGTGGTGCGACAGTGTAGTTCACATGAGTTGCAGACGACCGAAACAGCGTGAAAGCAGGATGCTCACGCTACGCTTGAATGTACACGGTTCCAACAGCCAGCCGTGGCGCACGGGGTCGCGCGGGCATTGATAATCAAAGTTGTTAATATTCAGATAATAATAGACAAATGTTCGTCTTGAGGTATCGTGGGGCCGAAGTTTTCCTGTTGCGGTTGAAATACTCGGACAGGCGGCTTGGTCGGCCAACAAAGGCACCCTTGTTCAGGTGCAGCTTCGCCTTATCGCCGGCTATTGCCCCGGATGCCTGTCGGGTGCGGATTGTGAGGTGGATCATGGTCGATTGGCTGGTAAGTATTCTTCAAAACTACCCCGAGCTGGCGGTGTTTCTGGCCATCGGAGTTGGGTTTCTCGTGGGCCCTTGGAAGGTGATGGGTTTCAGTCTGGGCACGGTTACCGCAACGCTGCTGGCGGCTGTGGTGATCGGGCAGGCCCACATAGATGTAGACTCGGCGGTCAAATCGACCTTCTTCATTATGTTCATTTTTGCCGTAGGCTACGGTGTCGGGCCGCAATTCATCCGTGGTCTTAAAGCCGACGGCGCGCGTGAGGTCTTCTTTGCGCTCAGCGTATTGGCATTGTGCCTGGTGATTCCGATCATCGCAGCCAAAGTGGCGGGGCTGGAGCTTGGTTACGCTGCCGGTCTTTACGCCGGATCGCAGACGATTTCGGCGGCGATCGGTGTCGCAACTGATCAAATCGGACAGCTGGGTTTGCCGGCGGAACAGGCCAAGACCTATGCCAATCAAATCCCCGTCGCCTACGCTGTGACCTATATTTACGGCACCATCGGCTCGGCAATCATTCTCGCCAAGATCGGTCCGCGCCTGATCGGAGTTGATCTGGTTGCAGCGTGCAAGGAATATGAGGCCCAGTTGGGTGGTACCATGGCTGTGGAAACCGGCGACGGCATCGTATCAGCCTATCGTGCGATCGAGGCGCGGGCGTTTGAGATTCCCGAAGGCAGCGATCTGCTGGGGCAGCCTGTCAAAGATCTGTTGCCGGGTGTGCGGATTTACGCGGAACGTCTGAAACGTGATGGGAAGATCATCGAGGTAGACGATAATACCATGTTGCAGGCCGGGGATGTCGTGATGTTCTCGGGTCGCCGTTCGGATCTGGTGGGGTTGCTTGAAACCAATCTGACCGAAGCTGATGCGCCTGAGCTGCTGAGCATCCCCTCGGAAAAATTGGATGTGCTGATCACCAGCAAAGAGGTGCACAACAAAACGCTTGAAGAGCTGAGCAAACTGTCGATGGCGAGGGGCATCTATGTCTCGAAACTGATGCGCAATATGCAGGATTTACCGCTGCTGCCAGGCACTGTCGTGCACCGGGGCGACATCATCACCATTCAGGGTAGCAAGCGCCATGTCGAGGCGGCAATAGCCAAGATCGGTTATGCGGATCGCCCGGTGGATACCACGGATCTGGCCTTTGTCGGCTGGGGGATTTTCATCGGGGGGATCATCGGAACGCTGTCGGTCATGATGGGCGGATTTCCGATCAGTCTTTCAACAACCGGCGGCGCGTTGCTGGCAGGTCTCGTGCTGGGCTGGCTACGTACGGTGCATCCGACCTTTGGCCGGATACCCGGTCCGGCGCTTTGGCTCATGAATACGCTTGGTCTGAATGTCTTCATCGCGGTGATCGGGATTACGGCGGGGCCGGGTTTTGTAGCGGGGCTGCAACAGGCCGGTATTGCGCTGTTGCTGTGGGGGATCGTCGCCACTTCGCTGCCGATGATTTTTGCGGTTTATGTCGGGCATTACGTGTTCAAATTCCCCCCCGCCATTCTGTTCGGGGCCTGCGCAGGCGCTCGGACCACCACCGCCGCATTGGGTATGATTCAGGAAGCCGCGCAGAGCCGCATCCCGGCGCTTGGTTACGGGATGCCGTATGCAATCGGGAACACATTGCTGACCATCTTCGGGATGGTCGTTGTTTTGATCCTAAGCTGATTTGGAGAGGTACGCATTATGGACAGAGTAACGTTGCACGACTACGAAGCGCTCAGCCCGTTTCAGATCAAGGATGAACTGATCAAACTGGCCTCGGCTGAGGCACTCAAGGCCAACAGCGCCTTTCTGAACGCAGGGCGGGGCAATCCCAACTGGGTCGCCACCCGCCCGCGAGAGGCGTTCTTTGCCCTCGGTCAATTCGCCATAACCGAGTCCAAACGCGTGATGAACAACCCCGCCGGGCTGGGTGGAATGCCTGCGCGGAAAGGCTGTCACGACCGATTGCAGAACTGGGCGTCCGATCATTCAGAGACGCCGGGCGTCGATACTCTGCTTGAGGTGGTGGCACATGCCATCTCCGCATTCGAGTTCGATGCGGACGAGTTTGTGCATGAACTGACGGATTCGATCATCGGCGATAACTACCCGGTGCCCGACCGCATCCTGAAGCATAACGCCGCCATCGCCCATGAATATCTGATGTGGTCCATGTGCCGGGGCCACCGGCCTGACGCTCAGTTCGATCTGTTCGCGGTCGAAGGTGGTACGGCTGCGATGTGTTACATCTTCAAATCGCTCAAAGCCAATCGGTTGCTGAACCCCGGCGACACGATTGCGCTGTGCACTCCGATCTTCACACCCTATCTGGAAATGCCCGAGTTGGAGGACTACAGCCTTGAATCCGTCCATGTGGAAACTGACGAGGAAGACGGATTCCAACTAACCGACGCCGCAGTTGAGAAGCTGAAAGACCCCAAAGTAAAGGCATTTTTCCTGGTCAATCCAGGAAACCCGTCCTCGGTTGCGCTCAGCACTGCGTCACTGCGCAAACTGGCGGATCTGGTGGAAAACCATCGTCCCGATCTGATCGTGCTGACGGATGATGTCTACGGCACATTTGTGCATGACTTTACTTCGGTGATGGGGCATCTGCCGCGCAATACGATAGGTGTGTATTCATACTCGAAGTATTTTGGTTGCACCGGCTGGCGACTTGGGGTGATCGCGGTGGCGCAGGACAACATCTTTGATCTCAAGCTTGCCGAGCACTCCGAAGAGATCAAGCAGATACTGGACAAACGCTATGGAACACTCAGCCTGACGCCGCGCGACATCCGTTTCATCGACCGGCTTGTGGCCGATAGCCGCGACGTGGCGCTGAACCACACGGCTGGCTTGTCTCTGCCACAGCAGGTTATGATGACGTTGTTTTCACTTTGCGAACTGGTTGACAGCAAGAAAATCTATCAGACCGCATGTATGGAACTGGTGCAACGTCGCTTCAAACTATTGACCGAAGCGATGGGGATCGAGGTGAAAGCAGGCGAACACTACGACGCTTACTACGGCATCATCGATTTCGAATACTGGCTACGCAAATATGTTGGCGAAGACGTCGTGACCTGGATCAAACAGAACGTTCACCCCTTGGATATAGCGTTCAAACTGGCCGAGGATTACGGTATTGTCCTGCTGAATGGCAGCGGGTTTGATGCGCCGGGATGGTCGGCGCGCGTGTCCTTCGCCAACCTGCCGGACGAAGCTTATTCGCAGATCGGAACAGCCGTTCGATCGGTTGCGCGGGGCTATGTGCAAGCCTACCGCGCTGCGAACAATTTGCCGCTGCACGGCTAGCTAAAACTCCCTACACCTGCGCCCGAACTGGTGCTACCCATAGGCGCAGGGGAGGATGATTTTGGACATATCCGAACAGCGCATCAAGGCGATGACATCCGCTGGCCTGAACCTGATCGGGCAGGCACTTTCGATCTATGACAGTCGGCTGCGACTTGCGGTCAGCAACCTGAGGTTTCAGGAAATGTTCGATTTGCCCGACGCGCTTGTCGAACCGGGTGCATTGTTTCGCGATACCATTCATTTTCTCGCAAGCCGAGGGGAATACGGTGCCGCTGGTGATGTGGACGAAATGGTCGAGATCCGCGTTGCGCAGGCGCTGGCTTTCGAGCCGCACTATATGGAGCGTACCCGGCCCAACGGACAGGTGATCTCGGTCGAAGGCGCCCCATTGCCAAATGGTGGCTGGGTCGCCGTCTATACTGACATCACCCGTACCCGTCAGATCGAGGACCTGCTGCGTGCCCGCTCGGAAGAGCTCTCGGATCAACTTCTGAGCCACGCCGAAGAGCTGTCTGCAACCAATCGCAAACTGGCAGCCACCATCACGGCACTGGAAGAGGCGAAACGCCAGCTGACTGAAATCGAGGCCCGCACACGGATGACAACCGAAATGATGCCGGCCCATATCGCCCATCTGGATGTCGATGGGCGATATGATTATTCCAATCGCCGCCTCAGTTCGGTCATGCCCGGACGCCCTTCCGATATCCTGGGCCTTCATATTTCACAGGCCCTGGGACCATCGGCCCATGATCGAGTGAAACCGCATCTGGAACAGGCCTATCGCGGCCAACCATCGGTTTTCGAGTTTACCGAGGATCAAGATTCGCGCCGCATTCGTGTATCCTTCACGCCGGACAAAGCGGGCGGTGTTTACGTCATGTCGGTGGATATCACCGAAGAAACCCAAGCCCGCGTCGCCCTGCAGCAAACGCGTCGAAGGGCCATGGCCGCACAGATGACCAGCGGGCTGGCGCACGATTTCTCCAATTTGCTCACCATCATTCTGGGAATGCAGGCCCGGCTTGAAAAGATGGAATTGCCCGATGAGGCCGTCCAACTTGTTGCCGCTACGCAGCAGACCGCACGCCGGGGCGGGCAACTGCTGAATCGCATCGCTGACATGACCGGCAACCGCACACCTCAACCCCAGGCCACGGATATGCGCGGACTACTCGAGGATTTGCGGGTGCTTGCGACGCCCTCTTTGCCGCGCGGCATGGGGCTGTCGGTGGTGAATACGTTGCCCGACAAGGCGTTGATGCTTGACCCTGGCATGGTACAGGATGCCCTGTTGAACCTCGTTTTGAACGCGCGCGATGCTTGTGGCGTATCTGGCCAGATTACGATTAGCGCACATGCCATCGGGACAATTTGGGTTGAGATAACAGTTTCAGACACGGGTCCGGGATTTACACCGGAAGCCTTGGAGAAGGCGTTGAACCCCTTCTTTACCACCAAGGGCAGCGATGGGTCGGGTCTCGGGCTGCCAATGGTCTATGACACGGTCAAGCTGGCCGGGGGCGACCTGAACCTGCGGAACACGCCCTCTGGTGCCTCCGTTGTATTGCGATTGCCTTACCGGCCTGCGCCACCTGCTCAAGCGGGTCTTGTATTGCTGGTCGAGGATAACGACGAACTGCGCAGCCAGTTCCGCGATATGCTGGTCGGATTGGGATGTTCAGTGATTGAGGCAAGCTCGGTCGAGGAAGCACTGGCTTTGACGTCAGACATTGATGATATAGCGCTGGTACTATCGGACATTCGGCTGGAAGGGGGGGGAACAGGCATCGATATCGTCGACCGTCTGAACGGTGCCCTGCCATGTATACTGATGACATCGCTGCCACTTTCCGATCCGCTGCATCATCGCGCGCTGACCCGTGCACCTGTTCTGAGCAAACCGTTCACGTCGACCGAGCTGTCGGCGCTGATCCGAACCAAGGCCGCATAGATGACCCAACCGTTGGTGACCATCCTTGATGATGAACCTGAAATCCGCCGCATACTGACTGACGCGCTTGAGGATGCAGGTTTCCGAACCCAGAGTTTCGCCCGTGCGCGCGAATTCGAGGCCTCGCTCAAGCGGGTCACTCCGGATCTCTGTCTGGTGGATCTGTCACTGCCCGATACCGACGGGCTGGCGCTTGTTCACCGGCTTGCATTAGAGCAGGGGGCGGCCGTCATCATCATTTCAGGTCGCGCTCAGGTACAGGATCGTGTGACCGGGTTGGAGCTTGGGGCGGATGATTACATCACAAAGCCCTTTGATCCTGCCGAGGTTATTGCGCGGGTCCGCGCCCGCCTGCGGTCATCCGGCCCTGCGACACAGAGTTCGTACATTGCCGAGTTCAATGGCTGGACGGCGCAGTTTGACAGATACGTCCTGATTGATGCCGATGGTATCGAGACACCATTTAGCCATGCCGAGGGCGAGGTCCTGAGGCTGTTTCTCGAAAGCCCCAAACGCCTGATCAGCCGTGCGCGAATGCAGGAGATGCTGGGTGGTGGAGCGAGCGAAAGCTTTGACCGGGCGATGGATGTGCGGATTTCGCGCCTGCGTACAAAGCTAGGCGAAGATCCAAAAAATCCGCGCCTTATCAAAACGATATATGGCGCAGGGTATATCTTTCTTGGTGATGTCAGCTGGTCTTGAACAGTAGACTGAAGGCCAGGGAACATCGGAATAATCATTCGGCCCGTGCTTCCCGACCGGTCCCGGCATTGTTCCATATTTCAATCCCGCAGAGCCTGTTCTTTGATCTTCAAAACTGGTTGGATCAGGTAATCCAGCACTGATTTTCGGCCGGACAGAATATCGACTTCGGCGATCATCCCGGGGATGATCTCAACCGCCACACCGCCCGCATCCAGCATGGTATCCGAGGTCTGAATCTCAACCACAAAAACCTCCTCTTCGCTCCGCTCTGATCGCGTGATCGTGTCGGCGCCGATGCGAACAATTTCCCCATCCAGACTGCCGTATCGCGAAAAATCGTAGGCCGTGATCTTGATTTTGACCTTTTGTCCTGCGTGCAGGAACGCGATGTCCTTGGGCCGAACATAGGCTTCCACCAGCAAGCGGTCGTCCAAGGGTACTATTTCGATCAATTCTTCTCCGCTGCGTGCCATCCCACCAATCGTCGTTCGGTGGAGGCGGTTTACGATGCCCCGAACCGGCGCCCGGATCTGTGCGCGGGATGCGCGGTCGCGCAGGGATGGCAGGGCAGGTTGCAACGCTGCTAGCTCCGCCGAAACCAAAGCCAGATCAGTTAACGCCGCGCTGCGAAACCGACTGCGCGTTGCGCGGACCTTGTCATCCACTTCATCAAGACCGGCCTTCAACCGGCTCACCACCGCTTCGGCCCGGATCTTGCGGCCCTTCCATTCCGCCTCGCTGCGGCGCAGGGTCAGAAGTGTAGTGGCAGGTTCCATCCTCTGTTCTACCAGCGGAACCATCAGGGCGCGTTCTTCAGCCAATACATTCAGAGTTTCCGTTGTCGTAACCTGGTCAACCAGCCCTTCTTCGTATTCGCGTTGTCGCTGCTCACGCTGTCTGGTCAGAATTGCGATCTCGGCTTCCAGTTCTGCCTGCCGTCCGTGATATAAAGCGGCCTCTGAGCGTACGACACTTGGGGCTCCATTCAGAAGGGCGTCGTCAAACTCCAAACCAGTTCCATCGATTTCCGCCTTCAGACGCTGGGCCCGGGCCATCAGGCCATAGGCGCGCTGTTGTTCCTGGCTCAACTCTCTTTCGATCTGGTTGGTGTCGAGTTCCATCAGCAATGTACCGGCCTCTACCACGAGGCCCTCGCGAACATGCACAGACTGCAAAACACCCGGCTCGGTAGCTTCGATTACCTGAATGTCACCTGATGGCACGATACGGCCGTCCGCCCTTACGACATCATCCAGTTCGGTGAAATGGGCCCAGAAAACTGCGCTGATCAGACATCCAAGGATAAGCAGCAGCAGCAGTGAACCCCTAATTGGTGCCTGCCCGCGCATTTCGCTTGCAAGACGCTTCAGATCAGGATGCTGCGACATTCAGGTGCCTCCCGGTGTTTCGAACATGCCGCGTCAGGATGCTTTTGTCGCCGTCCATGGCAACTTTGCCGTCCTCGATCACGATGACTCGGTCAACCAGCTCCAAGAGGCTGGTACGGTGCGTGACGACGACCATCGTCGTGTCCGGCGTGGCCTCTTTTAATCGACCGATGATCTCGGCTTCCGATTTGACGTCCATCGCGCTCGTCGGCTCATCCAAAAGCAGCACCGGAGGGCGCCCAATGAGCGCCCGCGCCAGCGCAATCGCTTGTCGCTGGCCGCCAGACAGGCCCTCTCCGCGTTCAGCCACTTTCTGGTCATAGCCGTGGGGGTGCCGAGCGATAAAGTCTTCGACCCCGGCGATGCGTCCGGCACGGACCAGTTCGTCGTCATGTGGGCGCACGGTTCCACTGGTAAT
Source organism: Ruegeria sp. ANG-R (assembly GCF_000813985.1). GTDB lineage: Bacteria > Pseudomonadota > Alphaproteobacteria > Rhodobacterales > Rhodobacteraceae > Ruegeria. The sequence continues at coordinate 75,319 of NZ_JWLJ01000014.1, forward strand.
ATTGTCCCGCACGGTGCCGGAAAACAGCCAGACGTCCTGTAGGAGCGACCCGATGTTATGGCGCAGATCGCCCGGATCGATCTGTCGTATGTCCAGCCCGTCCAGCATCACTGAACCCACGCGCGGGTGATAGAGGCCCAGCAGCAATCGCGCGACGGTACTCTTTCCCGACCCGATCTGGCCGAGGACGGCAACTTTTTCACCGGGTTCAATGGTGAATGAAATACCTTTCAAAGTGTCGTCATGTTGATCGGGGTAGGCGAAATGAACGTTGTTGAAGATGATACGCCCAGAGAACTCGGACCGGCTGATCCACGACCGGCCATCGGGCCGTTCATTGTCAGCCTTCATCAGCGCGTCGAGATTGCGAAATGCGCTGCGGGCCTGATTGACGCGAGTCAGCGTCTGCGCCAACTGCCCCAGTGGCGCCAGAGCACGCCCTGTCAGCATCACCGACGCCACAAGCGCACCCATGCTGGTTTGCCCGTCCGTGATCAGGAACACCCCATAGAACACGATGAGCACTTGTGCGGCCTGCTGCGTGAACCCCGTCAGGTTCAAGGCAAATTGGGTGACGGCCCGACTGCGTGCCCCATGGTTCGATTGACGCTTTATAGCGCTTTCCCAACGGGTGCGCATCTGACGTCCCGCCGAGGTCGTTTTGATGGTCTCCAACCCCGTTACGGCCTCAACCAGAACTGATTGTTTGGACTGGCCGTCGGCAAAACTCTTTTCCGCCAGACGCGACAGGATCGGTTGCACTGCAAGCCCGCTGAACAAGACCACGGGCACGGCGAGCGCAGGAACAAGCGCCAGCGGACCTCCGACCATGTAGATCGTGAGGATAAATACCGCGATGAAGGGCAGATCGACAACGGCGACGAGCGTGGCGGAGGTGAAGAACTCGCGCAGGGTCTCGAATTCGCGCACTGTGCTTGCCATAGCTCCGGTAGAGCCCGTGCGAGATGTCATGCGGATGTTCAAAACCTGATCAAACACGCGGCGGCCCATGGACAAATCCGCGTTCTGGCCGGCGCGATCAATGAACCCTGCACGCAGGAGCTTTAGCGCGAAGTCGAACGCCAATGCCAGGCACACCCCAAGCGTCAATGCGATCAGGGATTCGGTCGCCTCGTTGGGTAAGACCCGGTCATAGACGATCATGATGAAGACCGAGGTTGAAAGCCCAAGAACATTTGCCATCGCGGCAGCCAGTGCCACTTGCGCATAAGACCAGCGGTTCGCAGAGAGAGCTGACCAGAACCAATGGCCCCCCTGGACTTCTTCGGCTGAACCAGCCTCGTCCCGGTACACGCGCCGAAACAATAAAGCATAGCCGGTATAAGCCTTGCTTACAGCGTTCTCGGGAACCGCACCAATACCGTCATCCAAAGCCGGGTCGTAGACCAGCAGATCGCCATTGCGTGCACGTCCGTGATAAACGACGGCGCGATCTCCTTCCAGCAACAAGATCGCAGGGGCCAGCGCAGCATCAAACGCTTTGAGCCGCCGTGCGCCAAATCCAGTCTGCAGGCCAGCTTTCTGTGCCGCGTTCATGGCGTCGCGCACAGTCAGTTCACCTTTTTCACCAGATTGTGCTGCGTTTAGCGCGGCCACAGTCAAAGGGCGGTCCAGCGTTGCCGCGACATTCAACATGCAGGCTTCCAGTTCGGTCAGCAAATCACGGCTGCGCCTCATAGCGATCCATCCCATTTGTCCAGTGTGATCCAGCGCAGATCCAGAACGCCCCCGGTGAGGATCAGGGTTGCGTAAGTGCTCAGCAAGAAGCCTGCTTCTGCCATTGTCTGGCGCTCCTGAGCATCTGCATAATCCCGTTGAACATCCGCCGTTTGGGGCTGTGCGGTCATTACATCCGCATTCGATCCAAACTTGTCAGATACCTGACCTGTGATCAGCCGTTTGATTTCCTCGTGGATCACAAGATTTTGGCGAATGACATCCAGAAGCTTTCGCCGGTCCAAACCCAAGATACGGGTTTCGACGACCGCCAAAGCTGTCGCCGCGGCAGGCTGCAGTTGATTGCCGCGACTTTCCAATTCATGAGCACGGGCTGCGGCAAGATCGCTTGCAGCTCTGCCACTATCGTAGACCAGCTGCGAAACCCGCAGATAAGGGGTTGCATCTCCGTCATCTACACATGACCGGTTGGGTTGAGCATTGAAATCCAACGAAACCTGAGGCAAAACGGCAACGCTTGGGATACTCCGATTTGACTCTGCGGCATCCGGTTCCGAGCCACGTCGCGCCGCCATCGGACTGCTCTGAGCAGCCAAACGTAGGCGTTGACCGAATGAGCTTTCTCTCAGACGACCTGATGTTTCAATCAGACCTGCGCCGGCGCTTTCGCTCGAAAAAGATGTTTCGATGCTGGAAAGAGCAGGCGTTGGCGCGTAGGCAGAAATCGGCAGGAGCACGACCAGCAGCCTTGAGGCTCTGAGAGTACGCTCAACCCATCGCATGGATCACCTCCGAGCGCTTCTGGCCTTGTAACACATCTTCAGCCATCGCGGTGATGAACCCGCCTAAGGCATCGTTTGGTCCTGAAGCACTGACGGAACGGTCGATTTGCGCACGAAACAGCCAGGCGCAATGGGACAGTGAAACCTGATGAGCGTGGATCAGTTTTAGGGCGCGGCTGGCCAGCAGCATCAGCGTATACGCATCGGGCAATCGGTCCAGACGCCGCGCATCAATGCCCCAACATCTTTGCGGCAATGTGATTCCGTCATACTCGTTCAGCGGAACAAACAGGTCCAGTTCAGCGATCAATGAACACAGGCGGTTTGTTTCTGTTGCAGAGATTTGACGGCTCTGCAGAAAAAGCTGAACCTGGCAGAGCTTCTGCGCAAGTTGTCCATCCATGGTAAAAAACGGATTGTCCTGAGGGTCGCGTGTCACCAGGCCCGAGCTCTCGTCAACGGTCAGGCGCCATCGGTGCCCGTTTCCGCTCAAGGCGTCAGATTGAAATGGAAAGCAGCGCAACTCCGACGGTACATATGGCGCAAGCCAGCGCCCATTTTGGCCGACAAAAGGCGACATACATTCAGAGACAACTGAGAGTAGCGCTGCAGGTAAAAAACCCTCTTCGTTTTGTTGGAACACTATTGGAAAAGATGTCGCGATCTTTGACACTTCGGAGACAACGATAGGGCAGGCACTCATTTCCTCCGCAAACTGATAGGATGTGAAGCTACGCCAGTAGCGGTTGCTGTGCCGCTTATGGCTGACTGGAAAAAGGCCGTTCTCTGCCATTTGATCCTCTTGGTCTGGGACGGCGAGGTCGCTTTTGCGGCCCCGCCTCAGGCTCCGTCCTCCGTTCAGGCAGAGGCGCCGGTTGGGTCAGTAATAAGGATGTTGTCAGTGCTCAGACCGCTCAGATCGGACAGCCCGTCAAACTGGGCTACGGTCTCTACCGAAGCCGTGTTGGGACTTGAGTAATCAACCTTGACCAGGACACTGTCGGTACCATCCGTTGCAAGAAGAAATATCTCGTCACCGGCCTGCGCGCCGTTCAGGTTCTCGGCTGCATTGGCAATCGTATCCGCGTCAAGGTCGGTCAGAGCGGTCTCCAACCCGACAAATCCGGTATTGGCATCAATCGCGTCGCCCACGACCAGTTTTTCCACACCGGTACCATCACCGCGTAACGAAGTTGTATCCAGTCCCTGGAACATCAACGCATCTGAAACGCTGGCCGCAGGGCCCAGAGTGAAACCGCTGACATTGTCGACGCCATTTGCGGCAGGATCAGCCTCGAACACAACAACATCCCGACCGGCTCCTGATAAGTCGATTGTGTCGTCGCCGTCACCGCCGCGGATTACGTCGTCGACGTTTGATCCCGTCAGGATGTCAGCGCCGCTCGTGCCTAGATGGAGTTGCGAGGGCCCTCCGTCGGGTGTCGCCAGGGTCAGCACGATTGGCTGGCTCGCATCCTGAACAGTCATCGTAAATGTCAGGACAGGCTGAGATATATCCCCGTAGCTGGTCGCCGCACCTGCGAAACTGATCGCGGAACCACCATTCGGATTGGCCAGAAAGAGATTGAAATCGGAGTTCTCAGTCTCAGATCCGCTATCATAGGTAGCCACTGACGGGTCGAACCCCAGCTCGGCGGTAAATGCCAGTCCGCTCGAGATATCACGGTCCGGGTCCGTGTAAATCTCGAATGTCGCAGTCGTTCCGCTGCGCGCGACTTCTGTGATGATGTAGGCCGCCGGTATATGGGCGACAGTCTGCTCGGACACGGGAACCGGATCTGGGCCGCCGGAGACTGTGGCCTGAGCCACGAAATCGAGGGTATCGCCGGCTTCGACAGCGGCAAAGCTGGATGCTGGCACGGCCAGGTTCCAACTGCCATCCGCTGCCACTGTCGCGCTACCAAGCGAGACCGTGTTAAGCGTTACATCCACCGCCTGACCAATCGCCAATCCCGCAGAACTGCCTGATATCGTCACCCCAGTGCTTTGTGCATCGTTGAGCGACACGGTATCATTACTTCCGAGCGTGTCGATGTTCAGGATGGGCCGGAAATCTGTTGCCAATGTGGTCGTGGCATCGGGCGCGGGATTGCCCGCTGTATCCTGTACCGAAGCTGTCACAGCGAAATTGCTTCCATCTGCCAACCCTGCCAAATCAGCTGAAGGAATGTTCGTGCTCCAGGTGCCGCCCGAAACGACTGCAGAATATGTCTGACCATTCAGGCTGACAGTGACGGTCTGGCCGTTCTCGGCGGTCGTTGTGCCCGATACGCTGAGATCGGTGCCCCGCTCCAGGATATCCAATACCGAACCGACCGACAGCGGGTCTAACGTAACCGTAGGTGCGCTGAGATCTGTGCTGAAACTGGTTGTCGTGCTGTTGTCGTTGCCAGCCGCATCCGCAATCGCGGCGTTCACATTATAGGTTTCCCCGTCCTGAAGTCCGTCTAGGCTGGCAGCTGCAGCTGTATACGTCCAGATGCCGCTGCTGACGGTCGCTGTTCCGCTGACAAGGACCGCTCCTCCGGATTGGACAATCTGGACTGAGACCTGCGTCCCATCAGCCGCATCAGACGTCCCCGATACCGTCAAATCCGTCGCTTGTTCGGCTAGGTTCACCACGGCTCCGTCTGATAGCGATGAAATCGTCAGAGAGGGGGCAGTGAAGTCGGTGGCGAAACTGCCAGACGCCTGTATCGCCGGGTTGCCCGCCACATCAGAGACATCCGCAGTCGCAGTGATGGTTGATCCATCGGGCAACGCGGCCAGATCTGCCGATGAGACGTTGACTGTCCACGTCCCACCTGAGACCACATCGGTGTAGGATTGGCCATTCAGGGATACGGTGACGGTTTGACCGTCTTCGGCTGTCGTGGAACCGGCTACGGTCAGGTCGGTGTCCCGCTCAGCCGCATTCAAAACTGCGCCATCGGAAAAACTGTCAATACTCAGGGTTGGGGCAGAGACATCTTTAGAGAGGCCCGTACTGGCTTGCGGGGCAACAAGACCATCAGCGTCGGTTACATCTGCGGTAACGTTGAAGTCACCCCCGTCGGCAAGTGCTGCGAGATCAGCGCTTGGAATGGTCACACTCCAGTTGCCACCTGATACCGGGCCGGTATAGGTCTGCCCATCAAGGGTCACCGTGACTTGCTGCCCATCTGTCACGTTGCCCGTTGTGCCACTTACCGTCAGGTTCGATCCGGCTTCGACGGCGTTCAGAATTGGCCCTACAGATAAAGGTGTAATCGCGATCGAGGGACCGGTCAGATCGACCGGAACCGTTACAGAGACCGGTGTCGCCGGGTTGCCCGCGGCATCGCCGACAGAAACAGAAACAGATGCGGGTACGCCGGTTGTCAAACCGCCCAGATCGGCGTTTGGGATGGTCACGGACCAATTGCCGCCCGATGCGACGCCCATATAATCCCGACCTTCGAAGGACACAGTGACCATCTGACCGTCCTCGGCCGTAGTCGTGCCATTCAGGATGAGGTCTCCGACTACGTCTGCCAGATCGATGGACCCGCCGCCCACAGGGTTCAGCGTGAGATTGGGTGCCGTCAGATCGGTATCAAAGCTGCCATTGGCTTGCGTGGCAGGATTGCCTGCACGATCCGCCACATCAGCCGTCACCGCTATACTGGTACCATCCAGCAGCACGGCGAGGTCTTCTGCTGGGACGGTAACGCTCCAACTGCCGCCTGAGACTGTGCCACTGTAGGTCTGTCCATCGATCGTTAGCGTGACGGTTTGACCATTCTCCGCATCCGTGGTGCCAGTGATTTCGAGATCCACATCCTGTTCGGCGTCATTCATGACGCCCCCGGCCGAGAAGGCAGTGATTGCCAAAGTTGGCGGCACGGTATCTACGTCGAATTGGACGGTTTCGACCGATAATTCCATCCCGGTGCCATCCAGATGGCGAACCGAAATATCCGAGACGCCCTGAGGCAGCCCCGCCGCCTCAGCCTGAGTCAGCGAAATACTCCAGCTTCCGTCACCAGCGGGAGTGATGGTCTTGGTTACCGATCCGATGGTAACCTCTACCGTACTTGTCCCCTCCGGTGTCGCTGTCTGGCTGCTGACGTTGTTGAGTGCATTTGATTGCAACTCGGCCAGATTCAGACTGGGCGGTCGGGGCGGCGACGGTGCAACGGTGGGTGCGTCGTCATGATCATCATCGTCGCCACCTCCTCCTCCGCCGCCACCGCCAGCGGCCGCTGCGCCGGCAACGCCAAGCCCACCCAATGCAAGCCCCGCCCCGCTTACACCACCTGCGGCCGCGGTGGCACCTGCCGCTTCCGCTGCCAGGCCGAACTGAGCAATCCCCCCTACCGCTCCATCCGCAACCACGACCGTGCCGTTTTCCAAGACCTGCACGTCCCCGGCGCCGCGAATG
>NZ_JWLJ01000015.1 GCF_000813985.1 Ruegeria sp. ANG-R
AAAATCAGACAAATATGACCCAATCCTGGCACTCTACGATAGCAGCAATGTAAACCTGCCGAGATCAAACGCTTCCTGAGCGGGCAGCTTGAACCCGCGCGGGCCCGCGAACTGGCAGAGCAAATGCGGATGGCGGGATTGTCGCTGTAACGGAACGCCCCCGTTCTCAAGCCAATAATCCCAGTCTCAGCAACGTGCGCCTGTCTCAATTTGTCAGAGCCCAGTCGCAACTCATGCGATCCCATATCGATTTACAGTCCCAAACAAACTGAGCCAGAAACGCCGATAATCTCGCGCCCAGCGATTTATGCTCTCAAGCCGCTTCACGTAGCCAACCGGGCGTACAACTCTTAAAAAACGGGGGCATCTCAGCCCCCGTTTCGTGTATCAAATCAACCGATCATACCCGACTGATGTCGTCGATGGCATTTAGAAACCTAAACCTACGCTCGTCTTCCAGCGTGTTTGGCACGAAGTCGAGAGGCCATTGCTGGTACGGCCCTTGCAGAGTTCGCAATCGGCAGCGCAGTGGATGATCGCCCGTTCACGAACAGTAAACCCTTCTTTGCAGTAGAGCTGATACAGCTTCTTCCAGTTGAGTTTCCAACCTTCTCACTTGTGTAGAAGGTGTCGCCGCCTCCTTTATCTTGTCGCGCAGCGCGGTGTCCGTCGGACGTTTCAACGTTCGCCGATAGATATGCGGATCTACCCTAGCTCCATCTATTGCTCGCGAACATTCCGCTGTCGTAACCTACTTTGTAGATAAAATGTTGAACTTGCGAATTTCTACCAAAAGACGTGGGGTCCGAAAGGCCGGCTCTTGATATGGCAGCGATACAGACAAAAAAAGCGCGAGAATCGGACGGCTATTCGGTGCCCTTCGAAGCTGCTCTCAGGAATCCTACAAGCCCGTAACTCCTGCGAAGTACCGTAATCGACGACCCCAGCACAATGATCCACAAGGCGAGATAAAGAAGCGACCATCCGAATATTGCCGGTATGACGGTCGAAAGAACCGCAGAAGCGGTAGTGACGGCCATCCGCTGCGGCTTGGCCATAGGCCCCCTGAAATCAGCGCTTTGTCCTTGAGCGCTGCCCAGTTCGCGCACATAAGCTGTTGCGATAGCCAAGGCGGCAGCAGCCCAACCCAGGGAAAGGTGTCCCGCTCCCAATCCAAGCCCAACCATGATGAATGTGTCAGCAACCCGGTCTGGCGCTTCATTCCAAAACGGTCCATCCGCTGCTCCGCGTTTACCCTCTACCGCAACCATACCATCAAAAAGGTTGCACAATAGCCGAAGCTGACATCCCAGTGCCGCGCCAAGAAGACAAATGACGGACAAGAAACCTTCCGTCATCCCAGAGAACCAGAAGGCCAAACCGGCCAGCGCGGCAAACACCATGGAGCACTGTGAGATGAGGTTTGGTGCCACACCACGTTCCGCCAGCGCCCAGGCGACACGCACAGCGAGTTTTGTATGACGGCTGGCAATCGGGCGACGTTCAGACATGGCGACTCATTGTAAACGCATAGGAGAACGCACAGAATTTCGATACGGTGAGAGGAACGGCTTTTGTGGCACGTATTGTGGGTATGCCAGCCAAAGCTTGGATCGCGGTCAGCAGAGCCAAGGAAATCAAAAACGCTACGAGAGGCGGCAGAACCAATCTTGCCACATTACGGGTCCGACAAAAGATATCCTCGATCACCTGTTTAAGAATGAGCGTTGTCGCGGTGGTCAAGGTCGCCCGGACCAAACCAGCTGTCAACGGTGGAGGCATCTCATGAGCACGGCTTGCAAATAAAGCCCAATTCCCCATCAGCAAGCCGCCTCCATGCCCATGAATGGCTTTTTTTGAAGAAGGCTCATACGGTCGACCAGAAATAGCGCACGACGTGAAAGAATATCGGCGCTGAGAACATAACTGAATCGAGCCGGTCGATGAAACCGCCATGCCCGGCGATCAGGTGCCCCCAATCCTTGACGCCTTTGTCGCGCTTGATGGCCGACATCACAAGGCCACCGAAGAACCCCATGATGGCGATCAACAGCGAGACGAGAAAAGCCTGCCATAGGGCAAAAGGTGTCATCCACCAAAGTAACGCACCGAGGATGCTGGCTGACAGAACGCCGCCAAGGAAACCCTCCCAGGTTTTTGAGGGTGACAGTGCAGGCGAGATCTTGCTACGGCCAAAAAGCTTGCCGAAGATGTATTGTAGAACATCCGATCCCTGCACGACGACGACTAGGAAGGCAATCAAAAGGATCGGTTTGCCCTCATAGCCGGGGATCTGAAGTGTCAGAAGCGCCGGTACGTGACTGGCTGCGAAGACGCATATCATCAGTCCCCACTGGGTCTCCGACACGCGGGTCAGAAAGTTCTGGGTCTCGCCCCGACACGCGGAAATGATCGGTAGGAACAAGAACGCATAAACTGGAATGAATATCGAATAGAGGCCATACCATGCGATCCAAACCAGATAGTATTGAAAGGGCAGAACGACAAAAAATGCGATGGCCAGAGAATAGTGATCCGCTCGGGATTTGGCGGTCAGTGTCAGGAACTCTCGCATCGCGGCGAAGGATAACAGGCCAAACAGGATGATTGTGCCTGCTCGCCCGAAGAGCATCGCAACTGCAAGAAGTGCCGCCATGGCCCACCACGCATTAATGCGCGCCACAAGGTTTTCGATCACGGGATTGGGTTGGTCTGGCCCGACGCGTTTTTTCAGCATGGAAGCTACAAAAGACGCGAGGAGCAAGACGCAAAACACGCCGCCCAAAAGTAAGATAAACTCAAAGGGTGCGCTCATGCGACGTCTCCGGTGTCTTTCAAAGCGACTAGAGCGGCATAGCTTCGCTGCAGAAACGCGTCTTTACTCTCGTTTGTGTGCAGCCGAACGGCTTCGCCAAAGCGCACGGTACAGACTAACGGAATTGGCAATATCTCGCCTTTGGGCATCACGTGATTAAGGTTTTCGACCCAAACCGGCACCAGATCGACATCTGGACGCTGCTTCGCCAAATGGAATAGACCGGTTTTGAAGGACAACAGCGGCTCTTCGCTCATATTGCGCGTGCCTTCCGGGAACAAGATCAACGAGTTGCCATCGTCCAGCGCTTCGGCCATTTGGGCGATCGGATCGTTGGTACGGGTATCGGAATTGCGATCTATTAGCACTGCATTGAACACGTCTCGGCCGATGAACGATTTCAGTTTTGACTTTAGCCAATAGTCACTCCCAGCTACCGGACGGGTCCGCCGACGTATTTTTGGGGGAAGGACTGCCCAGATTAACACGAAATCGCCATTGCTGGTGTGGTTCGCAAAATACACACGCTTGTCTGGCACGGGCTCCACGCCATCCCATATCGCCCTAACTGCGGTTACTAGGCGAGCAAACAAAACGATTGCGTGACCTACTGTATCGGCAAAGAACTGCATGGTGCCTGTGTTTTCCTCAGAACTTGCTGACGTCTACTTCAAATCCATTATCCTGACTTTAGGAGCAAAATCAATGATTTGATAAGCTCCCGGTCCATTACAGCTAGTGGAGTTCTTTGGCGGCAGGCGTGCACTGTCCTAAACAGACCTTAGGTCTGCAAAGAATAGCGGCAGCAAAGCCCACGTCTCGCTCACGGCCTGACGATATTTCGCTGTGCTCGGCATGAATGGCCGCTCTTTACGCTGCACTGCCGTGTTCAAGATGGTGCCTGTGCGGCACAATCTGTGTTATGAGCACGCGCAGCGAAAAGATGGGCTCTTGGACTAAGCCGCTACCGCGGCAACGGCGCGCGTGGCTGGCATCGCGAGCCGCCCCAACGGCTTGGGTTTTGTGATATGAACGGCCTGCTTGACGATTGAGGTTTCTCAATCGGGCAGGAGGTTCCCATGACACAGGAGAAGATGAGCCCGCTGCGTGCGCGGATGATCGAAGATATGCGTATTCGCGGGTTGGCGGAGACGACGCAGAAGGCGCATATTCGGGCGCTGAAGGATTTCACAGCTTTTCTGGGACGCTCGCCGGACACGGCGACACCGGACGAGTTGCGCGTCTATTAGCTTCATATGACTGATACCGAGGTCACACCTTCGGTCCACAACGCCCGCGTCGCCGTGCTCAGGTTCTTCTTCGGCATGACCTGCGATCGGGAGGATATGACGAAGTATATCCAGTTCCGGGCCGAACCGCGGAAGCTGCCGATTGTGCTAAGCTTCGAGGAGGTCTCTGCGGTTTTAGCCTCGGCACCGGGTCCAGGCCTCAAATACCGGGTGGCGTTGGGCGTCGGCTACGGGGCTGCGTGCTTCCGAGGTTACCAATTTGACGGTTCGGGATATCGACAGCGACCGGGTGCTGATCCATGTCGAGCGCGGCAAAGGCGGCAAGGATCGCGAAGTGATGCTGTCACCGTCTTTGCTGGAGTTCCTTCGCGACTATTGGCGCGAGGCGCGCCCACAGGGTTGGCTGTTTCCTGGGCAGAGCCGGGTCGAACCCTAGTCGCCGCGTTCTCTGAACCGGGCGTCTAATTCGGCAAAGGCGATGGCCGGGATCAAGAAGCCCGCGACGCTGCACTCGCTCCGGCACAGCATTGCCACGCATCTGCTTGAAGCCGACACAGACGTCCGCGTGATCCAGGTGCTCCTCGGTCACGCCAAACTTACGACCACGGCGCGATACACCCACGTCGCCACCAAAACGCTGCGCAATGGCGCCAGCCCGTTTGAGCACATGCGGGATGTGACCTGAGCGGAGCGGCAGCGTGCCTCGGCACGCGCTGGAGGTTGCGGACTCTCATGGCCCCGCCAACCGGCGGGCCAATGCCGGGCATGTCAGCCTGAGCCAGCTCAAGGTCATGTCAGCGATCGAGGCCTGCCGGACAGAGGCGCTCGGCGGACATGTCGCCGCCTGTACCAAGTGTGGGCACCAGCATTTGCATACAACAGCTGCAAGAACTGGCATTGTCCCAAACGCAAGGGACCGGCAGCGCGCGACTGGATGGCGGCGCGTGCAGACGACCTACTGCCCGTGGAGTATTTCCACGTGGTGTTCACGCTGCCGGCCGAGATTGCCCGCATCGCCTACTGGAACAAACGGGCCGGGCGATCTATGGGCTGCTGTTCCGCGCATCGGCGGAAACGGTGATGACCATCGCCGCCGATCCCAAGCGCCTCAGCGTTCGCGTAGGTACGACCAGCGTGTTGCACACCTGGGGATCGGCAATGACGTACCATCCCCACATCCACATGATCGTCCCAGGTGGCGGGCTCTCGCTGGACGGCACCCGTTGGATTGGCTGCAAACCAGGGTTCTTCCTGCATGCGCGGGTGCTGTTGTGTCTGTTTCGGCGGCTGTTCCTTGAGGGCCTGGTCAACTTGCACCGCGCCGGGCGGCTCACCTTCTTCAATGGTCTTGCCGGACTGGCCGATGCAGATGCCTTCACTGCTTACCTCACACCGCTGCGCAAAACCGAATGGGTGGACTATGCCAAGCCGCCGTTCGGCGGACCCGAGGCGGTCTTGGCCTATCTCAGCCGATACACCCATCGCGTCGCGATCTCGAACAGCCGCCTTGTCAGCGCCAATGCCAACTCCGTTTCCTTCCGCTGGAACGATTATCGCATCAAGTCCTGGGACCGGATGAAGGTCATGCGGCTCGACACGCACGAGTTTATCCGCCGGTTCTTAAGCCTGCACCCCCAACACCATCGCGTACATCACCGTCAAAAAAGTCAGCCGAAACGACCTTTCCCCATAGGTGACGCCCGACCCCCGCGGCTTCTTCCCTGAGAGGTTTATCAACGCGGGCCACACACATGCACAACCGAGACCGCGCACCATGGCCCGCGTCGAAAAACCTTCATCTTTTGACTCCTTAGCTGTAGAGAGCACGAACGACGGGTTTACGCTACTCTGCTCTTTTGCTGCATCGTCGTCGAACGCGATAGAAGCGGACTAAGCTGCCTATGGTGATTGTGGTTTGAACGTCCGCCTTGCGCCTTTCACGTCATTGGACACCCCAGAACTACCTACCTTAATCAGTAGACGTCATTTCGTAACCGAGCCTTTCAAATCATTGAGTCAATAATTGAATGCGGTTTTCGAAATCCGGCACATGTTGCTAGAATCTGTCTCCGCTTTTGACCAAACCCTCAAATTGAACCACAGTGCATACATGGCGTCGCTTACACAAATTGAAATGCTTCTACCGGAGTTCCGGGCCTATGCTACTGCCATTTGCGCGTCTTCCGACGATGCTGAGGACTTGGTGCAAGACTCCATCGAGCGGGCACTGAGAACCGACAAACGCCCGACTGTGCTTGATGAACTGAGACCGTGGATGTTTCGGGTAATCCGCAACCTGCATTATGACGAACTCAGAAAAAGACGTGTGCGGCGGGAATATTTGGCGGCAGAGAAACGTCTCTATGATGAAGCAGGCACATCGGACGCGGCGCGGGATATCCTAATTCGCATGGCCTTCGAAAAACTGCCGCCGGACATGCGCGAAGTTCTGTGTCTTGTAGACATAATGGGATTGAAGTACGCCGAAGCGGCAAAGGTGATGAATGTGGCTAACGGGACGGTCATGAGCCGGATCAGTCGCGCGAGGAAAGCCCTCTTGGACTTGGTCGAGGGGAAGGGCACTCGCGATGAAATTGAGAATAGCAGAAGATGAACGAGTTGAACGAGAAAGACTGGGAACTGATCAACGCCTATAATGACGGCGAGTTGGGCGATACGGAGCGCCGAGCCCTGAAGGCGCGGATATCGTCGGAACCGTTGCTCGAAGAGGCCTTGAGGGAGGTTTCGAGCGTCTCGGCGAGCCTCGGCGCCCTGCGTCCGGATACTCAACAGATTTCATCTATGCAGCAAGAAGCGCCAGCGAACCAGATCACGCGACCCACAAGGAGGCTTATTGGCGGGGCGGTTGCGGCAGCAATTGCTTTGGCCATTGCAGTTGGTCCCCAGTTTTTCGAGACACCGTCGGCCTTCGATATCCACGCAGATTATGCGGCGCAATCATTCGCTGTTGAGACGGGAAACACGCGGGCGGTTGCAACTGGGCAGAATATAAATGCCCCCGATCTTGCTAGTGCGAATTTGACGGCCGTCGCCATGAAAGCCGTGAATGACGGGCATGTGACCCACTATGCGGGCCGCAATGGGTGTCGTCTGACTTACTTCCGCGGGACGTTTGCTCCGGGTGAACAGGACCCTTCGACAGGAATGCAGGTGGCAGAATGGTCCACAACGAACAATATGTGGCACATGATCGTCGCAACCGGCATGGATCTAGATAAATTCGACGCTATAGCAGCGTATCTGAAGGTTACGAGCCGTCAGCAAGCCAGTGAACAGATGATGGCGTCTTTGGCCGAAGCGACCACGAACGCAACGCGTTGCGTCGGCTGACAGTTGATGCTGCGCGCGACAGGACCGGCTAAAGCACGGTCCGGATTGATCTGCCAAACGGAATTACCGATACTAATTTATTAACGCATCGGCTTCCCGAAACCCGACCTATTCGAGGCCGAATCGGGAATATTAGGGCATCACGTGAATCAAGAGCTGCTGACGCCATCCGTCCCATCTGTCAATTGAGAGGTTGAGGGAAGTTCGGTCGGTCCGTGTTGTAATGGGCCGCCAGGTAATCGAGGATTTCCGTCCGATACGGTTCCTCGATCTCGGACATGCCTTGTTCCTCGACCATCCACTCGAGCATCTCGTCCCATTTGTCGCGGTTTAACCCCTGCTGGGCGACGATCATTTCAGAGTGGCAGGCGGTGCAGGCGTAGAATGTTGTTTCTACCCCTGGCGCATCGAACAGGACGCCGAATTCGTAGTCTTCCTTCTCCGCTACTGTCGCCGCGGCTGCTGCCTCAGTCGCACCGAAGATCAAGGAGGTATCGGAGAACGTGTTCAGGTAGGCGATCAGGTTCGCGCGATCTTCTTCTTTCTTGAGCCCGGCGAAGTTCATCTTGGTGCGTTTGACTCCGGACTTGGGTTTCGTCAGAAACGCGTCGAGACGCTCAAGGGTCCACTCGCCCCCGTATTCGGCCAGAGCGCTTGAATACCTGAAGCCGTCAGCGGTGGCAACCGACCCGCCAACGGTGCCGTAGAGGTTGGGGCCGACCTTGTTCTTGCCGCCTTGTTCGACGGTGTGGCAAGCGCCACATTTCTTGAAGACGCGCTCCCCCTTGGATGCGTCTGCTACAGCGAGAGCCGCGTCAAGATCAGCATAGGCGGGCGAGGTAAGGCCGAAGCCGAGTGCAAAAAGAGATAGATTTCGCAGAGTTGCGAAGCACATAAGGTTACTCCAGTTGGAAGTGTTGAGGGGCGGCTTCAAGCCGCCCCGGTATTGGTCAACTTGCGCGAACGCCCACGCGGTGCATAGTGTTGTTCAGGTAGCCTTTCGGGTTCCAGTCGATGGCAAAGGGCTGCATCGTGCCTTCGCTGTCGGTGGCACGAGCCCAGACCTCGTAATAACCCACCTTTGGGAAAGAGACATTCGCCCGCCAATTCTGCCAAGCTCCGTCATTGACCGGCGCGTCCAGTTCAGCGACCATCCATGTTGAGCCGAAATCGGTTGAAATTTCGACCTTGCTGACGGTGCGATCGCCCGACCACGCGTGGCCGCGCACCTCGGTTTCCATTCCTGTGTCTGCACCATTGGCAGGGAACGTCACCAGCGATTTTACCGGCATCCGCTCGATGATCACGAAATCTTCCTTAGGAACGTCCTGCCCCGCTGACACTGGAAAGGCCGGAACGCGATAGGCCGTTCCTGTCATCTTCGGGCCGTCATGCACCTGGTCGCGCAACTCGATCCGCTTCAACCACTTCTGGGCGGTCGAGGCAGGCCAACCCGGCACCACCAGTCGCAACGGAGCACCATTCATCGGGTGCAGCGCATCGCCATTCATCTCGAACGCGATCAGGATGTTGTCTGTCATGGCTTTCGCGATTGGAATGCCGCGCGAGATTGGCAGCTTGTCCGGATCACCCGACAGGTGCCCGTCTGCGCCGTAGTGCGCGGTATAAACCACGTTCGACTGGACGCCTGCTTTTTCAAGTACGTCCTTCAAGCGCACGCCGGTCCACTCAGAGCAAGCGACAGCACCATAGGTCCATTGGTTGCCTTTGGCAGGCGGGTTGAAGAAGCCGCGCCCATTACCGCCGCATTCCAGCGTCAGCGCCAGCGTCACGACCTCGAACTGCTCGCGCATATCCGCAATAGTCATTTCCATCGGATTGTCGACGAAACCGTCAATGGTAAGCGTCCAGGTGGCCGGATCGACATCCTCCGGTGGAATGCCGTTGTTGCGGATGAAGTGGCGGCTGGTGGGTGTGATGGCATCGTCTAGAAATTCCGGTGGCGTCTCTGCATTGACCGGGCGGTCGTTGAGCAAGGTCAGCCCGTCTTTGCCGACCAGAACATTCTCTTGCGCCATCGCGGCGGGCACAAAACCGATCGGCATGTTGCGGTGGAACGGAATCGACGTACCGACCATTGCGACCATCGTCGCGAGGCCAGTGCGTTTCAGAAACCCGCGCCGGTCCGGGTTGGCAACCCGTCCGAAAAATTCCTTGTCCGCTTTCTCAGGATTCTCCGTGAAAAACTCCTGAACCGAGCGTTTCTTGTCGTCATCAAGTGCCATGTTTTCCTCCCTTAGCTACTGGTGCAGTGCGTCGTCGCACACCGTCGTTTGCTAGAGAGACGTGTGGGGGCGGCGGATTATTCCGAGCTTTTTATACCTTTCACTATGCCTGCGCGGATTTTCCTATGCCAACACTGAAAGAGAACGGATTGAGAGGAACGCAAACACTGTTTGAGCTTTCATTATACCACATTCTAACAAAGGCAGAGTAGTGCGCTTCTCAGACATTAATGCTGACCGCAGCATCAGTTACTCTGGGCGCATTCGTTGAATCCGTCGCTCTGTGAACAAACGTCAGTTTGAACCGCGCCGGGTTTTCCGGAGGCTCCAAATCGAGGAAGGATTGGAACCATGGAAAAGGACAACAGAGCGAACCGCTATTCACCTGAGACACGGGCAAGGGCCGTGTGGATGGTTTTCGACAATCAAAGCAACTACGCGAACCAAGCGGCGGCGATTAAGGCGATTGCGCCGAAGATCGGCTGTGGCCGGGACACGTTGCGGCGTTGGGTTCAGCAGGAGGAAACCGACACCGGCCGCCGTGATGGCGTGACGTCGGAGGAACGGGCCAGGATCAAGGAACTGGAACGCGAGGTGCGGGAACTGCGCCAGGCGAACGAGATCCTCAAGAAGGCCAGCGCGTATTTTGCCCAGGCGGAGCTCGACCGCCCACTGAAACGATGATCGGGTTCATCAACGATCACCGGGCCGAGTATGGGGTCGAGCCGATCTGCCGGGTTTTGCCGATCGCCCCTTCGACCTTCTACGAGCACAAAGCCATAGAGCGTGATCCTGTGCTGGCATCGGATCGGGCCAAGCAGGATATCGTGTTGTGCCCTGAGGTGCAACGCGTCTGGGATCAGAACTTCAAGGTCTACGGGGTGCGCAAGGTCTGGCACCAGATGCGCAGGGAGGGTTTCGATGTCGCCCGCTGCACGGTGGAGCGTCTGATGCGTGAGCTCGGCATTCAAGGTGTTGTTCGTGGCAAGGTCCAGAAAACAACGCGACCGGACAAGGCCCTGCCATGCCCGCGCGACAAGGTGAACCGGCAGTTCCGGGCCCGCGCACCGAACACGCTCTAGGTCAGCGACTTCACCTATGTCTCGACTTGGCAGGGCTTCGTCTATGTGGCCTTCGTGATCGAAACCTTCGCCAACCGGATCGTCGGCTGGCGAGCGTCGCGATCCCCACAGACCCAGTTCGTGCTCGATGCCATGGAACAGGCGCTCTGTGAGCGGCGACCGTCCGGTGGTCTGATCCATCATAGCGACCGGGGCAGCCAGTATGTGTCGATCCGCTATACCGAGCGCCTGGCTGAAGCCGGGATCGAGCCTTCGGTCGGCAGTGTCGGCGACAGCTATGATAACGCCCTGGCAGAGACCATCATTGGGCTGTTCAAAGCCGAGGTCATACGTTTGGCGGTGACGGCTTCACTATGGTTGGTTAATACGAGACTAAGATCCCGCACGGTCACTTCCAATGCGGGTTTGACCTCGTGGCGGTAGTTCTCGCACCGACGAAGAGCACGATACACTACCGAGACCACCCAATCCACACGACTCTTGCCTTTATCGACAAAATCGCCTTAGTGGAGCGCACCTTATTCGACTTCGGTGCATCCTTAACACCTCCAATAAAATCTTGAGAAACATGAGCAAAGCCAAGAAACTATCCGTATATATTGCCACGCCATCGGGACGTGGAATGGTACACTGGCGACATATGCAATCCGTGTTAGCGCTTGCGATTGAATTGCGAGACAGAGGCCACAAAGTAAATCACCGCATCATAACAGGAAGCAATGTAGCGGTAATCCGCAATCGCCTCTGTCTCGAAGCTATTCGAAAACAATACACAACATTGCTGATGATCGATGATGATATGGCGTTTTCTGCCGGGAAAATTGCCGACATGGTTGAGCGGCCGGAACCTTTCATAGCTGCGAGCTATGCGAAGAGGGTGTATGATCCGGACCTCTACACAGTTAACGGGAAGATTGGACTTGGTGAGGCGATACGCAGAACGGCCGTCCCGAACCATCTCCCTGACGCTGATCAAGGGGAAGTCTCTGAAGTCGACCTGATTGGCACTGCGATTTTTAAAATTGATATTCAGGAGCTTTTGACGGTACCGGTTGATAAGGTCACGTTCTCAGGGCAGGAGCTTCGGGAATATTTTTATTGGGGGAAGACCCCAAAAGGAGAATATCTTGGGGAAGACTTCGCATTCTGCCACTTGCTGAGACAGAACGGCAAGAAAGTGCATGTGTTCAGAGGGGCGCAGACGCGCCACTACGGTGACTTTTCATTTGAACTTTACGAACCAGCCGAATCCCTGTTCGATCCCGGTGAACCAGCTGGCATTGGTGATCAATCGAAGTAGAGTTCGGTGAATTGCAGTGTCATGAAGAAACCCCACAACCCAACGGTGAAATTGCACAGGAAAATGGGCATCCAATATCATGGCCGTCAGCAATAAGCCCGCGCAGGAAACTCAACAATATAGAGATTAATTCTGTAACAAATCCCTAATAATCAAATCCTTAGTGATACGTGTTCCAACCTTTCAAGTGCTCGTCCGTCGAGTCAATTGATTCCACCGATCTGATGTGCACAAGCTGATCTTTCCCCAGCCCCAACGAAGACAAAAGAACTGGTAGATCTAATTCAAGCTCTTTGGCCAACTCAGAGATTCCCATTGGCGGAGTAAATTCACATAGGACATGTGATGGATATTGAAATGAGACTTGAGCTTTAAGCACCTGTGGTTTTTGATCGCTCAACCGAACGATTGATCCGAGGAGGCTGCCCGTAGAACTACATACTATTTCAGAGATGGGCTCTCCAAAGCAAACACTTGGACTGATGATACCTTGTTTAATGCTTTGTGCTATTGCCTGAGAAAGCGTTCTGCACCTGAGCTTTGTGAGCATGGAATCTTGAAAAATTCGAATTGATTGAGAAGTTTTTCCCATATAGAGCGCGATTTGGGAGCTTTCCATTCCTGCCGCCACGTATTTTAGAACACTTAGCTCTTCACTTGAAAGCGCATCCTTTTGGATTAAGGGGTTTCGAGACACTTTAGGCAGGGTAGACAGATGCAAAAGTTGTGACTGCCGCTGGAGCTTTGGTTTCGCTTTCACAATCAACTTTTTCCAAAGTGTTTCATTCATCCGCCCCGCAACACTTAACATCCCTTTCTCTCCAAAAGGCCCAACCGTTGGAACAGTTAATCCGTGTTCACCTAGCCCTGCCCTGCTTGCGCGTTCAAAGAAAGCTCGGGTCTTTACATCTACTTGTAGCTCTGACCAGCAAAACGGTCTGATCATTTGGCATCCGAACTTGATGACTGGATCGACATCCCAAAGGCGTTCGCGAACATATACTTCTTTCCATTCTTCGGGTAGTGTCGAGAACCCGGCAATCAGGTTCCGCTCCCGGTCAACATGAATGAATGAAGCGTGATCAAATCCATGCTCTTCACATATTTCCACTAGGCACTCAGTTGTGCTTGTGCCGTATTTGTCATCTTCCAGTTCAAGATTTCGAGCTTCCATCGGGCAATCGATTCCATGATTTTGCGGGCGTGGGTACGCACTGTAATCCGAGAACAATTGCTTCGATTTTTGACACGTTAAACCTCTCATTTTCACATTATTATAACGTGAAATAACAATCACTTGATAATGGATTGATTGTGGCGTGATGCCGGTGAATTGTGGCGGCGGATTGCCATAAAAAGCCGAATGCGCGTACGTTGCAGTAGGCCGAGCTGCGCTGCAACTAAGCATGCCCACGTTGTTTGTACGCTAATCCTGACAATTCTCCTTCTTTCAATAGTTCGGAAGCGCGGAACCCTTTGGGCCGCTGTCCTGACCCCGCAGGTTTCTCTCGTTCTCGATCTAGAATAACGCAGCCAATCGGCTCAGGTTTGGCAACCACCGGCCTAACGTAACGTCTGAGTTAAGACGGGGAGGGTATCGGAGCAACCTTAAGCGTGCGAGATGTGCTGCTGGTGCCCCCGGTACATAGATCGTGGAAGGAATTGGTCAGCATGGGTCACTCACAGTTTCGCCCGTGAAATTTCATCGAGCGATGCTACAACAGATTTCTTAATATCTGGCTAGTCGCCGCGCGATAAGGTGTGCTCATGGAAACTTTCAGAGTATCATCGATTTCACATCGTTTCGCGTCTGGCTTTGTCTGATTTCAACGCGACTGGGCGCAGAGGTGTCTTGCGTCAATATTGGTTCAGTCTCTCCAGAGCGGCGCTAAGGCCATTTGTCTCTACAACTATTAACAGGTCTTGCCCGCCAACCGTTCTCATATTGATATTGAATGGATTTTGGTTCTGCAAAATTTCAACCTGATCAGTTGTTAAGGCGGTTTCCACCAAGCAACCCTGTGGCACGCATGTCAAAAATTCAAACTCGCCAACAATTTCTTCCTCTTTGGTCAGTGATATTCCCTCTGAAAGCTGCAGACCAAAGGGGGAAACAATTGTCATGCCAGTCTCTCCGCCGGCCTCTCGCGTGAAAGCGATCACTACAATCCTATTTCCGGTGTCCGTCTGACTTTGTTCTTGGGAAACCTGGCAGTTTTTTGAGAGGGCCTCATTATTTTCAGGTTGCGAAGTTCTGCACTGAAATGTCCAACTCCCATACGTTTCAATCACAGATGTAGGTTCCTGTGCGGCTGTCGCCCTTACTTGGAACGTCAATCCGACCACAAGCGATATAAGAATACATGTTAAACGCATTATGTTTCTACCTGTCCAGTTCGATCACGGTTAGAATTCAACCCGAAAGCCTAAGTTTCCGCTTAAAGACCGGCCCGAAGAGAAACTCGATCCAAATTCCGATCCAACCGATAGTTCTCCGAATAGAGCCGACCGTGCACCATTTTTCCCGATCCACTCTCGAGAACCCCCGATACCAAGTTCGCCTCGCCATGGGCGCACTTCATTGACCAAACTCGTCCCAGTGGAATCTACCTCAGTAGTTGTATCAAACTGATGGTATACATTGGTACTGACAAAGAACCGATTAACCGTTTGATTTGATTGCGTTTGACCTAAGCCGGAATTGTACTCAAATGTCGCACCCAACTTAACCTCGGAACTGCTGCCATCTTGCAGCGAAACGGTCTCGCCACTATCGGTAGTGAACGTATCAAAATCCACATCGGAATAAACATATTGCAGTTCTGGAGTGATGGAGACGCTGTTGTTCAGCGAAAATGGACGGCCGACTTCAAGCGACCATGCACGACCAGAACCTTTGTTGTTGGACGTAAGCGTATCTGCCTCCGTTGATAAATCGCTATCAAACGCAGCGTATTGAAACTGAGCATCAGCGTAAAACTTTGAATTACTATACCAAGTTAGGCTTGCTCCGACACCGAAGGCGTCCGTATCGATATCACCGTTAGCGAGAGCAGAGGCTCCGGAAAGCGAGGAGTTACCGTAGAATAGCCAGGCGCCTCCAACAAGTTGACCTGCTGCGGAATCGGCTAGGCGTGTATCCAACCCTACTTCGTATTTAGCGGTGTTGATATCATAATCGATTTCGGCCCCGGAATTTTGCTCAAAGGTCGAGAAGCTAGGGCTTAGATCGTTCACGCTACCACCAATGCGCATCCAAACACCGGTTGGTCGAGAATCAAGCTCATCCTTAAACAGCCAAGATCTGTTCTGTCCGCGTTCGCGGTGACTAGATAGTTGATTTAGCGCCTGAAGGTTTCTCGGATAAGCTTCGTAAAGGAAGTTTTGGGGCAGAATTTCAAGTTGAAGAACCCATTGTGACCCGATTAAATTCAACACATATGTAAACGCACCGGAGACCAACTCTCCACCTGCAAGCTGAAAGTCGCCCGCCGAAGTCGTTCCCGCCACATCGACAATAACAATATCTGAGGTGTTTGCGGTTCCTGGCGTCAGATCGTTGACAAAAATCGTCGTGGTGCCAGAGGATACCGCGCCAGTTATGTCCAATGTGTCTGCTGTTCCGTCAGCCAGATTCACATCGAGAAGAAGTGTTCCACCGCCTGTGTAGTCTCCCGACACCACAATCCTATCGCCGGCGGCGCCATCCTGCAGATCAATTGCACCTGCATTGCGAATGTCACCCAGAATACTTAAAGTTGTTGCTCCCAGTGCCTGATTGCGGAACGTTCCCTCCGCCAAGACGTTGAGATCACCACCAATCTCAAAAGCATTGGAGCTATTGAGGATGCCGTTGTTCACGTTCACCGTCGTGAACCCCGTGGTCGCGGAGCCCGATAAATTGAGGACGCCAGCGCCATTTTTATTTAACACTTCAAAGTTGGCTGTAGTGTTCACGTCGGATGCGATGTCAATGTTAGCGTTGACGGTATCTACACCTTCCCCTCCATCAATGAGTCCGGTGAGCATGGTACTGTCATAGATAGTGAACGTGTCGTCATCCAGGCCCAATGACAGGCTGCCCAACCCGGTATCCAGAGAACCGGCCACATCCAGTAGATCAGTTCCAGCACCTAGGTCACCCATCGCCATCAATGTCCCCGTTGCATCAACAATGACGGTGTTTGAGCCCGGGCTTCCAGTAAGCGTAGTTGTCCCGTTTTGCAGAATACCTCTGACCCGCAATATGGTGCTATCTGCTAAAGCTACTCCTGAAGTACTTACGTTGCCTCCGGTGTCGACCGTCAGCTCACCGCCATTCAGCGCGATACCTTCCGAATATTCCTGATCGCCTGTCAGGGTCAGTTCACCGGAATTGTTCTTCTGCAGCGCTTCAAAGTTCGTAAGGTTTGATTCGTCAAGAGTCAGATCGCCGGTGGCATCGACAATGACTGTATCGGTATCTGCACCACCGTCGATTGCGGTGGTCAGGCCAGACAGATCAGCGCCATCCCGAAGCGTCAATGTGTCATTGCCTGTATCCAGATCGAACGTCCCCGAACCTGTCAACCTGCCGGCAACATCAAAACCGTCGTTACCGGTTGTGAAGGTAAAACCGTCATCCAAATCAATCGTGGCACCTGTTCCAACCGATGCAGCGTTCACACCTGAAATCGCACCACCAGTCTCAACATCCAGCGTGCCTTCATCCACCTCGACTGTCGCGAAGTCGGACGTTCCCGTGACGCTCAGCGTACCCGCTCCTCTCTTCGTCAGCGTCTCGAAGTTGTTGACCTGGGCAAGCGTGGCAGCGTTGGCGATGTCTGCCGTTAACGTGTCATCCCCAGCGTCACCGTCGACGACGGCACTGACGCTGGCTCCGTCCTGGAACGTAAACGTGTCGTTGCCGCCCCCGAGGTTTATCGTTGAAGCCCCGTCAACGGTCCCGGCAACCGTGAAACTGTCATCACCACCGGTGAAGGTGATATTCCCACCTGCGGTCAGCGTCGCACCCGACAAAACCGTGGCCGCGTTGATTCCGCTGAGCCCGCCTGTCGCGTTCAATAGACCTGCGTTCACATTGACAGTCGAGAAATCGGATGCTCCCGCGACGTTCAGCGTCCCAGTCCCGGTCTTCGTCAGTGTCTCGAAGCCTTCAACAGCCCCAACCGTTGCGACGCCATTGATATTTGTATTGAACGTATCGGCGCCAACGCCCCCATCCACGGTTCCTCTGACAACTGTGCCGTCCGTGATCGAGAAGGTGTCATCACCCAGTCCAAGCGTCAGCTCGCCTGCGCCGGTATCCAAGGTGCCCGACACGTCCAGCGTGTCCGCGCCGTCGCCAAGATCCCCAGTGGCAAACAATGTGCCTGTGACATTAACGGTGTTTGCACCATTAAAATCAGTGAACTCGGTCTGAGACCCCGCCCCATTGTTCAGGGTCCCTTCAACCGTCAGTGTCGTGCCATCTTCCGCTGAAACTTCTGCCGTACCCAGTGTTCCGGCAACCGTCAGCTCACCGCCATTCAGCGCGATACCTTCCGAATATCCCTGATTGCCAGTCAGGGTCAGTTCACCGGTATTGTCCTTCTGCAGCGCTTCAAAGTCTGTAAGGTTTGAATCATCAAGGGTCAGATCGCCGGCGGCATCGACAACGACTGTATCGGTATCTGCACCACCGTCGATTGCGGTGGTCAGGCCAGACAGATCAGCGCCATCCCGAAGCGTCAATGTGTCATTGCCTGCATCCAGGTTGAACGTCCCTGACCCTGTCAACGTGCCGGCAACATCAAAACTGTCGTCGCCGGTTGTGAAGGAAAAACCGCCATCCAGATCAATTTCCGCGTCTGTTCCAACTGATGCAGTGTTCACACCTGAAATCGCACCACCACTCGCAACATCCAGTGTGCCCGCGTTCACATTGACCGTCGCGAAGTCGGACGCATCCGGCCCGGTGACGTTCAGCGTCCCAATCCCTGCCTTCGTCAGTGTTTCGAAGCCTTTAACAGCCCCAACCGTTGCGACGCCATTGATATTTGTATTGAACGTATCGGCGCCAGCGCCCCCATCCACGGTTCCTCTGACAACTGTGCCGTCCGTGATCGAGAAGGTGTCATCACCCAGGCCAAGCGTCAGATCATCTGCGCCCGTATCCAAGATGCCCGACACGTTCAGCGTGTCCGCGCCGTCGCCAAGATCCCCAGTGGCAAACAATGTGCCTGTGACATTAACGGTGTTTGCACCGCTAGAACCCGTGAGCGCTGTCTGAGACCCTGCCCCATTGTTCAGGGTCCCGGCAACCGTCAGCTCGCCGCCATTCAGCGTGATACCTGCCGAATATCCCTGATTGCCAGTCAGGGTCAGTTCACCGGTATTGTTTTTTTGCAGCTCTTCAAAGTCTGTAAGGTTTGATCCGTCAAGGGTCAGATCGCCGGCGGCATCGACAACGACTGTATCGGTATCTGCACCACCGTCGATTGCGGTGGTCAGGCCAGACAGATCAGCGCCATCCCGAAGCGTCAATGTGTCATTGCCTGCATCCAGGTTGAACGTCCCTGACCCTGTCAACGTGCCGGCAACATCAAAACTGTCGTTACCTGTTGTGAAGGTAAAACCGCCATCCAGGTCAATCGCCGCACCTGTTCCAACCGATGCAGTGTTCACACCTGAAATCGCACCACCACTCGCAACATCCAGTGTGCCCGCGTTCACATTGACCGTCGCGAAGTCGGACGCATCCGGCCCGGTGACGTTCAGCGTCCCGGCCCCTGTCTTCGTCAGTGTCTCGAAGCCTTTAACAGCCCCAACCGTTGCGACGCCATTGATATTTGTATTGAACGTGTCGGCGCCAGCGCCCCCATCCACGGTTCCTCTGACAATTGTACCGTCCGTGATTGAGAAGATGTCATCTCCCAGCCCAAGCGTCAGCTCACCTGCGCCCGTATCCAAAGTGCCCGACACGTCCAGCGTGTCCGCGCCGTCACCAAGATCCCCAGTGGCAAACAATGTGCCTGTGACATTAACGGTGTTTGCACCGCTAGAACCCGTGAGCGCTGTCTGAGACCCTGCCCCATTGTTCAGGGTCCCGGCAACCGTCAGTGTCGTATTCGCATTGTCCGCAAAGGTGATACCACCGCCAACGTCAAGCGTTGCCCCGGATGAAACCTCGGCGAGATCGACGTCGATGAGGCCTCCGGTGATGTTCAAAACACCCGCATCCACCTCGACCGTCGAGAAGTCAGAGTCACCTGTGACATTTAGTGTCCCGGCTCCTCTCTTCGTCAGCGTCTCAAAGTTGTTTACCTGGGCAAGCGTAGCAGCGTTGGCGATGTCTGCCGTTAGCGTGTCATCCCCAGCGTCACCGTCAACGACGGCACTGACGCTGGCTCCGTCCTGGAACGTAAACGTGTCGTTGCCAGCGCCAAGGTTGATCGTTGAAGCCCCGTCAACGGTCCCGGCAACCGTGAAACTGTCATCACCACCGGTGAAGGTGATATTCCCACCTGCGGTCAGCGTCGCACCAGACGAAACCGTGGCATCACTGATTCCGCTGATCTCCCCGGTGACGTTCAAAACACCCGC
>NZ_JWLJ01000016.1 GCF_000813985.1 Ruegeria sp. ANG-R
CGTCAAGGGTCAGATCGCCGATGGCATCGACAACGACTGTATCGGTATCTGCACCACCGTCGATTGCGGTGGTCAGGCCAGACAGATCAGCGCCATCCCGAAGCGTCAATGTGTCATTGCCTGCATCCAGATCGAACGCCCCTGAACCTGTCAACCTGCCGGCAACATCAAAACTGTCGTTACCTGTTGTGAAGGTAAAACCGCCATCCAGGTCAATCGCCGCACCTGTTCCAACCGATGCAGTGTTCACACCTGAAATCGCACCACCACTCGCAACATCCAGCGTGCCTTCATCCACCTCGACTGTCGCGAAGTCGGACGTTCCCGTGACGCTCAGCGTACCCGCTCCGGTCTTCGTCAGCGTCTCGAAGTTGGTCGCCTGAGCAAGGGTTGCGGCAGCAGCAATGTCCGCCGTCAACGTGTCTGTCCCTACACCACCGTCAACGACGGCACTGACGCTGGCTCCGTCCTGGAACGTAAACGTGTCGTTGCCGGCGCCAAGGTTGATCGTTGAAGCCCCGTCAACCGTCCCGGCAACCGTGAGACGGTCATTGCCACCGGTGAAGGTGATATTCCCACCTGCGGTCAGCGTCGCACCCGACATAACCGTGGCCGCGTTGATTCCGCTGAGCCCGCCACTCACAACATCCAGTGTGCCCGCGTTCACATTGACCGTCGAGAAATCGGACGCATCCGGCCCGGT
>NZ_JWLJ01000017.1 GCF_000813985.1 Ruegeria sp. ANG-R
AGCTCGGCTGTCTACGACACCGACTTTGCAGACGGGCTCTCAGCAAGCCTCGTACGGACAGTTACCAACCTGGTACTCGCAGATGCGCAGTTCGAGATCGGCAGCCTGTTCAAGGATGCAAACGGCAACCCCATCAACGGAGGCGAAGGGTCCGCCGGTCACGCCATCCTCCACGGCCTCGCAGGATGTGCCGCCGCCAAAGCCACCGGAGCGGACTGTAAAGCTGGCGCTGCAGGCGCTATCGTTCAAAGCATATATGCGGGACATTTGGAGAGAACCGGAACAACTCTCTCGGATAAAGACCAGCAACAGCGGGTAGAGCTTCTCGCAGCGGCAGCAGGATTCCTGTTCTCAGGAGGTGAGGCACAGAATGTAAGCGCCGCGTCCGCTGTGGGTGTCAGTGGTATTGCCAACAACAGGCAACTGCATCGCGCGGAAATTGATCTGATCAATGAAAACCTTGATGAGTTTATTGCTGAGATTTGTCAGCAACGCGGACATTGCGGGATAACGCGGGAAAAAGCCCGGACTCTGTTGACCCAAGAAGCCCTTCGTCGGGTCGATAGAAAATACGCTGCGACCGTTGACAAAAATGAGATCGCTGGTGCGTTCCTTGATAGCCTCCAACAAGGTTACATTGCGGGAACTTCGCAGCAGTATTTTGCCAAAGATAAATACTACAACAAGTTTTGGGCAAATCAGGAGTTTCTGGATCAGGCCGGTCTGGTCGGCTCGATTGTGACAGCTACAGGGGTTGCAGAGAGCACAAAGAGGCTTGCCTTGCGCGCCGTCGTGACCTCCGGTTCAAAAGACTTTGCGCCCAGAGAGCTTGCTCTTATCCTGTCAGATACTGGCCTCAGATCAATTGTGGCGCGTAAAAACCCTCTCATTACCGGAGATCAGCAGCTACATGTGTCAGGTCTGATCGCAGAGGCGATCACCAGTGGGAAACCGTCAGACTTGGATGTTGAGATCGCTGCGCTACAGCAAGTTGTGAATGATCCGGCGATCCAAGGGACAGATCTGCAGTCCTTTGCAGCACAAGATCTAAATAGGCTCGAGAGAGCGCGAAACGCTCTGGCCTCAGGCAATACCGCAGATGCCTATGAAGCTATGCGAATTGCTTTCAATGCGGAGGGCGCCGGAAAAGCACTCGTCTACGTCGCAATGGAAGCAACGCCCGGCGGACGCCTCGCTGCATCTCTGGCCGCAGCCAAAACCTCAACAAAAACCTACTTTGCAAATCGACAAGCAAACACTACAAATAGACCAACGGATGGCTTCTATGATCCCCGAGCATGGCGGCAAAACTATGAGGACTTCTACAGTGGCAATGTGACCTCAACTACGGTGCCGCCTTATAGTGCAAAGAATGTTCACCTTGCAGGCAGCCGCCATCCTGAGACGGGTGTAGTGTTTGATCAGCGCGGGTATCCGATATTTGATGATGTTGCGAGTTATGACACTCGTTTCTCTGCGGCGCAATTTTCAGGCGTAGATTACCAAGGTCAAATGAGGATGGCTACTCGGGACCTGAGAAGTACATTAGGCAGTAATCCTCAATTGCGGGCCCAATTTGAACCAGATCAACTACAGGCTATCCAATCGGGTAAGGCAAGCATCCCCCGACTTACTTGGCACCATCATCAGGATACGGGCCGCATGCAGTTGGTGCCAAGAGATATTCATCGTGATACTGGGCACATTGGTGGCAACGCGGTTTCTGGGGGGCAATAGATGCGGCAGTTTCATCTGGTGAAGAACGATTCTGCGGATATCGGTTTTGCAACGACCTGCCTCATTGGCGGCATAATAACATTTTCTGAATTTAAAGATTGGCTATATTTTGTCATTGAGAACACCGATGAGGTCCCCAATTACTTTTTTGATATCTTAGATATTGATGAAAAATTTGACTACACGTTGCGAACTGTAAACTATCTTGGGTTCCATCCGAGTTGGGACGCTTCTGAAGTCGAGTTACTTGCTCTTGATGGCATCGCGTTTTTGCGTTTCCACGACCACCAAACGGATGCATCGCAGCGAGAAGGGGCTACATCGGCGTTACGTTCAAATCCTCATGTTGAAGAACGTTTCCGGGAAACTTTTCCGTTTATCGAGTTTTGAATTTTGTCTTATTCTTTCGTCGGCCCCGTCGGTGTCACTAAGTGCATATACGGGGCAAGGTATGTGCGTGCGCGCCCGCGTGCGTCAGATTGAATTGTTTGTCAACGGTTTTTAATCTTCCTTCGCGGACGGGTTTACGCGCCTTTTGTCTTTGCCTTTTTAGCCCGCGCGTTTTGCAACGAATTCCCCGGATTGTGATGGGTCATGCAGGCTATTTGTTGATGGGCGAGAGGGGCGCGTTTGGTCTGCGTTTGTGTCTGTAAGTGCATAACGCATCCTATGCTCTGAAGCTGTTGCAATCGGAGGGCGAGATCACGATTGCCAGTACGGGCAAGGATGATGCGACGGGGCAGCTTGTGACCAAGGAATACCGGGTGGAAGGCCCGGTGATGCTGTTCCTGACGACGACAGCGATCGACATTGACGAGGAGCTTTTGAATCGCTGCATGGTTCTGACAGTGAATGAAAGCCGGGATCAAACGCGGGCGATACAGACTGCACAGCGCCAACGGCAGACGCTGACAGGGTTGTTGGCGGAAATGGACCGGAAGGCTATCACAGGGCTTCACAGAGGCTGTTGCGACCTCTGAAGGTGGTGAACCCCTATGCGGGGGAGCTGAGCTTTGCGGATGGTCAGACACGGACGCGGCGCGATCATATGAAATACCTTGGCTTGATCAGCGCGATTGCGCTCTTGCATCAGTATAGCCGGGAGGTAAAGCGGGTGGAGCATCATGGCCGCGTCATTGAATATGTCGAAGTCTGGCCGAAGGACATTGAGCTTGCCAACAAGCTGTCCTCGGTGGTGCTGGGGCGCACCTTGGACGAGCTGCCGCCGCAGACGCGGAAACTGCTCATTGCGCTTCAGGATTGGATCAGAGGGCGAGCTGACACAGAGGATGTGCAGGTCAGGAATATCCGGTTCCGACGACGGGAAGCGCGGGAAGCGCTTGGTTGGACGGATACGATGCTGAAAATCCATTTGGGACGGTTGGCGGAGCTGGAATATCTGCTGGTGCATCGCTCGGCGGTTCGGGGCGGCATGTCCTTTGAATATGAGCTGGCTTGTGATGGGTCCGAGCTTGGTGGTCTTGGCCTGGAATCCCCGTTTGTTGCCGATGCCCCGGTTTAAGCGGTCACAAAATCCCCAAGTGGTCATGGATTTGGGGAAGTGGTCGTTAAGTGGTCATGAATTGGTTGACCGCTTGAATAATTTAAAACCAATGGGTTGCGATGAAAAAGGCGAAGCGGTCATGGACTTTGAAACTGCATATTGGCACCG
Source organism: Ruegeria sp. ANG-R (assembly GCF_000813985.1). Lineage (GTDB taxonomy): Bacteria > Pseudomonadota > Alphaproteobacteria > Rhodobacterales > Rhodobacteraceae > Ruegeria. The sequence continues at coordinate 3,410 of NZ_JWLJ01000017.1, forward strand.
TTCTCTGCCCGCGCCTGCGTTCCTTATATTACTTAAAAGAGTAGCTACTCCTTTAGTTGCTTCTGAAGATAAAACCCCATCCAGATCAGGCCGCTGCGTTCCGTGTTTGCCGATGTGCCAGATTGCAGGCCGGGTGATGGCTGCTCTGGTGTTGATGATGCGCGCGCCTGTGGCCCCTTCTTTTTTTTTAGCCGCAGAGGCTTCTTATGGGTAAGAAGGGCCAGCATACACCATTGCCGCCGATTGGTGACCCCAGTGACAGTAACACGCTCTATAATTGGATGCGTCGGTTTCTGGCGCACCAGTTGGAGAAACATTACAGCCCGCGCACGGTGGCGAACCGGGAGACCTATCTGCGCTATTTTGTGACATGGGCCGACGAGCGGGGGCTGAAGTATCCGCAGGAGATCACCAAGCCCATTCTTGAAGCCTATCAGCGGTATCTGTTCCAAACCGCTATCGGTGCGCAGCCAGCACGGTCGTATCATCCCCATACGCGCGATGTTCTCATGGCTGGTAAAGAATAATCACCTTCTGAGCAACCCGGCCTCTGATCTGGAATTGCCGCGGCTGGACAAGCGATTGCCCAAGGCGATCCTGAGCCAGTCCGAAGTGGAAACGATCCTGAATGGCATCGACATATCCGAGCCAATGGGCATCCGCGACCGGGCCATATTGGAGGTGCTGTACAGCACGGGGATGCGGCGCATGGAGGTGATTGCGCTGAGATGGGATGACTTTGACATCGAGCGCGGCACGATCTTTATCCGGGAGGGTAAGGGAAAGGTGGATCGGATGGTGCCAATCGGGGAGCGGGCTTTGCTCTGGTGTGAAAAGTACCTGCATGAGGTGCGGCCTCAGTTTGATCTGACCGGCCATGATCCCGCCTTCTTTTTAACCAGCCTTGGCGAAGCCTTTACGCCCAACCGCGTGACGCAGTTGGTGCGCGGCCATATCAATGCGGCCGAGATCGGCAAATCCGGTTCCTGCCATCTGTTCCGCCATAGCTGCGCAACGCTGATGCTGGAGAATGGTGCCGATATCCGCTACATCCAGCAGCTCCTCGGTCATGCCAAGCTGGACACCACCCAGATTTACACGCAGGTCTCAATCCGCCAGCTCAAGCAGGTCCATACCCTCACTCATCCCGCGAAAATGAGCGGGGATCAGGACGTTGTGGAAGATGAAACCGATCCCATGTATGATGGTGATAACGGATGAGGATTGAATCGATGCAAACCGCCAAGCAGGAGATCGAGGCCATGGTTCGGGCGCTGCCCGAAGATGCCACCTATGAAGATGCGCAATATAAGCTCTATGTGCTGGAGAAAATCCACAACGGGCTTGAGAGCATTGATCAAAATGGCGGCGTGAGCCACGAGGATGCAAAGGCGCGGTTTGCGAAATGGCTCAACGACTGATCTGGTCGGATCGGGCGCTGGACGATCTGGAAGAGATCGTCAGCTATATCGAGAAAGACTCCCCACTTTATGCCCGCAATGTTGCCCGCAAGATGTTCGCGCGGGCTGAGGCCCTGATCGGTCAGCCCGGACAGGGGCGGTGTGTTCCTGAATATGATGGTGACAAGGATGTACGGGAGGTCTTTGTCCATCGCTGGCGGCTGATTTATGCCGTCTATCCCGATCACATCCGCATTGCCGCAGTGATCCACGGTGCGCGTCTGATGGAAAACGTCAAGCCGCTCTAACCCCATTCTTCTTTAGCAGCCAAATGCTTATGGCTTCCCAAGCGGGCGGTATCCGGTCTAAGACTGGGATATGATCTTGCGACTTCAATCCTTCTTTGCAGGCCTATTGGCTGTGCTTCTGGCGCTTGGCGCTGCACAGGCAAAACCCACGTCGGGGGGATATCAACATTTTGAGCCGGTCGCGCTGGAGCATCAGCAGCATATCCAACTGAGTTCATTGGGGAATTTTGATTACTTCGCCAAAGTCGCGTCAGAGTGTTGTAATGCCACAAATAAGGGAGCGTTCAGAACAACAGATGCTGTGAGTGTTACGGGCGCGAGGAGTATCGACAAAGCCCAGTCCTATGAAACTGGTGTGCGTGAAATCTACGGTGGTGCTTCGCTATCAGATCGATCATTCACAGTCATTGTTGATGGCCGTCGAGTGAACGGAATTGCGGACGATGTGACAGTGATTAACGGCAGAACAACAGCGGTTGATGCGAAGTTCACTGATGATTGGGCTACTTCAATTCGTAACCCGAACAGTCCAAATGGAAATCAGCCTTGGGCTGTAGCCGAACAGCAAAAAATGGTCGATCAAGCTAGAAACTACTCTGTAGCGTTCGATGGTGGGGCCATTTACCATACAAATAACCAAGCTTTGGCCCAGCACTATGCAAGGGCTTTCACTGATGCAGGGATATCAAACTTTGAATTCGTAGTAACACCAACGCGGTAAGGCATTCTGATGAAAAGACCAAAAACACAAATGGAGAAGGTGCTCGGAAGCCATATAGCTCAGCCTGATGAACTCGAAATACCAGGTTCAAAGGATGCAGATAGCGACCGCGTGCTTTATTTTGCGGTTAGCAAGGGCAAAAGTGCTCGAGCTCTACTCCAGAAAATACTGAACTTTTCTGATCCCCCAAATGCACTATCAGGCGGGGCACATGAGGGTGGTTGTCTCATAACAACGACGACATCAGAAATATTTTGCGCGGTTCAGTTTAGGGGCGATCTAGTTGGATGGCGAAAGGATATTGAATTGGGTGCAGCTGCCGTAGGTAGCGAACTTGCAAGGGTTGAGAACGGTAATTTAGTGACCTTTGATGGACGATCCTTTAATCTGACAGGCTGCACGATTGAATTTACTTGATCACCGTTCCTACTCTTTTGCAACGTTCATCAGCTCCAGCTCAATCGTAGTGTGCTCAACCAAAACTTGCAGTTCTTCGTGGACACGTCCGAATAACAAAAAGGTACCCAAACTTGGATTTTTTGATTGGATTGATGATCGGTGCAGCGGCTGTTTGGTTGCGTTCGAAATGGCGCGCCCAAAAGGTCAAGGCATTGGCGGCGGAATGGGACATTAGTGATCCGCGAAACCAGCTGAAGTTCATCAATGCTGTTGATTTGAAGACACGCAAGCCCATCAACGTTGAGGCATACAAAGCCGTTTTTGCACCGGCAGAGAAAGCTTTGGAGGGCATCAAGCCGAAGCATCGTCTTTTGGCGGAAGTCTCAATGGGTAGCTTTTTGGGTACGACAGGGCGAGCGGGACAAAAAGCGCAAGATCGTGCCTTTAAATCGTTCAATTCAAAGCGCGTGGATTTTTTGATAGTTGATGCCTTTGGCGAACCAAAGTTGGTGCTTGAGTACCATGGGTCTGGTCATTTTTTGAGCAAGGATGCAGCGCAGCGTGACGCGGTAAAGCGACTTGCATTGGGTAGTGCCAACGTTCCTCTGCTTGAGTTCAATGAAGGTGTGTCCCAAGCGGAAGTCGCCAACAAGGTACGGTACTGGCTTACCAAGCGATGAGAGGTGGTCCTGGGTTTTCGACCAGTTTGCAGCTTGGTTTAGTTTGATCTCGGTTTCGTTTCAGGCTGCTTTCTTCTCTTCGACCACTTGGGTGTCCTGCGCCCCGATAGACTGCTTGGCTTCGCTTGATGGGGTCAGTTGCGTATAGGGGCGAAATCCTGCGCTAAGGGATTTTTTGGTTTCCATAGATGTCCGTCGTCAGGTGACGACCATGCGCGGCGTCTTTGCCTTCTATGACGCTCCGAAACCCTTCCAGTATTTCGGCTGCCTGACTTTGAGCATCAGGTTCTTGCCCATCCTTGAAATAATGGGCCCGCATTTTCTCCAAAGCGGTGCTGCCTTTCCCCTCAGCGATTAGGCTGCACCAAAAAAGAGTTTGGTACCTGTCTGCGTTCTCATGCTCAGATACGAGTTCTGAGTATGTCTTTGATTTTATGGCTTTGATAGCGGCGCCAGCCATACCCGTGATCGCGTTGAAAATGTCTGTGCTGGCTTGTTCCACATCCGTGAGATTTTTGTCCCATGTCTGTTTTGCCATAGGGAGAGCTGGCATCTTAAAAGCTGCATTGGATCGGAACGAAGGCGGCTTCTTGATGTTGTCGGATAACCCGGTGGCTTTCCAATAGATGGGGTCAACGGCCATCGGTTTGATCCCCAGCTCCACATTAATCAGATTTTCCATACCGTCCGGCGTCGTTCCACCCGTAATGAAAGCTGTGAGGTACCAGTCACCATCGACTTTGAATACCCATGCAGATTTTCGCTTCCAGCCAGTGCCTTTGAGAAGTGGGTTGAGGCCTTTGATCACCTGATCCTTGAAGCGTTGCCCACAGAGTTGACGCTGATAAAGCGTCATATTTTCTTGGGGTATGATAGGTTTTTCGGACTGGTTCATGTGTACTCTACGCAACTGAGACTGTTTTCTGATTTCTCTTTGCAATGGCAAGGACTGTGTTTTTGCTGATGCCGAGGTCTCGGGCGATCCAGCGGTAGGAGCGGCCTTCTTCGATCAACGCCATGACTTTCGGGGCCAAACGGTCTGACTTTGGGCGTTGACCGGGTTGGCGGCCCAGTTTTTTGCCGCGAGCCTTGGCGGCGGCGAGACCAGATTTGATGCGTTCGCTCATGAGATCGCGTTCGAACTGAGCGATGCCTGCCAGCATGGTGGCCATCATCCGACCGTGGGGGCTGTCGAGTTCGAACGTCATGCCGGACATGGCGACCACAGAGACGTTCCATCCAGCCAGTTGGTTCAGCGTGTTCAGGAGGTCTTGGGTCGAACGTCCCCATCTGGATAGTTCGGTCACCAACACCGCGTCGATCTTGCGGGCTTGCGCGAGGGCCATCACCTGGTTGCGCGCGTGGCGGTTGGTCTTGGTGCCGGAGATCGTCTCCTTATGAATGTCCAAAACCTCATACCCGGCGCGGGCGGCGAAATCGGTCAGATCGGTAATCTGTCGTTCGCAGGATTGGTCAGAGGTTGAAACCCGCGCATAGATCACGGCCCGCTTTGATGAAGCGGGCGTTTTCTGTCCCAATTGAACTGGTGCGGTTTGAGCAGTCATAATGGCTTGTTTTTACTGGCGTGATTATTGTCCCTTTTAGCAATTTGATCAAGGGGGACGTATTTTGCCAAGACGAAGCATTCTGACCAAGCGACAGCAGGCCCGCCTTTTAGATTTGCCAACTGACCCAGCCCGACTGCAGGCGCACTACACACTCGATGACTTTGATCTTGAACAGATCAAACAGCGCCGTCGCTCCCACAACAAAATGGGCTTCGCGCTCCAGCTCTGTGTCTTGCGATATCCAGGTCGGTTGCTTGCACCGGGCGAAACGATCCCCATCGAGGTATTGCGGTTCCTGGCCGCCCAGATCGGGATCGAGGCGAGTGATCTCGCCGGATACGCCACGCGAGAGGAAACACGGCACAATCATCTGGCACAGTTGCGTGATCTCTACGGCTTCAAGAATATTACGGGCAGAGTTGCAGTGGAACTGCGGCAATGGCTTTTGGATCGAGCCTTCCACGCTACTTCCAATCTCGACCTTGCGGAACGCTTTATCGCCAGATGCCGCGAGACACAGATCATCCTGCCAGGGATCAGTACCATAGAACGGCTCTGTGCCGAGATGCTGGTCGCTGCCGAACGGCAGATTGATGCTGTCATCGCTGATCGGCTGGATGATCGAGCGCGGCGGCGTCTTGATGCGTTGCTGGACGACATGGTCACCGACCAGCTGACGCGTTTCGTTTGGCTGCGCCAGTTCGATGTGGGCAACAACTCACGCGCGGCCAATCAGCTTTTGGATCGTCTGGAGCGCCTGCAAAAGCTTGAACTGCCAGACAATATCTTGGCCGACATTCCATTGCACAAGATCAAACGGCTGCGTCGTCACGGCGAACGATACTTTGCAGATGCATTGCGTGATCTCTCCAATAACCGCCGCTATGCCATCATGGGCGTGTGTGCCTTGGAATGGCAGGCTGCTATCTCTGACGCTCTTGTCGAAACCCATGACCGGATCGTGGGACGCACCTGGCGCGAAGCCAAACGGTTGGCCGACGCCCGGATTGATGATGCCCAAGGCAGCATCCGAGACACGCTCTTGTCTTTCAAGGATATGGGCACGTCTCTTCTGGCGGCTCATGGTGACAATCAACCGCTTGAGCCAGTGATCCAGTGGCCTGAACTGGAAAGCCTGGTTGCCGTAGCTGGTAAGTTGACCAGCACCATGACGGCTGACCCTATAGACCATGTCACCGGCGGATGGGGCCGGTTCCGACGCTATGCCCCGCGCATGTTGCGCGTTTTGCAGATCGAGGCCGCACCGGTCTGTGCGCCTTTGCTGAAAGCGGCGCATCTGATCCGCGACAAGGCAGCCAGGCATGATCAGCCCAAGGGCTTCCTGCGCAAAACCTCAAAATGGCATCGGCACTTGAAGGCTGATGATATCAAGATGTGGGAAGTCGCTGTCTTCTTCCACCTGCGCGATGCGTTCCGCTCTGGCGATATATGGCTGGCGCATACGGAGCGGTTTGGCGATCAGTCCAAATCCCTGGTGCCCGCATCGGCCTTGCCTACCAGCACAAGACTGGCAGTGCCCCTCAACGTGGACGAATGGCTGGCCCAGAAAAAGCAGGAGATGGCCACGGCGCTCAAAATGCTGAGCCGCGCGGCCAGCAAAGAGCTGTTGCCTCACGCGAGTATCGAGGCGGGTGCGCTGAAAATCGACCGTCTGCCTCCGAGTATGCCGGAAGGAGCGGATCAACTCGTGCTCGATCTTTATGCCCAGATGCCCGAGGCACGGATCACAGACATTATGCTCGCAGTTGATGCCGAAGTTGGCTTCACGGACGCCTTCACCAACTTCCGAACCGGAGCGGTCTGTCCCGACAAGCTTGGTCTTATGAATGTGCTTCTGGCGGAAGGGCTGAACCTCGGCCTACGCAAAATGGCCGAGGCTTCAAACAGCCACGGATATTGGCAACTTCAGCGCATCTCGCAGTGGCACATTGTCAGCGATGCTATCAATCGTGCTCTTGCTATGATCATTGAGGCGCAAAGCGATCTGCCGATGGCACACATCTGGGGGCTTGGTGAAACCGCTTCTAGCGATGGTCAGTTCTTCCCGACGACGCGGCACGGCGAGGCAATGAACCTGATCAACGCGAAGTACGGCAACGATCCAGGCATCAAGGCATACACCCACGTGTCTGATCAGTTTGGCCCGTTCGCTTCCCAGAAAATCCCGGCAACTGTGAACGAAGCGCCGTTCATTTTGGATGGCCTGCTAACCACGGCGGCGGGCCGGAAAATTAAAGAGCAATATGCGGACACCGGCGGCTTCACAGATCACACGTTCGCAATGACATCCTTGCTCGGCTATCAGTTTGTACCACGCATCCGCGACTTGCCGTCAAAGCGGCTCTTCTTCTTCGACCCTGCCGCCGCGCCCAAGAACCTGCGCAGCTTGATTGGCGGGAAAGTGCGGGAAAACCTGATCCGCGATCACTGGGAGGATATCCTGCGCATCGCCGTCACCATGGACATCGGAGCCATGCAGCCCAGTCAGATCATGCGCAAACTGGCTTCTTACCCACGACAGAACGCCTTGGCTGTGGCATTACGCGAAGTCGGGCGGATCGAGCGCACCCTTTTCATCGCACGGTGGCTTACAGACAGTGAGTTGCAGCGTCGCGCCCAGATCGGCCTGAATAAAGGTGAGGCGCACCACGCTCTGAAAAACGCCCTACGCATCGGTCGCCAAGGCGAAATCCGTGATCGTTCCAGCCGTGCCCAGGATGACCGACTGGCCGGACTGAACCTCTTGGCCGCGATCATCATCTACTGGAACACAAAACAACTTGGTCAGATCATCGCCAAACGCAGACATGCCGGAATCTACGACCCGGAAAGCCTGCTCTCACACGTCTCTCCGCTCGGATGGGCGCACATTCTGATCACAGGCGAGTACAGATGGCCCAAAATTACACCGAAAATCCCTTAGCGCAGGAATCCGCCCCTATACGCAACTGACCCCTTGATAGCTCCCGCTGACAAGCCTCGGACAAACGACAGTTGCGTGAATAGGAACGGCGCAGCAAGGGGAGCAAATGTCATCAGTCCTGCTGCCACAATGCGTCCGTAGTCGACACCGTGATGCGATCCGCCTGGAGAGCGCCGGTCGCCGCTTACCATCATTCGGCCAGACTGCCGCGATACCGAGGTCGACCACCGGCGCTAGGGTCAGGACCTATTGATTTCCGCTTTTCTGCATGATTCACCGTTCGAAAACCGAGTGGTGACATGTCTGACCTTTTCTGGCTGAGCGATGCGCAGATGGCGCGTCTGAAGCCCTATTTCCCCAAGTCCCACGGCAAGCCTCGTGTCGATGACCGGCGTGTGTTGAGTGGGATTATCTTCATCAATCGCAATGGTTTACGATGGCGGGATGCGCCCAGGGAGTACGGGCCGCACAAGACCCTTTACAACCGTTGGAAACGATGGAGTGATAAAGGCATCTTTGCCCAGATGATGGTCGGTCTGGCCGCTGAGCATGGTGAAGAGAAGACGATCATGATCGACGCCACCTATCTGAAAGCCCACCGCACAGCGTCCAGCTTGGGCGTTAAAAAGGGGGACGCGGTCGCCTGATTGGCAGAACCAAAGGCGGTATGAATACCAAGTTGCACGCCATCTGTGACGGCAAAGGGCGACCTTTGAACCTCTTTGTTACTGCCGGGCAGGTGAGTGATTACATCGGGGCAAAGGCCCTTTTGAGCGGCCTGCCCAATGTCGACTGGCTGCTCGGAGATCGAGGTTACGACGCCGATTGGTTCAGAGAAGCCCTGAAAGACAAAGGAATACGCGCATGCATCCCTGGCCGGAAGCAACGCAAGGCTACCGTCAAATACGACAAACGCCGCTACAAACGGCGCAATCGGATCGAGATTATGTTCGGCAGGCTCAGAGATTGGCGGCGTGTGGCAACCCGCTATGACAGGTGCCCAAAGGTATCCCTCTCCGCCATCGCTCTCGCCGCCACTGTCATATTCTGGCTATGAAACAACAACGAGTCCTGACCCTAGCTGGAGTGTGGTTTCTAGCCTCAGTTCGAATTGTCATGACAGCCGACTACATCAGTGGGCAAAGATCCGAACTCTAGACCGATAGCCTGAAGTTAATACGGCCCTCAGTCACCGTTATTTTCCTTTTTTTGGTTGAAGGTCATCATCTCCGTCTTGGGAAGTCCAGGACTCGGCTCTCGAGCAACCTGCGAATTGACGTCACATGGTCACTAATTTCGATTGCGAGTTCTGGCGAGGACTGAGAATTGAAGATAGAAGCAGCTATGGTTTCAACAACTGCGGTTTCAATCATTCGACATCCAGCCTCTATCGAGGCTTGATCAAATATTTCATGGTCAGCTTTTTGCTTCCCGAACTGCACCGAAACTATCTGGCCCATTACCACCCCTCAATACAACTAATTCTGCCACCGACGGGAAACCCATTATTTTTTGAGGTGCATTTCGTCGGTGTATCGTCTTCAAGATAAAATCTAGCCTCGCAATCCTGGTGGGAATTGCAACCAATCATCCCTGCATCTCTGTTCACACTATTGTCAGAAAACTTAGATCTTTGTCTTTATATGGCGCATCTGACTCCCGCTGTATTTGCACACCTAGAAGATGAGTGTTGCCGGGCCAGCAGCAAATCACCTTCTTCAGCTTATGTTTCGCGAAAAGCCCTGACGAAATAGTCGCTCAATGGTTTGAGTAGATAGGCCATAGGTGAACGGTCGCTGGTGCGTATATAGCTTTCCACAGGCATACCGGGTACCAAATCGACGCCAGGGGGCAGTTTGACCGTCTCCCCATCGTTGAGCTGAATTTCGACTTTAAAGTACTTCAGGCCGAGCGTCTCATTCTCGAATGCATCCGCCGAGATTAAATTCACTGTTCCGTAAAGCTCAGGTGTCTGGCGTTGATCGAGGGCCAAAAATCGCAAAACAACCTCCTGACCCGAGTAGATCTGATCGATGTGAATTGGATCTACCTGTGCTGCGATTATCAAAGGCCGGTCCTGAGGAACAACGTATAATACCGGCTCCGCGGCCCTGATTACCGAACGCGGAGTTTGCACGGTCATGCCATATACGATACCGGAAACCGGTGAAGTGATGTCCAACCTGTTTAAGCGTTCTATCAAAGATCGACGGCGAGTGGTTTGTTCCAATTCCTGATGCCTTAGATCTCGCAATCTCGTTATCGCGTCCTCACGCCGCGTAGTGCCCAGTTTCAGGATCTCGATGTCTATCTCCGTGATCTGACCTTCGGCTTGAGCCTCTGCTGCGACGAGTTCTCCAAGTTCCCCCTCCAACGCGGCTTGCGTCCGGCGCAATGCAAGAACCGTAGCTACCTGGGCCAACCCACGGTCGAGCAGAAGTTGTTGGCTTGTCAGTTCTTCAACTATCAGCCCCAACTGTACATTGGCGGAGGCCTGCTGCGCTCTGATGCCTTCAATTTGGTTGCGAATCTGACTACGCCGCTTGTCGAGCTGCTCTATCTCTTGGGAAACGGTTTCAAGTTTAGCGTGATACAGCCGCTCCTGCCCACGCACCAGATCAGCAACCTCAACCTGCGTTTGTGCGGCCTCCAGCAGCTCGTCGTCGAAAACGACTGTTGCGCTGGAATCGCGCTCAGCCTCCAGCCGACTGCGACGGGCGGCAAGCTCGTACAGTTGCGCTTCGACGATGGTTAGCTCCGACCGCAGAAGATTGTCGTCCAGTCTGATCAGCGTATCGCCTGCCTCAACTCTGTCTCCTTCTTCCACGTAGATATCACCAACAATCCCGCCGTCGATATGTTGTACAACCTGCCGGTTTTGGTCCACCTCAATATGTCCGTCCGCTACGACGGCTCCTGCAATGTTGGACATCACGGCCCAAGTTCCAAACCCTCCAATCAGGGTGCAAAGCGTAACAACGCCTATAAACATGGGTTGCTTGACAGACCACTTTTCTCTCTTGGTCACTGCACGCCACCCATACTGATCTTTTTGTTTATTGCCTTATGGTTGTCCACCATTTCGCGCAGCACCTTCTCCTTTGGGCCGAAGTTCGTGCAGATGCCCCGGTTTAGTACCAATAATAGGTCACATTCCTGGATTGCCGCAGGTCGGTGGGCCATAATCAAGACACCTTTTCCCTCTTCTTTTAGCTGTGCAACCGCTCGGTTCAACGCCCCGGACCCTTCGTTATCGAGGTTTGAATTTGGCTCATCCAAAATGACGATCACGGGATCGTCATAAAGTGCTCTTGCAAGTGCTATACGTTGCATCTGCCCGCCCGAAAGTCTGGTGTCCAAGCCATCCACCGGTGTGTCGTAGCCATCGGGCAAAGCCACGATCAAGTCATGGGCTGCAGCTTTTTTAGCTGCAACCACCACTTTTTCTGGATCCGGTTGCTTTGCTAAGCGGGCGATATTTTGAGCCAACGTGCCTTCAAACAGTTGCACGCGCTGCGGTAAGTAACCTATGTGTTTACCCAGAGTTTCGGCATCATATTGCTCCAAGCCTGCCCCGGCTAAACGAACTGTTCCGGTTGCTGGTTTCCATACCGCGGTCAAACCACGAGCCAGCGAGGATTTACCAGAACCTGATGGTCCAATGACGCCCAAAGCTTGACCAGGCTGAAGTCGAAATGAAACGCTGCGGAGTATGGGAGTCTGTCCACCCGGCGGCACCAATGAAAGTGACTGAACGTCGAGTGTTGCGGAGGGTTTTGGTAACAGCATCCGTTGTGGCTCAGGCGGCGTTCGTGCAAGCAACTCTGAAAGACTCCGCCAGCCTTTGATCGCGCGCTGCACTATGCCCCATTGGCCAAGTGCGAGTTCTACAGGTGCCAGGGCACGACCCAACAGTATTGAAGCAGCGATCATCACTCCGGGTGTAACTTCACCTTGTAATACCAGGTAGGCTCCAAGACCCAGCATCGCTGATTGTAAGAACAATCGCAAAGTCTTGGTCGCAGTGGTGAAGCCACCAACCACGTCGGTTGCAGAAACAGATCTCGCCAGTGCTTCGCTGCGGGTGTCCTGCCAACGAGTGAACGCCGCATCTCGCATTCCCATTGCTTGAATAGTTCCGGCTTCGCTGCGAAGCTCGTTAGAAATCACATTGGCATGTTGGCTGGCGATTGTGGCACGATACTGCGGGTGCCGAGAGAATATCTGGTTACATAGTGCCACCAACACTAGAATCAAACCTCCACTGAACGCCAAAATACCAAGGTACGGATGAAAAAGAGCGATGCCGGCCAGAAACAGAGGCGTCCATGGTAGATCGAAGGCAGCCATTAAAACTGGCGAGGAAATCAGTTTTTGCACCGATTCCAGGTCAGACAGACCTGTTTGGGCGCTTGCATCGTTAGACGTTGCAGAGCGTCGGATCATCGCGTCAAAAACTCGACGGTCCAACGCAGCTTGAAACCGTGCGCCTGCGCGGGTCAAAATTCGACCGCGCGCATAGTCCAATAATCCCATCATCACAAAAAGAAATGCCACCAAAAGCGACATCGCGACCAAAGTAGCTTCGGATCGGCTGCCAAGCACCCTGTCGTAGACCTGCAACATATATAAAGGGCCAGTAAGCATCAGAAGGTTGACGAAAAAACTGAATAAGCCCGCGGCCCAGTAAAGCCCTCTACTGGTGCGTCGCGCGCGGCGTAGCTCGTCTACACCAGCCAATCGTCCTATGCTCATCGTGGTAATTCCGGCCTAAATGCAAAGAGGTAGATATTCGTGTTGCGAAATGGGGTTGCGGGGAGCCTCGGTGCCATCCATCGCAAAAGTGCAGCAAGCAATCTCGTAACCTGAGAAGACACCATGAGCGATGCGGCTGGAGGGGCGCCTGCATTCTCATTGGTATGAGGGGGGTTAATCAAACGACAGCAAGATAAGTACTAAGATGCAAACGTCCGATGTTCATCAATAAGTCAACTAACTTGGGAAATCGCGGTCTTTGTTAGCGGTTCCAAATTGAATGCCCCCAAACCAACAAAAGGCGCCACCCAAAACTCAGGGTGGCGCCAATACTCGATTAGAGGAACAGGGTGTCCACATCCGCACCGACGGTCAATGTCGCAAGTTCTCCATCGCTGTCCTCGAAGATGTAGGTAAAATCACCTCCATCTGCCAATGTGGCCTTGAACCCCTGCGCAGACGTCAAGTCGAACTGGCTACCAAAGGTTTCCTTTCCATAGCCAAGATCAATGGTTATTTCGTCAGCACCACGACCAAAGTCCAGGATGTTATCGTTGCCGCCGCTAAAGACGAATTCATCGTCGCCGCTTCCGCCGATCAGGGTATCATTACCTTCGCCACCATCGAGCAGATCATTTCCTTGGTTGCCAAAAATAATGTCGTTGCCTTCTCCGCCGTACAAACGATCGTTGGTGTCAGCTGAGCTTCCATACTGATTTTCGTGTTTCACAGAGTCGGTATACTCACCGTAGATGAGATCGTTTCCTGCGCCGCCGTAGACAACATCGTTACCTGCACCGGCCTTTACGAAATCGTTACCACCTTCGGCGCGAACTGTGTCATCACCGAAGTTCGCCGCGATAACATCGTCATCCTGGCCTCCGGTGAGAGAGTCGTTCCCGGCACCACCCGTCAGCAGAAGCGGAGCTTGAGCCGCTTGACCTCCGGTTGAAACGCCGCCGTTGGTGATAACGCCGTCAACGTCGATACCATTGAACGTGTCATCGCCGCTTTCAAAAACGCTGACGTTGTTGTCAACCGAAACCGTATCGTCGTTTACAGTATCAGCGCCTGGTTCAAACGTAATCTTGCCTTTCTCAAGTGCCTTTGCCGTGCCGCGAATGTTAAGTGTCGCGATTTCACCTTCATCGGCACCCAATCTGGTTGATCCAAACAATTGATTTGGGTTGCCGCCGTTACCTACAGCTTCGACGAGCGCGTCGAACCACGCCGATTCACCTTCCAACCAAGTTTCGAAAATTGTGCTTCCATCGAACCCAAGGGCATTACCTGCTTTACTAGTCATTTTCTCACTCCAATTCATATGTAAAGTGATAAACTCTCTACACAAAATAATGCAGTTTTCTAATCAAATAAATTTGATTTGGCTCGAACCAATTACCCTTGCCAACTAAATGTAGCCGCAAAAAGAAGCTTGTTTTTGAGAATGTGGCGAAAGCCCAAAACTTTATGGCGATTTTTTTCAATTAAGGCGGATTCTAGTATATTTTTTTGACCTAGTCGGATGAAATCAATGCTCGGTTGGCAACAGCAGAACACAATGGAAATACGGCGCACATTAGTCAAGCAAATCCCTCGGCCCAATACTCGCGCAGCAATGTCGCTAAACACCTTCTTTGGGCCGGAAAAGAGCATTGCGGAATGAAATCTTTTAGCGGTCATCCCTCCGAATAACTTTGGGCAAATGATACCGTTTAAACAAATAATAGTATTTGAATTTTATTGAAAGGATGTGCGCCTATTGGACAAGTTTAAGCAAGACAATTCGAATAAAATTCTTTGAACTTTTTAACAATACCGAAGGTTTCAACGTACCAATCGGTTATGCTTGGGTCGCAGCTGTGCTTACTGTTGTTGCCACACAGCATTGACTTGCCTTGCTGCAAGTATCGCTTGCGTTAGTTCAGATCTTGAACATGGGAACTGGAGCTTCACATCTCCAATGGCTACCCCAAACGGCTCAAGTTTTCCATAATCGCAAACGCTGGAACTTAATACTATGGGAACGTTTAAAGTTTCCTCTCTAAGCATTGCAAGTTCGTCAACTATTTCGGAAAGTGACCAGGACAGTTGAAGAAAGTCGATATCAAAAATTGCGATTGACAGGGTGCGGTTAATCCCGGTTGCTCTCACCGAAAGTACATCGATCGCGGCTTCGAGGCAGTTGAGTTGGTGGACAACAAACCTACTTTCGACAAGGTATCGAGATAGCATGATTGCAGCGTCGGATTGGGGGTCTGAAACTACAAGGCAATCGCGCCCAGGCAAGGAAGTGATTTGCGATCGAGCTTGCTTCCAGACTGGTGAATTGTTGTCGTTCCCTGACTCTTGCTCTGCCAAGCCAGATGGCACATTGGATAAGTTATAATGTTCGTTATACATGCGTTGAGCGCTTTCTGAATATACGCGATTCTGGCGCTTAGTGTTCTTGCGCACCTATCCTCTGCTCCGTAGTTTTGACGCCTATTGCTAGCTTTGCGTTTTACTGCCGCCACAACATAGAAACCCTATGGTTTGAGGGCGTAGCACCTTGTTCGTTCTAAATTGCGGAGGCCGCGGGGCATTTGATTCGACTTGTTGGCACAATTCAGAGCGGACCAGCGAAGCCCATGCTATACGGCGTCATGGCGAAAGGCGCCGAACGCAAGAACAGACAGACAGCAACCGCGAGCAAGATCTAAGATTCTGAGCGCTTTCGATGCAGAAGAGTTGAATGAATAGATAGTGCCCCCTGTTGAACCAGTTATGATCCACTGACGCTCGGCACTTCGGCATCAATGTCATTTTCTACATCCTCATTTGGCTCCGATGGATGACTTGCTGACGATGTACCAAAGAAACTCACCGTGTATGGCATCAACTTGCAGACCTGAGGATAATCTGCGATCACTTTTTGGAAGTTCATTTTGTTTGCATTGAAGCTCGATAGCGTTTTGCATTCGATATTCGAGTTCACTTCGACAATGTCCATCGCGAGCTTCAAAGAAGCTCTATCGCCTCTGTCGTGAAACTCGATCATCAGTGTCTTGATAGCATTGACTGTCTCCAGAAGAACAGCGCAAGCCTCCTCCATCCTAATGATGCGCAGATCAAATTCGTAGTGACTCTTGTCATTCATTTTCTGTTCTCGGTTCTTCTATTGGCTTTGGTGAAAAAAGTGATGCCGCGCGTCGATCCGTGAGCAATGACAGAAGCCACTGTGTCAACGAAAGGGTTATTAAAATGACAGATCCACCCAGCGAATACATCGCAAGCGCATATATAGGCGAATCAAATACAACCAACACAAAAGCTGACATAATCGCAGCGACCATAATTGCACATATAAGCCTCCCAACTAGCATACCTATTATTCATCCCCGTTTAACTGATACCTAGGTAGTCTATTTCGAATATTTAACCGAATGTGATAATTGAACGCTCGATTTCGGCGGAGCCAGAAAAAGAGCATTCAATTTCACTTGTGAGTGGTAGCATTGGTAGCATGGTGCGAACAGTGAACTCGTTTTTGAGGGGTAGCGAAATTAATTGCGCCAAGAAGTGAATCATGAGTGCTGACTCACGATTTTATGGATGGTGGTCGGAAATAGGAAGTGGTCTGAGATCAACTGAATGTAAACAATCTGTGAGGCGGGCTCGAATAAGGAATTGAAGCCAATTGTAAGGCGTTAGATAGCTTAATTGTGGCAAAAAAACAGAAATAAGGCGCGCTACATCGTAAGCGGATCACCCCCGCTTCACTTGCTGCGCGGGGCTCGGCCCGCATCGACAATCACGACTCGAGAATCTGTGCTAAAAATTGGATCGATCGGTGAATTGGCTCTGCAATAGCGTAGAATTCTGGGGATGTATGAGGTGGAGGCTCCAAGCGGGCATATCGACGCCACATTCAGCTCGTCGTATTGGGCTGAAAAGCGCCAAATTACCCCTGTGAACGTTTGCGTGGTGCATTACTCGCCACGTTTCCGAGTTGTAGGTCAATAATGGATTTTGCATATCTATATAATGGCGTAGTTAAACGGAGCTTTATGTTTGTTATGGCGCATAGGCGCCCGCTAAACAGGCTAAGTGCTACACGTCGCTGCTTTCCGTCGCCTGGTCCAAATAATTGTTTGTAATTCTCAGGGGACTTTAAGTTCGGTCAATGCGTTTATCGAAACTGTCAAAAGCGTTCTTAAAAAAACCTTTGCATTCCACTGGCACATTGCCTCAGGCGATTGAGGCTTTTGTTGAAGCCATCCCTCGCTGTGAACCCAGCCGGCGCCGCGTCCATGATCGAATTGTTCGGCGTATCACGGGCGATTCGAAGGACGTGCAGGCTCAAGCCAGGGGCCCATATCGAAGCCCGCGCTACACATTCATCAAAAAAGAGCTATGCGAAATCCCACCTCATCATCATTTGGAATGGCGCTCTACCAAACAAATGCAATATCGAAAGAGGGATGCGCAGCCGTAGCAGTTCGTTTTTTGTGGTAATGGAAGCAAAGTACAGCAACACATCAACGCCGTCTACTTTTCATCGTATGTTCCGAGCATCCAGTTTCTTCACCCCGCAGAAATGCAAACTTGGGGGCAGAATATCTAAGCGCGGTCCGCAAAAAGATAGTCTTGTGCACAAGCTGGTACCTCGAAGCAGGACATGTGATCAAATAGACACCTGCGTAGCCGATGAAGTTTCTCCGTCAAGCTTCTGATGTCTGTTGCGATTTTTTGATACCCCAATACCATCGGTTGAGCGTCGATAGCGCTGTGAGTGTATGCTATTTTCTTGCTGGCAATTCTTTGTTGGGTTTTGCGACACCTCCGAGAGCCCGAATTTTGACAGCTGCGTCTGGTTTTCGATGAATGCTCTATGAGACCACCGCGCAGTGTAGAAGGTGTATGTTCGCTCCAGATTCCAATCGCGGTGAGTTCGGCGCCGGATGCAGGTTGGTAGTACATCCAGAATGTAGCGCGCCTTCGGCCGCATTTCGAGGAAGTGTCCAACACCAGGTTCAACATTCGAAACGCATCGGCTCCATCAATTGCCCGATTTTGGGCCGTAGCCAAGCGGGTCATTCGGTTGGAATATCTTAAAATCGATTGCTCTCTTCACCTCAGTTTTCACCCAAAGGTTGGTGCAATATGTACAACCAAATTGACAGTTACTTTCATCCAATCGCACGAGAGGCTTCTCCAGTGATGCTGCCTGCCCAAGCTATGCAGCGGCTGGTTCCCGCAGTAAACGGGGAAAATTCGGGAGAAGTCTGCAAAATTGACGTTGAAATCCTCAAAATCGGAAATAATGGCGGCAAAATGAAGAGAATAGCAGGACAGGGCACAGAGGTTTATTGCCTCCGACGATCGCGCTGAGAACACTGCCTGAGTGCGCCAGCAGGATCACTAGAATTCAAATCGTCAATCGGTTTAACCCGCTTAAGCCTGGCTTAGAGAGTCGCCAATTGTGCATCGATTCCGACCTGGAGAGCAAAAGTCGGATAGCATTGTTGCGCAACCCGTACAAAGCGCCATTCGATTGCTGTATTAAATATGAAGCAAGAAAGCAGCCCCTGCGCTCAGTCACAGGGTTGTTACTTGAGATTGCTTGCGCGGCGTGCGTTGTTCGACCTTCGTAAAGTAAAGCAGGCAGAGTTTGCGGCCATAGTTGAGCGGGTAAGCGTCGGAACCATGTATCTATCACGAATTTTTTGCGCGGTTGACGCTAAGAATCATGAAAGTAATCAAAGCCATGCAAGACAATAATCCTGTCGCTATTAGAGGGCGAAGACCGACGCATGCAAAAGGCAATGCGATTCTGAACTTGGTTTTCCCAAATCAGGCTAGCACTCTGAATTTTGAAATTTTGTTCCGGCAAGTGGCGTTCGCGAACACGACACCCGGTCACTCGGTCAAATTTTCCACATAATGTCTGTGTAGAGATTTGGAACGATCCACCATCTTGTCTTTTTGTTGAGGTAATCAGTTATGAAACCACTAAACTTACTTCGCGGAGGCCGCATCTTCAAACGAGGCAAGCATGTGCTGACCTCGGCTCCACATTTTGCCGCCGCAGCGGCTGTATTTGTTTGTTTTGGCGCTGACCCTGCTATAGCTGATTGTCGCATTACCGGAGGTAGCGGTAACATCACCGGACCTAACGTTATTGTCTGCGATGGCAATGGCGGACCGATCGGTAATTTCAGTGCCGCAGGCGGCATCGATAGAATCACCGTGAACGATGGTGCAGTTGCAAATCAAATTAGTGGCGGACGGGATCGGGACACTATTGCGGTGAATGGTGGCACCGTTAACACCATTGATGGCGGAGCTGGAAACGACAACGATTCTTTCATTCTAAACGGCGGGATTGTCGGCGACGTCAGGGCTGGCGGTGGTGACAATACCTTCCGACTTGTAGACACAGTTGTCACAGGAAGCATAAATGGGGGAGCGGGCACTGATACGTTGACGGTGGCACCAACTGCAGACACTGTCTTTGCAACAAATATCGCAAATATCGAACAACTCATAATTTCTACAGACAGCTATGTTGTAACGTTTGAAGATGGCGCAAGCTTTGATTTTGTGCGGACCCATGCGCCAGACGAAAATGAGACGTCCAATGTGATTTTCAATGGCGATTTGGCTACACCAGAGCTTGGCGTGCAGCGCGCGGCCAATGGCAGCGGCGCAGTTGCTTCGCTCCGTAGGCTGCGCACAAATTTGACTTTGAACGGCACCGTCGACGATGGCTCTGGCGGGGCTACTCGGATTACCGGAACCGATGGTGTGAATACTGTCGTTGTCGGTGCTACCGGCGTGGTCAACGCGACTGCGCTGCTCGACCTCGGAAACGACGTGTTGGATGTAGCGGGCACGCTGGATACAGGGGCTGGTCGCTTCCAACTGGGAGCAGGCTCGGACAGGCTAATTATCCGTGACAATGCCAATATCAGCGGCACAATTGATGGCGGCGGTGGCGCCGACAGCGTTGAAGTTGATGTTGTTGCCACCGCAAGCAGCACATTGGACGAAGCCGTCAACTTTGAAACCTTGACAAAAAACGGCGAGGGGTCGCTAACACTGACGGGTGACAATGGATTTTCGGGCGGTGTAGCACTCAACAACGGTACACTCAACGTGACGGGGACCCTTGACAATGGATCTGGTGGCCAGACAACGGTCACGGGATCGGCAAACGAAACAACCCTTAGTGTCGGTGACAGCGGAACTCTGCTCGCCGAAGGGACGCTCGGCGATGGAGCGGACGTGTTGGATGTGGCTGGAACATTGGATACAGGCGCAGGTAACCTGACGTTGGGTTTGGGCGATGACACATTCAGAATACAAGATGGTACTGCGGTCACGGGAGTTGTAGATGGTGGCTTGGGAACCGATACAATAGATGCAGACATTGCAACCAGTGCGTCAGATGCGGTTCTTACTCAGGCTTCCAATTTCGAAACCCTGACGAAAAATGGTGCCGGTGCCCTTAACCTCACCGGAATGTTTGACTTCTCAACGGTCAACGTAAACGAAGGACTTTTGAACGTTACCGGTGATCTCGACGATATCAACGTCGCAACGGTTTCTTCAGGCGCCACGCTCACAGCCGATGGCGCAGTAACGTTCACGGACAATGCTGACACGTTCACGGTCGCAGGGACCGTTGACGGAGGTTCGCAAATCCGCCTTCTTGACGGCGATGACAATTTCAACATTCTGGGCGGAACTGATGTTAGCGCGGTTGTTGACGGCGGCGCTGGGGACGACACAGTGTCGGCAGACATTGCCGCGACTCAAAGTGCAGATCTTGTTCAGGTTACCAATTTCGAGGCGCTGACAAAGACCGGGGCCGGTACGCTGAACGTCACCGGGCCGGGAGCTTCCGAATTCTCAACGGTCAATGCAAACGCGGGTGTTTTGAACGTCAC
>NZ_JWLJ01000018.1 GCF_000813985.1 Ruegeria sp. ANG-R
GTCTCTCAAACATACGTCTAAACATGGGAAATTTCCGGAGGTCCAAGATCCTGCGCCGAAGAATCGTCCTCGGCTTCAAACGGGTGCCCGAAACAAAAGCGGTATGAGGCTGCTGTTCCGGGCGTTGGTGCTATTTGGGTTTTTCGTTCAACGCCATGTACGGCGTTCTATAGGTATAGTTGTCATTCGGGCGGTTCCCGCGCCCCGCTGCGATCCCCGAGGCCAACAACGATCCGATCAACCCGTGCTGCGCCCCAGAACCCGCAATCTGTTCTGAAGTCAGATTGCGAACACCGACAGTCTCGTGCACATCCTTGTTCTGATGTCTGCAGGCCAGATTGAGGGCAGAAGTTTCAAGCCCATAAACAGGCAGTTTAACATTTGCAGGGGTCTGGTACGACGTATGGAACTTATCACCGCGCAATTTGCACTTGATTCCAGCCAGTTCTGCCCGTTTTCCGTTTTCGGCGTAGATGAAAGTGCGGGCCGGCAAAGTCACATATTTTTGGACCGGCGCTTTGGACGTCACTTTGGGCTCGACCGGAGGAGTGGTTATCTCCTGTAACGGTGTTGATGCGCAGGCCGACAGGCCAAGGGCGGCAATCGCCATCCCTGCAAACAGTTTGAGCCGGGTCTTCTTCGTCATTCTAAAACTCCATTCTGAGACTGACATAGCCAACAGTCTTGTCCGACTCGAAGGCCGGATTGGTATTTGGCGAGGAGTCATCGGGTCGGCTTAACGCGTGGGCTACCTGCATCTGCAACGTGACCTGATTGTTCATGATGATATCCGCGCCCAGGCTGACACCCGCCAGATGATCCTGTGACCAGCGGCGTAAAGTCGATGGTTTGACATATCCAAAATCGAGCCCGGCGTTCATGCGCACTTCAAATTTAGCGGCCTTGTAAGCACCCCATTCGACTGTGTTGCGCAGATAGATACCGGTATCGCCATAGAGGCTGTTGTCGTGAAAACCCCGAACTGTACTCCAACCGCCAACGCCGAACTGTTCAATGCCGGGCAGGATATCGTCCGAGTATTGCCCGGCCAGAGTACCCCGGTAGGTCAATCCGCTTTTCCCAATCGGAGCAGAGACATCAGCGCGGAGTTTCACCAAGCGGAACTCCTGATCGATGACACTGCGTTCGGGAATGTCGGCCCCCAGCGCATCGAGGCCAGCCTTCACACCGATATTCCAGAAGAGTCGACCCTGTCCGATTGTCTTTTCACCCCGCAGACCCAGCGAGGCAATTGTCAAGCGTTGGCGTTGGCTGGTGATGTCGATACCATTGATCGAGGTTTTGGTTCTGTTCAGCTTCAGATCGCCGTAGGCATATATCTTCGACGTCTGATTGCGCATCAAAAGACGCTCGGTCAGCAGGATCAAATATTGGCTGCGTCCTTCCGTGACAAAGGACTGGTTGATGCCCTGCGTGATGAAGCGATAGTCGCTGGCTCCAAAGTCTGCATTGAAAAGCCAGTTACCGACCGGCAGACCCCAGTTGACAGAAACAGAATCCGAGTAGCGCTCTCCGCGCTCCTCAAACGGCGTGGTCGTAATTCCGATCCTCAACTGATCATTGAGGTTCAGTCCGTTGTCGAGACCAAAGATGCTGGTTCCCTTGATGCGGCCAGTAGATTCAAAGCCGGAATTGTCGAATTGGAAATCCAAGTACCATGGGCGGCGGTCCTGCACGTCAACCTGTATGAAGGACCCGCCGGGCGTTTCTCCAGGCACCAACTGGAACTGCCCGCTGGCCGACCTCGGTGCGTTAATATTCTCGAGGCCTTGCTCCAGATTGCGCAGGTTCAGAAGATCTCCGCGACCGGTTGGAAATGCCGCGTTCAGTCGTGCATCCGCAGGCTTGCCGATGCCGTAAACATAACCTTCGATCCGACCCGGCACGATGGTGATCGCCAGAGACCCGTCCGCGATGTCCTGTTCGGGTACATAAGCGCGGGTCGTGATGAACCCCAACTCCTGATAGAATGTGTTGATCAGGTTCAATGTCTGCGCAATGTCGGCCGCTGTCGCACAGGTACCAATCAGATCGCGATATCCCTTAGGCTCTTCTTTGAAAGCTTCAAAACCTTCGAGGTCAATGCTGCGGATTTCAAAGCACGGCCCGCCCGGAGGAGGGGCATAGAACTCCGCGCCAGCGGTCTGATCCTGAACCACATCTTCACGCTCCTCAAATTCCCTACGTCGACGTTCCTGTTCTTCCGTCTGTTGGATTTGTTGCTGTTGGATGTCATTGCCAATGTTCCGCAATTCATCCGGCAAGATGCCTTGTGCCAAGCCACTTGAGGACATGATCAGCGACACTGCGGCACTAATTGCTACGGGTAGAAGGAGGCGCAGGCTCATCAGTTACCACCGTCTGCGCTGAATTGGGTATAAGCGGCGGTGAACCCTCGCAACGAAATAGGGAATTCAACCGCTTTGTCGCGGGCTGTCCAAACCCGTGCATTTACAATCAGCCCCTTGCGAAAGGCAGACAAGACATCGCCATCCATCCGAAACCCCGCGTGGCAGCCAAGCTGGTCGCAAACCTCGTAGAGAACCTTGAAGGGTCGGCGGTTGTCTACGTGCAACTCAATGCCTGGTGCCAGATAGACACCAACAGGAACCGTCATGACTGCATAGCTTTGGTCTGTGTCTTCATCGTCAGACACGCTCAGTAGGAATACAGGCAGGCCATTCTCTTCGGCGGAAACGCTCTGCAGCATCTGACACACGGCTTCCTCTTCTGTCGGCTGACACAGCACGCGCCAGTCCGAAAACGTCTGTTCAGTAGGATGGACGTCTGTCTCCTGTGCGAAGGCGGCTGAGTTGACCAGCGCCAGCTGACACAGAACACCAATTCTGGCCGCTAACCGGTACACGGCCCCCGGGTTCATGAGCATTTGAACTTGTACGTCATACGAACATGCGGCGTGTTCACCGGAAAACTTGCTGTTTGGACCAATTGGCCTATGGCTGGATTCCATGTCTTCTGTGTGTATGTGGTCTGCTTGTTGAACTGTTTCGACACGGTTCGGGACATGATGGTCGCGGGCCCGGCGCAAATCTCGTTGAACGCGTTCTGGCTGAACCTGTCTTGCTGATCAGCGTGGTTCTCGCGAACTTCGATCGTGGCCGTATAGCTGCCGTCACCTGACGGAGAAACGCCATACAGGGTTTTGAGTTGCTCAGGTGACGTTTCGGTACATCCGCTCAGGACACTTAGAAGAACAGCGGGAACTTTGACGAAATTGTTCATGTTTGAAGAAACCTATCTGATCTGGCTGAAGGTCGAAGACGTCCAATTCCGCGCTATTGCGCAGCCTGATCTAGCGGCGTTGCTTCCCATTCGCGGGCAAAGCTCTGTGCTGCCTCCAGATCATCACGATCCAGCTGTGCATTCAGTCTATCTCGCAGAGCGCGGGCCTCATCCATGCCCCGTGCGGAGGCCAGGTTGGCAAAGCCATGCGCTTTGATGAGATCCTGATCCACGCCATTCCCTGATTGATAGGCTTTTGCCAGCTCGAAGAGCCCCAACGGATTGCCAGCTCCCCCGGTGCGGGAGAAACTCTCAAAAGCAGTCTCAAAATTCTGCGCTACACCTGCGCCATCGCGGTAGGCTTGACCCAGATAGTTGATTGCAGCCACGTGGTTCAGCTCTGCAGCTTGCTGCCAATAGGTCGCAGCCTTGGCCGCATCCTGGTCGACACCTTGCCCGTCCGCAAAAAGCAGCCCGCAGTTGAATGCGCTATTGGCATCACCGGACTCTGCTGCCGCACAGATCAGTTCTGCCGCGCGCTGATAATCCTGAAGAACCAAATCGCCACTCAGGTACATCAATCCGAGCCTGTTTTGTGCCAGTGCGCTGCCCTGATCGGCCGCTGCGCTATAGAGTTCGACAGCGCGGCGCATGTCACGCTCAGTTCCCAGACCCAACTCAAACAGGCGTCCAATGAAGAATGCACCATCCGCGTCCCCGGACTCAAACGCCACCTGAAACTCCGCAACAGCTTCGGAAACGTCCCCTGCCTTAAGTAAGGCAACCGCACTTGGCACATCCGACAATGCAGGGCCAAATAGAAATGTACCGACCCCCAAACCTACAATTGCTGACAATACTCGCAAGACTAAATCCTTCTGTAGTGCTCACCCCCTAATAGATTGATCTCTTGGTGGAATTTAGGGGGAAAATGGTGGAAATAGAGGCGCCTGGTTTTCGCCGCAATTGGCCAACGGAAGACACAATCGTGCGTATAGATCATGCGGATCAATTCAACGATTTAGGACATCGGCACCCTAAAAAGTTGCGTACGCTTTCTCGCAAATTTGCAGGCTCTCTCTATAGCTCGTATACACGCTCCAATACCAGAAAAACATAAGGTAGCATTTGATGTCTTGCAGCGCAGCCTCACTCCGATCGCAATTCTACTCGGACATCTTGCCACAAGATGATGTTGGTACTCCCAGTTCCAGGAGGTGAACCCCGAAATCAAACGAAACTTGAAAACTGCGAGTTTACTTGCGCTGATATGGCGCAGAAATAGAGCAACTTCACCCGACCCAAGGCTTCACGCAATACACCACGCGTCCGATCTGGTCCTCTCTGATCAAAGCGGCCAGTGCTTCACCGGTTTGGACCCGCCCAATACCAGCATTTTCCAATATGTTTGCATGCAAAAAACAATCCGTCCGGTCATCGAACATATTGACAAATCCATATCCTTTTTCCGATGAGAACCATTTGACCCTGACAGGTACAAAACAGTCTTTTGAGCAGGTATCCGAAACCAAATCCAGTTCCTGAAAAGTTTCGTCAGTACCGAACTCGACTACTTTCAAAAGCTCTACAACCTGCAACCCTTTCCGACCCGCTGAGACTTCAACAACCACGGTACAACCCTTCGCCAGTGAGTTTACACCAAAATTGAACAGGGTGTTTTGATGTAATAGAGCTTCTTGCCCGGTCTCGTCACATACAACAAACCCAAAGCCCCGCTCGACAGAAAACCATTTTATCTTGCCGGTTAGCTGAAACTCAGATCCACTCACCATGAACAACCTTCCTCAGAAAAACGCTCGACTTAGCATGCGTGGACCCGGCTCGGTCACACTAACGTTCAAGCAAACTGAAATGTTACCTCAACACGGCGACGCTGACGTCGCGACTCATTGGCGGTTGATGTCCAAATTGACCGACAAACGCAAATGACCGCGACAAAACTTTGATAAAGAACGCGTGAGCGGACTGCTGCAGCTGTCGAAAGGATCCTTGTTCCGACCACCAAACAGCAAGACTCGAATGTCATGGGTAATGAAATGTACCAATCAATTGGACCATCGTGATTGCTCGACTTTTTAGGCGATGTCTAACCTCCACTTCGCCAGAACTTTCTATCGATACCCTCTGGAAAATTCCCAGTGTAAAACATTCCGAGCCGCGACGCGAAGAGCGAGTGGATCGTATGCCGTTCTTCCGTAAGGACAGACGAACAAAACCGGAGTGCAACTTGGCTCAGAGGCTTTCGCAGATACGAGAGCCAACTTGAGGGAGGTTCTAACATAGCTATCCATTCTGGCGATGGCCGAACCACCGAGAGATAGATTGCCTGGAATGGTGCGCAGGCTGCGGCAGGCATATTTCCAACGATGAAAGCGCAGTATTCACTGAATCTGAACCAATCCAGGCGTTTCCCGTCACCCTTCGCTAAGAGTCAGGTTGAGCAACACATGCATAGCAACGGCGTCAGCGCTGGAAGAATTCCAGATGTAAAATCTTACGAAGTTAGTCACAGATTCACAAATCAACCTCATTGCAAAAGGAAGTCTTGCGCAAGATGGTCTTGCCAGACCTCCTGATGAACGGGGAGTCGTGGTGCGTTGGGTCAAAAACCCGGGAACGAGCTATGCGTCGATGGTTTCGATATAACGCATCGACGCTCAGATTGCACCGGGCTCAAATCTCCAAATCAACCAGGTCGGCGCCTGAATTCAGTGCGTCAACCAGCCAACCAGGCTTTCGGCCCCGACCCGACCAGGTTTGTTCTTTGTCGTCAGGATTTCTATATTTGGCCTTGGCTTTTGGTTTTCCACGTTTTGGACCTGCTACAAGTTCTTCCAACGAAAATCCAAATTCCGCCGCGGCCAATTCTGCCGCCTTTCTTGCATCAACCAAGTCTCGCTTTTCACTCACAACTAGAGCCTTTTCAACTTTAGACTGAAGCTGCCTCAGTTCGGCTGACGACATTTTTGAAAGATCCATTGTGCCTTACCGCTGTTTTTTGAACGCCTTGCTGTTTAAGGGTAAC
The DNA here is from genome assembly GCF_000813985.1 of Ruegeria sp. ANG-R. Taxonomy (GTDB): domain Bacteria; phylum Pseudomonadota; class Alphaproteobacteria; order Rhodobacterales; family Rhodobacteraceae; genus Ruegeria. The sequence continues at coordinate 6,311 of NZ_JWLJ01000018.1, forward strand.
TACTTCCTTTGTAAATATTCCCACTCAGACCCCTTCTCCTGCGCGTGCGAACGAAAAGCGACGGCAAGCTTTTAATATTACAGCTCGACGAAACCTCTGAGATTGGTTTTTCGCGCAATAATGACAGCTGTTCGCTTGAGCATGGTCTCTTCAATGTCGCACCCACCGCTAGCAGAGCTGATTTGACTAGATTCTCGCCCCTCGAAACACGGCTGAAAAATATATGAGCAAACAAAGCTGGCGCCTTCCAAAGATTCGCCGAGTTCGGATACAACACATGCTCACGCAACTTCACAACGCCGTTTCCAAGGTGTTTCAAACTTGAACCTGGGAAATGGGCAAACTAGTCAGAAACGGGTGTACTTCCTATGCCGAGTCACTCAAGTCCGCCACGGCAAACGAGCGTACATGACCCCCTCATGTTGCGTTGAATTCTGCCTCTCAGATTCAAAGGTTTTCGTGGCGGGCAATACACAGAATCAAGTGCCATTGAGTGCGGTGTTGGAAATTCTCCCACCGTTTTCTGAAGCGGATTCTCCTGCCCTAAGACAATTCAAACTCTGATTAGCGGCTTTGTTTGCCGGCGGAAGTAGCAGCTTGCGGGAGATCCGATGGGAGCGCCAGAAACCCACCAAATTCAGGTGTTTTGACAAAAATTTCGTGAACGAAACGACCGGCAACAGGCGAATATCCAAAAAAATAATTCGGGATCGTAATTTGGGCCTGATCCTGGTCTTTTCTCATAAACACTGATCGCACTGGACCCCCAGCAAGGTCTCAAGGTCGTATAAATCACAAATTCAAGATATTAAATGTCATCAATCTAAAAGCGGATAGATCCAGTCGGAAGTTCTGTTCGTCAAACTACTACACAGTCGCAAAAGCAAGAGAATCTCGATACATCAACGCGAGCACTGAAACAGTGATAGTATTTTCTTGATGACTGTTTATTTCTCAGTCAGTCAACATTGTGCGAGTCTGAACTTGCTGGAACGACTGATGCAGCCATACTTCGAGGCAAAGACAACAAATGCAAAAAGCGCCTCGAACCCGCGAGCTCATTGTTGGTGCAGCAAAACTGAACCTAGTTGGAGATCATCTTAGATGACGAAAAAACTTCTCGCAGCAATGGCCTTTGCTGCAACGACTCTGGCGCTGCCAGCGAGCGCAGCCGATACACTCGGGATTGCGTTCGCGGGTTATGATCCCGTAACATATTCACAAGGTGCACCTGCACAGGGCAAAGCGAAACACTACCACCTTTGGAACGGTACACTCTGGTATTTCAGTTCTGAAGAAAACCGGGATACATTCGTTGCCGATCCAGCGGCCTACGCACCTCAATTTGACGCCTACTGCGCATGGGCCGCTTCTCAAGGTTACAAGCGCCCCGGAGATCCCAACGTAACGCAAATTGTCGATGGGAAGCTTTATACCTTCGTCCATGAAGGCGCGCGAAAAAAATGGCAGGAGAACATTGAAAAACACATCACTGATGGCGAAGCCAATTGGGAACTCATTGAACCCTTTTGAAGCCTGATACGATTTTCGTGCGGCGGTCTGTTTGACCGCCGCCAGTGCGTTCCCCGCAAAAACAAACGAAATGCAATATGAGTTCTGATTCCAACAACAGGATCATTTAGCTCAAAGAAATCATTTTTGAAATCTAGGGAATCAAGATGCCGTTATCCGCGACGGGCCAGCTTCTCAGACGCGACTGAAACAACATCTTGGTAGTTTGAACTTGGGTTGCTACCGAGCGGCCCTGATGAACTGACAAAAAGTAACACTGACGACAGGCCAATACGTCAGCCGCGCAATGCGATTACCTGGTGTTACGACTGCGCAGATAGTGCCACTTACAGACATCATGGAAAACCAGATACGACCAGGGTTTCGCTGGCAGCGCTAAATTTGAGCTCACGAGAGCAAAATCGCCTTCTACTGGTGGCTCAAGTTAAAATGATAGAATGGCTTGACCATTCTTTGTTTCGTGCACCAGAGTTGCTTTGAACTGACCTGTTGGTTTCGTCAGATACCAGGTTCGAATTTACCCAGTACCCAAATCAAACCATAGGTCTGTATTTGAGCCATGTCATTGTGGTGCAGACAATTAGTAGTGTCGACAATTTCCCTTTCCAGCTTGAGTACGCATTGCTCTGAGAAGGGCGATCCTTTTTTGGATTTTTGGGCATCGATTATCACCCGGATACAACGATCAACGTGATCCCAAAATTGTGAGTTGCCTACCATCTGCTTCAGGCTTTTAAGAGCGCGTGTCGCAGATGGTGATTCACCGACTTACCCCCTTATGTGACATGGCACCCTCCCAACCCTCGCACAGGCCGGGAGGGTGCAGCCTTTCCTCAATTATCTGCGATGGGCGCTGGCCAGTTTACAGCGCCAAGCACATTCGTTGGTTGTTCTCGCCTGAAATGCCTATCGGGTTGATCTGTTTGCGCGGCGGTGCTGAAAACCGCAAGTGCCCGCGTCAGTCATGTTGTAGTGTGACTAACTTCATCCCAATCGTTTTTTGGAACATGAATGTCCGAGAGAAAAGGTACCCGTGCTTAGTTCAAATTGGCGGCACAGGAAGGGAAGCGGCAAGGAATTGCAGACCAATTCAGGACCAACTCGTTTCAAGCGATTGCTAGCGCATACGAGAATCCCCCACTGACCAATTTGTGAACTCGAAGTCAGCACATCGGATCTCAAATCGCTGGAATAGCACCTAATTTTAGCACAATACTGGTTTCATAGGTTCAGCGGAATTTGCTGATGACCTCTCATCGGGCTGGACGTGATTTCTGCAATCTTTCCGCTCCAGTTTGAGCCCCGCCCAAGTGCTTCTTTCCTCCCTTGGGCGGGGAATCGAATTTGGTTTCAACTGTGCTGCTCGATTTCCCGAATGGCTTGCATCATAAGTTGCTACAATGACTGGTGCTGAGTAGCAGACATCGTCATCGCCAACTATGTTCGGCATGTACCAATTCGAGTATCACTTGTTGTAAATTTGCTCCCGCCTCCACCGATGTCATCGACGTTCCTGAGCGCTCTCACTTTTCGGAACCTTGTATTTGGCTTTGCGTTCCCGAATTCGAGAGCGGCATTGATTTTGATAACCTGTGATCGGGCGGCGTGAGGTCGGTTTCTCAGAATGAATTTTGAGCGCCTGGTTTCAATTGAAGAAGCCGATACTGCGCGATATGCCGTTCTGGGAACTTGACTAAACCGGGTGAACACTCCTCATCCTGCTTTCTTTATATTGTCGCTTTTGCCTGAACGTTCGACCAAATTCATTACAGCAACAAGAACTACACCATAAAGAATGTGGCCGACCAGCGCGACCCATGTGATTCCAGTGAAGTTTAGAAAAAACGGGAGCCCGGCGATCGCGGTGATACCGCCGATGGCAAATACCCACAATGCAAAGCCGTATACCGCTGAAGGTAAAAACCATTGAGAGCCGTCAAAGAATTGGCGCCATACTGGTGCGAACACAAACAACCATCCGGCCGGATAGCCCACCAGGCCAACCAAATAGAAATGAACAAAATACCCCGCAAACTCTCCATTCGGCAAACCAAGCTTTGCGAGCAGGCTACGCGCAAGACCGTGTGGCGAGAGATTGGCGAACCCAAGCGCAGGGCTCACGAGTTGCCCCCATAGATCAAAGGCGTTACTTGCGAAGAACCCTGAAACAAACATCAGACCGAGAGTTTGAAAATTAAGACTCGGAAATCTGTACGGTTTTGCCGATGTCATGAGTATTTCGTCTCCTAAGTTGATGCTGAATCATGGAAACTGCGCCAGTTCATTCACGCCAGTTGCCAAGGTTGAGTATTGTACGGATTTATGAGTTATTGCACTCCACAATCCGCAGTTTGCCTCTCAAACTTGTAAACGTAGTAGTGAAAACTGTTGTCGCTGGATGATTGCCAACTGACCTCAGACTGCCCACCCCATTCATAACAGTTGAGAGCCTTGAAGTAACCACTCTCGCGAACCACGTCCTTTGCATCGGAATGCCGATGCAGAAAATACGCTATTGCCGTGTTGTCATCTAGATCCGGAACGCCCACGACGCTGGCCTGACAGCTACTGCCTTGTTCTGCTTGTCCGGAATTCAAATCAAACTCCAAAGCTACAGATGCTATTGCATCAGATCCAAAGCGCAGTGCGAATTCGCAGTTTTCGTTCGGATTACAATGCTCCAGGCCACCCTCTACCATGGCGTTGGCGTCCCTGAGGTTTAACGCTGCACCACATCCAACAACCAGCGTATGAAGATCTGATTCATTCATCGACATCGCTGAAGAAGCGAAAAGTGTTGCGCTCATTCCAATGAGAATGGCTCTGGAAAATCTTTTCATTGTTCGTGGTCCATGAAGCTTCAGCATTTGAGTGGCGAATTCACTCACTGGGACTCACAAATCTCTGCATGGACAGTTGAATGGCGCCGGCCGAGCTCGAGCCTGATCCTGAATTCACCACCGCCAGTGCATAGTTGCCAGGCTCAAGGATCGGCATAACCTGCGAGAATAGCCCATCCTGGTTCGTGCTTTCAGCAATTTTTTGATTGGGTCGCTCAGTGTCGTACAAAATCAGCTTAACTGGATTACCCAGAGCGGCAGCTCTAACAACAAGGAGGCTGAATTCATCCACGTTGAATTCGTACCACTTTGATTGAGATGAGACGAAGTCGCTTTTCAAGATCGTGGACTGGATCGTGCCAAGATCGGTCATGAGGCCCAATTTGTCATTTGGCACCAGATGACCCGCATTTACGGCTTCCCTTTGGAGCATGGCATCGGAAAGCGGTACAATTTCGAGTTCGACATTACCTGTCCCTTCTCCGCGAAGACCACCAAATTCAATACAATATTTCCCAGAAGGCAGTTGCTGTTCGAGGCGACTATTTCTCCCTAAACCATCTGCATCGTCATTCTGACCGATCAGGTTTAGTGAGCTTTGACCCAGGGCATACAGCTTGAGTTCGGTATCGACATCGCCGCTCGTCGTGGTCAAACGCACCTTCATTGTCTCGGGCAGTTCAAAAAGAGCAACATCAGTTGTGTTCTGTACATTTGCAAAGGTTCGATACGGTTCAGATTCAGCGGCATCAACTTCTTGAACCAAACCCGCGAATTCCGCCTCACGACATTGCTCGAGCGTTTGATCATACTCATTCTGCGGTGAAGGGGCTTCGCGCACCGTTTCTGCAACTGCGTCGGCTGGCTCTTCATCGAGCACGTTTTGCCCCACATGAATGCGAAAGAAGCCTGGCTCCCTGTTCAAACTACTTATTGCTACTGTGTATCGGCCCACAGGCAACGGACGAATTGACCTAATCAGGCTATTTGTCCCCTGCCCTCCATCGTCGTCATGTGCCACGCGATCGCCAAATCTGTCGTAAACCTGAAGAACAGTGTCGAAGTCGTTGCTGTGTGCCTCAAAAACAACGGGCATGGCCTCCGTCAACTCAAAGTCGAATGAGTGAGACATATCATCCTGCAAAGCCATTGAGCCGCTAAATTCCAGTTGTTCCACTTCGGCATTTAGGTAAGAAATGTCAATTGGCTGATCAGCGTACTCGACCGCCGCCACATGCGCGAGAATTGGTATGGTCGCGTCAAAACCACCCGGGAGGCCTACCCCAGCAAGTATGCGCGGGACTGTGGAAACTTGCAGGCAGTACCGCCCTTCCGGAATCCTAACATCCAATCTGGAGTTGGTGTCGCGACCTCCATCATCATTTCTTGAGATGACCTCGCCATCGGAATCAAACAACAACAGAAGTGGATCTGTCGTTTCGGAGTCTTGTTCACCAAGTGTTGTCTCAACATTAACGTGCGCGCCGACTGGAAACGAAAGTTCAAAATACACGGGCTCGCCCCGCATTATATGTGCGTCTAAATTAAAGGCCTCCTGCTCGGCTCCCTCAATCACCAGATGTTGCTGCACCAGGTTCGATGGTTGACCGCAAGCCCCTGTTTCTTGAGCAAATGTCGACGTTGAAGCACCAAGGCAGGCGCCCAGAACCGAGACAAAGACACATCGTTTGGTCAAATACATATTTCCTCCAAGAATAGGAACTCGCCACCCGCAGGCAGCGGGTCTTTTGAATTCACGGGCAAACGCCCCAGCGCAAAACACTCTGAGCCTGCCCGTGTTCAAATCAGAGTGCCGACCCGACCTCACCAGCCGGAAGGTCAGGTCAAATTATCAAGAATTTGCTTCTTCGATAATTTCGTCATAGTAGGCGCACAAACCCGAGATATCTCCACTCGTTTGTGCAGCTGCAACTTTCTCTTGCATTTCTACGGAGATTTCCTGCATCCGTGTTGGATTAGCCGCTGCAATCTTTTGCATTGAGGCGGCCAATTCTTGAGTTTTTTGCGCCACGTTCTCTGGAGTGCAGCTATCTTCGGCGGCAAGCACACCGCCTGCAGAAATGCACACGAAGGACAAGGCGAGGAGTGATTTTTTCATTTTTCGGTCTCTTCCATAGTATTCCGGGGAACCCGGCGCCCTTAGAAATTTCAAAAATTCGTCGCAGCGGCTAGGGGGAAAAAATGCAATTTATCAGCACCATAAGAGGTTCGGAACGCCGATCGAATGAAGGGCCCAAGGCCCGGCCATGGTTGTCAACTCAAACTCTGAACAACGTCCAAAAAAAGCGGCTTCTCTGACTTGGCTTCGCTCGAATTTTACGTTGGTGCCAGACCCTCAGAATTGAATCGCTGGTTCCGACACTTCCTTGGATCTAAGAGCATGAATTCCTGGTCAAAAATCACGCGACAAACCCGTCCAGTGCAACAAACGGCGCTATAAACACTGTAACCGCATCGTGATCAAGTTCGGGCGCCCGAAAGGTTTGTGGCGCGTTGCAACCCGATATGACAGAAGCCCAATAGTCTTGCTCTCAGCCATCGCTCTCGCGACTACCGACTTGTTCTGGCTATAAATCAATGAGACTTGGGCCTAGACAGTATCTGTCAATTTAGTCGGCACCTTCCCTCTGCAAAACGGTTGTACTCGCAGCCGCCGCAGTCTTTGCAGTTGCTCTTTGTTGGGGTTATTGGGCAATGTGGTCTATCTAAGCTCAGGATATAGATTGTGAAATCTGATGGAACAGTCGTTCAAGTCCCAAAGAGCTTTTCGCGGCCTTCCCAACGTTATGAAGTTTGTCTCGTCATCGCCATCCAATGTGAATACACCCACCATACTCAGATGAGTTGACCCGCAACTTTGTTTGTCTTCCAAGCGGTAGATCGTAAGGGTCCCAGGCCTGTCACCCGATTGCCCCGGGAATGTAGGAACAAGACTTAACCTCGCTCCGGAATGCCGAACCACCGCTTCGAACTCACCTTCTTGCAGAGTGATCCTTTCGCGAGCTGGAGCGGAATAAGGAGGCCCGCTGATCGACAAACGAGTGACGGCGAATATGGTGATTGCCCCGATTAGACCACACCAAATCACCATATTTCTCTTGTTGATTCTTTTCATCCATCTCGCCCGCCATTGCACTTATTTGCCTGCCAAGTCTTGTTTTTTCCAATTTTTTAGCGCAGAAAACACACGACGCAATTGAGAGTACCAATCGACGTGAAGGTCATGCACCTTGCATCGTTGACGCAAATTACCGTGTCTGTGACCTGGCCGGTTGCCACTCATCCAGACCCGCCATCTGGGTGTCTTTGACAAGATACGGTGGGTTCTGAACGCGATCACCAGCTCGGAAAACACAGCATCATCTATACCACTCCCGTCTCATATGGTGCCTTAACAAGGCCCAAAATGCGGCCATCGGCAACAATATCAAGATGCAAAATTCAAAGACTTCGCCTACAGCTTCTGAATATCGACTTATGGCAACCGCCATCATCACGCCGATCAACTCAACGACGGCCAACAAAACCAATACCAGGCCAATATGAATAACCAGCACGTTTAGCTTGGGGCGCCGGTACTCGGCCCCGCAAACCCGGCAAATGCGGCTACCGAAACCGTGATCTGCTCCGCACAGCACGCAAGTAAGCTTCTGATCAATATGTTGCATACTGGAGGTGATGTGGAATTCTCCTTCAAAACTGAAATCGCTCCGCGCGATCAACGAGCACAGGATCTCCGAAACTGAACAATTGCGTCAATTGGGGACACGAAACTTTGAAATCCAAGAGAAAACGCCATCCGCGCTCGCCGCAGCGCACCTGTAGTCGCAGCTCCCTTCGTTCTCGGATCAGGCGGAGTATGGGGTGTAAATCCGATACGCCCACAGCCAACGAACGTGCCACAATCATTCCAGCAGCAGCGTCAATTTTGGATGTCCATTGCATACTTTTTTCGACTTGGGACTTTCGAACTGTGAGCGCCGACAATACCGATCCTTGCAACGGCTTAGATACCTGCCTCTAAACACATTAACGTGCCTTTACTTACGCCGAAGAAGGTCAAATTCACTACAAGACCCTGATGGGGTGAGGTTTTTGTATTGACCCCAAAGGCGGACTATTGAATAGGAGAACAATTGACGGTGCGGAGCAATAAAGAAGCGCAGGAATCTGAACCGAGCGACCTCCCAATCCAATTTTTGTGTGGATCGTCTACTCTCACTCAGTTGGCTCGCCCACCTTCTTGCGCCCTACTTCTCACCTCATTTCATTGAGTTCGCGGACCTTTAGCGCGACTTGTTCCAAAGACCGGTCAGATAGAATTTGTTAAGCTCTATGTGGAGACTTGCGATTGAAATACGATGATCAAGCACCCCCTAATTACGCCTCATTTGATCAGGATTTCAACTCCGAGCCAGAGCGCAATCTTTGGGTGTCCGTCTTATTGCTTGCGATACACGACGCCGCATATGCAAAGGGCTGTACCACGAGAGAACATCTCGTCGCTCGCGATTGGATAGGCACCTTCCCAACCAGGCAGTTTAGTGAAGTTTGCATGATGGCAGGCCTTGAACCCGAAGCAGTGCACACGCGACTCAAACGCCAACTAGGTTTGTAATCGCGCGGATTGAACACTGATTGCCTTTGATCTGCTGTTTACAACCGATTGGAGCCAAGGGGCTCACTCAAATCGAAAACTCAAAGGTAGGAAAATCTCCACTTCAGCAACACTTTGCACCACTATGTCCGTCCGGTGAACCTGGCGGACACAGTGGAATGGCTGATGACATCAATCAGAAATCATGAAATCGGGTCCACCATATTCTTCACCGCTCTGAAACGCGTAGTCGTTTTCGAGTCGAACGATTTGTACCAAAAGTCCTTTTCGGAAGTTAGCGAATTCAGTGGCTATAACAACATCCTGAGTTGTTCCAATAAACTGCAGGCAACCTGAGTCCGCCCGGCCATATTTGGAAGCGCCCAGAACCAACAAGGAGAACTCCGCTGTTCCATCTTTGTTACCATATCCAACAAACTCAGTCACATCAGACACAACAATCCCAGTCAGTAGGCAGTTGTTTTCCCATGACGCCAAAGCAGTTGTCACGAGTGACAAGTAAATCCAGGCTGCGAGACTGCTATTCAGCCAAAGAAATTTCATACCTAGTTTCTCATTTTGCGTCCTTGCGATCGCCAATGGGCTCACTGTACTTGACCTTCCCCCCGAGGTTCCCTCATTCAAAACGAGAGTCTGCGGGTTTGTGCTCTGCTACCCAACTTTGGAGCGCCCGGAGCTGGAATATTCCGGCTCTGTCATGATGACGGGCTGTCGGTGCCATCGGGATAATGCATGGCAATCGGGCCGTTGTATTCGATCGCGCCGTGGGGTCTGTCCTCGTTGTAGTGTCTACGCCAATTCTCCAGCTTTTCGTGGGCATCCGCAAGGCTCATAAACCAGTGTGTGTTCTCAAGGAATGAGCCCATCCAGAGACGGTTTGCAGTAGGGGCAGAGAAACCGGCGAACGGGGGGTTCATCATTTCGGGATTGCTCTAACCGCATTTCCCTCTATAAAGACGTCATCGTCACTCTATAAGGTTATGTAAATGCGCGATTTCTTCATTAATTGGGCTGAAAAGCTCGTTGCTGTATTTGTCATTCTTCTTGGCCTCGGCTTTGTTCTCACGGGCATTACAATGTTTTTCCTACCCGCAACCGTAAATGGGGGTGTTCCTGGTCCAATTGCAGGAATTATGATGATCATCATAGGCATCGTCTATACAATCTTGATGGGTGGTGTGATGTATCTGTTCTTCGGTATTTATCGCAATACTCAGCGGACAAACCAGCTGCTTGAAGGCTTGCTCGGTAAGTGAGCCAACCTTAAATGCCGGGATCACCTCCTCTTGAAAAAGACTAGGTGGTCCTTCTGAAGTGTGAACGTCACCTCCTGCTTGCAATACGAAGTCAAAACTGGCGATAGAATGTATCGGAAGTCAGGAAGCTCCCTGCCCAGGAACGTAATACAATCGCCTGAGACGCAAGCCAGCGGATGCCGTGTTGCGCAACGCAACCCGGTAGGGTGTTTAGGCAAAATAATTATTGTCGCCTGATGTCAAATGACGGGCTGTGTCGGACGTGATGAATCGGCAAGACCTGTCGGAACGTCGTGCCAGTGATCTGCCTGATCGTTACCCGTCGGCCTTTCAGTACAAGAAGCAGGATCAAAGCGTGGATGCTTTGCGCAATCGGTTGCGTGAACTGACGAATGAACGGTGCTGGGTCGAATATCGCCGTTTGGGTGCTTTACCCGCCGGCGATCGGTTCGTAGTGACCCATTCGTAGCTTTTCGATTTTATCATGAAAAACGGCTGGCGGTGCATCGGTGACCGTCGTGCAAGCGGGTTTTAGGAACACAGAGACCCATTCTGGCGCCAGATCGAAACAGCCAGCGATGGTCTTCGAGTTCGCGAAGGAATAATGCTTACGAAGACAGCAAACGGTTCCGTGTGTTGTGCTTTTGCGGACAACTGGACTCGAGAGGCGCCGACACGTGTCGCGGGCCATTGATTCTCAGGCGCGCGGATGTCACGGATCTTGATGATCTAATCCGCAGGCGCGGCGAACCAGACATGTTTGTCAGCGACAAAAGAAGGAGAATGCCGTCGCATGCGGTTCATCGGTGGTGCCGGTACGCGGACATTGGCTTGCACGCCATCCCACGAACACATTCGTGGAGAATTTCAATGGTCGACTACGTGTTGAATGTCTAATCGCGCATATCTTCGGAAATTTCACAGAGACCCGAAGAATTTGAAACTTGGAGATCAGCTGCAACACGCAACGACCACACGGATCACTTGGCGATTTGGCACCAGCCGCCTACACCAATCTCGTCTGTACCCCGGCCTGCCTTGCCTGAGCGACGCAAAGACCTTGCCCAGCAGACTTTCTGCAACTCAGCCACAAGAAAGAAACGCGAACGAGTGCTACGTTTAGACGGTTTGGAACAAGCGTCTCGATCTGTTCGAATGCAATTGTCATGGACTAAACCGGTTGGCGTAGGTCCAAGTGGCTTCCTCGAACCAGGTGGTCAACACAAGGTCGATGTCGCCAGAAATGAGTATCAAATACGACGACGCTGATAAAATGTGACAGCTCTTACCCAATCGACCTATCACTACGACATTCAGGCCATTACACGCAGCGTTTTGCATCTGTCCGGCGCAGGATCTCAAACAGCCCCGATATTTGTGTGAAGCATTTGAAATCATCATCTTGCTGCAAGAACCCACGCGAACACGAGTTTGCGGATATATCCCCCTCCGACAATAAAGGGTGGGATGCGGAGGGGGACGACACCGGACCAGAAGTGAGGCCAGCACCGGTGCGGGAGAGCCGCGCATCGGGCGATGGACGCGGTGGCGCTATCGATAAACGCGGTTTCTAAGAGGGACAAGCTCCATGACTTTATTGTTACCTCGACGTCCCACCTTTTGCATCGCTCAGAATCGGGAGCTTTTTCACGAATGACGTTCTGATTCCGTTTCTACACATGATATCAAGGAGGTCGCGTGTGAAGGATGACGATTTGTCAGAATCATCGAAGTCTTGTTCTTCGCGCGCAGCTATACAAAAACCTTCGCCACATATCTGCGACCGACGGCAGCGAGGGTCAACATCAACAAGCTGGGATCATATTGTCGAGCGGAGGACGCCCGGCACGGCTGAGGAAATAGAACTGTTATCAAATAGGTGTTCGGTGACTTGGTCTCCTGCGCTGGAATTGCCAAATGATCAACACGTGAACGACCCACTCGAACCAATCCAGCAACTATATCGGTGATAGTCGCCATCGGCGTGCGAGTTTCCTCGGCGCGGCGCTTTCTCATTACCCAAGCGCTCAGTTGAACAGGCCTGATCCGCTGCCGAGCCCGGATATTCTCTGATCGCCATTGGCCGCTACAACTCGTGTCTTCAATTGAAAGGGTGAGAAAGCCTCATGGCCGCGATCAAGAGTGTTGCGGGATAACCCCAAGGACATTGGGCACGGACACTTGTCGGGCTTCGATCTATGGGTGTGTTCGCGGGCAGCCTACCAACGGCGCTTCAAATTGCGATTCTTTCCCCTTTTTTCACTTCCAATTGCGATGCTTTCTGGCCTCAACCCAGCAACAACGCCAGAAGACACAGAAAATCAATGTGTAGTTGCAATACTGATATAGAGCTTTTCGCAAATCACACCCAGAAGCGAACAAAACGGGGCGCGAATTGAACTCCTTTCGTTTGACACTGATTGCCTCGGTTCTGCTTATCGCGGAGACCGCAACATGCACGGGACTACCCTTTTCGGCTTTATTTGTTATTTCAACAATGTGCCTGGTAGCCGTGCCGCTAAGCAAAATTGCCGAAACGAAAGGACTTAGTTGGATGCAGGTAACGGCCTGGTCGCTTCTGTTCTGTGCGTCAATGCCAAGTTTTTGGATTTTATTGTATAACTTTGGTTGGGCATATTACTAAACAGTACTCTCGCACTTAATCGCGTCAAGTGAACGGTCACACACCGAGCATATTGAATTGATGACTGGATGCGGAGTTATTGCCGAACCAACCACGTTTTACCGGCCCCAAAGCAGTTTGTGTGGCAGTTGGCATCGCCAATATTTCTGGTCGCGAACTCAACAGCCCGCACCGTCAACGCTTTTTCTTTAATCCCGATATTTATCCTGCACCAGGTGCACCGCTTAAGACTACAATGCTTTTGTGCGCTTCGCTCGGTTTAAACCGAGGCCAGAAAACAAATGTCGTTGATCAGCAAAGTCAACGGGCCAGCCTTGTCGCAATTCAACAGAACCCTACCCTGTCAGACCAGACCCAACATGCTCTAAACGAAATCAATCGCCTGTCGACGGAATAACCTAAGCAAGACCTTCATCGTCAGATCGGTCATTGCGGTCCGAAAGTCGCGCTTGCGCTACGCTTGTTGCGCAAGTGTCAGATTGGTCTGATAGAGAACAGATACCGCTAGTCGACCGCAATAATCTTGATGTCTTCTTCGCGCGCTTCATCTAGCGGGCGAACAACAGGTATCCCGCCAAGTGCACTGAAGTCGATTTCAGAAAGATCGATCATCCGAACTCGTCTATTAAATTGAGTATGATAGTAGTATTGTAGTTCCTTCATGTCCGCTGCGCTGGTGAATTGTGTTGCACTTAGAACGAGGCCCGGAAGGCCATGAATTTCGTCTTCGGAGACTGCATCAACAGGAACGTTGAAATTATCGAGTATGCGAAACGCTTCACGCACAGTATCGCTACCACCTTCGGTCAGCCGTGCAGTCTGCGAAAATGCCACGGCACGTACAAAGCGTGACGGGGGCGTGAAATCCCCCGGAAGGCCAATCATGCCACTCCCTGCGCCCAGGGGGGCAAACGACTGCCCTTCCAATTCCCTCTCGGGCAACCCGGTAGCCTGTAAATTCAAATAGTTTCGCAGATTGGTCATGTGCCAGTCGTATGTCGGGGAGTTCGTAATGACACCAAGTGGGGCGTCGTATAGCATCAATTGCTTACCAACGACCTCTATTACCAACCTGTCTCCTGAAGAATCCGCCACAAAGAAATGAATAGGCGCCGGGAAGCCAAGCGCCTCATCCTCAACCGAAACAATTTGCACCTCGGAAATACCCTCGCGAGCCTCAGACACTGTGGCGAAATTCGACAATATGTAGCCTACCACATCAGAGGGCGATAGTGATCTGGCGCGAGATTCCGGATTGAATTCTGGATAGTCAGCAAATCCAGGTAAATAGAAAACCCCTGCGGATAACCCGGCTTCGTTCATGCCATCCGTGGCAGTCAGCCTGCCAAGGCCAACTATGGAGACGTAGCCGTAGCGAACAGACCAATTTGCACCTTCGTTGCCATCTGGCATGATCGAAGACATCTCGTAGCCGGGTGGCACAATTGCAAGCTCTGGAAACAGATCAAAAGAGCCCCATTCCATTGTTCTTGCTCTAACGGTTGTTCCATCCTCACCGAATAGCATGATGCCTGTGCAAGCGTCAGCCATCGAGTTAATTGAAAATATGGAAATGAGCAGTATACAAAGTGGATTGCGAAAATACTTCTTCAACATGTCTGATCTTCTCGCTCGCATTTGTTTGAATTTAGGAACGTTTGTATTCGCAGTGGGCATTGCCGGCAACCAGAGAGATCTTGTTCGTTATGTTTGCTTACCTTTGGGTCGGCTTCGAAGGCGCTTCCCCAGCGTCATCAAGATGCAAGGGTTGCTTCGCGCACGAAGACGCAGACGCGTAGTTGGCGCAACTCTTTTCCCGAAAATCCGGATCTCAGGCGACGTTTCAAGATCATTTGGACGAGCAGTTCGTCGGCGAGTTGCGCGTTCATTTACTCGTCGACTGATCGACCGGCCTCAGCGCAATACCGGAGGAGATTCGAGAACTCCGGTCACTGGCTCTATTTCCGATGGTCGGTTGGTGACTTGATCACCGCCATTCTGGTGCTCAAGGCATAAGCTGCGTCGGTGATTGTTCTTACATCCACAACTGCAATTCAGCGAGCCTGCAAGTTCCCACAAACCTTGAGCGTCGGCTTTTGGCTGGAAGTTGTTCCATATATTACGTCGCTGGACGACCCGAGCCTGTTTTACCCTGCGCAACCAAAGAAAAACGAGCATCAGAATCCGCGCAACCTGTTGCAGCTGGTACAATGGCGCAGCGCCTGTATTGGTGGCGCCGCTGCTTAGTAACAAAGCCAGGCTCTATCATCGCGATCTGTTCCTAATCGCGTACACGTATCGTGGGGGCAACAGGACTAGCACGCGGGTGGATTTCGTCGATGCCCGCATGCAACAATAACAGGTCAGCACTTCGACACCGCAAATAAGCGCAATTTATTGGAACCTGACAACGAAGTTTTGCGGTCGGGGCTCTCTGCTCTGGCTGCCATACTGAGCTAAAGCGAGTCCAAGCTCTTCGGCATTGATTTTACTGGAGATCGTTCTAAACAAGGTGCTGTCTTTGTAACGGCGACATTGGAATAGCCAGGAGTCTACAACCGGCAATAAATGATCTCAGAGGTCGTGGATACCACATTTGCCCGCACCGCGGAAGGTGAGTGGATTGACCGGCTGCCAGAGAGTATCGACGTACCAACGATTCTTCGTCACATCAATTCCACCGAATTCATTGACCTGTCCGGGTCTTACAATTCCCTGACAGATAACAATCATCTGGCACTTAGAGTCCGATCGTTTCTACAAGGAGAACCCAATGAAACACCTACGCGCAGCTACCGCGGCCCTGATTACGCTGGCGGTTCCAGCCTTCGCGGGCGAAGAAGAAAACAAAGTTATTGCCGTTCGCGCCCTGGTCGAAATGTTTGATGCTCAGAACATTGGACTTGTCGATGAGCTATACCACCCTGACTATATCCAGCACTCGCCATCGATCGCAGATGGGCGTGAAGGCATCCGCGCCGGGGTCACCTTGATGAAGGAGAACGGAATTAAACCGCAACGTGAAATCGCGCGTGTGCTTGCTCAAGGCGATCTCGTAGGCATCCAGGCAAGGGTTAGCTTTGGCGAAGATAAAGCCATTGTTGGTGACATCTTCCGTTTTGAGGATGGCCAGATTATCGAGCATTGGGACACGACCCAAACCGAAGTGCCTCAGTCTGAAACCGCGAACGGTAACTCAATGATTGATGGCGGCGGCGACATGGACAAATACGTCTCGACCATGGACCTGGCCCGCAACACGATGAACGCGGTTCGCTTCTTTGACACAGGCATCGCAGGCGACGTTAACACCCTCAAAGAACTGTTCGGTGCGGAGTACATTCAGCACAATCCCATGGTACCCAATGGTATCGAACCTATCTTTGGCTTCTTCAAAGACAGTGATGGAACCCTCGGCAATGTCACTGTGCACCAAACGATTTCGGACGGAGACCTAACCATGGCCTTAGTCGAATACGCGGATTGGGGCAATGCGGTGATCGAGATCGTGCGTCACGACGAAGAAGGCAAGATCGTGGAACATTGGGATATTGTCCAAAAAATCCCAACCGAAGAGGAATTTGCGCACGAGAATGGCATGTTCTGATTGGCTTTCGAGGCAACCCAATCTGGGTGCCTCACTGCTTTCTGGTTCGGTCCGAATCGGCCTGATTTCTACCGGCCTGGAGAAATTGCAACGTGGTGCGACGGTGGGACAGCCTCAAAACGCCGCACCTCAGTTTGAGGGGGATTCGTCGCCGGATTGATATCCTTTCATGACAATAGCACACCCGTGCGTGCCAGAATGATCTCTGATAATTTGACCCTTTGCCTTATTGCACCAGTACTTTCCATCATCCTGAGCGACCAAACGAATTGACTTCTCAAAGTAACTTCGCTCAATTCGATCTTTTGCCAAAGCAAACGCGGACGCACCTCCCATTCCAATAATCAAGATCAAAACGGCACCGAACTTAAGACGGTCCAATTTCCGCCCTCTATCTCTTTGTTCGAGGCGCTGCACAAGTTCAACCAAATTCAGACGAGTGCTTTCGATGGACGCTTCACGTTTCTCACAGCTGGAACCATCCTCGCTGTATCGGGAAAATAGATCAGAAACAAGAATCCGGGTTTCGCGGGTTTGATTTGCCAGTTCCAATAGGGCATCGACGATTTTGTCGATGTCGGTGGTTGGGGGTGTGTCATCCATTTTTGACTGCCTATAGCTCCAGGTACATTCGTATTACCAATTTCTCTTATTCCACTTTGTAAACAGTCTGTGACTTTGAGTTGCTTCGAATATTATGACCTGCTGATCGGACTTATTCCGGTATTCTGCGCCGCTTCCCCTTCGAATGCGATAGGGCATCTCCTGCGCACCGCCAAGCGTCTTTGGAGCAGATAATAAAAGTCGTGGATTCGCTTGAAAAATGCCAGCACCGTCTTGGTGTATTGGCTATGTCGTCCGAAGACGTGAATAGGGCCGCGGTAGCGAGAGTGATGGTTGCCAAGAAGACCATAGGATATATCATATAAGATTTTGATGTTACGCTAGAAATTTGGACGCCGAAATATGATCTCGATGCGGTTCCCAAGTTAGTAGCGACACTCGGATTCCGCCCGAATAAATCAGCCTAAGTCAAATTACCATATGGTCGCAACTGAGGCGATAGACGTAAACTCGACGAGGCCGAGGTAACGTTCGGAGGTTTTGTCGTATCACAGGGCGAGCGGGTCTCGATCGCAGATACCATCTTAAGCCACGGCGGAACGGCATTTGGGTGTCCTTTCTGTCAGCACGCCATTGGGAGAAGGCTGTCTTTTGCAGTCATCGACGCGCTTTTGATCTCAGAGCATCAAAGCACTCTTTGTCTCGCGTCGTCGCAGTCCGCGACTGGCGCAGTGAATGCCAGGTTCGTGCCGGTTGAAGGTACGATGGACCTTTCGGCAAGACACGAAAAGCGCTGCCGCCATACCGCTGATCGAGTACCCCTCCGTGTAATGCATGCCGTAAAGTTTGCGCTGCATTTTCTCTGGCAGCATTGGTTGCTTGGCCAGAATATCTTCTCATGTATTTCTCACTGCTATAATGGGCGCACATCCTTCTTACCGACGGCGATCGATGGCGACTGTTGAGGGCGAGAAGGCTTTGAAGTTTTATAGACAAACAAAGCTGTGCTGTCGTGTTTGGATGAGATAGGTGTAGCGAGATATGCTACTAAACAGATACCAACAATGAATTTGAGCTACTTCGGAATTGCTGTTGCGATATTGGCCCTACCAGCGTTTGCAGATGAGTGTCCAAACATTGAAATCGGAGAAGAGAGGTCGCTTTCTGACATTCCAAAGCAATGGCCAGAGGATGTTCCACGACCCACAGAGTTGAAGAATATCGGTGGATTGCTTTCAAAAAACGAGAGGAGCTGCACAGTTGACCTTTACGGACGTATTGCTGATCCTGGCGAACAGTTTCTGATGCAGTACGAAACAGAGCTTGTTAGCGCCGGTTTCGAATTGCAGGATCAGTATCAAATTGGCGATCGCCTCACGTTGAGGTTCGAAAGGGAGGATCTAAATCTCGTTGTTGGATCGAGTGTTGTAAACGCACGAACAGACAACGAGTACACCGAGCTGGGCTTGGTCCTTACAATTCCAAACTAATACGGAGGCATGCTCGTGGTCATGATAAGAGTTATATCGGTGCGCGCGTGCTGTCTCATGGCAGTTTTGCTGGCGTTTTGTCCTGCGATTGCGACTGCTACTGCAGATGAGCCCGAGATATGGCGTGTCGCTGGTGTGGGCGATCAGGACTCGCTAAACGCGCGCACAGGTCCGGGTACACAGTATCAAATCCTTGCGACCTTGCCACATGACGCACGTCAAATACGCACGATAACCTGTGTGCCCACGGTAACGCAGCAACAGTACTTTGCGATGACAGATGAGCAGGTTGATATTCTTTCTGATCAACCGCATTGGTGCCTTGTTGCCTGGCATGGCAAGCAACTGGGTTGGGTCAACGCCTCATTTCTGGTGGAAGATGAAGACTGATCAACGCGGATCAGATTTGATTTGAGTATTTGTAAAGGAGTAGAAATTGGTCTCAGGATATTTGACACTCGCACTTTGCCTGAGCGTTCCCATGACCGGAAATGCTCAGGAGCTGGATGATTGCCCCGTCGGAGAATGGCAGATCAACCCTCAGGATTTTGCGGGACAATATCAAGACGTCACAGGTGCCGACGACGCTCGTGTTTGGGGCGTAGCAGATTTTGTCATAGAGCCATCTGGTGAGGCGGCCTTTTATCTCAACGAATTCACGATTCGCACCAAAACCGGAGATCAACCCGCCACGGAGATCGTGATGAATGGGCAAAGTGACCTGACGACAGTCTTCGGTGGAAATGTGTTTAATTCCAATGTGTCAAACGTCGATATCACTGCAACAGTATCGTTCCCGAACATCCCAGATATGCCAGCCATGACTATTGATGTAACCCCTGAATTTATTGAAATGTCTGGTGGCCTTTTCTTTTTCGGAGCTGCGGGAAATTATGTTTGCAACGCGCACGAACTCATTTTGCTTCCTGCAGATAATCGCACCGCCCCCACCAGTTGGGCACGCTGGGTCGAATAGCGTGAACATCAAGGAAATCAGACTCCAGGGCCTGTACCGGTAGTCTCGATCGCATCAGGTCGAGAGGTCTGGCAGCAGAATCTACGTTACAGGCTGGGGTGTTCACGGCGATATGACAGCTCGCGCATCCGACCAAGGCCAAAGTATCGCAATTATATCTGGTCGTTTGACTAAGTTCGTTGTCGAACCGACGATGGCATAACCTTTCGGTCTCTGAAGGTCATCAATGAGCACAGGCAGGAATGTCTGGGGATCAGGGTCAAGCGGAAGCAGAACGCGACCAATTTAATCGATAGCTTGGTGGATCAATTCATACATCGCAGTACAACTGCCTTCATCAGGTTTGGCAACGTATTACATGAGGTCCGATCAGCAAGATCGGTATGAGGTCATTGTCAAGCTCGGGTTTTTCAGCACGATCGAATGCGGATCAGTTCGCCATATTGGTCAACAACCAACCCCTTCCGTTACAAACCAGAACACCCTTTTGCTACTCCCACCGTCCTTTCAACACGACCTGGTGACCGTCGAGCGGAAAGCCTGGATACTATTCAACATGTGTACTCGGTCAACACCTTAGACTGGCATAAGCATAGGTAAGGCGCGTGTAGCCTTCATCGATCGAAACGCTCTGAGCCCATGCGACCTTCAGCAGTGCACTTGTTCATTTCCGCGCGGGGTTTTTAGCGCCCCCCGCCCCGAAGGTCCCATGATGCGCTTTGTCCGAATGTCAGTTATGACGCAGTTTGCCCAGAGCGTTATTCGCGGAAGGTCTCCAGTGCTGAGAACATTTGTTGCCAAACGAACAGGCTTGACTGCACCGGAAGTGAAACTTATTTGTTACGGTAACCTTGAGGTTACCAATGAATATCTCGCCCAAACAAGAGTTGGTTTTAGACGCGCTTGGCAATACCGTACGCCGAGACATGCTGGGAAAGCTTGCGGAAAGGCCGCATAGCGTCTCAGAACTTGGAGCGTACTATCGCATGTCGCGACCAGCGGTTTCCAAACATCTCAAAATCCTGTGCATTGCCAATCTTGTTCAGGCGAAATCCGTGCAGAACCGCAACGAGTATAGCCTCTTGCCAGAGGGTTTTGAGGAAGCGCGTTCCTGGTTGGACGCGTTCTGGGATGTCGCACTGAACCGATTGGCCATGGTCGCCGAAAACAGCGAGGACTAAATGGCCAACGTAATCAAGAAGAGTGCCACACTGCAGTGCAGTCCGAACGATGCCTTTCGAGCATTTGTAGAAAAGGTTGATCTTTGGTGGCCGCAGGGACACCGGAAGTTCGAAGGTTCAACACTACGTTTCGAAGCGCGCGTCGGCGGTAGGTTCTTCGAAGACCACCCCGCGGACGGGCAGTTTGTCCTCGGGGAGGTACTTGAGCTAGTACCGTCGCGTGTTTTGCGCTTCACGTGGCATCCAGGAAAACTCTCGGCCCCCACAGAAGTTTCTGTACGCTTTGTCGCAGATGGGGATACAACTCGTGTTCTGATTGATCACTCCGAGGGATCCGCCGCTATGGGGGAACAATGGCCCGAACGTGCAGCGCTGTTTGTTGCAGGCTGGACGCGCGTTCTCGCTGAATTGGACACATACATATTTTCATCAACGCAAGGTCACTGAAATGGAAATCGCATTTTCTAGCGTAAATTGGATCGCCGTCATTGTCGCAATCATTACCGGCCAAGCGCTGCTGACCTTGTGGTTTACGTTACTCTTCGGGGAACCTTGGGCAAAAGCCTATGGAGCAGAAGATCGGGCGGCCCATACACAGGCAGTGCCAGGCAGCGCTTACGGTATTGGCCTAGCTTGTATGGTCGTGCTTGTGATCGGAACTGCCCTCTTACACCAAGCGGCCGGAATCAACACCATCATTGGCGGTCTGGTTTTCGGTGTCATTGCCGCTTTGGCATATGGGCTTGCAACAGTCCTGCCAGGATACGGGTTCCTGCTTAAACTCAAAGCAGGTCGAATAGCTGCCGGTAGCCAGGCGACTGTGATACTAGTGGTTTCCCTTGTTCTGAGCGCCTTCGGTTGAGCCAGAAAGACGTTAGTCGAAGGCAAGTATGCATCTTGAATGCGTCGTGCCACTGGATGGGGACTTCCAGTCGAACTCATCGAGCGACAACTTCGTCTCGCAAAGCTGAAACTTCAATGTCTTGTTTTGAATATCAGCGCTGAACGTATTCCATAGAAGAACTCTGCTTGTTCAATGGTTTTGTCATTAGGATATTCTGCCCGTTTGCTCCCATCACGCAGGGTTATCGGCAGTCGGTGATTGGAAGAACTTCGCAGGCTTTCAAAGATTCTGGAAGGTGGGCGCTGGAATTTGTCCGTTGCGCCGCAGGGGCCACGCAGTCGGAGGCGACCGGGACCCAGTACCACACAATGCAGACAAGGTACGATCCGCAGGTTTGACGGGAAGAGGAGTTCACAGACTATCGCTCGGCCACTTGCATCCCTTTTGATCTTCAGCCAGCATCTTAGGGAACTTTTTCTTTTGATGATTGTTGGAGCAGTATGGCCGGAAAGTTTGAACTTTATGAAGACAGGGCTGGTCAATTTCGGTTTCGGCTGAAAGCAGAAAATGGCGAAATCATCTTAGCAAGCGAAGGTTATGTAAAAAGGACCAGCGCGGAAAATGGAATCGCGTCGGTGAAGGTAAACGCGCCGAATGACGACCGATATGAGCGTAAGAAAACTAGATCCGGCGGGCATATGTTCAACCTCAAGGCCAGCAATGGTCAGGTGATCGGCACCAGCGAAAGCTACAGCAATACCTCAGGCCGGGATAACGGCATTGAGGCGGCCAAAAACAACGCGCCTGATGCCCAGGTCGAAGACCTAGTAATTGAAAGTGCGAAAGAGGACGAACTCCGTGAATTGGGTATTGATCGCCTTCGTGTTGCTTGGGCATTGAATGAAGCAGCAGAGGATTCTTACGCATTTCTAGCATCCGCCGAAAATTGTCTAAAGAACATCCTTTCAGCAACCAAGCGCCAAATACCTAACGATCCTCAAAGACGTCAGGCTTGGGAAGACGAAATTGCGTTCCTACGCAAAGCCCAAGACCACATAGAAAAGCTTAAAGGGTTGGTGCCCAAAGAAGAAAATTCCGATGAAGATACAAGAACTAAAGTCGATGAAACTCGTGATGCTTTGCGGGAGTACTTGGACCATTTTAAGTCTTGGCCAAAAGAACATGTCAAAGAGGTTACTGACAGTGTTTGGAGGGCCGGGCTAATCGGAATCTTCACTGGAGTCGGCTTGATATTTGGCATCCCGGGAATTGGAGCTACAATTGGGACCGCGATGTTTGGCGGTGAAAAAATATCTAAGGCAGTGAACACACTCATCAAAGGCGGAGAGCCTTAATGCCAGTCTCCCGGCTCGCGCAGTTCATTTTATCTGTTGCCCGGCTGGATTGTAAGACTAATTGTGACTGCATCCTTGCGGCTTCATCGAGGACAGCGCATTCTTTCAAACCGTCGATCAGTTCAAAGTTGAATGCCAGTCCGACGTTGAACAATGCGGTGTGCTTTGTCCCGGTTGCCTCCCAAACTGTACATAAAAGCTGCCATTTGAAGTCATAAGCAGCGCATTACGGCGAACAGCAGCTTGGTGGCCTTTCTCCACAATCGGTACCCCATCTCTTGAAAAATCGCACCGCTGAGGCACGAGGAATGCCTCGCTGCTACCAAGACCCCGGAAACCCGTCTGCGGCCGTGCCGGAGATCCGCGTTGTCGATGAAGGGAATTTTGGCGCAATGTTGCCGTCAACCAGCCAGCTCGGCATTGGTCCTGAGCCATAAGCAGTGTCTGCAATCAGAGGTTCCGGTAGCAGATCGAACCGTTTTCTAACACGATCCGGCATCGCCATAATGGAACCGACCTCGGCATGTCGTAGTGAGCGGGTTGCTTCTACATTGAAGATAACACAGTGATCCGTATCTATTGGAGTATTATAGAGTCGGCAAAGAACGCAGGGCCTTTGTGCGCTAACGTCCGGTTCGAAATGGGGCGTGAACTTGGCTGCGCGGTCGTTGCGGCTCATTCTGACCTATTGGCCTAATCTGTGAAGCAACTGTTCACCATTTCATAGCCAAGCAGGTTAACGTGAAGCCTTTGCGGGAACGAGGTTTCATTCCCGCAAAGGTTCAAAACCTTAGACGAACGCGAAGTCGATGTCAGACAGAGCATAGCTGGCGCCGTTGTCCAGCGCCAGGCTGCCAGCGTCTTCTCCGAAATCGAGAATCAGGGTACTTCCGTCCACGCTCGCAAAATCAGCAAGAATAGCATCTTCAGCGATCTCAATACCAAGATCTAATTCCAGGGTGTCTTCCAGACGGAAATCAGTAATCCGGTCACTACCTCCGTTAAAGACGAATACATCGGCACCGCGCCCGCCGGTCAACATGTCATTGTCGTCACCACCGTCCAGACGGTCGTCGCCACGTCCACCCCTCAGGATGTCGTTGCCTTCTCCTCCGGTCAACTGGTCGTCGCCTCTACCGCCTGCGGCATGGTCATCACCATTACCGCCAAACAGTTCATCATCGCCGCGACACCCCCTGAGTGTGTCGTCGCCGTCACCGCCGAACTGGACATCGTCGCCGCGCCCACCGTTCAGAATATCATCACCACCCTGACCGAACTGCAGGTCATCTCCACGACCCCCTTTCAATGTGTCATCCTTGGCGCCCCCGATCTGTCGATCATCGACATTGGTTCCGCGCAGAGTTACTGCCTCGTCTTCGCTGTCTTCATAGCCCGACAGTGCACGCGGCCGCGCGACGCCTTCGTCATCAAGGCCCGATGTGAACACAATGGTTTCCTGATTGTCGAGGAAATCCCCATCACCATTGACATCGGACAATTCGATCACGTGCTCATCAGCGGTGAAGTATACCTTATTGCCGACGGTCGTGACGTTGAAGCCGACAAACATGTTATATCCTTCGGGTAACTCCGATGCGTTCCAGATCTCGCGCGCCTCATAAGCTACGTCGATATCTCCGCTTCCGTTCCAGTCGGTCAGTACATAGAGTTTTGGTTCTGCGCCCGGCTCACTACGGCTTGGAAACCATGTTAGCGTCAGCAGGCTGTCGCCGCGTACGGCCGATGACAAATCGACAGGTGCGCCGAAATTCATCGAATCCGAGATGAAGGGTTTGACTTCATCCGCCGTGATTTGACCATCACCATTAAGATCTTCTGCACGATGGATGACGTCATCCTGCGCCGCGCCGTTCAGATCATTGATGTAAGCGATATCGTCATTAAAAACAATGTCGTACGGGACTGCGGCTTCGCCTTGTGGTAGACCATCGGTTGTCAAAATCGCCTGCAGGTCAAGCCACACGGTCGCCTCACCATCGTCATTTGCGTCGCCATCGCCATTAAGGTCCTCCAGGCGGTAGATCGCATCCTGTGGAGCCGCGCTGACACCTGCATTTGACAGGTAGATCGCGCCGTCTGCGCCTTGTGCAATTGATTGTGGGGTCACAGTTGACAGACCAGCGGCGTTGCTTGCATCAAAAAAGACCGTAGCCTCTCCGAGATCATTGGCATCGCCATCGGAATTGCCATCTTTTAGCCGATAGACGGCATCGGTGTTTCCATCTCCAAAATAGACAAATTCCGAGTCATCCTGAAAGACGCCGAAAATGTTGGACGTGGGATCAGCATAGCCACCTGCGTTGGTTCCATCAAAAAATGTTATGCGCTCGCCTGCGTCCAGGGCATCTCCGTTACCGTTTAGATCGCGAAGAAGATAAAGTTTGTCCGCGCGCTGATCGCCCAAAAGCAAGCCACTGATATTTGCCATTTCCCACTCCAATGATTGGTTGAACAAGAGTAGCGGTACTAATCTTTACTGTTTCTGTCAAGAATACTTAGCTGATTTAACAAGAGGAGTTTTTCAGTATTTTGTGAGATCGCCAAGGAACGTTCTGAGTCTGCTTTTCCTGCCACTTCGAGTAAACGCGTCGAACCCCGCCCGCCTTAAAAATCATGCGAGCCAAACACCCGGCGCCGATCTCTTTTGATCTTGGTCCAGAACTGCACCACACGGATTTGATCGGCCGCATTTCAGTTCACGAGTTTTCGGCTTCAGCAAAGTGGGATTGCGGCACAATTGACGAAGAACCGGTAATCTAGCGCTCTTGACGTGCATTTTTGGTTCGAGAATTAGAGAACGATACCCCAGGGTCAAAACCTATCTCTTGCTCTCCGGTCCTCCCAACACCTCATAGTATTGATAATAGAGAATTATCAATGCCCAAAAGTAGTATAGATAGCACCGCAAGTGCCGTTGCACGTCTTATTGAAATTGGAAGAAAACAAGTCGATGATTTCGGGATTGCTTGCGTCGTCAACGTCGCCTCAGGGGAATACCGTTCGGAGTTTGACCGGAGCATTGAGTATTTCACAGAGGAAGAGTTGGAAGAAATTGTTGGTGGATTTCGAGAGGCAGGATTTTATACTGACGTCTTTGTTGGAGAAGATAGCTTCATCCGATGGGTCGATGGCGGCGGGTTAAACCACTTTGCTAGAAATCGTACACTCGTTTACAACACGGCACAAACCGGCTCGGCTCCCGGCAGAAAAAGCCTAATACCCGCGTTCTGTCAGCTTCATGGGATAAGCACATTGAATGCCAATCCCTACGCTGTCAGTTTATCTCGCCAAAAATTTCACGTTAACGCAATATTACGTTCCGTAGGCATTCCTGCGCCGGAATGCCATTGGTACGTCGGGGAAGGTCGGTGGTTAGCGGATCGTCGCCCCCCAATTGGACGGATTGTTCTGGCCAAAGCATCATTCGAAGCCGCGAGTATAGGGCTCGAGAAAAGATCTAGATTTGAGTTTACTGGAGCCGAGGATGAATTTCTTGAAGAGCTAGTTGCAGAACTATCTCAACCAATACTCGTACAGGAATTTATTGAAGGTCGTGAGGCGGAAACACCGGTGTTATGCCAAGGTAACGATGTGCTTACCTTAGACCCGGTGGGAATTTCGATTGGTGGCGAGAAAAATCCTGGGAGCCTTTTTCTCGATTACTCCCGTGTTTGCAACGACGACTATGGTTTCTATGACTTTGCACCCAATGAACAGGACCTTGCTCACCGGTTGAAAGCTATCGCGCGTCAGGTTGTTGACACGTTACAGTTTGGTGGCTTTGCCCGCGTGGATGTCCGAATTCGAGACGGCGGCGAACCACTGGTGACTGACGTTGCGACTTCACCTCATCTGGTGAGGCATAGCGCATACGGCCATAGGTTTGCGAATCTCGGTGGGAGATCGGCGATGGCATCAGCTTTGGTAGGCTTGGCGGTTCTAAACAAAAACAAGAATATAGTGGAAGAGCGGTAGCTGGCATCAATTGTTCGACCAGAACTGCAGATCAGAAAAAGTTATTGCTCGACCGTAGAGAGCCCATTCGGGTCCAAGCTGATCAGGTAAGGACGAGAACATTTCATCAATGCACTTTATGGACGGTGCGCCCTCAAATTCATGCAAGATGGGCGCGAGCATCTCCATTCTTTTGACTGCAAAGACGTGGCTATCTTCATCAATCGTCTCCGCAGCACAAATCGCAGCATTTAAGCTTTTTTCCCAAGGTCTTCGTTGCAACCACTGCGACAACATAAGGTTGTTAAACAGGTGAAATCTGGAATATGCGAAAACGTCTTCGAATTGTTCGAGCTCGAGACGACATTCTTCCAAATAGGCTTCGGCCCTGGCAAAGTCTTCGTTAGCGAGTATCAGACCCCCGAGGTTGCTAGTGAGTAGAACCCCGTCGGAACTTGCAGAATGAAATTCCTTCGAAAGACGGAGGAGTTCATCAATCTCATCAGAAACTATGCCCTTACTCAGATACTGAGCGACAAGCACGTTAGAAAGGATGATTTCAGGGCGGCGAACTACCGGAGATGTGAATTTGTCTACAAACACCCAACAGCGGAGCGCATAGTCATAGGCTGCTCCAAAATTGCCGAGAACGAGTTCGTTGGCGGCTAAGTTGTTTAGGCAAAGTACATACTCTTCTGGATCCCTCAATTTGCTTTGATCCCCGGTTGGGTCAAGATAGGCGATGGCCTTTTTGAGCCTGTCATTTGAAATTCTGGGATTGTGAATAGAATCTGATATTCGGCGGAGGCGCGTGAGTCCCAAAGCGGCTGAAAAGTCGAAGCCCATACTGCGTTCGTAATGCTGCCTAAGTTCGCGCTCAGTTCTTCTAGCTTCCTGAAACCGGCCGAGGTTTCTTTGAACCAATAGCTTTAATTCTTCCATCCGCCGCCAAAGATCGGGCTCCCGCTCTTCGAAACTGGGATTGTCAGAAATCAATGCTAGGGCACGGGCTTGAGAAGCCTCCGTCCGGATCATCGTTAGTATCTGTGCCAAGCAGTAATCACGTTCGGCGAGCAGAATTTCGTTCACGTAGAAAGTGTCAGAGCTCAATCTGGAAATTGCCGCACCATAATCGCGTTTGGCGACAAGGGCAGTTGCTGCTCTAATTGTTTCAATAAGGTGCTCAGTGTTTTGGTCAACCGGCGCGATCTGAAGGATCCAGTCTCCATCAGAATGCAGAATCCGTTGTTCTCTCACCGACTGGAGCAATGACATTACCCTTGCGCTTTCGGCCCCGACCTCGTCCCCGGCAGCAGCCAGATGAACTGCGCGCCGTCCATAATCGGAAGGTCTTATCCGTATTAGACAATCAGAAAATTTCGAGTGCCAGGCTCTTTGTTCTGGTGCCAAAAACTCTAAAAAAACACGACGAATGATATCATGCGTAAAGGCAGTTGCAGATCTTTGGGACCTCAAAAATCCAAGATCTGATGCCACACCGACCAGTTCAGAGATTTTTTCAACAGGGTATTCTAGCAAGCATTGGAGGTCAGCGTCGCTAGCTTTGTCACCAACGACACAAAGAGCAGCGAAAAGCCTTCGAAGAAACTCTGAAGCAGGTCCGGCTTCCGATAGCCGCGTCTCAAGCATCCGGGTCAGAACTGTTGCCGTCGTTGGGTCGTCCGAAATAATCGTACGAAGACTTTTCGAATCTGAACGGATCAGCGCAACCAGTTCCGCGACAAGCCGGAGATGGGAACCGCTGATCGCAAAAAGTTCCGACACTAGGTGCTCTGGAAGCTCGCCGGGTGCCCCCATGGCGGACAGGAGTTCTCTGAAACGGTTTTCTTTAATCCTTTCTAGTTGATATTCGACCTTGTTCTCAGAAAATAGATCCGAAATCTCTCGTGCGAATGCCTCATCGGCCTGGTCTGTGGTCCAAACGAGGATAATTTTCAGATCAGACAGTCGGGGATACAGACTGGTCCAGACGTCGCTATGCAGTTGAGCAAGAAAAGTGAGTGAGTCGGCGTCCCAGTAGTGCAAATTATCCGCTAATAAAACTGGGATCGAGTCAGGATTGCCACCAAGCAGATTAGAGATAAACTCCCGTTTGCGTTGGGGAAGAAATTTGGCACGTTTTGCCTCTTCTCGCCTTTTGAGCAGGCGGCGCAATGTTCGCGAAAATGGTATGTGCCCGTCTTCTATAAGATCGGCGACATCTTGGGCGACATCAACGATTGCACCTGAATTAGATTCGCGCTCCCCCACTGCTTCAACGCCTTGGAGAGCGGCTTCATGAGTGGCACTAAGTAGCTTTTCGCCTACGCGTCGAGTGACGTAATGCCCTTCACCCAGCTCAATTAGTGTTCTTTCCGCTGCCGAGGTTTTCCCGGTGCCTTCAAGGCCATAAATAATGGCTGTTCGGATGCCCGACCCAAACGCATCGCAGATATCACGGGTGATCTCTGTCTGTCCTAGTAGGGACTCTAAAGAAATCATAATTCTCTATTATGTATACGGCAGTCAGACGGTCCGACTGCTCGGGTTAGAAGCTTCAATTACACTATCTTCGGAATGATCGTGTGTCACCACGCTTTTCGCGGGCCTACAACTATATCCTACTGTTGCCAAAGCAAATTCTACAGTTTTCTCTGTGGCTTTGATGGGGCTGGGCGTGATCGGCTATCGATGATGGCCCCAATAGTTCAAAGAGAGGAAACATGAACAATATTCGGATCGATGAATTTGAGGGATATTGCCGCGAACAACTAGGGCTCAGCCAGCACAGTTTACGGGCCTACAGGCAGGACCTTCTTGCATTCGTCAACTTCAAACACAAAGTGCAGTTGAAAGATCACCCATCGGCCAACGACGTCATTGACTTTCAAAAGTATCTGCGAGAGGAGCAACAGGCGAGCCCCGCAACCATCCGGCGGCGATTAGTAACCCTCCGATCGTATTGCAGTTGGCTTGAGGACAAAGGCACCGGCTGTGCATCACCATTCGAGGGGTTGAGGCTGGATATGAAGGTCCCGAAGCGCCTCCCTCGCCCTGTTGATCGTCCGACACTAGGCGTAGTTTTCAGATCGGCCCAGCATATCGTACAATCGAACCCCGGCGAGGAACGATCCGTTCCGCACGAGATCACGGCGACACAAATAACGGGGTTAATAGCACGGTTGTTGATCGTCACAGGGCTTCGGATTAGCGAATTGACTTCGCTTCGAGTTCGCGATGTTGCAGGAGCGGCGACCCAAATCCGGGTCCGAGGCAAGGGCAACCGCGAACGAACCGTCTATGTTGCAAATGACCACCTTCAGGCAGACTTCAGACGTTTTTGGGAATTTCGTTGCGACATTGGAGGCTCGCAGGCTTGGTTGTTTACCAACTCCAAAGGTCATCGCCTCACCGCGCAGGCTTTTCGGAAACGGCTGAGAACACTATCGAAGTCGCTTCGAATAGAACCGCACTTGACACCTCACAGGTTTCGGCACTCGGCGGCAACTCTCCTCATCGAGGAAGGGGTGGACATCAGGCTAGTCCAGCGCCTTCTGGGACATGCCAGCATAGCGACCACGGAGATCTACACAAGGGTATCGGACAATTCACTTAGTTCGGCGATAACTGCGGCAGACACACTTTCAAAAGTCGAAAATAGCTGAGCCGACTACCACGCTTGCGCTCCGACCACCCGATTGAGCGCAAGCACAGTTCCTTCGATGCGGTTGGATACTCCTCGAATTCCCCGGATCATGCCGCGTTACGAGCAAAATGCACTTTGTGAAACTGATGGGGCAAAGCCTCATGACACACATCTTCAACAAAGACATCGCGGGGATACTAGTCTGCTCCGCAACCCTCAACCGCGTCTTCGCTCTTGGCATATCTAGCGCCGGGGCTAGGGAGTAAATCCGTCCAGGGCAAGATGAGGTCCGATCTTCAAACGCCTTGCGTGACCAGGCCGTTTGAAGCACTTCAACTTGGGAAGGAAGGCTCGTAGGAGGCGATCTCTACCGGCATCCCGACCAACCCTGACGGTTTAGTGTGCGATTGACATCTTCGAAAAATCGGGATGAGCTCCAATATGCTTCATCTGCGATCAACGACTGCGCAGGGCTTGAGAAAGGATAAGGGAATGCTCCCGCTTGTGCAATCGTCGAAGCTGTATCAGCTAGACAGGACCGCTGTTGGGAAGCGGCGCACATAGATTCGCAAAACAACAATAAAGGCTGTAATTCGCGTAAAGAATGAGCCGCGTCCGCGATAAGTTCCAAACCATCTCGGCGAGTAGGTATAGCGATCTGGGTGCCATTGGTCCGGATATAACCGCTTGCAGCAAATTTGTGCACGTCTGATCTCAACCAGTCGAGGAAGGCTCGCATTTCTTCAATTGTCCTAATTCGTGAAGGGAAGAGAGGCTGTTTGCCTCGCTGGATCATCGACTGAATTGCAAACCCTAAAAAATCGCGCCCGGCTGCCCCGAATAAGGCGTCGTTTTCAATTATCGCACGCACCGCCACATCTTCATGGCCGAATTGCCAGGTCTTGATAAAATAACCAAGCAAGGGCTTAATTTCGCCGTAAATGATCAGCGTGCGGACGATGGATTCAAATTCAGGAACTTCGCGAGGCTCGCCAAACTGTGTTGCCCAAAGAGCATTTGCCAACTCACTGTCTTCCGATGCGCTTGCCAACCAATCCCGACCTGACAGCCCTCTTGGTTCGCGAAATAGCTCGATTCTCTCTGTCCTTGATAATTTCTCTGCTATGTGAGCGCTTAACCAATCGGTATCCGCGATGCGGGAGAGGAGAATTTTAGCAGGTACGTGCCCCATCCTTGCTAACGTGGACATGCTTGATAACGCTTCAATTTCGTTACCTTCCAGCCACTCGTCTACCGCTTCAACAAATTCTGGGTCCGCGGAACCCGGGATGACCGGTTGAGCCGACGTAGCTGTCGCGAATACCGAAAGACAAAATACGAAGATAAACCAATAGCAGCGCATCAGCATATGACCCTTAGTTGCGGTGAAAAACCTGATCCATTCTACACCTTCTGTGGTTACCCTCCCCTGAGCAACAAGTAACTTGCCACCTATTGCCAGTAGTCATGTCCCAGCTTGTCTTCTGGTGGGCATTTTGTACGGTAACATTATGCGTTTGATCCGGCTTCACCGTAAATTTTAGGCTACGACGCTTCCGTGTAATGGCCTCTCGAATTTCGAGCGAGACAGGCAGTAAGAATCTCATTCAATGGTACCCGATATTCGAAGGGCGCCATCTTGCACACAGTTTTCTTTTATCTACGCTACTCGGTATCCTACCGCGACTTGGGAGAACGCATGGCGAAGTGCGGTGTTCCCGTCGATCATGCGACCCTTGACCGTTGGACCGTAATATACGCACTAGTGGCCGCCGATAAGGTGCATCGACGGAACAGAACACGGTTTTGTTCAGACCATCCGGTATTCGAGGAATTTTGCGTTGATGAGAGCTGATCCCGGGTCGTTCGCGCCGGGCGCACGTGAACTAAGATCCATGGAATGAATAATGCTCGGCGGAACTCGGAACCCGTAATGTTTGGGCTTGATTGCGCAAGCAAACTCGAAGATCGGATATTGAGTTGACTTTCAGCTGTGCCAGTTGCAATTGCCCCTACAATTTGGAAATCACAAAGCGATTTGTCCAACCAATTGCACTACCGTCGTGGAGAACCATAACAAAAGCGCCCTACTGGATTTGAATGCATCCGTAACACCTCCAATAAAGTCTTGAGAAACATGAGCAACGCCAAGAAACTATCCGTTTACATTGCCACGCCATCGGGACGTGGATTGGTACACT
This sequence comes from Ruegeria sp. ANG-R, assembly GCF_000813985.1. Taxonomy (GTDB): domain Bacteria; phylum Pseudomonadota; class Alphaproteobacteria; order Rhodobacterales; family Rhodobacteraceae; genus Ruegeria. Next base: position 39,065 of record NZ_JWLJ01000018.1, read on the forward strand.
GGCATCATATGCGATCTGTGATTGCATTAATGACGGAGTTGTCTGCCAGAGGACATGAAGTCAATCATGGCATATTAACTGGAAGCAATGTGGCATTGTTTCGAAACCGGTTTTGTGATGAAGCAATTCGCAACAACTGCACAACGCTACTGATGATCGATGATGATATGGCGTTTTCTGCCGGGAAAATTGCCGACATGGTTGAGCGGCCCGAACCTTTCATAGCTGCGAGCTATGCGAAGAGGGTGTATGATCCGGACCTCTACACAGTTAACGGGAAGATTGGACTTGGTGAGGCGATACGCAGAACGGCCGTCCCGAACCATCTCCCTGACCCTGATCAAGGGGAAGTCTCTGAAGTCGACCTGATTGGCACTGCGATTTTTAAAATTGATATTCAGGAGCTTTTGACGGTACCGGTTGATAAGGTCACGTTCTCAGGGCAGGAGCTTCGGGAATATTTTTATTGGGGAAAGACCCCAAAAGGAGAATATCTTGGGGAAGATTTCGCATTCTGCCACTTGTTGAGACAGAACGGCA
>NZ_JWLJ01000019.1:0-6570 GCF_000813985.1 Ruegeria sp. ANG-R
TCAAGTGTCTGACCCACAGCACCGAACCAAGTCTTCGACAAAAAGTTCGACTGCTCGCCGATACAGGCTTGTGGATCGGGTTGCGAGATAGAACGTCGATGTCCAATGCAGTAGACTTGGCGCAAGTTCCCGGAGGGATTTGCTTTGCCTGCGACTTTCCACAAAATGAACTGGCAGCGGGCCCAGATAATGACCGGTTTCAATAAGCGTTGCCATTGCCTCCATGTTCGCAACGATTGCTTTCGGGTGATTTAGCTGGAGGTTAGGTGGGTCCAGCATGTTGTAAGATCTTTGACAAATCTGATAGTGCGCAATGACTTCCTTATCGATCTGTTCATCGGGGAAGTCGTACAACGGGTGTTCGCGTCCACAATACAGTCGATGCTCTTCCTGACACAGTTCGGTATAGCTCAATTCCGCAACCTGATTGCGAAATGGAGCGATTGCCACATGCAATTCACCGGTGATGAGTCGCTGTGTCAGCTCAGTCGGCGAAGCAACGACAATTTCCAGGCGAACTTCGTTTGGTCGGTCCAGGAACTGTTTCAACGATTTTTCAAGCTTCAGTTCAGCAAGCGTATTAACGGCATCAATGACGCCTATCCTTAGGTCGCCGGTTGTGATGCCGCGCAACTCTAATAACTCCGCGTCAAAGTCACGTGCGCTGCGCAGGATGTCCCGGGCTTTATTATAGGCGATTTCACCCCGTTCAGTAAGGCGAAACCCACCACGTCCTCGTTCGCATATCCGGTACCCAAGCGCGGTTTCCAGATCGCGGATTCGAATGCTGATTGCCGATTGAGTGATACCCAGTGCGAACTGGGCATCCGTAAAACCCCCGCTATCAACAACTGCTACAAATGTTTCGAGTAGTGTATTCCTGAGTAATTTCAATAGTCAGCCTCTGTGTTGCGCCATTACATAAAAAACTAGAATGTTAACATAAGCAATATGATATTTTTTCATGTACAAACCTGTGTTGTGATCTCTCCCAGAAAAAATCCAAGCGAGATGGGAGGACATTCGCGTGAAATTCTCTTTTAATAAAACAAAGACAACTATGGCCGCAGCGCTGATCAGCATGGCGCCGCTTACCGCCCTGGCCGAAGACTGGAAATTTGCCATCGAGGAAATTCCAGGTTCGATCATGGATGCCTATGCGCAAGAGTTCAAATCGCGCATCGAAGCGGCAACCGATGGTGAAGTGACGGTCACGGTTTACCCGATGGGAACCTTGGGCACACCCACCGAAACCGTCGAGCAGGCGGCCGACGGCATTATTCAGTTCACCAATGTCTCGATCGGAAACCTGGGCACAATCGTACCGGAAAGCCAGGTTTTCCTGCTGCCCTATCTGCTGCCCTCTGACCCAGCCGCTACGTCGAAGATGCTGAGCAGTTCGGAAACCATCTATGGCCCTCTGAACGACGACTTCCGCCAGCGTGGCCTGGAAGTTCTGACCATGTATTCGGAAGGCGCACAGGTCTGGACCACAAACCGTGAAATCCGCACACCCGAGGATTTCGAAAACTTCAAAATGCGTGTGATGGTGTCTCCGATCCTGCTGGAAACCTACAAGAACATGGGTGCCAGCCCAACCCCGCTGCCGTTTGGCGAGGTCTTTGGCGCGCTGCAACTGGGCGCCGTCGATGGTCAGGTGAACCCGATCCCGACCATTGAAGAAATGAAGTTCTACGAAGTCACCAGCCACCTGATCTGGGCCGGAGAACAAGAGCTGGTCACCACAGTTGTGGCGGGTTCCGACTGGTTCGAAACCCTCAGCCCGGACCGCCAGCAACTTGTGCGCGACACCATGGCTGACATGACCGGGTTCATCGACGGAGTTGTGTCGGATTTCAACCAGAAGCGCCTCGACATCATCAAGGAAGCCAAGCCCGATATCGGACTGGTTGTTCTGACCGAAGAAGAGCGTGACGCCTTCCGAGCCCAAAGCACGGGCACCTCGGCCGCCTATGTCGAAATCGTTGGTCCACGCGGTCAGGAACTACTGGATTCACTTCAGGCAGAGCTGGGCGACTGATCCCAAACCACACACGAAACTTCCTCACGCGATCTGCGCGTGAGGAATTCCATAAGGGAGGGATACTATGCAAAGCGGTACCGCCACTCCTTTCGGCTTTCTGGGAAAGATTGATGCGATCATCGGACGCGTCGAAGTCTGGATCCTGAGCTGGGGGATCATCCTGATGGCCGCCAACACGATCGCCAATGTCTTTGGGCGGTATGTGTTCAACCAATCCATCTACTTCTCCGAAGAACTGAACGAATTCCTGATCGTGATCGTGACTTTCATGGGGCTCGGATATGCCACCCGTAAAGGCATCCATATCCGCATGTCGGCGATCTATGATGCCCTTCCCATAAAAGTCCGCAAGGGGTTGATGGTCATTATCGCTGCAACGACATCGCTGGTGATGGCTGTTCTGGCCTGGTATGCGTTCGAATATGTCCAGAAAGTAGCGTCGCGAGGGCGCATCACCCCAGCGCTGCAATTGCCGCTGTATCTGACCTATGTCTGGGTGGTGATCGGTCTGGTCCTGACGTCCTTCCAATATCTTCTGACCGCGCTCCGAAATCTGAATTTCGCAGAGGAAGATGTCTATGTCTCGTATCTGGAGGTCGACAGCTACGAAGACCCCGAGACCGCTGCGGCAATCCGCCGTCACGAAGAAGCAGAAAATTCAGAGGAGGCAAACCAATGACAGAGCTGATGCTGGCGGTGATGATCCTGCTGCTACTGGCAGGGTTCCCGATGAAAATGCCGCTGATCTCGGCGGCGGTGCTGGGATTTCTGATCTATTTCCCCGACATGAATATGCAGATCCTGATCCAACAGATGATCGGAGGGGTCAAACCCGCGGCGCTGATAGCCGTGCCGATGTTCATTCTGGCTGCTGACATCATCACACGTGGCCACTCGGCCAATCGCCTCATTGACGTTGTCATGAGCTTTATGGGCCATATCAAAGGCGGGCTGGCGATCTCGGTCACGTCGGCCTGCGCTCTGTTCGGAGCTGTTTGCGGATCAACTCAGGCGACTGTGGTCGCGATCGGTGGAGCGATGCGCCCGCGCATGCTGAAATCGGGTTATTCAGACAGCTTCTCAATCGGTCTGATCGTAAACGCGGCTGACCTCGCCTATCTGATCCCCCCATCCATTGGCATGATCATCTATGGCGTGGTTTCAGGCACATCGATTTCTCAATTGTTCATTGCTGGTATCGTCCCTGGCCTGCTTATCGTTGTCCTTTTTTCGATCTACTGCATGTATTACGCCTACCGCCACGATATTCCCGTCCTTCCACGCGAAAACTGGGGAAAGCGTTTTACTGCTATGCGCCGTGCGCTTTGGCCGATGGGTTTCCCGGCCATCATCGTTGGTGGCATCTACGGCGGAATCTTCTCGCCTACCGAAGCGGCCGCCATATGCGTGCTGTATGCGGTGGTGCTTGAACTGGTCATTTTCCGTTCGGTCAAACTGTCGGACCTTTGGGATATCGCCTTGTCGACGGGTGCGATTACCTCGGTTGTCTTCATTCTGATCGCAGCTGGTGCCGCATTTAGCTGGACGCTGAGTTTCGCCCAGGTGCCTCAGCAGATCATTGCATCGCTGGGTCTGGCCGAAGCCGGGCCACTAATGACGCTTCTGGCCATCAACATCGCATTCTTCGTTGGCTGCATGTTCGTGGACTCGATCGTTGTGATCCTGATCCTGGTGCCGATCTTCGCCCCCATGATCAAGGCCGCCGGGCTTGATCCGGTTCTGGTTGGCGTGCTGATCACCCTGCAGGTCGCCATCGGAGCGGCAACACCCCCGTTTGGCTGCAATCTGTTCACGGCGATCGCTGTATTCCGCCGACCTTTTGTCGAAGTTGTCCGCGGCGTTCCACCGTTCCTGATCATTCTGTTGATAGTGACCGGACTGCTGGTCGCCTTCCCTCAAATCGCCCTGTTCCTACCGGAACTGGCCTATCGTTAATCAATATAGAAACGGAGAAATCATGTCTGGACATGGTTATGAAGCTGGTCGCCTGAACCTGCCTTTCGTTGGCATCTCGACCTTTGGCAAGAAACCTTACGTAGATAATTGGGATGAAATCGATGCCGACGTAGCAATCCTTGGTGCCCCGTTCGATTTTGGATGCCAGTTCCGCTCCGGCGCACGGTTTGGCCCCCGTTCGGTCCGCGAGGCATCGACATTGTTCAGCTTTGGTCATGCAGGAGCCTATGACCACGAGGACGATGCTACCTATCTGAGCAGCGACGTGCGCATCGTTGATCTGGGTGATGCGGATATCATCCACACCAAGACCGAGGAGAGCCACGCCAATATCGAATATGGTGTTAAGAAAATCCTGGATGCGGGTGCTATTCCGGTCACCATCGGCGGTGATCACTCGGTGAACATTCCCTGTATCCGCGCCTATGAAGAGGATTGCGCCAAAAATGGTCCGATCCACGTGATCCAGATTGATGCTCACCTCGATTTTGTCGATGAACGGCATGGTGTGACTGAAGGCCATGGGAATCCGATGCGTCGGGCCATCGAGAAAGACTATGTCTCGGGCATGACCCAATTGGGTATCCGCAACGTATCCTCCACCGCGAAAGAGGGCTATGATGATGCCCGTGCGCGCGGGTCGGACATTCTGTCAGTACGGCAGGTCCGTAAGTTGGGAACACAGGGCGTTCTGGACCGCATCCCCGAGGGTAGTCGCTATTACGTCACTATCGATATCGACGCTTTCTGCCCCTCTATCGCTCCAGGCACCGGCACTCCGAGCCATGGCGGGTTTCAATATTATGATGTTCTGGAGATTCTTCAGGGGCTAAGCAAACGTGGTGACGTCGTTGGCATCGATCTGGTTGAGGTTGCCCCCGCGTACGATCCAGCCGAAAGCACACAAATTCTTGCGGCGCAGCTTCTGCTGAACTTCATCGGGTTTATCTTCCACAACAAAAAATAGGTTCCCTCCCGTGGCGGCCTTATTCAGAAAGCCACATTGTCCCGATACGTAATCGTTGAAAATTACGTGTCGGGGTATCCTATTTTGGTTGTGATCCGGTACAATAGCCCATTGGTGCAGGTCTTGGTCCGCGAAAGCTACATGGATGTCTTGCCCGATTTGGGATTCTGCTTTGGTTAAGGAATGTGCCTGCTCGTGAATTTTCGCTTCACTATTCACCGCGTGTTTCGGTGTGTATTGGAGGCACCCAAGGGAGGGAGGAGTGCAAAGTTCTGACGCACCGTTTAGTGCGGCGATCCTGTGGATCGCGCTTGGGTTCGGAGACATGATCGCATTGATATTCAGTTCGATTGGAATTTTGCGGCAAACGCAGATGTACGTCGCGTTGCAGTTTCGCGACCAGTAACATCCCTGATTGTCCAATACGTCGCGTTTTCCTTGGCGTAAATGCTTGTATCGACGTTGCCATAAGTGGAACCAAGATCTTCCCCCTTCCTTTCTTACTTCATCCTGTAGAGCCAGGTGTGTTGCGATCGTAGACGATGCGGTGTCCTGCACGATGTACTATGCGCGCGATGAAGACCTTGATGCTATTCAGGATGCTCGCCGCAGTCGTTTCTCTTTCGGTGCGGGCCCAGCCGTGACAGGGGTCAACGTCGCCGGTTTGGTCGATAAGGCGCTTCTGGTTGAACTAACCGTAGTCGCCGTGGTGCCTTACGGAGCGTCCTGATCCCAATATGGAAAAACGCTCTTCGGAGCATACCGTGGTGTAGCCGCAGCGAATTCACACTTTGTATACATCTTTCCAGTTTGACCGTGACGCGATGAAGGTCGGTAGACGATTTGGTTCTTGTCCGGTTCAGGAGTGTAAGCAGGTGCGGGCAGTTGTTCTGCGCGAACCACCTCTCGATTCTTGAATGTCTCAAGGCACCGACTCCATGGTAAGGTGTCGCGATCTGCCAATGCAGAATTCGCGAGTAAACCCAGCGGTAAAAGGGCGAGCGTGGTTCTCAGCCGAGTGTCTTTTTTTGTCATTCGAAGGAATTCTGGATACTTACCTGCTGAAATCCTCAGTCTTGATTTGCAGATAGAAAACCTAAATGGCATTGCCCAAGTTTGGACAATGCCATTCTAAGCAGCTCGGAGGAGAGAGTGAACTGCCCAAAACTTTCGATCTTTTTCTTGAAGCTCGATTTTTACAGATGGACGAAGAGATCGTTTCCCTCGACTGATACGTCAAAGCGTCTTGTTTTGATCGACGAATCCACGAGGAACTCACCGCTTCGAATGTCAAATTCCCAACCATGCCAAGCGCAACGGACGATTTCGCCCGGGCGGTCATAGATGAACTCGGTTGTGCCCGTTTCTCGGGTTGTACCGCAGATCGGGCCTTCACAGAGGGCCGCGCCTTTGTGGGGGCAGATATTGAGCAATGCGTGATAGCCGTCATCCAGCTTGAACACGCCGATTGGCATGTTCGACACTGTGACGATCTTGGCCGCATCGGTGGGAACTTCTTCGGTTTTGCAGGCGAAATGCTTGTTTGCCATGGTTTGAGGTTCCTTCTTTATTCAGCAGCGTG
>NZ_JWLJ01000019.1:7334-12065 GCF_000813985.1 Ruegeria sp. ANG-R
AAGGTTGACGGCCCGGCGCCAATGGGGGTCGAGTTGATGCCGCCCTGTCCGCCGAGGTGCATAGCGAATGGCAGGCCCATTTCGGCACAGGCTTCATAGATCGGGTGATAAAACGGATCACCATAGGGGCGCGCTGCGCCGTGGCTCACCAAAACTTGAACGACACGGGGATGCCCACCAACCCGGCGGATTTCAGCAGCGGCCAAATGCGGATCCTGCGGTGCGACCACAATCGAACCCCAGAACCGTTCGTCCTTGGGAAGCCAATAGTCAATCATGTAGTCGTTATAGGCCTTGCACAGCGCGTTGGCGTAATAAGGGTTGGCCAGAGTCGAGGCTTCGATCGGTTCGTCGCCAGTCAGAATTGCTACGTCAATATTGTATTTATCGAGGTGCTTTTCTTTCATGATCAGGTAGTTGTCGTCTTCCTCGACCGGGTTCACATCATGGCGGGCGAAACCTTCGGGATGGAACCACGGGCGGTGGCCGTGGGGGAAGGCGCCGCGCGGGCCGGTACGCTCGCCACGGACAAACATGTCTTTGAACAGACCTTCCATGTACGGTTCCAAAACCGTGGCGCTGCACCAATAGTTGTGGCAGTCGCAATCGACGATGAACATGAACTTCTCCTGTTGCTGGCGCCAAAAGGGCGGGCTTTTCATCTTGTTCAGCGACGCTTGATATCCACGAAGTTTTGGCAAATAAATGCAATTGAAACTCGTCTATCAATCGAGATTACCGATTAAATGAACCGCCAGCTGTTAGTGACCTACATGGATGTTCTGGAAACGCGGAATTTCAACCGTACCGCCGAACGTCTGAATGTGACCCAATCCACGGTCAGCGCCCGCATCCGCCAGCTAGAGCAGGAGTTGAACACACGCCTGTTCGAACGTGGGCGCGGCGGGGCCGAGCCCACGGCTGCGGGTCGGCGTTTTGAAACCCATTGCCGGTCGCTGTTGGCCGCCTGGAGCCTGGCGCGGCGCGACGTTGAAGCTGGCGGCGGCAACAGACAGCGCTTGCGAATATCGGTTCAATTCAGTTTGGCACGATCCGTGCTGATTGACTGGACAAAAGTAGTCCGGGAAAGGAACCCGCATCTGGACCTGTATCTCGAGGCCAATTTCTCGCAACAGATACAGCGCGATGTTCTGACCGGCGAGACCGATATTGGGATTGTTTTTGTCCCACAGCAAGCGCCGGACATGTTTGTCAGCGAATTGGGCAGCGAAAGCTATGTGATGCTGTCCACCAATTGCGACCATGTCGAGGACGTTCAATGGTCACACTACATTCAGGTGGCCTACACATCCTATTTTGACCGCCAGCATGACGAGGCGTTTTCGGATCAACCGCAAAGTTCGACTTCGGTGGGCAGCGATGGCCTAGCGCTGGATTTCCTGAAAGCCAACGGCGGAACGGCTTATTTTCCCGGCTTTGCGGCCCCGGCTTTGTGCGCTGAGTTTTCGACATTGCGACGGGTGACAGATGCACCGGTGATCCCGCAGCCCATCTATTCCATCGTGCATGTACGCAAACGTCATGACCCACTGGTGGCGCAGGCCGTCACCCTGTTCAAAGAGCTGATCCAACACCGATCAATCGCTCAATCCGATTGATACCGCAATTCTGCACCGTTTTTCAGTTCCTCCGCACCAGTATCCTCGCGCGAACCCTATTCTGGAGGTTTCGCAAGATGCTCGTTGCGGCGGACAGTCCGTTTTCCCTGAGTTCAGCCAACAACCAACCCTGCTACGTGGGTGGGCCTGCCACTTTGACCTGCAAAGCGGTGATCGATGAAACGCATGACAGCAAGACATTTGTCTTCGAAGACACGCAAAGCCGCAGCTTCGACTTCAAGCCAGGCCAATACGTGACCTTCTGTTTCGAGATCGAGGGCAAGCAGCATGTACGCGCCTATTCGATCTCGTCCACACCCACACGCCCACACAACATTCAGGTTACCGTCAAGCGAGTACCCGGTGGTATTGTTTCCAACTATCTGAATGATCAGATGGAACCCGGAACAGAGATCGAGATTGCCGATATCACCGGTGGTTTTAACTGGGTTGATATCCCCAGCGACAAACCATTGTTTCTGTCCGGTGGCTCGGGCGTCACCCCAGTCATGTCGATGCTGCAATATGTCACCGACGTGACCTTGCCCAAAGACATCGTCTTTGTGCATTTCGCGCGCTCTCCGAAAGACATCATATTCCGTGATCAGCTTGAGTTTATAAACCGGCGTTTTGCCAATGTGAACGTCCATATGATCGTGGATGAGGCAGAAGACGGGTTTGCAGGCGAAACCGGTCAGATATCGGCTGATCTTCTGCAGCGTCTCGTATCCGATCACGCCGAACGCAGCATTTTCATGTGCGGCCCCGAAGGCTTCATGAAAGCGGCGCGCGACGTGGCCTCGGTCATCCCGTTTGCTGCTGTGCACGAAGAGAGCTTTGGCGAGAAGATCACCATCGAAGAAAGTACCGGCACAGGGGGTGAGGTCTATTTCTCGCTCAGCGGTCTGCATGGTCACGCCGCCGAGGGCGAGACCCTGCTTGAGGCAGCGCTGAACTCAGGGGTCTGGATCGACTCGGCCTGCCAGCAGGGTGTTTGCGGCAATTGCAAAGTGCGCCTCACTCAGGGCGATGTCGAAATGCAGGACATGGGTGGCCTGCAACCTGGTGATACCGAGCAAGGGTATGTGCTGGCCTGCTGCAGTTGGCCGAAAGGTCCTGTCGCACTCGACGCATAAAGTGGAGAATCAAAGGGAGAAGAAAAAGTGTCAATGAAACCACCACTATCGGAACTTCCGATAAAAACCGCTGATAACGGTTTTTACCGGGGGTTCAGTGTTAACGTGACAGTGATCAGCAAGATTGTCATCAGCCTGCTGGTTGTTTGGTGTATAGTTTGGCCAACACAAGCTGGTAGAATTCTTGGCGACTGGAATGCTGCCATTCTTTCGCAGTTTGCTGCTTGGTATATCTGGGTTGTGACCGGCTTTGTCATTGTCTGTATTGGGCTGGCCTTGTGGCCAACCGCAGGACGTATGAAACTTGGCATAGAGGGCGAGAAACCAGAGTTCTCAAACTTTTCATGGTTCTCCATGATGTTTGGCGCGGGTATCGGTGTCGGTATGCTAACTTGGGCCGTCGCCGAACCTGTCGCGCATTTCAAAAACAACCCGTCCGTAATTCAGGGGGTAACGACTGCTCTGGACGTCGACAATGTCCGAACAGCTTATGTCTGGTCGTACCTGCATTGGGGTTTCGGGGCGTGGGCATGTTACGCGATAGCTGGCCTGGCGCTTGCTTTCTTCAGCTACCGTCGCGGACTGCCGCTGACGATCCGCTCCTCATTGACCCCACTGTTTGGTAAATCTCTGTCGGGCAACCTCGGTCATCTGATCGACATTGTCGCCGTTGTTGCCACTATTCTTGGGGTAGCCCAGACGCTCGGCTTCGGTGTTGAACAGTTCGTTGCAGGTCTCACACGCATCGGTATCGGTGGGCTCGCACAACCCGATGGTTCTGCGACAAACTTGGGTATCGTCGTCGCTCTGCTTGTCATCATGGGCGCGTCGACCTTGTCGGCTCTGTCCGGCGTTGGCAAAGGCATCAAATGGCTGTCGAACATCAATATGGGCCTGTCGATCTTCCTTCTCGGGTTCTTCATCCTGTTCGGTGCAACATTCTTTGGCGCCAAAGCGTTCTTCGTAGGCATCTGGGACTATGTGGTCGCGCTGCCATGGCTGAGCTTCAACGTATACACCTCAGATGGAGTTGAGGGGTCGGAAGCATTCCTTCTGGCGCAGTGGCAGGGTTGGTGGCCGGTATTCTACTGGGCCTGGTGGATCGCATTTGCACCTTTTGTCGGTTTGTTTCTGGCCCGGATTTCCCGTGGTCGCACGATCCGTGAATTCGTACTTGGCGCAATGATTGTTCCCGCGCTGATGTGCTTTGTCTGGTTCGCCTGGGCTGGTGGCACGGCCATCGACCTCGAACTGAACGGAGACGCAAATGGCGTCATCCTGGATGCGGCGAACGGCGATAAGATCTTCGCAATGACGGAACACATGCTTGCTCCGATCGCAGAAGCGTTGGCGTGGGCAATGGCCGCTGTGATCGTTGTCTTGCTGATGACCTTTCTTGTCACATCTGCCGACTCGGCCGTGCTGATCGTGAATACGATCAATGCGGCTGGCGACGAAGGCCCCAAAGCAAGACCTCATATCATGTTTTGGGGAGCAGCACTGGCGCTTGTGGTCGGGGGCTTGCTGGTCTCCGGTGGTACCGGGGCGATTCAGACCGCCATGGTGATAGGTGCCTTGCCCTTCTCTATTGTAATGTCGCTGATGTGCATCGCGTTGATCAAAGCAATCTGGAATGATGGGCGGCGCGAAGCAGCTGGCATCGCAACAACAATCTCGCCCGAGGCAAAGACTATGCCAGCCGAATAGAGGTACGCGCACATTAAACTTTTTAATGGCCTCCCGTATTTCGGAGGCCATTTTCTGTTTACCTTCAAGGCGAAATTTGCAGCCAGAGAGGACCTTTGGTTCTTTTGGTCGGTTCAAGACCGACATGGCGCACTCAGTTAAACACGGTCGATTAGGTCACCTTGATGCCGCACTCTGTCAGCAAAACTATGACATCCTGATAGGATGGGGGATATCGCAGATACCCGAACCGGCGAGAAGGACGAAGTCGTGTGAAAAGCGGAGGCATT
>NZ_JWLJ01000002.1 GCF_000813985.1 Ruegeria sp. ANG-R
CGCTGCCACAGCGCGTTATTGTCATCCAACCAAAACTTCGCAACAGAACCCCACAGGGCTCAGTGTCCCAGGATCTGGCTGAGGAACAGCTTGGTCCGCTCTGATTGCGGGTTGTTGAAGAACTCTTCCGGTTCGTTCTGTTCCACGATCTGGCCTGCGTCCATAAAGATCACGCGGTTGGCGACCTGGCGGGCAAAGCCCATCTCGTGGGTCACACACAGCATGGTCATGCCTTCTTCGGCCAGCTCGATCATGGTGTCGAGCACCTCTTTGATCATTTCGGGGTCAAGGGCTGAGGTCGGCTCGTCGAACAACATGATCCGCGGCATCATGCAGAGCGAACGGGCAATCGCCACACGCTGCTGCTGACCACCCGAAAGCTGGCCGGGATACTTGTCGGCCTGTTCGGGGATCTTGACCTTCTCCAGGAAGTGCATCGCACGCTCTTCGGCCTCTTTCTTGGGCGTCTTGCGCACCCAGATCGGGGCCAGCGTGCAGTTTTCCAGAATGGTCAGATGCGGGAACAGGTTGAAGTGCTGGAACACCATGCCAACCTCGGACCGGATCTTGTCGATGTTCTTGAGGTCATTCGACAGCTCGGTCCCGTCCACGACGATCCTGCCCTGCTGGTGTTCTTCCAGCGCGTTCAGGCACCGGATGAGGGTGGATTTACCCGACCCCGACGGCCCCGCGATCACGATCCGCTCGCCCTGATTGACGGTCAGATTGATATCGCGCAGCACGTGGAAGGCCCCGTACCACTTGTTCATGTTCGAGATTTCGATGGCGACCTCGTCGCTCACCTGCATCTTCGAGCGGTCGATTTCGCGTTCAATTGCAAGTTCAGACATGTGTTGAACTCCCTATTTCTTTTTGTGGCCTTTGTGGAGCTTGTCTTCGAGATACAGGCTGTAGCGGGACATAGAGAAGCAGAAGACCCAATAAACCAGGGCGGTAAACACGTAGACCTCATTCGAAAGACCGATCCATTTGGTGTCGGTGATCGTGGCGTTTGCAATCCCCAGCAGGTCATACAGCCCGATGATTAGAACGAGGCTGGTATCCTTGAACAAGCTGATAAAAGTGCTGACAATGCCCGGTATCACGATCTTGAGAGCCTGCGGCAGGATGATCAGCCGCATCGATTGCCAATAACCAAGCCCCAGCGCGTCCGCCGCTTCATACTGTCCTTTCGGGATCGATTGCAGACCGCTGCGAATGACTTCGGCCATATAGGCGGATGCAAACAGTGAAATCCCGACCAGTGCGCGCAGCATCTGATCCATTGTCGTGCCCGGTGGAAGGAACAGGGGTAGCATGACCGAGGACATGAACAGGATCGTGATCAGCGGTACGCCTCGGATGAACTCGATGAAGATCACGCACAGGCTTGAGATCGCGGGCAGGTTTGACCTGCGACCCAGCGCCAGAATAACACCCAGCGGCAGGGAAACCACGATGCCGGTCAGGCCGCAGACCAGTGTCAACAGCAAACCGCCCCATTTCGAAGTTGCCACCTCGGGCAGGCCTAGGCCTCCGGCCAGCAGAATGGCCGTGATCAGCGGATAGAAACCTGCGAAGGTTAGACCATACCGGCGATAAGGAAGCTTTTCGACCAGACAATAGCCAAGTGCCACAGGCAGGAGGGTAAATGCAATCCAGACCCGCCACACTTGCTCTGCCGGATAGAAGCCAACGATGAACAGGCGGAAACGCGCGGTGATCACAGCCCAGCAGGCACCGCCGCTGGTGCAATCCTCTCGTGATGTTCCTATCCAGTCTGCCGAAAAGATGAGCCAGTTCAACAGCGGCGGGACGTACCGGATCAGAAGGTATAGAATCAGAACCGATACTATTGTGCTGCCGATTGAGCCGAACAGTCGGGTACGTATCAACGTGAGCAGATTGACACGCGCGCTGGCCGGTGGCGGAGACGGGGGGATAAGCTCATCTGTAAAAGACATAACGCCCTTACCTCTCTTTCAGAGCGACACACGCATTGAACCAGTTCATGAAGACCGAGATCAGCAGGCTGATCGTCAGGTAAACGCCCATTGTGATCGCGATCACCTCGACGGCTTGACCGGTCTGGTTCAATGTCGTTCCGCCAAAGGTTGCGACCAGATCGGGATAGCCAATAGCCACCGCCAGAGAAGAGTTCTTGGTCAGGTTCAGGTATTGGCTTGTCAACTGAGGAACGGCCACGCGCATGGCCTGAGGGATCAGGACAAGCTTCATCATCTGGTTGGGTTGAAGGCCGAGCGCGGCCGCAGCTTCGCGCTGACCGGTGGACACCGACTGGATGGCCGACCTGAATATCTCAGCAATATAAGTGCCGGTGTACAGTACCAATGCCAGCAACAAGGCAGTGAATTCCGGTGAGATGACCATGCCACCGTTAAAACCAAAACCTTTTTGCACGGGGAAATCCCATTCAAGCGGCCGACCGCTCAGGAAATAGGTCAGAACCGGCAGCACGACGATCAGGGCGATCGAGCTTTGTATCACGGGAAAAGCCTCTCCCGTTTCGCGCTGTCTTTTCCTGGCCCAGACCGCCAGCGCGACTGAGGCGGCGATCGCGAGGGCGAATGCCAGCAGAACGAGGCCAAAACCGTCTTGAACGATCGGTTGAGGGACGAAGAGACCCCGGTTGTTGAGCTGCGCAATGCCGAACAGGCCGATACTTTGACGGACACCGGGTAACGCCAGCAGAACGCCATACCAGAACAGGATCTGAAGCAGCACGGGTACGTTTCGCAGACTGTCCACATAAGCATAGGCAACGCCGGCCGACAGCCAGTTGAGTGACATCCGCATGATGCCCATGACCAGCCCAAGGATGGTTGCAAGAACAACCCCCAAGCCCGCCACGACCAGCGTGTTCAACAGGCCGACGATGAACATCTGCCCGTGCGTGACGGGCTCGGGGAAGAACACCAGCATCTGGCTGACATCATAGCCGGCCGGCGTCGAAACAAATCCGAAACCGGTGGATATTCCTCGGTCCAAAAGATTCTTGGCTGTGTTGCTTATTATGAAATAAGCAAATGCTGTCACGCCGCCGATAGCAGCGAGCTGCATGACTATGCCTCTGAACTTTGCGTCATAGATGCTAAAGCGCATCTTATTGTGTGACGCCTCGTCAATGGCGGCCATTGTTACCTCCCCTACTTTTTGGTTGAGGCTACTTAAGGAAACCGGATTTGGGGTTTCACTAGGGGGCTCCTTGCTGCGGCTAACCAACCTTGAAAGAGCGCCAAGTAGCGTCAAAAAAAGGAGCCACGTTGCAGCGGCTCCTTTCCGTATTTCTTTCGATCAGGCCGCGTTGGTGTCACGCTTGGGCCAGGCTTCTGGATCCAGATCCAGATCAGCGAAATCGTCGATGTTCAACACCGGCCGTTCTACGCCTTCGCTGAGCTGCTTGCGGAAATCACGCAGGATGCGCATCGCAATCGGGAACAACATCATGATCGCCAGCAAGTTGACCAGCGCCAGCACGCCCATCATCGGGTCCGAGAAGAAAAAGACCGCAGTAGCATTTGGTGCGACGGCACCCAGCAACACGATCCCCATGACGGCAACACGCAGTACCTGAATGGCCATCGGGTTCTTTGACAGAACCGTCATGGCGTTTTCACCCAGATAATAGTTGTAGATGATCGAGCTGAAAGCGAACAACAGGATTGCCGCAGTCAGGAAGTACTGAGTCCACGCGCCCAGATGAGAAACCAGCGATTGCTGGGTCAAGGCCACGCCATCGATGTCTTCGGCACCCGGCACATACACGTCGCCCAAGAGGATCACGAAGGCTGTGCAGGAACAGATCAGGATCGTGTCGATGAATACCGAAAACGCCTGAGTGATGCCCTGGCTGACGGGGTGACGTACTTCGGCTGTCGCAGCGACGTTCGGAGCAGATCCGAGACCCGCTTCGTTCGAGAACAAGCCGCGACGCAGACCCTGAGCAATCGCAGCACCCATGCCGCCACCCACAGCTTCTTCGAGGCCGAATGCGTTGGCAAAAATGCTGGCCAGAACGCTGGGCACTTCACCGATGTTCAGTACTATAATGATGAGAGCCATCGCGATGTATCCGATTGCCATGATCGGAACGACCACATCGGCGGCTTTAGCAATCCGATGAATGCCACCAAATACGATTGCGCCGGTGATTGCGGTCAGGAACAAGCCGGTCCACATCCGATCGATACCCAGGCTGTCATATGCAGCTCCGGCAACAGTGTTGCCCTGGAATGCGTTGAAGCCGATGCCGAATGCCGCGATCAGGCAGACCGCATAGGTGATTGCCAGCCAGCGGTATTCCTTGCCCAGGCCATGCAGGATGGCACGCGCCGGACCGCCGCGGTAAGAACCCGTTCCGTCTGCACGCTTGTAGAGCTGCGCCAACGAGCATTCAACGAGGCTTGTCGCCATGCCCACAAGCGCGATTGCCCACATCCAGAAAACGGCACCGGGTCCGCCCAGAGTGATCGCGACTGCAACGCCGGCAATGTTACCACCGCCCACGCGTCCGCCGACCGAAACCAGCAACGCCTCGCGCGCTGAAATCTTGTTTGGGTCCGCTTCCTTTTTGCTCAGGACGCGAAACATCCGCTTAAAGAACCGGAACTGTACAAATCCGGTCGCAACCGTGATGAACACCCCAAAAATGACGAGAATGGGGATGAGCGACCATCCCCATGTAAGGTCACCTATGACCCCAAATAAGCTTTCCAACAGTTGCATTTCATCCTCCGGTTCATCTGTTCACTGATGATTTGACGAGAGGACGCTAGGGGGGGAGCTGAAGAATAACGATTGGTAAGACAGATAGGGTTGTACGCTAGTTGCACTAGGAGTAGCATCAACTAGCAAAGGATAGGATATGCCACGAGATTTACCAGAAAATCTAAGGTTGCTGTGCAGTTATCACCAGTCTATTGCCGAAGTCTGCCGTCGGCTTGGGGTTAATCGCTCTCAGTTCAATCGGTATCTGAACGGACAGACACTGCCCTCGCTTAGACTGATGCGCAAAATGTGCGATTTCTTCGGTATTGAAGAAGCGGAACTGCTCATGCCGCATGGTCAGTTCAAAGAGTTGATCCGCTTGAAACCACAGGGCGTTGGTGTCGAGATAGACAAAAACATCGTGATGACGAAAGCGGAACAAGTGATACAAGCCTCGCGGTCCAAGTTGGACACTTATGCAGGCTACTACTTCACCTACTACAACTCGATGTCCAATCCAGGAAAAATACTGAAAGGGCTGAGCAAAATCTATCGCACCCCATTCAGCATGAACATCAAAACGCTCGAAGTCATCGGCAAGCGCGGTCACGGCGGATTCACCTGCAAATATGAAGGGGCGTGCTTCACTCTTGGTGATCGCTTGTTCATTACCGCTATGGAAACACTGACATGCAACGAAGCGATCCAGATTATCTTGTATCCAAGTTATACCAATCGAATTCGCTTTCTGAGTGGCATCATGTCCGGAGTGGCCGCACAGGCGACACGCCCCCCTTCGGCGACGCAGATCGTGATGCAGTTTCTGGGGACAAGTGTCGATCTGCGCAAATCGTTGGATATCTGCGGGCTATTCGATGCAGAGGCGGAGCAGATTCCCGCAGAGGTTCGCAAGATGATCAGCGGATCACTCAGAGAGGGCACTCACCTGCTGGAAGCCGCCCCGAACTGAATGGGTGGCGTCAGGAAAACTCGCCGCAAGCCGAGCGTTCGAGGAACTCAAATTGAGCTTTAGGCGTTGAAAACTTACTCAATGCATACATGAGTTTGGCGTAAGATGCCTCGACCGTCGCATCGCGCCCATCAATCACCCCGGCGTCTTTCAGTATTGCGCCAGCAGCATACGTTCCCAAGGAAATACCACCTTCGGAACACTGGCTTACCGCGACCACGGGAATTTCACGTTTGGCTGCCAATTCCAGAGCGGTGTAGAGGCCGGGTATTTCAGGCAGTGTTCCTGATCCATAGCAGCGAAGAACAATACCATTGGCGCGCGCGGCACAATATTCGGCGACACTGCCCGACATACCGGGCGCAACAGCTAATACCGGAATGTCGTATTCGCCAAACTGCTGCACCCTAAAACTGTCCCCATCTCTTTTTGGAGGCAAATTTGTCGGAGATGCGTGAAATGCGTCAAACGCAGTTGAATGTGACTTCCGCACTCTGGTTCCATGCAAGAGCTGCCCGGCAAACTGAACCCAGACACCAGCTTCCGCCCTGAGGGCAGCATTCATGGCATCGGTCAGATTGCCCAACCCATCATTATGTTGGACCGTGAGTGGGAGCATGGAGCCGGTTACAACAACGGGTTTTCCAAGACCCTCTAGTGCGAAACTGAGCGCGGAAGTTGTAAAGGACAGAGTGTCTGTCCCATGGGTGATCATAAAGGCGTTATAATTATCATAGTTTTTTTCGATCTGAGAAGTTATCCAGTTCCAGTCTTTAGGTGACGCGTTGGCGCTGTCGATCAAAGGGTCTGAGACAACAAGATCATATTGGCCTTCTATCCTGCCCTGGCTATGCAATTCGTTCAGGCAATCTTCGACGATGCCCAATTCAGGTGCATAGCCCATTTGCGTCTGAACCATTCCAATGGTTCCGCCGGTATGGATAACAAGTGTTTTCAATGTTCACTCAGCCTTACAGAACGATTTTTCAACAAGGTTTCTAGCCAGAAGACGGGTAACATCTACCAAAGTTTTCTCATCGCTTTCCAACTCAATCAGAGGCAGTTCGGTACATGCCAGCAAAACGATGTCGCTCTGAAGTGTGCCGATCAGTGCTTCGAACCGTTTGATGACGTTCGGGTCGCCTCCTCCAAGTCGTTTGACGTCATAAATGATCTGGTGCAGTTCCGCAGGGTTCTCTGGGATCTCCACCTCAAACTCATTGGACAACCTGTGATAGGCGGACCAGCTGTCCATCTTGCTGACCGGCGCAGCACCCAAAAGCGCGACACAGCTGTGCTCTTCACGACGCAGGTAGTCTTCGACAACATCACCCACCGACACCAACTCCGCTTCTCTGGGGTCCGCCTTGATCTGCCGTTCGTAGTAGTTCAAGGTGTTGCACGCGATAGCGATATAGTCTGTCTGGCTGGCCAGATCCGTGAAGACCCGTTCCAACTCTGGCCAGACTGCAACGTCGTTTGTTTCCAACTCCATGGATAGGCCCAAAATAGGGGAGGATATGATCCTCACGCGAGGGCCGTCCAAATCCCCCAAGTATTTTTCACCCATAAGGTCCTTGGTTTCTTCAATGACCTTCATCCACAGATCAGCGCCGGCCTCGGGCCCTGATCCGGCAATGAGGCCGATTCTGCGGCGTTCACTACGGGGGAGAAATTCCATTTTATGTCCTTGTCGGAAAAAAGGCCCCGGAACCAATTTGTTCCGAGGCAGTTCGGGGAGGGGATTAGCGAATGGGGGCCGCGTAGCGAAGTCCGCCGTTTTTCCAAGTGTCGTTCAGGCCACGTTCCAGACCCAACGGAGTGTCTGGCCCAACGTGACGATTATACGACTCGCCATAGTTGCCTACGCTTTTTAGGATCTGATATGCGAAGTCGTTGCTCAGTCCCAGCGGCTCCCCGATGTCGCCTTCAACACCAAGAATACGTTTGATTTCCGGGCTGTTGGTGTCGGCTTTGATCTGATCGACATTCTCAGAGGTGATCCCCAGTTCTTCACCGGTATCCATCACCCAGAGTGACCAGCGAACGATGTCTCCCCATTGATCATCACCCTGACGCACAACCGGACCGAGAGGCTCTTTCGAGATGATCTCCGGCAGGATCATGTGCTCGTCCGCGTTTGCAAGTTGAACCCGCGCCGCAGCCAATGCGGAGGCGTCAGTCGTATAGACATCGCAACGACCCGCTTCGTAGGCGGCAACGACTTCGGCTTCTTTTTCAAAAGCCACAACCTTGTAAGCCATGTTGTTGGCATCGAAATAGTCTTTGAGGTTCAGCTCGGTTGTTGTCCCGGTCGACGTGCAGACCGTCGCCCCGTCCAGCTCGGTTGCGCTTGAAACACCGAGGTCCTTGCGGACCATGAAGCCCTGACCATCGTAATAGGTGACGCCAGTGAAATCCAAACCCAGAGCCGTATCGCGATTGTAGGTCCAGGTTGTGTTGCGCGACAGCATGTCGATTTCGCCGCCCTGGAGTGCGGTAAACCGGGTTTTCGCTGTTACCGATGTGTAATCGACCGCGTCCGGATCGCCAAACACGGCCGCTGCAACTGCCCGACAAATATCAACATCCAGCCCTTGGAAATTACCTTCATCATCAGGCGCGGCAAATCCAGCCAAACCGAAGTGTACACCGCAAACAACCTTGCCGTTCGCGCGCACGTCATCGAGGGTCCCAGCGGACGCAAACCCGGCTAACAGGCCCAATACAGCGGATGTCCCGACGAGTTTATATATGTTCATTTCAACCTCCCTTGAGTGCAAAGCCGAGACTTCTGGTCCCGGTCGATATGCGCATCACAGCAGAGTTCCAGGAAGGTTGGCCTTTTGTAGCTCTGCATCTTGGCTTCGCCAATCGATCACTAAAAAGCGTCAGATAGCATCTAAAGCACGTATTTTTGCGCCTGCCGAGCTTGCAACAGCCCGCATCCCGGGTGCAGGACCCGATAAACGTGACCGAAAACGGAGAGCCGCTGTGAGACAGGAAAGCGATGCATTGGGAAGCCGGGACATTCCGGCGCAGGCCATGTACGGCGTTCATACTAAACGCGCGTCCGAGAACTTTCAGATTTCGGGACAACCTCTGGCCCATTTCCCCGAACTGGTCGCGGCGCTGGCCCAGGTCAAATTCGCCGCGAGCAAGGCAAACCATGCTCTTGGCATGATAGACAATGTGAAAGCCCAGGCCATACAGCACGCCTGCGACGACATCATCGGAGGCAATCATCATTCCGAGTTCATTGTCGACATGATTCAGGGCGGTGCCGGCACCTCGACCAACATGAATGCAAATGAGGTGATCGCAAACCTGGCGCTGCTCAGGATGGGCAAGGCATCGGGGGAATACGAACATCTGCATCCCAATGACGATGTCAATCGCTCGCAATCGACAAATGATGTGTATCCGACAGCGCTGCGGCTTGCGGTTTTGTCTCATGTTGACAGCTTCGTCGCAGCGCAATCCCATTTATGTGCCACGCTCGAGGCGAAGGCGCTGGAACTTGATCCGGTGATGAAGGTGGGCCGAACCCAATTAATGGACGCAGTCCCAATGACTCTGGGACAGGAATTCAGGTCCTTCGCCAACACGATCGAGGAAGATATCGACCGGTTGAAGGAAGTTTCGCAGCTCTTGCATGAGGTTAATCTTGGCGGAACCGCGATAGGCACCGGGGTCAACGCACCCGTTGGGTATTCCGAACTGGCCATTGCAGAGCTTAGCCAAAAATCAGGCTTTGAGTTAAAGCCAGCGCGCAACTTCATAGAAGCTTCTTCTGATCTTGGAGCTTTGGTCACTTTCTCCGGGATATTGAAGCGTATTGCCGTGAAGCTGTCCAAAATCTGTAATGACTTACGCTTGCTTGGAAGCGGTCCGCGGGCCGGGTTGGCTGAAATCAGACTCCCGGCAGTTCAGGCGGGATCGTCAATTATGCCCGGGAAGGTGAACCCTGTGATCCCCGAAGTTGTGAATCAGGTGGCTTTTCAGGTGATTGGCAATGATCTGACCGTTACACTCGCTTCCGAGGCTGGCCAACTGCAGCTGAACGCAATGGAACCGATTGCCATTCTGAATATTCTGCAATCGCTGCGCATCCTGAAACGTGCCATGCTCACGTTGGCGGATCTTTGCGTTGCTGGAATCGAGCCTAATATTCAAAGTTGCAAAACAACATTGGAGAGTAGTTTGGTCATGGCAACTTTCCTCGTGCCAGAGATCGGGTACGAGGCTTCTTCGCGGCTGGCCAAATACGCGATGGCTAACGGGCTGTCGCTAGAGATGGCGGCCGAAGAACTGGGATTAGATATCACCGAGAAACTGTGCTCATTACAAGGACAAAGCTAGGGTTTTGTTACAAACTTTTGACTATTGACGCGCTCGAATGCAGACTGTGAATGTTCCCCAAAAAGGCTGGATCTGCATCGGATTTGAGGATCTCGGTGAACCCTCCACCCAATGCTAAATGTGCGAAAATCAGGACATACGGTATGTTCACCAGATGCAGCACCCTGACTAAATAACAGGATCGAAGGATCACACAGACCCACTCGAAAGCGTAAAAAGCTGGTGGGTAGGTTCAAATCTCCATGGCAGGCGCAAAGGTTCCTTGTCGCTCACGACCAGATCAACACCGTATTCCAACCCCGCCGCTGTCAACTCTCCATCGTCTCATACCGCCAAGCCAGAACCGATGCTTTCGACTTCTGGGACAGTTATGCTTCCGAAATGAGCCTGACAGGCGCAGGCCAGACTGACGTCAGCAGTGTGCAAACAAGTTGGCTGCCCCTCGAAGGTAAGTATCCAGCGCCGCCCCAACAAGGAGGAAATCCTAACCCTCTTGTCGCTATATCAGGTATCTGTCTAATATCGCTGGCCTTTCAGGCGGTTAATTACCATCTCGGTTGCGTTACCAAGACAGCTTCAGAACCTCAGAACGGCACCGGGCGACCGCATCGCGACCGCCCGGGCACATCATTTATTCTGCCGGAGCCGCTTGTTTTTGCCGTAAACCGTCGCGGTAAAGCGCCTTTGCGAGCGCCACGCACATCAGCCCCATAACCATAGTGAACGGCAACGCACCGATGATCATCGCGTTCCGCAACGCGTCCATGGGGTTGTTCTCACCCGCAGCCAGAATCAGCGCTCCGATCACCGCCGTCAGGATCAGGCCCCAGATGATCTTGTGCTTGTTGCCGATATTCTGATCACCCCCGGACATGATGGTGTTCATCACCAGAATGCCCGAGTCCGCCGATGTGACCAGGAAGGTCATGATCAGTACAACGCACATCACCGTGATACCGGACAGTAGCCCGCCAGTGATCATTTCCTGCAAGGTCACGAACAGTTTTGCGGTGTTCGATGCACCGATGATTGCGCCCTCGGCAGTACCATTCAGTTCGAGGTCAATCGCAGTGCCGCCCAGGATGGTCATCCACGCAAAGCAAACCAGAGCTGGCGCGAAGACACAGCCGATGATGAACTCACGGACCGAGCGACCCTTTGAGATACGCGCCAGGAACAACCCCACGAAGGGCGAGAACGCGATCCACCAGGCCCAGTAGAACGTGGTCCAACCTGCCTGCCAACCGAATTGGCGACCCGGATCACCGGCAGCGTAGACCGAGGCAAGAACCGATTCCGGCAGCGCCGCGGCATCGCCTTCAAGACCGGATTTAAACCCGTCAAACGAACCCCACGGGTTGGTCGCACCGCTGTACAATGCGTCTGCAAATGGTGCAGCCTCACTTGGCAGGGCTGCATCAAACGCTGCCGCCGACTGCGGGTTGAAGGCCCCGAAGCTGAGCGAGATGAAGTGCAGGATGTAGTCGACAAATGCGGTTGCATAAGTCGTCATCGCAAACAGAAACGATCCGAAGACGACAAAGACCAGCAGCAGGATCAGCGACAGCACAAGATTCAGGTTCGACAGATACTTGACGCCACGACCAACGCCCGAAACCGCCGAGACAATCGACAAGCCCATGATCACGAACAGACCCGCAAGCAGGCCAACCGTGCTTGGTGCAGGTGCTTCGCCTTCACCGCCGATGTCCATCATCCATTCCATACCTGAAATGGCGTAAAGGCCATCGATAAACTGCGAAACGCCGTAGCCGATTGTGACCGACACACCCAGAATGGTCGCAACCACGCCAAGTACATCCACCACATGGCCCAGAAAACCGTTCATCAGCTTGCCGAACAACGGCGTCAGCGCGGTGCGGATGGTCAGGGGCATGTTGCGCGTATATGCGTAGTAGGCAAGCGACAATCCGGTTACCACATAGATCGACCATGCATGAAAACCGTAATGCAGGAAGGTGTAGCGATATCCCGACTGCAGTGCTTCTTCGGTGTTGCCAACCACATCGCCGGCGATGACAACCGGGTTCGATCCCCAGAGGCCCAGAGGCTCAGCGGTCGCAAAAACCATCAGACCGACACCGAGACCAGCGCCGAACATCATCGAGAACCAGGAGAAATCCGAGAATTCAGGTTTTTCACCCTCGGGGCCCATAAGCCGCTTTCCGGTTTGTGGCAGCACCGCCACGACAAACAGGAAAAAGGCAAAGAAGCCCACGATGATGATATAGAAAGCGTTGAAGTCTTCCAGCAGACGCGAGTTCAGGCTTCCCAGAACACCATTCGCGTTTGCGGGCCAGACCAGTGCCCAGATGACAAGCGCAACCATGATCGACTTGCTGAGCAAGGCAATCGCGACGCTGTGGCCTTCATAAAACCCACCCGATGACCGCTTGATATCAAGATCGGTGAAAGGTTCCTTCATTGACATGTGTTTCCTCCCTGTTCGCACGTGTCCCGATTTCCAGGATGGTCTTCACCGGCGTCCTGGAATTGCGCCACAAGGCCCTACACGAGCAGGGCCTCAATTTTTGCAAGCGTCGCTACATTGACAGCGACACCATCGGATTTTGCCGCCATACGCTTTGCCCGGCGACCGTCACCGGGCAAATGTGCGCCTTCCTGCGACCGGATCGCTTCGACAAGATCGACAATTCCGGTCGAAAATGCGTCATTTGCGGTCGCAGATGCGTCAATCGCGATGAAAAACTGACCCGTCTTCGGGGGGCCGCCAGCGGTCCCCGAAAAAGGTGAGGCGTGAATACCCAGTGTCGCCCCAGTCAGCGCGGCGGCCAGAACTTCGGTCAGCAGGGCCACGCCGACGCCCTTGTATCCCCCAGACGGAGCCATCGACCCCTTGAGCCCGACATTCGGGTCAGTGGTCGGATTGCCGTCAGCGTCCAGCGCCCAGCCCACCGGGATCGGCTTGCCGTCGCGGGCGTGTTTCATGACCTCGCTTTTGGCGATGGTGCTGGCGCTCTGGTCGATGAGCAGCGCTGGCTGCCCGTCCGAACCCGGTGCCGCAATGGAAAACGGATTGGTTCCCACCACTGGCTTTGCCCCTCCGGAAGGGGCGATCGACGCCGGAGCGTTGGTGAAGCCCAGGCCAACCAATCCGGCCTGCGCCAGCCGGTAGGTATGGTAACCCAGCACGCCACAATTGTAGCTGTTTCGGATCGCAAGCGCGGCAATCCCCTGACTGCGCGCGGCGGGGATCAGCGCCTCGAACCCCGCATCAATAGCTGAATGCGCAAATCCGGTGGCCGCATCGACCGTTACGACGCCGGGGCGCGGCTGCGCCAGAACCGGCTTCGCCGTGCCATCCACCTTGCCGCACTGAACATGCTCACAGTAGATCGGGATATAGGCCAGACCATGGCTGGCGACCCCATCTGCCTCGGTCGCGGCGGTTGCAACCGCCAAGGGGCGCGCGTTTTCTTCGCTCGTTCCCGCAGCCATCAGCGCCCGGAATGACAGGTCCTCGATTTCAGCAAGCGACAGGGTGCGGGTTTCGATCATATCAGTCTCTTTCTCAGTCGTTGTCAGAAAGTCCGGCCCCCGCGCCGAGCAGGCGAGATTCCTCGGTTGCCGGGGCGTAGGTGCGATGGGCAAAGCGGTTGAGTGTCTTCCAGGCCGACGGATCAGGCACCGCGCGTGTCTTCCGCGCAAGCGGCGCGGTCAGGCACCCACCCAATGCAACCTCAATGAGATCAACCCGGGCGGGGCATTGGTTTTTCATTAAAAGCTGCGCCCCATCGGTTGCAGCTAGGAAATCACCGGCGGAAACGCTGACGATCGCCTTCCGGCTGCGCGCGGCATGGGCCGCGAAGGGCATTAGCAGCAGAGGCGATGCAAGCTGTCTGATCCTGATCGAACCCGATTGCAGCAGATCGGATCGATCCGACAGCAAAGCCCCGGTCATCAGCGGGCACAGAACGCCGGCCCCGGTCCATTCGCCCCGCAAATCTGTCGGAACATGCGCGCCCACAGAACCTGCGAACCCGTGTTCCAGCAGCCGAGTCAGTTCTGCCGCGCCGTCAATCCCCTGCGCGCAAAGCCAGCGGGTCGCCTTTGCGGCCTCTTCAGCCACACCCCAGGCGTATCCCGCACCGCGCGCTGCACGTTTTGCCGTGGCTTCGACCTCGTTCAGGGAAAAACTCATCGCGCAAGCTCCGGGTAGACCCACAGATCGGCGCTTTCCGTGGTCAGTTCCTCCGGATAAGGTGCACCTGCATACATGCAGATGCGCACCCAACGGTCCGACCGGGGATCGAAGTGAGTGGCGCCGAAGAACGACAATTTGGCCCGCAACATGTCGATGGGCAGGACGTCCGCACCAATCGTGTTGTCACGGATTTCGCCATAGGGCGCGACACGGCTCATTTGTGCGCGGCGCACTGTGTGACGATGTTCGGGGTGGCGCAACAGGAAGTCGGCAATCAGAGCGTCACCCGACCAATCCGCCAGTGCCTTATAGGCAAGCGCCGCATCACGCGCCGGGGCGAGTGGCTGTTCATAGTCGGCTATCGGTTCGTCAAACCGTTCACCCAGTCGGGGTTCGAGCTTTTCTTCGGATACATACCAGGCGCGTGCGCAGTGCTCGTGGGCGTCCCAATCCAGATCCAGCGCCCAGCCAAAGCTGGTATGGATCAGGTCACGTACCGTATCGACCGGCATCACACCATCGATCACGTGCGCACTGCTGTTGCTGTCGGCCATGCAACTGCTCAGCCCATCAACCAGATCGCCGTAAGGTTCGAGGATCAGAGAGCCAAGCAATTCCTGCCCTTCTTCGCCGAGCGCGGTCTGAGACCAGAGGATCAGACGGTCCCAGGGCCGATTTTCTGACAGGTCGGTCTGGCCGAGATACGCTGAAATCGCGTGCAGGTCAGCAGTCAGTGCGGCAAGCTTCTCGATCTGGATCGGGTGCTCGGACTGCCACCACGAGATCGACAGTTTGCTGCGCTCGAACACCTCGCGGAAATGAGCGGCTTCGGCGTCCGACGCCGTCTGAAGGGAACGAACCCGGGCAATGGCCTCTTCGCGCACCATAATCCAGTTGTTGAACAGGATCGGGTGGTTGACGATGAAAGGCGCCATTCCCAGCCCCGTCGAGTTGCCGATACCCAACCAGCGGGCAATTTGCGGGTTCAGCTGCGCGGTCTGCGCGCCGCCCTTGGCTGCCGCCATGTGCTGCACAAGATCGCGTACAAATACCCGGGTCAGGTAAACCGACAGCATCTCGGCCTGAAACGGACCGTTGGTTTCCGGGCGATCCGCGATCGTTTCCCGATCCGCTGCGCCGAACTTGCCTGATCCGTAGACCGCGGTCGTCCGCATCAGATACCCGACCTTGTAGATCTGTTCGAGATCCGGCTGCTGACCCGCGGCCAGCCGGTCGACCACATGCGCCCACAGCCGGACCGAGCGGTTGGCACGCGACAGCGACAGCTCGCTTTCGCTCACGCGACCTGCCTCCTGCAACGGTACGTTCTGCGACAGGCGTTCGATATCATCTGCGGTGGGCACACCGTCGAACAGGGCAAAGGTGGCATCCCAAGCCTCGGCGATCACCCGATCCGAGCGTTGATCGGGTGGCAGATCGTGAGCAAAGGCAACCAGAGAATAGGTGTGATCGGGGCCTTGTACTGAATAGACCGCATGACCCACGCCTTTGTCGTCAATATCAAAAACGGGACGCGAGAATTCCCACTGCTCGGCGGCCATCCGGCGGGTGAGCTGGCGCATGAAGCTGAGACGGCATTGGTGAAGCGAACCCAGACGCGAAAGGCGCATCACCATTGAGGGATCGCGACGCTCGATATTTGGGTGCGCAGTGTTCATGGGTTTTGCGGTCCAAAGTTCTCGGCGAAGAACCGATACCAGTTGCGCCCCATGATGCCGGCGACCTCCTCGGCATTCATGCCGACATCGCGCAACCCCTGCTCGATATTGCCAAAATCCCGATTGTCCCGGAACCAGTTCGGCATCGGCGGGAACCCGGCATTCGAAGCCGAGCCTTCACCGTAGTCGATCTCTTTCGTCCAGCGCCCGACGCGCATCCATTCGACCACGCTGTCGGGTTGGTCCTGACACAGATCGGTCCCAATCCCCAAATGCTGCGCCCCGTACTTGTCGGCGGTGCGGGCGATCATCTCGCAAAAGCTTTCCAATGTGCAGTCGGACTTGTCCTTCAGGTGATGAGGATAGACCGAAAAGCCCAGCATCCCACCTTTTTCCGTCACCGCGCGGATCACGTCATCCCGCTTGTTGCGCAGGGCCGGAGACCATTCGTGCGGGTTTGCATGAGTGATGGCGATGGGACGTTCCGAAATCTCAGCCGCTTCGATGGTCGAACGATCCGCCGAATGGCTCATGTCAACCACCAGCCCCACGCGGTTCATTTCCTTGATCACCTGTTTGCCCATACGGGTGATGCCAGTGTCTTCGGCCTCATAACAACCCGTCGCCAGCAGAGACTGGTTGTTATAGGTCAACTGCATGAAGCGTGCACCCAGATCGTGCAGGATTTCAACCAGACCGATATCGTCTTCGATGGGGCTGGGGTTCTGAAACCCAAAGAACACAGCCGTCCGTCCGGTTTCGCGCGCCGTGTCGATATCGCTGGCCCAGCGGCCTTTCATGATCAGGTCCGGGTATTGTTCGAACCAGCGGTTCCACTTCTCGAAGTTCAGAACCGTTTCGCGGAAATTCTCATGATAGGCGATGGTGACGTGGATCGCGTCCACGCCCCCTTCGCGCAGTTGGCGGAAGATCTTCTCCGACCAGTTGGCATATTGCAGCCCGTCGATCAGCATCAGACGGGACCTGCGCTGATATAGGCAGTTTTAACGGTGGTGTAGAACTCCGCTGCTGCCTTGCCCTGTTCACGCGGACCGTAAGAGCTGTCGCCGCGACCACCAAACGGGACGTGATAATCGGTGCCTGCGGTGGGCAGATTGACAGTGACAACCCCCGTGCGTGCAGTGCGGCGGAAGTGAGTGGCACGTGCCAGAGATTTGGTGACAATGCCCGAAGTCAGACCGAAATTGGTGTCATTGACCACGCTCAACGCTTCGTCATAGCTGCCGACCTTGATGACGCTGGTCAGGGGCGCAAACATCTCCTCGCGGTTGATGCGCATGTCGTTATTTGTGTTCAGGAACACGCCCGGCGACATGTAGAAGCCGTCATGCGGCATCTCCAAACGCTGACCACCACAAGCCAGTTCCGCGCCTTCGGATTTGCCCAGATCAACATAAGCGAGGTTCTCGCCCAGTTGCTGTTGGCTGACGACAGGTCCCATCTGGGTACCCTCTTCCAGCGCATGACCTACTTTCATCGCCTGTGCGCCAGCGACCAGTTTCTCAACAAAAGCATCGTGGATGCCTGCGTGCACCACCAGACGCGACGAGGCGGTGCATTTCTGACCGGTACCGCCGAACGCGCCGCCCAGCGCAAGCGTCACCGCCAGGTCCAGATCGGCGTCGTCCATAACCGCTAAAGCGTTTTTCGACCCCATCTCCATCTGCACCTTGGTCAGGTTCTGAATGGCTGCAGAGGCGATGCCCTTGCCGACCGGAACTGAGCCGGTGAAGGAAATCGCGTTGACCTTCGGGCTTTCGACCAGACGTTGGCCAATGCTCCGCCCTGAGCCCATTACAAGGCTGAACAGACCCTTGGGGATATCCTGCCGCTCGATGATTTCGGTCAGAGCCACTGCTGAGGCAGGCGTGATATTGGCAGGCTTCCAAACGACTGCGTTGCCATAGCAGAGCGCTGGTGCGATTTTCCATGACGCCGTCGCGGTGGGGAAGTTCCAAGGGCTGATAATTGCGACTACGCCCACAGCCTCGCGCCGTACGTCGATCTCGATATCCGGACGGACGGAATCGGCATTCTCGCCGATCTGACGCAGGCATTCGGCGGCATAGTAAGTAAAGAACTGGCCCGCGCGATAGACCTCGCCCTTGCCTTCGGCCAGCGGTTTGCCCTCTTCACGAGCCAGCAGCGTGCCCAATTCCTCGGCACGGGCCATCAACTCGTTGCCGATTGCGTTCAGAACGGCTTGCTTACGTTCCAGCCCATAAGCCGCCCACTCCGTCTGCGCGACCCGCGCCTGATCAAGCGTCGCCTCAAGCTGGTCGGCGCTGGCTTGCGCGAACATGCCGACCAGATCGCTCAGATCAGAAGGGTTGCGGTTTTCGATTTCGCTTTCGCCCGCCAGCCATTCGCCAGCGATCAGGTTCAGTTTGGTCACAATGCGCCCCAGAGTCAGAATTCGTTTGTCACAGGATGGATTTTTGAGGACGCATCAGTCAAACTCAAATAACTTAAGCAGACTTCAAGGAATCTGAAGTATGGCCATCAAGATCGAAATGCTGCGGTGCTTCTGCGCCGTAGCGCAAACCGGTAATCTGATCGACGCCGCCGACCGTCTTGGTCGCACGCAATCGGCCGTTTCGATGACGCTGAAGCAACTCGAGGACCATCTGGGCAAGAAACTGTTCGAGGGCGAGCGCAAGAACCAGCTCTCACCGTTGGGCGAGCAGGTATTCGATCTCGGCTTACGTCAGGTGCGGCAATACGATCAGGCTGTTCAGAACATCGAAGCTGCAGCACAGGCCCAGCAGGGTCTGATCCGCATCGTTTCAGTTCCCTCTGTTGGCGCCTTGATCTTTCCGCCGCTGCTGGACCACATGACGCAAGAGTTCCCGGGCTTGAAAATCGAATTGCGAGATTCCGATACCCAGCAGGTATTGGATGCCATCGCCCAGGATCAGGCTGATATTGGCATCGCGTCCGGCTATCATCCGTTGAACGGGGTCCGGACTATACCGCTGTTTCAGGACCCCTTTGGTCTTGTCGCAGCCTCGGATCATCCCCTGATCACACGGGCAGAACCGCTGAGCATCGCCGACATCCCGACAGCGCCATTCGTAAGAAATACTCTTTGCGACCTCATTCGGACAGCAGCGTTCCGAACTGCCATCGAAAACGCTGAGATCACAATTCACAACACGCATTCTCTGGTCACCCTCGTACGGACAGGGCAATGGATAACAGTGCTGCCGCAAGCAGTTACTGAATTCTTGCCGGAAGCGGTTTCGTTCCGCCCGATATCGGACCTGCAGGATAGAAGGCAGGTGTATCTGTACATCCGCGAGCGGTCGCGGTTTCAGGATCTGACCGAACAATGCAGCGCGTTCATCCTGTCGCGCAATTTCGCGTAGAGCGAGGTTCAGCCCAACTCAACCGCCCCTTAGGCGCTGCATCAGGTAAACTTCAGCGCCTTCCGGGATCGGTTCAGACAACCCGGTTGCGATGATACGCCCGTCGACGGCGACCGAGACGCCAGCATCAACTGGGGCCTGCAACCGGGGATACAGGCGCACCAGTTCTCTCAACAGCTCCCCCGTGGTAGCCGCCTCGACTTCGACCACCTGCTGACCTCCGGTCAGAGACCGGAGGCTGGACCAGAGGTGCACCTGAATCATTTTTCCTTAAGCGCCGCCAGAATGCGCGGCGGTGACATCGGTAGTTGCTTCATCCGCACACCCGCTGCGTTTGAAACCGCGTTGGCGATAGCTGCCAGAGGCGGCACGATGCCGGTTTCACCCACACCACGCACGCCGAACGGGTGGCCAGGGTTCGGAACCTCGACAATTACCGTGTCGATCATCGGCAAGTCACTGGCGACCGGGATGCGGTAGTCGAGGAAGATCGAGTTCTGCAGGCGGCCATCGTCGCCATAGATATATTCCTCGTTCAACGCCCAGCCGATGCCCTGCGCAGCGCCGCCCTGATACTGACCCTCCACATAGGTGGGGTGAATCGCCTTGCCGGCATCCTGAATGACCGTGTAGCGCGTGATGCTGGTTTTGCCGGTCTCGGGATCAACCTCGGCATCCACGATATGAGTGCCGAAGGATACCCCTGCGCCTTCCGGGGTGGCTTCGAAATGACCCGAGATCGGGCCACCGGTTGCGCCCATATCAGCGGTGATATCCGCCAGCGGCAACGGGTCGAAATCGCCCGCATTGGGGCCCGAGGGCACTGCGCAGCCGTTCTCCCATTTCACCGCCTCGACCGGAATACCCCATTTGACCGCCGCGCGTTCACATAGTTTTTCGACCGCGTGCCGCGCCGCCTTGATCGTGGCCAGCCCGCTGGCATAGGTCACGCGGCTGCCGTGGGACACGTCGTTATAGCCCAATGAGGCCGTATCTGCGACAGTCACCCGGATATTTTCGTAGGGAATGCCCAGAACCTCGGCCGCCATCAGCGCCATGGACGCGCGCGAGCCGCCAATATCGGGTGTGCCGACCATGACCTGCGCTGAACCGTCCTCGGACAAGGCCAGCGAGACGCTGGTTTCGCCACCGTGGTTGAACCAGAAACCGCAGGAAATCCCGCGCCCCTGCCCCGGTTTCAGCGGCGCAGAATAGTGCGGGTGCGCCTTGGCAGCCTCAAGCGTTTCGACAAGGCCGATACGCTCATAGGTCGGGCCATAGCTGGCCTTGGACCCCTCGGCAGCGGCGTTTTTCAGCCGTACATCGACAGGGTCGAGGCCCAACTGATTGCACAACTCATCCAGCACGGACTCCACCGCAAACGCCCCCATCGGCGCGCCGGGTGCGCGATAGGCGGCCTGTTTCGGACGGTTGGCCATTACATCATAACCCACCTGCCGGACGTTGGTCAGATCATAGGGCGCAAAGGCGCACATGGCGGTCATGTCGCCCGGTGCGCCGGGGAACGCGCCGCCCTGCAGACGGAATATCCCTTCCGCCGCCGTGATGGTGCCGTCCTTCTTCATGCCGATCTTGATATCCATCGAGGCCGAGGCGGTCGGCCCGGTGGCCCTGAACACTTCGGAGCGATTCATAACCAGCTTGACCGGGCGGTTGGCCTTGCGGCTCAGCGCCAGCGCAACCGGTTCGATAAACACCGTGGTTTTGCCGCCGAACCCGCCACCAATCTCGGACGCGGTCACCCGCAACTGCGAAGTCTCGATCCCCAGCAGTGCGGCGCAGGTCTTCTGGGCGATCCAGTGACCTTGAGTGGTGCACCACAACTCTCCTTTGCCATCCATGCCCAGCGACGCCAGACAGGCATGGGGCTCGATATAGCCCTGATGGGTGGCCTCTGTGGTGAAACTGTCTTCGATGATCAGGTCGGCCTCGGCAAAACCAGCTTCGACATCGCCATGACCGCTTTCGTGATAGCGCACGACGTTCGGATGCATCCCCGCGGGCACCGAATAGTCCGCCGCGCCTTTTCGGATCACCGGCGCGTCCGGGGCCATTGCCTTGTCGACATCGGTGACATGAGGCAGGATTTCATACTCCACCTCGATCAGTTTCAGCGCATCTCGGGCAGCCAACGCGGAGGTTGCGGCTACGGCTGCAACCGCGTGGCCGTCATAAAGCGCTTTTTCACCGGCCATAACGTTTTCGAGCACGTTATAGAATTCACCTTCCAGTCCGGGCTTGAACGGGACATCTGCGAAGTCCGCACGCGTGACAACGGCCTTCACATCCTTGAGCGCTTCGGCCTTTGACGCATCGATCTTAACGATCCGCGCATGTGCGTGAGGCGAGCGCAGGATCGCACCATGGAGCATACCGGGCGCAGACATATCCGCCCCGAACTTGGCACGCCCCGTAACCTTGTCCAACCCATCCGGGCGATCGGGACGGGTTCCAACAAAACTGAAGATGGATTTACGATCGTCGAGTGCCATTACGAAGCCTCCCGCAGTTCAGCCGCCGTATCCATCACGGCACGGATGATCTTGTCATACCCGGTGCAGCGACACAGGTTGCCCGCCAGCCAGTATCGAGCCTCTTCCTCGGTTGGATCGGGGTTCTTCTCAAGCAAGGACTTCGCAGCAACCAGCACGCCCGGAGTGCAGACACCGCATTGCAGGGCGGCGTATTCGATGAACTTTTTCTGCAGCGGATGCAGAACATCCCCGTCGGCAATCCCTTCGACCGTTTCGATCTGCTTACCGTCGGCCTCGACACCCAGCATCAGGCAGGAACAGACCAGACGCCCATCGACAGTCACCGAACACGCGCCGCAGTCACCGGTGCCGCAGCCCTCTTTCGCGCCGGTCAGATTCAGCTTGTCCCGCAGGCAATCCAACAGGGTTTCGCGCGGATCGCAGAGATATTCGACCTCATCGCCGTTGACGGTGGTCGTAACGTGGAGCTTGCTCATGCTTGTTCTCCCTTGGCACGGGCATAGGCGACTTTGGCGGTGCGCTTGGCCAGCACGCCAGCGACCTCTGTGCGGAACTCAATCGTACCGCGTTTGTCGTCAATCGGGTTACACGCGGCTGACGCGGCAGCGGCCAACGCCTCCAGCGCGGCGTCATCCAGCGCGGTTCCAACAATGGCCCGGGCCGCATCTTTGACCAGCAAGACCGTGGGCGCAACGGCCCCCAAAGACACGCGCGCCTCGGCAATGGTATCACCATCAAGGCGCAGGTTCACACCGACGCCGACAACGGCAATGTCCATTTCGGTCCGGGGGATAAACCGCTGATAGGCATCCCCGCCGTTTTCGCCACGTGCCGGGATGTTGACCGCTGAAATCACCTCACCCCTGACCAGCGAGGTTCTGCCGGGGCCGGTTGGAATATCTTCGACGGCCACTTCACGTGTACCACCGGGGCCGGTGACGCTCAGCGTGACCCCCGCCGCCACCATGGCGGGCACGGAATCAGCTGCAGGAGAGCCGTTGCAAAGATTGCCGGTCAGCGTCGCACGCCCTTGCACCTGCGTCGAGCCGATCAGATCCATCGCCTCGACCACGCCGGGCCAATCGCGGCCGAGCTCCGGGTGTTCACTCATCTCGGCACCAGTCACCGCAACGCCCAGCGTCCAACTGCCGTCGGCGTTGCGGGTGACGTCGTGTACACCATCTATCTTCTTGATATCGATCAGTGTATCAGGCGTCACCAATTCCGAGCGCAGTTGCACCAGAACATCGGTGCCGCCCGCAAGAAACCGCGTGATACCCGTTGCATTTTCTGCCAGCGCCGAGGCTTCGGCAAAACTGGCGGGGCTGTGATAATCCATGAAAGTACCTCGCACCTGTGATCAGGATTCACTGGGTTTTGAGAGGGACGTTAGTGCAGCAACCGCACTTCGTCCATGGCAAGCACGACCTATTTTTTGGTGCAGGTATGTCGGATTCAGACGTTGATCAGAGGTCGATCTCGATCACGCCATCTTTTTCCGCAGCGCGGCTTTGGCACAGGATGATCGCATCCTCACGCTGTTTGTTCGACAGAACAAAGTCACGATGTTCGATGTCGCCCGAGATCACACCGCATTTGCAGACGCCGCAGATACCGTCCGAGCATTTGACATCGACGTGAATCCCCGCCTCGTTCAGAACCTGAGCCGCGTCCTTGTCGGCTGGCACCGTCAGATCCCGGCCCGATCTTGCCAGCTTCAGGGTAAAGGCGTGATTCTCGTATTCTGGCTGCTCGGGAACCGAGAAGTATTCCAAGTGCCGCGCCTCCTCGGGGAATCCCTGCGCTTCGGCAGCCTGCATCACGCCGTCCATGAACCGATCAGGGCCGCAGGTATAGACATGCCAGCCGTCCTGATAGCCGCCAAGGATCACATCCAGATCGGCACGGGTGCCTTCATCGGAGAAATGGTAATGCACAAGATCCGCCCAGGGCATCGCGGCCAGATCATCCAGATACCCTGCTCCGGCGCGGGTGCTGGCGGAATAATGCAGCTCGAACGGTTTGCCCAGAGCGTACAACCGATGTGCAAAGGCAATCATCGGCGTAATTCCAATGCCACCCCCCATCAGGAAGGTATTCGAGGCGGTCTCGTCCAGTTCGAAATGGTTGATGGGTTTCGAGATGAAAACCTTGCGCCCTTCGCTGAAGATGCGATGCAACAGGGCTGATCCGCCGCGTCCCTCGTCCTCACGCAGCACACCGATCTGGTAGGTTGTCCGATCGGACGGGTCGCCAGACATGGAGTACTGCCGCAGAAACTCGGGCGCGACCAGCACGTCCAGATGTGCGCCCGCAGTCCATTCAGGCAGCGGCGCACCATTGAGGGTCGAGAATTCGTACTTGGTAACATCGGCCGTCATCTTGTCGACTTTTGTCAGTTCAACCCGCATCACCGGAGCGTCCCCGGCGATCTGATAGCGGTGGATGACCGACATATCGCCCGCAGCCTTGCGGGCCTTGTATTCATCGGCGGTCAGCATCGCCTCGTAGGCCGCAATCCCCGCCTCGCGGTCCATCGCAAACGGGTAAGGCCACGGGTGCGGCGCAAGGTAGGCCGGATAGACCGCAAGCGTCTGGTCCTCGTATTTCAGATCGAGGTCCTTTTGCAGATCGCGCCGGTTCAGGGGATGTCGTGTCGGGCGATAGGCGCCGTCGGGCTCAAGCTCGATATCCCACCACCATTTCTTGATGTCGTTCAAACCGCCATTACCGACCGCATCATCCAATTTCGCCAACGCCGGAGCCGCTTTTGGGAAACTCATCGCAGCCCAACGGAACGGGCGTTCCTTGAAGATGCCTTCAAGATTCCACGGACAGGTTTTCATGCAGCGCCCACACATCGCCCCGCCTGGCGTCGTAACCCGGTAGGTCGCGCATTTCTGGCTGTCGGATTTCCAGATTTCATAGCCGTTGAACATCAGCTTCGGCCCGGCGGTGATCGCGCCGGACGGGCATTCCCGCGCGCACTTGTTGCAAGCCTCACAAAAGGTCTGCAGGCCAAAGTCGATGGGTTTGTCATGCGCCATTGGCATATCTGTTGTCACCACGCCGGATTTCAGGCGTGGGCCAAGGTAGGGGTTCAGAATGACCTCTCCGATCCGGCTGACCTCTCCCAGCCCCGACAGCAACAACAGCGGTGGCTGCAACACCTCCCCATCCATCACCGTATGGGCCTTTGCCTTGTAGCCGAGATTGCGGATCTGCTGCGCGATCACGCCGCCCAGAAGCGAAAACCGCAGATAGGCCCGCATCGACTGGGCCACGCTGATCCAATCGTCACCGCTGGCGCCTTCCATCGTTTCGTAACCCTGATCGATGATCATGCTGATGGCCTGATCGTGAGGTGGGGTGATCTCCTCGCCGGTCGCGTCGTGGGAATACCAGCTCCATTCCGGGCACCGGCTGAGGCCAACGGCATCGACGCCCAGAAAATAGGTCGCGGCCTTGATGTTGGCCGCGTTTCGGTCGGCATCCGATGTTTGGGTGAGGTCAGCGCTTTCGCCATCCTGCAACAGGACAAACGCGCCCAGCGCACGGCGCTGCGCAAAGCTGGGCGCCGCCTTTCGGACATAATACCCGCCCTTGGCCGCCTCCTGCAGGTTTTTGCCCATGTCACCGAATTGCGCACGCGCGAACATATCGGCTCGTTTGGGGACACGGGCGACGTTTTCCTCGTCGATATAGGTCGTGGGACGATCAACGCGTTTAAGGTTTTCAAACGGATGTGCACCGTCGACATACCGGCGTTTGGCATAAGGGTCGCGATTCAGCGCATTCTTCGCAAACCCCGCCCCCAGCCACCACGCCGGGCCTTGCGTGCGGAACCACGGTTGTTCCGCCATGGGGCAAAGCGGGCGGTCGTGCCCAATTTCCATTTCGGTGGTGACAGCGGCAAGCCCAAAGCGTTTGCCGAGCCACGGCACAACGACTTCACCGTCCTCCACCGAAGCCAGACCTGCCGCCACAGCCAGTTTGTCGAGATCAACCTCGGACGACATCGCCGAATGCGCCCGCGCGTCAAAACCCAGCAATCGGATGTAGTTGGCGATCACCACCGCATTCTCGGTGGCCAACAGACAGGCGCGGTGATCCTGCGCATCAGCGATCCAATCGGCCCCCGGCTCCGAAGGGTCAGGGTCGCGGTTGAATTCATACAGAAACACGATTGCGTGGCGATGGCTGCCGATGGGCTTGGGGGAGGCCTCCATGCTTTCCTTCAGATCGGCCATGATCACATCGATGCCCGACGCCAGCGTCTTGGTCTGCCGCGTCTTAAGTGCATGGGCCAGCCGGTCGATATCCGGATTGCGCCGCGGCTCGGGCAGCATCGCGCCAGAAGAAAGCGGTCCGCAGCCCATCATCGATGCATCGTTGAAATAGCCGAAAGCTTTCAGGTGGGTGGCGCGATCAACAGGGTCAGCGGGGATTTCCGAGGCGACCGGATTCACGAACCCATCGCGGATCGCGTCCATCATCGCCTGAAACTCACCCATCGCGTTTACGATGCTTTCGGGCTGATCAGGCCGATGAAAGCTGAGGCTGCGCATGGGGGAAACCACGGTCAGGTCGGGTATCCGATCCTGCCGCGCCAACCGTTCCAGGGGGTATGGCCCCATGTGAACGGGTCGGTTCTTGTCTGAAAAAAAGCGGGTCCCCATCGCGCGCCTCCTGCTTGCTGCCCTCCCCCTAACCCGGCATGGACACCAAATCCACTCATGAATAATCATAGATGGTATGAGGAAAATTGATTTCACCGATCTGGATGGCAAAGTCCTAAGAGTATTTCTGACGATACTCGAGGAGAACTCGGTTTCAAAAGCCGCTGATCGGCTGGGCGTGACACAATCAGCCATCAGCCATACGCTGGGCAGGTTGCGGCAGGTACTGGGTGATCCGCTGTTTGTACGCTCTGGTCAGGGGCTGACCCCGACCGAACGCGCTTTGTCGTTGAAAGAGCCGGTTCAACGCGTGTTGGATAACATGCGCGCCCTCACGGAAGAGCGCCCGTTTGATCCGCTGTCCGAACAGATAGAGGTCAAGATCGCCGCGAATGATATGCCGCGAGAGCTGATCTTTCCCGGCCTGCTGCTAACGGCAAGGGCCGAAGGGGTCCGGCTGCGGATGGAGTTCATCCCCTCGGGCGTTCCCGACCCGGACCTACTACGGAGCGATCGGTGCCAGTTGATGCTAACTCCACTTCCACCGGATGGGCCGGATATCTTTCAGAAACGGCTGGTGACCAGCCCGCTTATGGTGTTCTACGACGCTGCGCACCGGGACCCTCCACAGAACTGGCGGGCTTATTGCGACAGTGACCATGTCGAAGTGCGCTTTACCGATGGCCGCAACGCCCGTGCCGTGATGCGCGGGGTAGATCAGAGCCAAATCAGGCCACCAGTCGTGACCTTGCCGCATTTCAACGCAATTCCGCCCTTCGTGAAAGGCAGCGATCTGATCTCAACCGATACGGCGCTGATGAAACAGGGTCCGCTGGCCGATCTGGATTGCGCACCGTTGCCGTTCGAATGTGATCCGGTATCGATTTACATGGTCTGGCATCAGCGGTCGGCCAATGATCCGGCACATCGCTGGTTGCGCGGCCGGATCGAGACCATCGCGGCGACGCTTCAGACCTGAGACAATAGCCAGTCGCGCATCTGCTTCACCAACTCCGGCTGGCGTGGTTTTTTAGGGGTCACGATGAAAAAGCTCAGATCGTCGACCAGAACCTCAGACAGGGGCTGCACCAGCCGCCCCGCATCCAGTTCCGCCGAAACAAGCGGCGCATTGGCCAAGGCAAAACCCTGACCCGAGATTGCCGCATCTATCGCAAGGCTCGTCTGGCTGAAACTCATCGTCCGAGGACGACCCTCGACCCCTGCCCGTTCAAGAAACAGCGGCCACAACCCGTGCGAGTCGCTGAGCAGCACATGTTTCGTAAGGTCGGCCGGTCCGGTGATCTGCACCGCCAGTTCCGGGCTGCACACCACAACGAACTCGGTTGAAAACAGCGGTGTTGCAATCAGGTCCGGCGCAATCGACGCACGGCTTTGGCGCACCGCAATGTCAATCCCGTCCGACCGAAAGTCGGCCAACCGCTCACCCGCGTCAACCTGCACCGAGACATCGGGATGGCTGGCCATGAAACCACTCAGGCGCGGCACCAGCCATTTCGAGGCAAAGCTGGGCGTGACAGAGATGGTGATCTGACGTTGACCCGACAGGTCATCCACAGCCTCCTCGATCAGACGAAAGGCCCGCCGCAAGGGGGCATGGAATCTACGCCCCGCTTCGGTCAGGCGTAATCCGCGCGGCAATCGTTCAAACAGACTGGCCCCCAATCGCGCCTCAAGCCCCCGGACCTGTTGGGCAACGGCGCCCTGAGTGACGCTCAGCTCTTCTGCAGCCAAGCGAAAGTTCAGATGGCGCGCGGAAGCCTCGAAGGCGCGCAGTGCATTGAGGGGTGGGAGAGCTGTCATGGCCAAAGCCTGTAGATTTTCTACAGGTTTAACGCAGCAGAACTGATTGGTCAAACAGGCCAAAGACGCCCATTTTCGATGCAAACAACGCATCGGAGCGAAAAGATGACAAAAGTTGCATTAATCACGGCTGGCGGCAGCGGCATGGGCGCGGACTCGGCCAAACGGCTGGCCGCAGATGGGTTCAAAGTCGGCATTCTCTCATCCTCGGGAAAAGGAGAGACTCTGGCGCATGAACTGGGTGGTGTGGGCATCACCGGTTCGAACCAGTCGAACGACGATCTGAAGACGCTGGTCGATGCCGCAATGTCCCATTGGGGGAGGATCGATGTGCTGGTCAATTCCGCAGGCCATGGCCCGCGCGCCCCGGTGCTGGAACTGACGGATGAGGACTGGCATGCAGGCATGGATGTCTATTTCATGAATGCCGTGCGGCCCACGCGGCTGGTGACACCGATCATGCAGGCGCAGGGGGGCGGAGCGATCATCAATATCTCGACCTTTGCCGCATTTGAACCCGACCCGGTCTTTCCCACCTCAGGCGTATTCCGCGCCGGGCTGGCGGCGTTCACCAAGCTGTTCTCGGACCAATATGCCGTCGACAACATCCGCATGAACAACGTCTTGCCGGGTTTCATCGACAGCCTGCCCGAAAAAGAGGAATTCCGCGCCCGCATTCCACTGGGCCGCTATGGGCGCAGCTACGATGAGATCGCCTCGGTCGTGGCCATGCTCGCGTCCGAGGGCGGAGGCTACATCACCGGGCAGAATATTCGCGTCGATGGAGGCATCACGCGCTCAGTCTAGCGTCAGAACCGCGCCTTAATGAAATGCGTCAGCGCCGCGCCGGATTCGAAAAACGCGCGGCGTAGGCCGGTCCAGTTTTCGCTGTATTCCGACACCGGCAGCACGGGCAGTACCGAGGGGTCTTCGTTCAGCAGGCTCTCTGCCATCAACCGTCCGAATACGGTGCCCGGCCCGATGCCGCGCCCCGAAAACCCATGCACGGACAGTGCATTCGGACCGATCTGAGTAATCTTGGGGATGTGATCCGCG
Organism: Ruegeria sp. ANG-R; assembly: GCF_000813985.1. Classification (GTDB taxonomy): domain Bacteria; phylum Pseudomonadota; class Alphaproteobacteria; order Rhodobacterales; family Rhodobacteraceae; genus Ruegeria. The sequence goes on from NZ_JWLJ01000002.1 coordinate 29,387, forward strand.
GTCATGGCAATCCGCCCTTGCCAGCCCTCGGAAAGCGGTTGACCGGTCAGTTGCGGGTACAGCGCCGCCAGTTTGCGTTTGACCCAGGCTTTGTGTGCGAAGCCACCAGCGCTGCTCAGTTCGCCCATGCCGCCTATGATGAACCGGCCCGCCTGATCCAGACGGAACGACGTCATGATCAGACCGGTATCCCAGCATCCTTCGCCTTGGGGCAAAATGCTGGCCCGCAGATTATGTGACAGCGGTGCGGTGGCGTACTGAAAGTAATAGACCGGCACATAGTCAGGCGCCGTATCGGCAATGCCCTGATGATAGGCGTTTGTCGCCTGAATGACCGATCTGGCGCGCACGGTCCCGGTCTTGCCTTGTATAACCCAGCCCGCCGCTTCCTGCTGCAGAGACTGAACCGGACTTTGGGTATGAATTCGCGCCCCTGCCTCTTGCGCGGCCCGCGCCAGTCCGACCACATAAGCCAGCGGCTGAATGGTGCCGGCGCGGGGGTCAAACAGTGCGCCATGCACTGCCGCGCTACCCGTACGCAGGCGAGCAGTCTCGGCATCGAGCAGTTCGACCGGCGCGCCCGCACCGCTGAGTTGCGCATGTCGCGTCTGCAAGTCCTGATAGCCCGAGGCCGAATGCGCGCAGTGCAGAGTTCCGTTTCGGACAGGTTCACATGCGATCCCATGCGTGCCGATCAGGTCAAAAACCTCTGTAGGCGCATTGGTCAACAGCTCGATCAGCCGGTTGCCCGCCTCTTGCCCCAAATGTCCCCGTATCTCATCGGGCGGCAACCAGAGCCCCGCATTGACCAGCCCGACATTCCGCCCCGATCCGCCATGCCCGATCTGATGCGCCTCAAGTAGACAGACAGACGCGCCCGCTTGTGCGGCCCTCAACGCGGCAGAACATCCGGTGTACCCACCCCCAATGACCGCAAGATCGACCGTCACGTCACCCGAAAGCGGTCGCGCGTCCAACCGTTCGCAATTGGTCTGTCGCCAAAGCGAAAGATCATAGTCACGCATGACGGAACCTCGTCAGGGTTTCGGTGGTCATCGGGCGGGTCTCAGCCGGTTGCTAAGGCGCGCTGGTCATCCCGCCCCATGGCAATCAGGAACGGGTCCGCCTGCTGCAGCGAGTGGAACGACGCCTTGTCCACCATACCCCGCCACTGAGCCAGTATCAAAGACTGCGCCACCGCGCCGCCAAGTGTCGCACCGGGGCCGGTAACAATGAACAAGTCGGGTGCAAACTCGCGCGCGGCGGTCTGGATGGCGCGCGTGAAATCATAGGTCTCGGTCACCTGATGGCCGAGTGTATAGTCCCGCAATGCCTCTGTATCCGTCGCCCCGGGCCACCAGATCTTGCCGCGCCCATCGATCATCGGGCACGCGGGTTGTCCAAAAAGATCGGCGCCGAGCCGGGCCCGGCCTTCCGCAGCCACCGACGCCTGCAGCGCGGTATGGAATGCGGCATGATTGGCCAATCGCAATGGGAACCGATCCTGTACCCTGGGTTGGCTGGCCTCAAACGCTTTCAATCCGGCCTCATTCCCGGCCAGCACAAGCATCCCGCCAAGATCGATAGAAAGCGCCAGAACATGATCTTTCAACGCGTTGATCCGCGCGACCTCGTCCTGCACTTCGGCCTTGCGCTTCGGATCGCTGTTCCAGCCTTCGCCCATGAACGGATACACCAATTGTCCACCGATCAGATGCTCCTGCATCAGCGTGCCCATCGTGTTGACCACACGAAAGCCGTTCTCGGCAGTCAGCGCACCTGCAGCTGCCAGTGCGATGTACCAGCCCATCGAATTGCCGGTCACCGCGACCACTTCGATATCTTCAGCCAGCGCTTGCGCGTCTCCCAGCGACGCTGCGTAGATCAGAGGCGAGGCCACGTCGCCACGCGAATACGTCCCAACACTATAACGATCGGCCGCATCAAGCGCTGTTATCGCATCTTGTCCCCTCTCGGAACGAATGGCATCGAAGCTGCGGAACAAATCCATGCGATCCGCGTGGTGGCGATGCAGATAGCCAAGCTCGGGTTTGTTATAGGTGCCCCGGCCCGGGCAGATCACAACAGCGGTGCGGGTCATGATTTCCCTCCGGTCAAAGCCAAAGCGACGTCAACTATTCCATCTTTTGACGGCAGAGGTGCAGCATAGGCCGGTCCGGTGGCGATAAAGCAATCCTCGGCAACAACGCGCGCGATTGAGGTGGAGGGACTTTCTTCGGCGAAGAAAGTCATCAATGCCTCGGACTGGCTGCCTGTCCGCCGGCATTCGTCCACAATCAAAACATGCTTGCATGTTTTGGTAGCCTCGCGCAGCGCCTCAACCGGTAACGGAGCCAGCCAGCGCATGTCGATAATCCGGGTGCTCAGACCCGCTTCACGCAGTTCCGGAAGGGCCTGATGAGACAGGTAGTGCCCATTGCCATAAGTCACGATGGCCAAATCAGTGCCATCGCCATGCACACCAACCTCGCCCAGCGCGATCCTTTGATCCGGGGACGGATAGGTGGTCATCCATCCGCCATCCTGTGCCCCATGCAAATCGCGCATCGGATAGAGCGCAATCGGTTCAAGAAACACGACAACACGCTGCTCTTCACGCGCCAGTCGCACACATTCGCGCAACATCTGCGCCGCATCGGCCCCATTCGACGGGCAAGCGATGATCACGCCAGGAATGTCGCGCAGTACCGCCAGAGAATTGTCATTGTGGAAATGGCCACCAAAGCCCTTCTGATATCCCAACCCGGCGATCCTCAGAACCATCGGGTTCGAAAACTGTCCGTTCGAGAAGAACGGCAACGTGGCAGCCTCACCCCTTATCTGATCTTCGGCATTGTGCAGATAGGCCAGAAATTGAATCTCTGGGATCGGGACGAACCCGTTATGGCCCATGCCGATTGCGAGGCCGAGAATGGATTGTTCATCCAGCAACGTATCAATCACCCGATCAGGGCCGAAGCGCTGCTGCAATTTCTGTGTCACGCCATAGACGCCGCCCTTGCGTCCGACATCTTCGCCCATGCAGACGATTTCGCCATGTTCCAGCATCAGATCGGTCAGCGCCCAGTTGATCAGACGGCTCATCGGGTGCGGCTCGGCCATCGCACGCATGTCGCCCCCAAAGGCTCTCGCACGCGTCCCTGCGTCTGGCCCATTGTTAGGCTTGCAGGTGCGTTTGGGAGGGATCAGGCTGGCCATCACCTCGGATGCATTGGCCAAATGCGGGCGTGTTGCAGCTTCAGTAGCGACGCGATCCGTGCGGGCACAGGTATCGCGATAGGTTTTTAATGCCTGATCTGGCGATAGCGCCCCCGCCTGATCCAACAAGCGCACGGTATGTAGCAACGGATCGTTGGCCTCATCCGCCTCAACTTCGGATTTCGGCAGGTATGTCGTGGGCACATCCGCCCCGGCATGACCATAGAGGCGCACAGTTTTCAGATGCAGGAAGGCCGGTTTCCGACGCTTGCGGACGTAGTCCGCAGCTTCTTTCGCAACGGCATAGGTTTCATAAATATCCAGCCCATTGGCCTGAAAGTACCTGATCCCCGGCCTATGCTCCATCGATGCCTGAATCCAGCCTTTGGGCGTTTTGACCGAGATGCCAATTCCATTGTCTTCGCACACGAAAAGCAGTGGCAGCGGCGTCGATTGCACGCTGGTCCAGCCTGCGGTGTTAATCGCCCCCTGTGCGGTCGAGTGATTGGCCGAAGCGTCTCCAAATGAACACATCGCGATCCCGTCTTCCGGCAATGCGCGATGTTCCGGCGGATTCCGACGTGCAGCCCCCAACGCATAGGCTGCACCTACCGCTTTGGGAAGATGGCTAGCGATCGTCGAGGTCTGCGGTGGAATCATCAGTTCCTTCGACCCCAACACCTTATGCCGCCCACCTGAGGTCGGGTCCTCTTTCGAGCAAGCGAAGCTGAGCAGCATATCCCACGTGATCTGCTGACCCGGCACCTGCTCTGCCCGCGCGATCTGGAAGGCCGCATCACGATAATGCAGAAAGGCGATGTCGGTCGGACGCAGGGCCTGAGCGACTGCGGCCATACCCTCATGCCCCGATGAGCCAATCGTGTAGAACCCCTGCCCGGCCTTCTGCATCGCACGGCTGGTTCTATCCAACGCCCGGCTAAGAACTTGCGACCGGAACAGTGAAACGGCGTCGGTGCCGCTCAACCCCTGACGCGGTGGCGCGCCGTCGGGAAGGTCACGATCTGCGACGCGTTTCAGAAAATTCTCATGTACGATCTGGGCGCGGTCCATGGCTCTCGCTTTATCTGCTCTGTATCATCGGCTTCCACCTTCGGTGAGGGCTCACGCCGCCTCTTGTTTTGTCCCGCGCTCCGGCGGGAGTTTCAAGATCACATATGGCAATGCGCTCCAGCACTCATCGCTCTGGCGACTGGAAAAAACCAGTGTTATTGCGTTTAGAAGGTATGAGGATTTGTCATATGATTGCGCCACGACGGTTTTTGCCCTCGATCTCGTCCCTGCTCGCGCTCGAGGCCGTGGACCGGCTGGGAAGCGCATCGGCTGCAGCCGCCGAGCTATCATTGACGCAAAGCGCAATCAGCCGGCAGTTGAAGACCATGGAAGACCAGCTTGGGGTTCAACTGATCGAGCGCAGCCAGATGCGACTGCACCTGACACCTGCGGCCAAAGATTATGTGCAAACCGCAAGGTCCGCGGTGCAGGAGTTGGCGCAGGCCGCACTGAAACTCAAAGCAAACCCGGCAGGCGGATCGCTCGATCTATCGATCCTCCCCGCGTTCGGAATGCACTGGCTTGCACCTCGCTTACAGGATTTTGCGCGTTGCCACCCTGAGGTCACGGTCAATCTGGGCACTCGGCTGCAACCCTTCGATTTCACCTCTGAACCGTTTGATGCCGCCATCCACTTCGGCCAGCAGGACTGGGCCAGCGTCCACTATCTGCCCATCATGCGGGAAGAGGTCCTACCCGTCTGCGCCCCGTCCCTTGCTGCCGGTCTCGATAATTTAGATGCGCTACGTTCCGCACCTCTGTTGCATCTGGACTCGCGGCCAGACGCCTGGGAGCGGTGGTTCGAGATGCAAGGGCACGCTGTCACAGGCCTGCGTGGAATGCTGTTCGACCAGTTTTCAACCATGATTCAGGCCACGATCCATGGGCTGGGTGTGGCTCTGTTACCGTCTTATCTGGTGCAGGACGATTTGAGCGCCGGGCGGCTTGTTCAGGCGTGGGATGGACCAAGCGTCAGCCTAGGCAGCTACTATCTGGTCTGGCCCAGTGACCGTTCCACACCAGAGCCGCTGCGGTCTTTCCAGGATTGGGTCAAAGACCAGTTAGAGACCGATACCGTGTCTTAAAACCAGTTCAGAACTTACCGTTGTCATTCTTCCAGGCGCTACGCGGCGCAATGGCTTCAACTGTGTCCCAGTGCTCGACGATCTTGCCGTCAGCCACGCGAAACAGATCGTAGAATGAACTGTGGGCACCCATATATTCGCCTTCACACACGGTCAGAACGAAATCACCCTCGGCCAAAACCCGATGAATATGTTGATAGTTCACAATGCCCGGATCAGATAGCTCAGCCCGCAGGGCTGTCAGGTTATCGGAGAAACGCGGGCTGTGCTCCACAAAAGTTGCGGTGTCTATACAGATATCCATCTGGTTCAGATCTCCTGCAATCAACGCCGTTTCAACGAAAGTACGCACAAAGGTCCGGTTCTCCTCGGTTTTCTCTACATCTCGAACCTCAGTTGGACCATCCACCATGCTGCGCCCCGCACCATTCGGACCTTGCCGTTTCTGGATATTGTCCCAATGCTCAACGGCCTGGCCATCTTCAAAGCGAAACACTTCGAAGCCGATATTCCGGCGTGAGAAATCGTATTCCGTATGCGCAAAAACAAATGCACCGTCTTCAAACGCACGCACGATGTTCACACGCGGTGAGGTTTCAGACAAGCGCTTGAACAAGGCCGCCAGCCCTTCACTGCCTTCATGGGTTTGCGGATTGTGCTGAATGTACCGAGCTTCGTTCACGACCGATACCGGGCCCGGGTCACCGGTCTCGATGCTTTTCAGTAACGCACATATCCGGTCTTTGTTGGACACAGTCATGGCAGGTTTCCTCTCGGTCGGACCATCCCATGATCACAATGGCAGGCGAATTGTGTGGCATCAATGTCAATGCAAGCCAATGATTGCGCGGCCTTCGGCCTTGCGTCCTGCGGACGGCGGGGAGGCCAGGCAGGCGCGGGCTGCGCCCGCGCCTGCCTGGCCCAACGGGAGGAGACGTTCCGTCAGGAATGTCGACGACGGGCGGGAGTGCTTTGAGTCAGACATCCAGCGAGCGGGCGATGAGCTCTTTCATCACTTCGTTGGTCCCGCCGTAGATCATTTGGACTCGCGCATCTGCATAGAGCCGCGCAATCGGGTATTCCATCATGAACCCGTATCCGCCAAACAATTGCAGGCATTCGTGCATAACCTCGTTCTGCACTTCCGAACCCCAGTATTTCACCATCGAGGCCGTGGCGGCATCCAACTCACCGGCCTCCAGTTTGCCAATGCAATCATTGACAAAACTGCGCAGTACTTCAGCTTTGGTTTTGCACTCAGCCAGCTTGAACCGGGTGTTCTGGAAATCCATCACGCGCTGCCCAAAGGCTTTACGTTCCTGTACGTATTTCACGGTCTCGGCGATGGCGAAATCGATTGCGCCCAGCGCCATGATCCCGATGGTCAGACGCTCCCAAGGCAGCTGTTTCATCAATTGATAGAAACCCTCCCCCTCCTCCGGCCCCAACAGGTGCGTCATCGGCACTTTGACGTCCTCGAAGAACAGCTCAGCCGTATCGTTGCCTTTCATACCAAGCTTCTTGAGGTTTCGCCCCCTCCGAAACCCCTCGGCCCCCTCCGTTTCGACCGCGATCAGAGATACGCCTTTTGCCCCCAGAGACTTGTCAGTTTTAGCCGCAACGATGACCAGATCGGCAGATTGCCCGTTCGTAATGAAAATCTTGGACCCATTGAGCCGATAGGAATTACCGTCTTTCTCTGCCGTCGTCTTCACCGCCTGCACATCCGATCCGGTGCCCGGTTCGGTCATCGCCAGCGCACCGATCATCTCGCCCGACGCGAGCTTCGGAAGCCATTTCTGCTTCTGGCCCTCGCTGCCATAGGTGGTGATATAATGAGTCACGATGGACTGGATACCAAAGCCCCAGCCTGCATCCCCACGTGCGGCCTGCTCATACAAAGTCACGGAATCGAAACCCATTCCGCCGCCCACGCCACCATATTCTTCGGCAATCGAACCGGCCATCAGACCCGTCTGACCCGCCTGACGCCAGAACGCGCGGTCAACCACGCCATTCTCGGCCCATTTCTCGGTGTTGGGCACCAGCGCATCATCCATGAACCGGCCCGCCATTTCGGCAAACATCCGGTGTTCGTCAGTAACCCAGGCAGCGGTGCTGGTAAAAAGCGACATCAAAAGCTCTCCAGATCAGATGTTTGCTCAAGGCTACTCTCCCGTGCGTTTCCTTCCAATCCGTGTGACGTGGCGTCCGCGTCAAGCGCTACGCAACGTCGTTTGGAACAGACAGCGATCCGCAGGGCGATGTGTTCACATCTGCGTTCGTCCCCCTGACAGACCGGGCGGCCCCGCTCATATTTAGGATCAGCCACCGCAGATCCCAGGAGACACTGCAATGCCCCGCGCCTTTTCTGAACTGACCTTCACACCAGCCGTTCGTGCGCATCAGGAGCGAATGGGCTCTGCCGCGACCTACACGAAATTCATCGAAACCGGACCAAGGCAGGGCCATCAAATCGGCCCGGCGGAAGAGGCATTCATACGTGCCCGTGATGGCTTCTATCAGGCCACCGTGTCCGAGACCGGCTGGCCCTATGTTCAGTTTCGCGGCGGGCCGGTCGGGTTTCTGAAAGTGCTCGATCCGCAAACTATCGGTTATGCGGATTTATCGGGAAACAAACAGTATATCTCTCGTGGAAATCTCGATGGCAACAATCGCGTGGCTTTGATTCTGATGGATTATGCGAACAAGCGCCGCCTCAAGATTCTCGGGCGAATGGCGTTTTCGGAAGGTGCCGAGGCAGCAGCCGATCTCTATATTGAAGGCGCCGAGACCGAGGCCGAACGCGCCGCGATCATCAAGGTCGAAGCGCTCGACTGGAATTGCCCTCGCCATATAACCCCGCGTTTCACCGAAGCCGAGCTTCGACCCCATCTGAACGATCTGGGCCAGCAACTGGCGGTGTTGCAGGCGGAAAACCAGAGATTGCAAAGGGAACTCGCCGCGCTAAAGGCCGCAGGCGCATAGATAGGCCGAAAGGCCGGGTGCGGCGATCGCGCAAAGAGGCGAACTGGCCCCTTGACCTTCCCGTTACTGGAACCTCTATGTGGAGTACGAAGTTCACTGTCGGGACGACTCGCATGTCCGATTCACTGCATACACATTTCAGGATCACCGGGATGGGTTGCGCCTCGTGCGTTGGCCGGGTCGAAGGGGCGCTGCTCGCGGCACCGGGCGTGCGCGCTGCTGAGGTCAATTTCGCAACCGAAACGGCGGATATCACCTATGATGAATCGTTTGCCGAGGTTCTGAGCGCGCTTGAAGTGGCGGGATATCCGGCTGCAACCCAGCAGATCCGTCTGGACGTCGACGGCATGAGCTGCGCGTCATGTGTGGCCCGGATCGAGCGTACCTTGCGGGCAATCCCAGGCGTGGTAGAGGCGGCGGTCAATCTGGCAACCAACAGTGCCACTGTGACCTATGCCGAGGGCGCGACCGAACCGGTATCGCTGGCCAGAGCCCTGACAGAGGCCGGATATCCGTCACGCCCAACAGATACCCGTGCCGCAGAACGCGACGGCAAGGACGATGCGCTTGCCGATTTGCGCCGTGCCACTATCTTTGCTGCTACACTGGCATTTCCGGTGTTCGTACTGGAAATGGGCGGGCATCTGATCCCTGCATTCCACCATTGGGTCCATGCAACCATCGGCGCACATACGAGCCACCTGATCCAGTTTGCCCTGACCTCGGCGCTCCTCATTGGTCCGGGGCGAGTGTTTTATGCCAAAGGTATCCCCTCGCTGCTGCGCGGAGCGCCCGATATGAACGCGCTTGTCGCGCTGGGGACAGGGGCGGCATATCTGTACTCGGTTCTGGCAACCTTTGCGCCGCAGATACTGCCGCAAGGCACCGCCAATGTCTATTTCGAAGCCGCAGCCGTCATCGTTGTGCTGATCCTGTTGGGCCGCCTGATGGAGGCCCGCGCCAAAGGGCGAACCGGGGCGGCGATCCGCAAACTGGTCGGGTTGCAACCCAAAACCGCACGGGTCGAGCGGGACGGAACCACGCTCGACCGGCCCATCGCCGAAATTGCGGTCGGAGACATCGTGCAAATCCGTCCGGGTGAACGCGTGCCTGTCGACGGCGACGTGCTGGACGGAACCTCGTATATCGATGAAAGCATGATCACGGGTGAACCCGTACCGGTAGGGAAAGCCAAGGGCGATCCGGTTGTCGGTGGAACGGTAAACGGTACCGGCGCGCTGCGTATTCGTGCGACCCATGTGGGCGCTGACTCGGTGCTGGCGCAGGTCATCGAAATGGTCGAGCAGGCGCAGGGGGCGAAGCTGCCGATTCAGGGGTTGGTGGATCGGATCACCTACTACTTTGTGCCCGCCGTAATAGGCCTGGCCGTGCTGACGGTTGCGGCATGGCTGTTCTTCGGCCCGACCCCGGCCCTGCCGCTGGCGCTGGTGGCCGGGGTTTCCGTGCTGATCATCGCCTGCCCCTGCGCAATGGGTCTGGCGACGCCGACATCAATCATGGTCGGCACCGGGCGCGCGGCTGAACTTGGCGTCCTGTTCCGCAAGGGTGAGGCGCTACAGCTCTTGCAGCAGGCGAAGGTCGTCGCATTGGACAAAACCGGCACGCTGACACTTGGCCGCCCGGAACTGGAAGACATCATTACGACAAACAGCTTTGACCGCACCGACGTCCTGCGCCTGTCTGCGGCTGCCGAGGCCCGCTCGGAACACCCGATCGCCACCGCAATTACCCGCGCGGGGCCGGAAGAACTGCCCGATGTAGAGGAGTTCGAGTCTCTGACGGGCCTTGGTCTGTGTGCGCGGATCGAAGGGCGTTCGGTTCTGATCGGCGCCGACCGGCTTATGGACCAACACAAGATCGACCTTAGCGAGTTGCGACACGAGGCGCAGAAGCGGGCTGCCGAGGGCGCTACGCCGATCTATGTGGCAATTGACGGCAAAGCCGCTGCGGCGCTGGCGGTCTCGGACCCGATCAAGCCGGGCACGCCCGAGGCGCTGGCACGTTTGCACGAGATGGGTCTGACTCTGGCCATGGTCACGGGCGATAACACTCAAACAGCGCAAGCGCTGGCCAATAGGCTGGGCATCGACCATGTCACTGCCGAGGTGCTTCCGCAGGGCAAGGTTGATGCCATCGAAGCGTTGCGGCGCCAGTTTGGAACACTCGCATTTGTTGGTGACGGGATCAATGACGCACCCGCGCTGGCGACAGCGGATATCGGCGTGGCAATTGGCACGGGCACCGATGTAGCCATTGAAACGGCGGATGTGGTGCTGATGTCGGGCGATCTGCACGGGGTCGCCAATGCGGTCGAGATCAGCCGTCGCACAATGCGCAATATCCGTCAGAATCTGGGTTGGGCATTTGGATACAATACGCTGCTGATCCCGGTCGCGGCTGGCGTGTTATATCCACTGGGCGGCCATTTGCTTTCACCCGCGCTGGCAGCCGGGGCCATGGCGCTGTCCAGTGTCTTTGTCGTCTCGAATGCGCTGCGTCTGCGACGTATCCGGACCAGCCTGCCCGGGACAGAGCAGAAGGTATCCGGTCAGGAGGCAACCGCATGAATATCGGAGATGTCGCGTCCCGCACCGGGCTGCCGGCCAAAACCATCCGCTATTACGAGGATATCAACCTCATCAAACCACTGCGCGACGACAACGGCTATCGCCGGTTCCGCGATCAGGACATCCATAAACTGAATTTTCTGGGCCGCGCCCGTACGCTGGGATTCACCATCGAGGATTGCCGCACGCTTTTGGCCCTTTATGAGGATGAAACCCGGGCCAGTTCGGACGTGAAACGCGTTGCGCGGGATCATCTGGCGCAGATCGATACCAAAATCGCCGACCTCAAAGACATGCGCGACACGCTCAGCCATCTGATCGATGCCTGCGCCGGCGATGATCGCCCGGACTGCCCGATCCTGAAAGACCTCGGAGGTAAAACCTGACGCAGGGTTGCCCTTTGGTCCAAGCTTTGCTTTGTCTCTGCTGAACATCACGACCAGCTGTGCCGCAGGGGCCTGGGACGGATAACAGAGAGGATCATCAAATGGCGAAAATTGCGTTCCTTGGTCTTGGAGTCATGGGCTACCCGATGGCCGGACACCTTCAGGCAGCAGGCCACGAGGTCACCGTTTACAATCGCACAGCAGCCAAAGCCGAGAGCTGGGTTGCCCAGCATGGCGGCGCGATGGCGTTGACCCCAAAGGAAGCTGCAAACGGGGCACAGTTTGTGATGGCCTGTGTCGGTAACGACGACGATCTGCGCATGGTCTGCGTGGGCGAGGACGGGGCCTTTCATGGAATGCCAGACGGGGCCGTTTTTGTGGACCACACCACAGTATCCGCCAAAGTCACGCGTGAGCTTTACGAGGCTGGCAAGACGCAGGGTATTGCGTTTGTGGATGCCCCGATCTCGGGTGGACAGGCGGGGGCCGAGAATGGTGTGCTGTCGATCATGTGTGGCGGCAACAGGGAAGCCTATGATGCGGCCGAACCGGTGATGCAGGTTTATTCCAAGATCTGCCGTCGCATTGGGGAAAGCGGCGCGGGTCAGATGACCAAGATGTGCAACCAGATCGCCATTGCCGGGCTGGTGCAGGGCCTTAGCGAAGCATTGCACTTCGCCGAGAAGGCCGGCCTGGATGGCCGCGCGGTGGTCGAGGTGATCAGTCAGGGTGCGGCGGGCAGCTGGCAGATGGCGAACCGGTACGAGACCATGCTGGATGATCATTTCGAGCATGGCTTTGCCGTCGATTGGATGCGCAAGGATCTGGGAATCTGTCTGGATACGGCGAATGAGACCGGCGCCTCGCTGCCGGTTACCGCGCTGGTCGACCAGTTCTACAAGGACGTGCAGAAGCTGGGCGGCGGACGGTGGGATACCTCCTCGCTGTTCAAGCGGCTGCGCACGCTGGGCTAAAAGGGGGCTGTCTGCCCCCCATCGCGCCAAGGCGCGATTCCCCCCGAGGATATTTTGAGCCAGATGAAGAGGACCACAGTGGTAACTGCAAGAGGTATCGTATGAGCGCCATGAACGCTTTCTGGGCTGACCGCCTGCGTGAACACTGGGGTCTGGACGCCCGTCTGACGCAGTTGGATGGGGAATATGACCTCAATTTTCTGGTCCAGGCAACCAATGGGCAGGATTACGTGCTCAAGGTGATGCGGGCCGGATGCGATGCCGCGCTGGTGGATTTGCAGATCAAGGCACTGGAACATCTCAGGGCAGCGGCACCGGGCTTGCCGTTTCCCGCCGCCCTCTCCGATCTGAGCGGGACGCCGTTGCCTGAAATAGCCGACGTGCAGGGGCAACCGCGACTGGTTTGGCTGCTTGAACGGCTGCCTGGGCAGAGCTATGCCCGCAGCGCGCCCAAAACCCAGGATCTGATCCTGAAACTGGGTCGTGTTCTCGGTGCGACGGATCGGGCGCTGGAGGGTTTCACGCACGACGGCCTGCATCGCGTGGATTTCAAATGGGACCTGACCCAAGCTGGTTGGATTTTTGATCAACTGGGGGCAATTTCTGATCCGCAGCGACGTGCGCGATTGCAGCAGATCACTGCGGATTTCCATGCCATTCGGGATCGGCTGAACGCCTTGCCAAAACAGGCCATCCACAATGATGCCAATGACTACAATATTCTTGTCGAAGGCGACCTGAGCGAACGCCGCAATGTCTCGGGCCTGATTGATCTTGGCGATATGTGCGCCGCGCCGCGTGTATGCGAGTTGGCAATCGCCGGGGCCTACATCGTTCTCGATCACCCCAAACCAGAGTGCGCATTGGCTGCTTTGGTGCGCGGGTATCACGCTGCAAACCGTTTGCGCCCCGATGAAATCGACCTGATCTGGCCCCTGTTGCAGATGCGCCTGGCGGTGTCTGTGGTGAACTCGGCCCTGATGGCGGTACAGAACCCGGACGATCCATATGTCACGATCAGCCAAGCACCGGCATGGCGGTTTCTGGAAAACGAGTCAATCAATGGCGCGCTTATGTCCGCCCGCCTACGTGCGGCTTGCGGCCTTCCGGTTGTGGAGGGGGCCGAGCGTATCCACGCCTATCTGGCCAGCCATCGAGGGCATTTCGCCCAAATGTTCGGGCAGGACCTGAACGACATACCAATGGGCTCGCTGTCGGTGGAAAATTCGACATGGCCGCAGAATCCGTTCCACATGCCGCTCGACGAGGCGGCGCGCGTGGGCGAAGAGTTCGGAGAGGGTCTTTGGCTTGGTTACTATAACGAACCCCGCCTGATTTACGCTGAGCCGGGTTTCCGCAAGGGACCTTGGAAAGCGTCGGACCGGCGTACGGTGCATCTGGCCGTCGATGTGTTTGCGCCCGCCGGAACGGTGCTGCACGCCCCGCTCAGCGGTCGGGTCGAGGCGGTTGAGAACAGAGACGCTCACCTCGACTACGGCGGCGTAGTGATCCTGCATCACGAAACGCCAGAGGGGGACGCGTTCTATACACTTTATGGCCATCTAGACCCCGAGGTCAGCGCGCGGTTGAAACCCGGCGATCCCGTGGCGCAGGGGGCGGCCTTTGCCCGGCTGGGCGACGCCAGCCAGAATGGCGGCTGGGCGCCGCATGTGCATTTCCAACTGGCGCTGACAACCGACGGGATGCAGTCCGATTGGCCGGGCGTGGCGGACCCGGATGAGCTGGAGCTATGGCACGCGGTTTGCCCCAACCCTGCAGCGTTGTTGAATCTTCCGGATGAGAAGGTATTCTACCGCCCGACCGACAAGCAGATGATCCTGAAGGATCGCCACGATCACTTCGGCGGCAATCTCAGCCTGACATACGACGATCCGGTCATGCTGCTGCGCGGCTGGAAGCATCATCTGTTCGACGAATGGGGGCGGCCCTATCTGGATGCGTACAACAACGTGCCGCATGTGGGTCACGCACACCCACGCATTCAGGCGGTCGCGGCGGATCAGCTGAAGCGGATGAACTCGAATACACGCTATCTGCATCCTGCGCAGACTGCCTTTGCCGATAAGGTATTGTCGAAACTACCGGACCATCTTGAGGTTTGCTTCTTCGTAAACTCTGGGACCGAAGCCAACGAATTGGCCCTGCGTCTGGCGCGAGCCCATACGGGGGCAAAAGGGATCGTGACACCCGATCACGGCTATCACGGCAATACCAACGCTGCAGTGGCGATCTCGGCTTACAAGTTCAACAAACCCGGCGGAATCGGTCAGGCCGATTGGGTGGAGCTGGTCGAGGTCGCAGATGACTATCGCGGGTCGTTCCGGCGTGATGATCCGGACCGTGCGACTAAATTCGCCGATCTGGTCGATCCGGCGATTGAAGTGCTTCGGGCGAAAGGCCACGGGCTTGCGGGCTTCATCGCCGAGACCTTCCCCTCGGTCGGGGGGCAGATTATCCCGCCAAAAGGCTATCTGCCTGCGGTCTACGAAAAAATCCGAGCCGCCGGAGGGATCTGCATCGCCGATGAGGTGCAGACCGGTCTGGGTCGCCTGGGAGACTTTTACTTCGGCTTCGAACATCAGGGGGCAGTGCCCGACATCGTGGTGATGGGGAAACCTATCGGCAACGGCCATCCGCTGGGCGTTCTGGTCACGACCCGCGCGATTGCCGAAAGCTTCGACAACGGGATCGAGTTTTTCTCGACCTTCGGTGGTTCCACTCTGTCCTGCAGGATCGGGAAAGAAGTGCTGGATATTGTCGATGACGAGGGTTTGCAAGAGAACGCCCGCGCGATGGGATCACGCCTGCTGGATGGCCTCAAACAGATCGAAGCAGATTTTGGCTGCGTCGGCGATGTGCGCGGTATGGGCCTGTTCTTGGGTGTGGAACTGATCAACCCAGATGGCTCGGAAAGCGGCGAGATTTGCAGCTACGTCAAGAACCGGATGCGCGATCACCGTATCCTGATCGGTAGTGAGGGGCCGAAGGACAATATCCTGAAAATCCGGCCACCGCTGACCATCGAGGCGGACGATGTGGACATGATCCTTTGGGCGTTACGAAATGTGCTCGAAGAAGTCGGCGATTATAGTCCGGCGCTCTCGTGTGATCATGATCATCACCATGCGGGATGCGGCTGCTGCTGATAAAACAAAACCCCGGCAAAATGGCCGGGGTTTTGCTACCACCGATCAGTGGAGCACCGCGTTCAGGGGTTGGTGCCCGGTCGTCGGCAACGGTATCGCTGCGGTCATCCGCCGCAAAGCCAGACCCAGTTCTTCGGACAATGAGGCCAGCGCAGGGGCAAAATCGGGCCTCACAATCAACGAGGCCATCATCATCGCGTCTTCGCGTGCGCCTTCGGATGCTGCAGCGATCATCTGGGCGAAACAGTTCTCATCCGCCCCCAGACAAGCGCATCCAAGCCCGTGGCGCACCAGAGGCCGACGTCCGTGATGGGCGCAGAGCGAACACAGCCGATCCAGCGCGAGCATGGTTGCACGCCCGCGATCGGCACCCAGCGCGATATCGAAATCGCTCGCGGCATTGGCGCGGCCCGTGGCCCCATCCCCCCAAAGTCGTAGATACATGACTGCGCCAGCCTCGACAGGGCTCAGGTCGGACAGGCGGCCAACCGCCGCCCCACCACGCGAAGTAGGTGCGCTCATTTTGTCAGTATCAGCTTGCCTGCGCGGGTGATCCGCAGCGTATACAGCTGATCGCCCAGTTCGATATGGGCCAGATTCCCGCCATTGGTAAGCTCTTCGGCCTTGTGGGCCGGAAGCATCGAAACAGCATAGCTTTGGGTCGAGGTAGGGGTTTGCGCGTTCATCGGGGCATCTCCAGAGCGTCTATGGCACATGGCCTTGTCTGTTGTGTTTCGCTTGATCTGGCTGACCCCGTCTAGGGTTGGCTATCTGTTCGTGCTCTTAATCTGATAAAAATAGTAAGATTTGTCAAGTCTAGGTTTTTGAAACCTCTTTCCCGGGTCTCTATTGCGCCGTATCGCGTCGCGACTTAGGCATAGGTCATCAGTAAACAAAGGCGGATTCGCAGATGACAGCAATCGTGGTATTTGATCTGGACGGCACCCTGATAGACAGCCTCGCCGATCTCGCGGCCGCCGCAAATCGAATGCTGCATGATCAGGGGCTCCCCGCTTTGCCCAACGAGACGATCGGCAGATTCGTCGGAAACGGCCTGCCTAAGCTGGTTGAACGCGTGATGAAGCACTGCGGCCTGGAACCGGAACGCCTCAAGGAACTGACGCAACTTACTCTGGCGTATTATAATGCGGGCGCATGTGATCGCACCGTGGTCTATCCCGGGGTATTCGAGGCGCTGGATGAACTGCGTGACATGGGCTGCGTTCTTGGCATCTGCACCAACAAGCCTGAGGCTCCGGCCCGGCACGTGCTGGGCGCGCTGAACCTGCTGCCCTATTTCGACGCGGTTCTTGGTGGTGATACGTTAGCGATACGCAAACCCGATCCGGCACATCTGCGCGCCAGCTTCGAGGCGTTGCCAGCGGTGGGGCCACGGATCTTTGTTGGTGACAGCGAGGTAGATGCCGAAACCGCCCGGCGGGCGCAGGTGCCGTTTTTGCTGTTCGAGCAGGGATATCGTAAATCGCCAGTCTCTGAGATGCCGCATACCAGCAGCTATGCAGACAGTGCTGAGTTGCCCACACTTGTCCGGCGAATCTTGCAGAACGAAGCATTGCAAGCATAGACCCCCGCCAAAAAAGCTGAGGGGCCGGCCAAGGGGGTAAGAAGCCAGCCCCTCATCGGGGGAAAATAGTGAAAGTGGATTGGGCGCACTGGCCCGTTGGTTAATTAACAGTTAACCCATCCGTGCCGATCCCGAAATTGGGGGATTCCCGTAGCGCTCGAAATTCTTATACGGCACCCGGAAATTCTACGCTCGCACAAGCCCTGAAAGCGGAGTTTCCGCGTTTGTGTCACAAGCTGTTGGAACGGCTTTCACAGGCGATTTACTGAATACATCTGCCCTGCGTTCTGAGCGACTATCTGAAAGCCTGAAATCGTGGCTTTGGAGAAATGCTACTTCCAATCATGTTCGCGATTGACTTGAAGGCTACAAACCCCAAGGCAAATGAACTCGTCGGCCTCAAACCATTGTTTGCGCACAAACCGTGAATGCACCGCGCCCGGGGTATCTCTGCGCTATAGGGTTTGGGTCCTGCGCATCGGGCGCGCTGCGCAACAAGCGTCCGAGCAGGGCCAAACCATCAGCCTGACTGGATGACCAACAGGGTTAGAAGATCACATTCAGCATCAACAGCGAGACGATCAGGAAAATGATCGTCATGATGCCGCCGGAGCGCACAAAATCCATAACCTTGTACCCTGCAGGTCCCATGATCAACGCATTGACCTGATGGGTCGGGATAATGAAACTGTTCGAGGTCGAAATCGCGACGGTCAACGCAAAGACCGCCGGGTTGCCACCAGCGGCGACCGCGATTGAAACCGCAAGAGGCACCAGTAGGACGGTGGCCCCGACATTCGACATCACCAGCGAAAACGCAGTCGCCATAATGGCAACCCCGGCCTGAAGCGCCCAGATTGGCCATCCGTCCAGGATGATCATGATCTGCTGCGCAATCCATGCTGCAGTCCCCGTATTCTGCACCGCCTGACCCAATGGGATCAGGCAGGCCAAAAGAAAGACTGTGTTCCACCCGACCGCCCGGTAGGCCTCGTCCACACTCAACACGCGGGTCAGCATCATACCCGCAGCGCCCGTCAGCAGGCAAAGCGACAACCGTACATCGGTAAACAGGATCAGCGACAAAGAGATCACGAAAAACAACAGCGCCCAGCCTACCTTTTGCGGGCGCAATTCGTCCTGCGGGAAATCAGACGTGACCACCACAAAATCCGGGTCACGCTTGATCCGCATCAGGTTGTCCCAGCGCGTGTGGGCAACCAGCATGTCGCCCGCCTTGAACTTCTCAAGCCCGATCTGGGTGGATTCATGCGTATCGGTCTCAACATGGCTGAGCGTTTCCTCGCCCCGGTGAATCGCCAGAAGAGACATTCCATACGTCTTGCGAAACAGAAGCTCACGAGGGCACTTCCCAATCAGTTTACTGTCGGGTGTCACGACGACTTCGGCCACACCGGCATTCGTCGGCGCAAACTCCTCGACAAAAATATCCAGATCCGGAAGCACGGTCAGCCCGAACTTGGCGGCGAACTCTTCGACCTCCCATCTCCGACCGACAATCGCCAATCGGCACGGCGCAGCAATTTCGGCCGTCAGCACCTGGACCATCGAGGTCTTGCCGCGATAAAATGTTGAAATGATATAGAGATGGTTTTCAAAGTTTATATCCGCCAGAATCTGCCCGACCAGCGGGCTGTCGGCGGGCACCACCACCTCGAAAACATCCGCCTTCAGCCCGTAAACGCGCTGAAGATACTCCTGCGTCCCGCGCCCGGTACCGGTACTTTCTGACCCTGAATCGCCCGGCAATACCCACCGCCCAAGCAACAGGAAGTATGCAATGCCCGTCAGGATCAGCACCACACCTACGGGCGTGACCGAGAACAACCCAAAAGGCTGCATCTTTTGGGCCTCGGGCAATCCTTCGTTCGCTGTTTGGATCAGGTCATTCAACAGAATAAGAGGTGAGGACCCCACCATCGTCATCGTCCCGCCTAAAATGGCGCAAAACCCCATTGGCATGAGCAAACGAGACAACGGGATTCCCGATCTCGACGAGATGCGGCTGACCACGGGCAGGAACAGGGCCGCCGCCCCGACGTTCTGCATGAATGAAGAAATAACGCCCACAGTACCCGAAACAATCGGCAGCACCCGGTTCTCGGACTTACCACCATATTTCAGAATGACAGCCGCGACTTTGTTCATCAGCCCGGTCTTATCCAACCCCGCCCCCACGATCATGACTGCGATGATCGAAATGACCGCGTTGGATGCGAAGCCATCAAAAAGATGCGGAACATCGGCCAGATTTTCCAGACCCGGAGCGTAACTCAGAAGACCGACAAGTACCAAAACCAGAATGGCCGAGAGATCAATCCTGACGATTTCTGACACAAACAGGAAAACCGTGAATGCCAGAAGCGCGGAAACCACACCCATCTCGTAAGTAAATGCCAATTGCTCCACTAAGATCACCCGGGTCCGTTCGCAAACCTAATAGACATTTCTAGGCAATCAGCGTGGGTCTGTCATGGGTTTTGTAGCGATGTTATCTTCAGGGTCTTGGTAATTTTTGTTGTTGATATCTAACGCAACCAACCGGTTCTGTCGCAAATTCCTTTGAAGGAAGAGAAGACAAAGCAGGCGAGTTGACTATCCTACCAGTTGAACAAACAACTGAAACGAGGAGAGTCCGGGCGTGAATTGACCTTTGCGGATCATGTTGACCAGTTCGATGCCAGCCAGGGCAGATGCGGCTGAATCGAAAGACGTGAAACCCAACATGGGCGTGATCCGATGTTTGATGAATCGATTGCCTTGTTCAATGATGTTGTTGAGATACTTCTGCCTCACCATCTCGATCAGTATCGGTCAACCAAAGCCTTTCAGCATCTTGTTTATTGCATTGATGCCAGCAGTGTTGGTCTCGCTTTTGTCGATAACAATCTTTCGTGGCAAGACACGAACTTCTTCAACAATTGTCTGGAAGGTATGATCCCTGCCGCCACTGTCGCAACGGCGCGCAGAATGTCCGGCCAATTCTGGACGATCAGATTTTCCCGGACATTGCCGCCGATAAAACCGCGCAATTCTCTGGGGCTTTTGCAGGATCGAACACGTACAGGCGTTTGGATGGCAGATTCCGGATACGTGGGATGAACCGATAACCCAACAGGGATGAAACGGCAAAGACATGATCCGTGACGCCGCCCGTATGGGCATATTGCTCTTTGATCCGCTTGCCCGTTTCGTTCATGAGCCGGCCGTCGAGGATGTAGGGCGCTTCGCTCAGTCTCGCACGATCCTTGCATAATGGTGGTCGAGACGTGAAGACAACAATGGAAGCAGCCCGACAATAGATAATCTGTGCCGACCATGAACTCATATTCCATCAAATTCTCCGCAGATGCTCGCGTTCATTCGGAGATCAGAAAGCGCGGCGGGTTTGGTATTGCAGCAGCAACGGTCGTCATCTTTAGATTTTACGAACCCCAGGGCGCAGCTTTGTATAGCTGGCGTTCGCTAGTTCACATGGAAATTGTCCCGGCGCTGCGCATATCAAGACATTTTGTGCGATGGGCTCAAAATCAGCGCGGAAATGGGTTGTGCTTTTAACACATAGTATGCATGCGTCTGTTGGCTCCAGATTGAACAAACGTATTTGCGCTAGATCCAGGCATTGATTTCGAATGCTGGTGACAAGGACGTGGATTTGCGTTCCGGTCAGCTGCAATGCGACCGACGGGCCGAGCGTTGCAATGCCGCCGCCATACATTTCGCCCGTATACCGGCATTGGCCATCGCTCAGGTAGTGCACCCGCACCTGCGCGGCGAACGGGGTGTCGCCGGGGCCTTTGCCGCCAATCCCGACCTCAAATGTCGCGCCTTTGCCCAGTTCGTGGGCCTTGGCAGCCAGTTCCGGGTCATGCAGAAGCCCCAGGATGGTCGAAGGCGCATTCTGACGCACAAGCTCGCGTAGCAGACCAGTTGTGTCTGCCGAAGCACCGGCACCGGGATTGTCCTGCGCATCCGCGATTACAACAGGTCCCTTTCCGGTTGCCTTTCGGGCGGTTTTGACGGCGTCTTTTGGGCTCAGCAAACTGGTATCGAACTGTGTTTCCGCCGTTTGCAGCTCTACGAATATCTGCTCCGCCATTGCGTTGGCCTCGGACTGTGAGTCGCCGTAAGCCAAGACAGATGGTCCACAATCGGCTGTATCCGCTGCGGTAAATCCAACGGCGAGTTCAACCAATCGCGCGCCCGGCCCTTCGAAGGCATCCAGCGCGGCGTACAACGTTTTGGCCGGGGCCACTTCGGTATACTGGCTGTGCAGCGGGATCAGGTACTCACCTTGCCGCCACGCTTTAGCAGGCGGACTGTTTGCACAGATGTGACGCATCATCCGGAAGGCTCGCGCTCCTGTTTCCGCCATGTCGAGATGCGGATAGGTGCGGAAAATGGTCATCGCATTAGACAGATCCACCATTTGGCCAGAGATATTGGCGTGCATATCCAGGCTTGCGACAAGCGGAAGGTCTGACCCAATGACCTGTCTGATCCGAGACAGCAGCTCTCCCTCACCATCATCCCTCGATTCTGTGACCATGGCGCCGTGTAGGTCCAGGTAGACCCCATCCAGCTGCGTCATGTTCGCAAGCGCATCAGCGATGCGCCCGGCAATGTCGTCAAAGGCGTGATCCGTGACCTTGCCACCCGGTTCAGCGGCACACCACAGGATGGGAAGCAATTCTACTCCGTCCGCCAAGGCAGTTTTTGCAAAACCGGCGATAGGCAGGTTCATGCCTCGGGTTACGTTCAGAACGTCCTGACCCCAAAGCAGTTCCGGCCAGCTGTCGGCCTGTTCAAAGTCGCTTAGCTGTGTTGGAGTATCGATGAAGGTATTGGTTTCGTGCTGAAATCCTGCGATTGCAATTCTCATCTGACCCTTCAGCCGCTTATTGCTGCACCAATTCGGCGGTCAAAATCTCACGCAGCTTTGCCGCCACGATATCCGGTTTGTGGCGGGTCATCGAAACATGACCCAGGCCGGGAATTTCGTGGAACACGCCGTTCTGCGCAAGATCAGAAACCACCTTGCACATGACCGGAGCGGTTTGAACATCCTCGGAAAAGGCAACTACATGCATCGGGACCGCGCAAGTTTTTAATCCCTCGCGGCAGTCGAATTCCAAACAGGCCTCCCACTGATCAATTGTCGCCTGCGGGTCGCGATCCCGAAAACGCTCGGTGTAGGAGGCTTTGAGCTGCTCCCAAAGTTTAGGCTCGTGCAGCGCTTTTGCCGGGAATGCGTAAACTGCATAGTGGGGCGCCAGGAAATAATCGGGCAGGGTGATGCCATCCTTGCGCAGGTTGATCTCGGCCTGCATCCAGTCGCGAGTGAACCCGTCAATATAAGCCGAAGTGCCCATCGGAATGGCCAACCGCACCTTGTCTGGGAAGTCTATCGCGGTTTGCTGCGTGACCAGCCCGCCCAACGACAGGCCACATACGGTAGCTTGCCCACCGGCAAAAGCGTCAATCACCGCCGCGCAATCCGCCGCGTAATCATGCATCGTCCAAGGTGGAGGAGGTGACTGCGTCTCTCCCGCTCCCCGTGGATCATAGGTGACGCATTTAAAGTTATCCGACAGACGCGAGAATTGCTCGGAATAGGCCTCAGCCGTCTGATCGCCGCCGGGGACAAATACGACCGGCGGCCCGGCTCCTTCGACGACGACCCGCATGGCGACGCCGCCGATGGTCAATTGATGTGTTTCTGAATTTGGCCCAAATTCAGGGAAAGCTGACATTGGAAGGCTCCTGTGGCCGCAAGGATATGTTACATGCCGTTGCGGGGAATGATGTGTGTCTCTTCTTCTTCGAAAATAAGCTCTTCGCCCGACCAAGCCTTGAGGCGTGAGGTCAGGTGGAACTCGGTCGCTGTCGCCCGTTGCTCGGAATAGGTCCAGATTTTCGCGGACCAGTCGTCGCGGTCGAAACCGGCCGTTTGCTCCATGGTGGCGACGGCGGACAAGGGATCGCTGGGGTGGATCGTGTAGCGCCGGTCCGACACGTCGCTCAGTACTGTTCCGATGTCATCAAGACGGAAATCGCCCACCGGTCCAAACACGCCGCCATCCAGAAAGAACCGGTGGGTCATCTCGCCATTCGTCAGGTCGGTGTGGACCGAGCGTTCCATTGACCCTTCGCGAACACGGGTTTTTCTCGAGGCATCGGCTGGGGGAGCCGGTACCGGCAGCGGGCGCGGTTCAGCGTTGCCTTCAGGCTGGGTTCTGACCGGCAGAGTCAGCCGGGACGCACCGGGCCGGATCGTAAGCGTCACGGGCTGCGGAGATGGCCAAAGAACCGGCCAATAAGCCGAGGCGATTTGCAGCGTGACCCGATGGCCCACCGACACCCGGTATCCGGTTCCGTACAGGGGAATCGAAACGGTCATGTCTTCGCCGGGCGTGATCGGTGTGGGTTGGGTGTCGCTCTCACGGTGGTTGAGGTTGCAAAACCCTCGCGCAATCAGCGTTTGCGCGCCGTCCGGGGCCTCATCCACCAGTAGCGCTGCGACAAACCCCTGTGGCTGGTCAGCGGACACCGTTAGGTCAACGCGAGGCTGTCCCAGCAGGTCCAGCGGTTCGTTCAGGGGCGCCCCCTTGAACTGCAAACCGCCACCCGCGTCGATCCTGCAATCCAAAGCCATATCTCCGGGGATCGCGAACGAGCACATATCGCCCGCAGCGGCTCCGAACGTCTGCGGCGAGCAGATCGACAACGCGGCCCCGGCCTGTGCCGTTTCGCCCAACGTCCGGTCATTTAGCCAGAACGTCTGCTCGAAGATATTGGGCGATGGCCAAGAGGATTCTTCGACCCAGCATCCTGTGCGCTGCAGATGGGTACCCGAAGGGGCCGCGCTGTCTTGCATGAAAAACCGCAACGGGGGTTCATCCATCAGGCCGGTGTCTTTCCCCTTCAGCCAATGATCCCAAAACCGGATCACCTCTCCGACAAAATCGGCTTTTGGTCCGGGGATGCCTTCATGCGGATAAAGATGTGCCCAAGGTCCCATCAGAATTTTAACGGGGCCTTTGAGATGTTCGGCAATCCGGAAGGGCGTGTCACGATACAGGTCCATCCAACCGCCGAAGAAATACACCGGAACCTCAACATCCGCGTAGTTCTCGCAGATCGATCCGCGCCGCCACATCTCATCATGTGTCTGATGTTCCAGCCACATAGCAGGCCAGAATTTCGCGCCTGTCAGCCGCTCCCGCCACATGTCGATCCAGCGATCGGAGCCGACAATCTCGGGGTCGGGTGGCATCGCATTATAAAGCTGCATGATCGAGCCCCACCAGAAATTGTCATTGGCCAGACAGCCGCCGTAAAAATGAATGTCCTCACGCCACCGATCATCCGTGCCCATCACCGGGGCAATGGCTTTCAGCGCCGGAGGTCGCGTCGCCGCGACCTGGAACGCGTTGTAGGCCCCCCAGCTTTTGCCGAACATGCCGACATTTCCATCGCACCACTCCTGAGCGGCAATCCATTGAATGATGTCATGGCCGTCCTGAATTTCCTGATGCGAGTATTCGTCCTCGACCACGCCCTCACTGTCGCCATACCCGCGAATGTCCACGCGGATCGATGCGTATCCCGCAGCCGCAAAATACGGGTGTATGCTCTCGTCACGCATACGTGTGCGATCCCGACGCCGGTAAGGGATGTATTCCAGAATACAGGGCAGCGGTGAGGTTCTGGCAGACGAAGGCAGCCAGAGCCGCGCCGCGAGTTTTGTCCCGTCGGGCATGGGTATCCAAACGGTTTCAAGGACCTCAATGTCACTCATGATGCGGCCTTCTCTACTATTTCCGGCGGGCGAGCGCCGGGTTCGAGGGGGAAATGACAGGCAACTGCACGCCCGTTTGTGACCTGCCGTTCAGGCGCATCCATACTGCATCGCGATTGCGCCCAGGGGCAACGTGTGTGGAACTCACAGCCCGCGGGGCGGGCCAACAAGGAGGGGACTTCGGCTGGGAGCGTGATCCGGTCATGGGTTTTGTCCGGATCTGGCTCGGGGTTGGCCGACAGAAGCGCCGCCGTATAGGGGTGTTGCGGGGCGCTGAAGACCTCTTCGGTGTCGCCGGCCTCGACAAAACGGCCTAAATACATCACCGCGGTTCGATCCGCCACATGGTGCACCACGTGCAGGTTGTGCGTGATGATCACCATCGCCAAGCCCAGCCGTTCACGCAGATCATTCAACAGGTTCAGGACTTCGCCCTGCACCGACACATCCAGACCAGCCGTGGGTTCGTCCGCGATGATCAATGCCGGGTCTAGCGCAATGGCCCGCGCCACGCCGACCCGACGGGCCTGGCCACCGGACAACTGATGTGGAAAGCGCGAGGCGAAACTTGTCGGCAAACCCACCAAGGTCAGAAGTCGCGCGGCTTCCTCGCGCAGATTGCGGCCTTCGATCCCGTGGATGCGAAACGGTTCAGTCACCAGATCGCCGACGGTCATACGAGGCGAGAGAGATCCCACGGGGTCCTGAAACATCATCGACATGCGTTTGCGCACCGGCTTCATCGCCTTGCGATCCAACGTGTCGATGCGCTGATCCTCAAACGTAATCGCTCCGGCGCTGATCTCTTGCAGGCCGTTCGCTGCGCGAGCCAGTGTCGTTTTGCCAGAACCGCTTTCACCGACGAGGGCAAAGGTTTCGCCCCGATTGACCTCAAAGCTGACCCCGGCCACGCCAAGGATTGCGTTTTTACGTCCCAGCCCCCCGACCGGAAATGAGACCTGAACATCTTCGACCTTGAGAATGGGATCGCTACTCATGCCGTCACCCCGGTTTCTGCAGGGGTGTCTGCGACAAAGCAGCGGGCGATATGGCCACCTCCGATATCCTTATCGGGTGGTGGTGCCGAGCACGCATCACTCACGCGGTCGCAGCGGTTGGCAAAAATACAGCCGGTGGGCCGCGCACGCAGATCGGGGATTTCCCCGGGGATCGTCGGCAGATTCCGGGTGCGTTCGCTTTGCCGTGCCGGATCGCATTCCAGCAGCCGCGCCGTGTAGGGGTGGCGCGGGTCCTGGAAAATCTGCCGGACGGTGCCGCGCTCCACGACTTCGCCCGCATACATGACCACCACGTCATCACACAATTCGGCGATGACACCCAGATGGTGCGAAATGAACATGACCGAACAGCCGATTTTTTGCTGCAGGTCTTTCAGCAGCTCGATCGTCGTCACCTCAAGCGTCGCATCCAGCGCTGTTGTGGGTTCGTCCGCGATCAGCAGGGCAGGCTCCATCATCAGGGCCATGGCGATAGCGATACGTTGTTTCATCCCACCCGAGAACTGGTGCGGATAGCGCACCAGTGCAGCGCGGGCATCGGGGATGCGCACCAGTTCGAGCATTTCGACCGCGCGGTTCAGTTTTTCTTCTTTGGACAGGGGCGAGCGATACTGAATGTTCAGCATCTGCTTGCCGACCGAGATCACAGGGTTCAGCGCACCCATCGGGTCTTGAAACACGGTGGCGATACGCGGGCCACGCAAATCTCGCATACGTGACGGGGGCAAAGTGGTCAGTTCATCCTGACCCTCAAACAGGATCGATCCGCCGTCGACGCTGCCATTGTCAGCCAGTAGCCCCAGAATGGCGTTAATCAGCGTGGACTTCCCGCAGCCGGATTCGCCCACGATGCCAACGATCCGGTTTTCGGGCACATCGAAGCTGACGTTTTTCAAGGCGTGCAGGGGCCCGGCCTCGGTTGAGAAGGTGACGTTCAGATTGTCTATGCGCAGCGTGGTCATCAGCGTCCTTTCAGCCGGGGATCAAACACATCCCGCAGCGTCTCGCCCAGGAAGGTAAAGCCCAGCGTTGTGATGATGATTGGAACACCGCCCGCAATCGCGATCCAGGCGGTATCGCGGATATTGGTGAACCCGTCATTCAGAATCGACCCCCAGCTTGGGGTCGGAGGGCGCACACCAAGGCCCAAAAAGCTCATCCCCGCTTCGATGCCGATGACGACAGGGATGTCCATCGACGCGAGAATAACCAGCGGGCCGATCACGTTTGGCAGAATGTGCACCCGCAGGATACGCGCCGAGGACGCACCCATGCTTTGCGCAGCGGTGACGTATTCCGAGGTTTTTAAAGCAATGGTCTGGGTACGGATGATCCGCGCATAACCGGGCACAGTTACGAGAACCACGACGACCATCACTGCAGTCAGCGACGGCCCCATCAGCGTCACCAGCGCAAGGGCCAGCATGACGGTAGGAAAGCTCTTCATCGCGTCGAACAGCAGGATCATCAGGTTGTCCAGCCAACGCGGCCCGTAGCCCGCAATCAGGCCCAGCACGATACCGATCACCAGCGACACGGCGGTCGAGACCAGAGCTACAAACAACGCGATCCGTCCGCCATGCAGCACACGTGCAAACAGGTCTCGGCCCAGTTGATCTGTGCCCATCAGATGCTGTGTACTTGGGCCTTGGAATCGGTCACGCGGGTTGATCTTGGTCGGGTCCCAGCTGGTGAGCAGATCGGCAAAGACGGCGCCAAAGATCACGAACAGCACAAGGAACAATCCCAAAGCGCCCAGAGGCTCTCGCAGAATTTTACGGATTGGGCGCCACAGCTCGGCCATGCGCCCGGGGGCGGGGTTAGAAACTGCTTCTGACACGGGGATCCAAAGCTCCGATGATGAGGTCTGCCAAAAGGTTGAGGAGAACGAACAGGACGGTGGTGATCAGAACGGTGCCTGTCACGATGGGGAAGTTGCGGGTCAGGATGGCGTCATAGACAAGCTTGCCAACGCCGGGGCGGGCAAAGACGATCTCGGCAAACACAGCCGAGGACAACATCTGACCAATACCCACGCCCAACAAAGTGACCGTAGGCAGGATCGCGATCGACAAGGCATAGCGATAGGTGATCGTCCGATCCGGCAGCCCAAAGGCGCGCGCAGTGCGGATATGGCTGGCCTCAAGCACTTCGAGCATCGAGGCACGCACCATGCGGGCGATATAGCCGACCCAGCCCAGACCAACCGCCAGCGAAGGCAGGATCAGATGCGTGAGCTGATCGCCAAGATTACCGGGCTCGCCCGCACCGATGGCAGGCAGCCAGCGCAGTTCAACCGCAAAGATCAGCAGGGCATAAATCGCGATGACAAAGGACGGCACTGCAATCACGGCCACGGACAGGATACCGACAACCCGATCAGCCCAGCTGCCGCGGCTGACCGCCGCCCAGCAGCCCAGCGGAATGCCAAGAGCCACTGACCACGTGATTCCGCCGACGATCAGGGCCAGAGTGTAGGGCAGTTGCTCGAGCACGACCGTGGTGACGGGGCGGCCTGACAGAACCTCATCGCCCAGATCACCTGTCCATGCCCCGATGTAGAAGTTCCAGAACTGAACCAGAACCGGCTGGTTCAACCCCATTTTCTCGCGCAGGGCAGCGCGCATTTCCTCGGTTGCCCGAGGCCCTAGCGCGACCGAGGCTGGGTCGCCGGGGATCAGGTAGATCATGCAGAACAGCAGGAACATGGCGACCGACACGATCGCAGCGGCCAGCCCAAGCCGTTTGATAAAATAGCTCAGCATACGCACCCCCCAAAAGGCCATGCGGGCGGCTGTGCGCCGCCCGTTTGCGTGGATCAGGCGGGTTTGAACAGCGGCAGCAGCGGCTCGCCATTCGGTTTGAGGCCCGGGTTGACCGTATCCTTGTGGATCAGACCAACAACCTCATGCGTCAGGAAGACATAGCAGCCGCTTTCGTCCATGAGACCCTGCATCTTCTTGTAGATCTCATCGCGCTTGGCCGGATCGCTTTCGACCAGACCCTCTTCGTGCAGCGCCTTGTATTCCTCGTTGTTGAAGCGCTCCCAGTTCCAGACGCCAACCTGTTCCGGTGTGAACCAGACGGTCGCCCAGCTTGGGTCGGGGTTCATCGAGAACCGGCTGAGAACCAGCTGAAGGTTCATGAAATAGTCGCCATCCTTCGAGCCCAGCGTCCAGAATGTACCACTGTCATTCTGCTTGATCTCGCAGGTGATGCCGACATCAGCCAGATTGGCCTGAATGACCTGCGCCGCAGTCAGACGTTCTGACTGGTTAAGGATGTCCAGAGTCACAGTCATGCCTTCGGCACCCGCTTCGGCCAGCAACTCTCGCGCCTTGTCTGGGTCATAGTCATAGGTCACGCTGTCCCGGCTACCCGGCAGACCCGGTGCGATGATGCCGTTGCCCACGGCGGCGGCTCCGAAATAGGCCGCATCGACCACGGTCTGACGGTCAATCGCGTGCTGGATGGCACGGCGGATACGAACGTCTTTTAACGCTTCGTTGTCGTGGTTCATGCCCAGCCAGACATAGGCCAGCGAGGGTTTTTCTTCGACTACAGACCCGGCGGGCGGGTTTTCCTTGAGCCGCGGCAGCGAGGATACCGACGTCCAAGTGTAATCCAGGTCGCCCGCTTCAAAACCCAGTTCGGCGGTCGAGGGGTCCTCGATGGGCAGGATGTGAATTTCTTCGTACCCTCCGGGCTCATAGGCCCAGTCCGGGTTCCGCTTCAGAACAGTTTTCTGTTTGGGGACCCATTCTGTCAGAATGTACTGGCCAGATTGCGCCACCGGCTCAGACCCGATCTTGCCGCCTATTTCTTCGACTGCTTTGCGTGAAACGATGCAAGAGGCGGGCGTCGGCAGTGTCGTCGTCCACAGTGGCACGAACTTGTTTTTCAGGTGGATCAGACCCGAGAGATTGTCTTTGACTTCAACCTCCTTCAAAGCGCTCCAATCGCCAGCATAGGGGCTTTCATTGGCCGGGTCTGCGATACGCTCAATCGAGAATTTCACATCATCGGCGGTCATCTGGCCGAAGCCATCGGTAAACCCGATATTGTCGCGCAGTTTGAATGCAATGGTCAGGTCGTCCAGCTGTTCGATGTTTTCAACAGCAATGGGCCGCCAGTTCCACTCGTCGCCCTGTTGGTTGGACACCAGCGGGGCATAGATCGACCGCATGATGTCGGCCTCGGGCAGCGCTAGCCAGAAGGCTGGGTCAAGCACTTGCAAATCGCTATAAGACCGGATTGTCAGGACCGAGCCATCGGCACTGACAGCCATATGCGGAAATGCGAGGCTGGCCGCACCCAATGCACCAGCACCGGCCAGAACGGAGCGTCGGGAAACGTCCCCTTTGAAAATCGAACTCATTTGCTTACTCCCTGTTTGTCTTCGTATCCAGGCATCTGCCCGGTTTGGTTGCTTGCGGGCAGGCGCCCGCGACTTCAGGTGCCAGCAGGCGTTATCCGTTCTTTTTCTTGTGTGACTGTGGCAGTTGCTCTGCAGCACCAAGGGCTGAGAATCTTGGGATGATGACGGGTGAGTTCACCCAGATCATGCGCGCGGGTTGATCGGTTACGTTACGCAGGACGTGCAGAATTTCTCCAGGAAAGCTGAAACTGTCCCCATTGCGCAAGGTGACGGTTTCGTCCTCAAGAACCAGTTCCAGTTCACCGTCCAGAATGACACCATGCATCTCGCCATCGCGCGAGAAGTACTGGTCTACGACCTGTTCGGAATAGGGGCGGTAATCTGAGACGCCCAAACAGAACCCACCGCCAATTGAACTGGATAGCAACTGATCCGCATAGCCCGACTGCGCGATGGGTTCGTCGTACAGAAGGTTCAGGTTTCGACGGTTGGATTGACGCACGACATAGGCGCGCTCCAGCGGCCCAGAGCCGGGGCGATGGTTGAAAAACCATTCCTCGGGAACACCAAGGGCAGCGGCAATGCGTGAAATCTTGTTGAGCGAGGCGCTGACGGTGCCGCGCTCGATCGCGCTGAGGTGGCTGATCGAAACACCGCTGCTGTTTGCAAGCTCGGCCAATGTCATCTGGCGGGCTTTGCGCAGCTGACGCACCTCAGCACCGAAAGCTGCAAGACCCTCTTCGCTGGCCGTGCGGGTGTATTTTTTCGATGTGCCCTGGCTCACGAATCCTCCTTACGCTCGCTGGTGTTTTGGAAATGCTACGTTGGTTTTTCTTTTTCGCAAGAAAAATTATCTATTTTTCTTGTATTGGTGATGCCTCCCTGCGCTTGCTACCATCGGACGCCCATGCGCAGCGCGTCGTAGATTGCTGCGTGAATGTTGCGTGCCGATACAGCGTCACCGATGCGATATAGGCCAAATCCGGCACTGGGATTGGTTTGCGGAAACAGATCGCCTACGCCGGAGACAAGCACACCCTGATCAACCGCTCCGCGATTACGCGACAGAGGTTTGAGATCAAAGTAGAGATCGTCCAGAGGCCGCGTGCCCTGATTGATAACCACCTGATCATATTCTCTTTTTTCGATAAGTTCAGAATAGTCGGTGCCGATATGGGCTTGCAGATGATTGCCTGATTTTTCGATCGATTGCAGAGTTCGGGTGACAGTGAACACGGCCCCGGTTTTCTGCAACGAGCGCATATAGGGCACCAGATTCATCGCCATAACTTCGGGCGCAAAGCTACGATCACGAGTCATGACTTCGACCCGTGCGCCAGAGGCGGCGATGACCTCGGCGGCCATCAGGGCCGGGTGATCGCCTGCATCGTCAAAGATCAGTACGTTCTCACCCGGCTGCACGTCGCCGGACAGGATATCCCAGGCGGATACCGCCAGTTCATTGCCCGAATCTAGGATCGTTGCGTCCGGCAGGCCCCCGGTCGCAATCACGACCATATCCGGTGACAGCGCGGTCACGTCACTGGCTTCGACATAAGTGTTGAACTGAAATTGAACATCTCGCGCAGCACATTGCGCTATGCGCCAATCGATAATCCCGATCATCTCGGCGCGGCGCTTGGATTGCGCGGTCAGGCGAACTTGCCCGCCGGGCTCGGGGGCAGCCTCCAGAACGGTGACATCATGGCCACGTTCGGCAGCAACGCGCGCCGCCTCCAGCCCGCCGGGGCCTGCGCCGACGATTACAGCGCGGCGGGGTATTTTAGCGGCGGGGATGACATGTGGCATCGACAATTCACGTCCCGTGGCGGCGTTGTGAATGCAAAGCGCTTCACCCGCCTGATAGATGCGGTCGAGGCAGTAGGTGGCGCCGACGCAGGGCCGAATGTTATCTTCCTGTCCGGTCTGGATCTTGGACACAATCATAGGGTCGGCCATGTGCGCGCGGGTCATCCCGACCATGTCTAACAGACCCGAGGCCACTGCATGTCGCGCAGTCGCCACATCAGGGATGCGCGCGGCGTGAAAGGTCGGCATCCCGATCTCTGCCCGCACCCGCCCGGCAAAATCCAGATGCGGCGCACTTTTCATGCCCTGCACCGGGATCACGTCCGTCATCGCTGGGTCTGTGTGAATGCGTCCGCGAATGACATTCAGGAAATCGACCTGGCCGCTGTCACGCAGCCTGCGCGCGATCTCGGGCCCTTCTTCCTCGCTGATGCCGCCCTTTTGGATCTCATCCGCGGTATAGCGGACACCGACGATAAACTCTGGCCCCACGCGGTCGCGGATCGCATCCAGCACCATGAAGCCAAAGCGCAGCCGGTTGTCGAAGTCCCCGCCGAATGGCGCGTCCATCGTGTTGGTCAGCGGCGACCAGAACTGGTCCAGCAGATGCCCGTAGGCCTGCAACTCGATCCCGTCCAATCCGGCGGCTTGCATGCGTTCAGCCGCATCGGCATAGTCGGTCACGATCCGCTCGATATCGAAGTCTTCCATTTTCTTCGGAAAGGCCCGATGTGCCGGTTCGCGATAATGCGAGGGCGACAAAGAGGGCAACCAGTCACCTTTGTTCCAACCTGTACGCCGCCCGAGATGGGTCAGCTGGATCATCACCGCGCAGTCATGGGTGTGGCAGGCGTCGGTCAGTTCGCCCATCCAGCGCACGACCTCATCCTTGTAGGCGAGGATATTGTTGAACACCGGCGGACTGTCACGGCTGACGGTGGCCGAACCCGCAGTCATTGTCATCGCAACGCCCGCTTTTGCACGCATTTCGTGATAGGCGCGATAGCGTTCTTTGGGCATTCCGTCTTCTGGGTAGGCGGGCTCATGACTGGTGGTCATGATCCTGTTTTTCAGGGCCAGGTGCTTCAGTTGATAGGGTTGCAACAGGGCGTCGCGGCTCATGGCGAGGTTTCCCGGTCAGACGCCTGAGGTGCAACGACATCCTTGGGAATGACGACCGGTGAGACCGCCCAGATCAGCCGGCACACTTGATCCGTCCGATTGCGGGCATGATGCGGGATGCGCGCGTCAAAGCTGTAGCTGTCACCAGTGCGCAGGGTGATGAACTCATCCCCGATCTGCATTTCCAGCTCGCCCTCCAGAACCAGCCCGTGCTCTTCGCCTTCGTGCTTTTGCAAGGGATCTTCGGGGCGTTCAGAGTGCGGCGCATAGACCGCCATGCCCATATAAAACTGCCCGCCGATCGAGCTGGACAGCAGGTGATCGGTATAGCCCAGCTCAGCCGCGTCCTGTCCGTAGAGCGTATTGAGTGCACGACGGTTTTGGGCGCGCACAACAAAGGCTTGTTCCATTGGGCCGGCCCCGGCCCGGCGGGCAAAGAACCAATCCGGCGTGACGCTGAGCGCGCTGGCGATGGCCTGCAATACATCGACCGAAGGCTTGGAGACCCCGCGCTCGATCGCCGACACGTGGCTGAGCGAGATACCCGCCTCTTCGCTCAGCTGTTTGAGCGTGAGCTGGCGGGCTTTGCGCAGCTGCCGAACCTCACTGCCCAGCGAGGATATTGCGGATGGCAAAGCGACGACGTTGTCAGATGGCATACGGCTCTCCGAAAAATGACTTGAGCGGCTAAACTCTGTCAAAATTGAAATCAGACTAGAATTTTAAAGTCAAATTCTATTTTAGATCGAATACAGCATACCTATTGCAAGTTCGATCTGGATTTGCAGAACTGGGGTGAACACTAAACGCACGCAGCGGATCATTATGGCAGATCAGATCGACTATCCTTTCGACGTGTCAGAGACGGATCATCTGTGGATCGAAATGCCCGACGGCGTGCGCCTGGCCGCGCGGTTGTGGCGCCCGGTGGCGCAACATCCGGTTCCAGCCATTCTGGAATACATTCCCTATCGCAAAACCGACATGGTCCGCGCGCGGGATGAGCGGAACCATCCCTATTTTGCTGCCCACGGCTATGCCTGCATCCGGGTCGATATGCGGGGATCGGGGGACAGCGAGGGGCACATGTCGGATATGTACGCACCGGCAGAGCTGGACGATGCACGACAGGTTATCGAATGGCTAGCTGCACAACCCTGGTGCAATGGTCGGGTCGGGATGTTCGGTACATCCTGGGGCGGTACCGCATCTCTTCAGGCAAGTGCCAATGCGCCTGTACCCTTGAAAGCCACAATCGCCGTCTGCGCCACGCATGACAGATTTGAGGATGATATCCACTATATGGGCGGTTGCGTTCTTTCGGATACGTTCGAATGGGGAGCAACGCTGCCCTCTATCCTGGCATCTCCACCGTCGTTGAATGTCGGGCCGGATTGGAAATCGCTTTGGAAAGAGCGGATCGACACCCTGACATTTCCCTTGGAAAACTGGCTGCGTGAGGAGGGGCGTGGTGACTATTGGCGCCACGGCTCGGTAGTTCACACTGCGGATAACCTTTCGGTTCCGATCCTGTCAGTCGGCGGGTGGAGTGATCGCTATTCCAATTCTGTCATGTCTTTGGTTGATGCGCGCCCCGATCTGGTCTGGGGAATCGTTGGTCCGTGGGGGCATCATTATCCCGACCACGGTAGCCCCGGGCCTTCCGTCGGCTTTCAAGAGCTGGCGCTGGAGTGGTGGGATCATTGGTTGAAATCGGATCAACCCGACACCCCTGAATGGCCGCGCCTGCGAGTCTGGATGCGCGAATTCGATAAACCGAGTAACAGTTTGGCCCAAAGATCCGGGAGATGGGCGCAAAGCGGGCCAGCCTCGCAGGAAAGCGCGATGCAAGATTGGGACTTGTCCACGTTGAAATCCAGCGACGGCACTGCGCCATGGCGGATTCCCGCAGACCCGACCGTTGGGCAAACCGCCGGGGACACAGGGTATTTTGGCCGCCCCGGTGGGCTGCCTCTTGATCAAACCTCAGACGGTGCCCGGTCATTGGTGTTCGAAACGGCTCCTTTGGCCCAAGACGTCATTATCTATGGTTCGGTTACACTGGCTCTGTACGGTGAGGCTGGCGACAAACCGGGGCAGATTATCGCCAGACTTAACGACGTAAATCCAGAAGGGGTCGCTGCACGCGTATGTTACGGCGTTAGAAACCTTTCGCTTGACGAGAATTTAGATCGTGCCCCCTCAACGATGAAAACAGGCGAATTCAAGGGGAAGATCCGACTTCATTCGACGGCCTATCGCGCGCGCAAGGGACACAGCTTGCGACTGGTTTTGTCTTCATCTTACTGGCCTCTCATCCATACGAAGTTCCCGGCCTTGGATATACAGATAAACCACGCAACGCTGTGTTTGCCTATTCTACTCCATGAGCCCGAAGACTTGTCTGAACCATTGCCCCCGGCACAAGACCTGCCCGTGCAGAAGCGGTATTCCACCCATGCGTCTGACACTTTGTCACGCTGGACACAGACCGCTGGGGACAAGATCGAGATGGGCTGGCATCAGCCGCTTCTGAAGACGACCTTTGCCCAGACAGAAACCGTTTTCAGCTATGAAACCAGCATGACGCACAAGCTGGACACTTCAGATGGCGTTGAGACACAGACAAGCGTCCGTCACAGGATGGTTTTCGAACGGCCTGACGGGACTGCGGAGGTTTCGGTCGCTTTGACTGCCTGTACCACAGGCGATCACACAAAGACGGATGCCGAGTTAAATGCGACATGGAACAATCAACCCTTCGCAACAAGACAATGGCGTATTTTGTAACGATTCGTTGGTCGATTCATTGTCGGATTTAGCGCTTCTGCTTTGTCGGATCTGAATTAATGTGGGTTATCGACCTGTGATCCATCGGGATGATGTTTTCGGGCGCTGGCGGTCGATAGCACAGTGCACTGTGGGACGTTTGCGTTGTAGTGTCTCCTCAATTGCGCAATCAGAATTTGGACTTCGCGTAGGCTATAGAAAGTTTCACCGTTGAGCAGTTCATCTCTGAACCAGCCATTGAAGCTGTCACTGCACTCTAATTAATCAGAATTTTCGGATTCACGGCGTTCTGGGGCGTTTTTGTACCCTTAATTGCAATATATCCACAGGTTCCTTGGCTTATGGCTTGACCCCACTTGAGCGCTGCCGGATTGCATCGGCGCGCATCAGAAGCGCTTGACGATTTGCGTCTGCTCCGAGCTCTGAGATGGCCTGACGAACGGCCTGCAAAGCGCTCTCCGGCACTCTCGGGCGGCACAATCCATGTGTTTCGTGGCCGGTTGGATGCCCGGTTTCGTCCAGTCCAGTAAGCGGTCGATCGAGGTCTTGCGACAATCCACGGATCCGCTTGATCACCTGACGATGTTGAGGAAAGACGCGGCTCAGCTCCCGGGCCGCCCGGTCGTTTCCTCGCAATATGATGGCGGCATCCAACAAGGGACGGGTCGTGCCGATACCGACCGCCGCAAGCGCAGTAGCCTTTCGCGCTTGTTCCCGGAGGTGAGCGACCAAAGACGCCCGATCTTCAGCAACGATATGACTTGCAGCGTCAGACTGATCCGGTACAACCGCGCGAGATCGGTCGTGGCGGCAGCCGTCTTCAGAACTTCCGCGCCGCGCAAAGCGCGAGCATGAAGTCCGCCTGATACATCTTTGACTGGATACTTGGCTGCCAGGGCCTGGCCGCAGATTTCGCAGGTCATCAACCATGCTAAGCGCCAATGGCGAAACACCAGATCGGGTGATTTCGCAACATACCCCGGACAATATTGGAAGTCATGTCGGGACACGTATTGCACGTCATGATGCATTGTATCCGGGAATCGCGGAACCGCCCCGCATAGCATGGCCCAGTTCGCCGTCCGCAGGTCGCTTGCGCATTCCGGCTCCCCGCCCTGCCCCAAACCCAGATAGCCACAAAGCTCTTCAACCGAACAATGATTGACCTTCGCCAAGCGACCCATCCAGCTCGACAGAAGCTCATCACGCATACGTGGCGTTCGAAACGGTAGCGGTCTGACGGTCACCCGAATGCAGCGGCGGGTTGTCGAGGTATGTTCCAGGCATGTTTCGTCCAAACCGGTTGCTAGGCATGAACCGCTTCGTCCGTGATCCGCTCTTTTCCGGTCTCGATTGCATCGATAGCCAGGGATTTGATCATGACGAACATGCGCGAGGTGACGCCGCCGGTCACTTTCAGGATCGTCCGAAGCGACGCCACCGTAAGGCCTGAGCGTTGCTCAAGCGCCATCGCCGCGATCAACGTCTGGATCAGGCGAGAGAACCCCACATCATCTTCCCATAGCGGCAGGTAGTGTTCGCCCAAACGTCTTGCCAACTGATCGTTGCCGAGGAACCGGAGCATGTTAAGGAAACGGCGTTGCTCAGACGCCGATAAAGCGACCATGTGTGGTTTTTCGCCAAGCCCAGTTCCCAAGCGGCCTCTCCGGTTGCCGCGCTTATCGGCTCACCTCTCTTCTCAAGCTCCAGGATCGGACGAAGAACCCCTGCACGGTGTTTCGCAAGACGCTCATTTGCCACGCAAATCCCCCGCCCCAATAGGCCGACACTCATCCACAGCTCCGACGGTACAACAATTAAGGGTACGGTATGGTAATTAGCGATAAAATATGAAAATTGAGAGTATAAACCGCCATTGATTTCATAGGACAATTTCAGACAAGATTCTGGTTAATTAGGGTACAGTGACAATTCTACTGACGCGCTTCTCTAAAAATGGGGGGATTACCATCTCTTCCAGATCACGGTGCGAGACGCCGTATCGAACGTAGAAAAACACCGCGAAGAGGATAACATCCTTCGGATACTGCGCGCCTTTGAGGAGATCATGAACCGACTTTCGACTTCAAAATTTTGATAGCCACTCACTCGAAGCAATTATGGACGTCAAATATCAAAAGTTTGCAACAGAGCCCTGATAGAGAGCAGATTGTTTATCTGTTGCGTATTGCACATTGAAGATCAAGAAGCTTAACAATGCGGCACTATTCTTATGTAGTTCACTCTTCCCGAAACGCCTGATTAACCTGATCCAACAACGGCTTGGACAGATAGCTCAAAACCGTACGATCCGACGTGGTCAGATAAGATTCCACGGGCATACCAGGAATAAGTTCCTGATCACCCAGTCTTTCCAACTCTTCGGCCTCTACAGAAACAGTCACCCAATAGAATGAAAGACCCGTGGCCTCATCAATCGATGTGGATGCCGAGACATCTGCAACAGCCCCGACAAGTTCCGGCGTGGTTCGTTGGTTGAAGGCCGGGAACCGAACCTTTGCGGGTTGCCCGATATACACCTGATCAACTGCACTTGGATCAATTCGGGTGCGCAGTACGAAGCCTTCGTTCAAAGGTACGATTTGCAGGATCAAACCGCCTGGTGGGACAACGCCACCAATCGTGCTGAACTGCATCTCGTGTATCCGACCACTGTTTGGCGCCCGGATGTCAACCCGGTCAAGCTGCTTTCTAGTTGTCAGGATTTGTTGCCGAAGCTCCTGAATTGAAGTGGTGGTTTCCCGAAGCTGCGTGACAACTTCCTCCTTGGTCTGGCGCTGCCCTTGGAGGAGTTCTAGTTCCGTGTCACGGATTGAGTTCTGGATTCGTGCAAGTTCTGATTTATGCTCGGCAATCTGGCCCAGAAGGTCGGCCTCATTTCGCTGAAGTGACCGAAGCTGACTGGCACGCGCGAGACCTTTATCGGTCAGTGTTGTCTGCGCTTCGATCTCTTCATTGATGTAGCTGAGCTGGCGTTCCTTGGCTTCGATAAGCCCATTCACCCCGATCGTTTGATTCTCAAATTGTCGAACTTTCTCGGCCAGCTGTTCCTTGCGACCATTCTCCAGATCAATGCGCGCCTGAAATATCTGCTGCTGCCCCGCCTGATGCACATGAACCGCTTCTTCGGCCAGCAAAGGATCAATCTCAGAAAAGGAAATCTCGGTCATTTCCGATTGCTCGGCAATAAGTCGATCTCTTAACGCCAAAGCCTCTGACAGCCGCGTTCGATAGATCGCCATATTTGCTTTCAGTAGCGTGTCGTCCAACTCGACAAGCACGTCACCTTTTTCGATCTGATCCCCATCACGGACATGCAGTGCGTGGATGATCCCGCCATCCAGATGCTGAACGGCCTTGGGGCGACCATGAACTTCAACCGATCCCTGCGCTATGACAGCACCGCTGATTTCGGTGGCGTGGGCCCACCAGGTTCCGCCAGCCAGAAGTGTAACTGCGGCTACCATCCCTAACAGGCCCGGCCAGCGCGTTGATGTCTTAAGCTTGGGCCCCTGCCCCTGCATCGCAATCATCGCTCATACACCTTCGATCGTTGATGTCGGTCTGCTCCGTGACGGCCGCACCGATTTCTGCAGAATTTCTTCTTTGTCGCCGAACTCGGCAACGCGACCGGAATGCAGCACCAGCACCTTGTTGACCGCAGAAATTGCACTGGGCCGATGTGCCATAACAACGACCGTACTGCCCTGTTCACGAAGCGTGACAATCGCCTGCGACAGAGCATCATCCCCGGCCGCATCCAGATTCGAGTTGGGTTCATCGAGGATCACATAGCGCGGCTTTCCAAAGATCGCGCGCGCAAGTCCAATGCGTTGCAACTGCCCGCCGGACAATGGTGCGGTACCGAACCCAAGTTGGGTCGCATAGCCATCGGGAAGCTGCAGGATCATCTCGTGCACTCCCGCAATACGAGCCGCCTCAATGACGTCTTCGTCCTGCGCGTCGCCGTCAAAACGCGCAATATTGTCGCGAATAGTGCCAGACAATAACTCCAGTTTCTGTGGCAAATACCCGATCTGCCGTCCCAGCGCTTCTTCTGACCACTGGTCAAGCGTCGCCTCATCCAGCCTAACTTCTCCCTGATCCGGAAGCAGCGCGCCGACAAGAATGCGGGCCAACGTGCTTTTGCCCGAGGCACTTGGTCCGATGACGCCGACTGCGTCTCCCGGCTCCAGTCGGAAACTCACGTTCTCCAGTATCGGCGGTCGATCTGCGCGCCTGTCTCCTGGGAGTTTTGTGACACCTGCCAGTTTCAGATGGCCCGTTGCTGGAGGCAGGTCGATAATGGGCTTCATCGCGGGCACACTTGCAAAGGCTGTCTTCAAACGCCTATGTGCTTCTCTTGCGCGTACCACATTACGCCACTGGCCGATCACCTGATCGACGGGCGCCAAAGCGCGTCCTGCAATAATTGAAGTCGCAACGATCATCCCGGCGGAAATCTCCTGCTGTAGCGCAAGATAGCCGCCCAGACCGAGTAAGGTGGATTGCAACAACATTCGGAACGCTTTTGAGGCCGCTGCAAAACCCTCGGCACGATCGCCACCGACTTGCCCGGTCGCCAATCCATCGTGATGCATGTCCGCCCATTTTCCGGCCACACGGCTCGCCATGCCCAGCGGCACAATCGCCTCAGCGTTACGCCGGCTTTGTTCGACGAAGAAACTCTCAGTGCCGTCCATCTGCATCGCCTTGGCGTGATGGCGGTTTGTTGACCACTGATTTGCCAGCGCAAGAACGAGAACCACGCTCAAACCCGCGACCGTCAACCATCCAAGCCAGGCATGGATATAAAAGACGACAGCCAGATAAAGCGGGATCCAGGGCAGATCAAAGAATCCAAGCATGGAAGGGCTGGGAAGAAAACCCCGTACAACCGCCAGATCGTTCAGCGGTCGCCCCAGCGCTGGCGTCTCTTGCAGAGCTGAGCGCACCCAGATGTCATAGGCCGGTTTCCCCACCATCTGATCCAGACGATACGATGCGCGTGACATCAGGCGTGTCCGCAGAAAGTCATAAACGCCGAGGAAGACAAACAGCACCAGCACAATCAGATACAACGCCTGCAACGTAGGCACCGAGCCGCTTGCCAATACCCGGTCATAGACCTGCAGCATGAACATCGGACCGGTGAGCATCAGGATGTTCACTGCCGCCGAGAACAGTGCCACGGCGATAAAGGTTCGGCGCAGTTTGCGCACGGCACCTTCATATGCGCTTGCTTCCGCGTGAATTGCGTTCATTGAGCGATATCTCCGGTATGAAAATCCATCGCTTAGTAGAACGTGAACTGGTCGCTATCCAGAGCCGCTAGGCGCGTTCCGGCAAGGAAAATCTCATCACCATTGCCCAGATCAAACAGAACGCCACCATCGGTCTCACTTGCGGCATTCAGCAAGTCATCGAAACTGTCAATCCCCTCAACACGAAGCTTAAGGTTGTCGCCAGCGATAAAGCTGCCTCTGCGCGTTACAGAGCCCTGGAAGCCATATATTGTGTCGCGACCATCACCGGTTTCGAAACGGAAGATATCCTGTCCGCGCCCGGCTAGAAGGGTATCATTGCCGGCACCACCGATCAGCTCATCATCGCCGCCCTGACCGAACAATGTGTCGCGACCTGCGCCACCAACGAGCGTATCATTGCCTCTGCCCCCAAAGAGCAGATCGCGACCGTCGCCACCGTCTAGATAATCATCTCCGCCGCGTCCTAGTAGTACATCACCGCCCGATCCGCCGATCAACAGGTCATCGCCCCTTGAACCAAAGAGAATGTCGGTGCCCTCACCTCCAATCTGGGCATCATCAAACTCGTTTTGGACGGTTACAGACACTGTGGCAGTCGCGGTGTTTTCACCATCGCTGACAGTATAGGTGAACTGATCGGTACCCTCGTAGTCGAAGTCAGCAAGATACTCGACGACACCATTCTCGAAACTGACCTGCCCATGATCCGCCGAACCGACGCTAACGATCTCAAGCGCGTCCCCATCTGGGTCAACGTCGTTTTGCAGCAACGCTGATGGGTCAAGTCTGAGTGCATAAGGGATCTCGACCGTAAAGGCGTC
Organism: Ruegeria sp. ANG-R; assembly: GCF_000813985.1. Classification (GTDB taxonomy): domain Bacteria; phylum Pseudomonadota; class Alphaproteobacteria; order Rhodobacterales; family Rhodobacteraceae; genus Ruegeria. Next base: position 71,499 of record NZ_JWLJ01000002.1, read on the forward strand.
ATCCGTAGCAATTGGCGTGGTGTTGAAGCTCTCGAAGGTCAGAGTGAACACGTCTGAAACGGTCTCGGACCCGTCATTCGCAATCAACTCAATCTCGATCGGGCCTGCAGCAGAGCTTGGCGCCATGCCGGAGAAACTGGATCCATTGAACACCAACCAATCCGGAAGCTCATCACCACTCGCCAATCGGGCCGCGAACATCAAGGGTTCACCATCCGGATCAGAGAATACATCGTCAGGTACCGAGATGACAAACGGGGTATTGGTGCGCAGTTGTGCCCCGGCATCGTTCGTGTCAAAATCCGGCAACGGGTTGACCAATATCGGTGCGTCCTGTGTTCCGGCGATCATCAGATTGAAGTCGTCGGAAATCGACGACGTCCCGTCCGAGATGACCAGGCGCAGGCCGAAATCCCCGAACACATCAGTTGGTGCCTGACCTGTCAGGGTCAAAGTATCGGCATCGAAACTGATCCAGTCCGGCAAATCACTGCCATCGCTTTGGGTCAAAGCGAAGCTGAGCGCATCACCATCAGGGTCGGTATAGATCCCTTGCTGCAATTGGATTTCAAACGGCGTATCCTCGATTGCAGATCGATCTGACAGAGGAACCGTCAGAATCGGCAGATCATTAACCGGATCTATAATCAGATCGAAGGCCTGGGTCGAAGACAGCTGCCCATCGCTGACAGTCACTTGCAGCGCCAGCGTGCCTGTGAAATTGACCGGCGGCAAACCGACCAAACGCATGGTTGATGCATCGAATCTCAGCCAATCGGGCAGAGCGGTTCCCCCAACGCGAGTGAGCGTAAAGGACAGGATATCGCCATCCGGATCACTGAAGGCGTCCGCTGGAAGCGTGATATCGATCTCTGTGTCTTCGTCGCTGTGAAATGCATCGATGACGCCGATCTCGGGCGCCTGATTGGCGACCTCAAGCTCAACAATCAACTGCCCATTGCTTTGCAGGACCCCATCCGTGACGACATAGTCGAACACCACCTGACCTCCCAGACGCGGATCACGGGTGATGATAATAACACCGTCATCCGAGATCACGGCATCAAACCCATCGCCACCCGCGATCGAGACGAGCGAGAGCGCATCACCATCCACGTCCACATCGTTACCCAGCAGATCCGAGATCGTCAGCGTGGTCGTGAGATCGGTGCCCATATCAATCAGATCATTGAACGCCTCAGGCGCATCATTGACCGGAGCAAGGGTCAGTGTGACCGTCCGAACGGTTTCAGCCGAACCGTCACTGGCTACGAGTTGCAGATCAATGTCGCCATTAACATCAGCAGGTGGCGTGCCGGTGATGCTCAGTTCATCTGGGTTGAAACTGATCCAATCCGGCAGCGTGGAACCCCCAACCCCGCGCAGCGAGATGGAAAGTACATCACTATCCGCATCACTGAAGACCGCCGGATCAAGTGTGATGTTCAATGGTTGATCTTCGATACCAGTCAAAGAGATGTCAGCAATCACCGGTGCGTCATTCACGGACGAAATCGCCAAATCGATATCGCGCGTGGTCTCGATGTCTCCATCATTTGCAACCAACTGCAGTTCAACAGTTCCGTTGAAATTTGCTGGTGGTTGTCCTGTCACATGAAGGGTGACCGGATCAAACATAAGCCAGACCGGCAAAGTGGCCCCGCCGCGAGACTGGAGCGAAACAGAAACGGTATCACCATCTACATCCCCAAAGATCGCGGGGTCCAAGGTGATATCGAGCGGTTGGTCTTCGACACCCTGAAGCTGAACATCCGCTATCGTCGGGGCATCGTTGACCGGTGCGATGGTCAATGTCACCGGCTCCACCGTTTCCGTCGTCCCGTCAAACGCCGTCAATTCAAGCTCAACTTCCCCATTGAAGTCCTGCGGCGGGGTTCCCGAAATCGTCAGCGTCGACAGCTCAAAGTCGAGCCAGTCCGGCAGGGCTGCCCCACCTGCACCGCGCAAACCGACCGCCAGAGCATCGCCATCCACATCCGAGAAGAGTGCCGGATCAAGAGTGGCCGAAAACGCGGTGTCTTCAGTGCCGGACAGAGATACATCCGCAATCGCGGGGGCATCATTTCTTGCAGCGAAGGTGATGGTCACCGTTCCCGTATCGCTCCGGCCCGTGTTGTCGCTGACCACATAGTCAAATGATGTGGTGCCAAAGAGGTTTTCATTTGGAGTGACCACGATTTCGCCGGTTGGTCGATATTCAACGCTGATACCCGGTGCCGCCGTGACAGATGTGATCGTCAGCGCCTCTTGATCCGGGTCTCTGTCATTGGCCAGGAGCGTTGACGCAAGGATCGTCAGCGGTTGATCCTCAATGCCTGAAAAACTGTCATCCGAAGCGATTGGATCATCAGGTGTGGGCAACAAATCAATTGTGATGGCTCCCTCAACCGGTGCGCCGTTTCCATCCGAAACCCGATAGAAAATGGTGGTTTCGCCAAAGTCATCGGATCTCGGAACAAATTCCCAGTTTCCGTTTCCAAGCTGGTTCAGCGGCCTCTCGACCGATCCTCCTCCAAAGATGTTGGTTTTGGTATAGACCGAGAGCACCGTCAGCGCGTCGCCATCCGGATCAAAGTCATTGGCGAGCAAATCGGCGGCCGAAATCTCCAACGCAGTATCTTCGTTCGTCGTCAATCTGTCAGACACTGCAAATGGCAGATCATTGGCAGGGGCCAGAGAAATCTCTACGTATCCTTCAGATTCCGCGCCACGCGCATCAGTGACCACATAGCGGAAGCCAGCGTTACCAAAATAGTCTGCACGCGGCGTGAAGGTGACAATGCCATTGTCAAGCGACACCGTACCGTTATCCGCGTCATAGACACGTGTGACAGAGAAGGCATCACCTTCAACATCCGCATCATTGGCCAGCAAATCCGCCATATCGATGACAAGCGGCGTATCTTCCGTTCCGTTGATCACTGGATCGGCGATCAGGCGCGGACCGTCGTTAACCGGAGTAACATCCAGAACCACAGTGCCGATTCCTGTCAGACGTCCATCCGAAATCCGATAGGTGAATGTCAACTCACCGTTGAAATCACCATCGGGCACAAATTGGATGTCGCCGTTGGGCAGAATGAAAGTCCGGCCGCCATCAATATCACGATCTATGCTGACGAAGGAGAACGGATCGCCATCGGCATCGCTGTCATTTGCCAGTAGTTCGCTGACGTTGATGGTCAGAGGTGTATCCTCATCGGTTACAAACCTGTCCGTTCCCGCTTCGGGGCGTTGATTGGTCGAGATTACATTGACTCTTACAAATCCCTCATCCGTTCCGTCGGTTCCGTCAGAAACCACGTAGGTAAAGCTGGCTGCACCATCATAGTTAGCTGTCGGCGTGAAGGTGATGACGCCGTTTTCTAAACTTACCGTGCCATTGACTGCATCGCTGACAGACAAAATGCTTAACGGATCATTATCCGGGTCGGTATCATTGGCAGTCAAAGTTGCCGGATCGATCACCAGAACACCATCTTCAAGCACACTGACACGATCATCGACAGCAGTTGGTGGGTCGTTAACAGGTGCAACTTCCAGCGTTACAACAGCCCGGTCGGTCCCCTGCTGATCGTCAGTGATGATGTAGCCAAAGCTGTCGGGGCCATTGAAGCCTGCATTGGGCGTGTAGCGAAGCTGAACACCCAGATTGCCTTCAAGAACTGTTTGCATCGCAATCGGGTTCTCAACAGTGCCATCGGCGCGTGTAACAGTGACCTCGATCTCGAGCGGACCCGTTGCATCAAGCGGGACCAAGCCGGTCAGGATGCCGGTTGCGGGGTCCAAAGACAGCCAGGACGGCAATGGGTCACCATTCGACAGTGCAGCCGAAACCGTATCCCCGGTTGCCAGGGCCGGGTCTACTGGCGTCACCAGCGTCAGTTCGGGCAGCAGAACATCCAAAGTGCCATTCTGCGGCTGCTCGATCTCGATAACACGTATCGCGTGACCATCCTCGTCAAAGTCATTTGCCAGAAGATCCGACAGATCGATCACACGCACCATGTCTTCGGTTGCCGCAACCTCGTCGTTCAGCGCCGTGGGAAGTTCAGGCATCGGTAAGACATTGACGACGATCTCGGCGGGTGATTCAGACACGCCTCCCTTTTCGTCTGCTGCAAGATAGCGCAGCACGATCTGGCCGTTGAAATCTTCTGGCGTGACAAGTTCGAAGCGATCCCCATTGACGATGGTCGAGAAACCATTCGCCTCTGTGACATTATAGGTCGCATCCACCGGCAATTCGGTGAGAACCGAGTAGTTGATCGCACCATCACTGACGTCAATGCGCACCGGCGGCGTACCAACAAAGACCGGAGGCGGTGTGCCATCGAAGGTGAAGGATGCTGGATCAAACCCAAGCCAGCCCGCCAGCGGAGCGCCATTTTCGGTCTGAGCTTCGAGCGTCTCTGCCGGATCAATCGGCAGAGCATAGAGGCCCTGACCGGCAAAGAAGGCGTCGTTGCCGAACAGCTCATTCAGCGCGGGATCGATATCGGATTGCGGATCGATGACGACTTCGATTGCAAAGCCCTGCTGGCCGTGCGCATAGGTGCCATCCGGCAAAACCTGCGGTTCCGGCTCAAAGCGCAACTGTAGCCGAACCGGATCAGTTTCATCCGCAGGAACTTCGCCAACCCGAGTCAATTCCAATGTATCCGCATCGAAGTCCAACCAGGACGGAAGCGGTTGGTTCCCGGCAGCCTGAAGCGAGAAGGCGCCTGTGCTGATATCGAACAAGGCCATTCTGGGTGCCAGAGAAAGACCGTTTGTCAGATCCGTCGCCGGGTCCACAGTGATGGTGTATTCGTAAAGACTTCCATCTGCGGGATTGCTCAGCGTCAATGCCAGATCAACGGGGTCAACGACATCTGCTGGCCAGTTTCCGGTTAGCAGCAGGGTCGAGGCATCGAATGACAAGCCATCCGGAAGCGCGGAACCATCTGGCAGCGCAGCCGTCGCAACCACTGCATCATGCATTCGGTCGAGGTCGAAGCCATAGGAGATCTCGACCGGGTCACGCTGAGAGTAATCTTCCTGAATGACGCCCAAAACCGAAACGCTCTCAAAGAAGATCACATCACCTTCTGGATCAAGGTCATTGCCAAACACTTCACCCGGAATAACTGTGATGGGCAGATCTTCCAGACCCTGCGCAATGTCGTCACGCAGCACCGGCCCATCGTTAGACGGCAGAATGGTGACGCGGACATAGGCAACATCGAAGCCGCCATTTCCATCGGCCACCTGATAGATAAAGCCTGCGTCCCCATTGTAGTTCGAGCGCGGTGTAAACTCGATCATGCCGTCGTCATTGAGTGCGACTTTGCCATTTTCGGCAAAGCGATCGAGACCGGACAGGAACAGCACCTCGTCCAGCGGATCGGTGTTGTCGGTGTCATTTGCCAAAAGATCGGCGGGGTCGATTATCAGAACCTGATCTTCAAGCGTCGTGAACGGTCCATCATCATGTGCAATCGGCGCATCGTTGAGTGGGATGACGGTCAGATCGACATTGATCGTATTGCGTTCACCCCGTTCATCGACAAGATCATAGGAAAATCCTGCCGCGCCAAGCGCGTCAGGCGTGAAGGCAATCACACCCAGATCTGCATCAAAGGTCATCGAGCCGCCAACTGCAGAATGCACACCATCGAATGAGAAGGCGTCGCTCTCGATGTCAAAATCGTTCGACATGAGGTCAGCTACGGTAATCTCATGCGTACGCTCCAGACGGATCGTGAATTCGTCCTGTCCGCTGCGCGGCGCATCGTTGACCGGTTCGATATAGAGCTCGACATCAGCGCTCGACGTCGCTCCATCCGGGTCCACGATCACATATCGGAAACCGGCGAACCCGAAGTGATCCGTTTTCGGCAGGAAGTACACATGCGTTCCGTCCGCATAAAGGATACCGTTGGAGCCGGAAGATGAGAACGGTCCGGAACCAATGCCGGGCTGTGTCCGATAAACAGCATCGCCGTTGTCGTCATAGATCGGCGTCAATTCGAGAATGGTGAACGGATCACCATCCACATCATAGTCGTTCCCCAGCAGATCAGCGTAGGAAATGCGCAGAACAGTGTCTTCGGTCCCGGTGAAGATGCCATCGTCCACACCGACCGGCGCGTCGTTGACCGGTGCAACATTCACTTCAACCCGGGCAGTGCTTTCGCGCCCGAACTGATCGCGCAGCGTGTAGTCAAAGAACGCATCGTCATTAAAGTCCTGATCGCCAAGGAAGGAAATCTGACCTTCAGGCGTGATGCTGACAGTACCGTTGACGGCATTGGAAACCGCAATCAGTTCGATGCCATCCGCACCTTCGCTGACGTCGTTTGCGATAAGCAAGCTCGGGTCGATAATCGCTTCGACATCTTCCAGTGCCAGACGATAGATATCATCCGCAGCATTGAAGCGGCCTACCCGTTGCAGTGCTTCAATCTGATCCCGATCCCAGATCGTTCCATCAGCAAATACAACTTCCTCGATACCCAATTCCGCATTGAGGAAATGATCGCGCACGCGGAGTGTATCGATCAGGAACCCTTCGTCACGTTCCAGTTCCAGAAGAAGGTCATCCCCTTCGCGAATGACCGAGAGGTCTTTTGGTGCGATATCCGAGGCCAGAAGGACACGGTCGGTATCGCCCGCATCCCCGGCTTCGATCACCAGATCGGTGCCGCTGTCATAGCCAAAGACATAACTGTCCGATCCGGCCCCACCCGAGATTTGATCGTCGCCCCAGTTGCCATCGAACTGCTCGTCCGCAGCACTTCCGACAAATGTGTCATCCCAGACCGAACCGCGCAGCGCTTCGATATTGGCATAGGTATCGCCCAGAGCTTCCCCGCCGGTTCCCTGACCGGTTGCCAGATTGACGCCAACGCCCTCATCTGCTGTCGAGAAATCTGCTATGTCAAAGCCGTCACGTCCATCTATGACGTCCGCACCGCGCCCGCCACGCAATGTGTTGTTGTTCGCATCACCACGGATCGTGTCGTCATGGTACGAGCCCTGGATGATCTCGATACTGTCGAAGACATCACCTTCGGCATCACCGCCGCCAGCGCTGCCATCCTGCATGTCAACGGTCACACCTTCCGCTGAAAGGGTGTAGTCCGCTGTATCGATGCCTTCACCACCAAATAGCTGATCTGCCCCTCGACCACCTGACAAAAGATCATTGCCAGCAAGTCCGCGCAGCGTGTCATTGCCACGCCCGCCCGACAGTTTGTTTTCTTCCGCAGAACCCGTAAGCACATCGTCGTGATCAGACCCGAACAGGTTCTCGATGTTCGTCAGGGTATCGCCTTCCGCATCACCGCCAGTCGCCAGATTTTCAGCAAGGGACACCGATACACCGGCACTGGAGTCGCGATAATCCGCTGTGTCGGAGCCTTCACCCCCGTCAAGCGCATCGCCACCCGCGCCACCGACGAGGACATCATCTCCGGCATCGCCAAGCAATGTGTCAGCGCCGCCGCGCCCTTCCAGAAGGTCGTGACCACGGCCACCTTCAAGCCGGTTATCCGCAAGGCCACCCGACAGGCTATCATTCCAGTCCGATCCGATCAGACCTTCGACATTGGTCAGAATATCGCCAGCGGCGTGACCGCCCTGCCCCAAACGTGAGGCCAAGTCGGCGCGCACAGCGACATCAGATGCGGCGTAGGTAACCGTATCGAAACCTTCGCCGCCATCGATGGTATCCCCATCATCGCCACCGTCGATCAGGTCGTCCCCATCGCCTGCAAGGATATTGTCCGCTCCCGCTCCGGCTCGGATCACATCCGCCCCGTCATGAGCTTCGATGATGTCGCCACCATCAAGACCTTCAATGGTCTCTGCCAGATCGGTACCAATCAGCAGATCAATCTCATTTGTGCCTGTGAGAATGCGGCCATAGCTATCTTCTACAACCGCCGTAACTGTCGCCGTGTCCTGAATGCCTTCATCGTCCACAATAGTGTAGGTGAATTCGACCGGGCCAGAATACCCTTCGGGCACGCGTAGCACCAGGAAATCGCCGCGCCGTTCGACTGTACCGACCGTTGCGGTGCCAACCGCGTCGAATTGGAAAGAACGGTCCGCAACCGACACATCTTCGGCATCATCGACATCGAAGTCATTCGCCATAAGTTCTGAAATCCGCACCACAAGCGGAACACCCAATGGTGTGGTTCCGGCATCATCGGCAACGGCACTTGGCTGATCGTTGACCGGGATAATATCGATATCAACAAAGCCTTCCGAAACGCCGTCAGCATTATCCGAGACAAAATACACGAAACCCGATTCTCGTGTTTCGTTCAAACCCGGTGTGTATTGGAAATCGCCATTCGCAAGTCGTTCCAATGAACCGGTAAAGGACCCATGCAGGAATTGTTCCTGCAGATTAAGCGGGCGCCAGCCAATAATTTCCAACGGATCGCGATCGATATCCGTATCATTCGCGAGCAGGACGTCGGCCGGTATGATGATCGGCACATCTTCGTAGACGGTGATCCTGTCAGACCCCGCAACCGGCGGTGCGTCCCCAACATTTTCAAAGAAGAGCGTGACCGTCGCATCGCTCACTGCACCTTCCGGATCGGAGATCAGGTAGTTGAAGGTAGTCTCACCCCAGAAATCTGCGTCTGGTGTGAATATCACCGTGCCCTGGTCGGTGATTTCAATCGCCCCGTTGGCGGGCTCCGAGACGTTTTCGAATGTCAGCGCAAGACCTTCGACGTCATAGTCATTTTTCATCAGCTCCGAGATCGGAATCTCAAGCGGTACGTCTTCCGTCCCTCGCAGAATATTCTCGAAGGCGGAATCCGTGTAGTGATCCGCGCGGGTTACCGGGCGATCGTTTTGGGCTTCGATTTCGATATAGAACGTGCCGGTTGAAACAGCCCCTTCACCATCGCTGACGCGATAGTTGAACTGGGCTGTTCCATCAAAGTTCGCCCAAGGATCGAAACGGATTGTATCGTTGTCGAGAGCAACCGCCCGACCGCCATATCCTCCCGTAGTTATGTCAACGAAGGTGAGCGTATCTCCGTCGCGATCAATATCGTTTATCAACAGATCCTGCGTCTGAATGATCAAGGGATTATCCTCGATCGTATGGAAAGTGTCGGATTGCGGCTCAGGTGCGTTGTTTACGGGTGTGACGGTGACATATGCCCGTCCGGTCGCAGTTGCGCCATCCGGGTCTTCCACTGTGTATTCAAAATATGTCTCGCCAAAGTAGTAAGCCGTGGGGGTTACCAAAATCTGGCCATCATCCGTCAGCACAACGTCCAGATTGGCATTTCCGGTCACGGACGTAACGGTCAGCGGATCGCCATCAGGGTCCACATCGTCAGACGCCAAAGCGGCCGCGAATATCTGGAACGGGACATCTTCGGCGGTCTCAAAACCCGTATTGTCATTCGCAACAGGCGCATCGTTAACCGGCGTAACATTGATCGTGACGATTGCTTCTGCGCGACCGCCTTCCGGAGTATTCGCAACATAGGTAAAGCTATCGATGCCACTGAAATCAGCGTTGGGTGTGTACGTAATCTGGCCATTACTGGCCAAACTGACATTACCATTCTCGGCGCCAAATACCTGACTGACGATCATCCGATCTCCATCCAAATCGTTGGATAGCAGGCGAACAGCATCAATGGTCAGGAAGCCATCTTCTTCAACCTCAAAGCCATCGTCATTACGCGCCTCTGCAACGGGTCTGACCCTGAGATCCACATAGCCTGTGCTGATCCCGTTTCGCCCATCTGAGACGGTATAAGAGAACCGCGTCGGCCCATAGAAATCTGCATTGGGCGTGAACATGATGTTGCCCTGCGCATCAAGCTCGGCAAACCCGGCCTCACCACCATCAACCGCGATGATCGTAAGTGCGTCACCATCCGCATCGAAATCATTGCGCAGAAGCGTGTTCGCATCCAGCATCAACGCTTCGCCACTGGTGGCGGTGAAATACCCATCGTCGGTGACAACAGGTGCGTTGTTACTCAGCAGAGTCTCAATGATACTAGGCGTCCATTGTTGGCCGTCCGAGAACATGATCTGCTCAACGCCGGATCGCCCGTCGGCCAGTGCATCAACGATTGTAAGGCTGTCCTCCGGTGAACTCGCAAAGGTGATGACAATCGTGTCACTGCCTTTGAACAAGCGAGCAACCGAGGCTTCGGAAGACACAAAGTCAGGGAGCTCAATCCGATCATGACTAGGATACTGGCTGTCCACCTCAACAATGGTGTCATTGCCATGGCCACGACGGAAATAGTAGGTATCGCTTCCTTCGCCACCGGACAGCGTATCATCACCTGCGCTTCCGTCGAACGTATCGTTCCCGTCAAAGCCCTCTACGGGCTCGGAATACTCGGTCTGAGCAAAGCGGATCGCCTCAGACCGCATATCGTCACGGGTCCAGATCGTGTTGTCAGAGAATTCGATCCGATCCACGCCATTGGAACTAGTCGAAAGAACGTTCTCCAGAATAATCCGGTCGCGACTGTCCTTGAACAACAGCACGAGATCCAGACTGTCTGCACCAGCCCGAAGCGCATAGGACAAATCTTCTGGCGCATAATCCGGCAAGCGCAGCACATCGTTGTTTGAGTACGCGCTATCCGAGATGCGATCATCCCCGTCACCGGCCCGGTAGACATAAGTATCATCTCCGCCCCGGCCGTCGATGAGATCCGCTCCCGCGCCACCGGTCAGCGTTTCGGCAGCCGCGGTCCCAATCACATAGTCATCGCCGCTTGTTGTCTGCTCAGCCAACAGCGCCGCTTTGATCTCATCAATCGTGACGATTTCAGCAGAGCCGGCAAGCTCGATCTCATCAATTGCGTTGGAGCCGGACTCCAGCCCATTACGGATCGTAATCTGATCGCCACCATCAGGAAGCCGGATAATCAAATCCCGCCCTTCCGCGCCCAGACGGTCAAACTCAAGATCCGAGCTGTCATAACCCGTAATAACGATACGGTTTGTCCCGGCACCGGTTTCCGAGATCACATCCGAACCGTCACCTCTCGTAAAGAGATAGGTGTCGTTACCGATCCCACCCGACAGAAGGTCATCACCCCCGAGGCCCGTAAGAGTATCATCACCATTCGTACCGGTGATGATGTCATTGCCAGACGTTGGTTCAGTGACTGAAAGCTGACGGAGAATTTCCGCGCCGTCCCATTCGGTGCCATCATCGAAACGGATGAACTCGATCGCGCGGGACGAATAGCGCGCGCGCAGGGTTACAATGCCTTGATCCCCGGCACCTTCCGAGCTTTCGTTAACGATGACTTCGACATCGCCGTCAAATCCACGGCGCAATGTCACATCGCTCGGATCAATGTCGCGGAGTTCCAAGACGTCGGCACTACCGGCTTCGTCGGCGATTCGGTCGAACCCATCTCCCCGCACGTAGATGTAGGTGTCATTCCCCTCAAAACCTTGGAGAAGGTCATCACCCCGCCCGCCAGTGATCGTGTCGTCTCCATGCGTTCCCTGAAGCAGGTCGTTGAAGACAGTTGTCCGGTCAGCCAGTACTTCGGAGGCTATTTCGCCGAGGGTCAAAATAGAGCCGTCGCCGAACTCAATTCGCTCAATTCCGATTCCTGCCTCAACGCTGCCGTAGTCGTCAGACCGGCCCATCAGCATCCCATGAACAAGAATAGCTCCTCCGTCCGCTGCACCGGGTGCAGTCTCGGCGATGCGAAGTACGAGGCCCTCCGGCGTGATCTCGAAACTGATCTCGTCCCGATTTATGTCACTCAGAACAATTTCGTCGATATCGGTAGCGGTGTCATCTGAACCGGCTTCGAGAATTTCATCGTCGCCATCGCCGCGTGCATAGATATAGCGGTCGGACCCATCCAAACCGCGCAGAATATCATCACCCAATCCACCGGAAAGCGTATCCGACAGGTTGCTTCCCTGAAGATCATCCGATTGATCCGTATCAGCATCCCGAACCAAATTGGCAATCTCATCCGACAGTTGGACGATATCTCCGTTCGAGAATCTCAACAGCGGGATTAGAGATTGGTTGTATGCGTCTGATACAAAAGCATCCCGAATAGTGATGCTACCTGCTTCAATACCGCGCGTTGTGTCTTCCACAATACGGATGATCAAATCGTGCCAATCGCGTTCGAACACGACGTCAGAAATCTCTAATCCGTTAAGCTGAAGCTGCTCTGCTGAAAGAGCTCCCGAAATCACATAGGTATCGTGGCCATCACCATTGGAATAGGTGAAACTCGCCACTGCGCGATGAACAACCACCACATCATCGCCCTTGCCCATTTCAAAACGAGTAGGCTCTGATTCGTACTCCACTTTGATGAAGTCGTCGCCATCCGTTCCCAGTTTCGGAACCGACATGTCAAAGATTGTTTGGGCGTCCCAGACAACACCGTTATCAAAAATCACTTGCTTGAGAAGCGGCCGCGAAATGGAGGTCTCGCCTTCTTCCGTATAACGACGTTCCACAGAAAACCCATCGACGAACCGGAGTACGCCACCGTCCCCGGCACCCGGCGCACTTTCAGCAATCCTGATCAGTAGGTCTCTCTCGTGATTAGTAATTTCTACTTCGGTAGGTACAATCCCGCGGAGATCTAAAATACCTGAAGCGATCTCCGGTCCTTGCAGATAACCAAGGCGGACCACGTCATTGCCGTCACCACGCTCATAGACGATTGTTGCTTCACTGGTTTCGTTGCTCGGTCCACCGAATGGTCCATCCAAGACAGCCGCTCTGGTATTGATGACATCATCACCTTTTCCCGCGTCTATGATCAGCGGTCCGGCATTGTCTGTATAGTTCAGGAAATCGTCGCCATCTGTCGCTTCGATTGTGGGCACCAAACCTAGCAGATCTTCTCCGTTGAGGATCGTCCCATCGTCTAGAATGACTTCGGCTCGAGCGAGGTCGTCGAGCGAACCCAACAGGACTTCACCGGAATCCGAACCATCTGACAAACGGCTCGCAATTTTAAGGGCAACTAGACCTCCACGGCTTTCGACGGACAATTCGCTTTCAAGAACACCGACAAGTGAAACACTGATCTCAGCCGGTGGAAGCGGAATATCAAGGTACGTTTCAGCAAGGCGGTTATATTCGCTTTGCGAGATGTTTCCGTCTTGAAGCGCTACTTCCAAAGCAATCTGAAGTGGCATGCCAATGCTTTCGCCATCTGAAAAGTCAATCCAGAAATTATCCAGACCAGGCTCCGATGCGATCAGATATCTGTTGAGCTCGGGCCCATCCGGAGTGATTGCTTCAACAACAATGAATAAACTCCCTAGCTCGAATTCATAGGTGATTTGTGGGCCTGAAACAGGGCCGAAAAACTCAGAGCTGGTGATTGGAAGCTCTACCGCAGGCAGATCAAGCCTGGACTCTGTAGCGGAATATGTAGCTGTTAAGTAGTCAACGTCAGCTTGAGAAATACTCTCAATACGAGCGGCGTTCCGCAATTCATCCGACAGCAAGCGGAAGATAGTGTCACCATTTGAAAACTGGATGAAGAACGAGTCGATTTCGGGCTCGCTTGCAATAAGAGTGCGAATTGCGTCGGATCCATCGGGTGCAGTTCCCGGTAAGAACAGATACAAATCGCCTGCGTCGAACTGGAGCTCTCGGTTCCCTCTGTTGAAAAACTCATCGATGGTAAGATCAAATGAAACTACCGCAAGACCCGGTAAGTCCAAGGGTGTGGGTTCCGGGAAAACAGGAAGACCACCCGGCGGGCCACTTGGGGGGCCATTGGCTTCACTTTCAGAGTAGACAGCATAGGAGCCATTTTGCACTCCCCGCTCGAAGGTGAAACTGTCTTCAAAATTCCGCTGGCTGGATTGCTCGGCGTTCTGAGCCATTATCAGCAAATCGTTCAACGTCAGAGTTTGGCCGTCGGAGAATATGTAGGTGCCAATTGAGGTACTATCGTATTCGGCCTCAGCGGCGGCAATCCGAATGCTGCCTTCAGTCGAGCCGTAGGTCAGGAGGAGATCGCGTCTTTCATCAAAGGAATCCGAGCGGAATGGCAGCAACCACGCTTCGATTTCATCGGAGGCTATATCAACGAAATTGACCGCGCCCTCTGCATCTCCGTAAAACTTGATACTAGAAATGACATCATGACCGCCATTGCGCGCATAGTTGAAGGTCGTTGCGAGGTCACCGTCGTCCTGCCCTTGAAAGAAGTTCTCGCTTGCAGATGTTGAAGTGATTTCATTTTGATATGGGCTGACAGAAACGTCGATGGAACTACCCGCCGGAAGTTCGTAGGTCTTCCAAGCCGATGCAATGTCCGCGATACCCCAGATCGTTCCATCCGCGAACTCGATCTCTTTGAGTGCATTTTCAGCTTCACCAAGCCAAATACGGTCACTGCTTCCAACAACACGCATTTCGCCTTCGAAAAAATTCTCCCTCTGCCCAAGCGGTAGAGGTGATCGTACCAGTTCGATATCATCTGGATTTAGATCATTCAGTTTCAGACGGTACTCGAGTCTGCTATATTCATCTGGGTCGCGCAGAATGGAGTCCACCCCATCCCCTCGAGAATACACAACCGTGTCGAGACCATCTTCCGGCAACAGCAGGTCGTCACCACCTAGACCTTCCAACGTTTCCGCTGCGTCACTGCCTTTGACACGGTCATTGCCCTCTGTTGTGGATGGAAGCGGGCGCGGCAATGTCCTTTGATTGATCTGATAGACTGACCACGTTGTCCCGCCCTCAAATCTGATTTCATCAATGGCAGTTTGTTCGTCCTGCTTGTATCCGCGAACTTCTACCCGATCATTCGTCCCTTCAAAGGTCAGTATGTATCCTTGATCATCGACAGGGTGCCGCGTAATTGTGACTTCATCTGGAGTGTAGCCGCGAATTTCAAGGGTGTTGAACCGTTCGTCGAGTTGGTTGAGGATTGTGTCCTGACCATCGCCGCGATTGAAGACGATATCGTCGTTGCGATAGGTGCCTGCTACAATGGTATCATTGCCCGCGCCCCCTTCGATATCTGAACGCACAGGCGTGCCATAGATCACATCGTCGCCATCGGTGATCTCGGCTGCAAGAAGAGACGCTGCAATATCTTGCAAATCCAGTGTCCCATCATCGAACACAAAATCACGAACGACACGCTGATAGTCGTCAATGCTGTGGCCAGAGACATCAGACAATCCATTCGAAACAACGACTCTGTCATCGCTATCGTCAAAGGTTATGACCAGGTTGTAGCTGCTTGCAGCCGACAAAGAGAAATGAGCATCACCAATATTGTAGCCTTCGAGGCGCAATGTGTTTACGTCGTAGTAGTCTCTGCCTCCGTCAATGAGGTCTTGCCCACCGCCCCTGGTGAACACATAGGTATCCGAACCATTGCCTCCATCATAGATTTCATTGGCGTCCGATCCGGAAATCGTGTCGTTTCCGTTTGTTCCTTCAAGAACTCTCGGACCCGCTGGAACCGTCGCGCGCTGCATCGCAACAAACAAGTTTTCCTGGTTCCAAACAGACCCGTCGGCGAATTCGACGTGGGTGACGCGTGGTCGCCAATCATCAAGAGCGTCTATTAATGTTACCTCATCACCGTTCCCCAGGCGCAGGACAATATCCGCGCTGACGCGAACAACCCCTTCATCGCGGAACAAAGTGACATAGTTTGCTGAGTTTTCGACCGGGACCACCGAGATCTCTGAAGCCAGATGATCCGGGAGAACCAGTGTATTCACCTGGTAGCGCGATCCCGATTCCTCAATGATATCTCGGCCATCGCCTCGCCGGAAAACAAACCGGTCATTCCCGGCTCCACCGTCCAACTGATCATAGCCTTCGCCACCTTCGATGACGTCGTTATTGTTCGTTCCAACAATAGTGTCGTCGAATCTGGTCCCTTGCGTCAGCGTCGCAGTGAACATCTGCGCTTGCGTCCAAACCGTTCCATCACTGAACGAAATACGATCTACGCCATTCAGCGCATCATCATAGCGCAGTAGAATTTCGTCTGATGTGCCATTGAAGCGGAGAACAAGCTCACTCCGGTTCGCATCCGGACGAGACAGAATGACTTCCTCAGGATTGTACCCGAGCAGTGACAACGTGTCGGTCCCACCGGTGTCAGAGATGATGTCCCGACCATCCCCCCGACGGAACGTGTAAGTGTCATTCTCGTCGCCACCGCGAATGTCATCGTCACCGCGGCCTGCGTCGACATGGTCCTGCTGGCTGGTGCCGAAGATCAGATCATCACCGTCGCTTTGCTGTTCCTCTATCAGAGCACGCAAGAGGTCGGACTTGTCCCATTGGGTCCCGTCCGCAAAGGCGATGGTTGGAACAACAGCCGCAGTACGGGCGCCCACCAGAACAATCTGGTCCCCGGTTTCGGAGAAAGACAGCGTTAGGTCATCACCATCAATGCGGGTTACGCGCACTTCGATGTCAGCGACCGTCAGATCATCCAGCGCAATGACGGCGTTTCCAGCTGTGCTCGGTAGAACAACCCGATCAATTCCGTCACCCGGACGGAAGGTCAGCTGAGTATCTGCATCCATGATAACACTGTCAAAACCGGCACCCGGCGTAATGGCGATATCGCTTGGCAGATCACGCGCATCAATATTATCCATGCCGCTGTTCTGACGCGCTTGCAGCGCAAGAACTCTTGCCTCCTGCAGGCTCAGTTCGCTACCATCTGCAAAGACGAAGAACTCAATCCAGTCCGCACTGTCAGACGATGCGCCTTTCAGAATGACAAGCGTTTCACCCGTTCGATCCAACGTAATCAGGAAGTCTTCGCCAACTTCTGCAAACGACACATCAGTCTGCGTGATACCTACGCCAAATTCGACACGGTCATCTCCGCCCGAGTCGCTGGCCGAGTCCGCATCGTCCCCATAACCGAATTGATAGGTATCGTTGCCCGTTCCACCTACCAGGGCATCAGATCCAGCCCCGCCTGCCAACACGTCATCACGATTATCAAAGCCGATGAGCTGATTGTCGGTGTCATCCCCTTCCAGAAGGCGATCCCGGAAATCATCCGTTGTCAGCGTAGTACCATCCGCGAAAAGAAACTCTTCAATTGTTGTGCTTGCCAGACCGCCAACAATGGTCAGAACGTCCTCGCCATTCCCCAGGTCGATGAGCAGATCGTCTCCGTTCCGTCGCACGATAAGGCTATCCGCGCGAACGGTTTCACCAAAGATCACCCGATCGATGATACCGTCTGCATCTGTGCGTTCCTCAATCCGGTCGAGATCGTATCCGGCACCAAAGGCATAGAGATCTCCCAGATCTCCACCCCGCAGGATGTCGTCGCCCTGACGCCCGTCTAATTCATTGACCTGATCCGGCAGTCCTTCGATGACGTTGTCGCCACGGTTACCGCCTGCGATCTGGAGCATCTCCTCGACATCAGAGATTGAAATGACACTTTGATCATAGAACTTGAACAGTTCGACGCCTGTGGTCAGCGAAGCAAATTGGTCGCGAATACGCAACGTATCCGAGCGGTCTTCGATAGAGACAACAAGATCATTTCCATCTTTGGTAAAGATTACATTGTCTCGCGTGATATCCCCGCCAAACTCGACAGTGTCTGGGGTGATATTCGGAACGAAACGCCGATCCTGCCATGCGGCGCGCTCTTGCGCGTCCACGATAACATCCTGGCCATATCCTGCATCGAACTTGTAGGTATCGCCACCATCGCGACCGATCAGGATATCGTCACCGCCGCGACCATCCAGGGTTTCCGTCAGATTTGACCCGGTGATGGTTTCGTCAGCAGAAGTGCCGACAAGATCGATATCTTCTGCGTTCACATCGGTGAACACTATGATGCGATCATCGAAGTGGAATTCTTCTACCGCATGGATCTGCTTTTTATCGCGCACATATTGATCGCGCAGGATCAGACGATCGCCCGTATCGTTGATCGTGATGATCAGATCAAGATCAGTTCGGCTGAATGTCACATCCGCAACATTCACACCGTTGAATTCGACCCGGTCAAAGCCTCCATCAGATACGATGGTGTCTTCGCCATACCCCCGTTCAAACACATAAGTATCATTGCCGCCCTGCCCGATCAGGATATCGTTTCCAGCCCCGCCATCGATGCGATCGGAAACGCTAAACCCATAGATGACATCGTCACCTTCAGTTTTGGCAATATCGACATAGTGTTGAAGCAGTTTGGTCCAGGACCAGACCGTCCCGTCGCCAAATTCAATCTCTTCGATCTTGTTTATTAGTCCGGTAAACGGAGGCCCTACTTTCAGGAAGTCCGTGAGCGTAATTCTATCCTGAGTGCCGGAAATACGGAACGTCAGCGTATCGCTGCCACCATCACGTTCAAAGTCAAAATCGCTCCACCGCAGGTCGTCTTTGAACTGTATGCGATCTGTCGGTTCTCCAAAGATTTTGATGCTCAGATCATTATCTTCAACGACATCATGACCATATCCCCGACCAAACACATAAGTGTCGGCCCCTTCAAGACCAGTCAGATAGTCATCGCCACCGCGACCATCGAGTGTATTGTTATTGACCAGACCATAAATGGCATCATCACCCGATGTGCCCGCCTCATCGATAACACGTGCAGCGATTTGTTCGAAATCCAGTGTTTCGCCATTGTCGAACACGAACCGTTCGATCAGGTAGGGTGAAATGTACTCTTCGTCGAAACCCGCAGCAGCCCCGATGGCGCCAAGGTTCAGCGAGATGCCGTTGAACTGTCCTTCGACATAAAGGCTGTCACCGGTCTCAACTCCATCTGCATCAAGCAGATAGATTTGGAGATCGTCTGAATCCCCGTCTCGTTGCAACCGCAGGGAGTCAGACGTGATCCCTTCTCCGAAGAAAAGAAAGTCCATACCAGCCCGGATCGGCCCCAGGCTCGCTTGCGATAGGACAGAAACTCCGACCAGCGCTTCGCCAATAACGTCCTGACCATCGCCGATATCATAGAAGTAATAATCCCCTCCCGCGCCGCCGCGCAGAACGTCATTACCCTTGCCCCCGCGCAGCACGTCGCCCGAGCCAGACCCCACAACAATATCGTTAGTGTCCAGTGGATTGCTGACCTCGATGGCCATTTGGAATCGATTCCAGAGCACACCATCGCCAAATGCGATTGTATCTACGCCGGATTCCAAACGGGATCCATTGGACAGCAGCGGGTTCAATTCACCCAGGAACTGATCTTTGATCCGGACGACATCATCACGCCCGGCAATGGTCAGGACCAGATCCTCGCCATCACGCATAGCGGTCACATCAGATGACAACACCCCTGCCAACCGCAGGCTGTCCTGCTGTCCGGTATCCACGTCATCTATCACATCCGAGCCGGAGTTCTGCCCGAGGAAATAGAAATCCGCGCCGCGACCCCCTTTGTAGACCTGATCCCCTTCTGTCATGTGGAAATAGTCGACACCCGTGGAGCCCAGAACCTCAGTGGCATCGGCATCATGATCGCGCAGGCGGTTTTCGTTCAGCGACAGCGCATACATCACGCTGCGCAAATCCAGATCAGTTGGGATCGTCTCAAATGCCGGCAGCATCATTTGCATGATGAAGGCCTGATCCACACTGATGGAACTGCCTGCAACATTGCCCTCACCCGAAGGTAAGTAGTCAGGGTAGACCTGCAGCAGGATTTCGTTCCAATCACTCAGATAATCGCGCGCTGCGTCATACCCGCTTGGGACACTTTGGAATATGGCTTCGAATACGGGCTGCAACTCGTAATCTGTTGTCGCAGTGTAGCGATCGATCTCCGGCTGGTATTCGATGCCATTGGCAAATTCGGACAGGCCGCCCTGAAACGCCATGCGCACGGCAAACGCGCGGCTGAACGACACATATTGGTCTGCGACAGGCCCCAGCAAATCCAACATCAATTCGATTCCAGAGACATAACCGTCCGGTCCAGCCACGCCGGTATCGATTTCCGGGCTGACTGTATAGCTCAGATCACCCGAGGCATCATCGATCGAAGCGGTCAGCATCTCCGGCTGGAATTCCAGCCCGGCCAATAGCATAGCCAGTTGGAACTGCGCTGGCGTCAGTAGTTCAACACGGAACTGGCTGTCATCATCCGAGCCAACCTCGTCAAGCGTATCGAAATCAATCTCATAGTTGCGCAGATTGAAGTCCTGCGCCGATCCGTATTTCGACTGCAGTTCCAGCGCCCGGTCCAGATTGCGCGCCCAGACATAGAAACTGCCATCCTCGTCTGTCACCAAAACGGTATAATCGACCGCTTCACCGTCGATAAAATTGATCCCGATGGTTGGGACCGGCAGGTCAGCGAGCGGTTGGTGACCAAATTCTTCCACGCGCCATTCGCGGCCAGCGCCGGGAGACATCGCCACAATGTCGTCGATACTCGGCTCCGCGATGATCGACCCGTCCGGCGCGGTCACATCTGCGCCGCTCGCCAGCGTCCAGATGTTGTTTTCTTTGACGGCATAATCCAGAATAACCGCACGCCCATCGATCACCTCGACCAGATAAGCCGTCTCTTCACGATGATTGAGCGGTTCCGAACGATCCGATGGCGAGAAGACCTGTTCGATCTGCCAGTTTGTCCCAACGCTCACTGCTTGCGCCATGATGTCGGATAGCTGGGGGCGGTCGATCGTCGAACCGTCAGCTGCCTGCACAGGATTGCCGCTGGCCAGTTGCCAGAAACCACCCTCTGAATCTTCAGCCCAGATGGCGCGATCAATAAGCGCGCCTGTCTCATCAAGAAAAACCGGCACCAGTTCACGGGTAAGCGGCTGCGACAGCGCCCATTGGCCAAGAGTTTCGCCCGCAGCTTCGACGAGTGCGTTCAGGTTGGGTTTATCCATGGCCGCGCTAGCAGCAAGCGCCAGCTCTCCGACACGGAAGTCGTTCGACATGACAATGTCAAAATTGACAACCTGTCCAAACCCTCTCGAATAGATTGCGTCATCCTGAATCCACGAAGCCGCGCCATGCTCGCCGCGGAAGATCGTATTTACCTGATCAGCGGCCAGTTCCGCATCGAACAGATTGCCCGTACTTCCATCTGTACGAGTAAACGTGCCTTCCCGCAGCAACTCGTTGTTCTGAGGCGTCGTAATACCCAGTTCAGTTGTTGTTAGAGAGATAGACGCGATATCCAGATCTTCCAGACCGGAAAGCTCATCCGCCGTGGTCTGCGCGTCCTGATTCAGATCCTGCCAGACCTGCAACTCAGAATAGGCACTATCGCTTGCATCGATAACACCATCACCGTTTTCGTCGTGTTGGGAAAGCTCCTCAAAGCCGGACAAGCCAACGCCGCCGAACATTTCTGAGATGTCGTCGATCTGGCCGTTGCCGTTTAAGTCCAGAACGAGAAAGCCGTCATCTGGGGCCACCCAGCCTACTTGCTCTGCGAAGAAATCACCATCCGTGTCGAAGAAAACGCCGGATTCTTCACGAGCAATGGTTTCGATGCCGTCACCGTCCAGATCGAGGATCAATGGATCTTCGCCGTCAGACCATTGCATGGCCTTAGTGAATAAGTTCAACGCGCCCGCAAGCGTGAGCAGTTTGTCGATCAGCGGTAGGAAACGGTTAATACCTCCTGGGAAACCCGGGATCATTGCGTTTATCGAAAGATGCGGGTTGGCATTCTTGAACAGCATGCCAAGATCGCCCGCAGCGTCAGGATTGAAACCCTCACCTGCAAAAACGAGATCGACGAGGCTATTCGCGTTCTGAAAATCCTCTTCCGCGCCTTGCCGAAAGCCGGCACTCCAGAAAGTAGCCCGGTCCTGATAGTTCTCGAACTTCATGGCGCCGTACAGTGGGGTGCCGTCTGCAAGTTCATGAACCGACTGAGCTCCCGTCAGCTCATCAGCCAAGCCGCTAAACATATTAATTACATAGAGAGTACTCTTGCCGTTTTCGTCCCTAGTCAGTTGGTAGTTTATGAAGGGCAAGAAGTAGTCGAAATAGACTGAGCTTTGGAATGTAGCCAATCCACTGACACCCGTCACGGCATCAAGCATCACCCCGGGCCCGAAGTACAAAGGCAAGTCATTGGTGCCGCCCACAAGTGGAATACCAAAGAACTTCAGAACGTCATTGGGAGCCGGATCCCTCATGGTCGTATTGGGCCAGAACCAGATGTTGTCACTGTTCTCCGACCCGTCTAAATCCGTTCCGTCAGGGCTCCGCCCATCCTGAGTATCACCATAGATTTCGCCGCCAAATGACGTGTTAAAAATCCAATCACGACCATTACCGCCGACAACTGTTGCACCTTCACCCCTGGAGACGAAAAGCCAGTCGTCGCCTTCTCCACCGGAGATAGTGAGGTGCAGGTCCGTTTTTGCAACTGCACTCCCATCGGGGCTTGCGAGCGAAGTATCAGGGACTTGTTCGCCTGCGCGAATAATCGAAGGGTTATATACGACGATGTTATCGTCGCCTTTTCCACCATCGACCTCGCCAAATTGCAGAGGATTGTCATTCTCATGCCACCCACCAAACGCCTTTGCGAGAGTCCCGATTTCGCCGAAGATCAGATTGTCGGCAAAGTCAGTCCCCTCAACAGTCTCAAAACCGGCTAGTTTCAATGGTGACTTACCGCCGAATGGTTGGAATCCTGTCAGCAGCAATGGTAATTCTGTAGGCGCGAAAATTACCGTGAGAACGGAGGCTAAGTTACCTGGTCGATCGTTTTCCGCGTTTGCGTCAGCTTCACGCATTGCACCGTTAACAAGATCGATACCGAAGCTCAGATCTGCAAATGAAACTTCGTCATAATCAGACTCACTGACTTCCCCTGCCGAAAACCCGTTAAAATCAATATATATTGGTGCGGCAAGCGCCGAATCCTGTACGCGAAACTCATCTCCACGGCGTGAAAGCTGTACACGCTCGATATTTACAAGTGTATCCCGGCTTAGTCGGTTGGTATTGCCGTCTCGGATATCGATTTCGACCGTTGTAACGTCACTACTTGAGCTCAGGCGCGCGGTCTCCAAACGAAGAAGCTCGAAGCCATCATCACTCAGAGAGTCCTCGTCACTCGAGTCCTCCAGCGCTGAATAAACTACTGTGTTTTTTCCTTCGTCTTCTACCCACCAATTGAGGAACCTCTCAAGCCAACCACCCCTCTTCCATGTACCCACATATGTGTCGTTATTGAAATTTTCGGGTAGCTCTTGTTCGGAAGGCAGGCTAAAATCTGGTTGCTCTCCAATCGCGTCGAAGATTTCTTGATCAACACCTGTGGTAAAAACAACGTCCGCCCCAAGGCCTGGATTGATCAAAGGGGTTGCGTTCGCAACGATAATGTTTGACCGAGCATCAGCTCTGATCTCATCTTTTGTGTTCGCATCGAAGTATGCCGCCACAAGCTCAATGTTGGTCAAATCTTCAAATCGAAAACTACCAAGATCTGCTTTGTCCAACGGAGCATCGCTCAACTTAAAGAATACTGTATCCGCAAAGGCAGCAACCAGATCTTTGTTGTTTTTCAACTCCGGCGCGGGCCCATAGGCCTGTTCCAGGATTTCTTTGACGTCTTCGGAATCCAGTTCTCCGACATTTTCACTACCTGAGAGGCCAATGAAATTGAGAGCTTTCCGCAGGAGGCTGGGGTTCTCCTGATAATATTCCTGAATCAGACGTCTGACGCCTACAATTTCGCTTCGGTCAAAATTCAGTTCTGCGGCGCCCTCATGTGTTCTGTGGTCGATGGTCCACAACTCTTCGCTAAGATCCAGAAGCAGAAAGTCTGCCGTTTTGGGATCTTCATAGCCATACCGCTGCTTCTCAAAATTCTCAAAAAACGAAAGAACGCCTTCTTCTGGACGCAAATCGTTAGCATTATTGTAGCTTACTTCCTGCCGCGCCATCGCACCAGCGAACTGCACAGCGATTTCCACAAGCCCCGGCACAAGGGATTCGGCTATCCTTCCGTCTTTAACCAACTGCCCCAGCTCGTTCGCATCATCAAACATGGCCCTGATACCGGTATCACCGAACACCAATCGTCCAGCTGTATCCAAAGCAGAATAGGCTATCGCCGTCTGCATTTTGCCGTCTGCGGTTTTGGTACCCAGAATATCCTTAGGCGTGAAACCTGACGCGCGGCCTATATCTTCTCGGAAAAGTGTTGAAAGGAGTTCATTTGACACTTCGCGCCAAGCAGCTTGTTCCTCACCACCGGTTTGAGCCAGTTCCTCAGCAAACAGCAAGGTTGTTAGCAATGCTTGACCGTGTCGCTGACCCGGGTTTGTTTTCGGGATGGGCGGTGACCAATTAAATGTATCCAACTCTGTCTTGCTCGGAATGTTTTTTTCCGAAGACACTTGGCCGCTGGCAATTGCCTCCCCCAACCAAGCAAGCGCATCGTCAACGCCTGCACTCTGCAGGATGGGGACCTTCCCTGCAAGGAATGCTAGCGCCTTTCCGGTGTACTCCGCCGCCTGTCCGTTCCTGAGGTAGGTATTGATTTCGTCTTTGACGTGATACGCACTAATGTTCTCGTAGTTTGGGTTGATCAGACCAAGCGAACTCAGAACCGACTGCGTCAAGCCGTCATCCAAACGGTTTGGATACCCCGCAGCTTCTGCCAAGGATTGCGCCAGTTCGGCGAGTAACGCAGCTGAAGCTACCCCAAATGGCATATGGTCGAATACGACTGCTTCGGAGCCACTATTCAAAGCAACAAGTCCAGCAAGTCCACCACCCAGAGAATGACCCGTCAGAACGATGTCTCGGTTCATGTGCTCTTCTGGCTTATAGTTCAGAGTTCGATTGGTGTTGTCTTCAAAGAAATTGATTGCGTGATACGCTTGCGATCCTGCCCGTATCAGACTGTCTTCGGACCCTTCACCACCAGCTCCGATGATCCAACCGTTGTATATATCGCTGCCACTAGTATCCGAGCCAAATTTGTTATCTGTCCCTCTGAAGGATAATACCTGAGTGCCGCTCTCAAGTGGCGCGCCGCCGCCAGAAGCAATTACATACGCAACAGCAGCGAACCCGTCTTCTCGTTGTTTTTGATCAGAGCTGCCGACAAATTTGTTTACATCCGCATGTCCTACCGATCCGAAGCCGAGGCCGTCGCCAAGAATATCGTCTTCTTTGTATAGACCGGCGTCGTATCCACGGTTGTAGGCATCCATTGCCAATACTGAAAGAAACAGTTCCTTAGAAATACTCATGTAGTTACCTATTGTTTCTAATAAAGCTGGAGCTGCCTAGCGAGTTAGCTGTCTGGTTTATTGCGTCATGTTCGCGATAACGCGCCCCATCCAAAGCGGAGTTTCTTGGCCATTCAGAAAGCCACGGTAGAAAAGCTTCGATCTCATCGGTGTATCGCGGGCGGTCGCGTCCTGGCTCAATCTCGACACGTTCAATCGAATAACCAAGACCGATCAGATCTTCGATTGTTTTGGGAGTTACGCGCTGAACAGTTATGGGGTCTGCCAGATCTTTGAACATCACGATTTTGGGATATTCCAGTTCGGTGAGTACAATAGTGTCGTCCGTCCGACCAAACATGGCAATTGAAACACGTCCATCGTGTACAGGGTCCCCTCGGGTATACAAAGCATAGAGCAACCCATGCCGTATCGATCCGGGTAAGAGAATCGCGTGTTTGCCGTTCTCAAATTCCACCACATCCGCTTCGCCTTCAACGGGATCAGATTTGGCGTAAGCCATGCCGTCGTTGGACGGTCCAACCTCATGCCGTATCAGGTCTGTAGTTTCGGCCACCACTGGCCCCAAAGGCGTGCCGAATATCACCCGAGTCGTCAGGTCGTAATACATGACGTGACCCTCCATTTCCGGAGGGAACTCCGGGATGTCATCGGCGAACCCGCCTGACATCTCCCAGAGCACGAAAACACCTGGGACCACTAAAAATACTAAGAGGACAGTCAAAACACGAAAGCGACATTTCATGCTTCAGCCTGTGAAACTGCCCCCAACTTCTCCAATGTCTCTTTGTCCAGCAAGCGCGTTATGATCGGGTGCATTCGCAGGTCTCCATCTTTTACAACCTGCTTAAAGTTCGCAATTACGCTAGCTGTTGTCTTACGGTCAGGTGCAATGACGTCGAGCAACCAGTTTATCTCACCGCTGCTCCATTCGTCCGTGCCCAGGCGAACAGGAAACACACCAGCTTTGATCTGCTCACGGATTTTGGCATCAACCTCCTCGGAAACGCTGGCCCAGATAGCCATGCCAGCAACGTCCGCCATTGGGTTTTCTTCTTGCTCTGCAGGATACGCGATCGAAACACGATCGCGGATTAATGGTTCCAGAACAAGATGCTGCAGATCAGCGATCGTCTGATTGCGATACCGAGGCAAGCCCATCATTGCCATCACAACTTTGCCGAAGGTCTCGCGAAGCCGCGTTCTCACTTCGGCTATTTGCTTCATTATTTCCGGATTGTCTCCTGAAAGGATCGTTGCTTCTTGTGAAGCCTTGGACTCGCTTTTCTTAGCCATTATTCCCTCGAAAACTTGCATTCTGCAGTAGTTTATTGGATTGACTTTCAACCAACGCGGTACCGTTGTCATCGACTTATTGTGTCGAAATCAAGGCTTCTGATTAAAGAATTACACCAGGGTATGGATAACCTGACCAGACGTGGCGGTCAGCAGAATTTAAGGCCTACGTTTTGCTCGCACGGATGACATTATGATCGCGCATAATTTTTGAGAAGTCATCGGATCGTTGAAACGAGGTGTGGAGCGCAACGCTTCTTAGCGAACGACGGATCTGTTACAAAGATTTTGCCATTGACGCTCAAGAACGCAGAGAGTGAATAGCGGCCGGTGTAATTCAGCCGAAAGGCAGTTCTTGATTTCTTTCAAGGGTGCGCAGTATCCGAAGGAAGTTATCCTCTTCGGGATGTTTTTCTACGTTCGATATGGTGTCTCGTACCGTGATCTGGAGGAAATCGTGGGTGAGCGTGGTATTTCGGTAGACCACACCACACTGAACCGATGGATGACACGGTACTCCGGCGCGATAGCTGAAGTAGCGCGCCGCCGAAAAAGGTCATGCGACCGTTTCTGGAGAAGGGACGAAACTTATATCAAAGTGAAAAGTGCGTGAGTTTACCTCTACCGGGCCGTCGACAAACACGGCAAGACCCTTGACTTCATGCTTTCTCGACTTCGAAACAAACCTGCAGCCACAAAGTTCTTCGCTCGGATGTTGGAGATCAACGGTCTTCCGCGAAAGACTGTCATCGACAAAAGCGGCGCAAACACATCAGGTATCAAAGCCATCAACAAAATGCTGAAGGGCTTTGGATGTCCGATTCCAACCTAGATGGTGAGGCAGAAGTTCTCAAACAACATCGTTGAACAGGATCACCGATTCATCAACAGACGCACGCGGCCAATGCTGGGGTTCAAAGCTTTCGATTCTGCTGAAGCAACCCTCTCAGGAATCGAAGTCGCTAACATGATCCGCAAGGGCCAGATCACGCCCGGACCCTGTCCTTTCAAACAATTCGCTGAGTTGGCTGCTTAACTTGAAGACACGATGCAATCTCCTCGGCTAGCAAAAAGCTTTGCAACACAACCTCTTGATGCACCGTACTTGGAACTTGCAACGTTCATGGCTACGCCGTTGACACTGTGTGATGCCCGATGCTGTTATCACAGCGGAAATCTTCTCCAGAGGAGCTTACAGAATGAATGACGCCGCAGACGGGTCCACTGTTATCGACGAACGGATTCTAATCTGTGACGACGATGTGGAATTTGCCGAGAATGTCTGTGTTTTCCTGCGTCACAAAGGCTACCAGATTGATCATGCGCCAAATGTTCCAACGGCCCGAGAGAAGATAGAATCCGAGGATTATGATCTTTTTCTGCTGGATCTCGTAATGCCGGGCACAAGCGGTAAAGTGCTTTGCCGAGAGATTGCTTCGCGTCTTGATGCCGGGATCATCATGATCAGTTCGATTGACGACGATGCCGAGCGCATTTCATTGCTCGAGCTGGGTGCGGACGACTATATCATCAAACCCTTCAATGATCTTGAGCTTTTGGCTCGTATTCGGGCGCTCATGAGACGTCGGCAAGCGGGCCAGGAAAGTCAAAAACGCCTGACCCGATTTGGTCCTTGGGAGCTTGTCGAAAACGAACGACACCTCAAGCATGAAGATGGACGAGTGATCACCCTGACTTCAAGTGAGGCGCGGGTCATGCGGTTTTTCGTCGAGAACTCGGATGTTCTTTGCACGCGGGAGGACCTTTTGGCCGTCGCACGCACAAGGCAACACGGTGGGGCAGGCGACCGCAGTGTTGATGCCTTGATCAAGCGATTGCGGTCCAAGATCGAGAGCGATCCTGCCAATCCCGAACATATCCGCACTGTTTGGGGGCAGGGCTACATTTTCCGACCCGGCTAATTGTGCTTATCAATCGGTAGGAAGACGCTTGCCCTCAGGCCTCCGCCTGCACGGTTTTCCAGAGACACGGTGCCGCCCTGATCAACAACAATGGTTCTGACAATCGCCAGTCCAAGCCCACTGCCGGGCCCCTCAGCGCCGAGTCGTTGGAATGGTTCAAATGCGGTCTCTAACTGTTCGGCCGGGATGCCCGGCCCTTCATCGTCGATGTGAATTGCGGCCATGTCATCTACTCTGGTCAGAGTAACACTTGTACGACCGCCATATTTGACCGCGTTCTCCAGGAGATTTCGCAGAACACGGGTAAGCGCATTGTGGCGCCCGTTCACTATGGAAGACTGCTCGATGGTGTAGGTCACGTCGCGGCCTGCATCCACCTGCTCTTCGACCAGAGCTTCGATCAATGAGCGCAGATCCAATCGCACAAGATCTCCATCGTGATGCGTTTCGCGATTGAGGTCGGTGACAGAGTTCACAATTTCGCTCAGGGTATCTAACCGATTGAGAAGCTGCTCTTTGGGCGCCGTTGGCTCCAGTTTCTCGATGGCGTCTTGCATCCGGGCAATCGGCCCTTTCAGGTCATGCCCAAGGCTACGAAGCAAGGTGGTCTTGTATTCGAGCGCCAGAACAATCCGGGCTTCCATACGGTTGAACGCGATGATCGTATGGCGGATGTCGATGGCACCTGTCTCGATCAGCGGGCCGACCTCTTCACCGCGGCCAATCAACTCGGCATTGACGGCCATGGCGCTGAGCGGGCGCATGACTTTCTGGATGAGAAATGCGAGAATACAGAGCAGGGTAAGTGCGACAAGGCTGTCGATAGAGCCAACAATGACCAAAGGCGCGATGCTCTTGTTTTGCATCAGCAAATAGCAGTTCAGCCACTCCTCGTCATCTTTGAGCCGTACCGAGAAAACGTTTACCAGAAACGCGTCAACGCTTTCTGCGTCGAGGGGTTCGCCCGCGTGACTATTGAACAGTTGCAGCAGCGCGCTTTGGTCGTGTCTGGCGTCAATGACTGTCTCTGCCACGGACAGTTCCGCGACAGCGATCCCTCGGTGTTCCAGCCGCGCCGCCAGCCACTCCGCCATGTTCGGTCGTTGGCGGCCATGTACCAGAGCGGTTGCTGCATCCCGCGTGCCTACTCTGACGCTCCATTCCGCCGGAAAGAAGCCAAGCGCCGCTTCAGCGCGGCTGTCAGGCGGTAAATGGGCCAGAGTTGAAACGACCTGAGCAAGAAAGGCATCGCCCCGATTTCGGATCTCTTCAGCGCGAGAACTGCGGATCTGAACCAAGTCGGTGACAACCGAGAACACGCCGACAATCGCCCAGCTGATGAGCACGATGCTCATAACCTGTGTTCGAAGTGTCAGATCATTCCAGCGCATCGCGCGTAGTCTCCGTAACCCATCCCCTTAGATAGGACGCTAGTTCAATTTCGGCTGCTTTCCCAAGCGGAAATTGCATCTGTGGTGCAGCGACGGATTTGAGGGGTTTGGGCCCTGACCCAGAACATGGCTGAGCGTGCGGTTCAGTCAACTCGCCCCGCTAAAGGCAGAAAAGCCAAATGAATCAAAGTGTGACAAAAGCTTGGGGCTTACTCTGCGGGCTCCCACGTATTTCGCACAGACATGATTATTGGAGGCCCGTTATGAATTCCCATTCGTCCGTTCACCCGCAACTCGCCGACGCGCGTCGCGCACTCCGCGGCAACCTGATCGCTACTGGCGTGTTCAGCGGTGCCGTGAACCTGCTGATGCTTACGGGGCCGATTTTCATGCTCCAGATCTATGACCGCGTCATGTCCAGCCAGAGTGTGAACACGCTTGTCGCGCTCAGCACGCTGGTGGCCGGTCTGTATCTGTTCATGGCTTTGATTGACGGTGCGCGGACCCGTGTGCTGGTTGCCATGGGCCATCGGTTTGAACAACGCCTGACCCGGACCGCGTTTGACTGCGCGCTGACCGAACCTTCGCGCACGCGCCCCGGTGGAAATCCTGCCGCGGCCATTCAGGATGTCGAGAAAATTCGTAGCTTCCTGTCAGGTCAGGGTGCGGGTGCACTGTTTGATCTGCCCTGGATCCCGGTTTATCTGGGCCTTGTCTTTGCCATGCATATTTGGCTGGGTCTTGTTGGTGTCGTCGGCGCTGTGGCTCTGATCGCCATCGCGATTGTCACCGAAATCAAAGTGCGCGCTGCGGCTTGCGTTCAGTCTGAACATGCAGCCAGGCGCACTCGTCTGGCCGAAGCCAGCCGCCGCAACGCCGAGATGATCCGCGCCATGGGCATGCAGTCCAATCTGGGCCGGACATGGCAAGATGTGAACGACCTGCATCTTGGTGCTAGCGCCAATGCCGCAACAACGGTTGGTGTTTCGGGCAGCTTTACCAAGGTCTTCCGTCTTGCGCTACAGTCTGGCGTCCTGGCGGTCGCGGCTTATCTAGCCATCCACGGGCAAATCTCGGCAGGCTCGATTGTCGCCGCTTCGGTCATCATGTCCCGTGGCCTGCAGCCCATCGAAACCCTTGTCGGCAGCTGGCGCAGCCTCGTGGCGGCCCGGCAGGCTTGGGCACAGCTGAAGACCACATTGTCGGGTGACGAGGCGGATCATAGAATCTCGCTGCCCAAAGCGCAAAAATCACTGACCGTCGATGGGCTGATCGCTGCCCCCCCTATGGCAACCACCGCTGTTCTCAAAGGCGTAGGGTTTGACATGAAGGCGGGTGAAGCACTGGCTGTTATCGGTTCGACCGGCAGTGGCAAGTCGACCCTCGCCCGCACTTTGGTTGGTGCGTGGTCGGCAGCCAAAGGCAATATCAACCTTGATGGTGTGCCGATCGATCAATACTTGCCTGAAGAACTGGGCCCTCAGATCGGCTTTCTGCCGCAGGATGTCGAACTGTTTGACGGCACCATCGCCCAGAACATTGCGCGCTTTGATCCCGAAGCGAAAGACGAACAGGTCATTGCCGCTGCCAAGGCTGCCGGTGTCCATGAACTGATCGCCAGCTTCAAAGACGGCTATGCCACATCGGTGGGCGAGCGCGGAGCGGCCCTGTCCGGAGGCCAGCGTCAGCGTGTTGCCCTTGCCCGCGCATTGTATGGAAACCCTTTCCTGGTGGTTCTGGATGAACCGAACTCGAACCTTGACGCCGTTGGTGAGGCTGCGCTGAACCACGCGATCCAGGCAGCCAAAGCGCGCGGCGCAATTGTAATTGTCATCGCCCACCGGGCCAGCGTGCTGGGTTCGGTCGACAAGATTCTGATAATGGAGGAAGGCCGTGTCGGAGATTTTGGCCCCCGCGCCGAAGTGATGGAGCGGTTGCGCCAGCGCAATCAGGCCGCCGCTTCCGTGCAGACGAACCACAAAACAGTCAAACAAACCCCGCAGGCAGAGCCCGCAGACGCAACACTTGCCGCTGCAGCTGGCTGACCTGAGCCCGCGTTGAAACCGAATGAATGGAGGAGACCATGAAAACCAACCCGAATTCCAACACCCCGATCGAAGGCTTCAAGGACAGCTCTATCCGATCCATCGGATTTGGCCTGGTCGCTATCGCTGTACTTGCCATTGGCTTTGGCGGTTGGGCGACGACGGCACGCATGTCCGGCGCGGTTGTGACATCTGGCAATGTCGTGGTCTCATCTGACCTCCGCGCCGTACAGCATCCCGACGGCGGCATCGTTGGAGACATTCACGTCAGAGACGGAGATCGTGTTCTGGCCGGAGATGTGGTTCTGACGCTCGACGACCAGCTGCTTTCAGGAAGTCAGGCGCTGGTCGATGACAGGCTTGTCGCGATCAAAGCGCAACTGGCCCGTCTGACAGCCGAGCGGGATGGGTTGGATGATCTGGTGCTGTCCGATGAACTCATGTCGCGAAAAGATGAGGCCAAAGTTCAGCGTGCCTTGGCAAGCCAAAGGGCGGTAATGGAAGCACGTCGTCTGTCCCAGGACGGAGAGGTTGCTGCGTTGACCGAACAGATCACGCAGATTGAGCAGGAGATCATCGGCCTCGAAGCGCAGCGCGACGCGGCAGAGGAAGAGATCGAACTGATCGAAAGCGAACTTGCCGGCCAGCAGCAACTGCTGGAAAAAGGCCTGACGCCAGAAACCCGCGTGACCGCCCTGAAGCGTCAGCGCAGCGGTCTGGTTGGCAATAGCGGAGGTCTGATCTCGCGCATCGCCGTCGCCCGTGGTCGGATCAGTGAAACGCGGATCAATATACTGCAACTGGAAAAGACTTTCCGCGAGCAAGTTATGAACGAGATTTCAGCGCTTGAGGTCGAACTGGACGGTCTGAAGGAACGCCGCAGCGCTGCGGAACTGCAACTGGCCCGGGTCGATCTTCGGGCTCCGACGGACGGGATCGTACACGAGATGATGGTGCATACGGTTGGCGGCGTTGTATCGCCGGGCGAGACCTTGATGCAGATCGTGCCCGAGGGGGACGGTTTGGTCGTGACAGCCAGCGTTATGCCGCAGGACATCAACAACGTTGCAGTGGGGCAATCGGCCAGTGTGATTATCGCAGCCTTTGACCAGCACATTGTGTCCCGATTGGATGGCAACGTCGAGTTTGTCTCCGCTGACCTCAAAACCGATCCAATCTCGGGAATGCCGTACTACGAGGCCAGGGTCGCTCTGGATGAAGATGCGTTCGCGCTGCTGGAAGAACGTCAGCTCAACCTGCTGCCAGGTATGCCAGCCGAGGTCTATATAGCGACCGGGGAACGAACCTTGTTCGAGTATCTGATCGACCCACTCAGCAAGCAGATCCGGACGACCTTCCGCGAGGTTTGATCAGTCTGACGGAACGGCATTGGCCGCAGACTAAAAGGCATGACCAGCGCCAGAAATGGCGCTGGTTTTTTTGCAATCTAGCGGCGGGTGAAATCCAAGCCGATCTAGCGGGTTTATGTAGGCTCAAATTAATGCTTTGAGAGAGATTTTTGTCATACTTTGTAACATTTTAGACCCCTTTTCCGCATTGTAACACCGGGCCGGAATAACCACCTTTTTATCATACCCGAGGAGGAAGTTTTCAACATTTTTTGGGTGTTAAACAACGTGTGAAACAAGGAGAAATACTATGACAAATGTAACCACTACACGCTTCGAGTCGGCCAATGACGATGTGATCGCCGTGCCCCCGATCCTGCCCTTTCCCAAGTGCGGCACCGAAGTGCCGAACGATGGTGAAGACCTGGTGGCCGTAAACCCGCTGCCGGTTGATCCGCTGGTTGCCGATCCCATCGAAGATCTGGTTGCGGTGAACCCGCTACCCTATGGTGCAGTGCCGGCCGCAGAAGGTGATGACCTTACCGCAGTATCTCCAATCATGCCTGACCCGAGATGCGGGACCGAGGTTCCGCAGGACGGCGATGATCTGGTCGCAGTAAACCCACTGCCTTTCGGTGCGGTTCCTGCCGGTCAGGGTGATGACTTGGTCGCGGTAGCGCCTCTGCCATTTGGCGCAGTTCCTGCCGGTGAAGGTGACGATGTCACTGCGGTTTCCCCGATTATGCCTGATCCGCGCTGCGGCACCCCGGTGCCTCAGGATGGTGAGGATTTGGTCGCAGTGAACCCGCTGCCTTTTGATCCGATTGTTCTAGACCAGGGTGACGACGTCATTGCCGTACCCCCGATCATGCCTTTGCCCAAATGCGGCACCGAGATTCCGGAGGACGAGATGGAAATGACCCCGCCGCCGCTGTGCGAAATCGTACCGACTGCGGGCGGTGAAGACATCTGTGGGACCCCGGTTCCGACTGACAGCTTCTTTGTCGACTTGGTCGTCTAAGTGGGGCGAAACTCAGCGATCATCTCTCGCTGCGCACCCAAATCCCGGGCGTCGAGGTTCCTATCGAAACAGACGCCCGGACAAGCAGAAGGAAAACCATACTCACCGGCTGGGGCCTTAAACGGCGCCAGCCGGATTGCCGGCTTCCTCAGGCTGTGATTTCTATTTTTGTCATACTTTGTAACAACTTAACGGGCTTTCCGCGGTTGAGATCAACGGCCTGGAAAACCACATCTTTCCTATGATCCGCGATGCGTATGGGCCCGACAACCGGACACCAACCATCGAGGAAATAGGAGGAAAGAAAATGAAACATGTAAACAAATCCAACAACCAATCTTTTGCGATGGGCTCGGTCAAAACAGATGATGCTCTCGAAGAACAGAACAAAGAGCTTCTCTCGGTGAAGACGAACTGTGAACCGCTGGAGTCTTCCGGGCAGGCATCGCTTGCTGACCCCGATGCATCGATCTTACCAGAAATGATCGCCGATACGTCCTATGAAGTTCAGCCTTCAGGTACGGCCAATGAAGTTGATCCCGAGATTGGGATGACGCCTGATCAGATGCACTTCAACGGTTATGATCATGAGTATTGGTCCAAGAAGTCTTTCCAGTATCCCACCAATTACAGCAGGATCGAAGTGACCGAGAAGGTCAAAGCCGGCTTTGTTAAATGGATGGGTGAGAACGAGACCAACTTCACCAACAACATTTTTCATCACTTTGACCACAAGAAAGGCGGCAAAAAAGACGTCGTCTATCGTGTCGAAGAAGGCGTGATCGGCAATGACAAAGGCAACGTGATCTATGGCGCTGACAAGCATAGCGGGAGCTCATACAAGCATGATGACAAGATCTTTGGCATGGGTGGAGATGACGTGATCTTCGGCCAAGCCGGAAACGACACGCTCAGCGGTGGAACAGGCAATGACTATATCGATGGCGGTGCTGATGATGACCTAATCTATGGTGGCATCGGCAACGATGTTCTTTTAGGCGGAACCGGTGTGGATACGCTTTATGGCGGCGCCGATAATGATTGGCTGTATTCCGGTAACAAGGATGGCCAAGTCGGCAATGACCAGTTGTGGGGCGGCTCTGGCTTTGACACATTCGTACTTGGCGATGCAAATGCGCCCGCAAACGATGGCAAAGACTTTACGGATTACATGGCCAATGGATTGTGGACAGGCATGGGTGCGGCTGCCAAGGCCATTTTGCCCGGGCCGCTGGGCGGTTTGGTGAAGCTGTTCTTCGGAATGGGCGAAGCGCTCTCAAATATGGGCGGCCAAGCCGGCGGCGAGTTCCAGGATGGCAATGCCACGCATGTGCGTGATTTCGATCCGACACAGGATACGATCATCATTCCATTGACCGAGGACAACTTTGACGACATCACTATCAAGCATGATGGTCTGCCAAAGGCACAGGCGTTTCGGATCTATGATGAATCGAACGACACTCCCCAACTGATCGCTGTCATCTACTGGGACGATCTGAAGAACTCTTTCCCTGCAAGTTTGGATTGGGATAATCTGACCACCCGGAAAGCTTGGGCAAATCAGATCATCGAAAGCGCGCTTTTCATCGACAAAAACGGCGTCGACATGAATTCGGGCCAGTCCTTTGATTTGCCGAACGGATCGCTTGACGCATTGGGCAGCAGCAAGTTCCTGATGCTGGGTGCTTATGGCGGCACCGAGCTTTATGGGGAAGATGGTGTTGCTGACAAACTCTTTGGTACGGATTACGGCGATATCCTTATGGGATATAACCGGTTCGGCGAAGATGGTGAGGAAAGTAACGCTGGCGATGACAAATTCTGGGGCTTTGGCGGCGACGACCTTTTCATCGCCGGGTCTGGAATTAACTACATCTACGGCGGCGCCGACAACGATACCATCGCGTATCTGGATGCCAGCAGTGGTGTCACCGTGGACATGCGCAAGGAAGACGGCAAAAACTACTTCGAGGTGAACGGCGTTGAATACTACGGTCACACAGATGCGAATTGGCGTGATTATGTCTACGAGGTGGAAAACGTCATTGGCAGCCAATTCGATGACCGTCTGACCGGCGATAGTGGCGATAACGTCCTGAACGGGCTGGGTGGAAACGACATCCTGGATGGCGGAGAAGGCAACGACACATTGGTTTCGGGTGAAGGTAACGACACTTTGACCGGTGGCGCCGGAGCTGACACTTTCGTTCTGGACGGAGGCGAGAACACGATCACCGATTTCGACGCCAACGAAGGCGACCGGATCGAAATCGACCTCGACGCCTATGGCATGACCGGTTGGTTCGATCTGGATCACCGTATCGAAAACGGTCAGATCGTACTGTTCAGCAAGTCCACTGATGAGGTCATCGTGCGCTATGACGATGACGGAAACGGATTTGACCCATCCTATATCGATCTGCGCAGCCTTCAGGACGGTGAAATCGTCTATGAGCCTGCCTTTGCTTCGAACACGCTGGCGTGGTTCGAAAAATACGGCAACCGGTTCGATGTTGAAACCGGCGAAACCGGTCATGGTACCGATAGCTGGGACTATATGGTTGGTGGTGACGGCAACGATCTGACCAACCTCTATGGTGGTGCCGGAGACGACTTTCTCATCGGCGGTGGCCATTCACTGACCACACTTGATGGGGGTGAGGGGAATGACATCCTCATGATCCGCAAAGGCGCGTTGTTCACCAACGCATATGGCGGAGATGGAGATGACGTGATCATTCTCGATGCGGACCAATCGACTGAGGCAGGTTTTGCCGGCCTATTCGGCGGTGAAGGCAGCGATACTTTTGTCATCACCGGTCCGGGCAGCCAGTATGGCGGTCAGGTGATCCGGGATTTTGAGGCTGATGACTCGATTGTCATCGATCTGGAAGGGTTCGGGATCTCGTCTATGGATCAACTTCAGATCGAATGGCGTTCCAGCACTCACTGGATCACGGCAAATGGCCAAAAGGTGATCAGCGTTCAGGGTGTTGACGAGCATTTCGACGTCATGCAGCATATCAGCGAATTGACGGCTCAGCAGTCGCAAGACTGGGGTCTCTGATAATCGCCTGATTAATTATATTGCCTCAGCTGGTCTGGATCGGCTGGGGCTTCCTTAACAATTCGATCCGGCAATTATGCAAAGTTAATTATTGCGACACTCCAAATTTGGCAAAGACTTGCGCAATTGCGCCGATCTCTTGCTCAACATCCACGTAACACACTGACTAATGGCGTTTTTATGCGCATTAAGAATCCTGACCTGAGCCTGAATCCGCGCAGATTTATTCGTTAATGAACTCTTAACATAACCGCGACGGCTAACTTGTTACGCAAGTTGGGTCCGAAATAATCGGGTTAATAAAGCCGAAATACTTGGGCTGAAACAACGACAAGATGGGAGTCTGTTTCAAGATGAGTAATGGAACATATGAAGAATTTCGTGATGCCTTGCGTGCGTTTGAATCTGGTTGGGATCGAGATCGCTATGATGCTGGGGTCATTCAGGATTGGCAACTGAACCAATGGGCCGGAGGGGTGGTCACAGATTTCTATCCAAACTACTCCAACTGGTCGGATCTGAGTAGTGATGAATGGGACGCCATGTCCTATCGTTCGATGAACTCATTGGGTTTTGTCGGCTATCAATTCGGCGAGGCATTGCTGATCGACCTGGGGTATTACACCGATGACGTCTATTACGGAAACGGCGCTGCATCGAACACGTGGGACGGAATCTGGACCGGGAAAAACGGGGTCAATTCTCTGGCGGATTTTACCACCGCCCAAGCGCAGGAGCGCGCCATACAGGAAGCCTTCGGATATAACCTTCAGGTTATTGAAACCGGGCTGGGACATCAGGGGGAAAGCCTGTCGGACTATATCGGCACAACCCGCACCTATATCGAGAATGGTCAAGAAGTGTCCGTGACCCTCGGTCTGACAGGCATCATGGCCGCTGCTCATCTGCGCGGCGCTTGGGGCACATTGTCACTTCTTCAGGGCGGGAACGTGTCTGTCGATGAATACGGCACGTCGATCTTGCGCTATATTTCGCAGTTCGGTGGTTATGACGCGCCTTCGATAGGCGATGCGATCAAGGTTTACACGGATGGCATTTTGCCAACAGACACCGGAGGAGGCACCGATACCGACAACACGTCTCCGCCGGTCGTTCCGTCGACCACGCCCCCCGCTCCGACCGGTAACGGCACAGCGGGTACCACCGAGACCACCGCGGATGTTGTAATAACATGGGCCTGGGGCACGAGTGTCACGATCTCGGATTTCGATCCAGCGACCGGTACGATCTTTATCTCATGGGTCGGCGCGGACGCACTGGATGTCAGTGAAGTGAATGGCTCGGTCGTGTTCGCCATTCCGTCGAACAATCAGACCACGACACTTAGCGGTGTCACCCTCGCCGACCTGAGTGCCGCAAACTTCACCATTCTGGACGATACCGCAGCGACCGAGGTGCTGAGCCTTGTGGGGGCCGGCGTCACCACACCGGGGGGAGGTGGCAACGGCCATCAGCACATGCATATTGTCCTGAGCCTTGCCAGTGCAGCCCAGGTCATAGACGGGTTCATGCCCGCGATGGGCGATGTCATCGAAATCGGCGCGGATATCACGGCCGGGAGCTTCGCAATTTTTGAAGAGAGCGGGGATGCACTGGGCCAGACCGTCCGGATCGAATTGACCGACGGGAACGTGACCAAGCAGATCGCTTTCACGGGTTTTGGCTTGTCCGATCTGTCGGTCAGCAACTTCTCAATTACGGATCAAGCTGTGCTAAACGAGGTATCCTCAGCCCTAGGACAGGTCGTCGTTATTCCGGGTGCCGGTGAAGGGTATGGGCTCAGCTACGATACAGATGGATCAAATCCACCTGTAACCACCGGGACCACAGATGCGGGCGGTTCAAAATACCGGGCCGACAGCAATGCCGATGACATAACCGGGTTCCGCCCTGGCGTGGACGAACTGGATTTCGGCGGCACGTCTGTACACGGCATGATTGTCACCAAATCCGAGGCCGGAGAGATCGTCGTTGACAGCCCGTGGTCAGACGCGGCGCAAATCGTGCAAGGCGTCACTTTCCAGGACGTGACCATCGACAGCTTGGGTGTGGTTGGCAACGAACATTTCCGTCAGGATATCGGCGGCGTCATCAGTTGGGAGCAAGGCATAGGACCCCGTGTAGCCGACACCGTCTATGTTCGCAGCCACGAATACGGAGTGCACGAAATCATTGATGGCTTTGATCCGTCTACAATGAAGATCAGCTTTCTGTATTTCGGAACCCGCGAACGCCTCAGCGTCGAGGATAGCACCGAGGGATTAGTCATCTCGTCCCTGCCGACTGGACAAAGCGTCACTCTGACAGATGTAACCAAAGCTGACTTGGTGCCCGGTCTGGTCGAATTCCATTTCGATCAGGTGATGGAGGATAACCTTGAGGTGCCCTTTGGCTTTGATCAAAACGATGTAACACTGGTAGACCGCACAATGCTGCTGACGCCCGAAGCCCCGGCAGGTGCGACAACCGATGGCCATCAGACCAGAACAGGAGACTTGAAGGGCGGATCTACCCAGCCGGACAGCGGGGGTACGACAACCGATCCGGATGAAAATTCAACTCCGGATGTCGAGACATTTGGAGCAGGGGCCGATTTGGCCGAGCTGACCTGGAACTGGGGCGCCAAGTCTCAGATTTCTGGCTTCGATCCCGCTGAGGACGTCATCGACTTCAACGCGTTGAGCGAGCGTGACGTGTCAGTCACCGAAGTCGAAGGTGATCTGGTCTTTGAAGTCATCGGTAACGGCGGCCATACAATGACGCTTCAGGATATTCAGGCCGAAGATCTGGACCTGAAAAATCTGACAGCTTATGACTGGAATTCAATCACTGAAGCAGGAAGCGTATTAACGCTCCAACTCGAAGCGCTCGGAATGTCCATCGCCTGAGGCGTATTTGCAATTGTTACTCGGCCTGCGGTGAGGCCGAGCAACATAAGGATTTCCTCGCCAGTGCAATTTCAAACCGAAACGCATTACACCGAAGAAGGATCTGATGGTGCTGTCCAATCTCTCTTCTAAAGCAGATTGACGCTATCTGATGCTGCATGCCATTTTGCGCGTTGGATTGGGAGAGGTTATATTTGGTGACAATGTCACCGTGGCGGAGCTGGTCCAGAACATTGTTCAGTTCGGGCCGCTTACGCCTCGACGCTCTGATCTTGTAAGCAAACGGCCGCTAGACCCCGGTTAATATAAAGATTGATCTATTGGCTCCGCAGGTTTGGGTGGTACTCCACAACTAGCCATCTGTCTTAGATCAATTTCGATGGACCGACATAAGGCTGATATAGGCACATCGTTCACGTCGCCTTCGAACGGATCTTCCATCGAGGCACTTACGCGTTCGGTCACAAAAAATATCCAACAAACCAAGGCGCCGATCGGGGCAAGCGTTAGCCAGTCGATTACGATAATAGACAAGGTCGATGTATCCATGCCTGAAACGACAGAGGGTTTATCGCTAAACGCCAGCGGGAGCAGAAAGATGAAAATCCAGCTGAAAATGCGTCCGACCTCAGCAACTTGACGCGGGAACGGGGTATTTTTGATACGCTCACATTGACCTTGCGCGTTCGTGAAACGGGAAAGCCGACCCATTAGCGCCACGTGCCAATATGAATCTATCGTGCCTTCGCGTGCCATTCAGTTCATCTATCGACTTGATCGCGTCTATCGGAAGAACAGCGCCGATCTCGGTCAGGAGCATATTGTGTATCCGGCGATACAGGTCGGGGGTTTGAAGCACCAATGGTCTAATCAAACCGCCTGAGTAAGAGAGTTGCTAAGCGAAAGTTACCCTCTGCCTGCCAAAACCAACCGATCTTCGCCAAAAAAGTGTAACTTGTCCTGCGGAAACTGCAGCCCGATCTTTTCTCCGGGTTTCAATGCCGTATCGCCGTTCAGGCGCACTGTGACGTTTTCTTCACCACCACAATCAACGATCAGGAACGTGTCTGCGCCCAGGTATTCTATGACTTCGATGATGCCATCCGTTTGACCTTCTCCCGCCTCAACCACGTCAATATGCTCAGGCCGCACGCCAAGACTGGTGGCCGTTCCCAAGCGGTCAAAACTGCCACTGCGACCATGCTTCAAACTGTAGCTACCGTCCTTCGTCGTACACGGCAGAATATTCATCTTGGGGCTACCAATGAATTGGGCCACAAATAGATTTGCAGGCCGTTCGTACAGCTCACGCGGCGTGCCAACCTGTGCGATTTTTCCGAATTCCAAAACGACGATACGATCGGCCAAGGTCATTGCTTCGACCTGGTCATGGGTTACATAGATCATCGTTCGCTTCAGGTTTTGGTGAAGCTTCGCAATTTCGTAACGTGTTTCGACCCGAAGGGCCGCATCAAGGTTAGAAAGCGGTTCGTCGAACAGAAATGCAGTTGGATCGCGTACGATAGAGCGGCCAATCGCGACGCGCTGCCGCTGGCC
The DNA here is from genome assembly GCF_000813985.1 of Ruegeria sp. ANG-R. Lineage (GTDB taxonomy): Bacteria > Pseudomonadota > Alphaproteobacteria > Rhodobacterales > Rhodobacteraceae > Ruegeria. The sequence continues at coordinate 113,304 of NZ_JWLJ01000002.1, forward strand.
GCCCGAAAGGTCCTTGGGTCGACGCTCCAGAAACGGCCCCAGCTTGAGAACCTCGGCGGCCTTGTTGACCTGCTCGGCAATTTCAGCCTTCGGAGTGCCAGCCACCTTGAGGGAGAACCCCATATTCTCGGCGACCGTCAGGTGCGGGTAAAGTGCGTAGGATTGAAAGACCATGGTTAGACCCCGCTTGGAAGGCGGATGGTCCGTGACATCTTTGTCGTTGATCAAAAGCGATCCGCGAGAAATGTCCTCAAGCCCACCGATCATGCGTAACAATGTGGACTTTCCGCAGCCAGACGGGCCCACGAAAACAATGAACTCTCCCTCTTCGATTTTGAGGTCTACGCCCTTGATCACTTGGGCCGAGCCAAACCATTTTTCGACGGATTTCAGTTCAATGCTACCCATTATTTCCTCCCTGCCCAGTGCAGCCAGACGGCTGCAGTCCACGTGAATGAATTGCCGCCGGCGGGGCTGCCGATGAGTGGATCGTAGTATTCCGCAAAGCCGTTCGTTGCGATCAATTGCGACGTTTTCTGGCGTAGTACCTCGGCTTCCGGTAGGTGTCCCATATCGACCAGTCCAAACCCGATCAGCATATTCATGAATCCCCAGGTAGGACCCCTCCAGTACCTGCGCTGGTCAAAATTGGGCATCGCAGGGTCATAGCTGGGAACCGGGAAAGGCACATTCGCAAGCGTCCCCTGCAACCGCTCCAGCATGGATTGAGACTCCAGACCTGCATACCAGCAAAGATAAGACGCGTTAGAGACGCTTCCCGCCCATTCGCCGGTCAGCGCATCGCGCGAGTCAAACGAGTTCAGCGCCTCATTCCACAAAGATCGCGCGCCTTCTTCGAGCTTTTGAATGTCATCGCTTACCCCGTCAGCAGCGATGCCGAGTTTGTCGCTGATCACCATCAGATCGCGCGCGGCGCGCAGGGTGATGAAGGTCATCGTTGGATCGGCAACCCGGAATAGGTTCAGACTCAGCAGTTTCTGTTGGTCCCAGTCGACCTCGCACCCGATCTGAACCAGTTTGATATAACGATCATAGTCGTATTTGGTCGGCCTATCGGCGCTGTTGACGTGGCTTGTGTCGCGACGCTGATACTCTCCAACGCCTGTGGGGTCGACGCCCTCCATCGCCTTGTCCCAATCTGGCGCGTTGTCGCGCCCGGCTTCCCAGGGGTGGGTGGTGCAAACGGCGCCATGATCATCAAGCCGCCATTTCATGATCCATCGATGCCAAGCCAGTAAAGCCGGGAACAGCGTGCGAATTCGATCTTCGCCTGCGCCACCGTCTTTTTCCCAGATCTTGCGTGCGACGGTTGCAGCCACCGGGGGTTGGATGATGCCCGAGGACGGGATCGGCCCGTGGCCACCCCAGACATCCGGGCCGGGGAAATAACCATCATCCTGCTGGTGGAACAGGATGTGTGGCACCATGCCGTCGTCCCATTGTCCTGAGAAAAGCGTCTCAATCTCGGTCCAGGCGCGGTCGATGTCGAACTCGGCAAAGCCAAGCGCTGCAATCGCGCTGTCCCAGTTCCACTGGTAGGGGTACAGCCCTTCGGTGGGGATGGTGTAGCCGCCACGATCATTGGCAATCAGGATGTTTCGCGCCTCGCGGTCGGGGTTTGTATGTTGGTTCATCTCAGTCATCCTTTGACGGACCCCGCAGTCAGGCCCTTGGTCATGAATCGTTCAAGCCCCAAAAACAGCGCCATGATCGGGACGGTCGCGATCACCGCACCGGCCATCAGGTGCTGTCGGGGGATTTCCGAGGAGTTCAGCATCGTGACGCCTCGGGTCAGGGTAAATTTCGACGGGTCGTCCAGCAGCATGAAGGCAAGCAGGAACTCGTTCCAGGCAATCATGAAGACATAGAGCGACACCGACGCCAGCGCCGGCAGGCTGAGCGGCAGTGTGATCTTCCAGATCACTGCCAGCCGCGACAGGCCGTCCATCAGACCGGCCTCTTCCACCTCAGTCGGCAGACCGCGGAAATAGCCTTGCAGCATGTAAAGCGCGACGGGGATCGTCGTGACCGGGTAGATCATGACGATGCCGAGGATGGAATTGCGCAACCCGGTCAGCGAGAAGGCTATATAGATCGGCAGCGCCAGAACGATCATTGGCACCATGTAGATCAGCAGGATCGAGCGCGAGAACGCTTTTTGCCCTTTGAACCGGAACCGTGCCACGGCATAGGCACCCGGTACGCTGAATAGCAACGTGATGAACACCGTCAGAACCGAAACGTAAAACGAGGTCCAAAGATAGGTGCCGAAGTTGAAATCGCGGAACAGTTCGGAATAGCTGCGGAACAGTTCGGTGCCTTGGGACAGATCGACCGAGAAATCCAGCGGGTTCTGCAACAAGGCTTGCTGCGATTTCAGGCTGGTCATCACCATCACATAGAACGGGATGATCACGATCGCGGTAAAGAAGATATAGCCGAAGCCGGTACAGAAGCGGATCACCGCCTCTTCATATTCGTGGCGGGTGAGTTCACCGAACGGCGTCTCTTTCAGAATTGCAGCCATGGAAAGGTGCATCACACCTGTCATCGCGACCACCGTGACCACTGCCGCCTGCAGGGATGTGCCAGAGCCGATCAGAACCGGCCCAAACCCGGTCAGGCAGGACAGACCCAACAGCACCGAAATGCCAAAGCGGGCTGGTGCGTGCGGCAGCGGAAAGCGGACATAGACCAGACCGGCTGCGGCTCCCCAGATCAGGCATAGCAGAACCTGCGGCCGGAACGCCGCCCCGGTCGAGAATGACATGGTAATGGCAACAGTTGTGGCGATCACCACCAGCCAAAGCGCGCCCAGTAGCGGGCCGGCAATATAACCTTTGCGCATCACAAACCCTCCTCTCGGCTGATGAAACGGAAGAAGACGAAGCTGAACGCTATCAAGCAGAGCAGGATTACGACGGCTACAGCCGCGCCTGCCCCGATGTTTGAAATTGCAAAGGCCTGTTCATAGACGTTCACGGTCAGCGTGCGGGTGCCCGCGTTGCCGCCGGTCAGCAGGAAGATGTCGTCGAACTTGTTGAACGTCCAAATGAAACGCAGCAGGAACAGAACCGAAAGGATGCCCAGCAATTGCGGGATACTCAGAAGCCAGAACTTCTGGAACGGGGAAGCTCCGTCCATATCCGCCGCCTCATACATGCTGGAATCGATGGATTGCATCCGGGCCAGAATGAACAGGAAGGACAGCGGGAAGTATCGCCATATCTCGAACACGGTTACCATGATCAGCGCCAGAGGGCGTTCCCCGAAGAAATTGATCGGCTCACTGCTCAGGCCCATCTGTACCAACAATGCGTTGGCCGAGCCCGAGAACGGATCGAACAGAGTGACCCAAGTGAAGGCCACGGCGATGACTGGGGCCACATAGGGGAACAGATAGAGGCCCCTAATGAACCCCTGCCCCTTGAAGCTTTTATTCAGCAATAAGGCCGCAAACAGGCCCATCACCAAGGCCCCGATGGTGCCGACAACCGTATAGAACAGCGTGACCCATAGCACGCCCCAGAACTCGTCCCCATCAAAAACACGGGCGTAGTTTTCCAGACTGAATTCAAGATTGGTCAGGACGCTGGGTCCGCTACCGGTCACGCCGGGCTCTGACCCTTCGATCAGGTCTTCGAACGTGTCCGAGTCTCCGTCTATGGTGACCGATATGCGGATGCGTTCGCGCTGACCGCCCTCCAGAGTGCCAAAATCGCAGAACAGGTTTTGCCCGTCCAGAACGCAGGGGCTTGTCACCTCGCGCGCTGTCACGCCGTCTGGCAGAACATCGGTCAGGGTGACGCCGACAACGGCGATGTCCTGACTTGAGTTGCGGACGCGGTATTCAATCCGCAGATCGTTGCCCGATCCGCGCAGGCTTTCACGCACCACAGGTGCAGGCGGACGAAGGTCAGACAGGGTGAAGGGCTTGAAGCTGATCCAGAAGATCGCCAGCAAGGGCAGGATCACCACAAGCGATACACTGATCACTGTCGGAGCCAGCAGCGTCCAGGCCAGACGCGCCTCGCGTTTGGCTAGCGCCCCGGTTCCGGTCGGTGGGGTGGCCGAAGTCATGGGATACCTCGAAGGGTTGGGTGCAGCGGCACACAGGCCGCTGCAGATGTCACAAGGTTACTGAACCTTGGCGAGCTCTTCGTTCATGGCCGCAACGGCGGCAGCGGCTTCGATCTCATCGTCGATATATTGACGTACGACCCGGTTGATGGCCTGGCTGTTGATCATTTTGGACGCCAAAGCCAACTGACCCTCGGCGACGCCCCAGCGCTGTGCCACATCCAGACCGCCAACGATTTCGTCGATCATCGCCTGATCATACAGTTCACCCAGCGGGGCTTTACGGTCCACACCAACGGGTAGCTCTGCCCATGCTTCCGAGAAAGCGGTTGGGTTGTCAGCGTTACCGCGACGAACCGGGAACTTGCCCTCGGGCGCGATGGCCAGCGTTTGAGCATAGCCCTCGTCCATGGCAAATTTCACGAACTCCATTGCCGCGTCGGTGTCGGCATCATTGGTGATCCCGAAATACCGGACATCGCCCCACGCGGCACCATCCGGGTTGGACGGGCCCGAGAAGTTGGTGACGATACCAGTCTTCGAGGCCAGATCGCGCGAGGTTGGGTCATCGTTGATGGTTGGCGGGGCGCTGTCGCGCAAACCGGCCAACTCGTCCAGGATGAAGGGCGACCAGATGATCATCGCGGCTTTGCCATCGAAATAGAGCTCGCGCGATTGCTTCCAGAACAGCTCACCCGGAGGGGACGCTTTCGAGATCGCTTTGTAGAAATCCAGAACCTCGATGGTCTTGGCCTCGTCGAGCGGCTGGAACCCATCCGCACCAACAGGGGTGACGCCATTGGCGAGGAAGACATGCTCAAGCACCTGGCTCATGAAGTTTTCGTCAACCTTGGTGGCGGCAACAAACCCGTACATTTCGGGCGGGTTGTGCAGTTTATCCAGGGCGGCAAGCACGTTTGCATAGGAGTTTGGGGCCTCGAGCCCGGCCTCGTCGAACAGGTCCTTGCGATAGACGACCATCTGGGTCCAGCCATCAACCGGCACCGACGCGGTTTCACCATTGAACGCCGCCATACCTAGCGCGCCGGGGGCGAAAGTGTTGGTACCCAGCTCTTCGATCACTTCGGTCGCGGCTTCGGTGTCCAGAATACCAGCCTCGGCCCATGGCAGAGCGTATTGCAGCGGGTGATAAACAACATCCGGCAAATCTCCGGCGGCAAAAGCGGCTGTGGCGCGGGTGCCCAGATCGGTTTCGGTCACTGGGATCACCTCAACCGTTGTGCCGGTTTCAGCCTTAAACTGATCAGCCATTTCTTGCTGCTTGGCGAGCCGTTCGGGCTGTTCTTCTGTGGTCCAGAAACGGATCGTATCCGCCTGTGCCGACACCGCAGTCAATATCAGCGCAAGCGATGTCCCAAGCGTTATTCGCGATGCTGCAGGTGCAAGTTTCATAGTCGGTTTCCTCCCCGGTTATGATCAGTCAAAAGTTGGATTTTTTTGGCCAGTTGCTCAGATGTCAGCCGTGGAGGCCCATCGGATTCGCGTGCAATCAGCTCAGCCTCGCTCAGCTCCCGCAGGCCTGCGGGTGCTTCACCGCGTGTTTGCTGGATCAACATGGTCGCAAGGCGCTCACCGGCACGCTGAGAGTCGACGCTGAATGTGGTCAGCCCGGGGCTGACATATTGGCACTCGGGTATGCCGTCATATCCCAGGATTGAAACATCGCGCCCGATATGAAGTCCCAGTTCGGTGCAGACCGGATAACACCCCAGCGCGGCCAGATCAGTTGCAAATACGATCGCAGTTGGCGGGCGTTTCAGTCTCAAAAGCGCACGTGCCTCAATGGCGCCCTCCTCGCGGGTGCGGGCACCTTCCCGGATCAGCTTGGGATCGGCAGGCAATGCGGCGGCTTCAAGACCTTCGAGATATCCATCTCTGCGCAGATGACTGTAGTTAAATTTCGGATCACTGCCCACAAACCCGATGCGCGTGTGCCCAAAACTGACGAGACGACCAACCGCTTTACGGATTGCGGTTTCGCCGGAAATATCGAACCAGGATGTATCATCCTGCGTTTGCGCTTGCCCGTATCCGGTGCGACCATAAAGGATAAAAGGAACTTTAAGCTCCCTGAGGTATTTGACGCGCACGTCGTTAACCTCGGTTCGGGGTAGGATAAACCCATCGGCCTTACGTTCTTCGACAAGCCGGCCCAGGACTTCGAGCATGTCTTTCTCGGACTTTGCGGTAGAGATCGTCATTGTCCAGTCCAGTGCGCTCGCCGCCTCGCATGCGCCTGCCAGAAAGTCCTGAAGAAATGGGTTGTGGCGGTCCGGTTCTTCGCTGTTGATCACCATAGCAATGGCGCGCACCCGCCCGGTTCGGATGGCCTGCGCATGGCTGAGCGGGCGATATCCCATCTTCCGCGCGGTGGCTTCAACTCTCTTTCTCGTGGATTCAGAAATATCTGAATATCCGTTCAGAGCACGAGACACCGTGCTCTTAGAAAGACCGAGGTGATCAGCCAATTCATCCAGCTTCACCCTTCCAGATGCAGGGCGGTTTCTGAAAGGTGATTGACGTTTCAACAAACTGGGATTCGTTATCATTCCTCTATTTGGTTTTCCGAAACCGGTTTCGGCAACAAAAAATCTTGTTGAGCTTCCACAATTGAACTGGTCCACGAACATTTAGGAAGGCGTCGACAGAGAATTATAAACAGGTAACTAGGGCACGAAGTGGTCATTGTCCCCTACCCTGCATCGCGGCCACCAATCCCGGTCGAAAGAAGCCTGTCCTCTCGGATCGGGCCCAGGTCATCTTTTTCACCAAAAACAAGACATTCGAATTGCAGTACCAGAGCCCCTTCATTGGGGGCAACGCCATAGCGCGAGATAGCTAAGGGACGCTTCTCATCTACTTCATACCCAATTGATGAAATATTAGGATGTTAACTAACATTACAATTTTGCGCCAAAAAATAGGTGCCAAATGGTTTTCTTGCGCATTATAAGAAGGTTATGAGCATAATAACCGCAATCGTAGGGTTTCTCCATAAACATGATAGGCGGTACTTATCATGTCTAATTGATTGGGCTTCGAAAATAAGCGCGGAATGGGACCCATACCCCGCCTGCCCCCCTATACGGCTATCCCATCCCCCCGCAACATCCGCAAGAAACCGCTATGCACATACCCGGATTGCCGAGATCCTGCGCTGCTGATGCTAAGTGATGCCTGCTGCGGCAGGCGCGGCTTCGAGATTCCCATACTGATGCGTAAGGATATGTCTTTGAAAAAAACGACGAGACTGGCGTGGTCTGGCTATCTCTGCTGGAAGCCAAGACCAGTCAGAAAGAGAGCCCTCCGCTTGGAGTTCAACAGCTGCGCGGCCTAGGCGCTGGTGCATTGGACAGAGGTTGGCGATATCAGCAATGGCGCCCTGTTCCTCCCTGTCCCCGGGGCCCAGCGGCACAGACGCCTGTCGTCGGATGTCATGGTACAGGCCTTCAAACGCCGATTGAAACTAGCTGATCTACCCGAAGGGTACCGCCGCCACATGGTCCACGCCCGGGCTTTGCTGACCCGGGCCGCATTGGACGGCGCCCCGATTCAGGCCGCCATGCGTCTGTCCTTGCGCCGCTCCATGTTTCAGGCGCAGAAATAATGTGATGACGTCGACATCGCGGATAACCCAACGATAGAGCTGCTGGGGTGAACGGAAACACGGCGCCGAAATCGTTCAGCGCCGTGCATCAGTTGCATCTTACCCGATCTGTCTTACCCGTGGGTAAGATCGTCCTCTTCCCGCAGGTCTTCAATCAATGCAGCAACCGCGCGCTCCAGTTTCGCCCGATCGACCCGTGTAAAATCAAGATCATAACGAAGCTCAATTCGACCACTAGAAGCTGAGCACTTGGCTATACCCGCCCTGCCCCTCACCTGGAATGTAGTCTTGGCGCGGCGCGGTTTGCCAACTGCTTCAGCTTTCGGTTTCGCCGCAGACGCATTCTCCTGAGTCAGAAATCCACGAAGGATTGCAACCTCGCGCGCGCTGTCACGACTTGGCTCGGCCATAAGGGCCGTACTGACCTGACGGATTAATCCCGGATCAGCATCAAGTTTGCGCTTGAGATCAACGCCCACGTTTCGAGGAATTTCATTCGGGTGCATAAGGACTTTATCCAGCATAGCAAGCAGACTGGCAAAGGCCCGTATATAGCTGCGTTTGGTGTAGCTTGCGGATTTGAACAAAGCTGACACAGCCTTGTCGACGTCCGGGCAATCGTTCAACGGGTCCTCAGCATATGCGCGGGCGAGAGCGCCCATTTCAGCAAATGAAATGTCTTTGCGGATCAGGTTTTCATCGACCATGCGCCGATAACTGTCGTCCAACTCTGCAGCATCAGAAACGCCCGCTGGAATTGTCGCAAATCGTGCGTCACCAGTCTCGGCATGTAGTGCGCGAAATGCCGATAATCTGCGCATTCCTTGGATCAACTCATACTGTCCGTCGGCTCGTCGCTCGACCCGTATGGGGTTCGATAAACCCACATCCTGAATGGAAGCTTTCAGTTCATCCAGCTCGGGATCAGGACCAGGCTTACGGTCGCGCCTCAATCGTTCGGTGACAACATCAGACAGCGCAATCTGTTCGGTAACATAGCCTTCCGAGCGCAGTCGCACAAGCTCATGGGCCAGCCGATCATTTTCGACCCGGATCGCATCTTCGGTGGATTGCTGGTCTCGTAGTGCATTGGCGTTCTCAGAAATTGCGGCGGCCATAGGTCCGCGTCGCTTCTCCAGAACTTTATCCGGAACCTTGCCAACCGGGATATCTTCCATCGCTGGCATGTCGATATCGAACATTCTGCGTTTGCGGCTCATGCGTCATCCTCCAGCTTGTCCCAGGCCGATAGCATGACGCCCCGGAATTCCTCATAAACATTGTCAAAAGTCGAACGCGCGCGACGCCAGGTTTCCCGCGTCATCTCACGATAGTCCATCTCATAGACCGAGCTCAGGAAACGGCCGGATTGCTCAACCGCGCGCGTCATTTCAACCGGGTGCTCGGCAAGGTGTTCGCCAAACACCTTGCGGAACGCATCATACATCGCTGTGTGCAGAGCATTGCCAGGCTCGTAGCGTGTCAGCAGAAACCGAACCTCACAGAAGGTTTTTGGCAAACCGATCTTACCCGTGGGTAATGTTTTGTCGAAACCGTAGGCCAGGTCTTCCAGCGCCTCGGCCAACTGACCGATGAAAGAGGTTGTTGAATCATACTCCCAGTATCCTGGCCCCGACGGGATATAAAGCATGTCGGCGGCAAACACCGCATTCATGGATTGATAACCGATGGCCGGCGGACAATCGAACAAGATCAGGTCATAGGCATCATCAGGTATCTGATCCAGATAACGGGAAACCGCCGCGAAGAACGACCATTCGGGATTCAGGTGTCGATACTGCGCCGAAGCAAATTCCACGAAGGCCGCATTGGCGCAGGACGGGATCGCGTCGATTGTCGACCAAGAGGTCTTCTTGATGAAGTCCGATATGCGCAGCTCACCAAGCCCCATGTCGGTGATCGAGGGCGGCAACTCGCGACGGGGAAGGGCGGTTCCGGATTCTGCGGCAGCAGGGCGATCATTCATACGCGCCGTCTCGCGTATCAGGTCACGCGCCATGATGCCCCAGACTGTATAGTCCTCGGCAACGTCGGTCAGACCCATCGAATGGCTAAGCGTGGCCTGTGGGTCGAAATCCACCACAAGGACACGATAGCCATCCAGAGCCGCCGCATGAGCAAGGTGCAATGCAACGGTCGACTTACCGGCCCCGCCTTTAAAGTTGGCAACTGCGGCCCGAACCGCGCGCTTGCCTGCAGGGCGCGAGGGTGTAAGCGCTTTGCGATTGACCTTGAGCCGGCGCCGCAATTCGTTGACTTCCTCAAGACTGAACCAACGCTGGCGTCCATCCGGCTCCACCTCGCCACCGGGTAACGACGGGTCGGCGGCCAGCTTCCCCCTGAAGGTCGACTGGTTCACCTTAAAGATCAGCTCAGACACCTCCCAACTTGAAAACCGCCGCAGGGTCTTCTCCATTTCAGGACTAAAGGTCTGCTGGCGAATCCATCCCTGAAGTTTAAGGGACTGGGTACGCAATGCGTTCAGGTCTTCGTGCGTGTACATGCCTCAATTCTCATTTGTTGGACGCTATTTTTCTCGTTATTAGTATTTACGCCCGATTTGCGCTTTTGGCAAAAGAAATTATTGTAAGGTTACCGCCTTACCCACGGGTAAGAAAATAAGGGCTTACACAGCATGAACCGATTCGGAGAGCCGAAATGATTCGCCAGCGCTGGGATCACGCTGTGGAACAAGATTTAGGGGGACGCTTTGGCCTACCTAACGGGATATAGGGGGACATAATAGACCCATAGGGGGGTCATTCAGGATGTCCCCCATCACCATAACTTCACCCATTTCTTTTTATTTTTGATGATGAAGCAGCCGCCGCAACGACCTCAATCTCAACGACCTCTTGACAGAATCGAATGATTGGACGCTAATCAGGGCACAATCAGGAAAAGCGTTGGGAAACGACGCATTCAAAGCGGGATCAACCCGCATGAGGCTGAAAAGAGCGGTGAGGACACCAATGCAGGTTGCGAAACCGGTCGGTCGAAATGCGCCGGCGCTGAAGTATGATATTTTGTCGGCACTGGCTGTTCACGCCTTGTCGGGCGACAAACATCGTCATCGCAGCATTCTTCGCATCATAACGTTGATCACCACCCGGTATAATTGGCGCTCCAATGAACTGTCGATCGGTCGGGAAGAAATTGCACGGCTGTGGTCCGTGAATGAACGTACGGTCAAGCGCGAGATGGCGAAATTGCGCAGCGCGGGTTGGATTACGGTGAAACGACCGGCTGCGCGGGGACGGGTCGCGGTGTATGAGCTCGACCTCAAGCAGATCATGTTGGACACTGCTGATATCTGGCCGGTGATTGGCGCTGATTTTCAGGATCGTATGCAGCAGGAGCCGGCACAGGACACCAATGTCGTTCCCTTCCAGACCAAGCCCGCGATCCCGCCACCTCAGGGCGAGGATGTCTGGGCACAGGTTCAATCGCTTCTGCATGGTCGAGATCCCGAGCTCTGGTCCAGTTGGTTCCAGCATCTGAACGAGGCCGAGAGGGCGGGGGGTCAGGCGACCCTGATCGCGCCTTCCCGTTTTATGGCAGACTATATCGCGCAGAAGTGGTCGGGGCGGGTGCTGGCGGCTTATGCGCGTGTCGACCCGTCAGTTCGGGTGTTGCGCATCGAAGCGGCGGAGTAAGGCAAGATCCGGTGCGGGCTTGCTCTATAGGGAGGGGGCGACTATCTAGCGGGGACGGTTTAGGAGCGGGTCAGAACCGGCCTGTCTCAACCCTGATCACAGTGGACATGTGCATTGCAAAAGATCAAATCAAAATTTGCGGCAGTATTGAGTGACTCCGTCCTGTGGCGGCTGCTGGCCGAGAATATGCGGGAACAAATGGTACCCTATATCATTGCGATAATCGCAATGGTGTTTGTGGCTGCGACCACCGCCGGTATCGCCTTTATAATGCGCGACGTTGTGGACTCGCTGTTCGACAGTGAGAATTCGGCGAAGATTCTGGGCGTTTCAATGGCCGTGTTTTCAATTTTCTTGGTCAAAGGCGTGGCAACGTATGTGCAAATCGTGGCTTTGACACGCGCCGGGAACCGGATTGTCTCGAAACAGCAGATCAAGCTGTATGATAAGCTTTTGCGTCAGGGCGTATCATTCTTCAATTTGACCGAAAGCTCGGACTTGTTGCTGAAAGTAACGCAAACCGCCCAGGCCGCGCGCACGGTCATCGAAATCATGGTCACTACCGCCGTGCGTGACATGCTCACGTTGATTGGGTTGCTGGCCGTGATGTTCTATCAACAACCGATCCTGTCCCTGTTTACTCTGATCGTTGGTCCTTTGGCAGTTCTGGGGGTCCGGAAACTTCTCCGTAAAGTCCGAGAGATGGCAGATATGGAACTGCAGGGGATGGGCGCGATCATGAAGGTCATACAGGAGACTTCGGCCGGCATTCGTGTCGTTAAGACCTTCGGGTTGGAAGAGCGCATGGCAAACCAGATGAATTCGGCCGTGAAAAGTGTCGAGAAGCGCCGTAACAAGCTTGCCAGATTACAAGCCGCAACAAGCCCACTGACCGATATTCTGGCGGGCTTTGCAATTGCATCCGTCATCGGGTTGAGTGCAGGCAAGCTGTTTGGCGCGGCTGCTTCAACACCGGGTGAACTGATGTCGTTCGTCACCGCTGTGATGATGGCTTATGAGCCCGCGAAGCGGCTGACAAAGGTGCGGGTCAAGATGGAATTGGGTCTGCGTCGGGTAAAAATGCTGTTCACGATGCTGGACGAACCTGAAACCTTGCCGGAGGATGCCAATCCCAAAGCGTTGCCCGATGGACCTAGAGAGGTCGCGTTCAACGACGTGACGTTCGGCTACCGTCGTCGCGATCCAATTCTGAAGAATCTCTCCCTTACATTCGAGGCGGGCAAAACCACTGCGTTGGTTGGCCTGTCCGGCGGAGGCAAATCAACCATACTGAACTTGGCATTGCGCCTATATGATCCGACCAGCGGTTCGGTTTCGATTGATGGGCAGGATATCAAGTTTGCATCCTTTAAATCGCTGCGAAAAAACATGTCCTTTGTGGGGCAGGAGACGTTCCTGTTTTCATCCTCCATCGCCGACAATATCCGATTTGGTCGTGAAGGCGCCTCGCAGGAGGAGGTGATTGAAGCGGCGAAAGCCGCAAATGCATATGATTTCATCATGACGCTGGAGCAGGGCTTTGACACCATGGTCGGCGAAAACGGTGCCTTTCTGTCCGGCGGTCAGAAACAGCGCCTTGCAATTGCGCGTGCGCTGCTGCGCGACAGCCCGATCCTGCTGCTGGACGAACCGACCAGTGCGCTGGATTCGAAGTCCGAACACCTGGTGCAGGAGGCGCTGAGCCGTCTGACCGAAGGACGCACGACCATCATCGTGGCACACAGGCTGTCGACGATCATGCACGCGGATAAGATCGTAGTGATCGAGAGCGGCGAGGTTCTGGAACAGGGCAACGCCACGCAGTTGCTGAAAAAACCGGGCCCGTTCAAAACTCTGTATGACCATCAGTATTCCAACGCGATCAAAGCGGAATGATCCCGGCGTGACCCATCAGCCCGATACCGCACCTGCGCCCTCGGCCCTGAGTGCGTCCGTTATCATTCCAACTTATCAGAGCTGGAAGCAGTTACAGGTGTGTCTTGACGGGTTGGCCAGTCAGACGCTGAGCGCGGATCGGTTCGAGATACTTGCGGTCAACAATGACCCGTCCGATCCCGTGCCTGAGGGCTTTTGCCTGCCCGCGAATGCGCGGATACTGAGCGAGGCAAAGCCTGGCTCTTACGCGGCCCGAAACCGGGGCATCGAGCAGGCTGCGGCAGATTTGCTGTTCTTCACCGATTCCGATTGCCAGCCCGACCCGCACTATCTGGAGGCGGGGCTGAAGATCGCACAGGAGCACCCCACGGTTGGCCGCTTTGGCGGAAATGTTGTGCTGATACCGAATGGCCAGAACTGGACGACCACCGAGCTCTATGATGTTCATCTGGGATTGGAGCAGAAGAAGTGGGTGGAGCGTGGACGCGCGGTTACAGCCAACCTGATTGCGCGCCGCAGCATTATGGATCGGATCGGCCGGTTCAATGATACGGTGCTGTCCGGCGGCGACATGGAATGGAATGATCGCGCGCAAGCGGCGGGCGAGCCTATTATATTTGCTGAACGTGCGATTGTTCGCCATCCGGCACGCGGTAGTTTGGCTGACCACATCACCAAGGCCCGCCGCATCGAAGGCGCCCGACTGCGCCGCAACGCAAGACGGGGGTTCGTGAACTACATCCCGCCTGTGCAGAAACTGATCCCATCGTTCAAGACGCTGAAAAATCTCCTCAGGAACTCCAAACTGACAACAGGGCAGGCGTTCGGAGTTTGGGGCGTGCACTATGTGATCCGCGTAGCGAAGATCACGGAGACCATTCGCCTTCTCTGGCTACGGCGACCAGATCAGCGAAAATAGGGCGGCCACGGCGCAACCCGCGAGGGGCTGGCTTCGCGATTTTTGATTCTTCCGCATCTCTGTGAATGCTGCTCGACAGATCAGTTTTCCCGGCGAGGTCTTTGACGCTTTTTCGGTTTCAGAGGCTGTGTTACCCCAAGGTGTAACCACACAGAGGAAAGTCATATGTCGCAGATTCGGCAGAACCCTGCTCGGGTGACAAGCCCCCGCGTTCTTCTGATCGCTGAGGCCGCAAACCCTGAGTGGGTTAGTGTTCCGCTTGTTGGTTGGTCTCTTTGCCATGCGCTTAAGGAAGTGGCGGATGTGCACCTTGTGACGCATATTCGAAATCGCGACGCCATTTTGCGGGCGGGATACACGGAGGGAGAGGATTTCACCATTATCGACTCCGAAGCCGTGGCAAAGCCCATGTATCAGCTGGCGCAGGTACTGCGTATGGGGCGCGGCAAGGGCTGGACGATGAATACGGCCATAAACGCGCTAAGCTATCCCTATTTCGAACATCTTGTCTGGAAACGTTTCGGCCCGGAGATTCGGGCAGGTGGGTATGATATCGTTCACCGGGTCACCCCGCTGACACCGACCACGGTGTCACCTATCGCAGCAAAATGTGAAGCTGCCGACGTGCCATTTGTTGTCGGACCAATAAATGGAGGCGTACCCTGGCCAAAAGGGTTTGACGCCGAGCGCCGCCGAGAACGCGAATGGCTGTCTTATGTCCGCAGTGCCTACAAAGCGATGCCGGGGCGACGCCGGATGCTGAGCGCCACGTCAGCTTTCATCGCCGGCTCGAAGCATACAGCAAGTGAAATTCCCGAGAAACATCAGGACAGAGTTCACTACATTCCCGAGAACGCCATCGACACAACTCGATTCAACCGCGTTGCCCGGCAAAACCTCGACGGTCCGTTGCGTGCAGTCTTCATTGGGCGTCTCGTGCCATACAAGGGTCTAGATATGGGTGTCGAGGCCGCCCGAGAGCATCTCGCCAGCGGCGCGATGCGGCTTGATGTGATCGGAGATGGCCCCATGCGCGCAACAATCGAAGAGCAGGTCCGGAAAGACGGGCTTGCCGAGACGGTCACATTTCATGGCAAAGTCCCGCATGAAGTGGTGCAAGATATCGCGGTACAGTCCAATATCCTGCTGTTCCCTTCGATCCGGGAGTTTGGCGGTGGGGTAGTGCTGGAAGCCATGTCCTTGGGTCTCGTGCCGATGATTGTCGACTACGCGGGACCGTCAGAGTTGGTAACGCCAGAGACGGGCTTTGCTGTGCCCATCGCTCCTAAAGCTGCCATTGTTAGTACACTAAGGCAAACTCTGGACAGCATTGTTGCAGATCGCAGCGTTTTGTCAGATATGGCCGTAAAGGCGCGACAGCGCGTTTCCGACGAATTCACTTGGCCGGTGAAAGCCCGCAAAGTCGTTGCCATCTATGACAGTATCCTTGCGGACCGGACCTCCTGATCGCTTGAGCGGTTCGGGCACAGATCCAAGCGGTTTTCTAAACGCTGTTTAATACATCAGTTGAATGACGACTGCTGTTCGTAGATTGTGCCGGGGCAGCCAAGTTTGTTCTCAGGTGGAAAGCCTCGCATCAATCTGTTGCCAGGCTGACAACAAGGTACTGCGCATGGTGTCGGGGCTATAGCGGTCGGAGATGGTTTTCGCTGCGTTGGCGCGGAGTTGATCAAGGCGAGCGGGGTCGCTGTCATACTCGGTGACAATGCCTTCCAGGGCCTTCGCGAACCCCACGATATCGCTGTCCAGAACCGGGAATCCGGTATCGGGCTGGAAATACTCTTCGCCCCCGACACCTGTATATCCAACTACGAGGCACCCGGCGGCCATCGCCTCGGCAGGGGGTAATCCAAAGCCTTCCCGATAAGAGAAAGAAAGAAAGATCAGGCTTTCATTGAAGATGTTATCCAACTCCTCTGGCGAGACATTCTCAATCTTTCGAAAGTTCCACCCTTCCAGGGCTGGATTCTCGCGCAAACAACCTAACAGGGTGGTAATTTCTTTGGGCCGCTTTCGCGGCATGTAAGCAATTTGGCGTTTTTTGGAAGCCTTTGAGTCCAACCCCGGACGCGTCACGGATTGAGAAACCAAGAAACTATCAAGGCCTGTAAACTGAGCGACAGCGGATTGGGCAGCTGCCGAAGTGGTTATAGTTGCCTCAAAATCATCAAGAGCATTGGTACCGTTTTTCAGATCGCGTTGTAGTGCGAAGCAGAATCCGTAGACATCCTGAACAAATAGTATCTTTCTGTTCTGCGGAAACAGAGCGCTGTATTCAGGGTACAAATACTCGGGGAGTAACAGGACGTCGCTTGGGCGTAATGTCAAAAGTGGATTTGGGCCGGTTTCGCGCCGGGAAAGAAGACCTTTGAGATGAGCTTTGAGACGCGCCCGGCGCCCTAAAAACTGATAGGTGACTTTGGAAAGCGGCGGATAGTAGTAAGGGAGCTGTGTACTTTTGAAGAATGGATAAACATAGTCACTGGCAGCGTTGAGCGCGGCGGCCTCGTATCCCGCTTCGCGCAGCAGGTTCACCAACTGCAGTGACACATTGTTTCCACCAACCGGTCGCGTTACATCCGGTTGCACAAAAAAGTATCTCGGCATTACGCTTCCTGACCTTCTGTTCAGACAAATTCATATCCGATCCACATGGCCCGCGCGGCTTGCGACCCTGAAAGTCGGCACACCTGACCGCAGCTTGTCATAGGTGTCTTTGCACCGGGCGCTGTCTTTGTCAATTTCGGTTTCGTTTTGAATGTCATGGCTGGATGACGCCCGGGATTCCGATGTTTTTCAAGTGAGAAAACCGGCGCTGCATTGAGGCTTCCAACCTCAACATCATGTGGTTATGACCGTGTGTCAAAATACCCGAATACAAGGCCATGCGAGTCATGTGCACCGATCTCCGGTGTTCAGAAACTCCGCGAGGCTTCTTGCCACGAGATCGTGCCCTGCGGCATCAAGATGCGTATAGTCGTACGGAATATAATAAGGGTGAGTGTATGGTGGATGCTCGGCCCGAGCTGCACGAAAAGCCTCGGTCAAGTCGAGGTAAGGGAGGTCGAAGTCGGCAGCGATCTGGCCCAAACGCTTTGGTGCATCCACGCTGAGCCGTGACTTGGGTACAAATTTGACATTGTCGGCCAAACGCTCGCTCAGCATAAAGCGAGAAGGGAGGAAACCGACAATCACGCATATGTCGTTGCGCTTGGCCAGCCGGTTCAGCTTTGCCAGTTCCAACTCGAAGTTCTCCCACATGCGCTGCGAATAGCCTGCGGGCAAATCCGGTTGTTGCCAGCCATAAGCGAGGAGGGGGCTGAGGGGGTCATTGGGGTCAGCGCGATGGGTGAGAAGGCCCAATGCGTACTTCAGGCTTTCCACACTGCCATTGAGAACCTTCCACAGTGCGCTTCCGCGAATGGTGGCAGAGAGTTGGTCCTTCAGGGTCTGCGGTCGGGCTGCCTGCCGCCGCGTCGCCTCAACGACCTGTGGAATGCCCAAACCGGGTTTTCCTCTTCGAAACTCGGTGAAGCCGATCATGTTGCTGGTGACAAGTAATATGACGGTCTGAGGGGGCGGAGTGGACCAAAGTTCCTCCAACCCCGAGCTGATCTGGCGCAGATCACCGCCGCGCTGACCCGCATTCGCCGTGGCGCTTTCGCCTTCGAGGTAGGCGGGTAGCCGCAGCGGCCAGGTTTCTTCCGCAGCAACACCTGTTCCGAATGTGGTAGAATCCCCAAGTCCCAGAATGGTCGGTGGCTCGGGCGGAGCATTGCCAGGTCGCAGACGCCAGCCGGTGTCGGAAAAGATGACAGGATGACCACCTGTCCGACGGGCATCGTAAACAAGGTCTGCCATCTGTGGGCGCAACAGGCGCAACCCCGCTTCCAGCCCAAGAACGATCGCAACCAGACCGAGCAACAATCCCGTCTGCGTTCGCAAGAAACGCAGTACCGCTTGGCTTAATGCGCGTGGGCCACTTAGTTCTGCACTTTGGTCAGGAGAGTTTTTGGGGCGAGAAACCATGTGCAGACCCTAGAACTGGAAATAGATGAATTCAACGTTGGACGCCCCACTGTAGATCATCGGAAAGATGAGGCAGGTAGCCAGTGCAGCGAGAAAGGCCAGACGAGGTGACGCACGGAAGCGGGCGACCCAAACCTTGCGCAGCCCTAACAGCTCCACCACGATCAGGACCGCCAATATGGCAACGGGCCAGCCCAGCGAAAACTCATATCCCGGTGCCATGACAGCGATCCGATGCATGATTGTTTTGGCTTGTTCAAGGTCTGCAGCGCGGAACAGAATCCATGAAAAGCAAATCAGATGAAAGGTAACAAACCATTGTAGCAGCCTAAGTGATATGGAGTTGGCACGTCTGTGCGCGATACCGAGCATGCGCTCAAGTGACAGGATTGAGCCGAGAAAAATGCCCCATGCAAGCCAATTCAGACCGGCGCCGTGCCATAAACCGCCAAGCGACATGGTAATCATCAAGTTGATGTAAGTGCGTGCACTTCCCCGTTTGCTTCCGCCAAGCGAGATATACAGATAATCTCTTAGCCACGTGGACAGTGAGATGTGCCAGCGTCGCCAAAACTCACCCATAGATAGCGATAGGTATGGCGAGTCGAAGTTTTTTGGCAGCTTCACGCCCAGCATCAGCGCAGAGCCGATCGCGATATCGGTATAGCCTGAAAAATCGAAGTAAATCTGTGCGGCAAACGCATAAGTCGCGCTGAGGAGGGCTAGTCCGGACATGGCATCGACGTTGCCATAGGCTTCATTGACAATGGGTGCCATGGAATCCGCCAACAACACTTTCTTGCAAAGCCCCCATACGACCAGAGCGATGCCGGCCCGCAACAAAACCGGATCAAGTCTGTGCGCTTTGTGGATCTGCGGCACAAGTACGTCTGCACGTACAATCGGTCCGGCCACGAGCTGTGGAAAAAACGATACATAGAGCGCCACATCAATTGGATCTTCAAACGCACGTATCTTTCCGCGATACACATCAATCGTGTAGCTCATGGTTTGAAAAGTGTAGAAGCTGATCCCTAGTGGCAGGATCAGATCCAATGCTGGCCAGGGTGTTACACCGGTTATTTCCGCGATGGTGCTCGAGAAAAAATCGGCATATTTGAAGAGTCCCAGCAAGCCAAGATTGAACGTCAAGGACACCCAGAGGGCAAGCTTGCGGCGTATATCCCCGGGTGGTGAGCGCGAGATTGTGCGGGCGCACAAATAATCGACCGCTGTGGAGGCCACCAGAAGCAGCGACAGTTCAACATCCCAGTACCAGTAGAAGACATAGCTTGCCAGCAGCAGGAAATAGCGACGCCAGCGAAGGGGTAACCCATAGTGCAGCGTTACGACAACAAACAGAAAAACCAGGAAAATCGTTGAGTTAAATAGCAAATCGTATGCCTTTAGGTCAGAAGTTGCCGTCTGCCAGGCAAGAGTGGCACAGCTTTGGGGCTCCTGTGTGGTCGCATTCCAATTTTTGATAAAGCGAACATCTTGGGTGCGAGCTGGCGCCGAATTTGATTACGGATGACGACCTTGATGCGTTTAATTATTCTTGACGAGTCTTGGTGCACCATCGGTGCCGCCCTCCATAATAGATTGTATCTGGGCCAGTGCTGAAACGCCTTGTCTGATCGGGCACGCAACGATTGAAACCACTAACGTTTCGAAGACCTCACAGAACACCTGTTGCGGTTTTAGCCGGATTTCAGGTCCGCGCGCTGTTGCGACGAAACCCTGCCTGTTTTGCGCTAAACTGACATCCTGAAAGGAAAGAAACGTTTCCGTCAGCGGATATTGTGCCTTGTAGACGGCCTCTTTCGCAGAGAACATTTGCTTTGCAATATCACCACGGGAGTTTTTTGGTTGTGCGGCCAGCCAACGCAGTTCTTCGCTGGTCAGGACGGTCTCCCAAATCGTCGGGTCAAGAGGTGTGGTCTCCTCAATATCGACCCCTATGGATAGGTTCCGATTGATGTTAGCGACAAGTGCAACAGCGGCGTGATTGCAGTGTGAAATGGAACCTGTAAGCCCAGCGGGCCATATGGGTGCACGGTCCGGTCCCATGGATATGGCGGCTGGTTGCAGACCAAGATCAATCATGGCGGCGCGCGCCGCTTCGCGGCCGACGGTGAATTCGTTTCTACGCTTCCTGGTCATACGTTCAGCGGCAACCTCCTCCTCGGGCCAAAGTGGCTGAGTAGGATATCGCGGATCACCTACACCGATCCCTACCGTGTCGCCGACTAGTCGGCGCAAAACCCGGTTCAGTTCGGTTAGGTCGATCATCGGCCGGGCTGCCGCGCGCGTCGCGCGCGCATCTCCCTGCGACGGGCCATCGCATCGGCCCTGGCGTTGCCTGTGCCGGGTTCCGGAGCGGCGTTTTCTGTATTTATTGGTGCTGGTTCCGCAGGTGCCGGGTTGGATGTCGGCATCGCTGTACCAGCACCGCCCAACTTGTCGTGTACTGACGTTGCGAGGTCACTCAACACGGGAAAACGGAAGATATCGGTTATCGACAGTTTCGGCACCGCCAGTCTGGTTCGGATTTCCCGGTGCGCCTGCACCGCCAACAAGGAGTGACCGCCCAGATCAAAGAAATTGTCTCGCGGAGATATGTCGCCAACCCCAAGGGTCTCGGTCCAAATCGCTGCAAGACTTGCTGTGATTTCGTCAAGATTGATTGTTGCAGGTTTATCCCCGGCTTGCACATTGGTTTCAGTGGGCTGTGTGCGGGCGGGTGTCTTTGGAGCCACCGTGCGGGCCGGTGCGGGCAGTGCTTTGCGGTCCACTTTCTTGTTGGGCGTAAGCGGGAAGGATTCGAGCTGCACAAAACGCGCCGGGATCATATGCGCCGGCAGGTGTCCGGCGAGAGCGGTTCGGAGTGCTATCTCTTCCACCTCGGTGTCCGCCAGCAAGTACGCGACAAGCTGGTGCAGACCTGGCTGATCTTCGCGGACAACAACGACGGACTGGCGAATTCCTTCAAGTTGGTCGATGGCGGATTCAATCTCGCCCAGTTCAATCCGATAGCCGCGTAGCTTTACCTGAAAATCTGTGCGACCGATAAACTCGAGCGTGCCGTCCATCCGCCAACGTGCCAAATCTCCGGTGCGATAGAGGCGTGCGCCAGCGTGGTCTGCAAAGGGATCGGATACAAAGCGTTCGGCTGTCAGTTCTGGGCGATCCCAATATCCACGTGTGACACCTGCTCCGCCGATATGAAGCTCACCCGCGAGGCCGATAGGCTGCAGGGCCATATCTTCGTCCAGAATATAGACTTGCGTGTTGGCAATGGGCGTACCGATACGGACCAATCCCTCGTCTGGCTGCGCGATGTGGGTCGTAGACCAGATTGTGGTTTCGGTCGGCCCGTACATGTTTTGAATCCGGGCGCTCGTAAGCTTTGTCAGATCGCCCACCAGCGCGCCTGGTAGTGCTTCGCCTCCAACCATCAGATGTTTGACCGTATGCAGGGCTGCTCCAGCCTCGTCATTCATCACCAGCATCCTCGCCATCGAGGGCGTACATTGAAGATGCGTGACGTTATGCCGGGCGATTTGCGCTGCAATTGAATAGTCATCAGAGGCGGGATCAGTGCTTTCATTCGCTCGACGTACCACTTCTGCCAGCGGTTCCAGCCCCTGCAAGATCGTGTCCACGGCAATGCCATAGTCGATCAGGCAGGCGATCTCGGTAACACCGATGGCCTTGACCTGCGTGACACGATCCATCGCATCTTCGATCGTGCCGAAAAGGCCGCTATCGTTGAAATAACGCTCAAAGGCAAAATCAAGTATGCCTTCCAGTTCTTCTTCAGTGAGACTACCCAAATCGAGCTGAAAGGCGTTGTCGACGCCTTCGGGTTTCTTAAAGGCAGGGAAGGCCCAGGCATATTGCTTTATTAGTCCAGCGGCCGAGCGCAGGTAATCCTTCATCGGTTCGCGAGCGATCTCGCGTGCCTCGTCGCGGGTTGCCGCAAGGAAACTATGCAACATCAACGTCACTTTAAAGCGTGTTGGGTCGTGACCTGCCTCTCGCAATGCTGCGTGGTAGATCTTGATCTTGTCAGCCACTTCGCCAATCGACTGGCCCAGAAGGTGGGTCAGCACATGGCAACCGTTGCGTCCCGCTTCGCGCCATGTTTCGGGATTGCCAGCCGTGGTGACCCACAGATCAGGGGTCGGCGAGATTGGGCGTGGTTGGGTGATGACGGCGTGCATTTCGCCATCTTTGCGCGGAAACTCCACCGGCTCACCTGCCCAGAGCTTACGCAGATCGGCGATCTGGCGGAACATCGCGGGCTTGTTCTCGGGTGGCGTGTTTTCAGGCCTCAACACAAAATCATCAGGCTGCCAGCCACTGGCAATGGCCAGACCTGCGCGCCCATTTGTCAAGTTGTCGATCACCGCCCATTCCTCGGCGATACGAGCGGTGTGATGTAGTGGTGCCACGCAAGAGCCTGCGCGGACGCCGATGTTTTTGGTGCAGCCTGCGACCGCGGCACCGGTTACCGACGGGTTTGGGTAGGGGCCACCAAAGGCATGGAAATGACGCTCGGGTGTCCAGACCGCGCAGAACCCGTTTTGATCGGCAAACTTTGCCCCCTCCAACAGCGAACGGTATTTATCCCGGCCAACACCATCATCATTCCCCCAGTAGTAGAGACTGAACTCCATACCTCCGAGCGGCTTGCTTGTTGGTACGTCACCTGCGACCTGAGCGCGGCTTTCGTCACCAGACAGGACAATTTTGAATCCACGAGCCAACGTCCAAAACAATTCCAGAACGGAAATGTCGAAGCTGAGTGAGGTGACTGCGAACCAGACATCGCCTTCGCCATGATCAATCCGTTCATCCATGCCGACAAAGAAATTGATGACATTGCGATGTTCGACCATTACGCCTTTCGGTCGCCCGGTCGATCCGGATGTATAGATCACGTAAGCCAGATCAGCCCCGGTCACCCCGGTGTTTGGTACTGTATCGGGCTCGGCGCTCAAATCGCTGGCGACATCAAATATCTGGACATTGCCCTTTGTTAATGCGGTATCATTCTTGGCATCGGTGACTATGACTGCGGCTCGGCTGTCTTCAATGCACAGTGCCGTGCGCTCGGATGGATAGGTTGGGTCAATCGGTAGATAAGCACCGCCAGCCTTCATAATGGCCAAAGCTGCAATCACCAGTTCTGCAGAGCGTGGCAGATGCAGTCCGACAATGGTGCCAGAAGTCACACCCATAGCGATAAGCCTGTGGGCCATCCGATTTGAAGCAGCATCAAGTTCGGCGTAACTCAGGCTCTGGCCTTCGAAAGCGAGCGCTTCGGCTTCTGGGGTGCGTGCAACCTGCGCCTCGAACGCCTGATGTACGCAGAGTTCAGGGTCATAGGTGGTTGCGGTCCTGTTCCACTTGGAGACAAGCTTCTCGCGTTCACTTTCTGGCAGGATCGGAAGAGCTGAAGTCGTGTCGCTGTCATTCAAGTGTGTCAGAAGATGTGAAAGACGTGCTGCATAGAGGTCGAGCACAGCATCACTGATCCGGGATTTATCCCCGAAAAGTGTCGCCCTGCCCTGGGCGTCCATCGCAAGGGTGAGCACCGTATTGGGCACCAGCCCTGCTTCCGGATCGTTGGACAGACCAAGTTCCGGCAGGGCAGGCACATCGCCACCCGGCAGACGCGCGATGAGATCAACGACGAAGGGGCCACGATCTTGCGCTTCGGCGCAGGCATCTTGAAGGGCGTTGGTCATGGCCGCAAAACTGTCGCTTTGAATAAGCCGCACAGGCCGCCAATCAGTGATATAGGACGCACCCGGGCCCGATGGTGCCGGTACATGCAGGGCAAGATCGATGCTCCCGCTATCTGAGAGCCGTGTACCCAATAAGGCGAAGGCGGCGTGTACGCTGGCCGTGCCCACCCCGTCCGGAACGACAACGGGCCGCGCGATAGGCTGAGGCGCCCCTTGCGTCGCCGTGATCAGCGGCAGGTTGGGGGGGATGACCGCCTCCAGTATCCCTCGCCAAACAGGATCGCTTGCGGCAAGAGGTGCCAGTGCTGCGTCGAGCTCTTGCATGGCCTGCGCCGTCGGGCTGGGCAGGATTGCTCCGACGCGAGTGATATCCTGAGGTGGAACATGTTTGCCATTGCAATCTGTAATCTGTGTCAGAACCAGATCACCCGCACCAGTGGCTAACGACAACATCTCGCCATCGGCTGCGAGGACGGCACCAGGGGCGGCACCTGACGCGCCGGTGGCTATATGTGCAGCACGCGCCAGCCAAACCTGCCCGCCGGCCTCGAACTTCGGAATGCAGAGCGGGTTCCAGTAATCCCCGTGATCCAGTGCGCGTATCAGCCGCTCAAGCTCGACAGCAGGGCGCGTGAAGTCAAGTCGGGCGCCAGCCTGCGGCCGGGTATCCCGAGCGAAATAGCCGCGTTTCGAAAGCTCTTGCTTTTGCCGTTGAGGCTCTGGTTTGGCCAATTCAGCCACTACGGTGGGAAAGCTATCGATGGCAGCGGCATAGCATTTTGTGTTGAGCGTCAGAGCTGTGTCGCGCTCAGTTACTTCAAAGCGGGCGCTAGCTATTACATCGCCTTCGTCCACGCCGCCTTCGATGAGGTGCCAACTGATCCCGTGTTCAGTTTCGCCTGCTAAAGCGGCCCAAACCGGAACGTTGAGTCCGGCATATTCCGGCAAAGGCCCGTCGTGGAAATTCACGGCCCCCCTGTCAGGCATCTGCAGCAGCGCCTCGGGAATTATGTCCAGATTGGCAATTGAAAGCAGCCAGTCGAAACGTTCACCCCTTAGTTGGGTGTTCAGTCTGTCTGCGAGGCCCGGCCCCGGCGCGATCACGGGAAGCTTATGTTTCGTTGCCCAGAGGCGCACATCCTCATTTCGTGTGACGACGGCGCGGATGCTGTGATTGCCATCCAGAAGGATCTCTCCACACTGAATAACGAGGCTTTCGTTGCCCATAATGACGGAACTGAAATGAGACATGGAATATCCGCTTTGGTATGAATCACGACTGGGAAACTGTATCTCGGTCGTCCTGTAGGTTCGAGGTGGTGGGTCGCCGCACAAGTGCTTGCAGATCATGGACTAGCATCGTGGTCAGAAAGCCAGGCTTCATGTGACGATCCCGTCGCAGCAACAAACAGCGTAGTGAATGCAGTCCGCCGCCCAGAACATGCATCAGCGTCGCCAAGGCTGCATAGGCACGCCCGTGATTTTTAGAGAAGTAATGCCAGCGGCTGTCATACCAGTATGACGGTATCCGCTTCCAACGTTTCATCCCGGTGGATGCAGAGCCTATATGGGCAACGCGGCTTTCGACGACGTAGTCAACCCGGTGGCCCACTTTGGCGGCTCTACGGCAGAGATCAGTTTCTTCGAAATAGAGAAAGAAGGTTTCATCGAACAGGCCGATGTCGTCCAAAACACTCTGCCGCATCATCATGCTGGCGCCAGCCAGCCAATCTACAGGCGTTGTTTCTTTGGGCGTGTCGATCGGGACTCGGCGGTTTCGCAACAAACGGGTGATGGGGCCGAGGCGAATGGCGCTTTCAAACTCGCTTGCGATGGAAGGGAAGCGGAAACTTGTAAGATGGGTCTCACCTGCGTCGCCATGTATATAACTACCGGCGAAACCCGCCTCGGGAGTTTTTTCCAGATGTTCCAATAGCGCCTGAATGCTATCTTCGGCAGGAAACGCATCAGAGTTCAGAATATACACGTAGTCAGGCTTGGTGCCATCGGGTAGACCTGCACGGATGCCAACGTTGTTACCTGCGCCAAATCCACCATTCCAGCCCGCCTCTATTACGCGTATTCGACCGTCTGCATCCCAGCCTTCCTGAGCGATATAAGTCGAGATTCTCTCATAAGATCCGTCCTCGCTGTGATTGTCGACAACGACGATACTTCCGGCGATACCTTCCATTGCCCTCCGCGCCGCATCAACAGATTTCAGCGTCATTTCAGCGGTCTTATAGTTCAAGATGATGGTCAGTACTGTCGGGCTGTTCCGCGCGATCATTCTGCAGCCTCCAGATACGGCGCCAGCGGGCCAGATTGCCCTGGCCGTTCGGCGGCCTCCAATACGCGCCGAATGCGGTCAGCCAACACTCGGACATTGGGTTCCAGAACCATGGAGTCGTGATCTCCGGGCACTTCAAAGACCTCGAGACCCGGAACATGACGCGTCCAATCATTATCAGGGAACATGTAGTGCTTGTGCTTGTCCACGAGGCGCCCTGGTGCCACTTCCCAACGCGCCAGAAGGGGTGGACGGAAGAGTGTCAGCGGTCCATCCCACGGTTCGACTTTGTACTGGCCGACACTTTCGAGGAACGCCGCTTCGATTGCAGCGTCATGGAATTTTGACCCGGCCTCCTCGTCTTCGACAGGTTCGCCCCGACGTTTTTTCAGTTCCCACTCAATGCGATTGCGAGCCCAGGTCGTGACATAACTCAGCCCTTCCTCACGCAAATTAAGCCAGTTGATCATGTACCGGTCACGGCGGGTGAGATGTGGTCGCTGAGGCAGCGGCGTATCAAGCAGGATAATCGCGGAGACTTCTTCGCCGGCGGCACGAAGTTGTTGAGCAATCTCGTAAGCTGTAATGCCGCCGCCAGAAAATCCACCAACCATGTAAGGGCCGCTTGGCTGGACCTGCCGCATTTCCGCGATGTAGTCGCGGGCAGCATCCGGCAGGGATCGGTGCGGTTCTTCATCGCCATAGAGGCCGCGCGCTTGCAGCCCGTAGAAGGGCCGATCCGCCCCCAAAATATGCGCTAGATGGCGCAGGTTGAGCACGTTGCCAAACATACCAGCCACCAAGAAGAAGGGAGTACGGGGACCACTTTCGTCGGCATGCATCGGGACAAGATGGGTAAAGCGCCGTTCCAGTCGCGACGCATTCGCGTCAGATGACCCATCGCTTTCCGTACCGCCCGCTACTACACCGCGCTCAGCAATAAGGGTCGCCACCTTGCGAATGGTGGGCGCTTCGAAGAGCACAGATATCGGGAAGTCCACTGCATAAGTCTTGCGGATTTGCGCAAAGAGCCGCACCGCAATCAATGAATGTCCACCGAGATCAAAGAAACTGTCTTCTGCTCCAATCTGGTCGACCCCAAGAAGGTCAGACCAGAAACCGGCGAGGGTTGTTTCGATTGCACCTACAGGTTCGACATAATCGCTGTCCAACTGTGGACGTTCGAAGGTCTGACTCTCAGTTTCGTTGTCTTCAGTTTGCTCCGCCTGTGCGATGAGATCGGGCAGGGGAAGAGAGCTGACGATCACCTGTGGTATGTCCAATGCGAGTGCGCGCAGGAAGAGTTCCCCCCCTTCCTCAGCGCGAATACCTTGCGAGATATTGTGCCGCAGGCGTTCTTCGGCCGGCGACAGTTGGCGCTGTGCTTCGGTGTCGTCAACGGAAACAGGTGCCGCTTCTGTTTCGGTCACTGCAAAACCTTCGCTGCTTTCCATCCGGCGGATCGAGAAATTGTGTATCTCTACACAGACCTCCCCCTCGGGTGTCGCTACGG
The DNA here is from genome assembly GCF_000813985.1 of Ruegeria sp. ANG-R. Lineage (GTDB taxonomy): Bacteria > Pseudomonadota > Alphaproteobacteria > Rhodobacterales > Rhodobacteraceae > Ruegeria. Next base: position 141,134 of record NZ_JWLJ01000002.1, read on the forward strand.
TAATGTCGAAACTGGCGATTTCACCGTCTGCGTGGTTGTCCCCCGCATTTCGGACCCAGCTGACCACTCGTTCGGGTAGCGCACGGAAAACGCGGACGGACTGATATGAAACCGGCACCCATAAATGGGTGGGTTGATAGTCTTTTATAAGGGCCATTGCCCAACCCGTGGCCAAATCCATCAGTCCGGGGTGCAACCTGTATCCCGCCGCACCATCCTCTTTTGCCTCAGCAGGCAGAGCAAGTTCCGCTAGACCTTCGCCATCTCCGAGAGCGGTCTTTTGCAACACTCTCCAGCGTGGCCCAAAGCGAAGATGCGCCTCTTGAGCGCCCGGTAGCCAGCCGCCAGCGGCTGCTTCAACCGGGGCAGCACATCGCGCTGCGATTTCGGCGGGATCAATAGGTGCAGGGCTGGCCATCGGTAACAGAGCCAGACTGGCCTGCGCGTTCCTTTCGCGCGCATCCTCGGGACCGCTTTCCACAATCAGATCATAGCCGGTACTGCTGCGTGGCATTTGCACTGCTATGTCGAGGGTTTCGGTCTCACTTACGGCTAGTGGTCTCAGAAAATAGAGATCGCGGATCTCGAACGCTGCCCTCTCGCCCTGAGCGGCAAGCGCTTGGGCAGCCAGTTCCAGATATCCCGTACCCGGCAGCAAGGCATCCCCGGCACTTGTGCGGTGATCATCCAAAACCCATTGTTCGGCGACACTGTATTTCGCATTGAAAATTCGGTTGCCGGAGGCATCGAAAGTCTTTTCCGCCAGCAGCGGTACACCTGCGGGCAAGATGGGCGCAGGCTCACGCGTACCGGTACGCAGGGCCATCGCATCTGCTGCCATGCCGGTATCCGCCCAGATTCCCCAACCGATGGCGATGACCTTGGTCTGACCTCCGGCGCGGGATCTGGCATAAGCATTTATATATTCGTTGGCGGCAACATAATCGACCTGGCCGGCAGGGGTTGTCGCTGTCGAGCTTGATGAGAACAGGGCCATCCAGTCGAGGTCGCCATCCGGGAAGACTTCTTCGAGAACCTTTAGACCATGCAGCTTCGGTGAAAAGACATCTTCCACCTCGGTCATACTCTTGGTCTGGATGAGTCCATCCTTGATCACACCGGCCGCGTGGATCACGCCGTTTACCGTGCCGAACCGTTCTTCGACTTTCGCGCGAACAGCGCGCATATCCTCGATGTTGCTAACATCACCTGCCAGACAGAGTACCTCTCCACCAGCGGATTCCAGATCGCGAACGGCGCTGATACGGCGCGCCAACGGATCGTCTGGTGCAGTGTTTTCTAGAACTCGATCCCAATCTTTGCGCGGGGGCAGGGGGCTGCGGGCAAGAAGTGCGACGCGGGCTTCGGTGTGCGCCATCAATCGTCGAGCTAACGTGAGACCAATTCCGCCAAAACCGCCAGTGATGAGATAGACACCGTTCTCTTGCAGCATGGGCTGCGCATCTTCGGTGTCGGCGAGAGCCTGCGCGCGATAACCCATCTCAAAACGCTTGGGCCCGCGCAGCGCGGCCGTCAGATTAGCCGGTGGGGCCAATAATTCTTCCAATACGGGAGCGACAAAGCCCGACAAATCGGGACGAGAGCGAGCGCCCCGACCAGAGACTTGCGGCACGTCGAGATCAAGCGTCGCCACGGTGATGTTAGGAAATTCGCGTGGGATGACGCGCGCGGGTCCGGCCAAGGTGCTCTTTTCAGGATAGCTGAGCACTTCGCTGGCCACCTGGGCTGCGCCCGAGCTCAACACGGTGAAATGCATCGGATGGCTCCAGCCTTCATCACCCATGGCTTGGGCAAGAAATAGCAGGCTGAAGAAGCCTTGTTCGAGATTGCGGTGAATAAAGCTCGAGCCGGGACGGAAACTCTCGCGCGTCGTAGTGAGCCACCCATGAAGCACCCGAGTAGGTAGAATTTCCCGCGATACGAGATCCGCGATCAAAGCATCATAGCTGTCTCTGCCGCGTTCGGGTGACAGGATGTAGTCGCGGTCCCCATCGCGAGCAAAGGTATCGCCTGCGCGTACCGTCAATACGGTATGACCGGCTTTGCGCAGTCGCGCCGAGACGGTATCACACAGACCAGCCTCATCCGCGAATACGAGCCACGTTTCCGGTGTGACTGCGGCGAGATCGCCAGTGACATCGATGTCGCAAGCGGCATAAGCCGGACGCCACGCAGGGCGCCACCCCCAATTTTCGGGGACGTCTTCGCGCATCAGCCAATCGGTATCGGCCTTTGCCGCAGCCTTGCCCGGTTCGATGAAGTAGGGGCTGCGTTGGAAGGCATAGGTGGGCAGCGGTAGGCGCATTCGTTGCGCTTCGCCCCAGTACTGACCCCAGTCGAAGCTGCCTCCCAAGGCCCATACCCGGCCCAGCATGGCAAGAAAATAGGCGTCGTCTGCAGTTTCATCCGCCGGATGGCGCAACGTGCCGATAACCTGATTGGCTTCTAGTTTTGGATGCTGACCTGCAAGCGAAGCCATGGCCTTACCGGGCCCCACTTCGATGAAGATGCGGTTTTTGTCTGCCAGAGCACCTATGCAGTCGGCGAAATGTACTGTGCCGCGCAGATGGTCCACCCAGTAGTCCGGGCTAGTGGCCTGTGCGTCGGTGATCATTTCGCCGGTGCGGTTCGATGTGAAAGGTATCTTTGGGGCCTTCAATTCAATGGAATTCAGATAAGCCCGAAAATCTTCCAGAATTGGTTCTAACATACGCGAATGCGCAGCAATATCGATCTGGATGCGCTGGTAATCCACTTCGCGTTTCTTCAAGTCTTCCTCAAGCTGATCAAGCGCCGCTTGCGGACCAGTGGCGACAGAAAGCTGAGGAGCGTTCACTGCGCCCAGATCCAGATCGTCGCCTAACATCGGTGTAAGGTCTTCTGCCGAAAGGGCCACGGACAACATCCCGCCAGCAGGAACCGTATCGAACAACCGGCCCCGCAGATGGACCAGCCCGATGCAATCCTCAAAAGACATGACGCCAGCGACACAGGCCGCGGTATTCTCGCCCATGGAGTGGCCGACAAGTGCGGCAGGTTTCACACCCCAGCTCATCCAAAGATGCGCGAGGGCGACTTCGCAGATCATAATGAGTGGGAGCTGTACCGATGGTTTCTGTAATTGCGCATCGGCTGCGGCTTCTTCACCGCTTTCTGGTAGCCAAAGCGCACGGATGTCGTAGTTGAGCTTTGGCGCCAGAATCTCAAGGCCCCGATCCATCCACTCGGCAAAGACAGGCTCTGTTTCATAGAGATCGCGCGCCATACCGGCATATTGCGCGCCACCGCCTGGAAACATGAATACCGTGTCGGGTCGGTCGAGAGCGACATGGCTAAAAACGCGACGGGGATCGTTTTCAAGCAGTCGTGCGGCTGCTTGCTCATGAGTTTCGGCAACTACGACGCGACGCCGTTCGAAATCGTGGCGACCTTCGTGCAGGGTCCATGCGACATCCGCCAGATTTTGTTCGGGATGGGCTGTGAGATGCTCCGCAAGATTGGTTGCATTATCTTCAAGCGCTGCTTTCGACCGTGCTGATAAAGTCAACAGCTGAAAGGGCCAGTCCGAGGGCTCGGAGGTGGAACGCAAAGGCGCTTCTTCCAGTACGGCGTGGGCATTTGTGCCACCGACACCAAGTGAATTGATACCTGCACGCCGGGGGCCTTTGTGGCTGACCCAGTCTGAAAGCGTGTCATTGACCTTGAAAGGGGAGGTTTCAAAGTCAATGGCCGGGTTGGGTTTTTCATAACCCAGAGAGGGTGGTATCTCCCGGTAATGCAACGCAAGCGCGGTCTTGATCATGCTTGCCACGCCCGCCGCCGTGTCGAGATGACCGATATTGGTCTTGACCGAGCCCAACTTGCAGAACCCAGTTTCCTCCGTGGTCTCTGCAAAAGCCTGCGTTAGGGCAGCAACTTCGATCGGGTCACCCAAATAAGTTCCAGTGCCATGACATTCGACATAGTCGATAGTGTCAGCGGTCACGTCCGCCATTGTATGCGCTTCCGAGATCGCGGCGGCCTGCCCGTCTACGGACGGGGCGAGATACCCTGCTTTGGCGGCCCCATCATTATTGATTGCTGTGCCTTTAAGGATCGCCCAGATGTGATCCCCATCACGGATCGCATCCTCGAGTCGGCGCAGCACAACTGCACCAGCGCCGGAACCAAAAACTGTCCCTTCTGCGCGGTGGTCAAAAGCATGACAATGTCCATCCGGCGAGAGCACCTCGCCAGGTTTGTAAATATAGCCGCGGTTTTGTGGCAGCTCGATCGTTACTCCGCCCGCAATGGCAATGTCGCATTCACCGGTCAGCAATGCCTGAGCCGCGTAATGTGCAGCCACCAGCGAGGTCGAGCAGGCCGTTTGCACATTTACGCTGGGGCCTTTCATGTCGAAGATGTGGCTTACACGCGTGGCAAGGAAATCCTTGTCGTTGCCTGTGTGACGCAACAGAAACATGCCGACATCGTCAACGAGATCGTGGTTGGAGCAGATGTTGAAATAAAAGTAGCTGCCCATACCGCAGCCCGCGTAGACACCAATAGGCCCTTTGGTTTTGCTGGGTGGATGCCCCGCATGTTCCAGCGCTTCCCAGGCCACTTCCAGGAACTGGCGGTGCTGTGGGTCCATTATTGCAGCCTCTTTGGGAGACAATCCAAAGAAATCCGCATCAAATGTTTCGAAACCGTCCAGGGGTGCGGCGGCAGGCACGTAATCGGTTCGCTCTAGAAGGTGTGGTGCTTCGCCCGCCGCAACCAGTTCTTCTCGGCTATATCTGCGGATGGATTCAATGCCGTCGCGGAGGTTTTGCCAGTATATTTCAGGGCTGATAGCGCCAGGCATATGTGCCCCAAGCCCTATAATTGCAATATCCGTCGCAACCGTTGTCATTGAAAACCGTTCCCTTGTTAAACTTGATGGTAAATCGTAATGGCGACAATATCATGTAAAATTTTCTATCCACAGATTGCGGATTTCCACTAATTTGTCCAGTTTGCCTCGTTCTATTGGTTTGCGTAAACGCTCTTCAGACAAGAGTGCGCGAAACGACATACGTTTGTGAAAAACCCGTCAGTGCACATAATGCCCTGAACCGGAAAATTCCTACGCCGGGAGTACAACGCTAACAGGTTAGGGAAATTTTGCATGGCTGATTCAAAAGCTTGACAATTGGAACCCGATCTAACGGGGGATCAATGCGAACAGCACACACTTGACGGCAGATTTGCGGAGAGTATTCCAGCCAGTTGGTTGGCGGCAGCAGCTGATCTGCCCACGGTGGCGAAAGCGCAGTTGTCGCGTGAGCAATCAAGTCGAGAACAGCTTTGGCCGATTGAGAGCCTTACGCGTTCCAGTTTCTCGAAATGACCGACCTTCTAAGGCCTCCTTTTCTGGCGTGATATTTATAATTAAGCGCCACCCAGCTGTCTTGAAACCGATCGCTACATTCCGGATTTAACTGCACTGCGCGACCCTCGAATCGCGGTTTTCACAAATCATTTAGTTTCTGTTAATTTGGGTACAACTTTAAAGTGTTTGTTGTGGGGTATCCTGCTCGGCGCACACGCATAAAGTGTCTCCCTGAATAAAAAAATATTTATTTACAATAGGTTGATAGAATTGGCGACGCCCCAATATTGCATGGGCGGTCCGTCTTGTGTTAGTTAACGTGATACATACTAAGTTTTGAGTGTCTCCGGTTCGCTTTTTTGCGCGACGGAAATGGGTGAGAGTAACATGGATTCTAAACGCACATATATTGCAGCTTTATCAACCGCAGTACTGTCGGTAGCGGCGACTGCTTCCAGCGCTTTGACCGTTGACTTCAATGTTGGTCGAAACTGGACTTCGGGTTCAAATACCTACACTAGCAGCGACGGATCGGTGAATGTGGGCGTTGACGGTGTTCGCGTGGATCGAAACGGTACCGTCATCGACACAGATAATTTCCTGACTGCAAGTTGGTCCGGTAACCAGGGCGGTATCGGCGTCTATGACTGCCGTCATGTGCGTCACGGCTATTGCCGCCACGATCAGCACACTATTGATGGCGCCGGCCCTGATGAGTTTGCGCTTATCGATTTTGGTGGTCTAAATGTAGAAGTCACGTCCGTGACATTTGCTTATTGGGACCGTCACGATACGTTTGCATATGGCACGTACAACGATAGCAGTATCCCAGCGTCCGCTCAAGTTTATGAAGAGGAACTTGGGAGCGGAAACACGAACCCCTATACCCATTACTTCGGTAGTGGTGAGTTGATTGGCTCAATCATCGGGTTCGGCGCTGATGACTGGCGAGATAACTTCAAGCTGCAGAGCATTACCTTCGATATCGTTTCTGCAGTACCGCTGCCGGCTGGTTCAATTCTTCTGCTTACCGGTTTGTTTGGTATGGGCGTGATGCGCAGACGTAAGCGCCTTGCCTAAGCCGCAATGCAAATTACTTAAACCGGCTTCGAGCCGGTTTTTGTTTCGCATATTGTTTCAAAACTACAGGAAAACGCTGGATAAGTGATTTTACGTGCGTATGCAAAGGTCGCTTGTGTTGTAAGAAATAGCAGTGAGCGAATTGCCCCGTTCTGGAAATAGTTATTAGAATAGCTCGTTGCGTGAGATTCAATCTTTACACGATAATACAAAAGACAATGAAGGCAATGCGATAGCAGCGTTGAAACTTGGTGAAAAAAATACCAGAAAAGCAGTCGATAGAGAGAGTATAAGATTTGTGGTGTTGGATAATTTAGTGTAAAAACACTCTGGGGGAAGAGCGGCTTAGTTTTCCAATACCTGATTCTCTTTCCTGGTTGTGTTGTTTGCAAACGCCAATATTGGATGGCTTGTTTGCGGGTTCTAGTAGTTGGCCATTTTCTGGCTTTGGTTTGCGAGTTCTGAGATGACTATTCAAGATATTAGTATTACAGGTAAGTCAGGGCATCGAGATGTTGCCACGCATCCAGATAATTTCGTAACTAATCCTACGCGACTTTATGGCCAGATGTTTAAACGCATCTTGGATTTTATGATCGTATTGTTGTCGCTACCAATTGTTTTGCCAATCATTCTGGTTCTTGCCATTTTGGTAGCAACGGACGGAGTCAATCCGTTTTATGCGCAACGCCGTGTTGGAAAAGATGGCCGTATCTTCACCATGTGGAAACTTCGCAGCATGGTGCCAAATGCACACGCACTGCTCGAGGCTTATTTGGCAAGCAATCCGGCAGCCCGACGCGAGTGGGCAGAAACCCAAAAACTCAAGAATGACCCGCGGATTACGACAATCGGCCATGTTCTTCGGAGGACGTCTCTGGATGAGTTGCCACAACTTTGGAATGTACTGCGTGGTGAGATGAGCCTTGTGGGTCCGCGCCCGATGATGCCAGAACAGCAAGAATTGTATCCGGGCAAGGCATACTTTTCGCTTCGCCCCGGTTTGACTGGATCGTGGCAGGTGTCTCAACGTAATATGAGCACCTTTGCCAGCCGTGCCGAGTTTGACACTAATTATGCAAACAACCTAACGCTGAGGACCGATTTGGGTATCCTCTATTCCACAATAGGTGTAGTTTTCAAAGCGACGGGCTACTAGGGTCAGGACTCGTTGTTGTTTCATAGCCAGAATATGACAGTGGCGGCGAGAGCGATGACGGAGAGGAATACCTTTGGGCACCTGTCATAGCGGGTTGCCACGCGCCGCCAATCCTTGAGCCTGCCGAACATAATCTCGATCCGATTGCGCCGTTTGTAGCGGCGTTTGTCATATTTGACGGTGGCCTTGCGTTGCTTCCGACCAGGGATACATGCGCATATCCCTTTGTCTTTCAGGGCTTCTCTGAACCAATCGGCGTCGTAACCTCGATCTCCGAGCAGCCAGTCGACATTGGGCGGGCTGCTCAAAAGGGCCTTTGCCCCGATGTAATCACTCACCTGCCCGGCGGTAACAAAGAGGTTCAAAGGTCGCACTTTGCTGTCACAGATGGCGTGCAACTTGGTATTCATACCGCCTTTGGTTCTGCCAATCAGGCGACCGCGTCCCCCTTTTTGACGCCCAAACTGGACGCTGTGCGGTGGGCTTTCAGATAGGTGGCGTCGATCATGATCGTCTTCTCTTCGCCATGCTCAGCGGCCAGACCGACCATCATCTGGGCAAAGATGCCTTTGTCACTCCATCGTCTCCAACGGTTGTACAGGGTCTTGTGCGGTCCGTACTCCTTGGGCGCATCCCGCCACCGTAAACCATTGCGGTTGATGAAGATAATCCCACTCAACACATGCCGGTCATCAACACGAGGCTTGCCGTGGGACTTGGGGAAATAGGGCTCTAGACGCACCATCTGCGCATCGCTCAGCCAGAAAAGGTCAGACATGTCACCACTCGTTTTTCAAATGGTGAATCATGCCGAAAAGCGAAAATCAACGGGTCCTGACCCTAGGCTCAGGTCTCATTATCCATCTTACCGAATGGTGGTTCACTGCTAGAAGTTTGATTTTGTCTAACATCTTCTGTTTGACTGATCCGCAAGTGACGTGCCTTGAGCTCTATTTTTCCTAAGTCCCAAGGGGAAACTCGCGTTGATGATCAATGCGATCTAGTGGAAGTTGTCTTCCTTGCTCGCAATCGCATTTGATGGTGGACCTGATAGCCACGGGGTTCGACAGATCGGTTTCTTATCGCCGTATAGGTTACGACTGCATCGAGGCAGAGGCCATGCTGGCGGCTTTACCGCTCGAAGACGGAATGGGTTCATTGGTTGAATCTAACGCGGTAGCGGTTCGGCGCGCTCGGGGCCACAAGGATCGCGCTAACTCTGGCGGCACTGCTTCCGGCGACAGGTTTATTTACCTTTCCAGACAGGGTCACGTTTTTCTGAGAAGGCCCTTGCTCCTTCTAGCTGGTCCTCGCTGGAATAGAGCACATCAACCGTGCGCAACTGGCGTTTGGTGATGCGGTTCATGGCGTCTTGGAACTTGCTGTCTTCGGCGTCGCGCACGACCTCTTTGATTGCCGCGTAGACCAGCGGAGGACCCGAGGCCAGCAGACGAGCCAGTTCCCAGGCGCGATCCATCAGCTGATCGGCGGGCAGGACCTCGTTGATCAGACCCCAGCGGTGGCCTTCTTCGGCGTCGAACCAGCGTCCGGTCAGCAGCAACTCCATTGCCATGTGATAGGGAATGCGTTTGGGCAGCTTGACACTGGCGGCATCCGCCACTGTGCCGGAACGGATTTCGGGCAGGGCAAAGGTGGCGTGTTCGGCGGCCAGTATCATGTCGGCCGAGATCGCGAGCTCCAGCCCGCCGCCGCAGGCGATACCATTGACGGCTGCGATGACCGGTTTGTTCAGATCTCGCAACTCTTGCAAGCCACCAAAGCCACCTACGCCATAGTCCCCATCCACCGCATCGCCGTCTGCCGCTGCTTTCAGGTCCCAGCCAGGGCAGAAGAACTTCTCTCCTCCTCCGGTCAGGATGGCGACACGCAGATCGGGATCATCGCGAAACTCGGCAAACACCTGCCCCATGATGCGGCTGGTGGCCAGATCGATGGCATTGGCCTTGGGCCGGTCCAGTGTAACCTCGAGGATTGCACCTTCGCGGCGGGTCTTGATCGGGTCCATATCTCTCAGGCCTTTCTGATAAGGGCGTCCACCGCAACTGCCCGGGTGGGCGTGCAGAGAAGCGGGTTGATTTCAACCTCGCCGAGCGCGTCGGCATTCTGGGTCACATAGGCCTGAACGGCCTGAATTGCTGCAATGATTTCATTCATATCAGCCGCCGGCTGACCACGGTAGCCCGCCAGCAACGGTGCAATTTTCAACTCGCCAAGGGCAGCGCGAATGCAGTCGGGCGTACTCGGGATTAACAGAGATGTGGTATCGCGCAATATCTCGGTCAGGACGCCACCCGCGCCGAGTGTCAGGACAAACCCATGGGCAGGGTCTCGTACGACGCCGATCAGCAGTTCGGCTACGGTTCCGGTGATCATTTCTTCGATCAGGATATCGTCAGTTCCGATCTCTGCAGCCACATCTGCAACGTCGGCGGCCTGAACACCCAGCCGCACAGCGGCCTGCTCGGACTTATGAGCGAGACCAACCCCTTTTACGGCGAAGGGTGCCTCTAATTCCCGTGCGGCAGTGCGGGCTTCTTCCTCGCCCCGTACGGAGCGGTTCTGAGGGATGGGCACGCCATATGCGGCCAGCGTTTTCTTGGCTTCCGCTTCGGTCAGTGTGTGTGTGGCCTCAGCCTCGCCGGGAAGGCAGATCGGATCAGGGGCGGGCGCGGTGATCTGTCCTGCGGCGCGCGTCGCGGCAAGAGCTTCGCGCAGGCCCATAAAGGGAACCACGCCGCCCTCCATCAAGGTTCGCGCGACATTCTCGGGAAGCAATTCGGGCAGGGTGGCGGCAACTGCAAAGCGTGCACCAGTATCTGCCCGCACCTTGAGTGCCGCCTGGGATGCGCAGGCCCAGTCCGTCTGATCCGTGGTCGGATAGTCGACGATCGAAAAGGTCAGATCGATATCCTCTCCGATCATACCGGACCATGCCTTTGCCATCGCGTCTTCATCGCGCCAGATATAGGTGTGATAGTCGAGCGGGTTGTTCAGCGCGACCATCGGCCCAAGCGCTTCGCGCAAACGGGATTCCTTGTCCTTGGTCAGATCGGGGAAGTTGAGGCCCGTGCCAATCGCCATATCCGCGATCAGGCTCGCTTCGCCACCGGAACAGCTGATCGACGCGATGTTGCCGCCCGGTAGTGGCCCATAGCAATGCAGCAGTTTCAGCGTTTCCAGAAGCTCCGGCAGAGTCGACAGGCGTGGAATGCCCAGCCTGTTCAGTAACGCCTGCGCGCCCGCATCGCTGCCTGCGAGTGAAGCGGTGTGCGATACCGTAGCTGCCTGCGCCTGCTCGGACGCACCGACTTTGAGGGCGACCAGTGGAACATCTTTCTCATGTGCCTTGGCGGCAAGCGCTTCCCATTCGCGAATATCCTTGAAGCCTTCGATATGCAGGCCCACTGCTGTCACGCGCGGATCATCGATCAGCGCAGCAGCGATCTCTGCCTGACTCGTCTGGGCCATATTCCCGCAGGTCACCATATAGGCAATCGGCAACGCGCGCTGCTGCATGGTCAGATTTATCGAGATGTTCGAGCTTTGAGTCAGGATGGCAACGCCGCGGTCGACCGGCACGGCTCCGTGTTGATCGGGCCACAGCAGCGCCCCGTCCAGTGCATTGATGAAGCCATAGCAGTTGGGGCCGAGGATGGGCATGGAACCTGCTGCTTCGACCAGCGCTGACTGTAGGTCCCCGCCTGCCTCATCTTCCGCTGCGGCTTCGGAGAAGCCAGAGGCGAAGCAAACCGCCCCGCCGCTGCCCATCTCTGACAGAACCTGAACCGCCTCGACGGTAGCGTGGCGGTTGATGCCGACAAACGCCGCGTCCGGGGGCGAGGGTAGGTCTTCAAGCCGTGTATAGGTTTTGTGACCTGCGATTTCGGCCGCTTTGGGATGTACGGGCCAGATGTCCCCGGCATAGCCCATACGTTCTGACTGCAGGATAACTTGCTGGCACCAGGCGCCCCCGCCGATCACGGCAATGGATTTCGGGCGCAGAAGACGGGAAATATCTTTGCTCATGTATGACCCGACCGAGCCTCAGGCGCCTAAGGGCCGCAGAAGATCGCGGCTGATGATGTGGCGCTGAATTTCGCTGGTGCCATCCCAGATGCGCTCAACCCGTGCGTCGCGCCAGAACCGTTCGATCGGGAAGTCGTCCATCAGGCCCATACCGCCATAGATTTGTAGCGTTGTATCCGTCACCCGCGCCAGTGTTTCTGAGGCATAGAGCTTGGCCGACGCGATCTCGCGGTTTGAGGGCAGGCGCTGATCCAGACGCCATGCCGCCGAGAGTGTCAGCCAATCGGCGGCGTCGATCTCGGTGATCATGTCGGCAATCTGGAAGCTGACGCCCTGAAATTTGCCGATCGGCTGGCCGAATTGCTTGCGCTCGGCCGCGTAATTCAGCGCGTAATCAAAACAGCGCCGTGCCCGCCCGACCGAGAAGGCGGCAACCGTCAGGCGCGTCGCATAAAGCCACTCGTTCATCACGGCAAAGCCGCCATCGACTTCGCCCAGAACCTGTGCGTCCGGCAGGCGGCAGTTATCGAAATAGAGGATATAGTTCTTGTAGCCCTTGTGGCTGACCGAGTTGTACCCTTCGCGCACCTCAAAGCCCGGTGTGCCACGGTCCACGAGGAATGTGGTGATGCGTTTCTTGGGGCCTTTCGGGGTGTCATCCACACCCGTCGCGATGAACACGATGAAGAAATCTGCGTGCTCCGCGCCCGAGATGAAGTGTTTCGAGCCGTTGACGACCCAATCTCCGCCGTCACGAACAGCCTGACATTTCATGCCCCGCACATCCGATCCCGCATCCGGTTCGGTCATCGCCAGCGCGTCCATCTTTTCGCCTCGGACGGCTGGCAGCAGATAGCGTTCGCGCTGCTCGTCATTGCAGGCCATCAGGATGTTTTGCGGGCGTCCAAAGAAATGGGTCAGCGCCATGGAGCCGCGACCCAGTTCGCGTTCGACCAGCGTGAAATCAAGATGTGACAGACCTGCGCCGCCGACTTCTTCGGGGAAATTGCAGGCATAAAAGCCCAGATCGATGCATTTCTGCTTGATCTGGTCGCCCAACTCTTGCGGCACCTGTCCGGTGCGCTCTACCTCAGCTTCGTGGGGGTAAATCTCGTTCTCGACAAAGCTGCGCACAGTCGAGACGATCATATCCTGTTCTTCGGTTAAGCCAAATTGCATGACGCGCGTTCCTTTGATGCCTGATTGGCGATGAAACGTCATTGTCCGATGTCATGACATGCAGTATTCGTGAATTATCATGCAGGATTAGAAAAAATTGACTCGAAGCTATAACTTTTTGCTGTTCGACGGGTTCTCGAACCTTTGTCTTGCCAACATGGTTGAGCCCCTGCGTGCGGCGAATACGTTGGCGGGTCAGGATCTCTATGCCTGGCAGTTCTATTCGCCCGATGGGGCGCCTGTCCAAAGCTCCAGTGGGTTGCAGGTCGCGCCCCATGGTGCAATGGGCTTCGAGTCAGGTGATGCATTGGTGGTCATGCCGTCGTATGGGTATTTGGAACACTCGGTTCCCGATACCCATCGCGCCCTGCGCAGGGCGGCGACCCGTCATCCCAAGTTGGCTGGTCTGGATACGGGGAGTTGGCTGCTCGCGCACGCGGGCCTGCTGGAGGGGCACCGTGCGACCATTCACTGGGATGAACTGTCCCGGTTCGAAGAAGCCTTCCCGGATGTCGAAGTCGTGCAGGAGCGGTATGTGATCGACCGGAACCGGATCACCTGTTCGGGCGCGTTGGCCGTATATGATCTAGCTACAGCTCTGATCCTTGCCGATCATGGGCCGTTGCTGTCGATGGAAGTGGCCCATCTTCTGATGAACCGTAGCGAACCAAGTGCTGCCTCGCCTCAGATGAAATCCGAAGACAGACTTGTAAATCGGGTGCTGGCCGTGATGCAGAGCACATTGGATGCTCCGGTGTTGATCAAGGATATCGCGCGTCGGCTGGGGTGCTCGCAAAAGAAGATCGAAACCCGGGTACTGGCCGAGTTGGGCATAACACCGCAGGCGCTTTATCGTCGCCTGCGCCTGAATCTGGCGCGCAAGCTGGCGGTTGAGACCCAACAATCCGTCGCCGAGATTGCCAGCCGTTGCGGCTATGAAAACCCCAGCGCCATGACGCGTGCGTTTCGGGCGCAGTTCGGACAGACGCCGACGGCGTATCGCAGCGGAAGTTAGCTGCGTACGCGCGACAGGTCCGGATCATAGGGGGACGGTGCGATCACTTCTGCATCGACCAATTCGCCACACAGATCGAGTAGCATCTTGCTGCCGGGGTTCGAAACTTCCAGGTCCACAAAGCCATAGGCGAGGTTCATTCCCATCCGGTGACCCCAGCCCCCTGATGTGATCGTGCCGACAACCCGGCCCTGCAACATCAGCGAGGCACCCCCATGTGCAGGCGCTTCGGTTGTGTCTACTTTCAGGCTCACCAGTTTCTTTTGCAGCCCGCTCTCATTGCGTTTCATCAGAGCGTCGCGACCGACGAAATCACCCTTGTTCAGTTTCACGAACCGATCCAGCCCCGTCTCAAACGGATCAAATTCAGTGAGGAGGTCGGCTTTCCAGTGCAGGAACCCTTTCTCCATCCGCATGGACTCGATCGCGCGGGCGCCAAACAGAGTCATACCATGATCCTCGCCCACCTTTCGCAACGCCAGATAGGCCGCATAAAGCGAGGCGTTTGGGATGTGGATTTCGTAAGCCAGTTCCCCTGAGAAACTGATGTTCAAAACGGTTGCAGGTGCGAACCCGACAAAGCACTCGCGCACCGAAAGCCATGGAAAGGCTTCTCGCGACCAGTCTCCTCGGGCGCAGGCGGACAGCACGTCGCGGGATCTGGGCCCGGCCAGAACCAATATGGTCTGATCATTGGTGAGTGAGCGGATTTGCACATCTTCACCATCTCGCAGATGCGCCTGCAGCCAGTCCATATCATGATACTCGCCGGCGGCGGCGGACCCGTACCAGACCCGCGCCGGGCCGCGGTCACTGGCGGGCAGGTTGGCGATGGTCGCCTCGGCTTTGACCATGCCGTGGTGGTTCAGCAGATAGCCAAGGCCGACACGCCCGTTGCGTTTTGTCACCGCGCCGCACATCATGCGGTCCAGAAACGCATGTCGATCATCTCCGGTGATTTCCAACCGGTTGAAGCCGTTGACCTCGGCCAACCCGACATTGTCTTGCAGGTTTTTGACCTCTGCTGCGACGACGTCAAAGGTCTCGTCGAAATTGAAACTGAGTGTCGGGTGAAAGTCCGGCGCAGGTTTGATGTAGTCGACCCGCTCCCACCCGTTGACGACTGTGAACTCGGCCCCTTCAGCGGCAAGGATCGGGGTCAGCGGAGTGGTCTTGGCGGGGCGCCCTGCGGGTCGGTGTTCGTGCGGAAAGTGAAAGCGGAATTCGTTCTGATAATCCTCGATGGCTTTCAGGGCGGTCATTTCCACATTGGCGTGGCCCGTAAACCGGCGCGGATCAAGGCACCATGTGTCATAGCAGGCCTCACCGTGAACGATCTGCTGCGCCAACAACCAGCCATGGCCACCCCCTTCGCCCAGACCGGCGCGCAGGCCGATGATGCAGAAAGCGTTGCGCTTGCCGGGGATTGGCCCGACCAAGGGTGCGCCGTCAATTGTGTAGGTGATCGGACCATTTACGACGGTATGAATTCCGACCTCCATCAGTGCGGGCATTCGGGCAAAGGCGCCCTCCAGCACATCGGTCACCCTGTCCAGATCGTCAGGGCAGAGCGCGTTGACAAAGTTCGGATCAATCCCGTCCATGCCCCAGGTTTTGCAATCCTGTTCATAGAACCCGACCAGCAAACCGTTCTTTTCCTGCCGGCAGTAATAGTCACTGATCGGGCAGCGGAGCAGGGGCATTCGATGTCCCGCGTCGCGAATTGCGGCAATTTCTTCGGTCAGGAAATACTGATGCTCCATCGAGGCCACCGGATGGTGCACGCCCATCATTGCGCCCACTTCGTTAACCCGATAGCCACAGGCGTTGACCACGATATCGCAGTCAATGTCGCCATGTTCGGTGTGCACGGTCCAGGTGTCGTCCTTATGCTGAGTCAGCCCTGAGACCGGCGTGTTACGGTAGACTTCGGCTCCGGCTTTGCGTGCGCGGCGGGCTAATGCCTGACATAGCTGAGCCGGATCAATGTCTCCATCCAGCGGGTCCCAGAGCCCACCCAACAGGTTGTCGGTTGAAATCAGCGGGTGGCGGCGGGCGCATTCTTCGGCGCCGATGACTTCGAAATGCACATCCATTCCGCGCGCCATGGACGCGAAATGGTGATACCCCTGTATCTGCTCCGGCGTATTGGCAAGCCGGATACCACCATCGCCGTGATGGTAATTGATCGGATAGTCCGGGTCCTCGGCCAGTTCCTTGTACAGGTTGATCGAATGGCGCTTCAGCCCGACCATGGTCTGGTTCATACCGAAATTGGTTACCTGTGCGGCTGAATGCCAGGTTGTCCCGCTTGTCAGCTCATTGCGCTCGACCAGCACCACGTCGGTCCAGCCCTCCCGGGTCAGATGATAAAGCGTCGAGCAACCGGCGATACCGCCACCAATGACGACCACTTTGGTACGCGATTTCATCAAAGACCCTCCAGTGCGTTTTGTGGGATTAGTCCGTTCTGCCAGATGGTTCACAAGGGGCTGAGTTCTTTTGCGTAGAAAATCGAAAATAGAAACTCATTATTTCTTATTAAAGTGAATGCGATTGAAACTTGCTGTAGGGGTTCTGTTGAATTGGCCAACCGGATGCGGTTGGAGGAACACACATGGCAGCACCGCAGGCGAAACGATCCGGTCGAAAGGGGCGCCTGGCGCAGCGGGCTGAGAAGCCCGCGCTTGACCCTTGTCCACCGGGTCAGCCCGGTGGAGCCTACAAGCCCCTGACTGGGGTCGAGCTTGAACGGATTTACAACACTTCTCTGGACCTTCTGGAAAAGCTCGGGATCGGAGATGTGCCGGATCGCTTGCGGGCCGATTTGTTGGCAATCGGCGCGCAAGACAACAGGGAGGGCCGGATACTTTTCCCGCCCGAACTGGTGGAGCAGGCGATTGATCAGGCCGCCAAGACCTTCGTTCTGCATGGGCGTGATGCGGCGCGATCCATAGTGGTCGGTGGCAACCGCGTCTATTTCGGTACCGGCGGGGCGGCGGTTCAGACGCTTGATCTGCAGAGCGGTCTTTATCGGCCTTCGACCCTGCAGGACCTGCATGATTTCACGCGCCTTCAGGACGTTCTGCCGAATGTCAGTTGGTTTACCCGTTGTTGTGTCGCAACGGACCTCGAGGAAATCTTCGATCTGGATGTAAACACGGCCTACGCGCTGCTGAAGAACACCACCAAGCCCACCGCCACCTCGTTCACTTTGGCCAAACACGTCGCGCCGATTGTCGAGATGCTGGAGATCGCAGCCGGAGGTCCCGGGGAATTCGCAAAGCGCCCGTTCATGAAAGCGCATATCAGCCCGATGATCTCGCCGATGCGCTACGGCGCGGACGCGGTGGATGTGGTCTATGCCTGTATCGAACACAATATCCCTATCTCCTGCATCACGGCCGCGCAGGCTGGCGCAACGGCACCCGCCACGCTGGCCGGTTTTCTGGCGCAGTCCTTGGCGGAAACGCTTGCCAGTTTGGTGATGGTCCACGCGATTCAGCCCGGATTTCCGATGATCTTTTCGAACTGGCCTCTGGTCATAGACCTCCGGACCGGCGCGTTTTCGGGCGGCAGCGGAGAGACGGCGGTGTTGAACGCAGCCTCGGCCCAACTGTCCAATTGGCTGGGGCTGCCTTCGGGCGTGGCCTGTTCCATGAGCGATGCCAAGGCCATCGATGCGCAATACGGGATCGAAAAGGGCCTGACCTCAATGGCGGCAGCACTGGCAGGGGGAAATCTGATATACGAAAGCTCGGGTATGACGGCCTCGTTACTGGGAGCGAGCTTTGAGGCGTTTGTGTTGGATGACGAGATGCACTCGCACACCTACCGTGCTTTGCGGGGCATTGAGGTCACAGACGAAAATCTGGGATTTGACGCGATCTGCGAAGCGGTGCTGGGCGATGGTCATTTTCTGGGCGGGCAGCATACCTTTGCCGCAATGGAGCGGGACTATTTCTACCCTTCGCTCGCAGACCGGGACGAGCCACGGACATGGGCGGACAACGGGGCGCAAGATGCCTGGACCCGGGCGCGCCATCGCGCACACGAGATTTTGCGTACTCACACCCCAAACTACCTGACGGCTGAGCAGGACCAGCAGATCAGGGAGCGGTTCAATATTTTTTGATGGTCAGGGCCAGAGTGTCACTCGACCAGTTTGAAACTGTCTGCCAGCCAGGGAATGTCTGCGCGCAGCGGTGCAATGATGCGGTCACTGATCAGATACCGCGTTTTGGTGTCCACCAGTTCGATCACCGATCTTGAGCAATCCGGTGTTGTGACAAGCGCCAGTGTACGTGCAAAGCTTTTGCCCGGAAACGGGTGCATACGCAGTCTGGATTGAAACCGTTTCGCGCGAGAGTAAAGCAGGGGGGTTGTGATGGTCCAACCTGCCCCGGCGGACACCATCGACATCAGGGTTTGATTGTTGCTGCACTCGAATCTGCGTGAGGCTGAAATCCCCATTCGGCGCAGCTGGGATTCGATCTGGCGTGCGATGATTAGGTTTCCAGAAAACCGCAGAAACGGAAGCTTGGTGCGGCCCTCGACAATATCGCCCAAAGACTCATCGTTCACTTTGGGCAATACAATGACAAACGGGTCGCGCAGAAGGGGGCGATCCTGCAGGTCGCGCAAGCGTTCGCTGGGCGTTGTCGATATCCCCAGATCCAACTGTCGGTCACGCAGCATCTCGATAATCGCGTGGCTGGAATCCGTGTGATACATGAAATCGCAAGCTTGCATATTGGCCGAAAGATACACGGCAAGTTCCGGGATAATATCGCTGTCGAAATCCTCGATTGTGCCGAACCGGAGATAGCTGGCCTCGGCAATGCTCCCGGCTGACGCCTCGGCCTTTGCCTTACGGATCAGCTGCAGCGCATCGTCGATATTGCGCAGGAAGACCCGGCCTTTCGGGGTCAGAACCATCGGTCTGCGCGCGTGATTGAACAATTCGACGCCCAGATGATCTTCAAGGTTGCGCAGATGATGGGATACAGTGCTGACCGTCAGGCCGGTTTCTTTGGATGCCGCCTGAAGCGATCCTTTTTGCGCACAGATCTGAAACAGTTCCAGCCATCTAAGGCTGAGATCTTTCGGTGCAGATTGACGAGGCATACCATTTCTTTCGCTGGCTCTGGAGTTTCTGCCTCTTAGTTAGTCAGATAATGAGAGTTTTGATATCAGAAAGTCGGACTAATTCAGCCCACTAAAAGCCCTTGGTCCTGTTAGGGTCTTTAGGAATCAGAGGTATCCAAAAATCCACGCGCCGTGCTCGAGGCATCGGCGATATGTTCTTCAACCGCCTGCCGGGCTTTGATGGGATCGCCGCCGAGGATGGCGTCATGAATGGCTGTCATGTGGCTCATCCCGGAACGCTTCCGGTTGCGGGCGGCGAGGGTCAGCGCCCGCAGGCGGCTAAT
This sequence comes from Ruegeria sp. ANG-R, assembly GCF_000813985.1. Lineage (GTDB taxonomy): Bacteria > Pseudomonadota > Alphaproteobacteria > Rhodobacterales > Rhodobacteraceae > Ruegeria. Next base: position 160,420 of record NZ_JWLJ01000002.1, read on the forward strand.
CCGACCATTCAGACGTTGCACGATATCCCAGGCGATGCTGTGGCCAGCCTCTTGAAAAATCAATTCATAGAAACGGGTTGTCGCCTGCAACAGGTTCGACCATTCGGTATCGTTCTGCGCCGCCCCGACGAGTTTCAGGGCTTGACCCAGATCTTTTGCAAACCCTTTCCCATGAGTCTGTGCGCAGGCTGCGGCGGCGGAACCTTCGAGTTGCACGCGGATGTCGTAGATCTGCCGCGCCTGATCCCAGCTTATTGTTGAAACGATGGGTCCGCGATTTGGGATGATCTCGACCAGACCTTCGGCTTCCAGAAAGCGGATCGTCTCGCGGATGACGGTGCGGCTGACGCCAAGCTGATCGCAGAGCGGTCGTTCGACAAGACGTTCACCGGGTGCGAAACGCCCGTCGATGATTGCCTCGCGCAGGCGGGCTTGCACGATATCCCGCAAGGTTTGCGGAGCTTTCTCAATTTTTTGCAAGGCGGCGTCAGAGTTTGTCATCTGCATCTTCATATCTCCGGCGCGCATCGGGAACAAGTATGATTGACATATCGTATGATGGTATACCATATTCCTGCCCGAATGTTTGAAAAAGGAATCGCCATGCCTGCCGAGATTCGCAAAACGCTCTTGCATGTCGAAAATACCCTGATCGAAGGTGGTAGGGCTGCAGAAACGCCGCTGAAGCTTATTGCGGCGATGGCAGTCATTCAAAACCCGTGGGCCGGGCAGGGCTTTGTCGACGACCTTGGTCCTGCGATCCGGGATTGCGCACCCGGTCTGGGTGAACTGCTGACCAATATTATCCTGGGCGTCGCAGGTGGGGGCGAAAAGGTCGAGGCCTATGGAAAGTCAGCGATTGTCGGGTTGAACGGTGAAGTAGAACACGCTTCGGCGTTGATACACACGCTGCATTTCGGCAATCATTACCGAAAGGCCGTGGGGGCGAAATCCTACCTTTCGTTCTGCAATACCCGCGGCCCGGCCAATGCCCCTTTGTTGATCCCGCTGATGGATAAGCACGACGGGGGCCGCCGGTCTCACTATCTTACGATCCAAACGTCGGTGGCGGATGCACCAGCTTCGGATGAGATTCTGATCGCGCTTGGCGCCTCAGTCGGTGGGCGCCCGCATCATCGGATCGGGGACCGCTATCAGGACATCAAGGAACTTGGCCATGACGTTGACAACCCTGCGGCTGTCTAAGTCGGATAAGTCCGTCTCGCTAAGAAAGCGGGGCGAAGGGCAGCCTGTGCTTCTGGTCCATGGTGTGGGGATGCAATCGGCGGCTTGGGGGCCGCAATTCAACGCGCTGAGCGATCTTTACCACGTTATCGCGGTTGATCTTCCGGGGCATGGAGGCAGTGACAGGCTGGCCTCTGGCAGCCAATTGCCTGACTTTGTGCATTGGTTGCACGATGTTGCCATAACGCTGAATTTAGGTCCGGTCGCGATTGCCGGGCATTCAATGGGCGCGCTGATTGCCGCAGGTTTTGCCGCCGAGTACGCGGATATGGTCAGCCGCGTTGCCTTGTTGAACGGGGTGTATCGCCGCGACAGTTCTGCCAGCGAAGCGGTTATCAAACGCGCCGCTGAAATCCGGGAGGGAAAAATTGATCTTGAGACTCCGCTGTCTCGCTGGTTTGGCAACAGTCCTGCCGACGTAGCGGCGCGCAGGCAGGTGGCGGATTGGCTCGGGTCCATGGATCGGGAAGGTTACGCCGTCGCTTACGACGCATTTGCGCATGGCGACGCGACCTATGCCAGCGAAATGAGCGGCGTCGCATGTCCCTTTCTGGCAATTACGGGCGATGCAGATCCGAACTCTACCCCGGCGATGTCGGACGCAATGGCCGCAGCGGTTCAAAACGGTCGGGCGATAGTTATCGAGGGCCATCGTCATATGGTGAACCTGACAGCGCCCGATACCGTGACTGCGCATCTGATCGACTGGCTTGATCAGCCCGCTGCCAAAAGGATGGCGCAATGACCGAGTTCGACGCCCGCGCGCTGCGCAATGCATTTGGAACCTTCATGACGGGGGTTACGGTGGTCACCTCGCATGACCCGGACGGTCATCCGATCGGGTTTACCGCGAATTCGTTCACCTCGGTTTCGCTCGACCCGCCCCTTGTGCTGGTTTGCCTTGCCAACAGCTCGAAAAACTATGGTGCGTTGATGGCTGCTGACGGTTTCGCAGTGAACATCCTTTCGGAAACACAGATCGAGGTCTCCAACACGTTTGCGCGGCCCGTCGAGGACCGTTTTGCCGGCGTCGAATGGCGTACCGGGCCAGCGGGATCTCCCTTGATCGAGGGATCTTCGGCCTGGTTTGATTGCACCACGCACAAAACCGTCGAAGCCGGGGATCACGTGATCCTGATCGGTGAAGTCAAAGCGTTCGACAGCACGCCCTCGGCTGGTCTTGGATACGTGCGTGGAGCCTATGTGACACCCTCGACAGCCGCCAGTGCCTTTATGCGAGACACCGACCTGGTTGTTTCGGCTCTGATCGAGCGGGCAGGCGAGGTCCTGCTGATTGAGATTGGCGACGATGCGCTTGCATTGCCTGAAGCGATTGTCGGGCCAGAGGGAGTGTCAGCAGCGTTAAATACGCTGATCGATGCCACCGGCCTGACGGCGAAACCGGGTTTCGTATATTCAGTGTACGAAGATGCAGATCGCAAGCGGCAGCACATAGCGTTCTTGTGCCAGGCCGCCGATGGCGACCCGCAGAAGGGGAAATTTGTCCCTTTGAACGCATCATCGTTCGGGGCAGTTGCCGAAGCGGCAACCCGAACCATGCTTGAGCGATTGACCGAGGAAACCCGGTTGGGAGATTTCGGCATCTACTACGGCGACAAAACCAGCGGTGAAGTCCGCCCCATTAAACGAGGAGGTCTCTGACATGCGCTTTTCGCTTTTCGTTCATATGGAACGCACCTCACCGGATCAGGACCAGAAAGAGCTTTATGAGAACTTCGTCGAGCTGGCCAAAATCGCGGATGAAGGCGGCATGTACGCAGTCTGGACGGGTGAACATCACGGGATGGATTTCACCATCTCTCCGAACCCGTTTCTGAACCTTGTCGACCTGGCCCGGCAGACCCGCAATGTGCGTCTGGGAACCGGTACCGTCATCGCGCCCTTCTGGCACCCGATCCGTTTGGCCGGAGAAGCGGCGATGACCGACATGATCACCGACGGCCGTCTGGATTTGGGCATCGCACGCGGTGCGTATAGCTACGAATACGAGCGGATGGTCCCGGGGTTGGATGCGTGGGAGGCCGGTCAGCGTATGCGTGAGCTTGTGCCAGCCATTCGTGGTCTCTGGGAAGGCGACTATGCGCTCGACGGAGAGTTTCATTCTTTTCCGGCCACTACGTCCTCGCCCAAACCCCTGCAAAGAGGCGGCCCACCGATCTGGGTTGCCGCACGCGATCCCAACAGTCATGAATTTGCAGTCTCGAATGGATGTCACGTACAGGTCACCCCTTTGTGGCAGGGCGATGAAGAAATTGTCCGGCTGATGGATACATTCAACGCAGCTTGCGCAAAATTTCCGGATATCCCGCGCCCTGAAATCATGCTGTTGAATCACACCTACATTGCTTCTGACGCTGCTGACGCACGCCGCGCGGCGGAGGAAATCAACCGCTTCTATTGTTATTTCGGCGCGTGGTTCAAAAATGAACGGCCTGTTTCACAGGGTCTGATCCAGACATTGAGCGATGAGGATATCGCCAATCATCCCTTCTATTCGCCCGAGGCGATGATGCGGGACAATGTAATAGCGACGCCAGAAAGAGCGATTGAACGCATTATGGGCTATCGTGATCTTGGGTATGATGAGTATTCTCTCTGGATCGATAGCGGGATGAGTTTCGAGCGCAAGAAGGCATCGCTTGAGCGGTTCATCGCGGACGTGATGCCCGCCTTCGCCTGAGGAGAGACAATGCGGCAGTTTCAGCACTACATAGGCGGTCATTTTTCGGATGGTGCCGCGCAGTTTGGTAGCCGCGACCCCGCGACGGGAGCTGTATGGGCGCAGATGCCCGAAGCCAGGGCGGATGATGTAAATGCCGCCGTCGAGGCCGCCCGTACCGCACTGAATGCGCCCGAATGGGCGAATATGACGGCGACAGCGCGCGGTAAACTGTTGTACCGGCTCGCTGACCTGGTGGCAGAGAATGCACAGACACTGGCTGAGCTTGAGACCCGCGACACCGGCAAGATCATTCGCGAAACCTCGGCCCAGATCGCTTATGTCGCAGACTATTACCGATACTATGCGGGATTGGCGGACAAGATCGAAGGGGCACACCTGCCAATCGATAAGCCGGACATGGAGGTCTGGCTGCGCCGCGAGCCGGTTGGTGTGGTGGCCGCCGTGGTGCCGTGGAACTCGCAGCTGTTTCTCTCTGCGGTCAAGATAGGGCCTGCACTGGCTGCAGGTTGTACGGTTGTCCTGAAAGCGTCCGAAGATGGCCCGGCCCCGATGCTGGAATTTGCACGCATCTTCGACAAGGCGGGTTTTCCTCCCGGTGTGCTGAATATCATCACCGGGTTTGGGCCGGAATGTGGTGCGGTTCTGACCAGCCATCCAGAGGTCGATCATGTCGCGTTCACCGGGGGGCCGGACACGGCGCGCCACATCGTGCGTAACTCGGCTGAAAACCTTGCGTCTACATCTTTGGAACTGGGCGGGAAATCCCCGTTTATCGTGTTCGAAGATGCCGATATCGAAAGCGCTGTGAATGCCCAGGTCTCGGGGATTTTTGCCGCGACCGGCCAAAGTTGCGTGGCTGGATCTCGGCTGGTTATCGCCAGCAAGGTCAAAGATGAATTTCTGGCCCGGCTCATAGAAAAGGCGGGTGAGATCGTGATTGGGGCACCTGATGACCCGCAGACCGAGGTTGGCCCGCTCTGTACCCAAGGCCAGCTGACGACGGCCACCGATCTGGTTGTGGAATCCGTCGCGGCCGGGGCCATGGTGATTGCTGGTGGACAACCTTTGGACCGTGCGGGGCACTATTTTCCACCGACCATCATTGATTGTACAGGCGTACCAGATGCACCCTGCCTGACGCGCGAAGCTTTTGCCCCGATCCTCTCGGTGGTCAGTTTCGAGACCGAAGCGCAAGCGGTGCAGATCGCCAACGATACCGCATTTGGGTTGGCATCAGGCGTCTTCACCAAAGATCTTACCCGCGCCCATCGGATGATCCGCAACCTGCGGGCCGGTATCGTCTGGGTAAATACATATCGCGCAGTCAGCCCGATTGCGCCATTTGGGGGGCACGGATTGTCGGGCCATGGCCGCGAAGGGGGCCTGCAGGCGGCGCTAGACTACACTCGGGTCAAGTCGGTCTGGTTGCGCACCAGCGACGATCCGATCCCCGATCCGTTTGTGATGCGTTGAATAGATCACCAAACTAAGTGGGCCATCTTACCGTTCATTAATCTCAGGATTCGTTGTTGATTCTGTCGCGCAGCATCTGATCATTGCTTTTTTGCGCGCGCAAAGAATATGTAAGCTATGATAAGATAGAGGTGTCTCAGATCCGCAGGCAGATTGGCATGACCAAAATAAAGAACATGGAAGAGTTCGCAGCCCTCAGCGGCATCTCGCGACCGACGGTTTCAAAGTACTTCCATGATCCAGACAGCGTTCGTCCAACAACACGCGCCCGTATCGAAGAGGCGCTGGAGCAGTTTGACTACCGTCCTAATATCTACGCGGTGAATCAGAATCGGAAGCTGACCAAGAATGTCGGTATCGTCGTGCCTTATCTGGCCGATCCGTTCTTTGCCGAGATCGCGCGCTACCTAGAGCAAAGCTGCATCGCGGCCGGGTATCGGACATCCCTGTTTAGCTCGCATGGCGAACAAAAGCTGGAAAACGAGATTCTGGACAGTTTGCAATCCATGAAGCCCGCCGGGGTTTTGTTGGCTCCATTGGGCCGAATTTCAGACCGCTCGGCGATCGAGAAGTTCTGTGCCAATGTTCCGACTGTTCTGTTTGACAGCAATCTTGATGGTTTGGGGGCCGCGTTTATCGGGTCGGACAATTTCAGCTTTGTATCTCAGACGGTGGAATACATGGTCCGGACGGGCGAACCTCCTTCTTTCTTTGAAATGCGCACCCCGGCAAACCCAAACGCGAACAAGCGAAGAAAGGCGTATGTTGAAGTCATGGAGCGCCTTGGGTTCGAGCCACATATCATCAAAGTCGACGGTACAGGCTGGGCGTTCGAAGAAATTGGACACAAGGGCGCGCTTAAAGTTCTCAAAGAACGTGAATTGAGGACAGCCTCGGTTCTGTGCAGCAATGACCGGCTGGCCATTGGCTTTCTTGCGGCCTGTTACGAACAGGGGATTCGGGTCGGCCGCAAAGATGATTGCACGTTGCGCGTGGCTTCAAATGACGATCATCCTTTCGCAAAGTTCACATGCCCCTCTCTGACGACGGCTGCGCACGACTATGACAACGTAGCCGGTCGAAGCGTCGAAACTCTGTTCGAACTTATTGAAAGCGGTGGGAAATTTTCATCCCGAACTGAGACGCTTTTCCCCGCAAGGCTTGTATTGAGGGATTCCTCATAACTTACTATTTTTAACGCGCGTAAAGTTTTTATTGACGGCGCGATAATTTTAGAACTACGCTCTCTGCACGACATCCAAGCTCAGGGAGGACAGGGATGTATCTGAAGCACGCACTTCGCGCGGCGACTGCACTGACGTTCGTCGCCACGGCAGCGGCCCACGCGCAAACGATTACAATCGCCACCGTGAACAACGGCGACATGATCCGGATGCAGGGCTACACCGACAAATTCACCGAAGAGACCGGCATTGATGTTGAATGGGTAACACTGGAGGAAAACGTGTTGCGTCAGCGCGTGACCACCGACATCTCAACCAAGGGTGGCCAGTTCGACATCATGACCATCGGCATGTACGAGACGCCCATCTGGGGTGCGAATGGCTGGCTGGTTCCGCTGGACGGTATGTCGGAAGAGTATGACGTCGACGACCTGCTTCCAGCGATGGCGGGTGGTCTCAGCCATGACGGAACGCTGTATGCAGCACCGTTCTACGGCGAAAGCTCGATGATCATGTACCGCACCGACCTTATGGAGAAGGCTGGTCTGGAGATGCCCGAGGCACCGACTTGGCAGTTCATTCGCGAAGCGGCTGCGGCCATGACCGACCGTGACAATGACATCAACGGAATTTGTCTGCGCGGCAAGGCTGGTTGGGGTGAAGGCGGCGCCTTTATCACCGTGACAGGTAATTCGTTCGGTGCACGCTGGTTCGACGAGAACTGGAAGCCTCAGTTCGATCAACCGGAATGGAAAGAAGCGTTGACCTTCTTCGTTGACATGATGAATGAGTCCGGTCCGGCAGGGTATGCAACCAACGGCTTCAACGAAAACCTGTCGTTGTTCCAGCAAGGCAAATGCGGGATGTGGATTGATGCCACTGTTGCGGCCTCTTTCGTGACCAATCCTGACGACTCGACCGTCGCGGACAAGGTCGGGTTTGCTTTGGCTCCCAATTCGGAAGGCGTGGACAAGCGGGCCAACTGGCTTTGGGCCTGGGCTCTGGCGATACCTGCGGGTACTCAGCAGGAAGACGCGGCCAAGCAGTTCATCGAATGGGCGACCTCGAAAGACTACATCGAACTGGTAGCCGAGAATGAAGGCTGGGCGAATGTGCCTCCGGGCGCACGCACCTCGTTGTATGAGAACCCCAACTACAAGGATGTTCCCTTCGCAAATATGACGCTGGAGTCGATCCTGATGGCCGACCCGCAAAACTGCTGCGCTCAGCCGACGCCGTATACCGGCATCCAGTTCGTTGCGATCCCGGAATTCGCAGGCATCGCCACGCAAGTCAGCCAAGAGTTCTCGGCGGTTTATGCTGGACAACAGACGGTGGACGAAGCGCTTGCCAAGGCGCAGGCGTTTACCGCCGAAGAAATGGAAGCAGCAGGTTACTGAGGCACACTCCCTGCGGGCGGGCAGTACCTGCCCCCCGCTCCACCCTTCCACAACCCACGTTTTTCTCGCAGGCTAAAGCTCGCCTGAACAGAGAGGGTTTGCGTCATGGCAACTCAACACTCCCGATCCGTCGCACGTCTGATGATGGCACCTGCAGTGGTCCTGCTACTTGGCTGGATGCTGGTACCCCTGACGATGACGCTGTACTTTTCCTTTAAGAAATATCTGCCGCTGCGCGGTGGGGATCTGGGCTGGGTCGGGTTCGACAACTATGTCCGGTTTGTCTCTTCAAGCTCCTTCTGGCCTGCCGTCCAGGCAACGCTGATGATTGTGGGTGGCGTCCTGATGATCACGGTGGTTCTGGGCATCCTTCTGGCGATGCTGCTGGACCAACCGATGTGGGGTCAGGGTGTTGTCCGCATCCTCGTGATCGCACCCTTCTTCGTCATGCCGACCGTATCCGCGCTGGTTTGGAAGAACATGTTCATGGACCCGGTCAATGGTTTGCTGGCGCACCTGTGGCGCTTTTTTGGAGCCGAACCGATTTCGTGGCTGTCCGAGGCATCGATGACGTCGATCATCATGATCGTCTCATGGCAGTGGCTGCCTTTCGCAACCCTGATCCTGCTGACCGCAATCCAGTCACTGGACAGCGAACAGCTGGAAGCCGCCGAGATGGACGGCGCGCCGGTGCTAAAGCGCTTCTATCACATCGTTCTGCCGCACCTCAGCCGCGCGATAACCATCGTGATCCTGATTCAGACGATCTTTCTTCTGTCGATCTTCGCCGAGATCTTCGTGACCACAGGCGGTGCATTCGGCACCCGCACCCTCACCTACCTGATCTTCCAGCGCGTTTTGGAAAGCCAAAACGTCGGCCTCGGATCTGCCGGAGGTGTCTACGCAATCATCCTAGCCAACATCGTCGCGATCTTCCTGATGCGCATCGTCGGCAAGAATCTGGACGCGTGAGGAGGTAAGACCATGGCCCGCGCCGTCACAACCCGCCGCAAATCGCTGAACACCATTCTGGCATGGGTGATCGGTTTGCTGATCTTTTTCCCGATCCTCTGGACGATCTTGACCAGCTTCAAGACCGAAGCACAGGCGATCGCAAGCCCACCGCTGTTCCTGAACTTCGATTGGACGCTGGAGAACTACGCCATCGTGCAAGAGCGTTCCGATTACATGCGGTTCCTGTGGAACTCGGTCATTATCGCCGGCGGCTCGACCATTTTGGGCGTCATCATCGCCGTACCCGCCGCATGGGCGATGGCCTTCGTTCCGTCCAAGCGGACTAAGGACATCCTACTATGGATGCTGTCCACCAAGATGCTGCCAGCAGTCGGTGTGTTGTATCCCATCTACCTGCTGTTCATCCGTCTGGGTCTGCTGGATACGCGCGGAGGGCTGGTCGTGGTCCTGATGCTGATCAATCTGCCGATCATCGTCTGGATGCTCTACACCTACTTCCGCGAAATTCCGGGTGAAATTCTGGAAGCCGCACGAATGGACGGGGCGACGTTGAAAGAGGAAATCCTCTATGTCCTCACCCCGATGGCTATCCCCGGCATCGCCTCGACCGTTTTGCTGAACTTCATTCTGGCTTGGAACGAGGCGTTCTGGACGCTCAACCTGACCGCAGTCGACGCGGCACCGCTAACGGCGTTTATCGCCAGCTATTCCAGCCCCGAAGGCCTGTTCTTTGCCAAGCTCAGTGCGGCCTCGACCATGGCAATTGCACCAATCCTGATCCTTGGCTGGTTCAGTCAGAAACAACTTGTCCGCGGCCTGACCTTCGGCGCTGTGAAATAAGGAACACGACACATGGGACGCATTCAACTCAAGTCCGTGACCAAAAGCTTCGGCGACGTGCAGGTCATTCCTCCGCTGGACCTGACCATCGAGGATGGTGAATTCACCGTCTTTGTCGGTCCCTCGGGCTGCGGTAAATCCACCCTACTGCGCCTGATTGCGGGGTTGGAGGATATCACGTCGGGCTCCGTCGATATTGACGGCTCTGATGCCACCGACGTGCCGCCCGCCAAACGTGGTTTGGCGATGGTCTTCCAGTCTTATGCGCTCTACCCCCACATGACCGTGCGCAAGAATATCGCCTTTCCCCTGCGCATGGCGAAGCTGGATCAGGCCGAGATCGACAAACGCGTCGAAGGTGCCGCCGGCGTCCTGAACCTGACCGACTATCTGGACCGCCGCCCGGGGCAGTTGTCCGGCGGTCAGCGTCAGCGGGTTGCCATCGGCCGCGCCATTGTGCGCGAACCGGCCGCGTTCCTGTTCGACGAGCCACTTTCGAACCTTGACGCTGCGTTGCGCGTCGGAATGCGGTTGGAGATCAGCGAACTGCACGAACGCCTGGCGACCACGATGATCTACGTGACCCACGATCAGGTTGAAGCGATGACAATGGCCGACAAGATCGTCGTTCTTCAGGCTGGTGTGATCGAACAGGTCGGCAGCCCTCTGGAACTCTACCGCACACCACGCAACCTGTTTGTTGCAGGCTTCATCGGATCACCCAAGATGAATTTCATCGAAGGCCCAGAGGCCGCAAAACACGGCGCCCAGACCATTGGTATCCGCCCTGAACACATCACCGTTTCGGAAACCGAAGGTGAATGGTCCGGGGTTGTGAGCGTCTCTGAACATCTTGGCTCGGACACTTTCTTTCACGTCCATGAGACCGGCTTGGCTGAGACAATCACTGTCCGCGCAGATGGCGAGGTCGGGTTCCGCCACGGAGATCGCATTCATCTGACCCCACGGGCCGACGTGATCCACCGTTTTGACGCGAAAGGGTTGCGCATCGAATGACACGTCTTGCGGGCAAAACCGCCCTGATCACCGGGGCCGCGCGTGGTATCGGGCGGGCTTTTGCCAAGGCCTATGTTGCCGAAGGCGCGCGTGTCGCCATCGCAGACATAGACGTCCAACGGGCGAAGATGGCAGCGACTGAAATTGGTGGTGCCGCGTTGGCGATTGAAGTGGATGTGACCGATCAGAGCAGCATCGACGAAGCTGTCGCGGACACAGCAGCCCATTTCGGCCCGATCGACATTCTGATCAATAACGCGGCCATTTTCACGGCTGCGCCAATCATTGAGATCGATCGCGCCGACTACAACCGCGTTTTTGACATCAATGTCTCAGGTGCTCTATTCACGATGCAGGCCGTTGCGCGCCATATGATCGAGCACGGCACCAAAGGTCGGATCATCAACATGGCTTCACAAGCCGGACGGCGGGGCGAGCCTTTGGTCGCTGTATACTGTGCCAGCAAAGCCGCGATCATATCTCTGACCCAATCAGCGGGGCTGAACCTCATCTCTCATGGGATCAACGTGAATGCCATCGCTCCCGGTGTGGTCGACGGCGAACACTGGGACGGTGTAGATGCGTTCTTTGCAAAACACGAAGGCAAACCCCGGGGTCAAAAGAAACGCGAAGTGGCGGCTGCCGTCCCCTATGGCCGTATGGGCCGGGCCGAAGACCTGACCGGCATGGCGGTGTTTCTTGCCTCGGACGAGGCAAAGTACATTGTCGCACAAACCTACAATGTCGACGGCGGAAACTGGATGAGCTGATGGACCCTCTGGCGAACGCAAAACCCCCAGTGTGGCTGCGGCACGGCAGCCTTGCAGAGCTTCCAGCGACGGTCAGAACACCCGCGTATGTGCCCTCGGACCTGACGCCGGGCATTGTCCATATCGGGTTGGGCAATTTCCACCGCGCACATCAGGCCTGGTATATCCACCAGCTTATGCAGCAAGGTCAGTCCCGCGACTGGGCGATCATCGGAGCCGGTGTGCGAAAATATGATGCCGAGATGCGAGAGAAGCTGCTGGCGCAGGACTGTCTGACAACGCTGATCGAGCTTGACCCGAATGGGATATCTGCCGAAGTGATTGGTCCGATGATCGACTATCTGCCGATTGAAGACGGGCACGCCGCGCTGATCGCGAGGATGGCTGATCCAGCCATCCGGATTGTGTCGCTGACCGTGACCGAAGGCGGTTATTTTTTGGATGTCAACACCGGTGCGTTCAACCCGGATCACAGAGATATACGCCATGATGCAGAGAACCCCAAAGAGCCGCGCACGGCCTTCGGCGCAATTGTTTGTGCACTCAGACAGCGCTGGGTGAATGGGCTGAAACCCTTTACCGCGCTGAGTTGCGATAACCTTCAGGGCAATGGGGCGATACTGAGAAGCTGCGTCGTTGGTTTGGCGCGTATGTCCGACCCTGATCTGGCCGACTGGATTGACCGGAACGGGGCGTTCCCTGACTCGATGGTGGACTGCATCGTGCCTGCGACGACTGACAAAGTGATATCGCAGTGCAGCGCGCTTGGCGTCAAGGATCGCGCGCCGGTCTCGCATGAAAACTATCGCCAATGGGTGATCGAAGATGACTTTTGCGCCGGACGACCGCCGCTTGACCATGTCGGCGTTACGTTGACGCGCGATGTTCATAGTTATGAGACGATGAAGCTGCGCATTTTGAACGGAGGCCACCAATTACTCGCAAATGTCGGGGAAATACTGAATGTTCCGACAATTTCGGATTGCATGCAGGACCCGGACATCGCGGCGTTCTTCAGGAAAGTGCAAGCTGAGGAAATTCTGCCTCATGTCGATGCCGTTCCGGAAACCTCGGCGAAAGAGTACCTTGGATTGGTTGAACGTCGATTCTCAAACACTGCGATTCACGATACGACGCGCAGGGTCGCGTTCGACGGATCTGCACGCCACCCCGGATTCCTGCTGCCATCGTTGCGCGATGCACTTAAGTCTGACTCGCCAGCGAACGGGCTCGCGCTGGCCGAAGCGTTCTGGTGCCGGATGTGTGCGGGTGTTCGCGAGAACGGCTCCGAAATCGGCCCCAATGATCCTCAATGGGAGAGCCTGCAGAAAACCGCTCTGGCATCAAAAGCCGACCCAGAACTTTGGCTCGAACAACGCCAGTATTGCGGCAACTTTGGTCGCGGCACACGTTTTTCCGAAACGTTTGCCTTCTGGCTGACGGCGGTCTGGCAGCGAGGTAGCCGAACAGCCATAGCTGAATATGTCGCTGGCGGTTCCTCCTCACGCATGGTGTCTAGTTCTGGCGTCATATAGGTCGGCACGACGATGAATTGATCCGGTTCTAAAGCTCATTTTTCTAACGTATTTATATGGTCTGAGGCCGTTGGCTGTCGTTAAGCGACAGGCATGGTTTTAGGAACCAAGTAAGTCGGTCAAATTCGACCGAGCTGGCCGTGGCTTTCGTCGTAGTCTCGTTTGAAGGTTGCGTCCCTGAATGCACAGGTCATGCGTTCGGCTTGGCCATTAACTTAAGGTTAGAGTTTCGGTAAAATCTGCGGTCACAATCGATCAGCAGAATGTGATACGCACGTGGGCTGCGTTCCAGGGAGTGCCTAAGCAGTTCCGTACCTTCGCAAATCACTCTGTCAATGCCGCAATTGGTTGTTGACCGCGTCTCAGTTGTTCTGGCATGAACGCGCCATGTTCGGTTCCGGGGACGTCCTCGGAAGCAATAGGGAATGCAGTGCGGTACACTTCGTGCCAACTCTGCAACTGCCCCCGCAACTGTAGGCGGCGAGCGCGGCTGATTTTGCCACTGGGATATCCCGGGAAGGCCAGCTGAGCGCTTTGACCCGCAAGTCAGGAGACCTGCCGAACATGCGCCCCCGGAAGGGGTGTTCATCATCGGCGACGGGGTGTGCGCCGGGTCCGTTTGTCTTTGCCGGCGAACGGGGTCACGTCCCCCAAAGTCAAAACAAAAACGTGCCGGGGAAGGCGCGACGTGAGAAGGACTGATTTCATGAAAAAACTGCTTTTGGCGGCCACTGCCGTGGTGGGTATACCTGCGCTGGCCAATGCTCATTTCCTGCTGGAATACACGGACGACACTATGATCGAGCGTCCGGGTGACGTGCCGGTGAAACTGGTGTTCTGGCATCCGTTTGAAGCCGGGCATGTGATGACACTGGAGAAACCGGAAGAGTTCTTTGTGATCCACAATGGCGAAAAGACCGATCTGATGGATACGCTGGAAGAAACCACTTTCGACGGTCCGGAGAACAGCGCCAAGGCCTTTCTGGGCTCGGTGCCGGTGAAACGCTCGGGAGACTATGTGGTGGTCACCGTGCCAGCGCCTTACTACGAAGAGTCCGAGGATATCTATATCCAGCAGATCACCAAGGCATATCTGAACCGCAACGAGTTGCCCACTGACTGGGATCAGCCGCAGGGTCTGGCCACTGAAATTCTGCCTCTGAACAAACCCTACAACATTATTGCCGGTTCGACCTTCACCGGCCGTGTGCTGAGCGAAGGCAAACCCGTCGCTGGTGCCGAGATCGAAATCGAATACATTGCCGCCGCGCCTGACATGGAAGGGACCGGGGCAAAAGAGGCCACCGTGTCCCCGCTGCCGGGCGGTGCTCTGGTCGCGATCTCTGACGAAAACGGCTATTTCAGCTTTGGTGTTCCCAAAGCCGGCTACTGGGGTTTTGCCGCGCTGGGTTCCGGCCCGAAAACCGAGCATGAAGGTAAAGAACTGAGCCAGGATGCGGTGATCTGGATTCGCGCCTGGGATCTGGAGTAAGCCCCGATGCACATTGTTGACGGAGCCCTTTCGAACCCCGTTGTGATCGGCGGTGCAGTCGCCGCCGCCGGGGGCATCGCTTTGGGGCTGAAATCGCTGGATATTGATCGCATTCCCACTGCGGGCGTGCTCTCGGCCAGTTTTTTTGTCGCCTCGCTGATCCATGTGCCGATTGGCCCGTCTTCTGTGCACCTGATTCTGAATGGTCTGGCCGGGCTGTTGCTCGGCTGGGCCGCCTTTCCCGCTCTTTTTGTGGGCTTGCTGCTTCAGGCCGTGTTCTTCGGCTTTGGCGGACTGACCGTTCTTGGGGTCAACACGGTGAACATCGCCCTTCCGGCCGTATTGACCTGGATGATCTTTGGCCGTCTGATCGCACGCGGCTCTCCTGTTCAGGGGGCGGTCTGGGGCGGTGTTGGTGGTGCATTTTCCATTGCTGCTACAACCGCTTTCGTGGCTCTCACTCTTGCTCTGTCCGGGGATGAGTTCCTGCCCGCCGCAAAGCTTGTGTTTTTTGCTCATATCCCGGTCATGGTCATCGAAGCGGTGCTCACGGGATTTGCCGTTCTGCTGGCGCGCAAGGTCAAACCGGAACTTTTTCCAAAGGACGCTTCCGCATGAAACAGCTGTTCCTTGTGATGTCACTGATGCTGACGCCATTGCCCGCTCTGGCGCATAAGGTGATCGCGGGGGTATTTCCCGCCGGCGATGCAATTGAGGGCGAACTGGGTTTTTCCAATGGCGATATGGCCGCAGATCAGGAAGTGATCGTCTACGGCCCTGACGGCACCGAACTGGGCAGAACCGTAACCGACTCGGATGGCTTTTTTCTGTACAGCCCGACAAAGCCTGTGGCGCATACGTTCAAAGCGGACCTTGGCGCCGGGCATGTGGCTGATATCACCATGCCTGCGCAAGACGTGGCCGAAATCCTGGGGGTTGCCGCGGACGTTGCGGAACCTGTCACCCCGATTGCACCCTCAGGGGGCGCCGAAACGGTGATGGTGGCGTCTCTTTCGGACGAGGAGCGTGCGGCGATCGCCAAGGTTGTGCGTGATGAAACCCGTCCACTGCGCCGTGAAATCGCCGCCTACCGCGAACATAACGATCTGCAGAGCATCTTGGGCGGGATCGGCTATATCGTGGGATTGTTTGGCATCGGATTTTACGTCGCAGCACGTAAGAAAATGGCCGCCTGATGGCACATGCGCTGGGACCCCAGGCCAAGACGCTGGCCGACGCGGGTGGCGATACCGCTTACGGGCTGATCGGGGATTACGACCCCCGTATACGCATCGTGATTGCCTGCATCTTTGCCGCTGTCACCGTTGCCTTAAGCACGATTGCAGCGCTGATCGGTGCCATGTTTGTGTCGGTCGGGCTTTTGCTGGCGTCGCGGTTGCCCGTCCGCCGTACGCTCAAGCGAATGGCGATGATGGACAGTTTCATCATCTTCATGCTGGTGCTCTTGCCCTTTTCCATGCCCGGAGAGACCATGTTTACGGTCTTTGGCTTTCCGGCCAGTTGGCAGGGTCTTTGGAAAGCGGTCGAGATCGCTCTGACGGCAAACGCGGTTATTCTGGCGCTGATGGTTCTGGTCGGAACGCTGGAGCCTGTCACTCTGGGACATGCGTTGCACAAGCTACGCTGCCCTGAGTTGCTTGTACATCTCCTGATGTTCACGATTCGCTATATCGAAGTGCTGCGTGAAGAATACCTGCGCTTGCGTGGCGCCATGAAAATCCGTGGTTTTCGCCCGGGTACCAACTGGCATACCTACCGCAGCTTTGGGTACCTTGTCGGTATGATGTTGGTGCGCGCCATCGAGCGGTCAGAGCGTATTCTGGGTGCTATGAAATGCCGGGGTTTTTCCGGGCGGATCGTGTTGCTGCAAAGCTTCAGCATGACCCGGCGCGATTACATGTTCGCCGCGATGTCCTGTACAGTTTGCCTTGGGCTTCTATTCTTGGATTTTCTATGACCGTCCTCAAGCTAGAAGATGTAAGTTTCGCCTATCCCGGTCACGCTCTGGTGCTGGACGGGGCCTCTTTCCGGCTTGAACCGGGACAGCGCTTGTCGATTGCGGGGCCCAATGGCGCAGGAAAATCGACCCTGTTCCGCATCGTCCTGGGCCTTCAGACCCCGACCGCCGGGCGCGTGACGATCTTTGGAAAAGAGCGGCGCGTCGAGGCAGATTTTCACGAAGTCCGCCGCAGGATCGGGTTGGTGTTTCAGGACCCCGATGATCAGTTGTTTTGCCCGACTGTGGCGGAAGACATCGCATTTGGTCCGCTCAACCTGGGGCGCAGCGTGCCGGAGGCGCTTGCCATCGTCGACAGAGTGCTGGCTGACCTGAACCTGATGCACCTGCGCGACCGAATTACGCACAAGCTCTCTGGCGGTGAAAAGCGGCTTGTGACGCTTGCTACCGTGTTGGCGATGGAACCCGAGGCGCTGCTTCTGGACGAGCCTACCAATGCGCTCGATACCAAGAACGAAGCGCGGCTTTTAGAGATTTTACAGGGTCTGCCTCAGGCAATTCTGCTGGTCAGTCACGATCCGTCGTTTCGCCAGGCACTGGCGCCGGACACACTCGAGTTGCGAGATGGAAAGCTGGTTGCTTAGAAGTGTTTTCTGCGACCTGAGAGCCACGATTGATTGATGCGGACTGAATTCTGGGCGATGGCTTACCGGCTCGGAGGTCAGTCGAGAATTGAGATCTTCACAATATATAGATGCGCAATCAATCTTCGAAAGACTGATTGCGGGGTGAAGCACGGAATCGGGTAGCTTGTAGCAAGCTATCGGTGCAAGACACTGTTCGGCGGTTTCGCTAATTTTCTTTGAGAAGTATCAATGTGAGCTTGTTCTTCAGCAACAATTTCGTGATTGCTGCATTTCGGTCTCTTTTCTGCCCATTTTTTCGTTGATACACAGACTGAGTAAAAAGTGGGATGAGTAAAAGTGCGGGCGGACAGATGAGAACCGGTAGTAACGGTCAAATAGCGATATTTTGGAATCAGACGGAAATTGACGGGCTTGAGGCGGCACCTCTTGCCCATTTGGCCGTTGGTCGGGCTTGGTCGTGGAGAGGACGCGGAATTCGGCTGGTTGCCGAGACCGGCCTGATTGCTCGGCAGGCTGAAACCTCCGGTGTAGCGACCGTTCTGGCTGCCAGAGCGGATTTGATCGCGACTGGTGAGATCATCAGCGACCATGCCAAAATCGAGTTTTCAAACGGCGCGCAAACCTTTGTTGCCGAGCTTGTGCGCGTTGTCGGGGAAGCGTCCTTGGTGCTGGTGTTTGAAGATGGGTGCCCTGAACCCGGTCAGGAATTCTGGATCAGCGCAGCCGCTTCGCATATTGAGCCCAGCGAAATTGATCGGGCCGATGATGATAAGGTCGTCGCGTTTCCGGCGGCGCAGACTGGTGCAAGGTCAGTTCCTGTTGATCTTCCAAAAATTGCGGGCTGGGCCGCTGAATAGCGGATATTTCTCTTAATATTCCCAAACATCAGTTGATATCCTGACGAATGGATACAGTGATGTGTTGACTCTGGCTAAAGCACGGATATAAGCGCGGCTTCATTGGTGTTGGTGGCCCCCGCGAGGGGATGCCTGTCATGGGGGAGACCTCAAGAGGACAACGCCCTTCATAGTGGCCTGCATAGGCCTCGACCTAAACGAAGGAGATCAGCCGTGACCAAACGCACGTCTGCCAAGTACAAAATCGACCGCCGGATGGGCGAAAACATCTGGGGTCGTCCGAAATCCCCGGTCAACCGTCGTGAATACGGCCCCGGTCAGCACGGTCAGCGCCGCAAAGGCAAACTGTCGGACTTCGGTCTGCAGCTGCGCGCTAAGCAGAAGCTGAAAGGCTACTATGGCGACCTGACCGAGAAGCAGTTCCGCCGCATCTATGCCGAAGCCGAGCGTGTCAAAGGTGATACCGGTGAAAACCTGATCGGCCTGCTGGAGCGCCGTCTGGATGCCGTCGTCTACCGTGCCAAGTTCGTACCGACCGTGTTCGCCGCACGTCAGTTCGTGAACCATGGTCACGTCAAAGTGAACGGCAAGCGCGTCAACATCCCGTCCTACCGCGTCAAAGAAGGTGATGTGATCGAAGTCCGCGACAAGTCCAAGCAGTTGGCTGTTGTTCTGGAAGCTGCTGCACTGGCCGAACGCGATGTTCCTGACTACATCGATGCGGACCACTCGAAAATGACCGCGACCTTCGTGCGCGCACCGGGCCTCGGCGATGTGCCTTACCCGGTTGTCATGGAACCGAATCTGGTCGTTGAATTCTACGCGAAGAACTAATCTTCGCCATTCCGACTTTGTATTCAGAGCCGCACCCTCGGGTGCGGCTCTTTTCGTTTCGCCAACAGGATGATGTCAGATGTTCCCGCGCTGTGGCGCGGGTTTGCGATGCCGGAATGGGCTGCACGTATGACCACCGACCCGACCGGCGTGGTGGATTATGGTTGGTCTACGAAAAGCAGAAAGATTTGCCGGAAATCGTTCATGAAGCCAATCCCGGTTCGCGTATTAGGGGGCGGTTCGGCGATATGGCCACCGGGTTTGCGGCGGCTCGGGCGGGAGTGGGAGTGGTCAGGATGCCAATGCTGCTTGGTCGGTCACTGGCGGGGCTTGTTCGGGTGCCTTCACCGCCACCGCAGCCTTATGCGGATATCTGGATCGTTGCGCGCCCTGATGTCTGGCCCTCGGCCAGGCTCGAAGCGTTCCGCGCGATTGCGGCTCCTCATTTTCGCAAAATGCGCCCGAAGTTCATCACTTGATCAGATCGGCAGCGGGCGGCTCTCGGCGATGGCTTCCATCGCAAAGTACGACGTGACGCTGTCCAGCTCGACCTTTTCGATCAAGCGTTGATAAACCTTGTCGTACGAGACCATGTCCTGTGTCACGACCTTGAGTTGATAATCGTAATCTCCCCCGATGCGGTGAAAGTCGACCACTTCGGGAATGGTCAGCACATGGCTGCGGAAGGCCTGTAACCACGCGGCGGAATGGTGGCGTGTACGGAGCATGACGAAGACCACCAGGTTCAGCCCCAGTTTTTCGCGTGCGATCCGCGCTGTTGAGCCCTGCAGGACTCCTTCGTCATTCAGGGCCTTCAATCGCCGCCAGCAAGCATTTTGCGACAGGCCGACGCGATCTGCCAACTCTCGCTGAGACAATGTTGCGTCTTTCTGCAGCTCTTTCAGTAGGCGCGTGTCAATTTGATCTAAATTTTTGTTCATATCAAATCATATGACACAATTTCTGTATTATGAAGTCATAAAAAGGGGAGGTTTTCACGGTTTATATCAATCATATTGTATCTAGCAATATGGAGCCCGTGTTATGACCTTGTCCAACTTTCGCGCAGAAATTCAATCTGCTGCTCACGGAAACACTCTGCGTGATGGATTGATCGGTGAGGGGGTGCTCATCCCGGGTCTACACGGGGACGTGCCGCTTGTGTATGCGGATTACGTTGCCTCGGGCCGCGCGTTGCGGCAGGTCGAGGATTTCGTGGCTGCGCAAGTGTTGCCGTTTTATGCCAACAGCCACACCGAAGCCTCCTATTGCGGTTCATACATGACCCGTCTGCGCCGCGAGGCGCGGGCCGAGATCGCCCGCATAGTTGGCGCTGGGGAAGAGGACGCGGTGATCTTCACCGGGTCTGGCGCGACGGCGGGGCTCAACCGGCTGGTTAGTCTGCTGGGAGTGCAAGAGGCTAATCAGCCGGTCGTTTTGATCGGGCCGTATGAGCATCATTCGAACATCCTTCCGTGGCGCGAAAGCAAGGCGCAGGTGATCGAAATCCCCGAAGCTGCTGAGGGCGGGCCCGATATGCAGGCGCTCAGGGCGGCGCTGGTAGGGCACGCGGATTCCGATCTTGTGATTGGGTCATTCTCAGCGGCGTCAAACGTCACCGGTATCATCACCGACCCTGATCCAGTGACGCGGATGCTGAAAGAGCATGGTGCGCTTGCGGTATGGGACTATGCGGGTGGCGGACCTTATTTGCCAATGGATATGGGGCCGGAAGATGCGCGCAAGGATGCGATCGTTGTCTCCCCGCACAAGTTTCCCGGCGGGCCGGGGGCGTCAGGTGTTCTGGTTGTCAACCAATGCCCTGTGAAGCGGACCTGCCCGAGTTGGCCTGGCGGTGGAACTGTCAGTTTTGTTTCGCCATGGCGGCACGACTACAGTGTAGATCTCGCGACACGGGAAGAGGCGGGTACACCGAATGTGATCGGAGATATTCGCGCGGCCCTGGCATTCATCGTCAAGGATGCTGTCGGAACGGATGAAATCGCGCGGCGCGAGGCGCTTTATAACCGCATGGCGCGGGAGGGGTGGTCTGACAATCCGTATCTGACGCTGCTCGGAACTGAAAATTCGCATCGCTTACCGATTTTCTCGTTTCTTGTGCGCGACGGCGAAGGGCATCCCGTCCATCAGCAGCTGTTTACCCGGATGCTCAGCGATATCTATGGTATTCAGGCACGCGGTGGCTGTGCTTGCGCCGGACCTTATGCACACCGTTTGCTGGGGATCGACCGCGAGACGTCGGAAGAGTTGCACGCGGCACTATCAGCGGGTGAAGAAATGAAGAAACCCGGCTGGGTGCGCCTGAACTTCTCGTATCTCATGAGCGAGGAGACGGTTCAGTTCATCATCGACAGCGTCAATGATCTGTCCTGTCGGACCGAGGAATACGCGCCATTCTACGATGCCGATCCTGCGACGGCCCGCTTCAAGGCGGCCTGAGAGAATTGCCGCTTTTCTCAATCCGTTGAGACAGGTATGAGGGGCCAAGCCAACGGAGCCCCTCATGAACCAGATCACCCCACAACCCGGCATCATGGACATCGCGCTTTATCAGGGCGGGCAGTCCCACGTCGCCGGTGTAGCGGATGTCATCAAGCTCAGCTCCAACGAAAACCCTTTTGGGCCAAGTCCCCTGACGATTGAGGCCGTGCGCGAGAGTGCCGCCAATCTGCATCGATACCCCAGCACCGATCACGCCAGCCTGCGTCGCGCGATTGCTGAACGGCACGGGCTGGATACAGACCGTATCGTCTGCGGGGTCGGGAGCGATGAAGTGCTGCAATTCGTGGCGCAGGCTTATGCCGGACTGGGGGATGAGGTCATCTATACCGAACATGGATTTTCCATGTATCCGATCATCGCGCGCATGGCCGGTGCGACCCCTGTCATGGTGGCCGAGCGTGATCGTCGGGTTGACGTGGACAACATCCTCGCCGCAGTCACCGGGCAGACCAGGATTGTCTTTGTGACCAATCCGGGCAACCCGACCTCGACCATGATCTCCGAGGCCGAACTGACCCGGTTGGCCAAAGGTCTGCCCGGTGATTGTCTGCTGGTACTGGATGGCGCCTATGCCGAATTTGTCGACGGTTTCGATGGTGGGGCAGGGTTAGTGGACCAATTCAGCAATGTCATCATGACCCGGACTTTTTCGAAGGTATATGGCCTGGGCGGTATGCGTGTCGGATGGGGCTATGCTGCAAAAGAAATCATCGACGTGCTGAACCGCGTTCGGCAACCATTCAATCTGTCGTTGACGGCGCTGGCAGCCGCAGAAGCTGCCGTGCGGGATGAGGAGTACCTGCGATTCTGCCAGTCGGAAAACGCGCGCCTTCGCGTTTGGTTGTCCGACGAACTGGCGAAGGTTGGCGTCGCATCCGACGCTTCTTGTACCAATTTCATCCTCGCTCGCTTTGCTGACCAATCCGAGGCGGAAGCTTGTGATGAATACCTGAAAACTCAGGGTTTGATCGTCCGACGGGTTGCGGGCTACAACCTGCCAAACGCTCTGCGGATCACCGTGGGCGACGAAAACGCCTGCCACCGCGTGGTTGCAGCCATCACCGCGTTCAAAGGGGGCGCTGCATGAGCCAGATTTACGACCGTGTGGCCCTGATCGGGTTGGGCCTGATTGCCTCGTCCATGTTCTGGGCGATCAAACGCGCCGGGCTTGCGGGCGAAGTGACAGGCTATGCCCGATCCGCAGCGACGCGCGATACGGCGCGCCGTATCGGATTGTGTGATCGGGTTTGCGATACTGTGCAGGAAGCGGTGGAGGGCGCGGATCTGGTGGTCCTTTGCGTTCCCGTTGGTGCGATGGGGGCCGTGGCGCACGAAATGGCACCGGTCCTGAAGCCGGGTGCAACCGTGTCAGATGTCGGTTCGGTCAAGCGTCACGTGATCGAGGCCGTCTCGCCCCATATCCCCGATGATGTTCATTTCATTCCCGCTCACCCGCTGGCCGGGACCGAGCATTCGGGGCCGGAATCCGGTTTTGCCGAGCTGTTTGACAACCGCTGGTGTCTGTTGGTTCCGGTCGATGGCTCTGACCCGGATGCCATCGCCCGTTTGCGTGCGCTGTGGGAGGGAATGGGTTCAAATGTCGATGAAATGGATGCCGATCACCACGATCTCGTATTGGCGGTGACGTCACACGCTCCGCACCTGATCGCGTATACGATGGTCGGCGTTGCGGATGATCTGCGGCGGGTGACGGATACCGAAGTCATCAAGTATTCGGCCGCGGGTTTTCGCGACTTCACCCGGATTGCGGCTTCTGATCCCACGATGTGGCGGGATGTGTTTCTGACCAACAAAGACGCGACGCTGGAAATACTGGGCCGGTTCACGGAAGAATTGTTTGCGCTTCAACGGGCTATCCGCACTGGTGACGGCGAGCAATTGTTCGACTATTTTACGCGCACGCGCGCGATCCGCCGAGGGATTATCGACGCGGGCCAGGACACGGATGCGCCGGACTTTGGACGGGGAAAAACATCGACATGAGAGGGCTCAGGTGCTGCTTTTGGATAGGCTTTGCGGTTGTTATGGCAACGGCGGCAAGCGCGGCGGCGCCTGAATCCTCGCTCGTGCCAATGACACGGCCGGGAAACACCGAGCCGGTCTCGGTGATGGTTAGTCCGAAGATACGCCCCGTCGTGCGGCCCGCGTCACCGCAAGTGACGGCTGCTGCAGCCCGACCGACCGAATTGTCGTTTCTGGGGCCTGAGAATTCGATCAGACCGTTTTTGCGCCCTGAAGAACTGGAGCGGCAGATCTTTTTCAAGAAACGCAAGCTGCGTAAAACATCGGTTTGTGGAGACATCGCCATTCAGGGCAAAGCTGTCGGGCGTGTGAAAGGCAAGATCAAAGCCTGTGGGGTCAAGGACGCAGTGCAAATCACTTCGGTATCGGGTGTCAAACTCAGCCGTCCTTCGACCATGGATTGCGGCACCGCGCAGGCGCTCAACAAATGGGTCGATAAAACTGTCAAGCCCACGTTCAAGCGGCGTGGCCCGGTGGTCGAACTGCAGGTTGCCGCACATTACGCATGTCGCACGCGGAACAATCGCAAAGGCGCGCGGATATCAGAGCATGGCAAGGGCCGCGCCATCGACATTTCTGGCTTCAAGATGGCCGATGGTGAGGTGGTGACGGTTCTGAATGGCTGGCGCAAAAACCCGTCGAAGAAGCAGCTGACCAAGGTCTGGCGCGGCGCGTGCGGGCCTTTTGGCACGGTGCTGGGGCCGAACTCAGATCGGTATCATCGGGACCATTTCCATCTGGACACAGCGCGCTATCGCAGTGGAGCGTATTGCCGCTAGCGCAGCACCAATCGCGGCGCAGGCCCAAGCGGCAATGGTCCCAAGGCGACAAAGCCATCGCGAAAATTCAGTTGTAGATCCAGTGCGTTCGGATTGCCGCCCAAACCGGCCATGAACCCCAACGCGCGGGTCACAGGATCGACCGCCTGATCGGGCAGCGCTCCTGCGGCGTTTGCCATGGCGATCATGTCGCGCCAGTTTTCAGCTTTCATCGAGATTTCACCCGTCGGGATGCCCTGTTCGTCAACATCCAGCGAGCCGGTGGCGAACAGACGCAGCTCACCCCATTTCACTTCAGCCAAACGCAGATCAATCGCGACAGGCTGAGGGCGGCGCTGTTCCAACGCGGTACGATCCCACGGTTTGTCGAAAGTGACGAACATGTTCATTTCCAGCGTCTCGAACGATTGCGGCAGGGTCGACGCCGAGCGCATCAGGCGCCGCAGGTCGTCTCCGGGTGTAAAGCCATCGATCTTCGCTGCAATACCGTAGCTGTCGGGCGCACCGGACTGCTCCATCACCATGCTCAACGTCTGGCCCCCGGCCTGCGGGTCGCCTTCGGTGGTCAACAACCATCGCTTGGACGTCAGCGCCATTTTCTCAAGCACCAAGGCGACGCCGGGTTGCAGGTGCAGTTCGGCCTGCAATTCTTCCGCCTGAACCGTCGTGGTCTGGTCGAAGTAAGACAGACGCTGCGGCGTGCTGGCAAAGCGCAGCATCTGGCGACCGGGCCAGATCGCGGGGCTTTGGAATTCGATCCAGTCCGCGCTCCACGCGGTTCCATTCACCGGATCGGCCAGAGCCGGGTTGTTCAGGCGCGTGGTGTGCTGAAACGGATACCCGGCTGTTGTTGCATCCGAGAAATCAGCCTGCCAGCCCAGTTCCTGCTGCCGGTCGAACCAGCCGGTCAGAGCGTTTCGCAGCCCGTACCCGGCGACAAACCAGTAGGCGCTCCACGCAAGGGCGACAAATACAAAAACGCGTATCAGACGGCGCATGATGAATGGCCCTTTTTCCTGCCTCGGATTTGATGTTTATAGGGCCAAACGGGCAAGGACCAGTACAATGACGATGTGGGTTTTCGGTTATGGATCGCTGCTGTGGAATCCGGGCTTTCCTGTGGCTCGTAGCGAACGCGCCACGCTGCATGGATATGCGCGGTCGTTCTGTATGCGCTCAATCCATCATCGCGGCACCGAGGAAGACCCCGGCCTCGTTCTGGCGCTGGACGAGCAGCCAGACGCGCGCTGCACTGGATTGGCTTTGGCCGTCGAGGCCGGGCACGAAGAGCGCACGCTGGCCGAACTGCGTGAACGCGAACTGATTTCATCAGCCTATCTGGAGCGGATGCTGGATGTACATCTGGACTGTGGGCAGATTGTGAACGCGGTGACCTACGTCATCGATGCGCATCACGTTCAGTATTGCGGCGGCCTGCCTTTGGAAGAACAGGCCCGGATCATCGCTCATGCGGTCGGCGGACGTGGACCGAATACCGAGTACCTCTACAATACAGCCTCGCATCTCACCGAGATCGGGCTGCACGATCCCGATCTTGAGTGGTTGTCGCAACGGGTGCGGACAATCAGCGCATAAACTCTTGGCGTCATAGGGCGAACTTCGATAGGTTCAGCCCAGAAGAAGAGCAGACAATACCGGGAGCCACGCGCATGGCGCAGGCACAACAGGGCGTGAGACCGCATTTCTCACAACCGATCCGCCAAATCTTGATGATGCTGATCGCAATAGGGCTGTCGGGGCTTGGCGTGTTCATGGCGCTGCCATACGTGCTGCCGGTCATTCAGGCCAACTTGTATCTTAACGGTTTCATCTTGCTGGTCTTTGTGATCGGTGTGGCCGCGTGTTTCCTTCAGGTCACCCAGCTGATCGGATCGGTTCGCTGGATCGAAGCCTTTGCAGGCGGGGTCGAGCGTGACGATGTGCGCCCGCCGCAATTGCTTGCCCCGCTTGCTTCGCTGCTGCGCGAACGCGGCGCGCGGTCGCAGATCAGTTCCAGTTCCACCCGGTCAATTCTCGATTCCGTTGCCGAACGGGTCGAGGAAGAGCGTGAAATCACACGCTATATCACCAATGTTCTGATCTACCTTGGTCTTCTGGGGACGTTCTTTGGTCTTGCGACAACCGTTCCGGCCATCGTTGACACGATACGCAGCCTGAATCCGCAGGAGGGCGAGGAAGGTTTGGCCGTCTTCAACCGGTTGATGACGGGGCTGGAATCGCAGCTGCAGGGTATGGGTGTGGCCTTTGGTTCGTCTCTGCTGGGCTTGGCCGGGTCACTGATCGTTGGCTTGCTGGAGCTGTTTGCCGGTCACGGTCAGAATCGGTTCTATCGAGAGCTGGAGGAGTGGTTGTCCTCGATCACCCGTGTCGGCTTTGCCGCTGGTGACGAAGGTGGCGCGGAACTGGCGGTGCTGACGCCGGTACTGGACGCGATGTCAGAGCAGATGGATGCGCTGCAGGATATGTTCTCGGCGCAGGAGGTCGACCGGGCCGACGTCTCAACCAAACTGGGCCAACTGGTCGACGCGATCAGTGAAATGAACCAGCGGCAGGCTCAGACCGAAGGCGTTACCGCTGCACTGGAACGCGTGGCGCTTGGGCAGGATGCGCTGCTGGATCACATGCGTGAACATGGGGCGGGCGAGGGGATCGATGCCGAAAGCCGGATGCGCCTGCGGTCGATGGATGTGCAATTGCTGCGCATTCTCGAAGAAATCTCTGCTGGTCGACAAGACAGCATGAACGAATTGCGCAAGGATTTCGAACTTCTGGTCAAGGCGCTGACCCTGCCACGCGGCGCGGTACGCACCCCCCCGGAAGGAGAGTAACGAATGGCTCTCTCCCGCCGCACAGGTCAACGGTTCTCGGGCTCGGTCTGGCCCGGATTCGTGGATGCGATGACGGGATTGCTGATGGTGCTGACCTTTGTGCTGACCATCTTCATGGTCATACAGTTTGTGCTGCGCGAAACCATCTCGGGGCAAGAAGATGAACTGACGGCGCTATCCGACGAAATCGCTGCTCTGGCCGGAGCACTGGGTCTGGAAGAGCGCGAGAACAGTCGTCTTCAAGCGCGTCTTGGAACGTTGAACGCGACCCTGAACCGGGTCGAGGATGATCTGACGCAGGCGCAAGACCGCATTACCGATTTTGAAGCGCAGGTCGCTGCGCTGCTGGCGGATCAGGAACGCGCACAGGGTGATATCGCAGCGCTGGAGACACAGCGCGATGAGTTGCTGGGCGAACAAGAGGCTTTGAATCTGGCACTTGCCCAAAGCCGGCAGGAAATCGACGCTCAGACCGAAGCTGCTCGCCTGGCCGCAGCGCGGAGAGAAGCGCTTGAGGCGCTTGTGGCTGACCTTGAAACTGACAAGGATGCGCAGGCGGCTCAGATCACTGAATTGGAACAGCAACTGACCGAGGAAGAGGCGGCACGCCTTGCTGAAGCCGCTGCAGCCGAAGCCCTGCGGGATCGTCTTGAGGATGCGGATGCAGAACTGACCGCAATGACGTTGGCGCTGGACGCTCAGCGCAAAGAGGCAGAAGAGACACTGACCTTGCTGGCCGCCGCGCAGGCTGCAAAAGCAGAGTTGGAACGTCAGTTCGGTGAGATAAACGCAGAAGAACTGAAGGCGCAGCTACAGGCCGCGCTGGAGGCGCAAACGCAAACTCAGGCCAACGCGGACGAACAAAGATCACTGGCCGAGGAGCGCGCGGCGCTGCTGGCGATAGCTCGCGACGCGCTTGCATCCGAGAAAGAAATCTCCACCGAGGCGCAACGCCAAACAGCGCTGTTAAATCAACAGATGGCGGCATTGCGCAGTCAGTTGGGATCGTTGCAGGCATTGTTGGATGATTATGAAGAACGCAATGAAGCAGCTGAAATCCAGATACAGACGCTCGGTCAGGACCTGAATGCGGCCTTGGCGCGCGCGGCCTCGGAAGAACGGCGCCGCCGACTTCTGGAGGAAGCTGAACGCATCAGGCTGGAGGCCGAGGCCGAAAAACTGGCGGGCCAAAATCAGGAACTGACCGCGCAGGCAGAGGATCTGCAGCGCTATCGCTCGGAGTTCTTCGGGCGGCTGCGGGATGTGCTTGGTGATCAGGAAGGCGTGCGCATCGAAGGCGACCGTTTCGTCTTTTCCTCTGAAGTTCTGTTTGCGACCGGATCGGCGAATCTGTCTGCCGAAGGCCGTCAGGAGGTGGCGAAGGTTGCCGATATCCTGCGAAGTGTTGCCGCAGAGATTCCCGAGGGTTTGAACTGGGTCATCCGGGTCGATGGGCACACCGACAATGTTCCACTTGCAGGCAGCGGACGGTATCGCGACAACTGGGAACTCAGCCAGGGCCGCGCCTTGTCGGTGGTCCGCTACATGGTCGATGCGCTGGGCATTCCGCCGGACCGGCTGGCCGCGAACGGGTTCGGAGAGTTCCAGCCCGTCAATCCCGAGGACACACCCGAGGCGCGCGCTCAGAACCGCCGGATCGAGTTGAAACTGACAGAGCGATAACGCTCAACGTACGGTTACAGACGTCGCCTTTTTGCTTATTGCCGTTCCCTCGCGGATCAACGTTACCACGCCGCGATACTCACCGGCTTCCCAACGTGTATCCGACAATCGCCTCCCGGTCGCACGGTAGAGTTGTGCCTGCGTTTTATCCAGTACCATGTCTTCCGAGAGAAATTCACCATCAGGCCCGAATATTTCAAGCCGAATAACGTCTCCGGCGCGGCCGCCAAAGGCATGGCCGTATAAAACAATCGCGCCGGCGGATGTGGGCAGTTTGGTTTCAGCTGCGGTTCCGGCCAATACCGCCTCGTATGACGGAATGCCTTGTGAGAAACCAACCGAAAGAAGACCGCTTGAAACGTATTCCAGAGGTGTCGCCCAAAGAGAGGCATCCGAATCTTCGCAACCGTTGCCGCCGTTCGGAACGAATGGATCGACGGGAAGGCCATTCTTGCGTACCGAGAGGTGAAGATGTGGAAACTGGGTCTTTCCACTTAATCCTATCTTGCCCAGAACCGAGCCGGTTTCCACCAGATCATCAGGTGCAACCGCAACCGATCCACGCAGCAAGTGACAATATTGGGTTTCCCAACCATCATCATGTTCAATTACGACCCCGTTGCCACACTCGCGGTTTTCAACATCGTTAGCGGCGTTCGGGTCGAATTTCTTATCAAGCATACCATCCCGAACGGCGCGTACTTTGCCGGGCGCTGCTGCCAGAACATCCACACCATTCTTCATGTTCGCGAGCGTTGGAAGGCCAAAATCAGTGCCTGTATGACCGTCATAGGTCAGTGACCCGCAACGGAAATCGCGGAACTTTCCGGTTGGAGTGTGATCGAAATAGTTTTGGATATGGCAGGTTTTGCCCAGTTGGCAGTCTACCGGTATTTCCAGGCGAATTTCGCTCGCCACCGGAGAGGCGGCGAGCAGGATCACCACAGGAAAAGCTGATCGCATTAATCTGCGGTTAGCAATGGCGGCTTGTCACCGGGTATACGCGGCTGATCGGGACCCAGGATTTCCAGGCTCAGTTCACCTTTCTTGACCGAGACACGAACCACACCGCCCTTGGCCAGCTTGCCGAACAGCAGTTCCTCGGCCAGCGGTTTCTTGATGTGTTCCTGAATGACACGGCCCAGAGGACGCGCACCCATCTTGTCATCATAGCCTTTGTCGGCCAGCCATTCGGCGGCTCTGGGTGTCAGATCAATGGTCACACCACGATCCAACAACTGAGCTTCAAGCTGCAGCACGAATTTCTCGACGACCTGCAAAATGACCTCTTTCGGTAGCGGCGCGAACGAGATCACGGCGTCCAGACGGTTGCGGAATTCCGGCGTGAACATGCGCTCGATGGCGGCGGTGTCTTCGCCTTCGCGCCGGTCACGGGCAAAGCCGATCGCGGCCTTCGCCTGCTCCTGAGCGCCCGCATTCGAAGTCATGATCAGGACCACATTGCGGAAGTTTACGGTGCGACCATTGTGGTCAGTCAGTTCGCCGTGATCCATCACCTGCAACAGGATATTGAAAACGTCCGGATGCGCTTTTTCGATCTCATCCAACAGCAATACGCAGTGAGGATGCTGATCAACACCGTCGGTCAGCAGACCGCCCTGATCGAACCCGACATACCCCGGAGGCGCACCGATCAGACGGCTGACCGCGTGTTTCTCCATGTATTCCGACATGTCGAAGCGCAGCAGTTCGACACCCAGAGTATCGGCAAGCTGTTTCGCCACCTCAGTTTTACCCACACCGGTCGGACCGGCAAACAAGTAGTTTCCGATGGGCTTTTCGGGCTCACGCAGACCGGCGCGGGCCAGTTTGATGGCGCTGGATAGGGCCTCAATCGCTTCATCCTGACCGAACACCACGCGTTTCAGCGAGGTTTCGAGATCTTTCAGAACTTCGGCATCGTCCTTGGTGACGTTCTTGGGCGGAATACGCGCGATCTTGGCAACCACCGCCTCAATCTCTTTGACGCCGATGGTCTTGCGACGCTTGCTTTCGGCCAGCAGATGCTGTGCCGCCCCGGCCTCATCGATCACGTCGATGGCCTTGTCGGGCAGTTTGCGGTCGTTGATATAGCGGGCCGACAGCTCGACCGCCGTCTTGATCGCATC
Source organism: Ruegeria sp. ANG-R (assembly GCF_000813985.1). Lineage (GTDB taxonomy): Bacteria > Pseudomonadota > Alphaproteobacteria > Rhodobacterales > Rhodobacteraceae > Ruegeria. The sequence goes on from NZ_JWLJ01000002.1 coordinate 191,377, forward strand.
GGCGGTATATTTGATCGAGTGATGCTCTTCGAAATAAGGTTTCAGGCCGCGCAGGATTTTCACGCTATCCTCGACCGAAGGCTCGTTCACGTCGATTTTCTGGAATCGGCGGCTGAGCGCGCGGTCTTTTTCGAAATGCTGACGGAACTCCTTGTAAGTGGTCGAGCCCATGGTGCGCAGTTTGCCCCCCTGAAGCGCCGGCTTCAGTAGGTTTGACGCATCCATCGCGCCACCTGAGGTCGCACCGGCACCGATCACGGTGTGAATTTCGTCGATGAAGAGAACCGCATCCGGGTGCTCTTCCAATTCGGTCACGACCGCTTTCAGCCGCTCCTCGAAGTCACCGCGATAGCGGGTTCCTGCGAGCAGGGCACCCATATCCAGTGAATAGATCGTGGTTTCCGATAGAACGTCCGGGGCCTCGCCGGCTACGATCTTATGTGCCAGACCTTCGGCGATGGCGGTTTTGCCGACGCCGGGATCACCCACCAGCAGCGGGTTGTTCTTGCGCCGACGGCACAGCACCTGAATGCAGCGCTCAACCTCGTCCGAGCGCCCGATCAGTGGATCGACATCCCCGGCACGGGACTTGGCGTTCAGATCAATGCAGTACTTGCCAAGCGCGCTTTCCTTCGGATCGGCATCATTGGCGACGGGCTGAGCCTCATCTTCGGCTTCATCGGCGCCAGTTACCGGGCGATTCTCACCATAAGCGGGGTCTTTGGCTACGCCATGAGCTATGAAGTTCACCGCGTCATAGCGTGTCATGTCCTGTTCTTGCAGGAAATACGCTGCATTGCTTTCGCGCTCAGCGAATATGGCGACCAGTACATTCGCCCCGGTCACCTCGGTCCGGCCCGAGCTTTGCACATGGATGGCGGCACGCTGAATGACGCGCTGGAAGGCGGCCGTTGGTACTGCTTCGGAGCCGTCGATGTCGGTGACCAGATTTGACAGGTCCTCGTCTATGAACTCGACCAGTGTGCTGCGCAATTCATCCAGATCAACGCTGCACGCTTTCATGACGCGTACCGCATCGGGTTCTTCCAGCAGCGCCAGCAGCAGATGCTCTAGCGTTGCGAATTCATGTCGCCGTTCATTCGCCGCCGCAAGGGCCGCGTGGATGGCTTGTTCCAGTGTGCTCGAGAATGAAGGCACGCGGGTGCTCCTCTATATTGGGCCGGAAGGGGGTCGAGTATCGGCCGGATCCCCATCCCAACCATGTCCTCATACTATTAGAGTTTGGTTGATAGCGCCCCGGCTTCAAGGGTTTTCTTTCACTTGACAGTCACATTTGTTGTGACCGTGGCCGTGAAGAGCGGCAAATAGGCACTAAAACTGGTCTTTTCTAGATCGGATCTCGGCAAAAACTGAGGCGGGATCGCCGTTCTCCATGCCCAGATGCGCCTGAATCGCGGGATCGGTGGCCCGCAGGAACGGGTTTGTTGCCTTTTCCAACGCCAGAATGGAAGGCACAGTAGGCTCTCCGGCTGCGCGGGCGCGGTTAATATCAGCCACGCGATCCTGCAGGGCAGGGTTGTCGGGGTCGATTGTCAGGGCGAATTTTGCATTCGATTGGGTATATTCGTGACCTGAGCATACAATTGTTTCATCCGGAAGGGCCGCCAGTTTGCTCAGCGACGCCCACATTTGCGCAGGCTCCCCCTCGAACAGCCGCCCACATCCCAACGCCATAAGGCTGTCTGCGGTAAACACAACGCCCGTCTGTGGCATATAGAATGCAATATGCCCGATAGTGTGGCCTGGCACATCCATAACCTCGACGGGTTCGCCGCCGATATAAAAGGTGTCGCCCTCGACCACGGCCTGATCGAGTTTTGGCAATCGGTGTTCATCCGCTTTTGCGCCGATCACGCGCGCGGGCTGCTTGTCCAGGATGGCGGGCAGACCATCCACATGATCCCAATGATGATGGGTCAGCAGGATGTGACTCAGCTGCCAGCCACGCGTCTCCAGTTCGGCCAGAATTGGGGCCGCCTCGGGGGCGTCGACCAGTGCGGTCTCGCCGCTGACCGGGTCATGAGCGAGAAAGGCGTAATTATCGCTGAGGCAAGGGACGGTAACGATCTCAAGAGGCATGGCCTTTTGCCCTTTCATTGCTAGACTGCGCCAAGCTAAGCCGATTGACCGGGTGTCCGCAATGCATCTTGATGTGCAGGATTTGAGGAATTTTTACTATCGCAGCACCCTGGGCCGGGCGGCGCAGGCGGCGATCCGCGGGCGATTGGTTGACCTGTGGCCCGAAGCCAAGGGGCAGACCGTGGTCGGTTTCGGCTTTGCCGTGCCCTTGTTGCGCCCTTATTTAGCGGATGCGCGCCGCGTGATCGGGCTGATGCCGGGCCCTCAGGGTGTGATGCCATGGCCTGCCGGGATGCCCAATGTCTCGGTCCTGACGGAAGAGACTATGTGGCCCATCGAGACCGGCCATGTGGACAAGCTGGTGGTGATGCATGGGCTTGAGACCTCAGGCCGACCCAGCCAGCTGCTCGAGGAATGCTGGCGCGTGCTGGGTCCCGGCGGCCGGGCGCTGTTTGTGGTGCCGAACCGGTCCGGGCTCTGGTCTCGGTCAGACCGAACACCGTTTGGCTTTGGGCGGCCCTATTCAGCCACGCAGCTTGAGAACCAGCTGCGTGCGCATCACTTTGTTCCCGAAAACCATTGCTCGGCTCTTTATCTGCCGCCCTCTTTCCGTCGGTTCTGGTTGAAATCCGGTAGCCTGATCGAGAAAACCGGGCAGCGCATTCCAACTGTCATGGCCGGAGGCGTTCTAATGGTTGAAGTCAGCAAACTCATTCGTCCGCCCAGCGGAAGCGTGACCAAACACACCGCGAAACGCCCGATCAAGGCGTTGGACGGTTTGTTGAAGCCTGCGTGACAATCCGGCGCATTTCGAATGGAAAAAATGCGGGAAAAAAGTCACAGGAATCGCAAAAACCTGCATATTCGTAACATTTTTCAACTGCCGCAACCGGTCCAAAGGGTCGCACTTGCCTTAAGTGTATGAAAAATAAAGATTTGTGGATAAATCTGTTACCGCTATAGCGTATTGCTTGGTTGGAACACCTCTGCTACATCCCCGGTGATTTTGATCCCCGCCCTTTATGGACGGGGTTTCTTCACGCCCCCGGGGTAGCTGCCGCAACGCGAATTCGGGGCCTCAAATATCGGAAGGGTGGACGTGTCCGAACCAGCTTCGATTTCCACAGGCATCGCCGAGCGCTATGCCACCGCGATCTTCGAGATCGCCAAAGAGAATAATGACCTTGCAGGTCTGGAAACCGGAATCAACGATCTGGCAGCAGCTTTGGGTGAAAGCGCCGAATTGCGCGACCTGATCGCTTCGCCTCTGATTTCGCGTGCCGAACAGGAAGGCGCAATCACCGCGGTTGCAGACAAGATGGGCCTGCACGCCATCCTGCGCAACACGCTGGGTCTGATGGCGCAGAAGCGCCGCCTGTTTGTCGTGCCGCAGCTGGTTCAGGTTCTGCGTGACATGCTGGCCGACGAGCGCGGTGAAGTGACCGCCGATGTCGCCTCGGCCAAGGCGCTGACCAAGACTCAAATGGATAAACTGTCCAAAACGCTGTCCGAGCGTGTGGGCAAGACCGTGACAATCAATGCGACCGTGGATGAAAGCCTCATCGGCGGTCTTGTCGTTAAAGTGGGCTCGAAAATGATCGATAGCTCGATCCGTTCGAAGCTGAACTCCCTACAGAATGCAATGAAAGAGGTCGGATAAATGGGAATCCAAGCTGCAGAGATTTCTGCAATCCTGAAGGACCAGATCAAGAATTTTGGTCAGGAAGCCGAAGTGGCCGAGATCGGCCGCGTGCTGAGCGTCGGTGACGGGATTGCCCGTGTATACGGCCTGGACAACGTGCAAGCCGGTGAGATGGTCGAATTCCCCGGTGGCATCATGGGCATGGCGCTGAACCTGGAAAGCGACAACGTCGGTGTCGTTATCTTCGGTTCCGACCGTGACATCAAAGAAGGTGACACTGTTAAGCGCACCAACTCGATCGTGGACGTTCCGATCGGTGACGAACTGCTGGGCCGCGTTGTGGACGGTCTGGGCAATCCGCTGGACGGCAAAGGCCCGATCAATGCTTCCAAGCGAGGCGTTGCAGACGTTAAGGCACCAGGCATCATCCCGCGTAAATCGGTGCACGAGCCGATGGCAACTGGCCTGAAATCGGTTGACGCGATGATCCCGATTGGCCGTGGTCAGCGGGAACTGATCATTGGTGACCGTCAGACCGGTAAAACTGCTGTGGCTCTGGACACCATCCTGAACCAGAAAGTCTATAACGACGCGGCAGGCGACGACGAGTCGAAGAAACTGTACTGCGTTTATGTTGCGGTTGGTCAGAAGCGTTCGACCGTTGCGCAGCTGGTGAAGAAACTGGAAGAGTCCGGCGCGATTGAATACTCGATCGTTGTGGCCGCAACCGCGTCCGATCCGGCACCGATGCAGTTCCTTGCGCCTTACGCCGCGACTGCGATGGCTGAATACTTCCGTGACAACGGCCGCCACGCGCTGATCATCTATGATGACCTGTCGAAACAGGCTGTATCGTATCGTCAGATGTCGCTGCTGCTGCGTCGTCCGCCCGGACGTGAAGCCTATCCTGGCGACGTTTTCTACCTCCATTCGCGTCTGCTGGAGCGTTCGGCGAAGCTGAACGAAGACTTCGGTGCAGGCTCGCTGACGGCTCTGCCGGTTATCGAAACTCAGGGTGGTGACGTTTCGGCGTTTATTCCGACCAACGTGATCTCGATCACCGACGGTCAGATCTTCCTTGAAACCGAACTGTTCTACCAGGGCATCCGTCCTGCTGTGAACACCGGTCTGTCGGTTTCGCGTGTGGGCTCCTCGGCTCAGACCGATGCGATGAAATCGGTTGCTGGTCCGGTTAAGCTGGAACTGGCTCAGTACCGCGAAATGGCTGCGTTTGCGCAGTTCGGTTCGGACCTCGACGCGGCAACTCAGCAGCTGCTGAACCGTGGTGCGCGTCTGACCGAGCTGATGAAACAGCCGCAGTACTCGCCGCTGACCAACGCCGAAATCGTCTGCGTCATCTTCGCAGGCACCAACGGCTACCTCGACAAGATCGACGTATCTGACGTTGGCCGCTATGAGGCTGGCCTGCTGGCGCACCTGCGCGGCAAGCACGCTGACCTGCTGAAGTGGATCACCGACGAAGATCCGAAGATCAAAGGTGACGCAGCAGACAAACTCAAGGCAGCGATCGACGAATACGCCGCGACCTTCGCTTGATAGGGGGTTCCGATGCCTAGTCTGAAGGACCTTAAAAACAGGATCGAGTCGGTCAAATCGACCCGCAAGATCACCAAGGCCATGCAGATGGTCGCGGCAGCAAAACTACGCCGCGCCCAGGAATCTGCCGAAGCCTCGCGCCCTTATGCCGAACGGTTCAATGCCGTGATGGCGGGGCTGGCGGCGTCGGTCGGGGGTAGCGACAGCGCTCCCAAGCTGCTTCGAGGTACGGGCAGCGATGATGTCCATCTGCTGGTTGTGATGACAGCTGAACGCGGCCTGTGCGGCGGCTTCAACGCGAACATCGCCAAGCTCGCCCGCGCCAAAGCGGACGAGCTGCGCGGCAAAGGCAAGACGGTCAAGGTCTTGACCGTTGGTAAAAAGGGTCGCGACGCACTCAAGCGCGACTTTGCCGATCTGTTCGTTGGTCATATCGACCTAAGCGAGGTCAAGCGTCTGGGCTATTCCAATGCGCAAGACATCGCCAAGGATGTCCTGTCTCGTTTCGACGGGGGTGAGTTCGATGTTGCCACGATCTTCTACTCGAAGTTCGTCAATGTTGTGACCCAGATCCCGACGGCACAGCAGGTCATCCCCGCATCGTTCGAAGACGAAGCGACGGGTGACGATAGCGGTGCGGTATTCGACTACGAGCCCAGCGAAGAGGCCATTCTGGCCGACTTGCTGCCCAAGGGGGTTGCGACCGCGATCTTCTCGGCTCTGCTCGAAAACGGAGCGTCTGAACAGGGTGCACGGATGTCCGCAATGGACAACGCGACACGCAACGCGGGTGAGATGATCGACAAGCTGACGATCCAGTTCAACCGCTCGCGTCAGGCCGTGATCACCAACGAGCTGATTGAAATTATTTCCGGCGCCGAAGCGCTGTAGAGACATACCGGAGACGAAACATGGCGAATGCAAAAGGCAAAGTCACACAGATCATCGGGGCCGTCGTCGACGTGCACTTCGAAGATCAGCTGCCTGAAATTCTGAACGCGCTGGAAACCACCAACAACGGCAAGCGCCTGGTGTTGGAAGTTGCTCAGCACCTGGGTGAAAACACCGTCCGCACCATCGCAATGGACGCGACCGAAGGTCTGGTCCGTGGCGAAGCCGTGACCGACACCGGCGCACCGATCTCGGTTCCGGTTGGTAACGCCACCCTGGGCCGCATCCTGAACGTTGTCGGCGAGCCGATCGACGAAAAAGGCCCGGTTGAAGCGACTGAGGCCCGCGCGATCCACCAGCCTGCACCGACCTTCGACGAACAGTCGACCGAGTCTGAAGTTCTGGTAACCGGCATCAAGGTTGTTGACCTGCTGGCCCCCTACGCCAAAGGCGGTAAGATCGGCCTGTTCGGCGGTGCCGGTGTTGGTAAAACCGTTCTGATCATGGAACTGATCAACAACATCGCAAAAGTGCACTCGGGCTTCTCGGTGTTTGCGGGCGTTGGTGAACGGACCCGTGAAGGGAACGACCTGTATCACGAGATGATCGAATCGAACGTGATCAAGCCGGACAACCTGTCGGAATCGCAGGTTGCTCTGGTTTACGGTCAGATGAACGAACCTCCCGGAGCGCGTGCGCGTGTTGCTCTGACCGGTCTGACGCTGGCCGAGCAGTTCCGCGACCAGTCCGGTACCGACGTTCTGTTCTTCGTCGACAACATCTTCCGCTTCACGCAGGCGGGTTCCGAAGTTTCGGCTCTGCTGGGTCGTATTCCTTCGGCCGTGGGCTACCAGCCGACACTGGCCACCGACATGGGCGCCCTGCAGGAACGCATCACCTCGACCAAGTCGGGCTCGATCACCTCGGTGCAGGCGATCTACGTGCCTGCGGACGACCTTACCGACCCCGCGCCGGCAACCTCGTTTGCACACCTCGACGCGACCACCGTTCTTAACCGTGCGATCTCGGAAAAGGGTATCTACCCGGCGGTTGACCCGCTCGACTCGACCTCGCGTCTGCTCGACCCGGCCATCGTTGGTGAAGAGCACTACAAGGTTGCGACCGACGTTCAGCAGATCCTCCAGCGCTACAAGTCGCTGCAGGACATCATCGCCATCCTCGGCATGGACGAACTGTCGGAAGAGGACAAACTGACCGTGGCGCGTGCCCGTAAGATCGAGCGCTTCCTGTCGCAGCCGTTCGACGTGGCCGAAGTCTTCACCGGTTCGCCCGGCGTTCAGGTTCCTCTGGATGTGACCATCGCGTCGTTCAAAGCGGTTGTCGCTGGCGAATACGATCACCTGCCCGAAGCGGCCTTCCTGATGGTTGGCGGCATCGAAGAAGTGATCGCCAAAGCGGAGAAGATGGCCGCAGAAGCCGCCTAAGGAGTATCCCTGATGGCAAACACGATGCAATTCGACCTCGTCAGCCCCGAGCGGAGCCTTGCTTCGCTTGAGGCCACCGCGGTCCAGATCCCCGGCGCGGACGGAGACATGACGGCAATGCCCGATCATGCCCCCACCATCACCACCCTGCGCCCGGGCATCCTGAAGGTCGAGGCACCCGCAGGAGCCAGCGAATACCTGGTCACCGGCGGATTTGCCCAGATCAACGGCGATGGCCTGTCGGTTTTGGCCGAAAAGGCCATTCCGGTTGCCGAGGTGACCCGGTCGCATCTGGATGACCTGATCGCCGATGCCCGCGCCTCTCACGAGGCTGCAAAGGCGGGTGACGATCAGTCGGTCGTTGACGATGCCGCCAAGCTGCTGGCCGATATGGAAGCCCTTGGAACGCATATGAGCCTGTAAGGGTTCATGACATTCTGAACACTCCGAACGGTCCCGTATCTGCGGGGCCGTTTTTTGTCGTGATTTCGTCAAAGGTGCGGTGTAAGGTGCCGGAATTGAAAGAAAAGACGACACGATGAAGAAATTTCAAACTCACCCAATCGGTATCGATCAGGGCGAATCCGTTCTGTTCTCGGATTTCGCGGATGGTGGAGATATGTGGACCGGAGAAGGCGCACGGGAGCGGCGCACGGCTATTCGGTTCACTGAGCCGTTTCGGTCGGTGCCAATCGTGCAGATCGGCGTGGCGCTTTGGGATGTGGATACATCTTCCGCTTTGCGTGCGGAAGTTCAGGCCGAAGATATAACTCCAGAAGGATTTGATGCGGTGTTCCGCACCTGGTCCGATACGCGCATCGCGAGAATTCGGGTGGCCTGGACTGCGATCGGAGAAGTTTCGCATGAGGATGATTGGGATATCTCCTGACGCAATCTTGTTCTTGTCAGAAGATTGCACCCCTTCGCATGTCGTTCCATAAACTATTTTGCCATCTTTGAGACGAGCGAGAACAACCGGAGGACCTTACAGGTGTTTGCAAGAGAACATATTGAATACAAAGCCCTGGACCTTCCGGACCGGATGGATTTGTCGGATGATGATATGCTGTCCGAAGCGCTGGCGTTCTATGATAAGATGAGGCGTCGTCATACTGTGCGCGACTACTCGGACCGCCCCGTGTCACGCGCCGTGATTGAAGAGTGCATTCGGGCAGCCGGAACCGCGCCGTCGGGGGCCAACCATCAGCCCTGGCATTTCGTCGCGATTTCAAATCCCGAGATGAAGCGCCGCATTCGGGAGGAAGCGGAAGAAGAGGAACGCAAGTTCTATGACGGCGGTGCAGGGGATGAATGGCTGAAAGCGCTGGAACCGATTGGAACAAATGACCAGAAGCCGCACCTGGAAGATGCGCCGTGGTTAATTGTGATATTTGCTCAGAGATGGGGCCATTTCGATGACGGGATGCGGTTCAAGAATTACTATGTGCCTGAGAGTACGGGTATTGCGACGGGCTTCCTGCTGACGGCGTTGCATCACGCTGGGTTGGTCTCGCTGACCCATACACCCAATCCGATGAAGTTCCTGAACAAACTCCTGGACCGTCCGGATCACGAAAAACCGATCATGATTGTGGCTGTCGGTCATCCGAGTGAAGACGCGAAGGTACCGAAAGTTGCAAAGATGAAAAAGCCGCTGGATGAAATCATGACGGTCGCCGAATAGGCAGGCCGTCATGATTGCAAATGGCAGATATGGCAATCAGCAGCTTCTCTGATCAATCCATATGATAAAGCGACTCGTAGATCGGGGTCAGCGTCTTGTCCTCAAACAGGGATGAGACGCTGGTGCCGTTCCAGATGTTCAGGATCGCCTGGGTAAAGATCGGTGCCGTGGGTACGATGCGGATATTCGACGCTTTGTCGATCTCGGCCGTTGGCTGGATCGTATCCGAAAGGACCAGTGATTTCATGACCGAGTTGGTCACGCGCTCGACTGCGGGGCCACTCATGACGCCATGGGTGATATAGGAATGCACTTCCTTGGCGCCGTTATCCATCAGCACCTGCGCCGCTTTGCACAGGGTGCCGGCGGTGTCGCAGATATCGTCAACGATCAGACAGATTTTATCCTTCACATCCCCGATCACGGTCATCTCGGCCACTTCGCCTGCTTTCTCACGACGCTTGTCGACGATCGAGAGGGGCGCATTGATGCGTTTGGCCAATTCACGCGCGCGGGCTACGCCGCCGACGTCGGGCGAAACCACCATCAGATCGTCCATCTGATCCTTGAATTGCTTCTTCACGTCCAGGGCAAAGATCGGCGAGGCGTAAAGGTTGTCGACGGGCATATCGAAAAAGCCCTGAATCTGGGCCGCGTGCAGATCCATAGTCAAAATACGCTCGATACCTGCTCCGGTCAGCATGTTGGCCACCAGTTTGGCACTGATGGGTGTACGCGCTTTGGTCCGGCGATCCTGACGGGCGTACCCAAAGTAAGGAATGACGGCGGTGATGCGTGCTGCGGATGAACGGCGCAGGGCGTCGGCGATGATCAGCAGTTCCATCAGGTTGTCATTGGCGGGGTTCGAGGTGGGCTGGATGATAAACATATCCTCGCCACGCACGTTTTCGAACACCTCGACGAAAATTTCGCCATCGTTGAACCGTTCGACCCGCGCATCGACCAGACCCTGATCAACGCCACGATGCAGGCTCATGCGGCGGGCAATGGTTTCGGCAAGCGGAAGATTGGCGTTCCCAGCGATAAGCTTGGGTTCGTGAAGTGTCGGCATCGGCTGATTTTCCCCGGGCAGCAGTGGCAATGTGACAGATTCGTGATGTTGACACCGCTTAGCATGGGTCTACCGTCCCGCAAAGATAACGCAGCGGAGAAAGTGAACATGACCCGGATTGACTACTTTTTTGCGACACTCTCACCCTATTCCTATCTGGCTGGGATGCGACTTGAAGAGATTGCAGCCAAGCATGGGGCGACGATCAACTATAAACCGCTGGATATCATTGCTCTGTTTGGCCGAACCGGAGGAGTTCCCCCAAAGGATCGGCATATCTCACGCATCGAATACCGCGCGCAAGAGCTTGTGCGTCAGGCGCGCAACCTGGATATGCCGTTGAACCTGCAGCCTGCGCACTGGCCGACCAACATGGCGCCGTCCTCTTATGCTGTGATCGCTGCGATTCAGGATGGATCGGGGGATGTCGGAAAGCTCTGCCATTCGTTCCTGCGAGCGTGCTGGGCTGAGGAAAAGGATATCGCCGATGATGGCGTTATCCGCGATTGTCTGGAGCAGGCCGGGTTTAATCCAAATCTCGCCGATAGCGGTCTGTTGGTGGGGGCGGAAACCTATGCCTCCAATCTCGAGGAAGCCGTGGACCGGGGAGTTTTCGGGGCGCCTTTTTACATTATGCCGGATGATCAGAGGTTTTGGGGGCAGGACCGTCTGGACGACCTGGACAGACATCTGGCCGAGTTGAAATAGCGGGGCAGGGGGGCACGACTAAAAGAGGCTCAGAAACCGGTCGATCTGATCGGATTCGATGGACCAGTCGCAGACAAGGCGGCAGCCCAACATCTCGTCTTCATCCGCACCGTCCAGCGAGCCATCCCATAGATGATACACTGCGCCTGCCTCGTGCAGGCGCTTGTGCTGGCTGCGGGGAAAGCTTGCGAAAATCATATTTGCGTGGGGTTCATGCAAGAATTCTGCCCCGACCGTGCGCAGCCCATCCGCCAGACGCGCGCAATTGTCATTGGCCTTACGTGCCGATTTAAGCCAGAGATCGTCCTGCAGATAGGCGGCCATCTGGGCCGACAGGTAACGGTGCTTGGAAAACAGATGCGCCCCGCGCTTGCGCCGCAGCTCGAATTCCCAGGCTTTGCTTTCGTCAAAGAAGATGACGGCTTCGACACCCATCAGTCCGTTTTTGGTGCCGCCAAAACTGACCGCATCGACACCGGCTTTCCACGTCATCTCTGCCGGTGAGCAATTCAAAGCGACCAGAGCATTGGTAAAGCGTGCGCCGTCCATATGCACCGGCAGCCCATACTTCTTGGCAACACCACACAATGCTTGAAGTTCGCCCAGCGAGTAAACCGAGCCGCGCTCGGTAACCTGTGTGATCGAGACTGGCCCGCGTTGAGGACCATGCACGCCGCGGGTTTCTTCCCCCTCGATGGACTTGGTCAACGCTTCGGGGGTCATCTTGTCGCTACCCGGCACCAGTGTCAGCTTGGCACCAGTGTAGAATTCGGGCGCGTTGCACTCATCCTCATGGATATGAGCGACAGGCGAGCAGAACACGGTTTCCCATGGCTTGCTCAGCGTCGCCAACGCCAGCGAATTCGCCGCCGTCCCCGTAGCCACCAGATAAACAGCTGCGCCCGGAGCTTCGAAAACACCGCGGATCTGATCGCGTACTTCGTTCATCAGCGTGTCGGCACCGTACGCCATCTGGTAGCCCTGATTGGCCTCGGCCAATGCAGCCAGAACTTCCGGATGAACGGGCCCGGAATTGTCAGAGGCAAAATACATCAGTTCGGCTCCTCGATGATGTAGTCTTCCCATTCTTCCATGGGTGTTTCGAACTCGGACACGGTACGCCCTTGCACAGATACTCCGGCGGCATGGACGCTATCGGGCGTACCAGACAGCAACGGGTGCCAGTCGTAAAGAGGTTTGCCTTCCCACAGCAGCCGATAGGCACAGGTCTGTGGCAGCCAATAGGCATGATCGTCGATATTGTCGGGCCTCATGACGATGCATTCGGGCACGAATTGGTGGCGGATATCATATTGCGTGCACCGGCAGGTATCGTCATCCAGAAGACGACAGGCGACGCAGGTCAGCGCGACCTCGCCCGTATCTTCGTCCTCCAATTTGTTGAGGCAACACTTTCCACACCCATCACACAGGGCTTCCCACTCGCGTTGGTTCATCTTGCGAAGTGGCTTTCGCTCCCAATATCGAGGCGCAAGACCAGCACGATCAATCGGGTCGGTGGTCATGAGTTGGCCAATATCTCTCGGGCACGCGCACAATCCGCATCCATCTGCGTGATCAACTCGTCAAGGCTGTCGAAGGTCAGTTCAGGGCGCAGATAGTCGACCAGTCCAACGGACAGCGTTGTTCCGTAAAGATCGCCCGAAAAATCGAACAGAAACGTTTCGATGTTGGGAACCTCACCGTGGAACATTGGCCGCGTTCCCACCGACGCTGCACCGTGATAGCTGCCTTGATGCGGGCCATCCAGAACATCGACCAGAACAGCGTAAACACCGAATTTTGGAGGGTGCAGCCCCTCTATCGACATGTTGGCCGTAGGAAATCCCAGTTCACGCCCACGCTGTTCGCCTCCGACGACCTCGCCCTCAATCCGGTGCCAATGCCCAAGCATCGTTGCCGCATCGCGCGGGCGGCCTTCTGAAAGAGCTGTACGGATCGCGGTTGACGAAACCACATTCTCGGATCGCTCCATCAAGGGCGCGATTGTAACGCCGAACCCCATCTCGTCGCCAAAGCGAAGCAAATCCTGAGGCGTTCCACTGCGCCCCTTGCCAAAGCAGAAATCCGCGCCGACAACGACATGCGACAACCCCAGCCCGTCGCTTATCACGTTTCTGGCGAACGCTTCGGGTGTCAACCCGGCCAACGCGGCGTTGAACGGCAATTCATAAAGCTTTTTCACTCCAAGCTTCTCAAGCCGGTGCGCACGGGCATTCCCGCGCATCAGACGAAAGGGCGGTGCATCAGGCGCAAAATACTCTCGCGGATGAGGTTCGAATGTCATCACCCCCAAAGGCGCATCCGGCGCTGCGTTGCGCGCCAGATCAATAACGGACTGGTGCCCGAGGTGAACGCCATCAAAATTTCCGATGGCAACACTCGCGCCACGGTCTTCTGGCTCGATAAACTGGAAGTCCCGAATGATCTGCATGAGGCTTGCCTAGCGGGACTGTCGGGCAGGTTCAAGCATCTGATTCTGGCAAATCTGTACTATAACAGTCAGAGCAACCTGACATCAGCTCAACCCATGCTGTCTGGTGGGGGCGAATTTTGGTACGGCAGATATCCGGTGTCTTAGTAGAATCCATGCTACAGCTATGACGCCTATCGAAACATAGCCGTCTATCGCGTAGTGCCACCCGTTAAAAACAGAACAAAACAAAACCGCGATTAAGAAAACCAGTCCCGGTATTAGCAAATACATACTCCGCTCGGCCATGTACAAGGCGACGACCATAGCTACGCCAACATGTACGGACGGAAAGGCCGAGATGCCCGACCCAAACGTCTGAGCTTGACTAACGTAGTCGTGCCAGAGAAAGGTCTGGAGCTTACCGAGTTTGCTGTCGGTGAGCCCCGATGTCCCTAATGCATCAGAGAGACCTGCAAACCGGTCGCCGCCCAACAGCAGGTCGTAGTAGATCGGACCGACCGAGCTAAATACGAGCGCCAGCACATTGCCCAACAGAATCCAGCATGTGCAATAAAGTATCATAAAGCGATTTCGACGCGCTTCGCTTTCGTCAGTAAGTGCGATTATGACCGGCAAGAAGAATGCCGGCAGAATCCAGATCGTAAAGTATATTGTTTCGACAAGGCTTGGTGTCACATAAGCGGATGCACGGTGCGCAATTTCCCACGGGTCGACGCCAAAATGGAGAATGTTGTCTATATTGGCGAGTATTTCGTCCGCATAGAATGGCATCAGGTATGGGATCGATGTTTTGGTAATCGAGAACGCGGCACAAAAAAGAAGGCACCCAAAAAAAGCGTACAGGGTTCTGACAATCCTTGCCCGCAAACCGCTGTGTCGGGAAAAATATAGGAACACCAGAACAGCAATGCCGAGGAGCTTGAGATAATTTATGAACTGCCATGTCAGTGCGAGGAGCTTTGTCAGTTCGAGATCGAGCAAGATGGCGGCATTCTCACGAACGAGCAAGGCTAATACTGCCGCAAATGCAGCATAAGAAATTGAAAACAAAAAGAATGTTTTCATTCTCCAGTGACCTCTACGCTATAAACGCAACCAGCTATAAAAAAGCAATCCGGCAACAATGTGACTGATGCGTAGCGTTTGTTCGATTAGTGCAGGGTCACGTTTTAACGAAGGGCAGACTTCCTAAACGTCAATCAAACTTGCGGCTGGGCGCTAGCACCATGGCTTCTCCTATCAGCACCTTCTTACCTTCGACGGCGCAGTGGCAGTCCAGCTTGACCCGGCGTTTGGCGAAATCGATATCGATTACCTTGACCTCGGCATAGACCATATCGCCCGGACGCACCGGAGCGAGGAACTTGAGCGATTGACCCATGTAAACAGTCCCGTGGCCGGGCAGCTGTTCTCCGATCACGGCAGAGATCAGACCTGCGGTAAGCATCCCATGCGCAATACGGCCTTCGAATATCGTATCGCGTGCATAGTCATCGTCCAGATGAACCGGATTTCGGTCGGTCGACACTTGGGCGAACATCTCGATGTCTTCATCGGTTACCACTTTGCGAAGGTGCCGTGACATGCCCATTTCGATGTCTTCGATACAAATCGTTCCGCGCGGAAGGTTATCCAACATGCTGCCCTCATTCGAGATCATAAGAGCAACAAAAAACCATCATTCGCTGCTCGTCGGCAACTTTATTACTTCGCAGCTGCAGAAAATCAAGTCTTTTTTACTACCTCAACCGCCCTATCGAGAAGGTTGGGTTGATCTGTTCTTTTTCGTTATGCGCCCTTAAAGCGTCTTCATCCGGATGGTGCGACGTTTTGGTCTCAGCAGCTGCCAGACCGCCTGTAATGAACAGGGTGTCAATGCCCTCGCCCATGCCCCCGGCGATGTCCGTTTGTGGCCCGTCGCCAATGGCGAGTATCTCGGAATCCGAGGCATCAATTCCGAGTTCCTGCAACCTGCGCCGGGCCAGATCGTAGATCGGCGGGTGTGGCTTGCCGAAATACAGGCTTTCTCCACCCATCTCGGTATACAGTCGCGCCAGCGCTCCGGCGCACCATTCGCGGGTTTCCCCCCGGTCCACCACGATATCCGGGTTGGCACAGAGCAGCTTCAGCCCTTTCTGTTTGGCATACAGAAAATCGGCCCGGTTCACATCTGGGTCCGCCATCGGGTCGAACGGGCCGCAGCAAACGATGCCCTCGGCCTCATCCAACGCAACGCGCTCAATGTGGATCGGATGATCCAAAAGTCTCAAAGGTTCGAAGAATCCGGCGTCGCGCTGCCAGTCCCCCATGAAATAGACCTTGTCGCCAACCGCGCCGCGATACATCGCCGAACGGGCCGAGTCGCCGCTGGTGGCGATCGTGTCATACGCATCCGAGGGTACGTTGAACTGTGACAGCTGGGTCGCAACGCCCGCGCGCGGCTTCGGGGAATTGGTCACAAGAACCACGGTGCCCCCGTTTTGGCGATACGCCTGCAGCGCTGCAACGGCCTCAGGGTATGCCGTAATCCCGTTGTGGACGCATCCCCACAAATCAACGAACAACGCTTTGTAGCGGTCAGAGATTTCGGCGAGTGAAGAAACGATCTGGGTCATGGCGCGCCTTGTACAGCATGGAATGCAAGATGCAAAAGCCTATGGCAGAGCCGGACAGATTTTGCCATGGGTGCCGCCACGGGTCCGACAGATGAAATCACATTCCCCCGTTCATCTGGCCAAAAACATCCCGGAGCGCGAGGCAGAGCCTCGCAAAATGAAAGGCGCCCGAATTGGGCGCCCTCGGTGGCCGGAAATCAGACCTTGAGGTTCGGAATGATCTGCTTTTTCCGGCTCATGATACCCGGCAATACCACGGCGTCGCCATCTACGGATGCCCCAAAACTTTTCTCGGCAACGCCTTTGACCAGACCGTTCGGAACCAATAGCGTCGCTTCTTCGTTCAGAATATCGACCACGAACAGCAACACCTGATCAACGCCGTCTTCCTTAGCAACGTCGGCCATCGAGTTCACGATGCTGTCCTTGCGATCCAGTACGACGCCGGGGGCGGTGGTCTCCAAAACCGAGACCCGGAACTTGGTACCGTCAACCTCGTATTCCTTGCTGTCCATGCGGATCAGCTCGGCATCCGAGAAAGACGATACATCCGATTTCGCCGCAAACATATCGGCGGCATAGGCCGACACGTCCAGCCCCAGTTCGGTGGCCAGTTTCTCGGCCACGGCGCGGTCATGCGCGGTGGTGGTGGGCGAGCGGAATTCCAAAGTGTCCGACAAAATACAGGTCAGGGCAGCACCTTTGATTGCGTCAGGCATCTTGGCGGCATCGTCACCCATCAGGTCGACCATGATAGTCGCCGTGCAGGCCAGCGGGCGCACCGTGATGTCGATGGGGCCTTTGGTCTCAAGGCCGCCGACCAATTTATGGTGGTCAATGATGGCGCGGATGTCGGCGCTGTTGATGCTGGCGGGCAGCTCGGCGGGGTTGTTGGTGTCGACGATGACAACCGGTGCACCCTCGGCCACGTCTTCGATGATCTGAGGTTTGGGCAGGTCCCAGCGTTCCAGCATGAATGCGGCTTCGGTGTTGGGTTCCCCCAGCAGCACGGGCTGGGCCTGTTCACCTTTCACTTCGTTCAGATACCACGACCACAGGATCGCAGAACCCGTGGAATCGGTGTCGGGAGATTTGTGGCCAAATACAAGCGTTGTCATGTCTCGTGTCCTGAGGAATATGGATTTGCGCGCCTTATAGGGCGGTCAAACCCGGTTGTCACCCGGAACGAAAGATGCTGCGACCCTTGGTCTGAACTCCTAGAATTCAGCGCGTTCCAATGTGTATCCCGCCTGCTGTAACTGATTCAGCAATCCGTAGTCATTGCTCAGGTGTCCGGCCCCTACAGCGATAACCGCGGTTTGATCCTTCAGTTCCAGAATCTTCTCCATCCAGTTCGCATTGCGCTGTACCAGAAGCTGATCCTCGAAGTTGTGCCATTCGGCGTCGAACTCCTCGGGGGTCAGGCCGGATACTTCAAGCCCTTGCATCTTCGCAAGCTCCATGATCGCGGCGTGCTGTTCTTCGATATAGGCGTTGGCCATGGTGATCATCTGGTCATTTCCGGCCTGCAGCGCCCCGGCCAGCCGTGCCAGCGAGGCGACCTGTTCCTCCAGTGGGTGGCTGTCAAACAGGGCAATCAGGTCGTCAATCCGTTCAAGTGAATGCTGAGGAATGTCATGTTTTTCAGCGAGTTCGGTGAGGCGTGTGTCCATACCTCTGTCGAATTCGGGTGTGTCCATCAGGCAGGGTGGAATGCCCAGCATCATGCTCAGGAACCAGGGGCGCATCTTTGCGGCCATCCAGCTTGGTATCCCACGCTCGGCCAGTGTCGCCGATAGCGCAGCCCAGTCGTCTTCGGACATCAGATCAACCAGTGTGGGGCCCGACGTGATCAGGACCGGGCTGAAGTCTTTGGACAGGTCCTTCTCGAACGCGTCCATTTCGTTCTTGGTGACTTCGAAGTAGAACGCATCGGCCTGACTCAGGACGGGCGTTAAACGGTCGACCACCGGGCCCATGCGGGCGTCATTGGTGTGCAGGGTGCCGATCAGATGCAGCACGGTGCCGTCTTTTGTTGCAATCCAGTGGTTGCCTTCCGGAAAGGGAATGTCGCTGATTGTCCTGTCCAGTTCGGCCTGCGTTTCGGCCGACAGATCAAGCCTCAGATCACGCCCCTCACAGGTTGCGTGGGCTGTGATCGGAAGCAACAGGCAGAGACAGATGCTGAGAAGGCGCATGATGAATCTTTCGGAATGGGCGAATATATCCATGACATACCTTGGCTTTCTGGCGGCGCGCAATGTGGTTTGTCTCCAAGTACCCGCTGGCATTCGGCGCGAAACTGCATAGCATGGCACCATGAAGCTTGAGCAGGACCTCTATCCACCCATCAAAGCCTTGTTGGAACGTCAGGGATATACCGTGAAAGGTGAGGTCGGCGCTGCCGACATTGTCGCTCTGCGGGATGGGCAGGAGCCGGTGATCGTCGAACTCAAGCTGCGCTTCAGCCTTGCGCTGTTTCACCAGGCCATAACGCGTCTGAAAGTAACCGATCAGGTCTATATCGGGGTCTGCAAGCCAAAGGGCAGGACCGCGCGTCGGGCTTTGAAAGACAACCTGGCGCTATGCCGTCGTTTGGGGCTGGGTCTGATCACCGTGCGCTCTGATGGAACGGTCGAGGTTCAGTGCGATCCCGGTCCATATGCGCCACGCAAGGATAAGATCAGGGCCAGACGATTGTTGCGCGAGTTCGAGCGGCTGCAGGGCGACCCGAACGCGGGGGGCGCCACCCGCCATGGTATCGTAACCGCCTACAGGCAGGATGCGCTTAAATGCGCGGCCCACCTGGCAGAATACGGAGCGGGCAAGGGGGCCGATGTTGCGAAGGCCACAGGTGTCACGGCGGCGACCCGATTGATGTATGACAATCACTACGGCTGGTTCGAGAAGGTGGAAAAGGGCATCTATGCGCTGTCCGAGGCGGGGCAGGAAGGTCTGAAACACTGGGCATATAGTTGGGAGCAGCCGGACTAGGAGCTGCGTTCCGACCCGTCCGTTGTGCCGGGGCAAAAAAATCTCTCACATATTGTTGACTCGCTTCCTGCAACTCCCTAGCTATGCCTCGTTATCACTCATGAGACCCGAGTGCTAACGCCTCGTCAATCGGCGAGGGGAGGATAACAAACTTTGAGCCCAAGGAGCTGCAAAGATGGCATTGAAACCGCTTCACGACCGTGTGCTGGTTCGTCGCGTAGAAAGCGAAGAGAAAACCGCAGGCGGACTGATCATTCCCGACAGCGCAAAAGAAAAGCCCAGCGAAGGCGAAGTCGTCGCAACCGGCGAAGGCGCGCGCAAGGACAGCGGCGAACTGATCGCGATGGCTGTAAAAGCTGGCGACAAGATTCTGTTCGGCAAATGGTCGGGCACCGAGGTTCAGGTCAACGGCGAAGAGCTGCTGATGATGAAAGAAAGCGACATCATGGGGATCATCGAGTAAGCGAACCGCTTCCTCTGATCTTCATTTCCAACTTATTTCTCAAGGAGAAACAACATGGCTGCAAAGGACGTCAAGTTCGACACCGATGCCCGTAACCGTATGCTGGCAGGCGTCAATGTTCTGGCCGACGCGGTTAAAGTGACCCTGGGCCCCAAAGGCCGCAACGTGGTTCTGGACAAATCCTTCGGGGCACCGCGCATCACCAAAGACGGTGTCTCGGTTGCCAAGGAAATCGAACTGGAAGACAAGTTCGAAAACATGGGCGCGCAGATGGTGAAAGAAGTCGCCAGCCGCACCAATGACGAAGCTGGCGACGGCACCACCACTGCAACCGTTCTGGCGCAGGCAATCGTTCGCGAAGGTCTGAAGCAGGTTGCTGCTGGCCTGAACCCGATGGACCTGAAGCGCGGCATCGACCTGGCAACTGCCAAGGTTGTTGAAGGCATCAAAGACGCTTCGCGTGAAGTCAAAGACAGCGCAGAAGTTGCTCAGGTTGGCACCATTTCGGCCAACGGCGAAGCCGAAATCGGCCAGCAAATCGCTGACGCGATGCAGAAGGTTGGCAACGAAGGCGTTATCACCGTCGAAGAAAACAAAGGTCTGGAAACCGAGACCGATGTTGTCGAAGGTATGCAGTTCGACCGTGGCTACCTGTCGCCTTACTTCGTCACCAACGCAGACAAGATGATCGCAGAGCTCGACGACTGCATGATCCTGCTGCACGAAAAGAAACTGTCCTCGCTGCAGCCGATGGTTCCGCTGCTCGAGCAGGTGATCCAGTCGCAGAAGCCTCTGCTGATCATCGCGGAAGACGTTGAAGGCGAAGCGCTGGCAACTCTGGTTGTTAACAAACTGCGCGGCGGCCTGAAAATTGCTGCTGTCAAAGCACCGGGCTTCGGCGACCGCCGCAAAGCCATGCTGCAGGACATCGCAATCCTGACCGGCGGTCAGGTCATCAGCGAAGATCTGGGCATGAAGCTCGAGTCCGTCACCATGGACATGCTGGGCACCGCCAAGAAAATCGAAATCACCAAAGACGAAACCACCATCGTCGACGGTGCTGGCGAGAAAGCCGAGATCGAAGCACGTGTTGCTCAGATCCGCACTCAGATCGAAGAAACCTCGTCGGACTACGACCGTGAGAAGCTGCAAGAGCGCGTTGCCAAACTGGCTGGCGGTGTTGCCGTTATCCGCGTCGGCGGCATGACCGAAGTTGAAGTGAAAGAGCGTAAGGACCGTGTGGACGATGCTCTGAACGCAACCCGCGCTGCCGTTCAGGAAGGTGTTGTTGTTGGCGGTGGTGTTGCGCTGGTTCAGGCCGGTAAAGCACTGGAAACTCTGGAAGGTGCAAACGCCGACCAGAACGCAGGCATCAACATCGTTCGTAAGGCAATCGAAGCGCCGCTGCGCCAGATCGCCGAGAACGCAGGTGTTGACGGTGCGGTTGTTGCGGGCAAGGTCCGTGAATCGTCCGACGCCGCATTCGGCTTCAACGCTCAGACGGAAGAATATGGCGACATGTTCTCGTTCGGCGTGATCGACCCGGCCAAAGTTGTTCGTACCGCTCTGGAAGATGCGGCATCGGTTGCTGGCCTGCTGGTCACCACCGAAGCGATGGTTGCAGATCGTCCGGCCAAAGAAGGCGCGGCGCCTGCAGGCGGTATGCCCGACATGGGCGGCATGGGCGGCATGATGTAAGCTGCTTAAGCCTTAGTGCTTAATAGCGGGGTCGCCTTCGGGCGGTCCCGTTTTGTTTGGAATGTCCATTGTGCACTCGTCCCCTTGGCGATGGGACGTTCTGATCCGAGGAGGGTCGGGATTGGTTCGGCAATCGGGAATGTGAGTGTGCAAATCCTTTTGAAACCGCTATGCGGTTGATATGCGACTGTTTCTGCTGACCACCCTGATCATGTGCGCTTTCGCGGCGAATTCGATCCTGAATCGTCTTGCTATCGACAGTGGTGCCAGTGATCCGGCAGGATTTGCCGTCATTCGGGTTTTGTCCGGTGCCCTGGTGTTGGCAGCATTGGTGGCGCTTCGGGGCGGTCATATCCCGGTTGTTAATCGTCGACGTGTTGTCGGGGCCGGATCATTGTCGCTTTATATGATCGGATTTTCGGTAGCGTATCTGACGCTTGATGCGGGGCTCGGCGCGCTGATCCTGTTTGGGGTTGTGCAGATCACGATGTTCTCGATTGGCGCGTTGGCTGGCTCCGCACCCACTCTGCGGCAGATTTCGGGCGCCGGTATTGCACTGGGGGGGCTGGCTATTGTCCTTTGGCCGGCAGGGACGGTTCAGGTGGAGCCTTTAGGAGCCAGCCTGATGACGGTTGCGGGGATCGGGTGGGCCCTCTATTCCATCGCGGGCCGGTCCGAACCAGATGCATTGTCGGGAACGGCCGCAAATTTCATTGTGGCGTTGCCCGTTACAGGAATTGCCTTATTCCTGCTGGGAAGCAATTGGCAAATGTCTCCGCTTGGCTATGGGCTGGCCGCACTTTCCGGAGGCGTCACGTCCGGTCTCGGCTATGCGCTATGGTACCGTGTCGTGCCACAGCTTTCACCGGCGGTAGCCGCGGTCGTGCAACTCAGCGTTCCGGTCATCGCAATTACTGCCGGGGTCATTCTGCTAGCCGAGGTGCCAAGTTCCAGGCTGCTACTTGGCGCTGGCTTTGTGCTTGGCGGTATTGCACTGGCGGTGCTGCGCCGGAACCGTGGCTAGGGGTTTCCTCGGCTTCGGTTAGGGCTTATCTGGCAGGTATGAAGTTTCTCGCTGCCGTCTTCCTGTGCCTTGCCCCCGCGATGGTCCACGCAAAATGCGTGGTCCTGCTGCACGGTCTTGCGCGCACCGAAGCCTCGTTTACCGTGATGGAACAGCTCTTTGATGCCCATGGCTACACCGTGGTTCGGCCCGGTTACCCGTCGACTGACTTACCGATACCTGACCTCGCCAATCAGACCTTGCCCGGCGCGTTCGCGGCCTGTGGGGACGATACGGTGAACGTGGTGGCCCATTCGATGGGCGGAATTCTTTTGCGCTATTGGCTGCAGGACAACGATCCCGAGAATCTGGGACGCGTTGTCATGCTCGGACCTCCGAACCAGGGCAGCCAACTGGTGGATGAGCTTGGTGCCTGGGAGGTGTTCGGCTTTCTGAACGGTCCTGCCGGCCTGGCGTTGGGCACCGGACCAGAGGGTATTCCACGCCGTCTGCCGCCTGTGGATTTCGATCTTGGAGTGATCGCTGGCGAAAACTCGTTGAACCCGTTGTTCTCGTCTCTGATCGATGGGCCGGACGACGGCAAAGTCTCGATAGAGACCACAAAGGTCGAGGGTATGGCAGATCACATCGTCTTGCCGGTGACGCATACGTTCATGATGAACAATCCGCGTGTTATGGCCCAGACCCTGCATTTCATCGAGTTCGGACAGTTCGATCCCCAGATTACCTGGCTGGATGGGGTGTTGGATATCATTGACCAGATCTGCCTGGGGGAAGACTGCGCTGAACCCGAATCGGAGCCGACTCAATGAATTCACTAGATCTGACATTGACCGGCGCGGACGTTCTGCTGCCGGGCGGCTCGGTGTCGCGCGCCGAGCTGGCAATCGCGGATGGTATCGTTCAGGCCGACAGGGCAGGGCGAGAGGTTGATCTGTCGGGCTATCTTGTCCTGCCGGGCATCGTTGATCTGCATGGCGACGGGTTCGAACGCCACATCGCGCCGCGCCGTGGGGCGATGAAGCAGATGGCAGAAGGCATTCTCTCGGTCGAGGCGGAACTGGCGGCAAACGGCATCACGACCGCCGTTCTGGCTCAGTTCCACAGCTGGGAAGGTGGGGTGCGCGGCCCCGAATTTGCCGGTCAGGTTTTTGATGCCATCGTCTCGGTCAAGGACGATGTGGTGACCGATCTGATCCCACAGCTGCGCTTTGAAACTCATATGCTGGACGATTACGAGGCCCTGCCCGAACGTATCGCTGATTGGCAGGTCCCTTATGTGGTCCTGAACGATCATCTGCCGCATGATCGGCTGGCAGAGGGGCGCAAACCGCCGCGCCTGACCGGTCAGGCGCTGAAGGCCGGGCGCAACCCCGACGCTCATTTTGAGATGCTGCTATCCATGCATACGCGCAGCGCCGAAGTGCCGGCAGCTTTGGATAAGCTTTGTTCTGAGCTCATCGATCAAGGCGTTCGGCTGGGCAGCCACGATGACTCCAGCGCGCCGAGTCGCGCCGAGTGGCGTGCGCGGGGGGCCACTATCTCGGAATTCCCCGAAACGCTCGAAGCGGCCGAAGCGGCCAGAGCGGGTGGGGATCGAATCATTCTCGGATCACCCAATGTTGTGCGGGGCGGATCGCATAAAGGAAACGCCAGCGCCGTGGACCTGATCGCGATGGGCCTGTGCGATGCACTGGCATCGGATTACCACTACCCCAGTCCGCGCCGCGCGGCGTTGATGTTGGCCAAGTCGGGGTTGCTTGATCTCGCCAGCGCCTGGGCCTTGGTGTCATCCGGTCCCGCGAAGGTTCTGGGCCTTGCAGACCGTGGAACGCTGCAGCCGGGAAAACGTGCTGATCTGGTGATACTGGACGCTGCGACCCACCGTGTTGCGGCCACCTTTGCGGGCGGGCGCGTCAGCTACATGTCCGGTGATATCGCGATGCGGTTCCTGAACTGACCCCAGCTTCATCTGGCCAAAAATATCCCCGCCGGAGGCATCGCGCGCCAGCGCGATAGGTTCATCTGGAAATCCGGTTGAAGTGCCCCATCTTGCGGCCCGCCTTTACCTCGGCCTTTCCATAAAGATGCAACGCCACATCCCGTTCGCGGGCAAGTTCCGGTATCCGGTCCATATCGTGCCCGATCAGGTTTTCCATCACGACGTCCGAGTGCCGCTGACCGTCGCCCAAAGGCCAGCCGGCCACGGCGCGAATATGCTGTTCGAACTGATCCACAGCGCAGCCATTCTGCGTCCAGTGGCCCGAATTATGAACACGTGGCGCGATTTCGTTCACGATCAGTCCTTGTGGCGTCACGAACAACTCGACCCCCATAACACCGACATAATCCAGCGCGTTGAGAATGTTGGCGGCCAGCAATACCGCATCTGTCCGCTGAGCCGGAGACAGGCGCGCCGGTATTGTTGTTGTGTGCAAGATGCCGTCGCGGTGGACATTTTCGCCCGGATCGAAACAGGCAACCCGACCGTCCAGACCGCGCGCGGCGATGACCGAGACCTCGTGGCTGAAGTCCACAAACCCTTCCAGAATGGACGGCGCGCCTGCCATATCCGCCAATGCCGCCTCAGCATCTTCGGGTGCGCGCAGCCGGGCCTGACCCTTGCCGTCATAGCCGAAGCGGCGGGTTTTCAGGATGGCGGGGGTGCCAATCTTATCAATTGCAGCGCGCAGGCTGTTCAAATGGGAGATGTCAGCAAAAGGCGCTGTTTGCAGGCCCAAACCTTGCAGAAAGGTCTTCTCGGTCAAGCGGTCCTGACTGACCCGCAACGCCTCGCGTCCCGGGCGTATGGGGCGGTGTGCCTCAAGCAGATCCAGCGCCTGCGTGGGGATGTTTTCGAACTCGTAGGTGATCACATCCACCGAATCCGCAAAGGTATTCAATGCGTCGGCGTCATCATAAGCGGCGGTCGTGACCTGATCTGCCACCTGACCGGCCGGCGGGTTCGCACCCGGCTCGAAGATGTGGGTTTTGAACCCCAGCCGCGCCGCCGCGACGGACAGCATCCGACCCAGCTGGCCGCCGCCCAATATCCCGATCGTCGCACCGGGGGTGAGCATATCTGCCATGGTCAGGCCTCCAATCGTTTGCTAATTACGGTCAGGGCGGTGCGCAACGCGTCATGCGCGCCCTCGGACTGCAGTGTATCTGTCATCTGAAGGCTTAACGTGCCCTCAGTCGCAAGCGCATCGCGCTCTTTTGCCAGCTCACCTGCCTGACCCTTGGGCATCGTCGCAAGAAAGCCCGACATGAGCTGCGTGGTATAGAACTCGGCCCCAACCTTGTCTCCGGTTTGGCCAGCCAGCCACTCGGCCCCGGTTGCCATCAGGTCCAGAATGCCGGGTACCATGGCGCAGATCGCAAAATGCGCATTCAGCGCGGCCTCGTCCACGACTTTCACCACCGGGTTTTGGGGCTCGAAAAGCCCAGCCAACAGGTCGCTGTTGCCATAGGCCGCCAGCGGACAGCCACCGGTTTGCAGAAAGCCCAGCGGGATCGTCTGTACAAACTCCGAAGCAGGTGCACAAAGCGTGGCGAGCTGGTTTTCAGAAACAGCGGCCATAACCGAAACGATCTGCTGACCGGCCCTAAATGTTAGTGGCTGCAGAACTTCGGCTGCAATCTGAGGGCGCAGACACAAAAAGACGATATCCGAGGCGTCGATTACCTCTTGCGGGGTACCAACACCGACCCCAAGCTCTGCTTTCAGGGCCTCGGAAATCTGCGCGTTCCGCGAGGTGACGTGAATGTCATGCCCTTTCGAAGCCATAAGCCGCGCAATCGGGGCCGCGATGTGGCCGGTGCCGATGAGGCCGATGCGGCTCATCCCTGCGGCGCCTCGGGGATCGAGGCGGACAGGGCCTCGCGCCATGTATCGAGCCGATCCGCCAGTTCCACATCCTGCAGCGCCAGAATGCCTGCGGCCATCAGCCCTGCATTCGCCCCCCCGGCCGATCCGATGGCCATGGTTGCTACCGGAAACCCTTTCGGCATCTGCACGATGGAATACAGCGAATCCACCCCAGACAGAGCTCGGGTCTGCACCGGGACACCGATCACCGGCACGCGTGTTTTGGAAGCCATCATGCCCGGTAGATGCGCCGCGCCGCCTGCGCCGGCGATGATGACCTGCAGGCCACGGGCAACAGCGGTTTTACCGTAGTCCCAAAGGCGATCCGGGGTACGGTGGGCTGAGACGATGCGTGCCTCATACGCGATGCCCAGCTCATCCAGAATATCGGCGGCCTCCTTCATCGTGGGCCAGTCCGACTGGCTGCCCATGATGATCCCTACTTTCACATCGCTCATAGCCTCAGTGCCCCTGCCATCGGAAAGAGCGCGCACTATAGCCAAATCCGCTTATGTGGCAATGCGGTACACGCGTTTCAGGCGATGATATCGGGGGTCAATCGGTCTTCGATCAGACGAATAATGTCTTTGAGGCGCAGTTTCTGCTTTTTCAGCCGTTTGATCGTCAACTGGTCCGAGGTCCCCTTGGCCTGCAGCGCCTCGATCGCTTCGTCCAGATCGCGGTGCTGGCGGCGAAAGACCTCTAACTCCACCCGCAGGACTTCATCGGTTTTCATTGAAAGATCGGTGGGCGCGTTCATGGGCGACTCAGTGTTACAAGTGGTGCTTTCCACACAAGATAGTGTGTCAGGGTTTATCCGGCCAGACCTTGTGGACATCCCCGTATCTTCCCATATTCTATACCACGCGGTTGCCACAACGGGGCCGCAGAATACGTCGCTTTGACAACAAGGACGAACACGTGTCGAAACTTACCTTAGGCTCATACCCGCATCTGTTGGGGTTCGAGCAGTTGGAACGCCTTCTGGAACGGTCTGCAAAGGCCGGTAACGAAGGATACCCGCCCTATAACATCGAACAGACCTCGGATTTTTCCTATCGCATCACGCTGGCCGTGGCCGGATTTGCGGAAGAGGATCTGTCGATCACAATCGAGGATCGCCAGTTGGTGATCCGGGGCCGTCAGCGCGACGACAGCGAGGGGCGCATATTCCTGCACCGCGGCATCGCGGCACGCCAGTTCCAGCGCATGTTTGTGTTGGCTGACGGGGTCGAGGTGGGCGAGGCGATCATGGAGAACGGTCTGTTGCATGTGGACCTGACCCGCGCCGTGCCTGAAACCGTGGTTCAGACAATCAACATCAAGAAGGGGTAAGAGCAATGAATACACCGATTGAAATCAACGCAGAAGGCACCCGGATCGTTTACGTGAAAGCCGTGGATGTGGCGGATTTGCCAAAAGATGTGCGCGAGCAGGCAGGTGATCTGGATCAGCTTTATGCGGTTCACGATTCCGATGGTCAGCAACTGGCTTTGGTGGCCGACCGCAAGCTGGCCTTTGTGCTGGCGCGTGAACACGACCTGTCTCCGGTGGCCGTTCACTGAAACGGTCTCGAAACTCCACGAATTGACGTGACATGCGCTGTCGCAGCCGCGAAACATCTGAGCCGGTAAGGGGCAAGCAGGAGATCACGTATGAGCTGGTTCGAATTTGACTGGGTAGACGCGTTCAGCGACCGCGCTTTCGGCGGCAATGGTTGCGCTGTGGTGCACAATGGCGCTGGGCTGTCGGAAGACCTCTGTATGGCATTCGTTCGGGAAACCTCACTGGTCGAGTGCACATTTACCGGGCCATCCGAGGTGGCAGATATCCGGGTCCGCTATTTCCTTGCCAGCCGTGAGATTCCCTTTGCCGGACACCCAACCATCGCGACAGTCGCAGCGATGCGATCGCGTGGTCTGACCAGCGGTGACACGCTGACGCTTGAAACCGGGGCGGGGATTGTGTCGATCCGGCTGGATGCGGACGAGATCGAGATGACCCAGATCGCCCCGCAATTCGGCGACCATGTGCCCGCCGATCTGGTTGCCAGTGTCATTGGATTGCCGGAAGAGGCGATTATCGCGCCACCGCAGTTCGTTTCGACCGGGCTGCCTTTCTGCATCACTGTCTTGCGCGATCACGAGGCACTGCGTGCTGCAAAGCTGGATGTCGCATCACTCGGCAAAATCTCGGAACGAGCGGGTTTCTCGGGGTCTGACATGGCCGAACCGTTTCTGGTTGCGCTCGACGGCGCAACCGATCTGGGAGATACCTTCTCGCGCCTGTTGATGGCACCGCCCAGCCCGCCCGAAGACCCGTTCACCGGGTCCGCGACCGGGGCCATGGCGGCATATCTTTGGAAGCACGGTTTGATGGATGCCGAGACATTCATCGCCGAGCAGGGGCACGATATGGGCCGACCCGGTCAGGCGCGCGTCACTCGGGTCGGACCATCTGACGCCATGACCGGAATCAAGGTCGCAGGGCGCGGTTATGTTCTGATGCGGGGGCAGGTCGCGCTGTCGGGCTGAAACACGCAATGCAATAAAGCAAAGAAGGCCCCCGGTGGGCCGGGAGCCTTCTATGCTGGCGAATGATCGCGGTTACGAGGCGGCGATCAGCCCCATGCTTTCCAGTTTCAGCAAGACCTGATGAGCGCAGTGATCGACCTCGACATTCTCGGTCTCGACGCTCAGTTCCGGGTGTTCAGGCACATCATAGGGGTCTGAAATTCCCGTGAACTCTTTGATCTTGCCCTCTCGTGCCAGCTTGTACAGGCCCTTCCGGTCGCGACGTTCGCATTCCTCAATGCTGGTCGCCACATGCACTTCGCAGAAGGCGCCGAATTGTTCGATCTCTTCCCGCACAGCGCGCCGGGTGGTAGCGTAAGGCGCAATCGGGGCGCAGATGGCGATGCCGCCGTTTTTGGTGATCTCGCTGGCGACGTAACCGATGCGGCGGATGTTCAGATCGCGGTGCTCTTTGGAAAAGCCCAGTTCCGACGACAGGTTCTTACGCACGATATCCCCATCCAGCAGGGTGACCGGACGATCTCCGGTCTCCATAAGCTTGACCATCAAAGCATTGGCGATGGTGGATTTGCCCGAACCCGAGAAGCCGGTGAAGAACACCGTAAACCCTTGTTGTGACCGGGGCGGGAAGCGGTTGCGCAACTCCTGCACCACTTCCGGGAACGAGAACCATTCAGGGATCTCCAGCCCTTCGCGCAGGCGACGCCGTAGTTCAGTGCCCGAGATGTTCAGGATCGTGACATTGTCCTTGTCCAGAATCTCGTCGTTGGGCTCATACTGGGCGCGTTCCTGCACATAAACCATGTGTTTGAAATCGACCATTTCAACGCCGATTTCGTCTTGGAATTTGCGGAACAGGTCCTGCGCGTCGTATGGCCCATAGAAATCCTCACCAGCCGAGTTCTTGCCCGGCCCGGCATGGTCACGTCCCACAATAAAGTGGGTGCAGCCGTGGTTGGCGCGGATCAACCCGTGCCAGACGGCCTCGCGAGGGCCGGCCATGCGCATGGCCAGGTTCAACAGCGACATCGACGTGGTCGAGGCCGGGTATTTGTCCAGTACGGCCTCATAGCAGCGCACGCGGGTAAAGTGATCGACGTCGCCGGGCTTGGTCATGCCTACGACCGGATGGATCAGCAGGTTGGCCTGCGCCTCTTTCGCGGCGCGGAAGGTCAGCTCCTGGTGCGCCCGGTGCAACGGATTGCGGGTCTGGAACGCAACGATCCGGCGCCATCCCAGCTTGCGGAAGAAGGCGCGCAGTTCGTTCGGCGTGTCGCGGCGCGCCTTAAAATCATAATGAACCGGCTGCTGGATGCCGGTGACAGGACCGCCCAGATAGACCTTGCCAGCTACGTTATGCAGATAATTCACCGCCGGATGCGCATCATCATCGGCACCAAAAACCTTCTCAGCTTCGCGCGCCTTGTCAGGTGTCCAGCGGTCGGTCACGGTCATCGTGCCAAGGATGACACCTTCCTGATCGCGCAGGGCGATATCCTGACCCAGTTCGATGGCTGCCGCGAATTCCTCATCGACGTCCAGCGTGATCGGCATCGGCCACAGCGTTCCGTTGGCAAGGCGCATATTTTCAACCACATTGTCGTAGTCCGCCTCACTCAGAAAGCCTTTCAAAGGATTGAACCCGCCATTCATAAGCAGTTCCAGATCACAAATCTGCCGGGGGCTCAGATCCCAGCTGGTCAGGTCTGCAGCTTCGACCTTCAGCTTCAATGCGGATTCGTAAGAAACATAGAGCTCGGGGATCGGGGCTAGATTGCTTAACATCGTCATCGGAAATCTCTTGTTACCGTGTTGTTTGCTTTTAATTCAGAGGTGTTGGCGAGGCATGTGCCCCGACCTGAGGATGAAGTCCATAGACTGACAGAAACAAAGGAGGATATGTGCGGTTTTTTCCCGGAATGGAAAGATTTTCCGGTTTTTGTTTCGGGGTGCTGAAAAAATCCCACGACTCCTGATCCTGAAGCCGCATCTCAGGCAATCTGTTCCGGTGGCGAGATATGCGAATCCAGCTCGGCTGCGCGCGTGACGGGCAGGGCTGGCACGGGTTCGGAAACGCCACGCAAATTGAAATCGCGCAGATCGTCGGGATTGCAGTGCAATCCGGCCGCGCTCAACACTGTGTTGGAGACAAGGAGTTCGACGCTCAATCCCTTGGTTTCTGCTTCCAGACGACTGGCTACATTTACAGCATCACCGATGATGGTGCGCGGGGCGTGTTTTGCCGCGCCGATTTCACCCAGCACAAGATCGCCCAGATGCAGCCCCATACCGATGCGAACAGGCGGGCTGCCTTCTGCGCCGAGCTGCTGATTGAACCTTTCCAGCGCCCGCCCGATGCCCGATGCCGCCCGCAGACCCGCGCTTGCGGAACTCGCGGCGTCTGCTGTTTCGAACATCGCCAGCAAGCCATCGCCCATGTATTTGTCGACCACACCGCCCTGCGCGGTGATCGCCGGGACTATCGCGTCAAAGAAACGGTTCAAAAGAAACACGATGTCATAAGGCAGCTGTCCGGTCGTGCGGGCGGTAAATCCGCGCATGTCCAGAAACAGAACCGCCAATTGCCGCTCCTGCCCCTGACTGGCATGAGCGCGGTCGCGGGCGCCGTCCGGGCGGAAAACCCGAAACACCGTGACCGGATCGGTCGGGCGCGTCTGGCAGGCCAGACGTGTGCCCTCGGGGGCGCCGACGGCCTTCAGGCTTCGGGCCTCGACCTCGGTGGGAGGGTGCAGTTGATCGGCCCCTTCTTCAACGACGACACGACAGGTTGTGCAGCGTCCCTTGCCACCACATAGCGCGGTGTGCGGGATTCCATTTGCGCGCGACATTTCCAACAGGGTCATGCCTTTCTCGGCCACGACTTCGGGCCCATTGACATAGCGTACCCGGACCGAGTGCCTCCGTCGCCATAGCTTGCGCCCGAAATAGATCAGTGCAGTCAGGGCGAGGGCAACCCAGAACACCATCAGTGCGTTGTCTTTGACGGTGAACAGCAACTGGAATTCCTCTTGCGACGGCCAGTTATAGTGTTCGATATATTGTTCGCGCAGGTCCGGATCGGCGAAATCCGTCCAGATACGCCGACCTTCGGTAAGAAGACCCGCAAGGGCAAAGCCGGGCACGAATACGGCGACGCCGATCAAATACGGCACCAACCTGCGCCACCAGCGGGTCAGCCGCAGCCACATATGCAGCCCGATGCACCCGTGTACCCAGACCAGCAGCAACAGCAGGCTTTGCAACCAGATCGCGGTGTTGGGCCACATCAGGATGATGATGTAACCCATTTCGTCATTAACCTCGAAAATCTCATGCGCGTATCGGGTCTGGACCAGATGTGAGAGCAGCTGCAGCGGAATCAACAGACCCAGAACGACCTGTAGTGCAACGCTGAACGGCATCCTGAGGGTGCGGCGTTGCGCGATCGAGATCAGCGCCAGGCCCATATGGAGCAGAAATGCCCCGTAAATCACAATGCTGCCAATAAAATGACGGCTTAGGCTTTTGCGCCCATCTTGCATTCCGTGCAGCAGATCGGTGTCAAATAAACCAAGGCCGATATTGATGAAATGAAAGAACGCAAAGACAAACAGCACAAGGCCACTTGCGATTCTGAGCCGGCTCATCCATCCGCCGCGCCAAAGAGCGTTGTCCAAAAGCTTACCTGTTCTTCGCGTTGCCTGAGTCGATCCTGATATGGTGTCGGGCGCCGGTCAAGGCGGGTGTGCTCAGCTTTCAGGGAGCCAGTCCTGCGCGGCGCTTACGGATCGTATCAACGCGGGTTCGGCCCTGAACAGCACAAGATGGCTGAGTTCGGACCTCGAACGTGAGCTGTATAGCAGCCCGTCGGCGCCGATTGCACGCGCCTCATCCGAGAAATGCCACGTCGGAGATGCGGCGCCGGTTGCTCGCAGATTCTGCCAGATGACAGAGGCAGAGGCCCGACCCCGTAAATCCAACAACTGCGCCTTTGATATCTGAAACTGCTGAATCACCCGCGCTGGATCATTTCGCGAAACATAGCGTCGAATGGCAACCCCGGCCCCTTCGGCGCTCAGTGACGCATAGAGCGCGAATTGACCGGAATGATGGAACCGGCCTTCGGGCGCGCGGGCAGGGGCCAGTGGATCGCTTAGTTGGGTGTGGAACAGAATTCTCCAGACCGGGCCGGAGAATTCTGTGATCATCTTAGTCGTTCTCCGCCAGGAAACGCTCGGCATCCAGGGCGGCCATGCAGCCCATTCCGGCGCTGGTAACGGCCTGACGATACACGTGATCGGTCAGATCACCGGCGGCAAACACGCCTGGCACCGAGGTTTCGGTGGTTCCCGGCTTGGTGACGACGTAACCGCCCATATGGGTTTCCAGCGTGTCCTTGACCAGCTCGTTTGCGGGTGCATGACCGATGGCGACAAAGACACCTTTGCAGGGGATTTCGGTGATCTCACCGGTCTTTACATTCTTGACCTTTACGCCTTCGACGCCCAGCGGAGCATCAGTGCCAACGACCTCGTCCAATTCATGGAACCACAGCGGCTCGATCTTCTCGTTCTTGAGCAGACGATCCTGCAGGATCTTCTCGGCCCGCAGTTCGTCACGGCGGTGGATCAGGGTGACTTTGCTGGCGAAGTTGGTCAGGAACAGCGCCTCTTCTACGGCGGTGTTGCCGCCCCCGATCACAACGATTTCCTGTCCACGATAGAAGAACCCGTCACAGGTGGCGCAGGCCGAAACGCCGAAGCCCTTGAATTTCTCTTCGGATGGCAGGCCCAGCCATTTGGCACGCGCACCTGTGGCCAGAATCACAGCGTCTGCGGTGTAAACCGTGCCGCTGTCGCCTTTGGCGGTGAATGGCCGTTGGCTGAGGTCCAGATCGCTGATGATATCGCCGATGACCTCGCACCCCATGGCCTTGGCGTGGTCCTGCATACGCACCATCAGATCGGGGCCCTGAACCTCGGTGTCTCCGGGCCAATTTTCGACCTCGGTGGTGGTGGTCAGCTGTCCGCCCGGCTCGATACCCTGTACCAGAATCGGTTCCAGCATGGCCCGACTTGCATAAACGCCCGCGGTATATCCTGCAGGCCCCGACCCGATGATCAGAACCTTGGTGTGTCGTGTTTCGGCCATGGTACCCCCACTCAAACTGCCTCGGCGGACATGTAGTCCGGTGCGGATCGATATAGCGACCGTCGGGCAGGGCTTAAAGCCCCTACATACTGCAAGCCCGTGATGCGCCTGGTGATCGTCTCTGCGATCAAAGATGTTTCTGAAATAACGAAAATTGCGTGACTGTGAAATATTATTGCGCCCCTCGGGGCTGCTGATATAACAACTGAAAAACTCAGGAGCATTCGATGGTCACGACCCGGTTGGATGAAATCGACCGCAAGATTCTTGCGGAGCTGCAGGCCGATGGCCGGATGACCAATGTTGAGCTTGCCAAACGTGTTGGAATATCGGCCCCGCCCTGTCTGCGACGGGTGCGGACGTTGGAGGATTCGGGTTACATCCACGGTTACCATGCCGACGTGAACGCCCGCGAACTGGGTTTCGAAGTGCAGGTCTTTGCCATGGTCGGGCTCGAAAGCCAGGCCGAATCCGAACTCAGCGCTTTTGAGGATCGTTGCCGCGACTGGCCCCTGGTTCGCGAATGCCACATGCTGAACGGCGAGGTGGATTTCATCCTGAAATGCGTCGCACCGGATCTCAGCAGCTTTCAGCAGTTCCTCACAGGCGAATTGCTGACCACGCCGAACGTGGCCAGCGTCAAAACCTCGCTGGTTATCCGAGGCGCAAAAGACGAGCCAGGCGTACCATTTGACGTGCTGGAAGACCGGATGAACCGGACGGCCTGAACCTGTTCCGAGATTGATCCACGGCACAGGGTGGCAGCATCGCCGCCACGGCCAAGGACAAAGCCCAACTTAATAAAATCTGCATGATGCCCCCACACTTGCAGTAATCGTTAACCATTCTACGCTGTCAAAGCGTCAATTTCACCATCTCCAGCTCTTGGCAAGAGCAACGGCCCAAAATCGTTCAGCGATTCGATATGTGAGAATAGATTCAGATAGATCGAACGCAAAGAGTGACTGATCATGCGCACTGCATTCACGCCCGGGTGATAGGTCTCGAACTGCAGACCGTCGACACGGATTACCGAATGTCTTGCAACGCAAATGTGAAACAGCTCAACCGGTGTTGGCGGCAGGGTTTCCACAACACTCATTCCATCCTGAAACTCGCTGACAGGTGTCAGGATGGGTTGCCCGTCATTCAGGTGGCGCATGTGCGCGGGGGTGCCAAGCAGGCGCGCTGCAGGTCCTGTGATGACACCCGACATCGGTTTTTGCATACCGAACGTATCGGCCATGATTCTTGTAAGCGGCCGGGTGCGCCCGCGCGTATCCTCGCGTCCGGGGATCAATGTGACGGACCCTTTCCAAAGCACTGTCTCGGACGAGCCGTCCTGCGTGAGAACGTCATCACCGGGCAGCAGGTCTTCAATGGCCATCGGGCCATGCGGTGTCTCGACCAGCGAACCGCGTGTGAAAGCGCAGAACGCATCTTCGAACATTGGTAAAGCAGGTGCGATATGGCGGGTCTGCGAAATATCCCCGTTTTTCAGCAGAGAACATACCTCGTAACGTCGAAGCTGGGCCTTTTGTGTTGTCGTCGGACGAGGCGTATCGCGCAGCAGCGCAGATGTCTCGACCGCGTTTCTGGCAGCGCGGGCCAGAGAATTTGGAATAGTCATAATATTCCGTCCCCTCTAAATTCCGTCCAGACGGGTTGAACCCCCGTGCAGTCCCGCCAGACGGCCTTGTTCTTTGCCTTTAAACAAAGGGGCAAACACAGATTGGTTGCCGCAAGTGCGCGGCGCCAACAAAGTAAACGTCAGTGTTTTGGCCAAGTTCTTGACCCCCCAGACAAACTCGTAAACCGCAGGCTGCAATTGCCTGCACACACACGCTCCGAAACCTGACCGCGATCCTGATCGCGACCACACATACCGGACCGGAGCATCATCCAGTATGTGTTGTGCCCGTTGAGACCGGCAGCTGGTCTCATGGGGTTGCTGTGTCAGCGTCTTGCCGCCAGACGGCGTGCAACTCTGACAGAGTGACTTGAAACCCGCTTCCAGGGCATTTCCGGTTCCTGATCTCTGACAGCCGCGAAAACGGCACTGAGAAAGCGTGATTTCGATTTCATGTTCATTGTCCTGCTTCGATAGGGCGTGGTGCCCGGTTCCCGTTTATGAAGCTAATGTGACGCTGATTTGCGGCGCCTATAAGGCTGATCCGGGATGAATTGAGGACAAAATGAAGGTTACAGGTACCTCTTCCTTGGTGTCGCCAATACCCTGTTGCCCCGGCATGGGGTAACCGTCTGAGCATTGGTGAAATTTTGAGACGATTCTTACTCAGATAAACACAAGAAATGTGGCGAAAACTGGGCAATGTCGCCTCAATTCGGGCCAGATTTACAACCTGATCGCAGAGATCAATCTGCCGTAGTCGACCTCATTGGCGTGGGTTGTGCGCCTGTAGGAATAAAATCTGTCAGGGTCTGAATAAGTGCAGTGCCGAATCCATTCGGCATCGCCGATTCCGGCCTGACGCAGACGGTGCAAGCCAAAGGCCGGCAGGTCGAAATGCATCCTGTCGCCTTTGCCATTCACGAAGAAACGCGCATTATCGGGCGTGTCGGCGAGGAAGTTATCCAGAAACTCGGACCCCACTTCGTAGGCGCGTTGTGAAATCGTTGGTCCGATCACGGCAACGGTCTTTTCCCTGTTGGCCCCCAACGCTTCCATCGCGTCCAGCGTTGCTTCCAGCACTCCGTCCAAGGCACCGCGCCAGCCCGCATGTGCGGCGCCGATCACATTTGCGTCAGGATCGGCAAACAGCACCGGCTGGCAATCCGCGGTCAGAATCGTCAGCGCCAGACCCGGCGTCGACGTCACAACCGCGTCCGCTTTCGGTTTGTCGCCCGTCATCGGCCCGTCAACCGTAATCACGGTCGGAGAATGTACCTGGTGCACGCCGATCATGGCTTCGGGAGCGACCTCCATCGCGTCGGCGACACGACGACGGTTCAGCGCCACGGCTTCGGCCAGATCGGTTGACCCGGTTCCGCAATTGAGGCCCGCGAAAATACCGGAGGATGCGCCGCCGCGCCGGCTGAAAAACCCGTGCCGCACGGGGGACAGCATGTCTGAGGTGAGGATTTCCAATGTCATGGCTCCAGTCCCGGTGGCGGCGCGGCGTTTGGCGGATAAAGGCCCAGTACTTTGAACAGGTTTCCCATTTCCTCGGGATGCGTCAACCGTCGATGTGCGGCGATCAGCGTCTCAAGCTGTGACCCGCTTAGCGGGGCGGCAAGCGATTGCGCGCGTGTCGTGATGCCAAGCCGCTCAAGGAACACGCCTTGCGGGGTCAACTTTGTGTGGTTGCACCCTGCGGCATGTGCCGCACCTGCCAGAATCTCAAAGTCGACATGTGCGGTCAGATCTGCCTGACCCGGCTGGTCCAGCGGAGCGGCGGTTTCGTGCGCCCGCAACGCCTGCAGCGTGTCCCCAAGCGATCGCCAGTCACCATAGTCGACAATCAACGCGGCCCCGCCGCAGCGTGTGATGTGCCCCGCGATGGCATTCAGCGCGGGGACGGCGGCCGTGCAAAGTTCCACCAGATCACCATCCCGCGTGTCCTTGAGGCGTTCGTTCAGTGCAGCATGAGCCTTTTGCGAACCGAGGCCGAATGCAAGCGAATCCCCATCGCTGCCGACCAGCCGCTCACGCCAAGCGTCGCCGTCGCGCAGGAATTGGCGGATGGGCAGGGCATCGAAGAACTCGTTCGCCACCAGAAACAGGGGAAGGTCGTCAAGATCGGAAATTGCCTCGATCCATTTCGGCTCATAACCCCGCAGCGTCTTGGATTGGACTTTGCGCAAGACGGGCGAGGCTTCGAGCAATGCGATCTCTGCCGCGTCGTGAAAGCCGGGTACGCTCTGAGTGGCGCGCAGGATGTCCGCCATCATCGTACCGCGCCCCGGGCCAAGCTCGGCCAGTACGATCCGTTCGGGTTTGCCCTGCTGCAGCCAGGTTTGCGCCAGACACAGTCCGATAAGCTCTCCGAACATCTGGCTGATTTCCGGGGCGGTGGTGAAATCGCCGCGAACACCCAGCGGATCGCGGGTTGTATAGTACCCATGTTCCGGGTGCATCAGGCACTCGGTCATATAGTCGGCGATGGTCATGGGGCCATCATTCTGAATGCGCAGAAGCAGACGATCCTTCAGGTTCATGATCTGCGCCGAGCCCGCAATGCGAACCAAAGACCAAGCGCAATCATCGGCAGCGACAGGAACTGTCCCATCGTCAGACCATACCCGCCAACATGCCACGCCAGCCCCAGCGGGTTGCCGGGCGAGACGAACTGCGCATCGGGCTGGCGGAAGAACTCGACGAAAAACCGCGACGCGCCGTAACCCGCCAGAAACACACCCATGACTAGGCCGGGCCTTTGAAATGCGCCGCGTCGATAGGCCAGCCATATCAGAAGCGCTCCAAGGACCAGCCCCTCAAGCGCCGCCTCATACAGTTGCGATGGATGGCGGGCACACATTCCAGCTACAACACCGGGGCAATCCTGGGCCGCGGTCCCTGGAAAGATCACCGCCCATGGTACCTCGCTCGGCCGCCCCCAAAGCTCGGCATTGGTGAAATTCGCCAATCGTCCCAGCAGCAATCCGGGCGGCACCGTGTAGGCAACCAGATCACCCAGCGAAAGAATCGGGATAGTGTGGCGCCTGCCGAACAGATACGTGGCGATCACCACGCCCAACAGACCGCCATGGAACGCCATGCCACCCTGCCAGACCATCAAAATTTCCAGCGGATGCGACAGGTAATATGCGGGCTGATAGAACAGGACGAACCCCAATCGTCCGCCAAGAATCACTCCCAAAATGATCCAGGTGACCAAATCCTCAAGCTGATCGGGGCGCATCGGTGGGGTTTCATCCGCCCAAAGCACAGGCCGCCTAAGCGCCATCAGCGCCATGCGCCACGCAATCAGGATGCCGACGATATAGGCCAGCGCGTACCACCTGAGCGCAAACTCCATCCCGAACAGAGAGATCGAGAAAATTTCGGGTGACAGATCGGGGAAATTCAGAACAGCCTGCATGTGCGTCTCATTGCCCGGGGTTTGCGGGGCAAGTCAACCTTGAGCCCGGGCCAATCTTTACCCATATAGAGAGCAATCGCGAAATCGGAGAAAGCCCATGCAAACCCGTAACAAGATTCTGGACGATATGTCTCAACTGATGACCAACGCCATGGGTGTGGCGCAAGGGGCGCGGGAAGAGGCCGAGAATGCGATGAAATCCATGATGGACCGCTGGCTGGCCGACCGGGATTTCGTCACCCGTGAAGAATTCGATGCTGTGCGTGCCATGGCGCAGAAAGCGCGCGAAGAAAACGCCGCCCTCAAACAGCGTATTGCAGCGCTTGAGGCGAAGCTGGACAAGTAAAGCCAGCAAGTTCTCAGAAATTTTGCGAAAAACATCCGCCGCGCAATCCGGCCTTGGATTGTGCGGTGCTGTGTATTCTGCCGCTCTGCAGAATTTAATCAAGACAAAGCTGCATCCAGCGCCAATATTTTGATCGGCGTTGCCAACTGTCCACAACTTATTGCTGTTATCCCCAATAAATAGGGTTGCCAGCGCTTTGCTCACGTCGCACCATATTTAGTACAGGCAGACTGGGGAAGCCCGGCTTGTAGAGCAGGCAACTAGCGCTGGGGCGCTGCCAGCCCCAAATTGCTAGAGATTAGTGAGGTGGCATTATGGCCCTTTCCGAGCAGTATCTCGAAGAAGACCTTCATCCGATCGACATTGTTGAACATATTGCCGAACATCACGACTGGGATTTTGACCGGATCGGTGATGATCAGATTGCCATGGCCGTCGAAGGACAGTGGCGCACATATTCGATTACCCTGGCATGGTCGAACTACGACGAGACCCTGCGCATGGTGTGTTCGTTCGAGATGGAGCCTCCGGCAGAACGCGAAACCGAGCTTTATGAACTGCTGAACAAGATGAACGATCAGTGTTGGGCCGGTGCGTTCACCTACTGGGCCAATCAGAAGCTGATGGTCTATCGCTATGGTCTGGTGCTGGCCGGGGGGCAGATGGCCAGTCCGGAACAGATCGATACAATGATCACCGCCGCCGTGCTGAGCGCCGAGCGCTATTACCCGGCAATCCAACTGGTAACCTGGGGCAATCGCAACCCCGAAGAGGCGATGCAAGTCGCCATTGCAGAGGCTTACGGTCGCGCGTAAAGCTTTGCCCCGAACCATAGGGGAGGGGCAGTCATGGATATCTCGCGCGTCGCCGAGCAGGGGCTCGTGCTTCTGGGGTGCGGCAAAATGGGTTCGGCGATGCTTGCGGGCTGGTTGGAACATGGTCTGCCTGCATCATCGGTTTGGGTGATTGACCCCTATCCTTCGGATTGGCTGAAGGCGCAGGGCGTCAACATCAACACCGCTCTCCCCGAGGCGCCTGCAGTTGTGCTCGTGGCCGTCAAACCGCAGATGATGGGCGAGGCCCTTCCGGCCATACAGGCGCTGGGCGGTGGCGATACTCTGTTCATTTCGGTCGCGGCAGGCACGTCGCTGGCCACTTTCGAGAACGTTATTGGGGCAGATACGCCGATCATCCGTGCGATGCCAAACACACCTGCGGCGGTTCGGCAGGGGATTACGGCGCTGATCGGAAATGCCAACACCTCGGACGCGGATATCCTAT
Source organism: Ruegeria sp. ANG-R (assembly GCF_000813985.1). Taxonomy (GTDB): domain Bacteria; phylum Pseudomonadota; class Alphaproteobacteria; order Rhodobacterales; family Rhodobacteraceae; genus Ruegeria. Next base: position 231,974 of record NZ_JWLJ01000002.1, read on the forward strand.
TGGCTGAAGACCTGCTTTCGGCCATTGGTGAGACGGTTCGATTGGATGACGAGACGCAAATGGACGCCGTCACCGGGGTCAGCGGTTCGGGCCCTGCCTATGTATTCCACCTGATCGAAACGCTGGCGCAAGCTGGCGAAGCGCACGGCTTGCCGCCGGAATTGGCGATGAAGCTGGCCAAGTCAACCGTCGCCGGAGCAGGGGCGTTGGCGATGGCCGCTGATGAACACCCCTCGCAGTTGCGGGTCAACGTCACCTCTCCCAACGGCACCACTCAGGCCGCACTGGAGGTGTTGATGCATGAAGAAGAGGGTTTCCCGGACCTGCTGCATCGTGCCGTCAAAGCTGCAACCAACCGATCCAAGGAGCTGTCTCGTGAGTGAGATCACATTCGACGATTTTCTCAAGGTCGACATCCGCGTTGGCGAGGTGATCCGCGCCGAGCCGTACCCGGAGGCCCGCAAACCCGCGATCAAGATGTGGGTCGATTTTGGCGATGAAATCGGTGAGCGCAAAACATCGGCTCAGATCACCGCGCACTACGATCCGGCGACGCTGGTGGGCAAGCAGGTGATGGCCGTGGTCAACTTCCCCCCGCGCCAGATCGGCAGGTTCATGTCCGAGGTTCTGGTGCTGGGTCTTCCTGACGAAAACGGGGAAATCGTGTTGATTGGCCCCGATGGTGCGGTCCCCGTTGGTGGAAGGATGCATTGATGAAACTGCTGATCACACGACCGATGCCTCCGGCTGTCCAAGCGCGTGCCCGCGCCGACTTCGATGCGGAAATCCGCGGTAAGACCACGTTCCTGACTCAGGAAGAGATTCTGCGGGCGCTGACCGAGTTTGACGTTGTGGTCCCAACGTTGGGTGATCAGTTTTCGGCAGAGATTTTTGCTCAGGTGCCTGAACCACGCTGCAAACTGCTGGCAAATTTCGGGGTTGGTTACAATCATATCGACGTGGACGCCGCACACGCTGCCGGGGTAGCGGTTACCAACACTCCGGGCGCAGTCACCGATGCCACCGCCGATATTGCCATGACGCTGTTGCTGACGACGGCCCGCCGCGCGGGCGAGGGGGAGCGGCTGGTCAGGTCAGGTCGTTGGCAGGGATGGCACCCAACACAGATGCTGGGCCATCACGTGACCGGCAAGAAAGTAGGCATCGTCGGCATGGGCCGTATCGGGCAGGCCATCGCCCGGAGGTGCCATTTCGGGTTCGGCATGACCGTCTCTTATCAATCGCGCAACCCGAAACAACTGGAATTTCCAGCCGAGTATATATCCGATCTAAGCGTTTTGGCTTCGGCAGTGGATTTTCTTGTCATAGCCGTCCCTGGTGGCGCGGAAACACGGCATCTGGTCAATGCGCAGGTCCTGACATCCATGAACCCCACGGGCATTGTGATAAACATCGCGCGGGGAGAGGTCGTGGATGAGGCCGCGCTTATCACCGCCCTGCAGACGGGCCAGATCGCTGGCGCCGGGCTGGATGTCTACGAGTTCGAGCCTAAGGTTCCGCAAGCCTTGTGCGCCATGGAAAATGTGACCCTGCTGCCCCACCTCGGCACCGCGACCGAAGAGGTGCGCACCGATATGGGTCATATGGCGTTGGACAACGTTGCGGCGTTTATGGCCGGGCGATCTCTGCCCAACCCGGTCTAGGAGCCCACGGCCTCACGCCAGTGTTTACGGCAGAGCGAGACATAAGTCTCGTTCCCGCCAATCTGTACCTGCGCCCCTTCGGTGATGGTGTTGCCGTTTTCATCCTGACGAATCACCATCGTCGCCTTGCGTCCGCATTTGCAGATGGTGCGCACTTCGCGCATCTCGTCGGCCAGAGCAAGCAGGGCCGCCGATCCGGGGAACAGCTTGCCCTGAAAATCCACCCGTAACCCGTAGGTCAGCACCGGAACCTTCAGATCGTCGACTGCACGCGCAAGTTGCCAGACCTGATCTTCGGACAGAAACTGCGCTTCATCGATGAACACGCAAGCGATGCCCCCCTGTTTCAGGCGATTTTCGATCATGGCAAACACATCGTCGTCGGGACTAAACATATCCGCATGTTCGGAAATCCCGATTCGTGAGGCGATTCGCCCTTCACCGGCGCGTCCGTCGATTGCAGCGGTCATTAGATAGGTATCCATGCCGCGCTCACGGTAGTTGTGCGAGGCCTGTAGCAGCACAGTCGATTTGCCCGCGTTCATGGTTGAATAGTTGAAATAGAGCTTTGCCATGCCGTGGGTCTAATTCGCCTGACGGGTCTGGGCAACCCGTCCGAGCGGGTGGCGTAAGCGACGCCGCCGTCACAACAGCCGAGGCCGAGCAGATGCTCTTGGGGATGGATAACCTCGCGTCCGCGACAGCGGCGCCGTAGGCCAACATTTGGCCATACACCACAAGGCTAAAATCCTGCCTTGCATACACTCATTACCGGCACGAACGGCCGCCACTCACTCACAAAGTCCCTGCATATCTGAGGGATAGTCAATTTATGGCATTTCAATTATGAATCGAATATGGGAAATTTCCCTACCCTTTCCCCCGGCACGGACAGGCGGAGGAAAGGGAGCGCAGGTAACAAGGGTAGCAAAATGGCAGATATCGGGGCCTATCTGAAAAAGCATACCGAGGCATTGGTTAAAGATGTGGGAATCGAAGCAGCGTGCGAGATAACCGGAAAATCCAAGGCGACGCTGGGTAGATATTATTCTGACAATTCCGAACATGCGGACCGGTTCATGCCTGTGGACGCCGTTGCCCGACTCGAGAACGTAGCGTCCTATCCGCATGTGACTGCGTCTCTGGCGGATCTGAAGAATATCACGTTGTCGTATGACGGGCGAAACTCGGATGGCCCGCGTACGGGTGGGGTGAATTCGGACGTCATAGCGTTGAGCCAGCGGTTCGCCATGCTGATGACCGAATATCAATCGGCCATAGAAGATGGCATCATCACCGTGAATGAGGCGAAACGGCTGCTGAAAGAGACCAGTATGTTGCAGCAGGTGCTGATCGAGATGAAGCTACACCTGGAAGAAGAAAGCGTGAATTGACGTTCTGACATCCGAGGCAATCTGGATGGGCCATGCGACTGATGGTACCTTCCTGTCCCGGTTGAAGAACTGAGCTGCAAGGGCAGCCCAGTACGTGACCTCAATGTCATAGTCTGCTTTTGGGGTGGGTTACTTTTTTCCCTTACCGCCGCCCTTGCCGCCACCTTTACCGGGCTTATCGCCACCGCCACCTTTTCCGCCACCTTTTCCGGGTTTGTCGCCGCCACCACCTTTTCCGCCGCCTTTGCCGGGCTTGTCGCCACCACCGCCTTTTCCACCACCATCGCCGGGCTTGTCACCGCCTTCACCCGGGTCACCACTTCCGCCCTGGCCTCCGCCGGTATTGCCCGAGTTTCCACCGCCGCTCGTGCCGGACGACTGAGAGGGCCGATCGCTGCTGCGATCTTCCCCGCCATTCGTGCTGGCGATCGACGCCGTGGGCAGATCGGTCAGTAGCTGAGTCAAGCCGGGACATTGCGACGCAGTATTTTGCAGGATTGAATCAAAATCCGAACGCTTTTGCAGATGCGTGACAAATCCACGTGTTACGTGGGAACAACCGCAAAGCGTGTCGAAATCGCCTTCATTGGCGGCCAGGCGCGCGGTGTTGACGGTACAGATCTGCGGTTCTGCGGCTGCGACGCCGGTCGCCATGAACCCGATAAATGGCGCAGCGACGAATGCGGCCAATCCAACTCGTTTGTTTTTTCCCATAACGGTGGGCTCCCATAGTTACATCACTCGAATGCACGAGGCATTCGATCCTCGATGTGTTGGTCGAAGATGAAGGAGCGGTTGCGTTCTTCTGAAAAAATCTTGAGATAACGGCTTAACCCTTCGGCTTTACCAACCGTCGGTGAAAGCCGGGTCAGCCATTGGCTTCTGGCGGCTTATTGATGCCGTTTGACGATGACGGACCCAACCGAATATCCGGCGCCGAACGAACAGATCAGGCCCACATCGCCCTCTTCCAGATCGTCGGAATGTTTCGAGAAGGCGATGATCGATCCGGCGGACGAGGTGTTGGCGTAATCTTGCAGAATGTTAGGTTGCTCGCCTGCTTTCGGTTCACGGCCAAGAACCTTTTTGCCGATGAAGTCGTTCATTGTCTTGTTGGCCTGATGCAGCCAAAGACGTTTCAGGCTGCCGCTGTCTATACCTTCGGCCTCCATGTGGTCGCTGATGTGCCTGCTGACCATTGGCAGCACTTCCTTGAACACCTTGCGGCCGTTCTGCATGAATTGCATGTCACGGCGATCTGTGAGCCCGTCGGGACGAGAACGACGCAGAAAGCCGTTATTGTTGCGGATATTGTTGGAAAACGCGGTGGCGCAGCGGGTCGAGATGATCTCGAAATGCGACCCTTTCGCATTTTCGGCGCGTTCGATCAGCGTCGCGGTGGCCACATCGCCAAAGATGAAGTGGCAATCACGGTCGCGCCATTCCAGGTGCCCCGAGCAGATTTCCGGGTTTACCACCAGCGCCGCCCGAACCGAACCGGAGCGCACCATATCCGCCGCCGCCTGTATTCCGAAGGTGGCTGACGAACACGCCACGTTCATGTCGAACCCGAAACCCTGAATTCCAAGCGCCTGCTGAATTTCGATCGCGACCGCCGGATACGCACGTTCATGGTTCGAGGCCGCGCAGATCACCAGATCGACATCTTCCGCCCCGCGTCCCGCCTGTGCCAGTGCTTTCTGGCAGGCATCCACGGCCATCTCGGTCATGATCCCCGGTTCGTCGTCACTGCGCTGGCGCAGGGCCGGGTGCATCACGTCCGGGTTCAGCACACCGGTCTTATCCATCACATAGCGGCTCTCGATACCCGACGCCTTGACGATGAATTCCTCCGACGAATGCTGCATCGGTTCCAGTTGCCCGGCGGCGATGGCCTCGGCATTCTCGGCGTTCATCCGGTCGGCATAGGCGTTGAATGCTTCGACCAGCTCGGCATTGGTGATTACGTTTTCTGGCGTGTAGACACCGGTACCGGTGATGGCGGGGGTATACATGGCGGGTCCTGATTTCGTGATCTGCACAAAATGCAGCCGCTGACGCCGTTGATCAAGGTGTGTTGACCCAAGGGAATGCCAGGCAATCCACTTCATCACTTGAATAGTTCATAATCTGAAGTATATTTCGGCGCGATTCGAGCGGAGCGGTTTCATGTCAGATGATATCAGCGCCAGATTGGGACGCCTCAGCCCTGAGATTCAGGCGATGATGGGGGTCTATGCGCTTTATTGGAAACTGGAAGAGAGTTTTGACAGCATCGAAACGGACCTGAGTCATCAGGAATGTCACATGCTGATCAAGCTGGATGCGCCCAAACGCATGGGTGTGCTTGCAGCGGACATGTTGACAGTTCCGTCAACAATCACCGCGACTGCCGACGCGCTTGAACAGACAGGGTATTTGACGCGCCAACGCGATCCCGAAGATCGCCGCGCCTGGCTTTTGGTTCTGACGGAACAGGGCGAAGAGGCGCGAAACATGTTGGTCACCACTGCCGGAGAGCTATTTCGCAGCGCGTCTGGCCTGAACAGCGATGAAACTGCCGAGTTCGCGCGCCTCGCGCGTAAAATTCGCGACAATATTGTGAAAACCGGAATTCCCGAGGGATTGAAGAAATGCGACTCCTGACCTCTCTGAGCCTTGTGCTCTTTGCACTCGCGGTCCCCGCCGCTGCGCAAGACACGCCTAAACCTGTGAAGCTGATGCAGGTCAGCGAAACGACCCCCGGCTTCTCGCGGCAGTTCTTCGGCCGCGTCGCTGCCCGTCAGACGGTTGATCTGGCCTTTCAGGTTGCCGGGCAGATTGTCGAAATGCCAGTGACCGAAGGCTTTGTCATCCCAAAAGGGGGGTTGATCGCCCGGCTGGATCAGGAACCTTTCGAGCTGGAGCGCGACCGGACCCGCCTGCAAAAGGATCAGGCAAACCGCACGCTTGCCCGCCTGTCGCGCCTGCGCGGTACCGCGGCCAGCCAGGTTGCGGTCGACGACGCCGAAACCGCTGCGCAACTGGCGGCAATCGCCGAACGCGATGCAGAATATGCGCTGGAGCACGCGACCCTGACCGCGCCTTTCGATGCATTGGTTTCCAGTCGCGCGGTCGAAGCGTTCACAACCGTTGCCGCAGGCGCTCCGATCGTGCGCATCCACGATATGTCTGAACTGCGGATCGAGGTCGATGTACCCGAGATACTGTTTCAGAGGTCGAGACAGGAAGATGACATTACGATCACCGCCAAATTTCCGGCCAGTGACGATGTCTTTCCGTTGGAGATTCGGGAATTTGACGCGGAAACCTCCAGTGTGGGGCAGACCTTTCGCATCCAGTTCGGGCTGACACCCCCTGAGGGGCTGCAAATTCTGCCGGGCTCATCCGTAACCGTCACCGTCCGGGTGCAGGACGAGCGGGTTGGAATTTTCGTGCCACCAACAGCCATTGTCGCCGATGCAAACGGTGCGCTTGGTGTGCTGGTGTTCTCTCCTGCCGGCGCAGACGAGGGCACCGTCGTGCGTGTGCCCGTCACGATCGAACCGACGCAAAACGGTGATGTTCGTGTGCTTTCGGGCCTGTCGGACGGGGATGAAATCGTCGTGGCAGGCGGCGGGGCGCTGGTCGATGGCCAGACCGTCCGGCGGTTTTCCGGCTTTGCGAACTGAGGACGGACGGGATGAAAATCGCGCGCGCTTCGATCGACCGGCCACTCTATACATGGCTGTTTATCCTGATTGCCCTGTTCGGCGGCATCTGGGGGTTCATGTCGCTGGGTCGTCTGGAAGATCCGGCTTTCACAATCAAACAGGCGGTCATTGCTACGCAATACCCCGGTGCCACGGCCGAGCAGGTCGCGCTGGAGGTGTCGGAACCGCTTGAATCCGCCATCCAGCAAATGGGCGAAGTAGATGTCATCACTTCGGTCAATCAACCCGGTCAGTCCCTGATCGAGGTCGAGATCAAGTCCACCTATGACGGCACCGAACTGCCCGACATCTGGACGCGCCTGCGCGCCAAGGTGCGTGACGCCGCACGGGGTCTGCCATCCGGGGTCGGGACGCCCCATGTGAATGACGGGTTCGGCGATGTGTTCGGTCTGTTCTATGCGGTTACGGCAGACGGGTTCTCGGATGCAGAGAAACATGATCTGGCAACGTTCCTGCGCCGCGAATTGCTGACGGTGGACGGGGTTGCGGATGTCGAGGTGCAGGGCCTGCCTGATGAGGCGATCTTTGTTGAGCCCGATCTTTCGATTTCGGTGAACCAGAACGTTCCGTTTCAGGCGATCAACGAGGCTATTGCAAATGCGGATTCGGTCAATTCCTCTGGCTCGCTCAGGTCACCTGGTGACCGGACGACCATCCTGACCGCCGAAGGGTCCGACAGTGTATCCGCCATTGCCGGGCTTTCGGTCGGATCGCAGGGCCAGGTGATCAACCTTTTTGATATGTCCGATGTCTATCGGGGCAGGCAGACCGATCCTGATATCATGATCCGTTTCAACGGGACCGAGGCCTTCACGCTGGGCATCGCCGGATTGGCCACCGAAAACATCGTCGAGGTCGGCAAACGCGCGGATGCAAAGCTGGCTGAGCTGGATAGCGAAATTCCCTTTGGTGTCGAGATTCTGCCCATCTACCAGCAGCATGTGGTGGTCGAGCAGGCCTCGAATGATTTCCTGATGAACCTTGCAATGTCGGTTACCATCGTCGTGGCGGTTCTCGGCATCTTCATGGGCTGGCGCGCCGCCATCGTGGTGGGTTCGACCCTGTTGTTGACGGTGGTTGGCACGCTGCTGTTCATGTCGCTCTTTTCGATTGAGATGGAGCGGATTTCACTGGGCGCTCTGATCATTGCGATGGGGATGCTGGTCGACAACGCTATCGTTGTGGCCGAAGGGATGCAGATTGCCATGTTGCGCGGCAAGAATTCGCGTGATGCAGCGGAAGATGTGGCCTCGAAAACGCAAATCCCTCTGCTGGGCGCTACCGTTATCGGCATCATGGCTTTTGCGGGGATTGGGCTCAGCCCTGACGCGACCGGTGAATTCCTGTTTTCGCTGTTTGCGGTCATCGGAATCTCGCTGCTGCTCAGCTGGGTGCTGGCGATCACCGTCACACCGTTGTTGGGGCACTACTTCTTCAAGCAGGGCAAAGAGGGTGAGATCGATGCCTATGGAGGCATTCTGTTTCGCGTCTATGGCGCGGTCCTGAACTGGGCGCTGCGCTTCCGCTGGCTTGTCGTCGCGGGCCTGATCGGGATCACGGTAGCCTGTTTCGCCGGTTTTGGGCTGATGAAACAGCAGTTCTTCCCCAACTCGAACACACCTCTGTTTTTCGTGCATTACAAACTGCCGCAAGGTACGCCGATTGCACGTACGGCCGAGGACATGGCCGTGTTCGAAGATTGGCTTGCCGAACGGGATGACGTCGTTTCGGTCGCCACGTTTGTGGGGCAGGGGGCGACGCGTTTTATGCTGACATATGCCGCTGAGAAGCCGAACCCAAGCTACGGACACATGATCATCCGTACCGAGACGCTGGACGATATCCCGGCCTTGCAGGCTGATCTTGAGGCATTCGGCTCGGCCCAATTTCCCGAAGGTGAGTTCCGCACCAAACGCCTGATCTTCGGCCCCGGCGGCGGTGATCCGATCCAAGCCCGGTTCTCGGGCAGTGATCCGGTTGTTCTGCGTCAGCTGGCCGAGGAAGCGGTGCAGCGCATGTCCGCCGCCTCCCCCAATGCTTTGCATGTACACCACGACTGGCGCGAGCAGGAGCTTGCAGTTCAACCGATCTATGCCACCGAGCGGGCGCAGACCGCAGGCGTGACGCGCGAAGACATCGCGGCCACTCTGCAATTCTCGACCGATGGTATCACCGGGGGTGTCTTGCGGGAGCGTGATCGACAGATACCGATCATTCTGCGCCGCGCCGCGGACGGAGATTATTCGATTGTCGATCAGGTCGTGTATTCCGACCAGTCCGGGCGTTTTGTACCAATTGAACAAATGGTGGATGGATTCGAGTACAAACCACTCAATACGCGGGTCCATCGTCGCGATCGGGTGCTGACCATAACGGTCGGCGCCGACATCCCGCCGGATCTGACCGCCGCACAGGTTCATTCCGAAGTGCGCAGCGCCATCGAGGACATGGAACTGCCGCTCGGATACAAAATGGAATGGGGCGGCGAGTTCGAGGATTCGGGCGACGCACAGGCCAGCCTCGGGCGGCAACTGCCGCTGAGTTTGCTGATCATGGTGCTGATTTCCGTGCTGCTGTTCAACGCGATCCGACAACCTATCATCATCTGGCTGCTGGTTCCGATGTCGGTGAACGGGGTGGTCATCGGTCTGCTTGGAACAGGCCTTCCGTTCACATTTACAGCGCTTCTGGGCCTGCTGAGCCTGTCGGGTATGCTGATAAAGAACGGCATCGTGCTGGTCGAGGAAATCGATCTGGTCCGGGCGACCGGAAAAGCCTTGCGCCCCGCGATAGTCGAAGCCTCGGTCTCGCGTCTGCGCCCGGTGATGCTGGCAGCTATCACGACCATTCTGGGGATGGCTCCGTTGCTGACCGATGCATTCTTTGTGTCGATGGCGGTCACGATCATGGGCGGTCTGGCCTTTGCCACCATCCTGACCATGGTCGCTGCGCCGGTCTTCTACCTGCTGTTCTTCACCCGCGAAGAAAAACGGAGATTGGCCGCAAGTTGATAAGGCTGCGGGCGGTACGATCAGTCGCCCGCATCGTTCTCGGGATCATAGTGGTAGTAAAAGCAGGATAGCTTGTTGCCATCGGGATCACGCAGATAGGCAACATAGAAACCGGGTTCGTAGTGGGGGCGAACACCCGGCTTTCCTTCATCTGTGCCGCCGTTTTCCAGACCAGTGGCATGGAATCGCCGAACCTGATCGGCACTTTGGGCCGGAAATGCGATCATCGTGCCATTGCCGACGCTTGCGGGCGCTTCATCGAATGGCCTGCAAACCCAAAAGCCAGTCCCACTGTCAGGATCGGTGCCCCATCCGGCCCAGCCATCGATCCATCCGGGCAGGCGTGGTTGTTCGAGAACCGCAAAGATCGCATCATAAAAGCGGATCGCCCGTGGCAAATCATTGGTGCCGTATGTCGTATAGAGATCCATAAGCAACCCCCTTTTGTCACCATCATGTGGAGGCTTGATGCAAAGGGGAAGCAAAAAAGAAAGACCCCAGCCTGAGCCGGGGTCAAATCGCAAGAGGTTCTACCAAGATTTAGCCCTGTAGCGACTTCACTTCAACATCCTCTTCGGCCTGCGCCTTTATTGCCAGCGCTGCAGCGTGGCTTGCGGCGGCGGTGGTGTAGTAAGGGATCTTGTCATAGAGCGCGATAGAGCGGATGGCCTTGCTGTCCTCGACCGCTTGCGCGCCTTCGGTTGTGTTCATCAGCAGTTGAACCTGACCGTCTTTCAGCATGTCGACGACGTCGGGCCGGCCCTCATAGACCTTGTTGACCACTTCGCAGGCAACGCCTTGTTCTTCAAGCCAGCTTTGCGTGCCGCGTGTTGCGACAAGCGAGAAGCCCTGTTGTGTCAGAACCTGAGCGGCTTCGAGCATTGCAAGACCCTTGTCTGCATCCTTGATCGAAATAAACGCGCGACCCGAGGATGGCAGCACCATACCCGCCCCCATTTGCGCCTTCAGGAAAGCACGTGGAAAGTCGCGGTCCCAGCCCATAACTTCTCCGGTCGAACGCATCTCGGGGCCGAGGATCGTATCGACGCCGGGGAAACGGGCAAAGGGCAGTACCGCCTCTTTGACCGAGAACCAGGGCATGTTCGGGTCGGCCAGAGTCATCTGGTCGGCGATCTTGGTGTCGTCTACTGTCTTGTAAGGTGGGCGTTTGGGGAAATCCGCCAGTTTTTCACCTGCCATTACGCGTGCGGCAATCGATGCAATCGCGCTGTCCGTCGCCTTGGCCACAAAGGGCACGGTACGCGAGGCGCGGGGGTTCACTTCGATCAGGTAAATCTCATCATCCTTGATCGCGAACTGGACGTTCATCAGGCCGACGACATTAAGCGCCTTGGCCAGTTTGAACGCCTGATCCTTGATCTGCTCGATGATCTCTTTCGACAGCGAGTAGGGTGGTAGCGAACAGGCCGAGTCGCCCGAGTGGACGCCAGCCTCTTCGATGTGCTGCATGATGCCTGCGACGTGCACGTCGGTGCCATCGCACAGCGCGTCCACATCCAGTTCGACCGCACCGGCCAGATAGCTGTCCAACAGTACGGGGCTGTCGCCAGAGACCACCACGGCCTCGTTGATATAGCGCCGCAGCTGATCCATATCGCGCACGATTTCCATCGCGCGGCCACCCAGAACGTAAGACGGGCGGATCACCAGCGGGAAGCCGATCTCTTCGGCGATCTCAAGCGCCTGCTCGTCGGTCGACGCGATGCCGTTCTTTGGCTGTTTCAGGCCCAGCTCATTGACCAGCGCCTGAAAACGCTCGCGGTCTTCGGCAAGATCGATAGCGTCCGGTGTGGTGCCGAGGATCGGAATACCTTCGGCTTCCAGCGCGTTGGCCAGCTTCAGCGGAGTCTGACCGCCGAACTGAACGATCACTCCGTGAAGTGTCCCGCTTTCCTGTTCTTTAGTCAGGATTTCCATGACATGTTCAAAGGTCAGCGGTTCGAAATACAGCCGGTCGGAGGTGTCATAATCGGTTGAAACCGTCTCGGGGTTGCAGTTGATCATGATGGTCTCATAGCCCGCTTCGGTCAGCGCGAAACAGGCGTGGCAGCAGCAATAGTCGAACTCGATGCCTTGACCGATCCGGTTCGGGCCGCCGCCAAGGATGACGACCTTTTTGCGGTCACTCGGACGGGCCTCACATTCAACCTCACCCATCATCGGGGCTTCGTAGGTCGAGTACATATAGGGTGTCTGCGCTTCGAACTCAGCCGCACAGGTGTCGATGCGTTTGAAGACGGCGTTCACACCCAGATTGCGGCGGGCGCGGCGAACATTGTCTTCGTCGCGGCCGGTCAGGTTGCCCAGACGCGCGTCGGTGAAGCCCAGCATTTTCAGCTTGCGGATACCGTCTTCGGTGACGGGCAGGCCGTCTTTGCGCACCTGACGCTCGGCCTCAATTATCTCACGGATACGGGCGAGGAACCAAGGGTCGAACTTGGTGACGCCAAAAATCTCGTCGTCCGTCAATCCGTGACGCATGGCTTGGGCGATGGTGCGCAGACGATCAGGTGTTTGCTGGCTGATCGCCTTGATCACGGCGGCCTTGTCGTCGGCTTCGTCCCAGACACCCACGTTCAGGCCGGGAATTTCAACTTCGTCAAATCCGGTCAGGCCCGATTCCATCGACGCCAAAGCCTTCTGCATCGATTCGTGGATCGTACGGCCGATTGACATCGCCTCACCCACCGACTTCATCGCGGTGGTCAGATAGGGCTCGGACCCCGGGAATTTCTCAAAAGCGAACTTCGGGATCTTGGTGACGACATAGTCGATGGTCGGCTCGAACGAGGCCGGTGTGACTTTGGTGATGTCGTTGTCCAATTCGTCCAGCGTATAGCCCACGGCCAGTTTCGCCGCGATCTTTGCAATCGGGAAACCGGTTGCTTTGGAGGCCAGCGCCGAGGAGCGCGACACGCGCGGGTTCATCTCGATCACCACCATGCGCCCATCAACCGGGTTAATCGCCCATTGCACGTTCGAGCCGCCCGTTTCGACGCCGATCTCGCGCAGCACGGCAATCGAGTGATTGCGCATGATCTGGTATTCTTTGTCAGTCAGCGTCAGGGCAGGGGCCACGGTGATCGAGTCACCTGTGTGCACGCCCATCGGATCAACGTTCTCGATCGAACAGACAATAATGGCGTTGTCGGCGGTGTCACGCACCACCTCCATCTCGTATTCTTTCCAGCCCAGCAGGCTTTCGTCGATCAGGATCTGACCAACGGGCGAGGCATCCATGCCCGAGCGGCAAATATGGATGTAATCCTCGCGGTTATACGCCACACCACCTCCGGTGCCGCCCAGCGTGAAAGCGGGGCGAATGATGGCGGGCAGGCCCACGGTTTCAAGCGTTTCCAGCGCCAGCGCCACGCCCGCGTCGAGATCCTTCTTGCCGTCCTCATCCTTGGGCGCCGTCACGATCTCGGCCTTGGGGTTTTCGATGCCCAGCCGGTCCATCGCCTCGCGGAACAGGGCGCGGTCTTCGGCCATTTCGATGGCGTCGCGCTTGGCGCCGATCATCTCGACACCGAACTTGTTCAGTACGCCCATCTCTTCCAACGCCAACGAAGTGTTCAGGCCGGTCTGGCCCCCCATGGTGGGCAGAAGGGCGTCGGGGCGTTCTTTCTCGATAATCTTGGCGACAACCTCGGGCGTGATCGGTTCAATGTAAGTCGCATCCGCAAGACCGGGATCGGTCATGATCGTCGCGGGGTTCGAGTTCACCAGAATGACCCGGTAGCCTTCTTCGCGCAGAGCCTTGCAGGCCTGTGCACCGGAATAGTCGAATTCACATGCCTGACCAATAACAATGGGGCCCGCCCCGATGATCATGATCGACTGGATGTCGGTTCTTCTCGGCATGGCCTTGTTCCTTCGATTGTCCGCGAGTCAGGGCACCGCCCCAGCGCCCAAATTGTCCTGCGTTATAGGGACCGCGCGAAAAGGTGCAAGAGGTATCGGAAAGCAAGGCGAAATTGCCGCTTTCCCCCCTTTCGTTTGCTGGCGTATCCTCTATATCGCGCAGCACGGCAAATGAGGATGCACTTGCGTATTCGTTTCGATCAAGGACCAACCGGGCGCGGAACCCGGTTTGAGTGTCCATCCCAGATTATCCGCGCGGACCACGCGGAGGAGGTGCCCCAGGCTCTGGCGGCGCTTGATCAGGCGCGTTCAGACGGAGCGTGGCTGGCAGGATACGCAAGTTACGAACTTGGCTATGTGCTGGAACCACGTCTCGCGGATCGTTTGCCAGAAGGTCGTCGCCTGCCATTGTTGTGTTTCGGGGTGTTTAATGAACCGGATCGCGTTGGCCTGTCACAGGATGTTGGCGGTATCACCGAGTTTGAACCTCGTTGGGACGAGGCGCGCTATACCCAAGCCTTCCGATTGGTGCATGACGCCATCGGTGCTGGGGACATCTATCAGGCTAATCTCACTTTCCCGATAGACCTTGAAGTGACCGGAGACAGCGCTGCGCTTTACGCAGCGCTCGCGGCCGGCCAGCCCGTTGGTCATGGCGCATTGGTTCAGCAGGATGGCTTGCCCGACTTGCTGAGCCGATCTCCTGAACTATTCTTTCGCACCGATGCCGAAGGTCGGATCGAAACGCGCCCGATGAAAGGCACCCAACCGCGTAGTGAAGACCCGGTCGAGGACGAACGCCGCCGCGCTTTCTTGTCGTCAGACGAAAAGAACCGCGCTGAGAATCTTATGATCGTTGACCTGCTGCGCAATGACATCAGCCGCGTCGCACTGGCCGGGTCGGTCAAAGTGCCCGAGCTGTTCAAGGTTGAGTCCTATGCAACCGTGCACCAGATGGTCTCGCTGGTGCAGGCGCAATTGCATGTCGGCGTCGGGTTGTCGGATATTCTGACGGCGCTCTTCCCGTGCGGCTCGATCACCGGGGCACCTAAGATCAGGGCGATGGAAATCCTGTCTGATCTTGAGCCGTGGCCTCGCGATGCCTATTGCGGCACTATCGGCTGGGCAGCGCCGGATGGGCGATCTGAATTCAACGTGGCCATACGCACTCTTATGGTAGAAGACGGCAAGGCGACCCTGAATGTGGGAGGCGGGCTGGTCTGGGACAGCACCGCACCTTCAGAATATGAGGAGGCGTTATGGAAAGCCCGCTTCGCCCACCAGCTGAGCCTGACTTCCGCCTGATCGAAACTCTGGCGTTCCGGCCGGGGCAGGGGTTCATCCGGCTTGATCGTCATTTAGCCCGCATGGCGCGCACAGCACAGAAATTCGGCATCGACTTTGACCGAGCCGACGCTCGGACGATTTTGAATGCGAGCTCAGCAGAGATTGCATTGCGCTGCCGCTTGACCTTGGACGCGAATGGCAAATTCGAGCTAACAACCGGAGATCTGGCTGCCAATCCGCCCGTCTGGCGAGTGGGTATGGCGGATCAGAAACTGTCCTCACCGGATATCTGGCTGCGCCATAAAACGACGCGCCGGACGATCTATGACAAGGCACGGGCAGGCCTGCCCGATGGGGTCGATGAGCTACTATTTCTGAACGAACGGGATGAGCTTTGCGAAGGTACGATTACGAACCTGTTCCTGACTATGCCGGATGGAAGACAATTGACGCCCGCACTGCGTAGCGGGCTGCTACCCGGTATTTTGCGCGAGGAATTGCTTGATAATAAACAAGTTATCGAATCCATTCTAACCTTGACCGATCTGAAGAATGCACAAAATATCTACTGTGGAAATTCCCTGCGGGGGCTGATCCGGGCGGAGCTTGTAGCACTTTGAGTAAAATGACCGAGTGGGTGGAAACCCCAGCAACCAACCAACGCCTCAGGATCGAGTTCGTCCTGTTCTTTATCGCCGTCCCGGTCCTGATCGCGACCTTGTTTCCGCCGAATTGGATGTTTCCTTCTCTCTTTGCGTTTACGGGGCTTGGTATCCTTTTGCTGCAGGATACGCCCGGGTTCTCCTGGGCCGAGCT
This sequence comes from Ruegeria sp. ANG-R, assembly GCF_000813985.1. Taxonomy (GTDB): domain Bacteria; phylum Pseudomonadota; class Alphaproteobacteria; order Rhodobacterales; family Rhodobacteraceae; genus Ruegeria. Next base: position 247,744 of record NZ_JWLJ01000002.1, read on the forward strand.
TCGGTATGGATGGCGGAACTGGTCGTGGTTCGAAGTGATTGGTTTCACTTTGTTCATGGCTGCGTTCTGCTCCGCCCTGGTGCTATGGGCGCGACCGGATGCAGCTTTTGTCATGCTGCTTCACAGGCCAGAGATGCTGATCTTCATCTGTATCGGCTACCCGCTTCTGTCTGCTCTGCCGCAAGAGCTGTTGTTCCGCTCGCTGTTTTTCCGACGCTACTATGCGATCCTGCCCCAAGGGCGCGCGGCCTATCTATTGAATGCGGGGCTATTTTCGTTGGCCCACCTGATGTATTGGAGCTGGGTCGTCGCCATCATGACCTTTGCAGGAGGCCTGCTTTTTACCTGGGCCTATCGCAAGCGTGGATCATTCTTTTATGCAGTTCTCCTGCACGCAATTGCCGGTAATATTATCTTTGCGGCTGGGTTGGGCGTCTATTTCTACTCGGGCAATGTGCAAAGGCCGTTTTGACGGCGCGACCCGCCTTGACTTTCCTAGCCCAAAGGGGTGTATCGGCGCGACGAATTCTGCGCCCGAAGGGATATGATCCATGCACGCCTATCGCAGCCACACCTGCGCCGCTCTGACCGCCGCCAATGTCGGTGAAACCGTCCGCCTGTCCGGCTGGGTGCATCGGGTCCGAGATCACGGCGGCGTGCTGTTCATCGACCTGCGCGACCATTTCGGCGTAACTCAGGTTCTGTGCGACGGCGATAGTGCAGCCTTTGCTGAGCTGGAAAAGGTACGGTCCGAGTGGTGTATCCGTATCGACGGTACCGTCAAAGCCCGCGACGCGGATCTGGTGAACCCGAAACTGCCAACAGGCGAAATCGAGGTTTACGTGCGAGAGCTGGAGGTTTTGGGCGCTGCCGACGAATTGCCGTTGATGGTGTTCGGCGATCAGGAATACCCCGAAGAAACGCGTCTGCGCTATCGCTACCTCGACCTACGACGCGACGCGATGCAGCAGAACATGACCCTGCGCTCGGACGTTGTGGCGTCGATGCGCCGCCGCATGTGGGATCAGGGGTTCCGCGAATATCAGACACCGATCATCACCGCCTCGTCGCCCGAAGGAGCACGCGACTTTCTGGTGCCCTCGCGGCTGCATCCGGGCAAATTCTATGCGTTGCCGCAGGCGCCGCAGCAGTTCAAACAGCTGATCATGGTGTCGGGTTTTGACAAGTACTTCCAGATCGCACCCTGTTTCCGCGACGAAGACCCGCGCGCTGACCGTTCGCCCACCGACTTTTACCAGCTCGACCTTGAGATGTCGTTTGTCGAGCAACAGGACGTGTTCGACACCATCCAGCCCGTGCTGACCGGTGTATTCGAAGAGTTCGGAGGTGGCCGCAAGGTCGATCAGGAATGGCCGCAGATTTCCTATAAAGATGCGGCCCTGTGGTACGGCTCTGACAAGCCCGACCTGCGCAACCCTATTAAAATGCAAGTGGTCTCCGACCACTTCCGCGGGTCTGGCTTCGCGATATTCGCGAAGCTGTTGGAGCAGGACGGCACCGAAATCCGCGCCATCCCGGCACCAAGTGGTGGCAGCCGCAAGTTCTGTGACCGCATGAACGCCTTTGCCCAGAAAGAAGGTCTGCCCGGTATGGGTTACATCTTCTGGCGGGATCAGGGCGAAGGTATGGAAGCCGCGGGCCCGCTGGCGAAAAACATCGGCCCCGAACGGACTGAAGCCATTCGTCAGCAGCTGGGTCTGGGCGTCGGTGATGCCGCGTTCTTCTTGGGCGGTAAACCGAAGGCCTTTGAAAAGGTAGCCGGCAAAGCGCGGGATGTGATTGGCGAAGAGCTTGGTCTGACTGAAAAAGACCGCTTTGCCTTTGCCTGGATCGTGGACTTCCCGATTTACGAGCAGGACGAAGAAACCGGCGCGATCGACTTTGAACACAACCCATTCTCAATGCCGCAAGGCGGGATGGAGGCTCTGCAAGGCAATCCTCTGGACGTGCGTGGTTTCCAATATGACCTCGCCTGTAACGGCTACGAGCTGGTGTCGGGTGCCATCCGGAACCATAAGCCCGAGATCATGTTGAAGGCCTTTGAACTGGCTGGTTACGGCGAGGATGAAGTCAAATCCCGCTTTGGCGCTCTGTTCAACGCATTCCACTACGGCGCCCCGCCGCACGGTGGCTGCGCGGCCGGTATAGACCGGATCGTGATGCTGCTGGCCGATGAGGCCAACATTCGCGAAGTCATGATGTTCCCGATGAACCAGCGGGCAGAGGATCTGATGATGGACGCCCCGTCCGATCCAACCTCGGATCAGTTGATGGAGTTGGGGCTGAGGATCATCCCGCAGGACTAAGACCAACCGCCCGCCTTGTGCGGGCGGTTTGCGTTAGGGGTATCTCGGCGCCGATCTGAGCAGGGCCAGAAGTGCCGCAGGAGTTCCATTCATTCCAATGGGGTTGCCGCATCCCGGCGGTTGCGGATGTTTTTGGCCGCGAGGCGTGTCTGACGATAGATCCAGAGGCAAAGGATTGTTGCCGTGATAAAATACGCGGTGAGCATGTCAGATCGCCTCTTGCCGCTCCAGACGGTCCTGCACCAGCCCGGCCACCCGCGCTGTCTGGGCTGTTACCGGCGACCCAGTTGTACGCAATCGGGCAAGGTCCGATGCGGCATCCGCAAGTACCACATCTTCAGCGTCTCGGGCTACGCTGTGCAGGAACTGCGCAACGTAGTCCAATGTGCGCTGATCGGTGGGGCCGGTCAGGACGTCGGCGATATGGGCCATGTCGTCCTGATAGGCCAGCGGATCGGGCTGAACGATGTCATCCCGCACTGCGGATATATCACCGGGGCGGCGATCCTCGGGCAGAAGCTCAAGAATGGACTTCTGGAAGTATGCGACCGATGTCAGAGGTTTGGCCAGAAATCCATCGGCGCCGGCACGCATGGCGATGGCCTGCATGTTGTCGTCCCCGGACAATCCAAGGATGACGCCAATCCGGGGCACGGCGTGGGTCATCTCGGCAATCAGGTCTGCACCTGACCCATCCGGTAGTCCCATATCGACGATCAGAACCGAAGGGCGGTATATCTGCAGATGCCGCCGCGCTGACTTCAAACAGTCCGCCCGCCTGATACGTGCACCGCTGTGCAGGCACATTAATCGTATTGCATCGCACGCATAGCGGCTGTCTTCGACCACAAGGATGGTTTGGCCCAGCAGCGGCCGCATCTTGGTGGCCAGCGCCGGTGAGGCGAAAGGTCCCGAATCGTCCATGGCAGAACTCCTAATCAGCAGATGCTTCACGCTAGGAACATCTGGCTAACACGGCGTTAACGACGATTTGGCGCACTTGCCCTTTGCCCGGGCAGCCCCCATAACCGCCGCAACGCAGAATGAAGGAGATTCCCATGATCGGTCGCCTGAACCACGTTGCCATTGCTGTTCCCGACCTCGAGGCCGCATCGGCCCAGTATCGCAACGCGCTTGGCGCCAAAGTCGGTGCGCCGCAGGATGAGCCCGATCATGGCGTTACTGTCGTCTTCATTGAACTCCCCAACACCAAGATCGAATTGCTGTACCCGTTAGGCGAAAACAGCCCGATCAACGGATTTCTGGAAAAGAACCCGTCGGGTGGCATTCATCATGTCTGCTATGAGGTCGAAGATATCATCGCAGCACGTGATCATCTGAAACAGACCGGAGCGCGTGTTCTGGGCTCGGGTGAGCCCAAGATTGGCGCGCATGGCAAGCCGGTATTGTTCCTGCATCCGAAGGATTTCAACGGCTGTCTGGTTGAGCTGGAGCAGGTCTGACGCCAATGACAATCACCGCCGCTTTCGTTTTGTTTGCAGTCATCTGGTTTCTGACCTTGCTGGTGGTTCTGCCAGTACGGATCAAAACGCAAGGTGATTTGGGGGAAATCGTTCCGGGCACCCATGCTGGTGCTCCGGAAGTCCATCACATGAAGAAGAAGCTGTGGATTACGACCGGGATATCGGTGGTGCTGTGGGTGATCATTGCCGGTATTATCCTATCTGGCGTGATCACCGTGCGGGACTTCGATTGGCTGAACCAAATGGAGCCGCGCGGGTAGCTTAGCGTCGGTTGCCCGACAATCCGTGATAGATATGGGTAAAAGTCGCGGCGCCGAGGATCGGGATCAGCAAGTTGATCAATGGCACTGAAAGCGGGACTGCCATAAGAACGCCTGCGACCCAGATTGTTGTGGCGTGTTTCGCACGTAGTTTTCGTGCACCCTCACGACCCAAACGACGCATGGCTGCCAGCGTGAAATATTCTCGCCCCAGAAGAAATCCGTTCATGCCCCAGAAAATGAACAACGCAAATGCCGGGAAAAACGCGTAAAGGATCAGCGCCAGCAGGTTGGCCGTGATCAGGACGCTCAGAAAGCTGAGCGTATCCCGCAATGCATCGCCAAACGGAACGCGCTTGGCTGGCGGAAGATTGGGGTAATGCCTGTCTTCAACCGCCTGCGCGACCTCATCCAGAAACATTGAAGTGATGGCCGAGGCAACGGGGACCATAAGAAACACCGACAAGACCATCATCAGCAAAAACGAAGACACGCTGAGCAGGTCATTCAGCCAGGTCACCTCACCCAATATCGGTAGGGTGGCCTGTTCTCCGACCATTGCGTTGATCAGCCACAAAAAGCCAGCGTATGTCGCGACCAGAAGCGCGAAGGTCAGCCCGACGCCCAGCAACAGCACTTTGCGGAACCGGGGATCGCCGATCTGGCCCAGTGCTTGCAGAAACGACTGGATGATGATCATTCCGAAACCCATTGGGTCAGCGCGGCCACATCGGGACGTGGCCGTTCAGGGGGGGCATTGCCCTCGGTCGCGATATGGATGAACCCCGCGATCTTTTCATTCTCGGCCAAGCCAAGCCCCTGCTGGCAAAAACTGCGGTCATGGGATTGCCACCCAGAGAGCCAATTTGCACCCCAGCCCGCAGCAAGCGCGGCGTTCAGCAATGCCAGACAGACAGCACCCGCCGAGTAGGTCTGTTCGATTGCGGGAATCTTGTCAGAAGGTTTCTGCACCTCGATGACAGCAACGGCGAGATGGCCCATGTCGAACTGGCTGCGGGCCTTGGCGATATCCTCGGGGCTTTTGCCCAAAGCCTGACCGCAGGTTTCGGTCAGATCTGCAAGGCGCTTCATGGCGCCGCGCTCGATTACAATAAACCGCCACGGCTCAAGCTTGCCATGGTCAGGGCTACGAGCGGCGGCGGTCAGCAGAGGCGTCAGTTCGTCCTTTGTCGGGGCCGGTGCCATGAGTGTTTTGGCCGGACGTGACCGGCGCGCGTGCAAAAAATCCAGCGCGGCTTGGTTCTTCAGAGGCATGTTAACTTCCTTCACATGGACAGATTCTATGTCGGAGAGATGTCGCCCCGTTTCAAGGGCAAACTGCCTTTTGAATCACATCGAATTCAACCGGATTTTCTGTGCGCCAGTTCTGTGCTCGGCGCAAGGTAACCGGGGAGTATCTATGAACCGGACTGATCGGTTTCGCGTATCTGATAAACACCTTCCGGAAGGTCCAGAGCGGCGGCCAGATCACGCACCTGCTCGGGCGACAAAGTGATTTTCTGAATCTGATCTGTACGCGGGTCCAACTGCTCAAGCGTGACGCATTCAGCGAAGTTGTTGATGACGACATCCTCTTGCAAGGGCTTGGCACCTTCGTCCACCAGCGTAATGACCGTCGAGTCGAATTCGTGTTCAATTGAAAACATGTGGGCAGAGTGCCGGGCCAGAGATCGCAATGCAACCCGTTGCAGGCGCATTCGCTTGTAGCCCAGTCAGATTTGCCGCGCTATGCTTGCCTGCCGGCAGAGTGACTGAAAGGAATGTGAATGCGCCGTCTTGCCCTGTTGCTGGTCGTGTTGCTGGCGGCCTGCGATTTCACGTCCGTTGTCGCGATTCCGGCTTCGCAATGGCAACCGAACTCAGCAGGTCAGCGGGAAAAGGCACGCGTGTTCGAGCAGGTCAGCCGCACGATAGGAGCAGCCGCCGAACAGGAATGCCGCCGTCGCTCGCAATCGGCCAATTGTGATTTCGTGTTTCTGGTCGATCTCTCCTCAAAGGCGCCCGCGAATGCGTTTCAGACGTTGGACAAGGACGGGAAACCTCTGATCATCTTCACGCAGCAGATGATCGGTTCGACGCAAAATGCTGATGAGATGGCCTTTGTCATGGGGCACGAAGCCGCCCACCACATTCTGGGCCACATTGCCCGTCAGGCCGAGAACGCAAAGGAGAGCGCTCGTATCTTCGGTGAACTCGCCCGCAAGCAGGGCGAGGATGACGCAGGGATAGAGCGCGCACAGGCGCTGGGGGCTGAGGTTGGCGCACAGAACTACACGCGTGAGTTCGAACTGGAGGCGGATCGGCTGGGAACAAAAATCACCCATGCGGCAGGATATGACCCGTTGGTTGGAATGGTTTTCTTTCAACGAATCCCCGATCCGGGTGATCGTTTCCTGGCGACGCATCCACCCAATGCCAAACGGGTCGAGGTGGTTTTGCAAACGGCGCGCCAGCTGGGATTGCGGTAATGATTCAATTGACCCGATTGGGCGTTGTGCTCAGCGACCGAGGATCGAAGTATGCAGTGACGGGCGCGCGGGTCTCCAGCCGCGCGGATGTCGACGCGGTGCTGACGGAACTGAAATCCGACAAGGCCTATGCAAAGGCGACCCACAACACGTGGGCAGCCACCCTGCCGACGGGCGCCCTCAAGGCTGACGACGGAGAATCCGGTGCTGCGATGGTCATTCTGCGGATGATGGAGCGGGCCGGGCTGGCAGATCACGTAATTATTGTGACACGCTGGTATGGCGGCAAGAAGCTGGGCGGTGACCGGTTTCGTCGCGTGCAGGATGCTACTCGGGCCTATCTGGACCAACTGGAGTCCGGGCATTGACCTGAGTCAAAGGCATCCTCGGGCTTATGGATTACCTTTTTCCTTGCATGAAAGAAAAAGGAAACCGCATGTCTGACCGCGAAACGCTGCGACGTCACGCCGGTCTTGTGGATAAGATGGCCACAACGCTGGGCGTTGATTTGCAAGAAGTTGCCATAGAAGGGTCTTTACGGTTCGATGAAATTTCGGACGCTGTTTTGCGCTGCGCCGAATGTCCCAATCCGGGTCATTGCGAGGCGTTTCTGGCCCGGTATCCGGCGGCGTCCAAGGCGCCGGAATACTGTCGCAACACCGAACTGCTGAGCAGGCTTATACCGTAACATCAGGGTGACGCCGTGCCACGACTCGGGCAGATCATGACCCACCTTCGCCTGGTTCTGAGGATGGCGCAGGCTACCGGGACCGACATAAAGTCCGCTCATCGCGATGGGCGGCTGAGCCAGCAGGAATGGGCTGAAATGATCCAACTCTGCCGTGGGTGCGAGTGGGCACCTGCATGTCCGGACTGGCTGAACGAGAACGAAACAGCTGAACATGCCCCCTGCACCTGCCCAAACCGGCACCGATTTGCCGCCCTGAGGGTCAGCGATCATGAGTGAGCACATGCACCGGACACCGTTGGGCGATATCGAGAAACACTTCTGGCTGACACGTTCGGTGGCAAGATGTATGGGGCTTTCTCTGACCGAAGCAATGGCCGAGGGTAAACTGACGCCCCATGACTATGCGCAGATGGTTACCCGCTGCAGAGGATCTGCCTGCAACGAACGCTGCCAGATTTGGTTGGCTGCACAGCAGGCGCGTGCTGCGACAGCGCCCGAGTTCTGCGCCAACGCCGAGGATCTGAACAAACTCACCTGATGTCAGAGTTTGGCGTGTGTTCCATCGCACAGGGGCGGTTTGGCGCTGTGTTTGCACCCACAGAAGAACACTTTTTTGCTGGCCTCGGCGGTATACTTTACCGGTTCAAACGCAGTTCCCTTGTGCGAGCCGTCACAGAAGGGCTGCCGCTGCGACCTGCCACAGGCACACCAGAAATAGGTTTTTCCCTCGGTCACTTCGACCGGATATGGCGCTTTCTGGGCGATGATCGGGGCGTCTGACATGGGGCTACTCCGTCTTTGGCTGATGTCGAAGACAGAGTTTAGCGCGCCTTGTCAAAAAGGACAGACTGCACATGATAACCCGTTCGCCAGCATGGATTCGCCTTATTTCACAATAACGTTATCGATTCGGTTGCCATATGAAATTCTTGGTCCTATTCTGATACCGGCCCCGAAAAACTGGGCAATATCAGAAAAGTAATAGAGGATAGATGGACATGAAACTGAAATTTGCTGCTATCTGCGCCACGGCCGTTGTACTGACTGCGTGTTCGCAGCAAGAGGAACCGACCCCGGTCTACATCCAGCCCGACTATGACAAGTATGGTACGCCCAGCTGCTCGGCAGGCTATGAACTGGCCACTACCGAAGCAGGCCAGACCGTATGTAACCCGGTCACCCAATAAGCATTCAGCAGGCGGTCTTTTTGTGGGGCCGCCTGCACATTCCAGCCAACGATCACCGCCCATGAGGCGGTTTTTTCTTGCCTTTCTGCCGCAGGTCGCGAACGTCATCTTCCAGAAAGGCTGATCGGAAGACCCTATGCGCAAACTCTTTGACCATCTGAAGGATCGCACTCGCTGGAGCTGGCAGGGCCTGTCCGCCACCTGGCACGAGGAATACTCGTTTCGTGCATGGGTCTGGACCAACTTGGTTTCGGCTGTCTTGGCCTTTGTGCTGCCACTCGGCACCGCAGAGAGAGCGTTGATCCTTGCGTTGGGGATATTGGTGCTGGTGGCCGAGCTGTTCAACACGGCCATCGAACGCGCGGTCGATCACACGTCAACGGATCATCATGTCCTGGCCGGACAGGCCAAGGATGCTGCAAGTGCGGCGGTGGCTTTATCCGCCTTCGCAGGGGCTGTGGCGTGGATCGTGGTATTGGTTGGCCTGCTCTGAGCCTGCCGGTCAACCTCTCAGACTGATGGGCGCAAACGTCCCCACAAATCGTATTCACCGGCCTCGTCTACCTCGACCGTGACGATATCCCCGGCTTTCAAGCCCTCGAACCCTTCGTCGATAAACAGGTTTCCGTCGATTTCTGGTGCATCGGATTTTGTGCGGCAGGTGGCAGCCTCGTCATCGACCTCGTCCACGATGACCTCAAGGGTTTGGCCGACCTTCGCGGCCAGCTTGGCCTCGGAAATGGCCTGAGCTTTCTCCATGAACCGCTCCCACCGATCTTGTTTGACGTCGGCCGGAACGTGATCCGGCAGATCGTTTGAGCGGGCGCCATCGACATTCTCGTACTGAAAACAGCCGACGCGATCCAATTGCGCCTCGTCCATCCAGTCCAGGAGGGTCTGGAATTCGGCTTCGGTTTCCCCGGGATAGCCGACAATGAAGGTCGAGCGCAGGGTGATATCCGGGCAGGTTGCGCGCCAGGCGGCGATCTCATCCAGAGTTTTTGCACCCGCTGCAGGGCGGGCCATGCGCTTCAATACATCCGGGTGCGCGTGCTGGAACGGTATGTCGAGATACGGCAGTACATTGCAACCGGCATCCGCCATCAGCGGGATCAGGTCACGCACATGAGGGTAGGGGTAGACATAGTGGAGCCGCACCCAGGCATCGAACTGGCCCAATTCGCGCGCCAGATCGGTGATGTGGCTGCGTACCTCGCGATTTTTCCAAGGGTTCATGTCGTATTTGCGATCCAGCCCATAGGCCGAGGTGTCCTGCGAAATCACCAGCAATTCGCGTACGCCGCTGTCGACCAGCTTTTCGGCCTCGCGCAGCACCGCATGGGCCGGACGGCTGGCCAGCTTCCCGCGCATATCGGGGATGATGCAAAACCTGCACTTGTGGTTACAGCCCTCGGAAATCTTGAGATAGCTGTAGTGTCGCGGTGTCAGTTTCACGCCAGAGGCGGGCAGAAGATCGACAAACGGGTCCGGGTCGGGCGGCACGGCGCTGTGGACCGCGTCCAGAACCTGTTCATACTGATGCGGTCCGGTAACCGCCAGAATACGTGGGTGATGTTCTCGGATATAATCCGGCTCAGCCCCCAGACAGCCCGTCACGATGACCTTTCCGTTCTCGACCAATGCCTCACCGATCGCATCCAGAGACTCGGCCTTGGCACTGTCCAGAAACCCGCAGGTGTTCACGATTACGGCATCCGCGCCCGCATAATCCGGCGATATACCGTAGCCTTCGGCGCGCAACCGCGTCAGAATACGCTCGCTGTCAACCAGTGCTTTGGGACAGCCCAGCGACACCATTCCAAGGGTGGGCTGGTCGCGGCGGGGCGTCTCGGTGATCTGTGCCGAGGGGGCCAGATCCGGGCGGAGGTTTGGTGGGTTCGTGCTCATGGCCGGGCATATAGAGGGGAAAGCTTCCCCTTGCAAATTTTGCCCGCACAGGGCTGACTTGAAACAGAGCAGATAAGCCGGAAAGGCGCAGTCGTATCATGAAATGGCTATTTCGCATCCTGTTCATTCTCGTCGCCGCGTTCGGGTTGGTGATCGGGGCCTTATTGCTGATGCCGGGTGACAAGCTGGCAACGATACTTGCCGAGCAGGTCAAGGCGCAAACCGGTCGCGATCTTGAACTGTCCGGTGACGTCAATCTGTCGTTCTGGCCGGTTTTGGGAATGGAAACCGGGCCTGTGAAATTTGGCAATGCGCCCTGGGCCGGACCCGAGCCGATGCTCAGCGCTCAAAGTCTGGCTGTGGGAGTCGATGCCTCGGCGCTGTTGTCCGGGGATATCCGGATCACGAGGGTGCTGGCCGACAGCCCGGTTCTGCGCCTTGAGCGCGCGGATGGGCGCGGCAATTGGGAACTGCACCAACCCGGCAACTCGGCGGCCACCGGCACCTCGGCGCAATCGGTCGAAAGCCGGCCGGTTACGTTGGAGCGGCTGGAGTTGACCGATGCCCGGCTGATCTACCTTGAGAATGGCGCGGTCAGCATGGACTTTGCCAATGTCGATCTTTCGGCGCGATGGCCGGATGTGACCGCGCCGATGGAAATGCAGGCCAGCATGGTCGTGCCCGGAGGTACCGTTGAGGTGGACCTCACCATCCCCGAGCTACCTGCCTTTTCCAGCGGTGTTGTCACACCTCTGCACCTGAGCCTGTCGGCACCCGGCGGGAACATTCAATTTTCCGGTCGGGTGAATCTGGCTGGAGAAATGGATGGCAAAACCACGGTCACCGCAAAGGACACGCACAGGATGCTGGTTGCGTTCGGTCAGGGTGGTGTGACTGTACCCGAGGGGCTGGGGCAGGTGGCGACTGTGTCCGGGCAGATGACCTATACGCGCGACGGCCGGATCTCATTACGGAATATGACCGCGGTACTGGACCAGAACCGGATTGAAGGGGAAGCGGATATTCAGATTTCGGCCCCGCCAAACGTCACCGCGCGTCTGAATGCAGGCGATCTCGACTTGTCCAAAGTGGGTGGAGAAGGCACTTCTGGTGGCGGTTCGGAAACAGAGGGGTGGTCAAAAACCCCGATTGATGCGTCATTTCTGGCGCTTGCAAACGGTAAAATCCGCTTGCAGGCCAATTCGATTGCGGTTCCGGGTATGGTGTTTGGTAAAAGCGACCTGACGCTTAGCCTTGATCGCTCGCGGGCGGTTCTGGAGATGCATCCGGCTTCGTTGTTCTCAGGACACCTGAACGGCCAGGTGGTTGCAAACAATCGCAATGGTCTGTCGGTCGGTGGAAATCTGACGGCCGACAATATCGATATTAATGAGGCTCTGGTCGCGCTTGCGGATATCAAACGCCTGTCGGGCACCGGGTCAGGCCATCTTGAGTTTCTGGGCGTTGGCCAGAACGAAGATCAGATCATGCGCTCGCTCAGCGGCAAAGGGAGTATCGAGGTCGGGAAGGGGGTCATTTCCGGGCTGGATCTGGATCGCCTCATGGGCCGCGGCAAGGGATCGGGGGGCACGACTGTGTTCAACAGCCTGACTGCCAGTTTCACGATGAAAGACGGCGATCTGAACAACGACGATCTGTTGATGAAGCTGGACAATGTCCGAGCGGACGGTACGGGTCGGATTGGTTTGGGCGCACGCGATATTGACTATCTGTTCACGCCGGTGGCGCTGCGCGCGAACTCGGGGCACGGGATATCGGTGCCTGTTCGGATCAAGGGTCCGTGGAGCGATCCGTCGATCAAGCCGAACCTTACCAAGGTCATTGAGGCCGCAGCCGGGGGCAAGGTCAAAGAGCTGGAAGGTGACGCAAAGAAGAAGGTTCTTGAGAAGGTCGGAAAAGAGCTGGATACCACTGTCACGGACACCGATCAGATCGAAGACGCGCTGAAGGGCAAACTTGAGGAAGAGGCCAAGAAAGGTCTGCTCAAGCTGTTTGGCGGGGATTGAGCAAACTGCGCAAAGAAGGGCGCCCCACCGGGTGCCCTTCTTTGACTTGTTGATCAGATGGTCTGATCGTAGTCGCCCACGCCGGGTTCTGTTCGAATCACGGCGTCGATATCGGCAAAGATTGCGCGCATCTCATCCTCGCTTTCGCTGCTTTCGCAGACCACGACAAGATTAGGTGTGTTGGACGAGGCCCGCACCAGTCCCCAACTGCCGTTATCCAGTATGACCCGTGCGCCATTGACCGTCACGACCTCTTTGATCGTGCGGCCCGCAAAGCTCTCACCTGCGTTGGCCTTTGCGACCAGCTTATCGACCAGCCGCTGGAGAATATCGTACTTTTCGGTATCGGCGGCGTAGGGTGACATCGTGGGTGTGGACCATGTCTTGGGCAGGGCCTTGCGCAGATCCGACATGCTTTGGTCCGGGTTGCGGTCCATCAGCTTGCAGATTTCCACCGCCACACGCATACCGCAGTCATATCCGCGCCCGACCGGTTCCGCCAGGAAATAGTGGCCCGATTTCTCGAACCCGGCCAGTGCGCCAATCTCCTTGACCCGGCGCTTCATATGGCTGTGGCCGGTTTTCCAATAATCCGCCTTGACGCCATGCTCCTGCAATTCGGGATCGCTTGCAAACAGGCCGGTGGACTTTACGTCCGCAACAAAGGTCGATCCCGGATACAGTTTGGCCAGATCACGTGCCATGATGACGCCAACCTTATCGGCGAAAATCTCTTCCCCCTCATCATCCACGACACCGCATCGATCGCCATCCCCGTCAAATCCCAGCGCCAGATCAGCGCCGCTGGCTTTGACCGTATCTGCCATGTCATGCAGCATTTCCATGGCTTCAGGGTTCGGGTTGTAATTTGGGAAGGTGTAGTCCAGCCGGGTGTGACTGGGCACAACCTCCACGCCGATCCGTTCGAAAATCTCGGGCGCAAACGCGGCGGCGGTGCCATTGCCGGTGGCGCAGACCACTTTCAGAGGACGGGACATTTTGAAGTCACCGACCAGATCGTCGATATAGGCCTCTTTCACGCCGTCAACGAATTCATACGACCCGCCCGGACGTGCGACACCTTCGCCATTCAGAACGATGTCGCGCAGTTCGGACATCTCGTCGGGACCGTGGGTCAGTGGGCGATCAAAGCCCATTTTTACGCCGGTCCAGCCGTTTGGATTGTGGCTGGCCGTGACCATGGCCACCGCTGGCACGTCCAGATGAAACTGCGCGAAATATGCCATCGGGCTGAGCGCCGGGCCGATGTCCTTGACCTGAATGCCGGCCTGCATAAGCCCGACAATCAGCGCATTTTTGATCGACAGAGAATAGTCGCGATAGTCATTGCCCACCGCAATAACCGGCGCGATTCCGCGTTTGTGCATCTGAGTGCCCAACCCCAGGCCCAGAGCGGTCATTCCGGGCAGATTGATTTCATCAGGGTATTTCCAGCGCGCGTCATATTCGCGAAAGCCGGTTGGCTTGATCATTGGATCGCGCAGAAAGCTCCAGGTGTTTGGCGTCACCTCGGGAAGGGGTTTGGTCATTACAAATCTCAATCGTTAAATCTGAATCGGGTTTTCTTTCGCCAGCGCATCAAAGCGCATCAATGTGTCGACGAGATGGCCCATCTGGTCGAGATAGATCATGTTCGGTCCATCACACGGCGCATTATCTGGATCTTGGTGCGTTTCCATGAAGACTGCCGCCGAACCCACGGCCACAGCCGCACGAGCCATTACGGGCGCGAATTCACGCTGCCCACCGGAGGAGCCACCATGCCCACCGGGTTGTTGCACCGAATGGGTCGCATCCATCACTACCGGATATCCGGTTTTTGCCATTTGAGGCAGTGAGCGCATGTCCGCGACCAGCGTGTTGTAACCAAAAGAGGTCCCGCGCTCGGTCAGCAGGATGTTCTGGTTGCCTGTGCTTTCGATCTTGGCGACGATATTGGGCATTTCCCAAGGGGCCAGAAACTGGCCTTTCTTGACGTTGATCACCGCACCCGAATTGCCCGCCGCCAGCAGCATGTCTGTCTGGCGGCACAGGAAGGCAGGGATTTGCAGGACGTCAACGGCCTCGGCTGCAATTGCGCACTGGGCTTCGGTGTGAACGTCGGTCAGGACCGGGATACCCATGGTCTTGCGGATATCGTCCAGCACTTTCAATCCGGCATCAATTCCCATGCCGCGTTTGCCGGACAGCGAGGTCCGATTCGCTTTGTCATAGGATGCCTTGAAGACATACTGAGCGCCTGCGGCGTCGCACACCTCTTTCATGGTGCCGGCGATCATCTGGGCATGATCGGCAGTCTCAAGCTGGCAAGGGCCGGCGATAATGGTCAGCGGAAGGTCGTTGCCAACCGTCAGGTCGGCGATTTTTACATGTTTCATGAGTCTTACGAGGATACCTGTTCACGAAGGACCGACGCGGTAAGCGAGATCATCAGGTAGATACCAGCAAACAACAGGAAAGCCAAAATCGTATTTTCGAACTTGCGCGGATAGCTGGGTTCCTGGCTGGCCACGGGGTTCACGGATACGGTGAGATACCGCACCTTCCGGTTGGCCTCGGTCCGCGTGGATTCCATTTGCTGCATTGCCGTTTGCAGCATCATGTCCCGGGCTGCCAGATCGGCCTGTGCCATCTGGATACGCACGCTCAAACGCGCCAGCGAATTTTCGCCAGCCGAGGCGTCAAGCATCTCGGCATTCAACTCATCCAGAACCGCCTGCAGCCGTTCTATGTCGGCGCGCGTGCCATCCACCTTGGCTTTGTTGGGGCGTGCATTGTCGAGTAGGGCGGCCAGTTGAAGTTCCTTATCCTGTAGCTCGATCTCGAACTGATCGATCCGTCCGCGCAGGCTGGCGATGACGCTTTGCGGGTCCAGTATGGCCCCTTGTAGTTGCAAATCAATCAGGTCTTCCTGCGCTTGTCTGCGCGCCTCTTGTGCGGACTCAAAGCTCGCCAAGGCGTCGCGCATCTGATCCTCACGCTTCAATTCGGTCAGACCATTAATGCGCTCCTCAGCGTAAGAGATAAGCCGCTTGGACCAATCGACGGATATTTCAGAAGTTGGGGCCGCGACCTCCATCCGAATAACGCCATCGCTGGGGTCATAACCGATCGTGATCATGCGTTTGTATAGCTTGTAGGTCTCCTCAAGCGTTGCGTCGGCTGGCAGGCGCTGGATCGGGTCAATCCAGTCTTGTTGGAAGAACTCGGCAAATCCGACATCCCGTTCGAGCCGTTCCAGCGCGTCCTTGGATTCCAGAAATTCCTGAGTGGCGACTGAATCCTGCGCGGTGGCAAACTGTGTGCCTGCGAGGAAGCCGCCAAAAGAGGCGCCGCCGCCATCGGCTTGCAAAATCGAAAACACGGAATCGCTGGCATACATCGGTGTTGCCACGCGATAGAAATAGTAACCCACAATAAATGTGGGCAGGATCACAAAGGCAGCCAACCGAGCGAATAGCGCTGCAAGCTTGCGGCGGCGGCGTTTCGCGATGTCTTTCTGGATTTGCCCGATCTCGTATTCGCGGCGTTGCGCCGGGCTGAGTTCCGGGCCGGGCAGGTTTTTCTGAGACTCTTTGGCCGTCTGGGGCAGGTGGATCTTTATGTTGTCCTGGGCCGGGTCATCGCCGGTCGATTTGCTTTGATCTGACGCTGCCAGATCAAGCAGGTTCGTGCGCTGAAACGGATCAATCCCCTTTTGGCGTAACAGCCGGACCGCATCGTAATCCGAGGTTGCCGCCAGTCCGTTCTTATGCGCAAGCCGCCGCGCAACACGCAGTTGACGCCCCGTCAGTCCTTCGCGTTTGATTGCGTCCAGTTCGGTCCCCGGCTGCTGGGCGTCGCCATCGGTGTTCGGGCTTTGAGTCGCCTTGCGAATACGGGAGATCGCGTCCGAGCGCGCCTCGGCCGTGCCAGCGCCGCGCGTCGCGCGGTCGGGGTTATATTTCCTAGCCTTGGGTTTGGTAGTCATAGAGTTGCTTTGCCTCTTCCAAGGTTTCAAACATATGAATCTGCCCGTCCACCAGAACAGCGGCCTGCCGCGCGAATTTCTCAAGAAGCGAGGGGTTGTGCGATACGATGACCAATGTCGTGGTCCGCAACTTCTCTTTCAGGATATCGCCTGCTTTCTTGTTGAATTCCACATCGGTCGTCGAGGGCATCCCCTCGTCAATCAGGTACATGTCGAAATCCAGGGCCAGCATCAGCGCAAAAGTGAACCGGGCGCGCATCCCGGACGAATAGGTGCCCAGCGGTTGATCGAAATACTCACCCAGATTGCAAAGCCATTTGCAATAGGCTTCGACATAGTCGGGGTCCATGCCGTAGATCTTGGCAATATACCGTGCGTTCTCGAGCGCTGACAGGCGTTTCGCCACGCCGCCGGTAAACCCCATGGGGAATGAGATACGGCAGTCGCGCCGGATCACGCCTTCGTCGGGTTTCTCCAGCCCGGCCATCATGTTGATCAACGTGGTCTTGCCCGTCCCGTTTGGGGCCAGCACCCCAAGAGACGTGCCAAGTTCAACCCGAAACGACACCCGGTCCAGAATCACCTTGCGGCGTGTTCCGGTCCAGAAAGACTTGCTGACATTTTCGAATTCCAGCATACGCGGCCTTTAGATCGCTCGGGTTTGGTCGGTTCGAAGACCGGAGTGCTACCGATCCATGTTGGCCACATTATGTCGAAATATGAAACAAATGATCAATGTGCATCCGGCGTCATGACATCGAAGTGTTGCCAAAGCGGGTTTTGTTGGCACGCCGACTGATCACGCCTATCTTCATCCGATATTAATTGCAGGAGCCTCACGACCGGATGAGGTCACTCACCAAGGAGATCAAAGAGTGTCGCCTGTGCGCAGACAGGTTTGCGCAGACCATAACCGCGCACGAGCCACGGCCGGTTGTCTGGTTTCGGCCAGGCGCGCGTATTCTGATCGCCGGGCAGGCGCCCGGCGCGCGGGTACATGCGTCCGGAAGGCCATTCACCGATCCCTCGGGTGATCGTCTTCGGGATTGGCTGAGGTTGGAAGAAGAAGAATTTTATGATCGCTCACACGTAGCGATTATGCCGATGGCATTTTGTTATCTCATGTCGAATGGGTGATTTTGATTGCACTTGAAACCGCGCAGAGGCGTTAGCGGTCCACGGATTGCTTCTGTATCCATCGCGTAGGTTTAGAACACGTGGTGAGTCCCGAGTTCGGTGTAGTTCTGGTTCAATGTCAGATCGGCTTTCCGGCTATTGCCGATGACAAGTTCAGCATTGGGCAGATCATTCGTCGTTGTACGATCCAACGCGGTTTCCGGATCAAACCCATGCTTGATCCATCGCTGTTGCAGCCTGCTAACAAGTTCTTCCAACGTTGGGCTTACAAAAACCGATACGGTAAAGACATCGGCCAAAGATCTCCACGGATCGTCGTCCATCAGAAGGTAGTTTCCTTCTACGACTACAATTGGCGTTTCAGGATGAACGGCAATGGCGTTGGCGATTGACATATCCAGTTGCCGGTCGAATTTGGGGTGAAACACTTCGTGTTCTGCGGACCGCAGTCCTTTGATGGCGGTGCAAAATCCAACCGCGTCGAACGTTTCCGGTGCGCCCTTTCGCGCCAGAGATCCCCTCGCTTCAAGCTGGCGGTTGTCCAGATGGTAACCGTCCATGGGCACCAGTGTGGCGTGTGGCACCGCCGAGTCCTGTTGCGTGTTAAGCGATCGCACAACCAATCTTGCCAAGGTCGATTTCCCCGAAGCAGGTGGCCCAGCGATGGCAACGATCGTCCGGCCCCCGACCTGCCTTCGGGAGGAGATCAGGTCGCAAACGCGCTCTACATCCTTTTCGATCACGCGGCGTCCTCTTTTGGGGGTTCCTTGGCACCGGTCATGAATGCCACCGCATCGGACATCGTGTAGTCCTTGGGATCGATCGTACAGAGCCGTTTGCCCAGCCGGTGCACATGGATGCGGTCGGCAACTTCGAAGACATGCGGCATGTTGTGGCTGATCAGGATGATCGGAATGCCGCGCGCCCGCACGTCCTGTATGAGTTCAAGCACTTTGCGGCTTTCTTTTACCCCCAATGCGGCTGTCGGTTCGTCCATGATGATGAACTTGGTCGCAAACGCGGCGGCGCGTGCAACGGCCACACCCTGCCGCTGGCCTCCAGACAGAGTCTCGACCGCCTGATTGATCGATTGAACGGTCATCAACCCAAGTTCGGTCAGTTTTTCACGAGCGAACTTCTCCATGGCTGGCCGGTCGAGCTGACGCAAATACTTGCCCATGAAGCCCTGTTTGCGAATCTCGCGCCCCATGAACATATTGTCCGCAATTGACAGGGCAGGGGACATTGCGAGTTGCTGATAGACGATCTCGATACCCATGTTTCTGGCGTCAATCGGGGAAGTGAAGTTGATTTTTTTTCCTTCAATCAGAATGTCGCCTTCATCCGGGATCGTGGCACCACAAATTGCTTTGACGATAGACGATTTCCCGGCACCGTTGTCTCCGATGACTGCGAGAATCTCCCCCTTACGCAACTCAAAGTCGGAATGATCAATGGCGGTCACGTGGCCATAACGCTTCACGATCCCACGACCCTGGACGACTGGATTTGTGTCTGACATCAGCCCGATACCTTTCTGATCCATTGGTCAACCGCAACCGCTGCGATGATGAGGAGCCCGATAAGCAGGAAGGTCCATTGCGCATCCGCGCCAAGCAGCCTCAAGCCAAGAGTAAAGACGCCAACGATCAGCGCTCCAAACAGCGACCCAAGTATGGAGCCGCGCCCGCCGAACAGTGAGATACCTCCAATCACAACAGCGGTGATGCTCTCGATGTTCGCCAGTTGACCTGATGTAGGAGAGACCGATCCGATGCGTCCGATCAGAGCCCAGCCAGCAAAGGCACAGATCAGCCCGGACAGCATGTAGACGGACATCAGTGTTCTGTGGACGTTAACACCGGAGAGTTCGGCGGCCTCGGGATCATCTCCTACAGCATAGACATGCCGGCCCCATGCTGTGTGTTTGAGCGCGTAGGCTAGCACGAAGATCAGGACGAGCATGAACATGACACCAATGGTAAAGGTTGCCCCGCCGATACTGAACTTGGTGCCGAAGAACTGCAGGAATGGGGCGTTCGCCTCAATGTCCTGACTGCGGATGGTCTCGTTTGCGGAATAAAGGAAGTTAGTCGCAAGAACGATCTGCCACATCCCAAGCGTGACGATAAACGGGGGCAGCTTGACGCGGCTCACGAGCCAACCATTGATCGCACCAATCGCCGTGCCCATGGCAAGTCCGCATATCACCGCGATTGGAACGGGAATGCCGTACCGGAACGTGAACTGACCCATGATGACGGATGAAAACACCATGATCGCCCCCACGCTCAGGTCGATGCCTGCGGTCAGGATAACAAGGCTTTGCGCTGCGGCCACGATGCCGACGATCTGAACCTGTTGCAGAATAAGGGTCATCGCAAAGGGCGAGAAAAACTTTGAGCCCAGTAGCAGGCCGAATATCAACATCGCGCCAACCAAAACAATAAGCGGCACAAAGGACGGGTTAACATGGAGAAGATGCTGCAGCTTCCCCAGGAAGCCACGCCGATGGTCCTCAAACTCTGCAACAGCTTCTGTCCTGCTCGCAGCAGCCTCAAACTCCTGGGCGCTTTGGTTTGATTCGGACATTTCCCCCCCTTTCGTGGCTTGCATTGCACCCACGAGGTCAGTTTACAGGAAGTTTCGGTTTGCTGGTGAAAGGATTGATGAGGCGCAAATGCGCGCCTCACCGTGTTGATCTTTGACTAGCCCCAGCAGAGCTCCAGGCCCTCAGCGACTGAGATCGAGTCCACGCCGTCAACAGGTTGGTCGGTAATCAGAGCGACGCCGGTGTCGTAGAAGTCTTTTCCGGGTGTATTCTCAGGCTTCACGCCTTCGTCTGCCCATTTCTTTACCGCCTCAACACCCAGTGACGCCATCAACAACGGGTATTGCTGACTGGTGGCACCGATAACCCCGGCTTGCACATTCTGAACACCAGGGCAGCCGCCATCGACTGAAACGATTAGCACATCATTTTCACGACCGATTGACTTCAGAGCTTCGTAGGCACCAGCTGCGGCTGGTTCATTGATCGTATGGACGACATTAATCGTTGAATCCTTGGCCAGAAGGTTCTCCATGGCACGGCGCCCACCTTCTTCGTTGCCGTCCGTTACGTCGCTTCCGACCAGACGAGCATCAGTTTCGTCGCCTATGACATTGGGGTCGGCGAGGTCCACTCCGAAGCCATCCAGGAAACCTTGATTGCGCAAAACATCCACGGTTGGTTGGCTGACGTTCAGATCAAGCGTTGCGATCTTTGCGTCCGCTGCCGCATCTCCCATTTTGGCCTTCGCCCATTGTCCAATCAACAGACCGGCTTTGTAGTTGTCCGTAGCGAAAGTGGCATCCGCAGAATCGATCGGGCTCAGTGGTGTGTCCAGGGCAATAACCAGAAGCCCTGCGTCGCGCGCCTGCTGCACTGCGGGGACAATCGAGCTTGTGTCAGAAGCCGTCAGGAGAATCCCCTTTGCGCCATCGAGGATGCAAGTTTCAATAGCCTGAACCTGAGTTTCATGGTCGCCGTCGATTTTACCGGCAAAAGCCTTCAAGGTCATGCCAAGCTCTTCCGCCTTGGCTGTCGCCCCTTCCTTCATCTTTACGAAGAAGGGGTTGGTGTCGGTCTTCGTGATCAGGCAGACGGTTTCCCCGGCCGCCTGAGCAGATGCGGCCGCCATTGTGAGTGCGGTCGCTGATGCGGCAAGCTTGAGTAGATTTCTCATGTTGTCCTCCCGGAAAGTTGTTGCTGTCCCGCGTGGCGTACCAGCGAGACCCACCTCCATCCTCCAATGCAGGTCGTATTCAGGAAACTGCGATTCTACTCGCCCTGTCAATAAATAAATAAAGTTTATTTATTAATTTGCCGGAACGCCTTTTCTTAAGGAAACGAGCTGGTTATGTTCAGTTTCATGGAGAAAGAGGCGCTCAGATTACTGACTGGCGGGGTTAGCCAACGCGGTGTTCGCGATCACAATGAGCGGCTGATTTTGACAGTTTTACAACGACATGGACCGACTGCAGGAGCGGATGTTGCGCGGCTGACGGGCCTGTCGCCGCAGACAGTGTCGATCATTCTGCGTAAGCTCGAAAAGGATGAGATTCTAAAGCGCGGCGCCCCTCTGCGGGGGAAAGTCGGAAAACCCTCGATCCCCATGGAACTGAACCCCGAGGGCATACTTTCGGTTGGAATGAAGATCGGCAGGCGCAGTGCCGATCTGCTTCTGATCGATTTTACAGGCAAGCCTCGTAGTCAGCTTTCCACGACCTATGATTATCCGCTGCCCGAAGCGGTTTTTGGTTTCCTGGAAACCGGATTGGAAACGCTTCTGGCTGACCAACCGCAGAGGCTTTGCGATCGCGTGTGCGGGATTGGTATTGGAACTCCGTTTGAACTTTGGAAATGGCACGACCTGTCGGGGCTTGCGGCAAAGAAATTCAGCTCCTGGAAAAACGTGAACTTCTTCTCCGAGGTCGCCAAATTCAGCGACCTGCCGGTGTTTGTGGTAAATGACGCGACTGCCGCTTGTCACGCCGAACATCTGTACGGGCGCGGGGCTGAATATCGCGACTATTTTTACTTCTATATCGGGTCAATGATCGGAGGCGGTGTCGCATTGAACGGTACTGTGTTCGAAGGCAACCAGGGCAACGCTGGCGCTTTGGGAGCGATGCGCACAACAGGTCCATTGGGTGAGAGCCAGCAACTGATCGACACAGCCTCGCTGTTTCTGCTCGAGGACAGGTTGATCGAAGCAGATGTCGACCCGGGCATCTTATGGAAGAAGCCGCAGGACTGGAGCAGCATTTCGCGATATGTCGAGCCATGGATCGGCACCACCGCGCAGGAGTTGGCCAAAGCCGCGTTGTCAATTTGTGCGGTCATCGACTTTGAGGCGATCTTCATCGACGGCGCGTTCCCGTCGGAGGTTCGGGAAGAATTAGTCTCACGTGTTCGCCGCTATCTGATCAACCAGGATAAACGCGGGCTGATCCCTCCTGTCGTAGAAGCTGCGGCGGTTGGAGAAAACGCCCGAGGTATAGGTGCTGCAAGTAGCCCAATCTTCCGCCAGTTTCTGTTGAATACCAATGCTGGGCTTTCTGGCATGTAGACGAAGCTCATCGCGGTCAAATTTTCTAAGCAATAAGGAACCGCGAACTCCTCTCGAGTTTTAGCTGCCGAGAAGCCGCCCAGCGTAGTAGCCTGTGAGGTAGATCTACCAAGAATCCCCATAAGAGCTGACTTGAAAGTGTCAGAGGTGGGCACAACAGCGACCATCCCGATCATCAGCGACAGACCAAGGATCAGACCCATTTTGAACTGAAAGGCAGTAACTGAGACAGACCTGCAATACCGCCAAACCAAGGTAAGCTTAAACTAAATGACGCAACCATTGCACTGGATGCCGCACGAGGGGTTTCGGCTTTGCGGAAGAATCTTGAGTGTTCGGAATTACGGGCGAGTCACTTAAGAGTTAGTTTAGTAAAAGCCGAGCGAGAGTTGTGGCAGTCAATCGATACCCAAGAACGGCTGGCTAGAGATAACAAAAATTTGTGTAAGCGCATTGCTAACGGGGGCTGAGCTTTGTGAGAACAAGATTACCTTGAGGGCTTACAATAGTATAGGGTTCTTTAGTCTTATTGATAGGGGAATGGATGCGACAGGACTTCCAAAAACTCAAACTAGAGATGCTGGCCTGTAGGTTGTGTAAAGAACTGCCACTCGGCCCGAGTCCAATTTTCCAACTTGAGGAACATGCTAAAATCCTGATTGTTGGTCAGGCTCCTGGCCGTCTAGCTCACTTAAAAAAACGCCCATTTGACGACCCTTCTGGAAATCGGCTGCGGGACTGGCTGGCTATCGACAGGAGTACGTTTTATGCGGACCCCCGGATCGGTATTTTTCCAATGGGGCTCTGCTTTCCCGGTACGGGCTCTGCTGGTGACAATCCCCCACCAAAAATCTGTGCAACGACATGGCGTAACAGAGTGTTGCAATCTCTCAAAAATGTCGAGCTTACACTGGTGCTAGGCGCATATGCCATTGCATGGCATACGCCTCATCTTAAGGGGCAGAGCGTCACGGGGGCAGTAAAACAATCCTCCACTGGGAGAGGTGACTTTTTTGTGTTGCCGCATCCAAGCCCCAGAAACAATAAATGGCTCAAGAAAAACGCATGGTTTGAAGCAGACGTCATTCCAAGAATTCAGAAAAAGGTGAAGCAGGTACTAAATGGATCTGCGAGGAGCTAAGAGAAGCGTCGCAGGATAACCACTGGTAAGAAACGACCTATAGTTTATTACTCTCAGCAGTTAATAAGTTAACTATATATTTATGGATTTAACAGGATTGTGGGCGTTTTGCAGGTATGTACAACTTGGTCTTTCCCGGATTTAACGAGCGCAAGGCGGATCTGCCTCCGCCACCGATATGTGGTTGCACCTGGCATAACAGGGTGATGGCAACGCTGGGCGACGTGCCGCTGACGATCCTTGTCGGCGGTTACGCGCATAAATACCATTTGGGTGCAAGAGGTTTTGAATGACTGACGCGACAGCCCTGGATGCTGCACATGCCACCATGCAGGCGGCTCCGGAAGATGATGCCGCAAGATTGCGATTCTTCGAAAGACTGGCCGACAGCGAGTTGTTCCTGATGCTCAGCGAAGAAGCGAAGGACGAGAACATCTCGCCCGAGCTGTTCGATGTGGCCGATGGGCGTTTCGTGCTGGCCTTTGATCTCGAGGAACGGTTGGCGGAATTCGCGGGGCGGCCGGTTCCTTATGTGGCCCTGTCCGGTCGCGTTCTTGCCGGGATGTTGTCAGGGCAGGGGGTCGGGCTGGGTCTGAATCTTGAGACAGCACCGTCATCAATGCTGATTCCGTCCAAGGCGCTGGGCTGGTTGACGAACACATTGCAGCACGGTCCTCGGGAGGTGCGGCAGCGGCTGGCTGAATTTCACCCGCCCACAGGTCTGCCGGACAGTCTGCTGACCGCGCTTGATGCCAAGCTGGCGACTGCGGCGGGTCTTGCGGCCGCTGCATTTTTGGTTGGAACGAAAGCCGATGATGGTGGTCGGGGCCACCTTTTGGGTTTTGTGTCTGCGGCAGAAGGCGCGCAGCCTGCGCTGGCTCGTGCGGTTTCGGAAGCACTGACCTTCTCGGGGATCGAGGCGGGGGCGCTGGATGTCGGGTTCTTCGACCCGGATGAACCGGCCGCCGCTGCGCTGTCGAAGGTCGGGCTTCGGTTCGATTTGCCTCAACCACAGGCGCCAAGAATGGAAAGGGCCGCTCCGGGCAGTGATCCGGAGCGGCCCCCAATTCTAAAATGAGACAGAAAGCAGTTTAGTCCGCTGCTTCAAGCTTATCCTGCGTGCGTGTTTCAAAATCGCTGGCGTCATGACGTTCATGCAATTGCGTGTGGGGCTCACCAAAGGGGCGGTTGACCATGCGACCGCGTTGAA
The DNA here is from genome assembly GCF_000813985.1 of Ruegeria sp. ANG-R. Taxonomy (GTDB): domain Bacteria; phylum Pseudomonadota; class Alphaproteobacteria; order Rhodobacterales; family Rhodobacteraceae; genus Ruegeria. The sequence continues at coordinate 272,710 of NZ_JWLJ01000002.1, forward strand.
CAGCCGGACGGGCGTCAACGGCCTTGGCCCACCGCATAACGTTTTCATAGCTTTCGACATCGAGGAATTCTGCGGCATCATAAAGACGGCCCAGAACCAGTTGCCCGTACCACGGCCAGATTGCCATGTCGGCAATAGAATAATCCTCTCCGGCAATATAGGTTTTCTCGGCCAACTCCCGATCCAACACATCCAGTTGACGCTTGGCTTCCATGGCAAAACGATCAATGGGGTATTGCCATTTCTCGGGCGCATAAGCGTAGAAGTGGCCAAAACCGCCGCCCAGATAAGGGGCGCTGCCCATCTGCCAGAACAGCCAGTTCATTACCTCGGTTCGCTCGGGGCCGCTTTCGGGAAGAAATTCACCGAATTTTTCGGCCAGATGCAGCAGGATCGAGGCGCTTTCGAACACACGCACGGGCGCTTCGCCTGAATGGTCCCATAATGCGGGAATTTTTGAGTTGGGATTGGCTCCGACGAAACCGGAACTGAACTGGTCACCCTCGCCGATGTTGATCAGCCAGGCGTTATACTCGGCCCCGGTATGGCCGCGCGCCAGCAGTTCTTCGAGCATCACGGTAACCTTGACGCCGTTGGGGGTGGCCAGAGAATACAGTTGAAGCGGGTGTTTCCCGACGGGAAGATCCTTGTCATGGGTGGCCCCGGCAATGGGCCGGTTGATATTGGCAAATTGCCCGCCGCTTTCGCTGTCCCATGTCCAGACCTTTGGAGGGGTATAGGTGGATTGTTCGCTCATCTCATGCCTTTCCTGCATCTCTTGGCCAACGGGCCGCTGCTCCCACAGCTAATATTGCAGAACTCAAAGTCCAACCCCGGATGCGGTGAGATATCTGTAACATTTCACCCGGATCGCCTCACGAAATCCCATTCGTTTTCACAGCGGCGCGAGTGGGCCTTCGCGCCGGGTCAAAATCACCTATTGTCTGTGCAGGCCCGCAACTCGGGTGCCTGAAAACCGTTAGGACATGAGGATAAATCACATGAAACGCTTTGCGCTGACTCTTGCCGCGACGATGGCCTTTGCCGTACCCGCTTTCGCCGGAGATCAATATGTCGATGGCACCGGATTCGCCGTGTCGGGGTATGACGTCGTTGCTTATCGTGACCTGGACCAGGTCGCCGTGGGCCAGTCGCAGCCCGAGGCCGTTCGTGGCCGGGCCGATATCACCGCAGAGTACAACGGTGCGACCTGGGCTTTTTCGACGGAAGAGAACCGCGACAAGTTTCTGGAGAATCCGGCCTATTACGCTCCGCAATTTGACGGCCACTGCGCCTATGGTGTGTCACGCGGCGGAAAAGTTCCAGCCAACCCGAACCTGTGGCGGATCGTCGATGACAAACTGTATCTGAATATTACCGATGTTGTTGTTGGCTTTTGGGATGAGGACATTCCCGGCAACATCAATCTGGCGGACGGCAATTGGCCGGGTATCGAAGCGGACGCTGCCTCTACCAGCGTGATCCCCAAATTCACTTCGGAAGGTCCGGTTTCCAACTGACCGTCGAGAGTCGAAGAAGGCTCGGCTTCAAAACCGGGCTTTCTTTGCATCGGTGTGCGCTTTCAACCCGCCAATTCGAACATGTCCCGCATCTGCTGATCCGCTTCGAACCGAATTCTCACACTCTTGGCGCCAGGGAACTTTCGCTCACGTATCGGGTCGGGAATGACGATATCGCCTGACCCCGAGCTCTTGGATTGAAAGGTTAGAATCTCGGTCTCTGCTTTTCGGCAACTGGCCAGCACCGAGGTCGGAAGTGCAACGCGGTTTGAACCTTCACAGACCGGCGAGGCGATGAAATAGGTCAGATCCCGCCCGAAACACCCGATTGCATCAGGTATATGGTCTGAAGACGCGATCTTAACTTCGGTTGCACCCGGTCCATCTGGTTCGGAAAAATCTGACAGTGCGCGGTCAGAACTCAACAGATCGCGGCAGGCTTTGATCTCTTCCGCAGCGAGCTCGATAACACGTTTTTTCAGGCGCGGACGACGCGGAACCGAGGAATCGGACGATCCTTTGCAGGTCATTCCTTCCCGGCGCAAGAAATCGTAGGCCGCTTTAGCTTGCGAAAAGCCCGAGTAATCACCATCGGTATGATCGGGGTGGTCGTGAAAGGCGACGTTACGCCAGGCTTCACGTATCTCGTTTGCATTCGCGCCTGGGGGCAGGCCAAGAACCTGCAACGCTTCGGCCCGAGCCTTTATCTTGCTCACTGGCTCCATACTCAAAACACTCGTCAAAACTACACTGAAGCCAGATTGCCATCAGTCGTATTTTTGTCAATTTTTTTGGGGTATTAGGCCGGGACGCAGCAACAGTTAGCGCGTTCAATTCGAGATTGTCGCCTGTGTTGCAGTTGCTGCCTGGAGTTAGGCGACGTTCTGCAATTCGGTCTGTGGTGTAATGCCCAGGGCGAAACAGACATCGCGGGTAAGCTCTGGACGGTTGAGCGTATAGAAGTGCAGCTTGTCCACGCCACCATCGATCAGATCCGAGCAGAGTTCGGTGCAAAGTGCCGTGGCCAGCAGGTCTTCGCGATCATCCCGTATCGCCTTGTCGAAAGCGTTTTCGACCCAGTCGGGAATACGTGTTCCACAGCGTTTTGCGAAGTTGCGCGCCCCCTTCCAGTTTTCGATTGGCAAGATACCGGGCACGATGGGCTTATCGATGCCCGCTTTTTCGCAGGCGTCACGGAACCGAAAGAAGGTTTCAGCTTCGAAAAAGAACTGGGTCAGAGCCTCGTCTGCGCCCGCATCCAGCTTGGCCTTCAGCCAATCCACGTCGGTGCGGGCGTTCTGCGCCTCCGGGTGGATGTCCGGGTAAGCACCGACACGGATGCTGAACATCTCGGTTTCGGCCAATGCAGCAATCAGTTCGACCGAGTTTGCAAAACCGTCCGGATGGGGTTCGAACCGATCCTGACCTTTGGGTGGATCGCCTCGCAGGGCCACGATGTCCTGTACGCCCGCGCGTGCGAACGTGTCTGCAATTTCAAGGGTTTCCTGACGCGAGGCATCGACGCATGTCAGATGAGCAGCGACAGGCAGGCCCGAGGATTTGTGCAGGGTTGAAACGGCATCGCGCGTCAGTTCGCGGGTTGTACCGCCCGCACCATAGGTGACTGATACAAATCGTGGGTTCAACGGGGCCAGCGTCTGTACCGTGTCCCACAGGCGAAACGAGGCCTCCAGAGTTTGGGGCGGGAAGAACTCGAATGAAATCTCAGGCTTGGTCATCTTGGCCTCGTAACTGTCATTTAGGTTCTTGTGCCACTTCGCGCATTGTGAGACAAACTCATATTGTTCAACAACAACATGAGCTGGATGAGTGGTGCATATTGAATTTCGCCATTTGCGGACAATCAAAGCCATCCACGAGTGTGGTGGTCTGGCACGTGCCGCCGATCAACTGAATATCACGCAATCTGCGCTAAGCCATCAGATCAAAGGGTTGGAAGACCAGGCGGGGGTTGAGCTGTTTCTGCGCCGATCCAAGCCGATGAAGCTGTCGGCTGCCGGATTGCGCCTGTTGCGGCTGGCAGAGCAGATTCTGCCTCAGGTCGAAGCGATGCAGGATGAGTTTACTTCGCTGCGTGCTGGGCGCACTGGCCGGATGCATATCGCGATCGAATGCCATGCCTGTTTCGAGTGGCTGTTTCCTGTTCTCGAAGCGTTCCGTAAATCCTGGTCTGATGTCGACGTGGATATCCGCCCGGGCCTCGCCTTCGACGCGCTGCCCGCGCTGCAGAAGGAAGAGGTCGATCTGGTGGTATCCTCTGATCCCGAAGACTTGCCGGGCGTCGAATTCATAGAACTTTTTGACTATCAGGCCGTGTTCGTTGCCGCATCCTCGCATCCGTTGGCAGATAAACCATATATCGAGGCCGAGGACTTTCGGGGGCAGACATTGATTACCTACCCTGTCGAGCGGACCCGGCTGGATGTATTCAGTCAGCTGCTGATCCCGGCGCGGGTCGAGCCAGCTACGATCCGTCAGGTTGAACTGACCGCTGTGATCCTGCTGTTGGTGGCGTCCAACCGAGGTATATCGGTGTTACCCGACTGGGTTGTGCGAGAGGTGAAGTACAACTCTGACTATGTCACGCGTCCGCTTACCGAGGGCGGGATCACCCGAAGATTGTATGCGGCAGTACGGACCGATGACCTTGAGAAACCCTTTGTGCAAGAGTTGGTGAAACTGGCCCGAACCGAGGCTCAGAAATTGCAGGCGCAGTGAAAGCTGCACCTGCCTCGGATCCGTTGACTGAACAACAACGGCCCGGCAAAATGCCGGGCCTCGCAGCTATGTCAGCATTTGCCGAAACACTGGTGAACCACCTGAATACCCAGCGCGGTGATTGTGACGCAGGCACCTGTCGGGAAGCCCAGAGTCGTACAAATCTTGACGCAGGCTTTGGCGGCTGTCCCGTTTGGAATTGATGGCGGTATAGGAAAGCAGATTTTCTTGTCCACAATCGGAATCGTGAGGCAAATCTTGCCGTCTTCCACAGTCACAGAAATGCAGGTTTCACCAAGAATCATTGGTGTCGCTTCCAGCATCAAGTCTTGGGGTGGAACGGCCAAGAGGTTTCTCTCGGCGTAGTGCGCGCGCGCCGTTTCCACCAGCTGTTCAATATCCTGCTGCGGAAACTCGTGATAGGTTGTCATGATTATTCTCCTTTGAAATTACGAATGCGCGTTCAGCGCAAGTGCGGCAAAGAAACAAATTTCAAACCAAATACACTCTTAAGTTGCTCTGCTGAGCGGCTTGACACTCGGTGCCATTGCTCAACGAGTCTGTGTTCAAGTTCACATTCCGCGTATGTTTTTTGGTTCATCGAAGCCTGTGGGGAACCCGGATCAGCAAATAAACGAGAGGGTCTGCCCTAACGCTTTGGCGCGCAGAGCAGCCATGCGTATCATTCCTCTTGGCAAGGGCGCATTGCCCCAGTATACGCGCGGTTTGACCGGACAGGAGCCTTTGGACAATGGTTGGCAGTGCAAATCTCAACATCATGATCAAGGCCGCGCGCAAAGCGGGGCGTTCTTTGGTCAAGGATTTCCGTGAAGTCGAGAACCTGCAGGTGTCGATGAAAGGCGCCGGTGATTTCGTATCCAAAGCGGATATCGCGGCTGAGGCCATTCTGAAAGAAGAACTGCTGGGTGCGCGCCCGACCTATGGCTGGCTGGCCGAAGAAGGTGGTGCGATTGATGGCGATGACCCAACGCGCCGTTGGATCGTTGATCCCCTGGACGGTACCACGAATTTCCTGCACGGGCTGCCGCACTGGGCGGTTTCGATTGCGTTGGAGCACAAGGGCAAGATTGTTGCCGGTGTGATCTATGATGCCGCCAAGGATGAGATGTTCTTTGCCGAAAAAGGCGAGGGCGCATGGATGAACGACATGCGTATCCGTGTTTCCGGTCGCCACCGCATGATCGAGTCGGTCTTTTCGACCGGATTGCCGTTTGGTGGTCGCTCTGATCTGCCCGCAACGCTGCAGGATTTGGCACGTTTGATGCCCGCCTGTGCAGGCGTACGCCGCTGGGGCGCTGCGGCGCTGGACATGGCTTATGTGGCCGCCGGTCGCTACGAGGGTTTCTGGGAACGTCGCCTGAACGCCTGGGATCTGGCCGCAGGCATCATCATCGTGAAAGAGGCGGGCGGCTTTGTTCAGCCGCTGAACCCCGAAGGCAGCGTTATTGAGGATGGCGAAGTGATCTGCGCCAACGAACCGATCTTTGACACCTTCGCCAAAGTGATCCGGGGCTGAACTATCTTTGACGTCTCTAAGATTGACGCGCGCTCAGTCGGAGCGCGCGTTCCTGTTTAGAAATCCACCTCAATCGCGATACCTCGTTCGACCGCAAGGTCGACCACCGCACCTGCAACAGCAAGATCCTGCAATCCGACGCCGGTTCCGTCGAACAGCGTGACCTCTTCGTCGGTTTGTCGTCCGGGGTGTGTACCGTTGATCACCTCTCCGATCTGTCGGATATCGGCTTCGGTTTTCGAGCCCTCGGCGACAACATGCTGGCATTCGCCCAGCGTGATGGACTGAGCGACCTCATCCGTAAAGACAGTGGCGCGGGTGATCAGGTCGACCCCGACTTCTTGTTTGCCGACCGTATCGGTGCCCATGCAGGCCACGTGCGTACCGTTCGATACATGGTCCGACATCAGGATCGGTGCGAAGGAGGAGGTGATTGTGATGATCACATCCGCCTCGACCATGCCCGGCAATTCAACGGCCTCGAAGCGCAGACCGGCTTCGGAGGCGATGTTTGCAATGTTGGGGAGCATCTCGGGATGCAGGTTCCAGCCGATGACCTTCTCGAAGGACCGCTGCTCCAATGCGGCGCGCAACTGATATGTGGCCTGATGACCCGCACCAACCATGCCGATCACCTTGGCATCTTTTCTGGCCAGATGATTGATCGAAACCGAGGACGCCGCCGCCGTTCGCAGCGCAGTCAGCAGATTGCCGCCAACCACCGCCCTCACCCGTCCGGTGTCCGGGTCAAATAGGAACACGGTGGACTGATGGTTGATCAGTCCGTGCGTTTCCAGATTATTGGGCCAATACCCGCCGGCCTTCAGTCCAAGCGTCATACCTGCGCGGTCGAACCCACCTTTGAAGCCATAAAGGGCGTTCGCATGGCCGATGGCTTCGCGAACGACCGGAAAGTTATACGCATCCCCTGCAGCCATTGCCGCGAAGACCTGCTCGACCGCGTCGTAGCTTTCTGTGCGACCCAGCAGAGTCGCTATTTCCTTTTCAGGAACGATGATCATCGATCATGCCTTTCTTGTTTTCTGATGATCCGAGGACCAACGGGGCAGTTCATGAAGCCGCCCAGCTGCCCAGTTCTCGCAGTTCTCAGTAAGCCTTGCCGCGCGCGGATACCGGCCACAGCACTTCGACCTTGCCGTTTCGCACGCCGACATACCAGTCATGAACATTGCAGGTCGGGTCGCAGTGACCTGGTACCAGTCGCAGTTTATCGTTTACTTTCAATGCGCCATTTGGATCACCGATGACGCCATGTTCGTCCGAGCACTTGAGGTATTCCACATCATCGCGCCCGAAGATGAAGGGCAGGCCGCTGTCAACCGATTGCGCCTTGAGACCGGCGTCGCAAATGGCTTTGTCCGCCTTGGCGTGGCTCATCACGCTGGTCAGAATGAACAGCGCGTTCTCCCATTCGCCCTGATCGATGCGCTTGCCATCCTTGTCCAGAATGCGGCCATAGTCGGCATCCATGAAGGCGTAAGACCCGCATTGAAGCTCATTGTAAACGCCTGAGTTCGCTTCAAAATAGTACGAGCCGGTGCCGCCTCCCGAGACCAGCTCGCAGTCGATGCCAGCAGCCTTCAGGCCATCATAGGCGTCTTCGACCATCGCAATGGCAGCATCCAGTTTCTCTTTACGGGCCTCGTAGGTGTCGAGATGCTGCATCGCGCCTTGATAGGCCTGTATGCCGGTGAACTTCAGGTTTGGCGCGGCCTCCGCAGCCTTTGCAATCGCAACCACATCTTGGGTCGTTGTCACGCCGCACCGACCAGCGCCGCAATCTATCTCAACGAAAACTTCCAATTCTGTGCTGTGACGCTGTGCGGCGGCAGACAGATCGGCGATATTATCGATGTCGTCGACGCACACAATTGTCCGAGCACCTAAGTTGGGCAGGCGGGCAAGGCGGTCGATCTTGGCCGGATCACGCACCTGATTGGAAACCAGAACGTCCTTGATGCCGCCACGGGCAAAAACCTCGGCCTCGGATACTTTCTGGCAACAAACGCCAACAGCGCCGCCCAGCTTTTCCTGCAGCTTCGCCACGTCCACCGATTTGTGCATCTTGCCATGCACCCGGTGGCGCATCCCATGGGCTTTTGCGTAGTCGCCCATCTTTTTGATATTCCGCTCCAGCGCGTCCAGATCGAGTATCAGGCAAGGCGTTTGAATTTCGCTTTCGCCCATGCCAATGGCGGCAGGGATGTCGTAGCCAACTTCCAGTTGATCGATGTTCATCGGTTTGTTCATCCTGTTCCTCCTTACCCGTTCAGCCAAGGCAGTTTGTCTAAATCCACATTGCCGCCGGTGATGATGACGCCGACGCGCTTTCCCCGGAACGTGTCGTGGTTCTTGAGAATGGTAGCCAGTGGGACAGCCGAAGACGGCTCCATCACCACGCGCAGGTATTTCCAAGTGAGCTTCATCGCGTCGATGATCTCTTGCTCGGACGCGGTGAAAATGTCGGTCACATGGTTCGATACAAAGTGCCACGTGTTTTCCTTGAGCGGCACGAGCAGCCCATCTGCCACGGTTTTCGGGGCATCATCGGCGATGATGTGGCCCGCCTTGAATGAACGGTAAGCATCATCCGCCTGTTCGGGTTCTGCCGCGTAGATCGCTGTTTCCGAAGCCAGATTTGAAACGGTCAGGCAGGTGCCCGAGACCATGCCGCCACCGCCAATCGGGGCGATTACCGCATCCAGACCATCGGTTTGTTCGAGCAATTCCGCCGAACAGGTCGCCTGGCCGGCAATGACGCGCGGATCGTTATAAGGATGTACGAATTCGCCGCCGGTCCGGGCCTGAACCTCGGCAAATGTTGCCTCGCGCGAAGAGGTCGAGGGCTCGCACTCTGTGATCGTGCCACCATAGCGGCGCACGGCGTCTTTCTTTGCCTTTGGCGCGGTGCGCGGCATCACCACGTTGCAGGGGATTCCGCGCCGACCTGCTGCATAGGATAAGGACAGCGCGTGGTTGCCGCTGGAATGGGTGCACACACCCTTGGTAGCCATATCATCGCTGAGCCCGAAAACCGCATTGCTGGCGCCGCGCACCTTGAATGCACCGGCTTCCTGAAAATTCTCGCATTTGAAGAACAACTGCGCGCCGGACAGGTCGTTCAGATAGTCCGAAGTCATAACCGGAGTGCGCCGGATATGAGGTCTGATCCTCTCATGCGCTATACGCATGTCGTCGATCGTCAGGTCAGCTGCTGAGATTTGATCCAACATCATTGTCCTCCTCACGCTGCGGCTTTTGCATCGCTGGACGAACCAGCGCGATAGTATTCCTGCGCCGCAGCAACGCCGCTGCCCAGATTTACGGGGTAGTTCAGGTCAGCCATTGCCATTTCGATCGTCGCCAGGCCGGACAGGACCATCACGTCGGTCAGGCTTCCCAGATGGCCGATACGGAAGGCTTTGCCGTTCATCTCGCCCAGACCTATGCCGAACGACACGCCATATTTGTCAAACGCGTGATCGGTCAGTTTGTTGCTGTCAAAGCCCTCGGGCACGTAAATTGCGCTAACGGTGTCAGAGTAGAGCTCGGGTGACTGCGCAACCAGTTTCAGTCCCCAGGCGTTGACAGCGCGGCGCACGCCTTCGGCCAATCGGTGGTGGCGGGCATAGACAGTGTCCAGACCTTCCTCGAAAAGCATCTTCAGGCTTTCGCGCATTCCGTAGATCAGTTGCAGCGGCGGTGTATAGGGAAAACCGCCAGACGCGTTGGCCGCCATCATGTCCCGAAAATCGAAGAACGTACGCGGCAATCTCGCGGTTTCCATCGCCGCAAGCGCTTTGGGGCTGACGCACAGGATCGCCATGCCGGTTGCCAGCATGAAGCCTTTTTGAGACCCCGATACGGCGATATCGACGCCCCATTGGTCAAACCGGAAAGGCATTGACGCCAGCGAGCTGACGCAATCCACGAACAGCATCGCGGGATGTCGCGCTGCATTCATGGCGCGCCGTACGGCGCCGATGTCAGAAAGCACACCGGTTGCGGTTTCGTTATGCGTTACCAGAACAGCCCTGATTTCGTGTGCCTTATCGGCCGAAAGTATCGCTTCAAACCGGTCTGCGGGTGCGCCGGTGCCCCATGGACATTCGACGATCTGCACATTCAGCCCATGCCTTTCGCACAGATCGATCCAGCGGTGACTAAATACGCCGTAGCGAGCAACCAGAACTTTGTCACCCGGGCTGAGCGTGTTGGTGATGGCAGCCTCCCAACCGCCTGTTCCGCTGGCTGGAAAGGTGACGACCTGACCTTTGGTTGTTCCAAAGACCTGTTTTGTGTCTTCGAGCACCGGTCCGAAGGTCTCCACGAAATCGGGGGCCCGGTGGTCTTGTGTCTGAACCTGCATGGCAAGGCGCAGGCGATCTGGGATATTGGTCGGGCCTGGAATAAAGACCGGGTTCTGGTTTGACATAACTCAATCCTCTGCTTTGCAACCAAGTGTCGCCAGAACGGATCAGGGTTGCAATTTTCTTGAAAAATATTTTCATTTTGCTCGTTAAATTGTTAAAGTGCTGAAACGGAACGGATTTCAGTTTCTCAATTTTGGTTTCTGAAAACTATGGTTCAGAAAATCTGACTCTGAATCGTGGCCGAAATCGGAAGGCAGGACAAAAATGGAGACCCAGAAAAGGCCGCGCGGCAGGCCGAAATCGCTGTTCAAGGAGAGTTCAGCCGGAACCATGCAGTCGCTGGACCGGGCGCTTGGTGTGCTCACCACCGTGGCCCGGTCAGAGCGTTCCTCGCTCAGTGATCTTGCACGCGAGGTCGGAGTGCCCACCGCCACCACGCATCGAATTCTCGTGACGTTGCAGAAGCATGGTTTCGTTACGTTTGATGAAGAACGGCAGGAATGGATGGTCGGGATCGAAGCCTATCGGACCGGCGCGTCCTTCCTGCGTCGCAACAGTGTCCTTGAAATCGGTAGACCGATCCTGCGCCGTTTGATGCAGGACAGCGGAGAGACCGCAAATCTGGCGGTGCCGGATGGGGCAGAGGTGGTTTTTGTCGGGCAGGTTGAAACCCAGAATCCCATCCGGGCCTTCTTTCCGCCGGGCGCGCGCACGCCCATGTATGCCTCGGGCACAGGCAAGGCGATACTGGCAGCCTTGAGCGAGGAAGGCCTGAAAAAAGTACTCGGTGCAACCGATCTGACGGCGTTTACCGAGAATACCTATCTGCCCGGGCCGGGTTTGTATGAGGACCTGACCGAAACCCGCGCCCGCGGCTGGTCCTTTGATCGCGAAGAGAGGTATGAAGGCATGTCCTGCATAGGCGCGGCCATCTTCAATGACCGTGCCGAGCCTTGCGCGGGTATATCCGTATCTGGCCCGACCGTACGTTTCAGCAGCGAACACGCCCCCGAGTTGGGAGAGCTGGTGCTGAACGCTGCGCAGGAGATTACCTATCTCAGTGGTGGCAGACTGCCCAAAGGCTGATCCTGCCTACTTGCGCGGAACTTTAGGGATACGCGATTGCGAGAGTTTATAGCGATGCTCCGGGTGCGGTGGATGGCCATGAGTGCGATTCCAGAACGCGGTTCCTCCGCGCCTGAGCCATATGGGGACACACAGGATCAGGCCGACAAAGAAACCTCCGGTATGCGCCCAGTAAGCGACACCACCCTGATCCGGGTTGCTGGACAGGCTTCCGAAGAATTGCAGGCCCAGCCAGACCCCCAGCATGACAAAGGCCGGGATAGTGAAGATTCGGATATAGACGATAAGGATCAGAAGGATATCGACGCGCGCTTTCGGAAAAAGCAGAAGATAGCCGCCCATGACGCCGGCGATCGCCCCAGACGCGCCGATTGTCGGCACCACCGAATCCGGGGCCGAGATCACGTGGATCAAACCGGCACCAATCCCCGCCAGCAGATAGAACACGAAAAAGAGAACATGCCCCATTTCATCTTCGAGGTTATCGCCGAAGATCCAGAGAAACAGCATGTTCCCTGCCAGATGCATCCAGCCTCCATGCAGAAACATCGACGTAACAAATGTCTCAAGCCCATATCCGTCGGTGATCCGGGCGGGAATGATGGCGTAATCGAAGTAGAGCTTATTGATAAGCCGCACATCCTCCATGATCCCTACATAGCTTAGGAAAATCAGGATGTTTGCAGCCATCAGCGTATAGACGACAAAAGGTGTGCGCCCCGAAGGGTTATGGTCGCGGATCGGAAACATGGCGCGACGCTGGGCTTTTCACAACCCAGCGTCAAGGTCTGGTTATGCCGCACCTCCCAGCAATGCGGCATTCCCGCCCGCAGCCGTGGTGTCGACGCAGACATGACGTTCGCCCAGAACACGCGCCCGGTCAGGCTGACCGGGGATCAGGGGGATAATCTGACCAGTACGCCGGGACAGATGCTGTTCGATCTGACGGCCCGTTTCAGCGTCTCCCCACCAAAGGACACCCGAGATACCGCGCAGGTTCTCAAGCCGGTGTAGGTCCAGCGCCCCGGTGGCGCGGGTTGCCGTGCCACCCAGAGCCTTGACCGCTTCGGCCTGCGCCCGCGCTGTCTCGGGCCCTGGCCCCATGCATAGCAAAGGCTCACGGGCAAATTCGGTCAGTCGGTTCGATTCACCCGTCGGGCCGGGCAGCGATTGAGTCCTGGCGGCGGCAGGTGTGCCTTCTGGGGCTTCGAGAGTTGCCGAGGCGCCATCCCAGTTCTCCTGCACTTCCCTGCGATCAGGCGCACAGAACCGTGCCATGTAATTCGGACCACCGGCCTTGGGTCCGGTGCCCGATAGCCCTTCGCCGCCAAAAGGTTGCGAGCCGACGATCGCTCCGATCTGGTTGCGATTGACGTAGATATTGCCCGCGTGGATCGCTTCGGTGACACGCTGCACGCGGTCGTCAATCCGCGTGTGCAGGCCGAAGGTCAGGCCATATCCGGTGGCGTTTATATCGGCGATGATCTTGTCGATCTCCTGCGATTTGAAGCGCGCAACGTGCAGAATTGGACCGAATATTTCGCGCTCCAAAGCAGCGATGCCGGGGATTTCGATCAGCGTTGGTGCGATGAACGTGCCCTCGGGCGGCGTATTCAGTTCTTTCAGAACCCGGCCTTCGGCGCGGGCCTGCGCGATGTGATCGGCAATCGTTTGTCGGGCGGCTTCATCAATAACCGGACCGCAATCAGTCGATATCAGCCAGGGATCACTCACCTGCAACGCTTCCATCGCGCCTTGCAGCATGATCAGGACATCATCGGCGATATCTTCTTGCAGGTAGAGGCACCGCAGGGCGGAACAACGCTGACCTGCCGACTGAAACGCGCTTTCGACGATCGATTGAACGGCTTGCTCGGGCAGGGCGGTGCTGTCCACGATCATCGCATTCAGACCCCCGGTTTCCGCAATCAACGGTGTGCCGGGACGCAAGTGCGCAGCCATCGCCGACCGGATTTTGAGAGCTGTCGCAGTTGACCCTGTAAACGCCACGCCAGAGACGCGGGAATCCGACGTCAGCGCCGCGCCCACCTTCGGACCACCCGGCAACAGTTGCAGCGCATCGCGAGGCACGCCCGCTTCGTGCAGCAGCTGAACAGCCCGGTGTGCGATCAACGGGGTCTGAGGTGCAGGCGCTGCCAGTACGGCATTTCCCGTTGCCAGAGCTGCCGATATCTGGCCGGTAAAGATTGCCAGCGGAAAGTTCCACGGGCTGATACAGGTGAAGGTTCCGGCAGGTTCGGCCTGTGGAATATTGGCGGCGTAGTAGCGCAGGAAATCCACCGCTTCGCGCAGTTCGGCCACAGCATCGGGTAGCGACTTGCCAGCCTCTCGCGCCAGAAGCGCAAACAACTCGCCGAAATGAGCTTCGTAAAGATCGGCGGCTTTGTTGAGGATCTCGGCACGCACTTCGCCAGAGGCTTGCCATGGGCAGGCGGTCGCCAGCGCCAGTTCCACATCCTCCGGGCTGGCAGCAGCGACCGAGCCGGGGCGGTCCTGAGGATGCGCGGGGTTGATCACCGGCGAATCCTCTTCGGGTTTGGCATCACCAGACAATAGAGGTAAGGCATACCAGTGATGCGCGCGATACGCATCGCGGGCGATGTCGATCTTGTCCAGGGTCGGAGTGTGATGCAGGTCGAACCCCTTGGAGTTCGGGCGTTCGGGTGCGAACAGTTCTGGACCGGTTGGCAACGGTCTGGCAGGGCTCTGCATCGCCAAGAACGGGTCAGCTGCGACGATTTCCGGTGCCACATCCTCATCAACGATCTGGTTGACGAAAGAAGAGTTTGCGCCATTCTCCAGCAGGCGTCGCACAAGATAGGCCAACAAATCACGATGTGCCCCGACGGGGGCGTAGATACGGCAACGCGTGTTTTGCTGATCCCGGACGATCTGATGCAGTGTCTCTCCCATACCGTGCAGTCGCTGGAATTCGAACGGCTGACCCTCGGCCATATGCAGTATTGCGCTGACGGTGTGCGCGTTATGAGTAGCGAATTGCGGATAGATGCGATCGGTCATACCAAGCAGCTTGCGCGCGTTGGCGATATAGGAAACATCTGTTGCCGCTTTTTGGGTGAAGACCGGGAAACCGTCGACGCCTTCGACCTGGGCGCGCTTGATCTCTGTGTCCCAATAAGCGCCTTTTACCAACCGAACCATCAGCTTTCGATCATGGCGTTCGGCCATCTCGTAGAGGGTGTCCAGTACCAGACCGGCACGAGGTCCGTAGGCCTGAACGACGATGCCGAAACCATCCCATCCCGCAAGAGCAGGCTCGGCCATCACCTCTTCGATCACTTGTAGCGACAAGGACAGGCGGTCCGCCTCTTCCGCGTCGACGTTCAATCCCATGCCGGCGGCTTTCGCGAGCAACGCAAGCGCGCGAAGACGCGGAACAAGCTCACCCATCACGCGCTGTTCCTGCGCCAGTTCATAGCGGGGGTGCAGCGCCGATAGTTTGACCGAGATGCCGGGATTTTCGCGAATATCTTTGTGTGTGCAGGCCTCGGCAATGGCCGCGATGGCACGCGAATAGGAAAGGTGATAGCGCGCGGCGTCGGCTTCGGTTCGTGCAGCCTCACCCAGCATGTCGTAGGAATAGGTGTAGCCTTTGTCTTCCATCCCCTTGGCGCGCTGCATGGCAGATTGGATCGTTTCCCCCAGAACAAACTGGCGGCCCATCTCTTTCATCGCGCGGCCCACAGCAGTGCGGATCACCGGCTCACCCAGACGCTTGATGGCCCCGCGCAAGGCGCTGACCGGAGAGGTCTTGTCGTCGTCCAGAACCTTGCCGGTCAGCATCAATGCCCAAGTCGATGCATTG
The DNA here is from genome assembly GCF_000813985.1 of Ruegeria sp. ANG-R. Taxonomy (GTDB): domain Bacteria; phylum Pseudomonadota; class Alphaproteobacteria; order Rhodobacterales; family Rhodobacteraceae; genus Ruegeria. Next base: position 287,833 of record NZ_JWLJ01000002.1, read on the forward strand.
ACGAGAGAGGATGAAGATTGTCCGAGATGCTTGCCCCAGTCCGAAGGCGCGATCTTGTCTTCGATCAGCGCATCAATCGTGTCGGCATCCGGCACACGCAGCAGCGCCTCGGCCAGACACATCAGCGCCACGCCTTCATCGGTGGACAGACCATACTCGGCCAGAAATACCTCCATCATTCCCGGAGATGTACTGGATCGGATATCCCGAACCAATTGCGTGGCCCTGCCGCAAATGGCTTGGCGATCAGCTTGGTTTAATCCCGCCTGCGCGATCAGGTTTTGCAGAATTGCAGACTGATCGGCATAGGTCTGGGTGTCGATTTTGGTGCGCAGGCTGTGTGACATGTGTACTCCGGGGCTTTTGTCCAATATAACGGGTCATTGGCAGGAGAATGGACTGAAATTTTCCGTTTCTTGGTTAAATGAATTGAAATATGGGGTTCTGGCGATGCAAAAAGACTTTCCGGGCCTTGATCGGTTCGATCAGGCTATCCTGACGGCGCTGGCCGAAGATGGCCGGATATCGGTGGCTGATCTGGCCCGAAGGATAGGCTTGTCCAAATCACCGACGCAAGCGCGTCTCAAACGGCTTGAGGCGGAAGGGATCATAACGGGTTATCGCGCGATGCTGGACCCGATCCGCCTTGGGCTGGATCACGTGGCGTTCGTCGAAGTGCGCCTGAACGATACCCGGGAAAAGGCACTGGCCGAGTTCAACGCGGGTGTGCGCAAAGTTGCAGAGATCGAGCAAGCCCATATGATCGCTTCGAACTTCGACTATTTGCTCAAAATCCGGACACGTTCGATGTCGGAATACCGTGCTGTTCTGGCCGAGAAAATCTCATCACTGCCGCATGTAGCCAACACGTCGACCTTCGTAGCGATGGAGGCGGTGAAAGAAACCGGCCTTCTGAACCCGGTTGAAAGCAGTTGACCTAACGTATCGCCGCGCCAGTTTAGGGGGATGAAACCCACGGTTGCCCAAGTCGCTTTGGCGTTAATCGCGCCGCAAGTCGCTTCAGAGAAGGAATGTCCGGCCTCTCCGGATCACATCGCAAATATCGATGCTCTGATTGCGCAAACTCAAAGCGCGACAAGCGAACGCGATGCAAGGGTCATCGCGGGCCAGATGTGGCAATACTGGACAGATGCACCGGACGCCCGGGCCCAGACATTGCTTGATCGCGGCATGGCTAGACGCGAGGCATGGGATTTGTTGGGGGCGCTGGAGGAGCTTGATGCGCTGGTGGGCTACTGCCCCGACTATGCCGAAGGCTATAACCAGCGGGCGTTTGTCAATTACCTCAGGCAGGATTACGGGGCTGCACTGATCGATTTAGATCGAGCAATCGCGCTATCGCCGAACCACGTCGCTGCTCTGAGCGGGCGGGCTTTGTCACTGCTCGGCCTCAATCGTTTGGACGAAGCGCGTGCCGCATTGACAGGTGCGTTAGAGCTGAATCCTTGGCTATCCGAACGCGCCTTGCTTGCGCCGGGTGGATTATTGGACCCACCGGGTGAGGATATCTGACAGCGGAAAGAAAACGCCCCCGGTGCAGGCAACCGGGGGCGTCAAATAGATTTCGTGGTGAATTAACCTACCAGACCGTTGTCCGACCGTTTGATCGCAATCACAGAAGAACGCGGGGTGCCTCCGTCGGGCCAGTTGCTACCCGGATGCTGGATGCCAACAAACATGGTGCGCAGATCGGTTGACCATGCGAGGCCGGTGACTTCACACCCATTCGGGCCGGTCATGAACCGCACGATTTCACCCGTGACCGGATCACCAACCAGCATCTGGTTGTTGCCATTACCAGCGAAGTCTTCCTCGTTGTCATCATTGCCGTCGGTTTGAATCCAGATCAACCCGGTTGAATCAATGGCCATACCATCGGGAGAGTTGAACAGGTTGCCTTCGTTCACATTGGGCGAACCCGCGCGGTCGTCCGAATGTACAGCCGGATTGCCGGCCATCACATAGAGGTCCCATTCGAAGTCACTGGCCGCGTGATCTTCGTCGGCAGGGCGCCAACGTACGATCTGACCGTATTTGTTGGCGTCACGCGGGTTGGGGCCGTTGGCCGAAGTGTCATCCCCACCAGCATTTGGTTTCACGCCCCGGTTCTTGTTGTTGGTCAGGCAGCAATAGGCCTCGATCGCGACAGGGCTTGAGGCCACCCATTCCGGACGATCCATGGTGGTGCCGCCCGCAGCCGATGCGGCCATGCGGGTGAAAATCAGGATTTCAGCCACGTCCATGCCGGTGGTTTCCGGCGTCAACGGCAACCATTCGCCAGTCATGTCGTCGTTGAACTTGGCAACATACAGCGTGCCGTCGTCCAACAGGCCTTCGGTCTCGGCGCCGGGCTGATAGCTTCCGTTCGAGACGAACTTGTACAGATACTCTCCGCGTTCGTCGTCGCCCATGTAAACAACCACGCGACCATCCTTGGCCAGCGCGACCTCGGCGTTTTCGTGCTTGAAACGACCCAAGCCGGTGTGCTTGACAGGTGTGCTGTCCGGCTTGGTTGGGTCGATCTCGACGATCCAGCCTGCGCGGTGCGGCTCGTTGGGGTTCTTTGAGGTGTCAAAACGCGGGTCGAACAGCTCGTAGCCATTCCAGCTTTCGGCTTTTACACCATAGCGTTTGAAACCGTCTGCGACTTTCTGATCGTAGCTGGCATTCTCATCGCTTGAGCCAAAATAGCCGTTAAAGTTCTCTTCGCAGGTCAGGTACGTGCCCCAGGGTGTCTTACCGGCACCGCAATTGTTCATGGTGCCCAGCGAAGACGTGCCTGTCGGGTCGGCCTCGGTTTTGAGTAGGTCATGACCAGCGGCGGGGCCTGCGATTTTCATCGGTGAATTGTGGTGGATACGGCGATTGAAGGGGCTATCCTTCACAACCGACCAGCCTTCGGGGCCTTCTTTGATCTCCATCACCGTCACGCCCTGAATGTTCTGGAGTTTCAGAACGTCATCAAAACTGGCTGGAACACCGTCCTGTGCAGCAGGCAGGTTGATCTTGCGGTTCGGATACTCATGGTTGATCGCGATCAATTCGTGACCCTGGAACGAGAACGTCTCCATCCCGTCGGTATTCTCACCGAAGATCATGTCGGAATTCTCGACGGGGCCGCCGTCGGTCAGGTCATAACCATCTGCCTCGGAAAACAGAGGATCACCCCAACGCATCAGCATCTTCCATTCATAACCTTCCGGCACGTGGACATTGCCATCGGTCTGGGCGGGTATCGGTGTGAAGGCAAAGCGCGAGGCTTCAACCGCTTGTGCGGAAGTCGAACCCAGCAAGCCTGCTCCCATCGCTGCAGCACCCGAGCCAAATGCCACAACGCCAGTAAGGAAGCCACGACGGGAGATGGCGCTCTCCACCACGCGATCAAAGTCGTTTTCTTCTGGGCGGGGGAAGTGCAGCTCGTCCCAGTCATCGGCGGACAAAGTAGTGGGATCGACGTTTTTCATGGATGGCTCCTGGCTGTCTGAACAAAGATTCGCCCAGCGGGTTTAGAACGCTCACATGACAGGAAAATAACAGTTACTGCAAAGCTTCTTCCACACAGAGGCACAGGCAGCCAAGTGCCGATCGATGTTGAGCAACTGGTTAAATCTGATCCGAAGAAAGGATGATAAACTATGGTATAGCCGGTTCCCCACTCACAAAGTCCAGCAGCATCCAGTACTATTGAACCGCCATATTTTTTTGCCTCTAAAGTGCAATGATTATGAACCGTCCTAAACCTAATGCTTCTTAGTTTTACATGTGTTGGGCCGGAGGTGGGCAAGTTCGTGCTTTGTGGATCGCAAGGATGGGCAAGCTTAGCGGGCGCCTCGCTATTTTTTAGCTTTATAGAACTCTTCCGGGTTCCGCCTAAGGCATCTTTCCAAGCCTTCTTCCAAAGCCTTGATATCAATACCATCTGACACAAACGTGACTGAATCTCCTCCAGTGTGACCCGTTAGGCCCAGGTTCTTAAGCAAAGTACTCCAGTCCGGCACATCGCGTTTCAACGCGGCGCGTAGCAGAACTTCGATCTTCCGAATGTACCACAGAGTTAGCGTTGTAACCCGAATGTTCGGTGGTACATTTTGAGGCACGTGGGCGGCGATTGCAGTGCTCGCGCACGCCATTGACTCAGAGGCTACATAAAAAGCCTGCGCCGCGCTGTTCGGATTTACGTATTTGATGCCTTCATTGATCAAAGCGCCGCCTGCGAGAACAAGTGCGAGGTCTTTTCCGGATATAGATGCAGCGTTTCCCAGCGCCGCTGCGCCGGCGACCGTGATCAGCCCTGCCGCCGTCAGATCTCGATTGCGTGCGGCTTCGTCGCCAAGCCTTTTGTAGGCATCTGATAGCTGCAGCGCATAATATGCGGTGCGAATGGGTGCTCGAGCGAGTAACAGGCTGGTGGATTGAATTGTATCTGGAGGTGCTTGGAAGGTGCCTCCGACTGCTACCGAATGATTGATGATGTCGCCAGAAGTATTGGCCAAGACTGCCTGTTCCGCATTGAGCGCTCTGTTTTCATAGGCACAACCAGATATCACGGTCAGCAATGCCAGAATTGATATCAAGCGGCGAAAAGCGGAGTTCATCAAATTTCTCCATGAAAATAAGCAATAGAATAAACAAAACTATACAATTATGAGGTGTCTCAGGCAAATTCGGCCCTATGCGCTGTCACCTAAGAGGCATCTAGCTGCAGTATTGGGATAAGCGCCAGACGCTCACATATTGCATGAGCGGGCGTTTCACAGATCCCGTATCCAGAACTGCAACGGTTTCTGGGTTTCACCCTCATTGCCCCGATCTCTCCACGAGAACTGCGCGATGACATTAGGCAGTGGTGCATACCCGCGCACGCGCCAGAAAGCGTCGAGCGGGCGGTAGTTTGTTGGCCGCATGGGGTGGTCGGCAGGGCGTTGCACGCTGCAAAAGGCGCATTTGGCAAAGCCGAGGCGGCGGGCATGTGCTTCGCGCTGGTCGAAAAATTTGTGACCCACCCCCTGTCCGCGATATTGCGGCAACAGTACGGATTCGGCGCAATAGAAGATGTCGGTAAGGTTCAGGCCCGAACCTTCGAACGCGGCCGCAAAATCGTCAGCGTGATCGGTTAGCGGCGCACCGGTCGAAGCGCCGACCAAGGTATCTCGGTCAAATGCGCCGACGACGATGGCTTCGTCGCTGTCGATATAGGATTGCAGGTATTTGCGCTCGTACTCCAGATCACCGTCATAGAGGTAGGGCCAGGCGTGAAACACGTCGATCCGCAGGCGCGCAACGTCGTCTAGCGCCTCATGCAGCGCCGATCCGGTCAGCGCGCGGACCTCGGATATCTCAGCCATTCGAGACCTGTTTGGTCCAGTCGGCTAGGTTGTAGAAAGTGGTCACGCGGGTGATCTTGTCATCCCTGAGGTCAAAGAACGAACCTGCAGGCAGGCGATAGGTCTGACCGTGCGCTTCTGGCAAACCCTCATCGGTTTCCAGATAAGTGCCGTTGACGATGAACTCGGCGGCGGCGCGAGTGCCGTCTTTTGCCTCAAAGATCACGATATCTGTGAGGTTTTCGCGATAGCAGCGGTTCATATGTGCACAGAAGGCAGCGAATTTTTCTTTGCCCACACGAATCTGGCCTTCGTTGACGTGGTGGGCTACGTCATCGGACAGGCAGTCCAGCATTCCATCAACATCACCGGCGTTGAAAGCGTCGAAATAGGTTTTGACGGTCGGGTTCATGTGCTCTCCGTTGGTTCGCCCCAGCGATCCTTGAGATGCTTGATGATCTGATCGCGGGTCTGACGGTAATGGTGTAGCTTCTCCGCGCGCGTTTCGCCTAATCCGGTAGGGTCCATTATTGGCCAATAATCGACATCGAGGTGGAAAAACCGCGTCAGTTCCAGCGCTTTCCGCTGGCTGGCGGGCGACAGTGCCACGATCAGGTCGAACGAGCTGAGGTCATCGCCCCACTCCTCCATCTCGTCGAAAGAACGCGAACGATGACGGGACAGTTCGACATCGATCTCCTGACAGGCGGCAATGCAAAAGCCGTCGATTTCGAGGTCGTTATGCACACCAGCGGATTGCACATAGGTCCCGGTGCCATAAAACTTCTTCATGATGCCTTCGGCCATCGGTGACCGAACCGAGTTGTGGTCGCAACAGAACAGGATCGACTGCGGCAGCGGCTTCACCCGTCAGCCTCCGAAATGCAGCACGCAGATCAGCGTGAAGAGGCGGCGGGCAGTGTCTGTGTCGATGTCAGCCTTGCCCTCCAGCCGTTCCTGCAACACACGGCTGCCTTCGTTGTGGATACCGCGCCGGGCCATGTCGATGGTTTCGATCTGGCTGGGCGGCAGATTTTTCACCGCGTTGAAATAGCTTTCGCAAATCTGGAAGTAATCTTTGACCACCTGACGGAACGGGCCAAGTGACAGGTGAAATTCGGCCGCTTTTTCGCTGGCTTCGGTTTCGATGTCGAAGACCAGACGCTTGTCACGGATCGATAGCTGCACGTGATACGGCCCGTCCGGGATCGCGCGGTCGTCGCGGGTGGGCAGGGTGAACGAGTTTTCCTCGAGCAGATCATAGATGGCGACCTTGCGCTCCTGCTCGATCTCGGGGGTCGGCGGGGGCAGGTTTCGGTCGTCCAGTTCGATATGCGAGATACGGGTCATCTTTACTGTCACAATCCTTACGTCTGCACAGACCTATAACAACGGATTTCGTTGAGCAACGCACAGAAGCGCCAGCGGTCCGGAGTCTTTGCGTCAATTCAGCCGTTCAGGCTCTTTAAGCGTGCCGTGACCGACAGACCGTGCGCTTCCAGGCTCTCGGAACTGGCAAGTCTCTCGGCGGCAGGTCCAATCGCGCGCAGCGCTTCGGGTGTCATCTGGCTGAGCGTGGTGCGTTTGAGGAAATCCATCACGCTGAGGCCCGAGGAGAAGCGCGCCGAACGCGCGGTGGGCAGCACGTGGTTGGGACCACCGACATAGTCGCCGATGGCCTCGGGCGTGTATTGGCCGAGGAATATGGCGCCTGCGTGGACGGTTTTCTGACTCAGCCCCACCGGGTCAGCCACGCAAAGCTCGAGGTGTTCAGGCGCGATGCGATTGGAAAGGGTGGCGGCCTCGTCCAGATTTCGGACGGTGATCACCGCGCCGAAGTCACGCCAGCTTGCACCTGCAATGGAACGGCGCTGCAGGGTCTCGAGACGTTTCTCGACCGCCTGCGCCACAGCCCGTCCAAAGGCTGCGTCATCGGTGATCAGGATAGACTGCGCGCTTTCATCATGTTCGGCCTGGCTGAGCAGGTCGAGCGCGATCCAGTCCGGATCGTTGTCCTTGTCGGCGATGACCAGAATCTCGGAGGGGCCTGCGATCATATCGATGCCCACCTTGCCGAACACCCGGCGCTTGGCGGCAGCTACAAAGGCGTTACCGGGACCTGTGATCTTGTCGACGGGCGCGATGGTTTCGGTACCATAAGCCAGCGCTGCAATCGCCTGTGCACCACCGATGCGATAGATCTCGTCCACGCCTGAAAGCTGCGCCGCCAGCAGGACCAGCGGATTCACCTGCCCATCCGGCGTGGGTACGGCGATGGCCAGCCGTGCGACGCCCGCGACCTTGGCTGGAATCGCGTTCATCAAAACCGAGGACGGGTAAGAGGCCAGCCCGCCGGGCACATAAAGCCCCGCCGCCGTGACCGCAGACCAACGCCAGCCGAGCATTGCGCCCGCCGCATCGGTCCATTCCTGATCCTCGGGCAGTTGGCGCGCGTGATAGGCGCGGATGCGTTCTGCGGCCAGTTCCAGCGCGGTGCGGTCATCATCCGGGACCAGCCTGACCGCCTCGGCGATCTCGTCGGCGCTGAACGCCATGGTTTCAGGCGTCAGTTGCAGCCGGTCGAATCTGGCCGTCAGCTCAAGAACCGCCGCGTCACCACGCGTGCGCACATCCTCGATGATCTGTGCGACCACCGCGTCCACATCCGGGCTGTCTTCGCGTTTGGCGGCAAGCAGCGCCTGAAACGCGGGTTCAAAATCGGCGATGGTGGTATCGAGGAATACGGGCATGACAGATACTCCGGGGGTGTTTCAACGGGTCATATCGCCGGGGTCGCCGGGCCTCAACCCTTACGCGGCAGGGTGCAACGATTTGCGCATCGGGAATTGCGGGATGCCGTTCCATTCTGTCTGCTCGCCGTCAGCACGCCATCCCTGTGCAAGATAGAATTCAAACGCAGTCTCGGTCGCGTGCAGACGCGCCAGGGAACAGCCCTGTGCGCGCAGCGAAGCTTCCATCCGGGTCAACAGGGCAGACCCGAGCCCTTGCCCGGATCGATCGGGATCAACATAGAGCAGGGATATCTCACCTGCCGCGCGTACCCCGCCGACGGCGGAAACCTCGTCGCCGGTGGCCCCGACCCAAAGCTCGGCCCCCGAGGCGATCCATTGCCGGATCGACGCCGGGTCTTTGTTTGCCGTCCACTCCGCTAGTTTTTTTGGATTATTTCCATGATCCGCTTCACAAAGAAGAGTGATTGAGCGGATCAGAACGCAGCTCATTCCAAATACGTCGAACACAGTTGCCCGCCGCAAGGTGAGACCCAAAGGCGGGTTGGCAAACGCCTGCGCTATGCCGCGTTTGTTGTTCACTCCGGGTGATGAGGGGCGTGGCCTGACGGGGCCTTGTAGGGGCGTGTGACGTCCTTGAGCGTGGCATCCAGCGCTTCGACTGACAGGCGGATCGCACCGTCGCCGGCCAGCGTCAGCAACACCTGACCGTCGCCGTCCTCACCCGGCTCGAAATCGACCGACAACAGGGACAGGATCATATCCTTGTCGCTGCGGTCTATGCCCTGGCTGGCCACCTTAAGGACCGAGTCGAAAACCAGCACCGCCTGTACCCGTTCAAAAGCGCGGTTGCGTCGGGTGGCGGCATCCTTGTCCTCCCACCGGAATCTGTTCAGCAACAGCGCGAACCGGCGCTCGGATGGGCGCCATGTCATCTCGGTTACCGGGAACACAGCATCCTGCGTCAGGGTTGCAATGACCTGAAGGTCATCAGAATCCTCGGCCCCCAGGTTCAGCGGTGCCTCTCGGCCGTCTTTGAAACTCGCGTCTGTCATTGGCCCTTAATCCGTTCAATCTTTGCGCCCACGCCTTCCAGCTTGCGCACCACATGCTCATATCCGCGGTCCAGATGATAGACCCGACTGACGGTCGTCTCACCTTCCGCCGCTAACCCCGCAAGGATCAGCGAGACCGAAGCCCGCAAATCGGTCGCCATCACCGGCGCGCCTTTCAGGCGCTCAACCCCGGTGACCGTTGCCGTTCCGCCATGCACTTCGATATTCGCGCCCATGCGGACCAGTTCGGGGGCGTGCATAAAGCGATTCTCGAAAATACGCTCTTCAAGAACGGACACCCCCTCGGCCGTGCACATCAGCGCCATCATCTGCGCCTGCAGATCGGTTGGAAATCCAGGGAAAGGTTCCGTGACCACGTCAACCGAGCTCACGCGCCCATTCTTACGGGTCACCTTCAGGCCGTTGCTTGTCTCCTCGACAGCTACGCCTGCCGCATCCAGCTTGGCTGCAAAGGATTCGACCAGAGACATACGCCCGCCAAGCAGCTCGACCTCGCCTCCGCACATAGCGGGGGCCAGCATATAGGTGCCCAGTTCAATCCGGTCGGTCACAACCTGGTGGGTCGCGCCATGCAAACGGTCGACGCCCTGAATTTCGATGGTCGAGGTGCCTTCGCCCGAAATCTGCGCCCCCATCTTGCGCAGGCACTCAACCAGATCGACGATCTCGGGCTCGCGCGCGGCGTTTTTCAGAACTGTCGTGCCCTTGGCCAGCGTAGCGGCCATGACAATGTTCTCGGTGGCGCCGACAGATGCAAAGCGCATCTCATGCACCGCTCCTTTCAAGCCGCCGGGCGCTCTGGCGTGCAGATAGCCGTCTTTCAACTCGATCTCGGCCCCAAGCGCTTCCAGCCCCTCGACATGCAGATCCATCGGACGCGCGCCAATTGCACAACCGCCGGGCAGAGACACCACCGCCTGACCCAGTCGCGCCAGCATCGGCCCCAGCACAAGGTTCGAGGCACGCATCTTGCGCACGATCTCGTAATCCGCCGTGTGGCTGTTCAGGTCGTGGCTCGACATCGCCAGCACCTGACCGTCCTGCAGTGACGACACCTCGGCCCCCAGCGATTGAAGCAGGGCAGTCATCGTTTTGATGTCGCTCAGCCGCGGCGCGTTGGTCAGCGTCAGCGGTTCTTCGCTGAGAAGCGTGGCGGGCATCAGCGTCAAACACGCGTTCTTGGCCCCTGCAATCGGGATCTGCCCATTCAGCGGACCATTGCCCGTCACCAGAATCGAATCCATCTGCTCTTATCCCTCGTCCTTGCCTGCCTTGTCATCCGAAGCCGCCCGCGCCTTGGCCTGCGCCTTGCGCCGTGCCATGTTCGCCTTAAGCGCCGCTTTCAAGCGGTGTTCGCGCGTTTCGCCGGATTTGCCGTGTTTTTTGGGTGAATTTTTGTCTGCCATTGCCTTTCTCTACAGGAGTAGAAAAAAACCGTCCAGACACCCTTGCGCCGCGTTTCGTTTGAGTCTAATCACCCGCCCACGATGCTGCTGTAGCTCAGAGGTAGAGCACTCCCTTGGTAAGGGAGAGGTCGAGAGTTCAATTCTCTCCAGCAGCACCATCTCACTTTCTGATCCTGAAATTGCCCCTAAATACTTGAAGGGGAAAGAAAATTTCGGAGTTCCATACGCACCATTTTGGCTATACCTTAACGGCTCCGAAAACGCCAATCTGAGGACGGTTTGGCGCATGGCAAAATCATCATTTTTGTAAATATCCCAAGGACTTGACAGGAATCGTAAGGCGAGTTCCATACAATCCTCCAGCCGTCCCTTATCAGGCACCGTGCTGTCGATCTTTTCTTGAAGGGTGATCTTGTCGCGTTCGAGCTTGCTGATACGCGCCTCGTATGCGCTTACAACCGAGGCGTTGTTCGCCTCGACAATGCGGTCGAGCAAGCCTTCAATTTTGTGGTTAGTGTTGTCCAACTTTTTCTGCATTGCAGCTTTCTCACCCAGCGCGACTGAGAAGCGCATATCCTAGGCATCCCGCAACATTACCTCGGCAAGTTGGAAAAGCTCCTTTGCTGGCTGTAGGCCCTTTAAAATTTCCCCGAAACCTTCCTCCATTTTCGCTTTGGGGACCGATTTGCTTTTGGCCTCACAACCGCGCGTTTCGCATCGGTAGTATGCATAGCGGCGATACTTTCCCTTTGACCAAGCGGCTGTCATCGCGTTGCCACAGCAATCGCACGCTACGAAGCCGCGCAACGGAAAGTCCTCGTTTTTATCTTTGCGGGCCGGAAAGTGCCGCTTACGCCCTTCGAGGGCATCCTGAATCTTTTGGAAGGTTTCAAAACTGATCAAGCCTTCATGCTGTCCTTTGCGCGTGCTCACACCCCAATTCGGAGCCTCGACATAGCCAGCATAAACAACCTTCTTCAGTAGCCTGTTCACGGTCATTGGACGAAGTGTGCCGTCAGGCTTATCCTTTGGGAAATGCGGGCTGCGCTCCAAAAAACGCTGGACTTCCGCCTGTGATCCCAAATGACCCGACGCAAAGCCTTCGAGGGCATCAGTTACTAAGGGGGCAAGAACAGGGTCCGGTTCGAGAATCTTTCCGCCACCGGAAGGTGCAGACACGTATCGATAACCGATAGGAGCGCGAAAAACCCAGAAGCCATTCTCGACGCGCGCCTTCATCTTCTGGATCACTTGGCGGCGGTTCTGTTCACGTTCAAGTTCGCCCTGAGCTGCAATTACAGTTTCGATAAACTTACCTTCTGGCGTATCTTCAATGCGGAAATTCAGACATTCGATACTGGCTCCGCGCGTGGCAAATTCGCGGCGAAGTTTCAAATGAAATTCCGTGTCGCGAGCAAACCGTTTTAGATCATCAAAGATAACAACGTACGATTTGCCTTTTTGAGCATCAAGAAAGCTGAGCAACGCTACCATGCCGGGGCGACGCATAAAGTCACCGCCGCCACTAACATCGTCGGGAAAAACGCCTTCCACGATGTAGCCCTTGTCGTCGGCATAGGCGCGGCAGCGCTGCTCTCGGCTTTCGAGACCGCTGCCCTCTATGCGTTGTTTGGCTGATGACACGCGGCAATAAATCAACGCCCGTGTCATCTCACCATTTCTGTTTTGCTCGTTACTCATTTCAAATCCAAACTGCCCATTTGGGGGCTATTCACTTGTCGTTTCGTCTTTGCCTCGTTTCTTTGAGCGTACCTCATCGAAAGCCTCTTTGGCGTTCACCCTGTCGCCAGCGCCGGGTTTTCCACAGGCTTGCTGCACAGGATGAACGCCAAAGCCCATCTCGACAAAACTTACGATGACTGCCCATAGCGCCTGAATGAATTCTTCCTTCTGAGCATCAGTCATGTCCGCCCCATCAAGAAACGCTTGGTACTTGTGGAAATCTACGCGCACGATGGGTTTTGAAGACGCATCGAAGCTTTCGCGCAGGTCTGTTTCACCCGCGCCGATTAGATCATCCTTCATGGCAAAATCCTCCTGAAGAACGGTGGTTACTCTATCTTTAAGTATACCACCTTTGGTTGTGTTCTCGCAAATTTGGCCGCGTTTAGAAGGAGATATGGTCATCGTCTATCCCTCCACTTATTGGGCGAGAGGGTTCGCGGTCTTCGTTGGCCGGGCCTCGACAATGCCGTTGCCGTTCGTTGTACTGTTCTCGAAGCGCCCTGATCTCCCGTTCATAAGAGGCCAACTTGAATTGCTCTTCCTGTTCTTCAATCGCCTGTGCGAGCAAAGTTGCCGCCAAGTCTAGCGTGTCCACATAGCCGAGATAAACCGCCATCCTCCCAAGTTTTTGGGCGATGTCTGGCCCCAGAAGTATTCTGTATTCGAAACGAGTCATGACAGCATTCCTTCTATGAGTTTGTTCAAATTCAGCGGCAGGAAGGTAACGAGTTTGCAGCGCGTACCGTATTCAGGTCTGACCTCACGGCGACCCTGAACACCGTAGTAGGCGCACCACGACACCGCGTTGCAGGTGCCGAAGCCGCGCATCTGGTGCCGACATTGGTATTCCCAGCCAACATGACGCGTACCGACAAAAAGCAGGAACCCAGCCATACCAGACAGTACGATCAGCCGGGGACGCATCAGGATCGCCTTGACCGCCTGACCGATCGGGCGGAACAACGGCTTGTTCTCTGTCCGACCGCGCTTCGGTGCATTGTTGTTGAGAACCTTGGTCTCGATCTTTTTCATGTCGTTTCTCCCGCTTCGGGGTGAATGGTGTATTGCAGCTTTGCGACTGGCTTGGCCTTCGGCGTTTTCCCTTCAACCGGGTTGGTTTCCGCCCAGCCATTCCACGGCTAAACAAACCAGTACGGTACGCGCGTCGCTTTGATGGGCGGCAGGCGGTTGACCAGCAAAAGCTGCTCATGAGAAGGCATCAGGCGGATTTCGCTCGAGGCCATAAGCGACCTGCCCGTCTCCGAAAGGCTTTCGCCAATCTCGTCTGTGTCGAAACGCCCGAGATTGAAATTCTTCGTCTTGACCGTCTGCTGGCCCAGAGCCCGCGAGAGCGTATCTGCCGTGAGCAGGTCCTGAACGGCAAAGAATTGGAGAACCTCAGACTGCGATTGCAGCGTCCGGGTCGTGTGAGGACCGTAGATACGGGTAAGTTCGGCCAATTCCTGAACGATCATCCAGACGCGCACGCCTAGACCCGGCAACGCCGTCAGGCTCTCTGCCAGCCCGGAAAGCTTGCCCATATTGGCGAACTCATCGATCATGAACAGAACTTCACCGCGCTTGGGCGAACGGGCAACGGCTGTAATCGCTTGGTTAACGATCAGGCCAAGTGCAGCGCCGTGTGAAGCAATCCGGTCCTGCGGGAAAGCAAGATAGATCGAAACATCGCCGTTCTTAAGGTCTGCAAGATCAACATCTGAGCCGCTTATGGCGTCTGCGAGATAGCCGCCGGGTTCGTAGATATCGAGAACCTGAACAGCGCCCGCTCGGAAGTCACCAAACTGGTCCGGGTTGTCCTTCATCTGATGCGCAAGGTCATCGCCCACATCGGCTAATATCCCGCCGAGCGCATCGATGTTGCGCATCGCGCCAACCGCGCGTGCCAGCCGCCTTGGATTGGCGATAGTGCGCCACAGTTCCGGCAGAGTGCAACGCTCAGGCGTCGCGAGCGCGAGGAATAGTAAGACGCCGCGCAGGATGGCACGCGAGCCGTCGCGGAAGTAACGGTTCCTCGGGTCTTCGGGTTCTGGGAAGAGTTGCAAAGCGATGGCCTTGACCTCATCCGTCAAACCACGCTGGCGCATCGGATTATTCGCCATTGCGATCAGCCCTTCAAGCGGGTTGATCCGATGCTGCGGCAGACCATGCAACCCCCACGGATTCAAAATGACAACTCGCTGCCCAAACCGCTCGTGCCGATGCTTAGCTGTAACGGCGGCGAGCTCGCCTTTGGGATCGGTCACAATAACCGATCCTGTGTAGTGCAGAAGGTTTGGCAGAACGGTACTAATGCCTTTGCCCTGCCGGGCTGGGGCGCAGGTTAGAAGGTGAGCCTTGCCGCTATAGAAGATCGGCGTTTCATCCAGCATACCGAGATAGAGGCCGCTGGCATTCAACATGCCCGCTTCGTCACACTGTGCCAGTGTAGCAAAGGCTGCTTGCCCGAATGTACCAGAGGGCTTTTCGGCAGCTTTGCGTTTCTCCCGCTGCCGAAACGCCTGATAGTACCCGGCAATGCCATCAAGGGCGGCGATACCACCAACCAGCTTGAACAAGCCCAGATAGAGCTCATCGGCAGGGTTAGCACCACCCATCAGGCTCGGCGCGTAATGCGCCATCGCGATGAACGATGTGCCAAGAAGCAATCCGGCGGTCGGTGAACGACGACTAGAATTTCTTTCTGCCATTTCGTGTCTCCATCACTTGACGCGGGTTCAATCGCTGGCTTCCAATATCGGCAGCGGATCAGCGATGTGAACGGACACGAAATGGACACGGGAGCGATGACAGGGTTGCCCAGACATTTTACGGCTGAAGAACGAACGCAAATACGGGCTGCGCTTTTGGCGCACAAAGAGTTTAACGGCCTGAGTGCACGAGAAATTGGCCTTGGCATTTCGAAGGCTACAGATACTACCCTTACCGAAGAAGCCGGACGAAAGCGCATAGAGCGGTTTCTAAACGATGCGAACGAGACAGAAGACAAATTTGTCGGCGCTATAGCCAACTACCTTAATCAGGTAACACCGCCTGACATGGAAGAAAGCGCAATAGCGTTTGCTCAGTTGCTTATTCTGTCCTACGAAGTCGGCACCAACCTTACTGCGCTTACCGGGCGTTATCAGACGTATATTCGCCCGTTACAGCTCGCGCAGCCGCAGTCGGTTTGGGCTGATGTCGCGACAGTTTCAACCGAAGCCTGGAGCCGACCAAGGCGTGAATTCGAAACCGCCTACGCCATTGTCACGATGACCCCGATGGAAAAATGCAATGCTCTCAAAGTCACCGATGCCGTGACGAACGTAGCGCTGAACGATGACATCGATTTCTTTGCAAAAAACCCGGCTGCCATTGCAAACAATGGCGTGCTGGCCCCATTCGGTCCATCGGGGTTCTTGATGATCACACGTTCGCTCATTGAGACGCGAATGTACCGATTGGTGAGAGTGGCCGAAAATCCGGTAAAGCTACGCGGCCACCTAACACTCAGCGGCCTACAAGCTTCATTCAATCGGCGGGCCGATCTACAGCCCTTTGATCCTGACTATGAAGTTGAATTGATCAAGGTTGGGTGACAAACAACTTTAAGACTTTGGGCACGATATCCAATTGATAGCTCAAGGACTGACTACTGCATTGATGAGCCTCCAACTCTTTTCTCACTCGGGACTAGGTGACCTCTGCCCGGATGAAAATGAGTAAATCGCTGGAAAACTGATCATCGCCCCAGCCGCTAAGGTAGTAGCGGACTCCGCTGGCACACCGCATAGTGCGGCTAATCCGAAACCGACCGTAACAGTCAGGGCTGTCTTTCCATAAGCAGCCCAGAAAAACTTACTTCTAAGATTTGACATATCCTTTATCTCCTTGATATTTATAAAAAATATCAAAATACAGGTGTGGCGACTAAATTGTCAACATCTTAAAGAAACGCTATGGAAGAATTCGGCCTAGGCGTTCAAAGATCGTTGGCGCGGCCTCTTCAATTCGGTTCCAGCCCCATCCGCCAGAAGCTATCCCCAAAACACCAGCAGCTAACCCTCCAGATTGCGTGGTGATCCAGCCATCAACAACGATTGCACCCAGCCCCAGAACGGCGTCTCCAAGAGCTTCGCCGAACTCGGTTTCTTCCGGTGTCGCAGGTTCTGACAATTCATCGGGTTGTACATTACGAAAAGTGCAAGCAGCATCTTCGATAGCTTGTACGACGGGAACAGGTTCAGTTTCAACTAAACTAGTTGTTTTTGGTAGGTCGAAATTGTCTGCAATCTTCCCGGACAAGAGTGCCAAAGTGATGTCGGTCGCTCCGGCCTCCCTAAAGGCTTCCACCTCAAATGAGACAAATTCTTCTAATTCAATCGCAAATAGTTCCTCCTCGCTGGGGTAACCGAATTCGTTCTGCAAGTTTTGAGTGTTCTCTAATACGAGGTTTTGAAGTGCTACTCGAAAAGTTCCGCAACTCACATTGCTCACGTAGCGGACATCTCCCTTGGTCCATTCTCCTTTCTCAGCAATTGCGGCAATTGCATTAAGATCATCAATTGAGGCGAATGGAGAAAAGTCTGTGTTCCCTACCTCGTGCGCATTTGAAGCCACGGGCAAACAAAAAACAAGAACGGCAACAATCAGTTTGAGTAAGCGCATGATCAATCTCCTTGAAAAAATCACTTTGATGGAATGTTCGCTCGAAAGCTGATTTCAATCAAGTAAATGGCGGCTTGAGAGGTTTTCTTTCTCAGCATTGCCAGTGGCCTTCAACGACTTCAGCCTTCTGGCAAGGGTGGAACGAGAAACTCCATATTTTCGCGCCGCCTCGGCTAAACTGACGTTCTGCTGTGTAATCAACCGCTGCGCGCCAAGAGCGCTCTCGGCGCAGAGTTTCTGGGGGCGTCCCAGCTTCTTTCCACTCTTACGCGCCGCATCTAGCCCAGCTTTGGTGTTTTCGATGATCACATCTCGCTGAAATTCGGCAAAAGCGCTAAACATATGGTAAATAAATTTCCCGCCGGTTGTCGTCGTATTGATCCCCTCGCAAATCGAACAGAAGTGAATACCCTCATCGCCAAACCGAACCAGCAGGTCGGCAAGGTGCACGACTGACCTGCCTAATCGATCAGGTTTGAAGACGATAACCGTATCACCTTGTCTGATCTCGCGCAGCATTTCGTCAAGTCCCGTGCGATTTTTGCGTGCACCGGACACACCATGATCTTCAAACACCAGATCGCATTCGATTGCCGCTAGTGCTTGCCTCTGCATCCGCAGTTTTTGATCTCCAGTGGACACGCGTGCGTATCCAATCCGACGGCCCGGAGACTGTATTTGTGGCCAAACGCTCATAGAAAAAAGCTCCCGGTTCGTTCAAAATCGAACCTTTTTGAGCGAAGCTGATATTGCGTTTGTTCAGAAAAGACAGCGCGGCATTCACGCACAAATGCAAAGTGTTCACTGTATACCAAAGTCATAGAATCTCGTAAATGTTCGGCGGTCAAAAACCTTCGATTATGATCACACGCAAAACACTGATTTCGAAACTTATTTTCGCAGCAACTGCGAGTTTCCCACAGCTTTCAGCCTCCCAGGATTTCACAAGTGCAACGGTTTTGGATTGGGACCCGGTTTCTCAGAACGCATTGTTCCAGCCATCCATTACGATGACCAACATTGTTGCCATGAGGACTGGCGAGCATGACCAGATCGTTACATGTATCAATGACTGGTATGGCACCGAAGATCAGCAAGCCGAGCGGCACGATGAAATTTTGCGGGTTTTGGCTGACTACCCCGAGCACCACCCGCAAGGCATCATTCTCGCGGTTATCGAAAAGGCCTGCGGAAAATTCTAATCATACTCGCGCACTAACCCAACAGTGCGACGGTTTCGAATGCTTAGAATTAGACTTCATGTATCAGGCTCGCGATCCGCGCACTCGGGTCGTTAACCTCATCTGGATATCCCAATGAGACATTGCATAGCTGCGTTTTGTCCAGCTTGGTATCCTGCGCATTATGGCAATGCCCAAAAAACCACTGATCCGGCTTGTAGGTTGTGATTAGTCCGCTCAGGTCACTCGCATAGGCCGCCTCCAGCCCTTCCATCTCGTCCGGCAAAACACACTGGTGAGGTGCGTGGTGTGTGGCAATAAAGGTCTGGCCGTCAAAGGACTTGCTCAGGTTATCTTCCAACCAACGCATATGATCTCTGTGCCTGGACAGCAAATCGGACGGCCATAGCTTTCGGTAGCCTTGGGCAGCGACACGGATTTTCTTATAGTCGTTCATGCGAGACGTGATCGTGCCCGCATTTAAGGCACTGCCCAAACCGAGCTCAAAATCTGTCCACAGCGTAGCACAGAGAATTCGCGTATCTCCGAGAATAATCTGTTTCTTCTGGGCATAGTTAACCCCAAAAGAGCTAGCAATCTCTTTCAACCGACCTTCCCCATCTATGCGGAAGTCATAAAAATCATGATTGCCCGGAAACACTGAGACCCGCTCGAGAGGCAGCAGTTTTGAAAGTCTTTCAAACGCATATTTCCAACGGATTGTCGGCTTGTTCGAAACGTCACCCGCGAGCAACAGGTAATCCAATTTGGCGATTGTGCCTTTCAATCCCTCGAAAGGGTTTCTTTTGCATTCCGCCCAAAAGTCATCATGCAAATCAGACAGGATAAGAACACGCATGAGAAGCACCAGATTAACTTAGGGGCGCACACCGTCGTGCGCCGAGACAAACCGGCGACAAGCTTACTGTTGAAGAGAAGAGTTTAGTAGGTCCTACAACGTAGGGATATCGAAGTTCGTGTTCGACGAAAACGCTGGCGTTTCGATATTCGCTCCCTCAAACTCAGCACGCACTTGCGGCGGCATTTGCTCCCGAATAGCGTCTTGGATATCCTGCAATTCTTCTTTGCTTGGCGGATCGTCTGCATCACTCATCCGGTCACGGGCAGCGCCCAGCACATTCACCTGATAATGCAGAATGGCGTCAACGTTCTTTTGCGCCGTGTCCACGGCTTCGCTTTGGCGCTTGAATTCCTCGTAGCTCGATGCGCCGTGAGGCCAATCTACGGCGTCCGCATCAATATCCGTCAGTTGCTCATGAGCACTCGTCCAGACCCGTCCTTGCGCATCACGAAAGACAACACGGCCATCGTCAAGCCTAGCTGCGCTGTCCAGTGTTTCATTGAATGCTTCGATCTCTTGTGACAGGCGTTGATTAGCCTTTTCCAAAGCAATCTCCGTCGCAGATTCAGCATCTGCCAAGAGCTCGAATGTCTCATTGTAGAGAGCCGCATACTCCGGATCATCCATCAGAAGCTGCTGCAAAAGGGTCAGCGCTTCATCGTGACCTGCATCGCGGGATTTGCCTAATCTACCTCCGGCCTTGTCGCTTTTGAAAAATCGCGCCGCACGCCCATTGTCGCGCCCGGCAATCTCATTTTGAAGATCATCGAAATCTTGGGCTTTTCGCTTAAAGGTAGCAGCCAGCCGAGCTTGTTCTTTCTCAACGTCACTTAACACAACCACTATTTTAGTTAACTGCCGTTAAAATTTCGTAAATCCCTCTGCTTCGCGGTGGGCGGTTTTTTCGACGCCACCGCTTCAAATCTTAGAGGTGTTTCAAATCTCCCCTGAATTACATCTGCGTCATCCCGAACCATCAGCGCCTTCACTGAGCCGAGCATGATGGGTGTGGGGCCGAAAGGCCCTGAATGGTTTGGGGTCTCCTTGAAGCAAAAGGAGAATGACATGAAACTTGTTTCTCGATTTGAAGCGGCAGCACTGAGCACCGCCGCACTATATGGCCTGCGCAAAGAGGCATTTATCGCCTTCACTGCGGCACCCCGCGATAGCCGGGAGCAAAGCGATGCGCTTCTTTCGATGAAAAACATCGACATTGAACTCGCGATACGCCCGCCGGGTCCATAAATCCAAAGCGGCTGGCAGCAATGCCAGCCGCCAACATCTTCACTGTGAATTGTGACAAATGAGCTTTTCCGGGCGGCTACTGCTCAACCACACCCAAAGAGCGTTCAAGCAAAGCGACTAACTCATCACGACGGTCCTGTGACAAGGAGTCGAGGTTGTGCTGCCGCCATTTGACCGCAGGTAAGTCTTGCACGTGCTCAAAACTAAGAAGCGACCAATCCGGCACGCCACGCTCAAACCCGATCAGGAAATCCCTGTGGGCGTCGGGCATGTTGCCGATCAGATCGTCAATCATTTGCTTCTGGGTATGGATAAGGTCTTCAATTGGTACATCCGTTTCGGTCATACCCTCAAACCCGTCCCTATACTCATCAGCCAGGTCTTTCACGCGGCCTGAAAGAACTTCGCCCATAGGACGGTTGTGACTGAGCAGGTAAACGACAAAGGCCTCGCGCAATGCATCTGTCAAACCTTCGTTAGCCAAAAGATCGCGTACATCAAACAAATCACGGGGGTGTTGACGATCCAAGGCAGCGACCAGTTTTCCGGCATAGAGGTCTTCAAAAGACACGACGGCGATTTCAGCAAAACCAAAGGCATCTTCCACAGCTTCGGTTACAGGTTGAACAACGGGTTCACTGACGACACCACGCAGCACGGGAGAGACTTCAATTTTCACCTGAGTTTGGTCCGCCGCAACGATCAGACGTAGCACTGTGCCGGACTTGATGCTTTGTGTTGTTTTTACACCCGGAATCTCGGACAGAATAGCGGTCTCGATCCGCTTCATTGCCGCATCAATCCCGGCTAACGCTTCTGGCCGGGCGTGCATCGGCAGATACATCAGGTCGATATCAACAGACAGGCGCGGCAGGTCGCGCACAAACAGGTTGATGGCTGTTCCGCCCTTCAACGCAAAGCAGTCTTCACGGGCCGCGATGGGAATAAGGCGCATCAGTAGACGCACTTGGCGTTCATAGTTTTCACGAAAAGCCATCGAGATCCTCCGGGACGGTTATGAGGTAGGTTGGATCAAGACGCCCGCCTTTTACCAGCATCCGCTTACCTTTGCCGAGATCAACGGCCTCTTTGTCTACACGCTTAAGCCAAGCGTGCTCATGTCGGTCGGCAAAGTAGAAAAACAGGCGTTTAACTTTTACGCTGGTGCAATCCGCTAGCAGCTTTTGCAGTCGTCGGGGGCTAAAATTTGCGGCACCCTGCATAAGCATGTCGGCCTGATGATAGCTTTCGCGGCTTGGTAGCTCATCTAACATTTCGAGATAGGCGCGCTCTGGCCTCGAGAGTGTCAACGGCCAATCCCACTGCCCCCACGACATTTGGTCAAGGCCGCCACCCCGAAGCTTTTCACGGTCGGTTCCTGTGTTTTTTTCAACGTCCCACACCAGACTGCCCAGCCCCGATGTGATGGGGTCATTTCTGAATAGGTTTTTGCTGTTCCGGTAGCGGAATTCTTGCGGGAGATTTAACTTGCCAAGCCAACTGGGTAGCTTTTCAGGACCATAGAGATATACCGCTTTGGTCTCCTGCACGAGGTAATGAGCGTATCCTTGAAGTTCCAGAGCCGTTCTGCCGCCGACGACAAGCGGAACATTCAATAGATTTTGGAGCGATATCACCACTTGCTGCCAACTCAGCGAGCCATACGGGCGCTGATAAACACCGCGTGCGGGCTGTTTGAGCCAGCCACTTTTGACGTAATAGGCACGCAGGTTGCTCGCTATGCCCTGTTTTTCCAACCATGCGGCATCGACCAGCAACCCTTCCGGCAGGTTCTTTTCGAGTTGGTTTAGATGTGATGCTCTTTGCTCAGTCATATTGAGTATTTTAGCACAATATCAAACCACCAACAAGTTTACATCTTGCCAAAAAAACTCAGCCTGATTGAGTAAATTTCCCCACCGATAAACCGAGCGGTTTTCATGCCAAAAGCTATGTTCGACGAAAAGCGATTTTTAAACAGAAGCCTAGAGCTAAGTCCCGCTAAATTCCGCAAGCCTGCTTAAAGTGTCCACGCGCCTTTCCAGTTCCCTGCATACCGAAAGCGGCGATTTCTACGCCTGTCGGTGATGTCAGGCTGAGTTTTGCACCTTGCCGGAACTCTTCCAGCACAAAATCGGACACGATAAAACGGCCAACGAATGCTTTGTCAGGTGCGAAATAGTGCCCGTCTATCGGGTGCCGCGCGGTGCGTCCGTCCGGCAATTCGATCCACATCATCATGGACTCATTGCCGTCATCTATATTCTGCATCCCATTGAATGGACCGCCAGTAAGCACAAAAAAGAAACTGGGATCACCCGGCCAGCAGGAAACCCGCAGGTTAAATTGCCCTTCTTGGATCATCGACCACGCGCCGTTTGACGCCTCGCCGCTCTGCCATTCAGCGGCTTGCGCTGGCCCCGCAAAAGCCAACAGAACCCACGTAAATCCAGAAATCACACGAAAAACCATCTGATTATCTCTCGTCTTAGAAAGGAAAGCGTAGCACAATCGGATATTTCCGCTTGATGGAAACATGCGAACTAGAACCGAGTGAGCCGGAAGTCTGGCAGCGTCTATTGTCTCTGAGCGAACAAGCCGAAGCTGCCGAGAACGGTTTCGAAAAATGGTATGGAGAAGCAGCCAACGACGTGCTTGCAGAAGAGGGCATTGCAATACGCGTACGCCATTCAGCTTTCGTGATGTAATATCGCTGATCTGCGCCCTTCATTCCCCAGGCTTTATTTAGGAACGTTTTGGCCATCTCGAACAATTCGGATGCAGGCTGCAAAGTCTTCAAAATCGCTGCGAAGCCATCCTCCAATTTTGCGCGCGGCACAGATTCACCATTGGTTTCGCGGCCGCGTGTCTCGCAGCGATAATAAGCGTAGCGCTGGCCTCATGACAGACTGCGGGCCGCGCTTGAGGGCTTCCGCTCGCTGACGGCCGGGGCGTTTCTGGAGAAATACGAAGCCTAGCTTTCAAGCGTCAGCGTGACCCGATCCCCGACAAACCAGGTGCGACCGAATTCAACAGGTCGCCCTTGTTCATCCACATTCACTCCGGAAGATCTGAGCAGCGGGTCGCCTTCAGAGACCTGCAGATGCAGTGCCTGAGTGGCCGTTGCGCGGGTGGCCGTAAGGCGGGTCGAAGCCCGGGTATAGTCGCTGACGCCCGATCTGCTCAGCGCCTCGGTAACACTGCTTGTATCTTGCAGCGCCGCGCTGATACCCGGCAGGCGTCCCAGGGGAAACATGCTCTCGAACACGGCAATGGGGTGCCCATCTGCCAGCGAGAGGCCATGATAGGCACAAATCTGATCGCCGGGTGAGAGCGCCAACGCGTTGGCCTCGCCCGCCGTCGCCGCGCGTTGCTCAACATCAAGAACTCTTTTCTCGGGCCTGCGACCGGCAGCGATTAGGTTCTCGTGGAAACGAACGCGTGTGCCGATCGGGTAATCGGTGGGTGTGGCGGCGACAAAAGCACCTGCGCCCCGGCGCGTTCGGATCAGGCCCTCGTCTACGAGGGCCGAGATACCATGGCGCACTGTGTGGCGGTTTACGCCAAATCGCTCGGCCAGCGCCGCCTCTGTCGGCAGCTTATCGCCGGGGCCATATCGCCTCTCGGCCAGATCACTGCGCAGGGCGTCGGCAATGGCCTTCCAGATCGGTGTTTTGGTGGGAGTGTCACGCAAGTTTCACAAAATTCCTCTGTCTCGAAGCAACAAATATGATAAGATATGTATAGTTGTATAGTATATGGAAAAGTTGTCGAGATGAAAGACACTTTCGATGAAAACACTGATCGGAGGGCTTGGATGAGCCTGCTGGCCAAAGCGCCAGAAGGCCGCGTAGCTGCCCTGTTGGATGCGGCCATGACACGCCCCGGCTTCACATGGCTCCGTGCGCCTGAAACTGGCAGTACCATGGTTCGCGCCCGCGCGGGCGGGACCGGCGCGCCATTCAATCTGGGGGAAATGACGGTGACCCGGTGCGCGCTGACGCTGGAAACAGGCGAAGTCGGACATGCCTACATTCAAGGCCGTCGGAAGGACGATGCCGAGGTCGCCGCTCTGGTGGATGCACTGATGCAGACAAATGCGGCTGATCTATTGCGCCCCAAACTGCTGGCCCCCTTGCAGGATGAACTGGCCACAGCAAAGTCCGATCGCGCGGCCAAAGCCGCCGCCACCAAAGTCGATTTCTTCACGATGGTCCGAGGAGAGGATTGATGCAGTCCGAAGCCCTTACCGGCGGTTTCACCGATCCCGCCGTACAGTCCGCCCATGCTTTTCGCAGGATGATGGAGGCGATGGCCCGCCCGGGTACCCTGCATGAGATTTCCGGCGCCGAACCGCCCGCCCCGTTGTCTCGGGCAGCGGCTGTGGTGCTGCTGACGCTTTGCGACACCGACACGCCCGTCTATCTGGCTGGCGCGATGGACTGCACTGCCGTGCGCAACTGGTTGGCTTTTCACACCGGCGCGCCACTTACCGGCCCGTCGCGTTGCATGTTTGCCGTTGGCACGTGGCCGGATCTCGGGCCATTATCCGCGTACCCGATTGGAACGTCCGAATATCCTGACCGCTCCGCCACGCTTATCGTGGAATGCCCGGAACTTGATGCATCAGGAGCAACCCTGACTGGTCCGGGCATCAAGGATGCCGCCGCGCTTTCATTGCCCGAAATTGAAGCGTTTCAAAGCAATCGAACGCTGTTTCCACTGGGTCTGGATTTCATCTTCACGAACGGCAGGCGTCTCGCAGCCTTGCCGAGAACGACCGAGGTGTCCTGATGTATGTCGCAGTAAAAGGCGGTGAGCGTGCGATTGAAAACGCACACGCCTGGCTTGCCGAAGAACGCCGCGGTGACACCGACATTGCAGAACTCAGCATCGCGCAAATCCGCGAACAGCTTAGCCTTGCGGTCAACCGGGTCATGGCCGAAGGTTCGCTATTTGACCCCGATTTGGCAGCACTTGCAATCAAGCAGGCGCGCGGCGATCTGATCGAGGCGATTTTCCTGATCCGTGCCTACCGCACCACTTTGCCCCGCTTTGGAACCTCCACGCCGGTCGATACCGGGGCTATGGCCTGTGACCGCCGCATCTCGGCAACCTTCAAGGATTTGCCGGGCGGGCAGGTTCTGGGGCCGACCTTCGACTACACGCACCGGTTGCTGGATTTCAAGCTGGCCGCGGATGGCGAAGTGCCCGAAGCACCCGCGCGAGACGCAGTGCCAGGTGATGTGCCGCATGTCACGGATTTCCTCAACCGCGAAGGCCTGATCGAGGAAGCACCGCATGACGATACGCCGCCACCCGATCTGACTCGCGAGCCGCTTGAGATGCCCGCTGATCGCGCTCTGCGCCTTCAGGCACTGACACGCGCGGATGAAGGCTTCACCCTCGGCCTCGCCTATTCCACGCAGCGCGGATACGCGCGCAACCACGCCTTTGTCGGGGAACTTCGGATCGGGTCCGTGCCGGTTGAAATGGAAATCCCGGAACTGGGCTTTGCCATCGAAGTCGGCGAGGTGGTTCTGACCGAATGCGAAACGGTCAACCAGTTCAAGGGTTCGAAAACCGAGCCGCCGCAATTCACCCGAGGTTATGGGCTTGTGTTTGGTCAGACGGAACGCAAGGCGATCTCGATGGCCTTGGTGGACCGCGCCTTGCGGTGGGAAGAACTGGGTGAGGATAATGTCGGCGCACCGGCTCAGGATGCCGAGTTTGTCCTCTATCACGCTGACAACATTCAGGCGACCGGCTTTCTGGAGCATATCAAGCTGCCCCATTACGTGGATTTCCAGTCTGAACTGGAGCTGGTGCGCAAACTTCGGCGTGAGGCTGGCGCGGATCAGGTGCAGGAGGCTGCGGAATGAGTGCCTATAACTTTGCCTATCTGGACGAACAGACCAAGCGGATGATCCGCCGTGCAATCCTGAAAGGTCTGGCGATACCAGGCTACCAGGTTCCATTCGCCTCGCGTGAGATGCCTATGCCTTATGGTTGGGGCACAGGCGGCGTGCAGGTATCGGCAGCTGTGCTGACCCCGGAAGACACGTTCAAAGTGATTGATCAGGGTTCGGACGACACCACAAACGCGGTCTCGATCCGAACGTTCTTTGAACGCACTGCAGGGGTCGAAACGACCACGACGACCAGCGATGCCTCGGTCATCCAAACACGCCACCGCATTCCTGAGGAGCCGCTGCAAGAGGGTCAGATCCTTGTCTATCAGGTCCCCATCCCTGAACCCTTGCGCTTTCTCGAACCGCGAGAGAGCGAAACCCGCAAGATGCACAGCCTTGAGGAATACGGGTTGATGCATGTGAAATTGTACGAAGATATCAGCTGCCACGGGCATATCGCGACTGCGTACGCCTATCCTGTGAAGGTCGAGGGCCGCTATGTGATGGACCCGTCGCCGATCCCGAAATTCGATAACCCGAAACTTGGTGACATGGCTGCGATTCAACTGTTCGGCGCGGGGCGTGAACAACGGATTTACGCTTTGCCTCCCTATACTGAAGTTGTCTCACTGGATTTCGAGGATCACCCGTTCGAGGCGTCCAAGGCCGAACACGCCTGCAGCTTGTGCGGGGCCGAAGACAGCTATCTTGACGAGGTGATCATCGACGATGCGGGCGGGCGGATGTTCGTCTGCTCGGACAGCGATTACTGCGAGTCCCGCCAGGCGGCGGGTCACAAAGGAAAGGACGCCGCATGACACCTCTGCTGTCTGTTCGGGGGATCACAAAACGCTATGGCGCGCATATCGGCTGTGCCGACGTTTCATTCGATCTGTATCCCGGTGAGGTCATGGGGATCGTTGGTGAAAGCGGGTCGGGTAAGTCGACGCTGCTGAATTGTATGGTCGGGCATCTGACCCCGGATGCCGGAGAGGTTGTGTTCGACACCCGCGCAAATGGCCCGCAGGATACGGTAACGATGTCCGAGCCCGAACGCCGGATGCTGAGCCGTACGGATTGGGCCTTTGTCCACCAACATGCCCGTGACGGGTTGCGCATGGGCGTAAGCGCTGGTGGCAATGTGGGTGAACGGTTGATGGCTGTCGGAGAGCGTCACTATGGCGACATCCGCGACAAAGCCTCGGATTGGTTGCAGCGGGTCGAGATCGACGCGGCCCGGGTAGACGATCGCCCGACGACATTCTCGGGCGGGATGCAGCAACGCCTGCAGATCGCGCGGAATCTGGTAACCGGGCCGCGGCTGGTATTCATGGATGAACCCACCGGAGGGCTGGACGTCTCTGTTCAGGCAAGGCTGCTCGATCTGCTGCGCGGATTGGTGCGCGATATGGGCCTGTCGGCTATCATTGTCACGCATGATCTGGCCGTAGTGCGCCTGCTGGCGGATCGGCTGATGGTGATGAAATTGGGCCGCGTGGTTGAAGCGGGCCTGACCGATCAGGTGCTGGATGACCCGCAGCACGCCTACAGTCAACTTCTTGTCAGTTCCGTTTTGCAGGTGTGAGCAATGATTGAGCTTAACAACGTCTCCAAGACCTTCACCCTCCATAATCAGGGCGCGGCCGTGATCGAGGTGCTGAATGATGTATCCTTCTCGGTGGCTCCGGGCGAATGCGTGGCGCTGACGGGCGCGTCAGGGGCAGGCAAGTCTACCCTCATGCGCATGATCTATGGCAATTATCTGGCCCGAAGCGGCGAAATCCGCATCGGTGATGTCGATATCGTGCAGGCCGAGCCGCGCACCGTAATCGCCCTGCGTCGTGAGGTCCTGGGCTATGTCAGCCAGTTCCTTCGCGTGGTGCCGCGCGTGCCAACTGTCGATGTGGTTGCCGAGCCTCTGCGGGCAGTGGGCGTTTCTGCTGCTGACGCGAAGGCGCGGGCAGAGGAGGTGCTGCAGCAACTGAACATTCCCGAGCATCTCTGGACCCTCTCACCAACCACGTTTTCTGGTGGTGAGCAGCAACGCGTCAACATTGCGCGCGGTTTTGCCCATTCTTATCCCGCAATGCTGTTGGATGAGCCGACGGCCAGTCTGGATGCGGCCAATCGTGAGGTTGTTCTGCAACTCATCGAAGAGGCAAAGGCGCGCGGAACAGCGATCATCGGTATTTTCCACGACGAAGCGGCCCGGGCGCGCGTTTGCGATCGGGAAATCGATGCCCGTCAGTTCTCGCCCGAGGTCGCGGCATGACCTCGGGGTGCCTCATCGCGGTGGTCGGTCCGTCGGGGGTTGGCAAAGACAGCGTGATGCTCGGATTGTGCGACATGTTACCCGATCTGCATCTGGTGCGCCGGGTGGTCACGAGGGCACCGGAACTGGGCGGAGAGGAGTACGACGCGGTGTCGGTTGGCGCGTTCGAAGACATGGCGGCAAACGGGGTCTTTGCTGTGCATTGGGGTGCCCATGGGCTGCACTACGGGATACCGGCTACCGTCGGGGATCGGTTGAGCAATGGAACCGATTGTCTGGTCAACTTCTCACGTCAAGCCCTGCGCGACGCCGCCGAAAAATTTCCCCGCCTTATTGTATTGAATATCACCGCGAAGCCCGAAACCCTTGCGCGCCGGCTGGCGGCACGCGGGCGCGAGAGCGACAATGAGATCGCAAAGCGTTTGGCGCAGGCAGACAAGCCGTTGCCCGAGGGGCTGGATGTTATCACCATCTCCAACGACGGCCCTTTGGCCGAAACGGTTGTGCGGGCGGCTGACGCGCTTCAACCGATGAGCGCGTATCGATGAAGCAGCTCGAACCGCCCATCCGCACGCTCGCCGCACAAGGCAATCTGATCCATAACGAAGGGCTCCGGCAAGCTTGGCAAATGGTATTGCACCGCTTCGGTCCACGCGGGGATATCTCCCTTTGGCAGCCGACCCGTCAGTGTCATGTGAAACCGGAATTCGTCCATCACGTAGGGGTAACCCCACTCAGTCAGCAGAGCGTCCTGACGCGGGCTCAGCCTAGCGCTTCGGCGACGCACAAGCTCTGCTTCGTTGGGCGGGGCGCGAAACGCGTCAAGGTCACGGACACAGGCCGCTGCAACCCCCCGCAACCCTTCGACATCGCCGGTTGGCGTCAAAGCCAGAAACCGGCCCAGTGTCGTCAGGGTCAGCCCGTTACAACTGGCCGGGGCAAGGCGCGAGGCCAACTCGAATACCGCCACCGTAAGGTCTTCAATCGTCAAGTCTTCGGTCATGCGGAAGGGTGGTTTCAGCGTTCCGTGAAAGCCGTATTTGCGCGGTGTCATCGTAACGTCATCCAAATCCGGCAGATCGGGTTGAGGCGCCTCGCGGCCCCGCACGACATCCCAGCCCAGCCAGTGTGCGCCGAACTGTTCCAATGGTCCTTCGGGCGGCACATAGTAAATTGCAAATCGAGAGTATGACATGAATTCCCCTTTTCCCTCGCGCTCTTTGGCAAAGGCTTGTGACAGTGATATGTCAGGCGATTTGTGCCTTGCGAATGCTCAGCTTGTACTGCCCGATCGGGTAGTAACCGGTTCGATCGCAATCGAACAAGGCGTTATTGCCGAGATTTCCGAAGGAGACCGCGTTCCCGCCGGAGCCACAGATTGCGCCGGTGATTTCGTCCTTCCCGGGTTGGTCGAACTGCACACGGACAATATCGAACGTCACATTGAACCTCGCCCGGAAGTCGACTGGCCACATCTCCCGGCGTTGATCGCGCATGACGGCGAACTGGCTTCGACGGGCATTACAACCGTATTTGACGCCATGCGAGTGGGGTCAATCCACAGTGGAAAAGGGCGTTATATCGACTACGCCCGCAAACTGGCGGACGAGCTTTTGTCGGCGCGGGCCGAAGGGTATTTCAAGATCAGTCATTTTCTTCATCTGCGGGCCGAGATCTGCTCAGAGACCCTGTTGGAAGAACTGGCCAACTTCGGACCGGAAGACCGGGTGGGCATCCTCAGCCTGATGGATCACACTCCGGGTCAGCGCCAGTTCCGCGATCTTGGCGCCTTGAAGACCTATGTGGCCAAGAAGCGCGGCATGAATGATGCCGAGTTCGATGCGCATGTCGAAAACCTTCGCGGGCTGCAGGAACGTTTCGGACAAAAGCACGAGGCAGGGGCAGTGATCGAAGCGGATCGTCTTGGCGCCACCCTGGCCAGCCACGACGATACAACGGCCCAGCATGTCGAAAGATCTGCTGAAAACGGTGTGGCTTTCGCTGAATTCCCGACGACTTTCGAAGCGGCTGAGGCCTGCCGTTCCAACCGTATCGCAGTTATGATGGGCGCGCCCAATCTGATCCGTGGTGGTTCGCATTCCGGTAATGTTGCAGCTGAAGACCTTGCGAAAGCCGATCTTCTGGACATCGTATCGTCCGACTATGTGCCCTCGGCGCTGCTGTTGTCAGCCTTTCATCTTACCAGAGTCTGGGAGGATCTGCCCCGCGCCGTAGCCACAGTGACACGTAACCCGGCCAAAGCGGTCGGCCTCAACGACCGCGGTGCCCTGAAGGTCGGCTGGCGCGGGGATGTTCTACGCGTACGTCGCACCGGCCAAACCCCACTTCTGCGTGGCGTCTGGATTCGGGGCAACAAAGTTGGTTGAGGGTGGAGGGGCCGTCCGGAGCAAAATGGTTAGTTCGCTGACCGAACACCTATCTAACGATGATCGATCAAAAGGCCGAAACGGTGCTTTGGTAAGCCGTTCGAGATCTCGACCAGCGCCTTTTTCGTGCGACTGAGCTAGGTTTCGACACGTACCAATGGATGCTGGCATTCACTTCGGATGTACTTTTGATGATGGCGGTAACGTAGCTGTGGCGACCTGCAATCATCGCGTTCTTGGCCCGAGTTCTTTGCTTCTATCGAAGGGGTCAAATCTTGGGTTACTTACCAATGAACCAACACTGCGACCGGCTTGTAACCTTCTGGTTCGGATCACGTTAGGCGTGAACAAGATCACCTATTGTTCTCAGAACTTTGATGCAGTCAGGAAACTCACGGTATAAAATCTGGACTGAACGTAGAATATGGGGCACGAATTCTCATGGGCCATCGAAGCTGGCCCGGCGACGTCATGGTGTCTGTGAAACCTCATTTCTGAACCACCCAAGGGTGGCACGGCGTCCATTTTTGAGTTGCAAAGCCTCCAACCTCACTGTTCGATATGGCGTTCATGAAGTGGAAATTCATCTTCGGTCAAAACTTGCTTCGATGCGGTTGCGATCTGGCTGGATAAGAGCATCAAGTCTTGCCCGATGCGCGGCTCTATGCCTTTGTCCCGTTTATTTGTTTCTTGCGCTTAAAGTGGCTTTGGTTCGGTGACTGCAAGCCGAACCAATTATGACTTCAGATTGCTACACGTAGAGGTCTTCGCGATTTTTCAGGATGCGGGTCACTGCGGTGGTTTTGACGCTGCCCGAAGCAGGAGGGGGTGGTATCCGTCGCTCTTTGCGAATGCCAGTTGAGAGGTCTCTGTCTGCTGCATGATTTGTTATGTGAAGCCATGACGCAAAAGAAAAAGGAACAACAAGCACCCCGATCATGATGCAGTATTTTGCGAAGGGTGGTGGGGCTTAGGTGCTTGAGGAGCAATTTTGTGGGCGGGTCAGGGCATCGCTCCTTCAGCATATTCGCGAACCGGCTAACTGCTTTACTCTGACCACCATAAGCCCGGTCGGAATGCGGTTCCGACCGGGCAGGTCGTCGAGTTAGAGACATTCGGCCAGTGTTTTGGCCATATTGCGGATGACTTGCGGGTAAAGCGCCACTCCGGGTTCCAGATCGGACCCGAGCGGGTCGATCACACCGGTCTTGGCGTCGGTCCCATCCAGAACGGTGGCCACGATGCCGGGATTGAATTGCGGTTCGGTCATGACACAATTGACACCCTCATCCTTTATGCGCGCCTGAATTTCAGCAATGCGAGCCGGGCTCGGGTCGGAGGCATCGCCAATTGAAATCGCGCCCGAGGCCGGAAAGTCGAAGGCATCTTCGAAGTACTGATAAGCGTCGTGGAACACGATGAAGCTGCCGCCTCGAACCGGTTCGAGGGTTTCGGTTACCTCTGCTGACAGAGCGGCCATTTCCTCGCGCGCGGCTGCAGCGTTTGCAAAGTAAGTGCCCGCGTTGTCGGGGTCGGCCGCGGACAACTGAGCTGCGATCAGGTTCAGCCAGGTTTCTGCGTTCGCTGGAGAGAGCCAGGCATGAGGATCATGCGCGCCGTGCGCGTGTCCGGCGTGGTCATCATGGCCGTCATGTTTCGCGTGATCATCGTGATCATGGTCGTCATGATCATCATGGTCATGCTCGTCCGCATGATCGTGATCATCATCCTTTGCGTGTTCATCGTGGCCATGATCGTCGTCGTGATCATGCCCACCGTCTTCGGCATGTTCGTCATCATGGCCGTGATCGTCGTGATCATCGTGGTCTTCATGTCCATGGTCGCCGTGATCCCCATGTTCATGCGCCTCGAACAAGGCATTTTCACGGAAATCCAGAACAACGGTACCGTCCGCTTCAAGCAAGGCCGTGACGGTTGCGCCGTCGCTGAGTGTCTCGACAGCCCCGTCCAACCAGGGCGTCAGGTCGTCGCCTACCCAGAACACCAAATCAGCATTTTGCAGCGCCGCAGCTTCCGAAGGCCGCAGGTTGTATTCGTGTGGTGACGCACCCGGCGGAATGATCAGATCAGGTGTTCCGACACCCTCCATAACACGAGCGACCAGCGAATGAACCGGTGCGATATCGACCGCGACGTTGGGAACATCTGCCATGGCGGTTCCGCCCATTAACGCAGCGGTGATCGATACTGGGAGAAGCTTTCTGGACATCAGACCCTCTGTGTGATTTTATAACGTTACCGGCGGAATACATGATATGGAATAACATGACAAGCGAGACGCATCCCAGTCCGGCCAGCGACAAGGCGCCGGTAGGATTTCAGGAACATGACCACAAGAATTGTGTTGAGACAGCGCTGGCCAACGCAGAAGCCCGGTGCAAGGAGGACGGGTTGCGTCTGACCCCTGTCCGGCGGAAAGTTCTTGAGATGCTGCTTCAGGAGCATCGGGCACTTGGGGCCTACAGCGTTCTTGATCGCCTGCGCGAAGCGGGCTTTGGATCTCAGCCGCCCGTCGCCTATCGGGCCCTTGATTTCCTTGTCCAGAATGGGTTCGTCCACAAAATCGAGCGCTTGAACGCGTTTGTTGCCTGTTCTCACCCGGGGGCGACACATTCGCCGGCGTTTATGATCTGCAGAAAGTGCGACGCCGTGGCCGAAGCGCAGTCGGCGCCGGTGCCGGGCGTTCTTGGCGCAGCTGCGCGTGCAGCGGGTTTCGAAATCGAACAAACGGTAGTAGAAGCCGAGGGACTCTGCCCGGACTGCACCGAAAAGGCGTAGACATGACCCTGATCACCGTTGAGAACCTCAGCGTGCGTTATGGCGCGAATACCGTTCTGCGTCATGTCGATATGACAGTCGAGGCCGGAGAGATCGTCACGATTGTTGGTCCGAATGGTTCAGGCAAGACCAGCCTCTTGCGTGCCATCATCGGTGCGGCCAAACCATCCGCGGGACTGGTTTCGCTGAAACCGGGCCTGAAAATCGGTTATGTACCGCAGAAACTGCACATTGACCCGACTCTGCCGATCTCGGTCGAAAGATTCATGCGTCTGACCGACCGCGTTTCCGGAAAGCAATGCGAAGAAGCGCTTGAGGTCGCGGGGGTGTCGGATCTTTTGAAGCGCCAGATGTCACAGTTGTCCGGCGGGCAGTTTCAGCGGGTATTGCTGGCCCGGGCTTTGATCAATCGGCCTGATGTTTTGCTGTTGGACGAAGCAACGCAAGGGCTCGACCAACCGGGATCGGCGGCGTTTTATCGGCAAATCGAAGAGGTGAGGCGTGAAACCGGCAGCGCCATTCTGATGATCAGTCATGAACTGCATGTGGTTATGAGCGCCTCGGACAGGGTCATCTGCCTCAATGGGCATGTGTGTTGCGAAGGCTCCCCCGCCGTTGTGGCCTCGGCTCCCGAATACCGGGCGCTGTTCGGGACGGGCACGGGTGGCGCTTTGGCCCTTTACCGTCATGATCACGACCACGATCACGACCACTGTGAGACCTCTCGGGAAGCGGCAGAATAATGCTTGATGATTTCATGACGCGCGCAACACTTGCGGGTATTGGCGTCGCTTTTGCCGCAGCACCGCTGGGGTGTTTCGTCGTCTGGCGCCGGATGGCATATTTTGGGGACGCCACCGCACATGCGGCGATCCTTGGCGTCGCGCTTTCACTGACATTTCAATTGTCGGTGTTTGCAGGGGCGCTGGCGGTTGCGCTTGCCATGGCGCTTACCGTAACGCTGCTGTCCGGACGTGGATATGCGATGGATACGCTGCTGGGGGTCCTGGCGCATTCTGCGCTCGCATTCGGTCTTGTAGCCGTTTCGTTTCTGTCCGGGGTTCGTATCGACCTCATGGCGTACCTGTTTGGCGACATCCTGGCCGTGTCGCGCTCGGACCTGATTGTGATCTGGGGCGGTGCCGCTCTCGTAGTGGTCCTGATCGCGTGGCGCTGGTCTCAACTCCTTACGGCGACGTTGAATGAGGAACTGGCTTATGCCAGCGGCTTCGACCCCAAGCGAGAGCAGCTGATACTGACCTTGTGTCTTGCAGTCACCGTAGCCGTTGCCATCAAGGTGGTGGGCGTTCTTTTGATCGCTGCGATGCTGATCATTCCCGCCGCCGCTTCACGCAGTCTGGCGCGGTCGCCAGAGTCGATGGCCCTGATTGCGGCTGTAATCGGCGCATTTTCGACCGCCGCCGGGCTGAGGGCTGCTTACATGTTCGATACGCCCGCAGGCCCATCTATCGTCTGCGTTGCAGCCATATTGTTTGCATGTTTCAGCTTACTTGGGTGGCAAACCCGACGCGGCGCTTAAGTTGATATGCACGAATTAGTGTTGCGTAGCGTGGACAATATGACACCTGCAGAACCATTTGTATCAGCATTCGTGCGTCAGGGCATCACGTCGGTAGCGCGCTGTCCTCTATGTATCAGACCCGACATTTCTGGCTGCGCATATGGGTTTATGCACCCATTGAAGCGCCTCAACTTCCTTTGAAGCAACCCGTTTTTGGTGTTGTCGCGTCCATATCTGGTATATAGCTCGACTAAACTTGAACGAGTATTCTGCGCCTCTGTGCAGTTAAACATTTTTCGGAGTTTGTGACGTGTTAATTCGACCTTTTCGCAAAAGTGCTTTGATCCTAGGTGTGTGCATAGCACTTACCGCCTGCAAAACCGCAGAGGAACGCGCTGAAGCGCATTTTGTTTCGGCGCAAGAATTGATCGAAATCGGTGACCTGGATCGGGCGATTGTTGAATTACGCAACGTCTTCCAACTTGTTCCCAACCATGCGGAGGCCCGGCGCGCCATGGCTCAGGTCATGGAAGAAAACGGCGATGTCGCGGGCGCCTATAGTCAATATATCCGACTGATCGAACAGGTGCCTGACGATATAGACGGGCGGACGGCGCTTGCAGAGTTGGCATTTGGTGCGGGTGATTGGGATGAGTTCACCCGTCACGGGAAACAGGTGGTGGAATTAGCGCCGGATGCAGCCCGCAGCCAACCTGTCGATATCGCTTTGCAATATCGTGACGCAATCCTTGAGCAAGATAGGCCTGCTATCGAGGCTCTGGCGATGCGGGCCAAGAGCCTCGCTGCTGAGATGCCGGAGAGTAACCTGCTGGAACATGTTGTTTTTGACAGCTACCTCCGCGCCAACAATCCGGAAAAAGCGCTGGCGCAGCTTGATATTATGATCGCGCGTGCACCTCAAAACCGCAGTTACTATGATCAGCGGTTGCTATTGTTGCAACGTGTTGGCGATCGCGATGTAATGGAGGGGCATCTGCGCGAAGTGATTGCACGTTTCCCAGAGGACGCCGATGCCAAGGGGGCACTGGTGCAGTTTCTGCTAGCAACCGGGGATCGTGAGGGGGCTGAGACTTATTTACGCTCCATCGGCGATCCCGCCAACCCCGATCCCACTTTCTTCATTAGCCTTGTGCGGTTCCTCAAAGAAGTACACGGCAACGACGCCGCCCGTGCCGAGATAGATGCGGCGCTTGATGTTTATCCAGAGCCGGACCAGCTTCGCATACTGCGGGCGACACTTGATTTCGAAGACGGATATCGCGACAAGGCAATCTCGGATCTACAGTCAATCCTCCATCAAAACGGCGAGGATACGGAGGCTTTGGATTTGGCCAACGAAGCTCGTCTATCTCTCGCCCGGATGTTGGTTATAAACGGTGACAGTGCCGGGGCGCAGCAGTTGGTAGAAGAGGTGCTGGCAGCTGACGGAGATGACGTAGAAGCGCTCAAGATGCGGGCTACACGTCTCATTGGTGCGGACGACACAAATGGTGCCATCTCTGATTTGCGCCGCGCACTCAATGTCGACCCCGAAGATGTGCAGGCGCTGGGTCTGATGGCCGACGCACATATTCGTGCCGGAAGTCACGATTTGGCGCGCGATTTCTTGGCTCAAGCTGTGGATGTGTCTGACAGCGCTCCGGATACGTCTTTGCGCTATGCACAGATGCTTGCGGCGTCTGACAACTACGCATCCGCCGAAGAGGTTCTGTTGTCCGGTTTGCGCCGTACTCCACGGGACGTGGAAATTCTATCGTTTTTGGGGGACATCTATCTCGCCACCAATGACTTCGGGCGGGCGTCAATGGCGGTTCGTCAGTTACGCCAGATTGGTTCCGAGACATCTGAGGCGGCTGCAAACCGGCTTCAGGTTCAATTGCTGGCGAGCCAACAGGGGACAGAGGCGGCGCTGACTTATCTCGAGGAACTGGTCGAAAGTGCTGATGCAGGCATTCAAGAAAAGGCTGTATTGCTGCGGGCGCAGCTCTCAGCAGGGCAACATGAAGCGGCGCTGCAGACAGCACAAGAACTGGTCGCGGATGCCCCGGAAGATCCCGAGCGGCGTTTCCTGCTGGCCAATACTCTTGCGGGAACCGGTGACTTGGAAGCTGCCCGGACACTCATGCGCACTTTGGTGTCTGAGGACCCGACCAGGGCAAAGGTCTGGCAGCAGCTTTATCGGATCGCACAGATTGATGGTGACGCCGCAGCTGCCAGCGCGCTGCTTGACGAAGCGTTGAAAGCCGCACCAGAGGCTCCGGTTCTTTTGTGGGCCAAGGCGGGCGAGTTGGAACGCGCCGGCGACATTGATGCGACCATCGCCATCTATGAAAAACTTTATGCCAAGAACTCCGAGTCCGTTATCTTCGCTAACAACCTTGCCAGTCTTCTGGTGACTTATAACGAAGACCCCGAGAGTGTTGAGCGGGCTTGGGCGATTGCACGGCGATTGCGTGATACTGATGTGCCCGCCTTCCAGGACACCTATGGCTGGTTGGCATTCCGACGCGGTGACCTTGAAACAGCCTTATCGTATCTTGAAAGTGCTGCCGCCGGTGTGCCGCAGGACCCCATTGTACAATACCATCTGGCAGAGGTTTATGCCGCCCTTGACCGGCCTAGTGAGGCGCTGGCGACTTACCAACGCGTGCTCGAACTCGCAGAGGCGAATGACACCCGCCCTCAGATCATCCGGGCGCAGGAGGCGCGGGCCCGGTTGCAGGAAGCCGATTTGGACACCGAAAACCAATAGGGGAATCTAACGCCCAAGGATAAACTGTTGCTAAGTTGTCTTTGCGAGTTTGGGTTTTGCAATGTGCCATAGGCTGCAAAACAGATCAGAACCGATAGGCGCACCGCTTTCGCTGGAGCGTTCTCTGGCGCTGCGCTCATACGGGGGGAGTATGCCTTGATACCCCCGGTCTTAGTAATCCTGAGCTGGCCTTTGATCGCGTTTTTCTTGTGCAGGGGCCGCACTGTTGAGATCACGCTGATTGTGACAGTCCTTGGCGGTTACCTGTTTTTGCCAACGGGCCGCGCGGTCGACCTGCCGCTTTTTTACGAGCTAAACAAACATACGGTAGCAGCCTACATGGCGCTGTTGCTTTGTTGTTTGGCAGTTCTTCGCAACCAGAACCAAAGAGGGCGGGGGCAGCAACAGGTAACAACATGGCTACCGGGATGGCTCCCTGTGGCAGCGGTGCCGCGGATACTCGTCACGCTTTTGCTTTTTGGCGTTGTTATGACGGTTTTAACTAACCGCGATCCGATTGTTGAGACCGATGTCTACAATTGGAGAAGGCAACTTTTTGGGGGCACGGTTGTCATCCCGGGTGTGCCTATAACTGATATCGCTGCCCAAACCTTACAGGCATTGGTATTGATTATTCCGCTGATTTTAGGCCGGAAATTTCTAGCTCATCCAGACGCCCAGCGGCTTTTGTTGCTTTGCTTTTGTATTGGAGCCCTTCTTTATGTTCCGTTGGTTCTGTTCGAGGTTCGCATGTCGCCTCAGATCAACAGATCACTTTATGGATATTTTCCGCACAGCTGGGTCCAGCATGTGCGTAGCTCCGGGTTTCGCCCGATTGTTTTTCTCGGCCATGGGTTGCAGGTTAGTATTTTTTTATCGGCAGCGCTGCTTCTTACGCTCGGCCTCGCGAGGATCAATACAGGTAAAATTCGGGTGAGATTTCTGATGGCAGGCGCGGCTATTTTTATCGCGCTGGTGGCCAGCAAATCGCTTGGAGCGCTGATGATTGCGCTGTTTTTTTTTCCGATCATTCTTTTCGCACCACGTCGTATCCTGATATATGCCGCCGCTGGGCTGGCCATTGTGGTAACTATTTATCCACTACTTCGGGGCTTGGGACTGGTTCCTCTTGACGAAATACTGACACTTGTTGAAAAAATTAGTGCGCAACGCGCGGCTTCTCTGGAGTTTCGCCTCAATACCGAGGAACTTTTGCTGGCCCGCGCCGAGGAGCGCCCCTTCTTTGGTTGGGGGACTTGGGGTCGGAATCTATATATAGGGGGCGGTAACTACGCGGTGGTGGATGGTCAGTGGGTTATCGCTCTGAGCGTCTACGGCTGGGCAGGTTTTCTTGCGCGTTTCGGGTTGCTGATCTTTCCGGTGATCTTGCTCTTGTGGCGCTGGCGCCGTGATGAGATCGGTATGGAGAGCATCGTCATCGGATGCGTACTCACAGCTTCGGTGATTGACCTGATCCCTAATTCAGGACTGACGCCAGATAAATTGCTGATGGCGGGTGCGCTCTGGGGTCGCTTAGAGCTTGGACGTATCACTGAGACGGATGAGAAGTTTGCGGTTGATCCTGCCCCGGTGCGCCTGGGTTATCGGCGCTCCGGTCCGATGACAGCCGCTTCTGGCGCATCGATGCCTGAAGCGGCATCGACAACCAAGGTTGCAGAGCCGCTCAGCAAATACACACGACAGACGCGCCGAATGGAGCGGCGTTCTGCCAGCCGGCATATTCATGGTTTTGACGGATGATGCCGAACCCGATCCCGCGGTGCAGCGCAAATACTACAGATATGTCCGTTGCAATCGGCAACTACGGTGCGATAGCGGTCTTGGCGTGGAGTGTTCTCGGCGCATTAACTGAAGCAGGGGCTCCGACCCGTGCAATCAACATTGAGGAAGTGCTGAGTTGACGCTTGCTGTCGTTATCATCGGTCGCAACGAAGGCGAGCGGTTGATCCGGGGCCTGTCTTCTGTGCAAGCGGCCCATCGCGTGATTTATGTGGATAGCGGCTCAACGGATGGTTCGCAAAAGGCGGCCGTGGAGATGGGTGCTGAACTTGTAGAGCTTGACATGTCGCAGCCTTTCACTGCCGCACGGGCGAGAAATGCCGGGATTGATCGACTGCGAACACAAGGTGACAGTCCCGATCTGGTGCAATTCCTGGATGGTGATTGTGAATTGCAGCCGGATTGGCTGCAAACAGCACAGTCCTTTTTGGCTGATCACCCTGGCGTTGGTGTCGTCTTTGGACGCCGGCGGGAACGTTTCCCGGAAGCGACGCTTTATAATCGGATGTGTGACTGGGAGTGGGATGTTCCCGTGGGTGAGCGACGTGCATGTGGCGGGGATGCGCTCATACGGATGGGCGCATTGGATGCGATTGGTGGCTACAATCCGACCCTGATCGCCGGTGAAGAACCCGAGATGTGTGTTCGACTACGTGCAACTGGCTGGAAAATCTGGCGCATCGACGAAGAAATGACTTTGCACGATGCTGCGATGACGCGGTTTGCCCAGTTCTGGTCGCGAGCCAGACGCTCGGGCCACGCCTGGGCTGAGGGAGCTACGTTGCACGGAGCGGCTCCCGAGCGTCATTGTGTGGACCAAGTTCGTCGTGCATTGTGCTGGGGGGCAGGCGTGCCGATTGCAATTATACTTTTAACAGCATTGCTTACGCCATGGGCACTATTTTTGTTGGCAATTTATCCAGTGCGTGCACTACGGATTGCTGTCCGAGAGGGTGCGTCTCGTGCGGCGTGGGAAAGGGCCTGGCTGCTAAGTATTGGAAAGTTTGCTGAAGCTGCCGGGATCATCGAATATCACTTGCGCCGCTTGGCTGGCCGTCCCCGTGGTCTCATAGAATACAAATGATCCGCGCTCTACTGGGTGCTCTTCAATTCGTAAACGTATAGATTTGGTATACGAGTGTTGATGAATAGCTATCGGTTTCCGACTCGATCATTAAGGAACCGTCTCTTGGGTATAATTGAAGGGATCTTCAGAAAATCATCATCTACTTAGGTTTACCACCTACAAGCCTTGTGTCGCGGCTTTCAGAACTTGTCATGATCGCCTTGCGCAAAAGTCGTAATGCCAAGGAAAAGGTGGTTCAAACTGCATACTTTACTGTCAGGCGTTCTTTAACCTCTTCATGGCGCGTTGAGCTCAATCGCTTTCCAATGCGCCAATTGATGGATACTCAGGCCGAAGATCACCGGTCAAATCCAGGTTTGTATTTGGTTCAAAAATTGCGTCACCCAAAGCCCGTGAACCAATCATAGGGCGCCAAAGTTGCGCGCTGTCCTGAGGTGTCGCGTTGGTGCTGGTGAATGGTGTATTTTTGTCCCGGTAGCCCGGATAGCGGCAGGTGAATGCCAGTGTCGTGGCCAATGGCGCGAAGGGCGTATTGGGTGGGTTCACGTTTGGTTCGTGCATCAGGTTGTTCCGCACCACCACATTTGTGAAGCCAATCGCATCGATTAGCAGCGGAGCCGCGTTAACCGTGAGGTTAACGAAGGTGTTGTTATAGAAACGCTGTGGCAGCGCCAAAACGTTTCCTATGTTTTCAGTCCCGCCCACGAACTTCACAAAGCACTCTTTTCTAATGGGTGGACCTCCCTCGAAAGAGCCATTTGTGTTGGCCAAAACGAAAATGTTGTTGCGTAGGGTGACTCCGCCATGGGCAATGCCCAATGAAAAAAGCGCCTGCCAGCCGGACACGCCAATGTTGCCTTCCACTAGAGCGTTGCAGGGTACTCGTTCATTGGCTATCGCGCTCGGTTTGGGGTTGGAATTTGCGGTCTCGATCGAGATCACGTTGGATGGTGACTCCAAAGCACAAGCCTGAAGATTCAGTTTCGCGCCGACAATACAATCGGTGTTCCATCGCAAACAGGGCTGTGCGATAATGAACTGTCGCGTCCCCGACCAGCCCGTTGCGCTGTAAAAATCACAGGCCCAGATATTCGATTTGAGAGCTCCGCCAATTCGCAGGGGACCGTGCGTGTTGTGTTTGTTGTCTTTGGGCCCGCCAGCCAAAGCGTCGACATCTTGGATGAAGCCGCAGCCGGTGATCGCGCAATATCCAAGCGACCCATCCAGAATGGCGTAGTCGCCCATGCTCCCGAAGCGCAAATCATTGGTGAAGGATCGTTTCCCAAAAGTGTTTGTACCGTCTGTTGCGTGAAGGGTAAGGCCCCAACCCCTAAACGTGCACTTGTCGATAACGGTTGTGGCTGATCTATCCTGTGGAAAGCGGATCAACTCCATTCTTACACCCGTTTCGGTGGCTACATCCCAAAGCCCGCGAAATTCGATATCGCGCAGCACGGTTTCGCTGTCTGCGCCAACCGCATCGCGAAGAGCTAAATCCTGAAATACAGAGAAGCCAGAGAACCCGGGTGAAATCGTAATAACCGGTTTCGAGCCGCTACCGCTGCGCGCCTCGATCCGGAAACTCACGCCAGAGGCCGAGGATGGCGGTCGAAACGTGAATTGCTTGCTGAGTGTATGCGTTTGCCCGCGCTCAAGGACGATCCGATGCGGCGTCTGAGCCCTGCCCAGCTTCGTCAATGCCGCTTCGAGGCTTCTCGTCGCCTGCGCTCCGGCGGGAGCATTTGAGAAGTCCCCGGTCGTATTGACATAGAGCGTTGCCGAGCCGGAAAAGAAGGTATCCGGGTTACCAACAGCGACTGATACCGTGCCGTGGCCCCACTTGTCGCTGTTCGGTTCAAACACGGCGACACGCACTGTATACCTTCCTTGTGCACGGTAGACGTGGCTACCCAATGGTCCACGGCTGAACCTGCTGTCAGCCCGGTTGCCACCGTCAGCCTCGTCCATCATCAGAACGTTCACCGGGGCTGTGAACGCGTAGCTGTCACCATAGTCCCAGAAGACATATTTGTCGTGAAAACTAGGATCATATTGACCCGATGGTAGGGTGTTCGTGTCAAAACCAGACAGCGTGAGGTCAAAGAAGACACCTTCTGGTGCAACGCGATGGTCGCTTCGGGTCACATTGATCTTTACGGAGGTTTCAGGGTCGGCAGGTTGATCCCAGACTGTTTCGCCAGCGTCACCCACCATGGATGCCGGGTGGATCATACCATCAGTCGAGAGGTTCAATCTGGGGCCGGCATTCGCGGGAATTTCCAAATTTCCAGGGCTTGCAGTATCTAGATTTCTTGTCGGGCGCTGAGACGATGGCTGACTCGAAGAAAACGTGCCGGGCATTATATGCTCCCTTTCAGTCGAATTAAATGACACATCTTCCAAAGGACGGATCTCAATTATGTCATGTCAGCCTGACGTGTGCTTCCAGAAGAACACGAGTTAGTGGTTGCCGCAAAGAGATTTGTAACCGATTTACTTAGATGTTCTCATGCCGTTATTTACGGCATGGCATCGTTTGTGGCTCATGAATGATCAACGGTCACAATGGGATGAAACGCGGTAGGATCGGTGACAGGTTGTCTACAACATCCTGAAGGCGTGCTTCTGCGGCAGCATCACTTTCTCCGGGTTCAATAACTGTTGTCAGACGTACAAGCGCGCCGTCGGTTCGACCGGTGCGAATTCCGTCCATCATTAGCCAGTATTTCGCGGCAAAATCCCAGGCGATGCGGCGGCCTTTCTGTTCAAACCAGTAATAAACCATCATGCGCAGCTCGCCCTTCTGGATGATTGCACGATTTATGTTGAAGGGTGTTTCACTGTTAACGAGCTTCCCGATATCTGTTCTTTCAA
This sequence comes from Ruegeria sp. ANG-R, assembly GCF_000813985.1. Taxonomy (GTDB): domain Bacteria; phylum Pseudomonadota; class Alphaproteobacteria; order Rhodobacterales; family Rhodobacteraceae; genus Ruegeria. The sequence continues at coordinate 331,535 of NZ_JWLJ01000002.1, forward strand.
ACCAGGCGATTTCCCAACCGGCGCCCGGTAGGCAGATTTCGGGAGAGTGGACACCATTTTGGCTCTGATCGTCATACCATGCCATGAACAGACTGACTTCTGGCGCCAATCCCTCCTTTGCCAAGTCTATTTGCAGATAGTCGTCTGCGGCCAGGGCTTCTTCGATTCTAGAATCCAAGAATTGTTGCGATCCCTGCTGGCGCCAGTCGCCCAGATGACGGGGGAAGATTGCGAAGGTGTCACGCGTTGCAACTTGATCCCCGCGCTGCGGGAGGGTTTGCCAGACAATCGCAGCGGCAATAAAAATCAGAGCGGCGGATATTAGTGCGGCAGAAGGTTGAACAAGCCGCAAACGCATAAACTGCCTGCCCAGCCCGTTGGTATCAAGATCCAGAGCATCGACCAGCGTCATCTTTTCTCGGTTGAAGAGCAGCATGATCCTTGCCAACCCAAACAGAACAAGGATGCAAAGCAGAAAAATCACCCAACCTTCAAAGAAGTGTGTGAACCCCTCCAGCCAGTCTACACCCCAATAGTTGACGATGTATCCAGCGACCGCGATCCGGACAGAGTTCATGACAACTGTGATCGGGGCGGCCGAGATCAGCAGGACAGCTTTGTGCCAGACCGGGCCTCGGTAGAGTACGGCAAAGACGTAAGAAAAGCTCAGAATAGGAAAGAGATAACGCAGTCCTGAACACGCCTCGGCCACGTGTAGTTTGGTGACGCCCAGGTCAATTATATTGCCGTCCAGGAATACAGGCACCGACAGAAGCTTGAGAAACCATACCCCCAGTTCCGAGGAGATAAACTGCAACCAATTCGACATCTTGAAATAGATCACACCGGGAAGCGGCAGCATGTAGACAAGATGCAATACGGGTGGCCAGAAATGCTTGCCTGTGCTCCATCCGAAGCTGATCAATAACAGCCCGCCTACCCATAGTATGAGCGCATAAGCGACGATATCATCAATCGTGGCAAACTTTCCGAGAAGCCCAAGCAATAGAGCGACTACGAGAACGGCAAAACCCACCCAGCGCCAGTCGGCCGCGCCATAATTCTCTGGTACGGTTTTGAGTTGACGCAAAAACAACAGCGCGGACAAAACAGGTATTAAGGGGCCGTGACTGTATTCAGGAAGTTGCCACGCATTCAGAAGCGCCTGAATGCCTTCGACGAAAAATACAAATCCAGCAATGGTCGCAACAAGGAGCCAAAAGGGCCCCCATCCGATGAAGCTCCCCGACTTCTCCTGGAATGCAGAGTGTTCTTGAACGAATGACATAGTCAGAACTCGTAACGGGACAGGTAGTAACAAGATAACAGTTGCCTATACGATTTACAGGTACGGGCCCTTTAAAGCAACCTTGACGAGTGGTGGCGCGGACTGTTGCGCGCGCTATAATATGGCTCGGCGCCATGAGAGGGGCAAACTTATGAGTGGTGGTCTGCCTTGTCTCTAAGCGGTATCACTCGCCATTCGAAGGGTGCCGTTTCAGTGTTCAATACACTTTTCCGTCGATCCAACTGGCTGCTTTTGGTAACTCATCAATCCGCGCAATTCGCACCAAGCCCGTGATCCGTGAGCGACCGGAGAGGTTCGTGTTTGAACGATGGATCAAATCATTGTGAAAAACCGCTATATCTCCCGGATCAGCAACAAAAGGGACTTCTTCGTAGTCCTGGCACCACTGCTCCATGTTCCTTGGTACAAGACTGGTTGCGGCATCGTCGGCCAGCTTGATCTTGTCGTAGGGCAGGGTGCCCAGTTTGTGTGACCCGAGCAAAACGCTCATAGAGCCGTTCTCGACGCGGGCGGGCTCGAAGATTGGAAAGCTGAAATGAAGTGCTTCGGGCATATCCGGATCATATGTCGTTTCCTGATGCCAGCCCCATGTCAGGCGCGTATTCTCCGGCGGTGCGAAGATCACCGCTGAACCGATATCGATGTGAACTTTGCCACCCAACAGTTTTTCTACGACGGGCAAGCATTCAAGTCGCACAGGATAGAGCGACAAGAAGGATTTTGCGATGAACTTGTAGATCCGGTAGAAAAGTTCCTTTTCCTTGGTTGCAAGACGCTCAACAGTGTCGAAAATCTGCTCATCTTCTTCTGCGTAAACCTCGAAGATTGATTTCAGGCTTTGACGCATTGCATCAAGTGCCGGTTCGCTAAGGAAGTTGCGCAGCACGACATAACCGTCGCGCTCGAAGGCGGCGACGAATTCGTCATCCAGCGCTGCGTCGATCTTGGCGGAAATGTTCATGGCATACTCCTATTCAAAATGTGTAAAGGGCACCAAATACGCAAAAACGCGCATCCATAAATTTGTAATGATTTTGATCCGAAACCTGCACCGCCGTAAGTGGTGGGCATCGGTTCCGGCTATTTTAAGCTTCGCGTTACCTGTATTGCATTAAAGGGCGGATCTACAAAGAAGTTAGCGTGCTGACTGGTGGTTACGCTGAGTCCTTTGCGCGTAATTTCTAGTCAGATCCTGAGTTTTTTAAATATTGTTTCCGGTATGAGGACGATAATTGTCATAATCAAGCGCCAGATCGATCGTACATAAATCACATTGCGACCCTTGTTTAACCCGCGCGCAATAGCCTGCGCCACTTCTTCCGGCGCGGCGGTGAGACGCGCTGGCAGATCCATGCCTTCGGTCATGCGCGTTGCGACAAAGCCGGGCAGAACCGTTAATACATGAACATTCCGCGATGCCATGCGATTGCGCAAACCAGAGAGAAACGCGGTGAAGCCGGCCTTCGCGGAGCCATAAACATAATTGGTCGCACGCCCACGTAATCCTGCGACAGAACTAATGCCGACGATCTGCCCCGAGCCGCGTTGATCGAAGCGATTAGCCAACAGGGCTAGTATGCTCGCTGGCCCTTCATAGTTGGACCGCATTACCGTCACGGCGGCAGTCACGTCCTGCTCGTTTTCGATCTGATCCCCCATAAGCCCTACGGCACAGACGGCGATCTGAGGTAACTTGGGCAGCTCGTCGATGAATGCTGCATGAGTGTCGACCGCCAGAGCATCGAAGGCATGAAGAGTAACAGGCACGTTGTATCGCAGGTTTAGATCCTTCTGCGCCGTTTCCAATTGTGCAGGATCGCGCAGCGCGAGTTGCACCGGATGGCCGTCTTTGGCGAATTTATGGGCAATCGCGAGACCGATGTCAGAACGTGCACCCAAAATCAGCACTGCACCGTTGGTCATAGGCAGAGCCTTTCTGATTGTTTGGAACGAAAACTACCGCTCAGACCTGATGCTTCTCGATGCGTCGCAAACGCTGTGGCACGTGGGTCGGAGCGGTGCAGGGTATCTGCAGGCATCCGGCTATCCTTAGCGAGGTAAAATCGCCCGCCATGCTCGATTGTGATGCGGTCGAGTTGGGTCATCAGCGAAAGTGTCCGCTGGTTGACCGGGAAGTCCAAGGCAAGTGTGTAGCCGAGCATCGGGAAAGAAAAAGCGCTGTCCTGCAGACCGAACCGTTTGAGCACTGCCAAGAATGATCCTGCTTTCGCAGCGGAAGTGGCTTGCAACAATGCGGTTAAGCCTGCTTTGGACTGCTCCAACGGCAGCACGCACTGAAACTGTATGAATCCTTTTCGCCCATAGATACGGTTCCAACCCAAAATGGCATCCAGCGGATAGAAATAGCTGTCCCAATCCACTAGTGTTTCGCCACGTTGCCGAGATCCGTTCCAGTAATAAAGCCCGTTGAATGTCCGTACCGACAGGCTGTTGAGCATCCGCGCAGGGCAGTCAAAGGGCACCGATAACTTCCGCTTCCTAGGGGTCTCGAAAGGATAGCGCGCCCGATCCCCAGTCAATTCGGCCCCAGTGGCGTGTTCTCCCAGCATCAAAAGCGATCGACCGAGGCTCTCTCCCTGACTCAGGCAATCAATCCATGCCACCGAATACGTCGCATCCTGGGTAGTTTCGAAGGCGTCGAGCGCGGCATCAAGATTATGCAACGGGTGCAAAGTCTGGCGAATCCATGCGCTTTGCACGGGGCGCAAACGGAGGGCGGCGCGCAGGATAATGCCGGTCAGGCCCATGCCGCCGATGGTCCAGTTAAAAAGCTCGGCGTTTTCCTGCCGCGAACAGCGCTCAATCGTTCCACCCGGGGTGATGACGTCGATCCAGTCCACACAGGCGCCAAAGCTGCCCTCTTTGTGATGGTTCTTGCCATGCACATCTGCAGCAATCATGCCCCCAAGCGTGACGAATTTTGTTCCGGGTGTCACCGCAGGGAACCAGCCGCGGGGTAGGAAGGTCGAAATCACATCCGCCAGAAGCACACCTGCCTCAGCGACCAGCACCCCCAAGTTGGCGTCAAAGGCCAGCATATGGTTGAAGTGGCGCATCGAAATGGTCTTGTCCGATCCGATCGCGCTATCCCCGTAGGCGCGGCCATTGCCACGCGCAATGACGACCTGATCCGCCACGATCGTACACAACTCCGCCTCGTTTCGCGGGGCCTCGGTTGTGCCCGGGAAGACGGGAAATCTGCCCCATCCTGCGAGTGTCATGCTGGGTTCGCTCTCTTGGTATCCGTGAATACAAAGCGCCGGTCCAGATGGTACTTGATTACGTATCCGAAGGTCAGGCCGATCACGGCTCCGATCTCTCTCATCAAGTTGGTTTTCCAGATCGCCCAGAACGCGGTTTCTGTTGTCCAGAAAATCAAAGTCGTGACAACTCCCATAGCCGTGTAGAGCGTGAACTTTCGGCCATGAGCCCGAATGCTGCGTGAAACATCAGCAAAAATCCAGCGCTTGTCCAGAAAGTACTTGATCACGAGACCCACAAGTGTACCGCAAAAGACAGCCGCCCCGAAACCCCATGCCGAAGCGTTTACAGACAAGACTAATCGTTGCGTTCCCAGATTGGCTATGGTTGCCAGTATAGCGAACGCCGTGTACCGGAATATCAGGACCTCAACGCTCATACTAGTGCCCCACCGATGACAAAGCAGATCATCAGGAAAGTACAAATCTGGCTTGTGCGATCACGCACCGCGAAGACGACGGGATCGTCATGCATATGTCCCCGGTGCGTCAGCATTGCAATCCGCGATATCCAATAGAACAAGATGCCACAGACACCGCCTAAGAACAGAGGTTCGGAGTAGAGAATGGCTACGCTTGGTGAGTTGATGTAAAGCGCCATCACCAGTATCGACACGTAGCCAGACGCCACTGACATCATCGAGACAACGGGCAGGTCTTCGACACGGTATCCTCTGCCTGTCGCTTGCAACTTACCGCGAGCTGCGTTGTCGACCAACTCGGCCTGCCGTTTGACCGCAGCCAGTGAGAAAAAGAAGAAGATTGAAAAAACCAAAAGCCATATCGACAACGGAATGCCGGTTGCCAAACCCCCGGCAATGATCCGCATGGTGTAAAGAGTGGCCAGCGCACAGATGTCGATGATTACACGTCGTTTCAGTGAAAGCGAATAGGCTGTTGTGATAATAAAATACGCGGCCATTGCCAACATGAAGGGCCAACCCAGAAGAGCTGCCACACCCGTGCCTGCGCCAATCAAGAGCAGCAACATCAATCCGCCATGCGCAATCGGTACCGCGCCTGATGCGAAAGGCCTTTCTCGTTTTCGCGGATGTGCCCGATCCGCGTGTAAATCCAGAAGGTCGTTCGTGACATATACGCTGGATGCAATGAGCGAGAACGCGATGAACGCACCAAGGCTTTGCAGAAACGCCGCAGCCGAAATATCGTGCGCTGCAAGAGCGGGCAAAAATACCAGAACATTCTTCAACCACTGATGCGGCCGGATCGCTTTAAGATACGAGGAGAAGCCAGTCTGTGTGGTATGAAGATGTTCAACATTGGTCTTCAGCGCGTCTGCACGTCTGCGCAGAGAAGGTGAGATATTTACCGTGACCGCCTGACTGGCGTCTTTCCAGACGGGTAAATCCGCCGTGGCATCTCCCATATAAGCGTATTGCCCCGAGCCGAACCGCTCCGCTAGAAAGGCTGCTTTGTTTGCCCCTTTGAGATTACGAATGCCGTCTGACCCGTGCACTTCGTCGAAGATACCCAGATGTGCCGCAATACAGTCGGCAATGCCCTGATCGCTTGCGGTAACCAGCGCTGTGCGCCCTCCTGCGGCGCGCCACCGCTTTACATAGTCAATGACCATCTGATCATAGGGTAGGGTGGTAACGTCGATATCAGCCCGCTCTGCCAGTTCGCGTTTGAGCGCCGACCTTCCAGCTTTCAGCGCTTTGGCTGCTCGAAGCGGGGTGCGCCAATCCGCCGAAAATGCCGCCCAGAAGCTTTCGTGCAACATGTCAGATCGCAGCAACGTGCCGTCGAGATCAACTGCCAAAACATCTGGATGCCAGTTTAGCATTTTGAAGTCGTACTCCCAAATGGTTCCGTCACCATCTCCGGACCCAATACTAAGAAAATGTCATTCAAATACACAGTTCAATTCCATAAGTCTTATAACCTTACATTGATAGACCGGCTGTCGCACCATGGCTACTCTTTGGCTGTTTCGGTATGGTGGTTGCTCATTTCGCCCGGGTTAAGTCACTTCGTATAGTTGTTGTCTGAGAGGCATACAGTCGAATTTGTAGGTTGGCATTTGTAACCAGCGCCGTTCTACACGCCGTGGCTGCGGATTCCCGGATCAACAAGCCACCTGAATGAGTGTGCACCCGCATCAAGCTAAATCTCAGAAGCCTGACTACCGGCCGGTAAGGCGCCGAAGTCTCTGCTCTAGCAATGCCGCTAGGAACATCGCATTGGACGCATAGATCAACCAGTCAAAAGGCAGGCGGAAGCGGACCCGTGTAAAGAAAATGGCGTAAGCCAGCCCTCCACCGATCCAGAATGCCAGAAAAAGCCACTCGATCCTTCGAAAAGGGGCCTGACGCTGCAAGAGCAGGTGAGCCAGAAGCGGCAGAACCAAAATCGCATAACTGATCAGAAGGATTGTCTCTCGCGCATCAACTTTTATTGGTGTAGCGCCGCCCTCAATGACTTTGTCGGACAGCAGCTTGTTGCTGTAGTCGAACCAATGCAAGAATTTACCCAGGTAAAGCCAGGCCACGCGCCCCGGGTCCGCTGCGATTTCACGGAAGGCTGCCTCTGTCAGAAACTGGTTTGCTTCGACCTCGTTCGCACCCGTCAATCCGGTATAGATGTATTCCGGCAATCTGATGTTCAGGCTTGTATCATACTTGGCATTTGGCGCATTGCCGAATGCCAGATTGTAGCCGGAACTGGTCGAGATTGGGATGAACGCGTCGAACGCTACATAATTTCTGGCGGTCCAGGATGACATAATCAACGCAGTTATGAGGCCGCATACCAGTACCGTTTGCCATGGTCGCGCAACGTTCCAAATCACCCATACGATCAGTATGGGAGACAGCAACAAGAATATTGGCACAGTCATGATCAGCAGGCCAAAACACAGGCCCGTCGCGATCGCCCTGTGCCAACTATGTGCTGAAGTTAGCCGGTCGAGAAATAGTATTGTCAGGAGGAGCAGAAAGGTGGCGAGTGTCTGCGGATAAAGCGTTGTAGCAGCATAGATGATCGCGGGCGATGTCGGAACGAGAACAACAGCCAGCAACCCAGCAAGAGGGCCAGCATGGCGCTGTACGATATGAAACAGAACGACGAGGCTGAGCCCCAAGAGGACCGCATTTGCGAGACGGGCTTCCAACAGGCCGCCTCCGAGACCCGCTACTGGTGCAAGAAAAAACACCAGACCCGGTGCGCGATAGGCTGTCGGAAGATCACCGGTTTCCGAAAAACGTCCCGTCCATGCCAAGTTTTGTGCAATAGCGAGAAAATCCGACTCGTCGAGGGATTTCTCTCGCCCGCCTTCTATAAAGACTAAAGTCCAGCAGAGCAGAACGGCAAGGAACGCCACGGCATAAGCCAGCCTTTGTTCTTGCCCCTTTGTTCGGATCATCAGGCGCTCTAGAGCAGCCACATCTACCTCTTATTCAAAACTAATTAACCGTGCCGAATTCATTAAGCACGAGGCATTACTTCAAGAAACTCTTTCAATTTTCTTCCATGATGACGGCAAACCGTCAAGGTAATCTGTAGTACACGTCGGGATGGGCCAGCACATTAGCGCGGATCTGAGCAGCGAACAGGCCACGCCAAGACCTCCTTAAGCCTTTTGAGTTGGCGGCATCAGATCCCTCAAGTCGGACCAGCAAGCACGTGTCACTTTGGCACACAGCGTCAACCTTTTGGCGATGCGATGGATCAAGAGAACACTATTCCCGTCAGGCGCCTTAGCTTCTCAAGGTCGTCAGAAAAAAGTTTCATGACCTCGGACCTGTCTCCAATTTCGATCTGCTGCGCCGGCGCTTGGATCGAACTGCGCATTTGACGCATCATGGGTGCTGGCAGGCCCTTTTTGAGGGCGGATGCAAAGCCAGGGGGTAACCTCCTAAACATGCGCCCAATCGCGTTATAGCTCGACGCCGCGTGTTGGCTTTCTGGATTGCGCTCTGTGTCAACTTGGAAGGGCGTGCATTCCAGAAACTTCAGGCACGTGTTGACAACTGAGGCTGGGTTCTCCCGCAGATCGTTAAATTTCAGGAGCAATATCTGTTCCCTGTCGAAGACCTCTAGGTAACGTTCTATCTGGTCTCCATATCGTCCGATCAATACGAACATCGGATCGTCGCGTAGTGCGTCAATGAGTTGAACAGGTGTATCGGTGGCCGGTACACTGCGCAACTTGTGCTTGAGCGCAGACATCGCCCGCTCGATAGGATGCCGGAGAATATAGATAATACGCGCATCCGGGCGCAGTTCAGCGATGCGTTCCGGCACCGGTTCAACCACGCCGGGTGCTTCTGGAAGTGCTATCTGGTCCAGGGGACGCAGAAAGGAATAGGTGGTCGACGCATCGACTAATACTTGTGCGTCAGGGTTTGGAAAGCAGGATCTGTAGTAGTCGAGGCCCTTATCAAAGTGCCTGGAGAAAAAATGGGGCTCTTTAGGGTCAGAAACGCAAATCTGAGGGGACTGATCGAGAAGTCCCGCCAAGTATGTTGTTCCGGACTTTTGTGCGCCAATTATAAATGCTTTGGGTGGAAACACTTTATATCCTACGTCTGCACGAAAAAAGCTGCGCGTTTCAGCGTCATAATGCAATTGTAAACTCGCCGGACCAAGAGCGGGTAGTACTTATATTCCCGTGCGACCTTCTAGCGACTGAGATTTTAGCGCCTGTGGCAGTCGGCTGGCTCGGATCAGGTGGGTTGCTCGTTTATGAAAGGTAGGCTCAAAGCAGTGCGAGGCCCCAAAGTTGCGCCCTCGATAGGCCATTTCACGCAGGGCTGCGCGGTCGTTATGCAGCTTCTCGATTTGCGCAGCAAGGCCTGCCGCATCGCCCAGCGGTACGCACCAGCCCGCGCCCGATTCACTGACGACCCCGGCAAATGCCTCATTGGCATACCCCACTATGGGTACGCCACAGCTCATTACTTCTGTATAGGTGCTTGAAGGGTCGCCCTGTGGGTGGCAACACACAAAAAGGTCGGCATTCTGTTTTAAGAACGGAATCCATTCCGAGCTGAAATCGACGGGTGGATGCACCACCACGCGGTCAGATAGCGCGCGTTCCGCAATGCAGTGCCTCAAAACCTCTTCCTGGTCGCCACTGCCGTAGATGTCCATCTGATAAGGCACCTTGAGCCGGTCGAGGGCTTGAGCAACCTGTGGCAGCTCCAGCACGCCTTTCATGGCGCTTAGGCGTCCTCCGAACACCAAACGAAGAGGTGCACCCTTGTTCATTTGAGTGCATTTTGCCTCAAGCATTTGATCGTCAATAACGTCCTTGGCGCGCACGCGATTGTCGAAATACAGGAATGCATCCGGTGCTATTGGCGCATAAATTTCGTAAGTCGGGGTGCCATTGCATTGCAGCCCCGCCGCATAGTCGCGCGCAAGCCGGCGACGCTTACGTTCAGCGCCCATCACATAGAGTCTGCGCCGCAATCTGCGCAGAGGATTGGGTGTTGTTACGTTGATGATCTGTAGTTCTGTCCGGGGGGAATACTCGGAGACGAATACAACCGGCAGACCGATCTGTCGGCACAACGCAACCGTATCGGTTTCATCAGGAGACAACAACGCCAGCACGACTGCCGCATTGGACAAGCGCGCCGCCAAAGCGGCCTTGTTCTCGGGGCGCAATTCCAACCCGGTTTCAAGAATGTCCGGGGCTACTTCAACCTGGTCCATATCAATCCCAGGCCTTGTGTCCAACGCAACGAGCGAGGTGACCGGGCCCGGCCAGGTCCGGGCATATTGCGCGGCCCCTTCGAGGAACTTCCGTGTCACTACAAGGCGGCCTTGCGCGCCGCGCCTTGCTTTCAGGCTGGGCAACAGAATTAATTCTCTGCAGGCACTCTCATCGGCAGTCATCACAAAAGATCTAATGTGCGTTCCAAATCGTCAATGTCGACGCTAAAACCATTAGCCGCCGGATGACCTACAGTAAAGGCAAACTGCATCCCGGCACGATCTGTGAACTCCTTGAAAGCCATGGCAAAACGGTTAGGGGGCTGCAAGACCAGAAACGTCCCACCTGCGGCAATCGAATAGATTCCATGCGCCAAATGACTGCCCTCGACGCTGACGATCACCGGCACGTCAAGCAACCGCTGCGAAATCTCATAGGGTGACAGCTTGGCGGGTTCGACAATGTCGAAGCCTTTGGCGCTAAGCACCTCTTCGAGAGCTTTCTCATTTACTACTATCCGCCGCTCGCCGGTGTTTCCACGTTTGAGATAAGCGCCGGGCCGGTTGTTGCTGACGGGACCAAGCGATGCGCGCATACGGCGGCGCAGTTCGGAGAAGCGTGCTGATTTTGAGGCGTTGTGAGCGTAGTCAGTATATAGGATCAGTCGTTTGACATGAGCAGACGTCACGCATTTCGGTAGTGGCAATTGGAGCAATTGCCGATACCCTGCCTCGTGATCATAAGGTTTTGTCATCATCGAAATTGCCGTTTCACTCGGCTGAGGCAGCATTTCCTGTGGCAATGACGCACGCATGAAAACACCAAAATAATGACTGCCGGACCAACAGGACGTCAGGCAGGCCTCCTTAATGCGTTCATGTGGATTATCGTTTGTTTGCAATATACTAAACGACCCGAACCCCTCTTGCGCGCGCGCGGTCCCACGAAAGAGAAACGACCCTGAAATTGTTACATCCTTGACAAGATAGGCGCGTGTCGCAGCGTGCTCGGTCGGTCGGCCCTCAATCGCGTGGTGTTCCGTTTCCCAGTTCCGCCAGGGTGACAGTGCGGTGATACGCTCAAGCGACGAGGCCAAGTAAATTGCCGGAGGGATGTTCGTGACGTCTGAAGGGCAGATTTCCCAGCTATCGCTTGCCAGGCTGCGAATATTCGGTCCTGGGCCGGATATGAGGCGGGTCACGCTCCATTTTAGGGCGGCGGTATTTAGGGCCATGACGGAGGCCCTCTGTTGATAAGGGGGGAGGTTTTTGCGTCAAGCAGACAAGGCCTGGGTAGTTGGCATTGCTTAATCTGTGTACGTGAAAGATGTTTATGCTCACGTCGGCGATATAAGGGAGCCAAAGTATGGTGCATTCGGAACTCCAAATGTCATCGGCTAAAATGGGTTGCTACTAAGCAGATCTTTGTTAGGCAAAAAATACAGGGATCACGCCCTGAAGCGCCTTAGCAACATTAGCACAACAATACATGCAGGTAACTATCTTTGTTCCGAATACGAAAACTACAATTTACGCGTCGCAGATCAAATTGATGATTCGGTCCTGATCTTCCGGTGCCAGATCGGGGTAAAGTGGCAGGCACAATACCTGCTCGGCGGCCGTCATTGAGCAAGGCAGCCCCTGAGGATCAGCTGAGGGGAGATCGCGGTACATCGGCAACTGACTTAGCAGAGGATAGAAGTATCGTCGTGCTAAGATGTTATGTGCCGCAAGCCGTTCCTTTAGTTCCAGGCAACTCAGCGAATAATCGGGTTCAATCATGATCGGGAATGCATAATTGTTCTGCCCGGAGTTTTCGGGTGAACAAACACAGCGAATGCCGTCTATGTCTTTGAGCCGTTCCGCGTAACGCTGGGCCACTTGTCCACGCAGGGCGATATCCTCATCCACATGTGCAAGCTGCGCTAAGCCGACTGCCGCGTGCAGCTCACTCATTTTGGCATTGAGCCCAATCGCCTCGATGCGTGTTTCATCCACGATCCCGTAATTGCAAAGTCGGTCGAGCGCCTGTTTGGTCTCAGGGTCATGAGAAATGATCGCGCCACCTTCCAGAGTACTGAACACCTTGGTGGCATGAAAGCTTACAACTGCCAGATGGCCATAGCGCAAAAGGCTTCCACCGTCATCCGTCGCTCCGAAACAATGAGCGCCGTCATAGATAAGTGCCAAGCCGTGACGCTCTGCGATTTCTGCCAGCACATTCGTGTCGCAGGGCGTGCCATAACAATGGACTGCAAGAATGGCGCGTGTCCGAGGTGTGATGCGCCGCTCGACGTCTTCGGGATCAATGTTGAGTGTCACCGGATCGATATCTGCAAAGACCAAGTCTGCACCAAGCCAGCTGACGGAATGCGCAGTTGCCACAAAAGAAAATGCGGGGGTGATGACCTCACCCGAGATACCAAGATGCCGAAGTGCCAGCATGATCCCCAAGGTCGCATTGGCAACCGGTGTCACAAACGGCACATCCAGATAAGTTGCAAGGGCCGCTGCGAAACGTTGATGTACGGCGCCGCCGTTGGTGACGAACCGACTTTCCCAGACGCTCTCCAAGAGTGAATCGACTTCTTTGCGCGGAGGCAGTGAAGGTCGCGTAACATACAAAATCTTGCTCTGCGAGTCAGCAGTATCGTTCACGGCAGTAAATCCAAAGCAATCCGACAGAGCATATACACATGCTATTCTACGTTCTAGCATAGTCTGTGATTTTGGACAGTATGCAAGCAGTAACCGCATCGGGGCGTTCCATGTATGCTGGAAACACACAGTGCTGTATGTTGCACCACTCAACATGCTTGAGATTTTGGGGCAGTTTGGTTCACTAATCATCACCGGTGACGCCGTTGTCCAATGGAGCTCTCTGATCATGGCAAAACCACGTAGCTACGTTCTTATTTCGCCCTGCCGGAACGAGGCCGAATACATGCGCCGAACCCTCGACAGCGTCGTGGCTCAGACGGTGCAGCCTGCACGATGGATCATTGTGGATGACGGGTCCACTGATGCTACGCCACAAATCCTGGCTGAATATGCCGCAGAACATGATTGGATTACTATTGTACCCAAGGCCGACCGTGGTCACCGGGCAGTGGGTCCGGGGGTGATAGAAGCCTTTTATGTGGGATACGAAACTATCACGCCATCTGACCACAATTATCTATGCAAGCTTGATCTGGATCTTGAACTGCCACACGGGTACTTTGAAAGTCTGATGGAGCGGATGGAAGCTGATCCTCGGATTGCTTCATGTTCTGGTAAAGCCTATTTTGAAGATGCCTCAGGCCAGATGGTGTCAGAGAATATCTCTGATGACATGTCCTTGGGTATGACAAAGTTCTATCGTGTCGCTGCCTTCGAAGCTCTGGGCGGCTTTGTCCGCGAGGTCATGTGGGACGGAATCGATTGTCATAAGGCGCGGATGCTGGGCTGGAAAGCGGTCAGCTGGGATGTTCCGGAGTTGCGGTTCAATCATTTGCGCGCCATGGGATCAAGTCAGACAGGTATCTATGCCGGTCGGCGCAGGCATGGCTTTGGGCAGTATTACATGGGCACGGGCCCATTGTTTCTGTTGGCTTCAGCAGTCAACAAGATGCGGCAGAAGCCTTATGTTTTGGGAGGGCTGGCTATAGTGCAAGGCTATTTTGGGGCCATGTTTAGGGGTGTTGAACAGCACGGGGATGTCGAGTTGCGCCGCTTCATCCAAAGCTACCAGCGAAGGGCTCTTCTGGTGGGCAAAGCGCGGGCAGTAGCCGAGATCGAAATGGACCGCGCGTCAAAATGGTCTTCGTAAGCGCCGCGTGCGTGTTCCGAGAAGCACGCCCCCGATAACCAGCTCACTGAAACCGGCACTAGGGAAATCACTTTATCGCGGCGACAAGTGACATGACATCACCGTTCAGCCAAATGACGATTGCACTGAACAAAACAGTCAGAACTGCAAAGACGACATCGTGAAGGATGTCCTGGCCTCTGTACCGGCGGATCAGGAAAACGATCACTGGATATGTCAGTACGGCTGCCAAGGGTCGTGCTGCAATGGCCCCAACAAGTCCGTAATGTACTAAGCCCAAAGCCGTCAAAGTGAGTTGCAGTGTGGCCCGAAAAACCTGAAAGGCTGTGAAAATGCCGGTTTTACCCTCGGCAACCAGCAGGATGGGGTATCCTTGAATGATGAGGCTTGGCATCTGAGAAACAGTCAAAGCGACAAGGATTGGCCCAGCTGCTTGATATTCGTCCGTGTAGAGAAAACTGATGAGCCATAGCCCAATGAGCCCCAAAGCAAACAGAGCGCTGAGCATACTTCCGGTGAGAGCGAAGCGTGTCTTAGAGATTGCTGTTCGGTTTTCGGACGAGGCTCCGGGTGGTCGTGCGCTGTAAAGCGGGAAAATGACCTGTTGTACGAAGCGCCCCATAAGCAAGGTTGGAACGGACGCGAAGAAGAAAGCAATATTGTAGAATCCCATGCTGGAAAGGCTTAGGTATTTTGACAGTAGAACCCGGTCACCACTGTCCAGCAAAAAACCCAGACCGGAACTGAGAAAGAGATATTTTCCAAAATGGAATTGCTCAATTAGCGCCGCTCGTTCCAGCCGGAAGCGGTTTGCGTGGCCTGGCAATACAAAATGCGACAAAATAGCCTTAGACGCATGCGCCACAATCACGCCTAACATTAAGGCCCAAACGGATTCCCAAACCAGCGCCAAACCTATCATCACACAGATTGACAGCAGCTGGCAGCCCAACTCCAGAAAAGTAATCCTACCCAGAAGGATGTTGCGTTGTGCGGTCCATAAGCGTGTCGACCGGAGCCCCATCACGAAGACCGAAAAAGCGACACCGTACATCAACTCATTCAGGATCGGTTCTTCATAAAACTCCGAGAGCGGTTGCGCGATTGCTATTGTAATACCGGCTAGGATAAGCCCGCGGATGACCTGCAGTGTCCAGCAGGTATCAAGAAATACCGGGTCTTCCCCTCTCTTGGACCGCACGATTATGGATGTCAGTCCGATATCGGACAACATTTGTAGGCCGGTCAGGTAGAGGTTCACTATCGCAAGTAGTCCGAAAGCTTCCGGAAATAGCAGGCGGGTCAGGATTAAGTTTGACCCCAAACGAAAAAACTGACTGGCACCAAAACCGAAAAAGGTCAGCGCCGAACCGCGTATGACACGGGCACCGATCCCGTCTCCCTTCAGCTTGGTGCGCACGAAAGTCAGCATGGTTGTTGGCCCGCGCAGACGGCGCAAGTTTTAACAAAAAACATAATTAGTCCGCCTCGAAATGATCGCGAGCAAAACCTTGTTTGCAACCCCAACTCTAGCAGAGGTGTGTTGGCCACTAATAACTGTCGCTCTGAAATCTCTCAATTTTCCATGTTCATAGCCGAGGTTTGAGCGGCACAAACCTGCATCGGGTCCGTACCTCTCTGCCATCCGTCTCGATGGCGTCCTCTGGACACGGGCTCGACCATTGCGAAACAAAGCCATGATCACGAACAATCCGGCACAACCGATACCAAAAACTGTGGTCTCGTGAGCGCTCGGGCAATCACAAACGTCAACTGTCGGGACCGGCATATGCGTCACGAAGAGCGCACCAAGTGCCCTGTCGTCTCTGGTCTTTACCTCATATGGCAGGAAATCTATCCTTCTCGGCTTCTTATTGTATTGGTGGTAATGAAATCCGTTAGCGTGTGTGTAGGTCGTATGTTCATAGGGATGTGGGCAGGATTTCAGATCCCCAAAGAAGATCTTCGGGTTCACATGTCCTCCTGCGACATCGCACTTGGATGGCAGCCATTCAGGACCACGCCCAGCACATTCGTGCTTTCGGCAACTTCGCGTTCGCAAGCATCAAAATGGTTGAGTTTAGTTCGGTTTGCCAGCGCCACGATCAACGCACAATCGACCGTCTTAAGAAAGGCTCGAGCACGGTCGCCACTTAGAATGGCTGGCAGGTCAAATATCATTATATCGGGCTGATAGGTCTCGTGCGCGGAGGTGATAAACGCCTCCATCTGGTCAGAGAGAAGCAGGCGGGTCGGATCGGGGTCCGCATTGAAGGACGTTACAACCGCAACATTGTCACGTACCCGTACCGCATGGTCCTGCAGTGGTATCTTCCCGAACAGGACATCAGAGAAGTCGCCTTTCTGGTCAATGCCGAAAAACTCGTGAATCGACGGATCGCCGAGGTCGAAATCAAAAAGCATCGTGCGCAGATCGTTCTGACGCCCAAGTCCAAGCGCGAGATTGCAGGCAATAGTGGTCTTGCCACTCGATGGTGCTGGCGAGGTGATAGCTAACCTTGTCCAGTCATTTTGCTGCATCTGCAACAGAACCCGAGTCCGAAGGACATCAAAGCTGGAAGAGGCCTGATTGGCTTGCTGTGATACGATGAGATGTTTGCGCAGGACCTCTTCAGACAGGTCTTGTTGGGCCAGCCGCTCCCAAGCCGACGAAGCAGGCTGCGGCATCGCAGCCTTGGTGCGTCGTGCAGACGTGCCTTGATCGCCACGTTTGTCACGCTGACTACGGGCTTTGGCGAGGGCAGCCTGAAGTTTTTCCATGCCTATATCCGTCTTTTGGGGAAATCGCCGGTCCGAGCCATCAGGTCAGTCCCAGCTTTTGCAGGATACGATCGGCGATAAGTTCGAGTGGCATTACTTCCGTGTGTACATAATAAAGCCCCAGAGGGACTGCAGCCAACACCAGGAGGACCCAGAATGCTAACATGGCGTGTCGGCCCAGCCGCTCCCTGCGGGACTCCATATAGGGGATCACGCCCAACGGAACGATGTTGAACCGAGACTGAATTTCGGCCGGGTGGCGAAGTCGACCATTAAGCAACTCGAACAGTAAAAACACTCCAATAGCCAGGAACATGCCGCCACCCACACCAGCTGCCGCGATTTTCTTGCGTGCAGGGCCCGAGGGGGCTTGGGGTACTACGGCGCCTTCAATCAGGCTTATTCTCTGGCCCTGAGCGTTGACCTCAACCCGTTCAGCCATTCGCGCCTGATTGAGATTGTTGAGCGTAGCATTGTAGCGTTCCCGAATGCTTTCCAGATCGCGTTCTAGGCGCTCCAGCGTTATCGAATTAGTAGCCGTCGCCGAGATGGCAAGAGCCAGCCGCTCAAGCTCCGCGTTCACCCGAACGATTTCCTGATCAATCTCGGCTACGCGTCTATCCTGTTCTGCCAATGTCAGATCGATGATAGACGGCTCCTCTCTTGGTGTGCCGCTCCCGGTCGATACGACTGTTATCTCGGCCAAGCTCTGCTCCAACTGGGCGATCTGGTTCTGCAACAGTACAACCCTCGGATTGGACTCTGAGTAGATTGTTAGGGCCTCACGCAGCTGACCTTTGAGTTCCTCTAGGCGGCGTTGCTCGGGCGGGAGATCCTCGACCGGCTGATCCAGCCGTCCCGTGGCTTCGAAGAGCGACACCATCTCGTTTCGCTGGTTGATGACCGAGGCTCGTTCCTGCTCCAGTCGGCCCAACCGTTCCTGCAAGATCGTTTGCCGGTCCTGTCGATAGCTCAGATCTTCGGGGAGTGCATCCACGTTCGCGTTCTTGAAGGCGATGATATCGCCGCTCTTCGCATCGATCTGTTCGGCGAGGCGAGCAGTCTCCTGTTCGAAGAAAGACAGCGTGTTCTCCGCCCGCTCGCGGCGGAAAGCGGCGTTGGATTCCAAGACGAGTGTTGTATAGTCGTTGACCACATTTGCCGCAACCTGCGCGCGATAGGCTGTGAACGTGATTGACATCAGCGTGGCTTGGTTGCGACCGCTGGATCGTCGGATACGGGTGTTTTCCCGCATCGCCTGGACGATACGGTCGGGCGTCATCTTGTCGATATCGGCGAAGGCATGGTGCGCGCGGGCGAGGTCGAGCAGGTTGGCCCGAGTCATCAGTTGTTCTTCGATCAGTTGGAGTTGCTCGGAAGCATCGGTTCGCACGATCGAGACGACCATGTCGTCAGGTATCTGCTGTGCCTCAACCTGTAGCCGCGCCGTCGCTGAATAGACAGGAGGCAGGGTCAGCGCAGCATAGATTGCTATTGCGGAGCAGATCAGCATCAAGGCCAGCATCAGTGGCATACGACGCCATATTAACATCCAATAAAAACGAAACGGCAACATTACTCAGCAGCTTCCGGGGAACAAACAGTATAGTTATCCGATAAAACCAAAGGATCGGATGCGGTATTTGAAAGGAAGATGATGCCGTCTTCCATCAACTCCTCAATAATTTCGGCGTCAACCGATTGTATTTCCATGCTGGCAGCATAGACCAATGCCAGATCACAGACCTTGTTAATCACGCGTGGCACACCACCGCTGATTTCATGCACAAGATCAATAGCGGGACCGTTGATCTCGTCTCCACTACCACCGACGCAGCGTAGCCGGAACCGTACGTAATCTCCGGCGGTTTCACGATTCATCGGCCGCAAATGATAGCTAACGCTAACCCGCTGAGCGAACTGGCGCATTTCGGGGCGTCCGATCATGTCGCGCAACTCGGGCTGGCCCAGCAGCACAAGCTGCAAGAGCTCGTCTTTATTCGAGTTGACATTTGTCAGCATACGGAGCTCTTCCAGAGTCTCGGGCTGCAGGTTTTGTGCCTCATCAATGACGAGGACGACAAACCTGTTGTCAGCATAGGCTTCGAGCACGAAATCAACGAACTGCTGGAACATCGAGACGTAATCAGCATCAGGAGGGATCGAAAGATCAAATGCGTTCAGCACCCAACGCAGCAAGTCTCCGCGTCCGCCCTGAACATTGGAGATAAGGCCTACGACCGCGTCGTCATCCATATCCGCAAGCAGCGCCTGCAAAAGCGTCGTCTTGCCGGTCCCTACCTCGCCCGTGACAACCGTAAGAGGCGCCCGTGTGCTCAAACCGTATTCGAGCACCGCATATGCCCGTTTGTGACCACGCGACCAGAACATCAGATCAGGGTCCGGCAACAGAGTGAACGGCCGCTCGGAGAAACCGAAGTGCTCCAGGTAAAGATCGCTTCTCACAACAGACACTCTTACTTCAACACAGCATTGCTGAAACAGCAATCTGCCATTGGTCTACACAATCTTATCGCCCCGTGTATATAGTAGCCACAAAAGAGCCGACAAATACTTTGAGACCAATTGATAGCCACGAAACTGGGCATTTTGATGTTCCTGCTACCTCTCAGGGCGTTTTTTGCGTTTAGTAGTCGCACCTGAAGTGGCAAGAGCCCCTAGATAGTACCGCGATGATTGCAACACAGCAAGTGTATCGCAATGCTGTCGCGTCGTCTTGATTGACACGTTCGGAGCCAGTTAAGCCAGCGCCGAATAGGCAAAACTGTAGTGGACCACCTGAAGTGACGGCGCTCAAAGCGTGTCAATTTAATAACAATCCGCAATGAATCGGCTGCATACTACTGTTCCAGGTTTTCTAATGTTGCGCGTAATAATAGAAAAAACTGGCACAAGAAAATCCACCGAGAGGCCGTGCCGCAATGAAGATTATGCTTTTCCCAGGGCTTATACTTGCCTTTGTGCTCTCTGTTGCGTCCATGGCATGGGGGCAGGCGAATTATCGTGTTCAGCCCGGCGACACCCTTGTTATCGAGGTGCTTGAGGACCCGAGCCTGAATCGCAGCACCACCGTTCTGCCTGACGGAAATTTCAGCTTTCCTTTCGCTGGCACTCTTCGCGCAAGTGGTCAGACCGTACCACAGATCGAAGCAAGAATTCGTGATGCAATAGCCAGCAATTTTGCCAGTGCGCCAACAGTTTTTGTTGCAGTGCAGCCGCTGGAGCCCGCTGAGGATGGCGATCTGATGGAGATCTACGTTGTAGGTGAGGTGAATTTGCCCGGCGTGGTGGAGATGGATGCGGGAAGTACGGCCTTGCAGGCAATCGCAGTTGCTGGCGGGCCGTCTCGCTTTGCGGCAATTAAGCGTGTACAGCTACGTCGTATCGACCCGCGCTCTGGCCAGCAGAGCGTCAAAACGATTAACTACAAGGCTCTTGCAAACGGAGCCACAGTGAGCAGAGATATCCTACTGAAGGACGGCGATGTCATTATTGTCCCCGAAAGGCGCCTCTTCGAGTAGCCTCGTGCGTCGCCGTACTATCGCAGGAAGTATGGTGATCGCGTTAAGCTTTGGAGCGCTGCAGGCGCAAGAACTTCCAGTGGATGATCTGACACCCGATTTTCCGCCGGAAGATTTGGAAGATGTGCCGGCAGACGCCGAGACCGGGGTTCCGCGCTTTACCCGCCCGGATGAGGCTGAGCCCGACAGCGCCAGAACAATGTTCCTCGATTTCAGAGAAGAGTTCAGGTACAGCGACAATCCCGATCTCGAAGCAGATGACGAGGCCGAGGATGTGTTCACGGCGCGCACAACGCTGCAGGGCGGCTACATCCGACGCACCGCTATAGACAGTTTCGAGCTCCTGTTCGGTGCTGATCTGGACTTGCGCACAGATGATGAGGGCGGGATCGAGAGGCCAAGAATCGACCTCGGCTGGGCCCGTGACGTCGGCAACAGCAACATCGGTCTCAGCCTAGGGTATAGCGAATTCGACCTCGGCACCGATACAGGCTCGTTTTTTAACTCAGATACAGGAAGTATCGATTTTGGTACTTTTGATCGCGGCACACGTGAAACCAGCGATATTGCGATCGAAGGTGGTTTTGGCCTAGAGCGCCCCTTCGGTGGCAACTATCTGCTGTCACATCGCGAAATCCGATATAACGATACCGATGACCCGGGGCTTTTGAATGCTGATCGGTTCATTGCCGAGGGTGATTTGTTCTTTGTGCTTACGCCACGCTTCACCGTGGGCCTTGAAGCGGGTCGAACCGATTTTGACGAAGACGGGGAAGGCGCGCTTGATACTATTACCACGTATTATAGGGCCTTCGCTGATACCCAGATCGACTCGCGAACGCGGGGTCGTTTCAGCCTCGGATGGGAAGAGGTGGATGAGTCAGGCGAGTTTGACAACGTCGAAGACGGTGTTGTTTTTGGTATCGAGCTGGCTCGGGATACGCCCCGTGGTGAGAACTTTCTCAATATCGACTCGCGCATAACCACAGCGGGTCGACAAACTGAGTTGCGTTTGGGCCAGACGATCGAACAGTCAACGCGTGAACTGGGGTATTCTATAGGCATGTTAGATACCGAGGGGGCTGATACAGAGCCTCTTTTCGGTCTTCGCTGGGCGGAAGAATTGCCTCGAGGGGTTTTCAATACATCATTGGAAATGACGCCATTCAGCGATCGTGACGGCGAAACCCAGATTAACACTCTCTTCACGGTGGGGTATGGGCAAGAGATAACCACGCGCAGCGGGTTCTCGGTGGATATTTCTTATCTGGACGTCAATAATCTGGATACGGATTCGGCTGATACGCAGAGGCTTGATCTGTCGTTGACCTATAGTTACGCGCTTACAGAAGACTGGAATTTGGTCAGTGGTGTTTCCTTTGCGCGCCTTGAGGAGGATGATGAGGAAGACCGGGATGCCAATACCGTCTTCGTCGGTATCGAGCGGCGGTTTGTCTGGAATTGACCGTATCCATAGCAGGGGCTGAAAGCACATGGGCGCGCGTACCTCTTTGCCTCGTATCGCGTATTTGACGGGGATTTACCCCCTGGGTTCTCTCACCTTCATTCAGCGCGAAGTCGAGGCTTTGAGGGAGTTGGGGGCAGATGTGCGTACTGTCTCCTGCCGTAGCGTCTCGCCCGATGACTTTGCTGGAGTCCCGGAGCAAGAAGCCGCGCGCGAGACGCACTACCTGCTGCGGGCGGCGCGCAATCCTGCTGATTTCATTGCCGCCCAATGGGCCGCTTTGCGGGCACCACGCAGATATCTGCGTGCGTTTCGTCGGGCAATGAAGATGCGCAATCCTGGCCTGAAATCGCTGTTCATACATCTGGCGTATCTGCTGGAGGCGACGATGATGGCGCAATTCGTGCGGCGTAAAGGGATTGATCACATCCATTGTCACTTTGCCAAAAACGGGCCATTGGTCGCGATGCTGACCCGAGACCTGACAGATGTGCCTTACAGCTTCACGCTACATGGCCCCTCCGATCTTTATGATCCAGAGGGCGTGCGGCTTGGTGCAAAGGCGGCCGAAGCCAGTTTTGTCGCCACCATCAGCCACTATGCCCGCAGTCAGCTGATGCTTTTTTCCGACCCTGAACATTGGGATCGTTTTCGTATCATTCATTGCGGTGTGAACCCCGCGCTCTATTCCCGGCCCCGCGTACGGCGGGATGACAAGGAGATCCGGCTGATCTTTGTCGGTCGTCTGGCTCCCGTAAAAGGGTTGCGTGTCCTCTTTAGAGCGCTGAACCCGCTTTTTACCAAGTACCCAGATCTGCGGCTAACCGTGGTTGGAGACGGCCCGGACCGGCCTCGACTCGAAGCAGACGCGGCGCAATTCGGTGATCGTATCTCTTTCACGGGTTACCTGCCTCAGCAGGAGGTGGCGCAAAAGCTGTCGCAAAGCGATATCTGTGTGTTGCCCAGTTTTGCCGAAGGTGTGCCCGTCATCCTGATGGAGGCGATGGCATCTGGCCTGCCGGTTGTGGCGACACAGGTGGCAGGTGTGGGTGAATTGGTCACTCACGGACAAAATGGCTACCTTGCGCGGCCCGGTGATCCAGAGGATCTGAGAATATACATCGAAGCGCTTGTCGATTCTGCTGACCTAAGGGCACGCATGGGGGCGGCAGGTCGTGAGGTTGTGAAATCAGATTTTATCGTCGCGGATGAGTCGGCCCGACTCGTCCGGTTGTTTGCTGATGGCCCTGGGCCTGATGTGCGTCCTGCTATTGCTAAATCTTAATAAATGGCCTGAATCTTAATTTTACGATCCCTAGATCGGCAGAATTTCGCGTCTTCTCTGACCCAACTGGCCGACTTCCGCACAACAGGCGGAACACTGCGGATATCCAAGCATGTTAGGCTTGCCAGCAGTATTTCCCGCCTTACAAAGGCCCCAAAGCCGAACCGTTTTCAACGAAGTTCAGTCGTAGCAAGTAAAGTAGGAGAGCAGTTCTCCAACGTTAATGTTTAGCGCAAATGGGGTCTTTGCGCGGAAGAGGGCTTCGTAAGAAGCCTCGGTAACTAGTGCGGCGTTAACTATCTTGGATAAACAGAAGGTACTAATATGCCAATCGCACTAGACGATCTCGCAACAACTGGACTGGCCGGAGGGCGCGTAGCGACTCTGCAGCCAACCGACTACGAGTCGGCTGTCAGTGTCCGCGTTGTAGAGGCACCCGATGTCGGTAAGCTGACCGTAAACCCTGACAATTCTCTCGCGTTGGTCTTGACCGGTTCCGACTACTCCGGGCCGCTCCAGTTCACCATTGAGATTGAAGACGCCAATGGTAACGTTCAGCAGCAGACCGTGACGACTCAAGTCAGCCCTCCAACCCAGGGCGCCGGCTGGGGCACTGGCTCAACACATTATATGCTGGAGACAGATGACAGTGGAGACCTTGTCATCGAGACCGGCGACAATCACCGAGAGGTTTACGTTTCGGGCTCCGATGATGCCCTGACATTGGCCGACATTGCCGCGCTCGAGAATATTCCAGTGAGCCAGGTCACTGGTGCGTGGCTTGCGGCGAACCCCAGCTACGGCTCGAACCCCGATATGGCGCTGGCACAGGACGCCGGTGATGCTCTTTGGACCGCACTTACGCAAGAAGTCAGAGGAGTAGCGAATCCGAGTTCGCACTGGCTGCGCCTGGAAAAAGGGTATGAATACGACTCTCCGGCCTTGTTCCCACGCGGGATCACCGGGGAAGACCCGCTGAACCCTGTGGTCATTACCTCATACGGCGAGGGTGAGCAGCCGGTCATAACAGGCGACGATGTATACCTCTTTCAAAGGCCGTTTGCTAACGTTGTGGTCCATGATTTGCATTTCACAGAAGAGGTGCGCGTGCTGGGTACAGATGCCGGATTCTCTGGCAACGTCATCTTTGATTCGATCAGCAGCAGCAATCACGGAGCACTTGTCTTTCAGCACCTTGAATCAGCTACATTACGCAATGCAGAGATTCATGACATCGAAGGCAAGCGGGACTACGATACACAGGACTGGCAAGGGCACGGGCATAGGACATCGGGCTTGTTCGCGGGTGACGTTGATGGACTGTTGATAGAAGGTTCGTCATTCTCGGGAATTGGATGGGATGAGGGCTTCCAACGGGACGGGAATGGGAATTTCGGACAACCTCCGACCATGTGGACCCACAACGTCTATGTTGCTGAGGACAATACCGACCTGACATTCCGGGATAACATTTCCAGCGAAGCGTCATCCTTCGGTGCTATTTTGCGCAGTGGTGGTTTCATCGAAGACAACCTGCTGTTTGAGAACAATGCCGGCCTCGTGGTGACGGGTGGTAGCTATCGCGATATCGGCCACGTCGGAAATTACTCGCTGTTGTCAAACAACGTGGTTACCTCTGCCGCCTATAAGGAAGCCGACTTCATCGGCGCGGTTTCTCTCGGTTTGGTCAATGAAGGCCTCGATACTACGCTTGTAAACAACATTGTTGCACATCTGGCTGATCCAGGCAGACCGGAGGAGCTGGAGTACAAGCTCTACAGCAACGGTGGACTAAACCACACCGAGGACCCCTATTACGACGACACCGCCATCTACAATTGGATCGGTGCGCGGCTTACAGAGACCTACGCTGATCAAAATATCGAAGATCTGGATCAAGCGGAACTGGCTGCCGCTACTGCGGCCAATCTGGCAAAGTTGCTTCTTAACGATCCCAATGCAGACGCATCTGATCTGGCGGAATGGATAAGGCAGAACGAAGACGCAACTGCTGACGAACTGAACGCCTTCTTCCAAGCGGCGTTTGATAGGCTGCCTGAATCACGCGACGGTTCTGCGGAGGTCCGTTTTATCCCCAATGAACTGGGTGATGGTGTTCGTTGGGACAACCGAATGAACTGGAGCACCGGGGATATCGCAGGTACCATGGCTGGCGATAATGTCGACCTTGGTGGAAACTGGGTCGTTTACGGTGGCACCCATACAATCAACGGGCTGGACTTTGGCAACGACGGGCAGCTTGACTTCCACAATGGCAGGCTCAACGTGTTGGGCACGACTGAAGCAGGTATTGACGGCGCATCAGTTGAGATTAGCTCGGCAGGTCAGTTCTGGCTTGGCGGTGGCTATGCGGGCGAGGGTGATTTTGATATCGATTTGGATGGCGGACGCTTTGCCAACACCGGCACGATAACGGGTGACGTTAACCTTTTTGTCGATGATGGGCAGGCGCTGCTGAGCGCTGAAGGTGGCGACATGACCTTCGGCCAAGGGGACGAACTGACCGTGCGTGGCCGTGACGCTCAGGTGGGCTTCGATGGGGCCCGAAACCAGCTAGGGGTTATCTCATTCGAAGAAGACTCTGAGCTTATCCTGGCAAGCGATGAAAGCGGTCTGGGACAGATCGGAGAGTTCCGTTCGGGTGCTTTTGGTGAAGCCACAAATGTGAATTCGCGCATTGAACTCGGTGAAGTAAATCTGACCGTCGATCTCACGGATGCCCAGATTGGTAACGGAACCTACACGCTTCTTTCTGCAGACGAGATTACCGGTCGTTTTGGCTCTATTGACATCCAAGGGCTTGGAGGACGTGGCGCAACAGTCGTCGTGGACTACACCAACGATGTTGTCAGCCTCGAAATTGGGACGGGTTCTGGAGTTACGCTGGAACAAGTCGGTGACGACAGCCAGGTGAATGTACCTCCCACCGATCCAGTTGTTGATGAGACACCTGACGAGCCAGTTGTTGATGAGACACCTGATGAACCGGTTGTTGATGAGACACCTGACGAACCGGTTGTTGACGAGACACCTGACGAGCCGGTTGTTGATGAGACGCCTGATGAACCGGTTGTTGA
>NZ_JWLJ01000020.1 GCF_000813985.1 Ruegeria sp. ANG-R
AGAAAGGTCGACAATGTTGCCACAAATACAGCACTTCCTAGCGGGTATCGTGAACTTGGTTCTGTTAGTGCAGCTGCGAATGTCACCGGAGGTTTACCGAACGGTTTTAGAAGGGTAGTGGCACCAAACGGTGATGTGAGTATCTTAGGCCCAAGCGGCAAAGTATACACACCAAGCAATCGAGTGGATGTAAATGGCAATGCAGTTTATACGAACGGAAACCAAAATTATGTAATTGGGAACAGTTCGACACAGCAGATCTCTGGGTCATCCACTTTCTCAACCAATCCACTATGGACCTCTACAAGCAAACTTGACTCTGTCGGTAATGCTTCCGGACATTGGACAAAACATGGTGCCGAGTTTCCGGAATATTCTAACGCCACACAATATGTTCAGGGCGCGCAAGGTTTCTTGCGGAACCCTCCTGCTGGAACGCTCACTTCAACACGGGCTAATGGTGATGTGGTTAGGTATAATCCTTCAACCAATACATTTGGTGTTATGACTTCTGATGGCACGCCGCGAACGATGTTTAGGCCCAGCCCATCACAGCACGGTTACCCGTCAAATTTGGACTATTTCTATGCACAATGATCCAACCAATTTTTGTCGAGTTTGTGGATTGAAACAGCATGTACCGCAATATGGTGAGACTGGTGATTGCCCAACTTACGAATTTTGTGACTGTTGCGGGGTTGAGTTTGGGTACCAGGACACAGCCATTGAGAGCGCAAAGGTGTTTCGAGAGCAATGGTTGGCGGCAGGTTATCGTTGGCATGTTCCAGAAATAAAGCCGAATAACTGGGATGTTCATGAGCAACTGTTGCAAGTACCTGAGGCATTCCAATAGAAACCTTTAACGATCATCCGACTTTCAAGTTTCTGCGAGACATCGTCAGCTTGATCGCTGTACTGCTGTTCTCAGCTAAGAGTGTGGTGGCGATGCCAATGATGCCAGCAGCATCACCATCAAGCCGAGTTTTTCCCACATCAAGAGGCGGTCATAGCTGAACACATGGATGTTCACTTTGCAGCACGCGCCCCGCCGTCGGCCGCGCGAAATGTTGCGTTCACAGGCGCTGTTGTTGCTGAGCATGGCAACGGTATCATCATGTATGGGCATGAAACCCGCGTGGCCAGCTAGGGGTCTGATCCGGTAAGGGGCAGAATAGTACGTTAAGCCAGATTGGTTAACGTTTTGGCCACCTGTACTCGCCGGTCAGGAGAATATGCGCCCATCCCAGCGGCGAGATGTGTGATAGAAGCTCCGGGGGGCAATCTCGACCGTCATCCATTCTTGCTGTGACTGCGCGTCCAAGATGATCCGTATTCCAATAGATGATGATCGCAGCCAATAGGTTCAGGCCCGCCATCCTATAGTGTTGGCCTTCAGCAGTGCGGTCGCGGATTTCACCTTGCCTGCCGATGCGCAGAGCGTTTTTGAGGGCGTGATGCGCTTCACCTTTGTTCAAACCGATCTGGGCACGGCGCTGCATGTCGGTGTCCAGCAACCATTCGATAATGAACAGGATGCGCTCGATGCGACCGATCTCCCGCAGCGCTACTGCAAGTTCATGCTGACGCGGGTATGATGCGAACTTCTTCAGCAGTTGGCTGGGTGGCATGATCCCTGCTGCCATCGTCGCAACGGCGCGTAGAATATCCCGCCAATTCTGGACGATCAGATTTTCACGGACCTTAGCGCCGATCAGGCCACGAAGCTCTTTGGGGGTTGTTGCAGGATCGAACATATACAGGCGTTTGGATGGCAGATCCCGGATGCGCGGGATGAACCGATAGCCCAGCAGGGCCGAAACGGCGAAGACATGATCCGTGAATCCGCCGGTGTCGGCATATTGCTCTTTGATCCGCTTGCCCGTTTCGTTCATGAGCAGGCCATCGAGGATGTAGGGCGCTTCACTCACTGTCGCCGGAATGTTCTGGGTGGCGAATGGCCCGAACTGGTCGGATACGTGGGTATAGGCTTTCAGTCCCGGTTCATTGCCGTATTTTGCATTGATCAGGTTCATCGCCTCGCCCTGACGCGTCGCCGGGAAGAACTGTCCATCACTGGATGCGGTTGTGCCTGCGCCCCAGAACTTCGCCATCGGTAATGTGGATTGTGCGTCAATGACTGTGGCCAATGCCCGGTTGATAGCCTCGCTTTCGATGTGCCAGCGAGACAGACGTGACAGTTGGAGGTAGTCATGGGTGTTGCTGGCTTCGGCCATCTTGCTCAGGCCGAGATTCAGCCCTTCCGCCAGCAGAACGTTCAGCAGCCCGATCCTGTCTTTACAGGGCGCGCCTGTCCGCAGATGTGTAAAGGCGTCTGAGAATCCAATGATCTCATCCACTTCCAGAAGCAGATCGGTGATGCGGATATCTGGAAGCTGCCGATAGAGATCAAGGACGAGCTTCTCCGCCTCATCAGGTACGGCGGTGGTCAGTCGCTCGATCTTCAGTGTGCCGTTGTCGATAGACCCACCGGGGATAGCCCCGTGCCTGGCAGCACGCGCCAAACGGTTCAGGCCGTCGGTGATCCGCACCTTTCGATCCGAAAGCCAGGTGACCGGATCAAGAGGCATTGTTAATCTGGAGATGGCGGGAACGGCACAAGCGCCTGCTTCAAATCAGCGTAGCGCTTTGAATGGCTCAGCCAGATATCTCCGGAACGGAAGGCATCGCGCAGATGAAACAGCACTGCGACCTCCCAGAGGCGATGGTCATTCTCCGGCTGGGCTTTGAGGTGTCGGTGCCATTTCGAGTTTTTGCGCAGAAAATCTGTTGGTTTTGCCCGGTCGATTTTTCCGCCAATAGCTTCAACGGCATTCACCAAGGGAATAGCGACCGGGGCGGCCTTGATATCCAGCGCTTTCAACATGCGTGGGGCATAGCGCCGAAACCGGCGATGTCCTTGCACGACATGAGCAAGTGCGTCCGCAGCCATGGTGTTGGTTAATTGCGCCGATGTCGCGACCAGCTCTTCCAGGGGCCCCCATCCGGGTGCGTCCGAAACGGTGGTTTCGAGGGATACACCATCGCTATGTGCGGCAAGTAAGGCGGTCCCCAACTCGGTGAATGAGCGCAGGGTTTGTTGGACAGCGGCCTTTGCGTCATCAACGCGGATATCGCACAATCTCTTGGCGTCACGCCATGTCTTCCCAACGATCCGATCATGGGTTTCGACAACGGCATCAGCGATGGCCGCTTGCCATTCCACTACACAGACCGCCAGAATGGCCAGCCGCCGGTCACTGGAAATGTCCCGCAACCCGTCCGCAAAATACCGTTCACCCTGTCTGCGCAACCGGGCAATCCGATGAGGCGGCACCTCGTCCAGAGTTTCGGTCGGAATACCAAGTGCCTGCAAGAATTCCAGTCGATCCAGAAGGCGACTGGCACCGGCCGAGTTCTGTCCGACCTCAGACTGACGTAGCCAGACAAATCGGCTGACCCGCTCCTCGACCAGTTCCGTCAGTAATGAATCCAGTTGGGCTTGCATGGGTTCATTGAGACGCTCCGCAATACGGCTGTCGATCTTCCGCTCTGCGGCAACCAGGGCATCAGCGCAAAGCCGTTCGACAACAGAGACACCGGGCAGAATTGTTTGCGTCTGGCGGCATTTCTCCACGAGCCGCCGCGCCAAATCCAAATTTGACCGTGCTGTTTCCGCTTCCCATACCAACCATGTTTTCAGATCACGTGCCCCCTGACCCGAGAACATTTTGTAGCCGTAGATTTCTCGCAGATCGGCAAGGTGTTCGCGTCGTGTCTCGGCCCGGTGCGCGTAATCTGTCAAATCTTCAGGCGCTATGCCCAACTGTGCCGCCAGAAACTCGGTAATCTCGAATGGTATGAGTTCCCCTGGCCGCAATAACCGACCTGGATAGCGGAAGACGCAGAGTTGTAAGGCAAACCCAAATCGGTTGTGTGCCCAGCGACGGGATCGGATGTGTTCGATGTCATCATCGGCCAGCGTGTAGTGCCGCAACAAAGTTGCTTCATCGGTAGGAAGATCAAACAGCGCCGCCCGTTGCCGGTCGCTCAAAATCTGACGTCTTGGCAATTCTAATTCCTGTTTGATGGGCGGCGGGCCTGTCCGTAAGAGGATCGGTCAGCGGACAATTTCCCATCGCGACATCCCACCAACAAAACTGGCTCAAAGCGTGTCTCATATAGATGGTACGATAAAAATTGCAATGAAGGGGCCTTATTCGTACAGTTCGGCCATGAACACCACACTTATCGGATACGCCCGCTGCTCCACCGACAGCCAAGACCTAACCGCGCAGAAACAAGCGCTGGAAAATCTCGGCGTCGCACCGGATCGCATTTACACGGATCATGGCTTGACCGGCACCGATCGCGCTCGTCCTGGTCTGGATCAGGCCATTGCAGCTGTGCGGGAAGGTGACACGCTGGTTGTGCCTAAACTCGACCGGCTGGCCCGCTCAGTGCCGGATGCCCGCGCCATAGCTGATCAGCTCGAAGCCAAAGGCGTCAAGCTCGCTCTCGGCGCATCCGTCTATGATCCGACTGATCCTATGGGAAAGATGTTCTTCAACATCCTTGCCACCTTTGCAGAGTTCGAAGCGGATCTGATCCGCATACGGACCCGTGAAGGCATGGCCATTGCCCGTGCCAAGGGAAAGCTGCGTGGCAAACAACCCAAGCTGTCTGAGAAACAGCAACGCGAACTTTGCCGAATGCATGCCACCGGAGAATATTCCATCAGCGACCTGGCTGAGGTGTTTTCCGTGTCCCGCCCAACCGTCTACAGAACATTGAACAGGCATAAAGCCTGAACAATCTTTCACCATAGGAGTTCGCGAAGCGCTTGAACCAGTTCAGCTCACATTCAGCAAAACCACACGTTATTCTATCCGATCAGGTAATCCCCTGCCATTGTTCCACCAACGGTTCGGGTTGTCACTTTGAGGATCATAAGCAGCGCGACTTGCCCAATCCTCCCTGACAAATATCACTGGCTCTTCGTAGTGATGAGCATAGATGATGGCATCCATTACGTTTGACAGGATATCCAGGTCCCGCTCAACGGATATCTTCAATTCGACCATCGGGTAGGTTTCAGTCGCGCCCGCCTCAAACCCTTCCACATGCGTCGTTGTTGTCGAACCGGGCTCGGGCTGTGCAGTTTCTTTCCCAATAGCCGAAATGCTCGCATTGCGTTGATAACGGCCAAAGCTCAACGGATGAACTTTCATGACTTCATCCAGAATACGATCCGTATCTTCCGGCAATGTCTGAACCTCTATGGTCCACACGGGAACAAGCCCACCCGACTTGGCCTTGTATTCCGTCAAATCAATCATCTAAAAATCTCCCTGTTGTTTCGTATGGGGTTTGCTTTGTCGCCTCAGCTGTCGATGAAAAGGCCCTCATTTTTGATCTTTTGCAGCAAGCAGCACCGCGATGAGAACCAGTGCACCACCTGCGATGGTGCGAATAAGTGGAACTTCAGAGAGAACAAAGAACGCCAGAACCGGCGCCAGAGGAACTTCGAGTGTGCTCAAGAGCGCAGTCTGGCCTGACGGCACGCGCTTCGCTCCTTCGGCCAGGGTGACCGAGGCGATGGCGAAGACCAGACCAAATGCACTCAGGATCAGAATTTCGGATACCGGAATGCCGAATGGATTGCCCAAAACAAACGCAATCGGCACGAGCAGCAAAGACGACAGGGCTGACGGTCCTGCACCGGGTGTCGATGGAAACCTGCGATAAATCACCATTAGCACGGCCATGGCAACGGCCATTCCCAACGCAAGAAGATCACCGCGAAGGTTGATCTGCCCCAATGACCCCGAGACGATGATTGCGACACCCGCCAGTGCGAGCAGCGAACCGGCAACAACGGTTCTGGAGGCTTTTTCGCCAATCCAAATCCAGGCCAGAAGCGCCGCCAGCATCGGTGCCGCTGCATAAATCAAAGAAACGTTGGCGATTGTGGTCAGTTTGAAGGCGGCTATGAAAGCCGCAGTGCCAAGTGCACCCACGACGGCCACCGCGACGCCGCTAATCCCCATCTTCGGGAAATTGTCGCGGATCTGACCACGATGCCAAACCCATAATGTCGTAAATCCTGCCGAGAACACGCCCCGCCAGAAGATAATATCCCATGGTGCCGCCTTCACACCTTTGGAAAAAAGCCCAGCTGTGCTGAAGGTGATGGCGGAAACGACGACAAGCATGACGCCCAGCCCGTATTGAGAGCGTATTGCCTGCGCAGTCATTTCTCATGCCCCTTTTCAGCAATAGCCGTCCCATGGATGGCCTGCGCATCGGGCCGGTTCCAATACTTGTTTGGATTGTCTTCGTCGCCCGTATAGTTGGATCGTGTGCCCCAGCACTCACCAATGCGTATTGTCGGCTCTTCATGCACATGATTTGCGAAAATGATCGAAAGCGCCTGCTCAAGAAGTTGCTTATCCGGTACGATAGAAATCGTGATATCCACGACAGACACGGACTGAATCGTCTGCTCAGCCCCGGCATGTGACCCTTCCAAAGCGCGAAACTGTTGTTCCCCTGCCGCCGACACTTGCAGGCAGCGGTCATAATGCCCCTGCTTCAGATCAACACCCTTACGTAACGCTTCGAGCAAAGACTCTTTTCCCTGTACAGGCGTCTGGATCACCAGCACCCATTCCTTCTCCAGAAAGGCATCTTTCAAATCTACGTCATCCAACCCGATCATGTTTTTCCCTCTACTCGTTTTCTTTGGTCTAGCAGTTGACGAGAGAAACATGCTTCGGTTAATTCCGAAATATGCATGATGAACCTCCCATGTCGCGCGTGGGCGCTCTGATTGGTTCCCCGGCACGCGCATTGATACTGACAGAGCTCTTTGACGGTCGGGCGCTGACGGCTACTGAACTCGCCAGTGTTGCGAATGTTTCCCCCGCAACGGCGAGCGAACATCTGGGCCTTTTGTTGTCGGGTGGATTGGTGTCACGAGAGAAAAGCGGACGGCATAACTATTACCGCCTCGCTTCGCCCGAAATCGCAAACGCGCTTGAACAACTGGCCGTGCAAACAGCAAATATCGGCCCTGCGGTAAAATCCATCCGAAAGGCCCGAACGCCAATCCAGAATGCCCGAATGTGCTATGATCACATTGCCGGGCGTCTGGGGGTTTCGATTGCGGATGCTTTGGTGAAAAAAGGCGCCTTGATCGCGTTGGACACGGATTTTGAACTCACCCCAAAAGGTGAATCGTTGTTTGAGACATGGGGTATCAACCCTGCTGATCTGAAACAATCAAAACGTGTTTTCGCCCGGCAATGCCTGGATTGGAGCGAACGCCGCCATCATGTCTCCGGTGCTGTCGGGGCTGCTCTTGCCAATCTCGCGTTCGACAAAGGCTGGATAGCACGTGCAAAAGAACGACGGGTTCTGGTCGTCACACCGCTCGGACAACGAGAATTGAAGAGTCATCTCGGCATTGCATACGACCACGGTGAAACAACGGGTTAGTAACCAGTTGCTGCCTTAGCGTACTATCCTGCCCTCTACCGGAATAGACCCGCTGGAACACGCCGGACGGGCCTTCCAGCAGAGCGCGATTCCAGCTATGGATCATCGTGGGATGGACGCTAAATTGGCTCGCCGACTCAGCCAGAGTTCGCTCATCCTTCAAAGCCTCAAGCGCAACTTTCGCCTTGAAATCGGGAGAGTGATTCTTCCGTTTCGACATCTCTGATCTCCTCTTCGTCAAAGGTCAGCAGACAACAAATCGTTGCTTACGTCGGTGCCCGAAATTCAGAGCGTTGCTCAGTAATGTACAATACCACCCTTCGCTTGATACGCAGGGTGATTGGTTTTCAAGGCTTGCAATCAGCGAAACGTGACTGCAGGCGAAAGCGCCTTAATAGGCCAGAGAGATGGCCTTTGCCTGCATGAACAAACTATCAAAAGCCAATTGGGCACCAGTTGGCGTCTTAACGGACATCGCTTGTGTCAGGTTCCCCGAAGGGTTGCCCACAACAATAAGACCAACCATGCCCTTTTGGTAATGTGGCGTACACTTATAGCCGTAGACACCTTCAATTTTCAGCTGCAATTCAAACGTCTTGCGCAGCTT
>NZ_JWLJ01000021.1 GCF_000813985.1 Ruegeria sp. ANG-R
TTTCCAGAGGGTAAGATCATGCAGTATGACACCGGCAAGCACTGCGTTTTCTATCATCGCTACCATATCGTCTGGTCGACGAAATATCGCTATAAGGTGCTGACCGGCGAGGTGCGCCTGCGGGTGCGTGACATCATCCGTCAGGTCTGCCGTGAGAACGAGGTCGACATCCTGCGCGGGGTGTTGTCGAGCGACCACGTGCACATGTTCGTGTCGGTGCCGCCGAAGGTTGCCATCTCCGATCTGGTGCGCAGGATGAAGGGCCGTTCGTCACACAAGGTGCAACGGGAATTTCCTGCGCTGCGCAGGCGCTATTGGGGGCGCCGGTTCTGGGGTAGGGGTTATTTCTCAACCACCAACGGCGCAATCACAGAGGACATCGTTCTGCAATACCTCGAAAACCACATCGCCGCTCCTACCGACGCCAGTCGGTAGTGGTTCAGTTCCAGTAAATGATGATGGCAGTCAGCAGATTGAGGCCCGCGATGCGGAAGTGCTGCCCTTCGGTGGTTCTGTCGCGGATTTCGCCTTGCCGCCCGATCCTCAGGGCCCCTTTCAGGGCGTGATGCGCCTCTCCCTTGTTCAAGCCGATATTGGCGCGGCGCTGCATGTCGGTGTCCAGCAGCCATTCGATGATGAACAATGTGCGTTCAATCCGTCCGATTTCTCGCAGTGCCAAAGCCAGATCATGCTGCCTCGGGCGCGGCGCCAATTTCTTGAGGAGATGAGAAGGCTGCATCCGGCCTGACAGCATTGTAGCGATACAGCGCAACACGTCCGGCTAATTCTCTTCGGCCCTTGCTTCCCGGATTTTGTCTCCGGTCAGTCCGTTCAACTCTTTGGGGACAGCGCGGAGGTCAAACACATGCAACCGCTTGGAAGCGAGGTCGCGAATGCGCGGATGGAAGCGATACCCGAGCAAGGACGTGGCAGCGAAGACGAGATCGGTGAAGCCGCCGGTATCGGCGTATTGCTCTTTGATCTGTTTGCCGGTCGGGTTCATCAGCAGGCCATCCAGAATGTAAGGCGCTTCGCTTACCCGCTAGTCTTCCCGGACACCGTCGATAAGCTCGCGCTTCCGATCCGACCTCAGAGCTTTCACTTGATGACGTCCTGTAACATCTCCCGATCCAACGTCAGATCGGCCACGATCCGTTTCAGACGGCTGTTCTCGTCTTCAAGCTCTCGCAACCGCCGCATGTCGGATGGCAACATCCCCGCATACTTCTTCTTCCAATTGAAATATGTCGCCGAACTGATCCCGGCCTCACGGCATACTTCGGCAACCGTCTTGCCTTCTTCAACTTGCTTCAAGACAAACGCCTTCTGTGCGTCCGTAAATCTCGCTGCTTTCATCGCTTTCGCTCCTTCGCCCAGCCAGGGATTCGTCGCAAAAAACTCTAATCATAAATGGCCGGAAAATCGGGTTCCAGAGCAGTGGAAGAGCCGTTAAACAGGACACTTATCTGTGGGGTTAGATAGAGAGGGAACAGAAATGATAGATCTGGCGGATGAGTTTCCCGAAATTGGCGCCCAAGTTGGGTCGCGTGGGCTAGGACGGCGTTGTCTCGAGTACCACTTGTCGAGAACCTCTACTGAACAATACTCGTTGAAGTCAGTTAAAAACTGCACTGAGACAGTCGTTCGAACCATTGTAGCGGTAAGAAACGAATACCGTCGTTCTAACGAAAGCTATCAGCATGTCTTACAGCAATTGAAGCTACAAGATTGGCATCATGTATCGGATGATGAAACTGCCTTGGATATGAAAAAGTGTGGCAAAAAGGCCGGTCTAACAGCCAATAGCTTCCCAGAGTCTCAACACGTTCGTAGCTTGTTTCAAAGTGATCCTACGGAATTAGAAAAGCTTCGGGAAAAAGTGGATGTTTTTCGTTTTGTGCCGATACCCGGCGTTTGTATTGTTCTGACCAAACTTGGTTGGCCTACAAATGTTTATCACACCATCGGTATTGATGCGGTTTTACCAGCTGAAGCTGATGGCCTTTGGTTTTGGTACACTTCTCATCCCAACTTTGTGGCGGGTGCTAAAATTGTTCAAACATTCGGAGAAAGTTTTTGGGCAACACGTACATGCCGTGGTTTGTCTTATCCGACAGTTGAAAAAAGACATTGGGCTCGAACCTTCCTCGGCGTGTATCGACATCGGTTAGGACCGCAAGCAGAAGAAGAGCTGTTTTTTTCTTCAGGTTTTTGCTTTGACGACGGCGACGAAATGCCACTAAAGCTGACCAAGAATGGAACATACATTCATTACCACGAACTGTAGAGTATCCTACTCACCTCTACTATCCTGCCCCTACCGGACCGTATCGGGTAACGCTTCACCCCTGCATGGCACAGCAGACCTTGACGTAGCTACAACGAAAGAGTGCCCGGTTAGCATTCTGCAAATATTACCCTCCAGCAGCGAACGTACGTTTTTGATCTCGTAGGTTCGCATGGTAGGCAAATAACTTAAAATTTATCTTGCATTCAACACAGATGCTGTACCGCAGGTCTGATCTTGCGCCAAACCCATATCCAATTCCAGAGTTAAAATATCTACCGTGTTTGATCGGTCAACACCTGAGGCTGAGGTTAGCATGGGCAAAGAGCGTGTAGACACCATATATCGGAACGCTCTTCGCCCAAGCAATTTTGAGCAGAGCGGCCTTTCGTCGTTCGCGCGGAGTGAGTGAGCAGCCTCATTTGACTGGTCCAGTTTGATTGTTAGTGCATGATCGGCCTGTGTTCCATCGGGATGATGGCTTCCGGGGCCGGTGGGCGAGAACCTAATGCACTGTGGGGCCTCTTTGTGTTGAAGTGTTTCCTCCATTCTTCGATCAGGATTTGTGCTTCTCGCAAGCTGTAGAACATCTCCTCGTTCAGCAACTCGGTTTTAGGTAGCAAATGCACCAAATGATAGACTGGCGGATCTAGCGAGAACATTATGAGAATGCTCGTGGTTTTTGGAGGTTCATATGGCGCAGCATTTTCTCCTGTCGGCCGCCGCGCGGACCTTGTCTCTCAAAACGATTTTCTCCGAGGGGGAAGAAGCGGCACACCATCGGTTCTGCCGGCTGCGCTGGCCGGAAACCAATGGTGAACCGATCTGTCCTGCGTGCGGGTGCGTTGATGTTTACGACCTGACGACCAGGCGTCGATTTAAGTGCGCGTTCTGCAGCCAGGAAACACAGGTAACCACCTATGCCGATGACGGGCAGAACAGAACTCATTATGTTCTTTGTACGACGATATTTCACTCGATTGGACCTCGGTCTCTTTATGGGTATCCGGCGATGTTCTGGAAAGGTCGAGTCGTTCCCGACAGAGCTGCCATAGCCAGTTCACCATTTGTGAACAAGGGTGCCAGGCGCTTTACCAACTCTGCAGGCGAAAGCCGATGTGCCAGCTCCGCCAATTCCGGTTCAGCGTCCGGATCGATGGGTGCCAGGCCCAGCAGTTCTCCAATATCCCCTTCCAGTTCGGGCGTTTGCACCGTCGCAATCACGGCCGCCAGTTTCCGGTCCTCCTCTGTTTCCTCCTCTGTCTCAGCCTCGCCTGGATCTTCGAAGAAGCTGTAGTCATCACCGCTTTGATCGGGAACCACCTGCGGCCTCGGGCCCGGAGCAGCTGCGCGGTGTGACAAGGGCAGTTCCGGGCGCGGCTCCGGTTCTTCAGCTTCGACCACCTGTGATGCAGACCCGGCGTCCTTCAGGAACTCATCGTACCGGGTGACAACCCCATCTTTGATCAGAGGCACATCCGGCCAGGGTTTGCCGTTTTGGCTGTCGTACAGCGCCTTGAATCTGTGGTCCCGGAAATAAGACACCCTGTCTGTCCGGATCGGAAACATACCCTTGCCTGTGATGATGACTTCCTCTTTGCCCAAACGGCCGATTTCTTCGGGCGTCATGAGTGCACGGCTTTTCTCGGACCAGTTTTCGGACCGGCCGGGATCTTTCGACCAGTTGCGTCCCGATACGGATTTCTGAGTGACCGTCATGTTTCCGAGCGCCTTTGACAGCTTCGCCTTGGTTTCTTCGGAATTGGGTGTAAGCCAGACGTGAAGATGCGAGCTTTCCGTCAGGATCTCTTCCCCGGCTGGCCCGTAATGTTCCCGCAGCGAGGCAGGCGATTGCACGATCAGGCAAAGTCGGCCGCCATAGCCGGGCAGGGTGGTTACAGCATCGAGCACCCCTTGCATTTTTCCAAGCGAATGAAACTCATCGATCATGAACAGAACTGGCAGGAAGTCTTCACCTGCCGCCATGAGACGCCGGCGCAGCGCGTTGATGGCGCATTGAATGAACAGGCGCACAAGCGGGCGCGACACCTGTTTGTGTGCCTCAGGGATAGAGATATAGCAGGTTTGAGGCTCCCAATGCATCGATGCAAAGTCGAAGTCGTTGGTCTTTGTCGCCCGTGCGATCGCGGGGTTGCGCCACGCGTTCAGCCCGCCCCCCATCAGGACCGACAGGTAGATCCCAAGCTGCTTGTTGTCCTGGCCGGCCATGCGTAGCATCGCACCCTTGGACACCGGATCAGGCGCACGCGGGGCGAGGGCGGCAAACATACCCTTGTAATCCGGTATCTCATCCTCGCCCTTGGCTTCCGGCGTCAACACCTGAAGAACGCGGCCCAGCGATGGTTCCGGTTCGTTGCAGACAATCGCCGCCGCGCCCTCAAATATCTCCTGTGCGTCCTCCATCAAAGACGCCTCTGCGCCAGTCGCGCTTTTGGGTGCCAGCAGTGCCGCGCTGATTTCGGAGATCCGCACGAGCCGATCCTCCAGATCTTCCATTTCTGCAACCTCGATCAGCGGATTGAAACTGTGAGATCGGACGATGAGAGAGGCATCCGGGTTCTTTGTAAAAAGGACATCGAAGGGCGAAAGAACCCTGACCTTGTCCCCTTTTTCCAGCCTGCGGCGGGCCGTGTACTCATAGTTTTCCCCCTTCACATCATAAATGATCAAAGACCCCGGGTAATCGAGCAGCGTGGGGATGACGATTCCAACGCCCTTACCCGATCGAGGCGGGCCGGAGACCAGTACCGTGCCCTGATCATCCGTGTGGGCGCGCAGATGCGGGGCTTTCTTTTTGGGCTTTCCCAGCTTGCCCAACACCAGCCCCCAATCGCTTATCAACCTCGCCGCCCGGATTTCCTTGATCGTGGCCCAACGCGCGTCTCCATGGGCATCGGTGGCCGATACGCCCAGGACCATACCGCCAAAGAGATAGGCCAGCCCGGCCCCGGTGGCTACGCCGCCAGTCACTCCAACCCAGAACGCCAGCTTCCAGGTATTTGGGCTTAGAGTGTTCCAATATGTAGCCAGCAGCCAGGGCCGCCATGTCCCCATATCGCCATTGATCTTCCATGCAATCCATGCGGCCGACCAGAGAGGTATGCTGACCAGCGCTATCGTCAATGTGTAGGGCAGGTGGGTTTTTGCCTTGATGGTGCTCATAGGAGCGGTCCTTTCGATCGATGGTCAGCAGAGAGCGTGGGGTTCTGTAAAGATCACGGCTCAGGTGCCGGGATCTGTTTCCTTCTGTTCGTCGGTCTTCCGGCCGAGAACGCGATCGACACGAAGACCGAGCCAGCTGTCTTTGACGCGGAGAGAAAAGTAGGCATAGAAAGTGAGCGCGTATACCGGGAAGGCCAGAGGCGAACCGGACACGAACCACAACGCAAATACGCCGGGAACCAAGGCAACCACGCGTTCGCCGGGGAGACCCAGAATGGTTTCGCGATCGCTGGTTTCTCTATATCCGGCTGCCACGCCCCGACGGTCCAGAGCTGTAATCACCAATATAAATATCACGATCTGAAGCAGGACCGCCCAAGCCAGAGACAGTGTTGAGAACAGATTCTCCGTAAATATGTCCAGCGCCAGAGGGCTGAACAGGCTGGCAAAGAGATCCAGCCAGAAGATCACGCGGGCCTGCAGCGCCGTCATGTTTTCGTTGCCGGGGGCATCGCGGAGCTGGACGATATAATCCACATAGTTCATCTCGCCGATCAGCTGATAGGGTACACTGAGCAAGAGAGCGATGAAGAGAAGTTTGAGCGCCGGTCCGCTGTATCGTAGAGGTGAGACCAGCCAAACAAAGCGATCCACTGTAGCCCGGGTAATGGCGCTCAAGTGAAGGTCTGACTGATCAGAGGTTTCGGGTCTGTTGGGTGTATCCATGAGAAGTCGTCCTGGTCATACGATGGGTGGTTAGGGGTGTGGCGGAGAATAAAGAAACCGGCCAGGGCCGGCTTCTGTCAGATCACATGTAGAGATCCCGCGAGACGAACACGTTGATGTTCTCGCCATGATCGATCCAGATCGTGGGCGGGATCGAGAGATATTCGGTGAGCGGGTCCGATGCGGCCTCGCCAAACTGTGTGGCACCGTCAGAAAAACTGCTGTCATCGCTGTTATTTACCGTGCGACTGCCCAGGTTGGAGATGCCTGTAAAAATCGAGATGAAGGCCGCGGCTTCAAATTTGAGCGCGAAGTGATGCTGCACATTCCCGGCCAGGCCAGCGCGCCCCAAGGGGCCCACGCCGCGAGACCCAATCTGGATTGTGCGTTTGTCTGTTGTGATCACCCGGTTCCAGGCCACCAGAACCCGGCGCTGGCCCAGCGAGATATCGGAGGAATACTCACCGATCAGCGTGGAGCCGCGCGGTATCAGAACGGTTGTTGCATCCGTTGACCAGACATCCCGACTGATTGTTGCCTTCAGCTCTCCTGGCAGATCGGAAGATATGGCGGTATCCAGGTTAGCAGGAATTATCGTCCCCTGAGTTACGAGCCGGTGCACATCTTTCAACTGCTCCGCATGTGCGGTTTCGACGGTGCGCGATGCAGCCGCATCCAGAAAGTCATTGCCGGTGCTGTTGTTGGCCCCATCGCTCCCGGAGGCCGCGGTCCCGCTGGAACTCAGAGAATTGACCAAAGGTGCGGCCAGCCGTTCTTCCTCAGCCTTGCGGGCCGCTTCAAGCCGCTGCGCTTCCGAATTGTCTGCCGGCGCCTGGGCCGTTGGTTGTCCCGGCTCAACAATCGGCCTGTTTGCCTGCAGCCGCGCGATCAGCTCACGCTGCCGCCGCTCATTTGCCAGACGATCTTTTTCGATCTGATCGAGCAAGGGCTGCATTGCGGCCTGCTGTTGTTGCGCGATCAGTGCCGCAAGCGCTTCAGCATCCAGGGCCGGGGCAGGGGCCTCGGTTTGAGGAGCGTCCGGGCCTGGATCTACAGCAGGCTCTTGCGTTCTGGCCGCATCAAGGGCTGCGCGCAGCTCGGCCAGTTCTGCGGCCAGCAGAGCAACGCGCGGATCTTCCTGCGGCTGTGCCTGAGGCAATGGTTCGGTTGGCACTGCGCCAAAGAGCGCACCGCCCTGGCTCCTGGGGTCCGGCGTCTCAGTCACCTCCGGGATAATACTGTCACGGCGACCGGTGTCGCCATCTCCGCTATTGATCCAGACGCCCACACCGATAAAGCCCAACAGGGCGGCAATGCCGCCGATCATGGGCCAGTTCACGCCAGTTTTAATGTCTTCGGAGTTCTCGATACGATCCGACAGCAGTTTGTTCTGGTCCGACATCAGCGTCTCTCCCCGTTCAGATCAGCGGTTCCGTTGGTTCGGATCGTTGCGGGCCTGTTCCCGGGGCTTCGGTTCCGGTCCGTCTCATAGAGTGGGATGTTGAACACGCAGACCACATAGGGACCGTCGCGAAGCACGAGGCGGGGATAGACACCGGTGACCACGATGGTTCCGTCTGCCAGATCGGCTGTGTTGACCAGCCTCTCCCGGCCATCCGCACTCATGGCAAAAACAGATGGCCTGACGCTTTGCTCTTTCAGGCGTAGGTATGTCTTACGGCCATCGTCAAAGGCAACGGCCGGGCGCAACAGCTTGTCTCCGGCTGCGCTGTAGCGAAGATTGGCTGGCCGGCCTGATGTGTTGAAGGCCGCCTGAACGGAGCCGGCCTGACGGGGCCTGTAGCTCTTCTTGCGATCCGGATA
Source organism: Ruegeria sp. ANG-R (assembly GCF_000813985.1). Classification (GTDB taxonomy): domain Bacteria; phylum Pseudomonadota; class Alphaproteobacteria; order Rhodobacterales; family Rhodobacteraceae; genus Ruegeria. The sequence continues at coordinate 8,021 of NZ_JWLJ01000021.1, forward strand.
GTTGAATCGATAGAGAAACCCCACATTCCCGGGCGCGCCGCCCGCATGGGCATTCAGCAGGAACACATAGGTTCTGCGGTTGGTCTGCAGAATGAGGTTGCTTGGCTGCGGTGTTGCGTATTTTGCCTTGATGACAAACCCGTCACCGGCGGTCAGTGGAATGAAATCCCATGTCTTAGGATCGCCGCGCACCTCGTCAACCATCTGCTCACCGTCTTCAAGCAGAATGGTTGCTGCATAGCCGGTATAGGCGTTGATCTTGTACACTTCGTCACGATGGAAATTGAGTGTTCGGATACGGCCATCGGTTTGGGTGCCGCGCCCCTGCTGCTCAGCGAAGGCGGAACCAGCCGCGATTGTCAGCCCCAACAGCGCTGTCAAAACAAAACGAACCATCAGCGTGCCTCCTCATCCAGACGGTAGGTGTTCACGCAAAAGCCCGTCGGGTTGTTCCACCGTTCCTCCAGTGGCATCGACCCGGTGCGGTCGAACTCAAATCCCAGTGTGACGACGAAGTTGCGCTCCGAGACCGGCGCACCCGGCTGAGCCCTTGCGGATTTGGTGATGCGCAGCGTTGCCCTGTTCCAGTCATCAAGCGTGACGGATCTGATCCGTACATCGACCCGGCCGCGGCGGCCGTAGATGTTCATCGGGCTGTTGGGGTTTGCCTCGGCATAGAGCGAGGCCAGTTCTTCAGCGGCTCCGCCGCAGCTCAGCCGGTAGACATCGTTCAGCCGTTCGCGCTGATCATGTGCATCATAGGTTTCTCGGTCGCGGGTATATTGGAACAACAGGGCCTGGGTAACGTATTCATCATCATCGAGCGTGATGTCCCCCAGGCGCGAGCTGACATTCACCAATCCAGTATGCTTGTCGACCGTCATGGCCAGGGGCACGACCTGTTTTAGCGGCGTGAGCCCCATGACGGCGGCAACCCCCATGACGCCAACGAGCACACCTATGCCGCCGATGACATAGGCCAGCCGCAAGCGTCGCCGCATCGACAGGTACATCTCATCTTCCCAATGATCATGCCCATTATGGATCGTGGTGGTATCCGGCATTGGTGTGCCAGGGTCAGGGCTGAAGTCAGTAGTGGCTTGCTGCATGTGGAGCCTCCTCGTCAGGTGCGGTGTCATCCCGCCTGGGTTGTTGATTTAGCTTCAGATTAGGTTCCCCGGTTGCGTTGGTCTTCAGCCATGCGTTCTGCTCCGCGCTTCACGGACTCTCTGACGCGCTGATTGTTGGCCTCGGTTGAAGAGGGCCCATCGGCTTCTTTGCTGGCGCTATGGCGTTGGTTGGCAACGTCACCAAGGTTATTGCCGCCCGAGTCACTGCCGGTCAGACGGCCGCCAAGAAACTTCACACCGGCAAAGCCTGCCCCTTTGATCTGAGATTCACCCAGGTTGAGGGCCGCACCACCAATCCGCTGAGCAATCATCGGGCAGATCAGCAGCAATCCGGCCGTCAGCCAGCTGAGACCCGCCAGCTTGAACATCTCAAGTGGGATATCGTTCTTTGAGGCAACTCCGGCAGTTACAGCAGCAGAAACTTCCTTGGTCGCCGAGATTGTAATTCCCATGACACCAAAGAGCAGGATCTGGAACAGAACCAACATGGTGATGCCGCGGACCCAGCCGTTGAAGATTTCCGATGAGCTTTTGAGATAGGCCCAGACCGCCAACACAGGGAAAATGCCCAACAGGATGGCCATCAGGACTTTCGAGGCGATGATCAGGCCAAGCGCGATGACAACCATAAACAGGATTCCGCCTGTCGCGATCAGAGCCATCAGTAAGACACCGAGCGCATCACCACCGAAGTAATCCGACCATCCGTAAGAGCCGAGCGCTGTGATAATGTTGTTGAATGCCGTTTCTGCGACCCTGGCAAAGACGGTAATAATACCACCGGCGTCGCCTGTGCCGCCAAACGCGCTGATGATCTCGTTGCCAACATCGATCGGGAACTTTGTCAGGAACGGGAAGATGTACGTTGTCCAAAGCGCGCCGCCCGAGACCGCCAGGTAAAACAGGGAAAACCGAAAGGCGAAGGTGATAAAGCCATCAAGCGAGAAGCTGCCCCGGAAGCCGGCCGTTACAGCCCAGACCGCCAGAGCCGCGCCAGCCAGAAGGGTCAGAAACTCGGCACTTGGCGCCGCCAGTGCCTGAAACACCTTCTGCGACCCTTCATTGATGAGCGCATCAAAGCTCGCATCCGTGCCAACAAGAAAGTCTTTGAGGCTCATGAGCCGCTATCCCGCTTCCTGAACTTCAGGGCGCAGGCTTTCCAGGCACGCTCTGATTCAGCGTAGGCGTCTAAAGCAAGGTCTTCCTGCTCATAGATTTCGTCTATTGTCATATCCACCAAATCGGTGTCGATCTCCCGATCGCTTTCGAACCAGATATCCAGTTCCGGCATGGGTTCGCCTGCCGCATAGGCAGCTTCGCATTTTGCAGCGTAAGCAAGCCGAACCTCGACTGCCTGACGCTTAAGAGAAACGTCTCGCGCAGAAGCCAGGCGATATTTCTCCCGCTTTTCGTCCGCTGTCAGGGCAGTAGCAGGCTCGACCGCTGCCAGAGTTGCGGTGACGGTTGCAGCGATGAGAAGGGATTGGGTGAACATGCGCATCAGTTTTCTCCTTGTGGTCTGTATGCCTGCCGGGCCACGGTCTCCTGGCCGCGCAGACTTTGATTGACGAGTGCGGCATCCAGTTGGCCTTGCGCTGACAGGGTTTGCAACAGCGTGGCGAGCATCATGCCGTTCTCAACTGCAATGCGGTTGTTGAGATCGACGCTCGCTTTCAGATCCTCGGTCGCCCCAATTTGCTGGCGATAATCGTCATACCGCTGCATGGCCTCACCGGCGCCGGCAAAGCCTTCCTCTGCAATCGCCAATCCGGCCAGGCTCGACCCTGACACAAGATCATGCGACCGGGTCTGTGGATTTTCCTCGGACCGGCCCAGCATCTGCAGACCATCCAGAGGCTGGAAGTCCAGTTTGAGAGCTTCCATGTGATTGCCGAGCCGGTTGTTGACCGAGTTGCCTGTCATGGACAGCGACGTGAGCGACGAGGCCAGTTTGCGCGGTGTTATATCCCCGTTGAACATGTTGCCGATCTGATCACGCGCGCCGGTGAGCGAGTTGTAGGTCGCGCGCGCCTGACGCACCTGTTCCTGCAGCTCGTTCAGCTGAAGAATGGCGTTGTCCAGCACTTGCGTGTTGAGGCCAACGATTTCGCCATTGGAGTTCAGCAAGGCGATCAGCTCGGCATGTTCTGCAGCACTGAAGGTGGGAACGCCCTGGGCTGCCGCCTTGTCCGCAGCTCCAACCAGGCCGACACAGGTGACGGCGACAGCAACGGCGACGGATTTTATTCGGTTATTGATCATCAGGTGTTCCTTTCGAATTGAGTATGTTGGAATAGAGTTCATCCGCTTCTTCGCGGGTCAGAGCCTCTTCGGCCAAATGTTCGCGCAGCTCGTCCAGCTGTTCCTGAACAGCCGGATCATCCTGCAGCAAGGCAATCTCCAGAATTGCCCGCAGCTCCACGATTGACTGCGGGCCCATGACAGGTACGCCCTGAGCGGCGGCTGGAATGACTCCGACAGAGCCTCCACAACTCAGAATGAGGGCCGCTATGGCGGGGATTAAGGTTCTGCGCGTCATTCGTCCTGTCCCTTCAGTCCTTCTCGATTTCCAGATCAATGCTCTCCAAAAGAACGTCGGCTACGAGCAGAACTTGCCGCCGCAGAGTGGCGGGGTTGTCGCAAGGCCGGTCTGTGGCACCGGTTCGGCATCAGCGATGTTGCAATTGGCACTCAGCTCACGCGGCGGGTTGAGGGCATCGCCTGCGATCGTGCAGGCCCCGAGCAGGGGCAGGCCAAGGGCAATGAGTGTTACTGTACGGATCATCGGGGGGTCTCCTCTGAGGCGTCCGGGGTCAGGAAGGGGGTGAGCCAGCCGTTTTCGCCGTATTCGGCGCGCAGCCGGTCCATGCTGGCAATGCTGTCGCCGGTACTCGACAAGACGCGATAGAACGGCTCGGGCAGGTCAAGGCGCGTCGAGACCACGGCCGATCCATCCCCGTCGCTGATCAATGCGAGGCGGGATTTGGGTGGCATCGATAAGATGGCACTGAACTCAGCCTCAGTGAGCCGGAACGCATCCACGTAGGTTGCACGGTCAGCTTTGGGGTTGGCAAAGAAGATACGGTTTTCCGTGGACTGGATCAGGGTGTTCGAGATCGATGACTTGGCCGCGTCCGAGGTTTCCTGCGTCATGAACACCAGGATGCCATCGAGCTTCCGGATGGTCTTGATCCAGTCCTGGATGCGCGGGCCAAACCGCGGGTCGTCAAACAGCGCCCAGGCTTCATCCACCATAATGATCAGCGGTTTGCCTTCGGCCAGTTTGCGTTCGATCCGGTAGAACAGGTAATCCAGCAAAGGCAGGCGAATGTCAGAGGCTTTTAACAACGCCGTCATGTCAAAGCAGCTCACCGCCTGGTCCAGGCTGAAGCTGTCTTGCGGGTTGTCAAACAGCCATGCCCGGTTCCCGTTGCCAAACCATTTGCTGAGCGCATCGAGCAGCTGGATCGGCGCATCCGCGTCATCGACCGAACGCAGGGTGGCGGCAAAATCCGAAAATGTGCGCAAGGACGGATCACCGTCTGCCAGCCGTCGAAGACCGATCGCTATCCGGCGTTCCTGTTCGGGGGTGAGTTTTTCCGCGCCGGTCAGACGATGAATGAAGCCTTCCAGCCATTCGAGCCCAACCTCTTCCGTTGCAACGGCAAAGGGGTTGAAGCCAAGGTTCATGCCGGGTTTGAGCTGTAGGTAGGTCCCGCCGATGGCGCGTATGAAGGTCTCCGACCCGCGATCCTTGTCAAAGGCGATGAGATGAGGCGTTGCGGGAAGCCGGTAACAGCTCGACATCAGGAAGTTGGCAAACAGGGTTTTGCCTTCACCGGTTGCCCCGAAGATGGCCGTGGTTCCCGGTCCCTTGGATTTGTCCGAGCCTTCCCGGTGAAACGAAAACCAGTAGGGTGTCCCACCCAGCGTCCGGAATGCCGCCACAGGGCCGCCCCAACGAAGCTTTTCCCGGGACCCTGTGGGCCAGGAATGGAGGTTGGCAAAGTCGGCAAAGTTCTCGTCAGAAACAAATCGCTTCTTGCTCCGTGTCTGGTACCCGAAATTCCCCGGCAGCTGCGCCCACCAGGCCGCTTCCAATCCGATGTCCTCGCGCCGGGTGCGCATATCCGCGCCGGTCAGGGCTGAGTTCACGCGCGTGGCGGCATCTTCCATTGCCGCGCGCGTCTCTCCCAGCACTGCGACCGTGAAGTGATGCCGACCAACGGACATGGCCCGGGAGGCCACCGCATCACGCGCGTCATTCAGGTCCTTTTGCAGGGTTTCCGCCTCATCGCCCGCATCCTGCATACCCCTTTTGGCATCTTTGATCTTGGTGCCGCCTGTGACGCGATCGACAGGTGCATAGCTTTGCGTTGCAATGAACTCGCAGCGCTCGCCCAACAGATCGTCAAACATGTAGTGTTTCGATTCCGCGCCATAGGCATTGATGGCAAAGACCGCCGCAAAACGATCCTGGTCCCCACCGGGGGAGCGGCTTTCGACATGGGTTTTATGGAATGTGATGCGCCCGTTTGGAACCGCATCGGCAAGATGGGTCCAGACCGCGGGGGCAGGTTGCCAGATCCCGCTTTGCAACATGGACAAGAAGGACAGGGTCCGGCTGCGATCCGCGGCTGAGCCTTTCAGACGGCGCGCACCAAAGGTGGACAGATCCCGTGCAGCCTGTTCTGCAGCCATATGCAGGGCTTCGCGGTTCTTGGCCCGGGTGGCAGTTTCGGCCGGATTGGTTGTGTTTGTCCGGAAGGATCGCAGCCCCGCATCGAGCAGGCGCTTGCCGGTGCTGTAGGGGCGGCGCACAATCGTCAGGAAGTGGCGCAGCCGATAGGTCTCGGCCTGGTCCAGCTGAGCCCGGTAGTGACGGTCCAGCTCTGCAGAGAACGCAGGCCCGGAAACAGGGGGCAGGGTGTCTGAAAGCTGTATCCGCGTGCGTGTGATGTGGCTGTAGAAGGCGGTTCGGTTGTCTTCGAAACTGGCGGCAAGTCGCGCGAGTGTCTTGTTGGCCGCCTTGATCTCCTCTCTTGCAGCGGTTTCGTGAATGAACCCGTCGAGTTCCAGCACGGCAACAAGATCGCCGTTGCGGGTGGTGAATGTGCCATCCTCCAGGAAGCGCACAAAGGGAATGTGCCGGGTGGCGGGCACCTCCCGCGCGGCGCGGCGTGCGGAGGGCATGGCCCTTTGGATCTCCGGGTGCATGTTCATGTCAGTCTCCGGCGTAGGAATTGCCGCCCCAGTAGGGCTTGTTGACGGTATAGAGTTTGCAATCCGCGATGGTTGCGATGTGATCCGGAAGATACGGATCGACGCTGACGATCCAGCGTGCGACCAGGTAGGATGGCACGATGCTCAGCAGTCCCCAGAACCCGAGAAAGCCCTGTGTCAGGATGAAGACCATCAGGGGAACGCTGATTGCGAAGATGTGGAATGTCATTGGCATACCGGCCCTCTCGGAGGGCCGGGTGATCGCCTGGAATATCCGGGTGCCGTCACTCATCAGGCGGAAAAACCCTGAATGGCTTCAGCAATGCCGAAGGCACCGTAGAAAATGCCCAGAACCACGAGGATGACGAAGAAATGGCCCCAGGTGACTGGAACGCGCGGACTGGCTGCGGAGATCCCGGCAAGGGCTATGGCTGCACCTCCCAGCAGAATGCCGTTGGCTCCGGTTACGAACGTTCTGATCTGGGTCAGAAGCGACACGGGTGCCGCGAACAAATCCTGCGCCATAGCCGGGCCGGACAGCGCCACAAGCGTAAGCAATGTCGCCAGCGCAATGTTTTGAGGGTTACGTTTCATATATGTTGTCTCCCAGGTTTGAGTGGTTCAGGCGTCGGGTGGAAACCCGGCACCTTCGAGAACGGTTGCTACATAGTGGGTGGTCTCGGCATAGGGCGGAACGCCGGCATAGCGTTCCACAGCCTCGGGTCCGGCATTGTAGGCCGCCAGCGCAAGACCCCAGTTGCCGAACTTCAAAAACATGGCTTTGAGATACCGTGCGCCGCCATCAAGGTTTTGCACCGGATCATGCGGATCAACGCCAAGGGCTGCCGCCGTGGGCGGCATCAGTTGGGCCAACCCAAGGGCGCCCTTGGGACTGACCGCGTCGGCGTTCCAGCGGCTTTCCTGATGGATCAGCGCATGAAACAGCGGTGCGGGCACACCATGGCGCAGAGCAGCCCGCTCCGCCTCAGACGCCCACGGGCTGGATGAACGCGGACTTGATTTTTGCGGTGTGGCCTGTTCAGCATGGCCTCTGTCCTCATATCTGAGGCAAACCATTGCACCTGCCCGGAATGCCGGTTCCAGGCAGGTGCGGGCGGGGGCGCCTGCGCATAACAGGCGCCCTCCACTCAACAGCGGGCCATTGTGACCCGCGCAGATCGCGGCCTCGTCATTCTGTGCTGCTGCAGGCGTGGCAAGCACCGAAAACAAAGGGAGGCCAATCAGCAACGGTCGGAACAATAGTTTCGTCATCGCTACGTGTCCTTTTGTGGGATCGAAGAGGGTGAGGTAGTTGGATTTTGCTGGTCCGTACCCATCCCGGTATCTTGACCGGCGGCCCTCTCCGCCGAGCCTTCGTCCCGCTCGCGGGGAGGGGCCTTATCCTGGCCGCCACGACTGGTTTCGATCGGTGCTTTGGCTCTCTCTGGCACAGCCGGCACGCCCGCCTCTTTTGTTTGCCGGGATTGTCCTTTCGACGGCGGTAGGCCGCTTTTTGGGAATGGGCGCATAGGGCAATCGTCGAACCAGCACCAACTGGTGTAGCGACCTTCTTCAGCGGTCTTTTTCAACGACACCAGCGTGTCCGCATCGTCAGGGTCACTTGCAACAAACAACGCGACCGGATCTGAAGTATCCAGCAGAACAGCCGACGCGATCGGCGCATTTCCCGAGAGATTGAACCGCATTTGCTTTTGGAACGCGCGCTTCTGTTCTGAAAGCGTGTTCTGAACATCCAGTTCGCGCAGGCCCTCAAACGGAATCCAGTTCTCCGTGACGAGCATCATGCCGATTTCCTGCAATACCGGATATCCGGCCTTGGCGATGAAAAAACTCGCGATCATGATGGCATGGCCTTTGCCTATCACTTCGATGAGGCGCAGCTGATCCCCAAAGACCTTCTCAAATTTCTTCGCCAGCTTTTTGTCGGCAAAAAACGAGCAATCCGGTGTATGTTTGAAGGTGAACCGCGCACCGTGGGCCGTGGGCTCCATTCCTTTGTATTCTGCGATCAACAGACCGAATGGCGTGGCTCCGCTGCCAACTGGTCTGAGATTGGCAAAGATCCGGCGGCGCCGCGCTGCGATCTCGGATTTGCTGTCCGGCTTGAAATATTCAGGCACATAAAGAATGCGGGACAGATCCTGACCCTTAACCAGTGTCGCAGCAGCGGCGCGGCGCAGGGCATAGTGAACCACACCCCAATATCGCTTGCCTTCCATGGCCGGATACCATTTGCCCAGATCGGCCTCATGCCAGAGAAAATGCAATACGCTGGTGATCGTGAGCTTCCGAGGGGCAACCCTGGCATCAGCTGCCTTGCCACCGGTCATCTCCGGAGCCGGACGCGCCTTGCTGTTTTTCCGCATCGGAAAGCCCAGCTTGAGCGTGGTTGTGCCACTAACAGGATCTTCCGTGATTGCAGATTCTTTGAGATGGGCCAGGCCCGAGAGTTCTTCGGGCGGAAGAAACGACGCACAATCCACCGCGTGATCCGGTCCGGTGCCAGGCATACGCTTGACGATGAACTTGCCGGCAGCGGCAGCGATATACATCTCAGGCGCCGGAATCCTGCATCGACATTCAACACGTTCCCGATTGCGGTGCGCGTCAGCCAATGCATCTTGACCGTGCTGCGTCTCAGGATTAAGGGGCGCCTGTTGCAGATGGAGATTCATAGGCTTGGCCTCCGGAAGTGACATTGCGCCCTCCCGACACATGCACAGGCCGGGAGGGTGTAATTGAAATTCGGTGAAGTGTTGAAACCGATGCGCATAAAAATGCCTCTTCCAGAAACGCTGTATCCTGATCTGCAACGGGCGGAATCTTGTCGGCGCGTCCAGCAATGAAGGGCCAGCCCTTTGGCGTTAGAGGTGGCGAACAACACAAAGCTGATGAGAAGCGCAGCGGCGTGTTTGGTAGCGATTCGACCCGAGCACTTGGGCTCCGTGGCAGACATGCCTACAGAAACATCCTTGGTCGGCGATCTCGTTTGTGTGATTTGAGTTGTCGCAGGTCTGGCAGGTATGTGTTTTGTGGCCGCCATTGTATTTTTCCTGGCGGCACTCCTGTACTGGGCCTTCCCCCACATTTGGACCAGTACTGCCCCTCTCTGGCGTGAGTAGCGCCGGGAGGGGCACCCGTCATCAGTGCTGAAATTGCACCTGCATTCAACTTGCTCTCGGATGCGGTGCAATCCCAGAAATGTGAATTGCACCTTTCCGAAGCTAGAACTAAGTGATGATCGTCGCGACGAGAGGGTCCTAAGCTCACCTCTCCCATGCGGCACAGCACCCTCTCGACACTTGCACAGGCCGGGAGGGTGCAAATTAATATAAGAGATTGTCGCGGCCGGATGGACTGTAGGGGGACATTCGGCGGCGGCACAGCAGCCTCCCGTCGCGGTCACAGGCCGGGAGGCTGCTAGAACGTACGATCCGAGGAAGCTTTCGCTCGTCAACAGACCGTCTCCAGAAGCGCCACATCCTGATCTGCCTTCAAAGCATGGCGGCGCAACGCGTTGGCCTGGTAGCGATGGCCGCGCCAGGACCAGATAGAGTCCTTCACAACACCCAGACCGGACATATGCAGATACATCCGGCGCTTCGGCTCGAACAGACGCACCTGAAGCTGTGCCGCGCTGTGGCCACGGCGGATGCGCTGTTGCTCTTTGTTTTCGGGAATGCTCATGTTGGTCTCTCGGTATTGCGAACTAGATATGGGGAGGATTTGGAGAGAGTGACGGGCTGCAGACGCAGATCCCCGAAACGGCAGAGGGGGCCTTGCCGTTGACCGCTGTCCTTGTTGAGGGTCTGCATAAGCACAGTTGAATTCGAACGTGAAATTGGGTCAGCATTACTAAATTATTTAACATAATCAAGATTATGAGAAATGTTTCGCAGGCCCGCATAGGAGTGCGGATTCACTCGTGTTCCACGAGCATTCAACTTGACTCTATCGTCAACAAAGCGTCCTTTGAGGATGCTGAGGTTGGTATTTTCTTGCAAGGATCTGACCTTTCTTCAGCTTTTGGAAAGCCCCCGTGAAGGGCATTTCTGGCCTTGATGATCGTTGGCGCGATCATCAAGGCGCCTTACCGTGTCTATGAAACTCCCTTCAAGTATCACAACCGACACAACCCATCATGAGATGGCTGTGCCGGTCCTTCCGAGATGTAAATGTCGCCGACATCCTGGTCATTTTCATACGTAAATACCAAGAACGGTTGACACTTGTACGCTTGGGTTTTTTGTCCGGTTTTGGGGTCACTGCCCGATCGGCGATTTGGACTAGGTGAGAATTGGCATTTAAACCCAACGTTCGTGCAGCTTCACGTTTGGGTGGATAGAATTCCGGGGCATGGAAACCTATAGGTCGAAAGGTGCCACCGCCATGATCAATTGTCCCGCCATCGATGGCGAAGATATCTGCGGCAGTTACAAGGAGGGCCTGCAGGCGTTGATAATTCTTTTCAAGATATAGCGCAGCACCAGCCGCAAGATTGGCAGGAAAGAGAATGCGGTTCAACTTACGGCCCTCGCAATTTCCTCAAATGGCGCAGAACCAATATCGAAAGCCAACGCCTTAGGCGTCACGAAAATCCTTTTTTGTCCAACGCTCGCAATTCCCTTTGTACATTGGGACCCGCATGTTCTTAAGGTTGAGTTTGTAAACGATACTGGCAACGGAGTTGAGCGTTTTAAGGTCTCTGGGCTTAACACTGTTGTAAGCGACAAGAACTTTTTCCGGCTCGCTTTCTTTGACGACATAGACGCGCCACAGGCCAGTGTGGTTCTGGCCGACTCGCTTTGGATCTTCCAAACACCGTATTTCGAGCTCTCCACCATCATCTAAGTACTCTTCAGCCTGCTTCAGAAGAAACACCGGTTTCTCATCATCACTTTTCATGAGGCCCCCAACATTCAACCTTTGAGGGCTTATTGCACTGAACGGGGGCACAAACATCCATTGTTATATAAATGCTCCATATATGATATTAAAGGTAAATACAATGATAAACATTTTATTGACGTGCGGAGCATTTAATCGGTAGCAAAGTTGCCAATATCAATTTGTTTTGACTTCAGAAGAGGAGTCGCAGGTAGGAGTTGAATTGATGAAGACCCAATCTGAACACCGACTGCGTCATTTGGCTTTAACTGGCCAAGCAATGTTAAAGTCGACCAGTCTAGTCGTAGCTGTTGGTATCACATCAAGTGCCACCGAAGCCTATCCAATCGACTGCGCCATCTTCCTGTGCCTCGCAGGTGGTTGGCCAAGTGACCCTGACTGTAACGCTGCCCGCGCAGAATTTGTTCGGCGCATAACCCCCTGGCCCATTGAGCCTCCGCTGCAACTTTGGCGCTGTCCAATGGGCGCGACCTCAGGATCTATCAATCTGTCACCGATGCAGCGACTCGAAGCCATCAAAGACTCCAGTGCCAATCCAATACCTGAATTACCGCCTGCGGATCAGGATACCCCTCAAGTTGTAGACGCGTCGTATTCAACCGAGTCCTGGAACGCCTTGGGTTTGGAATTGGGCGCCATTTGGGCGCCGCTCGATTCTTCAGTTTTGCCCTGGGCTCATCTCGGGGCCGATACCCCAGCCATCCCAACACCAACGCTTGCTGCTGTAGACCTGTCCACTTCTGACTTTGACATAATCCGCTCGATCCGCGTTTGGGACGTACGTCATTATAGCTATCGTCGACGTTCTCGGGATGACGAACAGTGCCGTACCTCACTGGATATGGTGGTCGGCACTTATGACCAGAATGCCAACTTTCATTGGTCAGACCGGGCACCAGGACCAATTCCCGGGTGGATACCACTACGCGGGGATTGCCCCAGCTACTTCCGGGGTGTCGGTGTCGAATGGTCAGATATCTTTGGCCGCTCTGACCATGAGTTGGTCCCCTATTAGTCAACGCGACCCTTAGAATTCGAAAGCATGTGACCCACCACTTCTAGAAGGTAATGCCACGATCTGGAAGGGCCGCGACATCGGACAAAGTGCATCGGAAGGAGGTTTCAGAAGACTTGAAACAAGAACCCCCGCAAGGCGGGGCCTCAACGGGGGAGTCTCTATAAATCAAGATTAGCACCTGATTTATAGCGCATCTCTCCCAAAACGGGCAAGAGAAAACGCATTTGTGCGAATTAAAAAGTTCTGCTTGCCGTTGAAGCCTAACTTGCCTTGCTTCACGAACGAGGAAGCAGAGTATGAACAGAAATATACAGGCGTTTCAGGCCGCCTATTCCCGTGCGCGGGATTATGAAGCACCGGTGCTTGAAGATATCAGTCGGGATGATTTTTTCCGGCTTATCAAGCGCGTTGCGGGCCACCTCCCCTACCCTCCTGGCAAGGCAGCTCTCCGCACACTCAGAGAGATGTTTGAGATCACCCGACCGTCAGATTGGATTAAGCCTGGAGTCGAACCGATATGTTACGCGGCGCAGGCGGAGATCGCCAAACGCGCCGATTGTACGGCCAGTCGTATCAGAGCCCATGTTGCCGAACTGGAAGTGTCGGGGTTGGTCGAGAAACGCACCATGGGCAACGGCCGCCGTTCGGGGTGGCAAGATCGCGGGATCTTCTTTACCCCTGCCCTAGAACGTCTGGCGGAATTCCGTCAGATCGCCGATCTCCTGGACGAGCAGGACAAGTCAGCTGCGCGTCTGCGTGGACTTCGGTCTACCCACAAGCGCCATCTCAAGTCTGCGATTACTGAGCTGACCCGCCTTCTCGGCCAGAATCATGACCGCGTGAAGCAACTATCTGATGCTGTCGCAAATTGGCCGCGGGCGGACCGAATGCACAGCATGTCACTTCAGGCTCTCGCGATGCACGAAGCCGATGCAGACAACTTGTGTAGAGAGGCTCTGGAACTTCTTAGACATCATGAAGATTCAGACGGTCAACCGCTCGAAAACGAGCGGTTCCATAAACAAGATACAACCATAAAATCTAATATTGAAAACTGTAACGCAAGCGTCCAAACAATGCCTGCCTGCGCGCAGGCAGACTCAAGTCACTCTGACACATCGCCTACAGGCGATGTGAATTGCAGAGAAAAAAATGGTGCAACCTCGAGAGGGGTGCACAAGTCTGAATTCATCGAAAAGCTGGGCCCGGATAGATTGTACAACCTGGCTTCTGACGACATGCAGATGCACCTCGACATACGAAAACATCGAAATGGAAGCCTTGAGTTCCATGACTTCGAGATTGCGGCAAAGGAACGTCTTCCCGAGTTGGGAATACACAACTCCGCCTGGAACGAAGCCGTCGCTACTATGGGTGAGGACTCCGCAACTATCTGCGTCCTGGTTTTGGACGCCAACAGAAATCGGCCGGACGTGCCGATTGTCAGTCCCGGCGGCTATCTCAGGGCAATGACAAGACGTGCAAAAGCCGGTGACCTGAACCTGATTGGTAGCCTCATAGGACTAAGCGAGCGAAAGGTGCCAAAGGGGAGCTGACATGGGTAGAAGTAGCGGCGTGAGATCATAAATCTTCGGGCACGAGATCATCGCTATTTTTGGCTCAGATTGTCCGAGACTATATTCTTCCGCTGGCTCACATTGCTGAGACTCAGAGCAGCGTCGTGAGACCGGTGGCAGGCAAGCTAATCTACAGGGGTAATGCGGTCATAGGTTTCCGGATCAGATTTTCTGGTGCAGCGAAGCTAGAAATCCGTAGCGCATCGTCGCCGCCAGAAAAACGGGCGTTTTCCTTGTGAGTGCAAAACTGAATGGTGTCCGTTGCCAGCAGAGGCCAATCATGTGCAAAAATGGTTGAATAAAACAGGCCCTTCTGCCAATACACGCTCATGAATCTATTGCCGATTTCCCTCCAGTGGCCCTGCCACACAACTCTTCTCAGGGGCTCCCATCGTTGATCGCGTGGCGATCTAGCGAACACCGCTGTTTTTGAACTGTTTATGGAGCTGGACGATGACCATTCCAACTTGCCTGCAACACCTTGTTTTTGAGGTATCAGATTTCGGCTCACCAGAATTTTGTGACCAGATAATTGGTCGAGCCAGAAAAATTGGCTTTGGTGCAGCAACAATCACAACCGAGCGCGGTACTAGCGTCGCACAGGAAATTCGTAACAATGATCGGGTGATTTTCGATGATGCAGAGCTAGCGAATGCACTATGGAGAAAAGCGGAATCACTGTTCTTAGACCCATTCAAAGGACATCGCGCGGTCGGCCTAAATGAAAGGTTTCGCGTGTACCGCTATGGCGCCGACCAGTTCTTCGATTGGCATCAGGACGGCGAGTTTAAGGCGTCATCTGGTCACCGCAGTATGTTCACGATGGTGATATACCTCAATGAAGGCTGCGAAGGGGGCGACACATCATTCGCGGACGTGTTCTCACCGTATGTTTTTGATGATTTTACGATTGCGCCAAAGACGGGAAAGGCACTTTTCTTCTACCATCCGCTGTCTCACCGAGGTGATCTAGTCATAAGCGGAGAGAAATTTATCTTACGAACTGACGTAATATTTGAGAAGGCAGCCTAAGTCCGCTTCGTCCAGAATCTTGCCTGTTCGGTCCTGATGACGCGAACAGCTGTTCTCGGACCTCCAACCCGGTGTGATAAGTTCAGTTTCAGCGACATGAGCCCGTCTCGGATAATCTGCGTCCAGTCGCAAGCATTGTGAGCCAGCGGCGATTTTGAGTATCAAATAAACGCCGATGATCTCGCGCCCAAGCCCGGATGACCTCAAGAGAAAATTACAAAGCCGCCACACACGGCCGTGTAATGGTATCTCCTGAAATGGTGAGGGATTTGGGGGTCGAGTCCGGCTGAGTGCAAAATAGGGCGTAAGGCAAATTTGGCGGGTTGGCAGAATGCATCTTCTTGCTTGACCTATGAGCGACAGGATGAGAAGTGAATTCTGAAATGTTATTTGCCCTAGTTGCTGATTTTGTAATAGATACCATTGAAAACAAGGAAATTTTAGATGAAGTTGATCATAATATTAGTTGCGGTTGGCCTTGCGGGGCAAGCCGCGCGAGCAGAAGAAACAACGTTGACGACAGAGGAGATCAGCGAACTGCTTGTTGGCCATACCGTCGAGGGTATCCATTTTGGTGCGCACACAAGGCAGTATTTTGCAGAGTCAGGATTAACACTTTGGATCAAAAGTGGTGATGCCGTACCCTCTGAGGCGCGTTACAAAATTGAAAACAACCAATATTGTTCCAGTTGGACAGGGCTTTGGAACGAGCCTGATTGGGGTTGCTTTGCCGTTCACCACGACCAAGAACAAGGCCTCTACTACTATGTTTCAGAAGGATTTCGAGCTCCGTTTATTGTCGGTGAGGCTTTTTCACTCCATGCTGATTGACGATTATGGCGGGCCCTGAAGCGGTCCCATCTTTTCGGACAGGTTTGCAGCGTTTCTAACGTGTATCGGGTTTAGGTTTCATGCTGCTTTTCGGTGTTCCAAGCCTGCCCAATGTGCGTCGCCTGGCACCTGTCGATCAAGCGCGGAATGGGGGCGTCTGGTGTTGTAGAAGGCCATCCAGTCCTTGATGACGCGGCGTGCCTTGAAGCCATCGTCGATTTCTTCAAGGTAGATGGCCTCCTGCTTCAGGCTGCGCCACAATCGTTCGATGAAGATGTTATCAAGGTAGCGCCTGCGCCCGTCCATGGAGATGCGTACACCGACCTCTGTCAGCGTTGTGATCCAGGCTGATCCAAATGCTGCAATCAGTAGCAGGGTGAAGGTAATGATTGGGCGTTTGATCAGAAGCATGCTATATTTGAATATTCTGATACGCATGCATACACAGCTTCAAGTAATGTGCTTCCATCGCGGCGTATGGCCATAGTGGGATTTTCTGGAAACGAGACTATTGACGTAAATCTGGTTGTCTCTCTTGGCCCGCCAGCTTTCACTATCAATACATGACCATTGTCAGCTATCTCACCGAACAGAGGTACCAACTGCTCGGCATGCAACTCACCTTGCGCGACTATATTTGAAATCAAGCTCATTGTATTACCCCAACGCACTTGCAATGGATGAAACGTCATTTAGCTCGCCTGTGGCGACTCTGGTCGCTACATCTAGCATCTGACTAGTGGACAAGTTGGTGGGCAAACCGGCCCTCTCAGCAAAATTTTGATACGCAACTACAGCGGTTCGTTTGTTTCCGTTAACAAAAGCATGATTGCTGACAATTGTTCTAAAAATTGCAGCACCTTGCTCGGCGGGCGTTTCATAGTACGACGCGCTCTATACTATCGAACGAAAATCACCATTCAGTAACTGCCCCCCACCGTCGGTCGTCCGATTAAATGACACTACATCGTCTATGACCCGTCCGTATCATTTGCGAAGTCGAATGTTCTATTTGTTGCATTAAGATCACCACCAAAGCCCAAGCTGTCCACAACGGTTTCATGCCGATGAAAAGAAAATGCACCGCCTTGCACGACCGTGACACCACCTTTGATCACAACATTTGCCGCTGCCATAGGCGGAGCGCGGGCAGCGAAGCCTAGATCATCAGCCTGTGTAAAATTTGAGGTTTCAGTTGGAAAGTATGTGACGTCAGACGTGGCCGTTGGCAGTGCAAGTGCCATTCCTGCGCCAATCACTGCGAACAGCAGGATAACGCATAAACGCAACATCTGACAAAAGTAACTCACACCAAAACTTGAACACTTCACAGTATTATTGGCTGATAGCTGAATATCTTTTCGACCACGGCCTCAACGTTTAAAGTGTCATCTTCATTGTAGTAGTCAGTCGAGTGAAAAATATGGTCCGACCACTCTGGATCTGGACAAATTTCATCCAGTTCTTGAGCGATAACCGATTGTTCGCCTTCATCTCGTGTGCTTAACAGCTTTCCAATTAGGTCACGAACTGTATCTCGATTACTGTCCATTTTACTTACCTGCGATGTGATTTAGTGGGGTTCGAATAACGATATTGTTCATATCGTACACATTTCCACCGTTTTGTAGCTCTTGGTTATGGTCAAGTTCATATTTGACACGCCCCCCCTTCTGCTGTGTTCTTGGCGCGAATGGAGCCAAACCATCTCGCATTAAAGCCCTGTTTGCTGGTGTAAACTGGCTACTCAACACTGGATCGTTAGCGGCGGCTTTCCAAAACTCTTGCCGGAAGTGATCAAAATTTCGGAACTCTTGACCCGAAAGTTGCTCTGCTACTTGGCTTGGAACACGTCCTGCATTGCCGTTACTTCCTCGTAACCAAGTATCACCCTGGCCAATTGTTGGCAGACTGCCGCCATGTGGGGCTACACCTGGCTCTGCACGTCTTGCTGATCCAACCGATGTTGGTCTTGGCAAAAGAAGAACATCGTCTACCCTATTTGGTGCATTACAACCAACACCGAAACCCAAGCTGGCCACATCGAAGTCATGTCCATGCATGATGATACCCTTGCCCCGCTCAGCAACAGCAGCACCTGTGAACGCAACATTTGGGCCGGTTAGCGGTGGTGCTCTCGCTGCGAAGTGAACATTGGCGGGCTCAGTTGCGACGGCTTCTTGGTGTGGGGAAAACTCGGCTTGTTGTGATGCGGTGGTGCCATTGGCATGGCCGCTACGCTTATTGCTGAGAGCAGGAATGCAGCAAGCAAACCGATGATATGACGCAACAAACCCATGCGTTTGCTTAGCATTCAGCGACCATTAAAACCAACCTCCCAAGCTTCATCGGCAATCCACATTACGGTAATAGCTATGCCGTAAACCGCAACCATGCACACGAAGAACTCCAAGATTTGGTCGAACGCATCACAATCGAACTGGAGCTGATCAGCGTCGCAAAGGAGTTGGAGCGGTGATCATGTGTCATCAGCTAGGTTCCGCTGCCGGGCCTTGTTTTATCAATCCATACTCCAGCTTCTGTCCACGTTCTTCCAAGTAAAACTTGAACGTTTTGCCCGTTTGATCGTCGATAACGTCACCATTCTCCCAAAAAGTGTCGCACTCATAACAAAAGGCATGGGGATATTGATCCGTTGCGCTAGGCGTCAAAGCAACACGCCACACACGATCTTGTTCGCAATATGGGCAGATTACATCCGATTTCGTCATTTTGGGAACGCCGTTATGATTTCGTTGGTGCCATCACGTACCACAATTTGGATTGATGTTTGCCCATTTGTCCCAATGGGTCGCCCTAAATCTACAGTCCAAGTTCTGTTTCCGTTTGACTGTAGAGTACCAGGCCCGGTTCGATTTACCCAAGCATCATCAACGATACGCAGTGCATCATCACCTTGTGCGTTGAAAACAGAGTGCACCGGCTTGCTTGGATTTGGTGCTGTGTGATCAAGCACGTGATCTACACGATTACCAAATTTAGGGTCTGCACCATACTGCAAGCCACTTGGCGAAACATGGACCATATCGCCATCCGGCGTTCGATATGTAGTGAACCCAGTTGGCCTGTTAATCTGTGCACCAGCTGGATTTAGCTGTGTCCAGCTGCTGGGCACTCCATTATTTGGTGCATCGAAACCAACGCCAAAGCCCAAGCTGGCGACATGGGTTTCATGCCCATACATGATGATACCATTGCCATGCTCAGCAACAGCAGCGCCTGTGAACGCAACATTTCGCGCGGCCAACGGCGGGGCGCGTGCTGCAAAGTGAACATCCCTGTGTTCAACTATGACCGCTTCTTGATGCGGGAAAAACTCAGCCTGATGCAATGCTGTTGGCATCATTGGCATTGCTACTGCGCCCAAAGCAGAGAACAGAAATGCAACGATCAAACCAATGATATGAAGCAGAAAACCCATGCTGCTTATAGAGAGAAGCGCTTGAGCAAAAACGGTTGATAGTTGCTAGGCATCAAACCTATCAATTCTATGCGCTCATTTTGTTGCAAGGTCGGATTATCAATAAGTGATTGTGCAAAAAAGTACCTAGCATCAGCATCTTCCCCCATTTCTTCAAAGTGCCTTTCGACAAATGCCCTTTGTTCGTCAAATGCCAGCTTTTTGCCGATGCATCGTGCTAGCCCTTCATAACCCAAAGTATATGTGCCTTCAGAAACTACCCCACAAACACCGTCTAAGAAGGCCAATGCTTCATCAACTTCATCGGCTGACAAAACGCCACTAGACTTCAAAAATTCGACAAAATGTGAAAATGCTTTAGTTTCCGATTGCATTGTCCAAGTCCCTAATCAGCTCATTGGCATAATCGATGTCCCTTTGTGTGAACGTGGTTCCCACACTATTTGGATTAGGACTGTTAGTCGCTCTCCTTACATAGGTTTGAAGCCGAGTTCTGAGCTCTATCGCTTTTTGGCGATGTCCACTTGGCGACAGCAGCTCTCCAGTTGCATTCTCATATCTGAGTGCATCGGCAGTGCCGCCGTTTCCAACGCGAGCACCATTAATAGATACATTTCCGTAGTTTGAGTCCAAAATTGCATCCAAGTTGGGATCGTCGACCGAACGCCGCATTGGTCCGAAACCACCGGTTGGTGCATTATTTGTAGCAACATTGTCGACCTTTCT
>NZ_JWLJ01000022.1 GCF_000813985.1 Ruegeria sp. ANG-R
TCAATGGGTCCTGACCCTAGCTTCGCAGCATGGAAGTTCGTACGAAGCTAAGCGTTATCGACGCAACCACTTACCAGAAGAAGCAAAGGCAGCTATGTGATAGCCCGCGCCATCGAAGACCTTGTTTCAGAGGACCGACAGCTTGGATTTCTTAGTAAATATAGCCGCAGTCTTGGTTATACCTATGGTATCGTTTTCCTTTTCGCGCTTCGTTGCTCGCGACGAATACGCGGATTTGCGAGCCAGCGGGCAAAAACTCAATCTGAATATGCACAACCTTCGCTCCGCATATCGGCGCAAACACGATGATCCTTTACGCGATTCACACCTACAGCTGGCAAAGATAGGTTTTGCTCACTGGATCGCTATTCCTGTGGGGTTCTCCACGGTCTTGGCTATTGGAGTGATGTTGGAACTGCTTCAAAGAAGTGCGCCGTAAACAGACTAGAACTGGCTTGGAGCCGCTGAAGCAGACTTGCGAAGGACCGGATTGGTGTCGAGTGCCGCGCCTACCAAGGAATGCTGCGTCAGCAGCAGCGAAGGTTCACTTTGTCCCGCGTTTCATCGCTACATACGTGGTGCGGCGAAAGTCAGGTTAGGATTGGTAGACCCCATTCTTGCCGATACCCATGAATCAGTCAAATCCGGTAGAAAATTCGCTGGAAGTGACAGGTAGCCAGGAACAATCATGCCTTCGGTGCCGTCTAAGCTACCCGTACTTACGTGATCGGTTGCTCATGTTGCCTTCTTCGCCCGGACGCTTGTTTCGGGTGCCCTTGATCAGTTCTTCGCCTTTCCAGTCGTTTCCGGCATCGATCGGAACCAACTCATCCTGTTTCTTTTTGCGGATGGGTTTGCGCGTAAAGTCATCGTCGCTTCTGAACATCTTGTACCACTCACTTGCCTGCAGAACTCCGGGCGGACTGTTGCGCCATTTGGCTTGAGGTTCAAGCCCGCCCGGTATCGTTCATTCCGCAGCTATCTTTGCAGCTGTTGAGATGCCGCGCCCCATGATTTCGGAAACGATGGGAACAGCGTTTTCCTCTGCGCCCGTATCCCACGGGACGAAGACCCGCAGCCGGAACTGGTGGATCTCGGTGAAGCATCCAAGCGACTGAGCCAGGGCAGCGTTTCGCGCGAGGCACCGATGAGCTCTAGGCGCATATGCCCGGCGACACGCCTCCGTGTTAGTGCGATCCCGTTGCCCAGGTCCACGGACCTATCGGTGTCGGCAATCAGGCGCAACAAATCCTCCGGGGTTGTCGCGTCGACATCCATGAACTTGCCCCGTAGCGTTGCAGCCTGCATGTCATCGATCGCGCGCCCCAGCAGCGCCGAACCGTCTTCGGACTGTACCCGGTAGATCCGCGTATTGTTGCCCGGGATATCAGTCCAGATCGGCAGAATGAGCCCGGTCAAGAGGTTCAGCTTGCGTGTCTCGGTCTCCGGCAGCGTTTCGACCTCAGCGTCCCAAAGCACTGCGAATGTGTCGGCACCGATGGGTTCCCACATGGATTTCTCGAACTGCGCTTCAGTCATGTATCCGGATTTGGCGGGCCGAACCATCTGGCGCTCAAGGATCATCCCCCGTCCCCGTCGAAGACTTGAGCAGGTCGCGGGCTGATCAGCGCGATGGAACCGGACGCCGCGTTGCGCATGGGCTGAAGCCTTGGATGGCGGTCAAGGATTGCATCAGCACCGTGATATGACAGGCTGTTCTCTATCGTCAGTGGCACAAGTGATGTGACGGCGTCGGTCTTCGGGCATCGTCTGAGCTCCTGCAGCGCGCTTGCGGTGATTTTGTCACCACGAAGGATCTCGAGACCAACAACCAACGTGCCGGCAGCAAGGGCGCGTCTGGTCGCGGTTTCGATCTTCTCCATGAACACGCCAAACAAGGCGTTCAGCATGTGGATGGGCAGAGCCAGGACACGGTTCAGAAAGCGTTGGATTGGGGGCAGTTCATCGAGCATCACACCTTCCGCCGTGGTCAGCTTCAGTCCTGTCCAGCTGCAGAACGCATCATAGCTCATCGCAGGGCAGTCGCCGCGGACAAGATCACCATAGAGGCTGCGCAAACACCCCCGGCAATTGGGCTTTCCAGATTGTCACTGGCGCGGAACATGCCTTGGCTTGCGGTTTCCCGCTGCCCCTTCGTGAGGGCGCCCAGCGTATCCAGACGCCGTGCAATCGTGGACGTGAACCGTTTCTCACCATGGACGTTACTGGTGCAAACCCGGAAGAACGGCTCGGACACTTGTGCCGCCCGATGTGTACGCCCCAGGCCCTGGATCGCGGCGTCGGCCCGCCATCCCGGCTCCAGCAGGTAGTGACGGCGGCGCGCCTGGTTCTTTGCCGACCGCGCTGCATGGTAAGAGCGCCCCGTTCCACCGGCGTCCGAGAAGATCAACAAATCCTTGTCGCCATTCATGAAGGCCCGTGTTTCGGCGGTGTTGGCGCTGGCGCTGCGCCGCTCGATACGCAGGACACCATTGGAACCCTTCACCGGCCTTTGACTGCGACCGGTAACTTCCGCCACGCTTTCCGGACCAAAGGCCCAGATGATCTGCTCAAGGGCGGATGGAACTGGCGCGAGCAGGAGGAGATCTTCGATCATCGCATCCCGCAAGGCTTCGGCCTCCCGTGATGGGACCAGCTGACCGTTTTCGTCTCGCAGGGGCTGCGACAGGACAGATCCGTCTTCCTGTTCGACCATCACCTGCTGATGCACGGGAAAGGCCTTCTCCAGATAGCTGAGACAGTAATCCTTTGGTGTGAAGATCGCCTCCGTGAGGTCCTCGTCTGGATCCAGCGTTTCCAGCCGCCGCTTCAACAGAGCTTCCCCGGTCGACACGATCTGGACCACCGGAGCCCAGCCTGTTTCGATATCCAGCCGAATGGCGTCGATGACGGACGGTGCCTTGAGCCCCTGCAGGAGGTGATTGAAAAAGCGCTGCTTCGTGCTCTCGAACGCCGACAGAAAGGCAGAGAGTGCAGCACCCGCCGCCCTGTTTGCCTCTTCTCCATCGGTCGATGTTACCCCCGTAGCTTCCAGGGCGGTCTGCAGGTTGCCATGGATCACCTTGAAGGCAGCGGCGTATGCGTCTTAGATTTCGACCTGGTCGTCCGTAAGGCTATGCTCGAGAATTTCATACTCGACGCCCTTGAAGCTGAGCGCCCGCGCCGTGTAGAGACCCAGCGCCTTCAGATCCCGCGCCACCACTTCCATTGCGGCAACACCACCGGATTCCATCGCGTTGATGAAGCTTTCACGACTTGGAAAGGCATAGTCAGCCCCCTGCCCCCACAATCCGAGCCGTGTGGCATAGGCCAGGTTCCCGACTCCCGTGGCCCCCGTTGCCGAAACATAGAGGACCCGAGCCCGGGGCAGCGCGTTCTGCAGCTGCAGGCCGGCCAGTCCTTGTTGGGATGCCGCCTTGACCCCACGGGTGCTCTTACCGCCCCAGGCATTCTGCATTTCATGGGATTCGTCGAACCCGATCACGCCTTCGAACCCCTCACCGAGCCAGCGCAGGATCTGGTCCAGTCGGCGCGCACCGCTCTGACCAACCGATCGCAGCGTCGCGTAAGTCACAAACAGGATGCCTTGTGTCAGGTTGATCTCTTCGTCGGGTTTCCAGCGGGACAGGGAGTGAATGTCGCTCTGGCCGCCGCCGATATCGGTCCAGTCGCGCACCGCATCCTCGATCAGGCTGGCTGACTTGCTGAGCCAGACTGCCTTACGCCTGCCAGCAAGCCAGTTTGCCATGACGATACCGGCGACCTGCCGACCCTTGCCGCAGCCGGTGCCGTCGCCCAGGAAGTAGCCCTGCCGAAACGCGACTGCCCCCTCTGCCTCGTCGTTGCGCAAGATGGCCCCATCCGGATCGATCAGGAACCTGCCGGGCAGATCGTTGGAGAAGCTGGTTTCAGCCATCAGCACAGTCTCCAGCTGCGCCTCGGACAACAGACCTTCTTCAACCAGTTTTTTCGGGAGCTTGATGCCATCTGTCGATGGGCATGGCGGGTAGTCCGATCCCATCGCAAGGCTTTCGACAAGTGGCGAAGGATGATCCTGTGCGCCCTCGATCTGAATACGCTGGGGGGCATAGTCGGCATAAACATCCGAGACCGGTGCATTTGTGCAGGGCTCGAAGAATATCTCGAAGTCGATCGGCGCGAGCGCGTTGGTGTCAACGCTGCTCCGGCCGGGCAACAGCATCTTTCGGCAGCCGACGGGTTTCGGAACGCGTGTGAAAGCGGCGGGTCCTGATTTAGAAGGTGCAGGAGTGGCAGGCTCGGATCGCTTCGGACAACGATCCTGGACAACGGTCAGGGCTTCGACCAGGTCGCTGCAGCTGTGTTCGATACATGCAGCCCCCTGCCCATCCGCCATCTTGTCCAGGACAAGCAGATCTGTACTGACCGAGGTCCCCATCTTCCGAAACGCAGCCCGGGGCAGATGCAGGCGCAAGACCGGCGTGGCGACAGCGCAGATCCGACGCCAGAGCCCAGCATCACCTGTCATACTGACGGAGGGAGGGACAATCGCCACCAGACGGCCACCGTCGCGAAGCGCTTTGGCCGCCGACAGGACGTGGCGCGCTGCGATCGTCTTGTCGGATCGTGTCGCACTGGAGGCAAAGGGCGGGTTCATCAGGACAACGGTTGGAGAAACACCCTCATCGATCAGGTCCGCGATGAACTCGGCGTCATGACCGGTGACAGCCTGTCCGGATGCAATGGCCAGGAGCGACCGGCGCTGATCGTCCAGTTCATTTAGGTGAAGCGTAGCGCTTGAGGCGCTTGTCATGATCGCAAGGGAACCTGTGCCGGCCGATGGTTCCAGGACAACATCGGTTTCGCAGATCAGGGCGGCCTGTGCTGCAACAAAGCTCAGATCGAGAGGCGTGCTGAACTGCTGGAGCTGCAGCTGGCGCTCGGAGCGGCGGGTTTCCGTTGGCAGGCCGGCCATCAGGGCGGTGATGCCAGCGAGTGTCTTTCGCGGATTTGCGGGATCGATCTGGATCGACCGGCCTGCTGCCACCTGCATCATGTCCAGTGCAAGACGCCAGTCCCAGGCCCCGCTGGCATCGGTTCCTCCAAAGGCGTCGGTCATGCACCTGCTCAGCTGACCGGTGTCCAGAGTGTTCGTGGCAATGAGTTTCTTGAGGGAATTGATGAGACGGCGGGTCTGTGCTGCAGGGATCATCGGTCTGTCCTTTTCCATGAAATGAAAATCGACAAAACAGAAAGCCTCCTCTTACTTTTTGGATCTCGGCTTGCCTCGGAACGGTCGGCGGCTGGACCCGGTATCATAAATCCAGATCTGTTCCCGCATGTCATGAAGGTTGATGTCCTGAGAAGGATACGCCCGCTTCAGCCGAACCTGCGCCGCCTGCCAGTCATCCGCCAGGATCAGATGTTTTCGTTTTCCAATTGCCGTCGTGGAAAATGTTACCTCGAAAATCGTACGCTCAACTCGCATTGATAGGCATCTCACATAGTTCTCTTATTGCCCCCGATCATGCCAGGCACACGGACTCTCAGCTTGCTTTGGCAATCGTTGTCAAGGCTGGGTCGCGCAAGATTAGTTGAATGCGGTGGCGAGCATGGCTATATTCAGAATGAATATGGAGAGACCGATGGCATCAACCAGCCTGACACTTGGCCCACACTGGGAACGGTTTATCAAATCGGAACTGGAAAGTGGCCGTTACACTTCGGCCAGCGAAGTCATTCGGGCCGGTCTGCGCGAACTTGAAGATAAGTCGAAATCGTTGGAAGTTTTGCGCAAGCACCTTGCCCAGGGCGCGGATCAGGCTGCGAAAGGTGTCTTTGCACCAGACTGGAGTGTAAGCGATATATTGGACAGGGCCGAGAAGCGACTTGGCTGAATTTCTGCTTACGCCTCGCGCCCTTTCTGATCTCGATGCAATTGCAGAATACACAATCGTACACTGGGGCCGGCAACAGGCTGAAACCTATATATCCGATCTTATCAGCCGAATGGAATGGCTTGCCGCCGACCCAAATCTGGGCACGCCAAGGGATGAGGTAGCACCGGGGTATCGCAGTTTTCCGCAAGGACAGCATGTACTGTTCTATCTTGTAGATCAGGATCATATCGCTATTATCGGCATCCCCCACAAATCTATGGACATAGAAGCGCATCTGATCTGATGTCGTGTGTCTCTTCTGACGAAGGTCGTATGCAGGCCACGCCTGGATAGCACGGCCTGCTGTTCGTTGCCTTACTCCGCTGCCATCAGAGTGGTTGCCGCTTCGACGTCAGCAGGGTTCTGATTGGATTGATCGTCAACCGCATCTGCCTCCACCGCTTCATGCTGCATCACTCCAGGCGCCCAATTTGTGACCGCTTCCCGTTGGAGATCTGTCAGAGTGGCGAACGGCTCCGAAAACAGCTTGCTCATATAGCCGACCAGCTTCGATTTCTGGGGTCGATTTGGGAAGGGGGCGAAATAGGGCGCTACACTGAACCAGATGGCAGGTTGGAACGTCTCGGTTGTGGCCATGAGCGGCATGACCTTTGAACTCGCCACACCTCACGGACGGATGATGGCCACTATGCTGGCTGGGATCGCGCAGTTCGAGCGCGATCTCCTCAGCGAACGGGTCAAATCTGGCCTCGCAGCCGCCCGTGCGCGGGGCAAGAAGCTCGGCCGCCAACCTGGCCAACGCCCAAAATCCGACAAGCTTGCACCACAAGTCATTCAGGCCGTTGCTGACGGACGCTCCTATCGCTGGATCGCACGAGATCTTGGCATCAACAAAAATACCGTCACCGAAATCATAAAACGCCATCGGAAATCATCGTGATGCCGTAACTTGAACATCCCGGGGAATGGGTCGCCGGATGCTGTCGGCATCATTGGCCGGATACGTCTGGATTGCGCAATCTCACAAACAGAGCGTGAAATACTTCTTCCGCCTTCGCCAAACCTTCATCCGTCAAAACAACCGATTTGGCTTTGTTCACCGGATCATAGATCATGCCCCGTTCGAACAATCGATCCAATACGTCCCAGTCATGTCCCTTCCAGGCCCGCCGTCCATCATGAAGCGTAAGCCACAACAGACCGAGAACGGCCTCGTCAATCCGATCTGTGTCCATATCCATAAGCACGATCATGCCAGAAGATGCTCCCAGGCGCGATGAAAATAAGTGCCAAAATCGCTTAGCGCCCTATTTCGCCCCCTTCCCAAATCGACCCCAAGCTATCAGCTTGCTCACGCGTCCAACTCCCGTGCCACTTTCATCAGTTCCAGTTCGATGGTCACACGTTCGACCAAATCTTGTAGCTCTTCAGAGGTGCATCCAGCATCTGCATGGCTGCATCACCACTGCGCTCGATCCAAACCCGGCCATCCGGGTTCAGAATGATTTCCGAAAGGCGCGGATCGGAGAGCAGTTGCTCCCCGAACACGCGATTCAAGGTGCTTTGAAGATGCCGGCTCATCGGCTGATGCTCCGATCACCCCTGGCCCGGTCTTCCCGTTCGAGACGCCGACGCTCCTGAACCTCCGGGTCACGATCGATCTGACGATCGATGTTCTTCACATCCCAGGCCTTCCGGGTGACATTGACGCGCTCCGGCTCATCCGTCTCCGGGTTCCTGCGCGATCGGGTGACTTCCTCTTTCCCCGCTTCTACAAAGGTAGCCTTGTCCCCGATCTTGATGTTGTTCCGGGTCATCTGGTCCTGCAGCGCAGTACCCCAGATCCGCCCAGGCGCGTCCTTGCCCTCAACCTTCATATCAACATAGTAGGATTGTGGCTGCAGACTAGGGCTTTCTTAGGCGCTTCGGTTTATCCCATGCCATCGCAATGCAGGCACTTGGAAACGCAATCCTGAACCGCGCCCTAAGTATTACAGAATGCACATTCGATTGTGTCTGTCGTGGTCATCGTGGTTTTTCCTTTGTTGTTTTTGAGCGCGTTCCTGCACCTTTTTTCTACACTCAAGTTACCACGATAAGGCATTGTAATCCCGCTATTTGTTTGCATTTCCAGCAGATTGTTTGCATGCATTACCCCCTTACCCCAGCTTTTTTGATGCCCAAGATGAGGGAGCGCACGGCCCGCTTCATCGGGCCAATCAAACCATGAGACAGCTCGCTCCACGCGGTCTCAAGTTGAAAGACGTTGCCCCACTTTCCCCCGATCAGGCTTTCTCGTCGGCCGTCGGATCGGTCGCGCGTAAAGCCGTCTGGTACGGGGGGCGGCGACGGACAACGGGACCGTGGAATAAATGGGAGGACCCGCGGGGGGGAACCGTTTATGCCGCGAAAGCCTGTTGGTCGGTGACGAACCCTGCGGCAGGTAAGGCGGCGCGGCCGAACTGATGGCTGACGACTGGCAGGAGATCTCGGGACAATTCGATACGGCGACGAATCCCACCGGAGCGAAAGCTCTATGGGAACGATCGCCCCCAACATTAGCGTGGCCTGCTCCCCTGCTGACAAATTTGTGAACAACCAGAGGGCTCCAAGCGCCCAATGGCTCTGGATTCAGAGCGGATATTGGATCAGTCTCCCACCAGTGGCACAGATTGGGATGGTGAAAGCCACCGAATGAATTGGATTGCTTTTTCGCAATCTTTGCAATCCAGTTCGCGCCCCGCCCGGTTCACTCGATTTCTCCGGGCGGGGCGAATGCCCTCGTCACCTCCCAAAAAGATCAAGCCGCCGCGGCTACGCGGCGCTGCGATTGTTCGGGCGCTGGTCCGAGTTTTCCAGGCAGTGCTTTTTCGACTTCGGGAGAAATTGACTTGACCGAAGCAGGCCGTAAGCCATGCACTCCCAACCTGCGTGAGCGTAGGGCTGTGGACAACTCGTACCAGTGCCAGGAAAAAACCCCGGCTCACGTGGAACCGGGGCAAGGTGATTGGCACGACCACAAACGCGCCAACAGGGAATAAGATTAGCTATTTGGGATGTGATTTGATCTCCAAACAACCGAAGTATGCTCACCTGCTCATTTTGTTTGGGTTGCTGCGGCCATATCGGCCCGAACGGTCACGCCAAGCGCGCTCAACACGCTCGTCAAAGCGCTAAGGCGCGGATCGCCGTCTTTGCTCAAGGCCTTATGAAGCGCCTCTCTGGTTTCGCCTGAATCTCTGGAAAGCTGTGTCATGCCGCGCGCACGAGCAATGATACCGAGCGCGTGTGCAATGTAGTGAGGATCACCGCTTTCAAAGGCATCATTGAGAAGCACAGCTTGGCTTTCTGCGTCTCCCAGATATTCGACGGCATCAAATGGTGTTGTTTCAATAGTCATGGTCAGACCTCCTGCGCCATTTTGAGCGCGCTCTTGATATCCCGCGTCTGACTGTGTTTGTCGCCGCCGCCAGACAACAGAATGACGACGGTTTGGCCGCGTTTCACGAAGTACACGCGTTACCCCGGCCCGTAGTCGATGTGAAGCTCGCCAATCCCGTCAAAGTTTTTCACGTCTCCCATCAGGCCAACTTCCAGACGGGCAATGCGAGTTGCGATCCGTGCGACGCTGCGTTGGTCCCTCAGACTTGCGAGCTAGCTTTGGAACTCGGGTGTATGCGAACTTCAAATATGTGTAATTTATAGTTCACATCAGGAATGTGGCCAAGGATTGTATCCTAAAATTCACAGTTCTCAGTCGATGTGCGTGTGGGGCATCGCCACCCGAAGACCGCGGCACCTGTGACGCGGTAGCCAATCCGGCGACTTTTGCACCGGCTTCAGCAGGCTTGTCCTCGGCGGGACTGTTGAGTTATTCGAGGGTGTCGGAGTTGGGTTATGTAAATTCTCTGGATCACACTGCTTCAAACAACTGGTTGATGATATGGCCACGTGAGTTATGATAAAAAAAATCGGATGCGGCAGGCTGCGCGATGATTCAGATCTGGCACGCCAAATGAACCAGAGTGAACATTGCAGTCGTTTCTGGTGAAGGCTTGGGTGTTGGCCTCGAACGCTGGTCAATAGGCTTCCCAACGGTGCGTCAGATAATTATCGTCGGTTTTCTTGGGACCAAATTCGGAAGGCTAAATCCAACCCGCAAGCAGTCATGACCCCGTTTTCAAGACATCGCAAAGCTACAAGGCTGTTTCCGCTGACGTTCACAAAGGTGTTTGGATTTGTTTCAAATGTTGCCCCCGCTGTCTGGCGCGCCTATGTCGCAGGTCCGGCTACACCGATAGCCGCTCACTCTTGACCGCCACAGCGCGCAGATGCCGTTGACCCCCTTGGCTCTGCATTCACCCTCCTCCCCGTCTCGGATGGCGCTGTGGCGGTCCACTCGCCTGAACTGACCAAATTTGCTTTGTTGTTTCGAACTAAACAACCGGTACTAGTGTATGTAGATTTCCAAGGTTTTCTTATGAGTTTAGGCGTTCTAGGTGGGTATCTGCATCTCACCAGCATGCTAGATGAAGCGGTCAGGTTCGCGAACCGCAAAGAAAGGTTTTGGCGTCGGTCAAAGTAGAAATCGCATACTGATTGCTTCAGTATTGATTGGCCGGGCTCGTTCCGGCAGTGGCCGCTCTCGCATTCGGCACTTCTCCTCAATGGTCTCTCTCACTTCTCTTGTTGAGACAGGCTGACCCGCGGCACACGTACCGTTTGCTACGTCGATTTTGATGCCAGCCATCGTATTTTTCCCCGTTACGGGTTTTTCGCCCCTCGTTAACCAAACGTAACATGGTAACAAAAACATCTGGAGTGAATGGTTTGGGGTTTGTTGCAGGCGACGAAAGTTATCCTTTAACGCAATGGAGTTGGCCGCGGATTTACCGACCTCTGCGTGGTGTTTGGTTCTCTCTATTTTGTGAACGTTGGCGGTATGTACCATATTGAGATTTGCCCTTAGGTAAACTTCTGGCTTCGTGGTTTGAAGTTGGGTTCGGTGCGGGTTTTTTGCGCCGATGGTTAACAATTGATGAAGAGTGAGTGCTGCGCAAATGTCCGCTAGAGCGACTGATAAGGTTGATACCGATCTCTCTGATGGGTCTTCGGGTGCTGGAGTGGAGGACCCTCAGAAGGTCGACTATTCTGCATCTCCGGGATTGGCGACACGGTTGCGTGAGCTGGGAGCGTCCCTGGCGTTTTCGTCTTATCAATCGGGATTGCTGTATCTGGTTGGCGCCAAGCCCGAAGGTGGGATCAACATTCACCAGATGGGCTTTTCGCGCCCGATGGGCCTGCATCGACATGGCGATCACGGATTGTCCCTGGCGGCGGATGCCCAGATCCTGCACTTGCAGAATGTGCTGGAGCCCAACGAGCGGATGAACACTCTGTTTGATGCTGCGTTTGTGCCTCGACAAAGCGAGTTTACCGGGCAGCTGGATCTGCATGATCTGGGGATTGATACGGAAGGCCGCTCGCTCTTCGTCAACACCCGGTACAATTGCCTTGCGCGGCCCGATCCGCGCCACAGCTTCCGGGAGGTTTGGCGCCCCCCGTTTATCTCCGCGCTGGTGGATGAGGACCGCTGCCACCTGAATGGGCTTGCGATGGAAGGCGGACGGCCACGCTATGTCACGGCAGTCAGCCGGTCGGATACGATTGACGGCTGGCGCGACAGGCGCGCGGATGGCGGGATCATCATCGATGTGGAGACGAACGATATCGTTTGCGAGGGGCTCTCGATGCCCCATTCCCCGCGCCTGCATGAAGGGCGCCTCTGGGTATTGAACTCAGGCTGTGGTGAACTGGGGACGGTCGAGTTTGAGGGCGATGGCAAGGGTCGTTTTGAACCTCAGGTGTTCTGCCCCGGCTTCACACGCGGACTGGCTTTGCATGGCCGGTTTGCTTTCGTGGGCCTGTCCAAGCCGCGTTACAAGAGGTTTGAAGGCCTGGCTCTGGATGACCGGCTGGCGGAGGCGGACAGCAGCCCCTGGTGCGGGTTCCAGATTATTGATCTTGAGCGCAAGGCCTGTGTCGACTGGCTGCGGATCGATGGGGCTGTTGCAGAGCTTTACGATCTTGAGCTGCTGCCAGGTCATCTGTGCCCGATGGCCATAGCGCCTGGCACGGCTGAGGCGAGAACCCTGATTACGCTACCGCGAGAGACCTGACGCCCACCGGGCGGTGTTGACCTTTTACGAGTGATTTTTGACATACGGGACGGAAGAGATGGACAAGACGACAGGCAAGCCAATACGGCCGCACTTTGAGACCCTGCTGCTGCGCGGCGGTCGGATGACCAAATACAAGGGACAGGTGGTGAGCTACGCGCCCTCACTTGGGCGGGTCCTGTCGGGCGCATCGGCGGCTGCACTTGGCGCGGCTCTCTCCCTCGCAGGCAGTTCCGCTCACGCAGGTAGCTGCGTGGATACCGGCGGTGGTAACTTCGTCTGCTCCGGGCCTGCTGATCCTGGGACAGACACAGGGGTTGATTTAACTGCTGCTGGAAGTGCACTGACAATTACCACGGAACCTGGGTTTGGCATTGATTTACCCGCGCCTGGAGTGGCCAACGCGCTGAATTTACAAGCCGATAGTATCACCTTCACGGACAACAACAATTCTCTGATCAGAGCCGCAACCCCCTATTCGGCGATATCTGCGCGAACCAATAGGGGCGGTGGCCCGCTTTCCATTACCACCACTGGTTCGGTTGAGGGCGCTGGTGGCCTTATTGCGTCGCACAATAGTGGCGGTGCGCTTACACTCAACGTTGCCGATGTGAACGGCAGAGATGGTGTTGGCATTTCTACGGAAAGTACCGCGACAAGTACAGACCTTGTGATCACCGCAACCGGTGCAATTGCGGGCGGCGGCGGGATAATTTCGAACCATTATGGACGTGGTGATCTGTCCATCACTACTGTGAATGTTACCGGCACCAGCGGTCAAGGCATCCACGCCTATATTCCCCGGGGCGGCTACTTTTTAGACTCCACTCTTTCCATCACGTCGACAGGATCGATTGTGGGGACAACGGGTATCACAGCAGGCATGTATCAATTTGACAACGATGACAGTGACGTGATCATTGATGTAAGACATGTCACCGGAACCGACGGTGATGGCATCGTTGCATACAACTCAAATAGAAGCGACTTAATTTCTGTGAGCTCTAGCGGCGTCGTTGAAGGCCACACTGGCATAAACGTGCTTAACATCGGCGATGGAAGCACAGTCATCAATGCCGTTGATGTCATCGGAACCAATGGAGATGGTATTTATGCGCGCACTAGAAATTATCCTTATTCAGCGGAATTTATGATTACGACGACCGGTGATGTCAGTGGCAGCAACCGCGGTATTTTTGCTGAGAATATCAGAAACGGGGCGACTGTGATACGTGCCGAAGGTGATGTGACGAGTGTCGGCGCGGAAGGGATACGCGCAATTGCACGGAGAGGGGCTTCAATCACGACGAACGGCATTGTAAGCGGCGGAACAAGAGGAATTTCAGCGAACGCAGCCGGGGGAGCAACAATCGAGGCCCGGGATGTAACAGGATCCACTGCAGAAGGGATTTTTGCGGAAGGGGGCGGTCATTTTGTCATCACTTCGACTGGAACAGTTGAAGGAACTTCCGGCATAGTTGCGAGCCAGCGCGGATATGGTGACGTAATAATCAACGCTGCAGATGTAGTTGGCACCGCGGAGAATGGCATTCGTGCGACGAACACCGACGATAGTCTGAGCCTCACGATCAATTCAACCGGATCAATCAGCGGTGCGACAAGAGGTATATATGCCACCCATAACGGCAGTGAAGCGCTAACTATTAACGCTGCTGATGTAACCGGAACCAGCGACGAAGGCATTTTGGCAACCAATAGCGTTGATGGCACAGACCTTTCAATCACGACGACTGGTGCGGTCATCGGTGGAACACGGGGCATAAACGCGCAAAACGATGGCTCTGGTGCTCTGACCATTAATGCCGCTGATGTCAGTGGTGAGATTCTTGCGCAAAATGGGGCCTATGGCTCGCCTCGTGGGACGGACATCTCCATCACGACCAGCGGAATTGTGCAAGTTACCGGGCCAACCCGTGGAACTTCAACGGCCAATTATAGCGGGATTGTGGCAAGCAACAATGGCAGCGGCAATGTAACAATCAACACAGAAGGTGAAGTTACTTCTGGCAACGTGGGGATTTCCTCTAACAACGCAGGCCGGGACACGTTGATAACGACAAATGCGAACGTTACCGGTGGCAGAACTGGGATTGTTGCAGGGGGCGGCAATGGTACAGTGACAATCGAGGCAAACGGCGATGTCGTTGGGATCGACTACAATGGGATTACTTCAAATTCCGTTATGGATACCGAAATGTCGATCACTGTGAGTGGGGAAGTGCGAGGATGGAGCAGAGGCATCTCTGTATATAATGGTGCTGCTGGCGCAGGCGCAGTTACAATTAATGCGGCGGCTGTTACCGGAAGATATCGCGAAGGTATTACGGTTCTAAACCGCGGCACAGATGTTTCGATCACCACCTCTGGCGCAGTAAGTGGGGGTGGGGTTTTCTATGGAAGACCTTATGCATATCAAGGGATTGAAGTGCAAAACTACGGCACTGGTTCCGTAACGATCGATGCCGTTGATGTGACCGGCACGGATGACGGCATTGATGCCTACAATTCGGCATTGGGCACGAGCATTGAGATCAGCGCGCGTAATGTGACGGGCGCTGTACACGGGATTGAGGCGCGCAATTTTGGCAGGGCCGGGCTGACTGTTACGGCGACGGGTGACGTGACGGGCGGCACGGGTGACGGGATCAACACCTATAACAGCGCCAATGATGTTACGGCCTCGACCAATATCTACCGTGCGGCTGGGACAACAACGTCCGGGGCGATCGGGATCAACGCGGATAATGCCGGCGGTTCCCTGACCATCACCGCGCTTGGAACAACGATTGGCACGGCAACAAATGGCATCAATGCGGTCAACCAGGCGACAGGTACGGCACTGACGATTACGGCCAACGATGTGGCCGGTCAGACAAATGGTATTTTTGCCGATAACAGCGGGACCGGGGATTCGTCCGTAATGGTGATGGGGAATGTTGTTGGCGGCACGGCTTATGGTATCGCAACCTCCACCGGAGCCGGCGGGATGACCGATATCACGCTGGACGCCGGTGCAGCCGTCAGCTCGGCAGCCGGGCTTGGGATCAGCAATGATGCCGGAGACAGCACGGTCACGTCGAACACAGGGTCCTCGGTTGCTGGTGTCATCTCACTGGGCGATGGCTCGGATAACCTTGTCTTTGCAGGCGGTGACTTTTCCGGGGTAACCCTGTTTGACGGCGGCGATGACAGCGATGTGGCTGACGGGTTTATCGACACCCTCACCTTTGCCGGCTCAAGCGGCCTGGTGGCCGGGGCCAATGTTGTCAATTGGGAAGAGGTTGTTATCGACGCAGGCTCTACGATCGGCTTCTCGGACGATATGCTGACGGTTCCGGAGCTCAGGGTGAACAGCGGCGGCACATTGCTTGGCAGCACCGGAATACTTACCGTTACCGGCAATGTGACCAATGGCGGGTTGATTAACCTGGCGAACACTTCGACAGCGGACCGGTTGGTGGTCACGGGCAATTTCACCGGTACAGACGGCACGGTGAACGTGGATGTCGACTTTGCAACCGATCAGTCAGATATACTGGAGATTGGCGGGGATACCGGCGGAACAACACGGATCGCCGTCAACAACATCAGCACCGGTGAAGCAACGGGCAATGACATTCTGGTTGTGGATGTGACGGGGACGTCGTCTGCCGGAGATTTCGAACTCGCCAGCGGTCCGGTTGAGGCAGGCGTGTTTGCCTATGATCTGGAACAGCAGGGCAACGACTTCTTCCTTGCCGGGTTTGAAGACCCGGGCCTTGGTCCGGACCCGGACCCGGGATCGGAAGCCCTCTCCAGAGCCGGTGCGGTGTATCAGGCCTTGCCGGGGGTTCTGCTGGACGGGTTTGTTGGTCTTGAGACACTGCGCCAGCGGATTGGCGGGCGGCGGTTCTTCAGCCTGGATGATCAGGCCGGGGACACAGGAACGCTCAGTTTCGCGGGGGTGGAGGCCCTGGAGAACCGCGATAGCGGGCTCTGGTTGCGTATCCATGGCGGTACAAGCGATGTGACGTCTCGGGACGCCGGAGCTGACTATTCCTATGACAGCAATATCGTGAAGTTCCAGGCAGGGCTTGATTCAGAGCAATACGCATCGGCAAATGGCAGCTGGGTGTTCGGGCTGTTTGCAGAATATGGAACCGTGGATGCCTCGGTTACAAACTTCCTTGGCAGCGCAGGCAATATTGATGCGGACGGCTATGGCCTGGGGGCCACGGCGACCTGGTACGGCAACAATGATATCTATGTCGATGTGACCGGCCGGATCAACTGGATTGAAAGCGACCTTACGTCGAACTCACAAGGCCGTCTGGTCAGGGATCATTCTTCGGTGGCCTATGGCGTGAGTATCGAAGGGGGGTATCGCCACGCGATCGATGGCAACCGGACCTTGATCCCGCAGGCGCAACTGGCCTGGGGGGGACTGGACGGCAACAGCCTGACGGACAGTCAGGACAATGACATCGATATCGGCCATAACGACCGGCTTGTTGGCCGGCTTGGGTTGGCCTATGAATACGCGTTTCCCGATGTCGACCGGGGGCTTCGGGACGCCTATGTGATCGGCAATATCCTGCATGACTTTGACGGCTCCACATCCGTTGTTGGCAACGGCGCGACCCTCAACGGTGGCGCGGAAACAACCCAATGGGAGGTTGGCTTTGGCGGAGACATCGTGCTGAGTGAGACAGCCTCACTCTATGGCGAAGCCTCCTATCGCAATACATTCGGCGGAAGCGGCGATGACCGTCAGGGATACCACATCAACGTCGGAATGGCCATCGCATGGTAAAATAACAACAATATGCAAGCGATAGAGGGATGGCCGACAAGCGAAGCGTCGCCGTCGCCGTCGCCGTCGCCGTCGCCGTCGTCTCGAGACATTTGACAAAACCAAACGACATTCAAGTCTTTCTCACCTGAAACAATAGGATGAAACTCCGATGAAATCGTACATTACCCTGGCCATTCTCGCAGCCGGCGCGATTGCCATTTATATGACGGGCCCGAGCGTGTTGATGGGTGGCCCGTCTTACAGCGAAATCGAACGCGTCAGCCGTGAAGCGATGCGATCTTCAGCTCCAACTACGTCGATTGCGGCCACCGCCAGCAATGCAGATGTGACGCCCAAGGGGTTTTGCAACAAAGCTGGCGATACATTTGCCTGTATTGTCGAAGTCGTCGCAGAAGGACAGCCCCCCAAGACTTTTGTCACTGAACTTCGCAAAGACGAAAATGGCAATTGGGTGGCAGCGCAATGAGGGCATTTCTCATGCACCTGTAACGGCAGGTGCAAAGTGTGTTTTCATAAGCTAAACAAGAGCGTGGCAACCCGATGCCAGAGGTCCGTTTTTCAATTCGCCATTTTGTAGCCGCCCTGCTGCTCTTCACGGTGCTGGTCGTGATTGCCATGTTCGTACGCGATTCATTTGTGCGCCCGTTTGTGGGTGACGCAATAGTCGTAACTTTCCTATACTGTCTCGTCGGTTCTGTTTTCGGAACCTCAAATCCCACCAAACTTGCTCTAACGGTTGTTCTGTTTTCTTTTGCCATTGAATTCATGCAATATTTCGAGGTGCTTAGTTTGATGGGGTTGAATGGCTACCCAGCCCTGCGGGTTGTTTTTGGCGCGACCTTCGATTGGATGGATTTGATCTCATATTCTCTGGGAGGATGTGCTGCGGCGGCCTTGGAAGTCACAACCATGCGCGAAACTAAATTTCGACCGCTTTGGCAACACCAGAGCAGAACCGTCCGAGAGCAGAGCAACAGAACGGGCCCAAAAAAATGACTAACGAGGGAATTCTGACGCTCTGTTTACGGGGGTGCTTGCACAACGGCATCAGAAAAAACAACATTCACCCCCCTGTCCGCGCCTGGTCATATTTGTCTGATTTT
>NZ_JWLJ01000023.1 GCF_000813985.1 Ruegeria sp. ANG-R
GCTGTGGGTCAGACACTTGATTTCGGTAAGCGCATGGGTTTTGAGGGTGTAGACGCCCCCGCTGGCCTCGATATGCCATTGTGGGTTTGCAAACAACCTGAACGGAGGCGTCTATATCTACAGAGTCCCATCGGCTCAATCTACGCGACTTTCACAGAAATTTGCGTCGGAACGATATCGCTAGATTTACCAACCAGGCACCAATTTGATTTCTTGGAAATCCTCGACGCCCCATTTCCCGCCCACTCGACATTTTCCGGATTGCTTCATGCCTCCAAATGGAGCGCCGTTGCCACATCTTACTCCGTTTATTTCTACAGAACCGGATTGCAGTTTTCGTGAAATGCGTTTCGCTCTGGCCTGATCTTGCGTCTGGGCAAAATTCATCAGACCAAAAACTGTATCATTTGCTATTGAAGCTGCCTCATCTTCGTCCCGGAATTTCAAGATAGTCAAAACCGGTCCAAAGATCTCTTCCCGTGCTATACGCATATCGTTGGTAACGTATGCAGATATTGTTGGTCGAACGATGTATCCCGTTCCAAGTCCTTCAGGCCTTCCTAAGCCTCGAACGATTAACTCTGCGCCGACCACAATGCCATCTTGAATGTGTTACTGGATCTTTTCAAACCGTGTTGCGTTTACCACGGGTCCAAGATGCGAGCCGGGCTGATCATCCACGCCGGCAGAAATCTGGTTTCCGATTTCCGCCGCGGCACTCACTACCTGATTGTAAATAGCCTCATGCACAATCATTCTGCTGGGCGCATTACACGACTGACCTGAATTCAACATCAACTGGCGAATTCCACGTTCAACTGCGCCTTTGCCGGCATCCTCGAACAAGATATTTGCTCCTTTGCCACCCAGTTCGAGTGTCTGACGTCAGCACCAATGGGACAGTTTAGGTTGATTTGATAAGAGAGGGTTTCTGGCGCATCGTAACTACCACGGAGTGGAGATGAGACAGAAACCCGGAACACGTAAGAGCCACGGCGAGAAGGTGGTCAAAGACAAAGCATTGAGGATCGGGCGCCAGCTTTCGTTTTTCGACCGGAACCTCAGGACAGATAGCAGCGACGGCAACATTCGGCGGTAATGGCTGGCTCGGGACCCCCGCATCACCATCTGAATCCGCGCATCCAGTGTGCCTTTTGCACGATGTTCGTCGATGATCGCTTTCAGTTTCGTTGCGCCCGCAACAGGAAAGATCACATCCGAGGGTTCTGTTGCGAAGTTTTGGTTGGATGATAATAACGCGCTGTGGCAGCG
>NZ_JWLJ01000024.1 GCF_000813985.1 Ruegeria sp. ANG-R
AAACGCTCATCTGGTCTAAGGATATGAGCTTTGAATATCGACTCCTCGCTGTGATAAAATTAGTTGCTGCGGGATGGGGCAGTTGAGCATCTTCATTTTCTTCCGACGGTCGCATTCAGTAATCGGGACTTACCTGAATGTTGCTGACGATGAATTGTACCA
The DNA here is from genome assembly GCF_000813985.1 of Ruegeria sp. ANG-R. Lineage (GTDB taxonomy): Bacteria > Pseudomonadota > Alphaproteobacteria > Rhodobacterales > Rhodobacteraceae > Ruegeria. The sequence goes on from NZ_JWLJ01000024.1 coordinate 163, forward strand.
CTGCCATCACTTCTGATCTGCGCAGCCGTGATATTGGGATAACCAATGACACGGGAATGGGCTCGACTGTCCAGTCATGCAGCAGTTCAACGATGCTTCCATCGTCGATATCTTTCTGAACAATAGCTTTGGCGAGCACCGCGGCCCCCAGACCGGCGCGAATAGCAGAAACGCACAATTCGTAACTGCTCACATACATTGCAGGATTGGTGACATGATACTTTGTTGTATTGCCGTTGTTGTGAAACAGCCATTCCGGGGGTTCCTGCGAACGTAGGATAAGCGGAAAATTAGATAAACCACTGGGAGCGGCGGGGGCTTCCGCCCCAAGTAGCAGATCTCTGTGCCCGCAAAAGACGCGTTCCAATGGTGCAAGCGGATAGGTTTTTACACCGTCGGTATCTGTTGTTCCTACCCGGATACGCAGATCGACCGCTTCGGCGCGTTGATCTACAGGGTAATCGCCACCAACCAGATCGATGCGAACCAGTGGAAGGCTCTCACGCAAACTTGGAAGCAATGGCATGATGAATTCGGACAGATATAAGTTGGAGCCGGAAAGGATCACTACACCCTGGGGGACTGCACTTTGAAGTTCATGGGCCACTTCTCCCCTAGCAAGTTGCAGTGCATCCACGGCCTTCACACATAGATCGTAAACTCTATGGCCAGCGGGCGTCAGCTCAATCGCTCGTGTATTGCGCTTCAGAAGCACAGCGTCGAGATTACTTTCCATTTCCGCAATCTTCTGGCTGACGTTTGATTTGGAAAGCCGAAGTACGGCCGCTGCCGCCGTCATGGAGCCTTGCCGGACGATTTCAACGAGCGCTTCAGCTTGGGTGTAAAATTTACTGTTCATAATTCGAAACAATGGTTCAGAAACTATCCCTAATCAAGAACCGCCAGAACAGCTAAGAAACGGTGATCAGTGACACGCAAACACATATGAAAGGGATGAGGTAATGGAGCGCAAACACGTTGTTGAACTTGTTAAATGGAAGGCAAAGCCAGCAGTTTCAAATGAGGAGATGGTCTCTGCAGTAGACGGCATTTTGTCCGACCTTGAAACACTCCCCGGCTTCATCAGTCAGACATTGTATATTGATGATGAGGGGTATTGGGTTGATCTCTATCACTGGAAGACACGCAAACAGGGTGTTGCATCCAATGATCTGATGGCACCACGCCCGACCTTCCAGGCCCTAATGGATCTGATCGATCCCACCAGCGTTTCTATCGAATTCCTGTCCTTACCCGAATGAACTAAATGACTGTTTCACGTACACGCTGTGGCTGGGTGAGCGCAGAACAGATTGAAATTGATTACCATGATACTGAGTGGGGCGTACCTCTCAGAGACAGCCGAGCCTTGTGGGAGATGCTCATTCTTGAAGGGTTTCAGGCGGGGCTCAGTTGGATCACGATTCTGAAAAAGCGCGAAAATTTTCGAGATGCGTTTTGCCAGTTTGATCCAGAAATCATCGCATCATGGGGCGATGCCGAATTAGAGCGCCTGCTGAAGAACGATGGCATTGTACGGCACCGAGGGAAAATTGCCGCCACCATAGGCAATGCCCGCGCCTACCTTCAGATCGATGACTTTTCCCAGTGGTGCTGGAAATATGTAGAGGGAGAACCCTTGATAAACTCCTGGGACCGGGCCGAGGACATTCCGGCGTCAACGCCACTCTCTACGCGCATTTCCAAAGACTTGAAAGCTGAGGGCTTCCGGTTTTGCGGGCCAACCATTGTCTATGCCTGGATGCAGGCTGTCGGCATCGTGAATGACCATTTGGTTTCTTGCGAATTTAGGCATTGAATGTCCGGCATCACGATGACTGCCGGTGTTGTTTCATAATTTCGAGCACAGTATTTTTGGATATTCCAAGGTCTCTGGCAATCCAGCGATAGGAGCGCCCATCGGCGACGGCTTTGATAACTTGCGGAGCGAGCTTGTCAGATTTTGGGCGCTAGCCAGGTTGGCGACCGAGTTTTTTGCCGCGCGCTCGGGCGGTGGCCAAGCCGGATTTGACTCGCCCACTTAGGAGATCGCGCTCAGACTGGGCGATCCCAGCCAACATCGTCGCCATCATCCGACCATACGGTGTGTTGAGTTCGAATGTCATGCCGCTCATGGCTACAACGGACGCCTTCCAACCAGCCAATTGATCCGGCGTTTCCAGCAAGTCTTTCGTTGAACGACCCCATCTGGATAGTTCTGTGACAAGGATGGCGTTGATTTCGCGGGCCTGAGCAAGCTTCATGATTTGGTTGCGCGCTGCCCGATTGGTTTTGGTGCCTTATGCTGTTGCCTTGAAGATGTTCACCACCGCGTAGTCGCAGCGCTCTGCGAATGCAGTCAGATCTGCAATCTGCCGTTCACAGGATTGGTCCGAGGTCGAAACCCGAGCGTAGATGACGGCGCGTTGGCTCAATTGAACCCTCTCGGATTTGTGACTTGCAACTCTATGATTTTGCTGATGTGGAATATGTCTCAAACAGACTTTCGTCAAAGTGAGACACGAAGATGAAGGCTTACCGCTATATTACCGGACCCGACGACGCAGATTTTTGTTATCGAATCACAGGCTTGCTCAATCGTGGTTGGGAGCTTGCTGGACCTGCAACGCTTACATTTGATAGCGAACAGAAACGGGTAATCTGCGGCCAAACGCTGATCAAAAATGCTCCAGATGTGGAATACTCTGCTGACATTGATCTGAACTCAGTCTGACCACCACGTGACAGGTGCTTGTGATACAATTCTGCCCCCAACCGGAATCCACCCCTTTATGGTCATGCAGGCCAACACCGGGCTCACCTATTCCGAGATTGTCGAATACTGCCGCTCAATGATTGACGTGATCGTGCAGTTTCGGAAAACTGGAGACCACGGGAGGCCCGTCGCAGTCAGGGTGTTGAGGGAGAAGTCGTCATCGCGTCTGGTGAACACAAAGTCGGTCCGAAACTGACTTGCGCGCTATGCGGAACCGACCTCAAGGTCGGCAAAAGCATCTGCCGGGTGTGTGGAGCAGAGTATCGTCGGCCAGAACCAAAAACGTTGTTTGTTCACATATGCTTGATGCTGGTCGTGTTGGCGATCTTCGAACTGATCGGATTGTCGATCGAAGCTGTCGTGCGGCCATATTCCGAAACTGTTGGCATCGTCATTCGCTTCGGCACCGTCGTTGTGCTCCCAGTCGCCGCAATCTGGTATCTCGTAAAATATCATGCCCGCCGATATTGGTACAAGCAAACTTGAAATTATCAAACTTGAGGAAAATCCAAGTAAGGGGCGAGAGGGAATAAACGAAAAATCTTCGAAACCAGGTGCCAGCGCCACGGCTATTCCACCGCATATCTGATCCAATCACATGGGCTTCACCTTCTTTCTTGGATCAGAGCATGATCTGCCCCTATATCCCTGACGACGGACACTCGTCTCAAAAAGGAAGTCTCACGACGACCTGTGTTCATTCGGCTCGAACCAGATAGGCGGCATATGCGCCCAGCGTTCCGAATATTAGAAAGAAGGTGAGCACGTAGACGACCATGGACAGCAGAAAAGTTACATTCGAGAGCGATTTCTTCGGTTGTGTTGACTTTGATCCTACTAGCTCAATAAGGCGGAAAAAACCTGAGATTGAGTTCCATCCGACCAACAAGAACCCTGACACTAAAAACAAGGCCGTAAAGCCAAAGTAAAAGAATTCCTGAACAGTGTTAGAGATTGATCCAGCCCAAAATGGGATGAACAAGCTATCCCGAAACTGGGCTCTATGGTTCAGCACGGAAAGGCCAACAAACCAGAGTGTCGTGCCAACAATGTAGTTGCGCAAGTGTGCCGACAAAGGATCAACCCAATGAAGCGGATTTCTTCCTGCGGGAAATTTTCTGAAGCTTTTAACCATATGTCGTTCAGTTCAATCGTTTCTGATGCGCTGATATGCAATCCCTGAGGTCGAGGCATCAGAATAATTTTGAAATTTCCAACAAATAACGCGAATTTTACGATCGGGGTTTGGCCTTGGTGGAATTGATCGCGTGATTGTGGAGGCCGCTATATCTGGCAGGGCCTGGATATGTGACGGCCGACTGCTACACCAACAGCTTTTTGAGACACTTTGTAATTAGCTATTCCACTAAAGTTCAAAAGTGTTTGCCGTGCGAGGCAACCTGATCTTTTCCAACTTGGTATAGACGGTCGTACCATAGCGAAACAGCCGGAACATAGAAACGCTGGCACTTAGCAGCGGCACCGAAACGAATGCCGCCGCCGAATCTTGAAAGCCTGTTATGGCTTAGCAACGTGCCAAACGTCTTTGATGCCATCCCCGGTCATGTCACCAGGCTGTTGATCCTTTACCCAAAGGTACAGGGGTTGGCCCTTGTACGCTACTTGCATAGTTCCGTCGGTGCGTTCGATCAGTGAATACCCGCTGCCCAATTCAACTTCTTCAGTGGATGTCAGAGGAGGCCATTTCTGCGCACATTCACCATAGCAGTTGGACTTACCCGCTTCGTCTTTGTCGAACGTATAGAGGGTCATTTTTTCTGCGTTCATCAAATATGTGACGTCTTCGAACTGACCAGTGACGGCCGGTGCATCGGCAAATGCCCCGGTCGCCGCGAAAACGACTGCGCCAACGAATGTGCTGAGAGTGTTCATTTTTATCATTTCAATTCCCTTTGATTGCGATCTGCGACATCGCAGACAGAAAGAAAACACCAAAGTTGCGGGAAATATTCATCACCTTTCGTTTCTTGCTTTAAAAGAATAATTTTGTAGTTGGAGGGATTGGGGAAAAGCCCGGCACCGGCGTCTATCTGCGCAACGCGGTGCAGATCAGGGGGGCGACTTCAGGCGCGTTCGATGGCTGAACAAAAACCGACAAGCATATCCTTGGTTGGGAGCAACGCGAGGCCACCGCCAAACATGACAAACGCCGCTACAAACGGCGCAGTCGCTCCTCTCGTGACGTAGCTGCGAAGGGCACTGCAGGGCAGTGATGCGAAATTATGTTCGGCAGGCTCAAGGATTGGCGGCGTGTGGCAACCCGCTATGACAGGTGCCCATAGGTATTCCTCTCCGCTATCGCTCTCGTCGCCACTGCCGTATTCTGGCTATGAACCAACAAAGAACCCTGACCCTAAGGAAAAATGTAAAAATTACGATTAAAGCTATAGTTCCTAACCTGAGCAATTTCATCTTCTGCATTTGAGGATGCTACCTCTCAGCGTATACATGCCAAATTCAAGTGTCTGACCCACAGC
>NZ_JWLJ01000025.1 GCF_000813985.1 Ruegeria sp. ANG-R
TCAAACGTCTTGCGCAGCTTGCTTTTCCAGGGCGCGACACCGTCAGGTATCATTCCCGGAATAGATTCCGAGTTGTGACTGCCACTTACATTGACGAAGCGAACAATGTCCCCGACATTTGCTTCAAGAAATTTCGGTGAAAACAGATTCCCGCGCATCATCTCAACGACGTGTACTTGAGGCTGGGCGCTGCTGCGACCGGCAATCAAACATGCCGTGGTTGCCAAAGCAGCATTTCTCAGAAACTCTCGTCTTTTCAAAGTTTTGCCCTTTCCCCAAGCTTGATGCACGGGCTGTTTACTGTCGGGTTTTACTGTTTTGGCTCGGTTGTCAGGAACAACGGCTGGTCGTTCATCCAGCCAACATTCTCAGCCTCGTGGCAGGACATGCACGTGCTTCGCGCAACATCAAAACCTTCCCAAGCGCGACCAATGTCCCGGCTTTCGAAATCCGCCAGGATTGCGGCCCAATTGTCGTTCAACAGGATCGCGTCAGCATTCGCCTGACGGGCGGGGCGTTTGAGATAGCCGTTCTGGATCGTGGTTTTGATCTTCTTCCAGTGATAGACTGCCAGATCATAGTTCTCCAGTTCGAGAGCCTCGTAAATCTTTTGATAACGCGCGCCAACCTCCCACATGGGCTGATCAAATCCGCGTAAATACTGCTGCAGCAACTCCATCCGCGCATCTTCGGTTTCAGCGCTCAGCAACCAGTCCCGTTCATTTAACGGTCGGTCCAGGGTTCCTTCGGCGGTAGCCGCAGTACACGCTACCGCCAGACCGGCCAAGGCTGCCGAGACAGTCAACTTCAGTTTCACTCCGAAACTCCTCATTTAATGTTGGGAAGAAATCCTGACTCAGATGGCCAGCGGTGCGGAATACGCGGGTTCCTTGCCCACGGTGAACTGCCCCATCATTCCGCAATCTTCGTGTTTTAGGATGTGGCAGTGATACATGTACGGAGTCTTTGCGTCGGCTTGGTGGTCAAAGCGAACCAAAAGTTCGGATACCGAGCCTGGCGCGGCGTACATCATGTCCTTCCAGCCGCTGGCATAGTCCGGTGGAGTCTGCCCCATCTGTTTCAGGATACGATAGGAACAGCCATGCACATGGAAGGGATGCGCGCCGTCTTCAGAACGCACACGCCAGATTTCGTATTCGTTTATGGGAACGGTTTCGTTTATGAATGCCATGTCCATAGGACGGCCGTTGATGCCCATTGCTGCATGATCGTGATCTGCACAGTGATTTCCCAGTCTATGTGCCATGGCTGCAAACCGGGGTGCGACGTCTTCGCTTAGCACAAATTCTCGTATCCGAACCGCCTGGGACGGGTCCGCTGCGGCAACTGAAGCCAATGTTCCCGGAAGCGATCCTGTAAACCCTTTGAGCTCACTGTCTGCTGTCAAAGTGAGCGCGATCTCTGGCGCAGCGGTCAGGGTGGTATCGACACGTCCGGGTTGCGCCGTGATTTCTTCATCATCGAAACGCAGAGTTTGCAACGATACGTCACCTTTGCTCGTATCGACCAGAACTTCGTACCGCTCACCCGGTGACATAATGATATAATCCCGGGATACAGTCGCAGAAAGAAACCCGCCATCTGACGCGATGACGTGCAAGGGCGCATTATCTGCCAGAGAAAGCTTGATAAAGGCTCCGTTGGATCCGTTCAAAATCCGTAGGCGAACCAAGCCGGGGGCGACGTTTTGCAGCGTCGGGGCGAGGATTCCGTTAACCGCTATGGCATTGTTGACGTTTTTGGGGGAGTAGATCACGCTCCCATCTGATCCGACCAATTTGTCCTGCAGGACAACGACAAAATCATCTACGCCATGTGTCTTAGGAAGATCCGCAGCGATACTATCGTCATCTTCAACTAGCAGGACACCTGCGAGCCCGGTATAGACCTGATAGCCTGTGCGGCCATGGGTATGGGCGTGGTACCAGTTCATTGAAGCCCGGTTTTTGATTTCCAGCACGGGATTCCATGCTTTGCCCACCGCAATCGCCTGATGCGGGCCACCATCGACGTTTCCGGGGATATGCATACCATGCCAGTGGATCGCGGCTGTTTCGTCGACGTTGTTTGTCACATCGAATTGAATGCTCTGACTCTTTTTGACCCGAACCACAGGTCCCAGATAGTTGCCGTTGATACCGTATGTTGCTGCCTTATGACCGTTTCCAAAATCATGGAAACCTTGTTGCAAATTCAAGGCTACAGAGGCTTCGGAACCGGCTGAAGCGTCAATCATCGGCAACGGCGACAGCATTTTGCTGTTTTGCGCGAATGTCTGCTTGGACCCCATAGACAAAAAGATTGCTCCGGCACCCATATTTGCCAGAAATTGCCTGCGCGTGAATTCAGCCATAAGACTCTCCCAAATGCTTCGGCATCCAGAATGCCGGGTTCATACATTTGAGAGTGATCTATGACGCGAGGCTTACGCGAACCTTACGGGGCCGCAGGCAACTCAAGGCGAACTTCCAGACCGTCACTCCACCCCATTGGCGGTGACGTGTAACGCAGGTCAATATTTGCCTGACGACAAAGGGCATCCACGATCGCAAGACCCAATCCAAAACCTTCGGTTTTGCGGTTCCCGCGTTCATGCCGTCGCCGCAAACCTTCAAGATCATCGGGCGTCAGACATGCACCGCGATTTCGAACGACAATGACACCGGGTGTCGATATATCAATTTCTACGGGCATCTCGGACGCGCCATGCGCCAGTGCATTGTCGATCAGGTTACCCAGAATAATCGCCAGAGCATCCGCATCGACGAAGGTCAGAAACCTCTCGCCGCTTCCAATCATCTGTAAGCGGTCCCCACTACCCGGGCGTCCTGATCTTTCGCTCAAGAGCAGACGCAGAATTTCGCCTGCGTCGATCGCCGTTTCCGCTGTTCCAAGACCCGCATCCGCCCGAGACAGCTGTAGTAATCGTTCCACGATAATGCCCAGACTCTTGAGTGCATCTTCAGCCTTGAGGATACGATCCCGAAGACCTGCATCATCGCTGCTTGCGCGCAAGTGCTGCAAATGGGCCAACGCTGTGGCTGAAGGGGTTCGAAGCTCATGCGCGGCATTCGCAGCAAAACTGCGCTCGGCGGCAATAGTCTGTTCCAGCCTTGTGGTCAGATGGTTGATGCTTTCGACGGCAGGCCGCAGCTCCTGCAGGGTAAGTTCGGGGTCAATGTCCTTGAGGTTTTGTTCATTCACCGCAGAAATCTGATCTGCCAGTTTCAAAACCGGGCGGCGTATCAAGCGGCTGCTTAGCTGTACAGCCAGAAATCCGGCCGGAATAGTAAGCAGAAGTGCACCCAAAAGACCGGCCAGATTTTCGAGCATATGTTCGTTTCGCTTCGCGGCACTCAAGCCAACCACCAACAAGGGCTTTTCGATGGCCGACTGCACAGAGACAAAACGATAACCGTCCCTACTGACGAATTGAGATGGCGCGAGGGTGTCGGGAAACACAATGCCGTTGGGGTTAGGTGATCTATAAGTCACCACGCCGTCGACACCGTACAATTGATACACGGGCGTGTTGCCAAGCTCGGCCAGAGCCCGGCGGTCAGCTTCATCGCCATGCGGCTTTGCGCCATCGGCAAAATCGACCACGTCGGGATAGATCAGAAGGGCCGTTTGCATCAGCAGCAAGTCCAGCATCTCGTCCGCCTCCCGGCGAACAACGATAGCAGACAGGCCAAACCCGACAATGATAGCCAAGCAAACGGACAACAACATCGCCCGTCTGGTCAGCTTCACAATGCTGTTCGGACTAAAATATCTGGTCAGACGCTGTATCCTAGCCCCCTGTGCGTTTTAATCACGCTGCGCCCGAGCTTGGTGCGCATTCTACTGATATGAACTTCCAAAGCGTTGCTTTCGATATCCTCATCAAATGAATAAAGAGCGTTTTCCAGAGTGGTTCTTTCGACGATATTGCCAGGCCTCCGCAACAAGAGTTCAAGTAGAATCCACTCTTTCCTTGTCAATGCGACGCTGTCATTCCCGCGTTCGACGGTGCGGTTTTTAACATCGATTACGCAATCGCCCAATGGTCGGCTTTCGTCGGGTAGCAATTGACTGCGACGGGCCACGCTTTTGATCCGCGCCACAAGCTCATCCAAGTCGAAAGGTTTGACGATATAGTCATCAGCGCCAGCATCCAAACCTGCGATGCGATCTCTGATCTGGTCGCGCGCGGTCAGAATAAGAACCGGATTTTTCGCCCCATTCGCCCGCATTTTCTTCAGCAAGGAAATTCCGCTGCCATCGGGTAGGTTCAGGTCCAGCAAAACCACGTCGTAGGACATGGTCAAAAGGGCTGTTTCCGCGTCTTCGATATGGGTAAAGTGATCCACAACGTGGTTATGCAAATTCAGATGATCCACGACCGCCTCAGCCAACGACACGGCATCTTCGAGAATCAGGATTTTCATTTCTGCCTGCCTCCCTCTGGAGATGTTCCATTACCGAAAGCAGAATGTGCATAGGGCAAAGAAGCGATGTATATCAGGTCAGCGACGATCAGGCTTGGCCACGGGAACACGGTCAGACAGATAACAAAAGCAGCGGCCATGACCATAGAGACCGGAACAAAGGTTCGCGGCAGGATCGGTGACTTGATTGATGGGGTACGCAAGCGGCTGATCGCGAGAAATCCAACCCCAGCCACGTAAGAAATGACTAAGTAGCCAGTGATTTGTTCGTACCCAGACAGCCTTACAAACATTGGCAATAATACCAAACAGCACAATGCCGGAGCCGGAACGCCGAGGAAGCATAGCGACCCATTCGCCCCTTCGTCTCCGGTTGTTGCCGTAAAACGCGCCAGACGCATGGCGCAGCAGGCACAATAGAAAGCAAGTGCACACCATCCGACGCGTTCGACTTCGGAACCAAAAAACAGATTCTGATACAGAAGTACGGCGGGCACGACACCGAAGTTGAAGAAATCGCTCAGCGTGTCGAGAGCTGCCCCGAATTCTGATTCAGACCCCAGTAGCCGAGCTGCTCTTCCGTCCGCCGTATCCGCCAGCATAGCAAACAGCAGCAACACGATTGCCAGCTCGGGCCGACCGGTCAACGCATATCGCAGCGCGACCAAACCGAGGCACAGCCCGAACAATGTGATCAGGTTAGGAATGAACGCAAGTAGGGGGATACGTCGGGATTCAAGCTCAATCTGTTTCAAACGCGGCGTTCCTTCCATGTCACATCGGGATGGCGCAGATTTGCCAGAATAGTCTCTCCCGCGACAGTGGTCTGGCCCAAAGTGGCCTGCGGGCTAACCCCCGGTGGCAGGTAGATGTCCAATCGGCTACCGAAACGGATCAGACCAAACCGGTCACCGCCGCGCAGCGTATCGCCTTCATTGGCGAAACAAACAATACGACGCGCTACCAGGCCGGCAATCTGCACAACACCTATTTCTGCACCCGTTTCGCTGCGAATGGTCAGAGCGTTACGCTCATTGTGTTCGCTTGCCTTGTCCAGCGATGCATTCAGGAACTTGCCATGGTGGTAAGAAACTCTGGTTATGAGCCCTTCAATGGGCATCCGGTTCACGTGGCAGTTGAACACATCCATGAAAATGGAAACGCGGACGCATTCCTTGCGTTCCAATGCAAGTTCATCTGGGGGAACCATACGTGTGATCATCGACACGACGCCATCAGCTGGTGACAGAACAGCCCCTTCAAGTTGCGGAACCGACCGGACCGGGTCACGAAAAAAGTAGTAACACCAGACAGTCAATCCCGCCCCAATCCAGAAAAGCGGTGCCCAAAGCCAGCCGAACAGCACAGCGCCTACAGTAAAAGCAGCCACAAACTTGCGCCCTTCGGGGTGCATTGGAACGGCGATAATCTTCAAAGGATTCGACATGAACGTGGTTTCTTCACAGAAGGGTTTTCCAGAGAGCAAAGACAAAGAACCCGGTATTCACAACGAGCAGGCAAAACACCGCAAACGAACCCAGATCCTTCGCATCACGAGCTACGATGCTGTATCCCGGCGACACATGATCCACGATACATTCAATCGCAGTGTTCAGTGCCTCTGCTGCAAGCAGCAGAAGAAACAGCGCAGTCGCACATAGAAGGTAATTGAGCGAAGCTCCGACACATACCAAAATAAATACGGCAAAAACGAACATAATCAGCTCGTGATTAAAGGCCGTTTCCGCGCGCAGCCGTTTCAGACCACCCATAGAATAGCCAAATGCCGCAAATACATGGCTAAATCCCGAGATTCGCGGCGGACGGGCCTGTTGTTCATTGTCAGCATTCAACTTGGGGTGTCCTTTTCTTCGATTTGGCATCCGCCAATCAGATCTTCTTCGGCCTGCCGTTCAATTGTTTCTATGTCCCATAGACCCAATACCGAGTGAAACAGATTGGCGTGGCTGGCGGGTTGTTCCGCACGATCCTTCAGGCAGTTTAAATCAAGGGGTCGTTCTTCCAAATAGCTGTCTGAAAACCAGAAAAGCATGGGCACTGTGGTTTGTGTCTCCGGTGCCATAAAGTATGGCGCACCGTGCAGGTAAAGACCGTTTTCCCCAAGCGATTCTCCGTGGTCTGAAACATAGACAAGTGACGAAGCAATATCGGGACGGTTCTGCAGCATTTGGATGATCTGCGACACCACATGATCAGTATAGAGAATGCTGTTGTCATAGCTGTTGCGAATTTCCTCGTCCGAACAGTTCTTGAGCTCGGGAGTTCCACACACGGGGGTGAACTTGCGAAACTCTTCCGGGTACCGCAAATCATAGGCGGGGCCATGGCTGCCGATCATGTGCAGAACGATTGTCGTATCTTCGTTTATCGAGATAAGCGATGCAGCGAGAGGGTCTAAAAAGACACCGTCCCTGCATTCTCCAGCCGCACAATTCTCAGGATCGTCAGTATGGGTGTAACTTCGGGTTGGAAGACGCGCAGCGATATCCTTGTCGCCTGTATTATTATCCCACCATTCCACCTTCACACCTGCATGATTGACGATATCGAGCAGGTTTTCGTTTGAGAGGCCTTTTTCGTATGAATAGTTTTGCCGATCAAAGCGCGAGAACATACATGGTAGGGAAACGGCGGTTGCGGTGCCACAACTTTGGACATCGGTAAATGCCACGAGATTTGGTGTATTCGACAATTCTGGCGTTGTATTCCGCTCATATCCGGCAAGGCCCAGATTCTGCGACCGAACCGTCTCACCTGCAACGATCACAGTAAGGACAGGTTTGTCGGATTCGGCCAATGCACCCACCCGAACAGCGTCGCGACCGCGTGGCTGCAATTCCATTACAGCCGCTTTGGTGACCATTGTCGCATATTTTATTAGGCCGTTCAGCGGTGCCCCTGGTTGATAGCTGCGCATCAGTTCTTTGTTACCGCGCAAAATAACCGAGTAGGTTTTTAGATTAACCAAAAGCGCACCCACACAGAGCACTAGCGCCATAGCCGCGGTTGCCGATTGAACGACAACAGTTTTGACGAATCCTGCGCGCTTGACCGGGATAACCGCGACAAGAACTGACGGACTGACTCCGAACACTGCCATATGCAAAACATATCCAGGCGTCACAAGATGCTTGGATTCGGCAAATGTCGTGGTCAGAATATTCTGAATCATCTCCCGATCGATAACGGCACCGAGAGTGTCAACATAGTAAGACGCAGCAGCCCCCACCAGAAGCAGAAAGATCAGAATGGGTTTCTGTAGATAGCGAAATCCGAAGAACGCAAGAACCACCTGCGTCAACATGCAGACACCAAAACCGAACAAAAACAGATCAAAGATGTTGCCATCCATAAGCCGGTAGCCGATCGACCAGAACGTTCGGTTGAAGGCCAACAGAAAAAAGACGCCAACCAAAAGATTCAATTGTACCGGCGTAACTCTGGGAAAGCTATTCAGGAGCCCTTTTTCGGGCATGGGGATTAGGTGCATCGGTCTATCCAGAAGAATTCTGCGCGCCGACTACTTCCAACACCTTACGTGAAGCTTACACCGTGCCACCTGCCCCATGGGATTTCTCGAAATCTGCGCCCAGTGTTTTCGCGCGTAAGATTGGCGTAAGCTTAAAGGGTGATTGCGTCGCCTAAATTTCCGAGGCGCGCAATGTCACTAAACCCATCGGCCAATGAAGGCCATGAACCGGCTGACCGGCACACACCCGAAACACTCAACCAACCCTACCGCATTTCTCTGATACTGTTTTGCGGCTTGTTTTCTTGCCTGAATCTGCTGCTGTTTCAGGGGCCACTTCTGAATTTCTCGCTACCGTTGCTGGACTTTGGACAATCCGGAGACGTGCTGGTTTTTGGGACACTGGAATTGGTCCAGTTCACGTTGTTGTTCCTGATTCTGCTCGTGCTGGGCATATTGCCAGTTGCAGTACTCAAGGGGATCTGCATTGCGATCCTTCTGGCCAATTCGGCCGCACTTTATTTCATGTCGGAATACGCGGTCGAACTTGACCGGACCATGATTGGCAACATTCTGAACACGGACCAAAGTGAGGCCGGTCAGCTGTGGCATCCAGCCATGTTGCTTTGGGTGGTTGGCTTGGGTGTCATCCCGTCTTTGGCTGTTGCTGCGATTAAGGTCAGGCGCTCGGGTTGGTTGACATATGTGGCCACGGTTTTTGGCACGATACTGCTCTTGGCGACGTGGCTGTTTTACACCTCGACGACCTGGTTCTGGTTCGATGCACATGCACCGCGTCTGGGAGGCCGGGTTCTGCCCTGGTCATACACGGTCAACACGATCCGCTACCTGAAACAGGAAGCTTCGGACAACCGCGAATTTGTTCTGCTTCCCCCTGCCGAGATCGTCACAACACCACTTGATGGCAGAAAACAGATTGTCGTTCTGGTCATTGGCGAAGCGGCCCGCGCCAAAAGCTTTAGCCACTATGGGTATGACAAGGACACAAACCCATACACGCGAGACGCATCCTTTGTTGTCTTTCCCCCCGGACAATCCTGCGCCACATATACGATTGCCTCGGTTGCTTGTATCTTGTCCCACCAAGGCAGCTCCAGCCCTGCAAAGTCGGGTTTCGAACCACTGCCGAGCTATTTGACGCGGCACGGCGTTGAAACGATCTGGCGCAGCAACAATTTCGGTGAACCCCCTCTAAAGGTGGACACTTACGCCCGCGCATCCGAAATCTTGGCAGCCTGCGATGGCCAGAATTGCCCCGAGACCGTTGACGACGCGGTACTTTTGAACGGCTTGGCGGATCAGCTCAATCGTTCGAGCGCAGACAGAATATTCGTCGTTCTGCATCAGTCTGGCAGTCACGGACCGGCCTATTATTCAAAATACCCGCCCGAATTTGAACGCTTTACCCCGGTCTGCAAGACGGTTCAGGTCGCATCCTGCACGTCGGAAGAGCTGCAAAACGCCTACGACAATTCGATACTGTTCACTGACTATTTGAACGCATCTCTGGTTACGGAACTGCAAGGCATTCAAGATGCTGACGTCGCCGTAATCTATGTGGCCGATCACGGACAATCGCTTGGTGAGAACGGTCTGTATCTTCATGGCGCTCCGAATGCCGTGGCACCGGACGAACAGCGCCAGATACCCTTTCTTGTCTGGATGTCCGACAGCTTTAAAGAGGCCCGCGGGTTAACCGATCAGGCAATCGTGCAGGACACCACCTACCCCCACGACTTTGTCTTTCACAGCGTGCTGGGTGCTCTGGGGCTACGCAGCGAAATCTACCTCCCGAAATTCGACATCTTCCATCCCCTACAAAGGACCTGAAACATGCGGTTCTCTGAAGTACTGCGCATGCCGCAGCAGCGCTTTCTACGTCATCCTGTCCTATTTACGACGTTTCTCCTCAGTTTTCTTGTCACGGCCCTATATCCGTCCGATATCAATGGCACCTATGCGCAGTCCAAAAACGGGCGCGAGTCCGAGGTCGTCGTCATGACAGAAGATTACGGACGTTTCATCAACACCGCTCTACAGATTGCGGTGCCTCTGGTTCTCAGGGATGCGACAGGCTTTAAACAACTGCTGGTATCTTCCTTTGCAGTGGCCGGAGTAACCCACGGCGGTAAATACCTGTTCAACAACGTAAACATCATGGGAACACGGGTTGGCCAGAGACCCCATGGTCCACAAAGCAATCACAATATGCCGTCCGGCCATTCGTCTATGGCATCAACCGCCGCTTATTTTCTGATGCGGCGCTACAGCATATGGTTTGGGCTCATTGTCCTACCGGTGCTTTTCCTGACAATGTATGCCCGAATTATGCTCGACGCGCATACGATGTCAGGGGTTATTGCTGGTGCACTGGCCGGTATTGCCGTAACTGCGCTTTTTGCTACTAAACGGAAAAGGACAGCCTCCACAGCACGGCGGCACCTACGACCAAGCTAGCCCAGAATTATCCGGCGACGATCATATTCTAAGGTCGGGCATATAGCGTAGATTGCCGTAAAAATGCCTCCGCTTTTCACAC
>NZ_JWLJ01000026.1 GCF_000813985.1 Ruegeria sp. ANG-R
TTTTTATCATCGTGTGTTAGAGAGGCTGTGGGCTTTTACTAGGTTTGGCGGTGACCTACTCTCCCGGGGCTTAAGCCCAAGTACCATTGGCGCGGCAGTGCTTAACTTCCGGGTTCGGGATGGGACCGGGTGTTTCACTTGCGCTATGACCACCAAACCGAGGAAAAGCCCACGTCGCGTTTTGCGAAGCAAACGCGACGCGCGGCAGGCAGCGTATTCGCGAAGCGAATGCGCGTTGCCGCACGGTTGTTATGTCACCCCTTACGGGGTTTCACGTCAATCAACGTTGTCCAACTCAAGGTCAGTGTATGCTTTTGATTTGTCTTTCCATTACTGGATCAAATCAAGCCTATCGGGCGATTAGTACCGGTCAACTGAACGCATTACTGCGCTTACATCTCCGGCCTATTGACGTGGTGGTCTTCCACGGCCCTCAGGGAGACCTTGTTTTGAGGGGGGCTTCCCGCTTAGATGCCTTCAGCGGTTATCCTGTCCGATCATAGCTACCCAGCACTGCCGTTGGCACGACAACTGGTCCACCAGTGGATCGTTCACCCCGGTCCTCTCGTACTAGGGGCAACTCCTCTCAAGTCTCCTACACCCACGGCAGATAGGGACCGAACTGTCTCACGACGTTCTAAACCCAGCTCACGTACCTCTTTAAACGGCGAACAGCCGTACCCTTGGGACCTGCTCCAGCCCCAGGATGAGATGAGCCGACATCGAGGTGCCAAACACTGCCGTCGATATGGACTCTTGGGCAGTATCAGCCTGTTATCCCCGGCGTACCTTTTATCCGTTGAGCGATGGCCCTTCCACTCGGGACCACCGGATCACTATGGCCGTCTTTCGACTCTGCTCGACTTGTCAGTCTTGCAGTCAGGCTGGCTTCTGCCATTGCACTCAACGAGCGATTTCCGACCGCTCTGAGCCAACCTTCGCGCGCCTCCGTTACGCTTTAGGAGGCGACCGCCCCAGTCAAACTACCCGCCACGCAGGGTCCCGGATCCGGATAACGGACCGCGGTTAGACATCAAGAGTGCGAAGGGTGGTATCTCAAGGGAGGCTCCACGGATACTTGCGTTTCCGCTTCAAAGCCTACCACCTATCCTGCACATCACAATCCTGATGCCAGTGCGAAGCTGTAGTAAAGGTGCACGGGGTCTTTCCGTCTAACCGCGGGAAGCCTGCATCTTGACAGGCAATTCAATTTCGCTGAGTCGATGTTGGAGACAGCGGGGAAGTCGTTACGCCATTCGTGCAGGTCGGAACTTACCCGACAAGGAATTTCGCTACCTTAGGACCGTTATAGTTACGGCCGCCGTTTACCTGGGCTTCAATTCAAGGCTCTCACCTCTCCTTTTAACCTTCAGGCACCGGGCAGGCGTCAGACCCTATACGTCGTCTTGCGACTTCGCAGAGCCCTGTGTTTTTAATAAACAGTCGCCACCCCCTGGTTTGTGCCCCCAGCCCCTAGTTGCCTAGGAACCGGGCCTCCTTCTCGCGAACTTACGGAGGTATTTTGCCGAGTTCCTTCAACATCGTTCTCTCAAGCGCCTTGGTATGCTCTACCAGTCCACCTGTGTCGGTTTAGGGTACGGTCTGATGGAGGGCTATTTCCAGGAACCACTCAGCAGCCCAATCAATCCGATAAGATTGAACTACACCTGTGATCCGTCACATCCTCCTGGCCTAGGAATATTAACCTAGTTCCCATCGCCTACGCCTTTCGGCCTCGGCTTAGGGGCCGGCTTACCCTGCTCAGATTAGCTTTAAGCAGGAACCCTTGGACTTTCGGCGAGAGTGTCTCTCACACTCTTTGTCGCTACTCATGTCATCATTCTCACTAGTGATCTCTCCACGGGATCGCTCACGCGCCCGCTTCATCGAAAGCACTTTATCTTGCGCTACCGCCTATTCGGCTACTTGAGCGCGATTGCTCGCACCAAATGACCGGCGATAATACAAGATAAGTGCTATGTCACACTACGCTCTGCTACCGATGCTTACGCATCCCTAGACTTCGGCTCATGGCTTGAGCCCCGTTACATCTTCGCCGCAGGACAACTTATTTAGACCAGTGAGCTGTTACGCTATCTTTAAAGGATGGCTGCTTCTAAGCCAACCTCCTGGTTGTTTTGGTCGTCCCACCTGCTTTCCCACTTAGCCATGAATTGGGGGCCTTAGTCGTAGGTCAGGGTTGTTTCCCTCTCCACTACGGACGTTAGCATCCGCAGTGTGTCTGCCATCTAGTACTCCCGGGTATTCGGAGTTTGGTTAGGATCAGTAAGCCTGTGGGGCCCCATTACCCATCCAGTGCTCTACCCCCCGGGGTATTCGGATGACGCTCTACCTAAATAGATTTCGCAGAGAACCAGCTATCTCCGAGTTTGATTGGCCTTTCACCCCTAGGCACAGCTCATCCCGATCCTTTTCAACGGATGTGGGTTCGGTCCTCCAGTAAGTGTTACCTTACCTTCAACCTGGCCATGCCTAGATCACTCGGTTTCGGGTCTGATCCCACGAACTCATGCGCCCTATTAAGACTCGCTTTCGCTACGCCTACACCTAACGGCTTAAGCTTGCTCGTGAGACCAAGTCGATGACCCATTATACAAAAGGTACGCCGTCAGCTCGCAAGGAGCCTCCGACTGATTGTAGGCGTTCGGTTTCAGGTACTGTTTCACTCCCCTCGTCGGGGTGCTTTTCACCTTTCCCTCACGGTACTGGTTCGCTATCGGTCAGCAAGGAGTACTTAGCCTTCGAAGGTGGTCCTCCGATCTTCAGACAGAATTTCACGTGTTCCGCCCTACTTAATACGTCCATCAAAGCTTCCTATACGGGGCTGTCACCCGCTATGGCCACGCTTCCCAACGTGTTCTAGTCACTTATCTGGCTCGGCTGGTCCCCGTTCGCTCGCCGCTACTAGGGGAGTATCAATTGATTTCCTTTCCTCCGGGTACTTAGATGTTTCAGTTCCCCGGGTTTGCTCTTAAAACCCTATGTATTCAGGTCTTAAGTACCTGTTTAAACCCCATATTGAGTATCAAAGATAACAATATGAAGCTTTCAGGTGGGTTGCCCCATTCAGAGATCCATGGATCAAAGCTTATTCTCAGCTCCCCATGGCTTATCGCAGAGTATCACGTCTTTCATCGCCTCTTGCTGCCAAGGCATTCACCAAACGCCCTTCTCGCGCTTGATTTGATCCAGAAAAAGAAAGACTTGATATTGGCACTACCGCCTATTCGGCTACTTGAGTGCGTTTGACCGCACACAACCGAAGCTGCGCTAGTAATCAAATCGATCGAGACCGCCCAGCTGGTAACTAAAGGCAGTCATTCTTCTGAACCAAAAACATACATTTCCCGCCCCCGCCACTTGGACGAGGACAATTGAGCAACCCCATGTGGTCTCTCAGCCGTGCAGCTGATCAACGCAGGTCGCTCGGGTTAGTATATTTGACTTGGACAACTCTGTTCTTTTCAGTCGCGATACGCACTAAAGGCCGGCTAGACCCAAACTGCGCCGCTCATCCGAAGATGAGAACGACCGAGATCAGCGCCACACTCGGCACGATCAAACAGTGTTGATTGATTTCTCTCTATACGATGTCAATTGATGTGTCCGTCATCCTTACGGGTGACTTGGACGAGACGTCCAATCGGACGGTTAAGAACCAAAAAAGGTGCTTAACGATCTGATCGGGTAAATGGTGGAGCCTAGGAGGATCGAACTCCTGACCTCCTGAATGCAAATCAGGCGCTCTCCCAGCTGAGCTAAGGCCCCACAAAAAACGCCCCTTGCTCCGCAAAAGGCTTGGTGGGTCGAGGAGGACTTGAACCTCCGACCTCACGCTTATCAGGCGTGCGCTCTAACCACCTGAGCTACCGACCCAGACAGGCCGGTCGGCCTGATGTGTTCTGAAGAGATATGAGGACGGCTCGGTCCATGAGTTTGATCAACTTTGTTTGTTGATCTTCTGCTAAGTGTTTCACGATCAAGAGCGAACTCTGTGATGCTAGAAACATCCTTAGAAAGGAGGTGATCCAGCCGCAGGTTCCCCTACGGCTACCTTGTTACGACTTCACCCCAGTCGCTGATCCTACCGTGGTCCGCTGCCTCCAAAAGGTTAGCGCACGGCCGTCGGGTAGAACCAACTCCCATGGTGTGACGGGCGGTGTGTACAAGGCCCGGGAACGTATTCACCGCGTCATGCTGTTACGCGATTACTAGCGATTCCGACTTCATGGGGTCGAGTTGCAGACCCCAATCCGAACTGAGACAGTTTTTTGGGATTAACCCATTGTCACTGCCATTGTAGCACGTGTGTAGCCCAACCCGTAAGGGCCATGAGGACTTGACGTCATCCACACCTTCCTCCCGCTTATCACGGGCAGTTTCCATAGAGTGCCCAGCCGAACTGCTGGCAACTAGGGATGTGGGTTGCGCTCGTTGCCGGACTTAACCGAACATCTCACGACACGAGCTGACGACAGCCATGCAGCACCTGTCACCGAGTCACCGAAGTGAAAGATCCATCTCTGGACCGGTCCCGGGATGTCAAGGGTTGGTAAGGTTCTGCGCGTTGCTTCGAATTAAACCACATGCTCCACCGCTTGTGCGGGCCCCCGTCAATTCCTTTGAGTTTTAATCTTGCGACCGTACTCCCCAGGCGGAATGCTTAATCCGTTAGGTGTGTCACCGAATAGCATGCTACCCGACGACTGGCATTCATCGTTTACGGTGTGGACTACCAGGGTATCTAATCCTGTTTGCTCCCCACACTTTCGCACCTCAGCGTCAGTATCGAGCCAGTGAGCCGCCTTCGCCACTGGTGTTCCTCCAAATATCTACGAATTTCACCTCTACACTTGGAATTCCACTCACCTCTCTCGAACTCTAGACCAATAGTTTTGGAGGCAGTTCCGGGGTTGAGCCCCGGGATTTCACCCCCAACTTTCTGGTCCGCCTACGTGCGCTTTACGCCCAGTAATTCCGAACAACGCTAACCCCCTCCGTATTACCGCGGCTGCTGGCACGGAGTTAGCCGGGGTTTCTTTACCTGCTACCGTCATTATCTTCACAGGCGAAAGAGCTTTACGACCCTAAGGCCTTCATCACTCACGCGGCATGGCTGGATCAGGGTTGCCCCCATTGTCCAAGATTCCCCACTGCTGCCTCCCGTAGGAGTCTGGGCCGTGTCTCAGTCCCAGTGTTGCTGATCATCCTCTAAAACCAGCTATAGATCGTAGGCTTGGTAGGCCATTACCCCACCAACTACCTAATCTAACGCGGGCTAATCCTTTGGCGATAAATCTTTCCCCCGAAGGGCTCATACGGTATTACTCTCCGTTTCCAGAGGCTATTCCGTACCAAAGGGTATATTCCCACGCGTTACTAACCCGTCCGCCGCTCACCCCGAAAGGCGCGCTCGACTTGCATGTGTTAGGCCTGCCGCCAGCGTTCGTTCTGAGCCAGGATCAAACTCTCAAGTTGAAAAGCACTTACGTGCTTATCCTTGACGTTCGAACCTCTGCACATCTTTAGTGCGCTACCGCCTATTCGGCTACTTGAGCGCGAATAAGCTTCCCCCAACCCGGCTAGGCCAGAGAACGCACTAAAAGTCATCTGTTTGATGTACACTGGTTTCATAAGAAACCGGTGAACCACTCAAACAGTGAAGCTGACACTGGTCATCGGGGCAAAACCCCTACCAGCGCGATATACAGACATTCAATCCGTCGAAACGAACCAAACCGCCCACATATCTCTTCAGTTATCCATCAATGTCAAAGAACAAAACACCCAGAGCCAAAAACCAGACCGTAACGCCAATCACTCAGCGCAACCGCCCAATTACCAACCTCAGATGCCCCCAGTCTATCCTGAGCGTCACCGCCGCTCCCGCAGCGTCCCAACCCCGCCTCAGCAGCGCCGGTGAAGGG
>NZ_JWLJ01000027.1:0-27933 GCF_000813985.1 Ruegeria sp. ANG-R
AAACTGCCGTCTCGTTGGCTAAACTCTTCGATCGCCTCACGGCGCTCAGTGATGTGTTCACCAATGCTATTATCCAGATTCACATCAGTGAGAATTCCGTTGTTTCCCAAATGGGATAATATAGATTCATTATGCACACGGATGCCGCCGGCGATGTAGTTATGATGCTTGGCGACCTCGAAGTTGTACACCTGGTGGCTCTTGGCCTCGGGCATGACATTCGTGGGTATTTGCAGGCTGAGTTGAAGGGTTGAGCTAAGCGTGCTCCCATCTAATTGCAGCAGCGAAAGCGCAGCCTCAGGATTTAGAGCTTGGGTCCGGAGGATAAAGTCAGTGGTCATCATAACTCTTAAAATTCCTATGAATGCGTTCTCTTTTGTTCATCGCCAGCCTTGCTCAGCGATGACAGAAATTTCTCCCGGAAGAGTTCCGGTGGGTTAAACGGGGAAACGCAGTCCACAATCACGATGTGTTCCCCTGACGTCCAGTCCCTGATGTCAAGATCTGTGTTCCCGGCCTCAACGCGGGCCTTCACCTCACCCGAGACATTCGCCCAGGTTAACGCCACCGGCTGCTTCTCCTTGGAATACAGCCGAAATCGCCGCAGCAGGGTGGGTGTGGCGACCGTCTTCTCGATACTGCGGATAGGAAGATCCTTATGGGCCTTGGACATGGTCATTAGCCAGACCGCATTGCCCATGGTGGCGGCAAAGGTCGGGGCATCCAGTGCGCTCAGCGCACCCTTCTGCGTCTTTGACATCTGGCAAAGCTCCCTAGTTCAAAACACGAGATGGTTTTGATTTGGAGGCTTTGCGCTGCCTCGCCGCCAGCGCCTTGCGCTGTTCACGGTTCGGTCCCTGTAGCGGAGTGGAAGCCGTCATTGGATTATGTCTGACCGCAAGGGGCTCATTACGGGGCATGGTCGAGAGAGCCATCTCGGACAAAGGCTGTACCGGGCCGCGATCCAGCACCATCGGCGCGGGAAGGCGCGGCCCCTGACTTTCCCATTCCGCAGCCTTGTAGATGTCCTCAAGTGTGGTGCCTGAGCATACCAGCACGAAATCTTCAGGTTTGGGTAAAAGCTCTCCAAAATCCCAGTGGAACGGCATGGGGTCGCCCTCCCCCACACGGATCAGTTCGTCCTCATCAACAACACCACCCAAAGCTTCGATGAGATCGGCTACTGCCCAGAACTTGCGGTCATTGGCCTCCCCCACAAGAAACCGGGTACCAAGGCGAATGCGGCCCTGATCCTTGATATCCACAGTACCATCTGCATTGCGTCGACCTGTGACCGCTTTGACAAAGCCGTCGCGTGGGCTGCCCACGGGAACATTCGTGGCGGCGCGGATCAGTGTGCCGTCCTGATTCTGGATAATGCCGTCATCACGCAGAACGTCGATCAGCGTCTCGTACTTGTACGACTTCTTGCTGTCCGGGCGATAGTAGACGTGGCCGGGGGTCACGAATGTGCCGTGGAAATCCAAGACGATCTTGGCTTCGTTCTGGAACGTGCGCGTGACCTTGCCGGGAACCATTTGTCCCGTCTTCTGGTCCATCGACAGAACCCAGTCATCCGGCCTGATCTGTTCAATCGGCTTCTTAGACCCGTCCGCCATTGTAATCATTGTACCAGCAAGGAAGCAGTTGCTGTCACTCGCTCGAAGGCCATTGATATATGCGCGCATCAGATTTTGATCATTATTGTCGCGAGCTGTTTGGAACAAAGCGACGGCATCTTCAGCGGTCAATGTTCCATTGTTCAAACCGTTTTTGATTGCCGCAGAAAGGAAGGCAACCATTTGGTCAGGATTGGCGTAGTGATCGGTATAATTATAGTCTCTTGTTGTATCGCCACTTATGAATAACTCAACTTCATCGTTCCGACGGGCAATTAGTCCGTCTCTTGGTATGTTCCCCAAACCATCCCCGAGATCAGCTCTTCTCCATGACCCAATCTCAATCATCGCTTGATGGAAATTTCCGGCATTTATTTCTCGCCAAACAGAATCGTTAGGATTGGTTACGCCAGCATTAAATGTAAGGCTAACGAGAGCATCAAATTGGTTTTGTGTCAACGTAACATTCACGTTTGCATTTACGATGGCTTCAGCGTCTCTCAAATCTTGGCGGAGATAATTTTGGGCCTGTGCTTCGGTGATAACCATACCAGCGGTAATGCTCGGATCGCGATGACCGTATCCAATCGTATAAATTCCACCTGCCTCTGCGATATATGCAGTAGAGTGAAATTGCTCGTAATTGGTGATCAAATCAATTCCGGCTTGAGACGTTGTCATAGTCATTCGTAATTCTCCGAGTTAGCATGATCGTAGAATGTGCATTCCCACTCGTTAGCTTGAACGAATATATCTGTAGATAACTCGTCGCTATTGTTATCCATTTTGATGTGGGCCAATCGTGGTTTTAGGTCTGATACGCTGCCGCGCATCATCTGTGTTTCGCCGTCTACAATTCGGAACTCTTTAGGGTTGAAGGAAAGGTCTCGACCGTCACCATACGATACAAATAGAAGTTTATCTTTATATATAGAGTTTAAGTCAAAAGATGAGTAGAAGAGAGGCGACAGAAGGTTTGTATGACAAGAAATTTGATATCGCGCTATTGGCGGGCAAGTTCTATCGCTACAGACCTGAGAAAAGGCTGGTAATGCCACTTGAAAAGCGGCAAGGATTGCGAAATATCTAAACATTTTTCCAATCATCTGGATGCCCTATTACGGTATTGCCAAGTTGTTTGAGGATGCATGAAAAGTGATTTTGCACCAAATGCGCGGAAAGTTTCACCTACCATGTAAATTATGAAGCCGATGGCTAAGAATTTTAGCATTCGTAGTTTCCCGCCATAAGTATACTCTCCATTCTAAATATAGTTCTTGTATTGCTGACCAGTTCCAGACCCTGAACTTTCTATATTTGTTAGTGGATGATATGAGAGGAAGATGCCAAGCAAGATATATGTAGTCAAAAATGCTATGGGCATTATGACGAAGTTGTTTTTATGTATATTTGCGTGAATAAGGCTCAAGCCTAAGAGCATCGAAATCGCCACGAACGCGCCGCCATATATTGTATATATTAGGGTCGCGGCACTCAATGCGGCAAAAGTAATATATACAATATAATATAGCAATAAGGGGCCCTCATTTCAGACTTTACAATGGCTTTGAACTTGATTAGATAGGTAGCAGTTTTGTAGCATAAATCCTTTTCAAGGGCTCATTGCTTTAATCCAGTCTGATGGCAAACAACGTCTTGCCAGCCAGAGATGCAATCGAAATCCGCCACGGTTGTCAAACCATCCCTGAAAACCCTGATTTGATCTCATATGACTCGGCGTTCTGATACTCGAGGCGTAACCCTTAACCATCACGTTCTCCAAGTGGTAGGGAAGCGATTTCCCAACATTCGTTCACGGGCAGGTAAACGCCTATCAGGTCAGCAGGCCAACACCCGCTAAACTCGTTGAAGGAAAAAAGGTGGCTCTCTGTCTACGAGAATGTAGCTTCACAACATCAACCCTGTAACTTATTGTTTTTTGTATAAAACAAATAGTTTCCATTTGGTCAACAATAAAATGAATCTCTCAGACGGCTCTGTCGCAAATTTTTGGGATTGGATGTGCGAGTTGTATTGTGTTAGCAGCGGGTATTTGATTTTGAAGGCGAGTAACCACCTGTGACGATTGATTTCAAGGGTATCCATTATCCCAAGGGCGCAATCCTTTATGCGGTGTATTTGTACGTACGCTTTGGTGTGTCTTACCGGGATTTGGAAGAAATCATGCACGAACGTGGGGTGGATGTCGATCACGCGACATTGAACGGCTAGGTCGTGAAGTTCTCGCCGCTGATTGCCAAGGCAGCTCAGACCAGAAAACGACCAACAGCCAATTCCTGGCGCATGGATGAAACCTACATCAAGGTGAAAGGCAACTGAAAGTATCTCTACCGAGCCGTTGATCGAAACGGGCAAACCCTTGATTTCATGTTGTCCGAGCGCCGAAACACGGCTGCGGCACGACGATTTTTGAAGAACGCTATTCAGAGCAACGGTGCCCCCGAACGCATTGTTATTGATCAAAGTGGGGCCAATCTGGCTGGCATTGAGGCGGTCAATGTGATCCGGAAGATCAGGGGTATGCGGCCTCTGATCCAGACCGTTCTGGCCAAGCACCTCAACAACATCGTCGAGCAGGATCACCGCTTTGGCAAAAGGATCACGCGCCCGACCATGAGGTTCAAAGCGTTTCATTCAGCGGCGGCAACTCTGGACGGGATTGAGGCCGCCCACATGATCCGAAAGGACCAGATCATCGTGTCAGGGCAAAACGGCTTTCAGAAATTTGCTGCGCTCGCGGGCTAAGTGTAGCGAACTGCAAACGTAATCAGTTCAGGCTGCAATCGTCCTGATTTTTCGACCAAGTTGTTTGCATCTATGAGTGCACTTCAAACCAGATTGCTTGCGACCGTAACCACTTTATCTGCAACGCGACTGCAATCATCCAACTCAGACGACATTACCTGCAATGTTGAAATCTGAAATTTCTCCACGGAAAGGGAGATTATTTTTCTCGGAACGAAAATCCCTTGTCCGCAATGCACTGTATGAACGCAGGTTGCCATTCGCCCGACCATTTAAGAAGGATTTCGTTTTCTTCTTCTGTTCTATCAACACTCAGCATTGGCTTTATCTTCTGGAAAACTTCGGTTTTTGACGTGTACGCTTTCCCGCTGATCTCGACTCCAGCACCATATACCGCCTTGTCGCACGCTTCATATGCCTCCTTGTAAGCTGGGTGTTCTGCCGTGACGACACCGAACTCTGGATGTTCCCAAGATGGACCTGCTGACGCGTCTTCTCGGCAAGCGGTCAAGCTTAGAGCGATAATCAGGAAGTAAATTCGTCTCATTGGGACCTCGGCCTTGCGTGATGATGGAAGTTTTCGATGAAGTTCATAAGCTCGATCTAGTGTTCCGCTATCGCATTGATCCAGAGGTCAAAATCGTTTGCTCAGCCGAACCGACTTTTAGAGGTGAAATCGCAAAAAACAGTGAACCTCTCGCGCTGTCTGATTGGTCAATAAAGAAGTCAGAGGTCAATGAGACACCATATGCTTTTTTCAGCTCATCGGCATCAATATCCACTCGTTCATAAGAGCTATCCCATTGCTCCAGCCGTGAAAACGTTGAGAACAGAAGTTCTTGCGCCTCTTGGGGTTTGGCGTCTATCGCAACTTGGCACGATACCGGTCTATCGTCTTTCATCTGGTACGCAATCGACCCGTCACCAAGGGAGTCTTTTCGGATGTATTCGTATTCCACATTGTTGATTACTGAAGCCGCTGTGGTGCCGCCAAGCAGCTGTAATCCAAGTTTTTGCCTTTCGATATCTCCGTCCGCAGGTAGGCAATAGTTAGCGAATGCTGCGTATCCAAATCCAAGCCGTTTGAAGGCTGTTGGCCCTTTCGGCGCCCCCCAACCTTCATAGTAAAGAAATCCAAACTTGAGCAACGCATAGCCCGCCACTCCGAGTGCAAAATAAGGGAGTTTTGATTTAAGGTTCTGCATTGGTTTCCTACTTTAAACCTTCTTTTCGGTCGATGCGTTTCTTCAACCACCCTGCCAAGATGTTGATGATTAATAATATTCCTGCGAGAGGCAAAAACTTCCTCGGCGCAGACGCATAATAGTCCAGCAGGAGCAACGCTTCCTTGTGAGTAAAGCCCTTTGCGTTCAACGACCTGACATCGACGAAAATAGTACCCACAAAATAGGTGTACGCCGCATAACAGACTCCATAGATGCACCCTAGCATTGCTACAAGAAATGCAAGATCCAGAACACTTTTCTGGATATTCGTCTTCAGGCTGCCAGTCTTCTTCAATGCCATCACTCGGCAATGGCCCGAAGTAATGCCCGCCGATCCATTGGGTTCACGCCGTTCAAAACAACAAGCGCCGTACTGAGGGCTTCGACAGCACTCAGATTATACGGTGCTCGAAATGCTTCCGCCAAAACAAATGCCTTCAGGGTGGAACTTCGTAGATATTCCGCGTGGGGTGGCTGGGCTTTGGTTCTCGCCACGTATTCCGGCCCCTGAGCTAGAAGAATGATGGCGCAAACCAGCCTGGCGCGTTCCTCATTGGAAGCATGACCCATCCATTCGCCGATAGAATAGCTCTGCAAACGTTGTTTTGGTACGAAGCATTTGGACTTTTCAAAAATCGCGCCGACTTCGCCTTCGTAAAAGGCGCTGAGTGGGTATGGAGGTGCATTAACCCCAGCGATCTCTTCTCTGGGCGTCAGGGGTGAATCCACGTTCACCTCATGGGCTGACGTTTCGTGCATGCTAAGAACCACAGCGGCGCAAACAGGCAACAAGTACTTCATGAGCATCTTCAGAACTGGCCATTAAGATTCACGACGATTATCCCAGGGAAAGTACGGGCACCGTGATCATCAACAGCGCTGAGAGCTGCGCTATCCGTCCACTGCTGATTTTCTGGAATTCGATAGCTCAAAGGAAAGGAGCCAATTTCTTTGGTTGTGCTACGACGATTCCAGGTGGATTGTGCGGAGCCGCCCCCTTTAACGGTGTATGCAGGGAAGCTGAAAGTCTTCCCAAAGTTGGTTGTAACCGTTTGTGGCGCTTCGCCAAACTCGCACTCAAGCTGCAGCGTCTGCGGCTGATCAGTAATAGGAACATTGATTGTTGCCGGAGTCGTCAAACGACCTCGAGTGTTCCCGACTTGATATGAGCATTTTGCCGCAGCACCGATTTTGTTGTGATCGATCTTGGTGTGTCGATTACCTTTAATATACGCATTGGCCAGAATGTTGATGGGTTGTTCAATCGCTGTACCGTCAAATCTGGCTGTAGCTGGCCTCTCAGTTGTCGTGTTTAGGCAGGCAGAAAGAAAGACCGCAGGAGCAAAAGCAACTACATATCTAAAACTCAACTTCATTGTTTTTCCTTAATTTACGCGCAAATGATTGAGAAATAGGCTTGGATGCTCCAAACGCCTTGACCTTCCGGTCGAACATTGGGCTCACCGCATTCTGCGACTTTGTATCCGTTGGGACAGATGTTTTTTGCCTGACTGGGAAGACCGGTGCCATGTGTGCCGAATTCGATCCGCTTCATTCCACGTTCAATATCTGCTTGATCAGGGGCATTGCCTTGCAAGTCTGGAATGGCGCCACCAGCACTGACTGCGTAGGCTGTTTGACCGGAGATGGATTTTGTTTGCACAGTGTCTCTCGTTTGAGATGTTGCACAAGCAGAAACCACAGCCGCGAACAATAGAAACGGGGAAAATTTAGCTATCTTCGACATGCTGCCCAGTGTTCTTTCAATAAGTTAAGCGTGTTTTGACGAGATGCAGTTCGATGCGTCCAAATGCAAGCAGATCAAGCAACGTGGTGGAACGAAACATCCAGCTGTTGCGCGTCTACCAAACGCAGGTTTGTCAGACGGTGCCAGCACCAATCTCGACGGCACTGAATCCGCGCAACAAATTTGTCTGTTTACCGCATCTGGAAATCACCGTATGCATTTGAGCAATCGAGTTGATTATTCAGACGGTTTTCCATGCTCATTGGCTATGCACGCGTATCGACCGAGGATCAGAGCCTTACCTTGCAGCATGATGCATTGCGTGCCGCAGGATGCGAGCGGATTTTCGACGATAAGGTAAGCGGGGCCAAAATTGAGCGTCCAGGTCTTATCAAGGCATTGGAGCAGCTTCGCGAGGGCGACACATTGGTTGTCTGGCGGCTGGATCGGATGGGGCGGTCTCTGAAGGATCTCATTGCCCGTGCTGAAGAACTAAAGGAAATGGGTGTTGGTCTGAAAAGCCTCCAGGAAGCCATCGACACCACTTCAAGCGGCGGTTAGCTCATCTTCCATATGTTCGGCGCCTTGGCCGAGTTCGAGCGCAACCTTATCCGCGAGCGCACACAAGCTGGTCTGACGGCAGCGCGGGCACGCGGCCGCAAGGGCGGTCGTAAGAAGGTGTTGAATCACAAGAAACGGGCTCATGCCGTCCAACTCTACCATTCTCGTGAACATACAATCCCGGAGATTTGTAATCTGATGGGTATCTCTCGGGCCACGCTCTACGCCTATGTGGATGAGTTTTCCGATGGTAAATAGGGGTATCCGCATACCAGTCGAGACATTGCTGGCGTTGAGAACCCGGTTGGCGGGATTGCCGCCGCGGTCAGCCGCTCGTCGGGAAGAAATTGGCCGGATCGCGGATCTCTTTGGTGTCAGCCCATCCACTGTCTATCGCGCCCTGAAGTCACTGCATCAACCCAAGGGTCTTCGGCGAGCTGACCGTGGCAAGCCGCGCGGCATCCCCGAGCACGATTTGGCGCGTTACTGCGAAATCATCGCTGCACTGAAAATGCGAACGAGCAACAAGAAGGGGCGCCATCTATCAACCAACCGGGCCATTGAGCTTCTGGAAGAGCACGGAGTGGAAACACCCGAAGGCCATGTACAACCAGTGAAAGGCTTGCTCAGACCGACAACTGTTAACCGGTGGCTGCGGTCATGGGGATATGATCGGCCAAGAATGATCCGGGCAACACCCGCGGTCCGGTTTGAGGCCCGCTATTCCAATGCCTGCTGGCAATTCGACATCAGCCCATCGGATTTGAAGCACATTCAGCAACCGGCATGGGTGGACCCGAAGCGTGGCCAACCAACCATGATGCTTTACAGTGTCGTGGATGATCGCTCCGGTACATCCTATCAGGAATACCGCTGTGTCTATGGCGAGGACGCCGAAAGCGCGCTGCGTTTCCTGTTCAACGCCATGGCCCCGAAGGAAGATACAGAGTTCCAGGGCATTCCCGAGACGATCTATCTGGACAACGGCCCTGTTGCGAAAAGCTTGGTGTTCCAGACTGTGATGGAACGGCTCGGCGTGGACTGGAAAACCCACATGCCTGCCGGATCTGACGGTTCCCGCGTCACCGCTCGATCAAAGGGCAAGGTGGAGCGCCCATTCAGAACCGTGAAAGAAGCCCATGAGACGCTGTATCATTTCCATAAGCCTGAAACCGAAGCGGAGGCCAATCTCTGGCTGAGAAACTTCATCGGCAAATACAATGACAAGCCCCACCGCCGGGAGGAACACAGCCGGATCGATGACTGGATTGCCAACCTCCCGGAGACCGGCATTCGCGAGATGTGTTCCTGGGAACGCTTCTGTGCCTTTGCTCGTGAGCCAGAACGCCGCAAGGTTGCCGCCGATGCGCGGGTGTCGATTGACGGAGCATTCTACGAGGTCGATGGCGATCTGGCGGGCGAAGAGGTGCTGTTATGGTGGGGTCTGTTCGATCACGAATTGTTCGTGGAGTGGAATGATAAGCGCTATGGTCCCTATCGACCGGAAGGCGGGCCAATTCCGTTGCACCGATATCGAAAGCGCAAACACTCGCCCCGAGAAAAGCGTGCTGAGGCGGTCGCCAAACTGGCGGAACAAATAAGCTTGCCCCGCGCGGCGCTTGGCGGATCGGGTTTTGATGTCGCCCCGGCTGAGGTGGTGCCACTGCCCAAGGTCAAATTTACCGGCCCTGACCCGTGGGGCCAGATTGCCTATGAAAACGAACTCAGCGCGCGGCGGGGGATTTCTTATCTACTGGACCGACCGCTGGCAGAGCTTTCATCAATTGACCGCGCATTTGTCGGCGAACTCGTCGGTCGGACACTGAACAAAGCTGAGATCGAAACGGCCATCAAAGAGCGCTTCCGGCGCGGGAAATAAGAAAGGGGGGCGAGCAGGTGTTAAACAGGCAGGTCATGCAGCATTTCCACATCGAGCGCGTGTGGAGCCAGGCTGGATACTTTGAAACCGAGCGACTGGTCCAGTTCCGTGAGGATGTGATGGCGGCCATCATGGCCGGGGATCTGATTGCCATTTCCGGCCCGGTGGGTGTTGGCAAGACCGTGATGATCAACCGTCTTCAGGATCAGATCACAGCAGATAAGAAGATCATCGTGGCGCGCAGCCTGTCGGTCGATAAGCCGCGTGTTGTTCTACCCGCCCTGATCACAGCACTGTTCCTCGACATCACCGGCGACCCGGACATGAAAGTGCCCACCCAACCAGAACGCCGGGAAAGGCTACTTCAGGAAGCTGTGCGAAAAGCCAAGAAACCAATCGCTCTCTTCATCGACGAAGCCCATGATCTGGATGGTCACACGTTGAACGGTTTGAAGCGGCTTCGGGAGGTCATCAGCGCAGGTGGTGGTTCGCTATCTGTTGTCCTTGTTGGCCACCCCCGGCTTCAGAACGACCTGCGGCGCGCGACGATGGAAGAGATCGGTCATCGGACGACAAAGTTCGAGTTCAGCAGCATTGGCGATGAACGCCGGGAATTTGTGTCCTGGCTTCTGGTGCAGTGCCTGACGGATGGGGTTGACCCGTCTGACGTCTTTGAAGACGCCGCACAGGAGTATCTGGCAGAACGTTTGTCCACCCCGCTGCAATTTGCCGAGCATTTGAATCGAGCGTTCATTGATGCCTACCGCATGGGCGCAGATCAGGTCACACGCGACATTGTCGAAGAAACCATCTCCGTTGGGTTTGATGATCTCGATGCCCGTCTTTCCCGGATCGGTTACAGCCCAAAAGCACTGACCGATCTTACCGACACTCGTCTACCGGAGATCCGGCGCTTCCTGAAAGGCCAACTGGACACGGACAGAACCAACGAACTCTCCACTCTCATGCGTAAAGCGGGGCTGCCTATATGATCAACATTAAGGTTTGCGTCGTTATGTCGGTACTTTGTGCCACAACGGCATTTGCTGAAGACGATCAATTGGATCTTGCTCGTCAAATTGAAGACGCGTCCAGGACAACAGACCACCCGTCCTCTGAAAGCAGCAAAGGTGCTGGCTGGTCCATCTATCCACCTCTCTTTGCTGATATGCACGAGATGGAAGTCAGCAACTGTAACATCACAGCGAGAACCATATCGATTGGCGTCGTCGAAGATCCTAACTCGGAAATTACTTTCGATCTTAATCGCACCCAAATTCCCGATCCAACCGTGCCTATTGGGTCAGAGTACGTCTTCACACCGGTAAAGGATAACAAAAGTGCGATGACTTCAATTACGTTCAGGTTTTTTCACCCTTATAAGCCGGTTATGCGATCAAAAAAATTCATTGGTGAAGGCAAAATCGAGCAACCCGTTACCTTTTTACAATTCTTGATGCAGCCTGTGTCGGATGAAGAACAGCCTCGACGCCTTTTGGCTCTGCTCAATCAGTATCAGTCTGCATATTGCACCTATACGGGCTGAATTGGATGGGCACACATCTGGCGAGTAAACTACTCTATATTGTCTGTTACTGCTTCCTGCTTCCCAAATTTGCTTGTGCAGAAGAGCACCAGAAATCTCTAGCCGGAGAGATTGAAGAAACGTCGATGACTGAAGTTACCTTTGGCGAAAGCGAGCCTGGCGTCGATGGTTTTCAGCTGTCTTTGACCGTCAAAAGGTCGATTAAAGTCAAGGACTGCCAGATCATAGCATGGACCGAAGAGACCGACCCGTGGCGAACCAAAAGGTCTGGCATCAAGTTTAACCTGTCGCGAACGCTGCTGCCGGATTTGACAGATGAAGGTAATCCCAAATTTGGAATCATGGATTTGGGAGAGCATAGCTCAATCGGGGTGATCACCTTTTCGTTTGCTCCGCTCTACCAACCGACAAGTCTTCCCCAGGCTGATCAGAACAAAGTCATTGAACAGTATATTTTTAGAATGGAGAAAATGACGGACAGTCGACAGCACCATCGTCTGCTCACAGCCCTGCAAAGATACAAGGATAATTACTGCGTGTTTTCCAGCTGAAAGGCTGTTCGCAGATAAAGTGGTTTGAGTAGGATGATTGCAGTCGCGTTGCAGATAAACTGAGTACGTTTGCAATTAATCCGGTTTGGTGCGCCTGGATAGACGCAATTAATTTGGTCGAAAAATCAAGATAATTGCGGTTCAAGCTGATTATGTTTGTAGTTCGTTACAGCTAAGTGTGTCCTCCGAAAGGTGTCTGTATTCGATTGGGAAATTTGCGACAGAACCTGAAAATCCACCCCTCGGCTTCGGAGTTCATCAAGCAAAAGGAGAAGATGAACAGTCGAACGCCCGAGACGGTCAAGCTTCCAGACCACAAGCGTATCGCCTTTCTTCAACTCGCCCAGAACCTCATTCAACCCTTTGCGGTTTCGCACCGCGCCGGATACGCCGTGATCGCCATAGATCACATCGCAGCCCGCCACGTTCAAAGCGTCGATTTGCAGAGCTTCCGTTTGCTCATGGTCTGATACCCGAATGTAGCCGATCTTGCTCACAATTTTTTGAAGCACCCTTTTGTTAAATCATGCAAGAAAAATTCTCTTAATAAAACAATAACTTAAAAATCGTCCGGAGCCACGCCGGCTATCAAAAAGCGGCAAGACACGATCCGCGTATTCTGGCGTGAGAATTTCGGCCCCGATGGCAAGAACCTCTGGACGTGAGGAAACGAGATGATGAACTGGAATTTGAAACCCGCTGTTTTCGGCCTCGTTCTGCTCGGCTATGACCGTGATCCCGTCTTCATCTTCCACGCCGATGAATAGGCCGGAATTTTGACTGCCGAATATCACGGCCAGCAACCGTTAAACATGGAATTGGATGCCTTGCTTGAAAATTCACCCCTGCAAAAATGCAAGTCATGAGTGATGCCATTCGAGGCTCTGACCATCTGTGCCAAAAATCAGGTACGCAAAACGGTGAAACGTTTTGAGGCCACGCACCTGATTTCGCTTGTCGATCCGCATGACCGAATGCCTCGGCCGCGCAGGATTGAGCGCGGCAATCATCTGGCCATGCATTTTGATGATGTGGCCGATCCGAGCTTACCCGACGCGCCGCAACGGGATCATCTGACACGGGCCATCGAATGGGTAGATCGGCTGCCGGAAACCGCGCGACTGGTCGTGCATTGCACGGCAGGGATCAGCCGATCCACGGCGCTGTCATATGCATTGCTGCGCTGCTCGGTGCCGGATCAGAAAACTATGGCCTACGTGCTGCGAGTCAGGCCAGAGGCACGACCTAACGCGTTGATGATGCGGCAGGTTTATGCTATCCACGCCACAAGCGGGCAATGGTGTAACCACAAGTCTTAATATGCGGTATTTTAAATAGAGGCGAATATTGGCTATAGAATATGACAAAATTCTAGCTATAGCATCAGCAACAGCGATGGCCGTAGTCATAGCTATATTATCGATACTAGCCTTTGACCTTCTTACGCCCCCAAGCGGAACGGTTGGTAGTTACATTGATGTCGGCAGGTTTTTTAAGGCATTATTTTTCCTGTATGGATTTCTATTTTCACCTGCGGTAATCGTCACAGTTACATATGCCTTCTATCTCAATGGCCGCATCCGCGGTCGCCCACAATCATATGCCATAGAAATTATTTCTATCATTGTGGCCGCCATAACGATCTTAACATTTTACTCAATATTTGTACATCAGAACCTGTAGGAGGATTTGAAGATGGCAAGCGAAACACCCCAAACTTACGACGACAATATCCTCAAACTCGTTGATATGTATAGTACAATCGCCCTGCAGGTACAAAGCTCTCTTGGATCGAACGCAAGTTCCATCGCAGCTCTTGGGTCGATTTTGGAGGAATATAATGACAGATTTGAAAGCGGCTCCGATATCTTCAGCCAAGCTGTTGGAGACGCGGCCTCGTATTTCTTAAATTCCAATCACGCAGATATCCTCGAAGAGTACAATTTCGTACAATCCCAAAGTGCAGAATGGCGATCTGGAATAAGCGGCGTTGATAAGTTTCGCTATCCTGTCATGTTGGATATAGGGGCAGGTAACGTCCAAGTTTACACTGCAATAGGTTTGCTAGATGAATATAATCAGAGGTTTCCTGCCTCTGATCCCTTGGATTTAAAGAAATACAATTCCGATTACTCCAAGCTCGCCCTCGATCTCGATCAGTCATTTAATACTGCAACTGTAAAATTTGCATCACTCATGGTAGAAAAGGGGATGACTTGGGGCGCACAGAACATTTCCAACTGGAATTCCCTGGACGCTCTCGAAAAAGAGGCTTTCTCCGTTTATTTTTACAATGTTGGCGAAGAGTTCGTCGAATTTCGCCGAGATGCCGCCATTGCTGAAAATGGTGCATACAATGTGGACATTGAAAATACTGATATTGCACAAGAATATCTACAAAATTATTCATCTATTCTAGAAAGAATGCTACCTGATAATGAGCGCCTGTCTGGATTGAGAGAGCTTATTGCATCAGGTCAATTGGATGATAAAAACAACCACTGCTTCCTCGGCGACACCGCAATCGGCATGTGGCCGCTTGATCGGAACCTCAAGCCCGATAGCAATGGCGTGTATGATCAGGACGAGGTACGGGCGAAGATTTGGACGAAGCCCATCAGTGAGATCAGTGTCGATGATTGGGTTATCTCCTATGACAAGCAGTGCAACCTCGTGCCGGGCAAAGTCACCCGCACGATGCAGAACAACGCGACGCACATCCTAGATTTCTGGGGAACAGGTGTGACCCCTGGTCACGCTTATCTGTGCGGAGACGGCAAATATGAAGGCGAACATATTCCGATTATCGACATTCTGAGACAGGATGGCGCGATCGTTCTGGACAATGGCACAAAGGTGCGTGCTTCGATCAACTGGCCTGTTGGATCGCTGCCGGATCAGTTTATCTGGGTGCTGGCAGGTCATGATGATGACCAAAAAATCAAGGTCACCGACAAGAAACAAATTCGGATCGGCACCCGCATGATTGCGCCGGACGGGTCTGACGACTGCATTCTGGATCGGCTGGTGCATACCTATGGGCCACTCAGCGAAAACGGGTTTTTCGAGAATGGCACTGACGTGCGCAGCTTGGTTGTCCACTGGCCATACGGAGACAAAATTCCCAATCCGGAAGACTACATCCTGCAACGCTCGAATGTGACGCTTCAGGAGATTTACGCCGCCGGAGAATGGGAGCAGATCGGCACACGGATGCCACCCCCGCCAAACATGGTTGGTTTCAATCCTCATGTTGGCATCAAGCAGGCCAATTTGATGTTGCAGCCGTCTGCGTCAACACCAAACATTCCGCCAGCCTTTGCAGATCACCCAGATGTCCCCACAGGCACGCCCAAGCTTAACCGCAAACAGCGTAAGGCAATGGAAGCTCGCAAACGCAAAACAGCACGGGTCAAAATGCGCAAGCTGCACTGACCATAGGGCTAATCCTCATACACGACAATCCCCTTGCGTACTTCCCAAAACCGCATCTTGGCAAAGAACGCGGTCGAAACTCTGGTGCCAATGCCAAGCAGCGCGGCAAACTCCCGCCATGATGCCCACATATCGGAATGATCAAGGGGCACGGCATCAACCGCCTGTCGCGCCTCGGCCAGAAACGAGTAGTTATCGCATAGTGTTTGCTCTGGAACCCGATTTTCCGGCCATTTATGATTAGAGTTTTTTGCGACGAATCCCTGGTTGGGCGAAGGAGCGAAAGCGATGAAAGCAGCGAGATTTACGGACGCACAGAAGGCGTTTGTTTTGAAGCAATTTGAAGAAGGCAAGACGTTGCCGAAGTATGCCGTGAGGCCGGGATCAGTTCGGCGACATATTTCAATTGGAAGAAGAAGTATGCGGGGATGTTGCCATCCGACATGCGGCGGTTGCGAGAGCTTGAAGACGAGAACAGCCGTCTGAAACGGATCGTGGCCGATCTGACGTTGGATCGGGAGATGTTACAGGACGTCATCAAGCGAAAGCTCTGAGGTCGGATCGGAAGCGCGAGCTTTTCGACGGTGTCCGGGAGGACTGGCGGGTGTCTGTCAGACGCGCCTGCAAGGTGTTGCGGTTCGACAGATCGACCTACCAGTATGTTTCCCGGCGCACCGATCCGGCTGTCCTGAGACGGCGCATCAAGGAGATCTGCGAGACCCGTGTTCGCTATGGATACAGGCGAGTGCGCTATGTGTTGCGCCGCGAGGGTTGGCCCGCCAACGTCAAGAAAGTCTATAGGATTTACCGCGAGATGGGGCTGCAATTGCGGAATAAATCACCGAAACAGCGGGTGAAAGCCAAACTGAGGGAGGATCGCTCGGATGCCGTGAGGCCCAATGATGTATGGGCCATGGACTTCGTTCATGACCAGCTTGCGACTGGTCGCAAACTACGCGTCTTGACCTTTGTCGATACATTTTCGCGCGTTTCACCCGTCATTGACCCAAGGTTTAGCTACAAGGGCGAAGACGTTGTTGCCACGCTGGATCGGGTGTGTCGGCAGATCGGTTTCCCTGCGACGATACGGGTGGACAATGGCAGCGAGTTCATCTCTCGGGATATGGACCTGTGGGCCTAGGGACTATCCTGAATTTTGTGCCCTGGCGTGGTAGCTCAATTTTGAGGAGATTCACGTATGAGCATAGACAAAGACCTTTTGGACCGGCTGATGGAAGGGCGTGCGCCCGGCGACCTTTTCGGCAAGGAGGGCATTCTTTCCGAACTGACCAAGGCGCTTGCGGAACGAGCGCTCAGCACCGAGTTGGACGAACATCTCAGCGAAGAGCGCGCGCAGGAGCCGCCTGAAGGTCACAACCAGCCCGCCAATCGCCGCAATGGCAGCAGCCAGAAGACTGTGGCCACGGACGCCGGCAAAGTGGTTCTGGACATTCCGCGCGACCGGAACGGGACTTTTGACCCGGTTCTGATCGCCAAGTATCAGCGCCGCTTTCCGGAGTTCGACACCAAAATCATCAGCATGTACACCCGCGGCATGACGACCCGGGAAATCCAGGGCCACATCGAGGAGATTTACGGTTTTGACGCATCGCCCAGCTTGATCTCGGCCATCACCGATACCGTGATGCAGGAGGTGACGGCCTGGCAGAACCGTCCGCTTGAGCCCTGCTATCCGGTCGTGTTCATGGATGCGATCCGGGTCAACATCCGCAGCGACGGCGCGGTCTCGAACAAGGCGGTCTTCGTGGCCCTGGCAATCCAACCGGACGGCACACGGGACGTTCTGGGCTTGTGGTTCCAGGCCAATGAAGGGGCAAAATTCTGGGCCAAGGTGCTGAGCGATCTGCGCAACCGGGGCGTCCAGGACATCCTCATCGCCGTGGTGGACGGCCTCAAGGGCTTTCCTCAGGCCATCGAGGCGGCCTTCCCCCGAACCCAGATCAGAGTATCCGTCCGTTTAAGTCGGGGTTTATAGCACCTTTGCGGTCACGACGACTTCAATCAGGCAGCCTTCATCAAGGTCTACGCCGACACAGGCGCGCTGTGGCCAGTTTTGTTCGGGTCCAACCCATTCGATCCAGACGGTATCCATTTGTGGTTTCTGCCTGACATCTGCGAGATAGACGGTCGCTTGCAGCAGGCCCGCGTGCCCGCTCCCCGCCCTTTCAAGGATGCGTGTTAGCTCGGCCAGGGTGTTTTTTGTTTGCTCGATAATATCATCAGCGCAATATGGGTCTGTAGCAACAGCATAGACCTTCCCGTCAGATACAACAGCTTCGCATCTGCCCAATCCTTCGTACGGGAAGCGCTTTATGGTCATTGCAACTCTCCTTTTTGGATGATTGCAGTCGCGCTTGTCTGCTGACTTCTTGGAGTTGAGGGGGCAAAGTTCCACGGCATGAGTTCATCGATGCGGTTGATCTTGTGATCTGGGAGGCGTTCGAGCACCCATGTGAGCCAGGCTTGCGGATCGACGCCATTCATCTTAGCGGTCTCGATAAGTGTGTAGGCGATGGCAGCCGCTTTACCGCCACCGACAGAGCCCATGAAGAGATAGTTTTTACGACCCAGGCTCACGGGTCTGAGTGACCGCTCGCATGTGTTGTTGTCCAACTCAAGCCGCCCATCTTCAAGGTAGCTCCGAGCCTTTGGCATCCGGTTTAGCGCATAGCGGATTGCGTCTGCCAACTTGGTCTTGCCCGAGATCCTTGGCAGTTGGGCCTGTAGCCACGCTTCCAGTTCATCGAAGATCGGCTTGGCCTTTTTCTGGCGCAGAGCGACACGATCTTCCGGCGTTTTGCCTCTGGCTTTCTTCTCAACAGCGTAGAGCTCTGCGATCTGCATGATCGCCTGCTTGGCGATATCCGCGCCGGTGCGCTCGACCTCGTCTACAAACTTGCGGCGGACATGCACCATGCAGGCTTGTTCGCCAGCTTTGTCTTCACCAAACAGCCCATTGAAGCCTGCAAAGCCGTCCGCGTGCACGGTGCCGGTATAGCCGGAGAGGTGATTGACCGGGTGCTCGCCCTTGCGGTCGATGCTAAACTGATACCAAGCGCAGGGCG
This sequence comes from Ruegeria sp. ANG-R, assembly GCF_000813985.1. Classification (GTDB taxonomy): domain Bacteria; phylum Pseudomonadota; class Alphaproteobacteria; order Rhodobacterales; family Rhodobacteraceae; genus Ruegeria. Next base: position 18,417 of record NZ_JWLJ01000027.1, read on the forward strand.
GAGCATCCCCACACCATGGGCCCTCATCGCGCACATAGCTCCAGAGCCGCGCAGTCTGGGTCTTCTTTGGCTTCAGCTTGCTTTGCAGTTTGACCGACGTGTCGTCAGCAAAGAGGGCGGGGCCCGCCCTGACCAGCTTGCCGATATGATCAGCCAGTGGTTCCAGCAAGGCCGTGCTGCGCCCCACCCAATCGGTCAGCGTGGAGCGGTGCAGATCGACCTTCTCACGAGCGAAGATTTTGGATTGCCGATCCAGCGGCAGATGATCGCAATATTTGCCGACTAGGACGTGGGCCAGAAGGCTCGGGCCGGGGCGGCTTCGTTCAATCGGGCGCGACGGCAGCGGAGCCTGAGTGAATGCCTCACAGCATGTGCAAGCCATACGGGGGCGGATGATGCGGCGCACAACAAAGCGGCCTGGAATGTACTCCAACTCCTCAGTGATGTCCTCGCCGATCTGGCGCAGGGAACCGCCGCAATTATCGCATTCCTCCCCGACAGACAAAACCTCGTCTTGTCGGTCCAGATGGTCGGGCAGTGCTTTGCGGCTGTGCTGGCGTTTGGACGGTGTGCTATCAGCTTCAGCGGGTTCGCTCTTCTGAGCTTCTGCCGCGGCTTCAATCTCGACATCTTCCGCCAGATCGAATGACAGTTGATTGAGGCTCTCGGAATTGGAGCCAAACCGCGCCTTGCGATGGCCATGAAGTTCGGCCTTCAGCTTCTCATTCTGGTAGGTCAGCGATTGCACCTCAGCCATCAAACGTTCACTGACGACCCGCAGTTCAGCGGGGTCTTCTGGTAATTGTTTGAGAGCGTCTAACATACGGTTGGATATAACCCATTGCAGCAAAAAGGTGAATCGCCAAGCGCCTGATCGCGCAGATAAATGGGGCTACCCGGTGCTCAGGGGCCGCCATGTCTTCTTTGGCATCCGCCAGTCGATCCCTTCAAGCAGCATTGATAACTGCGCAGCTGTCACGTTGATCTTACCATCCTTGGCAGCAGGCCAAACGAACCGCCCGCGTTCCAGCCGTTTGCTGAACAGGCAGGCGCCCTGGCTATCCCACCAGATGATCTTCAATAGATCACCCCGACGTCCCCGGAATACAAACAAATGACCCGAATAGGGGTCTTCTTCCAATACCTTCTCAGCCTGCGCCGCCAACGTGTTGAACCCACGCCGCATATCCGTGACACCCGCCGCCAGCCATACACGCGTGTTGCTCGGAACCGGGATCAAACAATCAACCCTTCAACCAAGGCCAATACCGCAGACAACGTCGTGGTGCCTTCTACCAGTATCCTACGCCCGTCCGACAACGTGATCTCCACACGCTGCGCTGAAAGTGGTGTATGCAATGCAGACTGAACGATGGGGGGATGGGTCGAACCAGGCAGCGATGCAACGCGTTCAATCTCAACCGGCAAAAAGCCAGAGCCCTCATCGTCAACAATTCCCTCAGCCACTTCCGGCGCAAACCGAGGATCCTTCAGCCATTTGTGGATCAGGTTCGTATTCATCGAATACCGACGCGCAACTTGTGCTATCGAAATCCCAGGCACAGACGCCTGTGCGCAAATCGACCGCTTCTCCTCATCCGACCAGAAACGGTTCTTCTGACCCTTCTTCCCCGCCATAATACACCTCAAGATGTCCACTAACCTCGGTGGACATCTTTAACACTCTCTCACCACCCTCCGTCAGAGCACCAACACCGGACGGTTACGATCCAGACCTGTATTGTCCATCTGCTGCGCCATTTTCCATGAGCTTTGCCAGCTACAAGGACCGCAAGGCCGTCGCCGCGGCTCTGAAAGCGGTCTATACGGCCGTTGATGCCGCGGCGGCCGAAGCCGCGCTAACCTAATTTGAAGACAGCAATCTGTCAAAGCGCTATCCGGCCATAGCGCCGAGCTGGCGGCGGGCGTGGAATGAAGTCATACCGTTCCTTGATTACCCGCCCGAGGTGCGCCGACTGATTTACACGACAAATGCCATTGAAGCGCTGAACTCGAAAATCCGCCGCGCGGTTCGAACCCGCGGCCACTTCCCCAGCGATGAGGCGGCGGCCAAGTTGATCTATCTGGCGCTGAATGCTACCTCAGCGGAGTGGAAGCGCTCGGTCCGCGAATGGCATGCGGTGAAAAGCCAGCTCGCCATCATGTTCGAGGAACGCTTCCCATTGGCGTAAGTAAAGGTGCCAGGGCACAAAATTCCGCACAGTCTCTGGGCCTACCATAACGGCGTGACGCTCGACTTTTCCCGCCCTGGCAAACCGACCGACAATGCCTTTATCGAAGCGTTCAACTCAAAGTCCAGGGCAGAATGCCTGAACACGCATTGGTTCCTGTCGCTGTCGGATGCTTGCGAAAAGCTGGAGAATTGGCGTAGACACTACAACTCTGCTTCATTGCGCCCATCTTTCTATGTTGTTGAAGAAAATAGGTTTTGCTGATCCGGGTGCGATACCTCGGGGTATTTGGGGTTTTGTCGAGCCCGTTTCTTGAGTTGTTGTGCCTTCGTTTTTGACAGTTCTACGCGCTCAAAAACCCATGGCCCATCGGCAAGCGGGTGGTCTGCATTGATATCACCTGCTTCTGCTGCCAACCGCAATGTTTTTGGCGATACTCCGATCAGTTTTGCGGCGCCAGAGAGATTGAGCCACGGGTCAAGACCATTGGGTTCGGGCTTGTATACCGGGATCTTGCGGTAGGACCGCAATGCCGTGACTCGCTCCCTGGTCCAGCGGTTGCCATTTCCTGTGGAGAGCCCGTTCCGGTTCAGAACGCCGGCGATGACATCGTCGCTGGCGATCCGCGCAAGCTGGCGGACGGCCTCGACAACATCCGGCGGTGTTGCATTGCGCTGTCCGCGGCGGCGTTTTGGCAGGTGGATTTCCGTATGTGCGCCACCGGCCCAATGAACCATCAAAACGATCTCGGAGGCATCATCATCAAGATCTGCAACCACTTCCCGGATCACCGTGCGAACGATGCGCTTCTTCAACCTGGCATCGGTGGCCGGCGCGAACCAGACGCGTTCGAGATCCGCCCCCAGAGCCGCCAGGTCTTCTACCGGCAGCGTGGTCCCGTTCGGGCTGACCTCGTCATGGTGAACGATCTTGTTCTCGATCTCCTGAACCTGCTGAAGTGCCCGGTTCCACCGGGCTTCCAGTTCGGCGGTCACGAGGCGGTTCTCGGGATCGGATGCATCATACTGCCGGAATGCCCGATCAGTCGCGTATTGAGCCGCCTCCAGGTCACGGCAAAGCGCATCGCGGACTTGATCCCGCTGGATCGAGGCTTGCCTGGCGGCAACTTCTGCGGCGGCAATGGCGCCGGGTCTGACTACCTGCAAAAGCGCCTGTTCAATGGCATCGTCGACCCGCAATCCGCCGAAGGCAATGCAGCGCGCTTCGCCGTTGTCCAAAAGGCCGCGCCAGCAGGAGTAACGCGGGATGTCATGCTTCTTGCCGGTATAGCGAACCGTAAGCTTGCGGCCGCAGCGTCGGCAACGCAGCAGCCCGGCCAGGAGGGCAGAGCCATGTTTAGCCGCGCCATGATGTCGGCTCTGAGGAACATTGTTACTGACCATCTTACGGATCGCCTCTGCCCGTTCCCAACTCACATAGCCTTCATGTGCGCCCGGCTTCAATGCCAGCCAGTCGTCACGATCCTTCCTGCGAATGGCGGTTGCACCGAACCCTGCCGCTGCCTGGGTCTTGCCATAGGCATAGGCCCCGCCATAGGCCGGATTGACGATCATGCGATGGATGGTGGCGTATGTCGGCCGTCGCCAGATCACTTCACCCTGTTTGCGCAAGCTGGGCAATTCAAGGCCATGTTCGAGGAACCACATGAGGGCCTGCCGCGCGCTCCCCAGCTCGGCGACCTTGTCGAAAACCAGGGATATGGCCTTTTGCACGCGGCGGTCCGGGTCCTTCTCAAGCCGGTCCCCGGCTTTTACGAATCCGACTGGGGCAGCGACGACAAGTTCGCCGCGCCGTGCTTTCTCGTGGCGGGCAGCGAGGGATCGTTGTCGGAGAAGGTCGAGTTCGTATTCGTTCAAGCTGCCCTTCAGGCCCAGAAGAAGCCGGTCATTGCCATCGCGCGGCGCATAAACCGTTTCCTGGTCGATCAGCACCGTGTCGACGACGCGGCACATCTCTATGAGGTGCTGCCAATCCCGGCTATTGCGCGCAAAGCGGGACACTTCACGCGCTGCGACGGCGCCGACCTTACCGAGACAAACATCGGCGATCATCCGGTCAAAGCCTTCCCGAGCGACACCACCCGCCGCAGAACGGCCGAGATCGTCATCCACGGCCTCGATCCGGCTCCAACCCAAGTCCGCCAGCCGCTCCCGCATGGCATATTGCAGGGCGCTGCTTTCCGCGCCTTCAGATCACGAGGCCAGCGTCGATGGCCCCGCTGCCCGACCAATACATCAATGTCATTGAGAAACGACGTTGAGTGCTCCATTGAGAAACTCCCTGAAAACTATCACTCAGGCTGGAATCTCAAATCACAAACCAAAACAGAAGGTGGGGCCAAAGCTCCGCTTACCTTGTTGAGACAGAACGGCAAGAAAGTGTATGTGTTCAGAGGGGCGCAGACGCGCCATTACGGTGACTTTTCATTCGAACTTTACGAGCCAGCCGAATCCTTGATCGATCCTGGCGTACCAGCCAACACTCCCGAGTAACGGGACCGGAGCAAGCTGATCCCGGCGATCATTACATTTTTGCCGGGATCAAGCTATTGTGGGCTGCTCCACTCAGAGGAATAAGAAATCCTCTTCCGTCAGATCGGCCGCGATTGTGTTACTGAGCGTAACACTATCTGCCGAACTGTATTCGATCAGGGTGTGATTACCTTCTTGCGTGATATTCAGGTCGTTGAACTCCAGGCCCCGGAACAGAACCTGGTCACTCCCGTCTGCAAAGTCGGAGATTGTGTCGTGTCCATCCCCAATCGCGAACTCAAAATTGTCATCCTCAAGCCCACCTGTGAAGATTTGATCGGAGGCATCACCCACCAGCGCATCCTCCCAACCGCGCGTGCCGAGTACCGTGGCTCGCCCGGCCTGGTCGCTGAGTGCCTTGTCGTGAATCTCTGTCTCGTCCAGAACACCGTCAGCAAAAATGATCTCGCTGATCCGATTAGAGCTTTCTTCACCAAGGCGGAACTGGTCCTTCACCCGAACGATACCACCATCGGCAAAGTCGATGAGTAGATTGCTGTCGCCATTCGTGCGGAAGCTGACATCAGCTCGCTGGAAGCTCGACAGATCGAGGGTATTGAAGCCCTTTCCATCCTGTATGGTATCGTTGCCGTGGCCGAGACGGTAAACATAAGTGTCATCGCCTGCCCCACCCAGAAGCTGGTCATTGCCGGCTCTGCCGATAAGAACGTCATCCTCCCCCGTACCTCGGAGCTTGTCTTTTCCTGTTGTTCCACGAATTGCCGGAGCGTCATTCACCGCTTCAACAGTCAGCGTGAATTCGGAAAAAGCTTCAGCCATTCCATCGCTAGCGGAAACTCTAAGATCTATTGCTCCGGTGAAGCCTGTGGGAGACGTACCGTTGAACTGGCCGGTTGCCGTGTCAAAGCTAAGCCACTCAGGTAAGGTCGATCCGTCCGCCAGGGATGCAGAGAGCAACAATGCGTCGCCATCAACATCCGTGAAGGCGCCCTCAGGCACAATGTACTGCCACGCCTGATCTTCCTTTATTCTGTGATCACTCAGCGCCTGCGTCAAAGTTGGAGCGTTGTTCACAGCGATAATGGTCAGTGAGAAATCAGAAAATGCCTCAGCCGCCCCGTCACTGGCCGTGACCCTGAGATCAATGGTTCCATCGAAGCCTTCTTCTGGCGGCGTGCCGCTGAACTGGCTGGTTGCTGCATCAAAGCTGAGCCACCCGGGTAAGGTCGACCCATCCGTCAGGGTCGCGGAGAGCAACAATGCATCACCATCAGCATCCGTGAAGGTATCTTCTGGCAGCGTGAAACTCCAGTTTGTTCCTTCGTCTGTCTGCTGGTCTTCGATAGTGGACGCAGCACTTGGAGATCGGTTCAGAAGGTCTTCCGGATCAAACAAGACGCCATCGAATTCGAGCATCTCGACATTTGTAAGGAAGTCCACGTCACCGCTGCGCTTGTCGCGAATGGTCAGACCATTTCCCGATCGGGAAACCGTGTAGTGTTCAGGGGCATCCGCATAAACGGCCAGATCTTCGCCATAGCCTCCATCCAGCCTGTCGTTACCGCCCGCTCCGAACAGGATATCATCCCCATAGTTTCCGTTCAGGGTCTCGTCCGATGCATCGCCTTCCAGCGTGTCACCCCATCCATAGGTACCATAGACCGTGGCATTGCCGCTCTGATTGGCAAGTGCCTTGGCATGAATGGCAACCTCATCCAGGGTTCCGTCCGCAAAGATGACTTCGCTTATGCGGTTGGTTTGCTCTGCGTTCCTATAGAGTTGGAAGTGAACCCGGACAGTTGCGCCATCGGCAAAATCGATGAACAGATCATAGCCTCGCTGATCTGTACGGAAATTGACATCGGCCGTATTGAACGTGGAGAGGTCGAGCCTGTTGACGCCCTGCACATCATCAATTGTGTCATTTCCATCGCCGAGACGGTAGACATAAGTGTCGTCCCCATGCCCGCCTTCAAGCCGGTCGTCACCCCCCCCGCCAATAAGGGTGTCGTCCCCGTAATTACCCTTGAGGATCTGATTTGTGTCATCGCCCTTCAGCGTATCAACCCATCCATATGTGCTGTATATAGTGGGGTTTCCAACCTGATCGGTTAGCGTCTTTACGTGAATGGCTGCCTCATCCAGGGTTCCGTCCGCAAAGATGATTTCGCTGATACGGTTGGTTCGTTCCGCGCTCAAATAAAGTTGGTAGTTCAACCGGACTGTAGCCCCATCGGCAAAATCGATGAGCAGATCAAAGCCGGAGGTGTCAGTTCGGAAACCGACATCAGCCATGTTGAACGTGGAGAGGTCAAGCGTGTTGAAGCCGTAAAGGTCGTCAATCGTGTCATTGCCGTCCCCCAAGTAGTAAACATAGGTGTCATCCCCGTGCCCACCTTTAAGTCGGTCGTCACCTCCTCCGCCAACAAGGGTGTCGTCACGGTAATCGCCTTCAAGGGTCTGGCTTGTGCCATCGCCCTCCAGCGTATCTGCCCATCCATAGGTGCCGTATATGACCGCATTGCCGCTCTGATCGGCAAGCGCCTTGGCGTGAATACCAGCCTCATCGAGAGTGCCATCCGCAAAAATGATTTCGCTGATACGGTTGGTGTCCTCCGCGTTTTTGTAGAATTGTCTACTCAGACGAACAGACGCCCCATCGGAAAAATCGATGAACAGGTCGTGCCCATGCCTATCTATACTGAAGCTGACATCGGATAAGTTGAATGTTGAGAGATCAAGGGTATTGAAGTTGTATTGGTCATCAATTGTGTCGTTGCCATCGCCCAGACGGTAGACATAAGTGTCATCCCCATGCCCGCCTTTAAGCCGGTCGTCACCCCCTCCTCCAATAAGGGTGTCATCCCCAGAATGGCCATCAAGCCGATCATCGCCGCCTCCGCCGATCAGAACGTCATCCCCGCTGTAACCCTTTAGGGTCTGGTCTGAGGCATCGCCTTCCAGCGTATCATTCCATCCATAGGTGCCGTATATGACCGCATTGCCGCTCTGATCGGCAAGTGCTTTGGCGTGAATTGCAACCTCGTCGAGGGTTCCATCCGAAAACACAACTTCGCTGATACGGTTTGAGTCATCAGCATGATCAGAGAATTGCCCAGCAACACGAACTGATGCGCCGTCCGCAAAGTCGACGAATAGATAATAACCGTCCGGACGGAAGTTGACATCAGCGGCGCCGAATGCAGAGAGGTCAAGTATGTTGAAGCCGAACTTGTCATCGATCGTATCATTGCCATCACCCAACCGATAGACATAGGTATCATCTCCGTACCCGCCTTCAAGCCGGTCTTCACCATCTCCACCGGCTAAGGTGTCGTCTCCATATCCGCCTTCAAGTCGGTCTTCTCCACCTCCGCCAGCTAGGGTGTCATCCCCGTATCCCCCGTCGAGCGTGTCGTTTCCACCTGCTCCGATAAGATGATCATCCCCGTCATAACCCTCAAGGATCTGATCTGAATCATCGCCTTGCAGCGCATCATTCCAACCGCGGGTACCATATACGGTAGCATTGTCGCTCTGATCGGTTAGCGTCTTGGTGTGAATACCTGCTTCATCCAGCGTGCCATCCGCAAAGATGGCCTGACTGATGCGGTTGGTATCCTCCGCGTTTTCGTAGAATTGCCTGCTCAGACGAACTGATGCGCCGTCCGCAATGTCGATGAACAGGTCGCTCCCATACCTATCTGTACGGAAGCTGACATCAGACATATGGAACGTTGAGAGATCAAGGGTATTGAACCCATATCGGTCATCAATCGTGTCACTGCCATCCCCCAAACGATAGACGTAGGTATCATCTCCGTACCAGCCTTCAAGCCGATCATCGCCCCCTCCGCCGGTTAAAGTGTCATCCCCAAAGTTTCCGTTCAGGGTCTGGTTCGATGCATCGCCCTCCAGCGTGTCGTTCCAACCCCGGGTACCAAATACGGTAGCATTGCCACTTTGATCGGCGAGCGCCTTGGCGTGAATACCTGCTTTATCCAACGCGCCATCCGCAAAAATGATCTCACTGATGGGGTTGGTATCCGCCGCGCTACTGTAGAGTTGTCTGCCCAGATGAACAGTCGCGCCGTCCGCAAAGTCGATGAACAGGTCGCTCCCAGATCGATCTGTACGGAAACCGACATCGACTACGTTAAACGCTGAGAGGTCCAGCGTGTCGAGGCCGAATGGATCGCTAATCGTGTCATTACCGTCGCCCAAACGATAGACATAGGTATCATTTCCGTACCTGCCTTCAAGCAGATCATCGCCCAGACCGCCGATCAGAATGTCATCACCGATTGTACCACGTACTCTGTCATTTCCGTCTGTTCCCTCAATAGTCGGAACAACGTCCTTGGTCTCGATGGCCAGCGTGAAGTCCGTGGAGACCTCAGCTGTTCCGTCGCTGGCGGTCACCCGCAGATCAACCGTGCCCGTGAAGTCCTGCGGCGGGGTACCGCTGAACAAGCGGGTCGCGGCATCAAAGCTCAGCCATGCAGGCAGAGCGGACCCATCCGCCAGGCTGGCCGAGAGCGTCAGGTCATCGCCATCGGCATCCGCAAAGGCGCCCTGCGGCAGCGTGTACTGCCAAGCCTGATCTTCCTGAACGCTCTGATCGCCCAGCGTCTGAACTACAATCGGTGCGTCATTCTCAGCGGCAACAGTCAGAGTGAGGTCGGAGAATATCTCGGCGGTTCCATCACTTGCAGTGACACGCAAGTCAACCGTGCCCGTGAAGTCCTGCGGCGGGGTACCACTGAACAAGCGGGCCGCAGAATCAAAGCTAAGCCATGCGGGCAGAGCCGA
>NZ_JWLJ01000027.1:28408-29255 GCF_000813985.1 Ruegeria sp. ANG-R
GCGGCAGCGTGTACTGCCACGCCTGATCTTCCTGAACGCTCTGATCGCTCAGCGTCTGAACTACAATCGGTGCGTCATTCTCAGCGGCAACAGTCAGAGTGAGGTCGGAGAATATCTCGGCGGTTCCATCACTTGCAGTGACACGCAAGTCAACCGTGCCCGTGAAGTCCTGCGGCGGGGTGCCACTGAACAGGCGGGTCGCGGCATCAAAGCTCAGCCATGCAGGCAGCTCAGACCCATCCGCCAGGCTGGCCGAGAGCGTCAGATCATCGCCATCGGCATCCGCAAAGGTGCCCTGCGGCAGCGTGTACTGCCACGCCTGATCTTCCCGAACGCTCTGATCGCTCAGCGTCTGAACTACAATCGGTGCGTCATTCTCAGCGGCAACAGTCAGAGTGAAGTCGGAGAAAACCTCGGCAGTTCCATCACTTGCAGTGACACGCAAGTCAACCGTGCCCGTGAAGTCTTGCGGCGGGGTACCGCTGAACAAGCGGGTCGCGGCATCAAAGCTCAGCCATGCGGGCAGAGCGGACCCATCCGCCAGGCCGGCCGAGAGCGTCAGATCATCGCCATCGGCATCCGCAAAGGTGCCCTGCGGCAGCGTGTACTGCCACGCCTGATCTTCCTGAACGCTCTGATCGCTCAGCGCCTGAACTACAATCGGGGCGTCATTCTCAGCGGCAACAGTCAGCGTGAACTCGGAAAAGATCTCGGCTGTTCCATCACTGGCAGCAACCCGCAAATCAACCGTGCCCGTGAAGTCCTGCGGCGGGGTACCGCTGAACAAGCGGGTCGCAGCATCAAAGCTCAGCCATGCGGGCAGAGCCGACCCATCCGCCAGGCTGGC
>NZ_JWLJ01000028.1 GCF_000813985.1 Ruegeria sp. ANG-R
GCCATCGGCATCCGCAAAGGTGCCCTGCGGCAGCGTGTACTGCCAGACCTGATCTTCCCGAACGCTCTGATCACTCAGCGCCTGGGCCACAGCAGGGGCCTCGTTGCGCGGCGTAATGCCGGTCAGCGCAACATCTTCAAAACCCCAGACAAAGCTGGCGTCTTTATTTCGGAACTCCAGAATATTGTCCCCACTGCGCAGTTCCGAAGCTGCAATTTCAAAACTGCTGTCACCCCAACGGTTGTTTGCGGTTCGGTTAAGATAGCCAATGCCAACGCCATTCAGCAGCACCTCGATTTCATCATCGAAATCGATATCGTAAGCGCGCAGACTGACCGCCACATCCTGGCCCGTGCTTTCAAAGGTAAAGCTCACTTTGCCATCGGTATCAGTCAGGCCACTGAACCCGTTTCCGTACCGACCGGACGCCTCATCGTCCACGATCAAACGCCGGCCGATTTCACCATCATTATTGAGATCGGCCTCAAAGACACTTTCATAGTCCGCCAGCTCAGTCGCGCTCAGTACACCGGACCCGGAAGTGAATGCCCCGTGTTCGTCCAGCCTCCAAACCGCGTAGGTCTCATTCGGGCCGGTCCAGAACAGGTGATAGCCACTGCCCGCTGGGTCGGCAGCCACATGTTGCGCAGTCCAGCCAGTACCATCTTCGTCGCTTCGTGGCTCACCTTCTCTTGTGACAGCAATGATTTCACCGTCTCTGTTTTCGATCGCGTATCGGCCATGTGCGGTGTCGGTTACCAGAAGCCTCTCGGACCCTGTATCTTCGCGCACCGTGTAGATTTGGTTCAGGCTGCCGTCTTCATTCAGAGCGTCTGCAATTCTGTCGGTTGCAAATTCAGCATCATCGAATACAAACCGCTCAAAACCCTCAACCGCATCCAGAGTACCACTTGCCGCGTCAATGACATTGTATCCCGCCTCCGTAATCTCAAACCTGTAATCTGAGTAACTGCCGGAAAAGAGTGCAGTCGTCTCGTCCACATTCCGGGACGACGCAGGTCCTACGATGGCATAACGACCAATTTCGTTCGGAGAGAGGTCCAGCAGACGCAGACTCTGACCATCACCCAGATCAATGACCGTATCAGAGCCGTCACTACGCATACGGGATTGCAGCGCTGCAAAACTCGCTATTGCTGTAAACGCCGTCAGATCGATCCGGTCTCCATACCGCCACGCCTGAAAGTCGACGATCGTATCCTCGGTCCCGGGCGAACGGGCAATCACAAACGTGTCCCACCCGTCTCCACCCTCGAGCCGATCATTTCCGCCCCGGCCCTCCAGGGTGTCGTGGCCAGGCCCGCCTGCAATCGTGTCGTCATACTGGCCGCCGATGAGATGATCGTCCTGGAACGTCCCTGTGATCGTGCCATCGTTGAAAGAAAACCGCTCTTCAGTAAGCGTTCGGTCCCGCCAGGTAACAAGCCCCCCGACTTCATTGAGTGAGTCCAGACGCCCGAATTGCCAGCTGGCTTCGGTCTCCGGAAAAAAGTCCAAAAGGATCAAACGTTGACCGTTAGGCAACACCAGATGCGTCCCCGCATCCGGGCCGCTTCTGATCAGTTTCACTTCCACATCGGTGAGATCGCGCACGTCGGGTATCCGCGAGATGTCCAACTCGGTATTACGAACATCCCCCTCACCCAACACGACACCGTCGGTCGGAGTGAGACTGCCCTCGGACCCCTCCCGAGCACCCTTGTGCCAATATTGACCCTGCACAAGATGTTCGTAGTTCTTGATCCGGATGGTCTGATCCGGATCATTTTCCAGCGCGATGATATTGAATTGGGTTTCCGTAACTTCGATCACGTCGTCGCCGCCGAAAGGAACGAAATAGTTGCCCCGACCATTGCCAACAAGCGCCTCAGTATCTGGCGATCCAAAAACGGATGTCTCTCCAGATGCAGCCCGCACCTGCAGGCCAAGCGGGGACCCTCCTTCAGCAAAGACAAACAGCTCATCATGGTGCGGCAGCTCCTGGGGAGCAACATTATTCAGCACGATGGCCCCGCGCTGCAGCGTGTCGCCGCCTTCCACAAAGATCCGCAGCCTTTGCGCCGAAGGCTCCCATTCAGCAACCAGCGTCTTTCCCGAAAGATCAATGCTGCGCAGATCAAGCAGATCTCGCCCAAACTCGAAATCGGTGATGTCGTTAACGGCACGAGCATTCGTGACGGTCACACCGGGCGCGAGTTCGGTTGTTGTTGTCCCGCCGGTAATGACAAACCGGTCGGCGCCGCTGCCTCCACTCAGGACATTGATCCCCGAACGCCCGTCAAGAACGTCGTCGCCATTATGTGCAATTATGAGCTCTCGGTGCGCTCTAAACACATTCGCCCCAAAGGACGCGGATGACGTCAGCCCTTCACCTCCGAGCAGAATATCATCAAAATGAGAACCATTCAGATTTTCAATCGATGTAATCCGGTCACCTTCGGCGGTCCCTCCGGCACCTGTTCCGGCCTCAAGGTCGACCTGCACGGCTTCCGGGCTGTCCGCATATCCGAGGACATCGATGCCAGCACCCCCGTCGATTGCATCCGCCCCGCGACCCGAGATAATCCAGTCGTTACCCTCACCACCAAGAATCGTGTCATCGCCAGCACCTGCGATGATGTCGTCATTGCCGCCAAGACCTTCCAGACGCTCACCGCCACCAGTGCCATAAATGACATTGTCGGCATCGCTGCCCCGCCGTGCGCTCGCTTCGCTACCAATAGGCTCCCCTATTGTCAGATCGGAAACACCCTCGGGAAAGATGAAATCATTTGGCGTCAGAGCCTCAGGCCTCACATCGCGGATGATCAGTGTCCGGCCATCGTTGAGAGTAATCTGCGTATCCGGTCCGGCCGCCCGTAGCACAACCTCATCCAGAGTTTGCCCGGATAAATCAATTCGATCCCCTTCCGCGCTGGAAAAGTCCAGAATGACGGCGTCCAGTTCCCGAAGGTCGAAGGATCGGGTCTGAATATTCCCGACCGGGTCCTCGGGCGCATCCTCAGCGTTGAACCGGTAGGCATCTTCCCGCAAGGCCCGCAGAACAAAGCGGTCCGCCCCTGCCCCACCCTCAAGATGATCCAGCCCATACACGCTCACAAGCGTATCGTCCCCGCCGCCACCTTTGAGGACATCAAGGCCTCCCAGCCCCGACAGAACATTGGCGTTGTCATCTCCTTCGAGGATATCATTCCGTTGGCTGCCCTGCAGGTTCTCCACATTGCGATAGGTGTCGCCTTCAGCCGCGCCGGAATACCCCTGCCCCGTTGCCAGGCTCGCGTGCACGCCGTTCGTCAGGTAAGGATGGTTGTACGTAACCAGATCTGTTCCGTCCCCACCGTCCAAGACTTCCGCGCCATGATACCCGGTCAGGATGTCGTCACCCGCACCACCATCAATCTGGTCGCGCCCCTCGGCGCCAAAGAGCGAGTCATTGCCTGCCCCGCCAAGGATAATATCATCGCCGCGTTCGCCGTTGATGTTGTCTGCCCCATCGCTGCCAATCAGCACATCAGAGAAGTTTGAACCATTTACGGCTTCGATGGAGACCAGCGTATCACCTTCGGCATCTGCGCCCCGCGCCAGGCTTCGCCCAAGATCGATGTGTATGCCGCCGCTTGCATCGTTGTAGTCGACCTGATCATAGCCCTCGCCACCATCAAGATGGTCTGCGCCAGCACCACCGCCCAGGTTGTCATCGCCGCTTCCGCCAAGAAGCGTGTCATCCCCTGCATCCCCGCGCAGAATATCGCGGTCAGCCCCGCCCTCGAGAAGGTCGTTGCCGTCGCCCCCTTCCAGGCGGTCAACCCCGTCGCCGCCATCAAGCGTATCATCGCCCGCGTCACCACGCAGAAAATCGCTGCCACCTTCTCCGGTCAGAACATCATCACCGTCTTCGCCGAAGATCATTTGGCTGCCGGCACCACCCTCGATCACATTGGCTTCTTCATCGCCAACGCGCACGCCTTCTACCAGTTCGGTCTCGGCTCCGGGTTCGTTGGTAAACAGGACACCATCGGCTTCTGTGATGGTTTTTGTTCCAAGGAAGAGGTTAAGGCCTGACGCGTCCGCAATCGCTGTATTGATTTCTGCGACCGACGCATCAACGTCGTCGCGAACGGAGACCAGCACGTCCCCCAATGTTGCCCAGAAGGTTTGGGCAAGATCGGGGTCCAGATCGGCGACCAAATCACTCGCCTTTGAAAGAACCTCCGACAAGCTTGCTGTGAATACCACCTGATCGCGGATGAAGTCATATGAGACCTCACCGAACAGCTCCTCCAGCGGCCCTTGGATCAGGATTCGGTTCAGCATCAGGGATTGCACCCCCTGCCAGGCCTGATTGATCCCGGTAGACGCATTCACACCCACAAGCGGCGTCTGACCGCGCTGCAGCCAGCTCACCCCGCTGAACTCTTCCAGAAAGTCCACCTTGCGGCTGTCGATATTGCCGCCCCCACCCGGATTGCGCCACGACGGATCATTGTCCTGCACGCCAGCCCACCGCAGCAGAATCTCATCCACCAGATCGCTTGCCTGACCGATCTCCGAGACCGAAAGCCGGTCAACACTCCGCACCAGGGCCTTGAGTTCCGCATCTTCCGTCATCGCCAGGTGCAAGGCAGGAAGAGATCCATATCCGCGCGATTGTGGCAGCAGAAGCGCTTCAACGTTAACCGTTACTTTGGAGCCAAAGACCTGACTATGCGCTCCAAGTTGCCACGTGTTCACGTTGTCGTTGAGGTAATGCACATCTGCCAGCTCGGCTGTCTCGCCCCCGGCAAATGTAACCGTGGAGACGTTTGAGATGTAATTTTCCTTTACGAACCGATCGTCGGCCTGATCATTGAGGTTAATCGAGACGATATCATGTTCTGCCAGGCTTTTGAGTTCATTGTCCTGGCTGATGCCGTCCTGGTTGAAGTCCTGCCAGACCAGCAATGATCCGAAGTCAGCGTCTTGCGCATCAAGCACACCATCGGCGTTGCTGTCATGCAGCCGCAACTTGTCGAAGGCTGGCATCGCATCATCGCCGTAAAGTTCGGTGATGTCGTCAATTACCCCATTGCCGTTTCGGTCCAGAGCCAGATGCCCGTCATCGCCACCTGTCCAGCCGACCCGTTCGGCAAAGCCGTCGGCATCGATATCAAAATAGACGATCCCATCATCATAAATATGCCGAAGGTCCGCCGCCACGCCATCCCCATCAAGGTCGATGACCAGAGGGCTCACATGATTGCGCGCCCCGCCCAGGAACGAGAGCGATGTGCCAACAGAGCCGTGGGTCTGAAACCCGCCAAAACTGGTTTGATCAAAGGAATCGTCAACAGGTGTGCCGAAATCCAACCCAAGATTTGGATTGAACTGCCACGGACTCAGTGGCTCCCAATCGTCTGCAAGGCTGCCAAAACTCAGGCCCGCTCCCGAACTCTGCCACGTCCCTCTCGTGTCAAAACTGAAAGTGGTGTCCGGGGTGAACAGCAAATAATCGTTAGTGCTGCCCGTAATCTCATCGCTGAACCGCAATGGAGCTGTAAGACCCGAAAAGGGACTGCCCGCCCCTCCGCTAAAGGAAAACCCGCTATCCGGCGTAAAGCCGATGTTCGAAGCCTTACGCGTGAAGTCACTCTGCGTGGCCAATGAGAGCTGGTTCTCATGGGCGACTTGATCGGCTCCATTCAACTCCTGCCCAACACCAACATTGTCCGCCGCGTAGATATTGCCGATCAGTAAGTCGGCAGTGCTACCTGTCGGATTATTACTTGTAAGCACAGTTGTGAATACAGCGCGTTCATCGCCCGTATCCAGGTCGAAATCAACATTCGTCTTTACACGCAGCCCCGTGTCAGGGTCATCGTAGTAGTAATTGCGCGTGCCAAATAAACCTTGAGTAAATGTAACGGGTGTGTCTGCAGTAATCCCGGGAAGAAATTCATGGGGGTTCGAAAAACTGCCGTCTCGTTGGCT
>NZ_JWLJ01000029.1 GCF_000813985.1 Ruegeria sp. ANG-R
AAACGCTCATGAGAAAGGGGGATTTAGCACTCCACCACACTCGACCCCAAGAACGAAGCTCAGAAGCAAGTGACGGCGCTCAAAACAGAAAATGAAGGCAAGTTTACAGAACCTGATCCGACCCTTGATCAAGACACAATGCTCAATGCTCTGAATGGGTTTGGGAAAGGCGTTGAAACATTATAGGGGCCGGTGGAGTGCAAAGCCATAATATGGGTTAAACCACGGGCGGCCGCATCCTTTTTACTCAAGTGAGAAGCGGCAGCATTGAAGGCGAGTGCATCTTTCGTTTACCTGCTCGGCACCACCTGTCCACCCGCATGTTGCCATGCTTCGATACCGCCTCGATACCAAAGAACGTTTTATACCCCAAGTTAATCGCCCTGAGGGCTGCATTGTAGGACATCCAGCATTGAGTGGACTGACAATAGAAAATCATCGGAATTTCAGTGTTGCCTTGTAATCCCTGTTGCAGGAATTGCTGAAGGTGCTGTGATACTTGATCGCCAAACTGACCTGGCTGCGCCGCTTGTGCCAGTGGCGTCGCGCCAGGTAGCATCTGCGCGCCCCCCAAAACATCAAACAGGACATAGGGTGTACGCTGCGATTGGATCAGCTCAAAAAGCCCCTTTGTGGTAATGATTTGTCCACCGGGAATGGACGCGGGGGTTGGTCCGTGCATGGCCCCGTTGTGGAGCTCATTTTTGGGCTGAACCCCAAAAGCCTGCCGTTCATATTGAGCCATTTGATCCAGAAGTTGTGTTACTTCGGGGTTCATGCCCCCAGACTGCTGACCGAAGTTCCCGAGTTGCTGACCGAGGTTGCCAGGCCGCTGACCGAAGTTGACGGGTTGTTGCGATTGTCCGAACCCACCGGTTTGTTGGCCAAAAGAGTTCTGTGCAGAGACAGATATCGCTGAACATACAACAAAAAGTACGACCGATATTGATTTTCGCATTAGATCAATTCCATCTTTCCAATTGTGTCCCGAACTGCCCCGTCGACTCGAGCGGATTAAAATTGTGATCGTCCGTCGAGACATAACTTCCATCGTCGAGACGCCACGTATTGTCCCCGCCCATGGGGGCGTTTAGTTGACTGCCATCCGTGTCACGCCAGTTGTCTCGCTCTAACATCATGTCCGAAAACTGCTGTGACCCGCGCTCCATCGCTGCTGCGCGGTCTTCGAAACTCTTTTGGTTCAAATTTGAGATGTAGTTGTTTGTATCACGATTGATGTTGCCAATTTCGGCCATCGTCTGACTGGTATTCCCGTCAATGGCCCTGCGATGTTTGAGAACCTCACTCTGCCAGCTGGGGTTGATCTCAATTGACTGGCGCATTTGTTCGGAAAGCATTATGTCGAGTTCCCCGGCGGGGGCAAAGGCAAGCCAGGCGGGCAAGCTCTCGCCTTGGATGAACCTCATATCCGCCATCATGCCTTGGCCTGAAATATAGGTTTCAAACACGGTGACAAGCAAACCAACGGTCATCCGCATATCTTCCCCTTGGTCACTTCGAAAGCTGAACAGGGCCTCACCTGCGTCAATGTGATTGCGCATCCAAGAGCCATATCCGAGATCTGTCTGAGCGGGCTTTATGCCTGTTTCCTGAATGAAGTCAGGTCGGGGGCGATAGTCGATCATCTGCGCTGCGATACGAGCGTAGAAATTGCATCCTGTGCCGAGCCAATCTGCAAAACCGAGCATCCTTGCAATCCTGATTGAGCTGAATTTGTCCATCTCACCGATGGCAATATGGCCACGCCATAGCGTTGGTCCGGCGAGACTGCAGCCCAACTCATATCGTAGCCATAGCGATTGCATGTACTTTGATTGCCCCAGACGACGCCGCCCTTCGGTTGCCATCCCTTGGGCACAGCCACGGCAAACGCGGGCATCGGTTGTCTCATGCCAGTGCCATCAATGCCCAACGCGCGCTGAAACTGCGCGTTGGCGGGAGAAGTAAGCAGAGGGCACCAAAACAGGATAAAAAGAGCGAGGGCCTGGAAGGGCTTGAAGATGGTAAACACTAAACTCTCAAACTTACTCATATTTCGCTCCTGAACGAACACATTGGCTAAACTCTAACAGCATCCGCCAACAGATTAAGCTTCAGAAGAAGCTTAATTATGCAATATCAATTGTTTGGACTCTTGTACGAATTAGGGAGGGCGCTAGGGACTTAGTCAAGCTTACGCAACAAGATTTTTCAAAATGAAAACGCGATCTTGCGAGCTCATCAGCTGCAACAAACAGACAACACAATGAACTCGACACTCATAGTGTATTGCGAAAGCAGAGGAAAAAAAGATTTTTCAATATGAAAATTGGCGATGCCTAGGTTTCTTTGACGCTTGACCAAACAGATGCCGTTGTTTCGGAGGACGCGCCCTTTTCCAGATACGATAGAATCAGCCTATCGAGAGCCGCGCGCGTGACAAATTTATGATCTTCGGACAGCCCCAATGTCGCAACCATCTTCCAGTGACCATACATCAGGCAGACGAACAAATACGAAATCTCCAGTGCGCTCTTGCGAGTGAGCGTGGGATACTGCAGTTCTATTTCGTGGCTCAATACTTCACCAAGCAACTGATACTGCCCGCGCAACGCGGATCGAACAGGTTTTGAACGTGCTGCCAAAGACATCATGGCATCGTAGACCTGATCATCGCGCGGCTTCGGAAAGCCCTCGAGTAGATCAAAATAAAAGTCAAAAAATACATCTAAGCGAGGCCCGTCCGCGGCGTTCACTGTGGCGGCGATCAAAGCTTCTCGATACAATGCAGCCAGGTAGTCGCAGACAGAAATCATAAGATCTTCGGAATTGGAAAAGTGATACCGCACCAATTGGCGCGATACGCCGGCTGACTCGGCTATCGCATCGTATGAGAGGTTTGGCAGACCCTGTTCCTTAAGAGCCCAGAACGCCCCTTCAATGATCTGTTCGCGGCGCTCGTTTTTTGTTTCATTATGCTGCATAAATCGAGACTGTAAAATTTGACTTCAGTAACCACTCCCCGTCCTTTTGGGCGGGAAGTAGTTACACCTCGTTTACCCTGCATATCTGTTGGTTAAGCGGAACGCCAGCCACTTCTGGGAACGGATCGAACCGACAGGTAGCTCTTAATCTTCTCTTTGCTGATCGGCAATTACTCACATGCCTCGAGGTGTGAGCATGACACCTTCAGCGTTGACAATTGCAATGTTCTCGGGCGTGGCGCGGGCCATTTCGACCCCATCCGGTGACATCATCGCGACGACATATTCAGTGTGCTTTTGAACGCACCCGGTTGCTATGTTTCGCGCTGCGTAGCCAATTTTATTCGGTTAGCGTCATACCTCCGTTGAACATACTCAGAGAAGACAAGGCGGATCGCGCCTTCGGCCACGCTGGAATTTGTCCGTCGCACGGCTTACTTGCCGATCCACTGGACGAGTCTGTCGGTCAGACACGATCATGGCAGCTAGGGTCTGCCACGTATCGAAGAGGTAGTCGAGCCGGACAGTACGATCTGCGACTGTGGGGCTGACCGGCATGTGATTGGCGAGGATATCAGCGAGCGGCTCGATATCATCCCGGCCCAGTTCCGGGGGATCGTCACCCGCCGCCCAAAGTATGCCTGCCGATCCTGCGAAGAAGGCATTATTCAATCGCCTGCTCCGGCGCATCTGATCCCCGGTGGGATGCCAACCGAGGCCACCATCGCTCATGTGATCGTCAGCAAATCCCTGTCGCATCGATCAGCAGATGCGACGGCCCAGATCCGCCACGATAAGGGATGGCGTCGTTGAGTGTCTTCTGACGGCGGTATAGGGTGCTGAAGTCCGGCACTTTCCAGTCGAGCCCGGCCGGAAACAATAAGCTTTCGACGGACCCGGTGGTCCGCCGAAGGGGCATGCCGAATAGCCTCTTCATCGTGAGGCGGATTTGGATAGCCGCGTCGCTGAACTCAGGTTGCCGCCCGCGCTTGCCAGTCGTGGCAGACAGCCCATAGGCGCTAACTTAAGCGGATTGGGGGGACCATGAAGTAGCCTCGAAGCCATATTTGAGCAGTTGTTGTCATTCATATCCAGCCCGGCGAAGGTCAGAGGAGCCTAATCAGGTAAATGTTTCCGGATTAACGAGTGGCGATATTGGACAGGAAAGCGGTGGATTTGTTTCTGGAGAACACAATCCACCGCGCGGCTTTCGAACCTCTGGTAAGCTGTTTCGTAACCTACGCACTTAGAGCTTCTTCTTTCAGGTTACTTGATTTGATTGTGATCAACACTTTTTTCGTCGCCGAACGTTCAACCCATCGAATAGGTTGATATAGGTCAGGCGGCTGGGAACACTCTTACTCATCCACCGGCAACACCCGTAGTCCAATTGAAACAGTCGGTGGAAGCATCTGCACACCCTTTGAATCGATAAGTGCTGCTTTAAGTTGCCGTCCTAACGGGTTGCTCGGGAAACGCACATAACGGCGATCACCGAATGATCCAACTGACGTTCCCCCGCCTTCACGGTCAAAATCCGTTTCTATTGCCCACATCTGCGAACCAGCATATCTCTTGCCGCCAATTTCACCATCAAATGAACAGTCCAGCTCCAAAATCCGTTTTTCGTCTGTATGATTGAATATCACCGTTTCTGGCGTGGTAAACTGGCCTGTTTGCTGTCCGAATTTGTAGTCACAGCTGATGGGCGTGTTAAACCCGTGATTTACAAAAAACGCAAGCCCTCCGCCTGTAGCGCCGCCATAAGCAACAGAACTATGGAAGTTCACAGGAAGCGGTACCTCTTTTCCCTCGAACGAAGTTGTTGGGGGCTGGTCGTTTGCGCAAGCAGATAGAACCGCCAAAAATACAACTGCGATACTTTTCTTCATCATATTTTCCAGAGTTTTTGAACTACAATGTCGAAGTCGTCAATTACTGTAGCTCGTGCAAGATTGATCCCGGTTACGAAGCGAAACAAACTACGATTGTGACAATTCTGTACGATCGAGCGTGGGATAAGCGAATTGCCACAGATCGGATTGCACACAATAGTCGATATTTGTGCAACCACAGCGAAACCTCTTTTGTACCGGATCTTTCCAGTTCAGACCGTATAGAGCGAATGGCAATTGTTCCAACACTGCCAGACCGACCGCCTTCAAGAAGGGCTTGGGTCTTCAGGGCGGATTAACAATGGGCATCATTTGAATGCTCTTTGTCTGCGCGGATCAAACAGCCTATAGGCAACGCTGTGGCCCTTGTCGTTTTGCGGTCGGCCCAGCAAGATCAGCTTGAGGGCTTCAATCAGCAAGCGCTGAACCCTCCAAATTGATGGGCTACGTTGCTTGGCAGCCTGTTCCACAGGGGGGAGAGTCCAGCGTATTGCTGGACAAGGTATTGATCAACAGTGCAAATATCAGGTGGCTGTACAGCCAGGCTCTTGCGAGATTGGGGTCCTTTGCAGGCAGGCGCTCAATATGAATGAGTGACTTCAATCGCTTGAAGGCCAGTCCGATATGGCAGCGGGTACGATAAAGCGCAAAAACCTCATCGGTATCACAGACACTCGCATCAAGCGATGTCACAACGATGATGGAGCCTGCCGCCGCAATGCTGCGCGGATCCCCCCTGAAGAATGCTGTCGAGGCGTCAACCCCATCCAGGCCGAGAAATCCCTCCCCCGACGAAAGGCGGCAGGATCCGGCGCAAGCGCAAGGATGGCGGCGGCGGTCACGGGGCTGACGCCCGGGATGGTCATCAGTCTCGCCGCTCTTTCGTCCGCGCGGGACGCCGCGGCGATCTCTTCATCGAGCTGGGCGATCCTGGCCTGAAGATCGCCGATCTGATCAAGGATCAGTTCCGCATGGCGCTTCACCGCTTCAGGGAACGTGTCTTCTTCGTCAGCCAATGCCGCCTGAAGCCGCTTGAGATGGACCGCGCCTTGCGGAGCGACAACGCCATATTCGGCCAAATGCCCGCGCAGCGCATTGATCGCTTGGGTCTTTTGGCGAACAAAGAGATCGCGGGTCTTAAACGCCATGCCTGCGGCTTGCTGCTCCGCCGACTTCACCTGAACAAAGCGCATGGTCGGGCGCGACGCGGCCTCTGCATCGGCCGCATCGTTCTTCTGGCGCTTCACAAACGGCTTCACATAGATCGGTTGAATGAGCCGCACCTCATGCCCCAGTTCAGCAATGCGCCGCCCCCAATAATGCACGCTGGAGCAGGCCTCCATCGCAACAAGACATGGCGGGAAAACAGAGAGCAACTTCAGCAACTGCGATCTCGACAGCTTCTTCGAAAAAACACGGCGACCGATGGCATCGGCGCCGTGCGCCTGAAACACATTCTTCGCCAGATCTATTCCTATGATGCTAACCTCGGTCGTGGACGCCTCCTCTTTGTAGCACGTTTCAGCAACGCTACCTTGGCACATTGAGATGCCGTGAGGGGCGTCCACCCCATCGGTTACGTTGTAACCGTAACGTCGGTGGCCTGACGCGTAGATCTCGACGCCCAATGATTTGAGAAGCGAATTTGAAGCGCACTCCCCACTGAGAGATGTGCAAGATCTCGCAGCGCGGGATGGGCACCACAACGTGGGGCCGGGACACCTGTTGCATCCCTCTCTAACGATCACCGTCGGTGAGGGCAGGCCGAACGATTACGATCGGCACGCGTCCCGGTAGCTTCCAGAAGCGGGATGACCCGCACCCTGGTCTGCGCCATGTGCCCATTGACAGTTATTTGATCTTCTTCATCGAGCGGGGTGGCGAAGTGCAGATCGTGCATGTGCTGCAAGGGTCGCGGGACTTGCCAAGGTTGCTACGCAGTTAGGGCTGATAGCAAGTTTCGGGATAGTAGAAACATCCCATGATATCCTCGCTTGTTGCGCTTTCATTAAGTCGGCTTGTACCGGACGAAAGTTTTAGATCGTCTACAGACCATGATGCAGTGGCTGCTTCAGGCTCATTAAGACGCGCTGACATTTCTACAGTTCCTGTTTGCAGTTGTGCTTCACGGTGCAGACGAATTTCGGAGGAAAACCAACCTCTATCCTCAGCGATCCACACGTTTACCCCTGCTCGCGTGGAGTCACATACAAGCGCGCGAATGCTTACAGGTTGCGCACCGCCTAAGAGTTGAGGAATACTCAAATATCCGCGCTGTACATCTTCGGGAACTTCCATTTTTGACCACGTTAGATCGCACACTGCTTCTTGTCTCCGAACTTGAAGGTCACGGCCTAAAGTCTGACAAAGGTCGCTTATCGGTCTTAGACGCTGCGGCGTTCTAAATCGGTTAAACGGCACACACATTCCAATAGCGGCTTCAGCGCTCTCCTCCATCGGATCAGCATTTTCGAATGCTGTTCTTATACCTTCCAAACTGGAATTTAAAACGGTTTGATACTTGACTTCTGTCTCTTGTCGAGCAGACATAACGGCGGCATTGATATCTGCAATGACGTGTTCAAAAGCTGAGCTATTCGAGCGAATGCGCGGGATAACATTCTCAATGCTGTAACCATCTGTTTTGACTAAGTTTTCGATGTCTTCAGGGGCGCTCATAAGTGCGGTAGTGCGTTCATTGATAGCTTCGAGGGCCTGTTCGCGAAGCTGTACGGCAAGTTCCTCATTGCAGTTCTCAAAAACGGCGGTTTGAAGTTCGTTGTTGTAGGCATAACCGAGTTCCTGGCGCTTGCGATCACACCATGAGATGAAGGCACTGAGCTCGATTGGTTCTGCTCGTGCCAGATTACCAAGTTCCTCTGGCAGTTGCGCCATCGCAGCTTGCCGTTGTGTTTCCAGTGCAGGAGATATGATGCTTAAGACGTCATCTTGAGACAGTCCCAGTCTACGCCATTCGTTTATACGCGTTCTGTCAAGAGCCAGCCAATCTTCTGCAACGATAGATTCGAGAGTTATATCGAGATTGGCGATACGATCTCGTTCGGCTGTAACTTCTTCAAAGGCCGCGATTCGAGCTTGAACATCGGGCCATCGACGAGACATCACGTTTTGAAACGTATCAGCGTTCTCACATGAACGAGACATAGTGAGAAAGTCCTCGGCGAGCGTTTCGTTCCAAAATTCAAGGGGCAGGCCAGTAGCCAGTTCGAGATATTTGTCCCAGTCCCAGCGTATTTTGAAACCGTCAATGCGTGCGCATAACGCACTTTTCTCTAGGATCGCTATTTGCGTTGCATCTTCAGCTTGTTGTCGTAATGAGCGAGCGCGAATGCCTTGGGCCTGAAGTAGCAAATTGCCATGGAAACGGCTTCTTTGGTCCGTGTCTTGCTCCGCCCAGAATAGAGCCACTTCATCTAGAAGGCCGGTATCTTCCAGGTTTTCTGCGCGCGCAAGAACAGCGGCTTCGTATCTGTCCCAAAACTGATCTATTCCGTTTTGGACCTCGCGCTCTGTTGCTGTTTGAGAGAGGGTTGGCAACATAGTGGCTGGCGGCAAGTGCGATAATAAATCGTTTGCCACTCGACCTTCATTTGCCGTTGGTTTGGCGATGCTCAATGCGCTGATAGTAGCGTTGAAGCGTTCACTTGGATGCAGCGCAGCCTCAAGTGTAAACGCACAATCATCGCGTGGCTCCCCTCGGCGATCTAGCGCAGTGATTCGCGGTGCATTCGAAAGCATGTCGGCAAATTCGTATAATGTGCGACCGTTGGTACTACTGGCCGTAACCGAACCGGACATCTCGGCAGCGGAAAACTGCCATGTAAGCCCTTCAAATGTTGATCGCGCCCGATCCACTCTGCGAAGGAAACCTTGGATGGTAACGTCACCGTCCAGGTCGCCAATCACGCTCCATTCTGCGATGTAGCTGTTCTGACCACACTGATATCCATCCGCAGTGAAATAGTGTTCAATATTGTCTGCAAAGGCAGCAGACGGGCCAAATAGTACGAAGGCAAATGCTGTATTTCTAATGGCTTTCATTAGTTTATTTTCCTCTTAAACGGGTCCAGAATCCTTTCAGCCGCCTATCTTCTAAAAGAGCTGTTGCTTGTTGTCACCACTTGTCGCGATCTTCGCGCAGATCTGCAATCTCTTCTTCTAGGTGTTCAGTCCCGGCATCTAGTGGATCGGATCGATGATGAATCGATCCGTCTCTGAAGTTCAGTTTTTACAGATGTAAGAGGTGGTCCTAGGTTTAGTTGAGCGCGTCACCACCGAACTGGAACTGATGAACGCCGCAAAAGAGTTGGAACGGTAAACTAGCTCTCCAAAACGGACCCTTCTGGCAGCTTTTGCAGCATCAGCATTATGTTCTGAATTGACGACGATAACCCGACAGACTTCATCCAGATTTTATTACCGTTTGGCAACACGACATCCGATGCATGTTTATTTCCATCAACGCCGAAATACCTATGTATCTGAGCACCGTCCTTAATGATATTCAAATGTGTTTTTTTACCATCAAACGCCGCAAAAAGACTTTGAACAGACAGAACCGTCCACTGTTCACTGTTTTCAAAGATACCGAATATGAACCGCTCATCACCATGTTTCAGCAACTGAATTTTGTCGGCTATTTGCGAACCATCAACGTAAGAATTACCCGCAAGTTGTCGGATTTTCTTACGCTCAACACGGGCCATGACCATACTCAATGTGATTATCGCGTCGACCCAGTCAAAATGAACTCGTTAGCTGGATTTCCCGCCCTATAAACATTGAGCCCGTGCCAAGTACCACCACGATCAGCGAGCCTATTCAGATAGGATCGCAGCACACCAGTGGGTTCAACAACTGACCCAGTATTGACGACAATCGTGTCAACTCCTTCAGCAGCTAGTTCCGCGCGCAGTGCATTGACATCACTTGGATCGAGTGAAGTGGCCCTTTGCGATCTAAAATCAATAGTTGCCGAGCCGCCGTCTATGTTGACGCGAGCATTCATACGCTCAGTGACACCGCTGGTGAAGCAATCGTTGTGCACCCACACTGGCGCTGCGTTTTCATTGGCGGCAACGAAGTATGTGTGGAACTCAGCAACGGTAAGGTTGAATGCTGTCAGTGGTTCCGCTTCGACCTCAACGCCAACCACTTCCGCCCAAGTGCCATCGTCATTGAGCAGACGATCACCTGTTTGCAGTTCAGCAGCATCCACCCAATGGCTATTTTCAAGCGGGCCAGTATATACATGGCCTTCCGATGAATCCGCCACAGCGCGTGCAGTTTGCACAAAGTATGGGTGAATACGGTTCGAAACGATGGTCTGTTCAATGCCCGTTTCAGCGTCACGCACGGTAACCGAAACTGTTTCCTCATATGGGTTCGAATACTGCGCTTGAACTGCTTGCCAAGCCATGTCGCCATTGGCCGGATTTCACGACCAAACCGACATGTTGGTGTTCACATCGCTGATTGGGAGCAAACCACCATCGGTTAGAACCAATGTATCAGCGTGGAACGAGCACACTCCCCTAAATGTTGCATTACAACACTCCGACGTGGGTTTTGCATTGGCAGCACCGAGCGCCAGAAGCGCCGCTGTCAGCACAGCCAGAAGGCCCGCAAAGAAGGATTGAAGTCGCAAGATCATAACCCAGTCATAGATCGGATGCGGCCCGGTTGGGAGGCCGTAAGCAATTGGCTGCTAAAGAAGATTGGGTTTATTCAGGCTGGTATTTTGTCAGCGGCAAGCCGTTTTGCTCAACCCATTCGTCTGATTCAGCGACGGCTTGGGCATTTTCACGATTCCATTCAGCCACTTCAACTGCGGCAATTTTAGCCCTTAGGCGATGGCAGAACATCTTGGATTTCACATCCGCCTCGATGTCCTCATAGGTGCATTTCAACTCACCTGCCATATCAGATACTAAAACCGCAGTGCCGCGATCTCTGCGGATTGCAGACCCGCCAAGGTGCGCTGTAAGAAGATGAAGTTGGACCCGATGTCACGATAGCCCAGATCAGACGCTTTCTCAAACTTTCGCGCATCCAGTAACTTATCAAGATCGTCAAGGGATTTGCGCAGATCACCCACGGCCTGAGCCACGCCGATAACCTCGCCGACGATTCCATCATCAAGGGCCTGCAAGCGGCCTTGGTGCTGATCGAGAAGGTCGTCAATCTGGCTCATATTTTCCTCAATAATGATAGCGGCACTGGGCAATGAGAAGCTGATCTTCTTCGACGCGGTAGACCAGCCGATGCTCCCGATTCAAACGGCGAGACCACCAGCCGGAGAGTTGCCCTTTCAGCGGCTCAGGCTTGCCTGTGCCGTCAAATGGGGTTCGGGTGCATTCCTTATTCAGGCTATTCAGGCGGGCCAGCAGCTTGCGATCCTGCTTCTGCCAATAGAGATAATCGTCCCAAGCCTGCTCATGGAAGATAATTTTCACTCGATCAGAGCCTTTTCAATGCCCTTGTCTGCGTCCAGCTCCTCCACCGCTTTCAGCAGGCGCTTGGAGTTCTCCGGGCTGCTCAGCAGATAGCGGGTTTCTTCAAAGGCCGCGAAGTCTTCCAAGGACATCAGCACAGCTGCAGGCTTGCCGCCGCTGCGCGTGATCAGCACGGGTTCATGATCATCAGCAACCCCGTCAATCGTGGCGGACAGGTTGCGGCGGAAGTCGGTATAGGTCGTTGCTCTCATGCCCGTATATGTACGCGATTACGTACCTATTTTCAAGTTTCATCTTCGATCACTTCCCCATCCCCGCCCATTTTCGCGGGATGCGTGAAGGTATGCACCTGCTTGATCTGTCGGACGGAGACCTGCGTGTAATCTGAGTGGTATCGAGTTTCGCGTGACCGAGAAGCTGCTGGATGTAGCGGATATCGGCCCCATTCTCCAAAATGGGGTCGAGTGGGGCTGAGTGCAGAAAACCCCGTTAAGGGTTTTGAACCGGTATTTTCCGCCACCGATATTCGCCTGTTAGAATGATGTGCGCCCATCCAAGCGGTGAGATGTGGGCGAGGAGTTCGGGTGAGCAATCCAGCCCAGCCCTTTGACGCTTTTCTACCGCGACCCCAAGTTGTTTTGTTTCCACGCCTTGGAGCAAACCCTCCGACTTCCAGTCGGACCTGCTTCAGCACGAAGAATCGTGTTATGATCTTACCCTCTGGAAA
>NZ_JWLJ01000003.1 GCF_000813985.1 Ruegeria sp. ANG-R
GCGGCCTTTGATTTCAACTCTTGATCACAAGTTTATCAGGGTGCAGGTGGCGAGCTCTCGGCGAGGATTCTTCGGAGATTTTCAGCGATGCGTCCGGGCGCTATAGAGTCTCTCGAAAGAAAACAGACAAGCGGTACTTGTATTTGCGCGACCTAGACACAAAGTGCCGCGTGCCCTTGCAGTGCAGTCACATCTTCAAGGAAATTGGCGAGCTATAACCTATGCTTTTTCAAATTGTCATTGGATCAATTCTGACCCACACATCGTTGGTCATTGCGGCTTGTTTATGGTGGTGTCTGAGTTGGTTGTTGTCGAAGGTCAATCACCGCGCAACACGCATCCATCGGGGCGGACAGTCTTTGCTGGTTATTGTATTGGCAATTTCGACCGCGATGGGGATGATGACAATCGGGATTTGGATGTGGGCTGTTGTGTATCATTTTCTGGCTGTTTTCCCGGATCTTGAATCCGCCACTTACTATACGTTGATTGCCTACACGACGTTGGGTCTGGGCGAGTCGGAACTTCCGAAAGCGCTACGAATCCTCGGGGGTATGACTGCGGCCAACGGTTTTTTGATGTTCGGTATGATGACCGCGATGCTGACGGATGTATTGAACAATATCCGACGTAAAGCGCTGAAACATCGCGACAGATAGGCAGAAGGCTTTCGAAACAGATGCTTGATCTAATATTTGGCGAATGGCCCTTGCTCTGAGAGAGCAATGAGAGCCCACAGCGTTGAACTAAAGAAGGCCGCCCCACAAGGGGCGGCCTTCTTTAGTTTGGGTTCCGATCAAAACCCGAAAGCGACACGAACTGCGAGATCAGTCGTAAGCCGCGTCTACGATGAACTCGACCTTCAACTCGGGACGCGCCAGTTTGGCCTCACCGCAAGCGCGCGCGGGGGCATGGCCTGTTGGAACCCAGGCGTTCCAGACCTCGTTCAACCCAGCAAAATCTTTCATATCGGCCAGCCAAATCGTCACGCGCAGCATCTTTTCACGCGATGAACCGGCCTGTTCGAGCAGTGCATCAATTTTCTCGAGACATATTCGGACTTGTTCCTGAATCGTCTCACCTTCGGCGACCTGCCCGGTCAGATAGGCCACGCCGTTGTGCTTCACGATTTTCGAGGACCGTTCACCGGTGTCGATGCGTTCAATCATGGGGAAACTCTCGCTTTGAATGTTTGATGTGATTGTTCATGGTCACAAGTTTTAGACCTTGGCAAACGAAAACAGATTGAGCGGTATTCAGAGAATTTGAAGCGGCTGAGAAGTGATGTGATATGGGCGCGCATTCCGCGAAGGCGGCCGCACCGTCGGCGCCGGCGTTGTGTCGAAAATCATCGAGTAATCACGGTAGGCCGGGCTTCAGCCCGGCACATCGGTGAGACTAAAGAAGGCCGCCCCAAAATGGGGCGGCCTTTTTGGTGGGTTTCATCCAATACAGGGTTTAAGAAATGAACCAGTGCCTGTCTTATTGAGCGTGGAGGCTCTTCATTTAGATGCAACTTGATCCAGATACATTGAAATTTGCTGAAATTTTCCAACCCGGCTATCTTGAAAGGGTGGGCAAAGTAGCGGCAAGTAGTCAAAGGTTCGCCTACTATACGAATGCAGATACTGCATTGAAAATCATACGAAACCAAGAGCTTTGGTTTCGCAATGCCACTGTATTGAACGATTTCTCGGAAATTTCGTACGGCTTAGAATTGATGCGCCAAGCATTGACAGGACCTGCAGGGCAGCGTTTCCAAGAGTCAGTCGAAGACATATTTGAAGGTACGATTGCGTTAGTTAACGAACGCCTCGATGGATGGGTGGATGATTGGCGATTGGAAACATATATCGCTTGTATTTCCGAACATGATAAAACAGAAGACCGTAGCGGTCGACTATCGATGTGGCGAGCCTACGGAGATACGGCGCTCGTAATCAACAACACCCCTTTAATGGCGGTCACAGACCTTCTAGGTGTGTACTCGATTCCCGTTGAATACCTGTCTTTAGATGAGTACCGAGATCGCTTGGACAAGACCACGGACTCTATTCTAATAAACCGCAGGTACCTTAAATCGCTAGGCCAGCCAGCAATGGTTGAACATATTCAACACATGTTGTTTCTAAGTGCTATTTCGACAAAACACCCGGGTTTTTCTGAGGAAAGAGAATGGCGTTTGTTCTATCGCCCCAATGCTCAGAGAAGCTCAGCAATGATTGAGCGCATAGAAGTCTTGGGAGGCGTCCCGCAAATCGTTTACTCACTTCCACTCAAGAATGATCCCGAACAAGGATTGTTCAGCGCTGATGTTCCAACTCTTCTCGAAAGAGTGGTGATTGGACCGACTGAATATCCTTACGTCAGCCAGCGAGCCTTCGTAAGCGCCTTGACGGTCATCGGAGTGGAAAACAGCGATTGTAAAGTCATAGCTTCGGACATCCCGTTGCGAACTGGTTAGTCGGCAACGATGTTTGACGTCGAATGAAGCGAGCCCAAACAATACCCCTTGCCAAACCCCACCAACCCCACTAATACGCGCGAGTTCTCAGTAAGAACATCGAGGCGGGGTGATTCCCGCCTTTTGGGTTCGAAGAGGGTTGGCGATGCGCGCTTGTCCTCCTCTCAACCTCAACGCCTGATAAAAGGCTGTATCTATGCAAAGCCAAAACATCCGTATTCGGCTGAAGGCATTTGACTATCGCGTTCTGGATGCCAGCACGCAAGAGATCGTCAACACTGCCAAGCGGACCGGCGCGAACGTGCGCGGCCCGATCCCGCTGCCGAACAAGATTGAGAAGTTCACGGTTCTCCGTGGCCCTCACGTTGACAAGAAATCCCGCGACCAGTTCGAGATCCGCACCCACAAGCGCCTCTTGGACATCGTTGATCCGACCCCCCAGACCGTTGACGCGCTGATGAAGCTCGACCTCGCTGCTGGTGTGGACGTCGAGATCAAACTGCAGTCGTAAGATCGGAGGGTATAGAATATGCGCTCTGGTATTATCGCAAAAAAAGTTGGCATGACCCGCCTGTTCATGGAAGACGGCAAGCAGATCCCTGTGACCGTTCTTCACCTGGACAACCTGCAGGTTGTTGCACAGCGCACCGCTGACAAAGACGGCTACACCGCCGTTCAGCTGGGCGCCGGTGCTGCCAAGGCAAAACGCACCTCGAAAGCCATGCGCGGTCACTATGCCGCTGCAAAGGTTGAGCCCAAGCGTAAGCTGGCCGAGTTCCGCGTCTCCGAAGATGGCCTGATCGATGTGGGCGCCGAGATTTCGGCAGAACACTTCCTGGAAGGTCAGAAAGTTGACGTTTCGGGTACCTCGATCGGTAAAGGCTTTGCCGGTGCGATGAAGCGTTGGAACTTTGGTGGTCTGCGCGCCTCGCACGGTGTTTCGATCAGCCACCGTTCGCACGGTTCGACCGGTCAGTGTCAGGACCCGGGCAAGGTGTTCAAAGGCAAGAAGATGGCCGGTCACATGGGTGCTGCCCGTGTTACCACCCAGAACCTGGAAGTCGTCAAAACCGACGCCGACCGGAACCTGGTCTTCATCAAAGGCGCCGTTCCCGGACCAAAATCGGGCTGGGTCACCGTCAAGGACGCCGTCAAGAAGAAAGCACCCGAAGGTCTGCCGTTCCCGGCAGCCGTAAAAGGTGCCGCAACTGAAGCACCTGCGGAAGAAGCTCCCGCGGAAGGTGGTGAAGCATGAAACTTGATGTAATCAAACTGGACGGCGGCAAAGCCGGCAACATCGAGCTGGATGCAGACCTGTTCGGCCTCGAGCCGCGCGCGGACATCCTGCACCGTGTGGTCCGTTGGCAGCGCAACAACGCGCAAGCCGGCACCCACAAGGTCAAGACCCGCTCGGAAACCAGCTACTCGACCAAGAAGATCTATCGCCAGAAGGGCACCGGTGGCGCACGCCATGGTGACCGCAATGCGCCGATCTTCCGTGGTGGTGGTATCTACAAAGGCCCCGTGGTTCGTTCGCATGGTCACGACCTGCCCAAGAAGTTCCGCAAGCTTGGCCTGCGCCACGCTCTGTCGGCAAAAGCCAAGGCAGGTGAACTGGTTGTGATCGAGAATGCCGAAGCCGAAGGCAAGACCGCCGCTCTGGCCAAACAGGTTGCAAACCTGGGCTGGAAACGCGCTCTGGTCATCGACGGCGCGACCGTGAACGAAGGGTTCCTGAAAGCGTCCAAGAACATCGAAGGTCTGGATATCCTGCCGTCGATGGGCGCAAACGTCTATGACATCCTCAAGCGTGACACCCTGGTGCTCACCAAAGCGGCTGTCGAAGCACTGGAGGCTCGTCTGAAATGAGCGCGAAGGCAGAACACTACGACGTGATCCGCAAGCCGGTCATCACCGAAAAGTCGACCATGGCGTCCGAAAACGGCGCGGTTGTCTTTGAAGTGGCGATCGACAGCAACAAGCCGCAAATCAAAGAGGCCGTTGAGGCGCTGTTTGGTGTGAAGGTCAAAGCGGTGAACACCACCGTGACCAAAGGCAAGGTCAAGCGGTTCCGCGGCCAACTGGGCCGTCGGAAAGACGTCAAAAAAGCATATGTGACCCTGGAAGAGGGGAACACCATCGACGTAAGCACCGGTCTCTGATCGGGAATTGTCCTTGGAATGAGCTGAAGGCCCCCGCGAAAGCGGGGGTTTTTCTTTAGCGGCGACACAGAAAATTGAGCGCAGAACAACCATGTTTTGCACAAATCGCTTGCTAAGTCGGGTCGGTAGTCTATCCGGTTCCCAACAAATAAAAGACATGGCAGGCGTATGACTCAACCCTCACACTTGACCCGGGAAAATCCGGATGTGAACGCCGCACGGGATTGGGTATCGACTCTTGCCAAATACCGTGAACCGAACCAGTGGCGCAGTTCATTTGAGTTGGGCGTCAGTCTTGTCCCTTTCTTTGCGCTTTGGGCGCTGTCTTGGATGTCTTTGTCCGTTAGCTATTGGTTGGCCTTTGCGATTTCTGTACTCAACGCTGCGTTCCTGCTGCGCTTGTTTGCCATTCAGCACGATTGCGGACATGGGGCGTTTTTCAAGAACCGGGACGTCAGCGATTGGGTTGGGCGAGCAATTGGTGTGCTGACACTGACCCCATATGATGTTTGGCGCCGAACACATTCCTCGCATCACAACAGCTCGGGTAATTTGGACAAACGGGGGATGGGAGACATCCATACGTTAACAGTCACCGAGTATCGAGCGCTGAGCCCAATAAACCAAATCTGGTACCGCGCCTATAGGCATCCGATCACTCTGTTCGTCTTCGGCCCCGGCTATCTGTTCCTGCTTCAAAACCGTCTGCCACTGGGCCTGATGGGTGGTCTGAAATTCTGGATCAGTGCGATGGTGACAAATGCCGCCATTCTTGCTGCACTATGTCTTATCTACTATTTTGGCGGTCTCATGCCGATGCTGCTGATCTTTCTGCCTTCAACCCTGATCGCTGCAACAGCCGGAGTGTGGCTGTTCTACGTACAGCACCAATTCGAGGGCACGCACTGGAGCCCTGATGAGAGCTGGCAACTGCACGAGGCCGCCCTGCACGGAAGTTCCCACTACATCCTGCCCTCGGTGCTACAATGGTTCAGCGCCAATATCGGCATCCATCACGTACACCACCTGTACAGCCGCATCCCGTTCTACCGCCTGACCGAGGTGCTGCGTGATCATGATGAGCTGGCAAACAGCAACCGCATGACCATCCGAGAAAGCCTCGCCAACGCGCGCCTGCACCTGTGGGATGAGAAGAGCCGTCGCCTTTTGTCCTTTGCAGAAGCCCGCAGGCTTTATGGGTGAGGGCTAGGTCTCGCTGCCTGTCGGTCAATCTGAAAGACCTCAAAAAAAGCTCGTTAACCTTGGAGAGGGAAACACCATCGATGTGCCCATCGGTCACTGGTTGGACCCGCCTTTGAAAAGATATTAAGGGCCCTCGGAAGAGGCTTTCTTGTGTTCCGATGCGCGGGGCCTTTCAGTCCGGATTAGCTTGATCCTGCTCCGCTTCGATGAATGCCTGCCAACCGTCCACCTTGCGAAACGCGCGCAGTCTTTCGTGCAGCATGGGGCCGTAGATGGACCACATGCGTTTTCGCAGGTCGCGACCTTCTGACGTGATTTTCAGAACTTTGCCGCGCCGGTCGCTGCCAAATTCGACAAACTCCACCAGTCCCTCTGCTGCCAGCCGTTTGCTCAGATGGGACAGGTTTGACTGTTCGAATATGGTGTCCTGAGCAAGCTCGTAGGGGCGCAACTGGCCCCCGTGCCGTTCAAGTGACCAAAGCAGATCGTACCATTTCAATGGCGGAAGGCCCGCATTTTTCAAAGCCGCGCCGATGTCCGACTGGATACGCCGCGTGGCCCGGTTCATTGCGACCCAGATTTCTGTCTCAAATTTCGTTGGCAGATCGTTCTTCACAACTTCGTGTTTGCCTTATTTCTGATTGCAGTCTTGGTTTGAATTAATTAGATGAAATTTCATCTACATTCCAGTGCCTATCGGATGAAAGGAACACGACCATGACCTTTAAGTCTATGATTGCCGCCGCTGCCTTGACCGTCGCCGTGACACCGGCCTTTGCGCAGACCTACAAGACCGATCAGGGGCATACCGAGGTTCGGTTCGGTTGGAGCCACGCAGGTGTTTCGAACCAAACTGGCGAGTTCACCAAAGTAGACGGCACGCTGGATCTGGATGCCGACGATGTGGAGGCCTCGACACTGAACGTCACGATTGACACGAACAGCCTGGCTTCGGGCTTTGGCCCTCTGGATGACCACCTTAAATCGGCTGATTTTTTCGAGGTCGAAACCTATCCCGAGATCACCTTCGTCAGCACCGAGATAAAACGGACCGGTGATACCACAGCGGATGTGACCGGAGATATGACCATCCATGGCGTGACCAAACCAGTAACCCTGAATGCGACGCTGACCCATCAGGGTGAGCACCCGCTGGGTGGCGCCATCGAATATTACAAAGGCGATTGGGTGGCCTTTTCGGCGACGGGTGAGATCGATCACACGGAATTTGGAGTGGGACCATTCTCAACCGGGCCGATCACCATCATGATCGATACCGAGATGAAAGCTGACGGCTAAGAATGCTGCGAATTGGGTCGTCGGAAAGACGTCAAGAAAGCATATGTGACCCTGGAAGAGGGGAACACCATCGACGTGAGCACCGGTCTCTGATCGGACCCGTCTTTGGAGAGAGAAAAAGGCCCCCGCGAAAGCGGGGGTTTTTTTGTTGCGTGATAACTATGTGACGCAATATCGCAAAGAACCTTAAATTGTAGATGTATCTTCTCTACTCAATCTTAGGCTAGTATCAACATGATATGTCAGCAAAATCGTTTTCTATTGACGGTACTCCGCAGAAACGTCTTTTTAGATCAATAATAGCGGACTATGGCTTGAGCACGTCGGTCTGTGAGTTGATCGACAATGCAATTGATCATTGGACTGCGCGAAAGCGTCGTAACCCGGTTCAGATTGACCTGTTTCTCAACGTAGATCGCCAATTGATCACCGTTCGAGACAATGCAGGTGGAGTGCCACGAGACGACATTCAACTACTTGTGTCACCTGGAGCTTCACGCGATGAAGTTGGTTTTAATTTTATTGGGAACTTTGGTGTTGGTGGCAAGCGAGCGGGTGTTGCGTTAGGTCAACGCGTGGAGGTCTCTTCGCGTTATGAGACAAACGAAACTTTCCGTTTTGTACTTTCTGATGAATGGCTAGCTAAAGACGCCTGGGACGTTGAAGTTGAGCATGTGAACGACATCAATCCGGGTACTACCAACGTTTCGATCTCCAGCTTGCGGCAAGGCTTTTCGCACCAGGATGTCGAGACACTTCAAAGGCACATATCTGAAGTCTATTCCAAGTTCATCGGCAACGGATGTGACATCAGAGTAAATGGTGTTAGTGTCGGAAAAACTGAGTTTGACGTTTGGGCATACCCGCCAGAACACAAACCGAAACTTTCCGAATTCAACATCTACCCAAGCGATGATCAAGCCGTCGCGGTCAGGATTACAGCTGGCTTGCTTCAAGACCGAAACCCGATCGAGGAAAACTATGGAGTATACGTCTACTGCAACGATCGCTTAATTGTCGCCCATGAAAAGTCTTACGAAGTAGGTTTTTATAAAGGTGAAGCTGGTGTCCCTCACCCAGACGCCTCGTTGGCCAGAACCATTGTGGAGCTGTCAGGGCCGCCAGAGCTTATGCCTTGGACGTCAAGTAAGAGCGGGCTCAACTGGAGTCATCCAACTTATCTTGCGATTAGGGATAGGATCATCGCTCTGAATACTTATTTCACCAAAGTATCGCGCCGATTGAAGAATGTTCGAGACGAACAGGTTTTTGCCCATCAGACGGGCGAGGTCGACGTCATAGATTTGGAAGGAGATGGTACTGCCAAAAGGGTAGTAGACTTGCCATTGCCCCGAGGTAGAAGGAAGTCTTATCCAGATAGGCTAATAGAAGCTAACGCGGAAACGATTCAAAAACAGCCTTGGACTCTTGGCCTTGTCGAAGCGATGGGTGTCGCTGACACGATTTCAAGAAAGAAAATTCAGACAAAAAATCGATTGTCACTTGTGATCTTGGATAGCAACCTCGAAATTGCGCTAAAAGAATTCATCGTTCACAGGGCAGATTTGTTCCGACCCGACAAGTACGGTGATGCGAAGCTTCTAGAGCTTTTCAAAAGACGGCACGAAGTCATCAACCTAGTTAAACCCCACCTGAGTTTAGATGATGTTGTTTGGAATAAAGTTCGCCACTACTACGATAGAAGAAACAAGTTGGTTCATGAGCGAGCAACTGTCCAGATTACTGACGTTGAACTGGAAGATTATCGCGCGATCGTCGAGCAAATACTTGGCTCGCTTTTCAATCTTAAGTTCTGAAGCTCGTCTAGCCCAACAGAGTTTTTGACTGCGGGGTGTACGGGGCTAGACACCCACCCCCAACCCTGTTACATGCTCCCAATCTTGCGGCCTCGGATTCGTTCCGGGGCCTCTGATATTTGTAACCGGGGACCTTCGGGGCCCTATACCCTTGGCACCTACGGGGGCCTATCACATAGCGGGGAAATCCCCTGCACTTGCTAAACGGAAGACAGAAAGCATGGCACTCAAGTCGTACAAGCCGACGACGCCGGGCCAGCGCGGGCTGGTGCTGATCGACCGTTCGGAGCTTTGGAAAGGACGTCCGGTCAAGTCTCTCACTGAGGGTTTGACCAAATCGGGCGGCCGGAACAACACCGGACGGATCACTTCACGCCGCCGCGGCGGTGGCGCAAAGCGTCTCTACCGGATCGTTGACTTCAAACGAAACAAATTTGATGTCGCGGCAGCCGTCGAGCGGATCGAATATGACCCGAACCGGACCGCATTCATCGCACTGGTAAAATACGAGGACGGCGAGCAGGCATACATCCTGGCTCCGCAGCGTCTGGCTGTTGGTGACAAAGTCGTGGCATCCGCCAAGGCCGACATCAAGCCGGGCAACGCAATGCCGTTCTCGGGTATGCCAATCGGTACCATCGTCCACAACATCGAGATGAAGCCTGGCAAAGGCGGTCAGATCGCACGTGCGGCCGGTACTTACGCTCAGTTCGTTGGTCGCGATGGCGGCTACGCTCAGATCCGTCTGAGCTCGGGCGAGCTGCGCATGGTCCGTCAGGAATGCATGGCCACCGTTGGTGCCGTGTCCAACCCCGACAACTCGAACCAGAACCTCGGTAAAGCCGGTCGTATGCGCCACAAGGGCGTTCGTCCGTCGGTTCGTGGTGTTGCAATGAACCCGATCGATCACCCGCACGGTGGTGGTGAAGGTCGTACCTCGGGTGGCCGTACACCGGTTACACCGTGGGGTAAGGACACCAAGGGTAAGCGTACCCGCAACAAGAACAAAGCGTCCCAGAAGCTGATCATCCGCTCGCGGCACGCCAAGAAGAAGGGACGTTAATCTATGTCTCGCTCTGTTTGGAAGGGTCCTTTCGTCGATGCTTACGTGCTGAAAAAAGCCGAAGCAGCGCGCGAGTCGGGCCGCAACGAAGTCATCAAGATTTGGTCGCGTCGTTCCACCATTCTGCCCCAGTTCGTGGGTCTGACCTTTGGTGTTTACAACGGCCATAAGCATATCCCCGTCAACGTCTCGGAAGACATGATCGGTCAGAAGTTCGGTGAATACTCGCCGACCCGGACCTATTATGGCCACGCCGCAGACAAAAAAGCGAAGCGGAAGTAAGTCATGGGCAAGGAAAAGAACCCCCGCCGCGTGGCTGAAAACGAAGCAATGGCGAAAACCCGTATGCTTCGCACCAGCCCGCAGAAACTGAACCTGGTTGCGCAAATGATCCGCGGCAAGAAAGTTGAGAAGGCTCTGACCGACCTGACTTTCTCGAACAAGCGTGTCGCGCAGGATGTCAAAAAGTGCCTGCAGTCCGCAATCGCGAATGCCGAGAACAACCACAACCTGGACGTTGACGAGCTGATCGTCGCCGAAGCCTGGGTTGGCAAGAACTTGGTCATGAAGCGTGGTCGTCCGCGTGCCCGTGGCCGTTTCGGCAAGATCATGAAGCCGTTCTCGGAGATCACCATCAAGGTGCGTCAAGTTGAGGAGCAAGCCTAATGGGTCATAAAGTAAATCCGATCGGCATGCGCCTGCAGGTCAACCGCACCTGGGACAGCCGCTGGTACGCCGACACCAAGGACTACGGTGATCTTCTGCTGGAAGACCTCA
Organism: Ruegeria sp. ANG-R; assembly: GCF_000813985.1. Lineage (GTDB taxonomy): Bacteria > Pseudomonadota > Alphaproteobacteria > Rhodobacterales > Rhodobacteraceae > Ruegeria. The sequence continues at coordinate 10,786 of NZ_JWLJ01000003.1, forward strand.
AGATCCGTGAGTTCATCAACAAAGAGTGCAAGCAGGCCGGTGTTGCCCGTGTGATCATCGAACGCCCGCACAAAAAGTGCCGCGTTACGATCCACACAGCACGTCCCGGTGTCATCATCGGCAAGAAAGGTGCAGACATCGAAGTTCTGCGCAAAAAGCTTGCTCGCATGACCGACAGCGAACTGCACCTGAACATCGTCGAAGTGCGCAAGCCCGAGCTTGACGCGCAGCTGGTTGCCGAGTCCATCGCTCAGCAGCTGGAACGTCGTGTTTCGTTCCGTCGCGCAATGAAGCGGTCGGTTCAGAACGCCATGCGCATGGGCGCCCTGGGTATCCGGGTGAACGTCGCTGGTCGTCTGGGCGGCGCCGAAATCGCACGGACCGAGTGGTACCGCGAAGGCCGCGTGCCTCTGCACACCCTGCGTGCCGACATCGATTACGCACATGCCGAAGCGATGACTCCCTACGGGATCATCGGGATCAAGGTCTGGATCTTCAAAGGTGAGATCATGGAGCACGATCCGCAGGCACGTGACCGTAAAGCACAGGAACTCCAGGACGGCCCTGCACCTCGTGGTGCTGGTGGCGGTCGTCGCTAAGGAGGGAAAGATATGCTTCAACCAAAGCGTACTAAATTCCGCAAGATGCACAAAGGCCGGATCAAGGGGCTCGCCAAAGGCGGTTCCGATCTGAACTTTGGCACCTACGGTCTGAAAGCACTGCAGCCCGAGCGCGTCACTGCGCGTCAGATCGAAGCTGCACGTCGTGCCATGACCCGTCACATGAAACGTCAGGGCCGCGTCTGGATTCGGATTTTCCCGGATACTCCCGTGACCTCGAAGCCGACCGAAGTCCGTATGGGTAAAGGTAAAGGCTCCGTTGACTTCTGGGCCGCGAAGGTAAAGCCCGGTCGTGTGATGTTTGAGATCGACGGCGTCAATGACGACATCGCCCGCGAGGCCCTGCGCCTGGCCGCGATGAAGCTGCCGATCAAGACCCGCGTCGTGGTTCGCGAAGACTGGTAAGCGGTTGGGGGTGACCCCGTTCGTGACAAGATAAGCCCCCGTCGGGAAATCGGCGGGGGCTTTAACATGGGCGCGCTGCCCCACGGCAGTGTTTTTGACCGAACGAAGCAGAGTCCGGTTCTTCATCTGGCTAACAATATCCCGGAGCGCGAGGCAGAGCCTCGCAAAACCCCCATCGCCTTTACCGCAAGCCTGGTCTAAGAGACGAGAATGGCACAGATTGAATCACTTTTCGTTACCAGGCTCTACCGTGCAACCCTGTCTGAATTTGATCCCAGGATCGACGCGGAGGAGCTGGAGAGCTCTTGCCTTGTCATCGCTGAAGATGATGAGGCCGGGCAGGACTGGTGTGAAGCGAATGCATATCCCGGCTACACCAGCTATGCGTCGCTGACCGATTTGCCTTGGCGGTTTCCGATATTTGCCGATCTTGTCAAAGTCCTGGATCAGCACGTCGCTGCTTTTGCCAAGGATTTGGAGTTTGATCTGGACGACCGCGCGTTGAAGTTAGAGGATTTGTGGATCAACATCCTGCCCGAGGGCGGAATGCACTCAAGCCATCTTCACCCGCACAGCGTCATCTCCGGTACAACCTATGTGGCAATGCCCCAAGGGGCGAGCGCCCTCAAGCTGGAAGACCCCCGCTCTGGCCGGATGATGGCTGCGCCGACGCGTTTGAAAGGCGGGCGGCGGGAATTGCAGCCGTTCATCTACATTAAGCCGCAGGTGGGTGACGTTCTGCTGTGGGAGGGTTGGTTGCGCCACGAGGTGCCGATGAACATGGCCGAGGATGAGCGGATTTCGGTAAGCTTTAACTATAAGTGGGAGTAAGCCCCGATCCGCGAAGCGGCAATCGCTCCGGTGGAGCGATTGAGGGGGCGAACGGGCGGAGCCCACCCGAATGGAAGCACATCTATTTAACTGTATTTTAGGTAATTGTCGCGACATTGACTGTCCTTCGTGAAGAAATCGAACTGCTCGTTTTGGGCGAGAACGAACAACCCGTCTATGCGGTTCGAGCGCGGTTGTTACCTTCTCTGTCAGACGCAATATTGATCGCGGTTATCGCGCCGACGCTCATGATGTTTCCGTGGGTGATGATACATTTTATCTTTCGAAGAACTATTTACGTAATCACCACGCAGCGTGTGGTTGTTTTGGACGCTGGAGGAGTGGTGAGTGAAATGTGCCTATCCGACATAAAGAACTTCCGTGGATCAAGAACGGCCCTTTTGCTACGTGGCGCACGCATCAAACTGTGGTTGCCTCGTTTGCCGGACGCTTGGCATTTTGAAGACATCATTCGTCGAACGATCAAAAAGACAACGGCGTAGCATTGCGCCAAACTTCCTCTTGCCACCCACCCTCTAACCCCCTATAGAGCGGCATCCTGCGATCTCCCGGCTGTGTCGGGCGATTCGTATGTCTATCATTCATCCACCAGGTCAAAGGTGACCCGTGTACGGGGCCTTCTGGTGTTTTGAGCAAAGGAAAAAGGCGATGAACGCCCAAGAACTGCGTGACAAGACCCCGGACCAGCTCCGCGAGGAACTGGCCAACCTGAAGAAAGAAAGCTTTAACCTGCGCTTTCAACAGGCAACCGGTCAGCTGGAAAACACTGCCGGCATCAAAGCGGCCCGCCGCAATGCCGCCCGCGTCAAAACCATTCTGAACCAAAAGGCCGCTGCTGCGGCATCCGAGGAGTAATCAGATGCCCAAGCGTATCCTGTCCGGAATCGTAACCAGCGACGCCAACGAGCAGACCGTGACTGTTTCGGTTGAACGCCGTTTCAAGCACCCGCTGCTGCACAAAACCGTTCGTAAGTCCAAGAAGTACCGGGCTCATGACGAAAAGAACGCCTTCAAGGTCGGCGACACCGTACGCATCATCGAATGCGCGCCGAAATCGAAGACGAAACGTTGGGAAGTTCTGGAAGCGTAAGCTTTTCGGGATTTTTCCATTTGTCGAAACCCTGGGGGATTTAACAAGACCAGCCCCCACAGGTCGGGAGAAACCACATGATCCAGATGCAGACCAATCTGGATGTCGCTGACAACTCCGGCGCACGCCGAGTTCAGTGCATCAAGGTCCTGGGTGGTTCCAAGCGTAAATACGCCTCCGTTGGCGACATCATTGTCGTCTCGGTGAAGGAAGCCATCCCGCGCGGCCGCGTAAAGAAAGGTGACGTCCGCAAGGCCGTCGTCGTACGCACCGCCAAGGAAGTCCGTCGCGAAGACGGCACCGCGATCCGTTTCGATCGCAACGCCGCCGTCATCCTGAACAACAACAACGAGCCCGTAGGTACCCGTATCTTTGGCCCCGTTGTTCGCGAACTGCGCGGCAAGAACTTCATGAAAATCATCTCGCTGGCTCCGGAGGTGCTGTAATCATGGCTGCTAAACTCCGCAAAGGCGACAAGGTCGTCGTGCTGGCCGGCAAGGACAAGGGCAAAGAGGGAACTATCACCTCGGTTGACCCGAAAGCCGGTAAAGCTGTTGTCGACGGCATCAACATCGCCATCCGCCACACCCGCCAGACCCAGAGCTCGCAAGGTGGTCGCCTGCCTCAGGCAAACCCGATCGAGCTGTCGAACCTGGCACTGCTGGACAAAAACGGCAAAGCAACCCGTGTTGGCTTCCGCATGGAAGGCGACAAGAAGGTGCGCTTCGCCAAGACCACGGGGGACGTGATCGATGCTTGATACCGCAAACTATACCCCGCGTCTGAAAACTCAGTACGCTGAAACAATCCGTGCCGCTCTGAAAGAAGAGTTCGGCTACAAGAACGACATGCAGCTGCCTAAGCTGGAAAAAATCGTTCTGAACATCGGTTGCGGTGCTGAGGCCGTCAAAGACTCGAAGAAAGCGAAAGCTGCTGTCGAGGATCTGACTGCGATTGCTGGCCAGAAGGCCGTTGCGACCAAGGCGAAGAAGTCGATCGCGGGTTTCCGCGTCCGTGAAGACATGCCGCTGGGTGCGAAAGTGACCCTGCGTGGTGACCGGATGTACGAATTCCTGGATCGTCTGATCACCATCGCGCTGCCGCGCGTTCGTGACTTCCGCGGTGTGAAACCATCTTTCGATGGTCGTGGCAACTTTGCCATGGGCATGAAAGAGCACATCGTGTTCCCGGAAATCGACTTCGACAAGGTCGACGAGGTCTGGGGCCTGGACATCATCATCACCACCACAGCGAACACCGACGCTGAAGCAAAGGCATTGTTGAAAGCATTCAACATGCCGTTCAACGCGTAAGCGCCGGGAGGATAAGACATGGCTAAAAAAGCAATGATCGAACGCGAGAAGAAGCGCGAACGCCTGGTGGCCAAATATGCCGCAAAGCGTGCCGAGCTGAAAGAAATCGCGAATGACGAGAGCAAGCCGATGGAAGAGCGTTTCAAAGCGCGTCTGAAACTGGCGAAACTGCCGCGCAACAGCTCGGCTACCCGTCTGCACAACCGCTGTCAGCTGACCGGTCGTCCTCACGCTTACTACCGTAAGCTGAAGGTCAGCCGTATCGCGCTGCGCGAGCTGGGTTCTGCTGGTCAGATCCCCGGCATGGTGAAATCGAGCTGGTAAGGGAGACATAGATATGAACGATCCTATCGGCGATATGCTCACCCGTATCCGCAACGCGCAAATGCGCGGCAAGTCCACTGTTTCCACCCCCGCATCCAAGCTGCGCGGTTGGGTTCTGGACGTGCTGGCGGACGAAGGTTACATCCGTGGCTACGAAGCGACGACCGGTGAAAACGGTCATCCGGCCATCGAAATCAGCCTGAAATACTACGAAGGCACCCCTGTTATTCGCGAACTGAAGCGGGTCTCGAAACCCGGTCGTCGCGTGTACATGGGCGTCAATGACATCCCGCAGGTCCGTCAGGGTCTGGGCGTGTCGATTGTCAGCACTCCGAAAGGTGTGATGTCGGACGCAAACGCTCGCTCCAACAATGTTGGCGGCGAAGTGCTCTGCACCGTCTTCTAAGGAGGTCTGTCAATGTCTCGTATTGGTAAAAAACCGGTCGAGCTGCCCAGCGGCGTTTCCGCCTCTGTGTCGGGTCAGACCATCGAAGTAAAAGGTCCGAAAGGCACCCGCAGCTTCACCGCAACCGATGACGTAACGCTGTCGGTTGAAGACAACGTGGTCAAGATCGACCCCCGTGGCATGTCCAAGCGTGCGCGCCAGCAGTGGGGCATGAGCCGCACTATGGTTGCCAATCTGGTTGAAGGCGTCACCAACGGCTTCAAAAAAGAGCTGGAGATCCAGGGTGTTGGTTACCGGGCTCAGATGCAGGGCAACACCCTGAAGCTGAACCTGGGCTACAGCCACGATGTTGATTTCACTGCTCCGGAAGGTGTCACCATCACCGCGCCGAAGCAAACCGAGATCGTTGTGGAAGGTATCGACCAGCAGCAGGTGGGCGAAGTCGCGGCCAAAATCCGCGAATGGCGCCGTCCCGAGCCGTACAAAGGCAAGGGCATCCGCTACAAGGGCGAGTTCATCTTCCGCAAAGAAGGCAAGAAGAAGTAAGGACGCAAACAATGGCAAACAGCAAAAGAACCCTGTTTCTGAAGCGCCGCCTGCGCGTTCGGAACAAACTTCGCAAGGTCAACGCGGGTCGTCCGCGTCTGTCCGTACACCGTTCGAACAAGAACATCTCTGTTCAGCTGATCGACGACGTACGTGGCGTGACCCTGGCGTCGGCCTCGACCTTGGAAAAAGATCTGGGTGTTGTTGGCAAGAACAACGTCGAAGCGGCCACCAAAGTGGGCGCAGCCATCGCCGAGCGTGCCAAGAAGGCAGGCGTCGAAGAGGCCTATTTCGATCGTGGTGGCTTCCTGTTCCACGGCAAGGTGAAGGCAGTTGCCGACGCCGCGCGTGAAGGTGGTCTGAAGATCTAAGACTTGCGGGCAGCTTTGCAGCTGCCCCGATGATCCGGGGGCCTCGGCACTAGTCGGGGCTCACTTGGATTGAACAAACGGCGCTAATGGCGCCACATGAGAAAAGGGATGCCAAATGGCAGAACGTGAAAACCGCCGGGGCCGTGGTCGTGACCGCGACGAAGCACCGGAATTCGCAGATCGTCTGGTTGCGATCAACCGTGTGTCGAAAACCGTAAAAGGTGGTAAGCGCTTTGGCTTCGCCGCTCTGGTGGTTGTCGGCGATCAGAAAGGCCGCGTCGGCTTTGGCAAAGGTAAAGCGAAAGAAGTACCTGAGGCCATCCGTAAGGCGACCGAACAAGCCAAGCGTCAGATGATCCGCGTGCAACTGCGCGAAGGTCGTACCCTGCACCACGACATCGAGGGCCGTCACGGCGCTGGTAAAGTGGTCATGCGCACCGCACCTGAAGGTACTGGTATCATCGCCGGTGGTCCGATGCGTGCCGTGTTCGAAATGCTGGGCGTGAAGGACGTTGTGTCCAAGTCGCTGGGCTCACAGAACCCGTACAACATGATCCGCGCCACCATCAACGGCCTGCAGAAAGAGCAGAGCCCGCGTTCGGTTGCCGCACGTCGTGGCAAAAAGGTTGCTGACATCCTGCCCAAGCGGGACGAAGCACCAGCTGCTGCTGAAGCAGAAGCATAAGGAGAGCGACCCATGGCAAAAACCATCGTCGTCAAGCAGATCGGCTCCCCGATCCGTCGCCCCGCCGAACAGCGCGCAACCCTGATCGGTCTGGGCCTGAACAAGATGAACCGCACACGCGAGCTGGAAGATACCCCTTCGGTCCGCGGCATGGTCAACAAGATCCCGCATCTTGTTGAGATCATCGAAGAACGCGGTTAAGCGAGAATTCGCTGCAAGCTTCAAGGCGCCTCCGACAAAATCGGGGGCGTTTTCGTTTGAGAGCCCTAAAATTCGATTTGGCCGCACTCAATTCAGCTTAGCAAATCGGATGTACTTCAATTTCCGGGCACAACCAGTATCGTCCAATGTCGCGCGTTGGCGATGACTTTGGCCCCTTCTCTTTGTCGGTCGGCCAGCGCGCCCTTTTCGTGCTTTGGGCAAGCAATTAGGAATGATTTATCGGTAGCAGGCTCGCGAATAGCGGGGTTTTCTTTGATTACTTCACAGACATCCTCAGAAGTGGGGTAGGGTCTCAATGGCCAAAGCCCAGAAGTGCTTGCCTCAGTATAACTTGTAGTCGTGGGTTCAGAACCGAAGTCCAAATTCGGCGCAGCGCATCCACAAGCAGCTGAAAAAAGAAGCGAAACGAGCAGCTTCGAAGAATTCATATATGGTCACCATGTAAAGTGCTTTAGATACTCAGTTTTTAACGAGTATTTGATGTTTGCTTGCACGTCTAGATTGAAGTGAAATCAAGTTTGATCGTTTCAAGTGATCATTCCCCGCTTGTTGAGGCAGACACCGATTGAGTTATTCCCCCTTTGCATATCTGCTAGACCAAAACGCGCGTTGTTAGCGGTATCGTCTGCGCCTATCTCGCACTTGTCCAATGAAGGAACAAACAAGTGACCTCGGGGAATACGCCCCGACATTCGAAAGGAATAGAGATATGGCACATACAGCTACACTGACACATGGCGGCTTCAACCTGACCGCTCGTATTGCGAACCTGATTGAGCGCGTGAAAGTAAATCGCGCCCAGGCTGCGGAATACAACCGCACCTATACCGAGCTTCAGCGTCTGAGCAATCGCGAGTTGGATGATATCGGCCTCCGCCGTTGCGACATCGCCGACATCGCGCGCGAGCACGCCTACTGCTCATAACACTCCCACCACTCACCGACAGAGAGGCGCCAATCGGGCGCCTCTTTTGGTTTCCGGTGAGGCGCGACAACAAACCTTGCAACTGTGGGCACAACGCTGTACAGCGCTCCGGTGGCATTTTAGCCACGAGAATCAAAATCAAGAAATGCCGTGTTTGGCCCATCACGCTTCGGGGGTCACATCCGGCTTAGGAGAAGCGAAATGAAACTGAACGAACTGCGCGACAATCCTGGCGCCGCACCGAAACGCACCCGCGTTGGCCGTGGTCCTGGTTCCGGCAAAGGTAAAATGGGTGGCCGTGGTATCAAAGGCCAGAAATCCCGTTCGGGTGTGGCCATCAATGGCTATGAAGGCGGCCAGATGCCGCTGTACCAGCGCCTGCCTAAGCGTGGCTTCAACAAGCCGAACCGCAAGGAATTCGCTGTTATCAATCTGGGCCTGATCCAGAAATTCGTCGACGCCGGCAAGCTGGACGCCAAAGCTGCGATCACCGAGGACGCACTGGTTGCATCCGGACTGGTCCGCCGCAAGCTGGACGGTATCCGCGTTCTGGCCAAAGGCGAAATCAGCGCCAAAGTGAACCTGGAAGTGACAGGTGCTTCGAAAGCTGCCGTTGAGGCAGTCGAGAAAGCGGGCGGTTCACTGACGGTCACAAAAGCTGCTGCGGCAGAGTAAGCGCTTGTGAGCGGGCCAAGACCCGCTTACATAGACCTCAGAGTTTTCCAAGACGCCGCCCGAGCCGGAAAACGGTTCCGGGCGGTGTTTGCATAAGAGAGACCGATTTATGGTATCAGCAGCAGAACAAATGGCAGCCAACACAAGCTGGGCTGCTTTGGGCAAAGCCACCGATCTGCGCAACCGCATCCTGTTCACGCTGGGTTTGTTGATCGTCTATCGCCTGGGCACCTTCATTCCGGTCCCAGGTATCGACGGGCAAGCCCTGCGCGAGTTCATGGAGCAGGCGGGGCAGGGCATCGGCGGCATGGTTTCGATGTTCACCGGCGGGGCGCTGGGGCGGATGGGTATCTTTGCCCTCGGCATCATGCCCTACATTTCGGCCTCGATCATCGTGCAGCTGCTGACATCGATGGTCCCCGCGCTTGAGCAACTCAAGAAAGAGGGTGAGCAGGGCCGCAAGAAGATCAATCAATACACCCGTTTCGGCACCGTGGCGCTGGCCACAGTTCAGGCGTATGGTCTGGCCGTGTCGTTGGAATCGGGCGATCTGGCGACTGATCCGGGGCTCTATTTCCGCATGTCGACCATGATCACTCTGGTTGGCGGCACCATGTTCCTGATGTGGCTGGGTGAGCAGATTACCGCGCGCGGCATCGGTAACGGCATCTCTCTGATCATCTTCGTCGGCATCATTGCCGAGGTTCCGGCTGCTCTGGCGCAGTTCTTTGCGAGCGGACGCAGCGGTGCGATCAGCCCCGCCGTGATTGTGGGCGTGATCTTGATGGTGATCGCCGTGATTACCTTTGTGGTGTTCATGGAACGTGCCTTGCGCAAGATCCACATCCAATATCCGCGCCGTCAGGCCGGTATGAAGGTCTATGAGGGCGGCTCGAGCCACCTCCCGGTCAAGGTAAACCCGGCGGGCGTGATCCCGGCGATCTTTGCCAGCTCGCTGCTGTTGCTGCCGGTAACGATCTCGACCTTCTCCTCAGGTGCCACCAATGGCCCGGTGATGTCGTGGCTTCTGGCCAACTTCGGACCCGGACAGCCGCTGTACTTGCTGTTCTTCGCTTCGATGATCGTGTTCTTCGCTTATTTCTACACGTTCAACGTGTCATTCAAACCGGACGACGTGGCGGACAACCTGAAAAAGCAGAACGGTTTTGTGCCGGGTATCCGTCCGGGCAAGAAAACTGCCGAGTATCTGGAATACGTGGTTAACCGCGTGTTGGTTCTGGGTTCGGCCTATCTGGCCGCCGTCTGTCTGTTGCCTGAAATCCTGCGGGGCCAGTTTGCCATTCCGTTCTATTTCGGCGGCACATCGGTTCTGATTATCGTCTCGGTGACCATGGATACGATCCAACAGGTCCAGAGCCACCTGCTGGCGCATCAATACGAAGGGCTGATTGAAAAGTCCCAGCTGCGCGGCAAAAGCAAGAAACGCGGCAGAAAGGGAGCTGCTCGTCGATGAACATCATTCTTCTCGGCCCCCCGGGGGCAGGCAAAGGCACGCAAGCCCAGCACTTGGTTGAAACCCGTGGCATGGTGCAGCTGAGCACCGGCGACATGCTGCGCGAGGCCAGAACCTCGGGTACGGAGATGGGCCAGAAGGTTGCTGCAATCATGGATGCAGGCAAGCTGGTCACGGATGAGATCGTGATCGGTCTGATCGAAGAGAAGCTGATGACCGAAAAAGGCGCCGGCTTCATCTTTGACGGCTTCCCCCGCACGCTGGCACAGGCGGATGCTCTGGCTGCATTGTTGGCCAAGTTGGGCCAATCGTTGCACACGGTCATCGAGATGCGAGTCGAGGACGACGTTCTGGTAGAACGCATCGTCAACCGGGCCGAAGAAGCACGCGCTGCGGGGAAACCTGTGCGGGCGGATGACAATGAAGAAAGCGTGCGAATCCGATTGATGGAGTATTACAAGAAGACCGCTCCACTGATCGGGTACTACCACGCCAAGGGCGACCTGCGCCCGGTTAATGGTCTGGCAAGTATCGAAGAAGTCACCGCCTCGATCGAGGCGATTCTGGGCTGACTTCAGGTTGGGGCTTGACGGCCCCACCAAAAGCCCATATCGACCCCCATCCCTAAAGGGAATCAAGACCGCGTGCGGGATTCGTCCCCTACGCCCCGACCACCTCGAATAATGCTGAACCCTCTGGCCACACTGCCACGGTAAAGCGTTGTGAAAAAAGGTTCTGGAGTTACGGAACCGCAACGAAAAGGAAAGTGACACGTGGCACGTATTGCCGGCGTAAACATCCCGACTGCAAAGCGGGTACCAATCGCCCTCACATATATCACCGGTATCGGAAACACCTCGGCCAAAGCGATCTGCGAAGCCGTAGGCATTGAAGCGCACCGTCGCGTCAACGAACTGTCCGACGCCGAAGTTCTGGCCATCCGCGAGCACATCGATGCGAACTTCACCGTCGAAGGTGACCTGCGTCGTGAAGTTCAGATGAACGTCAAGCGCCTGATGGACCTGGGCTGCTATCGCGGTCTGCGTCACCGCCGCAACCTGCCGGTTCGCGGTCAGCGTACCCACACCAATGCTCGTACCCGCAAAGGCCCCGCAAAGGCCATTGCCGGTAAGAAGAAATAAGGGAGGGTCTGACCGATGGCACGCGATAAGACTCGCATCAAGCGCAAAGAGCGCAAGAACATCGCATCGGGCGTTGCCCATGTGAACTCGACCTTCAACAACACCAAGATCCTGATCTCGGACGTACAGGGCAACGCCATTTCGTGGTCGTCTGCCGGTACCATGGGCTTCAAAGGATCGCGGAAATCGACACCCTACGCCGCTCAGATGGCTGCAGAAGATGCAGGCAAAAAGGCGCAGGACCATGGCGTCAAGACGCTGGAAGTCGAAGTTCAGGGCCCCGGTTCGGGCCGTGAATCGGCTCTGCGTGCGCTGGCCGCAGTGGGCTTCAACATCACGTCGATCCGCGACGTGACACCGATCGCTCACAACGGCTGCCGTCCGCCGAAGCGCCGCCGCGTCTAAGCGATTTTGAATTCAGCTGGGGCCCGCGTTTTCGCACGGCCCCAGCACGTCATTTTGAACCTCGGGCGTCTGCACCTTGTTGGTCATGGGGCGCGGACAGGAATGGAGGGATTACATGATCCACAAGAATTGGGCAGAATTGATCAAGCCGACCCAGCTTGACGGCAAGCCGGGCAACGACCCTGCACGTCAGGCAACCCTGGTTGCCGAGCCGCTGGAGCGTGGCTTTGGTCTGACTCTGGGTAACGCGCTGCGCCGCGTTCTGATGAGCAGCTTGCAAGGCGCGGCCATCACCAGCGTTCAGATCGACAACGTCCTGCACGAGTTCTCGAGCGTGGCGGGCGTACGTGAAGACGTCACCGACATCATTCTGAACCTCAAAGGCGTGTCGCTGCGCATGGAAGTCGAAGGCCCCAAGCGCCTGTCGATCAATGCCAAAGGCCCTGCCGTCGTCACCGCTGGCGACATCAGCGAAAGCGCTGGCATCGAGGTTCTGAACCGCGATCACGTCATTTGCCACCTGGATGATGGCGCTGACCTGTTCATGGAACTGACCGTCAACACCGGCAAAGGCTACGTCTCGGCTGAGAAGAACAAGCCCGAAGATGCACCCATCGGCCTGATCCCGATCGACGCGATCTATTCGCCGGTCAAAAAGGTTGCCTATGACGTCCAGCCGACCCGTGAAGGTCAGGTTCTGGACTATGACAAGCTGACCCTGAAGATCGACACCGACGGTTCGATCACGCCCGAAGATGCTCTGGCCTTCGCCGCGCGTATCCTGCAGGACCAGCTGTCGATCTTCGTCAACTTCGACGAGCCGGAATCGGCTGGCCGTCAGGACGAAGACGATGGTCTGGAGTTCAATCCGCTGCTGCTGAAGAAAGTGGACGAGCTGGAATTGTCGGTCCGTTCGGCAAACTGCCTCAAGAACGACAACATCGTTTACATCGGCGACCTGATCCAGAAGACCGAAGCCGAGATGCTGCGCACTCCGAACTTTGGCCGCAAGTCGCTGAACGAGATCAAAGAAGTGCTGTCCGGCATGGGTCTGCACCTCGGCATGGATGTCGAGGATTGGCCGCCCGACAACATCGAAGATCTGGCGAAGAAATTCGAAGACGCGTTCTAAGCGCGTCTTCCCAAATGCCCGGCCCGAATTGGGACTATCCGGGGACCGTATGGGCACTTCCGCCCCAAGGAGAGCCGGTGACACGCATCGCCGGCCAGACAAAGCAAAACGCGAAAGAAGGAACTAGAAAATGCGTCACGCACGTGGTTATCGCCGCCTGAACCGTACTCATGAGCACCGCAAAGCTCTGTTTGCGAACATGGCTGGCTCGCTCATCGAACATGAGCAGATCAAAACAACTCTGCCCAAGGCAAAAGAACTGCGCCCGATCATCGAAAAGCTGGTCACTTTGGGCAAGCGCGGCGACCTGCACGCCCGCCGTCAGGCCGCAGCACAGCTGAAAGAAGACAAAGACGTCGCAAAGCTGTTCGAAGTTCTGGGCCCCCGCTACGCCGAGCGTCAGGGCGGTTATGTCCGCATCCTGAAAGCAGGCTTCCGCTATGGCGACATGGCACCGATGGCGATCATCGAATTCGTTGATCGTGACGTCGACGCCAAAGGCGCGGCTGACAAAGCCCGCGTTGCCGCCGAAGAGGCCGCAGACGAAGAATAAGAAAGCCCGCGGCTTTCCGAATTTAGCCCCCGCGCCTTCGGCGCGGGGGTTCTTCTTTTTTGGGCATGGCAGAACGGGCAGGGTTAGCCTGATGTCGTATTTGAACATGTTCCAGTGGATTCTCAGGACGAAAGCCGCGCTTGCATTGCTGGGCGAGTGGACGCATATCCATCGGGTCCTTTTAGTTTGAGGTCCGAATGTTACGTGCGTCCCTTTTTGCCTTTCTCTTAGTGTGCGCATCCATGGCCACGGCAGAAACCCGCGTGCCCAAGTCGCAGGCTGAAATCAGCTTTGGCTTTGCTCCGGTGGTCAAGCAGGCCTCGCCTGCCGTCGTTAACATCTATGCCAAGATCGTTCGGCAAGGACGGGCCAATCCATTTTTCTCGGACCCGTTCTTTCGGGATTTTCTGGGTCGCGGCTTTGGCGAATCCCGTCCTCGGGTGCAGAACTCGCTGGGGTCCGGGGTGGTTCTGTCTGCAGATGGGTATGTGGTCTCAAACTTCCATGTTGTTGGCACCGCGACCGAAATTCGGGTGGTGACGACCGACCGGCGGGAGTATTCGGCCACTGTGGTTCTGGGTGACAAGGAAAGCGACATTGCGATCTTGCGGCTGAACGAGGCCAACGACCTGCCTTTCCTGCAGATGCGCGATTCCGATCAGGTTGAGGTCGGTGAATTGACCCTGGCCATCGGCAACCCGTTCGGCGTGGGGCAGACCGTGTCATCGGGCATTATCTCAGGGCTTGCGCGCACCGGAACCGCAACCGGAAACGCGCGCGGGTACTTCATTCAGACAGATGCGGCGATCAACCCAGGTAATTCCGGTGGCGCGCTGATCGATGTAAATGGGGACCTGATCGGCATTAATACCTCAATCCTGACACGGTCGGGCGGGTCGAACGGGATCGGTTTTGCCATCCCCGCCAATCTGGTGGCCGAGTTCCTGCGTCAGGCGCAGGCGGGCAACGAAAATTTCATCAGTCCCTGGGCGGGAATGGCCGGCCAGCACATGAGCGCGGATATTGCCGAGTCGCTGGGTATGGTCATCCCCTTGGGCGTCGTGATTTCCGACTTGCATGAACTGAGCCCGCTGGCCGAAGCAGGCCTGCGGGTCGGGGATGTTGTCACCCATGTGGACGGGGGTGAGGTGAACTCTCCGGCCGAGATGAAATTCCGTATGGTGGTCGCCGGAGTTGGTGGAAAGTCGGTCCTGACCCGGCTGCGTGGCGAAGATCGCTCGGACATCGAAGTGGCGTTGATCAAAGCACCTGAAACACCGGCTGCCGACGAAACCACATTGGATGAGGATACGGCGCTGCCTGGGTTGATAGTGTCCGGGATCAATCCGGCGGTCATCGTGCGGCTTGGTCTGACATTGTCTCAAACCGGGGTTGTCGTTGTTGACCCCGGCCCCTACGGCGCAAGGGCCGGACTACGCGCGGGCGATGTTTTGAAAAATATCGACGACACCGATGTCGACACTCCCGCGGATGTCCTGCAGGCCCTCACCGAGCCGGGCCGCCGGGTTCGGGTCGAGATTGAACGGGCCGGCCGTTCAGTTTCCTTGCGGTTCCGGCTGTGACCCGTGAGTGATCTGTTCGATACCGGGCCCGCCGAAGCCACCGCGTCGCCGCATCGGCCGCTGGCAGATCGCTTGCGCCCACAATCATTGCCCGAGGTGATCGGGCAAGAGCAGGTGTTGGGGCCGGATGCGCCGTTGGGGGTGATGCTGGCCTCGGGCAGCTTGTCGAGCCTGATCTTCTGGGGCCCGCCCGGCGTGGGCAAGACAACCATTGCCAGGTTGCTGGCGCAGGAAACCGATCTGCATTTCGTTCAGATCAGCGCGATCTTCACTGGTGTCCCGGACCTCAAGAAGGTGTTCGAGGCCGCCAAGATCCGTCGGCAGAACGGGCAGGGTACCTTGTTGTTTGTTGACGAAATCCATCGGTTCAACAAGGCGCAGCAGGATGGGTTCCTGCCTCATATGGAAGACGGTACGATCTTGCTGGTTGGGGCGACCACTGAAAACCCCTCGTTCGAACTGAACGCAGCGGTTCTCAGCCGGTCTCAGGTGTTGGTGCTGGAGCGGCTCAGCCTCGCCGATCTTGAGCGTTTGACCCAACGTGCCGAGAAAGAGCTGGACCGGGCATTGCCCCTGACCCCTGCGGCCCGCGACGCGTTGCAGGAGATGGCGGATGGTGACGGGCGTGCACTGTTGAACCTGATCGAACAGGTTGCTGCCTGGAAAGTGGATGCCGCTCTGGACCCGGATGCATTATCGACGCGCCTGATGCGGCGGGCTGCAAAGTACGACAAATCGGGAGATGAACATTACAATCTGATCTCGGCGTTGCACAAATCGGTCCGCGGATCGGACCCGGACGCCGCACTCTATTGGTTCGCGCGGATGCTGACCGGCGGGGAAGACCCACGCTATCTGGCGCGGAGGATCACCAGGATGGCGGTCGAGGATATCGGTTTGGCTGATCCTCAAGCGCAGTCCATCTGTCTGCACAGCTGGGAAACTTACGAGCGGTTGGGATCGCCCGAGGGCGAGTTGGCTTTGGCGCAGGCAGTCGTCTATCTGGCGCTCGCTCCGAAATCGAACGGAGCTTACGTGGGATACAAGGCGGCGATGCGTCTGGCCAAGCAATCTGGCAGCGAACCTCCACCCAAACATATCCTGAACGCACCGACATCTTTAATGAAGGATCAGGGGTATGGCGCAGGTTACGCCTATGATCACGACGCCGAGGATGGGTTCTCGGGCCAGAACTATTTCCCGGATGAGATGAAGCGCCCGGTTCTCTATCAGCCGGTCGAGCGTGGCTTTGAACGCGAACTAAAAAAGCGGCTTGAGTATTTCGCCAAGCTGAGGACACAGCGCAATCCGGGGTAGGCTTGACTCTGCACCCGATGCGCGCGACAGACGCGCATGATTTCTAAGGCACTGAAACAAGCACAATCCGGGCGGATCGACCGTGCGGAACAAGGGGCAATGGCATGAGCGGCGTACAGGTGATCACCATAGCAGAGGGCGATGGCGACCAGCGACTGGATCGTTGGCTGCGTCGACTGTTCCCGCATGTCAGCCAGGGTCGGATCGAGAAGATGTGCCGCAAGGGCGAACTGCGCGTCGATGGCGGGCGGGTGAAGGCCTCGACCCGGTTAGAGGTAGGGCAGTCCGTGCGCGTGCCGCCTCTGCCCGACGCGGACCATAAGCCCGCTGTCGTAAAGCACCGTGTCTCGGATGCGGATGCAAAGATGATTCAATCTTGTGTGATCTATAAGGACGACCATGTACTGGCGCTGAACAAACCGCACGGTCTGCCCGTCCAAGGTGGAAGCGGTCAGACCCGCCATGTGGACAGCCTGTCCGAGGCGTTGCGGTTCGGGTATGATGAGAACCCGCGCCTTGTGCATCGGCTTGATAAAGACACATCCGGCGTTCTGTTGATGGCCCGTACGCGCGAGGCCGCAAAGGGGCTGACCGCCGCCTTTCGGCATCGCAATACGCGCAAGATTTACTGGGCGCTTGTTGCCGGGGTGCCGACTCCCTATCTGGGCGAGATCAAGACGGGGCTGGTCAAGGCGCCGGGGCACGGTAAGCAGGGCGAAGGCGAGAAAATGATCGCCGTTCATCCCAGTGAAATAAACGATACTCCGGGCGCAAAACGTGCGCACACGCTTTACGCAACGCTGTATCGTGTCGCGGGACGCGCTGCCTGGGTTGCGATGGAGCCGGTGACAGGTCGAACGCATCAGCTGCGTGCTCACATGGCAGCGATTGGTCACCCGATCATCGGAGATGGAAAATACGGCGGCTCGGGGCAGGAGAATCTCGGCGATGGCTGGGGCGCTCAACTGGGCGGTATCATCAGTAAGAAGCTTCATTTGCACGCCCGGCGGCTGTCATTCGAGCACCCGGTGACTCATAAAGCCGTTTCAATCGTTGCCCCGCTTCCCGGCCATATGAAGCAGAGCTGGGATACTTTGGGCTGGACCGAGGATTTGGCGGCCGACGACCCGTTCGAGGCGCTGCGATGAACGCCCCCTTGCGGCTTGTTCTGTTCGATGTGGATGGCACTCTGGTCGATAGTCAGGGGGCCATAGTGTCGGCCATGTCCGCCTGTTTTCAGGCGCAGTCGCTGCCAGTTCCGGGTCGTGACGCTATCCTGTCCATCGTTGGCTTGTCTCTGCCCCATGCGATGGCTCGCCTCGCGCCGGATCAGCCTGAGCGGGTGCAGCAGGCGCTGGTTGACGGGTATAAACAGGCCTACCACGCACAGCGGTTGGAACAGGGCGCAGCAAGCTCACCACTTTATCCCGGTGCGCGTCAGGTGATCGAGGCGCTTCATGCCAGGCCAGAGGTGCTTCTGGGTGTCGCGACGGGTAAATCTCAGCGCGGGCTGGATGCGCTGCTTGAGGCGCATGGGCTTGACAGGTATTTCATAACCCGGCAGGTCGCAGATCATCACCCATCCAAGCCTCACCCGTCGATGGTAGAAACGGCTTTGGCCGAGACCGGTGTAACTGCCACGGCAGCGGTCATGGTGGGTGATACCAGCTTTGATATGGATATGGCCGCGGCGGCGCAGGTTGCCGGGATTGGGGTCAGCTGGGGATATCATGACCGCTCGGCGTTGTCTGCAGCGCGGCAGGTCATCGAGAGTTTCGAACAATTGCCAGGAGCACTGGCCAATATCTGGGGCTGAAGAGATGAGCGATTGGAAACCGAAACGTTTCTGGACCGAAAGCGCAGTCGTTGAGTCTGACGGTGGTTACACGATCGAGTTGGACGGCAGACGGGTCAAAACACCCGCCAAGGTCGCTTTGTCGTTGCCCACACGCGCCATGGCCGAGGCGGTGGCCGAGGAATGGGATGCGCAGGAAAAAGAGATTGATCCGGCCACGATGCCCTTTACCCGTTCGGCTAACGCGGCCATCGACAAGGTACAACATCAGCATGGAGAGGTCGCCGACCTGCTGGCTGATTACGGTGACTCGGATCTGCTCTGCTATCGGGCGACACATCCTGAAGCGTTGCAAAAGCGGCAATCCGAAGCCTGGGACCCCGCTTTGGATTGGGCTGCCGAAACGTTGGATGCGCGGCTGGTTCCGCTTGCGGGCGTGGTTCATCAACCGCAGGCTCCGGAAGCACTGCAAACGCTGCGCAATCGGGTACATGCGCTGAACGCGTTCCAATTGGCGGCATTCCATGATCTGGTAAGCCTGTCGGGGTCGTTGGTTCTCGGTTTTGCCGCCACGCAGGATTGGCGCAAACCGGACGAGATATGGCGCATTTCTCGGCTGGACGAGCTTTGGCAGATTGAGCAATGGGGCCATGACGATGAGGCACACGCCGCCGCCGAAGTGAAAAAATCAGCCTTCCTGCACGCCAAGCGGTTCTATGACCTCTCGATATGAGACCAAATGGCCTAAAATCGTGATTTTGACCCCTGTTTTGCCTGAAACGACCTATCGTTTTCCGTGATCCAGCCCTTGACGTTTGGCGATGAATACGCCCAAACTCGGGCCACTAAAGGGGAGACACCTTTTGGGTAACCTTTCTGGCGCGGATGTGCCGGATCGAACCGTCTCATCTAGGGATGGAAAATCAGGAAGAGGTAAAAATGAAAAAATCCGTAATCTTGGGCATGGCAACAGTTGCCGGCCTAGCTGCTGGTGCGGCTGCGGCGGGGACCGTTGACGATATCAAAGCCCGCGGCAAGCTGAACTGCGGCGTGACCACCGGTCTGGTCGGCTTTGCTGCTCCCGATGCCAATGGCGAGTGGAAAGGCTTTGACGTATCGCTGTGCCGCGCTGTTGCAGCAGCCGTTCTGGGCGACGCAAGCGCTGTCGAGTTTGTTCCGACCACCGGTAAGACACGCTTTACCGCTCTGGCTTCGGGCGAAATCGACATGCTGGCCCGGAACACCACATGGACCTTCAGCCGTGACGTTGACCTGAAGTTCGAATTCACTGGCGTTAACTACTATGACGGTCAGGGCTTCATGGTTCCCAAAGCGCTGGGCGTGACCTCGGCCAAGGAACTGGACGGCGCGACTGTCTGCATCCAGACCGGCACCACTACCGAGCTGAACCTGGCGGACTTCTTCCGCTCGAACAACATCAGCTACGAGCCGGTTCCGATCGAGACTAACGCCGAAGCGCAGCAGCAGTATCTGGCTGGCGCCTGTGACGTTTACACCACCGACGCATCGGGTCTGGCCGCTACCCGCGCCACCTTCGAAGATCCGTCGGCGCACGTTCTGCTGCCCGAAATCATCTCGAAAGAGCCGCTGGGTCCGCTGGTCCGCCACGGCGATCACGAGTGGGGCGACGTTGTCCGCTGGACTCTGAACGCGCTGGTTTCGGCGGAAGAGCTGGGCGTAACCTCGGCCAATATCGACGAGATGTCAGCCGGTACCGACAACCCGGAAGTAAACCGTCTGCTGGGTACCGAAGGTACGCTCGGCGAGATGCTGGGTCTGGACGCCAATTGGGCAGCCAACGCCATCAAAGCAGGTGGCAACTACGGTGAAATCTTCGCCACCAACATCGGTGAGGAAACTCCGATCGGTCTGGCACGCGGCCTGAACGCACAATGGACCGATGGCGGTCTGCTGTATTCGCCGCCGTTCCGCTAAGACATCAAGGGGCAAGGGCGCGGGGAAACCTGCGCCCTTTCTCCATAAATAAGAATCACGCCCGAACAGACTGAGCAGAGATCAACTCTGCCGTCCTAACGTCGGGATGCACGGGGATATACATAGGTCATGACGACTCTCACTGACCCGCCGAAGGAGCACTTCCGGCTGTCCATGCTCCTTTATGATACGCGGTACCGATCTGCGACCATTCAGGTCATTGCCCTGATCGGTTTCATGCTTCTGGCAGCCTGGATCATTTCCAATACAATTCAAAATCTTGAGGCCCTGGGAAAACCGGTCGAGTTCGGCTTTTTCGGCGAACCGGCGAGCTATGATATCAACCAGCGCCTGTTGGAATATACATCGCGCGACAGCCATCTGCGCGCGGCCTTCATCGGTCTGCTGAATACGCTCGTTGTTGCGGTTCTGGGCTGTATCACGGCAACGATAGTCGGTGTTCTGGTCGGTGTTTTGCGCCTGTCGAACAACTGGCTGGTTGCGCGGATCATGACTGTCTATGTCGAGATGTTCCGCAATGTGCCCGTCCTGCTGTGGATCGTTCTGGCCATGGCCATCCTGATCGAGGGCCTTCCGGCACCGAATGCCTTCAGAGGTGACAATCCGACCGCGACGATGGACTTGTTCAATTCCGTGGCCGTCACCAATCGCGGTGTCTACATTCCGGAATTCCTGTTCTCACGGGGCTTGGGCGATATTCACCTTTTCGGAGCGTCGAGCATTCGGTTCAATGTTTCCTTGGATCTGGTCGCCTTTCTGGTAGTGCTCGGCGGTAGCATCTTTGCGATGCGCAAGATTTCAGGCTGGGCCGCTGCCAAGCAGGAAGCGACCGGCGATCGTCCGACAATCTGGCACATCCAACTGGGTGTTTTGTTCGTTCCGATGATCATCCTCCTGACCGTTCTGGGCTTCCACCTGGGTTACCCCGAGTTGAAGGGCTTCAAC
This sequence comes from Ruegeria sp. ANG-R, assembly GCF_000813985.1. Classification (GTDB taxonomy): domain Bacteria; phylum Pseudomonadota; class Alphaproteobacteria; order Rhodobacterales; family Rhodobacteraceae; genus Ruegeria. The sequence goes on from NZ_JWLJ01000003.1 coordinate 31,543, forward strand.
TTCAAGGGCGGAACCCACATGCGCAATTCGCTGATCGCCCTGTGGTTGGCCTTGTCGCTTTATACAGCGGCCTTCATCGCCGAGATCGTGCGCGCTGGTATTCTGGCCATCTCGAAAGGCCAGACCGAAGCCGCATCTGCGCTGGGTCTTCGCCCGGGTCGTACCATGCGTCTGGTGATCCTGCCGCAGGCGCTGCGCGTGATCATCCCACCGATGATCTCGAACTATCTGAACCTGACCAAGAACTCGTCACTGGCGATTGCGGTGGGATATATGGACATCACGGGTACCTTGGGTGGCATCACCATGAACCAGACCGGCCGCGAGCTGGAATGCGTTCTGCTGCTGATGCTGGTCTATCTGTGCATCTCGCTGAGCATCTCGGCGGTGATGAACTGGTACAACAACCGTGTCAAATTGGTGGAGCGGTAATATGAGTGATGTTTCATTTGTCCGCACAGAGATGCTGCCGGAACAGGCGCCACCCGCATCCGAGGTCGGCGCGCTGGGCTGGATTAAGCACAATCTGTTCTCAAGCTGGCTCAACTCGATCCTGACGATCATCTCGCTCTATGCGGTCTACTATGTGCTGTCTGGCATTCTACCGTGGACATTCCAGTCCGTTTGGAATGCCGACTCGCTGAACCAATGCCGCGAGATCATGCTTGAGAACTGGGGGTCCACCCATGGGCACGCCTGCTGGGCGGTGATCAACGATCGCTGGTTGCAGTTGCTGTTCGGGTTCTACCCGAGCCATCTGTACTGGCGTCCGATCTTGGCCTTGATTCTTCTGCTGGTGGCGCTGGCACCGGTTCTGTACTCGGATCGGGTACCGACCAAGATGCTGATCTTTTCCGCGATCTACCCATTCCTGATGGTTTGGCTGATGTGGGGCGGAACCATCTGGGGACCGATCTCGGCAGCATTGGGTTTCGTTGTTGGCTGGGGTGTTTACACCATCGTCAGCAAACAGCTCAGTGGCCTGTTCGGCATCATACTTGGAGTTCTGGCCTCGGTAATATGGTGGCTGTTCATTTCCAGCTACTTCACCAGTGCGATGGCATCAATCATCCCAATCGGGATGGAAGCGGTTGAAAGCCGTCAGTTCGGTGGCTTCATGTTGGCGGTTCTTCTGGGCGTTGTCGCAATCGGTGTCTCGTTGCCCATCGGCATCGTTCTGGCGCTGGGCCGTCAGTCGGACCTGTTGATCGTCAAATACCTGTGTGTGGGCTTTATCGAGTTCATTCGCGGTGTGCCGCTGATCACGCTACTGTTTGTGGCATCGCTGCTGCTGAACCTGTTCCTGCCGCCGGGCACCAACTTTGACATCATCCTGCGGGTGATGATCATGATGACCCTGTTCTCGGCTGCTTATATGGCCGAAGTGATCCGGGGCGGTCTGGCTGCCTTGCCACGGGGTCAGTATGAAGGTGCCGACAGTCTCGGCCTGAACTACTGGCAGGCACAGCGGCTGATCATCATGCCGCAAGCCCTGAAAATCTCGATTCCGGGCATCGTGAGCACATTCATCGGGATCTTCAAGGATACGACGCTGGTGTCGATCATCGGGCTGTTCGACGTAATCGGACTGGCATCCGCCATCCGCGCTGACACCGCCTGGAACGGCATCTACTGGGAACTGTTCGCGTTCATCGCGGCGCTGTTCTTTGTCGTCTGCTTCTCCATGTCCCGTTATTCCATGTATCTGGAGCGCAAGCTTCAGACTGGCCACCGTTAAGGAGTTCAACACATGTCTGAACTTGCAATTGAACGCGAAATCGACCGCTCGAAGATGCAGGTGAGCGACGAGGTCGCCATCGAAATCTCGAACATGAACAAGTGGTACGGGGCCTTCCACGTGCTGCGCGACATCAATCTGACCGTCAATCAAGGCGAGCGGATCGTGATCGCAGGGCCGTCGGGGTCGGGTAAATCCACCCTCATCCGGTGCCTGAACGCGCTGGAAGAACACCAGCAGGGCAGGATCGTCGTGGACGGGACCGAGCTGTCGAATGACCTCAAGAACATCGACAAGATCCGGTCCGAGGTTGGCATGGTGTTCCAGCACTTCAACCTTTTCCCGCATCTGACCATTCTGGAAAACTGCACGCTGGCCCCGATCTGGGTGCGCAAGACGCCCAAGAAAGAGGCCGAAGAGCGCGCGATGCATTTCCTGGAAAAGGTGAAAATCCCCGAGCAGGCCGATAAGTATCCCGGTCAGCTTTCGGGTGGTCAGCAGCAGCGTGTGGCGATTGCCCGCTCGCTCTGCATGATGCCGCGGATCATGTTGTTCGACGAGCCGACCTCAGCCCTTGACCCCGAGATGATCAAAGAGGTGCTCGACACCATGATCGAGCTGGCCGAGGAAGGCATGACCATGCTGTGCGTGACCCACGAGATGGGCTTTGCCCGCCAAGTCGCCAACCGCGTGATCTTTATGGACGCAGGCCAGATCGTGGAACAGAACGAACCGGAAGAGTTCTTCAACAACCCGCAATCAGAGCGGACCAAGCTGTTCCTCAGCCAGATCCTGGGACACTGAGTTCCGAGAAGCTAACGAAAAGGCGGGGCTTTCCCCGCCTTTTTTCATTCCAGCAACTCGCGTGGAATGGTAAACCCCTGAACGATGCCGCTGTGCCATTGGACATGCGCCCAGTCGTCAATGTCGAACCGGATCACAGTCGTCGCGCATGTCGGGTAGTCGTGAAACCTGGGGTGATCGGGGGCTTGGCGCACAATGCGGCTGGCAAAGGCAGCGATGCCGGGGTTATGTCCCAACATCAGAACAGCCGGCTCGGTGGCACTCGACAATTCCATCAACATGTCCTCAGAGCCCGCGTGATAGAGCGCGCGATGAAAACTCACTTTGTCAGCGCGCAGCCCCATACGATCCCAAGTTTCACGGGTACGGGTCGAGGTTGAGCTCAGCACTTCATCGGGTAGCCAGCCATTGTTGCGTAACCACGCGGCAACCGCCAGAGCCGATTTACGCCCGCGGTTGTTAAGCGGTCGGTCGTGATCGTCGAGAGAAAAGTCATTCCAGCTGGATTTCGCGTGGCGGGTCAGGATCAGGGTGCGGGTCATGACGGGTGAAACGCTTTCATATGATGGGCGGATTGGTCCGGATCACGCCCCGCGCCCTCGCTGAGTGGGCAGGACAGCCGGGCGAGACAACCACCGGTCATGCAAGTTTGCCCTGCGGCGGTGGACAGGTGACCGTGGCAGGCGTCCACATCATAAAAACTCTGACTGTTCAGCGCTCCGACCGGGCAAGTTTGGGTACAGGGGGCAGGGCATGTGGTGCAGGGAGAGATTCCTGAAGCCTCGGGGACGGCAAACTCCTCAGCAAAGTGCAGTGCCCCCCTGAATGAGATCATCATACCGACCGTATCATGCACGAGCGCGCCCACCGGGCTGCTGAAGGTACGGCCGGATTTCAACGCCCAGTCGATGAAGGGCGCATAGGGTGGGCCACCGAACGGGAAATGCGCCTCGGCCCCCAAATCCCGCGCCAATTGACCGACCACGCGCGATGACCACCGGTCGACCGGGTGGGCGCCTTGCCATTCGGGTGAGGATTTCAAGATGGGCCAAAATGCCCCGCCTGCGCCAAGTAGGATCAGGGTGCCCCCGTCCAGTTGTTTTGCGCCCGTACGTCGTGGATGCTGAGCACCCATGACGATCAGCCCTGCATCCCTTGCCGCATTTTCCACGCGGTCATAGGTTTCTAGAGAGGAGGTCGGTGGGTATCCGGTCATGTCTCCTCCGTCGGATGGTTCAGTCCGGCCGGATCAACGATCCAGCGCCGTGCTCGGTGAACAGTTCCAACAACACCGCATTTGGTGCGCGCCCGTCCAGAATAACCACCGCCCGGACCCCGCTGTGCAGCGCGTCCAGCGCGGTTTCGGTCTTGGGGATCATGCCGCCCGCTATGGTTCCATCCATCGTCATTTCGCGAATCTGGCCGGCCTTAAGTTCGGTTACGACCTCGCCGCCCGCGTTTTTGACGCCCGAAACGTCCGTCAGCAACAACAACCGGTCTGCCTTGAGCGCGGATGCGATAGCCCCGGCTGCGGTATCGCCATTGATATTGAAGGTCTCGCCGTTCTTGCCCGCGCCCAAAGGTGCGATCACCGGGATCACATCATGTGAGAACAGATTGTGCAGGATCGCCGGGTTCATCTCGGACGGAGACCCGACAAATCCCAGAGAGGGATCGGCCTGATCGCAGACCATCAGGTTCGCATCCTTGCCCGACAGACCGACCGCCGAACCGCCCTGACCGTTGATCGCCTGCACGATGCGTTTATTCACAAGGCCTGACAGAACCATCTCGACCACTTCGACCGTGGCTTTGTCGGTCACACGTTTGCCGTTGACGAATTCGGATTGGATATTCAGCTGATCCAGCATCGCGTTGATCATCGGTCCGCCGCCATGCACGACCACCGGGTTCACACCCACCTGCCGCATCAGGACGACATCACGTGCAAAGCTTTCCATCGCCTCGTCGCTGCCCATGGCGTGTCCGCCCAGTTTTATGACGACGATTGCCCCGTCATAACGCTGCAGATAGGGCAGAGCGCTGTTCAAAGTGGCGGCGGTGGCGATCCAATCCCGGTTCATGTCTCTTGTCTTCATGGCTGAGGTCCCTCTGGGCACCCGTGTTAGGGTCTTTGAGTGGCGCTGCCAAGAGCCAAGCTACTCCAAATGCGCAATGATCGAACGCAAGGTGGGAATGCCATCGCCTTTCTCGGACGATGTCAGCACGATCTCGGGGAAGGCTGCAGGGTGTTTGGCCAGCGCACTGCGCACCTGATCCAACACATTCTTGCGGTCCTTTTCTTTGACCTTGTCGGCTTTGGTCAGGACGCACTGAAAAGTGACGGCACTGGTGTCCAGCAGCTTCATGATTTCCGCATCCACTGGCTTCACGCCATGGCGCGAGTCAATCAGGACGAAGGCACGGCGCAGCGTCTGGCGCCCGCTGAGATATTGCTTCAGCAGTCGCTGCCATTTTTCAACAACCTTGACCGGCGCATTGGCATAGCCATAGCCCGGCAGATCAACCAGATAGAGATCAGGCCCCTGAGTGAAAAAGTTGATCTCTTGCGTGCGGCCTGGTGTGTTAGATGCACGCGCCAGTCCCTTGGTCCCGGTCAGCGCGTTGATCAGGCTGGACTTGCCGACATTCGAGCGTCCGGCAAAGCACACCTCTAACCGGTCAGGAGCGGGCAGGCCATTCATGGCTACCACGCCCTTGACGAATTCCGACGGCCCGGCAAACAGCTTGCGCCCGGTTTCGGCGGCAAACTCATCCGGTGCCTCGGCCAATGGGAATGGAAGCGCAGTCATAGTACCTGAACCTTGTCTCCGGTCTGTATGGTGCCGCCCTCCAGTACTTCGGCGTAGACACCAAAATTCTGATGATCCCAGCTGTTCAACGCCCCCAGCGTGTCGGCATCGCGTTCGCCCGTTTCAGGGTTGGCGGTTGTCGCCATGCAGCGCGTTATACACTCACGAATGTGGAACACGGCTTCGCCAATGCGAATGTCGCGGCCCAGCCAATCGAACTCTTCCCACAGCGCAAGGCCATCGAACCAGATGTTGCCCCGCCAGCGTTTGATGGACAGGTCACGACCCAGTTTCTGTTCGACCGCGCGGTGCGAGGCCATGTTGCACAGGCTGATCGAGGGGAAATCGCTGTCGGTCATCCCGCGCCCGGGGACGCGGACGATGCGCGCTGACGCCGCGCGGTCTGCGGGCATCAATGGCTTGACCCAATCCAGAAACGCGTCCTGTTGCGTATCGGGCTGAAAGCTAAGCGGGGGACGGTCAGGATGTTGAAGCGTGACGCTGTCGCCCTGCAATTGCGCCGAGATTGCCATCAGTTGAGGCGCCTTCGCGCATCGGCTGAAATTGGAGCAGGGCGCCCATTCCGACCCGTCTGTCTTTGACGCCTCATGGGCAATTGCCCAAACACGATCCCCGGGCATTGTCTGCCCGGGGGTCAAAGTTACGTCGTCGAGGGACTCGTGCCCGTGACTTTTGATCGGGTGCCGCCAAAGGCTGGTGACTGTTCCGGTCATTTGTCATCCGTCTTGGGCGTTCGCTTGAAACCCGATTTTATGTTGCCGAACACGTCCGGCGTATACCCCTGACTGCGCATGATCAGGTATTGCTGGGTGAAAGTGATCGTGTTGTTCGCAATCCAGTAGACCACCAGACCACTGGCAAAGCTGCCCAGCATGAACATGAACACCCACGGCATCCAGGCAAAGATCATCGCTTGCGTCGGGTCGGTTGGTGCCGGGTTCAGCTTCTGCTGCAGCCACATCGAAATCCCCAGAAGCAGCGGCAGAATGCCAAGGAAGATGGTCGCCATCAGCGTACCGGGCTCGGGGCCTGCCCAGGGCAGCCAGCCAAAGAAGTTCATGATCGAAGTCGGATCAGGCGCACTGAGGTCGCGGAAGGGGCCGAACCAAGGGGCCTGACGCAATTCAATCGTGACGAAAATCACCTTGTAGAGCGAGAAGAAAATCGGAATCTGCATCAGAATCGGCAGACATCCCGCAGCCGGGTTCACCTTCTCCTTCTTATACAGCTCCATCATGCCCTGCTGCATCTTCTGGCGGTCATCGCCTGCCGCTTCTTTCAGAGCTTCCATTTGCGGCTGCAGCTCTTTCATTTTCGCCATCGAGACATAGGACTTGAACGCCAACGGGAACAGAATCGCCTTGATGATCAGCGTCAGCCCGATGATCGACCAGCCCATATTGCCGATCAGGGCGTTGATATTGTGCAGCAGCCAGAAGATAGGCTTGGTCAGAAAGAAGAACCAGCCCCAGTCAATGCTATCAACAAATTTCTGGACACCTTCAGACTGATATTTTCGGATCGTTTCCCATTCCTTGGCGCCTGCGAACAGGCGCGTTGTCACCTCGGCGGCTTCTCCGGGGGCGACGGTCAGTGTCGGCAGAACCGTTTCGGTCTGATAGATTTTGCGGCGTGAATCATATTTTGCTGCCGCTTTGAACGTCGAACCCGGTTCCGGGATCAGTGTGGCCATCCAGTAATGGTCGGTAAATCCGATCCAGCCATCTTCTTTGACCTGATAGACCTCGGCTTGTGCACGTTCATTCGGGTCGATGTCAAAATCGCGTACATCGCCATAGTCGACTTCGGACAGCGTGCCGTCCGCCATTCCGATCACGCCCTCATGCAAGATGAAGAAGTTTTTCAAACCCGGCAGGTCGCCATCCTCACCAAGGCCGTGCCGGGCGAGAATGCCGTAGGGGGCCATGCCAACCTCGGATTGGGTCGCGTTTTCAACCGATTGGGTAACGGTGAACATATAGTCCTGATCAACCGAGATGTTGCGGCGGAAGGTCAGCCCTTTGCCATTGTCCCAAACCAGCGTGATGGGGCTGTCTACGCCCAGAACCTCTCCCTGTTCCAAGGTCCAGAGCGTGTTGGGACCAGGAACATCCGCCCCCGCAAGTCCCGCACCCGGCGCCCAGCCGTAAATGGCATAGTAGGCCGATTCCGATCCGACCGGAGAGAGCAGTTCGACAATTGGTGCGCCCTTTTCGATGGAAACCTTGTAATCCTTGAGAAACAGCTCATCGATCCGCCCGCCGGACAGGGACAGGCTGCCCTTCAGACGGGGAGTGTCGATATCGACGCGCGGTGCCTGTTCTTCCGGCAGAGTTTCCTCGGCGGCGGTCGTTGCCTCACCCACTGTGCTGGTGGCGCTGGGGGTTTGCACGTCATCGCCTTCCAGAGCCGCAATCTCTGCTTCTTCCAGCGTGGTAGGTTGCTCCGGCGGTGGGAACAACACGAACCATACAAGGATCACGATAAAGCTGAGTACGGTTGCTAGGATGAGATTTTTGTTCTGATCGTCCATCGGGGACAGCCACCTTGAGCAGTGAAACACACCCGGTGGGTTCAACAGAGTGCAGCCCCAAAGGTCAAGCGGAATCGCCCCTCAAATCGCCCCAACACTGGAATCGCCGCTACGAAACTGCCGATTTCATCCCATCTTGCGACTGATTTTGGGCGTGCCCCTGAGCTTTGCCTGATGAGCCGCGATCCAGTCCAGCGTCTGTTCGAACGGCATTGGTTTGGCAATCCCGAAACCCTGTACATGATCGCTGCCCAACTGCGCCATCAGCGCATGTTCACCGGGGGTTTCAACCCCTTCCGCGAGCGTCTCGAGATTTAGTCGTTCAGCCATGGTCAGAATGGCGCTGACGAGCTGCTGCTGGCTGGGGTCCTGATCGGATTTTGCCACAAACGTCCGATCGATCTTGATGCGGGACACGTCAAACCGCTTGATTGAGGCAATTGAGGCATGGCCGGTGCCGAAATCATCCAGATCGATGCAGCACCCAAGCGCCGCCATGCCGGTCACATTCCGGGTGATCACGTCGTCGGGACGACGTGAGAATACCGTCTCCAATATCTCGACCGCCAGTCTGTCCGGTGTGAGTTCAAACTGATCCAGTTCCCATTTCAGACGGTCGATCAGACCCGGGTTGCGCAGTTCATCCGAGGAGAAATTGATGCCGATCCGGGGAATGAAAAGCGCGGCCCGATCCCAGGCGCGCATGGCCTCGAACGCGTGATGACGCATGACCTGACCCAGTCGCTCCATCAGTTCGGCCTGTTCGGCAAAGGGCAGAAACACCTGCGGGCCCAGAACGCCCTTGATCGGATGCTCCCACCGTGCCAGTGCTTCAAACCCGGTAATCTTGCCCGTGTCCGTAGACTCCTGTGGCTGAAACCAGGGCCGGATGTCTCCGCTGTCCAGTGCCGCTTCGAATTCTTTTCGCAGGTTGGCCCGGACCAGCGAACGCCGACGCGTTGCTGTTGAATAGGCCCGTATCGTGGACGGTCCGCTTCTCTGCGCCTCGGCGAGCGCAGCGGTAGCGGCGCCGATCCACTCTTCAGCCTCGGTTTGGCGCAGGTCGGAGTGCAGGCAGAATCCGATAGAGCAGGATTGATAAACACCCGCACCATTCAGCAAGAGTGGCTCTTCCACAGCGCTTTGAATGCGGCCCGACATTTGGATGCAGGCTTCGAGATCCAGATGCGGGGACGGGTGGAGGCCGATGAGAAACCGATTCTGGTCAATCTGAGAAAAGATGTCATGGCTTCGGATGATCGAAAGGATGCGATCACTGAATTGCTGCTTTATATGATTTGCCGCCGCTTGCCCGTGCAGGTCCTGAAGATCGGCGTAATCGTCCAATGCCATAGCGATACATGCGGCATTCTCGCCATTGTTCGTTGCTGTCTCACTCAGAACCCGCATTTCGGACTGGAAAATATCATACGTGACCGCGCCGCTGGGGCGTATTCCTGAACTGCTTGCGGTGTAAGACCGACTGCCCCATATGCCGGTTGCGGCAAAAACAAGCGGTAAGCCCAGCGCCGTGGTGACAAGGGCGCTTTCGCCGCCCAACCAGAACGCGGCCAGACAGGCGGCCGGCACAAAGGCCAGAACCTGCGGCCCGGTTAGAACCATCCGCAGTGTGTCGAGAAGTCGGTCAACAGAGAAAAATTTCCGCATTGGTTTTACGGCCTTCGGCTTGGGCAAGGATCGCGCAAGCCAACCGTAGGAAACCAATCTGAGTCAGTCGTTAACGCAGCCGGGGAATTTCGTCTGAATTTTCGTCTTTTTGAATCTGCTCGGTCGTGAGGTTCACGAAGTCAAACAGCTTCGGGTCCAGCAGGTGCGATGGTCTGGCATTGGTCAATGCGCGGAACATCACCTGCCGCCGCCCGGGCGCGTTCTTTTCCCATTGATCGAGAATCTGCTTGACCTGTTGACGCTGCAGCCCGTCCTGACTGCCACACAGATCGCAGGGAATGATGGGATAGTTCATCGCATTTGCAAACTTCTCGCAATCCGCCTCGGCCACATGGGCGAGCGGGCGATAGACGAACAGATCGCCCTCTTCATTCACCAGCTTGGGTGGCATGGTCGCCAGGCGACCGCCATGAAACAGGTTCATGAAGAATGTCTCGAGGATATCGTCACGATGATGACCCAGGACCACCGCCGAACAGCCTTCCTCGCGGGCGATACGATACAGGTTCCCGCGGCGCAGGCGAGAACACAGGGCACAATAGGTACGGCCTTGCGGAACCTTGTCCATCACAACGGAGTAGGTGTCCTGATACTCGATCCGATGCGGCACACCCATGCGTTCGAGGAACTCGGGAAGCACAGTCGCCGGAAACCCCGGCTGGCCCTGATCCAGATTGCAGGCCAACAGATCGACGGGCAGCAGCCCGCGCCATTTCAACTCGTAGAGCACCGCCAGAAGGGTATAACTGTCCTTGCCGCCAGATAAGCACACCAGCCATCGCGGCGGTTTGGCCTTCTTGTCATGAGCAGAGGCGTTGACCATCCCGTACTGTTCGATCGCTTCGCGCGTTTGGCGCACGATGCGTTTGCGCAGCTTCTTGAACTCGGTGGTCGAAGGTGCGCCCGCAAACAGCGGATGGATATCGTCAGCTTCATCGAACATGGTGCGGGCCTATCTCAGTTGGGTAAACCGGGCAAGGGTGGGCGTTATTTGTCCTCGGGCACCGGATCGTATCCGTCACCACCCCACGGGTGGCAGCGCCCGATGCGACGTGCGGCCAGCCATGTTCCCTTGAACGGACCGTGCTTTTCAAGCGCTTCCAGCGCATAGGCTGAGCAGGTTGGCTGATAGCGGCAGTTGAACCCGACCCATGGGCTGAAGATCAGCCGATAGGCCCGGATTGGCAAGGCGAGGATATGGGCAAGCGGAGTCATTTGCCGCCATGCACTTTGCGCAAGGCATAGCGCAGATCGTCTTTCAGCGCCTCGAACGGGCGGGCGGCGGTGACCTCGGCGCGGCCGATCAGGACGTAGTCCCATCCGTTTCGGCCCTGACTGGTAAGAACAGCGCGGGCTGCCTCGCGCAGGCGGCGTTTGGCGCGATTGCGGGCCACGGCATTGCCAACTTTTTTGGAGCAGGTGAACCCGACGCGGATACCGGTTGCTTCGCCGTCGCTGCGGTTGCGCGCCTGTACCATCATCGAGGCCGTACCCTGCCGTTTCGCCCGCGCGGCCTTCAGAAAATCCGAACGGTTCTGCAAAACGGTCAGGGTTTCACCCATGCAAACGGATGCCGCCGGGGGCTTTACCCTCGGCTGGTTGCTACCATCCTCAGGGGCCTCCGGCGGCGTCATGTTCATAACCTGATCAGTGAGCGGTTTATGCGCTCAGCGACTTGCGGCCACGTGCGCGGCGCGCGTTCAGGATTTTGCGGCCGGCCTTGGTGGCCATGCGTGCGCGGAAACCGTGGCGGCGTTTGCGAACCAGGTTCGAAGGCTGATAGGTGCGTTTCATCGCTCCGTCTCCAATCTATAGCGGTCGGGTGCGGCGCGGATTCGCCTGGCCCTAGTGTTCGAAGCCCGTCCTCTACTGGGTCGCGGGAGTTAAGTCAAACCCCTAGGTGGGGGTTTTGACGCCTTTTGCAACAATTCTGTAACCGGCACCAGCAAAAGGTTTCAAATTGCCGGTTGTAGGCCCTGAATCCCTCACATTCTCTGCCATAAACATCAACGCCGCGTGAGGCCCCTGTTGTGTGACCCGCTGGCGTCGCATGTTGTAGCCAGAATGAAACGTACCAAACCGGACAACGTGATGAGTGATACAACCCAGTCTGCGCGCAGCGGGCTTGCGCGCCATATTCCATTGCTGGTGATTCTCTCTGTGGCGGCGGTGGGGTTCTTCACCTTGGGCGACTATCTGTCTTTCGAGACTCTGCGCGACAATCGCGAGGCGCTGCTGGCTTGGCGAGATGCCAACTACTGGGCGATGGCTGCCGCGTTTATGGCGCTTTACATCATTATCGTCGCCTTTTCGCTGCCCGGCGCCGCCGTGGCTTCGATGACCGGGGGGTTTCTGTTCGGTCTGTTCGCCGGAACAGTGTTCAATGTCGTCGCGGCAACCATTGGCGCCTCGGCCATCTTTCTGGCCGCACGCTGGGGGCTGGGAGAATCCCTCACAGCCCGGCTGGAATCCTCGGAAGGGGCGATCAAGAAACTGAAAGATGGGCTGCGCGAGAACGAAATCTCGGTTCTGTTCCTGCTGCGCCTGGTGCCCGTCGTGCCTTTTTTCGTGGCCAATCTGGTGCCTGCGCTGGTGGGGGTCAAGTTCCGCAACTTTTTGATCACAACGGCGCTGGGGATCATTCCCGGCGGCATTGTGTACACCTGGATCGGTGTCGGGCTGGGCGGTGTGTTCGACCGGGGCGAGACCCCCGACGTCTCGCTGCTGTGGGAGCCGTTTGTGATTGGCCCGATCATCGGCTTGTGCGTGCTGGCCGCTTTGCCGATTGTCATCAAATCCATTCGTGGCCGAAAGGACGCCTGATTCATGCAAGAGTTGAAAACCGATATCCTGGTGATCGGTGCCGGGTCGGGAGGGTTGTCCGTGGCAGCCGGGGCCAGCCAGATGGGTGCGGATGTTGTTCTGCTTGAGGGGCACAAGATGGGAGGGGACTGCCTGAACTTTGGCTGTGTCCCTTCGAAAGCCTTGATCGCCAGCGGCAAGGTCGCCTACGGGCAGGCACATGCGTCCGCCTACGGTATCTCGGACGTGACGCCTCAGGTTGATTACGCTGCTGCGAAAGATCACGTGCATGACGTGATCGCTCAGATCGAGCCCATGGACAGCCAAGAGCGTTTCGAAGGTTTCGGTGTGAAGGTGATCCGGGAATACGGCAGCTTTGTCTCCCCCACCCAAGTACAGGCCGGAGATCACCTCATCACCGCTCGCCGCGTTGTCGTGGCCACCGGGTCCTCGCCGTTGATACCGCCTTTGCCGGGGTTGGATCAGGTGCCGTATTATACCAACGAGACCATATTCGAGCTGCGCGACAAGCCCGAACATCTGCTGATCATCGGCGGAGGCCCCATCGGTATGGAGATGGCGCAGGCGCATATACGTCTGGGCTGTAAAGTTACGGTGATTGAAGGGATGAAAGCGCTGGGCAAGGACGATCCCGAGGCGGCCTCGGTGGTTCTGGACAGCCTGAAGACCGAAGGCGTGGTAATCCGCGAGACCGCTATGGTCGCCCAGATTCGGGGCAATGCAGGTGCTGTTGAGGTCGTGACTGAAAACGGTGAGATTTACACGGGCTCTCACCTGTTGCTGGCCGTTGGGCGCAAGGCCAATATCGAGCGGCTGAACCTCGAGGCGGCCGGGGTCGAGCAAACGCGCACGGGGATCAGGACCGATGACTCGTTGCGCACCACAAATCGCAAGGTCTATGCCATCGGAGATGTCGCAGGCGGAATGCAGTTCACCCATGTCGCGGGGTATCAGGCCGGGGTCATCATCCGCTCGGCCCTTTTCGGGCTGCCTGCCAAGGCGAAAACCGCCCATATCCCATGGGCAACCTATACCGACCCGGAACTGGCGCAGGTCGGTCTGAGCGAAGCACAGGCGCGCGAACGGCACGGCGATGCGCTCGAAGTTGCCCGGTTCGACTATCACCACAATGACCGCGCCATCGCGGAACGGAAGACGAAGGGCTTCATCAAGGTGATGGTTTTAAAAGGCCGACCCATAGGGGCGACAATCGTAGGGTATCAGGCCGGAGAGCTGATCAACTTGTGGTCGCTGGCGCTGGCGAATAACCTCAAGATGGGCCAGATCGCTGCGATGGTTTCGCCTTACCCGACGGTCGGAGAGCTTAACAAACGTGTGGCGGGTGCCTATTTCTCGCCAAGGCTGTTTGAGAATCAAACGGTTAAACGAGTGGTCAGGTTCGTCCAGCGCTGGATTCCCTGACCCAAGGAGGTGCGCAAAGTGAACTCGCTGTCGGGCCGATTTCTGATCCTGACGACGGTCTTCGTCATGTTGGCCGAGATTCTGATCTTTGTGCCTTCAATTGCGCGCTTTCGCGAAGATTTCCTGCTTAATCGGTTGGAACGTGCGCAGATCGCCTCATTGGCATTGTTGGCCGACGACATGCTGGCCGATGAGCTTGAGGCTGAACTGCTGGCCAATGCGGGTGTTTACAACGTTGTCCTGCGCCGCGACGAAGTGCGCCAGCTGATGCTGTCGTCGCCAATTCCGGACCAGATCACCAGGACCTACGATCTGCGCAGCGCCAGCGCGTGGGTGCTGATCCGCGATGCGACTCAGCGTTTGTTTACGCCCGAGAACGAGGTGATCCGAGTGATCGGCGCTCCGGTCAAAGACGCCGGGCTGCTGATCGAAGTTACGATGGACAGCAATCCGTTGCGTATGGCGATGACAGATTACGGGCTGCGTATTCTGGGTCTTTCCTTTGTGATTTCGATTATTACCGCTTCATTGTTGTTTCTGGCCGTGCGCGTAGTGCTGGTGCGACCGATCAAAAGCGTAGTGGGTTACATGCAGCGGTACGCCAGCGCACCCGAAGATGCGCGAGGCATTATCTCTCCGAATTCAAAAGTTACAGAGCTGCGCGAAGCCGAAGAAGCCTTGCAGATGTTGCAAACCGATCTGACCCAGGCTCTGAAGCAACGCGAACGTCTGGCGCAATTGGGTGGGGCAGTCGCCAAGGTCAGCCACGACTTGCGCAATATCCTGACCTCGGCGCAATTGTTCACCGACCGGATAGAGGCCAGCAATGATCCACTGGTGGCGCGCATGGCGCCAAAGCTCGTCAATTCGATCACCAGGGCGGTCTCATTGTGCGAAAGTACATTGGCCTTCGGGCGCGCCGAAGAGCCCGCTCCGACACTGACGATGGTCCGGCTGCGGGATGTCGCTGCGGACGTCGTCGCCAGTGAGCAACTCGCCGTCGCAGAGGCATGTATCGAGATCATAAACGAAGTCCCCGAGGATCTCGTGATCCGTGCCGATCCAGAGCAGATATTCAGGGTCGTTATGAATCTCGTGCGCAATGCCCGGCAGGCCCTCATGTCCGCGGGCAAACCGGGCCGCGTTGCCGTATCCGCATCCGAGCAGGAGGCCGATTGGTGCATCGAAATCAGCGATACAGGCCCGGGCCTGCCACCCAAAGCGCGGGACAATCTGTTCACTCCCTTCCAGGGGGGGGTACGCAAAGGGGGCTCGGGACTCGGTCTGGCGATTTCGCAAGAACTGGTACGTGGCCATGGCGGAGACCTGTTTTTGAAAGATACAGGGCCTGACGGAACCGCCTTTGAAATAAGGCTTCCACGCGGCGATATGACTTTTTGAAGTTTTTTTGAAGAATCGGCTTGCGCGCACTTGGTCCCGGGTCTAAATACCGCCTCACCAACGCGGACCGATAGCTCAGCTGGATAGAGTACTTGACTACGAATCAAGGGGTCGGGGGTTCGAATCCTCCTCGGTCCGCCACTTGGTGCTGAAAACATTGAATAAATTCCCATCAACGTTTTCCTGCCCCTGATCTGCCACTAAAATCAAATCGCTTGCCGGTTCTTCCGCCTGATGTCCGGTTGAGTCGGAATGTCGCACCCCACCCCCCGGCCTGAACCGACTGCCATTGCCGCCAGACTTCAGGTTGCATGTCGTAGAAGGGACGAGCAAGCGCGGCGAATGTGCCCAGCGCAAGTCGTTCTTCTTCCAGTTCGGTTGGTGGCAGTGACGCAATCGCCGCGCCGCCAATCCCAAATACGATTTTGTCATTCGGCACTAGCACGTAGTCGAGTAGCCAGCCTTTAGGATCGCGGGGTGCGGACCGGCGAAATGCAATGGCTGCGCTGAACGCAGGGTCAACTTCTGCTGCCAGACAGACTAAATGAAAGTGTGTTGGAGACACAGGTCAGTTGACCACTCAACCAGAGATCGCTTCACATAAAACCGCTTCAAGGGTGGTTGCGGTTTGTTGTTGTGAAGCGTTTCAACTCAAGGCTGTATTCTCGCGCCTCTGAACTAAAGCGCAAATGCAGAAGTTCGAGAACACAATAAGAGGCTCTGGCGCGGTCCAGGAAGATTTTCCCGATATACTTTAGTATCGGAAGCGATCTTATTTGCGTACAAATATGCGTCCGTGTGTCCGTCAGAAGCTGTGATTTGTTGCTACCTCAGTCCTGTCAACAGTTTCTGAGGCGACATTGCGTATATTGCACGAAACACCGGGGCCGGACCTGGATTGGAAGGTCAAAGCACCGCTGGTCGTGGAAACCCCCTCTGGCGCGGTGGTCGCGATTGAACGCTGGTCGCTTGCGGGGCTGGAATGGCCGGACGACGCGCCTGAATGCCCCAAAACCGCGACACTTAGCGTCCCTTTTCAAGGCGTAGATATCCGCTTCCCGGTACGTTTGTCGAAGCCAGGTCCCAATTCCACAGTGCAGCTGGAAGGTCTAAGCGGTCGGCAACGCGAGACGTTGGCTCTGTTTTATCGCTCTCTGTTGTCTGGGCGAATGGCCAGCAGCGCAGATGTGATAACCAGTCTCGACACTCCGGTTGACTTGGTGCCGATGGAGGAAACGGAAGGCGAACAATCCCGAAAACCTGCGAGATTTCTTCCACGATCTTTGCGTGTTTTACTCAATGTGGCGACCTATCTGCTGATCGCAGCGGCGGTGATTGGCGTTATTGGAAACAACATTTTCACCAATTTGGACCGAATTGACATCCAACACGGGCGCGTGTTGGCCCCAATGATCTCTTCTTTCCCTTCAGCCAACGGCTATATCGAACACATTGAAGTCACGGCTGGGCAGGAGGTGCGCGAGGGTGATCTTCTATTCTTGATGGACGATGCGGAAGCTGTGGCGGCGCTCAAACGCACCGAGGCGGAACTGGCGCTTGCCCGCACCGAGGATGTCAAAATCTCCGAGGCTTTGAAAGAACTTCGGTCCCTATCAAACTCGGAGGTATTATCCGAACGCGTCGCGGCAGCCATGCGCTTCTATGTAGAGTTTGTGCAGGACGGCGGGTTTGACGATCTACGGCGCCAATGGCTTAGCCTTCGTGAACGCAACCCTGAGCTGGCGCAGTCGGTCGATCCAGTATTGATCGTAACAAACTTGCTGGAAGCCGAAGAACGCAATCGCGCCTCCGCGGTAAAGGCGTTGGAAGCAACAAAAGAAGCTCAGCAACAGAAAATTGAAAACAATCACGTTCGCGCAGCAACAGACGGGATTGTTCAGGACTTCATCGTTCGGAAGGGGCAGCCGTTCGGTGGTACGGCAAACGAGTTGGTCTTTGAAACGGCTGAGCCTCGTATGACGATCGGATGGGTGTCGGAACGGTTTGCTGAAACGATTTACATTGGCATGCCCGCAACGATCGGCTTCAATGAGAAGGGAAAGAAGATCACCATTCCCGGTGAGGTCTGGGACGTGCGCGCAGGGGACAATCCTGAACGACCCGGAGAGTTCGGAATCATTGTTACGGTTCGCGCAATTGGCCTGTCCTCGAAACAAACAAAAAGCCAATTGCGGTTGGGAGCCCCGGTGAATCTGGAAGCAAAGCGGCAGTTGGGGACACGCTTCCATGCGTGGTTAAAGTCCATGGACCCGCGTGTGGGCCGAATCCATGACTGAATACGAATTCGACAAAGATCTGGCGCGGCGGTTAAGGGAGCTGCAAACAGATGTTCCCAACTATTTTTGCAAGTGGTCAGTACCGCAGTTCACCTTGTTCTTGCTCTTGTTTATGGGGCTGCTCTGGCTGTTGGCGAACGTACCGAACCGGTTCTTCAACCCGAGTGTTTTGCACATCACGATGGTCCTTGGAACACTTGGGTTCTGGCGATTTGGTTGGTGGTTTACCCATGCGTTAAGGGCTCAGATTTATGCGAAAGGCAAATGGCCGGGCGTGCGGCGCCGGGCGGATGCAATTTGGGATGCGGGCTGGCGCCCCAAACGCCTTCATATTCAGATGACGACCTATTTTGAGGAACCCTCCATCACCAAACGTGTTGTGGGGTCCATCCTTGGACAAATCCGCCGTGAACGGATACCGACGACGATCTATATCGGTACAGGCAGTGCATATGATGAGCAGATCATTCGCGACTTTGTCGAAACCTATGCGCAAGATATCCCGGATGATCTGGCGACGCTTGTATTCATCCGTCAGAACCAGCCGGGCAAGCGAATGGCGATTGGTCTGATCCTGCGGGCGATCTGCCGATCCGGTGCGTCGCCTGATGATCTGGTGATTTTCATGGACGGAGACGCCCTGTTTGGCGGGGATGTTCTACGTAAAACCCTGCCAATGTTTGCAAGCGATCCAGAATTACAGGCGCTGACCACAGATGAAGAGGTCATATGCTATGGCCCGGCCTGGATCGCCAAATGGCTGGACATGCGGTTCGCCCAGCGTCGTCTTGCGATGCAAAGCCATGCTTTGTCGGGTCGTGTGTTGACGCTGACGGGGAGAATGAGCGTGTTTCGCGCGCGCCATATCCTGGACGAGAAATTCATTCGCACGATCGAGGCGGATCACCTGCATCACTGGCTTTGGGGTAATTTCCGGTTTCTGTCCGGGGATGACAAATCAACCTGGTATCGCCTGCTGAGCGTGGGTGCGAAAATGACCTACGTGCCGGATGCCACGGTCTACACGATTGAGGTCATCAAGGAAAACGGCCTCATGCGGATGGTTCAGAACTTCCGCCGTTGGTCGGGCAACATGCTGCGGAATGGCAGCCGCGCAATCGCTCTTGGTCCGACCGCAATGCCGTTTTTCATCTGGTGGTGTGTCGTTGATCAAAGGATCGCCATGTGGACCATGATGGTCAGTCCGGTCATGGCCGTTGTCGGCAGCCTGATTGCGCCGGGTTACTTCTGGAACTGCATAATCTGGGTGCTGTTTTCACGGATCGTGCTGTGCCTGTTCCTGTTCGGATACAGCAGGCGCGCGGATATGAGTTGGCCGTTCATCCTGTATCTCAATCAAGTGATCAACGCGACGGTCAAGATCTACATGATCTTTCACCTGTCCAAACAGAAATGGTCGAACAGAGGCAACCAAAGCTCAGGCGGTGGATCGGGCTTTGCCGAGACACTAAAAAGCGGATTTGCCAAGTTCCAGATGGTCACCGCTATCCTGACGTTTTTAACCGCCATCCTGATCTATGTCGGTCTGATCGAGATGCCGTTCGGCTAATAGACCTATCCTTTCGATAGCGAGCTTAAGCCTATGACACGCAGCAATAAGGGCGGGGGCCGATAATCTGAAATCAGACTTGTAATGATGAGGTTTCACATGATTCAGCCAATTATCCTTGCTGGTGGTTCCGGCACCCGTCTCTGGCCCGTCTCTCGTAAGAGTTACCCAAAGCAGTTCGTCGAACTGGATGGCGACAACAGCCTGTTTCAGAAAACAGTTGAACGTGTGGCCGAGCCTGGATTTTCGGCACCACTGATCGTGACGGGCGAAGACTACAGGTTCATTGCCCAACAACAATTGGCAGATGTTGATGCCGAAAAGTCTGAACTGATCGTGGAACCTGTTGGCCGCAATACCGCCGCTGCGGTTCTGGCAGCCGCGTTGCGGTACAAGGAAGAGCCGGAAACGATCCTGCTTGTCCTGCCCAGCGATCACGCGATCGAGGACGTGTCGGCATTTCGCCGGACTATGGTGCGCGCTGAAAAAACAGCCAAACGCGGCAAGATCGTCACCTTTGGGATCAAACCCGATCATGCCGCGACTGGTTTCGGCTACCTGAGGGTTGCGGGCGGGTACCAAGGGGCGTTGCTGATTTCTACGTTTGCCGAGAAGCCCGATGCTCAAACCGCAAAGGTCATGCTGGAAAGCGGTGACTGGCTGTGGAATGCAGGGATGTTCATGTTCAGGGTCGATACTGTGCTAAAGGCGTTTGAAGCGCACGCCCCTGAGATGTCTGCGCCGGTCGAAGCCGCGGTGGCTCTCGGTCAAAAGGATCTGGGTTTCTACCGACTCGATCAAAACGCCTTTTTTCGCTGTCCGAGCCTCTCGTTTGACCATGCGGTAATGGAGCATGTCGAAAAAGGTGTCGTAGCGTTTGAATTGGACTGCGGGTGGTCCGATCTGGGCAGTTGGAAATCGGTGAAGGATCAGGGGCAGCTGGATGAGGGGGCGAATGTCACTTCTGGAAATTCGACAGCCATTGATTGCCGCGACAGCCTGCTGAGGTCGGAAAACCCGGATATCAAGTTGGTCGGACTGGGTTTGAAGGACATCGTTGCAGTCGCGACCGACGATGGAATTCTGGTCGCGGACATGTCGCACAGTGCTGAAGTCGGCAAGGTAGTGGACGCGTTGCGCAACGAAGGCTCCGACCAGGCCGAGATGTTCCGCCGGTGCCATCGTCCCTGGGGTTACTACGAAACGCTGTCGCTGGGTTCTCGGTTTCAGGTCAAACGGATCATGGTTCTGCCTGGTGCCAAGCTGTCCCTGCAAAGCCATATGCACCGAGCCGAACACTGGGTTGTTGTCAGTGGTTCAGCAACCGTGACGGTTGGTGACAGAGTCAGCCTGCTTTCCGAGAATGAATCGACCTACATCCCGCTGGGTGCTGTCCATCGGTTGGAGAACCCGGGGAAACTGCCTTTGCATCTGATCGAAGTTCAATCCGGTTGTTACTTAGGCGAAGACGACATCGTGAGATACGAGGATATCTATGACCGTGTCGCTGTAGCTTAGATTCACTTGCACCACCCTCCTGAAGACTGGCCCGCGTGGATTTTCACGCGGGTTTTTTCTGTCGTATGGGTTTGATGACCATTCGTATATATCCGGCGTCATTTGCGCATTCCAGATAGTCTGCCGATACATTTATCAAAATTATCAGCGCGTTACCTTGGATTTAAATCGGAGGTAAATCTATGGAACTCAGAAAAATTACTCAGAAAGACGCCGAAATTGTCATACCGACGTCTTCGCAAAAACCCCGGATCAGTGTTGTCGGGCTGGGCTATGTCGGCGCTGTTTCAACCGCATGTTTGGCGTCACTTGGGCATCGGGTCGTAGGTGTTGACATCGACCCTGACAAAGTGAGCCAGATCGCGCGTGGAGAGAGCCCGATCCACGAAGAAAATCTTGGTTCAACTCTCAAGCAAGGCGTTCAAAAGGGGCTGATCTCTGCAACGGACGATCTGAGCGCAGCTGTACGTGAAACCGACGTTACCTTTGTGTCGGTAGGAACACCAACCGCTCCGGACGGGGGCTGCGACTATAGCTATATTGAACAGGCGGCTCGCTCGATGGCAGTTGGCCTTCGTCAGAAAGATGGATTCCACATCTTTGCCATGCGGTGCTCGATCCCGCCCGGAACCACGATGAACGTTTTGGTCCCGATCCTTGAGCGGCTTTCAGAAAAGAAGATGGGCCAGGACTTTGGGGTGTGCTTCAATCCTGAGTTTCTACGGGAAGGCGTCGCCATAGATGACTTCCACAACCCTCCGAAAACAGTGCTTGGCACCAACGATTTTCGCACGGCGGAAGTCATGAAGCGCATCTTCGCACCGGTTGATCCAGATCCTATTTTGACAACGGTCGAAGTGGCTGAGACGATCAAATATGTCGACAATGTATGGCACGCGACCAAGGTTTGCTTTGCCAACGAAGTCGGCCGCTTGTGCAAGCCGCTGGGCGTGGACAGCCACGCAGTTATGGATGTCTTTACCCAAGATACCAAACTGAACCTCTCACCTTACTATCTGAAGCCGGGCTTTGCTTATGGTGGCTCATGCCTGCCGAAAGAGGTGCGCGCGGTTACACACATAGCTGAAAAATTGGGTGTCGAACTGCCCATGATCGGCAACCTTGACCGCTCAAACCGGGAACAGATCGATCAAGCGACCGAGATGCTGCGAAAGACGGGGGCCAAGCGTGTTGGCGTTCTGGGGCTGGCTTTCAAACCCGGCACCGACGATCTGCGCGAAAGCCCTATCCTGGAAGTCATGGCCGAGCTCCATGCCGAGGGGGTGGAGTTGGTCCTGCATGATCCAGCGGTGACAAAAGAAACCCCTCTGAGCGGGTTGCAAGCCTACATGCATCACGCGGGCTCTGGCATTCGAACCCTCGCGGGTTCCATCAAGTCTATGCTTTGCGACAGCATAGAAGATGTAATGGAACAGGCCGAGGCTGTCATCGTCTGCCACCGCAACCCCGCTTATCAGAACGCCGTTTCCAGCAAACCAGAGATGCCGGTCGTGGATGTGGTGCGCTTGTTCCCCCAGAACCCGGTGAACCGTCGGATCGACGGCATCGGTTGGTAAATTTTTGCTCCAAATAGCTGAAAGTAAGAGGTGAAATGATGCCTGCGGTATCTTCAAATGTAATTTTAGGAACGGGTTTGTCTGATCAACTTGTTGGCGGAAGTGAGCAGGAGACCCTGGTAGGGCTTGCAGGAAACGATGAGATCCATGGGCAAGCTGGCGATGATGTGTTGCACGGTGACTATGCCGAGGCAAACTTGCTGGAAGGCACAGAAGGTGCTGTCAGTTTTTCCGACTACGCCGAGAACGGCGAATGGGGATTGGTTGATCTCGCAAACGGCCACCAGCAGATGGAGCAGCAGATTACGACCGAAGCGGGCGGGGTCTATGAACTGAACCTGGAGCTCGCGACAAATTTTGCTGCAGGTCGTTCTGGTGCTGCCGTCGAAGTGCTGGTCGATGGTGAGGTGGTGGCAGAGTTTTCTTCTCAAAGCGGTGCCTTCGGATCTCATTCCGTTCAATTCACAGCTGATGATGATCGCTCGACCATATCGATCAGATCGATTGATGTGTCAGGCAACGGTCCAACAATTGATATGTCCGGTCCTGCGTTTCACTATGACAAGGATATCGAGATTGGTGGGCAAACCGTGACGGTTTCCGCATTCGCCGATGGGCAATCAAATCTCTATCAGGTTCTAAATGGAACACTGCACGTGTTTGATGTCGAAACCCAAGCCTATGAAATGGCGGGCGTCGAGGGCACGGTCAATGTGAACTCAATGGGTTACAATACGGAAGACGACCTTCTGTATGCCATCGCAGTAGGCGACGGAGTGGATTCACTGGGGCAGGTGGTTAGCCGCTCTGATTTGGTGATGCTGGACGCCGAAGGGAATAGCTACCGTGTTGGCAGCACGCCATATCGGTCCTGGACCGGAGACTTTGATGATCAGGGAAACCTTTGGTCGTTTCAATCCAGTATGGACCGTATCGCAGTCATTGATGTTGATCAGGTCGATGTGGATGGAAACCCGGTAACCACAGTGTACAAGTTGCCATCCGATCTTGTGGATTTTAAAGTCTACGATGTTGCGTTCGACGCGGCCTCACAGTCGTTCTACGGTGTCTCTCGCCCAAGTTCCGAAGGTGCAGCTACGGTTATGTTGATCGTCGACATCTCTTCGGGCGAACCCGAATTTCGAACGGTTTCAGTCACATCGACAGTGATCAACGGCGAAGTCCTGAGCGGAGTCCCGTTGATGACTTTTGGGGCTGCAATCATTGACGCAGATGGAAACCTGTTTGTTGGTGGTAACTCAGGCGATCACGACATGGATGACTCGACACCTGCAACAGGCGCCATTTTCCAGGTTATCGTAGATGATGTGACGGGTGACGCCAGCCTGCACCTTATCGAAGAAGCTCCGAAATCGTATTCGAATGATGGTGCCGCCGACCCGACAGCAACCAGTCCGTTTGCGCCCGTCGATTTGGATGCAAGCGTTTTGGTTAAGGATCTAACACTGGTCGCGACCACCGAAGGCGCGTTGAGCTACGATGATGACCTTTCGGGCAATGAAGGTAGCGATGCCCTATACGGTGGGATTGGCACAGATACCCTGACGGGTGGTAGTTCAGGGGACGTGCTCGAAGGGGATGACGGCAACGACCTGCTGCACGGTGGAGCCGGCGTCGGCGCCAACAGCGGCATTGTCTCGCAATATGACGAAGACGGTGTGCGGTACGACCAGTTTGGCAATGTTCTTACAGAAGACGACGACGCGTTGTTCGGCGGGCAGGGCGACGATCACCTGATGGGCTCGGCTGGGCACGACATGCTGGATGGTGGGATCGGCAATGATATTTTGGACGGTGGTTCAGGCTTTGACATTCTTATCGGTGGATTGGGCGATGACACACTCCGCGGTGGATCCGAAGCTGACACATTGCGAGGTGAAGACGGCCAAGACGTTATGGACGGTGGCTCTGGCAATGATGAGATGTTCGGTGGCATAGGCAACGACCAAATCGACGGCGGATCGGGTGCGGACGTCCTGAATGGTGGCGATGGGAACGATAGTTTGTCAGGCGGTTCTGGCGATGACATTCTGTCTGGAGATGACGGAAACGACACGCTGTCTGGAGGATCTGGCAACGATGACCTGAATGGCGGTGTGGGCGATGACAGCCTCTCAGGGGGCTCCGGTAGTGATACCGTGATAGGTGGTCTCGGCTCTGATACTTTGGACGGTGGTTCCGGAAACGACACCTTAGCTGGCGGCGAGGGTTCCGACACGCTGAAGGGCGGTTCCGACGATGATGAGTTGATCGGTGGCGCCGGCAACGATTATCTCAATGGCTCCAGCGGTGACGACGCTTTGGACGGAGGTTCAGGGAAAGATCGGCTTTATCTGGGTGCCGGGGACGATCAGGCCACTGGCGGTGCAGATGCAGACAGGTTCGTTTTCCGCGGTGAGGACCTGGACGGGTCGACCGATACGATCACTGACTTTTTGATAAGCGAGGGGGATGTGCTGGATCTGCGTGGTCTCAACCTTGATAGCGGTGGTGCTGACACGTTGGATTGGTTCAACGCCAACTCCGAAATCGTGGACGGAACCGATGTGTCCATCGCATTGTCAGCCGATACCACGCTGATCCTTGAAGGCGCAGCTGCGGATTACGATCAACTTTATGACTACTTCCTATTCTGAGGTCCCAACCTCTGGACCCGGGTCACTCGAATCCTGCATCCCGCGCGATGAGAGCAGCCTGGGTCCGGTTTTTTGCATTCAGTTTCTTGCAAAGCGTCCGCACGTGTAGCTTGATCGTAACTTCTTGAAGATCCAACTCGCGCGCGATTTCTTTGTTGGATTGCCCTCGGCACAATCCACGCAGAACCTGTTTTTCCCGCTGGCTGAGCTGACGGGAAAAATCGCTTTCTCTGACGTCACCATCCATGCTTAGAACGCTGGCTGGGACGAAGGTTTCACCAGCGATCATAAAGCGCACCGCGTTGACCAGGGATTTGGCGCCCATAGTCTTGGGCAAAAAGCCAACGGCACCCATTTCAACCGCTTGCTGCGCTATTTTGTTTGGCGCGGTTCCGCTCAATATCGCAAAAGCCTGCTCAGGGAATTGGCGGATTGCATCGGACAGCCCGTCGATCCCGTTCATGCCCGGCATTTCAAAGTCCAAGAGGACAAGGTCGAATGGATCTTCGGATGACAGTGTTTTCATTGCGGCCATGTAGTCGGGCACTGCTACGACAGCCGCGCGCCCCTCGGTTTCGAGGTAGGAGGAAATCGTGTCACGAACCAACCCGTGATCATCAGCCAGTAGAATCCGCATCGATATGGGTGACCTTGAACAATTGCTTTGATCCGGTTTTACCGCACCCGGTATAGTTGAACCATGCAAAGGGTTACTATTCGCCAAAATTTGTGAAGCCATGTTGTTTCCCTAGACTCTTGCTTTGTCACACTGGCCGGCTTGATTTCTTGACCAACGTTGCGCTGACTTTGATGGCATGAATGGGGAATGCGAATGCGTGCAAATTAGGTTGATGATCTGACCTTTGGCGCGCTGACCTATCCTAAAGTATAGCGGTCTATCCTTTTCCACCTGAGACTGTTTCCCGGACCCATGTCAAAACCCATTAGACAAAGTCGCAACTTCCAACGGACACAATCTCGCATGTTCAAAACACTCAAATCATTTTGTGTCATACTTGTCGTATCACTTGGTACATCGACACTTGCGGAAGAAGTCATCCTCACAGTTTCTGGCGATGTGGGTCCCAACAACGGTCAGAACACTTGGGCATTTGACAGGAAGGCCCTTGAGGCGCTGCCTAGTCAGTTAATCGAAACAACGACGATCTGGACCGAAGGTATGCAAAGCTTTGAAGGCGTTTCCCTTGACGTGTTATTGAACCATGTTCAGGCGGAAGAGGGGACCATACGAGCGGTGGCTTTGAACGACTACGCCGTCACCATTCCAACCAGCGATGCAATAGAAGGTGGCCCGATTGTCGCCTACTCGCGCAATAGCCGGGCAATGTCGGTTCGCGACAAAGGACCTTTGTGGATCATTTACCCTTACGATGCTAACGAAGCGTATCAGTCCGAAGAAATTTATGCCCGCAGCATTTGGCAACTCAATCGCTTGGAGGTTGTTGCGCAATAGGATCCAAGGAGAAGGCCATCGATACACAAGAGCTTTTCGTCAACATGAAGAGATGGCCGATATTTGCGTTCATAGGCTTGCTGTTTGCAGGCCTTTTGATCGTATTTTCGCTGGGGCGTGAGGTTAAGTCAGACCTCGATGCCCTGGCTACTTCCAAAACGGACAACGTAAGCTGGCTGATGTCCCAGCTCGAAGTCGAGCTTCTTAGGCTCGAGGTCGCGGTTATCGATGCTTCGAAAGACTCAGGCGTTGACTTGGCGGCCGTCCGGAATCGTTTCGATATTTTCTACAGCCGTGCGGATACTCTGTCGGGCAGCGCGCTGTTTTCATTCTTGCGAGAGGACACGGCGGCACAATCCGCCCTGCGGGCAACCGAAGACTTCAAATCCCGGCTGATCCCGTTGATCGATGGGCCAGATCGTCAATTGCGCGCGGGGCTTTCTGAGTTGCGAACCCAAATCCAGACACTGCGCCCCCAAATTCGTGAACTTGCGCTTGGCGGAATTCAGGGATTTGCGCAGGAAAACGCAAGCCGACGTGCTGAGTTGGCCGGAACGCTGATCCGATTGGCTTCATCGCTCGTCGTGCTTTTCGTCGCGTTGCTTTTGGCATTTGCAATCCTCGTGAAATTATTTCGGCAGGGGCAGTTATTGGCGCGCCAAAGCCAGTCGGCCAGCAATCGGTTTGAGGCGGCCATTACATCTTCATTGGATGCGGTTCTGGTCGTCGACACGTCTGGTCGAATCCTGGAGTTCAATGGCGCTGCCGAAGATGTATTTGGATATAGCCAAGCCGAAGCAATCGGCGCTGATATGGCCGAACTCATCGTTCCTGAGCACCTGCGTGACCTCCACAGAAAGGGTATGGCGCGATTTCTGGAGACTGGGGAGCAAAAGGTCATCGGCGCTGGTCGTGTGAGGCTGGAGGGTCTGCGCAAATCGCAAGAGACCTTTCCGGTTGAGCTGTCGATTTCCCTTGCCGAAACCGACGGAGAGCGGGTTTTTGTGTCGTTTCTTCGCGATATCACCGAGGAGCTTAAGGCCGAGGAAGATTTGCGTGCTGCAAGAGACAAAGCGCAGGAAAGTGAGCGGGCCAAGTCTGATCTTTTGACCGTGATGAGCCACGAGATGCGTACTCCGTTGAACGGAATACTCGGGTCTGCCGAACTGATTGACCATAGCAACCTGACAGACCGGCAAAAGCGGCATCTTCATTCAATCGAAGTGTCCGGTAAGCTATTGCTGTCGCATGTAACCGATGTGCTGGATTTCTCTCGGCTGGGTTCCGGCAATGCTTTGCGTGACAAATCCAATTTTGATTTATGCAAAGTCGTGAGGGAGGTGGCGGATAGCCTCGCAGCAAATGCCGACGCGCGTGGCAACGATCTGAAGGTCGATGTTCTATCTGAGGAGCTTTGCGAGGTTCTTGGATACAGAACGGCGCTGCAGCAATGTCTCGTGAACCTCCTGGGCAATGCAATCGAGTTTACGCGAGGCGGCTCAGTCTCCATCGAAGTTGAAAGACTTCAGCACAACGACTTGGTCGAGTTTCGCGTTGCAGATACCGGGGTGGGGATATCACCGGAATACCTGGATGTTATCTTCGATGAATTTGTCACGATCGATACTGCCTTTGCGCGAGATAAAAGCGGAACAGGATTAGGACTGGCTATCACCAAAAGGCTCGTTGAGGCGATGGGAGGCGACATTTCCGCTGAAAGCGTGCTCGGCGAGGGAAGCCTGTTCTCCGTGCGGTTGCCTCTGCCAGCATCCAGACCTGAAATGGCGCGCGAATTGAATACTTCCGAAACGCCACAGGCAAGCGTTCGGCAAGGTTTGAAAGCACTGGTGGTGGACGATAACGCAATCAACCGGATGATCTTGACCGACATGCTTGCGGATATTGGTTTTGAGGTCGCCGAAGCCGAAAATGGATATGCTGCCTTGGAAAAGCTCAGCGCGGAGCCTTTCGACGTCCTTCTTCTGGACATTAGCATGCCTGGTATCGATGGCATCGAAACACTCGGCAGAGTTCGCGAACGGAATGTCGAGTGGTGCAATTTGCCAGCTATTGCGGTCACGGCCCATGCAGCCCCCAAAGATCACGAGGCCATACTGGCGGCTGAGTTTCAGGGGTTGCTGGTTAAACCCGTTTCATTGGCGGCTTTACAGTCAGAACTGTCTAAAGTTGTGAAGGTGCAAAGGGTTGAGGTTATGGAGGCAGACAATGACTTCAGGATTCGATTTGGAGAGGACAAATTCCGTGAAGCTTGCAGGGAATTGAACAGCGAAGTTGTTGGTCTTATTGACAGTCTCAATAATTCCAATGAGTTAAATGACACACATAGGCAAGCGGCGCATAAACTATGTGGCTCTGCTGCTATACTCGGGCAAAACGATTTATGGTCCAAGTTGAATGAGATTCAAAACTGCAATTCGCAGGAATGGGACGACGAGAAGGCTACTTTCTTGAGGGATTTGCAGTACGAAGCCAAACGTTGTCGTTGAAGTTCAATTCGCTGGCTACGGCCGACTATTCTCCCATTTGCATCCCCAGCTTTATGTGAAGTCAGGAAAAACCGGCCAATTCGACCATGCGTTCTATTTTTATCGCAAGAGCTCCAAAGATTCAGATCGCAATGAGACATACAAAAATGGTGATATGGACATCTCAGCGGGCAAGCGTCGCTGAAACTGATCCCGGGCTACCAGAGAACCAAATCGGATAATATCGACCATTTGCGCGGGCCGTAGCATCGGTCGCACTGGGACTTTCTGACGCCTTCGCCGCTCGATGCAGGAATGCTTGCTTTCAGGAATCGCTGCCATTCACATCATCGTCCACAAATGGCCGCGAAACGGGACGGAGCGGACTTTCGCTGAAAACACACGAAAGTCCGTTTCGACGACGACCGCCCTGCACAACCTGTTGAACCAAATTGATTACTATGAACCCAATTCTCTTGCCAAAAACGGCTCGGGGCTGTCCGTCTCTTCCAGACCTTTATCTGTGACAAGCCAAAACCGATTGCCGACATTTCGTAAAAAGCTGCGGTCGTGACTAACAAGCAAACATGAAGCGCCCTGTGTGATCAATTCATCCTCGAGAGCCTCTTGTCCTTCAATGTCTAGATGGTTCGTCGGCTCATCAAGCAAATAAAAATTCGGATTTCTGAGCCGCAGTATCAGCATCGCCAAGCGCGCCTTTTGCCCCCCAGACAGCGCACCGATTTTGGTGTCTTGCATTTGTATGTTCACACCCGCGCCAGCCAGAACGCTACGCGCGCGTTGATCACCAATGTCAAATTGCCCCGTAACAGCGAGCATCGGTGTGTCGCTGTTCGAAAGCTGGCTCAGATGCTGGTCTGAATAGGCAGACACAACCGAAGGGGCACATTTGACCGCCCCGCCATTCCCCGAGAGTGCGCCTTGCACCATCTTTATCAATCGGGTCTTGCCGGTGCCATTGGCCCCCAGAAGCACGATGCGGTCCCCTGGCAAAACCCATTTCCGCCCGGTCTTGTACAATAAGCGACCGTCAGGCGTTTCAACCCGTGCGTCATCTAATGTGACCAGAGCTTTGGCATGAGTGCCGCTATTGACCAATCTGATATCACCGGCGCTGCGTTCGTAATGGGCCGGTTTGGCAGTCGCTTCAATCTGCGCCGCGCGATCATTTAGCTGTTTGGTTTTGGTCACCAGAAGATCAGACCCGGAATTGATGCCGATGTTCTTCAGCTTCGCCGCCTGCTTGCGTAGCTGCTGCGCTTTGTTCAAGTCATTGGCGAACCGCCGTTCGTCGGCAGCATCCGCTTCATCAAGTGCTGCTCGTGCTTCCGAAAATGGGAGTGAAAAAACACGTGACCTTTTCGCGCGCAAAAACAGTGTTTTGTTGGTGGTCGCATCAAGAAATGCGCGATCATGCGACGTCACTACAACGGGCACTTCACGTGGCAAGGCAGCCAACCAGTTCTGGAGCAAGCCTATACGATGCAAATCCAAATGATTGGTTGGTTCATCCAGCAATAGAATACCTGGCTCCTGAATCCAGGCGGCAGCCAACAATGCAGTCCTTTGCCACCCGCCGCTCAATTCGTTGAGCAGACGATGCTGCAACTCATACGGAACACTCAGATCACCAAGCACAACATCTACACGCCAGCTTTCGTATTCTGCCTGCTCGGCAGGAAGGGCGCCAAGCACCCACTCATAGAGCGTCTTGGTATAAGCGCGTTCCGGCACATATTGGGTCACATATCCCACCCGCAAACCGCGCGCCCGGACGATACTCCCGTTGGTCTGTTCGGATTGACCGGCCATGAATTCCAAAAGTGTTGTCTTGCCGCGCCCATTTGCGGCAACCAATCCAATACGATCACCCTTGGAAATTGTCAGGCTCAGTTCATCGAAAAGGACGTCGCCACGGATTGCGCTCAAAGCGTTGATGTTCATCACAGTCATCGGAGTCTCTGCTCATAGAAAGAGGTGCCGCGATGCGGCTTAGGGCAGGCCGATAGAAGGGTTGTTTCTCGGGCCCGCCCTGTAAACGCATTTACAGGGCGAAGCGGGGACCATGCTGAAGTCGGCGGATGATACGCATGTTCAGCTTGTGCCCTCCCGTTGTAGATTGTGACTGTGTGCTGAGACCTTAAGAAACAACTCCCGTCTCAGCAAGCGGCTCGATAAGAAAAGCAGATGTTTGCCGCATCGCCAAAAATTGTAGGTATAGGTGTCTCCCGACACCTTCGCCGCGAGATCCATGAACGTCCGCTCCGGGATGGAGCGCCTTTCGCGGCTCGGCGCACGAACTGGCAAGACGCGGACAAAGTGAGCATCCGTTGCGACTGCACAAATGTCTTCTGTTGTCACATTTGGCGTAACGCCATGCCTGCTGCACTCAACTGCAGGCACCACCTTTGCGACCGTCTCGAGTAAGAAAGCAAAGCTCGTCCCAGAACGTGGCCATCTGAGCGATTGCCATGGACCAGTTTACTTTCCCTGTCGCGTACCCATATGCGACCGCTACTACGGCTGCCTTTGCAGCAACTGTGCGTGCATCTCGTGAATCGTCCTCACCTTGGCCTAGCAGTGGGCTTACTTGATTTTGCCCCCAATTCAGGCGAATATCGTCTTCGATTGCGTACCCACCAGCATCATTTCCGATCACGTCTGCATTGGACAAATCCCAGCCCCAATTTGGGTTAATTGTGGGATACTGCTCAGTGGCGAACCGGTTATTTTGACCCAAATGGCGCTCTGAGGGCAAATCGAAACTAAAACCAGACGATTTAGTGGTTTGGTGAGTATTGGCCATCCCATCAGCGTGGTTGAGTGTTTGCGAAACAGATGCGTGAACATTGTGTGCAAACCCGCGTTGGCCATGGTCACGCAACGGGCCAGCCGTGGACATTCCGGCACTTGCGACTAGCGCGAACACCGTAGCGGATGCAATGATTGCCTTTTTCATCTCTTAGCTCCTTCCAGTTAAGCATGTTTGATACACTGTATGTGCACTCAACATGGCAATCTGCCTGTCGGATTTATTGTGCTGGTACGTCAAGGTTTTGAGAAAAGGCTTCAAATCGACGCCCGTTTGCTTCGCCTTCCGCAATGGGGGACTTCAATCAGGTTAACATTGGTTTCGCTGCAGACATCCGCGAAACTGGATAGTTGGAAGTCGGAAACGGACAAAAAGCCGACATTGTGACAAAGTACAATATCAGAAAGAAAGGGCTCCCCGGCGCCTTCGCCGCTAAATCTATGAACGACCGTTCCGGGGTGGAGCGCCTTTCGCGGCGTAGCGCACGAACTGGCTAGACGCGGGACAAAGCCGCCATCCAGCAACCGTAGTTAAATGACCGCTTCTTTCTGAGTTTGGCTAGCATTGCTACCCGCTGATCATGCGAACTAGTGTTCTGTCGCGGTCAATCAGGTGGTGCTTGAGTGCCGCTGCGATGTGCAGACCAAGTGTTATCGTAACGACGTAGGCGGCGATTTTGTGCACGATGCGTGTGGTCCCGGCGATCCCGTCCACTTTGCCGACAGCAGGTATCGTGAACAGTCCGAACACATCCGACGGAATGCCAGAGTAAAGCGCCAATATCAGGCCGGAAACTGGCATCACGATAATCCCCACCAACAAAACAACGTGACTGACCTTGGAGGCGGTTTCCTGCGCCTTTGGCATGTCTGCAACCGGCTCGGCAAAGCCTTGCAAAGCGCGATATCCGACACGCCATATGGCCAGAACCAACACAACAACACCGATGGCTTTGTGGGTTGCTATTAGTGGCAGTTTTTCGGCAATTCCAAGCCACCGTAGGCAAGGTAGAACCCAAACCCCAACATGCTTATAAACAGGATGGCGAAGAGCCAATGATTGATACGAGAGACAAAACTATAGGTTGTCATGGCGTAGTCCTTCTGGGCGTTGTAGATGCCAGGATGCGTTATCTGACGACGCATCGCGGCAAAGCTCTTACGCGTCTTCTGCTTCGTTCCGCGTCATGATGATTTCGCGCGTGATCTGCCACCGGCCATCCTCAAACACGAAGTCAATGCTGAGCGAGATGAGCTGATAGCGTCCGGTGGCGTCATTCTTGCGGCTGACAACGATGTGGCCATGCGTATCGTCAGCTTCGACGAGATGGTATTTCACCCACGGATTATCGTCTTTCAACGCACCCATGTTTTCCTTGATGAACGCCATGAACCCGTTCTTGTCGTTGCGCATCAACGTTCCGTCGTTCAAGAGAACATAGGTCTGCATGTCGCGGTGATAGAGGTTGCCCAGAACCTCGAATGAGTGTCCGGAGACGCCATGGATCAGCCCGTCCAGTGTGTCTTTGACGGCGGCTGCATTCGCGTGATTTTCGGTCATAGCCATTGTTGGCTTCCTTTCGGATATTCGTTTTTCAGGGGGGAAGGTTTGCCGGGTTATTCGGTGGCGTAGTTGCTGAACATATCCAGCACGATCTGCCATGGACCGTCTTCGTTCTCGCGCTCAAGGACGTAGATGTACGACCCTTCAAGCTGGAAGCCCTGGCTTTCGACCGCCGCCTTGGTCACGCCTTTCATGACCGCCTGTGTGCCATCATCAGAGATGAACAGGTCTTCAATGGTGTGTGACAGCTCGCCTTTGTTTTCGCTCATGAAGGTGATTGTCTGACGTGGTACACCGTCGCGACCCTGGGCCGGGCGAGTTGCGGGCGCGATCCAGAATGCGTCTTCGTCATAAAGGGCAATCAACCCCGCTGCGTCATGTGATGCGGCCAGTTCATTGAATCGCTCATTGAATTCGATCAGGCTTTCGCGGGCGTCGGCTTGGGCCTGAGTTTCAGCAAAAGCGGGCAGCACCAAAGAAGCAACGATAGCAAGAGTAGAGAGGGCGGATGTCAAGCGCATGAGCTTGTCCTTTCAAGTTTGTATTGTGATTTTAGGGAGTTAAAGGAAAGCTTGCCTTATGCGGCGCGTGTTCCTCGGATTGGATAGTTGTTTTCAGGGTTGCGGATGAACCGAAGACCGCCAAGTAGGGTTTTCAGATCGGGACGGGCAAATGGCGCGTTCGAGATATCTGTTACCTGCACCTGACCATCGGCATTGACAACGAAGATACCGGGCTCTGCGAAGGGGCGATCTGTTTCTTGCGCAGATCGAGGATCAGATACGTAAAGGCCAAGCTCGTGCATCTGATCACGGCTCAACCCATAGCCGACCGGGTAGCTTGGCTGCACCAGAGCAATCTGATCAGTCGCTTTGGCTTCAGGATCAGCGGAAACCGCCACGACATCTACGCCAAGAGCATTAAACTCGGGCAGCAGTGTCTCCAGCTCCTTCAAGTAAGTGGTGCACATTGGGCAATGCTTGCCGCGATATACGACAACCATTTGCCAATCATGCCCCCCTTGAGGAAAGCCAAGTGTCAGATCGCCGCCACCCAACTTGGCGACTTTGAGTGCTGGAAACTGAGAGCCAGCAGGTGTTTTTTGTGATGACATTTTGTAGTCCTTGCGTTTTGTTATGATCGTTATAAAATACATCCGAACCGAAGCGTCAAGGATTTTTGTAATGAACGTCACAAAAAAAGTCGGGCGGCCCAAAACCTTCGACCGCAACGAGGCACTTACCAAGGCAATCGGGGTGTTCTGGAAGCAGGGCTATGAAGGGGCGTCAATGAAGCTGCTTACGGACGAGATGGGGATCAACAGCCCCAGTCTCTATGCTGAGTTTGGTGACAAGCGCGGTCTCTATCTCGAAGCCATTAACAGCTATGCGACAAACGACGCTTGCACGCCTTTGGTCGCTCTGGAAACTATCGCCGACATTCGCGCTGCCGTCCGCGCATTTTTTGATGCAGTCATCGACTACTCGACGCACCATGCCAGCGGCGCAAAGGGATGCTTTCTTGTCTCGTGCGTAGCGACAAGTGCGGGGCATGTTGATGGGACCGCCGAAATGCTACGGGATGCCATAACGTCAACGGATCAACGCATCAAAGCGCGCTTCGATCATGAAATTAGGGTCGGCAAACTGCCCCAGAGCTTCCCAAGCGCAGATCGCGCCAAGCTGATGTTCGACCTTCGGCAAGGCATGGTATTCCGCGCGCGCGCGGGTTTCGAAGATGCTGACCTTGCAGGCGACATCGACAAATACGTCAGTTCTGTTCTGGCAAATCCCTAGAGCTGACTTTGGTGCAAAGCGCAGCATTGGTTAGAGTGGGCTCGCAGTCAGATTTCGCGGCGTGGTGTCTCGACGCCAGCTGTCGATGCGCGAATGTCGGTGCATCCGCAAAAACAGCTAAATCTCAGTTGCGTAGCCCACTAGGCAAATCGCAGGTTCAGAACCGCCTTCATCGTCAGTGACGCTGCATCGGCATCACCCGGTGGGATTGGGTTGATCGCCAAGGACGACCCGGGCTGATGTCGAGGATCGATCATGTCGAGTTTGAATGTTCAAGGATTACCTATGCAAAGTTGTTTGAAGGTTCGCGTGAGCACGAGGAAGAACTCACAGGTCATTTGCAAGAACGCTTAGCGCCGGAACGGCTGTGCAAGTTCGATCTGGACAACGGTTGGATGTTGACGGCGTTCAACTCGCCGACCCGCTATGAACGAGATCAAGCTTCCATCTAAGCTTACCACACGACAATAGGTCGGGCACCGAGAGTCAGAGAGCCACCTCCGGGTTGGCTGGTCGACCATCAGATCGCGCCTCTAACCGGACTTTGGTCCAACCCTCTCTATCGGAGCTGCTGATCGTTGTTGCGCATCGCAATTGTCAATCCCACAAGACCTCGGTTTGAAATTCTCTCAAATGCGCCCGGCGGAGGTTAGGCTCGCAGTCGACCGTGGAGACAGCACAGCATCGACCAAAAACAGGCCACGATATCCTCGTGAACGGCCCAAAGAGCATCACAATGACTCGTTTCCCACCGATGAACCAACAATCCTGTTGATTCAATGGGAGGGTCCAATGGACGTTCACTTTCACCCGGAGGAATAGTTCCAGAGTTCAAATGGAGGAGCATGTGCCCCTCCATACTTATTCAAACCTTAGTTCGGACATTGGTGCATGGTGCGGCATCGGTCAAAATGAGTTCGATGCTGACGCCGGAGCGATCATGGCATCTTGTCGACTGCCCCAGGTCGGGCAGGTGTGAACGGCCCATTCCGGACGTTGTCCGCAACTCGAAGTGCTGCGACACAGAGATCTTCAAAATAATATTTGATCCAATTGCATGTTCTTTCTGCTCACACAGGCGCGACGGGCTGTTAACGGACCATGGACACATCTCTTTTCCGTTGCGCGTCCCGGATCAGCGCCGCCAATCGGTAAAACCCATGTGCCATTTTTGTGTAGGGCGTCAGCAGGAAGAAGGTCAGGACCGATCCGAGGTGGATGGCCAGCAGTGCGGGCATCAGAGGCGTTGAACCGAGGGCATAGAGAACCAGCCCGCTGAGCCCCACAAACCCGAGCAACAGGATGAAGCCGATATCCCCACCCCAGGCCGACGGATCGCCGAGGTCTCGGTCTGACTTTTGCTTGAGCAGCGCCATCGCACCGCACCCCACCGTCAGCAGCAGCCCCCCGGAAATCCCGAACAGTTTCGGCAACGACCAGAACCCGTAAGGCGCGTGCAATCCGAAGACATAGTGCATGATCGTCGCCACCGAGGTCGACGCAAAGCATAGCAGGAAGCCATACATGATGACGTGGTGGATGTGGCGTCGGCCCTGACTGAAACGGTCTTCGTCCTCGAAGTTACAACCCTCGCTATGGCCTGCGGCCAGATCCTGCATCTTGCCCGCACGTTTGAGCGCAGCCGTCAAATCAGACATTTGGATGGGTTTGCCACCAACCTCTGCCCAATACCGCCTCAGGCTGAAGACGATACTGAACAGAGGCAGCAGGAATGCAGGCGCAAAGATCGCGACCATCGCGTTATGCGACAGGACGGCATAAAACCCTTCGCCTCCGCTGGAACCGATGGCGCGGACCGCCCAGAACAACAGGGCAAATCCGATCACAAGCGCCAGGGCGATGGCCCCACCATGGGTGTGGAACCGGCGTGCCAGCGGCTGCGGCCAGGCGAAGCTTTCCCAACTGTCGCGCCGCACCTCGGCCAGCGCCTTGGGCAGGTTCAGGTCAAACGCGTGCGGGGCGGTGTACTGACAGGCGTAGTAACAGCCCCGGCAGTTGTGGCACAGGTTGGCCAATTGCGTGATGTCCCCATCCGAGAACGCGCGCTCTGCGTGCAGCGACGGGAAGACCGAGCAATAGCCCTCGCAATAGCGGCAGGCGTTGCAGATCTCGGCCTGGCGGCGAGCTTCCTGAATAAGATCAGTTTGCATAAGCGGCGGCCTCTCGTCCTGCGATGCGTCCAAAAACCGTTCCGATGGTCATGCCAAAGCCCGCCAGATAACCTTGCCCAAGGATGGACCCGGCCATCGTTTCCCCGGCAGCCCAAAGGTTTTT
Source organism: Ruegeria sp. ANG-R (assembly GCF_000813985.1). GTDB lineage: Bacteria > Pseudomonadota > Alphaproteobacteria > Rhodobacterales > Rhodobacteraceae > Ruegeria. Next base: position 68,853 of record NZ_JWLJ01000003.1, read on the forward strand.
GATCTTACCGCTGGACGTCGAGCATTGGGCCGTCTCGTCAACCTTCAACCCAAGATAGGTAAAGGTCACGCCGGTCCGCAGCGAGTAGCCATAAAACGGCGGTTCGGTAATTGGGCGCGCCCAGTTGGTCTTGGGCGGGATCAGGCCCGAGGTCGTCACCCCGTCCAGTTCGGTCGGATGAAACCCGTTGGTGTCGCCGCAGGCGGCGTTGAATGCGCTGACGGTTGCTTTCAGTTTCTCCGCGGGCAGGTCCATCATCCCGGCCAATTCGTCCAACGTGTCCGCCTTTAGCGGAGGGAACACGGACGGCATGAACAGGTTCAGCGACTTGGTGTCGATGATGGCATATCCCACCTGATCCGGCTGCGCCGCCACCAAACGGCCCCAGATCGCGTAGCGTTTGGGCCAGACGTCTTCGCCCTCGTCATAGAACCGCTCGGCATGTTTGTTCACGACGATGGAAAACGGAACGCAGTCCAGACGGGAGACGATGCCGCCGTCGAATTTCGGCGCGCGCCCGTCGATGGCAACGGCGTGGCATTGGGTCGGGTCGCCGACGCTTTCTACTCCTTGGTCCAGCAGATCAGACAGGACCACGCCTCGGTTGTACGGCGTTCCCCGGATCAGAAAGTTCTTGGCGGGCTCGCCCCAAGCGCGGGTCAGCCAATCCGTATCCGCCTGAAACCCGCCCGAGGCAACGATGACCGCCTTGGGTGTGATCCGATGAGACTGGCCTTCATAGGTGTAATCGACCCACTCGATCTGATCGCTGTTCAGTTCCAGATGCGTCACAGCGGCCTCATACAGCACATCTACACCCAAACCTGCCGCCGCCCGGTAATAGGCATTCACCAGAGATTTGCCGCCCCCCATGAAAAACGCATTGGTCCGTGCCAATGACAATGTGCCGGAAAGCGAAGGCTGAAACCGGACCCCGTGCTCTTCCATCCAAGGAAGGCATTCTTCCGACGTTCGGATCGCGAGGCGGGCAAGATGTTCATCGGTTTTACCGCCGGTGACTTTCAGCAGATCCGAGAGGTATTCGTCTTCGCTATATTCCTCGACCAATGGCCCCAAAGGTGTCTTGTGCATGCAGCGAAAATTGCGGGTATGGCGGGAGTTTCCGCCGCGATAAGGTTTTGGCGCCGTTTCAAGGATCAAAACGTGCGCGCCGGCCTCAGCGGCAGTCATCGCAGCGCAGAGAGCCGCATTGCCGCCACCGATCACAGCAATATCGTAAGCTTCCTTTGGGGTGGCCATATCCTGTCTACCTATTGATTATCGTCGATTGCGCGGTCACGTTCCTGCAACGCGCGGATGCGCATCCGCTGCGCAGCCTGAATATGCGCGCGCATCTCTGTCTCGGCCGCTGCGCCATCGCGGGACTTCAAAGCCGCCATGATGCGCCGATGCTCGGCCACTGCGGCCTCGGCGCGGTCGCTATCCAGCAATTGCGAGGGACCCAGGATCAATAGCGCCTTTTGCAAGGAGAGCATGGATTTTGCCAGAAACCGGTTCTTGGCCGCATCCAGCAACGTCGCGTGAAAGATCTTGTTGATTTGGGCCGCATCGGGGCCAGTACCCGCCTCGGCAAGCCGGTCGTTCAGAACCTCAAGCTCATCCAGTTCGACATCAGACGCCGCGCGGGCTGCCAGACGGGCCGCTGTCCCTTCAAGCACCGCGCGCATCTCATAGAGTTCCATGACCTCAGCGTAATCCAGACTGCGCACGGTGGCACCTTGCCGTGGCACATGCGTGACCAGCCCGTCGGCCTCCAACTGCCTTATCGCCTCGCGTACCGGGGTACGGCTGATGCCCAACCGTTCCGAGAGCTCAATCTCACGCAGCCGGTCGCCGGGCAGAAGAGTGCCCTCGCGAATCTCGTCCAGCAGGCGCTGATACGCAGAATTGCCTTGTGGGCCAGGTTGTAACGGGGCGTCTTGGATCGTCATCTCGGGCTCTCTTGTCATTTTGCGTCCAATTGTATACATATGGATACAATGTAAGTCAACGAAGCTGGAACGCTTACCTTGCACAGCCAAACCGATACCCCCTCTCTTCTGACGAAACGGGCCGTCACGCTCGGCCTGGCGGTGTTGGGCACTGGGGTATTTTGGGCGCTAAACCTGCCGCTACCTTTTCTGTTCGGGCCAATGAGCGCATGTTTGATTGCAGCTCTTGCGCACGCACCGATGGAAGGCTTTGGACAGGTCTCGGTTGCCGCCCGCACTATACTGGGCGTGGCGGTAGGGGCATCGATTACGCCGGCTCTGTTTGCTGAATTGCCAAAAATGGCCGCGTCAATTGCGCTGATCCCGTTCTTCATCCTTCTGATCGCGCTGGTAGGTGTGCCATTCTTTCGCAAATTCTGGGGCTTTGACGCCACAACGGCTTTCTACGCAGCCATGCCGGGCGGTTTGCAAGACATGATCATCTTTGGCACTGAGGCGGGGGCCAATCCGCGTACCTTGTCCTTGATCCACGGTACGCGCGTGCTGATCATCGTGACGTTGGCCCCCTTGTTCCTCACCGTGTTCTATGATGCCCAACTCACCAATCCGATTGGCGAGCCCGCGCACAACCTACCAATACATGAATTGGCGCTGATGGTTCTGTCCGCCATTATCGGCTGGAAAGGCGGGGAGCGGATCGGCTTATTCGGGGCGTCAATCCTTGGGCCAATGATCCTGACTGCAGCCTTGTCACTGGGCGACTTCATTCATACCCGGCCGCCTCGCGAGGCCATCCTTGCAGCGCAGTTTTTCATTGGCTGCGGAATTGGTGTGAAATTCGTAGGTGTCACATGGGTCGAACTACGCCGGGTAGTGGCAGCGGGCTTCGCCTATGTCATTGTCCTTGCCGTCCTGGCAGCCGCTTTCACCGCCGTTGTCACCACCTTGGGACTGGGCCAACCTGTCGAGGCGTTTCTGGCCTTCGCGCCCGGTGGGCAGGCAGAGATGACGGTGCTGGCCATCGTCTCGGGCGCGGATTTGGGTTTTGTGATCACCCACCATCTGACAAGGATCGTGTTGGTGATCATTGGTGCGCCCATCGCCGCAAATCTTATTCTGCTTTGGTCCAAACCTCGAGGTTGATCATGTGGATCGGAGCGCCTTCGGCATAGGCGTTCACCTGATCGAAAATATCCGCGAATTGCAGGTCGAACTCGTCCTCTGTTACGAAGCCGATATGCGGTGTCGCGATCAGGTTGGGATGCGACAACAAAGGATCGGTTGGATCGGTCAGTGGCTCAGTATCGAACACATCAATCGCCGCTTTGCCTGGGCGACCGGCATTCAGCGCCTCAAGCAAAGCACCAGGTGCGATCAGCCCGGCTCGTGAGGTGTTCACAAACAGCGCCTCCGACTGCATCTGCGCGAAATCCGGTGCGGTGATGATCCCGCGTGTGTCAGGTTTCAAGCGCACATGGATTGAGACGACATCGCTGCAGCCAAAGAACGCTTCACGGCTGGGCGCGACCTGTGCGCCATCCGCCTGCGCACGTGCCCGGCCTTCCTCAGACGACCACCAAACAACATTCATCCCGAACGCCTCGGCATAGCCCGCAACCGCGCGGGCAATCCGGCCGTAGCCGTAGAGCCCGAGCTGACGGCCACGCAGCGTCTTGCCCACGCCCGCCTGCCAGTGCCCTGCTTTGACCGAGGCCGTTTGTGCGGGCAAGTCTCGCATCCCGGCCATGATCAGTGCCCAAGTGAGTTCGGCTGCGGCGTAGGACGGCGTCCCACCATGCATGTTCGAACACAACAACACGCCGTGATCTGTGCAGGCTTCGACATCGACATGAGGATAAACGCTGCGCTGGCTGATCAGTTTCAGGTTCGGTAATTTCTCCAGCAAGGCGCGGGTGACTTTGGTACGTTCGCGGAACAGGATAAGCACCTCTGCGTCCTGCAGTCGCTCGGCCAGAGTGTCAGTGTCTTCGACATGATCCGTCCATACCGTCACCTCATGACCGGTGAGTTTCTCAAAGCAAGGCACGCCACGCAGCGTGTCAAACCAGTCATCAAGAATGTGGACCTTCATCGGCTTTCAATACCTTGCCCGGTGGTCAGCTTTCTTGGGGTTGGCACAAAGTGCGGCGCGTCGAGGGCGGCCAGCGCGTTCCGGACGCGTTCGCTTTGGTCCAGCAGATGGTTGAACTGCTCATCGCACCCGGCGATCGGTGTCGGATACTCTGCCATGTCCCGCCGCAAGACCGCTTGCGCCAGCTTAAGTTCCTGACGCGCGATATCGAGGCATTCCGAGTAGTCGTCCATCGTTATCTCCCATTTGTATACTATAGTATACCTTATAGGCGACACCCGATCAACTCCCGTTCCAAACAGATTGCGGCACATAAACATGCCCGTCCGCCAACTTACGTGCGGTCCGCACTAAGCCCGCCGCGTTCACGGAGAACCCGTCGGTGGTGGTGAAGTCCACCAGCACCTCGATATTGCCCGAGGCGTGTTCCAGTACGACCTCAGCCGGGCTTGTCGTAGGGCGATCCAGCAAACCATCCGCAACGGTTCCGGGTGTTAAAGCGCAAGACGCCATGCATTGCGCCCCGGTGACGGCCATGGTCGGGTGGGTTTTCCACGGCATGAAATACCGCACCGCAAGCGTTCCGCCCTCTCTGGCAGGCGCGATTAGGCCGAATTTGGGTGTCACTGACTTGGACACATCCCCCATGCCCATCCGCTGCCCCGCTTCGATCCGAACAGCCTCCATCTGATCAAAAAAAGCTCGGTTAGCGTCCAATTCCTCAGCGCTTTCATAGCCCGTCAACCCAAAGTCTGCAGCGCGGGCAATGGCCATCGGCATGGCGACATCCATGCAAGTCAGTTCAATGCCCTTAACTGTATCGTGCAGGTTGCCCGTGGGCAGGAACGCTCCGGTGGCCGAGCCCACCACGCCCATAAAGCTCAGTTGAACAGGCGCGGAATGGCCGGGAACGCCAGCGATTTCCACATCGCCCTCATAGGTCAACTCGCCCCCGGGGGTACTTACTTTGGCCACCACCCGAGCCTCTGTATTGACGGCCCGAATGCGGATCTCGGTCTCATTGCCCTGCGGCTTGAACAGCCCCATTTCGATTGCAGCAGGTGCAACGCCAGACAGGATATTGCCGCAGGTGGGTTTGAAATCGACCAGCTTGTCCTCAACCGAGACCTGCGCGAAGAAATAGTCGATATCGGCCCAGTCATCCTCGCTGACCGAAAGCATCGCGACCTTTGTGGTCACCGCCGCGCCGCCGCCGATGCCGTCGATGTTCAGCGACTGCCCGGACCCAAGAGCGGCGATCAGCACCTCGGCCAGCGCGTCCAGATCCTCAGGCAAATCCGAGCGGCGGAAAGACGGGCCTTTCGACGTGCCGCCACGCATCAAGATATAAGGGATTGCGGTTTGAGTCATTTTGAACCCCTCACTTCAACGGCCAGGGCAGGCTGATCATGTCCTGCAACAGACCCGGCGGGAAATCGCGGTTCAGAGCGCCCGCCATCAGGCACATGAACCCGATGCCGCAGGCGGTCAGGATCAGAGTCATCTGCCAGCTGGACCCGGCGCGGATACGGAGAAAGGCGATCAGGAACCCTATCAGGGCGAGGATGAAGCCCACCACCCACGTGGCCGCGATCAAACTGGCGAACCACGCCAGAGTGGACCACAGACCGTGGGGTGCGCTGGCGTCCTCACCAGCGATTTCCTTGTCCGCAAAGATCGAGTCGCCTTCGGGACGTCGCATCATCTGGATCAGAAGGATCACGCAACAGAATAGCGAGACGCTGCCGATCACCAGCGGGATGATCTTGTCGGTCATGTTGTAGTCGGGGATCATGTTGGCGTTGACCAAAGCGACGATCAGATAGGCCATGATCACCAGCAGAAAGATGAGCGGCGCGCGCTTTGTACCCGCCTGAACATCGCCCTCGGCCATGATCATCTTGGCTTGACGGATGCCCAGAATGACTGAGACCACGGTGATCACGATCAGGACGATGACGATAGGGCTGAAGACATATTCCATCCCCTCGCCAAAGCTCTTCCGGAAGCGGAATGAGGCGATCTGGAAGGCCTGATTGGTAAACTTCTCGACAGGGTTTGATAGCACGAAACCGATCAGGAAGGCCGGGCGCGACCAGTCGAAGCGGCGCAGGAAGATGCCGATCAGGCCGATGACGAACAAGGCCAGAAGGTCTTCGAAATTCTGGCCGGACTGGAAGGCCGCAAAGCTGATCAGCATGAACAGGAACGGCGCCAGATAGGTGAAGCGGATGGTCGTGAGCTTGGCGATGCCGCCCGAGGCCGCGATACACAGGATGGTGCCCACCACATTGGCCAGCGCCAGCAGCCAGACGATCGAATAAGTGATGTCGAGATTGTCCTTGAGCATGCTCGGACCGACCTCGATATCACCCGACCCCAGCAGAGCCACCGCGCCGATAAAGATCGCCATTGAGCCGGAGCCAGGAATACCAAACAGCAGGGTCGGCACCAAACCGCCGCCCTCCTTGGCGTTGTTTGAGCTTTCCGGGCCGATGACCCCGCGCACTTCGCCTTTGCCGAAGTTGCTTTTGTCCTTGGTTGTTTGCACCGAATGGCCATAGGCGATCCAGTCGACGACCGAACCACCAAGACCAGGTATGACGCCAACAATTACGCCAATGATCGAACAGCGGACAGAAAGCCAGATATTGGCCGCCCAGTCTTTGACACCGTCCAGCCAACCGGCCCCCAGAGATGCCCCTTTGGCAATCGACCGATCCTGCCGTAGCAGTGAGACGATCTCGGGCACGGCGAAGATACCCAGCCCGACGATGACCAATTTCAGGCCGTCAGTCAGATAGGGAATGTCATAAGTCGCCATGCGCAGCGAGCCGCCAGCGTCGGCCTCACCAATGGTACCGACCATCAAGCCCAGCCCGGCGGCGGCAACCCCCTTCAGAGGAATACGCCCTGCCAAAATAGCGACCATCGAAAGACCAAGAATTGTGATCATGAGCATTTCGGGCAGGCCGAACGCCAATACGATGGGGCGCGCGATAAGTATGAACATGGTCAGGAAGGTCGCGCCGACGAGCCCTCCGAATAGGGACGAGGAAAAGGCTGCTGACAAAGCCCGTGCAGCCTCGCCCTTTTTCGCCATCGGAAAGCCGTCCAGCACGGTGGCCTGCGAAGCAGAACTGCCGGGGATGCCCATCAAGACGGACGCAAACGTGTCCGAGGTCGGCACCACCGCGACCATCCCGATCATCAGCGCCAGACCAAGGATCGGGTCCATTCCGAACATGAAAGGCAACAGCAGGGACAGACCGGCAATACCGCCAAGCCCCGGAAAGACGCCCACAGCCAGCCCCATGACGACGCCGAGAATGAGATACCCCAGAACGATGGGTTGCAGGATCAAACCCCACGCGTCACCAAGCGCAGGTAGAGCGGTGGCGAAAACCTCCATAGCGGCCGCCTTTCATAAACTGTTTTGTATGTAGAGAAACGCGCGCCCTTCGTTGGGCGCGCGACGACGTGTCAGCTTAGTTCAGCTCGACGCCGTAGGCCTCTCTCAGCCAGTTCAGGACGTATTGCTTGGCACTGTCATCCACATTGGTCGCCGTCTGCAGAGCAGATTTCGAGCCTTCGCCGACAAATACAGGATACTTACCAACGCGCTTGGACGAAATGTCCGCAAAGTCACCACGCTCGGTCACAGCTTGGAACGCTGCGGTGTATGCGTCCACCACTTCCTGTGGTGTGTCCCCGGGCAAGAACGCCAATTTCTGAACAGGGAAGCCTGCCACGAAGAAGGCTTTCCAGGCATCCCAAGCCTCACCGCTGGTTTCGCAACCATCGGTTGCCTCGCAAACCTCCTTGAAAGTGGGGATATCCGGGAAGGTCGGATCGCGCACGATATTGCCATCCGCATCCAGCGCGCCCCATGTCATCATCGGAACCGCCTGACCGGCTTCGACCAACGGAGCCGAGCCGCCCAGATAACCGGACGAGGTCTGGTAGTCGATATTGGCTTCGCCACGTTCGAACATCAGGCGACCATCACCACGGCCTTTGATGCCAAAGACCGGCTCCACATTCATACCCAACATCTGCCACGCCAGCAGCGGGACCAGATCCAGCCGGGTCGCGCCCTGCGAGCCGTAGATGAAGTTGGTGTCTTTCAGCGCATTGGTCGAGCCATCAAACTTGGCCCCATCTTCGGCGTTCAGATAGGCGACACCGCCAGTGCCCGACGCCATCACCGGAATCCAGTCATTGTATTCATAGCGGACGCGCGGGTCACTCAGCAGATAGGGGAACTGTGTCGAGCCAGAAGTGCCAAACAGCAGCGTACCGTCATCGTGGCTCTGCTCCTGAAACCAGTTCGCACCCTTGGTCGATCCTGCACCGGGCATAAACTTCACCACAACAGTCGGCTGACCCGGCAGAGCCTCGGACAGAAGCGGGGCGAAGAAATTGGCCCATTTGGCAGACCCGCCCGTTTCTGAGAACGGAATGACCCATTCGATGGTCTTGCCCGAGAAATCGACCTCGGCAGCGGCAGGCGCGGCGAGTCCGGCGGCGGCGATCAGCCCCACGACGGCGCGACGGGTGAAGTTGGAAATGGCCATTGGTTCCTCCCTGTTGACCAGACAACCACGTCGGCGCCCTCCGCGCCACCGTGATTGTAAATAGAACTGTGGGGTTGATTCCCCCTCCCATCTGGCAATCATGGAGCGCCAACCTTGCGCGAAACTTGCAGGAGCCCGAATGCGGATCGTCATCGTCGAGGATAACGAGACCCTCGCCAACGCCATTGCCTATCGCCTGCGGGATCGAGGCCATGCCGCTGACGTGCTGACAGATGGCGATGCTGCCGATCTGTATCTGGAACAGGAAGGCGCAGACCTGATCGTTCTGGATATCAACCTGCCGGGTCGGTCAGGGCTTGAGATCTTGCGGTCTCTGCGCAACCGGGGCGACAGCGCGCCTGTCATCCTGCTAACCGCGCGCAGCGAGACCAGCGACCGCGTTTCGGGTCTGGATATGGGCGCCGACGACTACCTGGTGAAGCCCTTCGAAATGGACGAGCTTGAGGCCCGCATCCGTGCCCTGTCGCGCCGCAAGCAACTGGATTACGGCGCGCGCGAGACCATCGGAGATCTTGAGTTCGACCGCACCGCCCGGCAGGTCAGCGCAAAGGGCCAAGTGCTCGACGTGCCGCGCCGGGAAATGGCCGTGCTTGAATGCCTGCTGGAACGACGCGGCAGGATTGTTCCCAAAAGCCAGCTGACTGACTACGTCTACGGCGTGGGCGCTGATGTCGACGATTCAGCGGTCGAGCCGCACGTGTCACGACTGCGCAAGCGCCTTCAGAACCTTGGCATCCGGATCAAGACCGCCCGTGGCCTTGGATATCTGCTTGAGGTGCAGAAGTGATCCGGCACGGCTCACTCAGGCTCAGGCTTTTCATTCTGATCCTGACGCCCTTGGTGCTTCTCGCGATCCTTCTTGGATATTGGCGCTACACCGTGGCCCAGCAAACGGCGCAGGAACTTTTTGATGACAGCCTGTTGTCCGCCGGTCTGGCCATTTCACGCGATGTGGCAGTGTCAGAAGGTGATGCCCTATCACCCTCCACGCGCAGCTTGATCCGCGATGCATCGGGCGGAGAGATTTTTTATCACGTGACCGGACCCGGTGGCATCTACGTCACAGGGTATGCATACCCTCCGGCCGCTGCAAACCCGTCTGAGCAAGACGCGTACCAGCCGAGGTTTTTCGAGGCGATCTATCGGGATGAGCCGGTGCGCGTACTGAAAATGACCGAGCGCGTCACACTTGATAACCTGGTGGGCGATGCGACAGTAACAGCTTGGCAACGTGTTGCGGATCGCAACGCCTTCGCCAACGAACTGTCGATCCGCGCCGCGATCCTGATGGGTATCCTGCTGGCCACCCTTGCTGTTGTCGTGTGGTTCGGGGTCGCACGCGGGTTGCGCCCCTTGTTGGATTTGCAGGATGCGATCGACCTACGCTCACCCGACGACCTGAGCCAGATCAAGCGCCCGGTCCCGGTCGAGGTTCATGGCATTGTTCAAACTCTGAACCGGCTGTTTGCGCAGGTCGAGCACAGTATCAATGCCCATCAGGTGTTTATCTCAGAAGCTGCACATCAGTTGCGAAATCCGGCGGCGGCAGTCCAGTCCATGGCCGAGGCGCTGCGGGATGCAAAAACGGATGAAGACAAGGACAAACGGATTATCGAGCTGGTGGCGGCAGCAAAAAACTCGGCCACGGTGGCCGAGCAGCTATTGTCGTTGGAGCGGTTGCGGCAGCCTACGCATCAGGATCAGATGGACAAGATTGATTTCCGTGCGGTTGTAGAAGAGGCCTGCGCTGACATGGGCGTTCATATCCTCACAAAAGGGATCGATTTTGAAGTCACAATGCCAGAATCAACAATCTTGGTCTCGGGAGATCGGGTCTTTTTGGCAGAGGCTATCAAAAACCTGCTGGACAATGCGCTTAAGCACGGCGGCGCTAAACTGAATCAAATATCAGTTGTACTGCGTTGTGACGCGGGGAACGTCAAACTAACCGTATCTGATGACGGAACCGGCCTTTCACCCGACCAAAGCGAAGCCGTTTTCAGTCGATTTTCGCAGCTGGAATATTCCGAAGGTAGCGGTTTAGGGTTGTCGATTGTCTCAGTTGTGGCGAAGCGTCACGGAGGAGTGGTCGCAATCAACCAAGTCGAAAAAGGGGCGAGCATTACGCTTGAGCTTCCCATAGCCCTGTAGTTTGTTTCTATTTCTGCTCGGAACCCGAAACCTGTCACAATCAAAGAGAGTTTTTGCGATTTCAGTGAATGACCGGTTTCCGCCTTCGTGCAAAAAGCCACACTGTTTTACCGCCTCAATAGACAGGAAGACGTCGTTCGCTTCACAACTTAGCTACGCAATGCGCAACTCATGAGTTAAACAAGTCATCGATGCCCCCGAAAGGCTCGGTGCTAAAAACAACCTCACCTGCAAAAGCTGAGAGCAACTAACGTTCAGCTTTGACGCTAGGACTGCGTGTTCGATCAGATGTCGACAATGTGACGTGTTATGACGAATGACCGCTTTCCCGGTCGTTTCAGCCCTCTGAGCCAAGTATCAATTTGGTCCTTTTGTCCGCATAGCCGCCGTTGGCTCCCTATTGTTGACTTCGGATGTCCGCTACGAGCCCACAAGTGCACAATGCAGCGGTGTGCACGAACGGCCGCTTTGGCTGATTGCCTATCCGTCCACCTCTCGGACTGTGTCTAAACGGCCCTAAGCCGACCTTGGACGTGGGCCGCCAATGCTGCATTCGCAGCCTGCTTTGCTGACATTCGCTGCGAACGCATCGCTGCAGCTGGTTCAGGCGACTGAAAAGCGGACATTACCGCCGTTGCCGTTCCCTGTGTTTGCTGGCGCAGCATCTGTTCGTAGGTGCCGCACACTTGTCGCTGCATTGCAGCCGATGCCGCCAAAGCGGTCATTGAAAGCCACTTCGAGGGATGAGATTCAAACCGCTCTTTCGCCGCGAACAGAATCAACCATCGAGGAGCGGGCTTAGCCGACATTAGCTGCGCCAGCAAATTTGCTAGTCAGGTGAACTGGTGGTCGTGGGACAAAGCCAGCTGACGAATACCTTTACCATCCACCTGAAATTTGTAGACTTAAGACAGACTGACGCTAATTCTTTTGCTCCGCAGCGCTATTGGGACGAATTTTTTTGGTGACGCCTTCTTCAGAATTGCTGGCTGTTTCACGCCGCTGGTTCAAAACTAATCTCGAAGGTGGTCAGTACACGCCGCGCAATTTCTTATCGGATAGCGATTTCCTACGGCTGCTGGGAACGGCACCTGGTGAGAACTGGAGCGGGGATGACGTCCGAGAGGCAGCGGCGGAGTTTTTTCAGGAAACGCCCGATGTCCTTCATTATGAGGAAAGCTTCGCTGAAGCATTTGAAGATGGTGATATCGGATGGTCTCTGTTCATTCACAAAGTTACGTGGGCGGGTCGCGCAGATAGGCCTGTCGAGATTAGGGATACTCTGATTTTTTACCTTGAGGACGGCAGTTGGAGAATTATCCATCGCCATGGTTCGGTGCCGATGGCAAATCAAGAGATGATGGGAAAGGAACAAACAGGAATTGCCGAGTTGGCGGAAGCGGCGCGCCATGGCACATCGATTGAACAAACTGAAGGCCTCGCTTCGATCATGTTCACTGACGTGGTGGCTTCCTCAGTTTTGGCGAATACACTTGGCGACCGCGCTTGGTCTGCCAAAGTTAATTCGCATTTCAAGAAGCTCAGGCAAATTATTGAATCGAGCGGAGGTCAGTTCGTCAAATCGCTAGGAGACGGAACGATGTCGTCTTTTTCGTCTGCCCGGTCGGCGCTGTCGGCGGCTGCTGAGATACAACAAACTCTAGCGCAGGAAAGTGAAGAGCCGAGACTGGCGGCACGAATTGGGATTCATGCTGGCGATGTCGTGCAAGCAAGCGAAGATTTCTTTGGTACTGTGGTGAATGTCGCGGCGCGCATTGCTGCAGAAGCAGACCGTGGTGAAATCTTCGTATCGGATGTCACTCGCTGGTTGGTTGGGGACGATCCAGAATTGCGGTTTGAAACTTTGGGCAGCTACGACCTGCAGGGTCAGCCCGAAAGAAGTGTATTGCACAGCCTAGATTGGCGATCCTGACCGCACCGAGAATTCTCAACATCTTGAAAGCCGGTTTGGGTTTCAGTGACAGATCTAGCCGCCTCCTGCCCGAACTTCGGCTCCTGATTTATGAACGATCAAGCGTTAAGCGAAGCGTCGCAAGATCAAAGGTTTGGCTCGATAAATAGATGACCGGTTCCATTCTGCCTGAACCAAGGGCTATTCTGCACGGTCATTGCGCGGCAGTGAGCCCAGCGTGTTTAATGCTGCGGTCTGGACGAATGACAGGTTTTCATTCGTTGCCGAAAATCTAGCGAGGCCAAAGTCGTTTGTTTATGACAGATCGTCATTCGCTGAATGGCCGACCAGCTTGGCTATCTAGCTGCTGTAGGCTATAGGTGTCTACACGGTCGGCAGACACCGAGGCGTCGCTGCTCCTGTGGGAGAGCTAAACCTGCCATCCTGACCAACGGCATCGCATCTATTCCCTCTGATATGAGCGCCGCGTCATTAAGCCAGCGACCGATGATAGCTAATGGCGCTTGACTTGGATGAACTATGCCGAAGACTTCCTTGCCGCTTCGAGCGGACGACTTGACGACTTTTGTGCGTGCCCTCTCTGATCAGTTGGGTGACGCAAGCTCATCTCACCTTACCCTCATAAATATGGCCGCGCGCGCCGCAGGCTATCAGAATGTGCAGCATATGCGCTCTGCACACGCGGCGGAGCAAAGGCTGGAACGCGTATCTCAGGAAACTCCTGCCGACGCCCGCACAGTCGAGCGTGCGTTGCATCAATTCGATAACTTGGCACGTCTCAAACGATGGCCTTCCAAGCGAAGCATCCAGACGCTTGCTCTTTGGGCGCTGTGGGCAACGACAGTCTGACTGCGTGGTTCGGTGACGATATCCTGCATGGTGGCGAAGGCGATGATATTCTTGAGAGTTGGCTCGGATATGATCAACTGAATGGTGGCGCAGGTGACGATACTCTGATCAACATCGGCTATACGTGGTTTCGGTTTACACATGAAGGTTGGATAGAGGTCGAAGAAGCTGGTAACGGCGTTTACAACGGCGGAGATGGGATACCGTCAACTGCGTCGTGGACAGCATGGGCAACGGAAACTTGTTCGTCCCGGCCAATGCTGTCTGTGTTCGGCAGACCTTCCATAAGCAATTTGAACGGTTCAAGGAAAGCAACCTTGTCCGGCACTGTGTCTGCGCTGGGCGATGCGCCTGCTGACCCGGATGCGCCTTTGCGTCCGGGCAAGCCGGGCGGGCGGCGCAGTCACCGGACATTTCATAAAAGTGCGCGACACAACTTGTGGATTGGCAGCTTCATGAAAACACGCTGGCCTCTTGCTCAACTACTGACGCATTTGTCAATCATGATCGTGTGACAAGCCAATCCTCAACCTCTCGAACCTCAGAACGGGTCCTGCTGGTGTGCTGGACGTCGATAAAGTAGCCATGGGTCGGGGCGATACGCTCATCAAAAATCCGAACGACCCTGTTTTCTGCCAGATCCTGGTCAATCAGTGGAAGCCAGCCAATGATCGCGCCCTGACCTTCGGCCGCGCCGCGCAGCAGCACGTTTGCGTCCTCGAAGATCGGCCCGTAGAGTGGGTCGGTTGTTGAAACGCCCATTGCCTCAAACCAGTCGAGCCATCCCCAGTGATTTCTTTGATGCAGCAGGGGCAGGGTCAACAGATCCTTGGGATGTTCGATAGGTCCTCGTGTGGTGACGAATTCTTCGGATGCTATGGCAACGGGGCTAAGCTCAAGCAGCTTGACTGCATCACCTGTCATATCTGCGATGCGATCCCAACGGATGACAATATCAACATTCTCGCGGTCCCGCGCGCCGGGATGAAGGGCTGGTACGACTTCCAATTCGATCTCACGATGGGCTCCCCAAAAATCACTAAGCCTCGGCATAAGCCAGCGCGCGGTAAAGATCGGTCCCGCCGAAACTCGAACCGCTTTGCGTGCGTTTCGACGCAGGGACCCAATCGCAGTGTCCAAAAGGCCAAAGGCTTGAATGGTCGCATCGGCCAAACGCCTGCCTTCGTCTGTCAGGACGACGTCTCGCCCTTCGCGCCTGAAAAGCTTGACACCAAGCTGGTCCTCCAACCCACGAATATGATGACTGATCGCTGTCGGGGTCACGGTGAGGTCCGCCGCAGCTGCTCGAAAACTACCGTTTCGGGCGGCGGCGTCAAAGGCACGTAAAGCTGCAAGAGAAGCTGTCACGGGAATCCAAATGATGAGTTTTTCTCATTCATTGCTGAGAACGTTGCTTTTGTAAACTGCGCTATTTCCGGTGCATGATAGAATTGTATAAACCTAAGCTCATGAATCGATGACCAAGGAAAACCGTCGGCGCGGCCGCAAAGACCGCCTAAAGCAGGTCTCGGATTCTGACCCGAAGCCACCGGTCTGGCCGGGGGTAGTTGGGGGGCGTCTCAAACCGCTCTCGCCTGATGAAGAGAGTATGGTTGAGGAAGCCGCATACAAGCTTCTTGAAGACCTGGGGCTCAGTCAGGCTATTCCCTCGATGATCGAAAAAGTCACGGCTGCTGGCGGGTCCATGACGGATGATGGTCGGCTGTTGTTCCCGCGCGCGCTGGTGAAGTGGGCGATAGACGGAGCGCGGCGAGGGTTCACCTTGTGTGGCCAGCGTGCGGAAAATGACCTGAAGATTGAAGTCGCCCGCGTGTATATGTCTACCGGCGGCGCCGCACCCGGCGTGTTTGATCTCGACACTCATGCGTATCGCGACTCGACATTGCAGGACCTCTATGATGCTGCGCGGATCGTGGACCGGATGGAGAACATCCACCATTTTAGCCGGCCGGTTGTGGCGCGTGATGTCGAAGATACCGCATTGATGGATCTGAACACCGCATATGCCTGTCTTGCGGGCACATCCAAGCACGTTTCGATCTCAGTAACCGAGCCGCAAAACGTCGCCGATATTGCAGAGCTCTGCTATGAAATCGCCGGCGGAGAAGCAGTGTTTCGCGCACGGCCTTTCCTGACGGTCATGGTGTGCCATGTAGTCCCGCCCATGCGCTTTGCCGAAGAAGCCTGTGAGGTGCTGGAGTTGGCCATCAAGGCCGGGTTTCCGGTGCAACTGATCAGCGCCGGTCAGGCCGGGGCCACCAGCCCGGCAACCATTGCCGGATCTCTGGTGCAGGCAGTGGCGGAGACACTCGCAGGTCTGGTGTTTGCGCGCTTGGTCGATCCTGACGTCCGCGCGATCTTTGCCCCTAAACCCCTTGTGGCCGACCTGCGCACCGGATCGATGAGCGGCGGCGGAGGCGAGCAGGCCATCCTGATGGCGGGTGCGGCGCAGATGGGGCGGCGATGGGATTTGCCGACAAGCTCGATCGCGGGGATCACCGATGCAAAGAGATTGGATGCCCAGTACGGGGCAGAGAAATCGCTAGCAGTGACAATGGCGGCACACGCCGGGTCAAATATCATTACTCAGGCCGCCGGTATGATGTCGAGCCTATTGGGCGTGAGCCATGCGGCCTATGTCAGCGACAACGACCTATTGGGTAACATCCTGCGCACTGTACGCGGCATCGAGGCAACGCCTGAGAATATCGCCGCAGATGTCATCGCAGAAGTCTGCCGGGGTGAAGGGCACTATTTGGGTGAGCAGCATACGTTCAGCCGTATGAAGTCAGACTACTACTATCCCGTGATCGGCGACCGACGCGCACCCCGGGAATGGCAGGATGATGGCGCGCAACGGATTGGCGATATTGCGCGTGAAAAGACGCGCGAAATCCTGAGAGAGCACTTTCCGATCCACCTGTCCGACGATGTCGATCATGCACTCAGAGAGAGGTTCGATATTCGTCTGACACGTAGCCAGCTAGGGCGCAGATGATGCCAAATAATGTCGATTTCGCCAAGCGTGCACGCGCCGTCATGCCTGGTGGTGTTAGTCACGAACTGCGCTACAGAACCCCACATCCATCCTATTTTATTCGCGCATCGGGCGCCGAGAAGTGGGACGTCGAGGGCAAGCGATATATCGACTTCAAACTAGGTGCTGCCAGCCAGATCCTCGGTTATGCACACCCAGACATAGCCGAGGCTGTTTCCCGCCAAATGACCGAAATGCCTTATACCGGCGACTGTCATCCCCTGGAGGTCGAGTGGGCCGAATGGCTGTGCCGCTTGTTCCCCTCGGCTGAGTGTGTGCGTTTTACCGGTTCCGGCACTGAAGCCACGATGCTGGCTTTGCGCCTTGGTCGCGCCCATTCTGGCCGCGACAAGGTGCTGCGTATCGATGGGCATTTCCATGGCTGGCATGACATGTTGCTCAAAGGTTCAAAACCTGATGCGAATACACCGCCATCGCTCGGAATCCCTCAAGTGATCAGCGACTTGGTCGTAGTGGCACCGCCCAATATCAATTCAATTGCTGAGATACTGGAGCGTGACCCCGGAATTGGAACGATCTTTGTCGAAGCTTCGGGCGCGAACTACGGCTCTGTCCCGCTGCCCAAGGGGTTTTTGCCTGCGATCAGGGCGCTGACCAACGACACCGGCCATGTGCTGATTTTCGACGAAGTGATTACGGGCCTGCGCTGGTCACCTGGCGGCCGTCAGGCGCGTGATAATGTGGTCCCTGATCTCACCACACTGGCCAAAGTCGTGACCGGTGGGCTCCCTGGTGGCGCGGTGTGCGGCAAGGCCGAAATCATGGAGCTGCTCAGCCCTGCAAATTCGCGAGATGGACTTGCGCCGCCAGTTAGCCACAAGGGTACGTTCAATGCGGCGCCGATGGTGGCGGCAGGTGCGGTAAAGGCGATGGAGATCCTCTCGACCGGTGATGTGCAGCGCCACGCCGATGCCATGGCTGCCCGACTGCGCAATGGCTTCAACGCCGCTTTCGCGCGCAACGATGTGCAGGCGCTGGCCTACGGCGACAGCTCAACCTGCCATCTGTATTTTGGTCGGCGATCCATCGAGGGCCTTGATGCAGCAACGATCCGTCGCACACCACCCGCTCTGATCAAGGCATTGCGTGATGGGCTGCTCGACCGGGGCGTTGATTTCATGTCCTTCACCTCGTGCGTCACGGGTCTGCCCCACACGCCTGCACTGATCGACGAGGCAGTGAGCATTTTCGATGACACCCTGGCCGTGCTCACCGGGGACGGAGTATTGCAATGACCCTTCCCTCAACTGCTCGCACGGTCATCATCGGCGGTGGCGTCATCGGTTGCTCCATCGCCTATCATCTGGCCCGCGAAGGGCGCAAAGATATCGTGGTGCTAGAGCGTTCGAAACTGACGTCAGGCACCACATGGCACGCCGCCGGTCTGGTGCGCCGCCTACGCCCGTCCGCTACGTTGACGAAACTGATCAACTACTCGATTGATCTTTATGGCGAACTGGAACGCGAGACCGGCCAGGCCACCGGCTGGACCCAGACGGGATCGCTGACCCTAGCCACCAATGAGGACAGGCTGACCAATATCAAACGGCAGGTGTCGCTTGGCCGCGCCTTTGGGCTAGAGGCTGAGGTGGTCGATGCCGACCGCGCCAAGGAGCTTTGGCCGCTGATCGAGGTGGACGACGTAATCGGAGCCGTCTGGTCGCCTGCCGATGGGCGGGTGAACCCTTCGGACGTGGCGCTTGCGCTGTCCAAAGGAGCCAAAGCGCGCGGCGTGAAATTCTTCGAAGACACCCGTGTGACCGGATTGCAAAAGAAAGGTGATCGCATCTCGGGCGTTGAAATCGGTGAGCACGTGATCGAAGCCGAAGAGGTCGTGATTGCCAGCGGTCTCTGGTCGCGCGAAGTGGCCGAAATGGCTGGCGCGCATATGCCGCTTTATGCCTGCGAGCATTTCTATATCCTGACGAAACCACTGGCCGAGGTGCAGGCGCTTGGCAAGGGCGTGCATTTGCCAACTCTGAACGATCAAGACGCCTATCTTTACGCCCGCGACGATGTTGAGGGCTTGTTGGTTGGCTCGTTTGAGCCCCAAGCCAAGGGCATTTCCACGCGCGATCTGCCAGCGGATTTTTCATTCGATTTGCTGGATGAGGATTGGGACCATTTCATGCCGATGATGGAGAATGCGCTGCGCCGCATTCCCGCTCTGGAAACCGCCGAGGTGCGGATGCTGCTGAACGGCCCGGAAAGCTTTACACTCGACAGCCAGTTCATGCTGGGGGAAAGCCCTGAGGTGCCGGGTCTCTTCCTGATGGGGGGCATGAACTCGACCGGGATCGCATTGGCTGGCGGTGCGGGCAAGGCGATGGCAGAATGGATCATTGCGGGTGAACCGACGATGGAGCTGAATGAGGCCGATATCCGCCGTTTCAGCCCTGAAATGAACGTGCTGGGGGCGCTGGAAGCCCGTATTCCTGAGGTGCTAGGCCGGCACTATGACAACCCCTATCCGGGCCGATCAATGGACACGGCACGCGGTCAGCGCCGCTCGCCCATTCACGAGGGGTTGGTCGCTGCGGGCGCGTTTTTTGAGGCGCGTGGCGGCTGGGAGCGCGCCCTGCATTTCGGTGGAGACGCAGCGCATTTGCCGCTCACCTTCGCCGCGCCGAAATGGCGCGATCAGGTGGCGCGTGAAGTTGACGCCTGCCGAAATGGCGCGGCTATTCTGGATCAATCCGCCTTTGGCAAGGTCGTGGTACAGGGGCCGGACGCCTGCGCCTTTCTCAACCGGCTATGTGCCGCGCAGATGGACATCGCCGAAGGGCGCATCGCCTATACCCAAATCCTGAATGCGCGCGGCGGTGTTGAAAGCGATCTGACAGTGCAGCGCCATGGCCCGGAAACCTATCTGATGATCCTAGGTGCGGGCGAGGTTGTGCGAGTCATGAAACGTATGCGCGATACCAAGAGTGACTTCCGTGTCGAGTTTACAGATGTGACAAGCGGCTATGCCGTGATTGGTCTTGTCGGGGGCAAAGCGCGAGACGTGTTGCAGGCCACCAGCAATGCGCCAGTACCTGAGCTTAAACGCTTTGGTTTTGCGCCGGTCGAGATCGGGCTGGCGCGCGGTTGGGCCGGTCGCCTGAGCTTTACTGGAGAAAGCGGGTACGAACTTTATGTTGCCGCTGACATGGCCATGGCCGCGCATGAGGCTCTTGTCGCGGCAGGCGCTTCTCATGCAGGCCTCTTTGCCAGCGGTAGTTTGCGGATCGAAAGCGGATTTCGGGCCTTTGGCCATGAGTTGACACCGGGCACCTCCCCGCTGGAGGCCGGGTTGGGTGCGTTCTGTGCGTTTGGCACCCGCTTCGTGGGTGAGGAGGCATTGGCTAAAGCGGGTCCACCCAAGCGTCAGATCGTTTCGCTTCTGTTCGATGACCCGAATGCGATCCCGATCCATGATGAACCGATCTACTATGATGGCCGTGTCGTGGGACAGATTACCTCGGCTGCGTGGAGCTATCGCTTTGGCCGCTCTGCTGCGCTGGCGATGATCACCGCGCCGCTGGACTTGATTGCGGGACAAGACGTTATGACGGGGTTCGAGGTGGAAATCGCCTGTACGCGCTATGCCGCAAAATGTTCGCTCAAACCCGCCAAGGAGGCGTTTTGATGTCGCAGACCACACGCACCACCCGCGTTGCGATCATTGGCGGCGGCATCATGGGCGTTGCCGCCCAGTTCCAACTCGCTGAAAACGGCTGGACCGACACGATCCTGTTTGAAAAGGCCGAACTGACCAGCGGGTCCACTTGGCACGCAGCGGGGCAAATCGCCCATGCCGTAGGCAGCCGTGTTGCAGGCTGGATCAACAAGACCTCGATCGAGACCTACAAACGGGTCGAGCAGGAAACCGGGCAATCCATCGGCTGGCATGAGGTCGGCGGGTTTCGCGTTGCCACAACCGACGATGAAGTCGACTGGATGAAATCGATCATGGGCGTCGGCAGATTGCTGGATCTACCGATGGATTTGGTTGGACCGGATGAAGTCGCGAAAGGCAACCCGTTTTACAAGGTGGATAACATCAAAGCCGCGGTGCGCACCTATGAGGACGGGCATATCGACCCGTCTGGCGTGACCATGGCATTGGCCGCAGCCAGCCGCGCACGCGGTGCCAGGATCGAGCGGCACAATCAGGTTCTTGGTGCCAGTCGCAAAGGCGATATGTGGCTGCTCAAAACCCAAAAGGGCGACGTGTTGGCCGAGCATATCGTGATCGCCGCCGGGTCCTACGCCAATCAGGTCGGTGAGTGGTTTGGGCTCAAGATCCCCTCGGTCTCGTGCCTTCATCACTACCTTGTCACCGACACGGTTCCCGAATTCCAAGGCCGCCCGGAATTGCCGGTGATGCGCGACAATTCCTACGGTGGCTATATCCGGCAGGAACAGAAATCCGGTTTGATTGGCATCTATGAGGGCCACGTGTGCCCGACGGTTTGGGAAATGCCTGAAGGCGCGCCATGGGCCGCCGAGAACGAGCTGTTCGAGGCCGATTACGACTCGATCGGCGATTTCCTGATGGTCGCTTTCGAAAAGATGCCGATCCTGGCCGAGCTTGGGATCAAACGCACAGTGCGCGGCGCGATCACCCATACGCCGGATGGCGGTATGCTGGTTGGTCCGTCAGGGGCGCCCAATGTCTGGCTGTCGTGCGGTTCCTCTATTGGTCTTGCGTGGGGCGGCGGTGCTGGCAAGGTGCTGGCCGATTGGATGGTGCATGGTGAAACCTCGATCAACACACGCAGCCTTGATCCCCGCCGTTACGGTGATTTCGCATCGGATCATTACATCGTTGAACGCACCAAAGACGAATTTATGCGCCGCCATGACACGCCGTGCCCCGGAAAACAATTTCACAGCCTGCGCCCGCTGAACCGGCATCCGCTTTATGAACGGCTCGCTTCCAAAGGCGCCGTGTTTAGTGAGATCTCTGGTTGGGAGCGCCCCAGATACTTTGGGAAAGTTGGAGAGGTTGAGCAAATCGGCTGGGGCCAGCAACCATGGCATGAAAACGCAATGGCCGAGGCAAAGGCCACCCGACAAGCCGCCGGTGTGATCGACCTTTGCGCATTCGCCCAGTTCGAGATCACCGGCACGGATGCGGGCAAACTGCTGGATCGCCTGTCTGCCAATCGTATCCCGCGACAAGACGGGCAGATGAGCCTCAATCACTTGCTGACGGAGCAGGGTCATTTCGAGACCGAGATAACCATCTGGCGCATCAACAAGGATCGCTATTTCACCGGCTCTCCCATTGCCCGTGCCAATCCTGATTTCGATTGGATCAAAAACCATATTCAGCCTGGTGAAGACGTGCAGATGATCAATCGCAGCGCCGATTGGGGAATGCTGGCGATGTCTGGTCCGGCGTCACGGCGTATTTTGTCCCAAATGACCGATGCCGATCTCTCTAATGCCGCCTTCCCGTGGCTCTCAGGGCAGGAAATCAGCGTCGCCGATGTGCCATGCTATGCGTTGCGGGTCTCATTTGTGGGCGAACTGGGTTGGGAACTTCACGCCCCGCTGGATCGCATTGCCCAGATCTATGATGCTCTGTTCGAGGCAGGTTCCAAGTTTGGACTGACCGATCTGGGCTCCTATGCCTTTAACGGAATGCGGATGGAAAAAGCCTATCGCGCCAGCGGTGAACTGACGACGGATGTCGGGCCGCTGGATGTGGGACTGGAGCGGTTCGTCGTGACCAAGGATCGTGATTTCATCGGCAAGGACGCGGCGTTGGCGTGTGATCCGCAATGGGAGCTTTTCTATGCAGAACTTCATGCCGATGGTGTCGATATTCATGGCGGCGAGCCGGTTTTGTTGGGTAACCGGGTCGTTGGTCTGACAACCTCCGGCGGCTATGGCTATACAGTGGGAAAATCGCTCGGGTGGCTCTTTGTGAAGAAGGGAACACCGCGTGCAAATCTCACGGTCCAGATTTTGAATGAAGCCTATCCGGTGACGATACATGACGCCCCGCTGTTTGATGCCAACAACGTGCGCCCGCGAGCTGAGGACTGAGAGATGACATATATATCCGGCGGCGAGGCCGTCTATCGCGTTTTGAAGGCCAACGGGATAGACACTGTGTTCGGCCTATTGGGCGGATCGATGCTCGAGCTTTACGACGCGATGTATCAGGGCGGCGAGATCGCCTATGTCGGTGCGCGCGATGAACGTGCAGCGGGGCATATGGCCGATGCCTGGGCGCGTATGACCGGTAAGCCGGGCGTGGTGCTGGGCGCGCAGGCGGGACCGGGCGTTGTCAACATCGTGACCGCAGTGGCCGAGGCCTATCTGGCCTATTCGCCGATGGTTGTCATCGCGGGCGCGATCACCCGCGCGGATCAATGCAAGGATACGTTTCAGGAGATCGATCAGGTCGCCCTGTTTGCGCCGATCTGCAAACGCTCGGTGATGGTAACAGATCCTTCGCGGCTGGTCCCGATGCTTGAAGATGCCCTTCGTTTGGCCAACACAGGTCGTCGAGGCCCCGTTGTGCTGCACGTCCCGCGTGATCTCTTTGCAGAAGAAATCCCCGTCTTTGATCCCATTCCACTACGGGTTGCGCGCCCGGGGCCTGCCGCGCCTGCTGACATCAGCGCCATTGCCGCGTTGCTGGCCGGGGCGGAACGCCCGGTAATCTTTGCCGGAGGTGGTTTCAAATGGGGCGCAGGTCGCGATGCGCTGACCGCGCTGGCAGAAACACTCGAAGTGCCCGTGGTAGCCTCGACCGGCCATGCGGATGTGATGCTCCACGGCCATCCCTGGTTTGCCGGACAAGCCGGACCGCGCGGCAACCGCGTGGCCAGCCGCCTGACGAAAGAAGCAGATGTGATGGTCGTGCTGGGCGCGCGGCTTGGCTTCAACTCAACCTTCCATTCCAACGATTATGTTGGAGCAGATACCCGCATCGCACATGTTGATGTCGAAGGCTCGGCCGTCGGTCGATACTTCCCGGCTGAAATCGCGGCCCAGGGCGACGCGCGTCTGACTGCGGAAGCGCTGACCGAGGTAGGCCGCAAACCAAATTGCGACGCGTGGCGCGAAAGTTTCAAGGCGGACATGGATAGCCTGTGGGCTGAACGGGACGAAGAGGCCAAGATCGAAACGCTGCCCATGCACCCCCGCCGTGCTTTGGCAGAGCTACGCCATGCCTTGCCCAAGGACGCCATCGTTACGCTCGACACCGGTAACACCTGCCTTCAGGCCGCGGATCGACTTGCCCATTACGAACCATTATCGCTGATCACGCCATTGGATTTCGGTCTTGTCGGCTTTGGCCTTGCCGCAGCGATCGGTGCCAAAGCTGCGGCCCCTGAGCGACCAGTTGTTGCGATCATGGGCGACGGGGCTGTGGGTTACACTATGATCGAAATCCAGACCGCAATTTCGCACAAGCTTCCAATTGCCATCGTGGTGCTCGACAATGAGGCATGGGGCGCCGAGAAAGCCTATCAGCAGGAGTTTTACGGCGGTCGTCTATTGGGCGCGGAAATTGAGAGCCCACGCTTTGACAAATTCGCTGAACTCTGCGGTGGCAAAGGCATCTGGGTTGACGGTCCCGGCGATATGGGCCCCGCCCTGCAAGAGGCGATCGCGTCGGGCGAAACCACGGTTATCCAAGCCAAGATCGACCCGGGTGCGCTGATGACGCTGCGCAAGGACCTGTTCAACGCGCCGCAGAAAGAGGCACAGGCATGAGCATTTGGGATACCATCATCATTGGCGCCGGAAACGCGGCCTTTTTGCGCCGCCCATGCAGCCCGCGAAAAAGGGGCCAGCGTGTTGATGCTGGAATGCGCGCACGAGGCTGAAAACGGCGGCAACTCCCGCTACACAGCCGGGGCCATTCGCTTTGCCTATGACGGCGTGGAAGACATTCGCGCACTTTGCCCCGATCTGTCCGAAGAACAAATAGCGATAACAGATTTCGGGACCTACACCGAAGAGCAGTTCTTCGACGACATGTTCCGCGTCACCCGGTATCGCACGGACCCCGCCCTGTGTGAGCGTCTTGTGCGCTCCTCTCGCGAAACGATGCACTGGATGCGTGAGAAAGGCATCCGGTTCCTGCCGATTTATGGTCGTCAGGCCTTTAAAGTCGATGGCCGTTTCAAATTCTGGGGCGGGCTCACGCTTGAAGCATGGGGTGGCGGCGAAGGTCTGGTGGATGCCCATACCAAGATTGCCAAAAGGTCTGGTGTCGAGATCCGCTATGATACGCGGGCGATTGAACTGCTGACAGTTGGCCACGCGGTGACCGGCGTCAAGGTCCGTCACCACGGGCAGATCGAAGAGCTTGGCGCAAAATCCGTTATCGTTGCAGCGGGTGGTTTTCAGGCCAGCCCTGAGATGCGCACCCGTTATCTTGGACCCGGCTGGGAAATGGCCCGCGTGCGGGGCTCGCGTTTCAACACTGGCGAAGGCATCAAGATGGCGATGGATATCGGCGCTTCGACCTATGGCAACTGGTCGGGCTGCCATGCGGTGGGCTGGGATTACAACGCACCCGAATTTGGCGATCTTGATGTGGGCGATGGGTTCCAGAAACACTCCTATCCATGGGGCATCATGGTGAATGCCACGGGGCGTCGTTTCGTCGATGAGGGCGCGGATTTTCGAAACTATACCTACGCCAAATATGGCCGCGTCATCCTGAACCAACCCGATCAGTTTGCCTGGCAGATCTTCGATTCCAAGGTCACGCATTTCCTGCGCGATGAGTATCGGATCAAACGGGTGACCAAGGTCACGGCTCCGACGATCGAGACCCTGGCTCAGAAACTAGAAGGGGTTGATCCGAAAGGGTTCTTGGATGAGATCAAGGCCTATAACGCCGCTGTTGACACAGAGACACCGTTTGACCCCAACATCAAGGACGGGCGCGCCACCAAAGGTCTCTCAGTTCCGAAGTCCAACTGGGCCAACACGATAGATAAAGGTCCGTTTGAGGCCTATCAGGTTGGCTGTGGCATCACCTTTACCTTTGGCGGTCTGCGCATTGAACCGAACAGTGCCCAAGTGCTGGACAACGATTTAGCGCCGATCCCCGGCCTCTTTGCCGCAGGTGAACTGGTTGGCGGGGTGTTCTATTTTAACTACCCCGGCGGCACTGGTCTGATTAACGGGTCTGTCTTTGGCCGACTGGCCGGCACCCACGCGGCGCCTCGGTGAGTTTTGCGCCGCGCAGTTCGACCTTTCGAGAGGTGTCGGCTGTCCGGTTTTCTATGCAAAAGGGCGCTTACCAAGATTTCTGGTCTGCGAAATTGGCGGGTTTGTTTTTAGATAATACGTAGCTTCGGTTCGGGGGGTTAGGTGCGGAAGATGCGAACGTAGTCAGCCGATCTCTGCCCGAACTCAGCTCTGGCGATCGCACGAATGAAACGACAGTGGCGGCCTGCGTGCCGGCGCCAGCCTGCGATTTTCCGAAATCGGCAACGGCTTCTTGATCGGAGGGTTCGAGTTCGGCGCAACAACACTATCGACAAACAGCGAAACATCATTGGCCGACGGCAAGGTTGACACCGACGCCTGCGATGTAACGCTGAGCACATTGTGGCTGGCGGACAGTCAACTCTATCTGAACGGCCACGTGCGATATGCGTTCTTCGACAATACGACCCGATTTGCCAGAGGACGGGAGGTCGATACGGATGGGGATGGCTATGTTGCCTAGATTGAGGCCGACAAGGTGTATGCCCTGAACCTAATCCCTCAAGCGCGACTTCTCCACAGCAGTGTTGATGCCGACGATCTTGACGATGTGTAGAGCGGTGCCGCCGGGACGGTCTCTGACGGAGATATACTGAGTGCGCTCGTAGGTCTGCGGGCCGCGCGCGAGTTCGGCACCAGTGTCCTCTTCGGCCAATTCGACTAATACCATGCGCTTGATGATGACACTTCGGTATCTTTTGGAAACGACACGGGTCTGACCGAACTCGACAGTAACAACCTTGCCCTCACGCTGGGAGGTCATGTGGACGTTACAGCAAACACTACTTTGTTCGGAGAAGTGTCCGCTCAGAGCGGATTTGGCAGCTGCTCTGACGACTATGGAATTGCCGGCCAATTGGGTTTCGAATTCCGGTTCTGAACTACCTTTCACAAAATAGAGATGGTATGTCCCCTCGTATCGCCACATTGTGGGTCACCGCGCCGCTCACTCACACCCCCACTCACGAGCAAAGGTGGCCGACAACCAATTTACCGATCGAACAGAAGGATCAATACGATGAAAACTCTAATCTCCGCGGCGCTGGTTTTGGGTGCACTGGCGGTTCATTCCCCGGCTCAGGCGGAAGATCTCGAATTCCTCCTCTACAATGACAGCAGTTCCGATCTGGTCGAGTTCAACATCTCTCCGGCGTCATCCGGCGATTGGGAGAACGATCTGCTTGAGGGGGGCTATCTTGCACCGGGCTACGAAATCGGCGTCGATATCGCGGACGGGCTGACCACCTGTATTTACGACATCCGTGGCATCTTTGCCGACGGTTCCGAGGCCGAGGATTTTGGGCTGAACCTTTGTGATCTCGGCGAATACACGTTCACCGACTGATCAAACATCATATCAGCGGCGTCTGAATTACAGGGAAAGCTCCAAAAACGCCGGGGCTTTCCAGACTCAACCGATCCGCGCCGCATCCAATCAGGCTGCTCAATCTGAATTGAGTACAAACTAACATCCGCGTTTCATCTTACCGCCTAAACCACGCCCTTTGCGCCTTCAGACACGGGACGACCACCGCCCCCCTATCTGTCGCCACCTAACCGGGGCAAACGGTGTTGACGAGGATGCGATGCGATTTCAGTTCCGCCGCAGTCGTCGGCGCCAGAGTGTTCAGTGCCGCTTTTGAGATGCGGTAATCGCTGATGTAGAAGACTCGAAAAAGAAGGTGTGCCGAACGGGCCGTTTGATGGATCTGTGCACGGTGTTCTTAAGTATTCGGACCTGATCACCCGCGCTTGGTCAGATAGCCGGTTATACTCCTGGCGAAAAAAGTTAAAATACCGACTGATTATGTATATCGCCGGTTCTTGCCTGAAATAGGCTTATCCTTACTTGGGAGGGGCAGCATGACTGATTCAGAAAAAATTTCCTTTGGCTATCACGTTGATCCATCACGCTCTAGTTCGTTGCAGGCTGCAGCATACACCGAAGACAAGTGGTTTGACGCCGATGTTCGCTCCATACTCTCCAGAACTTGGCAATGGGTGTGTCATGTCGAGAAAACACGAGAGCCGGGGTCTTTTGTAACGGTGGATATTGCCGGTCAGCCAATTGCGGTTGTGCGTGACAAAGAGGGTAAGCTTCGTGCCTTTTACAACGTCTGCAAACACCGTGCGCATGAACTGCTATCGGGCGAAGGCAATACCACACGGATTATGTGCCCCTACCATGCCTGGGTCTATAAGCTGGATGGGCAGTTGGTCCGCGCGCCACATACTGAAAACCTCGAAGACTTCAGCAAAGACGAGATTTGTCTCGACGAAGTGCAGGTCGAAGAGTTCTGCGGCTTTGTTTTTGTCAATTTGGATCCGGCAGCTGCCTCATTGTCAGAGCAATCCGGAAACTTGGAAACCGAGGTTCGTCACTGGGCGCCGGATGTGGATCAACTCACTTTTGGCCACCGTCTGACCTACGACATCAAGTCAAACTGGAAGAACGTCGTGGACAATTTCCTTGAGTGCTATCATTGCCCTACGGCCCATAAGGATTTTTGTGACCTCGTGGATATGGATACCTACAAGGTTACAACCTACGGTATCTACTCCAGCCATATGGCCGACGCAGGCAACAGTCCAAATACCGCCTATGATGTCTCGAACGCCACGGTGAAAACCCACGCGGTTTGGTGGCTCTATCCTACCACTTGCCTGATGCGATATCCGGGACGGTCCAGCATGATCGTGTTGAACATCATCCCTGTTGGGCCAGATCGGACGCTTGAGACTTATGACTTCTTTCTTGAGACTCCGGAACCTGATGCAATGGAACTGGACGCAATTCGCTATCTGGATGAAGTTCTACAGGTCGAAGACATCAGCCTCGTCGAAAGTGTGCAGCGTGGGATGAACACGCCTGCATTCAGCCAAGGCCGGATCGTCAATGACCCGGATGGGTCCGGCAAGTCCGAGCACGCCGTGCATCACTTCCATGGTCTGGTCCTTGACGATTACGCAAAAGGTGCTGCGTGACGCGGCCAAACATCCTTGTGATCATGGCGGACCAGTTGGCTCCGCATTTCACAGGGGCTTATGGGCACAAGATCGCCAAGACACCACACCTTGATGCTTTGGCCGCACGCGGTATGCGCTTTGATGCGGCTTACTGCAATTCCCCACTCTGTGCACCTTCCCGATTTGCTTTTATGTCGGGTCAGCACATCAGCCGCATTGCAGCCTATGACAATGCATCCGAGTTCAAGGCTTCTGTGCCTACATTTGCGCATTACCTCAAATCGCTGGGTTATAGGACCTGCCTTTCAGGCAAGATGCATTTCATTGGCCCGGACCAGATGCATGGGTTCGAAGACAGGGTGACGACAGATATTTACCCTGCCGATTTCGCGTGGACCCCGGATTGGGAAGCACCGGACGAGCGGATCGACAAGTGGTATCACAACATGCAAACGGTCAAGGAAAGCGGCTTGGCCCATGCAACCTTCCAGATCGACTATGATGATGAAGTTGGCTTTGCAGCCAAACGTTGGCTCTTCGATGTGGCCCGTGACAAAGCACGTGGCGAGGATGCGCCCTTTGCGATGGTGGCAAGCTTCATTCACCCGCATGATCCCTACGTGGCGCGGCCTGAATGGTGGAATCTCTATTCGGACGACGAGATTGACATGCCCGCGTTTGTACCTGCGCTGTACGATCAGGACCCCTTTTCCCGCCGATTGATGGATGGGATCGAAGCATCTTATGTGCCGCTTAGCGACGAAGAAATCCGTCGCGCGCGTCATGCTTATCTGGCCAATGTCAGCTACTTCGACAGCAAGATCGGGCAGCTGGTTCAGACCCTCGAAGAAACGGGCGAATTGGACAGCACCATTGTGATTGTCACGGCCGACCATGGCGACATGCTGGGCGAACGTGGGCTGTGGTACAAAATGAATTTCTTTGAGCATTCAGCCCGCGTTCCACTGGTCATGGCCGGGCCGGGCGTTGCAGTAGGGGCCGCGCAGAATGCAGTGTCGCTGGTTGATTTGCTGCCAACCTTTATCGATATTGGCGGCGGTAGTGAGACGATGATCGGAGAGCCGATCGACGGGCGCAGCCTAATGCCTTTGGCTCGTGGCGAAGACGACCCGGTTGATGAAGCCATCGGTGAGTATTGTGCCGAGATGACGAGCTATCCCGTGATCATGATCCGTCGCGGGCCCTTGAAATATATTCATTGTGATAGCGATCCGCCTCAGCTCTACGACCTAAGCGCCGATCCTTTGGAAACTAAAAACCTAGCCAAAAACCCTGGCTATGCCGAGGCGGCGGCCCGTTTTGCAACCGAAGTCGCCGAGCGTTGGGACGGCAAGGGTTTGCGGAAGAAGATTATTGCCACGCAAAAATCGCGGCGCGCGTTACATGCCGCGATGGAAGCGGGTGCCAGCGAGCCTTGGGATTACAACCCTCCGTCTGACGCAAGCCAGCAGTATGTACGCAACAATATGGATTGGACGGTGGCCGCACGCCGTTACCGCTATCCGTCGTTGAAGGATGAAAACCAATGATGTTGAACGGGAAAATCGCCCTTGTGACGGGTGCGCGCGGTGGTATCGGGCGCGCGATTGTCGCGCGATTCCTAAGAGAAGGTGCAACGGTATTTGCCGCTGACCTCACACCGGAAGGGTCGTTAGATCAGCACGACGATGATGGCAGTCACTTTGTTAAGCTTGACGTGACACAAGAGGCAGACGCGATTGCAGCGATGGATCATGTGCGCGCGGCATATGGCAAACTGAATATCCTTGTGAACGCGGCGGGGATCGAGATCGAAAAAACGGTTGAGGAAACCACTCTGGAGGAATGGAACCAAAGCTTCGCGGTTAACTCCACGGGCACATTCCTGACCTCGAAATACGCCATCCCTTTGATGCGCGAAGCGGCGAAGACAGGGAATAGCGCGAGCCTCATCAATTTTGGCTCCTACGATGGGTTCATCGCAGACCCGGGCCTTGCGGCCTATTGCGCAACCAAAGGTGCAGTGCACGCTTTGACCCGGGCGATGGCCTGCGATCATGGCCCTGAAGGTATCCGCGTAAACGCCATCTGCCCCGGTTATATCGATACCCCAATGCTGCAGAGCTTCTTCAACGGCGATGGATCAGGCGGAGGCGGCGGCAACATTGAAACGCTGCAGAAGGCCGTGCGCGATGTTCATCCGATGCGCACCTACGGGACGCCCGACGACATTGCAAACCTAGTCAACTGGCTGGCCTCGGACGAGGCGCGCTATGCCTCCGGCCAGCTGTGGGTTTTGGACGGGGGGCTGTCTGCGCAAGTGCAGCAGATGAAGCTCTGATGCCCAAATCCGTCATCATCACATGCGCGCCAACAGGGGGCATCCATACGCCATCGATGTCACCTCATCTGCCGATTACGCCCGCTGAGATCGCGACAGCAAGTATTGAAGCGGCGCAAGCAGGTGCTTCAATCATCCACTTACACGCGCGGCATCCAGAGACCGGTAAACCCGATCCCCGGCCCGAGCTGTTTCAGCAGTTCTTACCTGTGATCAAACAGTCTACCGATGTTGTGATGAATGTCTCTACCGGCGGCGGCTTGGGGATGTCGATGGATGAACGGCTGCTGGCGGCGACGTCTACCAGCCCAGAGATGGCATCGCTCAACATGGGGTCCATGAACTTTGGTATCTTTCCGATGCTGCAGAAATACACAGAGTTTCAGCACGATTGGGAACGGTCATTTTTAGAGATGACGGAAGACTTTATCTTTCCCAACACCTTCAAAACAATTCGTTACGCCATCGAAAAACTTGGTGGAGATCACGGCACCAAGTTCGAGTTCGAATGTTATGACCTTGGGCATCTCTACAACGTCAAATGGTTCGTGGATCAGGGCCTGATCAAACCGCCTTTTTTCATTCAGATGGTATTTGGCATCTTGGGGGGCGTTGGAGCCGATGCCGACCATCTGACCCACATGCACAACACGGCCGATAAGCTGTTTGGGGCAGAGAATTACGAATGGTCCGTCCTTGCCGCTGGACGTCACCAAATGCCTTTCGCAACCCAAAGTGCCATGCGGGGTGGCAACCTTCGGGTGGGTCTCGAAGACAGCCTGTTCATCGGCAAGGGTGAGTTGGCAATATCCAACGCGGAACAAGTCAGGCGCATCAGATCAATTATTGAAAACCTTGGCCTTACGATCGCGACTCCAGCCGAGGCGCGTGAGCGGCTCGCACTTAAGGGCGGCGATCAGGTTGGGTTTTGAGGAGGCGCATATGCAGACGAAAATGTTGATCAACGGCGAAATGGTCGAAGGGACCGGAGAGGCTTTGGATGTCCTGAACCCTGCGACAGGCGAGGTTATGGGCGCAGTGAAAGAAGCCAGCGATGCACAGATCGAGGCGGCAGTGCGCGGCTCGGCAGAGGCGTTTGAGACCTTTTCCGTTGCGACTCCTGCGGAACGCTCTGCAATCTTGCTCCAGATCGCGGACGTTATCGAGGCGAACAGCCAGGAGTTGGCAGAACTTGAAAGCCTAGATGTGGGAAAGCCTTGGCCATCCGCTCATGATGACGAGATGCCGCTGACGATTGATGTCTTTCGCTTTTTTGCTGGTGCAGCGCGCACCATGACGGGGTCCGCTTCTGGCGAATATGTTGCGGGGCATACCTCGATGATCCGGCGCGATCCAATTGGTCCCGTAGCGGCCATCGCCCCCTGGAACTATCCGCTGATGATGGCGTCCTGGAAGATTGCCGCACCAATTGCGGCAGGATGTTCTGTGGTATTGAAACCGTCCGAGATCACGCCGCTATCCACCCTGCTGCTTGCAGAACTGCTGCAAGATGTGCTGCCAAAAGGAGTGCTGAACGTGATTCACGGTCGTGGGCCCACCGTTGGAAATACCTTGATGAACAGTCCGCAGATGGAAGGGATCAGCGTTACGGGATCGCCGGCGACTGGCATGGCCGCAATGCGGGCAGCGTCCCAGCAGATTAGGCACGTCCATCTGGAGTTGGGCGGCAAGGCGCCGGTCATTGTTTTTGATGACGCTGATCTTGATGCCGTGGCCGAGACGATCCGTTACGGCAGTTACTTCAATGCCGGTCAGGACTGCGCGCAGCCTTGCCGCGTGATGGTTGCAGATCGTGTTTACGACAAGCTTGTGGCTGCCATTGCCGAACAGGTCGCTCAGATCCAAATTGGCGCACCAAAAACTGAAGGAACGGAAATGGGCCCGCTTGTCTCTGCGACTCAGCGGGATCGTGTGGCGGGTTTTGTGGATCGCGCACGCAGAAGCTCTGAAATCGTCACCGGTGGCACGTTGAGCGAGGGAAACGGCTTTTTCTACCAGCCGACTGTCATCGCCAATGTCGACAACACCGCAGAGATTGCCTGCACCGAGGTATTTGGCCCCGTTGTAACGGTCTCCAGATTTTCCGACGCCGAAGAGGCGTTGAAGATCGCCAACACCGGACGTTACGGGCTGGCCTCGTCGGTCTGGACACGGGATGTTGGCAGAGCAATGCAAATGACGTCCAAGCTGCGCTACGGATTCACCTGGGTAAACACGCATGGGGTTGCGACCCCCGAGATGCCTTGGGCCGCGATGAAAGGTTCAGGCACGGGTAGCGATATGTCGGTCTATGCGCTGGACGCTTACACCGCAGTCCGTCATGTGATGGTGGCACACTGATGCGGTTGGCTGGTAAACGCGCCTTTGTGACAGGCGGCAAGCAGGGCATTGGTCGCGGTATCGTTGAGGCGTTCATGGCTGAAGGGGCCGCTGTCACGACCTGTGGGCGCGGCCCTCAACCAGTTGATCTGCCGGAAAACGTAATTTGGTACACACTGGATGTTTCCGACGCCGAAGAGGTTGCGCAAATCGCCCGGACAGTCGGAGTGACGGATATCCTCGTAAACAATGCCGGCGTTCAGGTCGAAAAAACAGTGACCGAAAGCTCAGACGCGGATTGGGACCTGGTGATGGGGGTAAATGCACGAGGCGTTTTTAACTGTTGCCGCGCCTTTATTCCAGAAATGTCTCAGGGCGGTTCGATCATCAACATCGGTTCGATTTCGGGCAATGTCGCGGACCCCTCGATGGCGCTCTACAATGCTTCAAAGGCCTTTGTGCATGGGCTGACACGATCCATCGCGGTCGACCATGGACCGGCAGTGCGCTGCAATGCGATCAGCCCGGGATGGATTGAAACAGGCATGTTGGACGCAGGGTTCGACCTCGCCCAGGACCCGAAGAAGGCTAAATCCGACGCGCTGGCGCGCCACGCTGTCAAACGCTTTGGCAAGCCTGCCGACATTGCTTCGATGGCCTTATGGTTGGCGTCTGACGACTCGTCTTTTGCAACCGGGCAGCTGTTCACAGTGGACGGAGGCATGACCGCGGCCTCCCCCCTTAATCCAGGACTGTTCTGATGTCAGAAGTCGAAAGAACCGCCATCCTTGGAGCCGGTGTCATCGGGGCAAGCTGGGCAGCGCTGTTCCTCGCATCGGGTCGCAGTGTGACCGTCTTCGATCCCGATCCGAATACAGAAGCATCCGTTCGCGCTTATATCGAAAAGGCGTGGCCGGCTTTGATCGAGCTGGATCTTACTGACGAGGCAAAACCCGATGCCATCACGTTCGTATCGACCGCCGAAGCGGCTGTTCAAGGCGCGCAATTCATTCAGGAGAATGTGCCAGAGAGGCTTCCGATCAAGCATTCGCTTTATGCCGCGATTGAGCCTGAGTTGAAGGCGGACGCGATTGTGTCCAGCTCAACTTCCGGCCTGACGCTCGAAGCTTTGCAAAAGGGATGGCGCGATCCGAGCAAACTCATCTTAGGTCATCCGTTTAATCCGCCACATCTCATTCCGCTGGTCGAGTTGACGGCGAACGAACACACCGGTTCAGATATTTTGGACCGCACAGAAGCTTTCTACAAAGACATTGGTAAAATCACGATCCGGATCAAGAAAGGAATGCCAGGGCATGTCGCGAACCGCTTGCAAGCCGCAGTTTGGCGCGAGGCCGTTCATATGGCTGTCGAAGGTGTTGCCAGTGTCGAAGACATTGACAAAGCGATGTGGGCTGGTCCGGGACTCCGGTGGGCCGCGATGGGTCCGACGACCCTTTTTCACTTGGGTGCAGGCGATGGTGGCCTGCAGGCCTTCTGTGACCATTTCAAAGACACATTCAATGGCTGGTGGGACGACCTGGGCGACCCTCGTCTTGATGAGTATGTCATAGCTAAACTGGTCGATGGCGTTAAGGATCAGACACAGGGGCAAAGTACCGAAGAGTTATCAGCGCAACGCGACAAGATGCTGACAGCGATGCAAAAAGCTACCCGGCACCTTCGGACTTGATATCTGGCTTGAACATCGGCCAAGCGCGAAACTCGAACGGCGTGCGGCCTTCAATACGGTCAGCGCTTGGTGTCAGGCCAAAGCGTTGGCGATATGCCCGGCTGAAATGAACCTGTCCGTTAAACCCTGATGCTTCCGCAATCTCGCTGAATTTTAGTTCAGTTTGCGTCACCAATCCGCGCGCACGATCAAGACGTATGTCGCGGTAGTACTCGACAGGCGACTTTTGAACATATTGCTGAAACAATCTGCTTAGCTGTCGTTGCGAAATCTTCAACCGCGCTGATATTTCAGGGATCGATAGAGTGGTTTCCAAATGTGCTTCCATCAGATCGATCGCATCCCGGACAACCTCAGAAGTGACATAGCCCAGCGGCTCCACGTCTTTGGGATTCTGAGACTGACCTTCCCCACGCACATTGTGATGAAACAGATATCGCGCAGATGCATTGGCGATACTTTCACCAGCGATATTATGTACAAATCGCAACCCTAGATCTGTTGCGGCTGATCCCCCACAACACGTGAAAATCTTGCCATCAGTTGTAAACATGTTTTCCGAGACGGTGGTGTCATGGGCCATTTCCGCAAAGGCATCCATGTGTTCATAGTGAACCGTTGCGGTTTTTCCCCTGAGCAGTCCAGCCGTCGCAAGGACAATCGCGCCGGTATCCAAACCGCCAACGATTGCTCCTCCTGACTCCCACTTCCGAAGTGCTACCTTGAACTCAGGCGTTCCGTGCCGTTCAGGTGTCCAGCTTGTACTCACAAGAACAAGCCAAGGCCTGCGCCCTGTCACGTCCACCAATGGGACAGTTTCAACGACCAAGCCGCTGCTGGATTCGACAAGTCCACCTGCATCTGAAGCATAGGTCCAGGAAAATCTAGACGACCCTGTCAGATAATTGGCTATTCTGAATGGGTCCACGAAAGAAGTCGTCGCCGAAACATTGAAATGTGGGCTCACGAAAACAATGATGTCTAGCTTACGGTCTATTGGCTGAATCATGGCCGATTTTGAGAAGTGGCGGCCAAAATTGTCAAATCGTTTTGACGGTGTTTGGAGTGTCAAATCTTGGCATGTTAGGAGAATACCAAAGCTTTGACGCAAGCGTTTCCAAAATGCGAAGGGCAAATTCGTCGTTAATAAAGCTTCATTGTTTGATGAACCAAGAAACCAGACGATCACTCAACTATACTGAAGTTTGTCGTAGTTTGCGTTTCGTTTACTACGCCCATTCTTGGATAACACACCTGTAGCGAATGTCTCGAACGCGGGCTGCAACTGCAGCGTCGCAATACTATGCGGAAAGTCCGGTTTGAACCACCCGCGAGGGCGGCCCAGGCTGCCAGATTTCAATGGCTTCCGCGATGGCCAATACGTCCTTAAGCTCAACTGTGTCTGAGGATTGAACTTTAGCACAAGATCGGTGAAGCAATGGCAAAGGCGCACCATGCCAAGATAACTGCGGTCAAGTGTTTCATACTGCCAGATGTGACTCGCGTATGTGTATTTCCCCTGCCAAGCTGTGCAGTAGCCGAGGTCCTTGTCGCTCTTTCTAGTCCTCTGTTAACTGCTCGTAGCGATGGGCTCGCTCAGGTGGGGTGTCACAGCGGCTTTCGAGCCGAACTGCGTTAAGTCTCTAAGATACGTCTAAGTTTCGCGCGATCGACTTTGGAGGCATGACGCTTGTCCATCGGCATATTGTCTATCGAAATTACATTTGGAACGCCAAAACCAAGCGCAGATTTACTCCAATCATTGAGGTGAGTCCGGGATCCCTGGACGCAGAGAGTGGGGCCTGCTTTCGTTTTGACAAAAGCGCATCGGTCTACACCGGGCCATTGCTGTGCTGCGACTTCGATTGCAAAGGGAAAGAGAATACCTGAAGCGACTTCAATTTCGGACCCGACCCGCCCCCACAGCCATAAACGCCCGTGATCATCCAGCGTACCGGCGTCACCAGTCCGGTGCCATATGATGTCACCTTCCTTGATTTTGTTTTTCTCTGAGTGAGTTGGGTTCAAATACCCGTCGTTCACATGCGCGCCGGAGACTTGAATCTCATCGTCGCGGATGCGTAGCATGATGTCCGGCACCGGGTAGCCCACGAGAAGGCCCATCCCAGCAGCCATATCGCGGTGATCCTTCGCCGAGATGTCGCGTGCGTTGAGATGGGCAATCGGTTCAGCTTCGGTCGATCCGTAGACACACATAACCGAAAGACTGTGCCGGGATATCAACGCTTCCACCAGGTTTGGAAACACCGGACCGCCGCC
Organism: Ruegeria sp. ANG-R; assembly: GCF_000813985.1. Classification (GTDB taxonomy): domain Bacteria; phylum Pseudomonadota; class Alphaproteobacteria; order Rhodobacterales; family Rhodobacteraceae; genus Ruegeria. The sequence continues at coordinate 106,365 of NZ_JWLJ01000003.1, forward strand.
GGTGAACACCGTGTGTAGCGGGCCGGTGTTGCCGGATTGGACCAGTTTCTCACATAGTGATGGGGGGATCAGGGCGCGGGTGATCTGCTGCGTTTGAATCCAGCTTTCCAACTGGCCGGACGACAGGCGGCTCAGCTTGCTGAGCTTCCAGTTGGGCAAAACACTTGTACGTCCGGCCGCCAGATTGATCAGGGTGAACACCGGAAAGGCGACCAGATCACGCTCGGCATTGTTGCTGTGGAGGAGGGGCGCGATGGCATCGTGCTGTGCCATCAGGAACGCGTGCGAGCGTGGAATGGCTTTGGGCTGACCGGTCGTGCCGGAGGTAAAGGAGATAAGGGCGACATCGTCCGGTTGCACCTTGTGCACCGTCGGGGTGCTGTGGCCTTCTCCGGGCGTCAGCAGGGGGAGGGTCCAAAGGCTGGGAAACAGAAACTTCAGTAACGAATATGCGCCCGCCGCACAGAACGCTTTTGGTTTTGTGGTCCGGGCGGCATGGCGCAGACCAGACAGTCCCATAGCCGGTTCCGGCAAGACAACGGTGGCACCAAGGGACCACAGGGCGGCCAGACTGGCATAGAGGTCCGCGTTGACGGGCATGGCCATCAGGACACGATCCCCCGGCTGGATACCCTTGTCCTGCCACCGACCAGCCAAGTGCTGAACGCGCGACTGAAGGCCTTGAAAGCTGATCTGGTGACCCTTGCCGTCCACGATGGCTGTTCGGTTCGGAGTCCGCTCAACCGCAGCGGCGAAATGGGACAGCAGGTCAGCCATTCAGCTTGCGCCCAAGTAGGGAATAGCGCCGGAAGATCGTCGCGCCTTCGGCGGCGCTGCGCTCGGCAGAAGTGTTGTCATCATGGATCAGCGCATGGATGGCGGTTTCATATCCCATGCTGAACGCCGTCTTGTGAAACCTGTGGGCCAGATGCCGCCCGGCACCCGGTTCGAGACTGGCATAGGTCTTAAGGATTGCAGAATTCGGATTGGGGCCTTCGGCATAGTTGGGAATGCCGAACAGAAACCCGGCCAGTGTCCCGTCGCGGCGGCGCGCAAACAGGATCAGGTCGCGCTTCATCATCGGCACAACCGGCATATACATGGCCAGAAAATCCGTTTCGGAAATCGGCGTGTAGAACGCGTTGTTTGAGAACGCACGGGTCGAAAGTTTGAAGACCTGACGAAACAGGGCCTCGGGGTCTGTTCCATCCCATTCTTCCACGACAATACCATCGGTTTCAGGGGGTGCTGATCCAGCGGCGGTCCGCAACGGCACCCGGGCCGAAAAATATCGGCTGATCTCTGTGAAGCCTGCCGACTGAAAAACCCCGGGCTCATGAAGTTTGTTGGTAGGCTCCATAAGGAACGGAGCGGACCCGTCGCTGTCCGAGACAAACCGGTAACTGTGCCAGGTGTCGCCCGACATTGGCCCAATGATGCGGTCGAGGCCCGCGTCTTGTACCCGCTCTACCCCTTTGAACAGGATTTCGGCACCCGCGTCGGGCGTTTTGCAGGAAAAATCGCCGAAGGTCGCGGCGGGAACGCCGTCCCAGCTCGGACCGTTCAGATAAACGGTCAGCTTTGCATCCGCTGTTTTGATGGTCTCTTTGGTCATGAAACGACTCCGGTAAAGAACCCTGCACCAAGCGATCCAGCAACGATCCAAACGTAGTAAATCAAGGGCAGGGCGAGGGCCAACAGCGTCAACCTGAGCACTCGGTCTTTTTCGAACCAATGTGGTCGGAGCAGCGGCACTGCGACTGTACAAAATAGCGACAACAGGGCCAGAATCGTCAGTGGTTCGGCCCAGTTCGACTGTTCAGAATTCAGGGAAACAGCCCAAGCCCGAATGAAATAAAGGACAGCCGCAGCAAGCGGTATAACAATAGGAATGGGACGCAGCGCCACAGCAGCGAGGCCCATAGCCAGCCCCATCGCGCTGAGCCCAAAGAAGGATACCGCATCCCATCCCGTTGCATTTCCCACCGCAAGCCAACCAAATCCCAAAAGCCCCAAGGCTGCTATGATATCCAGATCGGGGTACCTACTGTCACAAGGCGACGCAGTACGCGCCCAGCCGTGCGCGGCAAGAACCATGATCGGCAGTACTGTGTTCTGCAATTTTGCGGCGGCCAGCAGCAAAAAAATCGCGACAACATAAACACGGGTCGCATGTTTGGTCAGGCCCAGTTTGGTTCCAACCACGCCGAAACTGGCAAGGGCGGCAAAGAACATGCCAGCCAACAGGGCGAGCTCTGCCAAAGAGCTGTAATAGTGGCCGTTCAAAAAGATCAACAAGCCAAGCGGCAGGAACAGGTTGTCAAACCCCCGCCAGCTCTGCGCCTCGACCAAAGTGCCAAAGCCTGCAACCATAAGGCACAACATCATGATGTTAGATGGCGGGAGTTTCGATAGGAACAAGAAGCAGATGATCGCAACCAATAGCGTTACGACAAAAAACACGACTGATCCTTCTAAGCTCTTATCGCCATCTTCTACCACGTAGCGTTTGGTTCCATACGTGGTCCCGGCAAGCGCAGCGGCTGCATCCGCCAGTGTCAGAACGGCGATTGGCAGAATGTAGAACAGCGTATTATCCCTTGCCAGCAGGAAGCATAGCCCAACCGACAGGGCGAGTAGAAAGTCACCATAGGAGGTACGCTCCACGCCATGCAGGGTCGCGCCCAGACCCGAAGAAAAACGGGGCAGGCGTAGCACCAGCATCACCAGGATTGTGGCCGCAATCAGCATGTAAACCGGCCAGCGATCGGGAAACAGCCAAGGCAGAAGCAGTGCAAATAGGCCTGTGCTGACATGCATAAGCTTGCGCTGCACTTCGGGGTTCAGGCCCGCTGTACTGGCCAGATGGCGTATGACCATCATGACACCGATCAGTGCCAGCACGGACCCCGCCGCCAGCAGAATCTGCCCAAGAACAGTCACGGTTGAACCTCTTCGACGACGAAATCCGAATAGAAGAATGCCATGTCGCGGGCTTTCTGCTGGGTTTCGATGTTGGTCAGGGTTTCGACGCGATCCAAGTATTTCGAAGGAACCCGACGGGGTGCCATCATGTTCCAATAGACCAACCGGGCGTTTGGCTCGGCAGCGGTCAGGACAGAGCCGTAGACCTCTCGGAAGGTCTCGGGCGACATGTACTCGAAGATGTCGGAAAGGTTGAACCCGCTGGCTTTCTCACCTGTCGATACAAAAGCCTCAAGCGATCCATGGCGGATATCCAGGCGATCCAGCCGGGATCGGATCGTCTCATAATGCTCGGGACGCCACGCCATCGGCAGCGCGTCGCCATGATCGCCTTTGAGAATCCAGTGCAGATAGGGATTTTGCGAGGGATCGGTGGTGACCCCTGCATGACGGATGCGACGGGCGACATGTTTAGCGGGGCTGCCGTCAACATGGTCGAAAAAGGCACTGTCCCGGCCCATGCGACCCATGACGAAGCGAGAGAAGAAGATGTTCAGCAAAAGACGCCATCGCACCGTATTGAACCGCGTGTCGAAGAACGTCTGTCGCTCTGCAGGAGCGCGGGGAACGAACACTGCGTCAATCGTACGCCGTGAATGCACAAGAGGCAGCAGCCAGGTTCGAAAGATGCGAAAATAGCGCTCGAACTTGCCGACGCCGCCGATGCCGTGCTTTTCGGCATCCGGGATCAGAGCCCGCCAGAAAGCGCGCGTTTCGGCATCGGTGGCCTTCAGAACCCGGTTCAGTAGGGCACCCCGTCGGGTACTTCGCCGCGAGCCTGTGAGCTCAATGAACTCGGGATGGGTCAGCACTTTGTAGGCTGCGATCCGCAGCTTGAGGCAGGCGATCTGGGCTAGTGAAAGGTCCAGAACAACAACGCGCGCGGGATCGAGCGTCAGCATCGCCAGCGCATTATCCCCGGCCGAGCAGATGGACACCAATGTCTTGCCCGCACAATCGCCCAAGGCGGAGGTGAGAACATCTGCGTCCTCCCACAGTTGGGCATAGCGGATATGGTCGAAATCCGCTTTTTCCTCAATCTCACTGCTACCCATCGCACCGCTCCACCGCGCCGCTTGCTCCGTCGACCCGGACCATCTCGCCATCTTCGATCCAGTTCGTGGCGCCTTTCAGGCCAACCACGCACGGGATACCCAGTTCTCGCGCGACAATGGCTGAGTGGGACAATAACGACCCTCGTTCGACGACGATGGCGGATGCGTTTGAGAATACGGCGATCCAGCCCGGGTCGGTGTGGCGGGCGACCAGGATGTCTCCGGGGTCCAGAGCCTCGGTGCGTGGATCGCGGATCACACGCGCGCGCGCCTTGATCTGTCCTGCGGAACAGCCCGTGCCGTGCTTCACCCGTGCCGTGTCCGCCTCGGCTTCGGCGCTTTCGGACCAGACCGGCGCGATGGCGGGGCCACGGATTTCGATGCGTTCCGGCGGGTCGGGACGTCGGGACGAGGCCTCATCCTCCTGTTTGCGTCGCTCAACGATGCCTTTCAAATCAGGCGACAGGCTGTAGCCTTCGACTGCTCCGAGAACCTCATGTGTTGTCAGGAAGAATACATCCCTTGGTGTTGAAAGCAGATCACGGGCGGCGAATTCCCGGCCGATGCCTAAAAACACACGCCGCGCATAACCAAAGATACGCGTGCGTTCAAAACGCAGGTTTTCACGATCGCGCACACGTGCCTTGGTCCAACCCAAAATCCACGTGGCCAACTGCCGTTTGACGGGGTTTGCCGGAAACAGCGCCTGCCAGTCCGGTTCAACGCCTTTCTGGCGCCCGGATGGAGGGCGTTCGGCGCTGGCTGCAACGGCCAGCAAAAGGCTGGTGGGATCGTCGCGTAGCGGGACGCTTTCCAACTTGAGTTCTTCCGTGCATCGGTCGCCGAATTTCTCAAGATACGCATTAACTTCGGCTTCGATTTGCCTGTGTCCTGACAAAACTGACAGATGTGCATTGGCCTTCAAAGGTGCGGCAAGACCCGCCTGCCGGACCAACTCTCCCATCCGGGCAATGCGTTGAGCGGGTTCCGCCGAGACGATATCGCCTTGCCCAATCATGAGGTCATTGTGCAGGGTCAACCCGTCCTCGCCCAGCCACTTTTGCAGCAGACTGCGCGAGCCGCCAAAGGCAATCATGCATAGAAAATCGTTGATAAGCGGGGCGTCCCAACGATCCAACAGGGTGCTTTCGATGCGTCGAAATTCCGCTGCCAGTTCGGTCGCGTTCGAGGCATCTACATCCAACCCCGTCTGCAAGATGTCGTTCAACCTGCGATAAAAATCACGCCGGGTCCGTGGCAGTCGGATGGCTTGCCAGATCAAACCGCTCGCAACCTTTAACAGCTTTGTGTACTCCACAAGTTTGCGCCAGCCGCTGGTGGGCGGCGGCGCAAGCGCATCCGTGACCTCACGTGGCATCGGTTCAGAAACGCCCATCATCGTTTCCATGTGGTCGCGGTTCAGCGAAAACCCAGGCAATAGCGCCAGCGCGCGATACCAGTTGATCAGATTGTAATAGGCACGCCCGTCCACCCGCCCAAGCAAATTATCAAACACGGTTGGGTTCCTGGCAACCGTGTGCTGGGACACACCCAACAGCCTGACGAAAGCGCGATACACCTGAGAATACACATGCAAGGCAAAGGAATAGGTCAGCGGGCTGACGATGCCGGGATAGCTTTCAACGATATTGGAGTTGTCAAAAATCGTCAGTGTCTGGTCTTCGAGCGGAGAGGGGCGCAGGGCTGTAGTGATCGGCCGAGCCTGCAGAATATGTAACCCTTGCGCATCAATGGCCCATTCGATGTCCTGAGGGGAGCCGAACAGCGCTTCGGCTTTTCGGGCAAGGGCTGCGATGGATTGCGCCTCAGGTACGGTCAAATGTGCGGGGGTGTCTGGTGCGCTTTCCGGTGCGCCATCCGCGCCGACGACCCAGTCTTCTCCGTCTGCTTCACCAGACACGAGCTTTTCTGCAAGGCCATCAATGGCCGAAATCACGACCACATTGCGCCTACCACTAACCGGATCGGCGGAAAAGGCGACGCCGGCCGTTTTGGCGTCGATCATGCGTTGCACGATGATCGCAGGAGCCTCGGCCTCGCCGCCGGATTTGACCGCACGGTAGGTTTCGACCGTTGCTGAGAAACCGGATTGCCAAACCTGCTTGGCAGCCGCGATCACACGCTTGTCGGGAACGTTCAGGACCGACTCGAACTGTCCCGCATGGCTGTGATCCACACCATCTTCAGACTGGCCAGAGCTGCGTACCGCAAAAGGTCCGGGTCCGAGCGTCTCGAGTGCGGCGGTCACAGCCGATTGCAGGCCTTTTTGCGCGATGGGGCCGGATTGCCCCATGCGAAACGCGTCATTGGTGATGACAAAGAACGCGGGCGGGAAAAATCCGTGCTGCGTCAGATGCGACAGGGCTGCCGCTTTACCACCGACAACTGAGGCATCTTTGGCATCCGCTTGGGCCACAATGAAAATCATACAACGGCTCCGATCAGGTAGGGTAGGAACCCGGCAGTGGCATAGCAAAAAAACACCCACAGGCCGGACACAGTATCCATCCAGTTCTGCGCTTTCACAGTTGGCGCCTGACTGTAACGGAATGCGGCAACCCCGCAGGGAATCAGCGCCAGCGCGCCGATCAGGGCGCTTGGCCAGCCGACTCCGGTGGCGCTGCCCGTGCCGACAAGAAGCGCGCAGGACAGCAGGACGCAGCCGAACCAGATACGTCCCGCCAGAAGCGGACCCCATAGCGCGGAATAGGTATCGACCCCGGCGATTTCGTTTTCAGGCGCCCACAATTTCCGCCCGATTTCAAGGACGCAGCCATTCACAAAGGACAACGCCAGAAATAGCCACAGCGAGGGTGCCGCCCCGCCAGCCGGTATCCATTCGAGACCGGTCAGCAACAAATCAATCAAGGGCATGATTGCCATATGGCTTAGCAAGTACAGAACCGGCCGAGCCTTCAACAAGGCCGGGACACCGAATTCAACCGTCATCGCCGCGAGCCAGATCCAGACCGCACCCAACAGCCACAAAATCGACGGGTGCCAGAACCAGGCCGCAGCAAGTGCCAGCGGGATCGTCAGCAAACCCAGGCTCAGAACCTCGCCCGGTGAGACCAATCCGCGTGGTATCGGCCTTTCGGGACGGTACCGCCGGTCGTCCTCGGCGTCCTTGAACTCGTCACAGACCCGCATCTGGAAGAATAACGCCATGGCCAGCACAAAACCGGCGGCAAATGCGGGCCACTCGGGCAGGGGGCGGTCTGCCAGACGGGCGGACACGCAGATGCTGGCCGAGGAAAACACCAGCAGCAGAGGGACGGTTTTCTTCAGCGGAAATCGCTCGGATTGATAGATCCAAAATCGGTTCTGCGAACTCATCTTTGGCGGGCCAGACTTTCATGGGCGCGGGTGAAGTGACCCGCAGCTATCGCGGCAACGATGGAGATTTCTCCGCATAGACATGTCGCTGCGACAACCTCTGCCAAAGCCGTGCCACAACCGTTGCCCCGTAGGCCGAGTATGTTCAGCGCTGCTGCTTGGCTTGGCAAACCGGTGCCACCACCGACTGAACCAACAAGGATGTTGGGGAGCGTCACCGAGCAGAACAGATCGTCACCCCTTGGTTCCATACGTGTGACACCCATTGCGCTTTCGGCAACGCAGGCCGCGTCCTGTCCGGTTGCGATGTAAAGCGCCGCCAGCCCATTGGCATAATGCGCCTGCGCCCCAAACTGGCCAGACAAATGCGCCCCCAGATTGGCGACACGACCATAGTCCAGCATCGCCTCGACCGTTGTTCCCAGCGTCTTTTCAACAATCTCGGCCGGAAGCGTAACCGAGGCGCTGACCTTGCGCCCGCGTCCCGTCACCAACCCCAGCGCCGAGGCCTTTTTGTCGCCCGAGAAATTGCCTTCAACATACCAGTTCTCAAGCGCAACAGGGCAGCTGTCAGCGATTGCTTGGCACAGGGCGTCGGTGGCGATTGTCACCATATTCTGACCCGCCGCGTCACCTGTGGTGTAGCGGCAAATCAGGAAAACGACGTTTGTGTCAATAAACGGCTCCAGCGATATAAGCCTACCATGGCGGGTCGTCGCTTCCGCCGCAGACTTGAGCGTCTCGACGTTTGTCACTACCCAGTCCACGAATTGCCCTGCCTTCAGTAGGCTTTCGAACACAAATGCGGGGGTCCGCAGCACTCCTTCGTACAGCACGGCGGTGCTGACCCCGCCTGCCCGGGTGGCGGCATATGCGCCCCGTGCGTAGGAGGCGACCAGTGCGGCCTCGGTCGTTGCGAGGGGAACATGAAAATCGCCATTTGCGTTCATTCCGTTCAGTCGCAAAGGACCAATGACCCCGACAGGTAGCTTTACCGTCCCGATGAAGTTCTCGATATTGGTACCGTACGTTTCAGCGTCTTCGACGGTTGCTCGATCTGCGATCGCCTCCTGATCCTCTTCACTGGCTGTGGGTCTCAACTTGTCCCAAAAACGAGCCACCATCTCAGCGGTAGGTTTGCGGGACGGCCGCAATGTTGAAAACTTTGCGTCGTTTGACGCCATATGCTGCGGTATCTGGTCGGCGTCAAATCGTGCTTTTATGCGTTGAAGCATTTCCCGAACGTGAAACGGAATTACCAAAAGCGCGCTCCAATAGATTTTCTGTACAGATGTGTTGCAGCCAAAAAACCGATGCGTTGGCAAGTTATCAGTTGTAAGGCCGAAATCCAGCCAAATGTCCATCAACCAAGTGTTTGATCCCAAAGGGTCTCGCATTTGTCGCAGTTGAAGGTACTGGTATTCTCTGCAAGACATTTTGGGCACGGCAAGCACCGCCAAAAGGAATGTAACCCTTCTGACGCTAAACGCGGAGCGATCAAACTTTGGGCACAGTTTAGCCACGAGTTTAGATGCGAGTTGTGCTGAGACAGCATGTGTCCGATTAGGGTCAGGCTTCATAACCAAAAGATGATGGTTGCTGCGGGGGCGCTTGCGGAGAGGAAGGCCCTGGGCAGTGATCATAACGTGTCGCCACGCGTCTCCAATCCTTGAGCCTGCCAAGCATGATCTCGATGCGGCTGCGTCGTTTGTAGCGGCGCTTGTCATACGTCGCGGAAATGTTGCGTTGCTCTCGACCAGGGGTGCGGGCGCGTATCCCTTTGTCGCAGCCATGCTGGCCGCGGTAAGATGCGCCTTTAGTTGGGGCGCGTCGATCGCCACGGGCTTTTCCTTGTCGCGTCCGGCTGCCGGGCCGACCATCATCCGAGCGAAGATAGCTTTCTCGCTTCAACGCTTCCATTGGCTATAAAGCGTCTTGTGCGGTCCGTATTCCGTGGGGGCGCCACGTCATCGCAACCCATTGCGATTGATGAACATAATGCCGCTCAGCCGCCTTTTGTCATTGGCGCATGGCTTGCCATGCGACTACGGGAAGAAAACGAAAAGCTCGCCCATCTGCTCGGCGGTTGGCCGGAAAACGTCGCTCAGTTCAACGCTCCGTTTTCCGCGCCGTGAATTATGCAGCGCACTGAAACTCAATGCATCCTGAGCCTACGGGGTCAATCGAATACCGACGCAATTTGATCGACGCTTACCCCTTCTTTAATCTCGCGCAGGCGGGCGTAAATCAGAGCGATCGAGATACCGGTCAACCCCGCAGCAAATGCAGCAATAACTGAGAACCCGGCCATCATTGCCCAGTTTCCAGCCTCCACCAGCATGTCGGCAACAATACCGGCTAGAAAATTAACGATCCCGGCACAAATCCCGATCAGAAGCAACGTGCCAAAGATCGGCCAGCGATATCCCTTGGTCAGTGCCATGCTCCGCCCAAGACCGCGAAATCCTGCTCCCTCAATGACTACGGCAGGCGCAACCACCGAGAAAACTGCATAAACCCATAGCCCGGGAATTATGAAAGCAAGCGACGCGAGCCCGGCGAGAATACTGCTGATCGTCGTCAGGATCGCAATCGGAATGGCCGCCCGCAGAGCTGGTGAAAAATAGCGGCCGAGCTGTAGTGGACGTCCCAGCTTGGAATCATAGGCCAGTTGCACCAGCAGAGCTGTGGCAAGGGCATAGAATACGATCTGTAAAATGATTGTCAGCATCCAGTTGGCAAGGCTGGAAGAAGTACTGAAATCTGGCTCTTCGACACCCAGCGCAACATCCGCGCCGACCATCATGCCTGCGATCAACGAGCTCAACAACGTCGGTGCTAATGCCAGCAGGATTACGGCAATTAAGTTTTTGAAGAGGATCGAAAAACTCTCACCCACGATATTACCTACGCCGAGAGACTCACTGCCGCCGTATTCTGTTGAGCTCACCATTATTAAACCTCACTTTTTTGTACTTCAATTGCTGCGCGATAATCTTCTAAAAGTTGTGTGCAGTATCCTCTTAAAGCCGGTAATTGAATTTAAAAAACGGCCTCTGCAAGTCGATTTTTGGTCAGAAAAGGGGCGGTTATCGATTTTGATCACGACGAGTTGTCGTTGCCCGCATAATGTTTGTCCATGCGTCGCTCACCGAACAGTTGGCGCTTTTCAAGATGTTCGCGCTGTGCATTGTAGAACGCCCTGAGGAAACTCAGTCGCTCGGTTTCGGGCACCTTGTTCGCGTAACCAATCTTCTGGCGGATTTTTTCGACAACGCTTTCAATGGTGGCTTTGTTGCTTTGCGACCGAACCGGCGACCCGCCTTTTTCTTGCGCCCTCAGAAGCATTTCGAGGGTCTGCAACTCGAATGCGCCGTATTGGTCAAGCTGATGTGTTAGGAAGGTAAAGCTTTCTGTCGCTGTGGTCTCTTTGGCCGGGACCTGAGCCAAATCCATCAGCAGCACCGGTACTGGCAGGTGTATCACGTGGGTGCCTGCCATGAGATCGCCAAGTCGCTGTCTATGACGATTGAACAGCGGTACAAGCAGTCCCCCAAGTATCCAGACCAGCGCCAGTCCCGTGGCCACTGGTGATGCGGCATCAAGGGTCAAAAGCAGGGTTGCAGGCAGGAATATTTCGGCCTCTTTCATCAGGTTCCTAAGCACCAGCGCATGGGTGCCCAACGACTTGCCATCATGTGAGACAACCTTGATCTTCATTAACCGCTTGCCCAAGGTCTGCCCGTTCCAAGCCAACTCGGCTATGACGTAGTAGGGCACCCGGATTGCAAAGAAAAGTAAACTGCCGATAGCGATCAGCGTACTCGGCTCGGCAACCCCAAGAGACATGAGTAGAATTAATGCTGCGATGGCGGCGACCAGCGTGATGCCCACATCCGTAATCTGCGCGGCAAGTCGCACGCCCAGCCCGGCCACCTCAAGATAAAGGGGTACGCCTTCTGGCGGGATCAGCTCAGCCGCCGATGGCGGCGGCGTAGTGTCGCATTTGCGTCGCCACAGTCTCATTTCCACGCCTTGCCGCCCAGAGTGAACCAAGCCAGCCAGCACAATCCCAACCCCCAGCCAATTAGATACCGCGCACTTTTATCCTGGATAAGCTGACGCCCGAACCCTTCCACGAGGGCAGCCACCGCCAGCATAAAGGCCGCCACCAGTGCCAACTTCACCGCATCTCGGCCCGCGTGGCGCAGCGCAGCGCGGCGGCTTCGTTTCCCGGGAAATAGGATCGCTGCCCCTAGCTGCACCCCTCCACCGGAGGCAATGCAGATCGCCGCCAACTCGGTTACTCCATGGATCGATAGCCATCCCCCAAGATCGCTGCCCAGTCCGCGTTCCACGTGCAGCGCGTAAAACGCACCCAGCAACAGACCATTGTAAAAGGTCAGCAGGATCGCGGGCACACATAGGAACACCCCAAGGCCAAACACAAAGATTGCGATGCGGGTGTTGTGCGAGAACAGATAAGTGGCAAAGGCTCCAAGCCCGGAGGCGCTCGGTTCATCATCATAGATCATTTGCCGCAGTTCTTCGGTGGTTGATGTCGGCCCGCGCCCTCCGGCCAGTTCGGGTGGCATGAATACGTGATACCAGGCCGGGTTTTCCAGAAATAGCTGATACCCTGCCAACCCCCCCAGCCCCATACACAGAAAACCAATCGCGATGAACAACCAAGACCGACGTATAGCTGTCGGTGCCCCACTTACAAAAAACTTGCGCACAAGCCCGCCCAGACGCTCCTGAGGTGCGTAGACCGACAGATAGGCGCGCGCAGTTAGTGCTTCGAGATAGTCCAGCAACGCCTTGTCCAACGAGATTTCGCGGGCTATGGCAAGTGATGTGGTCGCATTTTTGTACAGCGCCGCCAGATCGCGGGCAGCCGCGAACTCCATCCGCTGTAGCCCGACGCGTTCGGCTTGGCTAACCAACGTTTCCAGACGCCGCCAGTCGGCTTCACGCTTTTTCCGGAACCGGGCCGAACGGATGAGATCGCTTTCAGCCATCAGATCAACTCCCGCGCCTTAATTTCCAGATAGGTCGAGATCAGCTTGGCCGTCACGGTGTCCGGACGCGCATCCAGTACCGTGACCCCCAGGCGTGCCAACCTCTCCAGCACAAGGCGGCGTTCGCTGATCGTCTGGTTTGCTGCCACCAGCGCGGCGACCCCATCCAGATCCCTGGGCGCAGCCTCTACCAAAGCCTCAACCTCAGGGTCGCGGATGGTGACGAAGATCAGCAAATGACGCTTGGCCAGAATGGCGATGTTTTCGACTAGCAGTTCAGCCGAGGTCGTGTCGATGAAATCGGTGAAAATGATGATCAGGCTGCGTTTTGGGGTGCGGGCGTTCAATTCGGTCAGGGCTAAGGTATGATTGGTCTCATGGCCTACATAAGCCAGTTCACTGGTCCAACTGCGCAGGCGTGCAAAGGTCTGGCGTCCTGCCCGCGGTGCCGCAAAAGATCGCGGACGCACGTCGTAGGCGTAGTACCCTACCAGATCACCGCCGATTGCCGCTGCCCAAGCCACGGCCAGCGCGGCTGTCACCGCATGGTCGATCTTGGGCAGACCGGCGATCTCCTCACGCATCAGATAGCCATTGTCCAGCGCGACAATGACGTGGTGATTGCGCTCGGCCCTCAATTCTTTGGCCACGAGCTCCCGCCGCTTGGCCGAGCGTTTCCAGTCGATCGATTTCACGTCCATGCCATGCACGAAATCCCTCAACTGGTGAAACTCCGACCCTTCGCCGATGGCGCGGTTTTCCTTCACACCATAAAGCGTAGATTTAACCGTCGTGGCGATTTCACCTGACTGAATCAGCCGGATGTTGGGTACCACCCGCACCTCCAGCACGAAATCCAATCGTGGCACGAATTCAAAAAGCTGTAGGCGGGAGGGCCATTTAAGCCATAGATGTTCGAAGGCCCAGATGCCGCGGCGTATGCCGCGGCATTCAATCTCAGCCGACCCGACCCCATCCGGTCCGATCTTGAACATGAATTCCGCCGCACCGCTCAATCCCTCAGGCCACTCCAGCCGCGCCTGCAGTTCCCTCGGTGCGTCGGGAACCTGCAATTTCAGTACCCGCACCTCGCCCACGAAAATCTCGGGCCGCATGTCGGAAATCAGCTGCTTACGAGGACTGAAAGACATCAGAATATCTGTTGCTGCCAGCAAGGCCAACAGCGCCCAAGGTACCAGCGCCAATTCTCGCAGCCCCCCGAAAAAGGTGACGCCCAGAACCGACAACACGAGGGCGGCGCAGGCCGCAGTCAGCAATTTGGCAGACGGACGTATCAGCGGGGGGCCTCTATCTGGTTGAGGATGTTCTCGAGAACCATCGCGGCATTTCGACCCTCGATCTCGGCCGAGGCGCCCAAAACGATGCGATGGCGCAGCGCCGGCACGAAAAGCCGTTTCACGTCGTCCGGGATGGCGAAGTCGCGTCCGCTCAACCCGGCCTGTGCCCGCGTTGCTGCCGCAAGTGCATCTGCGGCGCGGGTAGAGGCTCCAAAGGCAATCTCGGCGCTTTCCCGTGTGGCACGAACCAGCCGCAGGATATACGCAAGAATATCGTCATCCAGAATGATCCCATCGATCAGCGCCCTGCTTTCCGCCAGAGCGGCCGCATCCAGAGTTTTCGACAAAACATCGGTTTCCATACCGCTCTCGATGCGGGCATTGGCGTGTTGGCGCAGGATCGCCATTTCAATCGCCTCGGGCGGGAAGTCGATCTCAAGCTTAAATAGGAAACGGTCCAACTGCGCCTCAGGTAAGGGGTAGGTACCTTGCTGTTCGATTGGGTTCTGGGTGGCGACCACGATGAACTCACTGCCCAAGGAGTGATCACCGCCGTCGATACTGACCGTGCGTTCGTTCATCGCCTGCAAGAGCGCAGCCTGGGTTTTTGGCGGAGCGCGGTTAATCTCATCCGCCAAAAGTACCTGTGTAAAGACCGGTCCACGCGTGAGGACAAAATCATTGGTCTGAAAATTGAAGATAGAGGTGCCCAGCACATCCCCCGGCATCAAATCGGGGGTGAACTGGATGCGTCCGAAATCTAAGTCCAGCGCGGCGGCAAAACTGCGCGCCAATAGGGTCTTGGCGGTACCCGGCGGCCCTTCCAGCAAAACATGGCCGCGCGCAAAAAGCGAGATCAGCACCAGATCGACCACATCCTCCTGCCCCAACACCGTTTTCCCGATCTCGGCGCGCAGCGCGTCCGAACGTGCGCGCAATGTTTCAAGTGTCATTCTTTATCTGCTCCAATAGCGCTTCAAGTTCATCCACATGGCGCATTGCCCCTGCCGGTGGGACCCGGTGTGGGAGGTTCCGGATTGCACCCAAAACCGTTTCCATTTCGCGCGCGAGATCCGGATTGTGCCGTGCCACATAGCTCAAGAACGTCTTAGGTTTGGCATAATGACGGGCAAGTGCGGGACCGAATAGAGCCGAGGCTGAGGCCGCTAGTCGCGCCTTCGCATATTCTCCGATCAGGGCGCCATCTTGATCCGACAACCGCATCAGACGTGCCCGCGCCTGAACCGCCAGCGACTTTGCGCTTGTGTCAGTACTGTCCTCGGTTTGCACCGGGCCATAGCGTTGCGAGCCGCGCCAAACAAACAATGCCAATGCCAGAACCCCGCCCAGCCAGAGCGTCAGGAATGGCGGGTCGAAAAATCGCTTCAGATCAGACCAGCTCCGCTCGTAACGCACGTTCTCATTGGGATCAGAAAACCAGACTTCGCGGCTGTAATCGATCATAATGTTGCGCTTCCCGGCGAGGGAGCTCAGGAGGCTGCGCGCGATGGTGGCATTGTCCCCCATGCGCAGCCCATGATTGTTCAGCAAATCTGGGTCCGATAGCACCAGTACCCGTGCATCCCCCTCCACACCCGCCAGTGGGCACTCTGCCAGAAGCATCGCATCTGGACTGCCAATCAGCGGGGCGCAAGCGGCGCTAGTGAATAGTTGCGCGGCATAGATCTGAGCCGAAAGCTGGACATCTCCCTCGTCAAAATAATCAAAATCGGAAAAGGGCGTGCGTGCATACTCGATCCGAGCATCATTTTGCCCGGTTAGCTGTTGCAGCAAGATTTCGATATTTTGCCGCCTGCTTAGCAAGACCGGATGGGCCAGGCCGGTTAATCGCATCCCGCTGCGCCATTTGGGTAGGATCACCAGGGTCGACAATCGGTTGGCCTTTTCCAGCACCGCGTCGAACCGTAGGTCATATTCATCCTGCTGTAAAAGCAGTTCTTCCTCTGTGCTCGGAGGAACCCGATCCTCATCTAGGGCGGTATCAAAAAGCGGCAGCACCAGCAGGCCGATGGCTTCCTGATCGACTTGCCAACCGCCCAGAAAACTCTGCGCACTTACCTCATTCGAATTCAACCAGATTCGCAGCCCATCAAACCCCGATGGCGAACTCCGCAGTACCTGTTGACGCTGAGATACGATGAAAAAGATCGTGAACAGCAGTAATGCCAGGAAACCCAAAATTGCCAGCGTCTCAATTCTGGGGCCACGTTTCTTTTTTTCGGTGGCCAACTGATTCATTCGGTCACCTCCGTCAATAGCGGGCGAATGCCCGCGACATGCGCTTGAAAGTCCTCTTCACTCACCTCCCGGCCGCCGAAATGCACCCGCTCGCTCGTCAGAACCAGATGGTGCAAAGCGCTAAGACAATTTTGATCCTCCGGCAGGTGGCGCAACGCGTCGCGTGCAGTCCAACTGCGCTGCAGCAGCACCCCATTGGCCCTGGTCACCGCGCTTAGGGTGGCCTGCGTCAGCTCGATCAAAGCCTCGCGGCGATCCCGTATCTGCAGGATCGCATTCAGGTTGCCCGGACGCGATGGTGTTTCCAATCCTGCACCCGGTGCGGACCCGCTGCGGCTGCTTACCGCATTCGCCCCCCGGCGTCCGAATATAACGGCGAAGCCGCTGCCGTAGCGGACGAAGACAAAAGCGATTGCCATCAGGATAACTGCGGAGCCAAGCAGAACTGGAAAATTCATGTCGCCGTTCAACGACCATTCGCTTGAGTTAGAGGGTGGCCGTGGCCTCTGACGGGTGTGCATCGGCGGCGGTGGGCTTTCCGGGTCGAAATAAGTCACGTCGGCATCGACACGGCTTAATCTGATCGCCTTCAAATAAGCTTCGCCGCTACCGCCGATCACCACCTGATTTTCGTTGGCCTCTTGAGCAGCGGTCAATCGAGGTACTAGGAGAAGGCTGGTTAAGATTATCAACTGCAGACGACGGCTCATGTGCATATCGATAGTGGAACGCCTGCCCGCCCGCAATCTTAAGTTGTTAATAGATATCGTTTGTTTCTGACAAAAGATATCTGTGTCAGCAGTAAGTCGTTCCACCAAGTGACATTATAAGACACTTTGCTTGATCGTTGGCTGCAAAGCCTTTGACAGACTTAAATTCATCCATCTGCTAGCGATGGCCTCGGGCTCGCTACAGTGATTGTCTGCGATGCGAAGCGATTTTGGTTCAGACCCTGAGCCGACATCTGGTCTACTTCAGCCGTTTGCTTGTGCCGCGCGCAGAGAACCGCGGGGATCGGGTATTTTTTTGCGCCTCTGCAGATGACCCATCTCATCTTCATTTTTTGGCGGTTAAGATGAGCCAGAACCACTTCAATAGCCGGTCAACTCAGCCTGTCCCTTTGGTGCCGATGTCAGGAATAGTTGTTGGCGACAAATTTGGAAGCAAAGATAAAAACCGAACGGTTGGTCGAAAATAGGGTTGAATACGAACGCAGACCGGGTCAGTCTCGGGTTGCGCGTCATTTAGGGGATTCCTGAAACTCCGCGTGGCGACGCAATTCGTTTGAGGAGGCAGGATTACATGTCCCAGGTCATCGGATATGAGAGAGAGGGCGATATCGCCGTTTTGTCGGCGCAGAATCCGCCGGTCAACGCGCTGGGGGTCCATGTGCGCCGGGGTCTTATGGCGGGGATTGAACGTGCCGAATCCGAAGGGGCAAAGGCCGTTCTGATCTACGGTCAGGGACGGACATACTTTGCTGGCGCGGACATTCGCGAGTTTGGCAAGCCGCCACAGGACCCGAGTTTGCCTGTGCTATGTGATCGCATCGAGGCGTCGCCGCTGCTGGTGGTTTCGGCTTTGCACGGTACGGCGCTTGGCGGCGGGCTCGAGGTCGCGCTGTCCTGCCATTACCGTATCGCGGTGCCGTCTGCGAAGGTGGGGTTGCCCGAGGTCAATCTGGGGATCATTCCCGGCGCGGGCGGAACCCAGCGTCTGCCACGCGTCGCAGGGGTCGATGCGGCTTTGGGCATGATTACAACCGGGCGGCATGTTCGCGCGTCCGAAGCCCTTGAGATGGGCGTGCTGGACAAGGTGGAGGACGGAGACCCGCGTGAGATTGGCCTGACCTATGTGCGAGATCTGCTTGAGGCCGACGCGCCGCGCCGTCCGGTCTGTGATATGGCCAGACCCACCCCGATCGACTTTGATGCGACCTATGATGCTGTGTTGAAAAAGGGGCGGGGACAGCTTTCTCCCGCCATCGCCGTGCGCGCCGTGCAAGCCAGCTGTGAGGCTGAAAACTTTGCCGCAGGCCAGGCGCGCGAACGGGAATTGTTTCTGGAATTGATGGCCTCGGATCAGCGCAAGGGCCTGATCCATGCTTTCTTTTCCGAGCGCGCAGTTTCGAAACTGCCGGAATTGCAGGGGATCGAACCCCGGGACCTTGATCGGATCGGTGTCATCGGAGGGGGCACTATGGGCGCCGGGATCGCCACCTCCGCCCTGTTGGCCGGGTTTCGGGTCGTGTTGCTTGAGATGACGCAAGAGGCGGCCCATGCCGCAAAAGATCGGATCGCATCAAATCTGGCCGGTGCGGTGAAACGCGGCAAGCTGAGCCCGGAAAATCAGGAGGATATCCTTAAGAACAAGCTGATCCTGGCGACCGACTATGGCGCGTTGAGCGGCGTTGACCTGGCGATCGAAGCGGTTTTCGAGGATATTGAGGTCAAGAAACAGGTTTTTGCGCAACTTGATGCGGTCTGCAAGAACGGGACCGTATTGGCTACCAATACCTCCTACCTCGATATCAACGAGATAGCAGGATCGACCGGACGGCCCGGCGATGTGATCGGCCTGCATTTCTTCTCACCTGCACATGTGATGAAGCTGCTCGAGATCGTGGTGGCGGATCAGACAGCGCCGGACGTTGTGGCGACGGGATTTGCTTTGGGTAAGCGGTTGGGGAAGGTCTCGGTTCGGGCGGGCGTATGCGACGGGTTCATTGGAAACCGGATTCTCAGCGCTTATCGGACTTGCGCGGATCACATGGTTTTGGATGGCGCCAGCCCTTTTCAGATCGATACCGCGCTGACCAGGTTCGGTTTCGCGATGGGGCCGTTTGCAGTGTATGATCTGGCCGGGCTGGATATTGGTTGGGCGGCGCGTAAACGCAAACGGGCTGCGGGTCTGGACCCGCGCGCGCGTGACAGCTTCTATGCGGATAAGCTGTGCGAAGCGGGGTATTTGGGTCAGAAAACCGGTAAGGGCTACTATATCTACGAAAAGGGCAAGCGCGAAGGAGAGCCGAACCCCGAAGTCATGCCCTTGATCGAGACCGAGCGTGCAGCGCGAGGCATTTCGCCTCGTGCGTTTACGGATGAGGAAATCGTGCGTCGCTACATGGTCGCGATGGTGAATGAAGCGGCAAGGGTCGTCGGGGAAGGTATTGCCCGCCGACCACTGGATGTGGATGTCACGCTGCTCTATGGCTACGGCTTTCCTTGCTATTGGGGCGGCCCGCTGAAATGGGCTGATCTGCAGGGTCTGCCAAAGGTGCTGGATGACATCGACACGTGGTCCGAGGAAGATGCATATTTCTGGAAACCGGCGCCATTACTTGTTCAACTGGTAGCTGATGGCCGTGGCTTTGATGATCTCAATAAAGAAAGCTGAGGGTTTAAAGCAAAAGCTCCCGCGCCCGCGCAACATTGGCTGCGCCAATATTGCTAGCGGCCTTGGGCCCGGCATCGCGCCGTGCGCGATGCCGGGCCCAACAGGAGGAGGCGTTTCGCAAGAAACGTCGACGACTGGCGGGAGACCAAGTGGTTAACTCAGTGCGCCTTCGGCAGCCGCGCGTACTGCGCGAATGTTATCGCCATAGACTGACGGAGTTGAGACCGACCCGCCCTTGAAGACAGCCGATCCGGCAACCAGCACATCTGCACCTGCGGCTGCGACCAGAGGCGCGGTCCTGGGATCAACGCCACCGTCGATCTCGATATGCACAGGGCGGTCCCCAATCATCTGGCGCAAACGCTGAATTTTTGCGGTCATATCGATGAATTTCTGCCCCCCGAAGCCAGGGTTTACGGTCATGACGCACACCAGATCGGTCAGGTCCAGCAGATGCTCGACCGCTTCGGCCGGTGTTCCGGGGTTCAGTGCGATACCGGCTTTCATGCCTGCGGCGCGTATCGCCTGCAGCGTACGGTGCGAATGCGGACCGGCTTCGATATGGGCAGTCAGCACATCGGCGCCCGCATCGGCGTACGCCTGAATATACGGATCGACCGGGGCGATCATCAGATGCACATCCATAACCGTTTTCACATGAGGGCGGAACGCTTTGACGGCCGGGGGGCCAAAAGTGAGGTTGGGAACGAAATGCCCATCCATCACGTCCACGTGGACCCAGTCTGCCCCCTGTGCTTCGATGGCTTGAATTTCCTGTCCGAAATTGGCGAAATCGGCAGACAGGATCGATGGTGCGATCTTGATGGAACGGTCAAAGCTCATGAGAGACCTCATATGGATGTACGGTTGCGACGGCGTATAAACCTGAGTCGCGTTGAAGGGTAGACCTTGCCGCGCCGATTCCAGTAGATGATTCTGACAGCGTTGCCGAGTGTTCCGAGGGAGTTTGGGCGCGGCGTGTCTGGATGCGCCCGAAACCCGGCTTAGGCGCGATAGAACAGATACCTGTCGGGCGCGATGGTTTCCGGGCCGTCTATCTGATCGAAGCCAACCAATGGCTGCCCTGAAATCAGCAACCCGCCCGGTCGCATTACCCGTTCGATCAAGGGGCTGAGACGGGCGGCCTCGGCAACGTCGTCAGACTTTATCCCGCGGCCGAAATCATAATGCGCAAGCGCGATTGTTCGGCCTGCTTCCGCCAGCTTTCGCAACATCGGCTCTGCTTCGCCTTGTAGAAAATCCTGCGCTGGCGGTGTGCTGTCCGGGTGGCACTGCAAGACGCGATCCATTACCCAGATTCGACGAGAGGGCAGGACCTCGCGCAGGTGGTCATAGGTGCGCCCGTTCCCCAGACCCAAGTCCAGAACGTCGCCGTTTATGTTTTCGATCTGTGCGGCGGCCCAGTTCAGCCCGTCGCGTTGCGCGGTCAGGCGGCGCAGCATGGAATCCAATCGACTCATTCCGGCTCTCCTTGCGGGTTCAGTTGTACGGTGCGGTCCAGGGAATGCCCGGCCCTTCAAGCAGCCTGTGCAACAGGTCTTGAGCAAACATCCAGATGTCCTGATCATGGACCAGATGGTGCGTCAACACCCCAAACGCCTCGGTATTGTCCGCCCGTCCTGTGCGGCGATCCTGCAACAGCTGCACCGTCTGCGTGATCAGCTTCCGGGGTTCAACCAGACTGCGTGTTCCGTGCCAGTCAATGGGATCGAGATGAGTGTTCACCTGGGCAATGCCCGGCGCGGCATCTGGAGTTTTCCGGGGGGTTGCCGTTGACAGAATCCGGTAGCCCAGCTTGGGCAGGTGAGCAGTAACTTCCGTATCGATCCGGTTCCACGGGGGTACGAAAACCGGGCGTAACTGATCACCGAACAGGGTTCGCAGTCGGGTCAGCCCGGCCTCTGCATCCGCAATCAATGCCTCGATCGGGCGGTGCAGACGGAATTCGGCTTTCTTCTCGTTGACTGGCGCGTGGTTCTGATGCGCCCAGCCATGAACGACCGGTACCAATGCAGACTGGTCTGACACATATTCCGCAAGGCTGGCCTCTACATCGCGAGGGATCACCGCAAGATGGACGGGCAGGCCGAGTTCACCAGACAACGCGGTCAACTGTTTGAGTTGAGGTGTTACCGCTATTGCATCGTCATCGCGCCACCACACTGGCAGCGTCAATCCGGCATCCTGCCAGCGTTGCAGCTCGTCCTGCAGGGGGTGCCAATCCGGATTCATCGGCTGGCCTCGAACAAGTCTGTCGCGATGTCCACAGATCGGCGTGCGCCATCGAAACCTGCGGTCATTGGGGCGCGTGCGGTATCCAACAAGACACGGCGCAGCGCGCTAGCTAACGATTGCCCGGACAGGTCCGAACTGTTCAGCACTTCGATCCCGGTTAATCGCGACAGCGATTTCGCGCGCAAACCCTGCTCGACCTCGTTGCCATCATCGAACGGGATTAGAACAGCAGAGGTACCGCTTTGCAGCAGATCCATGGCTGTGTTGTAACCGCACATGCTGACCGAGGCAGCAGCAAGCGGCAGCATCTGTCGAAAATCGGGGCGGACGGTTTCAATGGTAACCGATGCCTCCCGGGCCAAGTGCGAGAGCTCAGCGATCCGCGCTTCGGCATCCTGCCCTCCCACCAACAGGCGCCACTGCCTGTTGGGCATCTTTCGGGCGGCCTCGATGGCCGCCTGAAAGATCGGTTGGCCGACAGACCCTCCGCCTGCGCTAACGATAATCTCTCCCTGGCCGACACCATCCGGATGGCTTGGTGGCGCGCTTGGGGCGACGAAACCGGTGTAGTGCAGACGCGATGCCAGTTGTGCCGTGACCGGCCAACTGATGTCGAGCGGCGTGATTGTGGGGTCGGAATGGACCAGAACGCCGTCATAAAACTCCGCGATAACCTCGTCCGTCTGTATCGCTTTCTCTGGTTTCGAAGGCGGCGCAAGAATATCTCGGATCGAACTCAGGATGACCGGGGGCTGAGGCAACTCCCGCGCGATCCTCAGCGTTGCGAGGAATTCCGTGGCCAGAGAACGCCTGCCAAACGGATAAAGTTCGGTGATCAGAACCTGCGGCGCGAAGCTGCGTATCGCTTGCGTTAGCCCGGTTACCCGAGCGTCGAAATAGGCGGAATCTGCCACGGCGCCGTTCTGGTCCAGCAGGCGGGTGAAATCGGTGCCGTCAGATCGCAGCGGCGGCAATCCCAGTAATGACAATCCACTTGTGTCTAGCTGAGGTGCAGGCATTCCGCCTGAGACCACAAGAACCTCATGATCCTGCTCGGCGAACGCACGTCCCAAAGTGAGCGCCCGACTCAGATGCCCGGTGCCCAGCAGGTGGGTAACGACGATCATCACCTTCACAATCAGGCCTCACGCGCAAGTAGTCGAACGGGTTCGGGCTCGGCCCGCATCGGGTCCAGCTCCAGTACATATAGCCTGTTGCGCTTGATTTTGAACGGTGCCGGGCCAGCAAAGTTCCAACCCCAGGCTTTGGCCAGAATTACCCGCATGATACCTATGTGGCAGACCGCGACGGTGTCTCCCTTCAAACCGTTCAGCCAGGGAGCGATCCTTGCCCAAAGCTCGGCCGGGCTTTCACCGCACGGAGGCCGATATTCCCAGCCCCAATCTTCTATATGACGATAACCGCTGTCGGGGATTTCGATCAGTTCGGCCCCCCGCTGCCCTTCCCATTCCCCCCAATTCATCTCGGTCAGCGCATCAGATGTTTCGGGTGTTTCGCCAGACACCAGCCGGGCCGTTTCAGCCGCCCGACTCAATGGGCTGGACCAGATTGTTGCTGCGTCCCATGGCGGTGGCAGGCGGTACCCTGCAAGCTCGGCACGGGCATCGGCATCCAGCGGAATGTCGCTGCGCCCCTGAATGCGACCCGCGCGGTTCCAGTCGGTGTGTCCATGGCGCAGCAGGGCGAGACGGGTCATGATTTTTTCTCCAGCAGGGGGCGAACGGCGGTCCAGAATCGTTTGGTGGCCGATGGTATCAGATGGCGGCGTGCGACGTAGGCGCGGGCAAGATCGCCCTCGGATCGGCGAAGGATGGGATCATCCAGAAACCTCTGTATGCGGGCCGCCAGTCCTTTCGCACCCGAAGCGACGCTTGGGTGATCTGAGGGCATCAGCACATCACACACGCCGGGGCGGTCCTGTGCGATGACAGGTACGCCGCTGGCCTGAGCCTCAAGATAGACCATGCCATAGGCTTCGTTGACACCGGGCCAGACCAGCATCGAGGCCCGGCGGTACAGGGCCTGCAATGCGTTTCGGTCAAGTTGGCCCAGAAACCGAACGCGGGCGCCAAACCGCGCCATCAGTGCCTCGACATCAGGTCGCGCTGGCCCGTCTCCGGCAATATCCAGCGTCCAGTCCCCGGTCAGATGGTCCAGTGTCTCGGCCAGTATGGAGTATGAGGCCAATTTGTCTCCCGGGCGCATCATGCCTACTGTCAGCATCGACCCATCACGGGTCGAGGTGGGGGGCAACTCGTCGAGGGGCAGAAAAGGGGGCAATTCCACCAGCGCCTGATTCCCGAACCGTTCCCGCTCCAGCGTGATCAGATCGTTTGCGGTGTGATAGAAAATCACCTGAGCGGCATCGCAGGCGTCATGGGCCGCATGGGCGAAATCCGCCCATGGGCCTGAAAGCCGGCTGGTGGCGCGCGTGCTTTCCAGTTGCACATAGGGGATACCCCTTGCGCGGCTCACAGCGGGCCCCAGAAGATCCGGGGCCTTGTAGTAGTTGTGATAGGTCACCCAAAGGTCGGTGTCCGCTGGCAGCGCCGCGATCAGCCGCGCGGCTTCGGCCTTGGCTTTGCTTTGCAATACGTCCTGACACGTGCGGTCGCCCGTTTTGTCGTAAATACGCAGGTCTGATGCGAGTTCAACGGTATCGCCTAGGGCACTGATCGCGGTGATCAGGTTGCGGGCCATTTCGCGGTCGCCCGAAGGTTTGGGGCTGTCGGGGGTTTTCATCGGCGCGTAAAATGCTACCCGCGCCATTACACGTCGCCCGCGCACAATGCGTTCAGCCGCCCGGACAGGCGACGGATGCCGGGGTCCATGCGGAAGTCGGCGATTAGCCGGTCATAAGCCGCCTCTGCCATCTGTGCGGTTCTGACAGGGTTCCCGGCGATGTCTGAAATGGCCGAGGCCAGCGAGGACGGGTCATCTTCTGAAAGAACGCCATGGACGCCATTTTTGATGAATTCCGGAATTGCTGACACGGGCGTTGAAAGTATCGGGAGGCGCTGAGAGGCAGCCTCCATCAGCACGTTAGGTAAGCCATCCCGGTCGCCGTCTTCGGCAATCCGGCTGGGCAAGACAAACAAATCGGCGCGACGCATCTCGGTGATGACTTCAGGTTGATCACATGCGCCTTTCCACGTGATCCGATCAGACAACCCAGCTGCATCGGCTTGTGCGCTCAGTTCTTTTCCAAGTGCTCCACCGCCGACATGGGTCCAGTGCCAATCCAGCGTTTCCGGAAGCATCGTGAAAGCCGCGATAAGACGGTCAAACCCTTTCTTCTCGACCAGTCGCCCCACCGAAAGCATGTGAAAGGGAGCATCCGCTGCACGTATACCCCTGTCGGGCGGCGCAGGGAAACGGGACAAATCCAGCCCGTGATAAATCAGCTCAACCCGTGCGGGATCATCAGCCAGGTCGCGCAGATGCGCGGCACCGATGGCGGTGCAGGTTGCCCCGAATGCGGCACCGTGAGTGGCCAGTTGCAGTTTTTCCCGCTTCTCCCAATCTGGTGAGGTCCAGATATCCTTGGCATGAGCCGAAAAACTCCAGGGCAGGCCGCGCATGATCGCGGTATACCGCGCCACCGAAGAGGGGGTATGCATGAAATGCGCGTATAAAGCCCGCGTTTGCTGGGGCAACTCCGCGGCCAGAACGCAGGCCTGGCCAAACCGGCGGATGCGGTTATGGCTCGGGTCTCGACGCAGATCCTGTCTCCAGACCTGGTAGGCCTGCCTGTAGCCGGGTAGCCGCGATGCTATGCCACGCGCCGCCGCAATCCGTTCGGGCTCCTCGTAGAGGTATTCCGGCAGATAATGCACCTGCCCTTTGAACCGATCATGCAGCGGATGCCGTTTGGTATCTGTGGGGTGGCGCAGCGACCAGATATCGAACCGGTGCCGGGCCTCCTGCAAGGCCACCAGTTCCTGTGCGATGAACGTCTCGGACAGGCGCGGCCAGCCCTTGACCAGCACCGCCAGCTTGGGGGGCGTTGTGGTCATCCGGTGGCGCGCTCTTGTTCCGTACCCAGCAGCGCGTCGATGCGATGGGTGACATAGTTCAAACCGTCCAGCAATCCGGCGCGAATGGCCTGCGATGGTAACGGCTGATGTGGCAGATTACGGATGGCGTGGATCATCGCATCTGCTGTCAGCCCGTCGCGGTTTTCATCCAGCATTCGCACCAGACCCAGATCTTCGGCGCGGGACGCGCGAATCCACTGCTCCAGTCTGGGTGTCGTACGCGGGACAATAACGGCGCGCTTGTCAAAGGACAGAACCTCGCAAAAGGTGTTATAGCCCCCCATGCAGACAACACCGGCGGCTCCGGCGAACAGCGTTTCGATCTGGGATTCAAAACCAACGGCTGTAACCCGGCCATCAAGTGCGGCAACGCGGGTTTCGAAATCATCGCGCAGTTCACCTGACAGGAAAGGTCCGTAGACCAGTACGGCACGGGGCGACAGGTCCGGGTCTTTCTCGTAGGCAGACAAGACCAGATTGACCATTGCTTTGCCGTCCCCACCTCCGCCGGGGGTGATCAGGATATAGGGTTGTTCGGGGGGGGCGCCGACGGGACCCAGATCGCGCCGCAGATACCCCGTCCAGTGAATGCGCTGTTGCGTTGCGGGGCTGAGCGGAAGACCCTGCGTCGGGTCGTAGATCGAGCGTAACCCGTACACCCAGATCTCGTCATAGAACCGCTCGGTCGCCGCGATCGCCTCTTTGCGGCCCCATTCGGCGGCCAGAACCTCTGGTTCATCCAGTACATCACGCAGACCCAGAACCAGCTTGGTGGAGCCCGAGTTTTCGAGATACTCAAGCGTCGGCAACAGCTCCCCGCGAAAACCGGTGGGTTCTTTGTCGACGATCAGAACATCTGGGTCGAATTGCTCGACCGACGTCTGGATCAGGCTCGCGCGCAGCTCGGTCACATCGTCGATGCCCATACCGATGGTCTGTGAGGCGTAAGAGCCATCGGCACGCTTTGTGACGCCGGGAAGCCGCACGTGATCAACGCGGCGCGGAAAGGTAAACCGCCCGGCAACGGGCGAGCCGGTCAGGATTAGTGCCGAGGCCCGCTGATCAGCCTGAGTGATCGCCGCAGCCAAAGCCCGCGACCGACGCAGATGGCCCAGACCGAACGTGTCGTGACTGTAGAGCAGGATGCGCGGGGCGCGGCCGTGATTTTCGTTTTTGATACCTAGGCTCATGCCTTTGCCTGTTTCGATTCCGGTGCAGCTCCGCGCGTCTGCATCTGATTATCGTATTTCTTCCACACCTGCTTGCCCAAGGCGCAAAATTTGCCGTCCAAATGCGCTAAACATTGCGAATTGGCAACAGCATATTACTCTGCCGGCCGTCGATGCGCCTTGCTATATACAGAGCGAAGGTCCGTGATTGATCAGACAACCCGTACATTTTTCGCCTCAGCTGGTCATATTCAATTTTTGTTGACTTGAAAACACTTTATCCGGCCATTGCGCCGGGAACACGCGCTCTCACGATGTTGATAACGGGTGTGCGGAAGATTTGAACAGCCCCCGGAGGTTCTGTAGTCTTGGCCGCAATTGCGAATTGGGTGCGATACACGATGAAAACGAATGTTCTGGCCGGGTTGGTACTGACAATTTGGGTGGCGATGCTGGCTTGTGCCACCGGGGCGGCAGCGCAAACCTCTCTTATTCCGGGATACCCTTCGGGATCAGCCGACAATGCCGGTACGACCTCGTCAAACACAGACGGCGATCTGGCAGCGGCCATTCGCTCAGCCACCGAAGCAGGTGCAAGCGTAATCGTCATAGACAGCGCCGGTCAGGTGGTGTCGACGGCCGATAATGCCGACGGTTCAACGACCGGGGCCGACGGTTCTGATCCGATGGGGGACGGATCTCAACTGATGAAGGCGCAGGAACGGTTCTCGGCGTTTATGGAGTCCGTCCGTTCGCGGTTGGAAGCTCTGCCATATTCGGTGTTTGAGGTGCAGTATATCCTCAGGCAGACCAGTCCCGACGGGCGGATTCAGACCTATGTCGAAGTGCTGGCCTGGAACATCCTGTTTCTGTTGTTGGGGCGCTGGTTGTCGACCGAGATTTACGGCAAGCGTTTTGCGAAACGCTGGGTAGTGGCCCGTATCAAGGAAAACCCTGTGGGCTATCGTGAAAAGATGCCCTTCCTTGTTTACCGTTTCCTGATGGGAATCGGCGGTACGATCTTTGCCATGGTTCTTGCCCTGATCGTCGGTTATCTGTTTTTTGGCGAAGCAGAAGACATATCGATCCAGTTTACCGTCACGGCGATCTTTAGCGCATATTTCCTGTCCCGCACGGTTTCGGATCTGTGGCGGATGGTTTTGTCGCCTTACCTCAGTCAGTATCGCCTGCCGCCGTTTTCGGATCGTGACGCCAAGCGCCTGTATATCTGGGCCTCGGCCCTTGCGACATATGATATCTCGGTCGTTATGTTCTCGACCTGGGTGGCTGATTTTGGGCTGAACTATAACGTTTATGCCATGGTCTACGGCAGCCTGACACTGGTTGGCGCGCTGGGCAATGTGCTGATGATCCTGTTCAATGCACGTGCGATTTCCAACGCCATTCGTGGTGGGCGCGTGCCGGATCAGGTGTCGTGGATTTTGCGTTTTGTCTCGTTCGCATGGGCACCGATTCTGGTGGTTTACATGGTGTTCAGCTGGTTCAAACTGGCTGTCGATCTGGTGCTTGAGGTTCAGGATTCGATCCCGATCGTCGCCAGCAGCTACGCGATCTTTATGTCGGTCGTCGTGGCCTATGGCGCGATGAACTACCTGCTTGAGCGGTATTTTGATCGCAATCGCAAGATGGAAGCACTGAATGCCGACGGCGCAGAGCCAGAGGCGATCGAAGAAGAACTGGCCGCAGAAACACCACAGGCTGAAAAGCGCAAACACGCGATCCTGACCTTCGAAGACCTTGCCCGCCGCGTGGCAGGCATTCTGGCTTTTGTCGTGGGGCTTTATGCACTGGTCGTGATCTGGAACCCCCAGGCAAACTGGAGCGACGATTTGCCGGTCGAGCGGGCGCTGGATGTGATGGTGATCCTGTTCATCGGGTATATCCTGTTTCACTTCTTTCGCGTGTGGATCGACAGCAAGATCGCTGAAGAGGTCGATGACGGCGGTGGAGAGGCGGAACTGGGCGATGAAGGCGGGGAGGGCGGCCAGAGCCGTCTGGCAACCTTGCTCCCCCTGTTTCGCGGCGCCATTCTGGCCGTGGTTGTCGTCACCATCGCGCTGATTGTGCTGATGGAACTGGGGATCAATGTCAGCCCGCTGTTCGCTGGTGCCGGTGTTGTTGGTCTGGCCGTAGGGTTTGGGTCGCAAACACTGGTGCGGGACATCTTTTCTGGTGCGTTCTTCCTGATGGATGATGCCTTCCGCAAGGGTGAATATATCGACATCGGCGATGTGAAGGGGACCGTCGAAAAGATATCGGTCCGGTCCTTCCAGTTGCGCCACCACCTTGGGGCGCTGAACACCATTCCCTTTGGTGAGATCAAAGTACTGACCAACTACTCGCGCGATTGGGTGATCATGAAGCTTCCGCTGCGGGTGACCTATGACACTGATGTCGAAAAGGTACGCAAACTGATCAAGAAGCTGGGTCAGGAACTGCTGAGCGATCCGGTGATCGGTGAGAACTTCATTCAGCCGCTGAAATCGCAGGGCGTGATCGAGATGCAGGACTCGGCGATGATTATCCGGGTCAAGTTCATGACCAAGCCGGGCGATCAGTGGCTGGTGCGCAAGAAAGTCTATCAGGATATCCGCGAGTTGTTCGCACGAGAAGGCATCCGGTTTGCCCACCGTGAGGTCACTGTGCGGCTGGCTGACGGCAAGGAAGCGGACGACCTGACGCCGAAACAGCGCGAGGCGGTGACGGGTGCCGTTCAGGCCGCGATTGATGAAGACTATCTGGACGATATCGGCCCCGGCGGCGATGATCGCTAGAATGGCTCCCGCCCCTTTGACACACGTCTCTGACGAGACGCGCGCCAAAGCGTTGGGCCGCGCCGCGCGTACCGCGCGGCGGTTGGTCTAGGTGGCGAGTGAAGGCCAGACTGGACTGGACGTTCCCAGTTGCGAGGCGGGTAAGGGCCAGCGCATCGTGGCGGTCCCGACGGTCAGAGCTGGTTTCAGGCGATGGCCGGAACCCCAGCCGGTAGGTTCGGACGTATCGGAGTAGTCGGTCGCGGTTGCACCTGTGATGTCACCTCCGGTGGCATCACCTTTCGCAAGAGTTGCAAGCAATTCAGCGGTACGCGCCAGCGAGAGGCGGGCGTCCATCACGGCCTGCCCGGATGCGGCCCCGGCCAGCGCCGACAGCACGGAGGCCGCCATTAGATACCCGGTGGCGTGATCGAGCGCCTGCACTGGCAGCGGAGTAGGTTTGTCGGCGCCCGCCCATTCCATACCTCTGTGGGCGATCCCGGTGCTCATCTGTACCAAGCTGTCGAAACCGCGGCGCATCGACCATGGTCCTTGCCAGCCATAAGCGTCAAGCGTGACCTCGACCCTGTTCGGCGCGAGCTTGTCGCGTGTGGCTTTGTCCAGGCCGAGTGCATCCAGAACACCGGGGCGATATCCGTGCACAAGTACATCCGCATGTGCCAGAAGCTCTTTGAACGTTGCTATTCCACCGGGAGATTTCAGGTTCAGATAGGCGCAGTGCTTGCCCAGCGAAATGTCCGGAATAACGCCGGGCTCATCCCAGCCGGGTGGATCTATGCGCAGCACTTCAGCCCCGAAACCAGCGAGTGTTCGCGTTGAGACAGGTCCGGCCAGAATGCGGGTCAGGTCCAGCACGCGCAATCCCGCGAGGGGTCGCGCGGCAGTTGCCTGATGCCGGTCACGCAGCCGGATGTTGCGTGGTCCCTGCCACCCGATCAGCGGCTCGCGTGCCACCATGCGCCCTTGCGGATGATCCAGCCATTCGGAGCGGCTGCGCATCGCGGCTGCTACGCCACCCTCGGCAACAATCGCGGTCTCAAGTGCCGCGATGGTCCAACCCCGGATGGCGCGCGACACCTGTGCCCGGTCGGCTTTGACCTGCAGAACCTTCAGGGCCGCCGCTCGGTGATGGGGCAGGTTTGTGTGCAACCTGATCCAACCATCAGCGGCCAGATAGTCACCGGCAATCGCATCCCAAAGGCCCGGCATTTCCCATCCCTCGGGCTTGAATGAAAAGCCATACCACAGCGAGGCCAGCCGGTGATCCACGGAAATCTCAGGGGGTTTCGGAGACAGATTCAGCGCAGCGGTAAGGCGGGACAGCTCTTGCCCGACCGCCGCGAAGCTGGCGGTCGCCAGTTCCGAGACTGCATACGCGCTGGGCCGGGCGCCCGCCCCACAGACCCGATATGCGTCAGCTGAGGGGAGGGCGGACAGCAAGCTCATTGCTGATAGGGGTCAAGACTGTCGCGCAGCCCGTCGCCGAGGAAGTTAAAGGCCAGCACAACGATGATGATCGGCAGCATCGGGATTGCCGTCCACGGGTAGATTTCGATTGATGCAAGGTTCTGTGCATCGTTCAGCATCACGCCCCAACTGACCGCCGGAGCCCGCAGGCCAAGGCCGAGGAAGCTGAGAGCTGTCTCACCAAGGATCATCGCAGGGATCGACAGCGTGGCCGAGGCGATCAGATGCGATGTGAAGTTCGGCAGCAGGTGCTTGCGGATCACGCGGCCCGAGCTTGCACCCATCATTTCGGCGGCGCGAACGTATTCCTCTTCCCGAAGAGACAGGAATTTTGCCCGCACGGAGCGGGCGAGGCCGGGCCAGTCCAGTATGCCGAGGATGATCGATATGATGAAGAACACCGCGACCGGGCTCCAGTTCGAGGGAACTGCGGCAGACAGCGCCAGCCATAGGGGCAACTCCGGTAACGAGCGCAGGATTTCGATCACGCGATTGATCACCCAGTCGATCCTGCCGCCGAAGTAACCTGCCATTGATCCAAACAGGATGCCCAGAACGAACGACACCGAAATGCCAATCAGGCCAACGGTCAGCGACAGTTGCGCGCCATACAATATGCGACTGAACACATCGCGGCCCAGACGATCTGATCCCCATAGGAACAATGTGGCGCCTTCGGGCGGGCAGAACAGATGGGTGTCGGATTTGATCAGGCCGGCCAGCTTATACTCCGACCCTTTGCAAAAGAACCGGATCGGGCGCGGGTCTTCCGTGTCGGGTACGAATTTCCACTGGAAGGTCTCCAGGTCCGCTTCTGCTACGATCGGATAGACATAGGGGCCGATAAACTTACCCTCGTGGAACCAGTTGACGGACTGGGGCGGGGCATAAAGGTGCTCTCCGTTCCGGTCATTGGGGCCGTAGGGGGCGATAAAGCCGGCAAAGGGCAGCATTAGATAGCACAGCAGCAGGAACAGGCCGGATATCAGACCCAGCTTATGTGTTCTGAACTTCCGCCAGACCAATACCCAATTCGGAGCGTCGAGGTCTGCACGCTCAAGCTGCTGGATCGAAGCTTGCGGGTCGAATGGGGCTTCGTCGACATAACGACCGTCAGGGAGTTTGCTCATGCTTCCCGCCCCTCATAACGAATGCGCGGGTCAAGCATGACCAGCAGGATATCGGAAATCATGGTGCCAATCAGGGTCAGCAAAGCCACGAACATCAAAATGAAAGCCGAGAGGAACTGATCCTGCGTTTTCAAAGCGGTCAGCAGCGTCGGGCCGATAGTTTGCAGACCTAGAACGACCGAGACCAGAACCGAGCCCGATACCATCGACGGCAGCAGGTTGCCGATATCGGCTACAAACGGATTGAAGGCCACACGCAGCGGGTATTTCGTCAGCATTCGCGACGGCGCCATGCCTTTGGCAATGGCGGTTTCCACATAGGGCTTGCCCAGTTCATCCAACATGTTGGCGCGCAAGCGCTGCATCATGGCCGACGCCCCCGAGGTGCCGATCACGAAGGTCGGCACGATCAGGTGGACGAGAATGGATTTCAGCTTTTCCCAACTCATCGGTTGCCCCTCGAACGAGGGGTCCATCAGGCCGCCGATGGGCAGATTGAAATAGCGATGACCGTAGTAGAACAGGATCAGCGCCAGCAGGAAGTTTGGCGTGGCCAGTCCCAGATAGCCGACGAAGGCCGAAGTATAATCGATCCATGTTCTCGATTTGGCCGCGGCCATAACACCCAGCGGTAACGCCACCGCATAGACAAACAGGATAGCCGCCAGATTAACGACGACTGTCAGCCATAGAGTATCACCGACGATTTCCGAGACAGGGCGGTCAAATTCGAAGGACCAGCCGTAATTGCCCTGCAACAGCCCCTCAAACCCGTGCGGCCCCGACCAGAATCCCATCCAGATCAGGTATTGTTCCGGCAGGGACCGATCCAAAGAATATTCTTTCCGCAGAAACTCGGCTTTGGCGACGCCTGCGGACTGACCCGAGGCCTGCAACTCGGCGATTTGGTTGCTCAGATAGTCGCCAGGGGGAAGGTTGATGATCACGAAGATCAGAACCGACACCACCAACAATGTCAGAAGCATCGTGAAAAAGCGATACACCGCATAGCGCAGCATGACCATTTAGCTGCTCCTGATCAGTCGGCGAAGAAGAACTCGTCGGGGCGGTGAATACCGAAATGTGCGCCGGGCTCCCAGGCCCACATGGCCTGCTCGGGCACGTTGCGCAGACGGTTCGATACGACGATTGGTTGCGGTGCCCCGTTCAGGATGCCGATGGCGAACAGTTGGTCGGCGTGAATTTTCAGCATCTCGGACCAGATTGCGTTGCGTTCATCGTCGGTTGTCGCGAGTTCCCAGTTATGCGCCAGCGTCATCAGATGTTCAGCCTCAGGCATGTCAGGTGCCTCACCCGACCCCCCGGCTGTCTGATAATACTGGCCCCATTTGGGCCAGGCCAGAAAGACCTGATCGGTAGGCGCCAGATAGGCGGGTGAGGTGTGCATTTGCGGGATACCGTCATCCCAGCCGAACCAGACCGAAGCCATCGTGTTGCCGGAAAACACCCGGTTGCGCAGGATGTCACGATCCAGCGGCCGCATCACAAGGTCGACACCGATCTCGCGCCAGGTGTCCGTGACGATCTGCAGGGCGCTTTCCACCTCCTGCCGCTCGCCCGCGGTTTCGATGACCAGTTCCATCGGGCGTCCGTCTGGCAACAGGCGAATGCCGTTTTTATCACGCTCGGTCAAACCCGCTTCGTCCAGCAACGCATTCGCCATTTCGACATCATACTCTGCCCATGCCTGCGCATTTGCTTCGTCATAGAAGGGCGATGCGGGCAGAACCGACATCGCTCCGGGATGGGCGAGCTTGAAATACAGCGCCTGGTTGATCGTTTTGCGGTCGATGGCAAGCGACAGCGCCCGGCGCACGCGCACGTCGCGCAGGACGTCGCGCCAGACATCGTCGTTAAAGTTCAGATTGGGGTAGATTGCGATCTGCGATGCAACACCGGTCTTCCACAGAAGCGTTTTGTATCCACCCTCAGCCTCGCCCTTTTTCAGGATCGAGGCGTCACGGAATGCCAACCCACGGCCTTGCAGGTCGCTTTCGCCAGCATTTGCCTTGGCTGCAACCAGACCCGGAGCGACGATTTCCATCTCGACCACGTCAATATAGGGCAGTTGAACGCCGTTTGAATCTACCCGATGGTAATAGGGGTTACGGACAAAATTGTGCCGGATCTTCTTGCCGGAACTTGCGTTGAGCCAGGGCTGCAGCGTGGGAAGTTCGTGATTGTCGTACTTGTAGAGGTTATCAAGTTTGTTGTGCAGGGCGGCCCAGCTCTTGACCCGCGCGTCCTCGACCAGAAAGGCCAGTTCTTCAGGGTCTGCAAACTTCTCGTGATATTGCTTAAGGAACTCGGACGGGCGGTAGATAAATGGTGGACGTGCCTGCGCCAGCGATTGCAGGAAATCCGGGTTGGGGTCGTCCCATTCGAACACAACCGTTTTTTCGTCGGGGAACGTCACGGTGGGCGGTTTGCCCTCTACCAGCAGAAAATCAGGCGGGCCCGAGGGGCTGAGCAATTCGTTGTTGGCCACGTCCTCCCACCAGTAGCGGAAATCTTCGGACGTGAACGGTGTGCCATCCGACCATTTGTGACCCGGGCGCAGGTTCAGAGTGAACTTGCGGTTGTTTTCATTCTCGTAGGAGTCCAGCAAATCGGGAACGATGTTGTATTCGTGGTCGAACCCCACAAGCCTCGCATAGCCATAGACCACCATCTGCCGGATATCCTTGGACCGGGTGACCATCGTGCGCAACGTCCCGCCGGGGGTGCCGAATTCGCGCCCCTTCGCGGCCAGGTCGACGATCAGCGGGTCCTGAGGGATGCGTTCGGCAACCGGTGGCAGGTTGCCACTTTCAACCTCGGACTTCCAGAACGTGCTTTCCTGAAGATTGGTCGGAATTTCCGCCGCGGCGGGCAGCATTCCTGCGACGGCCAGCGAGGCAGCCAGAAACAAGTGATGAGTGGTCTTAAACATGGCAACGTACCTTATGGCCGGGCTCCAACTCTACCAGTGAAGGTATCACGGTGTCGGAAAATCGAAAGGCGTCATCCCAACTGTCAGGTGAACCCGCACCAAGCGCGACCAGTTTCAGGTCAATCGGACGGTTAATATCCGGTTCGGGCTGGGCGGCGATCAGTGCCTTGGTATAGGGGTGACGTGGATTGTAGAACAGGGTTTCGGGCGGGGCTTGTTCGACGACAAGACCCCGGCGCATCACGGCGACTTCGTCGGCAATGCGTGCGACGACGGCCAGATCGTGCGAGATGAACAAATAAGACAGGTTCAGGCCGTCCTGAAGGTTTTCGAGCAGCGTCAGGATTTGTTCCTGCACCGAGACATCCAGTGCCGAGGTCGGCTCGTCGCACACGATCAGGGCCGGGTCCAGCATCATTGCGCGCGCGATCGACAGGCGTTGCCGCTGTCCGCCCGAAAAGGCGTGTGGATAACGTTTGAGCATATCCGAGTTCAGCCCGACCCGCTGCAACATCTCGGCAGCCTTGTCGCGCTGCTCGGCTGTGGTGCCGAGGCGATGAATCTCCAATGGCTCGGTCATTGCATCCTGAATGCGCATCCGTGGGCTGAGAGAGCTGTAGGGGTCCTGAAACACCATCTGAGCTTTACGCTGAAAGGCGGTGCGCTCGGCCCGTGTCATATTGTGAACGGTGATGGGTTCGGATTCGCCGGTCGTGCGGAACAACACCTCGCCACCGAGGTCCGGTAGCTCAGCGCCAAGTGCGATTCGCGCTGCTGTGGTTTTACCCGAGCCGCTTTCACCCACAATCGCAAGCGTCTTGCCGCGCGCCAGTTTCATATCCACGCCACGGCAGGCGTGGATCAGCTTGTCGGCCTTCCAGCCTTTGCTGGAGCGCATCGTGTAGGTCTTCGAGACCCCGGTCATCTGTAGAATCAGGTCTTCGTCGGGCATCGGCAAGCCCACCGCTTCCCGATCAGGAATCTGCGGTGCAGCATCGAACAGTTGCTGCGTGTAGGGATGCGCGGGTTTGTTTAGGATCGGTTCGGCCGGACCGGCCTCCATCACGCGGCCTTTGTGCATCACAACGACCTGCTCGGCCATGTTGGCGACCACCCCCAGATCATGAGTGACCAGAATCAGCGCCATGCCGGTCTCGCGCTGCAATTCTTTGATCAGCCCCAGAACCTGTGCCTGGGTGGTGACGTCCAGTGCCGTCGTCGGCTCGTCCGCAATCAACAGTTCCGGCTTTGAAACCATAGCCATGGCGATCATCGCCCGCTGACGCATACCCCCGGACAGTTCGAACGGATAGCTGTCATAGGCACGGGCCGGGTCGGGGAAGCCTACTCGGTCAAACTGGTTCAGGACCTGTTTGCGCGCCTCTGCCTCGGATGCACCGCGATGCAGCCAGAGAACCTCGCTGACCTGGTTGCCGATTTTATGCAGGGGCGAAAGTGATCGCATCGGTTCCTGAAAGATCATGGAAACCCGATTGCCGCGAATGCCGCGCATCTGACGTTCGCTGAGTTCGGTCAGATTCGCAGTGCCTTTGGAATCGTTCAGGACAATCGTTCCGCTGCGAATCTGAGCGGTGCGCGGCAAAATGCGCAATGCCGCTCGGCACGAAATCGTCTTGCCCGACCCGGATTCACCAACCAATGCCAGTGTTTGGCCCGGCTCAACATCAAAGCTGACATCGCGGACAACCGAAGGGCCCGAGCCGAAACCGATGCTGAGATCCCGAACGGACAACAACGCACTCATGCGGGTTTTCCACCCGGCTGGCCGCTAGATAACATCGGCTTAGTGAACTCCCTGTCTTTTTTGCGCAGTCTCGCGCGGTTGGGGCGGGCTAGTCAAACACCTTCTTTACCTGAATTGTCGCGGAAGCGTGAAACTTGGCCTGTATGGCTACACAAAGTCTTGAGATTTTGTCATCAAAGGCGCAATCGGCACCTTGTTCGTGTCGACGCCAAAAAAAGAGGTTCCCCGTGTCCGAGCATCAAAGCCGTCTGGATCTGTTCATTGACCGTATGGTCTCGCAGCGCGCCTGTCTGGACTATGCAATCGCGCGGACGGCAGATCAGTCCGGCCCGGTTTTTGAGTTGGGCCTGGGCAACGGGCGCACTTATCACCACATGATTCAGCATATTCAGGATCGTCCTGTTTACGTTTTTGAACGTGCCGTGGCCTCCCACCCGGATTCGACCCCGCCCGAGGATCTCGTGATTTTGGGCGATGTGCGTGAGACACTGCCCGCGTCGGTTGCGCGATTTGGTGCGTCGGCCAGCCTTATTCACGCCGATCTTGGGGGGCACAACCGGCAAAAGAACGATGTTTTTGCCCGCCTCGTCTCACCCCTGATCGAGCCGCTGCTGGCGCCGGGCGGGCTGATGGTCTCCAGTGACCGCATGTATTTCGAAACGCTGACCGAGCTGCCGCTGCCGGAAGGCGCCGTGGAAGGGCGCTGCTTCATTTATCAACGTTGATCCGCCGCGGGATCACTTTGCATTCCGACTAGCTCAGTCCGGTCAGGACAGTCTAACTTCAGAAGCGTGACGTTTCAGGAGGGACTGTTCCGATGCTGTTCTACGATTGCTCAACCGCACCCAGCCCGCGCCGTGCCCGGATGTTCATTGCGGAAAAGGGGCTGCAAATCGAAACTCGTGACATTTCGATCGCCAAAGGCGAACAGTTGAGCGATGCGTTTCGTGCAGTGAATCCCGGTGCGACGATCCCGGTTCTGATCACGGATGAAGGTGCGACGCTAACAGAGAATCTCGGCATTGCCGCATATCTCGAGGCGCGGTTTCCCGAGCCGCCGTTGCTAGGTCGAACTGCGGATGAAAAAGGCCAGGTTCTGATGTGGAATGCTGTTGCCGAGCAGCAGGGCGGTGCGCCGATTGCTGAAACTCTTCGCAATACCCATCCCTCGTTCAAGGATCGCGCGATTACCGGTCCGATGAGTTATGCGCAAATACCGGAATTGGCGCAGCGGGGTGCTGAGCGGGTAGATGCCTTCTTCGATCTGCTCGAAACCCGTCTGAGCGATAGCGAATTCGTTGCGGGCAACACGTTCTCTCTGGCCGATATTACCACATTCGTGTTTGTCGATTTCGCCCGCGTCATCAAGAAGCGCATTCCCACAGGGAACATAGCGACACTTGCCTGGTTTGACGCCATCCAAGCACGCCCAAGCGCACAGATTTGATGCTGCAAATATAGTGAACTTCGAACTGTACAGAAATGTCTAGACAGAAGTGAACAGTACCTCTAGCGTCCAATTCGGATCATTCAGCGGAGGTCGGGATGAAGTCTCAGTATCGTGTCGTAGTCATCGGTGGCGGCGTTGTGGGCGCCTCGGTTCTGTATCACCTTGCCAAGTTCGGCTGGTCCGATGTGGTGATGTTGGAGCGTCGGCGTTTGGCCTCGGGCTCGTCCTGGCACGCGGCAGGGGGCATCCATGCGCTGAACGCCGATCCCAACATGGCGTCTCTTCAGGCCTATACGATCGATTTGCTCAGCGAGATCGAAAAGGAATCGGGTCAGAACATCGGCCTGCATATGACCGGCGGCCTGACCTTGGCTGGCACGCCTGAACGGTGGGAGTGGCTGCAGGCCAACTACCGCATCTTTCAATCTATCGGCATTGATGATTGCGAATTGTTATCCCCGGAAGAGGCGCAGAAACGTTGCCCGATCATGTCAACCGACGGCGTGCTTGGCGCAATGTGGGCGGATCGCGAAGGCTATATCGACACCACTGGAACGGTTCAGGCCTATGCCACGGCGGCCAAAAAGCGCGGAGCCGAGTATTACGAGGAAACCAAGGTCGAACGCCTGACGCAGACTGCGGATGGCTGGGAAGTTGTGACCGACAAGGGCACGATCACGTGTGAGCATGTGGTCAATGCCGCAGGTCTCTGGGCCAAGCAGGTGGGCCGTATGGCAGGGGTCGAACTGCCGGTGTCGCCACTCAAACACCACTATCTGATCACAGATACAGTGCCTGAAGTTGCCGAGGCTGATTTCGAGATGCCGATGACCGTCGACCTCGAAGGTTTTACCTATATGCGGCAGGACCAGAAGGGCGTTCTGGTCGGTATCTATGAGGTCGATCATGAACACTGGGCCATGGACGGTGCGCCTTGGAATTACGGCGAAGAGCTGTTTCAGGAACAGCTCGACCGGATCGAGAATGAATTGACGCTCGGTTTTGAACGCTATCCGTCAATCCAGAATGTTGGCATCAAAACATGGGTGAATGGCGCGTTCACCTTCTCGCCAGATGGTAACCCTTTGGTCGGTCCGGTGCCCGGTAAGCGCGGGTATTGGTCAGCCTGTGCGGTGATGGCCGGGTTCCTGCAGGGTGGTGGCGTGGGCAAGACGCTGGCCGAGTGGATGATCCATGGCGAGCCAGAGGCTGATGCGTGGCCGATGGACGTGGCGCGCTATGGCGATTTCGCGCAGAATAAACGCTATATTCGCGAGACAACGGGACAGTTCTATTCGCGTCGGTTTGTGATGACCTATCCGAACGAACAGTTGCCTGCTGGCCGGCCACTGAAAATGGCTCCGGCCCATGACGCGATGACCGAAGCGGGATGCAAATGGGGTGTGAGCTGGGACCTCGAAGTGCCGCTCTACTTCGCGCCGAAAGGGTTCGAGGAGACGCCGACGCTCAAACGTTCAAACGCACACGATATCGTGGCCGAGGAATGCAAGGTGATCCGCGAAGGCGTGGGCCTGCTAGACATCTCGGGATTCTCGCGGTTTGAGGTCTCGGGGCCGAACGCCGAGGAGTGGCTCGACAAAGTCATGGCCTCAAAACTCCCCGCGCCGGGACGGGCCAAGTTGGCCCCAATGCTGGGCGAGAACGGACGGCTCAAGGGTGATCTGACCGTGCTCAACTGGGGCGATGGCACTTGGTGGATCATGGGCAGCTACTATCTGCGTGCCTGGCATATGCGTTGGTTCGATGATCACATGATGGATGGCGTCCAAATTCGCGATTTGGGCGAGGAATATTGCGGCTTTGCCGTGGTTGGACCGAAATCGCAGGCCGTGGTCGAGAAGCTGGCAGAACAGGACATCTCGGGCCTGAAATTCATGGGCTGCGGCGATTTTGATATCGGTCTGGTGCGTGCCCGTGTCGCCCGTATGTCGGTGACTGGCGAAAAGGGCTACGAGATCAACTGCCGCTACGGCGATCACATCAAGCTGCGTCGGATGTTGCTGGAGGCCGGAGCTGATGAGGGCATCCGGGAATGCGGCTTCAATGCGATGTTGTCGACACGCCTGGAAAAAAGCTTTGGCATCTGGTCGGCGGAATTTACGCAGCTTTATACGCCGGGTATGACGGGCATGGATCGCTGGATCGATTGGGAAAAAGATTTCGTTGGTAAAGACGCCGCATTGGCTGAACGCGATGGAAATGGACCAGCACAGGTGCAGGTTACATTGGAAATCGAAGCGCAGGACGCGGATGCAAGCGGGTATGAGCCGATCTGGGCCAGCGGTGAACGCGTGGGTTTTGTCACTTCGGGCGGATACGGTCACTATACCGGCAAGTCTCTGGCAATGGCGCTCGTCAATCGCGACATGGCCGTACCGGGAACCGAATTGTCAGTGCATGTTGTGGGCGTCGAGCGGCCGGCACGGGTTATTGAACCGTCGCCTTACGATCCTCAGGGTAAAGCGATGCGAGGTTGACCATGGCTACACGGGAGCGAGGAGGCCGGAGACGGGGGCGTAGCGCGGATGCGTCACCGCAGCCCAGCCGTGATGTAAACTATCGCCAATTGCGAAATCCATTCCCCTTGATGGAGGTGTTTCCGGCAGAGCAAATCGCGGATATGCACGAAACCGCGCTACGAACGCTTGAGGAACTTGGCGTCAAAGTTCTGCTGCCCGAGGCGCGCCGCATCTTTTCTAAGGGCGGCGCACGGGTGGATGAAGACAGCGAAATGGTCTTTATCGGGCGCGAGATCGTAGATGCAGCAGTTGCCTCGGCACCCAAATCAATCTCCTGCCGAGCCGGGGCGCGGCGACGGGATTTTACTCTGGAACTCGGCAGTCTGGTGTTCCAGCCGGGGGCAGGGGCGCCAAACGCCACCGATTTGGAACGCGGGCGCCGCCCGGCTACCGGGCAGGATTATCTTGAGTTCCTGAAACTCACCCATCATTTCGATGTGTTCCAGATGATCTCGCCCCAGGTTGAGCCGCAGGATGTGCCGACAAACCTGCGGCACTATTTCACGACCAAGGCGCAGATGGAGCTTACAGACAAATTCCCATTCTTCTTCTCGCGCGGAACGCCGCAGGTGATGGACTGTTTCGAAATGCTCTCGACCGCGCGGGGCCTGTCTGACGATGAGTTCCGCGCCAATGCCCACTGTTATACGATCATCAACACCAACAGCCCGCGCACTCTGGACATCCCGATGGCACAGGGCCTGATCGATTTTGCCCGACACGGTCAGATGTCGATCATCACCCCTTTTACCCTGATGGGGGCGATGGCACCGATTACGGTGGCCGGGGCGATTACGCTGTCCCATGCCGAAGCGCTGGCGGCGTTGACGCTGACCCAACTGACCAATCCCGGCGCGCCGGTTTGTTATGGAACCTTCACCAGCAATGTCGACATGAAGTCTGGTGCGCCAGCTTTCGGAACGCCCTCGCACTTTCAGGCTTCGCTGGCGGCCGG
Source organism: Ruegeria sp. ANG-R (assembly GCF_000813985.1). Taxonomy (GTDB): domain Bacteria; phylum Pseudomonadota; class Alphaproteobacteria; order Rhodobacterales; family Rhodobacteraceae; genus Ruegeria. Next base: position 148,274 of record NZ_JWLJ01000003.1, read on the forward strand.
ACAACTGGCGCGTCACCTCGGGTTGCCCTGGCGGTCGGCGGCGGGTTCGGCCGCGAACATCAATGACGTACAGGCCGCCAATGAGAACCAGTTCGGTCTGTGGGGCTGTTTGATGGCCGGGGCCACTGTGATCATCCATTCAGCGGGTTGGCTGGAAGGCGGTTTGACCGTGTCATTTGAGAAAATGATCTGTGACGCCGAAGTGTTGAACATGGTGGCCGAACTTTGCGCCGGCGCGCAGGCAGGTGGGGCCGAAATCGGGTTTGACACCGCCCTGCGCGAGGTCGAACCCAGCGGCCATTTCTTCGCTACCAGCCAAACGATGGAACGCTACAATACTGCGTTCTATGAACCGCATGTACATGACTATGCCAACTTTGGCACATGGACCGAACGTGGTTCCGTGGATGCAAATCATCGTGCAACTGGGGTCTGGAAAGAAATTCTGGCGAATTTCGAAGCGCCGGCTCAGGACGCAAACCGTATTGGTGCACTGCAGGACTTCATCGTGCGTCGCACCGAAGAGGGTGGCGCACCACCGGAGAGTTGAATGAATACAAAACCCGTCCTCCACCGGGATGACCCCGAAGCCGAACCTCTGACTGGCAACGTCAAGGTCACGCGTGACGATTGGTTGAACGTGGCCATGGACGTGTTGATCTCGGATGGGGTCGAGCAGGTGAAGGTCATGAACCTTGCCGAGCGGATGGCAGTCTCTCGCTCATCATTCTACTGGTATTTCAAGTCCCGACAGGAATTGCTGGATGCGCTTCTGGCACGATGGCAGGCAACCAACACCGCCGCACTGATCGCGCAATCCGAATTGCCCGCGGAGACGATAACGGCCGCGGTTTGCAATGTTCAGCGTTGCGTCGTGAATACAGAACTGTTTGATACGGCGCTCGATTTTGCCGTTCGGGACTGGGCAAGGCGGTCGGGAAAAGTGCGGCGGATGCTGGACCAATCCGATGCGAGTCGACTGGCAGCGTTGCGTGCGATGTTCATCCGTTTCAACTATGATGCGACCGAGGCCGAGACCCGCGCACGCGTGCTGTATTATATGCAGATCGGCTATGATCTTGCGCAGTTGAACGAGCCGATGGCGATCCGGTTATCGATGGTTCCGCACTACCTTTACGTCTTTACCGGGGTCGAACCTCGACCCGAAGAGATCACCGAATTCAGCGCATATGCAAAACGTTTCTGGGAAGGGGCAGGACATGAGCCAACCTGACGCAATCATCATCGGAACCGGTGTTATAGGCGCGGCAATCGCGTTTGAGATGGCCAAATCAGGCTGGAAAACCCTTTCGCTGGATCGGAACGCTCAGGTCGGGCACGGTTCGACCGCAGGTTCATGCGCGATCGTCCGGATGCATTATTCGACCCTAGATGGCACGGCGTTTGCGTGGGAAGGCTATCATTATTGGCGCGAGTGGGCGGGTTATCTGGGTTTGCCCGATAGCGCAGATCTGGCTCAGTTCCGTGAAACCGGCTGTCTGGTTATGAAGACCGAGGCCAACGGATTTCTGGAGAAGCACAAGAAATACAGTGCTGAACTGGATTGCCCGTTTGAAGAATGGACGCCCGAACAAATCACAGAACGCCTGCCGATTTATACGCTGGATAGCTTCGCTCCGGCGCGGCGCATGGATGATCCTGAATTTGGCCAGCCGAACGGAAAACAGGTTCAGGGCGCAGTGTTCTGGCCAAAGGCGGGTTACGTTACCGACCCGGCTTTGTCAGCGCAAAACCTGATGGAGGCGGCCAAGCTGCACGGTGCCGAAGTTCGAACCGGTGCCGAGGTTCGCGAAATCCTGACCAGTGAAGGGCGCGTAGCAGGCGTCAAACTTGCCTCGGGCGAAGAGATTCATGCCAATGTGGTTGTGAATGTCGCCGGTCCCGGATCGGCGATCATCAATGAAATGGCTGGGGTTCTGAGCGATATGACCATTACCACCCGCGCCTTGCGGCAGGAAGTGGTCCACGTGCCCGCACCTGAGGGGTTTGATTTCGAAACACAGGGCACAATTGTCTCAGATAGCGACATCGCGCTTTATTGTCGTCCTGAGCATGGCAATCACATTTTGATCGGCTCGGAAGACCCTGCGTGTGACCCGCATCAATGGTGCGAGGACGACATAAGTTACAACCACGACTTCACAGACCAATGGACTACGCAAGCCATGCGCTTTGCTCAGCGGGTTCCCAGCCTCGGGATACCCTCCAGAACTCGGGGAGTGGTCGATTTGTATGATGCCTCGACCGACTGGATTCCGATCTATGACAAGTCCAGTCTGCCGGGTTTCTACATGGCCTGTGGCACCAGCGGCAACCAGTACAAGAACGCGCCAATCGCAGGCAAGATGATGGCGTCGCTGATCGAGCATGTCGAAGGCGGTGCGGATCATGACGACAAGCCGATGCAGTTTGAACTGCCCTATATCGGGCGTACAATCGACACTGGTTTTTATTCACGCAAGCGAGCGGTCAATACGGACAGCAGTTTCTCGGTTCTCGGTTAGGAGGTCAGCGCGCGCGCTTTCTCAAAACTTTCGGCGCGCACTGGACCAAATCCGCGTATCTGGTCTGCGGTTGCGAGAGCCTCCGACCACTCTGCCTCTGCATGGGCAGTGGGGTTGGTAACAAACATATCCAACAACGCTTCGTACCAGTTCAGAATATCGCGGTGCAGCCGAGCCTCGGCGTGATATCCGAACGGGTTCAGGATGCTTCCGCGCAGCCATTTCGCCCGGGCAAGGCCACTTAGAATGGGGCGCATCCAAGGACCAAACGCGTGTTTGACCGGACGTCCCCAACCATCTTGTCGCCAGCTAAAGAGGGGAGGGGCGAAATGGTATCGGGTTTTGTAGTCCCCTTCAAAATGCTGAGCCAATTCTTCTGCGAAGATATCCGAGCTCTGTAGCCGTGCGACCTCGTACTCATCCTTATAGGCCATGAAGCGGAACAGGTTGCTTGCTATGGTTCGTATGACTGCATCGTCACCAGCAGGATGGGCCGACCGTATAGCAGAAATGCGGTTGGTGTAGCGATCTGCGTAGGCGTCATTTTGGTAGCGGCGCAAGAATGCGGCTCGGCGCGCGATCATCTCGTCCAGCGTTTCTTCGGTTTCTTGAGGTTCGCTGTACCCCGGCACGCGCGAGGGGTCTGCAGACAGGGCGCGGCCAATTGCCAGTGCAAGCCGGTTTTTTTCGACAGCAACCCCATTTAGCAAAATTGCCTGCCCCAGCGCGCTGAGCGAGATGGGAACAAGCCCCTTCTGCCATGCATAGCCCAGCAGGATGACATTGGCGAACACGGTGTCTCCCAACAGGGTCTCGGACGCGGCATTTGCATCAAATCCAGTCAGGTTTTCTGCGCCGATGACGTTCCGAATGGCTTGCTCCCGCTCAGAGACACTTAGTTGCGCATCGCGCCGCAGCACCAGGTCACCGGTCGGCATTTCCGCGCGATTCAGAACCATTCGCGTGCCGTTCCGGTAGTGGGCTGAAGCCTTAGGTGCTGAACTGACGACCACATCGCAGCCGATTACCGCATCCGCGGCTCTCTGATCGATACGGACCTGATTCAACGTCTCGGGCTCTGATCCAAGCCGGATGTAACTAAGTACCGTGCCGAACTTCTGCGCGAACCCGGTAAAATCCAGAACTGATGCACCTTTACCCTCGATATGCGCGGCCATGGTGATCAGCGCGCCGACGGTGACAACTCCGGTGCCGCCGACACCTGTCACAAGAAGGTCGAAGGGCGTATCGAGGGATGGCAACTCTGGCGCAGGTAAATTTGCCTCCAGCGCAGATAAATCCAGATCGATGGCGCGTTTTTTTCGGGTTGCGCCTTCGATGGTGACGAAGCTTGGGCAGAACCCGTCCAGACAGGAAAAATCCTTGTTACATGAGCTGAGATTGATCTTGCGTTTGCGGCCCAGCGGCGTGTTGCGGGGTTCGATGCTCAGGCAGTTTGACGCGACCGAGCAATCGCCACACCCTTCACAAACCAGATCGTTGATCCAGACGAACTTGTCCGGGTCCTGCATCGTGCCACGCTTGCGACGGCGGCGCTTTTCGGTGGCGCAGGTCTGTTCGTAGATCAAGACCGTGACGCCGGGTACGTCCCGCAACTCGCGTTGCAGAATATCCATCTCGGCGCGGTCGTGAAATGTGGTTCCGGCCGGGAAATCGGCACGGCGGAATTTGTCGATATGATCCGAGACCAAAGCGATCCGGTCCACGCCTTCTGCGCGGCAGGTCTGTGCAATGCCTGAAACGCTCACAGGGCCATCGACGGGCTGCCCCCCGGTCATGGCAACAGCATCGTTGTAGAGGATTTTGTAGGTGATATTTGTCTCCGCTGCGACCGCCTGCCGGATCGCCAGAGAACCCGAATGGTACCAAGTGCCCTCGCCAAGGTTCTGAAAGATGTGTTTTCCACCGTTAAATTGCGACGCCACGACATGCGGCACGCCTTCACCGCCCATTTGCGCGTAGCCAACAGTTTCGCGATCCATCCAAGACGCCATGACGTGGCAACCGATCCCACTGGCAGCGGTCGAACCTTGAGGGACTTTGGTCGAGGTATTGTGCGGGCAGCCCGAACAGAAATACGGTGTTCGGCTTGCCCCGGGCACATTGATCACCGGTGCTGGAGTTTCCGTCAGAGCCTTGGCCTTTTCAGGCAGATTCTCTTCGGGAAAGAATGTGTCCAGACGAGCGGCCACGATAGGGGCCAGCATCAGAGGGCTGAGTTCCCCCGTCCAGGGGATCAGTGGCTCGCCATGGCTGTCGTACTTGCCCACCATCTTGTGTGGCTTGTCGCCGGGCCAGTCATAAAAGTACTCCTTGAACTGGCTTTCGATGATGCCGCGTTTTTCTTCGACGACCAGAACCTCAGCTTTCCCCTTCACAAAGCGCAACGCGTTGCGACGGGCCAGCGGCCAGACCATCCCGACCTTGTAGATGTCGATGCCAAGACGGCGGCAAGCGGGTTCATCCAATCCCAGCAGGCGCAGGGCCTCCATCAGGTCAAGATGCCCTTTGCCGGTGGTCACAAATCCGAACTTGGCGTTGTCGATGTCATAGATGCGCTTGTCGATTGGATTTTCTTCGGCAAAAGCCCGCACGGCACGCAGTTTGTGTTGAATGCGGGTTTCGATCTCGGGCGAAGGCAGGTCAGCGCTCCGGACATGCAAGCCACGCTCGGGCTGATCGATCTGGGGCAGGGTAAAATTGCGGTCCGGGCGCAGGTCGACCGAACGCGCGCTTTCGACCGTTTCCGATATGGCCTTGAACCCGACCCATTTGCCCGAGAAGCGTGAAAGAGCGAAGCCGTACTCGCCGAATTCAAGATATTCCTCGACCGAGGCCGGATTTAATGTTGGCATAAACCAGGCCATGAAGGCCACATCCGACTGATGCGGCATCGAGGAGCTTACACACCCGTGGTCATCGCCCGCCACAACAAGCACGCCACCTTTCGGGGCCGAGCCGTAGGCATTGCCATGTTTGAGTGCATCGCCCGACCGGTCGACGCCGGGGCCTTTGCCGTACCACATCGAAAAGATGCCCTCGACCTCGCAATGCGGGTCCAGTATCGCCTGTTGTGCACCCAGAACCGCCGTCGCCCCAAGGTCTTCATTCACCGCAGGCATGAAGGTGATGCGATCGCTCTTTAGCCTGTCTTTGGCGCGCCAAAGTTCAAGGTCCAGCCCACCCAGTGGTGAACCGCGATAGCCCGACACAAAGCCTGCGGTGTTAAGCCCGGCCTGTCGGTCACGCCGGGCCTGATCCATCATGATCCGCGCCAGCGCCTGGGTTCCGGTCAGAAAGACCCGCCCTTCAGACAAGTCGTAACGATCTTCAAGCTGATAGGTGCGGAGAGCGGGATCGTGCTGGCTCATTATGTTGGTTCCATGGGTTTTGCCTTTGGTATCCGGTTATTTTACCCCCCAAGCACTGGTTAAACGTACCAGAGTGTGTAGGGATTTATAAAAAAGTGGTTTACTGCTTCGGTATCTGAGAAAATTACGGTTAAAATAATCAGCATGATTGCTCTTGATGACAGAGACCGCCGTATTCTGACGCTGCTGCAAGATGACAGCAGGGTTTCGAATGCCGAGTTGGCAGACGCCGTTGGGATGTCGGCCTCGGCCCTATGGCGCAGAGTGCGTGCGCTGGAAGAGGCGGGGGTGATAGAACGCTATGGGGCGTTGGTTTCCCCTTCGGCCATGGGCTTGACCTTTGAAGCGATCGTTCATGTGCATCTGACCCGGCATGACCCGGACAAAATCATTGACTTCATCCGGGCGGTGGAAAGAAGTCCTGAAGTGCAGGAATGCTATGCCACAACAGGTCAGGCGGACTATCACCTGCGCGTCCTGTGCCGGGATCTGGCGGCTTACAACACGTTTCTGGAGGATTTCCTTTTTCGTCTGCCCGCCGTCGCCAGCGCCCAGACGAATGTGGTGTTGCGCACGATCAAGCGGAGCCGACCAGTCGTACCCTGAGGCTCAGGCGGCAAAGGCCACCCAGGCCCACGCCATACCTATATAGGTCAGGTTGTGAAACAACTGGTCCAGACCGGCCGCGCGCCAGAAGGCCGCCTGATTTGGCTGAAGCTGTTTGCGGTCGGAATAACTGGCTTTGGCGAAGTCGATGTGGAAATGCACGATCCATTCCAATGCGGCGATGATCAGTATGAATTCGATCGGAGCACGAAACAGCGCAAAAATGACAACAGAACCCACAACATGCACAGCAGCATGTTGCGCGCGTCCCATATGGAAATACGTGCCTCGCCCGGAAAGCATTTTGGGCGTCTGTAAATAATAGTCGGCGAACATGTGTTTGACCTGAAGCAGGCAGAGCAACAGAAACACAGCGCCATAGCTGGCAGGCAAATGAATCCTCCCGATATCGTCCTGAAACAGAAGACTAGGGGGTAATGCCGTGCCGCGCAAATGAACTTGTTCACACAACGCGAATTAAGCGCAAATTGGAAATTCATTTGCGTCTGCGGATACGATTGCGGTAAATTCGGCCCGTTGTATTCACGCCAAAATCAATGATTTGAGCGGCGCATTATTAGCAGGGGCGGGTTCAATAGAACGAACAATCTTTCGGTTCATCTGGAAATACTCGAAACGCGATCAGTTGATTCTGCTGGCGGTGACGGCAACTCTGTTTCCGTTGCTCTATCTGACGCTGGAACTGCCTAAGCGCATCATCAACGACGCGATTGGTGCGACCAGTCAGATTATCGATGTCTGGGGCTATAGCCTACCGCAGACCACATTCCTGATGATCCTGTGCTTCGCTTTCCTGGCCGCGGTGCTGGCGCACGGGCTGATGAAAATGCGCATCAACACCATGAAGGGCGTTCTGAGCGAACGTATGCTGCGCCGTTTCCGCTATCAGCTGATCAACCGCGCGCTGCGCTTTCCGCAGCCGTATTTCGAGCGGGTAAGCCAGGGCGAGATGGTGTCGATGATCACGGCTGAAAGCGAGCCGATGGGCGGGCTGATGGGAGACGCGATCAGTCAACCTGTGCTGCAGGCCGGGCAGATGATCACGATCCTGTCCTTCCTGTTCCTGCAAAGCGTCTGGTTTGGTCTGGCAGCGGTTGCGTTGATCCCGCTGCAGGCCTGGCTGATCCCGAAATTGCAACGCCAGATCAACTTGCTGAACAAGCAGCGGATTCAGGAGGTCCGCGTATTGGCCGCCCAGATCGGCGAGAACGCCGCCGGTGCGTCCACCCTGCGCGCCAATGGCGGCTGGCGGTACCGGAGGGCGATGATCTCGGATCAGCTGGGGCGGTTGTTCGGTATCCGGTTCGAGATTTACCAGAAGAAATTCTTTATGAAGTTCATCAACAACTTCATCTCGCAACTGACGCCCTTCATGTTCTATCTGGTTGGCGGCCTGCTGGTGTTGCAGGGATCGGTTTCGCTGGGGGCGCTGGTGGCGGCGCTGGCGGCGTATAAGGACCTGAGCTCTCCGTGGAAGGAACTGCTGACCTATTATAACCAAACGCAGGACATGTCGCTGCGCTGGGATGTCGTGATCGAGCGTTTCGCCCCGGATGGCATGGTCGATGAGGCTCAGTTCGACGGAGAGCCTGCCGAGCGTCCTCGGCTGGATGGAGACATTGTTCTGAACCGGGTTTCCGTACGCGATATCGACGGCAATCAGGTGCTGGACGATCTGGATCTGACTTTCCCGGCCGGGAAGACGATCGGTATATCGGCCACCAGCGAAGAGGACCGCCACGCCCTGACCGAATTGCTGACCCGCGAGATTCTGCCAACCTCGGGCCGGATCGAAATTGGCGGTATAAATATGGCGAGCCTGCATCAGAGCGTTGTTGCAGCGCGTATCGGTCTGGCGACCTCGCGCCCGGTCATGTTTCAGGGTACGTTGGGCGAAAATGTGATGATGCCGATGCGGTCGCGCCCCTTGTCCTTGTCCACCGATGATCCGGATTTCCCGGAAACGCTGCGGGCAGGCAACAGCACCGACCCTTTCCGCGTCGAATGGCTGGACCCCGGTTTGGCCGGTTTTGATGATACCGCTCGCTTGCGCGATTGGTGGCTGCAGCTGATCGACGGCATGGGTTCGGGCGCGGCGCTGTTTCAGCGCGGGGCTGAGCAGGTCTTTGATGCCACCGAACGCCCGGGGCTGGCGGCAAAACTGGTCGAGTTGCGGCCGTTGGTGCAAAGAGCGGTGCGTGAGGCCGGTCTGGACGAGCAGGCGCTGGTTTTTGATCGGTCGACCTACAACCCGGCACTACCTGTCGCTGAGAACCTGTTGTTCGCGACCCCCTGCGTACCGGTCACTCAGCAATTGCTGGCGCAACAGACCGTGTTTTTGGGCCAGCTGCGAGAGCTGGGATTGGACGAAACCCTGATCAGCCTGACACGTGACGTGATCGAAATGTTGCGCCAGATCTTTGGGCTGGATGGCACTGATCACCCCCTGTTTCGCAAACTTGGGCTCGAGGCCAAGACCTACGAGGCTGCCGTTGAACTGGTCGAGCAGACGCGCAAAGAAGGCGGGCGCGGACTCGATGACGAGCAACTGGCCAGTTTGCTGTCGGTGCCGTTTGTGATTTCGGCCGAGCAGATCGGACCGGCGTTTTCGGATGAGCTGAAGAACCGCATTCTCGAGCTGCGCCACAGCCATTCCGACAAGTTGCTGGAACCGCTGCACGATGTTTTTGTGCCTTTGGACAAGGACGCCTTTGCCCCGGGTTTGACGGTCATGGAAAACGCCTTGTTCGGCAAGGTCAGCCAGATCGGAGGCGCCCGCACCGATGAGGCGCGCAAGCTGATCGTCGACGTATTGGCCGAAAACGGGGCGCGTCCGATGGTGGTCGAACTGATCTATGATGTACCGGTCTCGCTGGGTGGTCAGAACCTGCCCGCAGTGTTCGCCGAGCCACTGGCTTTTACCCGGGCCGCAATCAAGAAACCTGATATTCTGATCCTGGAAACGGCACTTGCCAGCTATGATATGGAGACGCAGGTGGCGGTGTACAAAAATCTGCGAGAGTTGCTGCCTGAAACTACGGTAATCTACCTGAATGACGCGTTCGAAAATCCAGATGTTTTCGACATGTACGTCGAAATCCGTCAGGGCCGGGTGGTGACCGGAGAAGGCCCAGCCGACGTCGAGGGTGACGGCGCGGCGTCCGCTGACCTGGTGCGCAAGTTGCGGGCGCTTGAGCAAACGCCGCTGTTTTCGGGGCTGGACCGCCGCCAGCTGCGCCTGTTGGCTTTCGGCGCCCGATGGTTCGACGCCAAACCGGGTCAGGTGGTCTTTCTCAAGGATGACCAACCGACCGACGGCGCCTATGTGATTCTTGAGGGTGAAGCGGGCCTGTACCTGCCGCGCTCGGATGGGCCCGACCAATTGATCACAACGGTCGGTGCCGGCGCGCTGGTGGGGGAACTGGGCCTGATCCGCAAGGAGCCGCGTGCCCTGAGCATGGTGGCCGAGACCGACCTGTCCTGCCTGCGCATCGGTGAGGAAGAATTCCTCGCGGTTGTAGAAAATGACGCGGCCACGGCTTTCAAACTGCTACAGGTGATCGCCGGATATGTCTCGAACTGACGCTCAGTGATCGGGTTCGCAGAACAGGCTATAGAGCAGTTCGATCACGTGCGCGGCCTTGCCGTCGTTCAGCGCGTAGTAGATTGTTTTGCCGTCGCGGCGGGTCTTCACGAAGCCCTCTTCGCGCAGTCGCGCCAGCATCTGGCTGACCGCTGCCTGCCGCATGTCCAGCAGGGCCTCCAGCTCTCCTACGGATCGCTCGCCAGCCCCCAGATGGCATAGGATCATCAGACGGCCTTCGTGGGCCAGCACCTTGAGAAAGGCGGCTGCCTGAGCCGCGTTTTCTTTCATATCCGCCGGAGTTTCTGCGGACAAAAGGCGAGAGTCGATGTCCTGAGCTGTCACGAAACAACCAATAAACAGTTTTGGGTTGGACCAATATGCCTCACCGGTCCGATGATTGTCACCCCTCGGTCGCGGGCGCGCCGCCCTGGAACGCGTTTCCGTTTGCATAATCGCAGGGGGCTTCCTGCATTTGCAGATGTAACCCGTCGCCATCGTAAGGGTTCGCGCGGGCAAGTTTTTCATCAACCTCGATACCAAGACCGGGTTCGGTCGGAGGCGTGACGAAGCCCTCCTCGACGCGGATGCTCCCCTTGATCAATCGATCGTGGAAAGGGGTCTCGATGCTCTCGAGCAACAGCAGGTTGGGGATCGAGGCGGCCAGATGGATGTTGGCGGCCCACTCAACCGGTCCCGCATAAAGATGGGGTGCCATCTGTGCATTGAAGACCTCTGCCATGGCCGCGACCTTCTTCATCTCCCATATGCCACCTGCCCGGCCAAGCGCGGGTTGAAGAATTTCGGCGGCCCCGGCACGCAAGACCGCGCCAAATTCGGCTTTGGTCGTCATTCTCTCACCCGTTGCGACGGGGATGCGGACGTTGCGCGCGACACGGGCCATATCCTCGATCATGTCCGGGGGCGTGGGTTCTTCGAACCACAGCGGTGCGTAGGGCTCCAGCGCTTGCCCCAGGCGTATGGCTCCGGCAGTGTTGAACTGACCGTGGGTGCCAAACAACAGGTCCGCCTTGTCGCCGACCGCTTCGCGGATGGCTTTGCAAAATGCAACTGACAGCGAGATATCGGACATCGCGGGCATGTGCCCGCCGCGGATTGTGTAAGGCCCTGCCGGATCGAATTTGACTGCTGTATAGCCGCGCCGGACCATCTCTGCTGCGCAGTCTGCGGCCTGTTCTGGCGAGGTCCAGAAATCGGTCAGGTCATGCTGAGGAAGGGGGTACAGATAGGTGTAGGCCCGAATTCGGTCGTTCATCCGGCCACCCAGCAAGGCATAAACAGGTCGGTCCCGATCTTTGCCGAGGATATCCCAACACGCGATCTCAAGCCCTGAAAATGCACCCATGACGGTCAGATCCGGGCGTTGCGTGAATCCACTAGAATATGCGCGGCGGAACATCAATTCGATATTCTCGGGGTTCTCCCCCAGCATATGACGTTCGAACACATCCCGGATCACATGTTTCATGGCGTCGGGACCCACGGATGACGCGTAACACTCCCCCCATCCGGTGACGCCCGTATCGGTGGTGACCTTGACCAGAATCCAATAACGTCCACCCCAGCCCGGGGCCGGAGGGGCGGTAACGATGATATCGAGGTCTTGCAGCCTCATGCGGCGCTCCCGCCGGAGCCTCGGTCTTCATCGAATATGATCACGTTGCGTTTGGCAGCACCGGTTTTGGTGTCTTCGATCGCCTCATTGATCTGCGACAACGTCCAACGACCCGAGATCAATTCATCCAGTTTCAGCCGCCCCTGTTCATAAAGGTCGATCATCCAAGGGATATCACGCTGGATAACCACATCTCCCATCTTCGACCCGATCATACCCTGGCCCAACGCGGCCAGCACGACGGGCTCGTAGCTGGACATGTCACCGGAATGAGGCATCCCGATCATGATCGCTTTGCCTCCCCGGCCAAGGTAACGTGGAGCCTGATCATAGGCTGGAATTGCACCCACGGTGATCAGAACCGCATCCGCGCCGCGCCCACCAAGCGCTTCATGCGCCGCCTTCCATGGCTGCTCGAGGCTGGCCAGAACGCCATGGGTCGCGCCGAATTCCTTTGCGATGTCCAGCTTGTCTTCGGACATGTCTACGGCGACGATGCGGCGTGCTCCGGCGATACGCGCGCCCTGAATGGCATTCAGTCCAACGCCCCCGGCACCGATCACAACGACATCCTGCCCCGGGCGCAGCTTGGCTGCGTTGACCGCTGCCCCCACGCCCGTGATCACACCGCAGGACAGCAGACTGGCAAGCTCTTTGGGCAGCGTTTCGGGAATGCGGACGATCTGACGGTGGCTGACCACGACCTTCTCGGCGAAGGCTCCGCACGCCATGGCTTGCTCAAGCGGACCGCCATCGGCAGTCCGCAGCGGCCCCTTGACCGTATCATAGGGCGTTTCGCAAACGGTTGGCTTGCCACCGGCGCAGGACGGGCAAGAGCCGCAGGCGCGGATCAAGGTGACCACAACGGGATCGCCAATCCTGAAATCTCCGGCACCGTCTCCAACTTTTGAAATCACCCCGGCCGCTTCGTGTCCGTAAACCGCGGGCAAGTGTCCACCCCACGCTCCGCTTGCGAACGAAATGTCCGAATGGCAGATCGCCACGGCGTCCAGCGTGACCTCAACCTCGCCCATTCCGGGGGGTGAAATCAGGATATCTTCGATGACCAGTGGTTCGCCGAAGGCCCGGCACACGGCTGCTTTGATGGATTGCATATCTTTCCCCGTTCCCTGTTGCGGTCACGGTGGCCCGTCGCAATCCAACCTGCAAGGCGAAATCCGCCACGGATATGTCGTTGTTATGCCAATGCCGGACGAGGGCGCAGAAAAAGCAACAGCCCGATCGTCATCAGAACGAATGCCAGCAAGAACGGAGCGCCCGGCAGATAGACCGGAGCATCCCGGCCTGCGAAATACGCAAACACGTTGGTCATGACCAGCGGCGCTATGATCATCGACAGAGCATGAAGCGACGTGAGGACACCCTGCAGCTCTCCTTGCTGGGAATCAGGTGTCGCGCGCGACATCATGGCCTGCAAGGCAGGGGTTACGACTGCCCCCAATGCGGTGACGGGGATCAGCATCAATGCGACCAGACCATTTGTCAGAAAACTCAGCAGCACGAAACTGACGATCTCGAATCCCATGCCCCAGATGATCGTGACTCTTTCGCCCAAATAGCGTGTGGCGGGACGGATCAAACCGCCCTGAACTGCGGCCATCCCGATCCCGTAGACAGCCAGCGAAAGGCCGATCATCTGCGGTGACCAGCCGAAACGTTCCAGAGTGAAATAGGACCAGATGGCCGGATAGACGTAGATCGAGATCGAATACAGGAAATAGACCCACAACAAGGGTCGGATACCGGGCAGGGAGGCGATTGCGCGCAACGATCCGGCAGGATTGGCGCGCCGCCAGTCGAAGGCACGGCGAGTCTTGTCGGTGATGGTTTCAGGCATGACCAACAGTCCTAGAAGGAAACCTAATGCCGACAGAATGGCGGCGGCCCAAAATGGCGCACGTGTTCCAAACTCACTCAGCAACCCGCCCATCAGCGGACCGAGGACGAAGCCCACCCCGAAGGCTGCGCCCAGAAGGCCGAAATTAGCAGCTTTTTCATGGGGTTTTGAAACATCCGCCATGAAGGCTGCGGCGGTGGAATGGGTCGCGGCAGTAACACCGCCGACAATCCGGCCCGCCAGCAGCAGCCAGATACTGCCAGCGATGGCCATCACCACATAATCCAGCGCCATGACAAAAAGAGAGATCAACAGGACCGTTCTTCGCCCATATGCGTCCGAGAGATTGCCCAAAACCGGTCCGAACAGGAATTGCATGGTCGCAAATGCGGTGCTCAGAATGCCGCCCCAGATCGCGGCCGAGGCAAGTGTGCCGCCCTGAACCTCGACGATCAGTTGCGGCATGATCGGCAGGACAAGTCCGATGCCCATCGCGTCGATCATCACTGTCCCGAGGACAAACAGAAATGGCAGGCGCATGAAGCCTCTGAGTTTGGCTGTATCCGGACCGTAGCGGCGGGTCCGATCGGTTGAAAGCAAAGACTTTGCAGCCTGCCTATATCCGCTGCGAGATCTGATGCATCAACCCGGCCAGGTGTTCGGGATGCGAGAAAAACGGCGAGTGAGAGCTGTCGATGGTCAGGTTCATACCGGGGCCAGCACAGCGGGCCATTTGTGCCTGGTACTCGGTCGGAACTGTGCGGTCATCGGTGGTTCGGATATACCCTTTTGGAACGCGTGCGAAATTCTCGCCGGTGTGCAGCGGGGTCGTTTGCGGCGCGATCGCCTGTGGACACAGGCGGCCGAACGCATAGGCCACAACTTCGCGCGGACAGTCGTGGTAGAACAGATCATGCACCCGGTCCGGCACCACGGTATACGACAATCCGTCGGCAGATTTCTCGACCGCATCACCGATCAACTGGCGTGGCGCGCGTTTACGCATCTCAACCATGGAAAGGCCGGATTGTGGGACATAGGCGCTTAGATAGATAAGGCCCTGCATGGCGTCCGGGTCAGCCTCGGCGGCGGCGCTGACGGGGTAGCCGCCCCACGAATGCCCGATGATGATTGTTTGCGGCGTTGAGGCTTTCAGAACCGCATCCCGACATGAATCGAGTGTTACATCCCGGATGGGCGTCGGATCTGAACCATGGCTGGGCATATCGATGGCCCGGGCCGTATGCCCGAACGTGGTCAGTTCCGGGATCAGGTCACGCCAGCACCAGGCGCCGTGGCATGACCCGTGTATAAGCAAGAAGTCCGCCAACCTATTACTCCTTCAAATATGTCCGACCTCGGTCAGGAAGCTGCCGAGCAGTTCGGCGTATTCCTGAGGGCGCTCTACGCAAGGCAGGTGACCTGCCTTGCGGATCAAAGCAAAGCGCGAGCCCGGGATCAGATCAACTGTCTCCCGTACCAGATCGGGTGGGGTCGAACCATCCTCGCTGCCTGCAATTCCAAGGGTCGGCAGGCGCAGCCCGCTGGTTGGAGTATAGAAATCCGTGCCCGAGATTGCAGCACAACAGCCGAGATAGCCCTCAACCGGTTGCCGGACCATCATGTTACGCCACAAGGTCATTTGGGGGCTGGCGCGGAAAGACTTCGAGAACCACCGCTCCATTGTAGCGTCTGCCAAAGCTTCGATCCCACCGGCGCGGACTGCCGCGATACGGTCTTGCCAGATTTTAGGTGTACCGATCTTGGCAGCTGTATTTGACAGAACCAGCGCGCGAATCTGGTCCATCCGTTTCACCGCCAAGCCTTGTGCGATCATGCCACCGACCGAAAGGCCCACGAACACGCAGTCTTTGACCTCCAGATAGTCCAGCAGTCGTTCAGCATCACGCACCAGATTTCCCATGGAATAGGGCGCAGGGGTTAGCGATGACAGTCCGTGCCCGCGTTTATCATACCTTATGATTCGCAAGCCCTTGGGAAGCAGAGGTAATATCGGGTCCCACAGGCGCATGTCCGTGCCGAGCGAGTTGGCAAACACAATGGGCGCGCCGCAGGCTTCACCGTCAATCCGGTAGTGTATCCCCAGGTCTGAGAGGTCAGCGATATGCATGTATAAATTCCCCGTCTGCTCAGGGTGTCGGCTGAAAGACTACAACCGGATTTTGCACCGGTCGTAACCGATTGTCAGGTCAGGAATTCCAACGCCTGTTCGAAGATTTGCGGGTCAACGTTGCCACCCGAGGCCACGACGATTACCGCATCCGCTTCGATCTGGTCCTTGCGAAACAGGGCTGAGGCGAGCGAGACCGCACCACCCGGTTCCAGCACGATTTTGAGGCGGAGAAAGGCGAGGGCCATGGCGTGCAAGGCTTCCTGTTCGGAGACCGCAAGGCCGGGTCCACAGAGCCGCTGCAGAATCGGAAAGGTAATTTGCCCCGGCTGTGGTGTCAGGATCGCGTCGCAGATATTGCCGGACGTGGCATCGTTGCTTTGGATTGCTCCTGTCGTCAGCGAGCGTTTCACATCTTCGAACCCTTCGGGTTCGCACGGTCGGGCGCGCAGGCCGGGCGCGTGACGTTCCAGCGCAAGCGCTATGCCGGATGTCAGCCCGCCGCCGCCGCAACAGATCAGAACATCCCCTTCGGTCACGCCCAACTGTCGCGCCTGTCGGGCCAGTTCCAGCCCCGCTGTCCCCTGGCCCGCGATGACCTGTGGCTCATCGTAGGGCCTGATGAGGGTCAACCCGCGTTGGGCGGCTAATGCTTCACCGATCTCTTCCCGGCTTTCGTTTGCGCGGTCATAAAGGACGACCTCGCTCCCCAGCGCGCGGGTGTTTTCAATTTTTAGCTTTGGCGCATCCGAAGGCATGACGATGACCGACGATATTCCGTGCTGCGCCGCTGCGTAAGCTACGCCCTGCGCGTGATTGCCCGAGGAATAGGCGATAACGCCCCGGCTGCGCGCCGTGTCGTCCAGCGCTGAGATCGCGGACCACGCGCCGCGAAACTTGAAGCTGCCGGTGTGTTGCAGGCATTCCGGCTTCACCAGCACCCGGCGGCCCGCGAGTTCGTCCAGAAAAGGCGATGATAGCAGCGGTGTCTCGCGTACATGACCTTTCAGTCGTTCAGCGGCGGCTTCGATCATGTCTATGCTGCTCATGTGGCGTCCAGTATCTTGTGAATCAGGTCAAGGGATTGCGGTTCGTTCAGAAAAGGAACATGACCCCGGTCAGGCACCCCGGCTGAGATCAATCCGGTGTGTCGGGCGTGCATGTCCTGCAGTGTAGCCGCGCTCAGCAGATCAGAGTTCGCACCCCGGATCACGCCGGTCGGGATATTGCGCAGCGCATCGAACAAAGGCCACAAGTCTGGCGCAGGAGAGATGGCGGCCTGTTCGATCAGCGCTTGCCGCAGGGCGGGATCATAGCGCAATTCCAGCCCGGTATCTGTCTGGATATACTGGAATTCGACCTGCTGTCTCCAGATGTGCTGAGGGACGCCGGGGAACTGAGGGGCCATCATCCGGTGCAGGGCCTCAGCGGCTTCGTCATAAGAGGCAGAGGCCGGACGGTTGCCGACATAGTTCATGATTTTGGCGATGCCTTCGGGTTCGATCACTGGCCCGACATCGTTTAGGATAACACCCGCCAGACGGTCAGGATGACCGGCGGCCAGAGCCATCGCAATCAGACCTCCGCGCGACGTGCCCAGCAGCGTCACCTTGCGCAGCCCCAGATGGTCCATAAGTTCGGTTACATCCTGCCCTTCGCGCAAAATGTTGTAGTTCAGATACTCCGCGTCGAAATCGGATTTCCCGCGCCCGCGATAGTCCATCGTGATCATCCGCAGATGGCGCATATGGGGTGCCAGAAACGAAAAATCGAGGCTGTTACGGGTCAGACCCGCCAGACAGAGCAGAGGCTGACCCGCGCCCGTATCCTCATAGTAAAGGCGCTTGTCGTCCGAGGTGGTGAAGAACGTCATCGAAGCCCTGCCAATTGCGGAATCGTTGTCAGGTCTGGCAGCACATGGGCAGGTTTCCACGGCAGACGGTCCATCGGCTCGGCCATGCGGTTCACCCAGGCGGTGACAAATCCATAACCGCTGGCGCCGGCTGCGTCCCAGCCGTTGGAACTGACGAACAGTACTTCATCCCGCGCGCACCCAAATCGTTTCTGCACCAGATCGTAGACGCTGGAATGGGGTTTGAAGACACCAACGCTTTCGACCGACAGGACATCGTCAAGTACATCTCCGATCCCTGCCGATTGAACTGCACCATCCAGCATCGGGGGTGATCCGTTGGACAGGATGGCGGTTTGCATCCCTCCGGCCTTCAGCGCGCTCAGCATCTCGGGGACTTCGGGATAGGCTTGAAGCTGCCAATAGAGATCCAGCAGACGCTGCCGAAGGGCGGAATCCCCTTGCAGACCAACCGCTTCCAGCGCCCAATCCAGCCCATCCTGGGTCACGTCCCAAAAGTCGCAATGCGCATCAGCCACGGCCCGCAGCCAGGTATATTGCAGCTGTTTCAGACGCCAGTGACCGGCCAGTTCCGGCCATTTCTCTGCCAAGGCTCCGAAACCCGGCTCGGCCGCGGCCTGCCGGGCGGCGGCCGCCACGTCAAACAGCGTGCCATACGCGTCGAATACACAAGTGGTGATAGCCATCCGGTCCTCCCTGATCGGGCGCAGGTAAGCACAACCGGTTCCAGGGTTAAAGAGGTCAGGGTTTACAATGCTGTGTCAGCCTCTAGGCTGCGCCGTTCATTTCTTTCCAGGCGCAGGGGCCATCATGACAGCAATCAAACAAGGCGACACGGTTCGCATCCACTACACCGGAACTCTGCTGGATGGCAAAGTCTTCGACAGCTCCGACGGGCGCGATCCGCTGGAGTTTGCGGTTGGGTCCGGTCAGATTATCAAGGGCCTTGATGCTGCGTTGCCGGGCATGGAGGTCGGTGAGAAGAAGCGCGTCGAGATCGATTGTGTTGACGCCTATGGTCCGATCAATCCGGGTATGCGCCAGCAGATTCCTCGCGAAGGTATCCCGGATGACATTCCGTTGGAGCCCGGCACACAGTTACAGATGCAAACACCCGATGGCCAAGCCTTACCCGTGACCGTTGTTGAGGCCGATGAGGCGACGGTGACCTTGGATGCAAATCATCCGCTGGCGGGGCAGGATCTGATCTTTGATATTGAAATCGTCTCGATCAACTGACGCGATCGGATCAAAGCCCAGGTATCTGTGACAACCAAGGCTCAACCGCGTCCCGCACGGGCGGTTGAGTCAGGAACACAAAGGCAATCAGAAGCGTAGTGAGGACGAGCATCAAAAGACGTACACGTCCACTTCCTGACTTGCGTTTGAAAGCTGGCGAGCGCGCGTTGCTCGCAAGGATCTGATCAAGTTTACTCATATCGTAATCCCTGCAGGGCAAAGATGGTCAAATCTTGGCGCCCGCAGGGAAAGATATGGTCACATGGCCTCGGGCTGAGGCATACCCAGAATGTGATACCCGCCGTCGACGCGGATGATCTCACCCGAGGTGTAGCTTCCCGCATCTGAAGCCAGATAAACGGCGGTGCCGCCGACAGCCTCCAGCGTTGCGTTCGAACGCATCGGCGCGTTCTGGTCGCAGAACTTGTAGGTCTTGCGCGCTCCGCCAATGGCCGCTCCGGCCAGTGTTTTCATCGGGCCGGGCGAGATGGCGTTGACGCGGATGCCGTCGGGCCCCAGATCGTTTGCCAGATAACGGGTCGCTGATTCCAGAGCCGCTTTGGCCACGCCCATGACATTGTAGTTCGGTACCACCTTGTTTGAGCCCTGATAGGTCAGGGTCAGAAGCGTGCCGCCATTGTCTTTCATCAGCGGATAAGCGCGGCGTGCGACCTCAATAAACGAATAGGCCGACACATCCATGGAATGCTTGAAATTGGCGCGGGTGGTATTCAGGAAACGGCCCGTCAGCTCGTTCTTGTCCGAATAAGCGATGGCGTGGACGACAAAGTCGATTGTCGGCCAGCGCTTGCCCAACTCACCAAACGCACGATCCAGGGATTCGTCATCGGTGACATCGGCATCGACCATGAAATCGCTGCCAAGGCTTTGGGCCAGCGGTTCCAGGCGCTTGCCAAAGGCCTCGCCCTGATAGGTGAATGCCAGTTCAGCGCCCGCTTCGTGCATGGCTTTGGCGATGCCCCACGCGATCGAGCGGTCATTTGCCACACCCATGATCAGGCCGCGTTTACCCTTGAGAATATCCGACATCTTGTTCACCCGTTATACTTCGACAGAACCATGGATCCATTGGTGCCGCCAAAGCCGAAGCTATTGGTCATCACGCTGTCCAAGCCTGCGTTTTCAACCACTTGAGTTGCAATTTCACCGGGCAGGATGCCGTCGGCAAGTGTGTCGACATTGATCGACGGAGTAATGAAATCATGTTCCAGCATGAGCAGGCAGAAGATCGCCTCAAGCGCACCTGCCGCGCCCTGCGCGTGACCGGTCATCGATTTGGTCGATGAAATCGGAGGTACGCTGCCTTCGCCAAAGATGCGGCGTACGGCTTCAACTTCTCCGACGTCGCCAACCGGGGTCGAGGTGCCGTGGGCGTTGATATAGCCAACCTTGCGACCTTCGGGCACGGTCGACAGCGCCAGACGCATCGCACGCTCGCCGCCTTCGCCGGATGGGGCCACCATGTCGTGCCCGTCCGATGTCGCGGCATACCCGGTGACTTCGGCATAAATCTTGGCACCACGGGCCAAGGCATGTTCGAGGTCTTCCAGTACCACGATGCCACCACCGCCCGAGATCACGAACCCGTCGCGGTTCTGGTCGAATGCGCGCGAGGCTTTATCGGGTGTGTCGTTGTACTTGGACGACATCGCACCCATCGCGTCGAACAGGCAAGACAGGGTCCAGTCCAGCTCTTCTCCGCCGCCCGCGAACATCACATCTTGCTTGCCCAGCATGATCTGTTCGGCTGCGTTGCCGATGCAGTGCAGCGAGGTCGAGCAGGCCGAGGTGATCGAATAGTTGATGCCCTTGATCTTGAACGCGGTCGCCAGGTTCGCCGAGATCGTTGAGCACATGCATTTTGGCACCGCAAACGGACCGATCCGCTTTGTCGCGCCGGTTTTCAGCACAGTTTGGTGCGCGGTCAGCATCGCGCTGGTCGAAGGTCCGCCCGAACCGGCGACCAGACCGGTGCGCGGATTGACAACCTGATCTTCGGTCAGGCCCGCATCAGTAATGGCCTGGCTCATGGCGATATGTGCATAAGCTGCACCCGGTCCCATGAAACGCAGTGTACGCTTGTCCACGTGCTCGGCCACATCGATTTTCAGCGATCCGGCGATCTGGCTGCGAAAGCCATGTTCGACCATCTGTTCGTTGGCCTCAATGCCGGATTTTCCTGCTTTGAGAGAGGCGAGCACCTCTTCGGCGTTGTTCCCGATCGAGGACACAACCCCCAGACCGGTGACGACTACTCGACGCATGTGCGTACTCCTTGTTGCGGCCGGTCAGGCTCAGGCGTCTGACAGAACGACCTTCATATCCTTGACGTCGTATATCAACTCGCCATCGGCTTCGACGATGCCATCTGCCACACCCATTGTCAGGCGGCGGGTCTGGATCGCCTTTTTGAAGTCAATCTTGTAGGTCAGCATCTTCCGGTCCGGGCGTACCATTCCGGTCAGCTTGACCTCGCCAACGCCAACCGCCATGCCGCGCCCCTGCCAGCCGCGCCAGCCCAGGTTGAACCCGGTCAGTTGCCACAATCCATCCAGTCCCAGACAGCCGGGCATGATCGGATTTCCGGGGAAATGGCAGTCAAAGAACCAAAGGTCAGGCGTGATATCAAACTCAGCAAGCACGTGACCTTTGCCGTGGGCACCGCCATCGCCCGAGATCTCGGTGATGCGGTCCATCATCAGCATCGGCGGAGCGGGCAACTGCGCGTTACCGGGGCCGAATAGCTCGCCACGGGCGCATTTCAGCAGATCGTCCTTGTCAAAGCTGCTCGGGAATTGGGCCATTCTGCCGCCTCTCCTGCCTGGGTCCGTTTGTTGCATCTGGCCTCGTCTATCACCCGTTTGCAAGGTCCTGCAAGACCGACGCGCCATATCATGTTGTGATGGCGATACTAATTGCGAATGAATTTCATTTGAAATTGCAGGTCAGGCGCACTTATATTAAAGGCAGCAAAACACAGGTATCGGATTCATGACACCTCAGAGCCGTAACATCGCTACAAATTGGTTGGTTGACGCAGGTTTGCGCCCCACGCGCCAAAGGGTTGCTTTGGCCGAATTGCTCGTGGGCGATGGGTTGCATCGTCATGTTACAGCTGAAAGTCTGTTTGAATCCGCCAAATCCAACGGCGACGCGGTTTCTCTGGCGACTGTCTACAACACCCTGCGCGCGTTTTGCGAGGCCGGGGTGCTGCAAGAGATCACGGTGGACGGGTCCAAAAGCTATTTCGACACCAATACGCATGACCACCCGCATTTCTTTTGGGAAGATGAAAGCCGACTGAGTGACGCGCCTTCTGAACAGTTGGTGATTAAGCAATTGCCGGAAGCGCCTGAAGGCGTCGAGATTGCATCGGTCGATGTGGTGATCCGCCTGCGTAAGAAGTAATCTACTTCTTCTTTAGCCCCTCAATAAGTACGCGTTCAGCCGTCGCGATGAGCGAGTCAGTCGGCCCGGTCCCATGACGCGCCAGCACGACCGATTCAGTCGCTTCAGGATCGGCTATGGGCAGATTGAGAAGGTCTACCAGATCATAGCTGTTCCCGCTCGCAGGGCTGGCGTAACTTATCCCCGCACCCTCACCGTGGGCGGCCAGGCTGCGTTGAATTTCCAGCGATTCCGCCCGGTGTGAGACTGTCGGGTTCAAACCTTTGCGCCTGAATAGCCCAAGCACATGCTGCGCCGACAACCCCTCTTTGGAAAGAATCAACGGATACTTTGCGAGGTCCGAAAGGGTCACCTGCCGGCACCCGGCCAGAGGATGATCAATGGAGAGCAGCGCGCGTGGAGTGCTGTCGAACAGCTTTGCGCACGAGAAACCAGCATCCATTCCCATATCGTAAGTCAGCGCGAAATCAAATCTGCCATCGATAAGACCGGAAATCAGTCCTTCGAACGTCTCAACCCCGTGTGTCAGAACAACATCGGGTAGGGCTTGTCTCAGGTGGTGAAGCGACTGCGCCAGAAGAAATGGTGCCAGATCAATGAAGCAACCCGGTCGCAGCCGACTCTCGCCCATCAGCGGTTGCTTGGAATCCTCAAGAAGTGCTGCTCGGTTTAAAAGGGCCTCTGCCTTTTCGATGAACCTGCGGCCTTGGGGGGTCAGCGCCATTGGGGCGCCCCGTCTTCGGGAAAAAAGCGGATATCCCAAATGCGATTCGACCCGGGTCAGCGCGTTGGACAGAGCCGGTTGCGAAACATTCAGGCGCTGCGACGCTGCGGACAGGCTGCCATGGCGGCCGATGGCGCAAACATATTCGTACTGGCGCAGTGTAATATATAACATGAAGTTAATACCTAGATCGAAAGATATGATTTGAACAGAGGCCCCATTCATGTGCAGATCGGTGGAGCAATCCGAGGAGACCGAAATGACTCACCCCCTTGTTACGCAGGCGATGATCGACGACTATCAGACAGACGGCGTTGTGCTGGTCAAAGGCCTGTTCGCCGACCATGTCGATGCCCTGCGGGCCGGAGTTGCCGCGAACATGGCAGAGCCCGGCCCTTATGCGTCAGAGAACAAGAAAGAAGGCGAGACTGGCCGCTTCTTCGATGATTACTGCAACTGGTCGCGCATCCCGCAGTTTCGCGAGGTGATCGAGGCGTCGCCTGCCGCCGAAGTCGCCGCAGACCTGATGCAATCGCAATCCGTGCAGATGTTCCACGACCATGTACTGGTGAAAGAGCCCGGAACCTCGATGGCCACGCCCTGGCATCAGGATGGCCCGTATTACTTTGTCGATGGTCAGCAGAATATCAGCTTCTGGTCGCCGCTTGATTCGGTGAAGCAGGCCACTCTGCGTTGCGTTGCCGGTTCGCACCGCTGGGACAAAGAAGTGCTGCCCACGCGCTGGGTTTCGGAAGAGGGGTTCTTTCCCGACGAAGGGCAGTACATGCCGATTCCCGACCCGGACGCCGAAGGGATGAAGGTGGTCGAGTTTGAGATGGAGCCCGGAGACGCCGTGGCCTTCAACTATCGCACGCTGCACGGAGCCCGAGGCAATACGTCCGATAGCCGCCGCCGGGCGTTCTCGCTGCGCCTGGTTGGTGACGATGCGCGTTACGTGGAACGTCCGGGCCGGACCTCTCCTCCGTTTCCCGGACATGATATGGTGCCGGGCCAACGGCTGCGCGAAGACTGGTTTCCGGTCCTGTTGCAGCGCTAGGGCCTAGAACCATTGGCCCGATTCGATCAGGCCCAGGTCCAGCAACTGGCGCGAATCCCATTCGAATGGAACCGAGTGGCTCCAGCAGAAGTCAGAGATATCGAACGTCGACCCGGCGTTCGTCTTCAGCGCTTTGGCCGCCCGGAAGGAACAAATCGCGGCGGTCAGGTTGTTGTGCCACGGGCAGGCATAGGTGTTGTACTCTGCTTCGCTGAACGTGTGATCCGGAAGCAGATTCAGATCGGGTTTTGCCTTGAACAGCGAAATCCGGTCGATACGGCGCCGCTCGTATGGGATGTGATCCTCAAATCGCCAGCGTAGGCCGCCGGACATTTCCAGCTGACGCTCTAACGGCTTGCCGGACGCGTCATGGCGGGTGTGGGCGTAGTATCCGGTCTTGTCCAGCATGGCGTGATCGGGGGCCACCCCGTTGGGAAAAGCCGTCAGATCGTTCGCATACAGGTCGATCACGTGGGTCAGCATCGACTTGCGGCGTTCTTCTGAATGGAAGGCGAGCAGTTCTCCGACCGTGCGGGTCTCGCAGAACGGATAGAACAGGTATTCGGCGTTGTAGCAGTAGTAGACCCAACTGCCCTGAGCGGCCTGAATGATCCGGTTGATGGCGTCAAAAACGACGGTTCTGGGCGCGCAGGTCATCGAGACGCGATGAATCCGTTCACCCAAAGCGCCGTCCAATGTGAATTCCTGCGGCAGAAACGCAATCACCGATTTGAACCCCAGCTTCAGGTGGTGGCGCAGCGTGCCTTCTAATTCGACATCATCCTCTGCGAAGATCAGTGCGATGGGCCCCGTGCTCAGGACCGCTCGCCCGGTTTTCAGAAGGTGATCGAGGGATTCGTACTGCATCGTTGGCTTCGTTTCCGCCTTGCTGGAAATTCCCGCCAAATTCGGGTAATTGCGCCAGCATTGCAAGCGGCGTTCGATACGTATAGACGACGCCGACCCAGCGACTGCAAAGGCCGACCCATGTCAGAACCGAAAAAGCTGTTTATCAAGACCTATGGCTGTCAGATGAACGTCTATGACAGTGAACGCATGGCCGAAGCGCTGGGCGGGCAGGGGTATGTCGAGACCAAATCACCCGATGATGCGGATATGATCCTGCTCAATACTTGCCACATCCGTGAAAAGGCGGCCGAGAAAGTCTATTCCGAACTGGGCCGCTTCAAGGGGTTGAAAGCAGACAAACCCGATCTGAAGATTGGTGTCGCCGGCTGCGTAGCTCAGGCCGAAGGCGAAGAGATCATGCGCCGCCAGCCTCTGGTCGATCTGGTCGTTGGCCCGCAAAGCTATCACCGCCTGCCCGAGATGGAGGCGAAGACGCGTACTGGCGAAAAGGCGCTGGATACCGATTTCCCCGAAGAAGATAAGTTCGAGAAGCTCAAGAACCGCCCCAAGGCCAAGCGCGGGCCGACGGCATTCCTGACCGTGCAGGAGGGTTGTGACAAGTTCTGCGCTTTCTGTGTAGTTCCCTATACCCGTGGGGCTGAGGTCAGCCGCCCAGCTGGTCGTATTATTCGTGAAGCACAGGATCTGGTCGAACGCGGTGTGCGCGAGATCACGCTGCTAGGGCAGAACGTCAATGCCTATCACGGGGCCGGACCGAACGGGGACATGACTCTTGCCGGACTGATCTGGGAATTGAACAAGGTCGACGGGCTGGAGCGCATCCGCTTTACCACATCGCACCCCAACGACATGGACGATGCGCTGATCGAAGCGCATGGCACCTGCGAAAAGCTGATGCCTTATCTACATCTGCCGGTGCAGTCGGGGTCGGACAAAATCCTGAAACGGATGAACCGCAGCCATACCGCAGACAGCTATCTGCGTCTGATCGAGCGTATCCGCGAAGCGCGGCCCGATATTCTGATGTCCGGTGATTTCATCGTGGGCTTCCCGGAAGAGACTGAAGAAGATTTCCAGGCCACGCTGGATTTGGTGGAAGAGGTCAAATACGGCTACGCCTACTCGTTCAAATACTCCACGCGCCCCGGCACCCCTGCGGCAGAACGGCCACAGGTCGATGCTGACGTCGCCGATGAGCGTCTGCAAAGACTGCAGGCCATGATCACACGCCATCAGCGCGAGATTCAGGACTCGATGGTTGGCCAGACTGTCAACGTCCTGTTTGAAAAGCCAGGACGACAAGCAGGCCAGATGGTTGGAAAATCCGAGTATCTTCACGCAGTTCACGTCTCGGACCCGGGTTTGGCGAGCGGAGATTTACGTAAGGTAAGGGTTGTCACATCCGGCGCGAACTCGCTGGGTGGTGAACTGGTCTGACACGCCGTGCTCGGCCCGCCAGGGGGCCCTGCCGTGTAATTTAACCCTTGATTTATTGCTTGGAACTATGTTCGGAGGAAGGCCAGAATTTTCCGGGCGGATTCTTGGGTGTCGTCGTATGCGCTGACCCAAACTGATAGCCTACCTTGGCGGAGGGTACGAGTAGTGAGCTGGATGCGTTTTCCAAGACTGGAACTTTCCCGTATTTTGACGGCGACTGCCGTATTCATGTCCTGCGCTGCCCCGACATTGGCGGGGGATGTGATCGGTGACATCACCGAACCCGATGTGATTTCATCAGGGCGTCTCGCGCGGGATGTCAGCGCGTTTTATCTTGGGATAAGCGCCGGGCACGCCTCGGGCGGCTCCGACGAATTCGGCCTGCGCGTCGATGGTGGCCAGGTTTCTGGCGCAGGTGATGTCAAACCCAGCGGCAACTTTGCTGGGTTTCGTGGTGGGTGGCGCGGCACCCTGCCAGCCAGGGGGGGGCGTAATTATGTGTACGGCCTTGAACTCGGATATGATTTTGGCACGCTCGACGACAGCACAACGAACCAGATTGGAGGTGAGCAGGTCAGTGGCAGATCCGCGATTTCCGATGTATTGTCCATTCGGCTTCGGAATGGGCTGACCAATCGCAGTGGCAGCGTCCTCTATTTCGTTACTGTTGGGTATGTCCGCGGTGATATCACCACATCGACCTCGGTTACGGATGTCAGTGGCACAAGCCGGTTCGAGAGTGAGGACCGCCGGGGCGGGTTCTCGGCCAGCCTGGGCGCTGAACACCAATTGAACGACAATTGGTCGATCACAGGTGAGATTGAGTACCTGCAATTCGAATCAAAGACCGTTGAATTGGGCCCAACCTTCTCGACCAAATCGACGCCAAGCTATCGCGGGCTGCGGATTGGGCTGAACTATACGTTCTGATACGGGTGCCAGGCGTGATTTTCAGACAGCGGTTGCCGCGTTAATCGGCGCATTTGTCATGTGCTGTGCAAAAAATGAATCTGCTGCTTGCGTCCACCTCCGGAGTTTGTCTACGCTCAAGGTGAAACGCCAAGACAGGAGAACGGATTGGCCATCGGTGCCCTGACCCCACCGCAAGATGACATGCCCCAGCGTGAGGCGCTTGTTGAATTCCCTGACAACAGATTATTGATCGATTTATGCGGTGAATATGACCGCAACCTGACCGATATCGAACAGAAGCTCTCGGTGCAGATCGTTCGACGCGGCAATCAGCTTGTCGTGCTGGGTGACGAGGATTCGCAAAAGCAGGCGATCGAGGTTCTACAGGCCCTCTACACACGGCTCGAAGGCGGGCGTGATGTGGAAGCCGCAGATGTCGACCGCGAGTTGCGCATGGGCAATTCCGAAGCCGGAACTGGTACGCGCGATGGTGACCAGCTTGAGATGTTCAAGGGGGGCACGGTCGAGATCAAAACCCGCAAAAAACTGGTCGAGCCGCGCACGGATGCGCAAAAGGCTTATGTACAGTCGCTGTTCAACAACGAACTGGCCTTCGGTATCGGCCCGGCAGGGACTGGTAAGACCTATCTGGCCGTCGCAGTGGGTGTTTCGATGTTCATCGGCGGGCACGTCGACCGCATCATTCTCAGCCGCCCGGCGGTCGAGGCCGGGGAAAAGCTGGGCTATCTGCCAGGTGACATGAAGGACAAAGTCGACCCCTACATGCAGCCGCTCTATGATGCGCTGAATGACTTCCTGCCTGGCAAACAGTTGGCCAAACTGATCGAGGAAAAGCGGATCGAGATTGCTCCGCTCGCCTTCATGCGCGGACGCACTCTGGCGAATGCCTTTGTGGTTCTGGACGAGGCGCAGAATGCCACGACCATGCAGATGAAGATGTTCCTGACGCGTCTGGGCGAGGGCAGCCGGATGGTCATCACCGGCGACAGGTCGCAGGTCGATCTGCCGCGCGGTGTGCAGTCAGGACTGGCGGACGCCGAACGGTTGCTGAAAACGATTCCGAATATCAGCTTCAATTACTTCACCTCGAAGGATGTCGTGCGCCACCCGCTTGTCGCCGCCATCATCGAAGCGTATGAGGCCGACGCGGGCCGCGAGACCGGATAACGTCCAGGGGCTTGATTGTATCAGGGCCGGAACCACAGGTATGAATCTGGAAATCACCCTAGAGGATGAGCGCTGGGACGGGCTGGAACCACTCGCCACGCGCGCGATTGCCGCTGTGCTGGATCATTGCGGCCTAGATTTGGATCATTGCGAAATAAGCGTGCTTGGTTGCGACGACGCGCGGATCGCCGAGTTGAATGCGGAGTTTCGCGAAAAACCTGGCCCCACCAATGTTCTGAGCTGGCCTGCCGAAGATCTGGCCGCAGATAGAGCGGGCGACAAACCACTGCCACCACAACCAGACTTTACTGGCGAAATTGCGCTGGGTGATATTGCGATCTCTTATGATACATGCGTCCGCGAGGCCGCTGAAGCCGGGAAGGCCATGCACGATCACGTGACGCATTTGATCATTCACGGTACATTACATTTACTGGGCTACGATCACATTCGTGACCTCGACGCCACTTTGATGGAGCGGGTGGAGGTCGAGATACTTGGCAAACTGGGTATAGATGACCCATATAATGTATGACATGGGCACCTTTGCCCGATCATTTGGAACAGGATAATGGGCGAAACAGACGGCAGTTCTAGGGCGGCGCAAGGCGCGCATTCCGAGAACAGCAACAATGACAGCGACGAAAGAGGCGGGCTTTTTTCCCGAATTTTCGACGCATTTTCTTCTCAGAGCGATGAGACCAGCCATGTAAACGGGGCTGAAGTCACGAGCGCTCAGCCGAGGGGTATGATCAACCTGCGCAGAATGCGGGTCGAAGATGTAGCGATCCCGACAGCCGAGATCGTATCAGTCCCCTCGACGACTCCGAAAGACGAACTGGCGCAGATTTTCCGTGAAAGCGGATTGTCGCGAATCCCGGTTTACGATGGCACGCTCGATACACCGCTGGGATTTGTTCACCTCAAGGACTTTGCGCTGACACATGGCTTTAACGGTAATTCGGCCGAGTTCGATCTGACGTCGATGCTGCGGACTCTGCTGTTCGTGCCGCCGTCGATGCCGATCGGTGTATTGTTGACCAAGATGCAGACCGAGCGCCGGCATATGGCGCTGGTGATCGATGAATATGGCGGGGTCGATGGATTGCTGACCATCGAAGACCTGATCGAACAGGTCGTGGGGGAAATCGCCGACGAACATGATGCCGACGAAGATCAACTTTGGATACAGGAGAAACCCGGCTGCTATGTGGTTCAAGCCCGTGTGCCGCTTGAGGATTTCGAAGCTGAAATCGGTCGGTCTTTGACCAGCCACGAGGATGTGGATGAAGAAGAAATCGATACTTTGGGCGGTCTGGTCTTCATGCTTTCTGGGCGAGTACCAGCGCGTGGCGAAGTTGTGTGCCACCCCGAAGGGGCCGAGTTCGAAGTCATCGACGCCGACCCGCGCCGCATAAAACGGTTGCGGGTCATGTTGCCGGATATCGCTGCATGAACCCTGCCCATGGGTGGCCCTACTGGTTGCGGTTGCTGCTAGCGGCACTATTGGGTGTTGCGGCGGCGTGCGGGCTGGCACCGTTGGGGTACTGGCCGGCGACCTTGCTGGCTCTGGTTTTGCTGGTGCCGTTGTATCTGGCCTCGGAAACATCCCGTCGAGCGGCATTGTTGGGATGGGTGTTTGCCACGGGGTATTTCGCCCATGCCCTAAGCTGGATTGTCGAGCCGTTTCTGGTCGACGCGGACCGCCATGCCTGGATGGCGCCCTTTGCGTTGATCTTCCTGTCAGGCGGATTGGGTTTGTTCTGGGCGCTCGCCTTCGGAGCGGCAAGACGGATCGGCGGGTCCGTAACGGGGCAGGGGATGTTGCTGGCCATGACTCTGTCTCTGGCTGAATTTGGACGAGGTTATCTGCTTACCGGTTTTCCCTGGGCGGGCATCGCGCAGATTTGGGTGGATACGCCTTTCGCTCAGCTGCTTTCGGTCGTCGGGCCCTATGGTCTGGGGGCGTTGACGCTGCTTGCGACCTTGCCCCTGGGTGCGGCTTTGTTCAGCGGTCGGGCGCTTCGAGGTTTGGTTATTCCGCTGGGAATTGCAGCAGGGTGTGCCGTTTTGGCACTGGTCTATGCTGCGACCCGTCCGCCTGTCGAATACACCGGCCAGATCGTGCGTCTGATTCAGCCGAATGCCCCTCAGCATCAGAAATGGGACCCTGAGTACGCACCGTTGTTCTTTGCCCGTCAGCTCGAATTTACGGTGGCCGAGCCCCGACCGGACCTTATCGTCTGGCCCGAAACTTCCGTCCCGGCATGGCTGGGAAGCGCGCAGCCCTACCTTTCGGCGATTGTCGACGCGGCTCAGGGCACGCCTGTTTTTCTTGGTATCCAGCGTGCCGAGGGTCAGCAGATTTACAACTCGATGATCTATCTGAATGCGGAAGGTCAGCAGGAAGGGTTATACGACAAACATCATCTGGCGCCATTTGGTGAATATGTGCCGTTTGGCGAAATGATGGCCCGCTTTGGCATCTACGGGATGGCGGCAACGACCGGCAACGGGTTCAGTGCCGGACCGGGTGCCGCGCTGATCGATACGGGGGCGCTGGGCAAAGCCCTGCCGCTGATCTGTTATGAGGCCGTATTCACGCAGGATGTCCTGGCCGCGCCGGATCGACCGGACTTTTTGTTGCAAATCACCAATGACGCTTGGTTCGGGACACGATCGGGTCCGTATCAGCATCTGGCCCAGGCACAGATGCGTGCAGTCGAACAGGGGCTGCCAATGCTGCGCTCTGCCAACACCGGCGTTTCGGCGATGATTGACCCTTTGGGGCGGATCACCGAGGCGCTGCCACTGGGGCAGGCCGGGTTTATCGATGCCGATTTGCCGCGACCTCACTCTCCTACAGTATATTCCCGGATCGGGGACAAACCGCTGTTTTTCGTTCTATTGGCGCTTTTCCTGCTGCTATGGCGCCGCGCCCGGACGAGGCGGGTCTAATTACCGATTGACCCTGCTAATTTGTGGGCGTATTCGGTCGGATGCCCGTCACAACGGCTTCCTGGCGTGATGGGGAAATCTTAATGGAGCACTTTCATGTCCCGACAGAATTACACTTTTACTTCGGAGTCTGTTTCCGAAGGGCACCCGGATAAGGTCTGTGACCGCATTTCCGACGCGGTGCTTGACGCTTTCCTGCGCGAAGAACCCGAAGCCCGCGTGGCTTGCGAAACCTTTGCTACGACTGACCGCGTGGTGATCGGTGGCGAAGTGGGGCTGTCGGATCAGGACAAACTGCACGACTATATGGCGCATATCGACGATATCGCGCGGGCCTGTATCAAGGATATCGGCTACGAGCAGGACAAGTTTCACCATGAAACGGTTGAAGTGACCAACCTGCTTCATGAGCAATCGGCTCATATCGCGCAAGGCGTGGATGCCGCCGGCGACAAAGATGAGGGCGCGGGCGATCAGGGCATCATGTTCGGTTATGCCACGACCGAAACGCCTGCGCTTATGCCCGCTCCGATCCAGTACTCTCATGCGATCCTTCGCCGTTTGGCCGAGGTCCGTAAAAATGGTACCGAACCAGCGCTCGGCCCGGACGCGAAGTCGCAGCTTTCGGTCGTCTATCGTGACGGCAAGCCCGTTGGCGTCAGTTCAATCGTGTTGTCGACGCAGCATCTTGATGAAGCGCTGACCTCGGATGATATCCGCCAGATTGTCGAGCCATACATTCGTGAGACCCTGCCCGAAGGGTGGTTGACCAACGAAACTGAATGGCACGTGAACCCAACCGGCAAGTTCGTCATTGGCGGGCCGGACGGCGATGCGGGTCTGACCGGTCGCAAGATCATCGTGGATACGTACGGAGGGGCTGCGCCTCATGGCGGTGGCGCGTTTTCGGGCAAAGACCCCACCAAAGTGGACCGCTCGGCGGCTTATGCGGCACGCTATCTGGCCAAAAACGTTGTGGCTGCTGGCATGGCGGAACGGTGTACCATTCAGCTGAGCTATGCGATCGGCGTGTCCAAGCCGTTGTCTATCTACGCCGATACCCATGGCACCGGCAACGTTGCGGATGCGCAGATCGAAAAGGCGATTGATCAGGCCATGGACCTGACGCCGCGCGGCATTCGACAGCATCTGGAACTGAACAAACCGATCTATCAACGCACCGCCGCATATGGTCATTTCGGGCGCGAGCCCGATGCGGATGGCGGATTTAGCTGGGAGCGCACCGATCTGGCTGATGCCTTGAAAAAGGCGGTTTGATCAAAGACCAAAAAAAGCGCGCCGGTTTCGGCGCGTTTTTTGCATGGGGGCGACCTCTTGCAACAGCCACGGCCCCGCAGTATGGGCTGCGCCATGAGTACTCAGACCCCAAAACGCCCTCGCAGGAACTTTTATGGCCGCTTCAAGGGCAAAACCCTGAAGCCCAGCCAAAAGACGTATCTGTCGGAAGATCTGGCCGCCCTGTCCCCTGGCGCGGTGGATTGGGAAACCAATCCCAAGCGCGAACCCCTTGATCTGAACGCGCTGTTCGGGGGCAAGCCGGTCTGGCTGGAGGTCGGGTTCGGCGGGGGTGAGCATCTGGTACATCAGGCGCAGCAAAACCCGAATATCGGCATTATCGGGGCCGAGCCTTACATCAACGGCGTTGCCATGCTTTTGGGTAAAATCCGTCGCGCGCGGGTCGAGAACCTTGCGGTGCACCCCGGAGACGCTCGTGATCTGTTCGATGTTCTGCCCGAGGCCAGTATTTCGCATGCGTTCCTGCTCTACCCCGACCCATGGCCCAAGACCCGTCATCACCGCCGCAGGTTTGTCACCCCCGAACATCTTGAACCGCTGGCGCGCACGTTGAAGCCGGGATCGATCTTTCGTGTTGCTACGGATATCCCCGATTATGTGCGCCAGACGCTGGAAGAAGTTCCGCGCGCGGGTTTCGAGTGGCTGGCCGAACGCCCAGCCGATTGGCGTGAACCGTGGGATGACTGGATTTCCACCCGATACGAACAGAAAGCCCTGCGTGAGGGTCGTACGCCACATTACCTGACCTTCCGCCGCAAAGGCTGATTGCCGCTGGACCAACCGGCCCCAATTCGCTAATCGGCCTGAGTACTGATAGCGAAAACAGGAGCCCCCATGTCCGGACACGGCACGCCCATCCCGATGACCTCGCATCCTTGCGGCCCGCTGACCGGCACGGCAGAGGTGCCCGGGGACAAGTCGATCTCGCACCGGTCGCTTATATTGGGTGCAATGGCCGTGGGCGAGACCAGGATTTCGGGTCTCCTTGAGGGTGAGGATGTGTTGGACACCGCCAAGGCCATGCGTGCCTTGGGGGCCGAGGTCACGGATCACGGTGGCGGAGAATGGTCGGTGTACGGGGTGGGCGTCGGCGGCTTCGCTGAGCCCGATCAGGTGATTGATTGCGGTAACTCGGGCACCGGCGTGCGCCTGATCATGGGAGCGATGGCAACCTCTCCGATCACGGCGACCTTCACGGGCGATGCCAGCCTGAACAAACGCCCGATGGCACGGGTCACTGACCCGTTGGCGTTGTTTGGCACACAGTCTGTAGGTCGCGCGGGCGGGCGCCTGCCGATGACAATCGTCGGGGCGGCTGATCCGGTTCCGGTTCGATATGAGGTCCCGGTGCCCTCGGCGCAGGTCAAATCGGCCGTGCTTTTGGCGGGTCTGAACGCACCGGGTAAGACGGTGGTGATCGAGAAAGAAGCCACCCGCGACCATTCTGAGCGGATGCTGGCCGGATTTGGCGCGGAAATCACTGTTGAAGATACCGAAGAAGGTCGCGTGATCACCTTGGCTGGACGTCCTGAACTGAAACCACAGGTCATTGCCGTTCCGCGCGATCCTTCCAGCGCGGCCTTCCCGGTTTGCGCCGCGCTGATCACGCCGGGATCGGATGTTCTGGTGCCGGGTATCGGACTGAACCCCACGCGTGCGGGCCTGTTTACAACGCTGCGCGAGATGGGTGCAGACCTGACCTATGAAAACGAACGCGAAGAGGGTGGCGAGCCCGTTGCCGACCTGCGCGCCCGCTACTCGCCCGACATGAAGGGCATCGATGTTCCGCAAGAACGCGCGGCTTCGATGATCGATGAGTATCCGGTGCTGTCCGTTGTTGCGGCCAATGCCAAGGGTACGACCATGATGGGCGGTGTCAAGGAACTGCGCGTCAAAGAAAGCGACCGGATCGACGCCATGGCCCGTGGCTTGCGCGCCAATGGCGTGGCTGTGGACGAAGGCGATGATTGGTGGTCTGTCGAGGGTCTTGGCATCGGCGGCGTACCCGGGGGTGGGACTTGTCAGAGCTTCCTGGATCACCGCATTGCCATGTCCTTCATGATCATGGGGATGGGGGCAAAAACGCCCGTCTCGGTGGATGATGGCGGACCGATCGCGACGTCGTTCCCGATCTTCGAGCCATTGATGGCGGCGCTTGGCGCAAGGGTCGAGCGTACATGAGGTTCACGGTGGCCATCGACGGTCCTGCCGCTGCTGGCAAGGGCACCATCTCGAAAGCGGTGGCCGCGCATTTCGGGTTTGCGCATCTGGATACGGGGCTGCTTTACCGTGCTGTCGGGCGTCGTATGCTGCAAGGGGAGGAGCCCGTCGCAGCGGCGCAGACCCTGACCGCGGAAGAGTTGGAGCACGGCGAACTGCGCACAGCTGAGATCGCGCAGGCGGCCTCGAAGGTGGCTGCCATTCCCGACGTTCGTAGTGCGCTGGTTGATTTTCAGCGTGCATTTGCCCGACGTGCCGGAGGTGCCGTTCTGGACGGGCGCGACATCGGAACCGTGATTTGCCCGAACGCTGAGGTCAAACTGTTCGTCACAGCAAGCCCCGAGGTACGGGCTGAACGGCGATATCTTGAGCTTGCGGCCAAGGACGCGGACATTTCACGCGAGCAGGTATTGGCGGACGTCAAGGAACGAGATGCCCGTGACGCCGAACGCAGCACCGCGCCGATGAAACCCGCCGAGGACGCCGCTCAGCTGGACACCTCAGATTTGAGTATCGAAGCGGCGCTGGCGCGGGCGCTTGAAATCATCGAGCGGACTCTGCCCGCGGTATAGGTATGCCGCGAGCAGACCACGTGCTTACAGATCGCCGACTGCGATGCTTTTGATATTGGCCCACTGATCGTCTGCTGTTTCCGCTGTACCGGTGACATCTTTCAGAAACTCACCACGTGTTGTGGCGTTCAGGAACAGATACAGCTTACCGTCAGCTAAAAGGTATTGATCCGGGTCACCGTCGAACTTCTTGCCAACCGAAACACCGAACGAGCAATAGCCGCCGTGCTGAGGCAGATAAGCCGCCGGATTGGCCTCGAACGCCTCAAGGTTTTCGGCGCTGGTGAAGTAATAGGACGCGCCATCAAACGTGGCTGAGTGATTGGCGAAGCCTTCAACGGGGTTTCCACTGGTAACCAATTCCACAAGATCCACGCCATGTACCGCCAGCGGTGCGCCTGCGGCCGAGATACCTTTGGAGACATTGATCTCATCGGCCGCAAATGCCGGAGCAGACAGGGCCATGGTTATTGTAAGGGCGGTGAGCGTAAGGGACTTCATTTGTTTTTCCTTTCCATCTGGTGCGGGCCGGTGTGATTGCCGACCGGTAGGATGAAGTTAGGAAAGGCTGTGCGGACGTGTAATTCCCGATAATTCGTAAAACATTGCAGATCGTTCGGGATGGCGTATGAACTGCGAATAGTGTTCACATAGCTTTGTTTGGTCAGCCAGTGCGGGGTCCCTTAAGGTTCGAGTGTATCTGCAGGAGTGGCCCCATGATCCGACTGGCTTTGTTTCTGATTTTTGCGGCTGGCAGCCTTGCCGCTCAGGACGCCGAATCTCAATCTCCGGATGCTGAGCCCTCGATGACCTATGAACGTCTGGGTAAAATCCTGTTTGCGCTTGATCCCGAGGCGCAACCGCATGGACATGGTTTCGAACTGACAATCTCGGATAGGCGCGTATTTGTTGTGACGGATACCAATGCGGATCGGATGCGGGTCATGGTGCCGATCCGCAGCGCGGCTGATCTTACTCAGGACGATCTGCGGCGGATGATGCAGGCCAATTTCGACAGTGCTCTGGATGCGCGATATGCGATTGCAAATGGTACGCTATGGGCGGCATTCCTTCATCCGCTTTCACCGCTGGAAAGGGATCAGTTGATCTCGGGGCTGGCGCAAACCGTTAATATCGCGAGAACCTATGGCACACTCTATTCCAGCGGAGGGGCGCAGTTTGGCGGCGGCGACAGTGGTGATCTGCAGCAGCAGTTAGTTGAAGAGCTATTGAAGAAAGGCGAAGAAATCTGATTTTTCCGCGCTCCTGACCAACGAACATCTTGCCATCCAGTAAATGTTATATGATATCGTAACGAACGCTGAAGAGATGGAGCTCTTATGTGTCTGCACGTTGTGATGTGAAACGAGGCGCTGTCCCTGCCGCAGAAGGCAAACCGGGCAAAGGTGCTACAGGTAGGAACCTGCGGACCAACCTCAAACGTCGTAAGCGGCGCGGCTCACCAATGCAGGCGTATGATGCGCTGCCGCAAGGCCTCAGGCACTGGCTGGCCTCGGCCTGTTTGCCGTGGAGCCCGGCCTCGGCGCTTAAAATCTGGGACCAGGCGGGGGGGGCGGCAAATCCCGCGGCGGCTATCCTTCGACTTGAGGCGGTCGAGCGTTCGATGTTGCGGCAGGATGCGGTGATCTGGGCGGCACCGGGTAAGCAATCAGGCGCTGATCCTGTCGCATAAGCCAGTATTTATGGGCTTTGCCCTTGCACGAGCTTTGAAATCCGCATATACGCGCGCTGTCTGAACAAGGGCGGTCAACGTCCGGATGACGTATCTGAGCAGGGCCGGGTCACCTCGGCCCTTTGTGTTTGTTTGCTCAGGCGCGTTCCGGATCACGCCCGATGACACCATGAAACAAGACCGGCGGAGACAACCGCTCGGCCAGCAAAAACGTATGTAAAGGAAAACGACGCCACATGGCTAATACATCCATGGAGGAATTCGAAGCCCTCCTGAACGAAAGCTTCGAAATGGACACACCCGAAGAGGGTTCTGTTGTCAAAGGCAAGGTACTGGCGATCGAAGCCGGCCAGGCCATCATCGACGTTGGCTACAAAATGGAAGGCCGCGTTGATCTGAAAGAATTCGCAAGCCCCGGCGAAGCCCCTGAAATCGCTGTAGGCGACGAGGTCGAAGTATACCTGCGCGCCGCAGAAAACGCCCGTGGCGAAGCTGTCATCTCGCGCGAGATGGCCCGCCGTGAAGAGGCATGGGACCGTCTGGAAAAAGCATATGCCGACGACCAGCGCGTCGAAGGTGCAATCTTTGGCCGCGTCAAAGGTGGCTTCACCGTCGATCTGGGTGGCGCAGTTGCGTTCCTGCCCGGCTCGCAGGTTGACGTCCGCCCTGTGCGCGACGCTGGCCCGCTGATGGGTCTGAAGCAGCCGTTCCAGATTCTGAAAATGGACCGCCGCCGTGGCAACATCGTTGTTTCGCGCCGCGCAATCCTGGAAGAATCGCGTGCCGAACAGCGTGCCGAAGTTATCGGCAACCTGTCCGAAGGTCAGACCGTCGAAGGTGTTGTCAAGAACATCACCGAATACGGTGCATTTGTTGACCTGGGCGGCGTTGACGGCCTGCTGCACGTCACCGACATGGCATGGCGTCGTGTGAACCACCCGTCCGAGATCCTGACGATCGGCGAAACCATCAAGGTTCAGGTCATCAAGATCAACAAAGAGACCCACCGCATCAGCCTGGGCATGAAGCAGCTGCAGGAAGATCCGTGGGATCTGGTTGCTGCGAAGTACCCGCTGGGCTCTGTCCATCAGGGTCGCGTCACCAACATCACCGACTACGGTGCGTTCGTCGAGCTGGAAGCCGGTGTCGAAGGTCTGGTGCACGTGTCCGAGATGTCCTGGACCAAGAAAAACGTCCACCCCGGCAAGATCGTATCGACCAGCCAGGAAGTCGACGTCATGGTTCTGGAAATCGACGGCGCCAAGCGTCGCGTATCTCTGGGCCTGAAGCAGACTCAGCGCAACCCATGGGAAGTGTTTGCAGAAACACACCCCGAGGGCACCGAGGTCGAAGGCGAAGTCAAGAACATCACCGAATTCGGTCTGTTCATTGGCCTCGAAGGCGACATCGACGGCATGGTCCACCTCAGCGACCTCAGCTGGGACGAGCGTGGCGAGGATGCGATCCAGAACTACCGCAAAGGCGACATGGTTTCGGCCGTTGTCTCGGAAGTTGACGTTGAGAAAGAGCGTATCTCGCTGTCGATCAAAGCCCTGGGCGGTGACAAGTTTGCCGAAGCCGTGGGCGGCGTGAAGCGTGGCTCGATCGTGACCGTCGAAGTGACCGCAATCGAAGATGGCGGCATCGAGGTCGAGTACGAAGGCATGAAGTCGTTCATCCGTCGTTCGGACCTGAGCCGTGACCGTGCTGAGCAGCGCCCCGAGCGTTTCTCGGTCGGCGACAAGGTCGACGTTCGCGTCACTAACGTGGACAGCAAGACCCGCCGTCTGGGTCTGTCGATCAAGGCACGCGAAATCGCCGAAGAGAAAGAAGCTGTGGAACAGTACGGTTCTTCCGACTCGGGCGCATCGCTGGGCGATATCCTGGGCGCAGCGCTGAAATCCGGCGACTGATCTCAGGCTACAGTCTGAAAAGATTTTCGGCCCCGCGCATGTGCGCGGGGCCGTTTTTGTTGCGAATCAATATGTTCCAATTATCCGGGTTATTCCCGGTCTTGTTCGCTCAATAGGTGTGGAAAACAGGGTTGTGCGCTAAAATTCGCGTCAGAATGTGGCAAAATAAAGCCAAACCGTGCAGAGTATGCGTTCCCCCGTTCCGGGTTTTTTCCTATACTGTCAAAACAGTAGACCAGACACACCGGCCGCCTGGGAGGGTATTGCGCATGATCCGTTCAGAACTGATTCAAAAAATCGCCGACGAGAACCCGCATCTTTATCAGCGCGACGTTGAACGGATCGTAAATACTGTCTTCGAGGAAGTGACCGATGCCATGTCGCGGGGCGACCGTGTTGAGTTGCGCGGCTTCGGTGCGTTCTCAGTCAAGAAACGCGATGCGCGTGTCGGGCGGAACCCACGCACCGGGGAAACCGTGCAGGTCGAGGAAAAATGTGTACCGTTTTTCAAGACCGGCAAGTTGCTAAGGGATCGTTTGAACGGTAAAGCCTAGCCTCATGATGCGCTACATTCGTTATGCCTTTCTCGCTGCCCTGGGGATCATATTGGTCTCGGTCTCGCTGGCCAATCGTCAGATGGTTGAACTGAAACTCATGCCGGATGCTCTGGCAGAGTTACTGGGCTTCAATTTTTCCGCATCGCTACCTTTGTTTCTGGTGGTGCTCGGTGGCGTGGTTGCCGGACTGATTATCGGTTTCCTGTGGGAGTGGCTGCGCGAGCACAAGCATCGCCGGGACGCGACCGTAAAGCAGGGCGAGGTGCGCAAGCTTGAGCGCGAAGTCAAGAGGCTCAAGAAAAAGCAGAACGAAGGGCAAGACGACGTTCTTGCGCTGCTGGATGAGGCAAGCTGAGGCCGATCCATGCCCGGAGAAATCAGTGTAAAAATCTGCGGCCTGACCGCCCCTGATCATGTGCGCGCAGCGGCAGAAGCAGGGGCCCGCTATCTTGGCTTCAATTTTTTTGCCAAGTCGCCGCGTTATGTTTCCCCGGAACAAGCGTCAATGTTGACGCGATCGGTCCCTGTAGGGGTGGCGAAGGTGGCATTGGTCGTGAATGCGTCCGATGATGTGCTGGATAAAATCACCGAAACAGCGCCTTTTGACATGCTGCAGCTGCACGGTAGCGAAAGTGTCGAACGCGTGTCGGAAATCAAGGCGCGGTATGGATTGCCGGTGATCAAGGTTGTCGGCGTAGCCGATGCCGAGGATCTGGCGGCCATCGACCTCTACAGCGATATCGCAGATCAGATATTGATTGATGCCAAGCCGCCCAAAAATGCGACCCTTCCTGGCGGCAATGGGCTGGTGTTCGACTGGCGGTTGCTGGCCGGACGTAAATACTGGCGCAAGCCGTGGATGCTGGCTGGTGGTCTGAATCCGGAGAATGTTGCGGAGGCGATCCGCACGACCGGGGCGCGGCAAGTGGACGTGGCCTCAGGTGTTGAAAGTGCACCGGGGGTCAAGGATGAGGCGTTGATCCGGGCCTTTATTGACGCGACCCGGTGATCTGAACACGTGTCGGCCACGTATCTCCGGTAGGGGGTGCAGCAATGTTGGCGGCGATTGGCGGAGTTTCATTGAAACGATGGTACTACGGGCCGGAACTCTTCTGGCACGCGCGTCAGGCATTGCTGCAGGCGCGTGGCGATCCGTTGTGTATGTTGGCGGATGTTTTTCCGCATCGGGGTCTCTATTTTTCGCTCAGTGTTTGGCAAGACGTTGAGGCGATGCTGACCTTTGCCCATTCCGGCCCGCATCGCCGGGTTGCGGATGCGGCCTCGAGGCTGGCCGAGGTCAATGAATTTCACCATTTTCCCTGCATTGCCGTACCCAGCCGGGATCAGGCTTTGAGGGTCTGGGCGCAGCGCGTTCGGGAAAGGGAATGATACGTTTTGCGATGGCAAATCCTGTCGCTACCTCCTATGAACAAGCGGTACGACGAGGGAGACACCCATGGCCAACGATCTATTCAATTCCTTCATGTCCGGCCCGGATGAGCAGGGCCGTTTCGGCATCTTCGGCGGACGGTTCGTCAGCGAGACGCTGATGCCGCTGATTCTGTCTCTGGAAGAGGAATACAACAAGGCCAAGGATGATCCGACCTTCTGGGCCGAGATGGACGATCTGTGGGCCAACTACGTGGGCCGCCCCTCGCCTCTGTATTTCGCTGAGCGGCTGACCGAACATCTGGGTGGTGCAAAAATCTATCTCAAGCGGGATGAGTTGAACCATACCGGCGCGCACAAGATCAACAACGTGCTGGGCCAGATCATTCTGGCGCGTCGCATGGGCAAGACCCGGATCATCGCCGAGACCGGGGCAGGGCAGCACGGCGTGGCCACCGCCACCGTCTGCGCCAAGTTCGGCCTGAAATGTATCGTCTACATGGGCGCGCATGACGTGCAGCGCCAGGCCCCGAACGTGTTCCGGATGCGTCTGCTGGGGGCTGAAGTGATCCCCGTGACTTCGGGACGCGGCACATTGAAAGATGCGATGAACGATGCGCTGCGCGACTGGGTGACCAATGTGCGCGACACGTTCTACTGTATCGGCACGGTGGCTGGCCCGCATCCCTATCCGGCCATGGTCCGCGATTTTCAGTCGATCATCGGCAAAGAAGCCAAAGAGCAGATGATGAAGGCCGAGGGCCGCTTGCCCGATACCATTATCGCTGCCATTGGCGGTGGGTCGAATGCGATGGGTCTGTTCTATCCTTTCCTCGACGATAAAGACGTCAATATCATCGGCGTTGAGGCTGGCGGTAAGGGCGTGAATGAGAAGATGGAGCACTGTGCCTCTCTGACCGGTGGTCGCCCGGGCGTGCTGCATGGTAACCGGACCTATCTGCTGCAGGATGACGACGGGCAAATTCTGGAAGGTTATTCGATTTCGGCCGGTCTGGACTATCCGGGTATCGGCCCCGAACATTCCTGGCTGAATGATATCGGCCGCGCCAACTATGTCTCGATCACCGACAAAGAAGCGTTGGAAGCGTTCCAGTTGTGCTGCGCCACCGAAGGCATCATCCCCGCGCTGGAGCCCTGTCACGCGCTGGCGCACGTGATGAAGATTGCGCCCGATCTTCCCGGGGATCATCTGATCTGCATGAATATGTGTGGACGCGGAGACAAGGACGTTCAGACTGTCGCGCGGTATCTGAACTTCGATATGTCTGATACCGAAGGTCGAGCAGCCGACTGATCATGCCAAACGCGCCTGGCGCCGTTGAGGAACCGCGCCAGTTTGCACCGCAGGCTGCAATTGGCGGGCCCGGGATGAGAACTGCGCGCGGAACATGGCTTTTCGACCGGCTATTCCTCGCGCATACACCCGGAGGATATCGGGTCCTTGCGATCTAGCTTCGGTCTTCGGCGCGTTGGGCCCTCAGAATGTGCAGAGGGATAATGTCCAGTGCCCTCTGGTGCGTGGCTTCAAGGTGAACCAGGGGCGCACAGCCCTCGTCGTAAGCCTGCAGAAAGCGTGATGCACATAAGCACCAGCTGTCCCCGGGCTTGAGACCCGGGAAGTCGAATTCGGGACGGGCGGTGCTGAGGTCATTGCCGACATATTTTGAATATGCCAGAAACTCAGCCGTCATCACGGCGCAGACTGTATGACTGCCCTGGTCTTCGGGGCATGTATTACATGCCCCGTCTCTGAAGAACCCGGTCAGCGGGTCGCGTGAGCAAGGTGCGAGTACGCCCCCCAATACATTGATGCTGTCTTGCTTTTGCATGACAATATCTTACAGGCTTTGCGCGATCTTGCGGAACATTTCTACATTTTGCGCGCTGACACCGGGATCGCGGAATTTCCGGTCGGCGCCTGTGGTAACAAGCAGAACACCGCGCGGCTGGTCGAAATAAATATACTGGCCGTAGACGCCTCGTGCCATGAACTCGCCTTCGTGCGCACCAACCGGAATCCACCATTGATACCCATAGCCAACCTTGCCCGGTTCGGTCGGCGCGCTGGGCCAGGTCGATGCGCTGATCCAATCGGCGGGCACGATCTGTTGCCCATCGCGCGTGCCGTTCTGCAGGATCATTTGCCCGAACCGCGCGAAGTCCCGCGTCGTGAAGTTGAGTCCACCCAGCACAAAAGCCACGCCCGCGCCGTCGGTGATATAGTATCCATCCCGCTCCAGCCCCAACGGTTGGATTACCTTTTCGGTCAGCAGATCGGCAACGCTGCGCCCTGTTGCGCCCCGGATAACCATTCCGATGACGTGCGTGTCGATCGACACATATTGCCATGTTTCGCCGGGTTCCGTGAAGCTGTCCTGCAACGAGGCCGCGAAGTCATCCAGTTCACCCCCCAACGCCACGACACGGCCCATTCTGTTGATATCAGAGTTGTAATCCAGATAATCCTCGTCAAACGTCACGCCACTGGCCATGTTCAGCACATTGCGTATCGTTGCGGTTTCGTAGGCGCTGCCGGTCAGTTCAGGCGCGTATCGCACAACCGGGTCATCCAGCGATCCAATCGCACCCTCATTCAGCAAAATGCCGAACAGCGCGGATAAATAACTTTTTGCGACGGACCACGAAATCCGCCGGTCATCGGATGTGGTGCCCAGATAGTATTCCTCGAACCGAATCTCTCCGTCTTGCATCACCAACAATGAGGTTACCGCGCGTTCATCGATCCACTGGTCCAATCCTTCGGGCAGATCGAATCCGCGTCCATAGGGCAGTTCCCATGTCCGGCCGTTGCCACGCGGCAGATTGACCGTCAGAAACGCTTCGTCCATATGCGAAAAGTTGTGCACGATTTTCTCTTCGGAAAACAACGAGTTCACCGCCATCAGACGCTGAATTTCCTCGCGTTTCCAAATGCCGACAACCACCGCTGCCAGCGCCAGAGCCAGTACAATGCGCAGCAACCATTTGAGCACGGTTCTCATGCGACACCTCCCTTTTACCCCTGATATTGGACTTCGGCCCAACGCATTG
Organism: Ruegeria sp. ANG-R; assembly: GCF_000813985.1. Classification (GTDB taxonomy): domain Bacteria; phylum Pseudomonadota; class Alphaproteobacteria; order Rhodobacterales; family Rhodobacteraceae; genus Ruegeria. The sequence goes on from NZ_JWLJ01000003.1 coordinate 192,446, forward strand.
CGCAACCACTACGTTGCGGAATGCTTACTTGAATTTGTCCAGCAGCTTCTGCATCGTCGAGCGTTCGTCCGGTTCAGGTACGGCTTCGACGGTGGTTTTAGGATGCGTGTCAGTTTTGGCCGGTTCTTTAGATGACCGGGGCGGAGCGGTGTGCAACGCAACGGCATTCATGAACTTCCCGCTCTCGCCGTCAGCAAGATGATGCGCGCCGTCCGAAATTCCACGCAGGACGTTGTCCAACCAGTCGGCATCCGCCTTTGCGAAATCACTCAGAACATAGGGCGAGACCATCTCTTTCCGGCCAGGATGCCCGATACCCAGCCGAACGCGATCATAGGCCGGGCTTATATGCTCGTGGATCGACCGCAACCCGTTGTGGCCCGCGTGGCCACCGCCCGCCTTCACGCGCACTTTTCCGGGGGCCAGGTCCAGTTCGTCGTGGAATACGGTCACGTCGGTTGAGTCGAGCTTGTAGAACCGCATCGCCTCTCCCACCGATTGACCCGACCGATTCATGAAGGTCTGGGGTTTCAGCAGAAGCACCTTTTGACCACCCAGACGACCCTCGGAAATTTCGGCCTGAAACTTAGACTTCCATGGGCCAAATCCGTGATCCTCGGCAACCCGCTCTAGCGCCATAAAGCCGATATTGTGCCGGTTGCGAGCGTATTTTGATCCTGGATTCCCCAAACCGACAAACAGTTTCATCGCTTTGTCCCCTGCAGTCTCGCGTCGTTATCTAATTGCATGGTTTGCCGATTGATTTCCAGCCCCGTGCGGCCAAAAGAAAACGGGGCCCCAAGAAGGAACCCCGCTTCAAATCCGGAGATGATCCAGACTTATTCTTCTTCCTGGCCGATGACTTCAACTTCATCTGCGGCCACTTCGTCCTCTTCACCCTCTTCATCGTCGCTGGACGACAGACCGGTGGGTGCCGAGACGTTGGCGATCACGAAATCACGGTCGATGGTCGGCTTGGTGCCGGCAGGCAGGTCAACCGCCGAGATGGTGACAACGTCGTTGATTTCCAGACCGGTCAGATCAACAGTGATCTTCTCGGGAATATCGCCGGCGGTGCACATCAGCTCGACTTCGGGGCGAACAACCGTCAGAACGCCGCCTTTTTTGATGCCGGGGGCTGCTTCTTCGTTGACGAACTCAACGGGGATGAACAGCGCGATCTTTGTGGTCCGACGCAGGCGCATCAGGTCCAGGTGGGTCGGCAGGTCTTTGACGACGTCACGCTGAACGTCGCGACAGATGACGCGAACGTCTTCCTGGCCTTCAACCTTAAGATTCCACAGGGTCGACTTGAACCGGCCCGCTTTCAGGCGCTTGAACAGTTCGTTGAACGGAATCTGGATCGGCAGCGGATCTTTGTCGCCACCAAATACGATCCCCGGAACCATGCCATCGCGGCGTGCTTGACGAGCGGCGCCCTTGCCTGTCCCCGTCCGTTCCAGAGCTACGAGATCAGGAATCTCTCCAGCCATGATAATTCTCCAATGTTAGGGCGGGCATCCTCCAAGGCTGTATGCCCGCGTGAAGCCGCGTCCTTAGCTCGATTCACCCGGTTTGGAAAGGGCTTTTTGCGGTTCAGAGTTTTTTGCGAGGCTCTGCCTCGCGCTCCGGGATATTTGGGGCCAGATGAAGAATGGGTCTCCTGCTTCATCTGGCCCCAAATATCCCGGGGGAGGCGCCCAACGGGCGGCGGGGGCAGAGCCCCCAATCGGGTGGTGCCTTATCATTCCTGCCAGCGGCCACCGAAGTCTTCAGGGATCAGTAGATTATGGCGACCAAGGTTGTTTACATTTTGCTCTCCACACAACGCCATGGTTGTGTCGAGTTCCTTCTGGATTACCTCCAGCGCTGCGGTCACACCCTTCTGACCCATGGCACCCAGGCCGTAGACAAAGGCGCGGCCAATGTAAGTTCCCTTGGCGCCAAGCGCCAGAGCTTTCAGAACATCCTGACCGGAGCGGATACCGCTGTCCAGATGCACCTCGACATCGCTACCAACTGCATCCATGATCTCGGGTAGTACGCGGATTGAACTGAGCGCGCCATCCAGTTGTCGGCCACCGTGGTTTGAAACAACGATCGCGTCTGCACCCAGTTTGGCGGCCATTTTGGCGTCTTCGGCGTCGAGAATCCCTTTCAGGATCACTTTGCCGCCCCATTGTTCCATCAGCTTTTCGACTTTCTTCCAGTCAAGGCTGGGGTCGAACTGTTCAGCAGTCCATGTTCCGAGCGAGGAAGTGTCGGTGATGGTATCGACATGGCCGACGATGTTGCCAAACTCGCGCCTTTTGGCGCCAAGCATTTCGATGCCCCACGCCCATTTCGTCATCAGGTTTGCGACGGTTTTGGCGGTGAGCTTGGGCGGAGCCGACAACCCGTTTTTCAGATCCTTGTGTCGCTGTCCGAGAATCTGCAGGTCGAGCGTAATCACCAGGGCCGAGCACTTCGCGTCCTTGGCGCGCTGGATCAGACGTCGGATGTAGTCCTCGTCCTTCATGGTATAAAGCTGAAACCAGAACGGTGCGTCGGTGTATTCGGCGACATCTTCGATCGAATTGATCGACATGGTCGACAAGGTGAACGGCACTCCGAATTCTTCTGCAGCTTTTGCGGCTTTCATCTCACCATCTGCGTGCTGCATGCCGGTGAGGCCAACCGGCGCCAACGCGACAGGCATTGACACATTCTGCCCGATCATCTGCGACGCAGTCGAGCGCCCGGTCATATCTACGGCAACCCGCTGGCGCAGGCGGATGTCTTCGAAATCTGACGTGTTCTCGCGGAACGTTTGTTCCGTCCAACTGCCGCTTTCCGCATAGTCGAAAAACATGCGGGGAACGCGGCGTTCATAGATCCGTTTGAGGTCTTCGATGTTGGTAATGACTGGCATAGATCAGGCTTTCGAAGGATTGGTTAAGTTTCTTTACCAATTTTCTCAACGCTGCGCAACGCCTGCGTGCTGCGGTGGGTTGCCGCGTCGCCATGATCAAAAAAAACCGCAGCAAAAGGGACGCTTGCTGCGGTGTGTTTGCATCTGAAAAATGTAGAAACCGTCAGGCGGAGTGTGCGCCGTCCGCCAGAGACTTTACAAAGTCGAGCACCTCGGGCACCGGTTTTCCTGCGCCGATCTGGCTCACAATCGCGGAGCCGACGACGGCGCCGTCTGAAACGCTGGCGATATTGCGTGACTTTTCGGGCGTATTGATCCCGAACCCGACAATCACGGGCAGGTCTGTTGCGGCCTTGATCCGCGCGACCTCGGGGCCGACATCGGTTGCCTGCGCTTCGGCGACGCCGGTGATGCCTGTAATCGACACATAGTAGACAAAGCCCGATGTATTTTGCAGGACGCGGGGCAGGCGGTTGTCATCGGTGGTCGGAGTGGCCAGCCGGATGAAGTTCAATCCGGCGGCTTGCGCAGGAAGGCAGAGCTCTTCGTCCTCTTCCGGCGGCAGGTCAACGACGATCAGCCCGTCTATTCCGGCGGCTTTGGCGTCGGTCAGAAAGTTCTCGACGCCCCGGCTATAGATGGGATTGTAGTATCCCATGAGCACAATTGGTGTGGTGTCATCCGTTTCGCGGAAAGCGCGTGCCAGATCCAGTGTGCGCTGCAACGTCATACCGCCATCCAACGCCCTTTGACCGGCGGCCTGGATCGTGGGGCCATCCGCCATCGGGTCGGTAAAGGGCAAGCCCAGTTCGATCACGTCAACGCCTGCGCCGGGCAAACCCTTTACGACCTCGAGCGAGGTGTCATAGTCGGGGTCTCCGGCCATGACATAAGCTACAAATGCCTTTTTGCCCTGTTCCTTCAGGGCGGCGAATTTGGCGTCGATACGGGTCATCGGAAATCCTTGCACTCGGGTTTGGACCTGATGTGCAGAAACTTTCGCTGAAAATCAATCCCGCTTGGTCGGCGCGCGCTCAGAACGCGTAGTGATACCGTAGGAGGAGCGCATTCACCCCGGGGTTATCTTCCTGCGTGCTGGCGTTGGACTTGTGTGTGACCGCAATGGACAGCTTGTTTCCGCTTTCCAGCGTATATCCCAGCCCCAGCAGGCTGCGAATCTGAAAACTGCCACCCAGATCATTCCGCTCGTTGGCTTCGTGATAGTAACCCGGCATGACGCTGCCTTCGACGAACCAGCGGTCGGCAAACGTATAAAGCCCGATCAGACCCGCGCCGATATGCGTGTCGCCGTCTGTGTCAACGGACAAGGCCGCGCCCCATGTGGCGCTAAATCGGGTGGCTTCGTAAAACGAGCGATGCTGATACTCGAGCGAAACAATCGCCTGATCTTCAGCTTCACTATTGGAATAATCTGCATAACCCGCGCCGAAAACAAGGGATTGGGCCTGTGCAGTTGTCGCGGCCATCAATGCGAAGGCCAGAAAAACAAGGGATTTCATCGTACCTACTTTGTCCGTCGTTCTTTGGTGTCGGTTTTATTGCAGAATGTAGATGCAAGTTTTCAATGGGCGCAAGAACACAATGTGATGCCATTTTCGTGATGTGGCAGAATGGACTCGCGCATGTGTTCATGCGCTACGCCTTGCGCATTGCGCCGGACCTGCCTAGAAGCGGCGCTCGAATGGTATCAGGAGGCCGTCATGGGCTTTAAAATGGGAATCGTGGGTCTGCCGAACGTCGGCAAGTCGACCCTCTTCAATGCGCTGACCAAAACCGCGGCAGCTCAGGCGGCGAATTTCCCGTTTTGCACCATCGAACCCAATGTGGGCGATGTTGCGGTACCGGATGATCGTCTGGACAAACTGGCGGCGATTGCGAGCTCGAAACAGATTATTCCAACGCGGATGACCTTCGTGGACATCGCCGGGCTGGTCAAAGGCGCCTCGAAAGGTGAGGGGCTTGGAAACCAGTTTCTGGCAAATATCCGGGAAACCGACGCGATCGCCCATGTCCTGCGCTGTTTCGAAGATGGCGATGTGACCCACGTGGATGGCCGCGTTGATCCGGTGGCTGACGCAGAGACCATCGAGACCGAGTTGATGCTGGCCGATCTGGAAAGCATCGAGAAGCGCCGTGCAAATCTGGTGCGCAAGCTCAAAGGCAACGATAAAGAGGCACAGCAGCAGGATCGATTGCTGTCTGTCGCACAGGAAATGCTAGAGAGCGGCAAGCCCGCGCGTCTGGTCGAGGTCTCGGATGAAGATGCGAAGGCATGGAAAATGCTGCAGCTGCTGACGACTAAACCGGTGCTCTATGTCTGTAACGTGTCCGAGGAAGAGGCCGCCGAGGGGAATGAATACTCGGCCCGCGTGGCCGAGATGGCTGCGGCCCAAGGCAATGCCCATGTCATCATCAGCGCGAAGATCGAGGAAGAGATCAGCCTGCTAGAAGACGATGAGGCACAGATGTTCCTTGAGGAAATGGGCTTGGAAGAACCCGGTCTCGACCGTCTGATCCGCGCCGGTTACGACCTGCTGAAACTGGAAACCTATTTCACCGTCGGCCCGAAAGAGGCCCGCGCCTGGACCATTCGCACCGGAACCGCCGCACCTCAAGCTGCTGGTGTGATCCATGGGGACTTCGAGAAAGGCTTCATCCGCGCCGAGACCATCGCTTATGACGACTACATCGCTGCAAACGGTGAGCAGGGGGCGAAAGAGGCAGGCAAAATGCGAGCCGAAGGAAAAGGCTACATCGTCAAGGACGGCGACGTGATGCACTTTTTGTTTAATACCTAGCCATTGACGCCTGCGGCATGGTTCTTCGCGGGCCGGAGGCAATGACTGCTTTGAGCCCATTTCGACAAATGCTGCGAACAATACCAATGTCTGCTTTCCCAAAACATTGCCAAAAACATGTCAAAATCAAACCAAGTTTTGCCAAGGGTATGTTGCATAAGAAACTTCAAGGATATTGGCTGAGTGGCCTTGCACGGCTAAAAGGGCCGTTTTGACTTGAATTTCTGGTAAGCGATTGTTGTCTGCTGCGCAAGCAATTCTGCCATGGGTGTGCTCAACACCAATGTCGATGTTGAGACGAGTTCTCAAGCAGAAAATCATGAGGATGCGGAAAGAACCCTTTTCTAGCGAGTCCACAAGCTGAAGCACTCTGCGCTAGGGTAGTGCGCGACTATGCCGTTCGCTTTTTCCAACGATTTACTCCCAAAACCCCCACTAGACCAGACAAGAGGAGCAGTCCACCAGCCGGAAGGGGGACGGGTGCCACAGTTGTTACTGATAAGTTCCCAGAAGAAATAGCAGATGTAGTAAGAAATTCATTACCATCTCGAAAAACCAAGCCGCTACTAAATCCTTGGTTTATCGCGCTCAAAGCTAGAGGCAGATTAAGAGTGCTTAGGTCTGCCCGGTCAGAAATAAAGTTTGCTCCATCGAAAGTCACTGAAAGTAAACCTGATGTCGCAACACTACCAGAAAACAAAGGGTCGGTGGGATCGAACCGCGCTATAAAGGATATAGTGTTAGCGCTCAACACCATGCGACTGTCCAAGTTTGGTGTTTCGTTAAGAGAAACAGAACTTCCATTCAATGAAAAGTTGATGTTCGGGTTGCTACTTGGCGTGACTTCGTAAGTAGCGAAAGTGCCATCGTCAGATATCGGGACGGCGCTATCATCGATTGAAAACGAAAGAGACCAGTCTGCAGGTAAACCAACGGCTGGTACCTGCACGAGTGGACCACCGCTTAAAGTTCCGGACGCAGAAAAATTTATTGTCGCAGCATTTGCGCCGAACCCTAGTAATGCAGCACAGATTGCACCAGCCAGAATTTTCATGATATACCGACCTACCTTTAACATAACAACGCTTATGATCGTACACAGGACATTAAGTTTGAGTCAATCTTTTTAGGATGGCTTAACAGCTTCGAAGCGCGGAAGGTTGGACGTTTGTGCGGTGGAGTGAGTCCTCGTTACCGGATGCTGCATAGACCTTCTTCACAGCCCGGAGTGTGCCAATAACTTAACCGGTTCTGGTACCGGCGAAAACCACCGTATTTGACGGGCTCTGACTAAGAGCAGCCATTGGCGCCGCAACAGCGAAAGTCAGTTTTGTCCGCTTCTGTGACATTCAGCTAACTCCTTAGTAAACCTGCTTGCTGGCACATTGCCTTGAATGTTCGCGCTAATCGGAAAATGCTTACCAGATCACGCGTTCCTAAGCACTGAAAACCTCGCTAGAATAGTTTTTTAGTCCGCCATCCGAGACACCCCAAAATGATCGAAATCCGCGACCTCCAACTCCTCAGTGCACTGGCGCGGCATCGTCATTTTGCCAAGGCGGCGGAAGAATGCGGGATATCGCAGCCAGCGTTCTCGATGCGCATCCGCAATCTTGAGGACAGGCTGGGTGTCTCCATCGTTCGTCGTGCCAATCGGTTTCAGGGCCTGACCGAAGAAGGCGAGATGATTGTCCAGCGCGCGCGGCGCATACTCGATGATACAAAGGCGCTTGAACAGCAGGTGCTGGCGGCCAAAGGCGAGATCACGGGAACTCTGATTCTTGGCGTCATACCAACGGCAATTGCTTTCACAGGCAGATTGACCAAGCGCCTGCGTCAGGCTCATCCACGGATTGTGACGCGGATTGAGACCATGTCGGCCACAGCCATTCAGCACCGGCTGGACGAAGGGAGTGTCGATGCCGGAGTCACCTATGGCGACAGTATCGGAACAGATTTGCGGCAGGTTCAACCGCTTTATGATGAATCCTATGTTCTGCTCGTGCCATCACACATGACGGCTGAAACGGGTCCGATGCCCTGGGCGCGGGTGGCGGAATTCCCGCTCAGCCTGTTGGAGCCGCAAATGCAGAACAGGCGCATTCTGGATCGCATCTTTGCTGAACAGGGTCTGCATCCCGACATCGTTGCCGAGACCAGTGGATTTACCGCATCAATGGTGATGGCAAGGGAAGGGTTGGCGGCGACAGTGGTGCCGCGTGTTCTGATTAGTGCATTGGGTGATTTGAAAGGGACCCGTGTTCTGCCCTTGGTCGATCCGGTTGTCAGCAAACCGATCTGCCTTGCGACGTTGTCGCGTGATCCTGAATTGCCCACAGTCGAGGCGCTGCGAGACGTTGTGGCGTCTTTACGATGATAAACTGTCGTTATCGTGCGATATGAATTTGCTATTTGACGATATGATAATCTGATGAGACACGGGGCCTCAATCGGAGGGCATCATGGCACCATTAGATACCAAGCCATCAGGCGCACCCAAGGGCGTCTGGAAGTCAGGTAAAGGCAAAGGTCGGCACACGCCTAAAGGCCGTCAGTTCACGGATGAGGCGCAGGCTGAGATCGCGCGCCTTCTGGGCGACCGCCCGCGCCGCCGCGATCTGTTGATCGAGTTTCTTCATCTGATTCAGGACGAGCACGGCCATATCAGTGCGGATCACATCGCGGCGCTGGCTGTCGAATTGCGGATAGGGCAGGCCGAGATCTACGAGACCGCCACCTTCTATGCCCACTTCGATGTGGTGAAGGAAGATGAAACGCCCCCTCCGGCGTTGACCATTCGGGTCTGTGATTCACTGTCTTGCGAAATGGCAGGTGCCCAGCAGTTGCAGAAGGCGCTGGAAGACGGGCTTGACCCGTCACGGGTGCGTGTCCTCCGTGCGCCTTGCATGGGCCGGTGCGATACTGCCCCGGTGCTTGAAATCGGTCACAATCATATCGACCACGCGACGCCGGAAAAGGTGCAGGCCGCGATTGCCGCGGATGACACCCACGCGCACATCCCCGACTACGAAGCATTTGCCGCATATGCGGCAAATGGAGGCTACGCCAAGCTGAAAGAGCTGCGCGACGGTGGTGATTGGGAAAAGGTGCAGGAAGACGTCCTGTCCTCGGGCCTGCGCGGTCTTGGTGGCGCTGGCTTCCCGTCGGGCAAGAAATGGGGTTTTGTTCGTATGAACGAAGGCCCGCGTTATTTGGCCGTGAATGGCGACGAGGGCGAACCCGGTACATTCAAGGACCGCTACTATCTGGAGCGTACGCCGCATATCTTCCTCGAAGGCATGTTGATCGCGGCTTGGGCGGTTGAGGCTGAGACCTGCTTTATCTATATGCGCGACGAATATCCGGCGGTTATTGAAATCCTGACCCGCGAGATTGCCGCTCTGGAACAGGCCGGGATTGTTGAACAGGGTTACATCGACCTGCGCCGTGGTGCCGGAGCATACATCTGCGGTGAAGAATCCGCGATGATCGAGTCGATTGAGGGCAAAAAGGGCCTGCCGCGTCACCGTCCTCCGTTTGTGGCGCAGGTGGGTATCTTCAACCGCCCGACCTTGGTGCACAATGTCGAGACGCTCTATTGGGTGACCAAAGTGTGCCGCGAGGGGCCGGAATGTCTTAACAGCACCGAAAAGAATGGTCGTAAGGGACTGCGTAGCTATTCGGTCTCGGGCCGGGTGGCGAAGCCGGGGGTTTACCTGCTGCCGGCGGGTTCGACCATTTTGGACGTGATTGAGGCGGCCGGAGGTATGGCCGAAGGGCAGACATTCAAGGCGTACCAGCCGGGCGGTCCGTCCTCGGGTCTGTTGCCGGCGTCGATGGATGATATCCCGTTGGATTTCGACACGCTGCAACCGCATGGAACCTTTATCGGGTCCGCTGCGGTTGTGGTTCTGTCCGATCAGGACACCGCGCGCGATGCGGCGCTGAACATGCTGCGCTTCTTCGAGGATGAAAGCTGCGGCCAGTGCACGCCCTGCCGTGCAGGCTGTGAAAAGGCGGTGAAGCTGATGCAAGCTGACAAGTGGGATCAGGACCTACTGGAAGACCTGTGTCAGGTCATGGGCGATGCCTCGATCTGTGGTCTGGGGCAGGCGGCCCCGAACCCGATCCGCCTTGTCATGAAACATTTCGCTAACGAAATCTGAGGGAGACAGCCATGCTTGATGCAAGCCCAAACAAGACCGTCACCTTCAACCTGAACGGCGAAGACGTCACCGTGCCCGAAGGCTGGACCATCTGGGAAGCCGCCAAGGGGCAAGGGTTCACAATCCCGCACCTGTGTCACAAGCCGCAACCCGGTTACAGACCCGACGGCAATTGCCGCGCCTGTATGGTTGAGGTGGAAGGTGAGCGCACACTGGTTGCCTCGTGCATCCGCCCGGCGGCGGACGGTATGGTGGTGAAAACCGACAGTGACCGGGCCGAGAAATCGCGTGCCATGGTCATGGAACTGTTGGTTGCCGACCAGCCCGAGGAAGCCCACGACACGTCCAGCCATTTCTGGGATATGGCGAAACTGAACGATGTCAGCGACAGCCGTTTCCCGGCGAAAGAGGCTGAGAAAATCCCGCTGTTGGATGACAGCCACGTTGCGATGCGCGTCAATTTGGACGCCTGCATCAACTGCAACCTCTGCGTTCGGGCCTGCCGTGACGTGCAAGTCAATGACGTGATCGGCATGGCCGGTCGTGGTCATACCGCGCAGGTGGTGTTTGACCAGAACGACCCGATGGGTGATTCAACCTGTGTGGCCTGCGGTGAATGCGTTCAGGCCTGCCCGACAGGCGCCCTAATGCCTGCAACTGTGCTGGATGACCAGCAGAGGGGTGACAGCAAGGATTACGACAGCGAAACCGAAAGCGTCTGCCCGTTCTGCGGCGTTGGCTGCAAAGTCTCGCTGAAGGTCAAAGACGGCAAGGTTAAATATGTCGAGGGTATCAACGGCCCCGCCAACGAAGGCCGCCTGTGCGTCAAAGGCCGCTTTGGTTTCGACTATATCCACCACCCCCATCGCCTGACCAAGCCGCTGATCCGGCGCGACGATGCACCGGCCAAGGGCCTGAATGTTGATCCCAGCGATCTGTCGACTCACTTCCGCGAAGCGACCTGGGAAGAGGCGATGGATCTGGCCGCCACCAAGCTGAAAGCCTTGCGCGAGGAAGATCCGCGCAGTGTCGCAGGCTTTGGCTCGGCCAAATGCACCAACGAAGAAGCCTATCTGTTCCAGAAGTTCATCCGTCAGGGCTTCCGCCACAACAACGTTGACCACTGCACCCGTCTGTGCCACGCGTCGTCGGTTGCGGCTCTGATCGAAAATGTCGGCTCCGGTGCTGTTACTGCTACCTTCAACGAGATCGAAAACGCGGATGTGGCGATCATTATCGGGGCCAACCCGATCGAAAACCACCCTGTCGCGGCGACCTACTTCAAGCAGTTCACCAAGCGCGGTGGCAAGCTGATCGTGATGGACCCGCGCGGCGTTGGGATGCGCAAGTTCGCGGATGAGATGCTGCAATTCCGCCCCGGTGCGGATGTCTCGATGCTCAACGCGATCATGAACGTGATCGTCGAAGAGGAGCTCTATGACAGCCAATACATCCACCGCTGGACTGAAAACTGGGAGGCCGAGAAAGAGCATCTGCGCGCCTTCACGCCTGAGGCAATGGCACCGATCTGCGGTATTGAACCGGATCAGCTGCGCCGCGTCGCGCGTACCTTTGCACAAGCCAAGGCCGGTCTGATCTTCTGGGGTATGGGCGTCAGCCAGCACATCCACGGAACCGATAATTCGCGCTGCCTGATCTCGCTGGCCTTGATGACTGGTAACGTTGGCAAGCCGGGCGCGGGTCTTCACCCGCTGCGGGGTCAGAACAACGTTCAGGGCGCCTCGGATGCGGGTCTGATCCCGATGTTCTTGCCGGATTACCAGTCGGTCACCGATGACGGCATTCGGGCCAAGTTCAACAATGTATGGAATGATGAGCGCGACTTCTCGAACGAGAAGGGCCTGACCGTTACCGAGATCATCGACCAAGCCTATGCGGGCAACATCAAAGGGATGTACATTCAGGGTGAAAACCCGGCGATGTCCGACCCGGATGTTGGCCACGCGCGCGACGCTCTAGCCAAGCTTGAGCTGATGATCGTGCAGGACATCTTCCTGACCGAAACGGCGAACTATGCCGACATCATCCTGCCTGCTTCGGCGCTGTATGAGAAGAACGGAACCGTGTCGAACACCAACCGTCAGGTGCAGCGTGTACGTCCGGCTGTGACGCCTCCGGGTGAAGCGCGCGAGGATTGGAAGATCACCGTTGAGCTTGCGCAGCGGATCGGTCTGAATTGGGATTACATGGATGTGTCTCAGGTTTTCGCCGAGATGAAGCTGACGATGAACTCGCTCGACAATATCACTTGGGAACGGCTTGAGACCGAGACGATCACCTATCCGTCTCTGTCCGAGACGGACCCCGGGCAGGCGATTGTGTTCGGCGACGGCTTCCCGCGCGCCGATGGTCGGGCCCGGTTCACGCCAGCCAGCGTCATTCCGCCGGATGAGGCGCCGGATGACGAATACCCCATGATCGCCACCACAGGCCGTCAACTGGAGCATTGGCATACGGGTTCGATGACCCGTCGGTCGAATGTCCTGGACACGGTCGAGCCCGAGGCGAACTGTTCGCTGAACCCCCGCACGCTGAAACTGATGGGGATCGAGCCGGGTGAGATGATCCGTCTGACCACCCGTCGCGGATCGATCGAGATCATGGCACGTGCTGACCGGGCGATCGCCGAAGATATGGTATTCATCCCGTTCGCCTATGTTGAAGCGGCGGCGAATATCCTGACCAATTCGGCCATCGACCCATATGGCAAGATCCCCGAGTTCAAGTTCTCGGCTATTCGTGTCGAAAAGATCGAAGAGGCCATCGCTGCGGAATAGACTTTATGCATCCGGGAAAGGGCGGCGTTTAGGCACGTCTGTTATCGGAAGTGTTGCATAGTCAAAAAACGCAAGGTGCAACGGCTCTTACAAGAAAAACATCCTCGCAGAGCGCTGCGAGGGTTTTTTAGCTTGGAGAGTGTCGGCTGAGCGGACAAAGCCGCCTTATGCTCATCGCTTTCTGATGACTGATCTCACACCGAAGCGGACCTTCATTACGAGCTTTACATCCTCCGAGATGCGTACGAAGCGGGCATTGCTCAAGGCGACTAACGCACAGTATCTGCCGTCCGTCGCTTGCGACTACTAAACTGTCCTACCAGAGAATAATTCGCAGTCGTCTGACAGTCTCTGGCCCAAACATAGGGGGCTAGACACCAGAGCTGAAGCGTGGCTGGATTGCTTAGAGATTGTCTAGTCGGACGGAGATCCCCAAAATGAAAAGAAATGCAAACAAGCTGTTAGTGATTTCCGCTATTGCTATCGCTCTTTTGGGGTCCGGTGCGGTATTTACTGCTTCTGCAAAACCAGCAAGCGCAGAGGCTGGTTATTTCTGGGATGAAACCGTTGAGTCTGTAGATAGAAGCCCTTGGATATTTGAAGGCACAAGTGTTTTTGGCGAATTAGCACGAGTTCCACCGTCAGATTGGGTGCGTACTTTGGAAAAAGCGGCATACCCAACTGAGCTTGAGACTTTTGTTTTCACAGCTAGCAATAATGAAGAACAGAACATCAACGACTGGTTGCATCAAACGCATACCGATAGCTTTTTGATTTATCACGATGGCAAATTGGTCGCTGAAAAGTATTTCAATGGCATGAGAGCTGATACGCCTCACCGCATTCACTCGATCACCAAGACAGTGTTGGGTATGGCAGCGGGGCTGGCGGTTGAGGCGGGAGAATTAGATACTAAAAAGCTGATCACCGAATACCTGCCAGAGTTGGAAGGCCCAGCATTCAAAAATACAACAGTTAGACACCTACTTGATATGACCGCTGCTGTTGATTGGAAAGATGCCTCTAGCGGCTACTTAGACGATGCCGGTGATCTGTTCTGTGCCTTTGGTCAGGACCTCTCTGAAAAGGTTGAAATTTGTGATACTGAGTCTGGTGTTAAAGAGTACATGATCTCTCTTAGTGATCGCGAGACCTTGGTAGAAGACGGTGAAGTTTATAGTTACCGTTCAGTGCTATCTGCGCTGCTGGGTATGGTTATCGAGTCGGCAACTGGAGAAAGCTATCTGGATGTACTGGCCGAGTTGTGGCAGGACATCGGTGCTCAGGACCCTGCATATAGCGAACTAGGGCCCAAAAGGATTGTGCAAACGAGTGGTGGGTTGTTTACCAGCTCTCGTGACCTATTGCGATTTGGCATAATGATGCTGGACAACGGAAAGGTTAACGACACTCAAGTTATTCCTCCAAATTGGATAGCTGACACGATTCAAGCAAATGATGACGTTATCGCAGCTTATGAGAAAAGCGCATATGCAGAGGTGTTTGAAGGATTCCACTACCGTAACCAAGTCTGGGTCAAAGATAGAGAGAATGGTGCTTTCTACGGCATTGGTGTCTATGGGCAGCTATTGTATGTGAACCAGAAAGCCAATGTGGTTATGGTGAAGCTATCAAGCCAACCAGAAGTTCAGAACACAGCTATGTACCTGGACTCTATGGTTGCGATGAAAGGAATTGCAGAGACTTTGAGCAAGTGAATTTCAGATTATCTTAATCTAGTAAGCTGAGCCAAATGGCTCGGCTTATACTATAGAATGACTTAACAGTGTCGTCGGATTAGTACCGGGTGACCTCGACTGCGACCGCAGCAAACACCACACCAATCAAAAGTGCTTTTGTATTCACCGCCGAAAAGCTGGGGAGTTTAACCCGAAGAGACAGAGCTATTATCACGCCCCCTGTTAGCCCAGTTGCAATTGAATAGATCATGCTACTTTTGTCTGCGTTGAGACCGATCAATATGCCGACTGCAAGCGACGCGACAAAGTATGCGCGTAGCCATCCAGACATGTGCCCGGGGTGGGTCTTATAAAGAAAGATATTCACCCCAAACAAATGCAATGAATAGGCCAACGTCCCAACAGCGTACAGCTCAGGTGATGTTCCCGTCGTTTGCATGACGGTAATGGCAAGCAAGCAGTTATAGGTTCCAAGCGCCACCGTGTCCAAGCCGAGCGACAACCTGTTATCGGTCCCCGTGTCGCGACTGGCTTCCAGCAAGTAGTAAATGAGAAATCCTAGGAGCGAATAACCGAACAGCGAGTTTTCCCATTTCCCATTTGCAGCCAAATCGGCCGACAATTCACCGATTTTTGGCAATAAGAAAAGAAAAGCATAGCCAAGTCCGATCCCTGATGAAAAATCAGAAAGCCAGCCTGCTAGGGTGGGGAATCTCCGGTAAAAGGACACGCAGAAGACGTGAACAGTGCCGATGACTGCAATCGAAGTTATCGCGAGGTATGTCGACGCGTCGAACACGGCTAAGCTCCAATGATCACATTGCAATTTGCATGAGACATCCCTTGAGAGCAAAAGCACAACCCAAAAAGTGAAGAAGGTGCGGTTTGAATAGAACACTCAACGACAGCTTTCTTCTGCACTTCCGGCATTGATGCACGGTGCAGAAATTTGAACTTAGGGCTCGAAACTGACATTAAGGCTTCGCTGATCGTGGCAGCGCCGGAAACACAATCAGCGAATCCTCCGGTAAGAGGCTTGCTTTTGGGAGTTGTCTTTTTTCGTGATCAGTAGTCGCGTTCGAAAAAGATGCCGAGACCCGTCTCGCCGCGGCCGTCCACCGTACCGCGTACCGTGAAGCTGTCAGTGACGTCGAGGTTCAGGTTCACCTCGGTATCGCCCTCGGTATTGACGGTGAAATCGGTGTAGAGATTGTCGCTCAGATAGGCGCCCGCCCCCAACCGGCCGGCGCCCCCCTCGGTCGCTCCCACGTCGATGGTATCCAGTCCGGTCGCCTCGCGCACACCTTTGGTTGCGTCCCCGCCCGCACCGCTGAGCTGGGCAAGAGACGCCGCCATCTGTGCGATGACAAAGGGCGAAAGTTCAGAGAAGCGGTTGCCGAAAAGCAGCATGGCCAGGGCTTCTTCGGTCGGGCGCTCCGGGTCAGAGAATACGTCGACCTCGGGCGAGTCCAGCGGTCCGGCGATTTCGATCGTCGCGGTGCCGTCTGAGGTGCTGGTCGAGGATTCGAACTCGATATAGGGGGTCAGGTCGCCCTGCAGGGTCACCAGACCTTTGGTCAGGGCAAGGCGGCGACCCAGGATGTCGATATTGCCCCGGATCAATTCGATCTGGCCCGACGGTATGACGGATGTTGTGGTTCCGCCGATCTGAATGCGTCCGCCCAGCTCAGCGTTGACACCACGGCCCCGCACAAAAACCGCCTTGGGTGCAAGCAAGCCGATATCCAGTGCCATGCGCGAATTGCTTTTGACCTCGTCTTCGGACTCCACCAGATTGGCGCGTTCCCGTGTGACGAACCCAGCACGGCTTTCATCGAGATGCTCGATCACGGGTATCGGTGCCGCGCCAACCGCCCCGGCAGCGGCGGCGAGGTTGATGTTGGTCTCACCAAAGGTGATCTGACCGGCCAGGGAACTGTTGCCCGCCAATGCTCCGGTCAAAGCGATCTGACCATTTAATGTGGTTTCGTAGAGCAGTTTATCAGTAAGGACGAGATTGTTGAGCGCGGTGGTGATCTGGGCGTTGAAGGGCGGGGTCAGATCAACGGGACCGTTGACGGTGAAACCTCCGCCGGCGCGCAGCCCGCCTTGCAGCGAAATCGTGGCGCGGCTTTGCGCGATATTGACCGAGCCTCCGATACCGGTGATCGTTTGCCCCACGTCCGGCAAAGCCATCGATGCGCCGGATGTTGAAACGGTCCCGCTGAGCGCACCCAGTGCAGGCGCCCCTTTCAGGGCCAGATCGAACCGGGCCGTGCCTTCCAGATTGTTGGGTGAGATAAAGGCGTTCGCGATGCCAATATTGACGCCGCCCTGCATCTTGAGATCCGCCTCGCCATTGTCTTCGTCAAACGTACCGGAGACGGTACCGTTGATCTGAGCCGGGCCGTCTGCCTTGGCGTCGATTGTCCACTTGCCTGCGTCACGGCGGGCGGTGCCGGACGCGGAGATGGTTCCCGGGAATTCGGGCACGACGCGCTCGATCCGGTTGAGGCGCGCCTCAAAGTCAAGATCGGCCGTGCCATTGGTGTCAACCGATCCGGTGAGATTGGCGTAAGAGCTGTCAGGACCCAACAGGCGCGCATTGCCCTCCAGGCCCGATCCGGTTGGCGCGACGTTGCCCTCCAGTTTGAGCGGCCCGGACAGCGTGGATGAAAGACGACCGACATTGTCCAGCATCGCCGAGAAATCCAGACCTCCTGCGTCGCGGTCCAGGCGGCCCGAGGCATTTGCGGTCAGTGCGGTGCCGTTCAGTTGGAACGTGCGGATGTTCAAGCCCTGATCATCGTTCTCCGCATCCACGTTTAGCGTTGTTCGTCCTTCAACCAGCGCATCGACTGCTTTGATCCCTGTTCCAAGATCATCTGCGCTCAGATTGCCTTTGACGTCAAATGTCTTGCTTCCCTGCGCCGCGCGGCCTGAGAGGTCTGCCTTGACCGCACCGGCCAGACCCCGCCCCGCCAGGCCCGAGAACAAAGACAAGTCCGGCGCGTTCAAACTGGCGCTTCCATCGACTGCAATATTGTCGGTCGGATAATCGATCGTCGCCCCGACCTGGGCGGTCAGAGCGGCGCTTTTCACGGTGGCATTTCGGATGACGATCTGATCGCCTGAATGTGCACCATCCAGATTGATCGATATGCGACCTTTCAGAAGCGGATCGAACTCGGTCATGCCGGTTTGGATACTTGTCCCGATCACGCTGGCCTGACCGTCGAATTCCAGCGTCTGGACGGTGCCTTTGCCATTCAGACGGGCTTGCAATGCGCCCGCCAAATCACGCTTGGCGATGCCGGAAAACACCGCCAGATCGGGGGCATTGACGCTGGCCTGACCATCAATGGTCAGATCGCCATTAGGAGTCGTGACCGTGCCGCTGGCTTGTGCCGTCAATGCATCGCCATTGATGGTGAATGCGCGAACGGTCACTCCGTCGGTGCCGCGTTTGGCATCCAAAACGATCTCGGTCTCGCCGGTGATCATGGGATCAATATCGTCGCGCCCGGTTACGAGATCGCGCCCATTCACCGCCACCTTGCCATCAAAACTGCGTTCCAGCGGTGAGCCCTTACCTTCGACACGGATCGAAGCCTCACCGCCAAGCTTGAGTTTGGCCAGATCAGAGAACCGCGACAGTTCATTCGCCTGCAATACTGCCTCGCCATCAACCTGCAATCCGGTAGCAAGCCCACTGACGACCGCATCGGCCCCGAGGGTGTAATCGCTGCCGACCAGTTCGAACCCGGAAAGTTGCAGTAACTGGTCTTTGCCATAGTCGAACTGCCCGTCCAGCGTGATCTGATCCCCGACGGCAGCATTCAATGCTGCGTCGGTCAAATCGACACCATCCAGAACAGCCTGCACATCGCCTTCCATCGACAAACCACCGGACTGGTCCAGCGTGCCTTGCCCGCTGATCCTTGCGTGATCCAGGTTCAGGTTGGGGGTCTCAATATTGCTCGTGGTCAGACTCAGGTCCCAGAGGTTACCGTTTGCAGCGTTGAACAATGCTGAAATCTGTGCCGCGCCAATGGAGGTGTCTCCTCCGCTGATGGGCAGGACAACGGTGTTACCGTCCGGCGGCGCTATGCGACCCTGCAGGGCGACCAGCTGCAACACTCCACCCGACGCAAGGGTCAACTCGCTTTTGAGTTCCAGCGCCTCGGATGTGACCTCGATATTCGAAATATCCAGCGCGCCGTCGGAATAGGTGCGCCCGTCCACCAGTAGTTGGGTGTCGGCGCCAAAGAATGTGTCCATCTCTTCGGCCAGAAACGGTGTCAGGTCGCCCCCGAGATCAGCGGTAAAGGCGATGCCGTCCGATGCAGTGCCGTTCTCTTCGGCGGTGCGCAGTTGAACCTGCCCGGACACGCGAAGTTGCTGATCACTGCTAAGCCCTATATCGGCATTGAAATCCGTTACAGGACCCGAGCCTTTCGCTGTCAGTTCGAGAGGCGGAGCATCGGGGATGGACAATGCGGTCGCGATCAATCCGCCGGACGCTTCCGAGACGGTCAGATCCAGATCGATCTGTCGGCTGTCGTTCTGAAAGCCTGCCTTGAGGTCAATCGTATCCCCCGCGCGGTCCAGCCGGTCGATATCCAGCGTAGTATCCAGCGTTCCGTCAGCCAGTGAAATGTTGCCGTTTACGGCAAGATCGGCAGCGACGCCGATCAGCGGTTTGCCCAGAGACAGATCATCGACCCGAAGTTCACCGATTTCGATGGAAACCGGAAGCTCGGGCAGTTGAAAGGGCTGGGTCTCAGCCGATGGGGGAGGTGTATCCTTGGTTGTTGTGCCCGGAGCGCGGGCAACGTCGATTTCCTGCGCCGAAAGTGTATTGACCGAGAACCTGCCACGCAGCAGCGCCAGCCTGTTCCAATCCAGTTCGGCATTTTTGATGGTCAGCCAGACGCCCTCGTCATCGGCAACGGTGATTTCCTGAATGGTCGCGCGGGAACTTAAGGCACCTTCCAGCCCGATCACCCGGACATTCTGGTCATCGCCTGAAAGGGTATCCTGCAGGAACCGTTCGATCATGCTGCCGCCCTCGTCCTGAGCGACCGCCGCAATTGGTGCGATCATCGCTGCCGAGCTTAGCAACAGTGGATATGCAACGCGACGCATCATCAGAATGCCTGCCCGATCCCGAGGTAAAATTGAAGCCCGTCGCCGGTGTCGCCCTGAACCGGCACCGCAAGGTCAAAACGCAAGGGGCCGAAGCCTCCCAGATCATACCGGATTCCAAGCCCCGCGCCAGAATGCTCTTGCGAACCGCTGCCGATGAACGAGGACGTGTCGACCACTCCGTAATCGTAGAACCCGACTAACGAGATGGCATCGGTTACACGTCCGCGTACTTCGGCTGACAGGCCCAGGAACGATTTCCCCCCGGCGACGCCATCTCCGACGGGGATGCCGAGGCTTTCATACGGCTGACCGCGCACCGTTCCCGCGCCGCCCGAGAAAAACAGAAAGTCCGGGGTAACGCCATCCGCAGGCGGTCCGATGACCGATCCCAGTTGCACGCGCCCTGCCAGCACCAGCCGACCGGCCGTGCCCAGATCATTATAGGCGCGCCCGTCAAAGAACATTCGAAAGCCGGTGTCCGAACCCGAGAATCCCACGAAGGGCATCAGCTGTGAATCCAGATAGTACCCCCGCGTGGCGCTGACTTTACTGTCACGCTCATCCCACTCGGACCGGAAAGGAATGATAAAGTACCGGAACTTGCGCCCGTTGCCATAGGCGTCATCCGCGTCCGACCATTGGAACCCTGCCGAGGCTTCGGCATAAAGACGGTCCGAGAATGTACGGCGGGCACCATAAGCAAGCGAGGCGACCGAAACATTGTAGTTCTCGGTATTGCGCCGCTCCAGCAGGGCGCTCCAGAATGTATTGTCATCGGGTCCCAGACGGTCGGGTTGGTCCAGGCGCAGGCCAATGCGCCCGTCGATATCCTCGGCGCCGCCGATGTTGCGGATCGCGGCCTCGAACCTCAGCCGCTCAGCCCGCCTGAACACGTTTCGATGGGTCCATGTGGCTGTAACGTCCACCCCATCGCGCGATGCGATTTCGGCACCGAAGGTCAGCCGGCGCGGTGGCAGGTCCTCAAACGTCGCGTCGAAATCCAGCGTGCCATCCGGGTTCGGTTCGTCATGCTCCTTAAGCGCGACGGTGCTGAACGTGCCGGTGCGTCGCAGCCGTGTGCCGACCTTTTGCACCTGTTCCGGCGAATACACCTCGCCTGACGGGAAACCTGCGATTTTTTCGATTGAGCGGTGGCGGACATTGGTGTCGCCCTGAATGATCATCTTGCCGAATCTCAGCCTCGGGCCGGGGGCCAGATCAATCGTCGCGTCCAGCCGTGCCTGGGCATGGCGCGCGATCACCGTTTGATCTGCCACTTCCGCCTTGGCATGGCCGGTGTCGCGCCAGCCCTGCACCCCGGCCGAGGCTGCTTGTTGGATCGCCCCTGTGGTCGCAGTCTTGCCCGTGGCGAATTCTTCAGGCAGTTCGGTGCCCGGGGCCAGCGGTTGCACGATCGCCGTGCCGAATTTGAACTTTCGTCCCGGTGTCACAAGGATCGTTGCCCGTCTGAACTGTGCCGGGACGTTCAGGGAGTTGATATTGGCGGCTTCCTGACCGTCCAGTTTGATACTGACGACGGGGCTGAAATAGCCTTCATCATACATGATCTGAACGATGGTTCGGTAGTCGGACAGAGCTGCTGACAGGATTTCCAGCGACGTATCAAGGCCCCGCGATTCCGAGGTGAAGACGGAAGACGTTTCTTCCAGCCGGTCCACGAGGTCCTTCGAGGCGCCGGGTGCGGACAGGGTGGTTTCCAAAGCATTTGCGAGATTGGGAGCGAGGGCAATCAGTACGCCATAGAGCCAGCATCTCAGAACGCTGCGCGGTCTGCTCCCTGTCATTGTCTGGCTCCAACTGCCCCAAGTCGAAATCGCTATCGCCGCGATCCAATACGAATGCGGCGTGTTGAATTCATTTAGAGCATCTGACGGCGCTTAGGGGAAGAACTAAACAAGGCTCAGTCGCTTTTATTGACCGCCACAAGTGCCAATCCGCTAGAGACCGGCATTTCGGAACCAGCGGACAATCGCCTCCCGATCTTCGGGCTCCATATACGTCACGTTCGCAGGCGGCATTGCGTGGGTGACGCCGGATTGCAGGTAAATCTGCTGCGCATTCTGCGCAATGTCGGCCTCGGTTTCCAGCAAGACGCCCTTGGGCGCCCAAAGGATACCTTCCCAAACAGGCTCGCGCGCGTGGCACATGGAACAGCGGCCCAGCACGACATCGTGCGCTTCTTCAAAGCCTTCCGCGGCTGCGAATTTCTGTTCATAGGGCGTGAGCTGCTGCGCTTCGGCCTCTTCCAGCGGGTCGTGCATCGAGGCGGTCGACAGCCACATGATAGCAAGGAACAGCAGGGCGGTTACGGCCCATGTCCAGGTTGGGTTGCCGGCGCGCGCGTGGCGGGTGTTGAAATAGTGCCGGATGGTGACACCCATGAGGAAGACCAGTGCGGCGATGATCCAGTTATACTTGGTCGCGAAAGCCAGCGGGTAGTGGTTCGACAGCATCAGGAATACGACGGGCAAGGTCAGATAATTGTTGTGGGTCGAACGCAGCTTGGCGATCTTGCCGTACTTCGGGTCAGGTGTACGTCCGTTTTTGAGATCATCCACCACAATGCGTTGGTTTGGCATGATGATGAAGAACACGTTCGCGGTCATGATCGTGGCCGTGAACGCCCCCAGATGCAGCATCATCGCGCGGCCGGTGAAGATCTGGTTATAACCCCAGCCCATCGCCACCAGCAGGACGAACAGCAGAACCATCAGCAGTGTCGGGCGTTCGCCGAGCCCCGATTTGCACAGGAAGTCATAGGCCAACCAACCGACAGTCAGCGAGGCAGCCGAGATCAGGATGCCTTGCCACAGCGCCAGATCGGCCTTTTGGGCGTCGATCAGATACAGCTCTCCGCCGACCCAATAGACGATCATCAGCAGTGCAGCGCCGCTGAGCCATGTGGCATAGCTTTCCCATTTGAACCAGGTCAGGTGGTCGGGCATCCGTTCGGGCGCAACAAGATATTTCTGGATGTGGTAGAATCCGCCGCCGTGGACCTGCCATTCCTCGCCGTCCGCCGGGCCGGGGATGTCGCGGTTCAGGCCAAGGTCCAGCGCGATGAAATAGAAGGATGATCCGATCCAGGCGATCGCAGTGATGACATGCAGCCAGCGCACGCCAAAACCAATCCAATCCCAGAACACGGCGAAGTCGTACATGCTAATGTCTCCGATTGCGTTGCGCCACACTAGGCAAACGGGCTTTTCTTCGGTATTCCCGTATATTGTCAAACTGTATCAAAAAAAACGATAAGATGTCCTATCTCGACAACATTCGCACCTTTGTACGGGTTTATGATCTGGGCAGTATGTCAGCCGCCGGGCGCGATATGCGAATCTCACCTGCGGTGACATCGGCGCGGATTTCGCAGCTTGAGGATCATTTGGGGGTGCGCCTGTTTCAACGGACCACGCGCAACCTGACCCCGACCGAGCAGGGGCGGGCGTTTTATCCCGGTGCAGTCGCAGTTCTGGATGCGGTGGATGAGGCCGAGGCGCAGGTCACGCATTTGACCGAAGCGCCCCGCGGATCGCTGTTTGTGGCCGCGCCGTTGGGGGTCGGGCGCCGGTTGCTGGCGCCTCACGTGCCCGATTTTCTGTCGGAATACCCTGAGATCGATGTACGGCTCAGGTTGACGGACCGCTCGGTCGATTTGACTACCGAAGGGCTGGATCTGGCCTTTTTCATTGGCCAGCCCGAGGACAGCACTCTGCGCATCCGTAAGATCGCGGATTGCCAGCGCGTGCTCTGCGCGGCCCCGGATTACGTGAGTCGATGTGGGATGCCCGAATCTGGGACCGACCTGATTTCAGGCAAGCACGAGTGTCTGAACCTGCGCTTCCCCGGCGCGGCAGAGTTTCAGTGGATGCTGGAAACATCTGATGGCCCGAAACGGTTCGCTGTTTCGGGCCGTTATGAGTGTGACGATGGCGACGTGCTGACCGATTGGGCGTTGTCTGGGCAGGGGATTGCCATGAAACCTGTTTTCGAGGTGTCCGAACACCTGAAAGCAGGACTGCTGATCCCGGTGGCGACGCAAACGCCTCCGGTTCCGGTACAGATGGCCTGTTTGTACACCCATCGCCGCCATCAGGACCCCAAGGCGCGGCTGTTTATGGACTTCATGATTGACCGCATCGGCAAGGTGGTCCGCAGCGCCGAAATCTAGGCCTAGCTGCCCCGATAGGTCGAATACCCATAAGGGGATAGAAGCAGCGGCACATGGTAATGGGCATCCGGGTCGGACATGCCAAAGCGGATCGGAACCTGATCCAGAAACAGTGGGTCATCACCGTCCTGACCCGTTGCGCGCAGGTAATCTCCGGCAAAAAAGATCAATTCATATGTGCCGGTCTTGAAGTCGTCCTGCGGCAGGATCGGACTGTTGGTTCGGCCATCCGCGTTGGTTTCCATCTCGACCAGTTTGCGATGAGAGTTTCCAGACACCGCATAAAGTGCGATTTTCAGACCTTCGGCGGGGCAGCCGCGCGCCGTGTCCAGAACGTGGGTCGTCAGATAGCCAGCCAAGGGTCTCTCCTATGTGTTTGCTTCGGTGTGCCACAGTCTGGGACAAACCGCAAAACGGTTGAAATGCCGAAAGAACCGGAAACAGTGTTCGGATTGATTTGATAATCAAAGGAGTGTTTCTGGGGTAAACCTGTCAAAACACCTAACGGACTGGAAGACCCTATGCAGCCGCCTCGTTACCCCCGTGATATGATCGGATACGGAGCCAACCCGCCTGATGCCGCATGGCCCGGCGGGGCAAAACTGGCTGTGCAGATCGTGCTGAATTACGAAGAGGGCGGCGAAAACTGTATTCTGCACGGGGATGCCGCGTCCGAGGCGTTCTTGTCCGAGATCGTGGGCGCGGCGCAATGGCCTGGCCAGCGTCACTGGAGCATGGAATCGATCTACGAATACGGGGCGCGGGCGGGGTTCTGGCGCCTGCATCGGTTGATGAAAGATCTGCCGATCACCGTTTATGGCGTGGCCACAGCGCTGGCGCGTTCACCGGATCAGGTGGCGGCGATGAAATCGGCCGGGTGGGAGATCGCCAGCCATGGCCTGAAATGGGTCGAGCACAAGGACATGCCCGTAGAACAAGAGCGAGCCCAGATCGACGAGGCGATCCGCCTTCATACCGAGGTCGTAGGAGAACGCCCGCGCGGTTGGTACACCGGGCGTTGTTCGGACAACACCGTGCGACTGGTCGCCGAGGAAGGTGGCTTTGCCTATGTCGCGGACACCTATGCAGACGATCTTCCGTACTGGATGCCGGCCGGTGGGCGGGATCAGTTGATCGTTCCTTATACGCTGGACTGCAACGATATGCGCTTTGCCACGCCGCAGGGGTTCAACGCCGGGGATCAATTCTATTCCTACCTGAAAGACAGCTTCGATGCGCTTTATGCAGAAGGTGAAGCTGGCGCGCCCAAAATGCTGTCGATCGGCCTGCACTGCCGCCTGATCGGGCGTCCGGGGCGGGTCATGGCGTTGAAACGGTTTCTGGATTACGCGCGCGGGTTCTCGGATGTATGGTTCGCAACGCGTTTGCAGATTGCGGAGCATTGGGCCGAAACGCACCCATCGGTTGTGCGTCCAAAACCCTCGCGGATGGGGCGCGATGAATTTGTGTCTGCGTATGGAGGGATTTTCGAGCATTCCGCTTGGATCGCCGAGCGTGCCTATGATCTGGAATTGGGTGCGGCGCATGATACCGCGGGCGGCTTGCACAATGCTTTGACCCGCATGTTCCGATCCGCCTCAGCCGAAGAACGGTTGGGGGTTTTGACAGCTCACCCCGATCTGGCCGGTAAACTGGCACAGGCCAAGCGGCTGACACAGGAAAGCACATCCGAGCAAGCCTCGGCAGGGCTGGATGCGCTGACGGATGAGGAACGCGCCACCTTCACCGATCTGAACCAGCGCTACACTGACAAATTCGGCTTTCCGTTCATCATTGCAGTGCGGGACCACAACAAAGCTTCGATCCTTGGTGCATTCCAGCGGCGCATCGAACAGGATCGCGATACGGAATTTTCCGAAGCCTGCAAACAGGTCGAGCGGATCGCCGAGTTTCGTTTGCGCGATGTGCTGCCCTCATGACCCGGATTGTCGCTGAACCGATCTCGACCGAAGCCTTCGCGCCCTTTGGTGATCTGATCGATATCTCGGGCGCGCCTGACAAGATCATCAATCAGGGCCAGTGCGGGCGGTACCATGACCGAGCCAGGATGGATTTTGGTGATGCGGACGCCGGTATCAGCCTGTTCAATGCCAATCCACGCGAATTGCCATACCTGCTGGAGATGGTCGAGCGTCATCCCGATGGCAGTCAGGCTTTCATCCCGATGACCCATCAGTCTTTCCTGGTGATCGTCGCCCCGGATGAAGAGGGACAACCGGGGCGGCCATGCGCATTCATCACTCATCCCGGACAGGCAGTGAACTATCACCGGGGCACATGGCACGGGGTTCTGACACCTTTGTACGCCCCCGGCCTGTTCGCGGTTGTTGATCGGATCGGGGAAGGCCCGAATCTGGAAGAACACTGGTTCAGCACACCGTACGAGGTGGTCGATCGCTGAAACCAGAACCGAAGCCGCCAGAGAAGCGGCAAGACCCCCATTGGATCTTAGGGAGGACATTGAGATCATGGCTGAAACTTCGATAGGGACGCCCGAACAGCTTCGGGACCCGAATTACACACCCGCCCTGCACAAGGCGATACCGCTGGGCATTCAGCACGTTCTGGCGATGTTCGTTTCAAACGTGACCCCGGCCATCATCGTGGCCGGTGCAGCCGGGTTTGGATTTGGCTCGAATTCCCCGGATTTTCCTGAACTGCTCTACCTGATCCAGATGTCGATGCTGTTTGCGGGTCTTGCGACCCTGCTGCAGACTGTGACGCTAGGCCCGGTGGGTGCTGCGTTACCGATTGTACAGGGAACGAGTTTTGCGTTCCTTCCCGTCATGATCCCTCTGGTCGCTGGCAAAGGTGTGGATGCTTTGGCGGCGCTGTTTGGCGGCGTCCTGATTGGTGGTTTGTTTCACGCCTTCCTTGGCCTGTTCATCGGAAAGATAAGGTTTGCGTTGCCACCGCTGGTGACGGGATTGGTGGTGACCATGATCGGTTTGGCGCTGGTCAAGGTCGGCATACAATATTCTGCGGGCGGCGTGCCTGCGATTGGCACCCCGGAATACGGATCGCTGCTCAATTGGTCCGCTGCGCTGGTTGTGGTTGTTGTGACTCTGGGGCTCAAGTTCTTTGCGCGCGGTATGCTTTCGGTCTCTGCGGTGTTGGTCGGGTTGGCCGTCGGCTATGTCTATGCCCTGATGGTTGGCATGGTGACGTTCGAAGCCATTGGCACAAGTTGGTCGCGCGCCTCGGCCTTTGCGCTGCCGGTGCCGTTCAAATATGGGTTCGAGTTCTCGCTGGCCGCCGTGATCGGGTTTGCTCTGATGTCCTTCGTTTCGGCCATCGAAACCGTCGGGGACGTGTCGGGGATCACCAAGGGCGGGGCAGGTCGCGAAGCCACCGACGAGGAGATCGCGGGCGCGACCTACGCCGATGGTTTCGGAACTGCGCTTGCGGGCATGTTCGGCGGTTTTCCCAATACGTCGTTCAGCCAGAATGTCGGCTTGATCGCGATGACCGGCGTGATGAGCCGCCATGTGGTGACCTGCGGGGCCGTGTTCCTGATCCTGTGCGGGCTCGTGCCAAAGGTCGGAGCAATCATCCGCACCGTGCCTATCGAGGTGCTGGGCGGCGGTGTGATCGTCATGTTCGGTATGGTGGTCGCGGCGGGTATCTCGATGCTGTCGGATGTGGGTTGGAACCGCCGCAATATGGTGATCTTTGCGATTTCGCTTTCGATTGGTCTTGGGCTGCAGTTGGAACCTGGAGCGGTTCAGCACCTGCCGGATACCTTGCGTATTCTGATGACCAGTGGCCTGCTGCCTGCTGCCCTGATTGCAATCGTGCTGAACCTGATTCTGCCTGAGGAACTGGCCGAAGAATCGACCGAAGAGGTTTCGGGTGGGATGGCCGGACACGGGGCGGGCAGTCTGCCTCACGATTGAGTTTCGTGAACAAATCCGCAGCGCGTGGCGGCGCTGCGGATTATTCCGCCTGGGCCATCAGGCGCGCGACATCCAGCATCCGTGCCGAAAACCCCCACTCATTGTCATACCAGCCAAAGACCCTGACCTGGTGTTCGCCGATCATGCGCGTCTCGGGCCCGGCCAGAACAAGAGATTCCGGGCGGGTCCGCAGGTCCGACGATACCAGAGGAAGATCGGTCCAGCCCAACACATCGGACGCAGCGACCGCTTCGCGGAGCGCTCGGTCAAACTGCGCAGGGCTCATGCTGCGCCCAAGCGTGGCCACAAGGTCGACGGCAGATACGCTGGCGGTCGGGACACGCAGGGCAGCCCCCGAGATTCGACCCGCCAGATCGGGCAGGACGACATCAATCAGATGCGTCGCGCTTGAGGTCGTCGGCACCATTGACAGTGCTCCCGCGCGCGAGCGGGCCAGATCACCGCGCGGAGCATCGACCATCGGCTGGCTGTTGGTGTAGCAATGGATCGTCGTCATGTGACCGGATACAAGACCGCCGATTTCATCGATCAGCTTGACCAGCGGAGCCAGCCCATTGGTGGTGCACGACGCATTCGACACGATCCGTGCGTTGCCCAATTGAGCTTCGTTTGCCCCCAGCACGACTGTCACCTCGGCAGCGGGCGAGGGGCCGGAGATCAGCACTTTGCCCGCCCCGGCGCTAAATCCCCTGCTCGCCACATCGGATGTACGCGCGATGCCGGTGCAGTCCAGCATAACATCCACGCCTGACAGGTCGACTTGCGCCAAATCTGCGCTGTGAGACATCGGTATGATGCGACCGCCGATGTTCAGCGCAGCGTCTTCGGTTGCCACCGAACCCGGATAGGGACCAAAGGTACTGTCGTACTTGAACAGATAAGCGCAGGTTTCAAGCGGCGCGATATCGTTGATCAGCACCAGTTCGATATCTGAATGCTGCGACAGGCCAAGCACCTGACGCAGGATCGTGCGGCCGATACGGCCGAATCCGTTGATCGCGAGTTTCATGCGCAAGCTATGGCAGGCAGATCAGGCGACCTCAATGAAAGTATTGTACCAATATCAGCCGCAGCTGACCTGCGAGAAGAACTGGCCCGAGATGTTCTGATACATGCTGGAATAGATCGCCTTACACCCGGTTGCTTTCTGTATCGCGGCCATGGCCTGGATAGTGCGCAGACGAGGTGGAGGGCCAAAGGGGTTCAGATTGTTGTTGTCCCGCGTGGCCCGGTAGACCACCGGTGCGTCCGAGACCTGCGTTACCGCCCAGGTCCGGCTCATGACAAAAACGGATTTGGTTTCTTCCTCTGCGGCGACAGGTGCGGCGTTGAACGCCGAAACGCCAAGGGTGGCAACCAGTGCAATCATCGTTCCGCGCAGTAACATCGAACAATCTCCAGTGCTGAAAACTCATGTGATTTCATCAGATTCCAGCGATTCTGGGAACCCCCAAGCCAGCGATTACTACTATCGCCGCCTATCGTGATGAGAGAGTCAAAGGCATATGACGGTTCACATCCTTGTAAAGCAGATAGCGAAACCGCCCCGGTCCACCTGCATAACAGGCCTGCGGGCAGAAAGCGCGCAGCCACATATAGTCGCCGGCCTCGACCTCGACCCAGTCCTGATTGAGCCGATAGACAGCCTTACCCTCGAGCACGTAAAGACCGTGTTCCATCACGTGGGTTTCGGCAAAGGGGATTACGCCGCCGGGTTCGAAGTTGACGATGTTGACGTGCATGTCGTGGCGCAGATCCTCCGGGTCCGCAAACCGGGTGGTGGACCAGCGGCCCTGGGTGCCGGGCATTTCGGAGGGGATCACGTCGCGTTCATTGGTGATGATCGGATCAGGAGCGGGCAGGCCGGGTACAGCCTGATAGGCTTTGCGCACCCAATGGAACCGGGCGACGGCATCGGCGCGGTTGTGCAGCGTCCAGTCACTGCCGGGCGGGATATAGGCATACCCTCCGGTTTCCAGAACATGATCGGCTTCGTTCAATGTCAGGGTCACGGAGCCTTCGACGACGAAGATCACGCCCTGTGCCTCGGCGTCCGTTTCGGGGGCGTCACTGCCACCACCGGGCTGAACCTCCATGATGTATTGCGAGAACGTCTCGGCAAATCCACTCAGAGGCCGCGACAGAACCCACACGCGCGTGCCTTCCCAAAAGGGCAGGAAGCTGGTGACGATGTCGCGCATCGTGCCCCTCGGAATCACTGCATAGGCGTCGGTGAACATGGCGCGGTCGGTCAACAGCTGCTCTTGACCCGGCAGCCCGCCTGTCGGCGCGTAGTATTTCGGATGTGTCATTGAATGCCTCTGGTTCATCTGTTCCCAATATGAGGCGAATGGGCAGGCGGACCTAGCACCCGCCTTGCGATAGGTTTGTTCGGGATAATTTGAAGGTGGTCATGTGGGGCTTGGCCGCACCGGATTAGAGGTATATCTATGGGCGTGAAAGTAATTCAGATCGGTGAGGCCCTCCCATGAAAGCCTTTGTTTATACGGCGCTGGTTGCTGCACTTTTCCTTGGATCGAACGGAAACGCTCAGGCCAAACCGCTTTCCCGAATCATTGCGGAAATGGGGTTGAGCCCCGCCGATTTCGAGGTGCTGAGCGCCACATCAAACGCATTGCTGTCGACGGGCTCGCCCGCCGTCGGGCAAGAGAGGGCATGGCTCAACCAGGACACGGGTTCAAAAGGCACGATCCGGGTGCAGAGTATTCAGGGCAATTGTGTGATATTGCAGCACGTCGTGCAGCCCGCAGGCGCTGAACAGGCCCGTGACATCAGAACACGCCGCTGCAGAACCGCTGACGGCAACTGGATACTGACACCTTAAGGATCAGCACCCCGACTGGTAGTTGGCGTCGCACCGCCGCATCCGATCAACTCTGAAACCGCGGATGGTTTCCGCCACAGCTGATCAGGCGCCGCCAAAGCGCCGGTCTGGCTTCATTTTGCCTGTGTGACGTTCCGTCACCCAACTGGACAGCGTTATGGCTGCTGAGCCATCTTCGGACCCATGCGAAAGGCGGCTATTACGCCACAGAGAGGATCTATCATGACCATGACATTCGGACTGCGTGAGGAGAATCGCGCCCTGTTGCAGCGTGTGACGGACATGATCCGGGATGAGGTCATGCCGCTTGAAGGGGAATACCAGGCGGAAATCGACAAGGGGGATCGCTGGCAATACACTGATCGTCAGGCCGAGATTCTCGAAGGCCTGAAGGCCCGGGCCCGGGCTGAGGGGTTATGGAATTTCTGGCTGACTGACAGCGAAAAGGGTTTCGGACTGTCCACGGTTGAGTACGCATACTTCGCCGAGGAAATGGGGAAAACACCGTTGGGGGCTGAGGTGTTCAACTGTTCAGCGCCCGATACCGGAAACATGGAAGTCTTCGAGCGCTATGGGTCGGAGGCGATGAAAGAGCAATGGCTGAAACCGCTGCTTGATGGCCGAATCCGGTCCGCCTATCTGATGACCGAGCCGGATGTGGCCTCTTCCGATGCCACCAATATCTCGATGTCCTGTGTGCGGGATGGGGACGACTACATACTGAACGGCGAGAAATGGTGGTCTTCAGGGGCGGGTGATCCGCGTTGCAAGGTCTATATCGTGATGGTGAAGACCGGTGGGGGCGATCTGCCGAAGCACCAGCGCCAGTCGATGATCGTGGTGCCTTCCGACACTCCGGGAGTCGAGGTGCTACGCCCGATGGAAGTCTATGGCCACGATGACGCGCCCCACGGGCATATGCATATTCGTTTTACCGATGTTCGGGTTCCGGCTGACCATATCCTGCTGGGTGAGGGCCGTGGTTTCGAGATTGCTCAGGGCCGCCTGGGTCCGGGGCGCATACACCATTGTATGCGCGCAATCGGGCAGGCCGAAATAGCGCTTGAACAGATGTGCAAGCGATCCTTGCAGCGCGAAGCGTTTGGCAAGAAGCTGGCGCAGCTGGGTGCAAATTTTGACATCATCGCTGAATGCCGGATGGAGATCGAAATGGCCCGGCTGCTGTGCCTCAAGGCGGCGTGGTACATGGACCAGGGCGATGCGCGTGCGGCGGCGCCGTGGATCAGCCAGATCAAGGTCGTTGCGCCTCGGGTCGCATTGAAGGTAATCGATGAAGCCGTGCAGATGTTCGGCGCGCAGGGGATCAGCCAGGATACACCTTTGGCAAGTGCCTGGACGCATGTGCGCACCCTGCGACTGGCCGATGGACCGGATGCGGTACACCGTCGTCAGGTGGCGCGTGCCGAGTTGAAGAAGCATACGCAGGAAAAGGTCTGAGGCGACGGTAAAGCGATGACTTCGAATATAAAAGAACAGGCGTATTTTCACCAGAACGCCCAGGGGGTATTTGTTGGTAACGATCCGGCCCGAGGGCCTTGGTCTGCCCATCACTGCCATGCAGGGCCTGTCAGCGGTCTGGTCGTGCGTGCCGCTGAAACCGAGGTTGGTCCCGAGAAAATGCTGACGCGGCTGACCATTGATTTGCTCCGCCCGTTGCCACTGGCCGGGCTGCGCGTCGCGGCCGAGACCACGCGCCACACCAAGACGCTGGCGACAACGCGGGTAACGGTGCATGATCTGGACGATACGCTTTGCGCCGCTGCAACCACGATGCATATGGTGCGCAAGGACCTCGGCGCAGTGCCCAATGTCGAAATCCCAGCACCTTGTTTGAATGATGTCGTCGACGGCCCCTTCCCGATTGGTGAGATGCGTCACGATCTGCCTGGTTTCGCCCACCATTCCGAAATTGCCTATCCCAAAGGTGGCAATCAGGGCGCAGGCCCCAAAACGGTCTGGATGCGCACGCCGCCTTTGCTGGAAGGTGAAAAACCATCGCCGATTCAAGCACTTTGCCCGCTTGCCGATTGCGGCAACGGTATTTCGTGGAATGCGCCGACCAGGGAAATGGGGTTCATGAACACGGATCTGACGGTGCAGATTCACCGAGAGCCCGTTTCGGACTGGTTGGCGTCCGAATCGATCTCGCACTGGCAGCCATCCGGTATCGGTATGTCACAGTCGGTTCTTTATGACTCTAAGGGGCCGGTCGGGACGGCGCTGCAGACGCTGGTTCTGTTCCCGCCTGTCTGAATCGGCTGGTTTCTGCGTTATTCCTTGCAACCGGATTGCCGACGGCTGCTCCGCACCCTATCTTCGCGCCATGCGTTGGCTTGCTACCTTTCTGATCTGCAACCTGCCGGTACCGGCTTTGGCTCACCCGCATGTCTTTATCGACACCGGGCTGGAGTTCATTGTGGATGAGGCCGGCAATCTGACTCATGTTCGCGTGACATGGGCCTATGATGAGTTCTATTCACTGCTGGTCCTGGAAGATATGCGGTTGGATCAGGACGCAGACGGCATATTGACTGCAGCGGAAGAAGAGTTTCTCGCGGGCTTCGATGCGCAATGGGTCGAAGGTTACAATGGTGATCTTGTGATTCGTGTGGGCGATGAAATTGTCCCGCTGTCCGGGCCACTTGAACCAAGTGCGACCACCGAAGACGCCCGCATCGTGACCACCCATCTTCGCGCGATCGAGGGTGACCCGGTGCCGGCAAGCGCGGCGTCGATCAAAGCCTTTGATGAGTCCTTCTACACCGCATATGAGGTCAATCGGCCCGTAGTCGTCTCGGGCGCAAGCGCATGTGATATCGAGCGTACTGACCCTGATATTGACGCGGAGCTTGCGCAGATGCAGGCGTTTCTGCTGTCGCTGGATGCCGATTTCGATCTCGAGGAGAACGATATCCCGCTGGTTGGTGAGAAATTCGCGACCGAGATCCGGCTTTCATGTCCAAGTACCTGATCGTTCCCGTTGCCATCGCTTGCGGGTTGCTGCTGTGGTTTTGGGGCAGTGGTGGCTTTGACCATCTAGCTGCTTGGGCGGCGGGGGAACAGCGAGAGTTCCAGAACCAGATTGCCCGGTCCCTGCGCGCGGCACGCGCCGAGAAACCCGAGGCCGTTGCAACGCTGCTGACCGTTTGTTTCGCTTATGGGTTTTTCCATGCCATCGGACCGGGTCATGGCAAGGTTCTGATCGGAGGATACGGGCTAGGCCGCCGTGTCGCGTTCTGGCGGCTGTCTGCGATCAGCGTCCTGTCGAGTCTCGGGCAGGCGGTTACGGCGGTTATTCTGGTTTATGCTGGTGTACTGGTATTCCAGATGTCGCGTGAGTCACTGGTAGGCACGACCGAACAGGTCATGGCGCCGATCAGCTATGGCGCGATTGCCGCGATTGGCTTGTGGCTGATCTTTCGCGCGCTCCGTAGCTTTGCACGGCAACACAAAGCCAGGGTGGCAGCCGCGCATGACGCCCATCACCACGATCATGATCATCATCACGACCACCATGACCATGGTTACGACCACGGGGTCTGCTCGGATTGTGGCCATCGCCATGGTCCAACCGCAGAAGAGGTCGCTCAGGTCGGCAGTTTGCGTGAGGCGTTGATTTTGATCGCGGGCATCGCCGCACGCCCCTGTACCGGTGCTTTGTTTGTGCTGATCCTGACGTGGCAGATGGGCATCGCAATGGTCGGCATCGCGGGAGCTTTTGCCATGGCGCTGGGCACTGCAACTGTCACAACTCTGGTCGGATGGACGTCCTTTGGACTGCGGGGCGGGTTGCGGACCTCGGTCTCGGCAACCCGGTTTGCGTCCGTTCTGGCCCCCACCATCGAATTGATGGCGGGTCTCATGATCGCCGTGGTCGCAAGCGGGCTGCTGCTGCGGGCTCTATAGTTTCAGTCAAACACCGGGTCGGGGTACCCAACCCGCGCCAGATACAGCCCTTGCGGCGGGCAAACCGGCCCGCAGGCGGCGCGATCTGCCGCTTCAAGCGCTGAGCGCACGTTTTCTGGTGTCCACGCCCCGGCGCCTACACGCTCTAACGTGCCGACGAAGCTGCGCACCTGATTGTGCAGGAAAGACCGGGCGCGTACGTGGAAGTGGATTTCGGACCCCGAGAAGCCCTGAACCTGTTCCACCCGCAACTCATCCAGTGTCTTGACCGGGCTGGCGGCCTGACAGATTGACGAGCGGAAGGTCGTGAAATCATGTCGCCCGATCAGCATATCGGCTCCGGCCTGCATCGCCGCGACATCCAGATTATGGTTGATCTGCCAGACCTGCCCCTTGTCATGGGTCGCAGGCGCGCGGCGCATCAGGATACGGAACAGATACTGTCGCTCAAGTGCCGAAAAGCGCGCGTGCCAGTCGTCATCGACCCGCGCGGCCTTCACAATGGCGACGGGCTGCGGCTTGAGGTGATAGTTCAAAGCCTCTGACAGGCGAAACGGGTCCCATTCCTTGGCCAGATCGCAATGCGCCACTTGCCCCAGCGCGTGCACGCCCGCGTCGGTGCGGCCGGCGGCAGCGATCGTGTGCTCTCCGGGTTCGATTCGAGACAGGGCCTGTTCGATCGCGCCCTGAACCGAAGGCAACTCTTTCTGCCGCTGCCATCCGGCGAACGGCTCCCCCTGGTATTCGACTTTCAATGCATATCTGGGCATGGGGCGCTGGTAACGTGCCGCGCCCGAACGGGCAAGGGGGGCATAACCTCTGGCATGTCCTGCAACCGCTACCTATCTTGGTACAAACGATAATTGCGGGGCGGCGGATTGGTCATCTCATCACTGGCAGACAATCTTGTGCGCGGCGTCGAATCCGTAGGCGACCGCGTGTCCGAGACATTTTTCGAACCGGTCATCCGGCTGGGCGTCACAGGACTGGCGCGATCCGGCAAGACCGTGTTCATCACATCGCTGGTGGCCAACCTGCTGGATCGGGGGCGTATGACCGGCCTTGTCGCGCAGCAAGAAGGGCGGATCACCGCCAGCTATCTGCAGCCTCAACCCGACGATACGGTGCCTCGATTCGATTTTGAATCCCATCTGTCAGCCCTCACCGGTTCCGCCCCGCATTGGCCTGACAGCACCCGTGCTGTGTCGGAACTGCGCCTGTCTTTCAAGGTACAGCCGGCGGGCTTGCTGTCCGGGTTGCAAGGCCCGCGCACCTTGCACCTCGACATCGTGGATTATCCCGGTGAATGGCTGTTGGATCTGGCGCTGCTCGACAAATCTTATGACACATGGTCGCGTGATACGCTGGAACATATCGACAAACGCACGCAAGCCGAGGCGTTCCTGACCAAAGCGCGTGCGGTTGATCCGACTACACCCCATGATGAGTCGACGGCTCTGGATTTGGCCCGAGGGTTTACCGAATATCTGAACGCCGCGCGGGACGCAGGTTTCTATGATTGCACCCCGGGGCGGTTCCTTCTGCCGGGCGACCTCGCTGGTTCGCCGGTTCTGACATTCGCGCCTCTGCCAGTCTCTGAGGCGTCGCGACGTCGCACATTGCACCGCGAGATGGAGCGGCGATACGAGGCTTATAAATCGCAAGTGGTAAAGCCGTTCTTTCGCGACCATTTCGCTCGGATTGACCGCCAGATTGTTCTGGTTGATGTGCTGGGTGCGATCCACAAGGGTCCGCAGGCAGTTGAGGATATGCGCCGTGCGATGGCCGATATCCTGTCGGCTTTCCGCCCCGGTCGGAATGCGTGGCTGAGCAAACTGCTGCTGGGCAAGCGGGTTGAACGAATCCTGTTTGCTGCCACCAAGGCTGATCATCTGCATCACCTCCAACATCCGCGCTTGACCGCGATTATCGAAGCTTTGACCCGCGATGCCCGAGACCGGGCGCGTTTCGCCGGTGCCGAAACGGCGGCTCTGTCGCTTGCCGCGTTGCGTGCCACAACGGAAGAAATACGCAGTCACAATGGCGCGGAGCTGCCCTGCGTGCGCGGCACTTTGCTGGAAAGCGGGAAACAGGCGGCATTCTATCCCGGTGATCTTCCTGAAGACCCGGCGCATTTGCTTGGCCCAGCACGCAATGGCAATGCTGGCTGGTTGGGAGAAGATTACGGGTTCATGGCCTTTGCTCCGGCTCATCTGACCCTGAACCCCGGCGATGGCCCGCCGCATATTCGGCTGGATCAGGCGGCGCAGTTTTTGATCGGAGACCGGCTGTGACTGTGGCGCTTCGCCCGGCCCGCAGTACCGATGCCGGAAAGACCGGCGCGATACTGCATAGCTTCGCCCGCGAAAACGACTGGATGCCGGAGTTGCACTCTGAGGCCGAAACCATTGCCTTTTGCGGTCGGATGATCGATCTGGGTTGGGTCACTGTGGCCGAACTGCAGGGAAATGTTGTCGGCTTTCTCGCCCTCAACGAGACCGAGATTCACTCGCTCTATCTGGCAGTTCCGGCGCGTGGGCGAGGTATCGGCCAACAACTGCTGAACCATGCCAAGGCGCAGCGGCCAGAGCTCAGCCTATTTGCATTTCAGGCCAACCATCCGGCACGTCGATTTTATGAGCGCAACGGCTTTGCCGAGGTCGCGCGTAGCGACGGGTCGGGCAATGATGAAAACCTGCCGGATATCAGATACGTCTGGAAACGTAAGGAAGAAGGCGATGGCTAAGGGCCCGGTACTGATCGACCTCGAAGATGACACCCCGGTTGCCGATGTCGCG
Organism: Ruegeria sp. ANG-R; assembly: GCF_000813985.1. GTDB lineage: Bacteria > Pseudomonadota > Alphaproteobacteria > Rhodobacterales > Rhodobacteraceae > Ruegeria. The sequence continues at coordinate 229,691 of NZ_JWLJ01000003.1, forward strand.
AACGCACCGCCGGTGCCTGATGTCGGGCCACCGCAAGGACAGGCCATGCAGTCAGCGGCACGATTGGCGGCTCGCAAGCCATCGGCCTTGGCGCGTTGGTTCTGGGGGCTGGCGCTTGCTGTCGTTGGTGCTGCGGTGTCCGTTGCCGCGTGGGATTTTGCGATCTCGCTATTGGAACGAGCACCTGTCATCGGATGGATCGTTACGGGGCTGATCGCGGCTCTGCTATTGGTTGTCGCAATCATTGCGCTGCGGGAACTGGCCGCAATCAGCCGCCTTTCGCGTGTGGACGACATGCGCCGCGCTGCCGATACCGCACTGGCCGAGGATGATCTGTCAAAAGCCCGTGCCGTCACCAACCGCCTGATCGCTTTCTACAGAGGGCGCGATGAAACCCGTTGGGGTCGGGACCGGCTGACGGAGCGTATGGGCGAGCAATTCGATGCGGCAACCCTGCTGACGCTTGCTGAAGACGAAATTCTAGCCTCGCTCGACGCTGCCGCCAGCCGCGAGGTCGAGGCAGCAGCGCGGCAGGTGGCAACGGTGACGGCACTGGTACCTCTGGCGCTGGCGGATGTCGCGACGGCTTTGGCAAGCTCCCTGCGGATGATCCGGCGGATTGCCGAGATCTATGGCGGGCGCGCAGGTTTTCTGGGCAGTTGGCGCCTGACCCGGGCCGTATTCGTTCATTTGGTCGCGACCGGAGCCGTGGCTGTCGGGGATGACCTGCTGGAACCCATTCTGGGCGGATCGGTGCTGAGTAAACTGTCCCGCCGGTTCGGTGAGGGTCTCGTGAATGGTGCGCTGAGCGCCCGCGTCGGCGTTGCCGCGATGGAGGTTTGCCGCCCGCTACCATTTTCTGCGCGCCACAAACCCTCGACCAGAGGCATGATCAAACGCGCGCTGGGTGGCTTGTTTTCAAAGAATTGATCTGACGCAAAGCTGTGCTTGCCCTGAGTCCGCATAAAAGGGACGGAGCAAGCCATGACCGATCACGGCCACAGCCAGCAAGAAATTTCGGAACGCATTAACGCTCCACCAGGGCGTGGGGTGCTGCGGGACGTGGTTTATGGGGGCATTGATGGGTCGGTGACCACCTTTGCGATCGTCGCTGGAGTGGCAGGCGCGGGGCTTTCCCCCTTTGTTATCGTCGCCCTTGGGCTGGCCAATGTACTGGCAGACGGATTTTCCATGGCGGCGGGCAACTATTCGGGCACCAAGGCCGAGCTCGACAATATTCGACGTATCAGGGCAATCGAAGAACAGCATATCATGCTCTACCCGGGCGGCGAACGACGCGAGGTGCGGGAAATCCTTGCGCAGAAGGGCCTGTCGGGCCGTGTTCTGGAAGAAGCAACCGATGCAATCACGTCCAACCATGACAACTGGATCGATCTTATGATCGAGGGGGAATACGGGCTGAGTGGCGTTGATCCGCATCCGGTTAAGGCGGCCATGGCGACATTCTTTGCTTTTCTGGTCGCCGGTATGATCCCGCTGTTGCCGTTTTTGCTCTCGATGGGCAACGCATTCACGCTCTCGGCATGGATGACGGCGGGCATGTTCTTTGCCATCGGAGCGATCAAAAGCCGATGGTCGCTTGCGCCGTGGTGGAGATCAGGGGGCGAGACATTGCTGATTGGTGGTTTGGCAGCCAGTATCGCCTTCTTTGTCGGCTCATTGTTTCACCCCTGAATGGTGCATTTGTCGCAGATCGGTCAAACGGACTGGTTCGTTAGGGGCGATCCGTTAGGGTGTGGAAAACAACCTCGGACCGTCTCGTGGCTACAAACCTCAATGAAAAAACTGTATTGGTGCTTGGCGCTTACGGGTTTATCGGTGCTGCGGTCGTTCGGGCGTTGGGCGCGGATGGTATCAGGGTTAAGGGCCTTGTGCGCAGCCTGAAAACTGCGGGTCGGGTCTTGCCGGGTATTGAGTTTGTATCGGCAGATTTACGTGATTTTGAATCCACTTCAGACTGGCTGGCAATTCTCGAAGATGTCGATGTCGTCGTAAACTGCGCCGGGGCTTTGCAGGATGGAGGAGGCGATGATCTGCGCGCCGTCCATTTCACGGCAATTGCGACCCTGGCGCAGGTCTGTGCGGGAAGGGGAATTGCAGTCGTACAGGTCTCGGCGATCGGAGCCGAGCCGGACGCCTCAACGGATTTCATGCGCACAAAGGCAGAGGGGGACGCTGCTTTGCGCGCAAGCGGGGTGACCTTGTGGTGTCTCAAACCCGGATTGGTGATCGGGCAGAGCGATTATGGCGGTACTGCGCTCCTGCGAATGTTGGCTGCCGTTCCCTTTGTGCAACCGGTCGCATACCCGGAAACTCCGGTTCAATGCGTGGGGATGAAAGATCTGTGCGCAGTGATCGCTGCAGCCATCCGCGGCGATCTGGCGCCCGGTGAGTATGATCTGGTGGAAGATACATCGCATCCGCTGTCGCAGGTCTTGTCTACAACCCGACGATGGCTGGGATTTCCACCTGCGCGACGAACGATACCGATGCCACCACTGCTGACGAATGCAGTGGCGGGTCTGGCCGATCTGTTGGGGCACCTTGGATGGCGATCGCCCCTGAGAAGCACGGCGATGGCGATAATGACGCAGGGTGTGACCGGTGACGCCGAGCCCTACAGGCGCGCTACAGGTCGATCCCTGGCGGGATTGGAGGAAATCTACAATCGGCTGGATAGCGCACGTGAACACAGGCTGACGGCACGCATGACGCTGCTTATGCCCATCGTTGTTGGCGTACTCAGCCTCTTCTGGTTGCTGTCCGGGGTGTTTGGTCTGACAGGTCTTTCTCAGGCCGCCGAGCTTCTCACGAACAGGGGGTGGTCCGCCGGTGTTGCTGGTTCGAGCGTGATGTTCTGGTCGCTGGTGGATATCGCGCTGGGCCTGGCAATCCTGTGGCGCCCCTGGGCTGCGCGCATCTGCCTTGCGCAGGCTGCGATCGCGGCTTTCTACTTGGTCGCTGCCACTCTTCTGGTGCCAGAGCTTTGGCTTGATCCTCTGGGTCCGCTGGTCAAGGTATTGCCTGCTTTGATGTTGTCCCTAATCGCCCGCCCCATGCTGGAGAGCCGCTGATGGACCCGGACCTGATCCTGCGCTGGCTGCACGTGGTCGGCGCCTGTGTTCTGCTGGGCACAGGCGCGGGGATCGCGTTTTTCATGCTGATGGCGCACCGTACGGCGGATGCTCGGGTCATCGCACACACTGCTGGAATCGTGGTGTTGGCAGACATGGTGTTCACGGCGACGGCCGTCATCTTGCAACCCATAACCGGCGTACTGCTGGCCGAACGTCTGGGTTGGTCGCTGACTGAGGGTTGGATCATGCTCTCACTGCTGCTTTATGTGCTGACAGGTCTGTTCTGGCTTCCGGTGGTCTGGATACAGATCAGGTTGCGGAACTACGCCCGACAGGCCGAAAATGAGGGCGCGGCTTTGCCGGCCGGCTACTACCGGCTGTTCCATATCTGGTTTGCCTGCGGCATTCCGGCGTTTGCCGCGGTGCTGGCGATCCTCTGGCTGATGCTGGCACGGCCCGACATTGTGCTTTTCTAGGCATTTTGCCTGAGCGACAGACGGTAACCTTACGGATTTGCGGACTATAAACCGGCCTGTCCCCGCGATACGTTTGGGGTATCGCATTTCGGAGGTTTCGGTTGGAATCCTTGCTTGTCCTCGTTGGTCTGATCGTTCTGGCCATTCCTGTCTCGATCATTGTTCTGCTGATTGGCCAGTCGCGGCTGCGCAAGCGCGTGGAACAGCTTGAACAGCAACTTGCGGGACGCTCGCCGGAGGGTGTCGCCGAAACGCCCAAGCCATCAGGGCCGGAACCGACGGCTGCTCAAGCCAAGCCCGCTCCCTGGGCAGCGGCGAAAGCCTCACCTGCCGTGGATGAAAGCCTGTCAAACGCCCCTGAGACCGACGATCCTCCTGCCGCTATCGTTTTTCGTGAGGAGAAGATTGCCGCCCTGAGCGTTTGGCTGCGCGAGAACTGGTTCTACGCGGTATCGGCACTGTCTCTGGCCCTGGCAGGGATATTTCTGGTTCAGTACGGTGTCGAGAAAGGGCTGTTGCCTCCCACAGCGCGCGTCGTTGCGGCATTGGCCTTTGGTGTGCTGCTGATCGGTGCGGGCGAAGTGATACGACGCCGGTTCGGCGATGATGAGGTGTCGTCTACCGCATATCTGCCATCGGTTTTCTCGGGCGCAGGTCTGGTCAGTCTGTTCGGCGGCGTTTTGGCGGCACGTCAGCTCTATGATCTGATCGGCCCCGAGGGTGCTTTGGCCGGTATGGTCGTGATTGCGCTGTTCGGGCTCGTGCTGGGCTGGTTCCACGGGCCGCTGCTGGCCGCGGTGGGGTTGATCGGGGCCTTTGTCGCCCCCTTTGTTGTTGGCGGGTCTTCGGATGATCCGAACTGGCTATATGGCTATTTCGTCATCGCCGCCGTGCTGGGACTGGGTATCGATGCGGTTCGGCGCTGGGCGTGGATTTCGGTTTTGACGCTTGTGGGCGCATATGGGGCGGCGTTTCTGCTGGTGCTGTCGTCACCGGCAACCGAATCCGGGTATCTCGCATGTGTCACAGCATTTGCGCTTATCGCCATAGCGATCCCCGTGCGGCGCATTTGGCCAGATCATACCGGCCCGATGATCACCGAGATGATCCGGCATCGGAAAGGAGAAGCATGGCCCGAATTTCCTACCCGGCTGGCTTTCGGGGCCGTTCTCACCAGTTCAGTGATCCTGTCTTTGCATTGGGCGGATTCCAGCGGGGAATTCTGGCTGGGCGTTGCCCTGTTCACCGGTTTGATATTGGCGCTGATCCTCTGGGCCAGGGACGCACAGGCCTTGCAGGATGCGACCGTGCTCCCTGCATCGGGTCTGATCTGGTTTGTTCTGGTGCACGGGCTGGACGGCGGTGCCGTGTTGTCCCGTTTTGCCGAAACATACGCAAAAACCGCCGAGGCTGATTTTCCATGGAGCGTCACGCTTCTGGTCGCTTTGGGTGCGTTGGTCACGCTGCTTGCGGCCTGGCGATCCTTCAGGGGCGGGCGCTATGCTGTGGTCTGGGCCGGAGGTGCATCTGTATTCGCTCCGGCCTTGGCGATCGCACTTGAGGTCGGTTGGCGGCCTGCCGACGTGATCGGTGCCTATCCTTGGGCCATACACGCCGTCGCGCTGGGCGCGGTGATGGTTGTTCTGGCCGAACGGTTTGCGCGGGTCGACGGTGAAAACCGTATGCGTCCAGCCTTGGCGGCCCTGTCTGCGCTGTCCTGCCTCAGCTTCGCCTGCATCATCGTCCTAAGCTCTGCTGCTTTGACCATAGCGCTGGTCGCCATGACCGTCGTCGCCGCCGGGCTGGACCGGCGTTTTGAATTGCCCCCGATGGGCTGGTTCATCTGGGTTGGCGTCTTCACAGTGACTGTACGACTGGTGTTGGCCCCGGGGCTCGATTGGGCCGAGAGCGCACCATTGATTGAAATGACACTGGTCTATGCCGCTTCGGTCATCGGATTCGTCGCAGGCTGGGTGCTGCTGAAACCCCTGGACCGACCGATTGCATCCCTGCTGCTGGAAAGCGCGGCCTGGGCGACGGCGGGAATACTGTTATCTCTCTTATTGCTGCGCTGGCTTGAGAGCTTCGGAGAAGGTGGCGCCACCAACAGCCATTGGGGGCTGGGCCTGCTGGCGATAATCTGGCTGCTGCTGGCCTTTGCACAGGTGCAGCGGTTTGAGCTTGGCGGAAAGCTGAACTATGCTCGCTATCTGCTGGCCGCGTTTTTTGCTGCGCATGGCGTGTTCCGTCTGGCGCAGGCGCTGTCGGAGGCCAACCCGTTGATCAACCCGTTGACGGCACCCGTGTTTGGCCCGCCGGTTTTGAACACGCTATCTGTTGCCTATCTGTTGCCAGCGCTTGCGATTGGCTTCTCGGCCTGGCGGGTTATCTCGTCACCCGTTCTGCTAAAGCGGATCTGTTATGGTCTGTCGGGATTTCTGGCAGTTCTCTGGCTGGGCCTGAGCATCCGTCATTTCTGGCAGGGCGCCGACGGCATGTATCAGGGTAACGGCGTTACCCAGCCTGAGCTTTACACCTATACAATCACTCTGTTGGTGATCGGGGCGACGCTGTTCTACCAGTCGCTCGCCCGACGGTCGGATTTAATGCGTAAGGCGGGGCTGGCGGTGATCGGGCTGGCGGTGGCCAAGGTGTTCCTGATCGATATTGCGGGGCTTGGCGGTCTGATCCGGGTCTTTTCCTTGCTCGCATTGGGGCTCGCCTTGGCAGGGCTGGCATGGCTCAACCGCTGGGCCAAGCTGCGCCATTCGCCGCATGGGCCGGAACCTCTGGACCATTGAGGGCAGGCGTCCTATAAGCGCGGCCATGTTTGACCGGCTGGCCATCATTATTCGAATTATATCCCCGGCGCTCTGATATCGCGAGACGCCGGGCAAAGGTGCTTGAGTTATCGCACTGACCGCTTCGATCCATACACGACCAGAACATCCTGAGGACGCCCCCAATGTGCGCCGAAACACCTGACTACAAAGATACGCTGAACCTGCCCAAGACCGATTTCCCCATGCGCGCGGGCCTGCCCAAGCGCGAGCCCGCATGGCTGGAGCGCTGGGAAGAAATCGGCGTTTATGACCGCCTGCGCGAGAAAGAGGGCCGGAAGCCGTTTACCCTGCACGATGGCCCTCCCTATGCGAACGGCCACCTGCATATCGGCCACGCGTTGAACAAGACCATCAAGGACATGATTGTGCGCAGCCATCAGATGATGGGTCATGACGCACGCTATGTACCCGGCTGGGACTGCCACGGCCTGCCCATCGAATGGAAGATCGAGGAACAGTACCGCAAGAAGGGCAAGAACAAGGACGAGGTGAACATCGTCGATTTCCGTCAGGAATGCCGCAAGTTCGCCGAGGGCTGGATCGATATCCAACGTGAAGAGTTCAAGCGTCTGGGCATCACCGGCAACTGGCCCGATCCCTACATCACCATGGACTATCACGCCGAAGCCGTTATCGCCGACGAGTTCATGAAGTTCCTGATGAACGGCACGCTGTATCAGGGTTCCAAGCCCGTGATGTGGTCGCCAATCGAGAAAACCGCTCTGGCCGAGGCTGAGGTCGAGTATCACGACAAGGAAAGCTTTACCATCTGGGTGAAGTTCAAGGTCGTGAACACGGGCGACGTAACACTGGACAACGCCTACGTGGTGATCTGGACCACCACCCCTTGGACTATGCCGTCTAACAAGGCTGTGGTTTACGGCGAGGGTATTTCTTACGGCCTCTACGAAATCACCGGACGCCCCGAGGAGTGCTGGGCGCGGATCGGTGAGCGTTATCTGCTGGCCGACGACCGCGCGGCGGATGTCTTTGCCCGTGCGCGTCTGGACGACTCAATGTATCGCCGTTTGTGCGATGTCACGCAGGAAGACTTGGCAAAGATCCAATTGACCCACCCGTTGGCCGGAGCCGAAGGCGGCAATGGCGAATGGGACGATATCCGAGATTTTCGCGCGGCTGACTTCGTGACCGATACCGAAGGCACTGGTTTCGTCCACTGCGCACCGTCGCACGGTATGGAGGAATTCGAGCTTTATCGTGATCTGGGAATGCTCGAGCAGGTCATCACTTATAACGTGATGGATGATGGTAGCTTCCGCGCCGATCTGCCGTTTTTTGGCGGCAAGTACATCCTCTCTCGCAAAGGCGGCGAGGGCGATGCGAACAAAGCCGTCATCGACAAGCTGGCCGAGGTCGGCGGGCTGCTGGCGCGTGGCAAGATCAAGCACAGCTATCCGCATTCGTGGCGCTCGAAAGCTCCGATCATCTACCGCAACACGCCGCAGTGGTTTGCATCCGTTGACCGCAAGCTGGATGACGGCATGGGTCAGATGGGCGACACCATCCGCGAACGCGCCCTGCGGTCCATCGACGAGTTGGTGAAATGGACGCCGCAGACAGGCCGTAACCGCCTGTACTCGATGATCGAAGCGCGCCCGGATTGGGTTCTGTCGCGCCAGCGTGCTTGGGGTGTGCCGCTGACCTGCTTCACCAAGAAAGGCGCATTGCCCACCGACGCGGATTACCTGCTGCGCAACGCCGATCTGAACGCCCGCATCAAGGCGGCGTTCGAGAAAGACGGCGCGGATATCTGGTATACCGACGGGTTCAAAGAGCAGGTGCTGGACGGCATCGCCAACCCCGAGGACTACGATCAGGTGTTCGACGTGCTGGACGTGTGGTTCGACTCGGGTTCAACCCACGCCTTCGTTCTGCGTGATCGTGAGGACGGAACTGAGGACGGCATCGCTGACGTCTACATGGAGGGCACCGACCAGCACCGCGGTTGGTTCCATTCGTCCATGCTGCAGGCCTGCGGCACTAAAGGTCGCGCGCCGTACCGCAACGTAGTGACCCACGGCTTTACGCTGGATGCCAAGGGCAACAAGATGTCCAAATCCCTGGGCAATACCATCGTGCCGGAAGAGGTCGTCAAGCAATACGGCGCGGATATCCTGCGCCTGTGGGTGGCTCAGACCGATTACACCGCCGACCAGCGGATTGGGCCGGAAATCCTGAAAGGCACCGCCGACAGCTATCGCCGTTTGCGCAACACGATGCGGTTCATGCTGGGTTCGCTGGCGGATTTCACCGAGGCCGACCGCGTCGATCCGCAGGATATGCCGCGTCTGGAGCGCTGGGTGCTCAGCCGCCTGGCCGATCTGGATGAACAGGTACGCAAAGGCTATGCGTCCTTCGACTTTCAGGGTGTGTTCAGTGCTGTGTTCACCTTTGCGACGGTCGATCTGTCGTCTTTCTACTTCGACGTCCGCAAGGACGCGCTGTACTGTGACGGTGACAGCCAGCGCCGCCGTGCCGCGCGTACTGTGCTGGATATCCTGTTCCACCGCCTGACGACCTGGCTGGCTCCGGTTCTGGTGTTCACCATGGAAGAGGTTTGGCTGGAAAGATTCCCCGCCGCGGACAGCTCGGTCCATCTGGTGGATTTCCCGGACACACCTGCCGAGTGGCGCTTTGCCGAGTTGGAAGAGGCTGTTGCTAAAGTCCGACGCGTCCGACGCGCGGTGACTGCCGCATTGGAAATTCAGCGCCAGGACAAGGTGATCGGGTCCAGCCTCGAGGCCGCGCCGATTGTGCATGTCGAAGATGAGGAAACCCGCGCGTTGCTGGCGACGTTTGATGTGGATGACCTGTGTATCACATCCGGTTTGACCGTCACCGCCGACCCGGCCCCGGCCGAGGCGTTCCGTATCCCCGAGATCGAAGGCGTCGCAGTGGTGTTCGAGAAGGCCCAGGGCGACAAATGCCAGCGGTGCTGGAAAATCCTGCCCGACGTGGGGCTACACGCCCATCCGGGCGTGTGCGGGCGCTGCAACGAGGCGCTGAGCTGATCTGAACCCCGGCTGATCGCCTCAGCCGGGGTTTTTTCTTGGGTTGCGCAGCACACTGCGATCTGAAAGCCTGCGCACATGCCGATGATCGCTGTGGATACCCAGTTTGGACGCCTTGGTGTGGAAGAGACGGATGGGGCCATCACGCGTCTGGTCTGGGACGGGGCAGACGACGCCCCGGATACGCCGTTGCTGAAAGAAGCCGCGGCGCAATTGCGGGCATATGATCAGGGGCGGCTCACGCAGTTCGATCTGCCTTATTCCGTTGCCGGATCGGAGTTTCAGCAGCAGGTCTGTGACATCATGTTTGCCATTCCGTTCGGCCATACCCTGACCTATGGCGATATTGCAAAACAGTTGGATCAACCGGCGCAACCGGTCGGTCAGGCCTGTGGCGCAAACCCGATTCCGGTCATCATACCGTGTCATCGAGTGCTGTCTGCGACCGGATTGGGCGGCTTTTCTGGCGATGGCGGGATCGAGACCAAGGTGGCCTTGCTGCGTCACGAAGGCGCGGCAAGCCTGTTGATCTGATCCGCACTTACCTGTTGCAATCGGCGCGGCACGGCCCCAACCTATATCGAATAGTGAATTTGAAGGATCGAATTGAATGACCGGCCAGACAGATCCCGCCACCCGCAAGAAAGCGATCATCGACCACCTGATGTCGTTGGAAGAACAGGAACTGGCAACTGCGCAGGCGCATTACGATGCGTTTCTGAAGGATTCCCAACTGGATGACCGGGAAGGGCACGACAAGGATGACATTGCCGCCTCGCGCGAAAATGCGGATTTGGCAGCAGCTTTCGACGCGCCGGTTCATGCGCATCACGCAAAGATTGACGTCATCGAGAACACTGATTTCAGCGTTACCGATACGGTACAGCCGGGGGCCGTGATCAAATTCAACAATCGTCGCTTCGTTGTGTGTGTTTCAACCACACGCTTTGAGGTGGACGGCAAAACCTATATGGGCATTTCGACCCAAAGCCCGATCTACCTGGCTATGGTCGGCCTGCAGGAAGGCGACGTGTTTACCCACAACGGGACCGAGTTCGAGGTTCAGGAGGTCCTGTAGTTCCGTGCCTTGCGCGCGGGAATGATCTGCTGCGCGATCCCGGCCGAGACCAGATACAGGCTGGTGATTACCAGTCCCCAATGGGCCCAACTTTCTGGGTGAAAATCGACCCATGCGGCCCAGCCAGCAAAGAAGGTCCAGGCAAAGGCCATCGGTAATGACAGCGTGCGCCAGCGCTCGGTCCTGACGGGGTGAATGAACTTGAGCGGCAGAAACATTGCCACTGCCAGCAATGTCACCAGAAACAGGATGATCCAGAAATTGGGCTCGAGCGCGAAGATCACGACGACGAACATGTTCCAGCAACCCGGGAAGCCGGAAAAAGAGTTATCCTTTGTTTTCATGCGCGTATCGGCAAAATACATGGCGCTGGTAAAGGTGATGACGATGATCGCGAACCAACCGGTCCAACCATCCATCAGTCCTGATTTGAACAGGGCAAAGGCCGGGATGAAGACATAGGTCAGGTAATCGATGATCAGATCCAGCAACACTCCGTCAAATTCCGGCGCGTTCTGTTTGACGTGATAATGTCGCGCAAGCGGTCCATCGATACCGTCGACGATGAACGAAACGACCAGCCACAGATACATCAGGCTCCATTTCTCTTCGACGGCAGCCAACATGGCCAACATTGCAAAAACGGCACCTGTCGCGGTGAAGAGGTGAACGGAAAGCGCTTTGAATCTGAGTGTCATGCTTGTGTCATGACCGAAGCAAGGCGTAGATGCAAAGCAAAAAGGGTCTTTATGTCACGCTTTCGGGTGCGTACGGTTGTAGACTTCCATCAACCTTGCGGTGTCCACAGCAGTATAGGTCTGCGTGGTCGAAAGCGAGGCGTGGCCCAAAAGTTCCTGTATCGCGCGCAGATCGCCGCCCGCAGAAAGCAAGTGAGTAGCAAAGCTATGGCGCATTGCATGTGGGGTGGCGGTCGCGGGCAGACCAAGCTGCATTCGTGCTTTGGCAACCACGGCCTGAATGATCCCCGGATTGAGCGGGCCACCACGTACACCCCGAAATAAGGCGGCATCCGCAGATTTGGGATGTGGGCACAGCCGGACATAGCGGTCGACTGCAGATCGGGCAGTGGGAAGGACCGGTACGATTCGTTCCTTGTCACCCTTTCCCGATATACGCAGTGTATCCGGCAGGGGGGCATCTGCTCCGGTCAAAGACAGCGCCTCGGATATGCGCAACCCACAGCCATAGAGCAGCGTCACCACAGCGACATCTCGTGCAGCTACCCAATCCGAAGAGGATTGCATTTCGACAGTATCGATCATCGCGCGGGCGGCATCTTCGGCCAGAGGGCGAGGGAGTTTCTTGGTGAACTTGGGCGCGCGAGTGGACAGGACCGCGGTGGGCTCGAACCCCTCACGCTCGGCCAGCCAGCGATAGAAGGTTTTGACGGCCGATAATTTGCGTGCCAATGACCGCGCGCCGACGTCCGAGTTACGCTGATCGGCCATCCAGGCCCGCATGTCCGACACAGTAATACGCTCCAGCGCGGCCAGCCCCTGACGTTCGTTATGATGCAGGGTCATGAAAGACAGAAATTCGGTTACGTCTCCACGATAGGCGTTCAGGGTGTTTTCAGACCGTCCCGACAGCGCCCCCAGACTGTCCAGCCAATGCTGCAGAGCATCGCGGCAGGCTGGGGAAATCAGGCTCACGACAGCCAGTGGCGCATCGAGCGTTCGAACACGCCAGCAAAAAAGGCCAGAAGATCGGTGCCGAGTTGAGGGGAAAAATGCCTCGGGTCGCGGGCGCCCATGACAATCATGCCCGGCAGACGGCCTGTTCCCAGGTCCAGTTTCAAACAGGCTTCGGATCGCAACTGATCGGCCTGTTCGCCATACACCTGAGGATTGGGATGGCGGATTTCGCGCAGAGTGACGTCGCGTGGCTGGCCGCTGCGATCAGAGGTCAGATACCTGTCGATGAAGCCGGGATCGGCCACGGTCAGAACACCGCCAAGCTGGTTCACGACGGGGTCATCGCGAACGACTGTGGTTTCGAGCACCAGCGTAATGTGGTCAACGCGTAGTATCTCAGCCACATCGTTGCCGAGTGCGCGCAGGAAATCTTCGAACTCGACCGGTTCCAGCAGTCGCAGAATCGCGCGATGCACTTGATTTGTGCCTGCCAGATTTTCGTAAGCTGCAGCAATGACCGAGCGGTGGGTGTCTTCGAGGCGATCAAGCCGTGCCTCGAGGCGCTGCATGGCGATGCCGCGCAGATCGATCACATTGTCGCCTCGTGCCTGTTCATTGGCCGCCACCAAGGCCTGCATCAGGTCTTTGTCATCCAGCACGGCGTCCGGCTCGGCCAGAATCGCGGCGCGAAGATTGTCCTTGAGTTTAGGATTGCTGCTCATGTCCCGTCCGGTCTTTTTTATTTTGGCGGCTTATACCACGGGTTGCCGGATTTGCCTCGGGAAAAATGCACAACTCAGGCGATTTTGGCGCCGTTGTGGCGGCGGCTCCCGCCTGCCATGCGCTGATCAAAGATCAGCTTTGGCCGTTGGGCCGGGCGCGGTGCCTGACGGCACCGCGCGGCTGTGCAGAGTATTAGAGGATTTTCTGACCGGTTTTGGCCCAATCGGCCAAGAAGGTTTCCAGGCCTTTGTCGGTCAGTGGGTGGTCGGCCAGTTTTTTGATCACGCCCGGAGGTGCGGTGATCACATCGGCACCAATGCGGGCGCTGTCGGTCACGTGGTTCACGGTGCGGATCGAGGCGGCCAGGATTTCGGTTTCATATCCGTAATTGTCATAGACCTGACGGATGTCAGCGATCAGATCCATACCGTCGAGGTTGATGTCGTCCAAGCGCCCGATGAAAGGAGAGATGAAGGTTGCGCCTGCTTTGGCGGCCAAAATTGCCTGATTGGTCGAGAAGCAGAGCGTGACGTTGACCATCTGGCCTTCGTCGGTCAGCGTCTTGCAGGTTTTCAAACCTGCCCATGTCAGCGGCACTTTGACAGCGATATTCGGTGCGATTTTGGCCAGCTTGCGGCCTTCGGCGATCATGTCCTCGGCTTCGGTTGCGACAACTTCGGCGGATACGGGGCCGTCGACCAGATCACAGATCTCTTTGGTGACTTCGAGGATGTCGCGGCCTGATTTCAGGATCAGCGAGGGGTTGGTGGTTACGCCGTCCACCATGCCCAGATCGTTCAGTTCGGCGATGGCGTCGATCTCGGCGGTGTCTACGAAGAATTTCATGAGGGCAGTCCTTTGATGGGTTGGCCTTGGTCGCGGATGGCTTTACCTCAAAGAGACCCCTGCTGGAACCCCCTGCGAAGGATAGACCGTGAGCGCTAACGGATTTTTCGACGAAGGAGAGCTTGTTGCGGTGCTGACAACGCAGCCGCTGGACCGGACGTTGGATTATAGAGCGCCCGAAGGTGGGTGCTTTCTGGGTGCGTTTGTCGAAGTACCTTTGGGTCCGCGCAAGGTTCTGGGTGTGGTTTGGGGACCGGGGCAGGGTGGCTTTGATCTGAACAAGGCGCGGTCGGTGATCCGGGTGCTTGAAGTTGCGCCAATGCGCGAGGAGATGCGCCTGTTCTTAGGAAAGGTGGCTGACTACACGCTTACGCCAATGCCCGCGATGCTGCGCCTTGCGACTCGCGCGCCGGGGTTGGGTGATCCGCCCTCGATGCGCAAAATCTATCGGTTGGGTGGTTCGGAACCGGATCGGATGACCGATGCGCGCACCCGTGTGCTTGAGGTATTGCGGGAATACGGGGGGCTGGCGTTCACTCTGAAAGAACTGGCCGAACAGGCGGGGGTAACGTCCTCAGTCGTCAAGGGCTTGGTAAAACAGGGCGCGGTTCGAGAAGAAGACAGCCCACGTGATCTGCCTTATCCCCATTTGGACCCTGATTTACCGGGCAAGGCGCTTACGGAAGATCAGGCGACTGCAGTCGCGAAGCTGCAAGCAGGTCAGCGGTCAGGTGATTACGGCACCACTCTGCTGAAGGGCGTAACAGGCTCGGGCAAAACCGAGGTCTATCTCGAGGCCGTGGCTGAGGCGTTGCGCCTGGGGCGGCAGGCTTTGGTTTTGTTGCCGGAAATCGCGCTGACCGCAGAATTCTTGACCCGCGTGGAAGCGCGTTTTGGTGCGCGCCCGGCGGAGTGGCACTCGGGTGCCACGATGACAGAACGTCGTCGGGTCTGGCGGATGGTCGGGCAGGGCGACGCGCAATTGGTGGTCGGTGCGCGATCTGCTCTGTTCCTGCCGTTTCGCGATCTGGGGCTGGTGGTGGTCGATGAAGAGCACGACACCTCATACAAACAGGAAGACGGGGTGCATTACAGCGCACGGGATATGGCGGTGCTGCGATCCTCGATCTGCGGTGGGCGCGTGATTCTTGCCAGCGCGACACCGTCGCTGGAAAGCTGGGCCAATGCCGAGGCCGGAAAGTATGATCGACTTGACCTGACCTCGCGCTTTGGTGAGGCAGTGCTGCCTGAGATGAAGCCGATCGACATGCGGGCCGAGCAGATGCAGCCGGGAACGTGGATTTCGCCCTCTCTTCGGCAAGCTGTGCAGCAACGGATCGAAAAGGGCGAGCAATCGCTGCTGTTCATCAATCGCCGCGGCTATGCTCCGGTGACGCTGTGCCGGGCGTGTGGGGAACAGATTGCCTGCGATCACTGCGACGCGCGGATGGTGGAACACCGGTTCCTCAAGCGCCTGATGTGCCATCAGTGCGGCGAGACCAAGCCAATGCCCGAGGCATGCCCCTCTTGTGGGGTCGAAGGTAAGCTGGCCCCGGTTGGGCCGGGGATCGAGCGGCTGGCGGAAGAGGCTGAGGCGACTTTCCCCGAAGCTAAGATCGCAATGTTAAGCTCTGATTTGTTTGGGTCAGCCCGGGCACTGAAGGCCAAGATTGAAGAAATTGCTGAGGGCGACGCCGATATCGTCATCGGAACGCAACTGGTGGCCAAAGGGCATAACTTCCCCAAGCTGACACTGGTCGGTGTGATCGACGCAGATCTCAGCCTGCACGGGGCTGACCTGCGCGCGGCCGAGCGGACGTTTCAACTGATGCGGCAGGTGGCGGGCAGGGCTGGACGGGCGGACAAGCCGGGGCAGGCCTTGTTGCAGACCTTCCAGCCAGAACACCCTGTAATTCGTGCAATCCTGTCGGGCGATGAAGAGGGGTTCTGGAGGACCGAAGCCGCAGGCCGTCAGGCCGCAGGGGTGCCCCCTTATGGCCGGATGGCCGGGATCGTGCTGTCGGGGCCAGAGGTCGGACCAGTCTTTGATATCGGTAATGCCATGGCGCGCAACGATGCGCCGTTGCGCGATGTCGGCGCTCAGGTCTTTGGACCGGCCCCGGCCCCGATTGCCCGTATTCGGGGGCGACACCGGGTGCGATTACTTGTGAAAGCCCCGAAAGGGGCACCCATTCAGGACGCCATCGCCCGCTGGATCGCCCCGTTGAAACTGAAAGGCGATACCCGTCTGACCGTGGATATCGACCCGCAAAGTTTCTACTGACCCCTGCATCAGCGCAGAGCTGATGTGCGTTGGCTGCTTTCCTCTCGCCAAAAGTGGTAAATGGGCGTAGAGCAGAGCCATGTTGAAACCCATGCTCCTGTCAGAGGCGCAGAGTCTCCCGCTCTGGCGCCGTCCTATGACGCTGTTGTTCGTGATGGCGCTGACCATGCCGATCGCGTTCAACGCGTGGAGTGCGCTGTTGAACAATTTCGTCATCGAGGCGGCGAATTTCGACGGGGCAGATATCGGCCTTTTGCACACGGTACGCGAAATTCCGGGGTTTCTGGCCGTGGGCGTGATTGCGGTGATCATCTTCATCCGTGAACAGGTTCTGGCCGCGATCTCGCTGATGATGCTGGGTGCCGCGACAGCGGTGACAGCCTGGTTCCCAAGTCTCGGAGGCTTGCTGTTTGTAACCTTGTTCAGCTCAATCGGGTTTCACTATTACGAGACGGTGAATCAGTCCCTTCAACTGCAGTGGTTGCCCAAGGATCGTGCCCCGCAGATATTGGGCTGGCTGGTCGCGATGGGATCTGCCGCGACGGCTGTGGTTTATGGGCTGATCGTGTTGACGTGGGACCGGTTCGACCTGTCCTATAACTTTGTGTTCATGGCTGCGGGCGGTGTGACCGTCTTGCTTGCATTATTCTGTTTGGTGGCTTTTCCGCAATTCGAGTCCCCCACACCTCAGACCAAGAAGATCGTGCTGCGCAAGCGCTACTGGCTATACTACGCTTTGCAATTCATGGCTGGTGCGCGCCGCCAGATTTTCATCGTTTTCGCCGGTTTCATGATGGTCGAAAAATTCGGCTTCGAGGTGCATGAACTCACCAGTCTCTATCTGATCAACCTGATGATCAATATGGCTGCCGCTCCGATGCTGGGCAAAGCGGTGGCCACATTCGGGGAACGCCGCACGCTGATTTTTGAGTATACGGGTCTCGCCATCGTCTTTGCTGCCTATGGCGGTATCTACTGGTTCGGTTGGGGCGTTTTGCTGGCGGCAATCCTGTACGTGATCGATCATGTGCTGTTCGCACTTGCGTTGGCCCTGAAGACCTATTTTCAGAAAATCGCCGACCCGGCGGACATTGCACCAACGGCTGCGGTGGCCTTCACCATCAACCACATTGCTGCGGTGTTCTTACCCGCGATTTTGGGTTTGCTTTGGGTGGTGTCACCTGGCGCGGTATTTGGTCTGGCCACCGCCATGGCGATGGTGTCTCTGGGCCTGTCGCTTCTGATTCCACGGCACCCCGAGCCGGGGAATGAAACGATCCTGACTAAATACGCGCCCGCGCCCGCCGAATAACCTCCAGCGCTTGACCTTGTCGCCGTGCGGCCCTACGCGCAGGGGAAGTTTGAGACAGGAGGCCCCCATGCCCACATTCACCGCGCTGACCACTTTGCCCAGCAAGACTGCAGCCGAAGGTCTTGGCGAGGCGATGGAGCGCCTGAATCCGGAACCCACCGGCGTAGGCGTGTTCGAGGTCGAGGACGGTTCGGGCCTGTGGGAGGTCGGTGGATATTTTACCGAAGCGCCGGACGAGACCGCCCTGGCCGTTCTGGCTGTCGCGTTCGAGGCCAAGCCCTTCGTGGTGTCAGAGTTGCCCGAAACAGATTGGGTGGCACATGTGCGTCGTGAACTGGCCCCGGTCGAAGCGGGCCGTTTCTTCGTCTATGGAAGCCATGATGCCGACAAACTGCCCGCAGGGCGTATTCCGCTGCTGATCGAGGCCGCGATGGCCTTTGGAACGGGTCATCATGGCACTACCCTGGGCTGCCTCAAAGCCTTGGATTACCTTCTGGATGAGGGGTTCGCCGCAACCAAGGTCGCCGATATCGGCTGCGGTACCGCCGTTCTGGCCATGGCCGCCGCGCGGATCTGGGAGGGTGATATCATCGCCAGCGACATTGACGAGGTTGCCGTCGATGTGGCTGCGGCCAACCTGAAGGCAAACGGCATGGCGGGTGCGGTTACCTGCGTCGAAGCGGCAGGTTTCGACCACCCGGACCTGAAAACACATGCGCCGTACGACCTGATATTCGCCAATATCCTCAAAGGGCCACTTGTGGCGCTGTCGCCCGAGATTTCAGCGAATCTGCGGCCGGGCGGGCAGGCGATCCTATCGGGAATCCTCAATGAGCAGGCCGATGATGTGATATCAGTTTATATCCAAAATGGATTTAATCTGGTTCGCAGGGATATGATTGGTGATTGGACGACGCTAATCTTAAGCAAACAGGGCTGAAGTAAGTCTATTTGCAGGAGATTTGTGGATTTTTGCCACGTTTTTGTCGCATTCTCTAATTACCGTCACTGAATGCAATCGAGGGGGCGGTTTTCGGAGGCTGCCATGACAGGAAAACAACTCGAATTTGATCAGCGCATTACGCGTTTGAGCAAGAAACACCAGAAACTAAGTCGCGGCTATCGGGCCACGATGCGTCCGGATGGGCTGGTGGTTATGAAGCCGCAGCGTATGCGGTCAGCCGTTTCAGCGAAGGTCTTGCTGCTTTGTCTGGTAGGTTTCTTCGCATTTAAGGCGTTTCTGCTGTCCCATCTCGGTCCGGCTGCCTATGAAACACGCGTCGAAAGCCTGAATCAGGGTACGCCTGTTGAACAAGCTGGCGCCTGGATTATGCAAGCCGACCCGGTGACCGCGTTTTTGTCCATGCATCTGAATAAAGTTTGGTTCTAGCCGGACCCCTTATACCCTCCTGAAAACAAAAACACCGCATGTCGTCCGACACGCGGTGTTTCTGTTCGCCCCACAGGGAGGAGGAAGGGGCGTATGAGTGATGGAGCGCTATCTTTAGCGGCGGCCTTCTGCAACAAGGTCGATGTCGCCGCGGCACAGTCCGATATCGTCCAGCTCGCGGTCGCTCAGACCGCTCAGCGCGTTGCGGGTTGCGCGGGCGTCATTCCATTCGGCAACGGTGTTTACAACCGATGCGAAAAATGCGCCGATACGGCCGACGAGGCCGAACGAGCCAGTGGTGGTGCGGGTGGTGTCCAGTGCAGCCATATCCTGTGTCCTTCTGGTTTGTGTTAAACTCTGATCTTGCGATCTGGCCGGCATTTAGTGATGTGTTTCGCTCCGCACAAGCGCAGAAATTGCATGTGTCCTATGCGTTTTTTGCAATGCTCGAAATCACTGAAAGCCCTTTAAATCATTGATTAATTCCCCTTCAGAAATGCGTCGAAAACGAACCTGACACGGTCGCAAACAGACCGGGATAAAGCAGCTGCGACATGGATGTCGGTTTTGGGAAGCCAATCGATTTCCTTGGAAAATGTTCATGCTTCGTGCTAATCGATGAAAAAAGATCACACGAACCCGAGCAGGCCGAGTCAAAATATGCGAATTCTGGGCATTGATCCGGGGCTTAGAACCCTGGGATGGGGCGTCATCGAATCGCATGGCAGCCGCCTGAGCCACGTTGCCAACGGATTGTGCAAATCGGACGGAGATGATCTGGGTGAGCGGCTGCTGTCGCTGCACAATCAAATCGTCGAAGTCATAGCCGAGCATACTCCGGATCAGGCCGCTATTGAGCAGACCTTCGTCAACAAAGACGGTGCGGGCACGCTCAAGCTGGGTCAGGCGCGCGGCGTTGCGCTTTTGACGCTGGCGCAGGCGGGCTTGCCGGTCGGGGAATATGCTCCTAACCGAGTGAAGAAGACCGTCGTGGGTGTCGGTCATGCCGAAAAAGAACAGGTTCTGCATATGGTCAAGCTGCAGCTGCCTGGCTGTTCGCCCAAGGGGGCGGACGCTGCGGATGCTTTGGCGATTGCAATTTGTCATTCCTATTATGGGGCCGCACCGCAGGCACGGATGAAAGAGGTACGCGCATGATAGGCAAGCTCACTGGACGGCTGGATTACCGCGCCGCGGATCACGTTCTGATTGACGTCCGGGGGGTCGGCTATATCGTCTATTGCTCGGATCGCACCATGGCGTCCCTGCCGGGGGTGGGTGAGGCCATGTCGATTTACACCGATATGGTCGTGCGCGAAGACCTGATGCAATTGTATGGCTTCCTGTCGCTGGTGGAGAAGGAATGGCATCGGCTTTTGTGTTCTGTGCAGGGCGTCGGGGCGAAGGTTTCGCTGGCGATCCTCAGTGCGTTGGGGCCGGATGGGGTCAGCCGGGCGATTGCCTTGGGAGATTGGGGCGCGGTCAAGGCTGCAAAGGGCGTTGGACCAAAGACGGCGCAAAGGATAGTGCTGGACCTGAAGGACAAGGCCCCCGGCGTGATGGCCATGGGCGGCACCGTGACCGAGGCGACGGACGGTCCGGCGCTTGAGGTGGTTGAAGTGGTCGAGCCTGCATCTGCGCCAAACCGCATGGCAAAACCGGCTTCTGGCGCTGCTGCGGCGTCGGCCGGGGCATTGTCGGCGCTGGCCAATCTGGGATACGGACCATCGGAGGCCGCCTCGGCGGTGGCGGAGGCGGCGGCCAATCTGCCTGATGCGGGTGAGGCTGAGTTGATTCGTGCCGCGCTGAAACTGCTCGCTCCGAAAGGGTAACTGAATGGTAGATGCTGATCCCGCCCTGCGACCCGAACCGATGCCCGAAGACAATGACCGCGCCCTGCGCCCGCAGGGGTTGGACGAGTTTATTGGCCAGGCCGAAGCACGCGCCAATCTTCGCATCTTTATCCAGTCGGCCCGGCAGCGGGGCGAGGCGATGGATCATACGCTGTTCCATGGCCCTCCCGGATTGGGCAAGACAACACTGGCCCAGATCGTGGCGCGCGAGTTGGGGGTGAACTTTCGCATGACCTCGGGGCCGGTGCTGGCCAAGGCGGGAGATCTGGCGGCGATCCTGACCAATCTGGAATCGAGGGATGTGCTGTTCATCGATGAGATTCACCGCCTGAACCCGGCGGTCGAAGAGGTGCTCTATCCCGCGATGGAGGACTTCGAACTGGATCTGGTGATCGGAGAAGGTCCGGCGGCCCGAACCGTCAGGATCGAATTGCAGCCCTTTACGCTGGTCGGGGCGACGACCCGGATGGGGCTGCTGACGACACCGTTGCGGGATCGGTTCGGAATTCCGACGCGGCTGCAGTTCTACACCGTTGACGAACTGCATGAGATCGTCACCCGCAATGCCCGCAAGCTGGGCGCACCGGCCGATAACGAAGGCGCGCGCGAAATCGCGCGGCGGTCGCGCGGGACACCGAGGATCGCAGGGCGGCTGCTGCGGCGGGTTGTGGATTTTGCAATTGTCGAAGGCGATGGGCGGATTACCCGCGAATTGGCGGATGGCGCGTTGACCCGGCTGGGCGTCGATAATCTGGGATTGGATGGCGCGGATCGTCGGTATCTGAAACTGATTGCCGAAAACTATGCCGGCGGGCCTGTGGGAATTGAGACGCTTTCAGCGGCCTTGTCCGAGAGCCGCGACTCGCTGGAAGAAGTGATCGAGCCGTATTTGCTGCAACAGGGTTTGATCCAACGCACGCCGCGGGGGCGGATGTTGGCGCAAAAAGCGTGGACGCATCTGGGGATGAAGGCGCCCAAGGGGCAGAGTGATTTGTTTGAATAGCTTTCGTGTATCAAAATATGGCTGAGAACCTGCGGGACCTGACCGAACTGGCTCGGGCAGTTTCGGACATCTATGCAAAGCGTTTTGAGATCGACCGCGACGCTGCATGGTATCTTGGCAAAATGACTGAGGAACTTGGGGAGGTTACATCTGCCTACCTCAAACACTCGGGCAGAGGGCGCGGCGTCTGCGGGCACGATGATCTGGCGGATGAGGTCGGCGATTTGCTGGGTTTCTTGTTGTTGTTCGCAGAATGGCAAGGCATAGATCCGGGTGATGCATTAAGGCGCAAATGGGAAAAGCACTTGGGGGTCGGAGCGTGACACCGGATGAGATCGAGGCGCTGTTTACCCGCGAAAGCGGTGAGTTTTTGTTTGCGCGTTGGGGGCGGCCCATCGTGCCGGTGGTCTTTGGTGTCGAGGATGAGACGCTTGCCACCGTCAAAGGCGCGTTCGAGGCCGTGGTCGCACTGGCGGGTCATCAAATGGCTGAGACCGACCCGGAATTGGGCGTCAATTGTATGGTCTTCTTTTTTCGGGATTGGCAGGAACTCCCACAAGTGCCCGATCTGGATCGGCTGATACCCGACCTTGCACCCTTGGTTGATCGCCTGGTTGCGGCGGACGCCAATCAATACCGGATATTCCGGTTTGAAGAAGATGGCTCCATCCGAGCAGCCTTTGTGTTTTTGCGAATGGATAAGGAACTGTCCGAAGTTCCCGCTGAAACTCTGGCGCTAAGCCAGGTCGTGCAAACCATGCTGCTCTGGTCGGATATAGCCTTTCGCAGCGCCTCACCCCTGGCGATTGCGGGTGATGCGACGATCCTGCGACCCGATATCGCCGCGCTTATCCGCGCCGCCTATGATCCGGTTTTGCCGGGTGCGGCGCAGGACAGCTCTCACGCGTTGCGCCTGTTTGCAAGATTGGAGCCGCCGCAATGAAACACCTCTACCCGGTCCGCGTGTATTACGAAGACACCGATATGGGAGGGGTCGTTTATCACGCGAATTATCTGAAATTCATCGAGCGCGCCCGATCAGACTGGGTGCGCAAGCTGGGCAATGACCAGAACGCGATGCGGGACGCGGGGATCGTCTGGGTCGTGCGTCGGATCGAGGCCGATTATCTGGCAGCAGCGAAATTCGAGGATGAGTTGATGATCGAGACGGATGTTGTTTCGCTGTCTGGTGCGCGCTTGACCATGTCTCAACTGGTCAAGCGGGGGGAAACCGAAATATTTCGCGCGGTTGTTACCGCCGTGTGTATGAACAAACAGGGCAAACCGGTGCGCCTTCCGGCAGAGATTCGCGCATTGATGTAACAAATTGGCCTTTCCGGGTGGTTCTGTTGGCTTTTCGTGACCAACTGCTTTAGCGTTTGGCAAAACAAGGCCAAATGGCTGTCAGGCAAAAACAAAAGAGCAGGTTCATGGAAGCTGAAACGCTGGCGCTGGCGCAGGAGATCGACTTCTCCATGTGGGGGCTGTTTGCCCGCGCGACATTCATCGTCAAGGTGGTGATGCTGATTCTCGTGGTCGCATCGTTCTGGTCTTGGGCGATCATCATTCAGAAGCTGATCAACTACCGCGCGGCGCGGCGCGAGGCGCAGGTGTTTGATGAATCGTTCTGGTCGGGCAACCCACTGGATGAGCTGTTCGAACAGATCGGAACACAGCCCAGTGGCAGTTCGGAGAAGATATTCGCGGCCGGAATGATCGAGTGGCGGCGCTCGCACCGGACGGACGGCGGACTGATCGCCGGGGCGACGGCGCGGATTGACCGCTCGATGGATGTGGCGATCGCGAAAGAGGCTGAAGGGCTGCAGAAGGGGTTGTCCATTCTGGCGACCGTGGGTTCGACCGCGCCATTTATCGGACTGTTCGGCACAGTCTGGGGTATCATGAACGCATTCATCGAGATAGCCGAACAGCAAAACACCAACCTGGCCGTTGTGGCCCCCGGTATTGCCGAGGCTTTGCTGGCCACGGGTTTGGGCCTGCTGGCCGCGATCCCTGCGGTGATTTTCTATAATAAACTCAGCGCCGACAGCGATCGGATCGTAGGGGGTTACGAAGCCTTTGCCGATGAGTTTGCAACCATCCTGTCACGCCAATTGGATAGCTGACGATGGGCGCGGCGGTTCAGCAATCCTCGGGCGATAACGGGCGCAGGCGCGGACGGCGGCGCGGGCGTGCGCAGCCGATGGCCGAGATCAATGTGACACCCTTTGTGGATGTCATGCTGGTGTTGCTGATCATCTTCATGGTGGCGGCCCCGTTGCTGACAGTCGGTGTGCCTGTTGACCTGCCAAAGACAGCCGCGAGCGCCTTGCCCGGCGATAACGAAGAACCTTTGACCGTGACCCTGACAGCAGATGGCCGGGTGCAGATCCAGACAACGGATGTTCAACGCGATGAGTTGATCGGCAAGCTGCGCGCGATTGCGGCTGAGCGCAGCAGTGACCGGGTTTTTCTGCGTGCCGACGGAGCTATCCCATATGCGCAGGTGATGCAGGTCATGGGTGCGCTGAATGCAGGCGGGTTCTCCAACGTAGGCCTTGTGACCGATACCGGCGGGCCGACGCTGGACGAAGGGTGAGAGTGAGGTCGCGCGGTGGAGACCGGCACCAAGATTTCGGCAATTGCGCATGTCGGCCTGATTGGCTGGGCGCTGTTCGGCGGCACTTTCCGGTCCGAGCCGTTGCCGATGGCAGTGCAGGATGTCACTGTGATCTCGGCTGAGCAGTTTGCTGCAATGACCGCGCAGCGGGAGGCACCAGAGGTGCCGACCGATCCGGTTGAGTTGCAACAGCCCGCACAACCTGATGAGATCGAAACTCCTGAGCCGATGCCGGAAGAGCCGCCAGAACCGGAACCTGTTGCCCAACCAGAACCGGAGCCCGAGCCCGAGGTTGAGCCGGAGACTGTGGACATATCTCCCGAACCCGAATTGATCGAACAGCCCCCGACGCTGGAGGAGCCGGAACCCGAGATGGCAGCACTTCCAAGCCCTCCTGGCCCGGAGGCGGAACCGAGCCCAGCCGACAAAATTGCGCCCGAGCAGATTGCCCCGCCACCGCCAGAGGCCAAGCCCGATGATGTTGAGACCCCGCCTGTCTCGCTGGATGAAGGGGCGGAAACCCAGCAGGAACAGCAGGATCAGACAGCACCCGAAGAGGCCGCGCCCGAGATCGTGACCGAGGCCGAAGAAGTCGATGATCCGGCGCCCCGGACCTCACCCCGTCCGCGGGTGCGCCCGAACCGCCCTGCACCGACGCCCGAACCGGAGGTTGCTGAAACGCCCGAAACTGCTCCGACCGAGCCCGCGCAAAACGAGCAGGCGATCAATGACGCGCTTGCCGAAGCGCTTGGCGGCGGGACCGAACCATCCGGTCCGCCGCTGACGAGCGGTGAAAAGGATGCGATGCGGGTTGCGGTATCGCGGTGTTGGAATGTTGGATCGTTATCTACGGATGCACTCGAGACAGTTGTTGTTGTTGGCTTTTCGCTGAGCCGTGACGGCAAGGTAGTCGATGGCAGTCTGCGGATGGTAGGCAGTTCCGGCGGTTCGGATGCGTCGGCAAAACAGGCCTACGATACAGCCCGACGCGCGATTTTGCGCTGCGGGTCTAAAGGATATGACCTGCCTGCTGACAAATACGATCAATGGCAGGATATTGAGATTACATTCAATCCCGAGAGGATGCGGATCAAATGATGAAACTTCTGACCAGCCTCTTAGTTGGCCTTACTATTCTGTCAGCCCCGGTCTACGCCCAAAGCGGACCGTTACGTCTGGAGATTGACGAAGGCATCATTGAACCAATGCCGTTTGCGGTGCCGAGCTTCGTGCCGGATGGACCGTCGGCGGCACAATATGCGCAGGATATCTCGCGTGTGATCGTGTCGGACCTGACGGGAACGGGGCTATTCCGCGAAATCTCATCAGATGCTTTCATCAGCCGCGTCAGCAGTTTTGATGCACCAGTGCAGTTCGCCGACTGGAAGGCGATCAACGCGCAGGCTCTGGTGACCGGGGCGGTCAATGTATCGGGTAAGCGTCTGACCGTCCGGTTCCGGGTCTGGGATGTGTTCTCGGGTCAGGAACTGGGCAATGGGTTGCAATTTGCGGGCACCACCGACGGCTGGCGGCGCATGGCGCATAAGGTGGCCGACCAAGTCTACACCCGGATCACGGGTGAAGGCGCCTATTTCGACAGCCGCGTGGCGTTTGTGTCGGAAAGCGGGCCGAAGGATCAGCGGCGTAAACGGCTGGCCATCATGGATTATGACGGCGCGAATGTGCAGTACCTGACCGACAGCGCTGCGATCGTGTTGGCCCCTCGGTTCTCGCCCACGGGTGACCGTCTGCTTTATACTAGTTATGAAACGGGACAGCCGCGTATCTATCTGCTGGATGTGGGCCGCGTGAAACGGCAGGAACTGCCGACGCAGGAAGGCACGATGAGCTTTTCGCCGCGATTTTCACCTGATGGCCGTTCAATCGTTTAT
Organism: Ruegeria sp. ANG-R; assembly: GCF_000813985.1. GTDB lineage: Bacteria > Pseudomonadota > Alphaproteobacteria > Rhodobacterales > Rhodobacteraceae > Ruegeria. The sequence continues at coordinate 255,796 of NZ_JWLJ01000003.1, forward strand.
TCTCTGACGCAGGGCGGAAACACCGATCTGTGGAAGATGGATCTGGCCTCAGGTCAGAGTGTGCGGTTGACCAATACACCGGCGATTGAAACCGCGCCCAGCTATTCCCCGGATGGCAGCCGAATCGTGTTTGAAAGTGACCGCTCGGGCACTCCGCAGCTGTATATCATGCCCGCCACTGGGGGCGAGGCGACACGGATCAGTTTCGGGCAGGGTCGTTATGGCACGCCGGTCTGGTCACCGCGCGGGGATTTGATTGCGTTTACGAAGCAAAATAAAGGACGCTTCCATATCGGTGTAATGCGCACAGATGGCAGCGAAGAACGCCTATTAACCGCCTCGTTCCTGGACGAAGGCCCCACATGGTCGCCCAACGGGCGCGTCATCATGTTCACCCGCGAAACGCAGGGGGCAAGCGGTCGGTCGACGCTGTACTCCGTGGATATTTCGGGCCGCAACCTGCGCCCCGTGCGGACGCCGGATGGCGGTAGTGACCCCTCCTGGGGGCCATTGCAGAATTGATTGGAACCGATGGCGGGTAAAGTTCACAACAAACCCGCAATGTGATAGAAGCGCGGCAATAAACAACGAAACACGAGGCACTTGAGATGAAACTGTTGAGCAAAGTTGCGGCTATCGGGGCGCTGACCCTGATTGCTGCCTGTTCCAATAATGATCCGTCGGCGCTGGGCGGAGGCGCTGGGGGCGGCGGCGCGCTGGTCCCGGGCTCGCCCAGTGATCCGCGCTCGCCGGCTTATTTCCAACAGACGGTTGGTGACCGGGTCCTGTTCGCGGTCGATCAGTCCACACTCAGCCCGCAGGCGCAGACCATCCTGCAGGGGCAGGCGGATTGGCTGCTGGCCAACCCGGATTTCGTCGCCAATATCGAAGGCCACGCCGACGAGCAGGGCACACGCGAGTACAACCTTGCCCTTGGCGCCCGTCGGGCAAATGCGGCGCGTGAGTACCTGATCTCGCGCGGGGTTGCGGGCAATCGGCTGACCACCGTCAGCTATGGCAAGGAACGCCCAATCGAAATTTGCAGCACCGAGGAATGCTATTCCAAGAACCGTCGCGCGGTGACGGTGCTGACCGGTTCAACCTTGGGGTAAGATGATGCGATTTGCAGGTTTGGTTCTGGCGGCGGTTGTGGCCGTCGCTGGTGTGGCACACGCACAGGATCAGCAGACGCTGGCGGATATCCGTCAGGAACTGACTGTGCTGCATGTGGAAATTCAGCGTCTCAAGCGCGAGTTTTCGACCACCGGCTCGCCCGCGCCAAACCTGTCGGGCAGCTCGGTGCTGGAACGTGTGGACGCCATCGAGGCCGAGTTGCAACGGCTGACGCGCCAGACCGAGCAGTTGAATCAACGGGTGCAGAATATCGTGACCGACGGCACCAACCGCATCGGCGATCTGGAATTTCGTCTGGTTGAGCTGGAGGGCGGCGACCTGAGCACATTGGGCGAGACGTCGACGCTTGGTGGTGAAACGCAGACAGATGTTGCCGTGGCGCCGTCACCCACGCCGAGCCAACCTTCGGTCGCAGATCAGGGAGAACTTGCCGTAGGCGAGCAGGCGGATTTTGATGCTGCCTCACAGGCATTGGCGGATGGGGATTTCCAGGCGGCGGCCGAGCTGTTTGCGCAGTTTGACCAATCCTATCCCGGCAGTCCGTTGGCCAGCCAAGCCAATCTGCGGCGCGGGCAGGCGCTGAAAGGGGTAGGCGATACCCGGGAAGCTGCGCGTGCCTTCTTGGCCAGTTTCACCGGCGATTCCGAAGGCCCTCTGGCCCCCGAGGCGCTGTTCGAACTTGGCGCGGCGCTTGGACGATTGGGGCAGACTGATCAGGCCTGCATCACGCTCGGTGAGGTTGGCGTGCGGTTTCCGAGCTCGGCGCCCGCGACTTCGGCTACGCAGGAAATGGCAACGCTGGGCTGTTCTTGACCTTTGACGCCGATACGCTTCGGGCTGAACTTCGGGCATGCTTGCCTGACCCGCTGCCACGGCGGCTGGGCGTGGCGGTTTCGGGGGGCGGCGATTCGACGGCGCTGATGCGTCTGCTGGCAGACCTCGCGCAGCACGAGCAGATTGACCTGTTCGCGGCAACCGTCGACCATGGCCTGAGACCTGAATCAGCCGATGAAGCTTTGGCTGTCTCGACGCTGGCGCAGCGCTGGGATATCCCGCATGAAACGCTGACATGGCAGGGTTGGGATGGAACCGGTAACCTGCAGGATCAGGCACGGCGTGCGCGCTATCGATTGCTGACCGCATGGGCCCGGACGAAGGGGCTTAACACGATAGCACTGGGCCACACGGCGGATGATCAGGCGGAAACCGTCCTGATGCGACTGGCCCGCGCCGCCGGGGTGTCGGGTCTGTCCGCAATGGCGAGCGCACGCAAAGAGCGCGGGGTCACGTTGTTGCGCCCTTTGCTTGCGACAACCCGGGCAAGTTTGCGCGCATATCTGAGGGCGCAGGATATCCCCTGGGTCGACGATCCATCGAATCAGGATCAGCGCTTTGACCGGATCAAAGCCCGTAAGGCGCTTTCGGGGCTGGATCAGATCGGCATCACGGTCGAGACATTGTCACGGGTTGCTGATAATCTGGCACAAGCGCGTGAGGCTCTGGCGCACTACGCGCGGGAATCCGCTCTCCGCTTTGTGCGGGTCGTGGATGGGGATTTGTGCGTCGATCGCGATGGATTCGATGGGCTGCCCCAAGAAATTCGCCGCCGCATTGTTGTCGCATCCGTCTTCTGGATCGCGGGCGGAGAGTATCCGTCGCGCCGGAAAGCGGTGGATCGGGTCCTGGATGCGATATCATCCGGTCAAACGGCGACCTTGGGGGGGTGTATTCTGATCCCCGAAAATAAAAAAACATGGATTTGCAGAGAGCTAAACGCCATCAGCAATGAGGTGGCGCACCCTGCTGAGCTTTGGGATCGGCGCTGGATCTTAACCGGTCCCAAAGCCGAGGATGCGAAAATCCGCGCTCTGGGCGAAGATGGCATTTTGCAGCTTGAAGACTGGCGCTCGGCGGGCAAACCCCGCACTGCGCTATTGTCGACCCCTGCGGTGTGGGCCGGAGGTACCATGGTGGCTGCGCCTCTTGCTGGTTTCGCGAATGGATGGCAGGCCGAGATGCGATCCGAGAGGTCTGACTTCGCCGCAGTGATTTTATCGCATTGAACCTGCCACAATCCTCTCTATTTTAAGGAGTAACTCCGGCAGGTCGCCACCTGCCGAAACCTTTCGGGAGATTTTCCTTGGGCAACGCTCGCAACATCGCCTTCTGGGTCGTTCTGTTTCTACTGATCCTCGCACTGTTCAACCTGTTCAGCGGACCCAGCGGTTCGCTTCAGGGCAATGAAAAAACCTACTCTGATTTTGTGACCGCTGTCGAAAGTGGCGAGGTGAACAAAGTCACGCTGGACGGTGAGCAGATTCGCTACACGACTCAAAACGGCGCCAGTTATACGACGATCAAACCCGGCGACGCCGAGGTTACCAAGCTGCTGATCGACAAAAACATCCCTGTTGAGGCTGTGAAACAGCAGCAGTCGGGGTTCCAGTCGTTCCTGATCACACTGCTGCCCTTCCTGTTGCTGATCGGTGTCTGGGTCTACTTCATGAACCGGATGCAGGGCGGCGGCAAAGGCGGAGCGATGGGTTTTGGCAAGTCCAAGGCCAAGATGCTGACCGAAAAGCATGGCCGCGTGACATTTGACGATGTGGCGGGCATCGACGAGGCCAAGGAAGAACTGGAAGAGATCGTTGAATTCCTGCGTAACCCGCAGAAATTCTCGCGCTTGGGCGGTAAAATCCCCAAAGGCGCACTGCTGGTTGGCCCTCCGGGTACTGGTAAGACGCTGTTGGCCCGTGCGATTGCGGGTGAGGCGGGTGTGCCGTTCTTCACCATCTCGGGGTCTGACTTCGTTGAGATGTTCGTGGGTGTCGGCGCGAGCCGTGTCCGCGACATGTTCGAACAGGCCAAGAAAAACGCGCCATGTATCGTGTTCATCGACGAGATCGACGCAGTGGGTCGCCATCGCGGCGCCGGCTATGGCGGCGGCAATGACGAACGCGAACAGACGCTCAACCAGCTGCTGGTTGAGATGGACGGGTTTGAGGCCAACGAAGGTGTGATCATTCTGGCCGCGACCAACCGTAAGGACGTACTGGACCCGGCTCTGCTGCGTCCGGGCCGCTTTGACCGGAACGTGACTGTTGGCAATCCCGACATCAAAGGTCGAGAGAAAATCCTGGGCGTTCACGCGCGCAAGACCCCTCTGGGCCCCGATGTTGATCTGCGTATCATTGCACGTGGCACACCGGGTTTCTCAGGTGCTGATCTGGCGAACCTCGTGAACGAGGCCGCTTTGATGGCCGCCCGTGTGGGCCGTCGCTTTGTCACCATGGAAGACTTTGAGAACGCCAAGGACAAGGTGATGATGGGGGCTGAGCGCCGCTCGATGGTGCTGACTCAGGATCAGAAGGAAAAGACTGCCTATCACGAGGCTGGTCACGCCGTTGTCGGCCTGACCCTGCCGTTGTGTGATCCGGTCTACAAGGCGACGATCATCCCGCGCGGTGGTGCACTGGGCATGGTTGTGTCGCTGCCCGAGATGGACCGCCTGAACTATCACCGTGATGAATGTGAGCAGAAGCTGGCTATGACCATGGCGGGCAAGGCGGCAGAGGTTATCAAATACGGTGAAGATCATGTGTCGAATGGCCCTGCCGGTGACATCATGCAGGCCAGCCAGCTGGCACGTGCCATGGTGATGCGCTGGGGTATGTCCGACAAGGTCGGCAACATCGATTATGCCGAGGCGCATGAAGGCTATTCGGGTAACACCGCCGGGTTCTCGGTCTCGGCACATACTAAAGAACTGATCGAAGAAGAAGTGAAGCGCCTGATCCAGCAGGGTTATGAACGAGCGCATCAGATTCTGACCGAGCAAAACGAAGGCTGGGAACGTCTGGCTCAGGGGCTGCTTGAATACGAGACCCTGACTGGGGACGAGATCAAGCGGGTCATGAATGGTGAATCACCGACCGAAGGTGACGACGAAGGTGACAGCCCGGATCAGGGCAGCGCGCCTAGTGTAACCGCCATTCCGAAGACAAAGGCGAAGAAATCCCCGCCTGATGGCGGGATGGAACCAGAGCCTTCCGCGTAATCCAGAAAAACCCGGGCCAAGCCCGGGTTTTTTTTTATGTTGTTCTTTCCTTGGCGACCGGGTCTACAGTTCGTGTCCATTAGGAGGCGAAAGAGGTGATGTATGCCGGTGCTGCGCGAAACTGAATATCAGGCCGAGGTCGTCTGGTTGGGGCACGTTCCTGCGCGGCAATCCCTGCGCGCCGAAGCAGTGGAAACCTTATGTCTTGAGTTCTCGGGTGATCGCGGCGCGCGTCACGAGGGGGTGAATCGCGCATCCTGTGTGCGGGTCAAGAATCTCTATCCGCAGGGCACCGAAATCCGAAATGTTCGCCAACTGACCATTCTTTCTGTCGAGGAAATGGATGCCATCGCCGCTGAAATGGGATTGGAACGGTTGGACCCCGTACATCTCGGGGTCAGCATCGTTTTACGTGGCATTCCCGATTTCACCCATGTGCCGCCATCGTCGCGCCTGCAAGTGGCGGATGGCTTGACCCTGACGATCGATATGGAAAACCGACCTTGTGTCTTGCCTGGACGCGAGATCGAGTCCGAGAGTCCAGGTTACGGAGCTGCCTTCAAGCCCGCCGCGCAGGGGCGGCGGGGCGTCACGGCCTGGGTCGAGCGTCCGGGTCAACTCAGACTTGGCGATACACTGAAACTGTTTGTTCCGGATCAGCGTCCCTGGGCACCATAAGACCTTAGGTTTCCCATAGAAGACCCCGGAAATGACCCGACGCCGTTTCACGGCATGATTATGTCGGAATCCATATCCATTAATTCGGTGTACAAAGGTATGGAATGCTCAGCGCCGACGCCCGTGCGTCGGTTTTGCACGGAATTCAATCAGGGACCCTGCCCAATGAGCTACAAATCCGACATTGAGATTGCCCGCGAGGCGAACAAGAAGCCGATTCAGGAGATCGGTGCGAAGATCGGCATCGATTCGGCTGATCTGCTGCCTTACGGCCATGACAAGGCAAAGGTCAGTCAGGACTTCATCAATTCGGTTCAGGACCGTGAGGATGGCAAGCTGATCCTTGTGACCGCGATCAACCCGACCCCTGCGGGTGAGGGCAAGACAACCACGACCGTTGGTCTGGGTGACGGTCTGAACCGCATCGGCAAGAACGCGATGATCTGTATCCGCGAAGCCTCGCTCGGCCCGAACTTCGGTATGAAGGGCGGCGCTGCAGGTGGCGGTTACGCGCAGGTAGTTCCCATGGAAGAGATGAACCTGCACTTCACAGGTGACTTCCACGCCATCACCTCGGCCCACTCGCTGCTGTCGGCGATGATCGACAACCACATCTACTGGGGCAACGAGTGCGAGATCGACACCCGCCGCGTGGCATGGCGTCGTGTGGTCGACATGAACGACCGCGCTCTGCGTCAGATCACGGCGTCTCTGGGTGGCGTGTCGAACGGCTTCCCGCGCGAAGCAGGTTTTGACATCACCGTTGCATCCGAAGTCATGGCAATCCTTTGCCTGGCAAACGACCTGAAAGACCTGGAAAAGCGTCTGGGCGACATCATCGTTGCATACCGCCGCGACAAAACCCCGGTTTACTGCCGCGACATCAAAGCTGAAGGCGCAATGACCGTATTGCTGAAAGACGCAATGCAGCCGAACCTTGTGCAGACGCTGGAAAACAACCCGGCCTTTGTCCATGGCGGCCCGTTCGCCAACATCGCACACGGCTGTAACTCGGTCATCGCAACCAAAACCGCGCTGAAAGTCGCCGACTATGTCGTGACCGAAGCTGGTTTCGGTGCCGACCTGGGTGCCGAGAAGTTCATGAACATCAAGTGCCGCAAGGCGGGCATCGCTCCGTCGGCTGTGGTGCTGGTTGCCACCGTGCGTGCGATGAAGATGAACGGCGGCGTTGCCAAGGCCGATCTGGGTGCGGAAAACGTTGATGCGGTCAAGTCCGGCTGTGCCAACCTGGGCCGTCACATCGAGAACGTGAAGTCGTTCGGTGTACCGGTTGTTGTCGCCATCAACCACTTCGTCACGGACACCGACGCCGAGGTGCAGGCAGTCAACGACTACTGCGGTGAACATGGTGTCGAGGCGGTTCTGTCGCGCCACTGGGAGCTGGGCTCGGAAGGCTCGGCACCGCTGGCCGAGAAGGTGGTTGAAATCGTCGAAGGCGGCAGCGCCAATTTCGCTCCGATCTACCCCGACGACATGCCACTGTTCGAGAAGATCGAAACCATCGCCAAGCGCATCTACCGCGCCGACGAGGTTCTGGCTGACAACAAGATCCGCAACCAACTGCGCGAGTGGGAAGAAGCGGGCTATGGCAACCTGCCGGTCTGCATGGCGAAAACCCAGTACTCGTTCTCGACCGACCCGACATTGCGCGGCGCGCCCACGGGCCATTCGGTTCCCGTGCGTGAGGTTCGCCTGTCAGCAGGTGCCGGTTTCATCGTGGTTGTCTGCGGCGAGATCATGACCATGCCCGGTCTACCCCGCAAACCCGCAGCCGAAACCATCTGCCTTAACGACGCAGGTGAGATCGAGGGCTTGTTCTAAGCCGCTGAATAAGACATCTCGTGGTCCGGGGATATCCCCGGGCCGTGAGGAGAACAGAATGCCCACCCTTACACCGCCGCAAGACTGTCATTCGATGCAGGAATTGCGGGTTCAGATCGACAAGCTGGATCGCCAACTGATCGAGATGTTGGTGACGCGCGCGGGTTATATCGACCGCGCATCCGAGCTGAAACCCAGCGAGGGCCTGCCCGCCCGCATCCCGGACCGGGTCGAAGAGGTGGTACGGAAGGTGCGCGCCGGTTCTGATGAAGCGGGGATGGACCCGGATTTGGCCGAGCGGCTGTGGCGCATTCTGATTGACTGGTCGATCGCGCGCGAAGAACGTGTGCTTGGAAACGAATAGAGATCGGGCGCGCTTTGCGCCCGTTTGGCTTTTGAAAGAAGGGATCAAAGGATGGTAGCGCAGGTTATCGACGGAAAAGCCTTTGCCGCCAAGGTGCGGGCGCAGGTGGCCGATCAGGTGGCGAAGCTGAAAGAGGAAAACGGCATCACACCCGGCCTGGCCGTGGTTCTGGTGGGCGAAGACCCGGCCAGCCAGGTCTATGTCCGCTCGAAAGGCAAAATGACCGTCGAGGTCGGCATGAACTCGTACGAGCACAAGCTGGACGCGGAGACTTCCGAAGAAGATCTGCTGGCGTTGATCGACAAGCTGAACAACGATCCCGCAGTACACGGCATTCTGGTGCAGTTGCCGCTGCCAAAGCACCTGAACGAGGATCTGGTGATCAATTCGATTGATCCTGCCAAGGATGTGGACGGGTTCCACATCTCCAACGTGGGCCTGTTGGGGACCGGTCAGAAGTCGATGGTGCCCTGCACACCGCTGGGCTGCCTGATGATGCTGCGCGACCACCATGGCTCGCTGTCCGGCATGGATGCGGTTGTGATTGGCCGGTCGAACATTGTCGGCAAGCCAATGGCGCAATTGCTGCTGGGTGACAGCTGTACCGTGACCATCGCGCACAGCCGCACCAAGGACCTACCGGACGTTGTTCGCCGTGCGGATATTGTTGTCGCCGCCGTGGGCCGCCCCGAGATGGTACCGGGTGACTGGATCAAGGAAGGCGCAACCGTGATTGATGTGGGTATCAACCGGATTGAGCGGGACGGCAAGAACAAACTGGTCGGCGATGTCGACTACGCCAGTGCCGCCGAACGCGCTGGCGCGATCACCCCGGTTCCCGGCGGTGTCGGCCCCATGACCATCGCTTGCCTCCTGGCGAATACGCTCACCGCTGCGTGCCGCGCAAATGGTCTGCCAGAGCCCGAAGGGCTAACAGCATAACTGCCGCGCCGGGGTCTAAACCGGGCGCAACCCGAATATGCTGATGAGCCGGAGAGCGGATATGCTCTCTGGCTCTTTTGTATCTAAAGGCAAGGTCTCTTGTCCGCTCAGCTAACTGGTTGACCCGGGATCAGTCGGTAATAGACCTTCTGTTCCAGCGGTTTATGGGGTAAACATATCCTCCGTCTTGGGGATTTCTTGCTCTGCCTTCAAGGAGGTGCGTTACCTGGTATGATGTCCAAACTGAGCCCGATCATCTCGTTCTGTAGCCTTCAGCGGGTCGTGGCTGGCCTCGTTTTCATTCCGTTGCTGGCTTATTCGTTTGCGCCTTTTCGGGATATGACGCTGTCATTTTCGCAGCGGTTGCTGTTCTGGACTGGTGTTATGCTGCTTGCGCTGACGGCCACATGGACGGCGGGAAAGCTGGTACGCGAACGGCTCTGCCGTTCGGGATTGCTGGTTCGGGATCTGGTTTTCGCGCTGCTGATTCTGATGCTGTTTGCCCCTTCCTTGTGGTTGCTGACCTGGACCGTGTTCACGCTGAACGGGCTGATGGCACCCGGTTTGTTGGTGGTTGTCCCTTATGGCGTTCTTTTTGCTACCGGACTGTTACTGGTACGTCAGCGGGAAGATACAGCGATGCCCGAGGAACCGCAGAAACCACGGCTGTACACTCGTTTGCCGGATACGTTCCAGGGGCAGGTCTGTCGGTTGACTGTGCGTGATCACTGTGTCGATGTGGTCACGACTGAGGGGACGTTTACCATTCGCTCCCGCTTTACCGATGCCATTGCCGAGATGGAGCCGGTGCCCGGTCATTGTACACACAGATCGCACTGGATCGTGGATGCGGCGATCGTCGGAGTCGATAAAGAAGGCGGAAAGTCCTTTCTGCGGCTCAGCAACGGCGATCAGGTTCCGGTCAGCCGAAAATACAAGCAACAGCTCGTGAAAGACGGGCTGCTTTAGCGCCTATCTTGGCATCGGAATGAGCTGGGGTTTCGCTCCGGTCAGAATAGCCATGGCATCCGGCGCCATGATGTTGGTCAGAGTTATCTCTGAACTGCGCAGCCCACCAGTGTAAGCCCCGTAGGCCGGCAGGATCAGGCGCGCTTGATCCAGCAGAAACGCAGGGCGTGTGATCGAGCATCCCCGGGCAGTCAGACTTACTTTGGGATGGTAATGGCCAGAGATCTCACCCCGGCCGTCCTCACGGGCAATATGGCGAAAAACCAGATCGCTGCTGATCCATTCCGAAAGATGCGTGCCGCCCATTTCGACCGGGCCGGGGTCGTGGTTTCCCTCGATCCAGATCCAGCGCTTGCCGGCCTGCAGAGTTGTGATCTGCAATCGGTCTTCACGTGCTAACGCGCTTGAGGCATCCAGATCGTCAAAGCTGTCGCCCAGACAGATGACGGTTGTAGCACCCGTATGGGTTAAATCAGTCGCCAATCGGGTCAGCGTTTCACGACTGTCATATGGGGGCAGGGCCGGACCACCCCGGCGGGCGATACGCTCGGATTTGCCCAGATGTAAATCCGAGACGCAAAGCAGGTTCCGCTCGGCCCACCACAAGGCGCCAGAGCCCAAGGCGGTCAGCTGTTGACCCGCAAAGGTAAAATCAATCCTGTTCATGATCCGTTCTTTTCATGCGATTCTGACGTCTACGCAAGGGGCTTCACGCAGGTTGCAATCCCGCAGCCCGCAATAACCGCGCGCTTTCTTCGGCCAGCAGACGTTCTTCGGCCTCGCCTTTGACGGGGACCTTTCCAACTTCGAGAAAGAGCGGCGCCGCCAGCGGTGAAACGCGGTCCAGCCGTAGAAGGTCGACCCGACCTCCGATCCGGTTGATCATTGCTTCGATCCGTCCAAAATCGACCAATCCACGCATGGCTTCTTCGCGGGTGATTTGCATCAGCAGATGGTCCGGGTCGTATTTTAGCAGTGTGTCGTAGAGGATATCTGACGAGAATGTCGCCTGTCGACCGCTTTTGCGCTGCCCGCCGGTGTTGCGTTCAATCAGACCAGCGATCGTGGCCGAAGCGCGAAACGTGCGTTTCATCACCGCGTTACCCGCAAGCCATGTTTCCAAACCATCCCGTAGCGCGCCAAGTTGGAACAGTGGGCGCGGATCGGTCACCGCATCCAGCCCCCAGATCAAAGTGGCATAATCGGTGGCCACAAAACCCAAGGGCGCAAGGCTCATCTCCTCCATGCGTTTGGTTAGCAGCAATCCCAACGTCTGCTGCGCATTGCGTCCAGCGAAGCCGTAAACGCAGAGATGTTCGCGCCCATTGTCGGGAAAGCTCTCGATCAGCAACCGATCGCGTTGTGGCAATCGAGATATCTCGCGCTGTAGTCCCAGCCATTTGGCAGTATGAGGGGGCAGCTGAGGCCAATCACGTTGCGCGAACATCCGCAGGATTCGCTCGCTCAGCTGCGTTGATGTGGCGAATTTTGTGCCCGAGAATGTAGCGATTTTGGGCTTGCGGTCGGCGCGGCGGCTGACCTCGACCACCATCTCTCGCAGGCCCTCGTAACGGACGATCTGGCCGCCGATCAGAAAGGTATCGCCCGGGGTTAGCGAGGCTGCGAATCCTTCCTCGACCTCGCCCAGAGGCTTGCCGCCGCGATTGCGCTTCAGGCGGACTTTCAGGGTGTCGGTATCCTGAATCGTGCCGAGATTCATACGGATACGCTGCGCCGCCCTCGGGTCGCGCAATTGCCATCTTCCGTCAGGACGCTGCTGCAACCGTTGCCAGCGATCATAGGCGCGCAGGGCATAGCCCCCGGTGGCGCAGAACTCCAGACAGGCGTCAAAATCCGGGCGTGTGATGTGCGCATAAGGCCCGGCGGCCCTCATTTCGGTATAGAGCGCATCCGCTTCAAACGGACCGGCTGCTGCCGCGATCAAGATATGCTGGCACAGAACGTCCCGAGGGCCGGGCCCGCGCGGATCGCCATCCAGATCATGTTCCTGCACGGCTTCAAGCGCTGCAACGCACTCAACCACTTCGAAACGGTTGGCCGGCACAAGAATGGCCTTCGAAGGGGCGTTGTAACGATGGTTCGCGCGACCGATCCGCTGCACCAACCGTTTGACGTTCTTTGGTGCGCCGATCTGGATCACCAGATCAACATCGCCCCAGTCGATGCCAAGATCGAGGCTACCGGTGCAGACAATCGCGCGCAGATCACCCCGGACCATTGCCGCTTCGACCCGGTCTCGCTGTTGTCGATCCAGACTGCCGTGGTGAATTCCGATGGGCAGGGCCTCGTCGTTTGCGAGCCAAAGATTATGAAAGAAAATCTCGGCCTGCGCCCGAGTGTTGTGGAAAATGAGCGTCGTTTTGTGCTGCTTGATCTGCTCCATCACCGCTGGGATGGCGTAGGCCGCACCCCCGCCCGACCAAGGAGGCATCTCTTGCGTTTGCAGCATCGAGATATCGGGATCTGGTCCGGGATCAGCCTGTATGATGTAGCAGGAATCGGGGTGCCGGGCCAGAAATCGGGCGATGGCCTCGGGGTCTTCGACTGTGGCTGACAGCCCGACACGACGCAGGTCAGGGCACAGGGATTGCAAACGCGCCAGCGCCAGCATCAGTTGATCGCCTCGTTTGCTTTCTGCCAGCGCATGAATCTCATCGACAACGATACGCTGGACCCCGGAAAACATACGGGGAGCGTCGTCGTAGGATGTGAGTAATGCCAGACTTTCGGGCGTGGTCAGCAGGATGTGCGGCGGATCGGCGCGCTGGCGCTTCTTTTGCGTGGCCGAGGTATCGCCGGTGCGATCTTCGATCCGAATAGGCAGACCGATCTCTTCCACCGGAACACGCAGATTGCGCCTGATATCCGCGGCCAGCGCCTTGAGAGGCGAGACATAGAGCGTGTGCAAGCCATCATGCGCCCCATCAGCCAATTCGGCCAGTGAAGGCAGAAATCCGGCCATGGTTTTGCCGCCACCAGTCGGAGCAATGAGGAGCGTCGCAGGATCGTCGGCCCGGCCAAACATCTCGTGCTGATGCGGGTGGATCGACCATCCTTTGCTCGAGAACCAGTTCTGGATTGCCGGAGGAATCTGCGCCATCCGGCAAAACTAGCGTAGCCCTCAGGTCATGGAAACCTTGGCTGGGGATCAGTGAACGATCTTTTCTTCCTTCACGAACATGTTTGCCCAGGCGCGGTCGATTAGGTCGGGGCTCATCTGATAGGGAATGCCCTCAAACTCGCAGATCGAGATCATCTGATCGATCAGGAAGATCGGCTGATAATTCGCATAGATGTTCTGGATTGTTGGATATTTGACCTTCAACAAGTGCACCAATGCGGCCTCGTCCAACGGCATCCCGCGCTTGCGGGCCACCATGGCGAAGATCTTCAGGAAGTTTTCCTGGTTCGGGCCGTCAATCTTGATCTTGAAAAAGATCCGGCGCAGGGCCGCTTGGTCGAAGATTTCATTCGGGTGGAAGTTGGTCGAGAAGATGACGAGCGTATCGAACGGTACTTCGAACTTTTCACCCGATTGCAGGCCGAGGATATCTTTGCTTTCTTCCAGCGGAACGATCCAGCGGTTGATCAGGGCCTGAGGGGGTTCGGCCTGACGCCCAAGGTCGTCGACGATGAAGATGCCGCCGGTTGATTTCAATTGCAAGGGCGCCTGATAGGTCCGCGCCGTGGGGTTGTAGACAAGGTCCAGCATACTCAGCGACAATTCACCACCTGTCACAACGGTGGGACGTTCGCACTGCACATAGCGCGTGTCGAACCGCTTGCGTCGACGCAAGCTGTTGGGATCGTCCTCTTCCTGTTCGATTGCGTTGTGAACGATCGGGTCATAGACGGTGATCACCTGACCGGCATATTCGATCGCGCGCGGAACATAGACATTGTCCCCTAGCGCGTCGCGAATCCCGTTCGAGATTGAGGATTTACCGTTACCCGGAGGCCCGTACATCAGGATCGATCGACCCGCGCTGACCGCCGGGCCCAGATGGTCCAGCAGGCTGTCGGGCAGAACCAGATGGCCCATTGCGCCGGTCAACTGATCACGGGTGACCTGAATGTTACGGATCGACTGGCGTTTGACCTGTTCGCGGTAGACGTCCAGTGGCACCGGCATCGCACCAAAATACTCGGACTGGCTCAGGGCGTCCAAGGCACGCGCCTTGCCCGCATCGGTCAATTGATAACCCATCTCATTGCCCGAGTTCGCGTTCAGTGTACCTGTCGCCTCAAGCAGTTTCTGCTCTCGGGCAATGTCAATCAATTCTTGCGTTACTGAACCGGGCAAACAGACTGCTGCGGCAACCTCGCTTACTGTATCGACATTCTTGCGAAAGATCGTCTTCAGCAGAATGTCCCGCATCATCACCAGAGGCAGCTGCATTTCCCCCAGACCTTTGGGGGCAGGGGGGGCAATCACAGAGGAGGTCTGCATATTCATGAGCGGGGCTCGTCCATACAAAAATAACGTTAAAGGCCCGTGCAGGGCCGCTTTGGAAGAATTTTGCGCGGATTTGTGGCAGGACCAAGGCACGGGCAAGGCGCGCTGATGATTGTTTACGATCCGTGGATTATACCCAGAATCAGATAGACAGCGAGGCTGCCCGCAAGCGTCAGACCCATCGGGAATTGTTTGCCGCGATCCCAGCTTTCCCAATGTGGTGCGATCTGGCGCAGGGGTGTATGTTTTGCCAACCGATGGGCAAAGAAGGCCCCCAGCAGCGTGGCCGTCAGGATTACCATGACGAGCATCAGGTCGCCGACCCAGACAAAAGCCGCGGCTGCTGCGCAGAACTTCGCGTCTCCGGCCCCCATGACACCGGCGGCATTCAACACGATGCCGATAATCAGCACGACCACCATGTGAAGCAGTTGCCACAGGTAAACTGGCAGCGAGAGGGTAAACGGGCCAAGGTTGCCGGGATTCCACGGCCCCGACCATGGAGGCAAGGCGATGAGCCCGATAACGAGGTAAACGACCGCCAGCGCCAGGACAGCATGGTTCTTGATCCGCATCTCACGCATATCCGTAAAGGCAACGTAGAAACAGATCGGCAGAACGAAAGGTAAGAACCACGCCGCCGCTGACGCTGGTATGATCATGGATCAGGCGTCCTCGAGTGCACGAAGCGACCGGACGGCCTCGTCATAGTGCTGTGGGTGGGTGGCGATCGCTTCGCGATACAGATTCTTCGCAAGGTTGATATCGCCCTGCTTGACCGCCGAAATGGCCATCGTGTTCAGCAAACGGGCCCGCTCGGTCTGCGTCATTGGGACAACCGGAACGCTGTAATTGCCCTGCGCGCTTCGCGCCAGCACCAGATTGTTCTTGGCAGTAAACAATGAGTTATCCTGCTGGATCGCTTCGGTAAACAGGCGTTCGGCTTCCGCATATTGTCCGCGTGTCAGTTTGGAATAGCCCCAGTTATTCATAACCCCAGCCGGACGTGTCGTCAGGCCAACTGCGGTTTCGTAATAATGGTCAGAGCGCTTCCAGTCCTTTCGGGAATCAGCGACCAGTGCCTCGAGCCGGTACCGCTTGAAGGTCTCATAGGTTGGTGGAATATTATCCAGCGTAGCCTTCGCGCCGTCCCAGTTTCCGCCGCGAATCTGTGCATCCGCGTATTCGACGCGATCCGCGTTGTTGGCGCCCTTCATGCTCAGCACGCGTTTCCACGCGGCGGCGGCCTCGGTGCTGCGCTTGGCGCGTGTAAGTGTAATCGCCAGACCGCGCTGAAGATCGATCCGATCGGGGTTCTTGGCGGCTGCACCACGGAAATATGTCACCGCCTCGTTGGGATCGGCCGCGTTCAGCATCACGTCGTTCAGGTTGGTCTCGTCAATGACGTTCACTTCCTGAAAAGTACGCTCGACCTTTTCCTCTTCGGTTTCTTTTGCACAGGCGGTTAAAACCACTCCGCACGCAAGCATCGTCGGAATCAAGAAGGGTTGGCGCATTTTTGCGTCCTTTACTGCTCTGCCTCTATCACCGGGTTTTGCGCAGAACGAATTCTCCGTCGCCGCGCTGCTCCAGCTCAAATTCTTGTTCTTGAGGGGTATTATTAACAGGATTTTCCATTTTTGCGAGTGCTAACCGCAGATTGTCGCGGATTGCGTCACTTTCGCCATTGTCCAGCGCATAGGCCCTGCGAAACACTTGCGCGGCCTCGGCATATTCGCCCGTTTCAACAAGGAACACGCCCAGATTGTTCCATGCTACGGGCCATTCTGGGTCATCCTCGACAGCACGACGGAGCAGGGGTTCGGCTTGATTGATACGGCGCAAACCCAAATTGACAGTGCCGAGAGATGTGAGGATTTCCGGCGTCATACCTTGTTGCAGAGCGGCTCTGGTGAAAGATTCAAGCGCAAGCTCGTATTCACCCGCTGCCATAAGACGATTGCCGACGGCCACTTCATCCACCGCTGGACCATCGGGGTCGATGCCGGGCGCAAACGGATCGTCAGTCACGCTTGTCTCAGTGCAAGAGGCCACCATGGCGATAACCATGGTGGCCTGTGTTGTGTGGCGGAGCCTCAAACCGACGCGTCCGACGGCATTCCCTATCTTGCAGAGAATTCTACCGGTTTCCAAAGTCCATGATACCTTTCGCCGAGGGGCCAACAAGAATGACCAACAGTGGGGGGACGGTCAGCATCATTGTCGCAAGCGTCATTTTCGTTGGCAACTTGTTTGCTGCCTCTTCCGCGCGCATAACGCGTTTGTCTCGCATTTCTTCGGCGTATACTCGCAACGCTTCGGCGATCGATGTGCCAAAAGTCGCCGATTGGATCATAACTGTGACGAATGCACTGACGTCCTGGACACCACAGCGTGTTGCGAAATCACGCAATACGGTGTCCTTTTCTTTACCTGCCTTCATTTCATAAGCGACCACCTCGAACTCGAGAGCGAGATCGGGGTAGGATGCCTTCATCTCCGACGCCACGCGAACAATGGCCTGATCCAGCGATTGTCCGGCCTCAACGCATACCAGCATCAGGTCGAGCGTATCGGGGAAACCATTTACGATCGCTTCCTTGCGCTCCTCCACGCGACGTGTGATCCAGTATTTGGGTACGAAGTATCCGGCAATCCCAGGTCCCAATACGCGAATGAGGAGTTGAGTAGAATCGAACTCCTGATCACCCGCGAATACGGTAACCAGAGACACTCCGATTAAAATTCCGATAATTCCCAGCGCAAACTGCGCAAAGTGATAGAATCGAACGGCATCTTTTGACTGATAGCCCGCTTGACGCAGTTTGAGCTGGACCGCCGAATATTCTTCCTCATTCTGGGGCTCGAGAAAATTTGCGAACTTCTCAAGCTGCTCGTTTCGGCTCGCATTTCTGAGGCGTTCTTTCTTTTCCTTCTTACCGTTCTTCGGTGCTGTATTCGACCGCTGCAGCTTTTTTAGGGGGTCTTCCGGCTGGTTCAGCATCAATGGCACAGTAACCAGGATCATGAACAATCCCAGCACGCCGACAACGATCAAAGGGCCGAATTCGCCAAGATTTTCTTTCAGCAGGTCGTTGATCTGGTTTAGGAATTCCATTGTCGAGCCTCTAAACCTTGATGTCGGTCAGGATACGCATGACGATTAGATTCAACGTCAACATTATGCCGACGAAGAAACATGCGGGAATGAAGAACGGGTGATCGATGACCGAGTCATAGTAGTCCGGACTTTTGATCAGGATAAAAACAAGACAAGCAACAGGGAACCCGGACAAGAACTTGCCCGACCACTTTGCCTCGGCGGTGATGGCATTCACCCGGCGAAACAATCGGAACCGGGCACGGATAACCTTAGCCAATCCAGCCAGAATATCGGCAAGGTTGCCCCCCGATTGCTGTTGGATCGAGACCGCGACCGCAAGAAATCGCAGGTCCTGCATGTCCAACCGTTCCGCCATATCCTTGAGGGCTTCACCCACATCCCGACCGTATGCAGACTCGTCCGAGATTATGCCGAACTCAGTTGCAAGTGGGTCCTCGACCTCGTTTGCAACGATCTGGATCGATGAAACGAAGGGGTTGCCGACGCGCAATGATCGGACCATGAGTTCCACCGCATCAGGTAGCTGCTCCTCGATCAACGCCATGCGTTTCTTGGCTTTGTTGCTGACCCATGTATACACCGCACCTATGCCAATGGCGCCTGAGATTGCGATCCGAAGGCTCATATCGGTTGCGGTTGCGACGCTGAGAGCTGCGAATGCCAATGCTGAAACCAGAGCCATAATCATGATCAATTGCCTGGGAGAAAAGGCAATCGCGGCTTTCTGCGCTTTGTCGGCCAGAAGTGAGTAGAGCGGTATGCTCTGCGACTTCATGTGCTGCTGCATCTCCTTGCGCAGCTGTTCGAGCACCTGCTCGCGTCCGACACCCTTGTCGATCATGTCCAGCCTGCGATTCACGCGGCTGTTCAAGCTAATGGATTTTCCGAACGCGACGAGATAGATACCCTCGACCAGGGCAAATACCCCGACGAATATCACGATATAGATGAGCGCCTCGACAGGCAGTTGCATAACTCTTTTCTCCTACATCGTGGTCGGATCGTAGATCGAGGCAGGTAGGTCGAAGCCCCACAGACGGAAGCGTTCGGAATAGTGGCTGCGCACGCCCGTCGCAGTGAAATGACCGATGATCTTGTTATCCGGTGTCAGTCCAACGCGTTGAAATTTAAACAGTTCCTGCATCGAGATCACGTCACCTTCCATGCCGGTGATTTCGGTGATCGATGTCATGCGGCGCGAACCATCCTGTAGACGGCTGGCCTGGACGATCAGGTTCACAGCCGATGAGATCTGGCTTCGAACGGCTTTGATCGGCATCTCGATCCCGGCCATCGCGATCATGTTTTCCAGACGCGAAATACCGTCACGGGCCGAGTTGGCGTGGATCGTGGTCATCGAACCGTCGTGGCCGGTATTCATGGCCTGCAGCATGTCGATCACCTCGGCGCCACGCGTCTCGCCCACGATGATGCGATCGGGTCGCATACGCAGAGCGTTTTTCAAACAGTCGCGCGGGCTTACCTCGCCTTTGCCTTCCACGTTGGGCGGGCGGCTTTCCATGCGACCGACATGTGTCTGCTGAAGCTGAAGTTCCGCCGTATCCTCAATGGTCAGAATGCGTTCGGCATCGTCAATGAAGCTGGAGAGGGCGTTCAGTGTTGTCGTTTTACCAGAGCCCGTACCGCCTGAGACGATGATGTTCAGACGCGTCGAAACAGCAGCCTGCAAATAGGCTGCCATCTCTTCGGTGAAGGCGCCGAAGTTGACCAGATCGTCAATGCCCAGCTTGTCCTTTTTAAACTTACGAATGGAGACCAGTGAGCCATCCACCGCAATTGGGGGCACCATGGCATTGAAACGAGAGCCATCAGCCAAACGGGCGTCAACATACGGGTTGGATTCATCAACACGGCGGCCCACGGCGGACACGATCTTGTCGATGATCCGCATCAGGTGCTTTTCATCCTTGAACGTGATGTCGCTGATTTCCAGCTTACCGTGCCGTTCGACGAATATCTGCTGTGGTCCGTTTACCAGAATATCGTTGACCGTATCGTCCTGTAGCAGGGCTTCCAGCGGTCCAAGACCTGTCACCTCGTCATAAAGCTCTTTGTTGAGCTGGATACGGTCTTCGCGGTTCAGAACAATATTGCGCGTTTCCAGAACTTCACTGGCAATCGCGCTGATTTCCGTTCGCAGTTCGGATTCCTCAGCCTTTTCAAGGGCGGAGAGGTTCAGGTTTTCGAGGAGTTCGCGGTGCAGCTCGAGCTTGATTTCCCCCAGCCGTTCTTTGCGCTTGCGTTCCTTGTCGTTTCCAACAACTTCCGCGGCCTTTTTCTTCACGGGCTTGCGTGCGACAGCCGTTGTGCTGGGCGCAGCCGCAGTCGCAGTCGGGGCTTCTGCTTTAGGCGCTTGAGTTTCAACCGGCTGCGCCGAAGGCTGTTTCTTATATCTTGAGAACACGCTGGCTCCCCTTCGTGTTAAGCGGCTTCAGCATCGCTGCTGCCCAGGCTGTGAAGCGATTGAGCCAATTTGGCAATTTCCCGGCGCAGCGGGTTCTTGGCCGCCGAATTGGCGAGCGGTAAACCGTGATCACCGCTTTGCATGACCGGTTTGCCACCGTCGGGCAGAAGCAGATCGATCGAAATCCCGAGGCTTTCGCCCATGCGCTTAACCCGGCTCTTGCCGTTGAGATCGGTGAATTTCGGAGCCCTGTTCATGGCAAACCGCAACTTGTTGAAGGGCAATTCCTCGGCCTGCAACGCGCGCTTGAGACGCAGAGCGTTCTGGGCTGATCGCATATCCAGTTCGATCAGTGCAAAATACACATGCGCAGCCTGCAAAACCGTCTCGGACCAGTGAACAAGTGTTTTTGGCATGTCGATAACGACATAATCAAAGTTCGCGCGCGCAGTGTCGATCACGCGCTGGATGTCTTCCGGGGTGATGATGTCCAGCGGCACCATGTCGGATGGCGCTGTCAGAACCTGCAGTTTCTCTTCAAACGTCTGCAGTGCCTGCCCGAAGGATTCTTCGTCCATGGAATCCGTGTCCGAGAGCATCTCAAAGACAGCTTCATGGCGCGGTAAATCCAGATAGGTCGAGACGGTGCCATATTGCAGGTCCAGATCGATCAAGCACACTTTGGGTGTTTCTTTGGCGGATACGGTTGCAAGCTCCCAGGCCAGATTGACGGCCATGGTGGTCGAGCCAACGCCGCCTGCCAGGCCCTGAACAACAAAAAGCGCCCCTTCTTTCGACGCGCCGTTGATCGAGGACGGTGCCGCCTGAGGCGCCATAACCGGATCGGGTTGATTCATCCGGTCGATAGCTTCCTGTAATTCACCTTCGGGCAGCGGGTAGGGAACAAACTCATCCGCGCCTTTGCGCAGCAGCTGATGCAGCGCGGCCGGAGTTACGTCTTCTGCGATCAGAACGACCTTGATACCTTTTTCTTTAGCCTGAGTGATGATTTCACCCATCAGCGTCAGATTGTCTTCATCATCGCCATCCAATGCCAAAGCTACGAATTGCAGCGACCCGGCTTCCGGCTGGGTGAAGAAAGCCAACGCTTCGGCAAAGCCAAGATCGCCCCAGCGCTCACCCAGCGCTACCTCCATATCCTCGATCAACAGATCGAAGTTCTGGACGTCCCGGCTGATGGTGCAAGCCAGAATGCTGTTGTTTTCGTCCTGCGGTGTCGCGCTCGTCATTAACACAATCCTCATCGAGAGGGCTGAGCAAACCATTTGAACGCTTGAAGGGTCAGTTCTGGAATGCTGTCGCCCGATGCGGTCAATTTTGGCCGCAGGTCACCCAATTGTTCACAAGATCGCTTGGAAGTTGGGCGAGAATTGGGCGCAAAAGAACCAATTGTAGGGAAATGGGCGACAATGCCGCCCAACCCCTTATTATTATTCGCCGCCGCTAGCGTCCTCTTGCCTCTGGACATAGCTTCGTGGAATCGCACTTGAGATATACTCGCGATAAATCACTTCAGCGTACTTACCATCCAAGACGTTTGGATGACGGTCAACAAATCCCGATACCTCTGTAACCGTGCGTCGGTTGCGCCGATCACGATCCGGAGTGTCGATTAGCGGTCTGGATTTGCCGAAGGACACAACAGATTCTAACCGTGAACGCGATATGCCTTGTCGCGTCAGGAAGGCAACGGCGGCGTTTGCACGGCGCTGTCCCAATCGCTTATTATAAGCGTCAGATCCGACTTCGTCAGTATGGCCGTAAACACGGAAGCGTGCCTCAGGGAACCGTTTGATCCAGGCAGCCTGCTGCAGCAGAATACGTTGTGCCGATGCGTCCAGTTGGGCGCTATCAAATGCAAAGTTAATCTGCGTCGGCACCTCGGCAGCGAAACGCCGCGCGAGAATTTGGCCATACGTCAACTCTCCATTCATCACCTGAATGTTGTTCAAGGTTGCGTTGCCGAATGTGCCCTGATCGATTTCGTATCCGGCTTCACGCGTGCAGCCGGCGACAGTAACCGAAAGACCCAGTGCGATGATCCACTTCTCCATTGGTTCTATCCTCTCTATCAATCCAGGACATAGCCGTAAGATGTGCCAAAATCCTGCTTGGCAACTTCCGAGGCCGCTCCATTGCCTGCGCGTTCGGTTCGCGAGACCTTACCGTTCACGAACAGGTCGAATTCACTGGGGGGCTTTACTCGGTCGGTTGGCAAGGCGAGCGCTTCGCCACGTGTGGGCGATACCAGATGCGCGGTGATAATGATGATCAATTCGCTCTGCTCACGCTGGTATTGCGCACTTCTGAACAGGGCTCCCAGTACAGGTACATCGCCGAGCCAAGGAACCTGGCTATTCAGATCCGTGAAGTCATCCTGAATCAAACCGGCAATTGCAAAGCTCTCACCATCGCGGAGCTCGATGGTTGTGCGGGTTTGGCGGGTGATGAAGCTAGGAACATTGTCACCGTTGATTGTGAAGTTTGCACTTTGGTCGATGCTCGAAACTGATGCACCCAATTCCAGATTGATCAGGTTGCCATCGACAACACGAGGAACAAACAAGAGTTGTACACCAAATTGGCGGTACTCAATGGCAACAACCCCGTCGCCCTGTGGCACAGGGATTGGCACTTCGCCGCCAGCCAGAAACTCGGCTTCTTGGCCTGACAAGGCTGAAAGATTGGGTTCAGCCAGGCTGCGGACGAGGCCTTTAGTTTCAAGAGCTTCCAGCAGCAGGCGAACTTGCGTCGAACCCGCGCCAAACCCAAACAGGATAGCGCCTGTATTCGTTTGAACAAACGGGATATTGTTCCCAATGGCGTTGTTCAGAGCGCCCTGGTTGTTTAAGGTATTGAAACCGGCGGTCGTATCGCCACCGCCAAAACCCAACGATGCCGACAAGTTCTTGGCAACAGAGCGGTTCATTTCAGCGAAACGAACTTTAAGCATTACTTGCTGTACGCCACCGACGTTCATCAGGTTCGACACACGTTCAGGTGCATACCGTTCCGCCAATTCGAGCGCGCGCGCGAGTTTGGCGCTGCTGGAAACGGTGCCAGACAAGACGATACCATCGTTGGCAGTTCGCACCTCGATTCGTTCGTTAGGAAGAATCTGGCGCAGCCGTTCCTTGAATTCCGTAACATCCGGAGAGACACGTACGCGCACATTGGTAATCAAGTTACCTGCGCCGTCGAACATCGTCAGAGTAGTCGTCCCCGGGGCACGACCAAGCACGTAGATGGTGCGGTCCGACAATGTCGAGATATCCGCAATGCCAGCATTGGCGATACTGATGTCGGCGAACGGCTGCTCGCTTTCCACCACAATTGCGCGGTTTACAGGAACATCCAGCGATTCTGATGTTCCCTTTTTTACCACGCGAAGATTTTCAGCCCAAGCGGCATCGCCGATTGGGCTCATAACAAGCGTCAACCCCAATAGGGTTGCGCTGATCCAGGAATGTATTGTCATGTGACCTGCCTCTCCGATCACCACTCGATTTTTTTTTGGGTCTTATGCCCTATGCTTTGGAACCCTGCTCCAAAACCAGATTTATTGCAATAATCAATGGTTTCTGGAATTTTCCTTATGTGGATTATTCGCAACAACACAAAAAGAAAGACCGCGCGGACTGCGCGGCCTTTCCATTATAAAGGTATGAATTGTCGTTAGTTTGTGCAGGGAATTGGGGTTTCTACAGTCTCGCCGCCCCGACGCGTTCGGATGGTGCAGACCTTCTTTTCCGCTACGACAGGAGCCGGTGCTCGCTCTACAATTCCTAAAAGCGACTGCTGATCGATCTCAACCACCTCAGCCACTTCGTCGTCTTGCGCACCTACCAGTGCCAGTGACATGCGTCCCGTGTTCTGGGCCTGAGCCAAAGCGGCAATTTGCTGCGGTGTTGCCGCGACTGTAACTGTACGGGCAATGGTTGTGCCAGTCACATCCAGCCCTGCAGTCTGGTCAACGGCGACCAATTCGATGTTTGTCAGCACGAGGCGAGTTATTTCGCCGCGTCCGGATTCGCTGGTTCCGCGCAAGGAGCCAGTCCAATAAACATCCACTGTGTCGCCTGGGCGAAGGAAGCCTGACACCCCGGACGCCACGTCGACGCTGATAGCAAAGGCGCGCATACCCTTGGGCAGCTGTGATCTGAGGCCCGCTGTCTCACCTGGGCTAGTGACTTTGACTTCCATTATGGCTTCGTCTTTCTCCATCGCTCGGAGGACGAACCGTTCATTGTTTTTGATGTCTGGGAAAAGGACGGCGGCATCCGCAAAGGTGCCTTCCGGAATAGCGTTTTCCGGCCATTGTACAACGCGAATATCATCCGGGTACAATCGTTCACCATATTTTAGTGAACGATTTGAAACCAATACGTCTACGGTCGGAATCAAGCCCGCCTTCGCATTAGCCAACGCTTCTTCACGCAACTTTCGTTCCTGCGCAAGTTTGGCCTGATTATCAGTGATGTACTCGCGTGCCATATAGACAGCACCACCGGCTAGGGCGACCCCGATGATAAGAACAAGTCCAAAAACAGCTCGCATTTGTTCCTCTTTTTCTTCTTAAGACCATGACTCATAGCGTCACGGTGATTCAGCGTCCAAGATATTTTGGAATTGTGTCGAAAAAGCGGACAATCCGTCTACTATTCCTTAAAAAGGTGCATTGGTGCTGGATGATGGAAGTAGTAAGGCCCGCTAAGTGTTATCTTAGTCAAATTCGATTTCTTCGACCTCGACATTAACGATTGGTTGTCCAGCGTCCTGGAGTGACTGACTTAAGAAGAAATAAACTGTTGCAGAAAGGCCTGTGATAACAGCCGTCAGAACGACCCAGTCTGCCGCAACTGCGCCAGTTTCATCAGTTTTGAAACTATTTAACCTATTCAACATTGTGCTACACCGGATTAATCTTGATTGAAACAAAAGGGCCACGCCTTTGAATAAAGACATGGCCCTAATTGTTACAATAAACCGACTAAGGCTTAGTTGTTGGTGCTTGGCAGAGTCACTGTTGCAGAGCCCAGAGCGTCATTGATGGTGCCCGCCAGGCTGCTAGCGCCCGAATGAATCTGGTTGTAAGCAACAGCGGCCAGGCCAACAACGGCTGCGGTCAGAACGACCCAGTCTACAGTTACGGCGCCGTCTTCGTCTTTGCGGAAGTTCTTGATGAACTTGATCATGTTACGTCCCTCCTAAAGGATCAAAAAGTAATTAACCTCGGCGTCTTTCAGAGCTTTCTCTCTCAGTCCGCTCCCGATCGTCTCGGTATGGATATATGTTTGCCCCTTGTGCGTGGCAGGAATTGGGCCAAACCTCATTTTTTTTACGTAGAGCTTAATTTTTTGTTGAGAATTATTGTAACTAACTGATTGTAAATGAAAAAAATGAACTCTTTTTCTGCTGCGCAAGTGACGTGCGATGCAAAATAGCGGCAAATGAGGCGAAATTGCCCCATTTCACTTTGTTTTTCTGGTGTTGCAGGCGGTTATGATGTTCAAAATGCTTCAAAAGATAAGAAATCGAGGCAGGCAAATGCATTTCCGGGACGCAGTCTTTTGTGCTGGTGCGGTGGCGTTTCTGTTGTCGGGCACGATTCCAGTGTCCGCAACCGAGACAGAGCCGCGTGGGGTCTATAAGCGTATCAAAGCCCCCAAACCGGGCGCACGTCCGCGTGTGACGATTCAGATCACGCCCGAGCAACACGCGGCATCGCCGTCTGCACCCAGCACGGGTGCCAAGTTGGAGGCACCCGAGATCATCACCCGCGCAAAAGTACCGCCGTCGAACCCGCCGAAGATAGCCGGGGCCGACAAGCCAGTTGGTTCCTACAAAGCGTTCTGGAGCCGGGTATCCCCCGATCTGGCGCAGGCGAATGCAGGGCGGCTTAGAGACGCGGTTCAGGCGTTGACCGCGACGGGAGTTGCCTCTCCACGTCTGCAAGCGCTGCAAGACATCGCAGATCAACGCGGAGTGGACATTCTGCGCTCGACAGTGGGCACCAACGTCTCGCCTGCTCTGGTGCTGGCCGTAATCTCGGTGGAATCGGCCGGAAAGACCGAGGCTGTAAGCTCTGCCGGGGCGCAGGGGTTGATGCAGTTGATGCCAGCGACGGCGCGGCGCTTTGGCGTTGAGGACAGCCTGAGGCCAGAGCAGAACATCGAAGGCGGGGTTAAATACCTGCATTGGCTGATGGAGGAATTCGAGAGTGACCCGATCCTCGTGCTCGCAGGTTACAATGCAGGTGAGGGGGCCGTGCACAAACACAGCGGAGTCCCACCCTATGCCGAGACCCGAGACTATGTTCCCAAAGTCCTTGCGGCGTTTCAGGTCGCAAGCGCGCTTTGTACGACACCACCGCAGTTCATTTCGGATGCCTGTGTATTCCAGACCTCCAATTGAAGGGGGCCCGCCTCATGGCGGGCCTTGCCCATATCAGTTAACGATCGTCGCCTGAGTCGCCGCGCGCATGTCGTCTTCGCTGACACCGTCCGCCAGTTCGACAATCTTCAAGCCGCCTTCGACAACGTCCAGCACGCCCAGATTGGTGATGATGCGATCAACAACGCCCTGACCGGTCAGTGGCAGGGTGCATTCCTTCAGCACCTTTGAATCGCCATGCTTGTTGGTGTGATCCATTACGACCACCACACGCCCAACGCCGGCGACCAAATCCATCGCGCCACCCATGCCTTTGACCAGCTTGCCGGGAATCATCCAGTTGGCCAGATCACCTTTTTCGTCCACTTCCATCGCGCCCAGAATCGCAGCGGCTATCTTACCGCCCCGGATCATGGCAAATGAGGTGGCGCTGTCGAAATAAGACGTGCGGGACAATTCGGTGATCGTTTGCTTGCCCGCGTTGATCAGGTCAGCATCCTCTTCGCCTTCAAACGGGAACGGGCCCATGCCCAGCATTCCGTTCTCGGACTGCAGGGTGATGTCCTTGTCACCCACATAGTTCGCCACCAGCGTCGGAATACCGATGCCGAGGTTCACATACATGCCGTCTTCCAGTTCCTCTGCCGCGCGCGCGGCCATCTGATTGCGGTCCCAGGGCATTATGCTTCCTCCTTCTTACGGGTGGTGCGCTGTTCGATACGCTTTTCGTGATTCCCCTGCACAATACGATGCACATAGATACCGGGCAGGTGGATCGAATCCGGTTCAAGCGATCCGCGGGGCACGATCTCTTCAACCTCCGCCACACAGATTTTGCCGCAGGTTGCAGCGGGCACGTTGAAGTTGCGGGCGGTCTTACGGAACACCAGATTTCCGGTGTCGTCGGCTTTCCAAGCTTTCACAATGGCAAGGTCTGCAAAGATGCCCTCTTCCAGAATATAAGTTTCGCCATTGAACTCTTTGTGCTCTTTGCCGTCGGCAATCACGGTGCCCACACCAGTTTTAGTGTAGAAGCCCGGAATACCCGCGCCGCCAGCACGCATGCGTTCAGCCAATGTACCTTGCGGGTTGAATTCCAGCTCCAGCTCACCGCTCAGATACTGGCGCATGAATTCCGCGTTTTCGCCGACATACGAGCTGATCATCTTCTTGACCTGCTTGGTCTGCAGCAGAATCCCGATGCCGAAATCATCCACACCCGCGTTGTTTGAAGCAAAGGTCAGGTCCTTGGCACCCGAGGCTTTGATCGCCTCAAGCAGCATCTCCGGGATACCGCACAGGCCGAACCCGCCTGCCGCGATCAACATGCCATCCGAGATCACCCCATCGAGCGCCTCGGTGGCATTGGCATAGATTTTCTTCATGGAAAACTCCCCCAATGACATGGTGTTGGGCCGAGTTGTGCCGCCGCGTCACGGGGAAGTCAATAAAACCGAAGGGGTGGTGGTATTTCTACCTAACCCCTAGCTGGTCGCCTTCTTTGTTGTTTTCTTCGTCGCGGTTTTCTTCTTGGGTGCCGCTTTCTTTTTGGTGCCCTTCTTGGCCGCCTTTTCGTTAGCCAGTTCCACCGCCATCTCAAGTGTCACATCTTCGGGCTTGATGTCTTTTGGAAGGGTAGCGTTGACCTTCTCCCATTTCACATATGGCCCGTAACGCCCGTCCAGAACCTGGATCGCGCCGCCATCGGGGTGTTCGCCCAACTCTTTGAGCGGCTTTGCCGCCTGACCGCGCCGTCCCGGATTGGCACGCTTCTCGGCAAGCAGTTCGACGGCTCGGTTCATCCCGATCTCGAACACATCGTTCGGGTCTTTCAGGTTGGCGTAAACCGGCTTTGGTTCATCCGCCAGCTGATGCATCAAATACGGCCCGAAGCGGCCAAAGTTCGAGGTGATCATGCCGCCTTCGGGATGCTCGCCGATCTGGCGCGGGAGGCTGAGCAAGATCAGGGCCTTTTCCAGATCCATGTCATCCTTGCTCCAACCACGCGGCAGGGAGGCACGAGGCGGCTTCTTGTTCTCGGGCGTCGGTTCTCCGCGCTGGACATAAGGGCCGAAACGACCGGACTTCAGCCAGATCTCATCACCGGAATCTTCGCCCAGCAGGCGTTCGTCCCCTTCGGCGCCTTCACCCGCGATGGGGCGGGTATAGGTACATTCCGGGTAGTTGCCGCACCCGACAAACCCGCCGGTGCGCGAGGTTTTCAGGTGTAACTGCCCGACACCGCATTTCGGGCAGATACGAGGGTCCGAGCCATCCTCGCGCGGCGGATAAAGCTGCGGCGCCAACGCCTCATCCAGTTTGTCCAGCACTTCGGAGATGCGCAGCTCCGATGTCTCGCCAATAGCAGCCGAGAAATCACGCCAGAACTTGCCCAGCAGATCCTTGTAGTCGCGATCACCGGCGCTGACATCGTCCAGCTGTTCTTCCAGGTTGGCGGTGAATTCATAACCCACATATTGCCGGAAGAAGTTCAGCAGGAAGATCGTGACGATCCGCCCCTTTTCTTCGGGGATCAGGCGGTTCTTGTCTTTGCGGACATATTCGCGGTCCTGAATCGTGGTGACGATCGAGGCATAGGTCGAAGGACGCCCGATCCCCAGTTCCTCCATCCGCTTGACCAGCGTGGCCTCCGTATAACGTGGCGGTGGCTGAGTATGATGCTGCAACGCCAGAACGGCCTCGTTGTCAGACAGAATCGCAGCTTTGCTGTCGCCCATCGCTTTTGCGTGCTGGTCGCGCAGCGAGGTTTTGGCAAAGCGCGCCGGATCGCCCTGCATGATCTGCGGCAGGCGCTTGTCGTCGTCGTCGACAACATCGTCGCGACCTTCTTCGTAGACGCGCATGAAACCGTCAAACAGCACCACCTGACCCGTGGCACGAAGACCGACCTGGCCGTCATCGCTGCCGATTTCGACCGTTGTACGCTCGAGCCGCGCGGCGGCCATCTGGCAGGCGATGGTGCGCTTCCAGATCAGATCATAGAGCTTTCGCTGGTCTTCATCCGTGACTTTCAGCGCTTTGGCATCACGTGACATATCCGTTGGGCGGATACATTCGTGGGCTTCCTGCGCGTTCTTGGCTTTGTTCTTGTACATCCGTGGGCTGTCCGGAACGTATTCCGCACCATAACGATCGGCGATGGCATCCCGGGTGGCTGCCACAGCCTCGGGCGCCATGTCGATGCCGTCGGTCCGCATATAAGTAATGTACCCGGCCTCATAGAGCCGTTGAGCCACCTGCATCGCGTGGCGGGCGCCCATTCCGAATTTGCGGCTGGCCTCCTGCTGCAGGGTCGAGGTCATGAACGGTGCGCTGGGGTTGCGCGCGGCGGGTTTGGCCTCGACCGAGGTGACGCTGAGCGCCCGGCTGGTAATCGCCTGCACCGCTAGTTCGGCCTGTGTTGCATTTGCCAGATCGTGCTTGTCCAGCTTCTTGCCGGCCAGAGTGACCAGGCGCGCCTCATAGGTCTGGCCGCGCGGCGTTTCGAACAGTGCCTTGACCGACCAATATTCGACGGGCTTGAACGCCTCGATCTCCATCTCGCGTTCGACGATCAACCGCAGGCAGACCGACTGGACGCGGCCAGCCGATTTGGCACCCGGCAGTTTGCGCCACAGCACGGGCGACAGATTGAACCCCACCAGATAGTCCAGCGCGCGGCGGGCCAGATAGGCCTCGACCAAAGGCATGTCGACCTCACGCGGGTTCTGCATCGCTTCGGTCACGGCGTCTT
The DNA here is from genome assembly GCF_000813985.1 of Ruegeria sp. ANG-R. Taxonomy (GTDB): domain Bacteria; phylum Pseudomonadota; class Alphaproteobacteria; order Rhodobacterales; family Rhodobacteraceae; genus Ruegeria. The sequence continues at coordinate 285,976 of NZ_JWLJ01000003.1, forward strand.
TGGTGATCGCATTGAAGGTCACGCGGCTGACCGGGGTGTCCTTCTTGATCGAGCGGCGCTTGGTTAGTGCTTCCTGCAGGTGCCAACTGATCGCCTCGCCCTCGCGATCAGGGTCGGTTGCGAGGATCAGGGCGTTGTCTTCCTTCAGCGCGTCGGCAATCGCTTTGACATGCTTGCGGCTGTCATTGCCGACCTCCCATTTCATCGAGAATTCATGCTCGGGATCGACCGACCCATCCTTCGGCGGCAGGTCTCGCACATGGCCATATGAGGCCAAAACAGTGTAGTCGGGGCCAAGATATTTATTGATCGTTTTTGCTTTGGCCGGAGATTCTACAACAACTACAGGCATTTAAGAGGAATCCTCGCTCGACGGATTTTGCGCTTTGTATGACCGTGCAAAATGTGTGGGGCAAGATCGAATTGTCAATGCGTTCCTTTTTGCCACCAGATAGGCTCGAATTTCGGGCCGATTTCGGCCTGTCACAAGGCGCCATCCCGCGTCGCGTCGACGATTGAATTTCGCCATTAAGTCAGGCGCAAAGGGACAACAGCCCGCCCGGTTGCCGCTGAATCTTGCCGTCGAGTTCCAGATCGACCAACACAGGACCTATTTCGCCAGCGGATGCGGCTATGTCGCGGATCAACTGGTCTTCGGCGATTGGAGACGGGCCAAGCCGAGTCAGAATCGCCTCATGCAGTGCCTGGGGCGTAGTTTCGTTTCTTGTGGCCTCGGGCCTGGTGGGCAGGGACTGTTGGGCGGCAAGCTGTGGCTGTTGCGGCAGGGCGTCCATCACATCTTCGGCAGAGCGGACCAGTGTTGCGCCATCCCGGATCAACAGGTTGCACCCGGCAGCCCGTGCGTCAAACGGGTGGCCGGGAACGGCCAGAACATCGCGACCCTGATCCAACGCATCGCGTGCGGTGATCAAGCTGCCGGATTTTGCTGCGGCCTCAACAACAACGACCGCCTGCGCGAGACCTGAGATAATGCGATTGCGGCGCGGAAAATGCCGTGCCTGAGGTGTTGTGCCCATCGGTTGTTCAGACAGGCGCAGGCCACTTTCGGCGATATTGCGCGCCAGATCGGCGTTCTCGGCCGGATAGATTACGTCGACCCCTCCGGCCATCACAGCCACCGTTCCGGTTTCCAGCGCGGCAAGATGCGCCGCGGTATCTATGCCTCGGGCGAGGCCTGAGACCACGACAAAATCCCTCTTACCCAGATCGGTAGCCAATGCCCGCGCCATGCGAGCACCCAGCGAAGAACAGTTCCGGGCCCCAACCATAGCAATCGCCTGTCGCTGCAAAATGGTCGGATCGCCGATCGCCCAGAGCATTGGTGGCGCATCCGAAATGTCGCGTAACGCATCGGGATAGTCGGCGGCCCCAAGGCACAAAAGCCGCGCTTTGGCGGCCTTTGCGGCCTTGAGCTCCGCCGCAATAACGCCGGGAGGGCAGGTTTCGTACCCCTCAATCCCGGCAGCGCGCGCCATTTCCGGCAGCGCGGCCAGCGCGTTCTGCGCCGAGCCATGTTCGCGCAACAAGCGCCGGAACGTCGCCGGACCAACCTTGCGCGAGCGCAACAGACGGAGCCAGGAAAACCGGTCCTCTTCCGTGGTGGGTGGGAGTGGGGGGTGATTGGAAGAAAGCTGCTCTTCGGTCATCCGATGCTCCGCCTGATTGCAAAACTGGTTTACGGTACAGCGGGTTAACAGCCTGTGAATCTCGGAAAATTAGATTTGCATTATTAGGATTTTTTCTTCCGGGTGCATATTAGTATTTTGAAAAACAAGAAAAATATTCTTATCTCTTATTCTCTTTGAACAACGTTTAAATGTGCCGGAGGGACACAGCGTTAACCCTGCAACCCCCGCCAGTCCTTTCATTCCGACTCAGGCGGCGGAACCGCCAACCGTCAGCCCATCCATCAGAACCGTAGGCTGTCCAACGCCCACCGGCACCCACTGACCGTCCTTGCCGCACGTTCCCATGCCGGGGTCGAGTGCCATGTCGTTGCCCAATCCCCGGATGCGTTTCAGCGCCGAGGGGCCATCACCGATCAGTGTCGCTCCTTTGACAGGCGCACCTATTTTACCGTTCTCGACCCGGTATGCTTCTGTGCACGAGAACACAAACTTACCGTTGGTGATATCGACCTGACCGCCCCCAAAACCCACGGCCCAGATACCATCCTTGATATCTGCCACCAGCGAGGCCGGATCGGCATCGCCACCCAGCATGATCGTGTTGGTCATACGCGGCATAGGCTTGTGGGCATAGCTCTGCCGCCGTCCGTTTCCAGTGGGTGAAACGCCCATCAGACGCGCGTTCTGGCGGTCCTGCATATAACCGGTGAGGATACCATCTTCGATCAGAACCGTGCGCGAACTGGGGGTGCCTTCGTCATCGACGGAAATCGAGCCGCGACGGTCCGCAATCGTGCCGTCATCCACGACCGTCACGCCTTTTGAGGCGATCTGCTGCCCCATCAACCCGGCAAAGGCGGAGCTGCCCTTGCGGTTGAAATCACCCTCCAGCCCGTGGCCGATCGCTTCGTGCAGCAGAATGCCGGGCCAGCCGGGACCCAGAGCGACCTCCATCACCCCGGCGGGGGCAGGGATGGCATCCAGATTGACCATCGCAATCCGCAGCGCCTCGCGCGCTTTGTCCTGCCAATCGGCAGGATCAATCAACCCGTCCAGTCCGACACGGCCGCCGCCTCCGGCAGAGCCGCTTTCGCGCCTGCCGTCCTGTTCGACGATGACCGAGACGTTCAGCCGGGTCATCGGGCGAACATCGCGGACCTGTACACCATCGGGGCGCAGAATCTCGACCTCCTGCACTGCGGCTGCGATTGTGGCGCTGACCTGCATAACCCGGGGGTCCAGATCACGGGTGAAGGCGTCTATCTCGCGCAACGTCTCGATTTTCACGGGGAAGCTGGCGGATTCGATTGGATCTTCATCGGTATAAAGGCGCGTGTTGGTGGGCTGCGGCGCCCTAGCCAATGCGCCACCGCCGTCGCCAACCGCCAGCCGCGCAGTTTCGGCCGCGCGTTTCAGTGAAGGAATCGATACATCCGTCGAATGGGCATAACCGGCGACTTCTCCCTGAACAGCACGCAGTCCGAATCCTTCGGATGCGTCGTAGGACGCCGTGCGGAGACGGCCGTCATCGAACACAAGTGACTCGGATTTTCGCCGCTCGACAAAAAGCTCTCCGTCCTCTGCACCGTCGGTTGCAGCCTGCAAAACGGCAAGCGCTTCATCCTTCGGAAGAACGCTTTCAAAAGGGCGAAAAGGGGCCTGAGTCATCGGTTGTGACCTTTCGGGTTTGATCCAGATCAAAAATAGCGTCTGTTTGACGCAAGCATTTTGCTTTATCTACCCGACGGAATATGGTTTTTAACGCAGCCAAAGACAACGGGAGAGGTGTGGCCGATTCACATCTTTTCGCCAGGAACGCAAAGATCAAACGATCAGGACAGAAAATGAAGAATGCTTTGATGCTTTCGGGGCTGTTTACCGCCCTTTCCAGCTTGCCCGTGATGGCTCAGGACCTCAAGATCATTGGCCAGCCTGTACCGGGTGGCATGGGTTTCCAGCCAGCGGGATCGACCGAGGCGGTTAGACTCCAGAATTTGGATACGATGATTCTGGTGATCATCACGGCCATCTGTGTATTGGTCGCAGGGCTTCTGATCTATTGTATCTTGCGCTTCAATCGGCGTAGCAACCCCACACCCGCCCGTTTTTCGCATTATACACCGGTCGAAATCGCGTGGACTTTGGGGCCGATTGTCATTCTTGTTTTTATCGGTGCGTTTTCACTGCCGGTTCTGTTTAACCAGCAGGAAATTCCCGAAGGCGACATCACCATCAAGGTCGTGGGTAACCAATGGTACTGGACCTACGAATATGTCGATCACGATTTTGCCTTCGACAGCTATTTGCTGGGCCACCCGGCCACTTTGGATGAGGGCGCACGCCCGGCAGATGCGGATGTTACACCGTTTGTTCTGGACGATGCGATGCGCGCCAAGCTGACCGACGCGGGTTACAGCGAAGACGAATGGCTGTTGGCCACGGACACTGCAGTGGTTGTCCCGGTTGGTAAGATCATCGTCATGCAGGTCACGGCTTCGGATGTGATCCATTCGTGGACCATTCCGTCGTTTGGCGTAAAGCAGGACGGGGTACCGGGACGTCTGGCCGAACTGTGGTTCCGGGCCGAGCAAGAAGGTATCTATTTCGGCCAGTGCTCTGAACTGTGCGGTAAGGACCATGCCTATATGCCGATTACGGTCAAAGTGGTCAGCGAAGAGGCCTACGAACAGTGGCTGCAGGGCGCGCTGGAAGAGTATGCAGGCCAGCCTGCAACCTATCAGGTCGCCTCGAACTAAGCCCTTGGCGGCCTAGGTAAACAAATGCAGGCTGCGCGGGTTTCGCGCAGCTTTTGCCCCAGAAGGACCAAAAATGAGCGACGCAAGCTTCAATGCCAGCACCGTAGCCGCGCCCGCCCGTGCGGACGAGGCCAGCTTTGGCGATTATTTCGCCCTGCTGAAGCCACGCGTGATGTCGCTGGTCGTTTTTACTGCCTTGGTTGGACTGCTTGCAGCTCCGGTTCCTGTGCATCCTTTCGTGGGATTCTGCGCCATCCTGTTCATCGCGATAGGTGGTGGTGCATCCGGCGCGCTTAACATGTGGTGGGACGCGGATATCGACAAGGTAATGAAGCGTACAAAGGGCCGTCCGATCCCCTCCGGCAAAGTCGAAGAGGGTGAGGCGCTGGCACTGGGCCTGGCTCTGTCCGGTCTGGCGGTGATCATGCTGGGTCTGGCAACCAACTGGTTCGCAGGGGCGTTTCTGGCCTTCACCATTTTCTTCTATGTCGTTGTCTACACGATGTGGCTGAAGCGCTCGACGCCGCAGAACATCGTCATTGGTGGTGCCGCGGGGGCGTTCCCGCCGGTGATCGGATGGGTCGCGGCCACAGGTTCGATGACGCTTGAGCCGTGGTTGATGTTCGCTCTGACTTTCATGTGGACGCCGCCGCATTTCTGGGCGTTGGCGCTGTTCATGCGCTCGGACTACGACGATGCGGGCGTGCCGATGCTGACCGTCACCCACGGACGTCGTGCAACGCGGTGGCATATTCTGGTCTACACAGCTCTGCTGGCGCTGCTGGCCGTCGGTACTGCTTTTTCGGATATCGGAGGCCCGATCTACTTGGTTGTAGCTCTGGTAATGAACGCCCTGTTCCTGCGGGGCGCGTGGCAAATCTCCCGTCGAAATGAGGAAGACTCCGAAGCCGACAACTTCAAAGTCGAGCGCAACTTCTTCAAGTTGTCGCTTCTGTACCTGTTCCTGCATTTCGGCGCGATTCTGGCTGAAGCCTTGCTGAAACCCTACGGGTTCGGAGGCTGGTCATGAGCCTGCGCAAAAGCCACGAACTGCATCAGCGCCGGTTCAGCCGCAATCTGGGCGTGGGCCTGACGCTGGCCGCGTTTATCGTGATCATCTTTGGGCTGACGATCGTGAAGGTCTCGGGCACCGATTTCAACTTGGCGCCGCAAGAGGTGCAGAACTGATGGCGTTGACCGGTCCTCAGAAGACCGTTGCGCAGACGGTTGGCGTGGTTGTCCTGATGGGCAGCCTAGCTTGGGCGGCCGTCCCGTTTTATGACTGGTTCTGCCGGGTTACTGGTTTTGGCGGGACCACCGGTGTCGCCGAGGTCGCACCCGACGAGATTCTGGACCGCACCATCAAAGTGCGCTTTGATGCATCAAAAGCCAAAGACATGGCCTGGGAATTCAAGCCCGTCGAGCGCGAGATGGAAGTCCGCATCGGTGAGACCGGTCTGGCCTTCTATGAAGCATATAATCCAACCGACCGTCCGATTGCGGGACAGGCGTCATACAATGTCACCCCGTATTCTGCCGGTGGATATTTCCAGAAAATTGCCTGTTTCTGCTTCGAAGAGCAGGTTCTGCAACCCGGTGAGCGGGTTGAGATGCCGGTGACTTTCTTCGTCGACCCGGAAATGGTCGACGATCTGGAAGCCCAGTATGTGCATACGATCACTCTGTCGTATACATTCTACGAAATTGATCTGCCCGAGGGCTATGCCGCCCTTGATGTGCAGGCTGAGACAAACAAGAACTAACGCCTGTAGGTGAGGGACGCTGATGGCACACGCTAAAGACCATGACTACCACATTCTGAACCCCTCGATCTGGCCGCTCATCGGCGCGGTCAGTGGGTTTGTGATGCTGTTCGGAGCCGTTCTGTGGATGCACGGGATGACCCCGTGGATCTTCTGGATGGGGCTCGTCGGTGTTCTCTACACCATGTTCGCCTGGTGGTCCGAAGTTGTGGCTGAAAGCCGTCAGGGGGATCACACGCCGGTTGTTCGTATCGGACTGCGCTACGGGTTCATCCTGTTCATCATGTCCGAGGTAATGTTCTTCTTTGCCTGGTTCTGGTCGTTCTTCAAACATCGTATGTATCCGATGTATGACTATGCGGGCACCGAATACATTCAGCCCGCCATCCACGCGGTTGACCCGTTCCACCTGCCGCTGATCAACACGCTGGTTCTGCTGCTGTCGGGCTGTGCGATCACCTGGGCGCACCACGCGCTGGTGCATGACAACGATCGCAAGGCGCTGATCAACGGCCTGGCCATCGGTATCGTGCTGGGCATCGCCTTTACCGCGCTGCAGGCGTTTGAATACTATGAGCTGCTGGCTCATGATGGCTGGAAGTTTGGCGGCGATCAGTTCTATTCGAACTTCTTCATGGCCACCGGATTCCATGGGTTCCACGTTATCATCGGGACGATCTTCCTGTCGGTCTGCCTGATCCGCGCTCTGCGGGGCGACTTCACGCCCGAGAAGCACATCGGCTTCGAAGCGGCCGCCTGGTACTGGCACTTCGTTGACGTTGTCTGGTTGTTCCTGTTCTTCGCCGTTTACATCTGGGGGCAGGCCCCGCTGATCTAACGCCGTTCAGTGATCCAGTTGCAAAAGCCGTCCCTCGGGGCGGCTTTTCCTCTATGCGGGGCGCAAGATTGCGCCCCATACAATTGCGTGGTTGCAATTGGGCCGATGCGCGCCGTAACAAGACGCCGATTTCTGCAACAAGGTTTGGCCCCGCCATGCGCCGCATTCTGTTCCTGATGATATTTGGCCTTGCGGGCCTGGGCGTTCTGGTATCGCTTGGCGTGTGGCAGATGCAGCGGATGGCCTGGAAAGAAGGCATTCTGGCCGAGATCGACGCACGCATTGCGGCTGATCCGATTGATTTGCCGCAGACCGTCTCGGAAGCAGATGACAAGTATCTTCCCGTCACATTGTCCGGAGAGATGGAGCCAGAGGAAATCCACGTACTGGTCTCGGTCAAACAGGTTGGGGCGGGGTACCGGATCATTCAGCCCTTCAGCGTCGAAGACCGGACGGTTCTTGTGGACCGGGGTTTTGTACCGGTAACCGACAAGCAGGCCGAACGCGTGTCCGGCCCGATGGAGGTCTCAGGCAACCTTCACTGGCCTGATGAGGTCGACGGCTACACGCCCGAGCCGGACATCGACGACAATATCTGGTTTGCTCGTGACCTGCCCAATCTGGCTGCAGCATTGGGGACAGAGCCGGTGCTGCTGATCGCACGTACCGAAACCGACCCGGGTGTAACGCCTCTGCCTGTCGATACGGCGAATATCCCGAACGATCACCTGCAATACGCAATCACCTGGTTTGGTCTGGCTCTGGTCTGGGCCGCGATGACCGGGTATTTCCTGTGGCGCAACCGCGCCCCTTCTGAGAGAGAAGCGCAATGAGATACATCTCGACCCGTGGCCAAGCGCCGGAGCTGAGTTTTGAAGAGGCAATGCTGACTGGGCTGGCCCGCGACGGCGGCCTGTACCTGCCGGCTGAGATCCCGGTGATGTCGCAGGACGAAATTGCGGCGTTGGCTGGCTTGCCTTATGAAGAAATCGCGTTCCGCGTGATGTGGCCCTATGTCAGCGGATCATTCGCCGAGGATGAGTTCAGGGCGATCATCGCCCGCGCGTACGAAGGTTTCGGCCATGACGCCCGCGCGCCGTTGAAGCAACTGAACGAGAACCACTTCCTGCTGGAGCTGTTTCACGGGCCGACACTGGCCTTCAAGGACTTTGCCATGCAGCTGATTGGGCAGCTGTTTCAGGTGGCGCTGAAACGGCGCGGAGACCGGGTGACAATCGTGGGCGCGACCAGCGGTGATACCGGTTCAGCGGCCATTGAAGCGTTCCGTGGATTGGATGCAGTGGATGTATTCATCCTGTTCCCGCATGGCCGCGTGTCCGAGGTGCAGCGCCGTCAGATGACGACCCCTGCGGACGGCAATGTGCACGCGTTGGCCGTGGATGGCGACTTTGATGATTGTCAGGCTGCGCTGAAAGACATGTTCAATGATTTCGACTTCCGCGATGGCGTGAAGCTGGCGGGTGTGAACTCGATCAATTTTGCCCGCGTGTTGGCGCAAATTGTCTATTACTTCTCGGCTGCTGTCAGCCTTGGGGCGCCACATCGCAAGGTCAGCTTCACCGTGCCGACCGGCAATTTCGGTGACATCTTCGCGGGCTTCCTCGCCAAGCGCATGGGCTTGCCGATTGACCGTCTGGTCGTGGCAACCAACCAGAACGACATTCTGCATCGGTGCCTGTCGGGCGAAGGGTATTTCAAAGGTGACACGATCCCGTCGATCAGCCCGTCGATGGATATTCAGGTTAGCTCGAATTTTGAGCGTGCGCTCTACTATGCCTATGGCGAGGATGGCAGTGCCGTGGCGCAGTTGATGGACGAGCTCAGGAATGGCGGCTTCAACGTCAGCCAAGGCGCGATGGAGGCACTGCGCGAGAGCTTCGACTCGGGTCGTGTTTCTGAGGATGAGACGCTGGAGACGATCAAGAACACGCTGGCCCACAGCGCAGAACTGGTCTGCCCGCACACCGCCGTTGGTATCAAGGTTGCGCAAGAACATCGCTCCGCTGATGTGCCGATGATCACGCTGGCCACCGCACACCCGGCGAAATTCCCGGCTGCGGTCGAGAAAGCGAGCGGTGAACATCCGCCTCTTCCATCCCGCATGTCTGATCTGTATGAACGTCCGGAACGGGTGACCCGGATTGCCAACGATCTGGGTACCCTCGAGGATCATATCAGAAGGCATATCGCTGAGTGACAGTCAGACAAGACCAGCTGAAGAACGGATTTCGTATCGTCAGTGAACACATGCCGGGGCTGCAATCTGCGGCCATCGGTATCTGGGTAACCGCCGGTGGGCGGCATGAGCGGATCGAACAGAACGGGATCGCGCATTTCCTTGAACATATGGCGTTCAAGGGAACCGAGCGGCGATCCGCGCTGCAAATCGCTGAGGCGATCGAGGACGTGGGTGGATACATCAACGCATATACCTCGCGCGAGGTGACGGCCTATTACGCGCGCGTCCTGAAAGACGACGTGGCGCTGGCGATGGATGTCATCGGGGACATCGTTCTGAACCCGGTCTTCGATCCGCGCGAGATCGAGGTCGAGCGTGGCGTGATCCTTCAGGAGATCGGTCAAGCCTATGACACGCCAGACGATGTGATCTTCGACTGGCTACAGGAGCAGAGTTATCACGATCAGCCGCTTGGTCGGACCATTCTAGGTCCGTCCGAACGGGTAAGTGCATTCTCGCGCGAGGATCTGTCGGGCTTTGTGGCCGAGCATTATGGGCCAGAGCAGATGATTCTGTCTGCAGCTGGTGCGGTGGACCACGATGCGCTTATGAAAATGGCCGAAGAGATGTTTGGCCACCTGCAGCCGCGCAAAGGTCTGATCCCCGAAGTGGCGCGGTTTACTGGCGGTGAGGCGCGGCAGGAAAAAGAGCTGGAACAGGCGCATTTCGCACTGGCGCTGGAAAGCCCCGGCTATCGGGATGATGCGATCTATACGGCGCAGATCTATTCGACGGCTTTGGGCGGCGGCATGTCTTCACGCCTGTTTCAGGAAGTGCGCGAAACGCGTGGTCTCTGCTACACGATATTTGCGCAGACCGGGGCCTATGCGGATACCGGGACGACTACGATCTATGCGGGAACCTCTGCCGATCAGGTCGCAGAGCTGGCGACCATCACGATTGATGAAATGAAGCGCGCCGCCGAAGACATGAGTGCCGAAGAAGTAGCCCGCGCCCGTGCCCAGATGAAAGCCGGGATGCTGATGGGGCTGGAGAGCCCGTCGAACCGCGCGGAACGTCTGGCCCGTCTGGTGCAGATCTGGGGCCGGGTGCCTTCGCTTGAGGATACGGTCGCCAAGATCGACGCGGTCAGCACCGAGGATGTGCGCGCCTTTGCGGAACAGATGGCCGTGCAGGGCCCGGCGGCTTTGGCGCTGTACGGGCCGGTCTCGGGTGCGCCGACGCTGGCGGAACTGCAGGAGAGGCGTGCGGCTTGATGCTGTTGGGCAGACGCAAGCTGAAACTCGAAACTGAGCGGTTGAGCCTGCGCCCGCCTGTCCATTCCGATTTCAATGATTGGGCGGCGCTGCGGCGGGCGTCCCGGGAATACCTCACCCCGTGGGAGCCGGTCTGGGCCAAGGATCACCTGAGTCGCAAGTCTTTCACCAACCGCGTCTACTGGGCGCAGCGCTCGGTTGCCGGGGGGACCGCGATCCCGCTGTTCCTGTTTCGCCGTACGGATAAAGTTCTGCTGGGGGCCATCACGCTGGACAATATCCGCCGTGGCCCGGCGCAGGCCGGAACGCTGGGATACTGGACCGGGCAAGCTTTTGCTCGTCAGGGATTCATGCGCGAAGCGATTGGAGCGGTGGTTCACCACGCCTTTACCCGTCTGGATCTGAGCCGGATTGAGGCTGCTTGTCTGCCGGAGAACGAACCTTCGCGCGGGTTGTTGGAAAGCTCGGGGTTCAAATACGAAGGCGTCGCGCAGTCGTATCTGCAGATCAACGGGCGTTGGCGGACGCATGTGCTCTATGCCTCTTTGCGTTCTGATCGGCGGGGGAAGACCGACGCGGGGGAGGGGGCTCTGCCCCCGCCGCGGCAAGCCGCGACTCCCCCCGGGATATTTCAGGCCAGATGAACAAGGGGCATGACTTGAGAGCGTTCTGCGCTACACTCAGGCCATGCGCTGGTTGGTTGCGGCATTGATGGTTGTTACGAACGCGGCTGTGGCGCAGGAGCGGCGGCCCAGCCATTGCATTGCCATTGCGGATGCCGCACCTGGGATTGAGTATCTGCACAAAGCAGCCTGGCAGGACCCCGTACCTGAATTCTCGGCCCGGATCAGCTATATCGCCCATGCGTCCTTTCTGATTCAAACACGGGGCGGATTGAATGCGGTGACAGATTTCACCGGCTTTGTCGGCAGCGCCGCGTTGATCCCCGACGTGGTGACCATGAACCACGCGCATAGCACCCATTGGACCGCTCATCCCGACCCGGCGATCCCTCATGTGTTGCAAGGCTGGGGGGAATTTGGGCAGGGCATCGAGCACCACCTCGATCTGGGAGAGATGCTGGTGCGCAACGTGTCGACCGATATCCGTTCGGCCTATGGCGGGGTTGAAGAGCGCGGCAACTCGATCTTTGTGTTCGAAGTCGAAGGATTGTGCATCGGCCATCTGGGTCATCTGCATCATATCCCGTCAGACGAACAATTCGCCGCGTTGGGTCGGCTGGATGTTGTCATGGCAGCGGTTGATGGCGGAACGACCATGCCATTGCCGGAGATGATTGAGGTTTTGAAGCGTCTCAAAAGCTCGATCATCATCCCGATGCACTGGTTCTCGGGTTTTTCGCTTGAGCGGTTTCTGGTGGATATTCGTGATGAGTTCCCGGTAGAGCGGGATGGAATATCGGAGCTTGTCGTCTCATTGCGGACATTGCCTGACCGACCGACTGTGGTGGTGCTGGAGCCTCAATATCTGATTGAGCAGGAATAGGGCTTGCCGCTGCCCGTGGCCTTTGGCAGGGAAGAGAATATGAGATGGAACCCAGCCGATGACCGCTTTGCCGAAACGATTCATGCCCAACTGGGCAGCGATGTTCTGCGACCGATTGCCGAACGCTACCTTGAAGAACCACGGGGACGGTTCGTTGGACAGCCCGGATTGCTTGCCTTACCCCGAACTGTAGACGAAGTCTCAGCCTTGGTGCGAATGGCCGCCGAAGCCGGTGTGCCTGTCGTACCCTATGGTGGCGGCACCGGTCTGGTGGGGGGGCAAGTCGTTCCGGATGGTCCGACCCCGCTGATCATATCCTTGGAGCGTATGACGGCGATCCGCGCAGTTTACCCGACTGAGAACATTCTTATCGCCGAAGCCGGAGCTATTCTGGCGGATGTACAGGCTGCAGCTGACGATGCTGACCGGCTGTTCCCGCTGGCACTGGCAGCGCAAGGCTCTTGCCGGATCGGCGGCAATCTGGCCACCAATGCGGGCGGAGTGAATGTGCTGCGCTACGGCAATGCGCGAGATTTGTGTCTTGGGCTTGAGGTGGTACTGCCCAGCGGCGAAATCTGGCATGGGCTGAGCCGCCTGCGCAAAGACAACACAGGTTACGACCTGCGCAATCTGCTGATCGGGTCCGAAGGGACGCTTGGCATCATTACAGCGGCGGCGTTGAAGCTGTTCCCGAGGCCGAACAGCGTAGGGACAGCGATGTTTCAGGTTGCATCACCAGAAGCCGCCATTGATCTGCTATCGCTTTCGCGGGATCAGGTGGGTGAGGGCATCAGCTCTTTTGAGTTGATACACCGGCAGGGCCTTGATTTCCTGTCCGAAACTCTGCCCGAAGTCCGGCAACCCTTCGCTTCGCCTGCGGAATGGAACGTTTTGGTCGAATTGGGATTGTCTGCGGGTCAAAACCCCTCGGATATGCTTGAGGCGATTTTCGTGGCAGCTGAAGAACGTGGTCTCGTCAGCGATGCTGTCATTGCCCAAAGCGAGGCCCAGCGATCCGAACTCTGGGCCGTACGGGAACGTATCCCGGAGGCCAACCGGCTGATTGGGTCGGTCTCAAGCCATGATATCTCGGTTCCGATCTCCCGCATCCCTGAATTCATCCGGCGCGCTGCGGATGTGGTCGCAGGGCAAGGTCCATTTCGGGTGAATTGTTTCGGTCATCTGGGGGATGGAAATCTGCACTACAACGTGTTTCCTCCGGGGGGGAAGGATAAGGCCGACTTCGTTGAACAAAGAGGCGCGGTCAAACGCGCGGTGCATGATCTGGTGAACGAATTTGGCGGTTCGGTCAGTGCCGAGCATGGTATCGGTCGGCTGAAGACGGAAGATCTGGAACGCTATAGCGACCCGGTCAGGTTGCAAGTCATGCGAGACATCAAGGCGGCGCTCGATCCGCATGGAATCATGAATCCGGGAGTGGTTCTGGCGCGCTAGGCGCGACCCGGCCGGATACCGGATCGCGCCCTGAATTTACGACGCAGGCAGAATGACCTTGTCGATCACGTGGATCACGCCGTTCTCGGCTTCGATATCGGCTTGAACGACATTAGCATCATTCACCATCACGCCGTTGTCGAGATCGATTGTGATATCGCCACCCTGTACGGTAGCTGCGGTCATGTCGTCGGACAGATCGCCTGACATCACTTTCCCCGGTACTACATGATACGTCAGGATCGCGACCAGCTGATCCTTGTTCTCGGGTTTCAACAGACTTTCAACCGTGCCCTCAGGCAGAGCCGCAAAAGCCTCGTCCGTAGGGGCGAAAACGGTGAACGGGCCTTCGCCTTTCAGCGTATCGACCAGTTCTGCAGCCTGAACGGCAGCAACGAGAGTTTCAAAGCTCCCCGCGCTCACCGCAGTGTCCACAATGTCCTTGGCATGACCATCGGCCAGGGCCGAGGTGGTCAACAGAAAACTTGCAACTCCAGCAACAGCGAATTTGCGAAACATGACATGACTTCCCTTGTTGAGAATGCCTGAAGCGGCATCAAAAGGGATACGGCGGATCATCGCAGAAAGATCATCTGCCGTGCGTGACGCGCGCTATTGACCGATTGATGATACGCGCTAAGCTACGCGATCTTGGGAATTCCAGTCACGGTTTTGTGATCGCCGGAGGGGTCAGAGCCCCTCGAACTCGCACAACACGTGCACATCCATGCCCATGTTCTCCAGCGCCTTGCGCCCGCCCAGTTCGGGCAGATCGATGATGAAAGAGCAGGATATGATTTCACCACCCAGCCGCTCGATCAGCTTGATCCCCGCGGCAGCGGTTCCACCGGTGGCCAGCAGGTCATCTACGACCAGAATTTTCTCGCCCGGCTGGATAGCATCATCGTGGATTTCAACGATGGCTTCGCCGTACTCCAGTTTGTAATCTTGGCTAATCGTGGTGCCCGGCAGCTTGCCCTTCTTGCGGATCGGTACAAAACCGACGCTCAATTGGTGGGCAATGGCGCCACCCAGGATGAAACCGCGCGCCTCAAGACCTACAACTTTGTCGATGCGTTCACCCGCGTAAGGATGCAGCATCTGGTCGATCGCCATGCGAAACCCACGCGGATCTGCAAACAGGGTGGTCACATCGCGGAACATGATCCCCTCATGCGGGAAATCGACGATGGTCCGAATGTAATCCTTGACCGATTTGTTTCTGGACATAGGCCACCCCTTTGGCAACAAACACGCGGGGGTGTTTGGCCCATCAGGGTCGGTCATGCAAGAAATCTTTGGCGACTGCGGCTACTTGTGGCGTCTGCGCATCGCGTTGGGCAGTCCATAATAGCGATACAGAGCGTTTGGCAACCACGACAGATGTGGTTTGCGCCAGTTGCGCTGATCCCGCAGAAGAAATGCGTGTGCGGCATGAAGGTTCATTGCTATCACCTTGGTTTATTGTTATGTACCCGATATCTACAAATTCTATGCAGTGTATATACAATGCATCGCTAAGTGAATCAAGGTTTGAATAGGGTTAGGGCGCGTGACTAAGAAAGATGGAAAGAAATCCACCAAGAAAAACAGTCAGTTGGTGTTGCGTCTCGATAAAGATGAACGAGACGCTTTTGTGGAGTTGTGTAAAGAACTCGATACGTCCGCAGCGCGTGAAATCCGCCGGTTTATCCGAGGATTCATGAAAGAAAACGCAGAAGAGTGACCTTAGGCCGGGCGGCGCAGAACTGCCGTGGCGACACCCATTCCGATCAGAGTGAGACCTCCGAAGCGGGTTATGGATGTGATGACGCTCGGGCGCCCAATCATCCGACGCAACCTGTCCGCCAGCAGCGCATAGGCCAGCGCGTTCAGACCTGCGAGGCTCACAAACGTGGCAATCAGGATCGCGAATTGCGGACCCAGCGGGTCGGCGGGTCGCAGGAACTGCGGCACGAAGGCGATGAAGAACGCGATGGATTTCGGGTTCAGAGCCGTTACGGCGGCGGCATGGCCAAAGACGCTACGGGCGGTCACGTCACGCTCGGTCTTGATCGTTTGCAATCCACCAGAGGGCGCACTGCGCAGCAGTTTGACGCCCAGCCAGACCAGATAGGCTGCACCAACCCATTTCAGCACTGAAAACAGCGTGGCCGAAGCCAGCACCAGCGCACCCAAGCCCAACAGCGAGGCGGTCATCGCCACCAGATCACCCAGTGCGACCCCCGTGGCCGATGCCACAGCGACGCTGCGTCCTTTCGACAACGCGTAGCTGAGCACCAACAAAACGGTCGGGCCGGGGATCAGCAGCAGAGCGGTGGAAGCGGCCACAAAGGCCAGCCAGATTTCAAATGACATGGTTCATCCTATCAGTGCGTTTCCCACACCAAGCCCGCGCGCGGCGCCAAGGTCAACCCTTTGCGCGTTCGGTCACACGCCGCATGAGCGCTTCCAACGGACCGCGCTTGAACTTTCGGAACCACAGACGCGCAAACAACGAAGACAGCGCGCAGAACAGCAGTGCGTACCAAACGATTTGCGGAGCGGATAGCGATCCGTCCAAAAGCCCGGCTTCCTCCAGCAGTCCCATGCCGATGAGGATATGTGCCATGTAAAGCGTCAGGCTTTGCCGCCCCGGTGCGGTCAGAAACGGGGCGATGCGTATGCGTTCAATCAATGGCCAGAGTTTCAGCGACAACCCGATTACCACACAGGCCGTTCCGGTTCCGGCAAGTATATAGAACGGGCCGGGCGGAATGGATTCCGTCCCCAGATAGGCCACCAGATCAGGGTCCGAGACCATCATTTGCGGAAACAATGCCAACACCGCCGCACCAAACCCCCACATGATCAACCTGTGCTGGATGCAAAGCGTATGAAGTTCAGACCGACCGATTGCCATCCCGATCAACAGGAAAGCGGCCCAGGGCAATACCGGGTGCCAACCATTGAACAGCGCGTTGCGCAGGAAACCGGGCAGGGTCCAGAGGTCGGTGTAGATTAGCGCGTCCCAGTCCCAGCCCTGGTCGTAATCCAAGATCAGATTGGCGATCACCGACAGTATGACGATCCCCAACGCTCCCAGCCATAACCCTCGCTGTGAGGCCGACAGAAACGCTGCCCCCACCACGAAATAGAGCGCGTAGAAATGCAGGATGTCGGCGTCGAATATCGTCATGTTGATCAGGCCGATCACAAACAGAAATGCAGCGCGGCGCAGCAGTAATCCGGCTGGGATACGCGACAATCCGATACCGACACCCGCAAGCACAACAAACAAAGCTGCTGCGCGCCCCTCTAGCGCGTCGATCAATATCGAAGCCCAGTCACGGCCCGGTGCAACCTCGGCCGCGATGCGGAAGTTAACCAGAACCATACCGCAAAAGGCCAGAAACCGGGCCGCGTCCAGCGCATCTAGTCGTTTCATCTGGCCTCTCATTCTGGTCGGCGGGATCGCTAAGTAGTTGCTCTTTCGCCAATAATCAGGGCCAACATGGCGGGGCATCGGTGCGTTTCAATGGTTGTAAAGCGCAAAAACGCCACGATCTGGCATTGCAGCAACAGGTTTAAGATTGGATGAAGGTTGGCTCACGTATCTTGAAACGCAACCAAGAGCCCCCACACTCGCATCACGACCCGAAGGAGCGACCAATGGTTCAGACCCAACACGCAAACGCTGATGCGGACACCGTCCACACCGGTATCGAGCGCGTAACAAGCGTTTTGGTCGGCCTTCTGATGGTCGGGGCAATCATTTATGCAGGCATCGTTGGTTATATGTTCCTTAACCAGCAATCCCTACTTTACAAACCTGAAGGCGAGTTGCCCGATCCGGCCAGCGTGGGATTGGCGGATGTCGATGTGCTGTCGCTACCAATGTCCGACGGAACCGTCCTGACGGCCTGGGCGGCGCCCGCCGCAACCCAGGATGCGCCGACGGTTCTATTCTTTCACGGACAAAGCGGCAATCTGGGTGACCGCGCTGATCGGCTGCGTGAGATACTCAATTCAGGTTACGGGCTGCTTGCCCCCAGCTATCGCGGTTTTCCCGGCAGCGAGGGCGAGCCGTCGGAACTGGCGCTGATTTCTGATGGCATTCAACTTTTCGACAGGCTGGCCAGAGATGGGGACGCCGTGGTTCTGCACGGTCAGAGCCTTGGAACAGGCATTGCCGCCGCCGTGGCCGAACAACGGCCCGCTGCAGAACTGTTGGTGCTTGAGGCTCCGTTCACCGCGACTGTGGATGTGGCAGCGGAACGGTATCCCTTTCTTCCGGTCTCTGCTCTGATGAAAGACCAGTTCGCCACGCGCGACCTGATCGAACGCATCACGGTGCCCACATTGATCTTCCATGGAACCGAGGACGAAACCATCCCTCTCCACCACGGACAGAATCTGGCTGCCCTGTCCGACACGGCGCAGCTGTATGTAGTGCCAGATGGTACCCATAACGATCTTTGGTCGCATGGCCTGTGGGATGACGTGCACCAATACCTGTCGCGGGATTGACCTCAGAGCACCCGTCCGGCCACCGCATCCAGCTTGGCCAACAAGGCCGGGTCGCGCTTTTCCGGGGCGGTCAGGATGGCATATTCCAGCGCCCGGTCGCAGCCATGCGGGCATGGCAGGCGATCGGTTCCCAATAAGGCAGGCAGGCCCTTGACCAGCGCCCGACCTTTTTCCGCATTACCTGTCAGCGTGGCGATGATGGCCGTCACGTCGACTTCGCCGTGATCCGGGTGCCAGCTGTCATAGTCGGTGACCATGGCGATCGAGGCATAGCAAAGCTCGGCCTCTCGGGCCAATTTCGCCTCGGGCATGTTGGTCATGCCAATCACGTCGCAGCCCCAGTGTTCCCGGTACATTTTCGATTCCGCCAATGACGAGAACTGCGGCCCTTCCATCGCCAGATAAGTTCCACCCCGGTGAATAGTGATGCCAGCGGTCTTGCCGGCGGTTTCACAGGCATCCGACAGGCGCGGGCAGGTCGGATGCGCAACACTGACATGGGCGACGCATCCGGTGCCGAAGAAGCTTTTGTCCCGCGCAAAGGTTCGGTCGATGAACTGATCCACCACCACGAAATCGCCCGGCGCCATATGTTCACGGAACGACCCACAAGCCGAGACCGAGATCACATCCGTCGCACCCAGCCGTTTCAACGCGTCGATATTGGCGCGATAAGGCACTTCGGTCGGTGAGTGCACATGACCGCGTCCGTGACGCGGCAGAAAGGCCATCTCGACACCGTCCAGCGACCCGGTCAGAATTTGATCCGAAGGGGTGCCCCAGGGCGTTTCCACCGTGACCCACTCGGCATTTTCCAGACCGTCGATGTCATAAATGCCTGATCCTCCGACAACGGCGATTTTGGTTTGGGTCACGATTGTTCTCCGCTGAAAATTCCTGCTGACTGAGTTCTGCGGCCCGCGGTCGCTTTTGACAAGTGGCTTCAACGGTTTGTGTGATTTTGGCATGAGTTATGCGTTAAGTGCATATCAGGGTCCCGCCGGGCGCGGTATCTCAACACGCGTTTGACCGCTAGAAGGCCCCTTTCGCGCGAACATAACCGACCGTCAGGACCGATCCATGCCCCGAGCCTTGCTGGCAAGCTTTGCCAATCGCCTAGCCATACCCGATCTGCGCTGGATGCCCGACGAAGGCTTCACCATATCCCGCATCCGGATCGAACTGCTGTCGGGCCTGACAGTCGCGCTGGCGCTGGTGCCCGAGGCCGTGGCTTTTGCCTTTGTGGCCGGGGTGCATCCTCTGGTCGGGCTGTACGCGGCGTTTCTGGTGGGCCTGATCACGGCGCTGATCGGTGGCCGTCCGGGCATGATTTCGGGCGCAACGGGCGCTCTGGCCGTGGTCATGGTGGCATTGGTGGCACAGCACGGGGTCGAATACCTGTTCGCAACGGTGGTGCTGATGGGGATCATGCAGATCATCGCAGGTGCGATGCACTGGGGGCGGTTCATACGCCTAGTACCGCATCCGGTGATGCTCGGTTTTGTGAACGGTCTGGCGATCGTGATTTTTCTGGCTCAGATGGGCCAGTTCAAGGTCCCTGGCACCATGGAAAACACCGGACACGGCATGAGCGGTGGGGAATGGCTTTCCGGTATGCAGCTTTATACGATGCTGGGTCTGGTGGCGCTGACCATGGCCGTGATCTGGGTCATGCCGCGCATCACACGCATCGTCCCCGCCCCCCTGGCCGGGATCGTCGTTGTCGCTGCGCTGGTCATCGGCATGGGGCTGGACGTGCCCCGCGTTGGTGATCTGGCTTCGATCGAAGGTGGCTTGCCCAGCTTCCATATCCCGATGGTGCCGCTGAACTGGGAGACCTTCGAGATTATCCTGCCCTACGCCCTGATCCTTGCCGCCATCGGCCTGATCGAATCCCTGCTGACCCTGAATCTGGTTGGTGAGATCACCGGCAAACGCGGTGGCGCCTCGCAGGAATGTATCGCGCAAGGCACAGCCAACGTCGTCACCGGGTTCTTCGGCGGCATGGGAGGCTGCGCCATGATCGGCCAGTCGATGATCAATGTGAAATCCGGAGGGCGTACCCGCATCGCGGGCATCGCCGCTGCATTGTTCCTGCTGCTGTTCATCCTCGTCGGCTCACCCTTGATCGAGCAAATCCCGCTGGCGGCTTTGGTGGGCGTGATGTTCATGGTGGTGATCGGAACCTTCGCCTGGAACTCGCTGAAGATTATGCGCAAGGTGCCCATGACCGATGCGTTCGTCATCGTGCTGGTAACAGTCGTCACCGTGATGGAAGACCTTGCGGTTGCGGTTGTTGTCGGCGTCATTGTCTCGGCTCTGGCCTACGCCTGGAACAACGCGAAACGCATCCACGCCGTCACCCGCGACTCGGAAACGGAAGAGGGCGCCAAAGTTTATGAAATCCAGGGCCCGTTGTTCTTCGGGTCTTCCGAAGGCTTTGTCGAACTGTTTGATGTTCCGAATGACCCCGAGACCGTGATTATCGATTTCGCAGCCAGCCGTGTTGTCGATCAGTCCGCGCTTCAGGCCATCGAGAATATCGCCTGTAAATACGAGGCAGCGGACAAACGCGTCATGCTGAGACATCTGAGTCGCGATTGCCACAAGCTGCTGAACAAAGCGGGCCACCTGATGGTCGATAGCGATGACGACCCCGATTACGCGCTGGCGGTGGATTATTCGGTCCGGACCGGCATTCTGGGCGGTCACTGAATCTTTTGCGAGGCTCTGCCTCGCGCTCCGGGATATTTTGGGCCAGATGAAGAATAGCCCCCTGCTTCATCTGGCTTTAAATATCCCGGGGGAGTCGCCCGAAGGGCGGCGGGGGCTGGCCCCCGTTCTCATCGCTTCAGTCATCGGGACGGTTAAGCGAGAACAGTTCTTCTACGACCGAGTAATCCCGATAGCCCAACCGCGCCAACGGTCTGAAAGACGTCACATCGAACTTCCCATCCCGGACATGATCGTCATGCAGATGTATACCGGTGACCTCGCCGAATACCACTCGGTTGGCGTCGCCGGGTAGGGTTACGATCCGTGTTAGCTTGCATTCAAGCGCGGCGGGCGCGCCTTCGACCCGCGCGCAGGCGATTGTCTCGCATTCCACCGGTGTCAGCCCTGCATGATCGAACTCATCGATGTGTTTGGGCAGACCTTCCGAACTTGCGTTCATCGCGTCGCGATGAGCGTAGCCCACGATATTGACGCAGAATACGCCCGTCGCCTCAATATTGGCGATGCTGTCTTTGCCGCCGACCTGATCGTGTTTCGACCCCGTGGTGGCAAACATAACCTGCGGCGGCGTGTAGGCGACACCATTAAAGAACGAGTAGGGAGCCAGATTGTTGATTCCCCCGGCGTCGCGCGTCGCAATCCAGCCGATAGGGCGCGGCGTGATGATGGCGTTGAATGGGTTGTGGGGCAAACCGTGGCCGTCTTCAGGGCGATAGAACATCTGGTCTCCAAGCGTTTGCCCAAGGCGTATCGAAGTGCTAGGGCGAATTCCAGCAAGGAAATGAGGCTGGCGTGCAGCAATTCAATATCAGGCCAGAAACGTCCGAGGACTGGTGGGAGGTCGAGGCTCTCTATGACCTGTGTTTTGCACCGGGGCGAGAGGCGCTTTCATCGTATCGTCTGCGTGACGACGTGCCGCCGGTTGCCG
This sequence comes from Ruegeria sp. ANG-R, assembly GCF_000813985.1. GTDB lineage: Bacteria > Pseudomonadota > Alphaproteobacteria > Rhodobacterales > Rhodobacteraceae > Ruegeria. Next base: position 307,593 of record NZ_JWLJ01000003.1, read on the forward strand.
GTTTGTCTCTGGTGGCGCGTGACGGGCAGGGTATTCTGGCCGGTGCGATCCGGTTCTGGCCCGTGCATGTTGGCGCACATGATGCTTTGCTGCTGGGTCCGGTTGCAGTCCACCCGACGCATCAGGGCGAAGGGTTGGGTGGGTATCTGATTCACCAAGGTGTCGATGCCGGACGTGCCAAAGGCTGGGACCGTGTTATGTTGGTCGGTGATGCGCCGTATTATGCCCGGTTCGGGTTCACCCCGTTGGCGGGCGTGGAGATGCCTCCGCCCACAAACCCCGATCGCGTTCTGGGGTTGGAGCTGACCTCCGGTGTTTGGTCCGGAATTCAGGGGCTTGTCACCCGCTGGACGCGCTGACCCATTGAAAACCGACCGCAAAGTGCCGATGTTTTCAGAACAGGAGGGCACAGATGCAGGACGTAGTTCTTGTCGAAAAACTCGATCCCGAGGCCGAGCTTGATCGGCTGGCGCAGCTATACAGGTCTGCGGGCGGAGCTGGGGTGACTTTTCTCAACAGGCTGGGTGGATCAGCAGAATCTCTGTTGGATCAACTGCCCGAGCCAATGCGCCATGGTCTGAACGAAGCAACCGAACAGGCGCTTTGGGTCGCCATGTATGCTGCCGAAGGGACGCGTCGTGCGGTGCCGGATCAAAAACCATGGGTCAATACAGCACTGACCACCGCGATGGGGGCGGCTGGAGGGCTGGGCGGAGTTTCGACCGCGCTCGTTGAGTTACCTGCAACCACGGCGATGATGCTGCGCGCGATACAGGGCGCGGCGGCCCGCGAGGGGTTTGATCCGACGGCTGAAAACGTAAAATTCGACTCGATCCGGGTGCTCTCGGCCGCAGGCCCGTTGGCCGATGATGATGGCGCGGATCTCGGCTTCTTCTCGATGCGACTGACCCTGACGGGGCCAACCATGCAGCGGCTGATCGCCGCTGTCGCTCCGCGTTTGTCGGTCGTGTTGGGTCAGAAGCTGGCCGCGCAGTCCGTACCGCTGCTTGGGGCGCTTGCCGGGGGCAGTGCGAACTATATCTATACCCGATACTATCAGCAGATCGCGCGTGTGCATTTCGGGCTGCGCCGTCTGGCGATCAATGCCGATATTCCCCATGACGAGTTGGTGCAGCGCCTGTCAGGGCGTATGGGGGCTTAGTTGAGGTTTTTGGGGTAGGGCTTGGAAAGTCCTGCAAAATGTGGTAAATCCTGCACTATAAACCGCAACATAAGCGGAGCGAGCAGTGGGTAAGAACCGTGTTTGACGGGCGCAGCAATGTGCTGAATGCCGGGCTTTCGGCAGAGAACCTCTCCCTTTCCGGGGCGCTTCCCGTCTATGCGCAATCCGCTGCGCTTTGCTATCGCACCAAGAATGGCCGACCCGAGATTCTGTTGATCACCACGCGTCGGTCGCGACGTTGGATCATTCCCAAAGGTTGGTTGATCAACGGGATGACCCCGTCTGAAACAGCCGCCCGCGAGGCTTGGGAAGAGGCCGGGGTGCTCGGGACCTGCGGGTCTGAAGCTCTGGGGCGTTTTGCCTATGTCAAAAACCGCCCGGGCAAGGCGTCGGCATTGTGTCTGGTTGATGTGTTTCCGCTGCATGTGCAGCGATTGGAAGCGCATTTTCCCGAGGCGGGCGACCGCAGGCGCAAATGGGTTTCGCCCAAAAAGGCATCGTCAAAGGTGGCGTCGCCTGATCTTGCCGCGCTTTTGGGCGGATTCGGGCTCCGCCGGCAATAGGGGCCAAGATCAAGACTTGATATTGCCATGTTGGTCAGTATCTATTCGCCAACCGGATTCTGGACGTGATATGATTCAATACGCATTGAAGTGCAGCAAGGGCCACAGCTTTGACAGCTGGTTTCAGTCCGCAGCCGCTTTTGACAAACTGTCAGCTGCCGGGATGGTGACCTGTGCGCGCTGCGGCTGCGACAAGGTGGAAAAGGCGATCATGACGCCGCGGGTCCGTCCCGCGCGCAAAGCGGTTGCCGAGCCAGCACCGGTTGATCCAGCCCCGGACCAGATCAACGTTGCGACACCTTCCCCCGATGTTCAGGAGATTTTGGGGGAACTGCGCCGCAAGGTCGAGGAGAACTCGGACTATGTCGGCAAGGATTTCGCCAGCGAGGCGCGTAAAATTCATCTGGGCGATGCGCCGGAACGCGCCATTTATGGCGAAGCCAAACCCGAAGAGGCGAAGTCGCTGATCGAGGATGGCGTGCCGGTCGCGCCGTTGCCATTCGTTCCCAGCCGCAAGACCAACTGATTGATGCATGTCGTCATAACAGGCGTTAATCGTGGAATCGGAAAAACGATTTCAGATCACTACCGTGCCGCAGGTCATGAGGTTACGGGAACGACGCGAGACGGCAGCGCGCAAATCACGCTGGATGTCACGGACCCTGTGCAGCACGCAGCGATGGCTGAACACCTGCAAGGTCGCCCGATTGATCTGCTGATCTGTAATGCGGGTGTTTATCTAGATAAAGGCCACGACATCAGCGGCTATCCGGCCGAGATATGGGCGCAGAGCTTTGCCACAAATGTGACCGGCGTGTTCCTGACCGTTCAGTCCCTGTTGCCAAACCTGCGCGCAGCGCGGGGCAGGGTTGCGATCGTCTCGTCTCAGATGGCGTCGCACACGCGTGCGCCCGGCGGTAGTTATATCTACCGGGCCTCAAAGGCGGCGGTTCTGAATCTGGGCCGCAATCTGGCCACTGATCTGCGCGCCGATGGTATTGCGGTCGGCATCTATCACCCGGGTTGGGTTAAGACTGACATGGGCGGGTCCGCTGCCGAGATCAGCGCGGAACAGGCCACAAACGGCCTGATCCAGCGATTTGAGGTTCTCTCGCTGGACACAACCGGATGTTTCGAAACCTGGGACGGTCGGGCGCACCCTTACTGAGTGTTCAGGGCCGCCTTGGGGATTTCATAAACCTCGCCGGGCTCGATGAAGATCACCATGATATCGCCGCGGGTCTCATAGGTCAGTTTCGAGGTCGAACTGCTGGAATCGGGCACGCCTTTGGTGAAATAGATCCGCCGCACTTCGCCCGTGTTCATCTGTACTGCCAGCGTTGCCGTGCCGTCTTCACGTTTGCGAAGCTCGGCCGGGCAACTGGCCATCGGGTCACCTGAAAGGGCGGCACACGGAACTGTACCCAGAGAATTCTGACCGTCCGTGCCCGACAGGGTCGCCACCTGAGCATTCGCGGCCGTTGAGATCAAGGTTAGGGCAATGGCAAAGCGATACATGGAAATCCTCTTGGAATAAGGTGTTGCGTGCACGCTTACACCACGGGCGTTCAAAGTAAAGCGTCCTGGTGATGTCTTTGCCTACTTGCCCTTGCGCCCCCCCTCGCATAAGAGGCACGGGATCAGAAATTCAAGGCGCGGAGACTTTGGCCCCATGCCCGTACTCGTGATGAAATTCGGCGGCACGTCGGTCGCCAATCTGGACCGAATCCGCCGTGCTGCAAAGCGGGTCGGTGTCGAGGTTGCCAAGGGCTATGACGTTATCGTCATCGTATCTGCTATGTCGGGCAAGACAAATGAGTTGGTGGGTTGGGTCGATGAAATCTCGCCGCTCTACGATGCGCGCGAATATGATGCGGTTGTATCCTCTGGTGAAAACGTCACCGCTGGTTTGATGGCGCTGACTCTGCAGGAAATGGACATCCCGGCGCGCAGCTGGCAGGGCTGGCAGGTGCCGTTGATCACCAATGGCGCGCATTCGGCTGCCCGGATCGAAGAAATTCCGCCTGAGAACATCACCCAGAAATTTGACGAGGGTATGCGTGTTGCCGTCGTGGCAGGCTTTCAAGGCATCAGCCCCGAAGGACGGATCACCACTCTGGGTCGTGGTGGTTCCGACACCACTGCCGTGGCCTTTGCCGCGGCATTCGAGGCCGAGCGCTGCGATATCTACACGGATGTGGACGGCGTCTATACCACCGATCCGCGTATCTGCGAGAAAGCGCGCAAGCTGGATCGGATTTCGTTCGAAGAGATGCTCGAACTCGCCTCGTTGGGGGCCAAAGTGCTGCAGACCCGCTCGGTCGAGCTGGCGATGCGCTACAAGGTGAAACTGCGCGTTCTCTCAAGTTTTGAAGAACAATCCGACGAGGCCGGTACGCTGGTCTGCGACGAGGAGGATATCATGGAATCCAATGTTGTGGCCGGTGTGGCCTATTCCCGCGACGAAGCCAAGATGACCGTCGTTTCCGTGGCGGACCGTCCCGGTATCGCCTCGATCATCTTTACCGCGCTCAGCGATGAGGGCGTCAACGTCGATATGATCGTCCAGAATATCTCGGACGAAGGGCGCACGGACATGACGTTCTCCTGCCCGACCAATCAGGTCTCCCGCGCCGAAAAGGCACTGCTGGCGATCAAGGAACAAGGTGAGTTGAACTACGCTGAGCTGGTTGCTGACGAAGACGTTTGCAAGGTTTCGGTTGTGGGGATCGGAATGCGCTCGCAATCCGGTGTTGCGGCCAAGATGTTCAAGATTCTCTCGGATGAGGGGATCAACATCAAGGTTATTACAACCTCCGAGATAAAAATTTCCGTTCTGATCGACAGGAAATACATGGAACTTGCGGTTCAGGCACTGCATGATGCCTTTGAACTGGACAAGGCGGCCTGAGCATTTCAGCCAAGTGGTCCGTCTGAAACCGTAACGTGGGTGGGCCATGGCGGAAGGCACGGAAACAGAATCCCGCAAGCTGCTGGGACGGCTGCGCGAAGAGATGGCAAGCGAGGCCGCCGGTCAGGAGCGTCTTGACCGGATCACGCATCTGATTGCGGACAGCATTCACCGCGAGGTGTGCTCGATCTACCTGTTTCGCGATGAAGATACGCTCGAGCTTTGCGCAACCGAAGGTCTGTCGCCCGAAGCGGTGCACAAGACCCGGATGCGCATGGGCGAGGGTCTGGTCGGTCGTGTTGCCAAGTACGGCAAGGTGGTCAATACCGCCGATGCGCCTTCGGCCAAGGGCTTTCGGTACATGCCGGAAACCGGCGAAGAACGATATTCGTCCTTTTTGGGTGTGCCGGTGCAGCGTCTGGGCCAGAAACTGGGCGTTCTGGTCGTACAGTCTCGGGAAGCGCGCGAATTTTCTGCAGATGAAGTCTACGCGCTGGAAGTTGTTGCGATGGTTCTGGCCGAAATGGCTGAACTCGGTGCGTTCGTGGGCGAAGGTGCGGCTTTGTCGCCCCTGCACCAGCAGTCGCTGTTGCTGCGAGGTGGCCCCGCGCAGGAAGGTTCTGCCGAGGGCCATGTCTGGTTGCATGAGCCCCGCGTCGTAGTCACCAATCCAATTGCCGAAGATCCGCATCGCGAGCGTGAGCGGCTGAACGAAGCAGTCGAGGAACTGCGCGTTGGTGTGGACAAGATGCTTGAGATTTCTCAGGGCGGCGACAAGGAACAGCTTCAGGTTCTGGAGGCCTACCGGATGTTTGCCAACTCAAAGGGTTGGATGCGCCGGATGGAGGAAGACATCGCGCTGGGCCTTAGTGCTGAGGCGGCGGTCGAGAAGGAACAGTCTCAGGCCCGGGCGCGTATGGGGCAGGTCACTGATCCGTATCTGCGCGAACGGCTGGCTGACCTGGACGACCTCAGCAACCGGTTGCTACGTATTCTGACTGGGCAGGGCAATGGCAACGGAGCTGACCTGCCACCTGATCCGATTCTGGTCGCCCGCAATATCGGCCCTGGCGATCTGCTGGAATATGGCCGTTCGCTCAAGGGTATCGTGCTGGAAGAAGGCTCGGTGGGCAGCCACGCCACCATCGTCGCTCGCGCTTTGGCGATTCCGCTGGTGGTGCATGTGGGCCGGATCACAACCGAGGCTCTGAACGGCGACCACATTCTGGTCGATGGCGATAACGGGGTCGTGCATCTGCGCCCCGAGGATACCGTTGTCAGCGCGTTTCGCGACAAGGTCGCGATGGAGGCGAAAGCACAGGAACGCTACGCCTCGATCCGTGAAACGCCCACGGTCACGCAGGATGGCGCACGCATCAACATGGTGATGAACGCGGGCCTGATGGCAGACCTGCCTTCGCTGAACAACTCAGGCGCCGAGGGGGTGGGCCTGTTCCGCACCGAACTGCAATTCCTGATCCGCAATCAGATGCCGAAACGGTCCGAACTCGTTACACAATACAAGCGGGTTCTGGATGCGGCGGGCGAGAAGCGGGTGGTGTTCCGAACACTGGATATCGGGTCGGACAAGGTTCTGCCCTACATGAAACACGTGGCTGAGCCGAACCCGGCGCTGGGCTGGCGGGCGATCCGCGTGGGTCTGGACAAGCGCGGCGTGATGCGGATGCAGTTGCAGGCGTTGATCCGGGCCGCCGATGGCCGCCCCCTAACGATCATGTTCCCCTTTGTTGCGCAGGCGGACGAGTTCCGCGAGGCACGATGGGAGGTCAAGAAAACCATCGAACGTGAGCGGCGTCTGGGCCACGTCCTGCCTGAAACGCTCGAAGTTGGCGCGATGCTGGAAACGCCTTCGCTTGCGTTTGCGCCGCAAAAATTCTTTGACGAGGTAGGCTTTATCTCAATCGGCGGCAACGACCTGAAACAGTTCTTCTTCGCCGCCGACCGCGAGAATGAGTTGGTGCGCCGCCGCTATGATACGCTGAATGTCAGCTTTCTCACTTTCATTGAACGTATCGTGGAACGATGCGCGATATCGGACACGCCGCTCAGCTTCTGTGGCGAAGATGCCGGCCGCCCGGTCGAGGCGCTGTGTCTTGCTGCCATGGGCATCCGCACCCTATCTATGCGCCCTGCCTCGATCGGGCCGGTCAAAAGCCTGTTGTTGCGGTCGAACCTTCAGGATGTGCGTAAGATAATCGCGGATGCGCGCCATCGTGGTGAACAATCCGTGCGACCTGCGGTGATGGACTGGCTGCGCACGCAGTCCTGACCGGTCCGCCGCGATGCCAGCTGCAAATCCGAGCTTGATTTTTACGTCCGGGTTTTCTATGCAGCCGATAAATGTTAGCGATAACATGAATTATGACGCACATGCGTTTAGTCCCGGGCTGAAACCTTGCCTAAGCTGGCGGGGAAGTCGAAAGGAGCCTTGCAATGGTCTCACGCGTAATTCCGGTAGACCCGTTCGACCTGGTGTTGTTCGGCGCCACGGGTGATCTGGCACAGCGCAAAATTCTGCCTGGCCTCTATCACCGGTTCGAAGTCGGTCAGATGCCCGAGGATGCGCGCATCATTGGCACCGCCCGATCCGATATGGACAGCGATGGGTTCCGCGATCAGCTGCGCGCGTCGATGCAAGAGTTTGCGCCGGGTTTCAAAAAGGACACGCTTGATCGTTTTCTGCGCCACGTCGAATATGTTCCGGTAGATGCGCTGGGCGATGCGGGCTGGTCCGATCTGGCTAAAGTGTTGCGCCCGGACGTGGTGCGCGCCTTCTACCTGTCGGTGGGTCCAAGTCTTTTCTCTGGCATTGCACAACGGTTGAACGATCACGGCCTCGCCACGCCCGACAGCCGTATCGTGGTCGAAAAACCCTTTGGTCACGATCTGACATCAGCCAAAGCGCTGAACGAAGGGCTGCGGGCCTGTTTCGAAGAACATCAGATTTACCGGATCGACCATTATCTGGGCAAGGAAACCGTGCAGAACCTGATGGCCTTGCGCTTCGCGAACTCCTTGTTTGAACCACTGTGGAACGCGACCCATGTGGACCATGTTCAGATCACCGTGGCCGAGACCGTAGGCGTCGAAGGGCGCGGCGCTTATTACGATCAGTCTGGTGCAATGCGGGATATGATTCAGAACCACCTTGTTCAATTGCTGTGTTTGACCGCGATGGAGCCACCTTCGAAATTTGCGCCCAACGCGGTGCGGGATGAAAAGGTCAAAGTGATCGAAGCGCTGGAACCGGTAGAGCCCAAGGATATCGCCCGCGGTCAGTACCGCACCGAGAAAGGCGGGGACGGCTATCTGGATCACGTTGGCAACCCAGCCAGTCGGACCGAGAGTTTCATCGCGCTGAAGGCCCATATCGGCAACTGGCGCTGGGCCGGGGTGCCGTTTTACCTGCGCACGGGTAAACGGCTGCGGGCGCGCGAATCCGAGATTGCGGTGTTCTTCCGCGACCCGCCGCATACGATCTTCCCGAATGTCGGTCCATTGCACGGCAACGTGCTGGTGATCCGTCTGCAACCGGATGAAGGCATCACCCTGCGCACCACGATCAAGGAGCCGGGGCAGGGTGGTTTCCGCCTGTCCGACGTCGCGTTGGACATGAGTTTTGCTGACGCGCTGGGTGACGACTCGCAATCTCCTGATGCTTATGAGCGGCTGATCATGGATGTGATCCGGGGCGATCAGACCCTGTTCATGCGCGGGGACGAGGCCGAGGCCGCCTGGGCCTGGGTCGATCCCATCATTCACGGCTGGGAAGAGCGCGGCGACAAGCCAGCGAAATACGATCAGGGCAGTTCCGGCCCCGAGGAAGCCCTGATGCTGATGCATCGCGATGGCCGCCGCTGGCGCCAGATCGGAGGATAATCATGGTCAACACAGTTATTTCCGACGTCACCAAACGTATCATCGACCGCAGCGCCGATCTGCGTGGGCCGCATCTGGAACGGATGGAGCAGGCCAGATCCAAAGGCCCCGCCCGCGCGCACCTGTCCTGCAGCGGTCAGGCCCATGCCTATGCCGGTGCGGGCGAGGATCAGAACTCAATGGCAACCGGCACCGCGGGCAATCTGGGCATTGTCACCGCCTATAACGACATGCTCTCGGCCCACCAGCCGTTCGAACGCTATCCCGGCGTGATCCGCGATGCGATCCGTGCAGCAGGGGGCACCGCGCAGGTCGCAGGTGGAGTGCCCGCCATGTGCGACGGCGTCACCCAGGGCGAGGCGGGGATGGAGTTGTCCTTGTTCTCCCGCGATGTGATCGCGCTGGCGACCGGCGTGGCGCTCAGCCACAACACCTATGACGCGGCGGTGTTCCTTGGAGTCTGCGATAAGATCGTGCCCGGTCTGATCATCGGCGCGCAGGCGTTCGGGCATTTGCCCGCCGTCTTCCTGCCCGCTGGTCCAATGACCAGCGGCCTGCCAAACGATGAAAAGGCCAAGGTTCGTCAGAAATTCGCTGCCGGAGAGGTCGGTCGCGACGAACTCATGAAGGCGGAAATGGCCGCCTATCACGGCCCCGGCACCTGCACTTTCTACGGCACCGCCAACACCAACCAGATGTTGATGGAGTTCATGGGCCTGCATCTTCCCGGCTCCAGCTTCATCAACCCGAACACGCCCCTGCGCGATGCCCTGACCGAGGAAGGGGCCCGCCGCGCCTTGGCGCTCAGCGCGCTGGGCAACAATTACACCCCGGTCTGTCAGGTGCTGGACGAGCGCGCCTTCGTCAACGGCATCGTTGGCCTGATGGCGACCGGTGGCTCCACCAACCTGCTGATCCACCTGATCGCCATGGCGCGTGCTGGCGGTATCGTGCTGGATTGGCAGGATTTCTCGGACATTTCCGCCGTCGTCCCCCTGGTCGCGCGGGTCTATCCCAACGGTCTGGCCGACGTGAACCATTTCCACGCCGCCGGGGGCTTGGGCTTTGCCATTGGCACGCTGCTGGACGAGGGCCTGCTGCACCCCGATACGCTGACCGTTGCGGGGAAGGGCCTACACAATTACACCAAGGAGCCGAAGCTGAAAGATGGCGAACTGGTCTGGGAAGAGGGCGCGGGCCACAGCCTGAACGAAAAGATCGTGCGCCCCGCCAACGATCCGTTCCAGCCTACGGGGGGCCTCTCGCGCCTGACCGGCAATCTGGGCACCGGCGTCATGAAGGTTTCAGCCGTGGCCCCTGAGCATCAGGTGGTCGAAGCACCCGTACGCGTGTTCCACGATCAGGACGACGTAAAAGCCGCCTTCAAAGCCGGAGAGTTCACGGGCGACACTATTGTCGTCGTCCGCTTCCAGGGTCCAAAAGCCAACGGTATGCCGGAACTACACTCGCTGACGCCAATCCTGTCGATCCTGCAGGGGCGGGGTCACAAAGTAGCGCTGGTCACCGATGGCCGCATGTCCGGTGCCTCGGGCAAAGTCCCCGCTGCCATTCATGTCTGCCCCGAGGCGCTGGACGGCGGAGCCATCGCCTGTCTGCAGGACGGAGACATCCTGCGCGTGGATGCGGTGAAGGGGGAACTGGAAATCCTCACCCCGGGCGTCCTCGATCGCGCGCCTGCCACCGCAGACCTCACCGCGAACCAGCATGGCGTTGGTCGCGATCTCTTCGGCGCCTTCCGCCAGAATGTCGGCTCCGCCGATACCGGCGCCAGTATCTTCGGAGTTTAACCCATGTCCAAAACCCAACGCACGCGCGAGATTTGCGCGCTGGCCCCGATTATCCCGGTTCTGGTCGTCGATGACGTCGCCCATGCCCGCCCGTTGGCTGGCGCCTTGATCGCCGGAGGTCTTCCCGCGCTTGAGGTCACCCTGCGCACCCCCGCCGCGCTTGACGTCATTCGGGCCATGGCGGACGTCCCCGGCGGCGTTGTCGGCGCAGGCACGCTGGTCACTCCCGAAGATGTCCGCGCCGCAAAAGAGGCTGGTGCACAATTCGGCGTCTCGCCCGGCGCAACGGATGCCCTGATCGCCGCCTGCGTAGGTGAAGACCTGCCCCTTCTGCCCGGCGCTGCGACCGCGACCGAGGCGATGGCCCTGCTGGAAAAGGGCTATGACATGCTGAAATTCTTCCCAGCCGAGGCTTCTGGCGGGGCTCCCGCCCTGAAAGCCATCGGCGCGCCCCTTCCCCAGATCACCTTTTGCCCGACGGGTGGCGTGTCGCCGTCAAACGCCCGCGATTACCTGTCGCTTTCCAATGTTATCTGCGCCGGCGGCAGCTGGGTCGCCCCCAAACAGATGGTGCAAAGCGGTGACTGGGCCGGAATCGAAACACTTGCCCGCGAGGCCACCCGCCTGATGGATTGACGCCGCAGGGCGAGACGCTAGGGTAGGCCTCAATTCAAACAGGTTGCCCTCATGACAAACCAACGCTCTCTCGCGCAAGGGCGCGAGTATCTGGCCATTCCCGGCCCCTCGGTCATGCCCGACACGGTCCTGCAGGCCATGCACCGCCCGTCGCCCAACATCTATGACGGTGAGTTGATCGAGATGATGCCCGCGCTCACGCGCGATCTGCGCCGCGTGGCCCGCACCGAGCATAACGTCGCCATCTACATCGCCAACGGCCATGGCACCTGGGAGGCCGCGCTGTCCAACGTCATCGCTCCCGGCGAAACCGTGCTGGCGCCGGCCTCGGGCCGCTTCACTCACGGTTGGGCTGAGATGGCCGAGGGGATCGGCGGCAAGGTTGAACTGATTGATTTCGGCCGATCCTCGCCTTGGGATTTCGACCGCATCGCCGAAACTTTGCGCGCCGATACCGGCCACAAAATCAAGGCGGTGCTTGCGGTCCATGTCGATACGTCCACATCGATCCGCAACAGCATACCGGCTCTGCGCGCTTTGCTCGACGATCTGGACCATCCGGCGCTGCTAATGGCCGATTGCATCGCCTCGATGGGCTGCGAACGGTTCGAGATGGATGCATGGGGCGTCGATGTTACGGTCACCGCCTGCCAAAAGGGCTTGATGACCCCTGCAGGTGTCGGGTTTGTCTTCTTCAACCAAAAAGCGCAGGCCAAGCGGGCCACCATGCCGAGGGTCTCTCAATACTGGGATTGGCAGCCGCGCGCCAATCCCGATCTGTTCTACCAGTATTTCAACGGCACCGCGCCGACGCACCACCTTTACGGCCTGCGCGCGGCTCTTGACCTGATCCATACCGAAGGGGTGGAACAGGTCTGGGCGCGCCACGAACACCTCGCCAAAGCGATCTGGGCCGCGTGCGAGGTCTGGACGCAAGGCGATGCGCTCCACTTCAATGTCACCGATCCGGTGCATCGAAGCCATGCGGTCACCGCACTCCGCCTGACCGAAGGTCGCGGGACGCCTCTGCGTCGCTATACCGAGAACGCCCTCGGCCTGACGCTTGGCATCGGATTGGGGATGGAGGATTGGGATGGCTGTTTCCGCCTCGGTCACATGGGGCACGTGAATGCACAGATGGTCATGGCCATGCTGGGCAGTATAGAAACCGGAATGGCGGCGCTTGGCATCCCTCGTGGCAAAGGCGCATTGGAAGCTGCCGCCGCCGCGCTGGCGACATAAGTCTGATCCGCTTCTTCATCTGGCTAAAAATATCCTCGGGGGGATCGCGCTGTGGCGCGATGGGGGGCAGACAGCCCCCCTCCGTCGCTTATCCATGCGACTCTGCTGTGGAAAGCGCGTCCGGCAACGCCGCCGCGAAAGCGTCCAGATCGGCGGTCTCACCGCAGCTCACCCGAATACATCGGTTCTGAGGCGCCGCGAAGGGCATCCGTACGAACACACCCCGTTCAACCAGCGCCTCCAGCACGGCCGTGGCAAATGCTCCGTCGCGCCTGCAATCGATCGCCACGAAATTTGTGGCCGACGGCAAAGGTTCTAACCCGTTGGCCCGCGCAATCTCCTCAATCCGACCGCGTGCGCCTGCGATTTTCGCCTGCACCTGTGCGAGCCATCTTTGGTCCTGCAATGCGGCCAGCGCACCGGCTTGTGCGGCCCGGTTCATACCGAAATGGTTACGCACCTTGTTGAAGGCCAGGATCAGTTCCTCAGCGCCGATCGCGTAACCAACCCGCGCCCCTGCCATGCCATACCCCTTGGAGAACGTGCGCATCCGGATTATCCGCGGGTCATCCGCCGCAACCGGAGCGGTAGTTCCTTCGGGGGCGCATTCCACGTAGGCCTCATCCAGAACCAGCAAACACCCTTCTGGCAAAGTGTCCATCGCCGCCACGATCTCGGCCCCTTTATGCCAGCTCCCCATCGGATTGTCTGGATTGGCCAGATAGACCAGCTTGGCATCCACTTCCGCCGCTTTGGCAAACAGGGCTGTGGGATCTTCATGATCGTCCAGGTAAGGAACCTTGTGCAACATCCCGCCAAACCCGGCCACATGGTAGTTGAAGGTGGGATAAGCCCCGTCCGAGGTCACAACCGCATCGCCGGGACCAACCATCAGCCGCACCAGATATCCCAGCAACCCGTCGATCCCTTCTCCCACCACAATGTTCTTAGGGGCGACGCCATGATGATCCGCCAATGCGCGTCGCAGATCGTGGTTTTCGGGGTCACCATACATCCAGATTTCATTTGCCGCCTTACGCATCGCGTCAATAGCCCGTGGAGAGGGACCAAAAACGCTCTCATTCGCGCCCAGCCGCGCGGCAAAGGGTGCGCCACGCTGGCGTTCCTGGGTTTCGGGGCCTACGAAAGGCACGGTTGCAGGCAGGGATTGCGCAAGCGGGGTATAGCGAGGACCGGTCATGGCGGCAGATAAGCGCAACCTCCGGGGCGGGGCAAGCCTTGCATGATGGTGCGATCGCCTTCACTCTGCACGCAACCGGGTTGAGAGGTGTCATGCGCTATTTTCTGGGTCTTGTGCTGATAGTTCTTGCTTATCTGCTGTTCTGGCCCGTACCGGTCGATCCGGTCGCCTATACCCCGCCAGAGCCGCAGGGTTTCACTGGTGATTTCGCCGGAAATTCCGCGCTCGATCAGCTCGAACTGACCCCGTTACCACAAGATCAGATTGGTCCGGAAGATATCGCTGTTCTGCCCGATGGTGCGGCCTATACCACCAGCCTGTCCGGTACACTCTACCGGATCGACGGAGAAGAACCGGTAGAGATCGACCAGCTTGGCGGGCGCCCACTTGGCCTGCGGGCGGGACCGGATGACGCGCTTTATATCGCGGACAGCTTTCGTGGCCTGATGCGCTGGACCGGGCCGGGGACATTGGAAACGCTGGTGTCCGATATCGACGGTGTCCCTGTAATCTATGCCAACAACCTGGATGTGGCGCGCGATGGCACGGTCTATTTTTCAAACTCGTCCGACCGTTTCGACCCCGAGACAATGGGCGGCACCAAGCCGACATCGGTCCTGACCATCTGGGAGCAATCGCCAACCGGCTACGTCGTCCGCTATTCTCCTGAAAACGGAGCGGAAAAGATCGCCGAAGGATTTGTCTACGTCAACGGTATCGCTCTGTCGCCCGACGAAGACTTCCTGCTGATAGCCGAAACCGGCCGGGCACGGGTGCACAAACTCTGGCTGACAGGCCCAAAGGCCGGGACACAAGAGGTATTGCTGGATAACCTGCCGGGTTATCCGGACAACATCAAAGCACAAGGTGACGGGACATATTGGATGGCCTTCGCCAGCCCACGCGTGCCTGCGGAAAAGCTGATGCCCTATCCTTTCCTGCGCAAAGTGATCTGGCGATTGGGTCCAATGGTGCGCCCTGCGCCCATTCATCGTGGAATGATGGTGCAGTTCGACGGTGATGGTAATATCCTGCGCACGCTGCAAGACCCCGATGGACGGTTGGGCATCACCACAAGCGGTCAGATTGTGGGGGACCAGTTCTATGTGATGACGCTGGATTCGCCCTGGTTTGGCCGAATGCCAGTGTCGCAGATGCCCTGACGTCGCGGTGGAACTGCGCCCTTCTTTCAGGGCATGGTCAGGTAAATCAGGTTTCGGAGGCTCCATGTCACGCGTATCCGTCGAATACAAAGACCACATCGCCCATGTCACGCTGACCCGCGGCGACAAGATGAACGCGCTGGACGAGGCGATGATCAAGGCGATCCTCTCCGCCGGGCAGGAGGTCGCCGCCGCCGATATCCGCGCTGTCGTATTGTCGGGTGAGGGCAAAAGCTTCTGCGCAGGGCTTGATATGGCCAGCTTTGCGAGCATGGCCCACAAGGACCCGACCGAATGGCTGATGACCCGCAGCCACGAAGATGCCAACGAAATGCAGGAGTTGGCCCTGATCTGGCGGCGCGTCCCGGTCCCGGTGATCTGCGCCATTCAGGGTGTCGCCTATGGTGGCGGGCTGCAAATTGCGCTGGGGGCTGATATCCGCATCGCGCATCCCGAGGCGAAGCTGGCGGTGATGGAGATGAAATGGGGTATCATCCCCGACATGGGTGGTATGGTCCTGCTGCCCGAACTGGTGCGTTCGGATGTGCTGCGCCTGCTGACCTACACCGCCCGCCCCATCGGCGCACCACAGGCGGCGGATTGGGGGCTGGTCACCAAACTGTCTGATGATCCTCTGACCGAGGCACTCGCGCTGGCCGAAGATATCGCGGGCAAAAGCCCCTCGGCCATCCGCGCCGCCAAACGCCTGATCGAAGTGGCCGAAAGCAAATCCCGCACCGAGGTCCTGATTGAGGAATCCGCCGAGCAGGTGGAATTGATCGGGAAGCCGGACCAGATGGAGGTTGTCATGGCCCAGATGCAGGGCCGCAAGCCCGAGTTCAAATGATGGCCCCGATCACACGGATAATCCTTTATACAAAGCGTCTGGACGAGCTGGTGCAGTTCTACGAAACGCATTTCGGATTTTCAGCTGAAAGAAGGGCCGGAGACCGCATAGTCGAGCTCGTGCCGGAAACAGGCGGGGCGCATCTCTTGCTGCACCCGGCTGGCAAGGCCGCGCGCGAAGGTCAGGCTGCGGTCAAGCTCGTTTTCGATGTCGCGGATGTACCGGCCTTTTGCGACCGCGCACGTGAGAACGGATTGGAACTTGGACCAATTCATCAGGCAGACGGGTACCAGTTTGCCAACGCAAAAGATCCATCGAAGAACTCGATCTCAATTTCCAGCCGGGCCTTTGCGGACCATTTCTAGCGCATGAAACTGCGTCGCGCGTCGCGCGCCATGTTGTAGCGCATTTCCAGATCGGCGATACGCGCCATGGCGGCTTTTCTGTTCTCGGGGTCGGTCAGCGTGGCATAGGCTTTGCGGGCGGCATCCAGCTCTTTCTTGATGCTGAACTCTTCGGGCAGCACCCCGGCCTGCACCATGATCCGATGACCAGCGGCGATGGCGGGATCACTTTGCGCCTCGGAGGAACGGTCAGGCAGGGGCGCGCCTTCGCCCTCAAGCCCCTGCAGCTGGCCTTGGGCCTGCGCCCTTCTGATCTGGCGCTCTACCAGTTTTCCAAGCGATCCGAACATGGCTCGATCATACCGATTGCGGTGTAAGAGAAAAAGCGATTACCGCGTTCTGTTCGCAACCAGATAGGCAATGCCACCCGCCAGCAGGCCCCAGACCGCCGCGCCCAGCCCGAAGACGGTGATGCCTGAGGCGGTGATTGCGAAGGTCAGCATCGCCGCTTCACGCTCAGCCGGAACTTCGAGCGCTGCGAAGATTGAATTGGCCAATACACCGATCAAGGCCACCCCGGCCAGAGTTCCCATCAGCAGCGGATCGGCATGGGCTGCAAAGCCGGTGATCGCGACGGCAAAAATACCGAACAGGCAGTAGAATACGCCACCCATAATCGCCGACCAGTAGCGCAGGGCGGGGTCGGGGTGGCTTTCTTCGTTGGAACACATCGCTGCGGTGATCGCTGCAAGGCAGGTTGCAGGCGCACCAAACGGGGCCGACAGCAGGCTTGCACCGCCCACCGATGAAAACAACCTGCCTGCTACGGGGGTGTATCCAAAGCTGCGCATCACCGCGATGCCGGGGATGTTCTGGGTCGCCATTGTGACGATGAACAATGGCACTCCGATCCCAAGGGCCGAGGATATCGAGAATGTCGGCGTGGTCCAGACCGGAGCCGCGATCAGACGCTCGGGGGCGATAGGTGTGTCGCCGGCATTCAGGGTGACGACGATAGCAGCCGCGATAACCGCTGCAGGAACAGCCACCAGCCGATTGAACCGCCCGGCGATGAACCATATCAGGATCACGGGTAACGCCTGCCACGGTATCTCAACTGCCGCTTTGAACGGCAGGATACACAGCGGCATCAGCACCCCCGCCAACATGGCCTGTGCCAGAGTTGTTGGGATCGCTGCAGCCAGTCGCCCCAACGGTTTCCACAGGCCCGCCAGAACAGTCAGCGCGCCCGCGCACAGGAAGGCTCCGATAGCGCCGGAAAACCCTTCGGCAGGCGCGGCAGATACGGCCAGCAGGGCGACACCGGGGGTGGACCAAGCGACGCTGATTGGCAGTTTGTACCAAAGGCTCAGAACGATGGCCGCCAGCCCCATGGCGATCGCGGCGCTCATCAGCCCCGAGGCGGCCTCCTGCGCCGAAGCGCCCATCGCGTTCAGCCCCTGCAACACGATCGGGAAGGAACTGAAGAAACCGACGATGGCTACAACCAGCCCGGTCGAAACGGTCTGCATTGGGGGAAATGCGCGTGTCATCTGGGTCTCCGCCTTGCCTCCTGCACTTGCTAGCAACCGTACGCGGCAGTGAACAGGACGAATTCCGGGATGCAAACTGAAAACCCCGCCGGGGAAGCGGCGGGGCTTGAGATTTTGAATTTGAGGAAAGATTCAGATCAGGCGATTTCGGCGAGGCGGGCGAGTGCCTCGTTCAGCTTGGCCTCTTCCTCTTCACGGGCGGCAAGGTTGGCTTTGGCTTCCGCGACAACATCTTCCGGGGCCGAGGCCACGAATTTGGGGTTGTTCAGACGCCCACGCAACCCGCCGAGTTCCTTGGCGAGCTTGCCCTTGGCTTTCTCCAACCGTTCTTTTTCCGCACCGATGTCGATGATATCGGCCAGCGGCAGGCCGAAGGACGCGCCGGGAGCAGCGATAGAGATCGTGCCTTTGGGCAGTTCATCGGCCTTGGTGAGGCTGTCGATCCGCGCCAGACGTTTGATCAGCGCCTCGTTGCGGTCCCATGCGGCCTGGCCGTTTGAGTCGATCTCAGTCACCAGCATCGGCACATAAAGGCCAGCGGGAACCCGCATCTGCGCGCGGGCCGAGCGGGTGTTTTCGATCACCGAGATCACCCAGTTCATCTCACGATCTGCATCGGCATCGACCAGTTCGGTGCCGTATGTGGGCCAGTTGGCGTGGACGACCATTTTCGCCCGGTCGCCGGTCAGGCCCCAGAGTTCCTCAGTAATGAACGGCATGATCGGGTGCAGCAGAACCATGCACTGATCCAGAACCCAGCGCATGGTTGCGCGGGTCTCGGCCTGAGCCTCGACGTCGTCGCCCTGCAGTAGAGGTTTCGACAGTTCCACATACCAGTCGCAGACCTTGCCCCAGACAAAGGCGTACAGCCCGTTCGCCGCGTCGTTGAAACGATAGCTTTCCAGCGCCGCGTCGACCTCCTCCCGCACTCGGGCGGTTTCGCCGATGATCCAGCGGTTTACGGCGGCCTTGGGTTTCAGGTCGGCCACATCCAGTTGCGGCACGGTATCGGTGAACACCTCATTCATCTCGGCAAAGCGGACGGCGTTCCACAGCTTGGTGCCGAAGTTGCGATAGCCGGTGATGCGGTCTCGGGACAGTTTCAGAACGCCACCAATCGCCGCCATCGAGGCGTTGGTGAAGCGCAGCGCGTCGGCGCCGAATTCGTCCACGATCTCCAGCGGGTCGATGACGTTGCCGGTGGTCTTGGACATCTTCTTGCCCTTCTCGTCACGGACGAGCTGGTGCAGGTAGACGGTGTGGAACGGGATCTGATCGACCACGGCCAGTTGCATCATCATCATCCGCGCGACCCAAAAGAACAGGATATCCGCGCCGGTGATCAGAACGTCCGTGGGGAAGTAGCGCTCCAGTTCCTCGGTCTGCTCGGGCCAGCCCAGCGTGCCGATGGGCCAGAGGCCGGACGAGAACCAGGTGTCGAGCACGTCGGGGTCGCGCCACACCGGGTAGACCAGCTTGGTCGGGTCCTGTTCAACTGCGTACTGCGCAAGACTTTCAGCGAACTGATGGATCGCTTCCTGCTTGCCGGCAACTTCGATGACCGTCGCATGGCTGAGCGGGTTGGGGATGTTTGCGTTGTCGTCGAGGAATTTTTCGGTAACTGCCTCAAGGTTTGCGGCGCATTCCATGACATTGCCGCGGTGCAACATGCCGCCTTCGTTCAACAAGCGGCCCAGTTCGACCAGATCAAGGTCGCCGTCGTTTTCGTCGTCCTTGAAGTTCTCGACCGACAGATCAAGACCATACCAAACCGGAATCTGGTGCCCCCACCACAGCTGGCGCGAGATGCACCAGGGCTCGATGTTTTCCAGCCAGTGGTAATAGGTCTTCTCACCCGACTCGGGGATGATCTTGACCGTGCCGTCCTTGACCGCATCCAGCGCGGGGCCAACGACCTTTTCGGCGTCCACGAACCACTGGTCGGTGAACATCGGCTCGATAACAACTTTCGAGCGGTCGCCGAAGGGCTGCATGATCGGTTTGCTCTCGACCAGCGGGACCAGTTTCTCAGCGCCTTCGTGATCGGGCTTCAGAGCGGTTGAACCCAGACGGGGATCATCTGCGCGGGTCATGACGGCCAGACCATCGGCGGTGATCTCTTCCACGACCTTCGCGCGTGCTTCGAACCGGTCGAGGCCGCGCAGATGATCGGGGATCAGGTTGATTGCGTCGATCTCGTTCTCGGTGAACGCTTTGCCGCGCGCGTATTTCTGCGCCTTGTCGGCCTCATCGGCATAGGGCGCACCGTCCGCGCGCATCGCGCCTTTGGTATCCATCAGGCGGTACATCGGAATGCTGCCGCGCTTGGCGACCATGTTGTCGTTGAAATCATGCGCCCCGGTGATCTTAACCGCGCCCGAGCCGAAATCGGGATCGGGGTATTCATCGGTAATGATCGGGATCTGACGGCGATGCTCTTTCGGGCCAACCGGGATTTCGCAGAGTTTCCCAACGATTGGTGCATAGCGCTCATCCGATGGATGAACCGCAACCGCGCCGTCACCCAGCATGGTTTCAGGGCGGGTCGTGGCGATCGAGATATAGTCGCGCTCTTCCTCGAGGATGACGTTCCCATCCTCGTCCTTTTCGACGTAGGTGTAGGTCTCACCGCCCGCCAAAGGATATTTGAAGTGCCACATGTGGCCCGCAACTTCGATATTCTCAACCTCAAGGTCCGAAATCGCGGTCTCAAAGTGCGGGTCCCAGTTGACCAGACGTTTGCCGCGATAGATCAGGCCCTTTTCGTACATATCGACGAAGACTTTGATCACTGCGTCGTGAAAATTCGCAGAATTTTCGTGGCCCGTGCGCGGGTCGCGTGGCGCGCCCGCCATGGTAAAGGCATTGCGCGACCAGTCGCAGGACGAGCCCAGACGTTTCAGCTGCTCGATGATCGTGCCACCGTATTCGCCTTTCCATTCCCAGACCTTGTCCAGAAATGCCTCGCGCCCCAGCTCGGTTCGGCCGGGCTGCTGGGTAGCCGCCAGCATCTTTTCCACCTGCATCTGAGTGGCGATGCCCGCGTGGTCCTGCCCGGGCTGCCACAGCGTGTCGAACCCGCGCATCCGGTGCCAGCGGGTCAGGATATCCTGCAGCGTGTTGTTGAACGCATGGCCCACGTGCAAAGCACCCGTCACGTTGGGCGGCGGGATCATGATGGTAAAGCTCTCGTCGCGCGAGCGGTTCGCGCCTGCCTTGAAGGCTCCGGCCTGTTCCCAGGCCTCATAAATGCGGGCCTCGGCCTCGGCCGCGTTGAATGTCTTTTCCATCGCCATGGGATGCGTCCTGCGTCGTCTGTCTAGGGTCAGCGCCTGCAATAGCGAATGGACGCGGGAAGGGGAAGGCCCCCTTGCGGTCAAGACCTGCCTTAGCCCGGCCTGGCAGGCGCCGGAGCGTAAAGCTGCAGGTCTTCCGTCGCCCCCTGCGCCATGGCCTTGGCCTGATCGGCCCGGATGCGCGCGTGCAGGTCCAGCGCGTCGGGCGAGAACAACTCGGTCGGCGTGGGAATATGGATGAAATTGCCTACCCGATCCTCACCGCGTGCCAGAATGGCATAGTCGCGATCCGCCACTTTCTGCTGCGCGTTGGGGTTCAGATAGCGGATGGCCAGACCGATGCGGCGATCAGCCGACACGTTCGGCCCCGAGCCATGGATGGTCAGCCCGTGATGCAGCGACATCTGGCCCGGCTGCAGCTCGATATGGGTTTTGTCCTCTTCGTTGACATCTACGGCGACCTCCTGCCCGCGCGACAGCAGGTTGTTGTCGGAAAACGTATCGTTGTGTGGCAGGATCGGGTTCTTGTGGCTGGCTTTCACGAAATCCATGCAACCGCTTTGAACCGTTGCAGGCGACAGCGCAATCCAGGCCGTCAGCTGGTCCGAGGTTTCGCCCATGCCCCAATAGGTCAGGTCCTGATGCATCCCCACCACCTGAGTCGTGCGCGGTTCCTTGATGAACAGTTCCGCCGACCACAGCAGAAGGTCCGGCCCCAGAACGCCCTCAACCACGTCCAGCACGCGCGAGTCCAAAGCGATGCGGGTGGCCAGCGGCATGACGACATGGGCGTTGATGCGCTTGTACATGTTCAGGGGCAAGGGCAGGTCGGCCTCGCGCCAGTTTGCCTCGATCTCTTCCAGCTCGGCGCGGAACCCGGCGGTCTCGGACGCCGGGAATACCGGGATGGGAAAGGCAAAGCCATCCTCCCAATAGGTCTCGACGGTTTGGGCGTCCAATCGGCCATTCGTCAGTTCGATAGCAGCGGGCATGTGGCCTCCCTCAGGCTGGATACAGGTCCAGCCTAGGGGCCGCTTCGCCCCGAGCGCAACGCTGTTTCCTGACATGAATGTCGCTTTCAGACCGCGTGATCGTGATTTCAACGGTCTCTGGACATGGCGCAGCTTCGCGCTAGGGTCGCCTGTTCAGGTGGCCAGAGGATTGTCCCATGGAAAAATTCGGCAAAAGCCAGCCCGTCAAACGGACCGAGGATCAACGGTTTCTGACCGGGCAGGGGCAGTACATGGACGATTCCGTGCCCGAGAATGCGCTGTTCGCAGCCTTCTTTCGCAGCCCGGTGGCACATGCCGCAATTACGTCTCTGGACCTTGAAGATGCACGCGCCGCAGATGGGGTGCGTTTGGTCATGACGTTGGATGACCTGACCGCAGCCGGGATCGGGACGGTGATGGATGCCACAACTGTGTCCAACCGCGACGGCAGCCAGGGTGCGGCTTCTGAACGGCATATGCTGGCCAAGGATCGTGTGCGTTTCGTAGGCGAACCGGTTGCGGTTGTGATCGCCGACACTCAGCTGCAAGCCCGCGATGCGTCAGAATTGATTTGGATGGAAACCGAAGACCTGCCGGTCAAGATGGATGTCGCCGCCGGTGGGGAACCTTTGCATCCTCAAGCCCCTGACAATCGCGCCTTCGACTGGGGTCTGGGCGATGAAGAGGCGACCAAAGCGGCCTTTCAGGCAGCGGCACACACGGTCGCGCTGAGTGTTCATGATAATCGGGTCATCGTGAGTTCGATCGAACCGCGTGGCTGTCAGGCCGATTGGTCGGATGGCCGCCTGCATTTCTCTTATGGCGGGCAGGGGGTCTGGGGAATGAAGGCGCAGTTGGCGCAAAAGCTGAAACTAGACCCCGAGCTGATCCGGGTCACCACGCCGGATGTCGGCGGCGGATTCGGTATGAAGGCGATGCCGTATCCCGAATATTTCTCGGTCGCCGTGGCAGCGATGAAGCTGGGCCAGCCCGTCCACTGGATGTCGGATAGGTCCGAGGCGATGCTGTCGGATCAACATGGCCGCGACCTGACTTCACTGGCGGAGCTCGCCTTTGATGCCGATCATAAGATCACCGCCTATCGGGTGCACAGCAAAATCAACCTCGGCGCGTATAACAGCCATTTCGCGCAGGCGATCCAGACCAACCTGTTCAGCCGGGTGCTGATGGGGGTCTATGATGTGCAAACCACCTACATGCGCGTCGAGGGGTTCTTCACCAATACCACGCAGGTCGACGCATATCGCGGGGCCGGTCGGCCCGAGGCGATCTATGTGCTTGAGCGCGTGATAGACCGCGCCGCGCGTGAGTTGGGCGTCGACCCGCGGGAACTGCGGCGCAAGAACTTCATTCGGCCCGAGGCGTTCCCCTACAAGACCGCAACCGGTGAAACCTACGACGTGGGTGAGTTCGACATGGTCCTCAGCCGCGCCGCCGAACAGACCACCGGCTTTGAGGCCCGCAAGGCCGCAGATGCGGAGAACGGTCTGATCCGCGGGCAGGGGCTTTGTTACTATATCGAAAGTATTCTGGGTGATCCTTCCGAAGGCGCAAAGGTTGAGTTTTGCGAGGATGGAACGGTGAACCTCTATGTCGGTACGCAATCCAACGGGCAAGGGCATGAGACGGTCTATGCCCAATTCCTGTCAGATCAGGCGGGCATTCCGGCACATCTCATCAATGTGGTTCAGGGCGACACGGACCGGCTCGCGCAGGGTGGCGGA
The DNA here is from genome assembly GCF_000813985.1 of Ruegeria sp. ANG-R. GTDB lineage: Bacteria > Pseudomonadota > Alphaproteobacteria > Rhodobacterales > Rhodobacteraceae > Ruegeria. The sequence continues at coordinate 330,977 of NZ_JWLJ01000003.1, forward strand.
ACCGGCGGGTCGCGCTCGGTCACGACCCAAAGCAATGCCACGCTGGTCACAGTTGATACGATGATCGCCGCATTCACGCCGTATCTTGCCGATAAGATGGGGGTCGAGGAAAGCGATGTGACCTTCGACCATGAAACCTTCCGCGCTCCGGGGTCCAACCTGACCCCCACGCTGACCGAGGCGGCTGAGATGGCGCGCGCAGACGGGCGCGCCGATCTGTTGCAGCACGAAGCCCGCGCCACGCTAGATGCACGCAGCTATCCAAACGGCGCACATGTTGCCGAAGTCGTTATCGATTCTTTCACTGGTGAAACATGGGTCGACCGCTACACGGTGGTGGATGATTTCGGCAATCTTATCAACCCGATGCTGGCCGAGGGGCAGGTGCATGGTGGCGTGGTTCAGGGCATCGGTCAAGCGCTGAATGAACATGTTGTACATGATGCCGAGGGGCAACTGCTCACGGCTTCGTTCATGGACTACGCCTTGCCCCGCGCGGCTGAGATACCCATGATAGAATTTACCTCGGCGCCGGTCCCGTCAACCGCCAACCCGATGGGGATGAAAGGATGTGGCGAGGCTGGCACCGTGGGCGCGCTGGCTGCGGTGGCGAACGCGGTTCAGGATGCGCTCTGGGATCACGGGGTGCGGCAGGCCGATATGCCTTTCACACCTCATAGAGTTTGGGAATTGTTGACGCATGGTTCTGTCGCGGCTGAGTAGAAAGGTACTGGGATGGCTCGGACGGCCTCTGCGGTCCGAGCACTCGGCCGAGTCGCGCCACCGCGAACCGATCAGCCACGTGATTATCCTGGACGGCACCATGTCCAGACTTGAACCCGGTCTGGAAACCCATGCCGGTCAGACCCTGCGCCTGTGCTGCGAGATGGGCAGCAAGGTTTCGGTCTTCTACGAAGCCGGTGTGCAGTGGGACAGCTGGAAATCCTCGCTGGATGTGATGATGGGGCGGGGCATCAATCGCCAGATCCGTCGCGCCTATGGCTACCTCGCATCTCGCTATAAGCCCGGCGATAAGATCTTCTTCATCGGTTATTCGCGCGGCGCCTACGGGGTGCGCAGCCTTGCGGGCGTGATTGACGCGATCGGGCTGCTCAAGGCCGAACACGCCACCGTCCGCAACATCAAACAGGCCTATCGCCACTATGAATGCAACGCCAATGGCGAAGCCGCAGCGGTCTTTCGTCGGGAATTCTGTCACGAGGATGTTGCCATCGAGATGATCGGTGTCTGGGACACGGTCAAGGCGCTGGGTCTGCGCCTGCCGCTGCTCTGGCGCTGGGCCGAGGAACGCCACGCCTTTCACAACCATCAGCTAGGTCCCGCCACCCGGCACGGTTATCACGCCATGGGTCTGGACGAGACCCGCGAGGTGTTCGAGCCGGTATTGTGGAAATGTACCCCCGACTTCAAAGGCCATATCGAGCAGGTCTGGTTCCGCGGCACCCACGGCGATGTCGGCGGCCAGCTGAACGGTTTCGAAGAAGCCCGCCCGCTCAGCAATATTTCCCTGATCTGGATGCTGGACAAGGCCGAACTGCACGGGCTGCCTCTGCCCGAAGGCTGGCGCGACCGTTTTCCCACCGACCCCCACGCTCGCTCGGTTGGCACATGGCGCGGTTGGGGCAAGATCTTCCTGCTGCGCAAGCATCGCAAAGTGGGGCGTGACCGGTCAGAGAAGCTGCATGTCTCGGTCTCGCCCGAGGAACTGCCCCGCTGGGTGCCGATGCCGGATTTGCCGTCGCACCCGGCGCAGTAGAAAAATGGCCAGCGGTCTGTGTGTTCCGTCCTGCCCGTATCGGGTGGACATTTTCGCGGTGTTGAAAGAGATATACCCTCATGCCGGATCCATATTTTTCTGAACTCAAATACCTGGGTGGTCCAAGCCTGGACTTTATTGAGGTCGCGGTCGATGCGGGCACGGACGTGTCAAATCTGGTCGTAACCATCTACCTGAGCAATGGCGGGATTCGGACCACCAACACCTTGGCGGGAATCACGCCGACAACTGTTGCCGGTCGCGATATCTATGTGATCGATACGACGAGTTCGGGAACCTTCAATGGGCTGGGGAAGACCAACGGTATTTCGCTGTCTGAAGGGGCGACCGTCTACCAGTTCAATTCGTTCAGCGACCCGCCCAGCCCCGGTCCGATCACCGCAACAACCGGGCCTGCCAGCGGTATGCAATCGACGGTAATCGGTCAGGCCGGCGCGGGCGATTCACTGGTTTCGACCGACAATGGCGACACATATTCGGTCAGTACCGATCCCACCCCGGGCAGCGTCCCCTGCCTGACCGCAGGCACATTGGTGTCGACTGATCTGGGTCCGGTTCCGGTTGAGAACCTGAAACCGGGCCAGTTGATCGCATTGGCCAGAGGGGGCACGGCGCCGTTGTTGCAGATCATGCATCGTTCCCTCGATACACGCGAGCTGCGGCGCAATCCCAAACTCTTCCCGGTCCGGATTTGTGCGGGCGCACTTGGACAGGGTCTGCCCCGGCGAGACCTGCTCGTTTCGCGCCAGCACCGCATGTTGGTGTCCTCTGAGATTGTGAAGCGCATGTTTGATCGCTCCGAAGTATTGGTGGCTGCGATCAGATTGACCGAGCTGCCGGGAATCTACGTGGACGATACGGTCGACAGCATCTCTTATTTCCATCTGGTCCTGCCGGCGCATGAGGTGATCATTGCCGAGGGTGCTCCGACGGAAACCTTGCTGACCGGCGAGGAAGCGCTGAAATCCCTCCCGCCTGAGATGGTCGAAGAGCTTAACGTGTTGTTTCCCGAAATTTCCTCGGGCGTTACCTCGGTGACGAGGTATCTGGTGCCGGACAATACGCGTCAGAAAAAGCTTGTGGCCCGTCACGCTCTTCACGAAAGAGCTTTGCTTTCGGAATATTCAGCCAGCACATATCGCGCAGACTGAAAGGAATGAGGCGCTGACCGGTCTGGGTCAGCACCACTTGCTACGCCTGAAACTTACCGCCGACGATCCCGGCGAGAGCTCATCGGCTGGAACGCCACGCCCACATGCGCCTCGCAATAGGGCTTGCCTGCTTCAACCGGCAGGCCACAGAACCAGAAATCCTCGGTCGCGGGATCACCCACGGGCCATTTGCAGGTTTTCTCGGTCAGTTCCATCAGCGTCAGCTTCTTGGCCTTCTTCTCGACCTCGTTGACCTTGGCCAGCGCCTCGGGGCTGATCTCATTGGCCGAAGGTTGCGGGGGTAGAGGCTGACCGGCGGGGATGATCTGACGGCGGGCCGGGGTGACCGGTTTGGCCCCGGGCGCGG
>NZ_JWLJ01000030.1 GCF_000813985.1 Ruegeria sp. ANG-R
AATGCCTCCGCTTTTCACACAACACCGGCCTTCTCGCCGTTCCGGGTTTCTGTCTCATCTCCACTCCTTGGTAGTTACAACGTGCCAGAAACCCTCTCTTATCAAATCAACCTAAACTGTCCCATTGGTGCTAACGTCAGACATTCCGTTCTATCACCCGATCTATGAAGCCTGTGCCGAAATGGGTCTGCCTTTTGCCATGCATCTTGGTGGCCAAGGCGGCATCAACTCGACCCCCATCGGCGCCGGGCCGTCAACCTTTTTCTGGGAAACTCACGCGATCCTGCCGCAGACGGCAATGACACACATGGCGAGCCTTATCGCCCATGGTGTTTTCGAAAGATGGCCCGAGCTGAAGGTGGTGATCATCGAATGTGGCGTTGCCTGGGTGCCGTCGGTGCTTTGGCGTCTGGACGCGAACTACAAGGCGCTGCGCAAAGAAACACCGTGGCTCAAGCGTTTACCGTCCGAATACTTCAAATCGAACATCCGCATGTCAACCCAGCCGCTGGAGCAGCCCGCGAACATTCAGCACCTGTGGGCCACACTCGAGGCGATGGATGGCGAGAATACCCTGATGTTCGCGTCCGACTATCCGCACTGGGATTACGACGACGTCAACAAACTGCATGTTCCGCCCGCGTGGCGCGAGAAGATCTTCGGTCTCAATGCGCTGGACGTCTACACCCGCCTTCCGCGCCCGATGGCGCACGCTGCTGAATAAAGAAGAAACCTCAACCATGGCAAACAAGCATTTCGCCTGCAAAACTGAAGAAGTTCCCACCGATGCGGCCAAGATCGTCACAGTGTCGAACATGCCAATCGGCGTGTTCAAGCTGGATGACGGCTATCATGCATTGCTCAATATCTGTCCCCACAAAGGCGCGGCCCTGTGTGAAGGCCCGGTCTGCGGTACAACCCGAGAAACGGACACAACCGAGTTCATCTATGACCGCCCGGGCGAAATCGTCCGTTGCGCTTGGCACGGTTGGGAGTTTGACATTCGAAGCGGTGAGTTCATTGTGGATTCGTCGTTCAAAACAAGACGCTTTGACGTATCAGTCGAGGGAAACGATCTCTTCGTCCATCTGTAAAAATCGAGCTTCAAGAAAAAGATCGAAAGTTTTGGGCAGTTCACTCTCTCCTCCGAACTGCCCAGGATGGCATTGTCCAAACATGGGCAATGCCATTTAGGTTTTCTATCTGCAAATCAAGATTGAGGATATCGGCAGGAAAATATCCAGAATTTCTTCGAATGACAAAAAAGAAACTCGGCTGAGAACCACGCTCTCCCTTTTGCCGCTGGGTTTACTCGCGAATTCTGCAATGGCAGATCGCGACACTTTACAATGGAGTGAGCGCCTTGAGACATTCAAGAATCGAGAGGTGGTTCGCGCAGAACAACTGCCCGCACCTGCTTACACTCCTGAACCGGCCAAGAACCAAATCGTCTACCGACCTTCACCGTGTCACGGTCGAACTGGAAAGGTGCATACAAAGTGTGAATTCGCTGCGGCTACACCACTGTCTGCTCCGAAGAGCGTTTTTCCATATTGGGATCAGGACGCTCCGTAAGGCACCACGGCGACTACGGTTAGTTCAGCCAGAAGCGCCTTATCGACCAAACCGGCGACGTTGACCCCTGTCGCGGCTGGGCCCGCACCGAAAGAGAAACGACTGCGGCGAGCATCCTGAATAGCATCAAGGTCTTCATCGCGCACATAGTACATCGTGCAGGACACCGCATCGTCTACGATCGCAACACACCTGGCTCTACAGGATGAAGTAAGAAAGGAAGGGGGAAGATCTTGGTTCCACTTATGGCGACGTCGATACAAGCATTTACGCCAAGGAAAACGCGACGTATTGGACAATCAGGGATGTTACTGGTCGCGAAACTGCAACGCGACGTACATCTGCGTTTGCCGCAAAAATTCCAATCGAACTGAA
>NZ_JWLJ01000031.1 GCF_000813985.1 Ruegeria sp. ANG-R
GTGTCGTAGACAGCCGAGCTGAGCCCGGAGGAAACGACCCCATCAATTGTCCCCTCCAGCAAACCGGCAATTGTCAGCTGTGGGCCATTGGGATTGCCAAACCCGTTGATCAGCGCGGCGTTGAGCGGGCTGTCCTTTGGGATTGTTCCGATGATGTCATCGAGGTTGATCCCGTGAGCCAACCCTGCGGTGACGCCAGAGAACGCGGCCCCTTCGAGGATCTCACCGATGTCGAAGTCCCCGGAGACAGCCCCGTCGATCGTGCCAATCAGGACAGATGACGAGAAGGCAGTTGCTGCTTTGGCAATGGCCGTGGTCGCCTGGAGTGTTCCCAATGCGTAGGTGCCCGTGAAGCCCGCTCCTCCGACCAGCGCACTCCCGAGCGCCGCCCCGACGCCTGTTGCTGATAACGCGATCGCCACCAGGGCTTTGAATGCGGGGCTTAACTGTGTCTGCTTGTCGTAGAAGTATTCGTTTGCGAGATCCTGGCTGATCAGGTTCAGCCCGTCGATGGCGAGGAGTTCTTCGGGATAGAGGTCAGCTGGGTTTGGCGCGTCAACACCGGCGGTCTGATAGAGAACAAGCTCCGCCTCTCCCCCGATGCCAAAGCTCAGCCCCTGTCCTGCCAGCAGCTCGGTCAGTCGGGCCGTTTCGGTAAAGCTGGTCTCGGTGAGCGTGGTCATGGTGACCAGCCCCATATCGGTCTCGAAGAACTCCGAGCGATGGCTGTCGATCGCCGCCTGAACCGAGAAGTCGCCCCCCGTTGTGATGTTCAGGGTCTGACCGGCAGACAGCGTGGCCCCAACCAGCGTTGTATCCGCACCCGATACGACGCTCAGATCCAGCGCCGCCAGCGCATCGGTGCCGGTGCTGATGTGATCGACCGTATGCAATTGGCTGGATTGGCTCAGCAACCCGCCAAGAATGCTCTTCTCCCTGATATGGGTTTGCTCGAAAACATCCCTGTAGGCCCCGGCATAGATGTCGCCATCGGCCGCCGTCAGCGTGATATCGCCCGTGCGGCTGGCAAACGCGGTCCCCGCTGTGGTCAGGTCCCCGGTCTCCGAAAGAAGGACCACATCGCCCTCACCGGCTATCTCCACACCCCGGTTGATCACCGAACGGGTGGAGCGGGTTTCTTTCTTCCTCGTCAGAAAGCCGCTGCTGGTCCTGCGCGCCTCGGACCGCTCGATCTCCTGAACCGCCGCAAGGATCACATCCCGAACCGCGGCCAGCTCAACCTCACCCCCCGCGTCGATCCGCGTCCCCACCAGCACCGCGTCCCCACCGGCATTGGCAATGAAGTCACCACCGGTGGTCAGCTCCGTAACCTGCGCCTGTATCGACAGGCTGTCCGTTCCGTTGCTGCTTGTGCCCTCGTGATGTTCAAGGCTCGATTGCCCGGCAAGCAGATACAGACCGCCCCCTGCCGTCAGCCGGGTGTCATCCACCACCTGCGCCTGAACACCGGCCAGCGTCAGGTCCGCAGAAGAGATGATGGAGAGGCTGCCGCCCGCCTCAAACCGGGAGGCCAGGAACCCGGTGATCTTCGTGGTGCTTGTGTTGGTGTAGTATTCTTCTGTATGCGCCAGGCCTTCTATCGTCACGCTGCCGGCCGCAAAGACAGATGTGTCAGTGGCGGAGTTGACCACCAGTGCCTTGCCGGAGAAATCGCCGCCGGTGATGACATCAACCAGATCCCCCCCAACTGCGGTGTCTTCGAACGTAATGTCGCCGAAGGCCGTCAGGGACAGTGAGCCACCCTCAGCTGTCAGCGCACCGCCTGAACCGGTAATCTGCCCGGCAACAATTGACAGATCACCGCTCTCGGAGGTGTTGGCTCTGTCCAGCGATGCAAGCAGCCCGCTCCCCGACAGCCCGAAGCGGTCGCCAAACCCGATGAAGCCCGGTCCCGGACCCTCAACCGCATCCCCGCCGTCATAACGGGTGCCATCGCCCGGATACCCGGTCCACTCATCCGGGCGGTTGAGGGTCTGATAGAGCTCATCCTGGATCTGCAGGCGACCCAGAAAATAGTCAGACGAGAGCAGGTCCTCATAGGAGGCTAGGTTCCTGCCCAGGCGGGTCCGGCCCTCTCCGATCAAATCATCCAGATTGGCCAGATCCGCAAGCTCGGGCTGAACCGGTGTCAGAGAGGAGGCCGGAACCACCAGCTCAGGCAGCGGCGCAGCGGCAACAGCAGCGCTTTCGCGCGGAGAGATCGTGTCAGCCGTCCCTGACCGGATATTACCATCCGTGTGAACGGTCGAGCCGTTGATGGCAATCGAGCCACCCGCAAGCACCTCGCCGGTCAGCCCGCTGGACGGGTCCGGCGCCCTGATCGTCTGCGCTTCCCCGACCGTGACCCGCTTTATCCGGTATTCCTGGCCCCCGGTATTGTCACTGCCAAGGATCTCGATCTCGGTCGTCTTGGTGTAGTCAGCCCGGTAAGCCGCACCCGTGTCTTCGTAAGACGAATTCTCCACATGAGCGCTGCCGATGGTAATCCCGTTCGCCGAGGAGATCAGACCCGCATCATTGCGAACGGTGTCAGCCTGTATCGCAATCCCGGCACCGGACAAAATCTCGGGGCGGATACCGGTTGCGTCTACAGTGACACCCTCATTCCAGACCACGGTTCCGGAGCTGTCTGAAACGCCGCTAAAAAGCCCGCCGCCGCAGTCACTGCTGCCGCCGCCCGATGTTCGTTCACGGCTGAAGCACCCGCGAGGCGGAAGGTCTCGCGGATCATCAACCGCAACCCGCTTCACCACATCGCGTGAATTGGTCTCCCATCGGACACACCCTTCGGAGTTACGTTGCACGCAGGTCCGGCTTGTCGTTCGGTATGAGAACTCGGCTGACAAACTGTCTTCAACGGTGAGCCCTTCGAACGCATTGACGACAGAGCCCGCCTCGATGGCCAGCCCGCCATCGGCTTCAATGCGCCCGGATTGGTTGAGGACCGTTCCAGTGCGGGCCACCAGCTGCATGGCATCACCGGACTTCAGCAGACCCCCGCGATTGATCACATCCGATCCGCTGCGCAGCTGAAGATCACCGCTGGCCCGGATCGTGCCCGCGTTCTCAATATCCCCGCCAAGATCCAGCAGCAGATCCCCATCGAACGCGAGGCTGTCGCCATCCCCCACCGACAACCCGCCGGTATCCAGGGTGACAGCAAGGCCATCGCCTGCGCGCAGCTGATCGAACCGCGCGACATTCAGACCGCCGTTCAGCGAACCGGATTGAAACTCCAGTACCGATTGACCCACCGCCAGCGCATCCGCACCAAGGTTGGTTTGTTCCGACACCGTGACAGTGGTGTTTGGCGCATTGATCTGCCCCTGAAGGTCAAGCTCCCCCGCTGTCACCAACAGGTCTGCTCGTTGCCCCGCAACCAGATCGCCATCTATCACCGCCTGATCCCGGGCAGTCACCGACAGCGTATCGACCGCTGCGATCCGGGAGGCGTCGCTTGTCCGGATCTCGTCACCGGCTACGGTGACGGATTGCCCTCGGGACGACCCCGTATGAACAACCGAACCATCGGTCGCTGCAACATCCAATGCCCCAAGCGCCTGAGCCTGACCTTCGAGGCGCGCATCACCCCCCGTGAGGGCGATAGACCCCGCAACCAGTTCCGAACCAGCCCCTGTTGCAAGCCCGGCTCCGGCCGTCAGCGACGCCGTCTCAAGGGCAGCAGCCCGGCCATCAAATCTCAGCTGTGTCAACGCATCAATGTCGATGGACCGCGCCAGGACTTCGGAGCCATCGCCCAGCACCGCGGAGGCTCCCGTCGAGGCGGCCGCAAACGCCTCGCGCGCAACAATCGCGCCGGAGATGTTCAGCAATCCGGCGCTTTCCAGGCGGATCGCGCCACCCGCCGCCCGCCCGGTGAAGAGCAGATCGCTATCGCTGGTTCTGATATCAATCAGATCACCGCTCTCTGAGGTGATCGCGCCTTCCAACAGGATTGGCCCTTGGTTGCGCACCTGCACACGCCCGCCGGCACGGATCTGGGGGGTGTGACCATTGGACGGTGCGCCCAGCGTCAGTTTCCCATCAGCCCGCAGCGCAATATTGGTCGAAGACGCCATGTCCCCGTCCAGCCGCACGCCCACACCGTTCTCGGTGGCAACCAGCCGGATTGCATTGGCGTACATACCCCCAAAAGCGGCCACATCCACCGCCAATGCCGGGGCAGCCCCTTCGCCCGCCTGTTCGGTGATCCCGGTCACCGCGCCGGTCTCAGGATCGTAGGACCAGTTATAGTCCACCTGATTGGCACCGGCGACGACATTGAGCTGATCCGCACGCATCTTGCCGTAGATCGCGGCTGCCCGTGCAATCACATCGACCCGGCTGGTATCCGTCAGCGCCAGCCTGCTTTCCGGGTTCAGGCCTCCCGGCCCGATCGTCACCGTGCCCCGCCGAACATCAAACCCCGTCAGCGCCCCATTGCCGCCAAACTGCGGCTTGCCCGTGGTCAGCGTCGCGCGGCCTGTATTGATAAAACCACAGCCATTGCAGGTGATGCCAAACTCATTGGCCACCACAACGTCCATGCGCCTCCCGGCCACTTCCAGTATCCCGTTCAGCCGGGTCTGATTGCCGCCGACAACCTCTCCGATCCAAAGCTCCGCCTCCCGACCGGGGCGCAGGTTGGGGTTGCCTTCAATATACCCCGCCAACTGGCTGTCGGTAAGGGTCGCCGAGTTGTTCAGGATCAGGTCATCCACCTCAAACGACGTATAGACATCGTGGCTCACACCCGCCCCATTCGGCGTCGAGATGTTCAAAACCGTCGTGCCGTTCAGAGACGTATCAACATGCGGGCGCGCACCCGTAACAGAACCTACTGGCCGGATCTCCTGCGCATGAACCAAAACAGGTTGAACCGTCAGCACAAGCGCCAAAATCGAAGAAACAAGTCTCTCAAACATACGTCTATGCATGACCGCAGAAACAACCCGCCTCAACTCAACACCCAACAAAACACACTCCGCAACCTGTTGGTTCAACGCACCTTTATCACCAAACCAGCTAACAAATACCAATATCAACGCGAAGGGGAAAAATCAGACAAATATGACC
>NZ_JWLJ01000032.1 GCF_000813985.1 Ruegeria sp. ANG-R
TGGATCGTGCAGCCTTACCCCCATTTTGGGGGATCTCTCAGGAAAAAGACACGACGACGGGGCCGCCGTCAAAACCGATGCGGGCGCCGGTGTTCATTCATGACGCCGTCATTTCGTGGCGGGATGAAACCTTGCTGCTGAAACTTCTGCGTGACCAGGCGACAGATCAGGACGAATAAGTCGGATGGAACTTGTCACCCGGTGACAGGGTGAAAATCTCAACCCCGTCCGCCGTTACCCCGACCGAAGGTTCAAACTGCGCCGACAGCGATTTGTCGCGGGTCACGGCGGTCCAGTCATCGGCCAGCGTTTTGGTTTCGGGGCGGCCAAGGTTCACCATCGGTTCAATTGTGAAGAACATGCCCTCTTCCAGCACGGCGCCGGTTCCGGGGCGACCGTAATGCAGTACATTCGGCGGCGCGTGGAACACCCGACCCAGACCATGACCGCAGAAATCGCGCACCACACTCATCCGGTGGGCCTCGACATAAGCCTGAATGGCGTGGCCGATATCACCGAACGTGTTGCCCGGCTTGACCATCTCGATGCCTTTGAACAGGGCCCTAAATCAGCCGCTCGGCCTCGCGCGGCAATTTACCGGCAACATACATGCGTGATGTGTCGCCAAACCAACCATCAACAATCACAGTGACGTCGATATTCAGGATATCGCCCTCTTTCAGCTTTTTGTCGCCGGGAATGCCGTGGCAGACCACGTGATTGACGCTGATGCAGCTGGCGTGCTGATAGCCCTTGTACCCAATGGTGGCCGAGGTTGCGCCCGCATCCTCCACCATCTGGGTGACAAGCCCGTCAATGGCGCCTGTGGTCTGGCCGGGAAAGACGTGCGATGCCACGTCATCCAGAATACGCGCAGCCAACGCCCCTGCCGCGAGCATATCGGCAAAGTCGCCTTGTTCATAAATGCGAATGCCGTCCTTGGTCAGGTGGCCACGATGGTCTTTCATCGATGCGAGGCTCCAAATGTTTCGCGCAGCATTCCTTTTACGCTGCTTGTGCAGAAAGTTCCAAAGGGCGCCCGGTCGTAGCGCTCAGAAACGTTCAGGCCGGTTTTCTCTCAATTGTAGACCCTCAGGTAATAATGAATTAGCACAGGGCAAGTTTCGTCGCTCACACAAAGTAAGGTAGGGCACGCGCATGCAAATGAAAGCGGACCAATTGCGGGCCGAAATTGCCAGCATAGGCAATCTTTTAAAATCAGGACGCCCAGACCGCGCATTCAAACGCGCGACCAAAGCTGCTAAGAAATGGCCCAAAGTCGCGGCGTTACCCCGTTTGGCGGGCATCAGTGCGGTGCAGCAACAAAAACCCAAACTGGCGCAAACCTATTTTGAGCAGGCCTGGCGGCTTGAGCCGGGGAACGCGGAATTGATCCAGAATTACGCGCTGAGCCTTGTGCAGGGTGGTGATCCGGCTGATGCGCTGACATTCCTCAGCAAAATCGTCGCGCGTGGTCCTTTGACCCCGGCAATGCAGTTTATCCGTGCGTTGGCTTTGCTGCAGGTGCACGAAACCGATCAGGCCCTGGACACGATCAATAAGGTTCTGACGCGTGAGCCGGCCAATCCGAATGCGCAGCTTTTGAAAGCGGATATTCTGGATGTGATGCAAAGATGGCAAGAGGCTGCCGCAGTTTTGACAGCGTTGGTCGGCAGTCAGCCGAAATTTGTGCCGGGTCTTATTCGATTGGCCAAATCACAATTGGGTCTGGGTCAGTTCGACTCGGTTTTGCAGAATGCAGCCGCAGCGCTGGCACTTGCGCCGGGCAATGCGGAAACGCTTGAACTGATGGCGGGACTTCCGAACCTGACAGAAGAAGAAGTTTCAAGACTGCAGGCCCAGATCAGCGATGTGATTGAGCGCGGGGCCGCGACCAGCCCCGAAGACAAGGTGAAACTGCTTTTTGCTGCGGCCGAGATTGCCCGGCGGCAAAATAGTGTCGCTCAGGAAATGCAATACTTGGCAAAGGCCCACAAATTGCAGCGCGGCGGCTTTACCGCATGGGAAGACCGCAGCGAAAAGGAATGCGCCAGCCGGTTGGCGGCCCCTTTGCCCGATGCCGCTCCAGAACAACCCGCAGGTTCCGCCCGTCCCATTTTCGTTGTTGGCCTGCCCCGATCCGGTACGACACTGGTCGAGCGTATTCTGGGCCGACACCCGACCGTTCAGGGGCTGGGGGAACTGGCGAGTGTCCACCAATGGGCCAGACAGGCCGAAGCCCAATTGCCCGAATGGCGTGTCGAAAACAGATTGTCCGAATTCTATCTAGATAAGCTGCCGGACCTGTCACCAGATGCCTTGGCCTTTGTCGACAAAGCGCCAGGAAATTATGCCTTTCTGGATCAGATTGCGCAGGCGTTCCCCAACGCGGTCATCATCAACGTACAACGCGACCCGCGCGATGTCGCCTTGTCGATGTGGCGCGCGAACTTTGGGGCGGCGGGGCTATATTTCACGCATGATTTCCAGTGGATGGCGGCCGAAGCAAATCGGTATCAGCGTTATCTCCGACGTTGGCACAGCGTTTTGCCCGACCGTATTCACGACATCCGCTATGAAACGCTGGTCGGCAACCTGGACGATACGGTGCAAGAGCTGTGCCGCATCTGCGACCTGTCTTTCGAAAACGCCATGCTGAGCCCGGATAAATCCTCGAACGCGATCAAAACGGCAAGCAACCTGCAGGCGCGTAAGCCGGTGAACACCTTGTCCGTCGGAGGGTGGCACGTAGCCGCCGAACAATTGGACCCGTTCATACGGGCGCTGGATGCCGAACTGTGGCCTGAAGCGGTTGAAGGGCAAGCGTAAGTCTGCCCAGCCTCGATTTTTCAATTTCGCTTGAACGGCGGGGACGGGCCTCGTCACGGGGCGCATGGTATTGCAGTCTGGCGGTTCACTCTGATTTGGCGGAAGGGACCGCAATGTTCAGACCGATTGCCGCGGTGTTGGTTGTTCTGCTTGCAGGCTGCCGTGAAGAAGCGACGATGCTGACGCCGGACGATCTTGCGGCGCTGTTGGCCGAGGATCGACAGATTTCATTTCAGCGGGCGGGCGTAAAGGGTAAGGCTGCACGATCCA
>NZ_JWLJ01000033.1 GCF_000813985.1 Ruegeria sp. ANG-R
ATGGCAAAGGAAAAGTTTGAGCGTAATAAGCCGCACGTCAACATCGGCACGATTGGCCACGTTGACCACGGCAAGACCACGCTGACCGCAGCAATCACCAAGTATTTTGGTGACTTCAAAGCGTATGACCAAATCGACGGCGCGCCGGAAGAAAAAGCACGTGGCATCACCATCTCGACCGCCCACGTGGAGTACGAGACCGACAACCGCCACTACGCGCACGTCGACTGCCCCGGCCACGCCGACTACGTCAAGAACATGATCACCGGTGCCGCTCAGATGGACGGCGCGATCCTGGTTGTGAACGCAGCTGACGGCCCGATGCCGCAGACCCGCGAGCACATCCTGCTGGGCCGCCAGGTTGGCATCCCGAAGATGGTCGTGTTCATGAACAAAGTTGACCAGGTTGACGACGAAGAGCTGCTGGAACTGGTTGAGATGGAAGTTCGCGAACTGCTGTCCAGCTATGAGTACCCCGGCGACGACATTCCGATCATCGCAGGTTCGGCTCTGGCCGCGATGGAAGGCAACAACCCGGAAATCGGCGAAGAGAAGATCAAAGAACTGATGGCGGCTGTTGATGACTACATCGACACCCCTGAGCGTGAAGTCGACAAGCCGTTCCTGATGCCGGTCGAAGACGTGTTCTCGATCTCGGGTCGTGGTACCGTTGTTACGGGCCGTGTTGAGCGTGGCGTGATTAATGTTGGCGACGAGATCGAAATCGTCGGCATCCGTGACACTCAGAAAACCACCTGTACCGGTGTTGAAATGTTCCGCAAGCTGCTGGATCGCGGTGAAGCGGGCGACAACATCGGCGCGCTGCTGCGCGGTATCGACCGTGACGGCGTTGAGCGTGGCCAGGTTCTGTGTAAGCCGGGTTCGGTTACACCGCATACCAAGTTCGAAGCCGAAGCCTACATCCTGACCAAGGAAGAGGGCGGTCGTCACACTCCGTTCTTCGCGAACTACCGTCCGCAGTTCTACTTCCGGACCACTGACGTGACCGGCACCGTGACTCTGGCGGCAGGCACCGAGATGGTTATGCCCGGCGACAACGTCGGTTTCACCGTCGAGCTGATCGCCCCGATCGCGATGGAAGACGGCCTGCGCTTTGCGATCCGCGAAGGCGGCCGCACCGTTGGCGCCGGCGTTGTGTCGAAAATCATCGAGTAATCGGTGACGGTGATGAGATTATTCGACGAATAATCTCGGACCCAACCGTCGAATTAAAGAAGGCCGCTCCAATTGGGGCGGCCTTTGATTTCAACTC
>NZ_JWLJ01000034.1 GCF_000813985.1 Ruegeria sp. ANG-R
CAAAGTTTGCAACAGAACCTATCCTGACTGGGATCGTCGATAATTTCAGTCGCAGCCGCCAACAGCCATGCCTTGAACGTTTCGGCAGCAGGTTTTCCGGATGCTTTCAGTGGCATCGCTATAGAATACCAGACGCATCGTATCTGTCGGCCGTCCAGTTGGACCAATGACCCAGAGGTCATTTCCTTGGAGCAAAGTACGTTATCTGCCAGAATGATCCCCTCTCCATCCAGCGCAGCGTCAATTGCAAGGGAGAGGTCAGAGTAAACCCGACCTTGCTCCCACCGGTAACTTCCGGGCTCGTGCAAAAGATACCATTGGTGCCAGATTTCGCGCCCGTTGTCGTGGACCAGTGGGGCATCCTGCCAGTTTACATCATTTTCTTCATCCAGAAGCTGCCTAAGAAGATGCGGTGCGCATGCGGGAAAGCCGTCTATGGGAAAAAGGCGATGCAGCCGGACCCCAGTTGCGGGCAATCTGGTTTCAAAATGGATGATGACATCGGCGTGGTCTTCGCCCAGCTGAGGTGGCTTCCATGCGGGACGCAAGTCAATATCGATCTTCGGGAATTCAGCGCAAAAATCGGTAATCCGCTTTCTGAGCCAAAGTGAGGCCAAGGCAGGTTCCGCACTGACGACAATCGTCCCTTTCTGCGTTTCTCGCAGAAGATCGCTGCACGCATCCTTTAATGTCTGAAATCCACTTGAAACACGAGGCAGAAGGGCACGCCCATCTTCGCTGAGCGTGATCCGGTTGCCGGTTCTGACGAAAAGATCTGCTCCAAACCAAGCTTCAAGATTGCGCACGTGCTCACTGACAACCGAATGGCTGACGTTCAGCTCCTCAGCCGCTTTTGAAATGCTTTGGTGCCGGGCAGCGGCCTCAAACGCGCGCAGGGAATTTAGATGTCGGAGAGAGGTCGTCATGAATTCAGCGTAGCAAAAACCGTCGCTGAGGGCCAGTTATTCCTGTTTTTCGAACAAAAGCCTGCCCGCTACCGTTTTAGCAACTTCGGCAAACCAACAGGACGCTCCATGGCTCTGCTCCAGGAAAACCCTCAAACCGACCTCTCACTGCAAGTGCAAGACTTGCACAAGTCTTATGGAGCCTTGGAGGTTTTGAAAGGAGTGTGTTTAGAGGCCCGGAAAGGTGACGTTATATCGATGCTGGGGTCCTCGGGTTCGGGCAAAAGCACCTTTTTGCGCTGTCTCAATCTGCTCGAAACGCCCAATGCCGGCACAATCATAGTGCATGGCGAAGAGATCAAGATGTCGACTGACCGTCACGGCGTGTTCAAACCTACCGAAGCCAAGCAGGTGGAACGTATTCGCGCCCGGCTGGCGATGGTTTTCCAGAGTTTCAATTTGTGGTCGCACATGACAGTTCTGGAAAATGTCATTGCCGGCCCGGTCCACGTGTTGAAGCAGCCGCGCGCTGAAGCGATTGAAAAGGCGAAGACTGTTCTTGAACGCGTCGGCATGTATGAACGCCGCGACTATTATCCATCTCACATTTCTGGCGGTCAGCAGCAACGTGCAGCCATCGCTCGCGCGTTGGCGATGGAGCCGGAGGTGATGTTGTTCGATGAACCTACTTCAGCGCTGGATCCTGAGCTCGTCGGCGAAGTCCTGAAAGTCATTCGGTCATTGGCCGAAGAAGGACGCACCATGGTGGTCGTGACCCACGAGATGGGCTTCGCCCGTGATGTCTCTTCCGAAGTGATCTTCCTTCATCAAGGGCTGATCGAAGAGCAAGGCTCGCCATCGGATATGTTCAACAATCCGCGGTCCACACGGTTCCAGGATTTCCTGGCCAATGCCCGAGACTGACGAACTTCAGTTCGGCAGGCCCCAAAAACCCAAAACAGGGAGACTATATCATGTCACTAAAAACCAAACTTCTGGCCACTGTGCTGTCTGCAACGTCTCTGTTTGCTGGCGGCACGGCAATGGCAGACACACTGCGCATGGGCGTTGAAGGCGCGTACGCCCCTTTTTCGAAGAAGGAAGCCGACGGCACTCTGTCCGGTTTTGACATCGATATCGCGCTGGCGCTTTGCGCCGAGCTAAACCGCGAATGCGAGCTGGTTGAACAGGAATGGGATGGCATGATCCCAGCACTGATCGCCAACAAGTACGACGCTATTGTCGCCTCCATGTCGATCACCGAAGATCGCAAGAAAAAGGTGGATTTCACTGAGAAGTACTATTTCACACCCTCTCGTTTCATCGCCAAAGAGGGGACAGAAATCGAACTGACACAAGAAGGTACTAAAGGCGTCAAGATCGGTGTTCTACGTGGCACGACTCTGCAATGTCACGTCGAGAAAATGTACCCGGATGCGGACATCAAGCTCTACAACACCCAAGAAGACGTGTTCGCAGATCTGGTTGCAGGTCGCCTTGATTTGCAACTGAACAACACGCTTCAGGCCATCGATGGATTTCTGAATACGCCGCAAGGTGAAGGATTTGCTTTCCTCGGAGAGGATGTCGATGACATTGAATGTATGGGGGAGGGCACCGGCATCGCGGTACGCAAAGGGGATCCACTAGCGGAAGAGCTAAGCGCCGCGATCAAGGCGATCCGCGCCAACGGTACTTATGATGAAATCAACGACAAGTACTTCGACATCGACATCTACGGAAAATAAGCCCGCAGATGCTGTCGCAGTG
Organism: Ruegeria sp. ANG-R; assembly: GCF_000813985.1. Classification (GTDB taxonomy): domain Bacteria; phylum Pseudomonadota; class Alphaproteobacteria; order Rhodobacterales; family Rhodobacteraceae; genus Ruegeria. The sequence goes on from NZ_JWLJ01000034.1 coordinate 2,676, forward strand.
GGGGCTGGTCTCCCAGGCTCCCGCTGCGCCTGTCTTAGATCCCCAGGATTGGACCAGACTTATGGATTTGATCTTCGAATATCGCCAGATACTGATCGAAGGAACGATGGTCACGATCTCTCTTGCGATCCTGTCATTGGTGCTGTCGGTGCTATTTGGGCTGGTTGGAGCCTTTGCAAAGCTATCCCCCTCGCGTGGGATACGGCGTATGGGCAACCTCTATACCACCTTTATCCGCAGTGTGCCCGAGTTGGTTCTGATGATGCTGATCTTCTACGGCGGCCAAGCCATGCTGAACGATATTGGCCAGGCTACAGGCCTTTGGGGCTACTTAGACGTCAATCAGTTCATTGCTGGTGTTCTGACACTGGGTTTTATTTTTGGGGCTTACATGGCCGAGACTTTTCGGGGAGCGATCCTGGCGATCCCGAGCGGTCAGATCGAAGCCGCGAAATCCGTTGGCATGAATCCGCGCCAGGTTTTTGCTCTGGTCACCTGGCCGCAGATGGTACGCTATGCACTACCGAGCTTCACAAACAACTGGCTGGTTCTGGTCAAGGCGACGGCTTTGGTGTCGGTAATCGGTTTGCATGATCTGGTCTGGAATGCCTTTTCCGCGGGCCGGTCGAACCACAAACTGTTCACTTTCATGTTCGCGGTTTTGGTCATCTACCTCATCATCACTGCGATCTCCGATCTCGTACTTCGTTGGGTAGACCGAAAATACAGCGTTGGCGAAAGAAGGGCCTAAGCGCATGGAAAACGAACGTAGCTTCCTTGAATACTTGCGAGACTTCAGCGAAACATCCTCGCCCCTGGATTTCGTCCTGATTTACGACAACCTCGGAAAATTCTTTGAAGGGGCTTTGGTGACCCTTCAGTTGACCTTTTTGGCACTATTCATCGGCGGCCTGATCGCCATCCCATTGGCCATTGCGCGGGCCTACAGAAAACCCGGACTGAACCAGGTTATTTGGGGCTATACGTATGCGTTTCGCGGTACACCGCTGTTGGTGCAGACCTATCTGCTTTACTTCGGGCTGGGCCAGTTTGAAGCCGTACGGACCTCTTTCCTGTGGGACCCGATCCTGAGCGACCCTTGGTGGTGCGTTCTGATCGCCTTCACACTGAATACCGCCGCTTACACGACGGAATTCTTACGCGGTGCCATCGAAACCACTCCTAAAGGCGAGATCGAGGCAGCTAAAGCCTGTGGGATGTCGCCCCTAACCCGGATGCGCCTTGTCGAATTGCCCAGTGCGTTCCGCCGTGCGCTTCCCGCCTATTCAAACGAGGTCATCTTTACGCTGCACGGTTCCGTCATCGCCAGCACTGTGACTTTGCAAGATCTGCTGGGGGTCGGGCGCTGGTTAAATGGCCGCTACTATCTGGCCTATGAAGGTTTTGTCACCGCAATGCTGTTCTACATGGCCATCGTCTTTCTGATTTCGCTGGGGTTCAAATATGCTGAAAGACGGTATCTGGGACATCTGCAGCCAAGAGAAGTTGACCCATCAGAAAGAGCTCCGATAGCCGCCTGACTGAGCTACCGCCCAAATCCATCCACATCCAATCACCCGATGAAAGGGAATTCCATGGTTGAGGCCCGCACAAAGAAACGCAATCTGATCGAAGGCCGTGCCGCCCTGATCGTGATCGACATCCAGAAATCCACCTTTGCCCCGATCCCTGATGACGAGCGATCAATTGCCCATATGCCTGACTACGCGGCCCGCATGGCGCGCGCCAAAGTGGCCATCGACAAAGCACGTGAGGTGGGTATTCCGGTGGTGTTCATTCAGGAAGTCCACCGGGCCGATCTGGTGGATATGGGGCGGGAAACCGATGGTGATGAAGAGGTGCATTGCCTCGACAGCAACCCGCTGACGGAGTTAGCCGTAGAAGAACTGGGTATTCGTCCAAACGACTATAAAATCCAGAAACGGCGCTATTCAGCCTTCTATGGAACAGATCTAGAAATCCTCCTCAAAGGATTGAAAGCCGAGACCCTGATCCTAACAGGCGGCCTTACAGACGTCTGTGTGCATTACACTTTCGTCGATGCTCATCAGGGTGACTATTTCTGCCGCGTCATCGAGGATTGTGTCGCTGGGTCAAGCATCGAGGCACATAACGCATCGCTTAAGGCCGTTGAGTACTTGCAGCATGGCGCGGTTCGGTCGCTCGACGACGTTCTGAGTGCCATGGAGGCGCAGTCCTGAAGCCATGCATAAGGCCCAGAACTTTATAGCGGTCGGGTTGGCGCTGACCGCGTCAGCTATCCTGAGCTTCATCGACAACTTTGTGGCCTCGGTTGCGGAAGAGGCTGGGCTTTGGCAGTTTCAGGTGTTTCGAACACTCTTTGCACTGCCACTGCTTCTTCTCGCGGGTCGCGTCGCAGGGAAATCGCTGCGTCCAATTAACTTGAGAGGTCTTATCGGCCGGAGCCTTGCGGTCTCCCTCGGCCTGTTGATCTATTTTGCGTCTCTTGGCGCGTTGCCGGTCGCTCAGGCCGGCGCAGGGTTGTTCAGTGCACCTCTTTGGGTGGCGTTGCTGACGGTGCTTCTGTTTCGTCAACCATTGGGCCCAACGGGGATTTCCGCCGTGGTGCTGGGGTTTGCGGGTGCGCTTATGCTCTTGCAGCCGGATATCAACGACCTATCCGCTCTGTCGTTGATGCCGCTTGTCGCAGGATTGTTTTATGGGCTTGGTATGCTGCTGACCCGTCATTGGTGCGCGGACGAACACCCAATAACGCTTGCGATTGGAATATTCCTGACCATTGGTTTCGCTGGTGTCGTCATGCTGGGCATTGTGACTCTTTGGCCGGGCGAGACGTTCTTGTCTTCCCCTTGGGCTACACCAACAGGCCGGTTCCTGTGGCTCACCCTGTTCCAGGCAGTTGGGGCCGTTATCGCGGTCACATTGATTGCGCAGGCTTACCGGATTGGAACCCCGGCCGTGGTGGCCGTGTTCGAATATTCCTTTCTCATCTTTGCCTGCCTCTGGGCCTTCCTGCTCTGGGGCATCGCAACCAACTTCGTCGCCTGGATTGGGATCGTAGTCATATTGATTTCCGGCCTTCTCATGGCGCTAACTCAAAAGAGGATGCAAGATGCCACCGCTGCCATCTGAACTCGCTTTCGTCCCGTTTGTATCCGTCGAACACATGATGGGTCTGGTCAATGATTTGGGCATCGAGAAAGTGCTCTCTGATCTTGCTGACGACATCGAAGCCGATTTCAAACGGTGGGAGCTCTTCGACAAAACACCCCGTGTTGCCAGCAATTCAGACGTAGGCGTGATCGAGCTTATGCCGACCTCGGACGGATAGATGTACGGCTTCAAATATGTCAACGGCCACCCCAAGAACACCAAAGAAGGGCTGCAAACCGTCACGGCGTTTGGTCTGCTGGCGGATGTTAACTCGGGCTATCCCAAGCTTCTCTCGGAGATGACTTTGCTGACTGCGCTGCGAACCGCGGCAATGTCGGCAATGGCCGCGCGACATCTCGCACCCAAAGGATCAAATACAATGGCGATGATTGGCAATGGAGCCCAATCAGAATTCCAATGCCCAGCCTTCAAGGCGATCTGCGGGATTGAGACCCTCCGACTGTACGACATCGACCCGGCAGCCACCCAAAAATGTGCACGCAATCTCGCAAAAAGCGGGCTGAACGTGATTTCTTGCTCAACAAGCGAAGAAAGCATTGAAGGGGCGCAAATCGTCACGACCTGCACTGCTGACAAGCAATACGCCACGATCCTGACGGACAATTTGATTGGACCAGGCGTGCATATCAACGCAACCGGGGGGATTGCCCTGGAAAGACAGAGCTTCACAAGGACATTCTGCTGCGATCCGAGATCTTTGTCGAATACCCCGAACAGACCTGGATTGAAGGGGAGATTCAACAGGTTCTGTTGCAAACTTTG
>NZ_JWLJ01000035.1 GCF_000813985.1 Ruegeria sp. ANG-R
AATAACGCGCTGTGGCAGCGGGTTTAAGAGGCAAGCTCAGCGAACTGGCGAAACGGACAGAGTCCGGGCGTGAGTTGACCTTTGCGGATCATGTGCGCCGCTTCGATCCCGTCCAACGTTGCCACCGCTGAAGCAAAGGCCGTAAACCCCAGCATCGGGCGGGTTCGTCTTTTGATGAAGCGGTGGTCCTGTTCCACGATGTTGTTCAAGTATTTCCGCCTGACCATTTCAATGGGGATCGGGCAACCAAAGCCTTTCAGCATCTTGTTTATGGCCTTGATGCCAGCCGTGTTAGCTCCGCTTTTGTCGATGACAATCTTCCTCGGAAGCCCGTTGATCTCCAGCATCCTGGCGAAGAACTTTGTCGCAGCCGGTTTGTTTCGTCGCGGGGAAAGCATGAAATCAAGCGTCTTGCCGTGCTTGTCGACAGCGCGATAGAGGTAAACCCACACGCCTTTCACCTTGATATAAGTCTCGTCCATTCTCCAAGAACGGTCGCAGGATCTTTTTCGGCGACGCGCAGCCTCAGCGATCGCGCCGGAATATCTTGTTACCCGGCGGTTCAGTGTTGTGTGATCCACCGAAACACCACGCTCACCCATAATTTCCTCCAGGTCACGGTATGAAACACCATATCGAACGTAAAAGAACACCGCGAATAGGATCACATCTCTTGGGTATTGCGCGCCTTTGAAGGAAATCATGAGTAGTCTTTCGGCTGATAAACACCAGCGGCTATTCACTCTCTGCATTCTCGAGCGTCAATCGTCAAAGTTTGCAACAGAACCT
>NZ_JWLJ01000036.1 GCF_000813985.1 Ruegeria sp. ANG-R
GTCTACCGTCTCGGCGATGGAAATGACACAATTGATGATGTGCAGGGCGTCAACAGGCTCGACCTCTCCACGTTCAATACGGCCGATGTCAATTTCCGTACAGATCAGCGAGGCTATGATCTGTTCATCGATTTTGCCGATGGCGCAACTGTCCGGGTTCACTTCCAACTCTATAGGAACGCAGAGCAAACCAACCGCATAAGCGAAGTCATCTTTGCGGACGGAACCCTGGATGAGGTTGCCATTCATGCCAAGGCACTTGCCAATCAGAGCGGCAATGCCACGGTCTATGGTACCTATGGATGGGGTGACACGCTGGAAGGCGATGCATCGGACGAGACCCTGAACGGAAACTATGGGGATGATATCCTGTTCGGAGCGGGCGGTAACGACAGGCTGGATGGAGGCTATGGCGAAGATCTGGCCGTTTATGCGGATGCCCCTGAACACTACACGGTTTCCCGATCGGGAAATGGTCTGACCATTCGCGACAAGCGCAGCGGTGACGTGGACTTCCTTACAAATGTCGAGATGCTCGAATTCGATGGCGTCTTGTTTGATCCGGAAGACCTTCTGAACCGATCTCCAAGTGCTGCGTCCACTATCGAAGACCAGCAGACAGACGAAGGAACAAACTGGAGTTTCACGCTGCCAGAAGATACCTTCACGGATGCTGATGGTGATGCATTGTTGCTCTCCGCGACCCTGACGGATGGGTCGACCTTACCCGGGTGGCTCAGCTTTGATGCAGCAACCAGCCAGTTCAGCGGCACGCCGCCAGAAGAAGGCTTCGATGGAACCATTGATCTCAGGGTCACGGCCAGTGACGGGGCGGCTGAGGCATTTTCTGATTTCTCACTGACCATTATCGCTGTGAACAACGCTCCAACTTTGACGCAGGCGCTGAGTGATCACAGAATAAAGGAAGATCAGGCGTGG
>NZ_JWLJ01000037.1 GCF_000813985.1 Ruegeria sp. ANG-R
AGCTCGGCTGTCTACGACACTGACTTTGCCGATGGGCTCTCAGCAAGCTTCGTACGGACAGTTACCAACCTGGCACTCGCAGACGCCCAGTTTGAGATCGGTGGGTTGTTCACTGACGCGAACGGCAACCCCATCAATGGTGGTGAAGGCTCGGCAGGTCATATGCTACTTCATGCACTCGCGGGCTGCGCCGCCGCCGAAGCTTCCGGTGCGGATTGTAAAGCTGGGGCAGCGGGTGGAATTGCCCAAAGCATATATGCAGGCACCGACCCGTTGGCTCAAGGTATTAGCCATCAGGAATTGGATCGACGTGCGGCACTGCTTGGTTCATTAACCGGTCTACTATTTTCGGGTGGTGATGCCGAAAATGTAGCCATTGCGGCTTCGGTCTTCCGATCAGCTGTCCAGAACAATCTTATTCCTCATAATGGCGACAATCATTGGGCAATAGACTTTGCGGAGGAACGAGAGGAATTTCGCAAAAAGTGGGGCCGGGAAAACTGCCAGGGTTTGAACGAACAGCAATGCAATGCTGCCTACGCAGAAGATGTTCGGGAGCAACTGTCTCTCATCCCAGGCATTGGCACAATGGTGAATACCAAGGAGTGCATAGGCGGGAACGACGCGGCATGTGGCGACATCGTGATAGGAGTAGTCACAGATGTTGTTGGTGGGGCTGTCATCAAAACAGGGATGATCGTCACTAAAACAGGTGGAAAATGGATTCTGAGAAAGGTCGACAATGTTGC
>NZ_JWLJ01000038.1 GCF_000813985.1 Ruegeria sp. ANG-R
CCCCTTTCTCATGAGCGTTTTTGGCTTTCCCGACACGATGAGACTACCCCGCTGGCGCGGGATGGTCAAAGTATGTAGCCTGTGCAGGCGCTGGAGACGGTGGGCCGAACCGGTGGTTATCCTACTCTCATCCGCGGGCTGGATACCGCCTGACCAAATTCGATACGGGTGACCTCTCTCTAAGATCGGATGTTTGTCCCAAAGGGTGTACCGAGGATTTCCCTATCACGTGACCGCCATCTCCAGCGGACTACACAGGCAGGCTGCGGATTTCGATCAGGTGGCCAACGGTGTTTTCCGAGCGATGTCCCAGATGAATCCGGCGAGTTCCCGGGCGATTGCTGCTAGCACCCGTGGCTGCGGTTTGCCTGTCCGGCTGAGATCGCGATACCGCTTGCAAAGGCGGGTCTGCGCTTTCCAGCCGATATCCTTGATCTGTTGCGGCAGATGCGCGGACCTCTTCAGATACGGATGACCTTCCTTTGGCGGATGACGGTACGACCAACCTGCCTCAATCAACATCGTTCGCGCCAATACATTGCCAGCCTTGGTTAGACGCCCTCGGCGTGTTTTGGATCCGCTAGAGTGCTCACTCGGCACCAAACCCAGCCACGACATCAACTGACGTGGGTTTTGGAAGCGGGTTATGTCGCCAATCTCGGCAACCACGGTTGCGGCAATTGTGGTGTTGACACCACGCAGTGCGCGCAACGCATCGACAACTGGAGCGAAATGCCAGCCGGGGATAGCATCTTCGATGGCCTGATCCAGGGTCACAATGCGGGCCTCTGCCTGGTCAATGGCACGCTTCAGCTCTTCAAAAGCCAGTTGTTGATGCGAAACCCGGAACCGGCGCAATTCTGCAAGCCATCGGCGATGGCGTTGTGTCCAATAGCCCCCATTCTCGTATCGAAGTCCATGGCGCAGCAGAAAGCTGAGCAGCTGCTGTTTTGATACCTTCACTGCGTCCATCGTCTGCTTGCGGGTGCGGATCAGGTCGCGCATGGCCTCCTGCTCCTCGTCTGGCGTCCAAATCGGTGTCAATTCGCCCGCACGCCAAAGCCTCGCCAACATCTCGGCATCTCGCCGATCTGTCTTGACCCGATCGCCGACCTTGCGAGGGATCATCGACGGTGAAACAACCGCGCATTCAAATCCGAGCTTTGTGAGGTGTCGGTGCAAACCATAGCCGCACGGCCCAGCCTCATAGCAAAATGACGGAGTGTGGTCGTTCTTGGAAAGCCTCATCGTAAGACGTAACACTGCATCAGCCGAATTGACGACGATCCCGTGAAATCTGATCTCGCCGCTACGACCGTCTTCAGCAACAGCGACTGCAATCGTATCTTTGTGAATGTCGAGGCCTACATAAAGCGTTTTGTTCATTTGCATTTTCTCCTTCGAACGGTCTTCTGTTCGTCGAGAAAACCACGGGCAACACGCCCGCTGCAAAAACGCTCATCTGGTCTAAG
>NZ_JWLJ01000039.1 GCF_000813985.1 Ruegeria sp. ANG-R
CCCGAAACCCGCGCCAGCCACGGCATCATCGAGTCCGGGATCGCCGCCATCCCGACCCTACAGGGGACCCTCAATGGGCGCTACGGCGTCAAACTCACCGGCAGGTTGCTGCTCAAACAAGACAGCCATCTGCCATCTCCGGCTCCATCAAGGCGCGCGGCGGCATCCACGAGGTGCTGGCCCATGCCGAACACCTGGCCATCCAGGCTGGGCTGCTGCGCGAGACGGATGACTATCGCACGCTGTTTTCGGACGAGTTCCGCCACTTCTTCAGCCAGTACAGCATCGCGGTGGGGTCGACCGGCAACCTCGGCCTCTCCATCGGCATCATGAGTGCCCGCCTCGGCTTTCGCGTCACCGTCCACATGTCCGCCGATGCGCGGGAGTGGAAGAAGCAAAAATTGCGCGATCATGGCGCCATCGTCGTGGAATATGCCGACGATTACGGGGTGGCGGGGGAGCAGGGACGCAAGGAGGCCGAACGCGATCCCGCCTGCTTCTTCATCGATGACGAGCACTCTCGCACCCTGTTCCTCGGCTATGCGGTGGCGGGCGAGCGGGTGAAAAAGCAGTTCGACGAGATGGGCATCAGGGTGGACGCTGACCATCCGCTCTTCGTCTACCTGCCTTGCGGCGTCGGCGGTGGCCCGGGCGGGGTGGCCTTTGGTCTCAAGCTGGCGTTCGGGGACAACGTGCACTG
>NZ_JWLJ01000004.1 GCF_000813985.1 Ruegeria sp. ANG-R
CACCCAATGCAAGCCCCGCCCCGCTTACACCACCTGCGGCAGCGGTGGCACCTGCCGCTTCCGCTGCCAGGCCGAACTGAGCAATCTCCCCTACCGCTTCATCCGCAACCATGATCGTGCCGTTTTCCAAGACCTGCACGTTCTCGGCGGCGACAATGACCGTCCGCCCATCTGCCAGTTTCAGCTGCACGTCACCATTCGAAAGCAGCTTTACCGTTCGCACGCCTGGGATCGCCTCGGCGAACTGATAGGTCGCAAGCTGTTCGTCGGTTGCCTGCGCAAGAGCGGGCAGCGCCATCAATGTCGAGCCAAGCCCGCCAGCAAGCCCGCGTCCGGCCCATCGCTGAAGCTTTTTGTCAATCCATTGGCGGATATGGCGCTTGCGCTGAGCATCGGGTTGGGCGTCCGCGATCGATTTATTGGCCGAAACGGTATTTTTGGTCATCTTGCCCTCACATTAGATGGACGCTGGTAGTTGCGTGACGTGCTGTATCCGGTCCGAATCTGTTCATCCGTGTTGCGATCTGGTGAGTCGTGCGACCGGACCGGAAAATTTGACTTAATCTGAAACTGAAGTCCTTGTTTTCACCACATTCCTGCTCTGGTTCCGGTCCGGGCATCGTTTCATCCTGTTTTCATTGCCGGGGATGGCAGGGGGTAACGGGCGATGATGCTTCAGTTCGAAAGAGTGGTGGCAACGGGGACCGCAGCGCTCGATTCAGGTATCGGCGATACGGCTTTAAAAACGTTTAACGGGGAAACGTATCTCTATAGCACCACCGGACGAGGGGGTGGGATCGTATCCTGGCACCTTGTGGAAGGTGCAAGCCCACAAGAGCAGGATCAGCAGTATTTCGGCGCCTCGATCACCCATCAGGTCGGTCGTATCGGAACTCCGGTTCATCTGGCAGGTAATGATCGGCTGATTCTTGATGTAGATACCGCCACAGGGCTTGTGGGATATAGCCTGAATGCGGATGGCACCATCGGTGCGCTGCAGGAGACGGGCGGGTTGACAGGCGGAGGGGATATCGCTTCGGCTGTTCAGATGACGATCGGCACCAGCAACCTGTTGGTATTGGCGCATGAGGACACCGACCAAATCGGAAGCTACCGCATCAATGGCGATGGATCGCTTAGCCCGGCAAATAGTGTCGCAGCATCCGCGACCGTTTTGAAAACACTGCAATCGGGGTCGAATCACTTCGTTATCACCGCGGATACCGCGGGCAATACGATTTCGTCTTACACGGTCAACCAGGGCACTGGTGCGTTATCCGAGGTTGACGGTAATGAGGCCATTCGGACGCTGGGTATCAATACACCGACTGCGGTCGAAGCTGTGCAGGCCTACGGAAAATCCTGGGTTGTCGTTGCCGGGGTCGGAAGTAATTCGCTGAGTGTTCTGGAGTTGGCAAGCAATGGTCAGTTGAAGCCTGCGGATCACGTTCTGGATACGTTACATACCCGGTTCGCGTCGGTACAGGATATTGCGGCCGTTCAGGTCGAAGGGCGGGTCTTCGTCGTGGCAGGAGGCGGGGATGACGGGATTACGCTGTTTACGATGACCCCGGACGGACAGCTCGTCCATATGGACAGTTTTGCCGATACACTGGACAGCGGATTGCAGAACGTTCAGACGATCAGCGTCGCGCCTGTGGGTGATGAGTTGCAGATATTTGCAGCCTCTCAACAGGATGCGGGTCTCACCCAACTCAGCGTTTCGATTGCTGATCTCGGTCTTGTAGCTGAGGGTTACGGCACTGTAACGGGTACGGCGCAGGGTGACATGCTGAGCGGTGGCATACTGGATACGACGCTGCATGGTGGGGCAGGGGACGATATTCTGATCACGGGTACGAGCGCTACGACGATGACGGGTGGTGCAGGCGCGGACACCTATGTGATCCGTGAAAGCAGTGGTCCGACCGTTATCACCGATTTTCAGGCGGGCATCGACCGTCTGGATCTGTCGGACTATCCTTTCCTCCGAACTCCCGCGCAGCTGGATTTCACCTCCACTGCTCAAGGTGCACGAATCTCGTATCGCGATGAAGTGATTGAGCTACATTCAGACACCGGCGCAACCCTGACGAGCGAACAGGTGTTTGGGGCAGGGTTCGATGGACCGGATCACATCCCCGTCAATCTGGACAGCGGGCCGGATAACAATACCTCCGCCGGGGTTGCTGGCAGGTTCACGTTGAGTTCGGCTTCACCGAATGCGGCGTTGGGGGATGCCGAGCTTCGGTTTACGCCTGATGGCGGATCTGCGCTTGTCGCGCAGGCCAACGCGCAAGGAGAGTTCGAGCTGGATTTGCCGGACGGGACATTTCCCGGCCAGTTGGACATCACCAAATCTTATTCGACGGCAAGTAGTGAGATCACGGCGCTGGATGCCTTACAGGTGTTACGTATGTCTGTTGGCCTCGACCCCATCTGGGGTCCTGCAGCTGCCGAGAATTTCATTGCAGCCGATATAACCCGGGACGGGGCCGTTAACGCACTGGATGCGCTGGCAATTCTTCAGGTTGCGGTTGGTCAACCCACCGAGCATGATGCAGAATGGGTCTTCCTGGAGGCCAACGCGGACCTGTCCGGGATTTCACGAAACAACGTGGTTTATGAAACCGGAGCGGAGGTGACCGCTGTCGACGGGGCCCTTTCAGTGGACATGACCTCGATACTGCTGGGGAATATCGAGGCTGTCTGAACAGGATCGCGCTGGCGGGGCTATTCCCGAAATGCGCGATAGAAGTAATCGGCCAATGGCTTGACCAGATAAGAAAGTGGTGTTCGCTCGTCGGTTTTGATCATGGCTTCAACCGGCATACCCGGTAGCAACTCCTGACCATTCAGACGCTCCAGCTGCCCTTCGTCTGGCACAACTTCTGCCCGATAGAATGTAAAGCCGCTGCTTTCGTCCGTGAACGTATCAGCCGATACATTGATCACATGACCGTTGAGCTCGGGCGTGTCACGTTGGTTGAATGCGGGAAACCGCAAGGCAACGTCCTGCCCCCTGTGCAGTTGATCCACATGCAGCGCATCAACACGCGCAGCGACCAGCAGAGGCGTATCCTGCGGCACCACATACATCATCGGTTCACCAGGCTGGATCACCGACTGAATGGCAAAAACCTGACTATCGTAAACGGTGCCCGCCACGGGTGCGCGAATATCGAGCCGCGACAAGCGCTCGGTGAGTGACAGCCGACGCTCAGCCAATTCCACAGCGCGGGACTGTACATCCCGAAGCTCGGTGATGGCTTCCTCGCGTCGGGTGGCCTGCAGTTCGACAATCTGAATCTCCGTCGTGGCAATCTGGCCTGTCAGCCGTGCAACGGTGGATTCGAGACTACCGATTTGCCCGGTGAGATTTGCCTCTTCCCGTTGCAGTGCCGAAACGCGACTCGCCTGTGTCAGGCCGCGCTGGAGCAATCCCTGCTGATCTACGAGTTCGGTCCTAATCAACTCAACCTGAGTATTCAGCGACTTCAGTTGTGCTTGTGTCCCTTCAATCTCATTTTGGATCTGGATTTTCTGCTTCCCCAACTGGTCGATCTGCTGATTCAGCGTGTCGAGTCTTGCGTTGAACAGGCGTTGTTGGCCTTCCAGAAGATCGTCATCGACCGACTCGCGGGCTTTGAGCTCCTGCATACTCTGTGAAAGTGCCTCAGCATCCGCACCGTCTCGTTCCGCCTCCAAGCGGACTTTGCGTGCAAGCAACTCGAACAGTTGAGATTCTACGATAGTATTTTCCGACGCCAGAAATGTATCATCAAGCCTCAACAACATGTCTCCGCGTGCGACGGCGTCCCCGTCGCGTACGAAAATCTCGCCAACGACACCACCATCAGGGTGTTCAATGACCTGTCGATTGCTTTGAACCTCAATCACACCTTGCGAGATAATCGCGCCAGCCAGCTCGGTTCGGACACTCCATACCCCCAGCCCCAAGACCAGAACCGCCAGAGCCAGCAGGCCAACAACAGCGGGAGCCTTGATGCTCCAGACGGGACGCAAACTTTGGTCTGACATTATTCCCCCACCTTGTTCAGGTGCCTTTTGATGACATTGGCGTTTTGCACCATCGTGTTCAGAACTTCATCGCGACCACCGGATTTGACGATCTGACCCTTTTCGACCACGACCAGATCATCGCATTCCGATATCGCCTGTGGCCGGTGCGTCATGATGATGGTGGACTTGCCCTTTTTCTTCAGTTCACGGACCGCAGTATTCAGGGCCAGTGTTCCGTCCGCATCCAGAGCCGAGTTCGGCTCGTCCAGGATTAACAAGACCGGATCGCCGTAAAGAGCCCGAGCCAGTGCGATCCGTTGTTTTTGCCCTCCGGAAAGCTGGCTGTCATTGCCCTCAAGGAAGGTATCGTATCCATTCTCGAGGCCCAGAATCAGATCGTGGGCATTGGCTGTTTTTGCTGCGGCAACAACGGCTTCGGGATCGGGGTTTTGCGACATGCGGGCGATGTTTTCCGCTACAGTTCCGTTGAACAGCGTCACTTGTTGCGGCAGATAGCCAATGTGCTGCCCGAGAGCGTCGGGATCGTATTGATCCAGTGTTGCCCCGCCCAGCCGGATTTCGCCCGCGGCGGGAGCCCACAAGCCAAGCAACGCTTTGGCAAGTGTGGTTTTTCCTGACCCGCTTTTCCCAATCACGCCAAGGGCACGGCCCGGTTGCAACTCAAGCGATGCATTGCGCAGCGTCGGGGTCTTGATGCCCGGCGGAATCACGGTCAGGCTTTTCGCCACGAGATGCGCCTTGGGAACCGGAAGTTTGGTGCGCGTCATCTCAGGCGGCGTAGAATCGAGAAACTGGTTCAGGCTGATCCAGGCTGTTCGGGCGCGCTCTATCATCGACCACTGGCCCACGGCCATCTCGACCGGCGCCAATGCGCGTCCCAGCAGGATCGTACCCGCGATCATCGCACCCGGCGTCATTTCGTTGCGCAACACAAGCAGCGCTCCAAGCGCCAACATGGCGGATTGCAGAAACAGTCGCATGGATTTGGTTAGCGAAGTGAAGCTGCCAGTCCAGTCACTCGCGGAAATAGACTGAGACAATGCCTCGTTCCGCTGGCTCAACCAGCGCTTCGAGACATCGTCCTGCATACCCTGCGACCTGACAACCTCGGCGGCTTGTCGGGCATGTTCCGAAAATGAGTTCGCTCGGGCCGATGCGACCTGGGCTTCGGCCACTTTGCGATGGGTCAGCGCCTGATTCAGCAAGGCGATTGTCACCAGCAGCGCACCACCCGCGACAGCCAGCCAGCCTAGCAACGGGTGGAACAGGAAGATCGCGGCGAGAAAGACCGGAGTCCACGGGATATCCATCAGCGCAAGCAATACCGGTGAGGCACAGAGCGCACGGATGGATTCAAGATCGCGCAGGGCGGTCGCGGGCGCCGATCGCACCTGTGGGAACAATGCGCGCCGCATCGTTCCTTCGAAAACACGCTCATCCAGCGACGACTGGAAACGGGCTCCGAACCGGGCAACGATGCGGCCACGTGCGTAATCCAGCATCGCCATCAGCGCATAGAGCAGCGCGACAAGCAGAAACAACGCTGACAAGGTCTCGACCGAGCGCGACCCAAGCACCCGATCATAAACCTGCAACATGAAAAGCGGTCCCGTCAGCATCAACAGGTTGACGAAGATACTGAACAGAAAGGCCAAAGCGAGGAAGCTATTCCCCTGATTGCGCACCTTTCGCAGCTCGTTACGCTGAGGTGGGGTATTTCGGTTTTTCAAGCTCACGCGTTTGGCCCTTGGTTGCTCACTAGTGGAACTCGTCAAAAGCCAATCTTCCTTAGCCCGAAGGCGGCCTGACATTTGCCGTCACTATATCTGTCTGGCCGGACGGGAACAACGCGCGTTTGAGTGACCTTGGATTTGCTTCGGCGGCATTTGCGCCAAAGATTGTGTGAAAACGGCAGGAAAATGCCGACAATTGTTGCCTCATCAATCCAGTCCGGAAAATCAATTCGAGACGACCTCAACCTCTCGGCGTAGTGCGGCCGCCGTCACTTTCTCTTGGTTGAGTCTCTTTGCCGAGCTGTTTCACACCTTGTTCGTTAGTGCGGTGAGAAGCAGGTGTATTTCGGTTGCCAGACAACGCAACCGGCGTACCGTCACTCTGGTTTGATCCATCCCCCTGAGCAGCACGCCTGAGCAATCAGAAGCACATTCGATAGGGGGATTAATTCACTTTTTGTCCAAACTGCCAATTATGTGACCGAACCTGACCCGCTCAAAACTATGCGCGAACAATATGCTGTTCTGATGTGCGGAATTTACCACGCGTATCGATAAGAAGCTTTGCGTGTTTTTTGATCAGATCATAGTCGAAGGCATCGTGGTTGGTCGCCAGGACAACCGCATCCTGCTCCGCCAAAACTTCCGGGGTCAGGGCTACAGAGGACAGCTCAAAGAAGTGTTCCCTCATAGTGGGAAAATCGGGCACATGCGGGTCTGAATAGCTGAGGTCGCCTCCGTTGTCCCGGATCAGTTCCATCAAGGTAACAGAGGGGCTTTCGCGCATGTCATCAACATTTTTCTTGTATGCGATACCCAGAACCATGATTTTGCTGCCACGAACTGCTTTGCGCTGCTCATTGAGCGCGTTCGCGAGCTTGCCGAATACATACTCCGGCATGGCTGTGTTTACCTCACCCGCCAGTTCAATGAAGCGCGTATTGATACCGTATTCCCGAGCTTTCCAAGTCAGATAGAACGGATCGATCGGGATGCAGTGCCCGCCAAGACCCGGGCCTGGGTAATAAGGAGTAAACCCGAACGGTTTGGTCGCAGCGGCGTCAATAACCTCGAAAATATCGATACCCATTCGGTCGGCAACGATTTTCATTTCATTCACGAGACCGATATTCACAGCGCGATGGATATTCTCCAGAAGCTTTGTCATCTCTGCGGTTTCGGTGGAGCTTACCGGTACAAGCTTGTCGATGGCCTGTTCATAAAGCGCGATCCCCGCTTTCAGGCAGGCTTCGGTATGCCCTCCGACAACCTTCGGGATCGTGTTGGTGGTAAAATCCGGATTGGCAGGGTCTTCCCGTTCAGGCGAATAGACTGCAAAGATATCCTCGCCGACCTTGAGGCCATTCTTCTCAAGACGCGGCAGTACCTCTTCCTTGGTTGTGCCCGGATAGGTGGTGCTTTCCAACGCGACCACTTGCCCCGCACGTAAATGGTCTGCGATCTGGTCGCATGTGTCTGTGACAAAGCTCAAATCAGGTTCGCGGTGCTTGTTGAGCGGCGTCGGCACACACAACATGATGCCATCCGCCTCGGCGATACGCGAAAAGTCCGTGGTGGCCTCGAACCCATTCTGCCGCGCTTCGGCAATACGCGCGTCGCTGATATGTTCAATCGAGCTGTGACCTGAATTCAGGTCCTGCACCTTTGTGGCATCAAGATCGAAGCCAATAACCCGGTAACCAATTTCCGTATATCTAAGCGCCAGAGGTTGCCCAACGTATCCCAGACCAACAATCCCGATCACAGCCTGTCTCTCAGACAGTTTTTGCAACAGGGTGTTCAGAGATGTTCGTGTCATGGGAAAATCGCTCATTATCTGTGTCTGCAGCTATGTCCGCATGGAAACCTCGGATATCATCCGATCGCGCGGTCGCGCCTCTACTAATTGCTTTTACAGAAAAGGCAATGGGTGTTGTTCAGTGACGGAGCCGGAGAGGGCTTCCCCTCGGTCCCAACCGTGAGCTTAGATTTTCGCATAGACACAAGATATCACATGGCATCTCTGTGATCGGTGTGCTAGCGCAAGTTGGAGCAACTCTTAAGTGGAGCCACCGTGAAAATAGCAGTCGTAGTAGGCGCTCGCCCTCAATTTATTAAGTTGGCACCCGTGAGCAGAGCGCTCAGATCTTTGCCCGGGATCACCGAGCTTCTGATACATACCGGTCAACACTACGACGACTCCATGTCGGGTGTTTTTTTTGACGAGCTTGAAATTGCCAGACCCGACATCAACCTTTCGGTGAACTCAGGCGGCCACGGCGCGATGACCGGGCTGATGATGCAGAAGCTAGAGCCGGTTATCCAAGATCACAAACCAGATGCCCTTCTGGTGTTCGGCGACACCAATTCAACTTTGGCCGGTGCGCTGGTAGCGGCGAAACTACATATTCCGGTTGCGCACGTTGAAGCGGGATTGCGCTCATTCAATCGTAAGATGCCGGAAGAGACCAACAGAGTGCTGACGGATCACGTTTCTGATCTTTTGTTTACGACCTCCAGCGATGCTGTCGAGAATCTTCGAAGAGAAAACATCTCAGATGACAAGATATTCAGCGTTGGCGATGTAATGTATGACGCTGCCTTGCACTTCGGCGAAAGAGCCAAGAAGAAGTCAAGGATTCTGGATGACATAGGGGTCGAGACAAAGGGTTTCATACTCGCGACTATTCATAGAGCTGAAAATACGGATGCTCCACATGTATTGACTAAGATCGTGGATGGTCTGGAAGCCGTCGCTAAACAGCACCCCGTCGTCTTACCGCTACATCCCCGAACGGCAGCGAGGCTTAAAGATATGGGGCGTCAGTTCGAGCGTGTCCAGACGATAGACCCAGTCGGTTATCTGGATATGGTGGCTTTGGAAAGCAATGCGATGCTGGTCGCAACGGATTCTGGCGGGGTGCAGAAGGAAGCGTATTTCTACGGAGTCCCCTGCGTGACATTGAGAACGGAAACCGAGTGGGGCGAGCTTGTGGAAAGTGGGTGGAACCGTATCGTTCCGCCTTCCGATGGCGATATTGAGGGTAATATTCTCGATGCAATCGGGACTACCGGCAAACCCATAGAAATCTACGGTGACGGAACTGCATCACAGCGGATTGCCCGGATTTTGGCCGCACGGATTTAGATTTCATCATAGAGCCTTGCCAATTTTTCGGCTTGTGCGGGCCAGCTATAAGACTCCCAGAGCTTCTTTTTGTTCTCAGCTGTCATGGTGTAGTTTTCGGGGTGATCTAAGACATCCCGAATAGCTTCGGCAATACTCTCGGGGTCCGTTTCATCCATCGCTCGCCCGAAGCCAAGGGTTTCCGCGAACCGGCGCATCTCAGGAAGATCTGAAACACAAATGGGTACACCGGCGAAGGCAGCTTCAAACAGTTTGTTCGGCATAGCGTAGCGGTGGTTCAGTGATACGTCCTGAAATGGGCAAATTGCGAGGTCCGCCGTACTAATTGCGACTGGCACATCTGGCGCCGCTACAGGTGGTAGCAAGGTGATCCGGTCACTCACTCCAACCTTGCGAGCTTCTTTCATGAACCAACTGTCGTTTTTTTGGTGCCGCGGCCCCATGGTCGCTAGCCTGACTTCCGGCAGATGAACTAAAGCCTGCAAAACCTTGTCCAAACCACGATGTCCCATTTGAATACCGCCGGTAAAAATTACCAAAGGTGTTCCATCATCAACGTGTGCCTGGGCGCGGATTGAGAGCTGATCCAGGGCCTGTTTTTTTCGGCTCCCCATGTAGTTGGCATCTATCTCTGGGGCATTGAGTATCAGTGTGGGATGATCCTTGAAACGTTCGGCATATAACTCTGCTATTGAAGACGATACCGTAATCATGTGGTCAACAAAGGGAAGACAATCATCCTCGAGTTTTTCCGCAAAATTTGATCCATCCGCTGGGTTCTTTGTCGCCCGTGCCGGCTCGTATTCGTGTGCGTCGTATACAAGTTTAGCCTTGAACCGCTTTGCAAGAAGGACACCTGCCGGGAGACAATAAATGTCATGAGCGTGGATGACGTCTGGGGTTTCATCAAATTTCAAACTGCAGATATTCTCGGCAAATACCAATGAGCTGAGTTGATAGAGTTCGCGAAATTTCTCTCTTGTTTCTCGGTTTTTAGAGCCGATCGATTTCAGATTGCCTGAGGTTTTTCCGAACCCGTGCATGAAATTAGTTTTCCAAAGCAACCGTTTGTGCGCAAACTTTCGCTTTCGCCTCTCTCGAGCATTGTCGCTCTTACTGTAGCTCTTGTAGTACATAGGATCGAGCATTCGAGTCTCTTCATCCGTGAGAGATTCTTTTAGCCAGGATTTTATTGCGTTCAATTGCGCGGCCTCCTCGACATAAGGCACAACACGCCGCTCAACTTCACTGGACACACGGTCAACGAAAAAGAAACGCGTTAAAGTATCTTCCGAGATGTTCTCGGAAGATTGCCAGTTAAAACGAGTGACCCGAATACCATCGATATTCTCTTCCTGCGGCAACCCCCCGGGCCAATCACAGAAAATATGGACATTGTGCCCCGCTGAATGAAGCGCACGTGCTTCTTTCAGAACACGCGCATCCGCAGTTATTTCGTGGTAAGTTAAGCAGAAAATGGTTTTCGGTGATTTGCTGAGGTTGCCTGACATAAGTGCTAAGACCAATCTAGCTATGTAAATCCGGGATCGATCTAACAGAGATTTATAGTGGGTTCCAGCGCGAACAATAGTGCTTCATTGAGGTCTTTCTATTGACTTCCCGGGCAAATTCTTGGATGCGCAGAAGCACAATTTGAGCACTCGGGAAACACTTGATGAGCAACTTCGCATTGATAGGAACCGCAGGATACATCGCGCCGCGTCATATGAAAGCGATCTCGGACACCGGAAACACTTTGTTGGCAGCTCTGGATACTAGCGACTCCGTCGGTATTATCGACAGCCACTTCCCAGATGCACACTTCTTCACTGAATTCGAACGTTTCGATCGATACGTAGATATGTTGCGTCGCGGTGAGACTGGCAAGGTTGACTTTGTTTCGATTTGTTCGCCGAACTACCTCCATGACAGCCACATGCGGTTTGCATTGCGTTCAGGTGCCGATGCGATTTGCGAAAAGCCGCTGGTGCTGAACCCAGAAGATATTGACGGTCTGGAAATGATCGAGAAGGCGACCGGGCAGACGGTTAACACCATTCTGCAACTGCGGGTTCATCCGTCGATCATTGCCCTCAGAGAGAAGATCCAAAATAGCCCCAAAGACACCAAGTATGAAGTTGATCTGACTTACATCACATCCCGAGGACGTTGGTATCTGGAAAGTTGGAAGGGCGATGTGCGCAAATCTGGCGGTATTGCCACCAACATAGGCGTGCATTTCTTTGACATGCTGCACTTTCTATTTGGCGAGCTGCAGGAAAACCATGTCCATCTCAATGCACCGACCAAAGCTGCGGGTTATCTCGAGTTCGAACATGCGCGGTGTCGCTGGTTCCTGTCTCTGGACATAAATGACGTTCCGGCCGAGGCGCGGGCAGCCGGGGCACGAACCTACCGCTCCATCACCATCAATGGCGAAGAAATCGAGTTTTCGGGTGGTTTTGCTGACCTGCACACACGAAGCTACGAAGAAATACTGAACGGGAACGGCTTTGGGCTTAATGAAAATCGACCCGCGATTGAAATGGTCAGCCATATCCGCAAAGCTCCGGTTCAAATGAGCAAGGGTGAGCAGCATCCCAACTTAAAGACCGGTATCGATTGATGATCGAGGCTCGTGCGTAACTGAACCCACGCCACCGCGTCGGTCGATAGTAGGGATATGTACCTCGGCATTATTGCGGCCCGCATCACAAGTTGCTGGTTTGTGCACGTCCTATACGTATGAATAATCATGGTCGAACGGGATTGGACTATGTAAAGGATGCAAAAGGCAGAGCACCTCGTGCGATATTTCCAAGAACCAATAGGGCGGGCTTAGAGCGATGCAGTTTATTGACCTAGCGGAACAACAGAAGCGGATCAAAGATCAGCTCGATGTGGGCATTGCAAATGTGTTAGCGCACGGGAAGTATATCCTTGGTCCTGAGGTTGCAGAGCTGGAAGAGAGGCTGGCGGAGTTCACAGGCGCCAAATACTGCATCACCTGTGCCAATGGGACGGATGCCTTACAGATTGCCCTCATGGCGGTTGAGGTGGGGCCGGGAGATGAGGTCATCACGCCTGGGTTTTCCTACATCGCCACAGCCGAAGCGGTCAGATTGCTCGGAGCGACGCCGGTTTATGTCGATATCGACCCGACCAGCTATAACCTCGACCCGCATAAGCTGAACGCTGCGATTACGTCCCGGACGAAAGCCATTATTCCGGTGTCGCTCTACGGCCAGCCCGCTGATTTCGAACGTATAAACGAGGTTGCCTCCGCGCACGGCCTGCCCGTGATTGAAGATGGTGCGCAAAGCTTTGGGGGGTCTCTGCATGGCAAACGGTCGGGGAATCTGTCAACAATCTCCTGTACGAGCTTTTTCCCATCGAAGCCTCTGGGCTGCTACGGAGATGGTGGCGCCATTTTCACCTCGGATGAGGGCCTGAGCGTCATTCTTCGCCAGATCGCGCGACATGGGCAGGATCGGCGATATCACCACATCAGGGTGGGGGTGAATAGCCGCCTTGATACGCTCCAGGCCGCTATTCTGCTGTGCAAGCTCGATATATTCGAGGATGAATTGGCCCTGCGAAACACTGTGGCAGATCGTTATAGGGCGCTGTTGAAGGATACCAATCTGGCCGCGCCGTCATTGATGGAGGGAGCCACAAGCGCATGGGCGCAGTATACGATACGCGTAGACCGGCGCGAGGACGTTCAGGCCAAGCTCAAAGACGCGGGGATTCCGACGGCGGTGCACTATCCGCTGCCATTGAACAAGCAACCTGCCGTGTTTGACCCCGATGCTGATCTGCCTGTTGGAGACCATGCGGCGGCGAGCGTGATTAGCCTGCCAATGCACCCATACCTGCAGCAAGCCACGCAAGAAGAGATCATTGAGGCCCTGAAGCAAGCGATTTGATGGTCGCTTGGCTCAGGGAATCGGTCCTGCGTATCTAAGAAGAAGTTGCGGGGTCAGGTTTCGGCCGATGCGCGACGCCTCACCTGTTTTTATACGCTATTTGCCATAGTAGGTGCGATACCAGTCGACAAAAGCCTGAATGCCGTCCTTGATATCGGTCTTTGGGCGGTAGCCGGTCAGACGATGCAGCAAATCGGCGTTTGCCCAGGTCGCGGGTACATCACCCAGTTGCATTTCCATATAGTTCCGGATCGCGGGTTTGCCGAGGCTCTCTTCGATTGCGTCGATGAAATCCAAAAGACGGACCTTGTCAGAATTCCCAATGTTTACGATGCGGTACGGTGCAACAGGGCTCAGGCTGTCACCCTCGGCGATGTCTTCCGGGGCATCTGGGCGCACCGGGACGACATCGATCAAAAGTGAGATCGCGCGCACCAGATCATCCACATAGGTGAAGTCACGATACATATCGCCATGGTTGTAGATGTCGATCGGACGGTCTTCGAGGATGGCATCGGTAAACTTGAAAAACGCAAGGTCCGGGCGCCCCCAAGGACCGTAGACAGTAAAGAAGCGGAACACGGTTGTGGGCAGGTTCCAAAGATGAGCATAGGAATGCCCCATCGCCTCGTTCGCCTTTTTCGTCGCGGCGTACATCGTAAGCTGATGATCCGCCTTTTCACATTCATCAAAAGGCATGTCCGGATTCGCGCCGTAGATAGACGAGGTCGACGCCATCAGCAGATGCCGCACGTTGTGCCGCCGGGCGGCTTCCATCACATTAAACGTTCCGACAACGTTGCTTTCGACATAGGCACGCGGATTTTCAAGGCTATAGCGGACACCCGCCTGTGCCGCGAGGTGGATGATCACATCCGGTTCGAACGCATCGGCCATTCGGTCGAAAGTAGCAGTGTCTTCCAGCATTCCCTCATCGCACGAGAAGTTCGGGTTTTCCAGCAAAAGCGCATGCCGGCTCCGCTTGAGGCCAACATCATAGTAATCCGTCATTCCGTCGTAGCCGTGAACCCGGTTACCGTTTTCAAGCAAAAGTTTGGCAAGATGAAATCCGATAAATCCGGCGGTACCTGTGATCAGAACCTTTTTCATGAGGCTGCTTCCTTGTGTGTCCGGGCGTGGCACGTACGTCCGAGGGCACATATGACGCCAACAGCCGTATGGCTCAACCCGTCATTTTTCAGCTGGTTCGCTAAGAGTGGACAGGTTCAGGTGCAATCGCGATTGCCCGATCATCCGGGCCAAGGAAGCGAATAGGTTTTGACGTTCGTAAAGAACTTCATGGCTTCGACGACCCCTTCCTTGACGCCATTGCCTGAATCCTTGATTCCGCCAAAGGGAGACATTTCGATACGGTACCCTGGCTGTTCCCAGATGTTGCAGGTGCCCACGCTCAGGCCGTTGATATAAGCGATGGCGCGGTTGAGATCGTTGGTGCAGACGCCCGAGCTCAGGCCAAACGCGGTGGCGTTCGAGATCGCCATGACCGCGCCGTCATTGTCAGGCACGCGGACGATGGGGATGATGGGACCGAAAGTCTCCTCCATCACCAGATCGCTATCATGCGGCACCTTATCGACCACTATGGGTGGAAGCAGCGCGCCCTGCCGACCCGGGTGATATAGGATTTCAGCCCCGGATTTCTCGGCCAGATAAACGCGGTCCTCGATAAGTTTCGCCGCCTTGTCGTGGATCACGCAACCCAGATCGGTCTCGGGGCTTTGCGGGTCGCCGAACCTGATCTTCTTCGCCTGCTCCAGAACCAAGGGCACAAACCTCTCGGCAATGCTTTCCTGCACCAGAATGCGCTTGATTGCGGTGCAGCGCTGGCCCGAGTTGCCAGTTGCGCCGGAAACGGCAATACGCGCCGCCTTGTCCAAATCGGCACCGGACAGATCGTTCAGAACGATCAGCGGGTCATTGCCTCCCAGCTCCAGCGCCTGCCGTTTGTAGCCTGCCTTTTCCGCGATCATCTTGCCCACTGGCACACCACCGGTGAAGGTGATGATGTCGATGTTTTCATTGGTGATCATCTCATCCCCGATGTCCTGTGGCCATCCCGTGACCACCTGGAACATCTCGGGCGGCAGCCCGGCCTCATAGAGGATATCCGCCAGCGTCAGACAGGTCAGCGGAGTCAGCTCGGTTGGTTTGCACACCATGCAATTATTGGTTGCTATCGATGGTGCGATTTTGTGGCTGACCATGTTCAGCGGGTGATTGAAAGGTGTGATCGCGCTGATTGCGTTGACTGGCTCACGCGTAGTGAAGATTTTCCGCGCCTTGCCATTATGAGTCAGGTCACAGGAAAAGATTTCACCATCATCCTTTAACGCCTCGGCGGCGGCGAATTGATACACATCCTGTGCGCGTTTGGTCTCATAGATCGCATGTTGATAACAAATACCCAGTTCCAGCACCAGCCATTTGGCCAAATAGTCTCGGCGCTCTCCGATCAACTCTCCGGCTCGCTGCAGGATCTGGCTGCGGTCATAGCGTGTCAACGTGGGTTTATAATTCGCCGCAATCTTAAAGGCGCGACGCGCGTGTTCGGCCCGACCCGCAGGAACATGGCCCACCACTTCATTGGTGTAGGGATAGTGAACCGGCACCGTGTCATCGGTAAAGACGATCTCGCCACCGATCCGCATCCCTTCGTTTCTGATCTCGGTGACTGACATGATATGGTCTTTCATAGTTTAGCGGCACCGAGCCACGCGAATTGCATACGCAGTCCATCGGGGCCGGGTCTTGGCGCTTACTCCGAAAACACGTCAAACGCTTTAAGTGCCTTCGCGCTGTAAGCATAGGACGGTCCGCCCCCCATATAGGTTGCCATTGCCAGCGCCTCGGACAATTCCTCACGGGTTGTGCCTAGCTGAACCAGAGAGCGGACATGGAAGCCGATGCAACTGTCGCAACGCGTGGCAATGGCAATTCCGAGAGCCATGAATTCCTTGGTCTTCTCGCTCAGCGCGCCATCTGTTTTGGCGGCTTTGCCCATGATGCCAAAGCCACGCGCGGTTTCGGGCATCTCTTTCGACAATGTACCTATATTGGCCTCGGTCTCGGCCATGAAGTTTTTCCAGTCCATCTTGCTCCTCCTCATCCGCGCTCATCTGCGCCCATGCGGCGTTCCAGCCAGCGCACCCCAGCGCTGATGATCAGGACCAGCACCAGATATTCGAAGATCAACAATGTATAAATCTCAAGCGGGCGGTATTCCGTCACCACCAACTCGTTCGCGCGGCGTGTCAGTTCCTGCATACCAATGACACTGGCGAACGCGCTCATCTTGACAATATAGATGAACTGATTGGCCAAGGGCGGCAGGATGCGCCGGATGGCCTGCGGCAGGATCACATAGCGCATGGTCTGAAAGTAGTTCAGGCCAATCGTCTGTGCCGCCTCGCTTTGGCCTTTGGCGATGGATTGAATCCCGGCGCGGTAGATTTCAGCCGTAAAGGCACTGTCCGAGATCGCAAGCGTGATGATCGCGCCCCAGAACGGATCGATGGGGATGTTCATACCCATCGACTGAAAGACGATAGGCAATCCATAGAATACCCAGAACAGCATTGGCAGCAGTGGGATGGAACGAACGAACTCGACGTAAACCCGGTTTACCAGTCGCCATCCGCGTTTCTCCGACAGGCCCGGTAAAGCCACTAGCAAACCGATGACAATCGACAGAACCGCAGCAATCAGCGAAATCTGAATTGTCGCGCCCATGCCCGAAACCAGAAACTTCACATTGGTCCAGCCCGAGGAGGTGGTCGGATCAATAACGTACCAACCCCAGGTTTGGGATGAGGAGCAGCCGGCAACCAGCAAGAACAGGGGGAGGGCGAGAGTTGCTTTTTTCATCATACCCAACTCAGTGCTGCAGTATTTGGCTAAGAAATTTCTGACACCGCTCGGACCGTGGATTGGTAAAGAAATGCTCCGGCTTACCCTGCTCGACAATCTCGCCTGCATCCATAAAAACCATGTTGTCAGCGACCTTTCGTGCAAAGCCCATCTCATGAGTCACGACCACCATGGTCATGCCTTCTTGGGCCAGTTCCACCATCACGTCGAGCACCTCGGAAATCATCTCGGGGTCCAGTGCAGAGGTGGGTTCGTCAAACAATAGCACCCTCGGTTCCATGCACAGCGAGCGCGCGATGGCCACACGCTGCTGTTGCCCGCCAGAAAGCTGAACGGGGCGTTTGTCGGCTTGATCGGGAATATGGACCCGTTCGAGGTAATGACGCGCCTTATCTTCGGCCTCTTTTCGGCTCAGACCGCGGGCCTTGATCGGACCAAGGGTCAGGTTTTCAAGGACAGTCAGATGCGGAAAAAGGTTGAATTGCTGGAATACCATGCCGACTTCTGACCGGATCGTGGCAGCAGATTTGGGATTATCGGACAGTTCAACCCCGTCTACGCGGATCGTGCCGTTCTGATGTTTCTCAAGCTGGTTTATGCAACGGACGACGGTTGATTTCCCCGATCCGGAGGGGCCGCAGATCACGACCTTTTCACCGCTTTGGACTGTCAGATTGATGTCCTTGAGCACATGAAATGTGCCATACCATTTGTTTACGTCGACAAGCTCGATTGCGGCGTCTGGCATCTGCTGGCCTGCCTTCATTACTTACAGTCAATTATTTGCTTGAGGTTATCTTTGTCTTTACGATTAGATCAAGAAACAATGTAGCCGTAAAAAGCCTAACGCCACCAACGGGAGAATTACATGAAACGTTTTATGAAAGTCGCGGCCGCCGCGGCGCTTGGTCTTGTGATCGGCGGCGCTGCGCAGGCACAGTCGGCGCTGAACGAGATCCTGGATGCCGGGGTTCTTAAAGTTGGCACAACAGGCGACTGGAATCCGATGTCACTGCGTGATCCGGCGACCAACAGTTACAAGGGGTACGACATCGATATCATGAACGCCCTGGCCGCTGATCTGGGTGTCGAGGTCGAATACGTGCCGACCGACTGGAAAACTCTGGTCAATGGCGTGGTCGCAGGTAAGTATCACATCACCGGTTCTGCTTCGATTTCACCGCCCCGCATGAAGGTTGCGGGTTTTTCGGATAGCTACATCGCGGTTGAGTTATTTCCCTACACAACCAAAGAAAAGGCCGACAAGTTCGACGGGTATGACTCGATCAACCAGCCGGATGTAAAGGTCGCGACGACTTTGGGTACGACGTTCGAAAAGCGTGTGCGCGAGTGGTTCCCGAATGCCGATATCAAAGTAGTCGAGGCCCCGGCGCGTGGTTTTCAGGAGGTTCTGGCTGGTCGCGCGGATGTGTTCATAACCTCCAACATCGAAGGTTCAACGCTTGAGGAGAAGTTCCCGGTCGTTCGCGTCAAGAACGCCGAACCGCGGTCACCTTCCCCCATCGCAATGTTGCTGCCTCAGAGCGATCAAGTCTGGATCAACTACGTGAACAACTGGATCGAAGTGAAAAAGGCGCAGGGTTTCTTTGATGAAAACCGGGCGCGGTGGGGGCTCTGATCTGAAACGGAACTGGGTGGCGCAGTTCCTAGAGCGTTGCGTACCGTGAAGCTGGAACACATGACGTGGTACGAGGTAGATTCTCGTATCAAAAATGGTGCAGCGGTGTTGTTGCCGGTTGGCTCGACCGAGCAGCACGGACCAATGGGTCGGATCGGCACAGATACGATTTGCGCCGAAGCAGTAGCGCTTGCAGCCGCTGAAACGTGCGATGGCATCGTTGCGCCAGCGCTGGCTTATACGCCAGCGCCTTTCAACACAGGGTTCCCGGGCACGGTTTCGATCTCAGAAGATACATTTCACGCACTGGCGAATGAGGTGATCGGGGCGCTGTTGAGGCAGGGCTTCAAGGGCGTATTCGTGGTAAACGGACACGGGGCTAATCTGGAGCCTCTCCGTCAGATCAAGGATGCAACTCCCCAAGATCGATTGCTGATCCGCAGTTGGTGGGAGCCGAGTACCGTAAACGCATTGCGGCACGAGCTTTATGGCGATTGGGAAGGGATGCACGCGACCCCTTCGGAGATTGCCATAACTCAGTCATTGCTTGGATCGTTGCCTGCCAATCAGGCCGCTGAACCGCCCCAGAAACTCAGTCCTGAATATGTGCGCGCTCATTCAGGGGATCGCCACGGTCCACCGGCAGAACATCGTGCGGCATTCCCGGATGGACGGGTTGGATCTCACTCAGCCCTGGCCAGCCCCAACGATGGTGAACGCCTGTTAGCCGCCGCCGCGACGGCGATCGCTGATGAGTTCCGGTCATTCGAGCGGTGTCTGTAATTCCACGCAAGCCTCTCCGACGGTCACATTGGGGGTAACTTCGGTGGGGGTAGTATCGTAGTAGAAGCCTCAGAAATGCTGCGCCCCATGGGCGTTGACGTCAGACAATCACCGGCACGCTACAAGCCATCGATTTGGCGCTACGAACCAGCAAATAAACGAAGACTGTTGATGCAAATACCAAGTATTCAGACTAATAAGCTCCTCGAAGTATTTGTTCCGAAAGACCGTCATTGCCGAAGCAAGATAAACACCAAACGCCACGCGAACGCCTTTGGGAGCTTCCTGAGCAGCGAAGGGCCCAGTTGTTGGGTCCCGCAGAACAGGAGTTTGCGACCAAGGGGTTTGCCGACGCGTCCCTTAATCGCATTTTGTCGCAAGCGGGTATGAGCAAAGGGCAGGCGTACTATTACATTGCAGACAAGGCTGACCTTTACGGTGCTGTTCTTGAGTCCGCCTATCAGAGGCTCGTATGCAAACTGAGTTTCAATTTTGGACACCCAGAAAACGCCGAGCAATACTGGCAACAAGTAGCTGAGCTATTTGGTCGCGTAGGTTTGGTTCTGTTTCAGGATCAAATACTCGCCGCGCTCGCTATTCGTGTCTACGATAGTGATATCACCCGAACAATTGCCCAGCAGTTACCTTTTCGGACAGCATTTGACGCGCTGATCGAGCAGGGGCAGCAACTTGGTGCAGTTCGAAGCGACCTTCCGAATGACCTTCTGCGCGACATGTTGTTCGCGATGGCGTTAGAGGTGGATCGTTGGTTCGGAGCCAACTGGGCGGAATTGCGTTCGGACATTTACCTTGACCTCAACACGCGTATCATCGGCCTCTTCCGCTCCGTGGCCCAACCTCCATCCTCCTCAAGCATGGACCTAAGCGATATCTGAACAAGCAGTACCTTGCCCCCGGCGACGCTCATTTTTTGCGAAACGCTATCAGAAGTGGCAGATCATGGCTCGAAGCCGCTCTTGCGGCAGCTCAGCCGCAAGAAGGAAACACAGTTTAAGAGGGAAGTATCGCTCAGTCGCCGACGATGATCTCCGAGATGTCATGTACCAGAGATTTCAGAGTATAGAAATGCATGGCCTCATCGCGCAGAGCGGTTTTGGCGACCGAATCCACAAACATGAGCTTGGCAAGTTTACGCGAGTTCTTTTGTGTTTTGTCGACTCGGTGGCGCTGACGTTTTTCAAAAAGGCTCAGCGCATAGGGGAGCAGATGCGGGTCGGCACGTGACAATTCGTCCGACAAAGCGGCCGCACTATCCATCGCCGTCGACGCCCCGATCCCCGCCGTCGGCAGGAATGAGGCGCAGGCGTCCCCGATCAGGACAACGCGCCCTTTGGACCAACTGGATTTGGTGCGAATATCCGTCATCGGCCAGAAAAACGGGGTCTCGTCGATTTCGGCTGCGGCAAGTGCCTTGGCAAAGCAACTGTCGGCGGGAACCTTGCCCTGAATTTCAGTGATAAAGTCGCGCGCGGTGCAGTCTTTGGTGTGTTTGCGGTTCCCTCCAACAAAAATGCCCACCCGTTTAAACGCGGGATAGAGGCCAACCCCCCAGCCATCCGACCAAAGCTCGCTATAAGTGTCTAGCGGCAAATCTGCGCTGTCCGACCAAAGCACATAGCCACCCCAGCCAGTATCAAATGTTTCGATCTCATCATCCTGCCAGAAGGCGCGGCGCGTTGGGGAATGCACGCCCTCTGCACCCACGACCAGATCGACCGTGACCGAAGACGCATCCTCGAACGTCACTTCAACATGATCGTCGGTCTGGTGCATCTCTTTGACACTTGCGTCAAAGACAATATCGGTCAGGCTATCTCGGATGATGTTGAGAAACGCCAGACGAGAGATACCGCGCCAGTCCCCATAGGCGTCCACAATCGGCGCCAGCGGATAAGATCGTGGCTTTTCACCGTGGCGGTTATACAGTTCATAAGTCTTGAGCGGGCTGCTTTCGTTTTCGTACCGCTGGCGCAGCCCAAGCCCGTTGAGAACACGTCCCCCCAGAGGCAGGACGCCCAGCATATAACCACCGGCATCCACGGGGCCCTGTCGTTCAATCAGTGCCGGGCGCTCTCCGCGCTGGCGCATTAATGCGGCAAGTGTGCTGCCGGCGATACCGGCGCCAATGATCAGGGTTCTGACGCGGGCACCGGTCAGCTGGGCTTCGACGCGGTCGGCGATGGATTGGGATTCAGACATTTTTTCTCGCTTTTAGGCATAGCTAGAGGGGCGCCGGAAGCCGGCGACTCAGATGGTGTGTCGGTCGTGTTCTGGGCAGCCTGCGCAGTTAGGGTGAACGTGGAGTGTTGGCGCTTCGAATAGATTTCATTCTTGGACTCGAATATTAGACCGGCGGTCTAATCGTTAGCTTCAACGCTCAACGCAGTCAACTCTCAACCTCAGGTGTTCTTTCAGAATACTGATGGGAGAAATGCTCGAACATCGCGGCAATCAGTCAGAAAAGCACTACTTGTTGCCGTACAAATCCCGCGCATAGGCCGAGAACGTTGGCCCACGTTGACCCGGCGCGCCTTCACATGTGCCGCCAGGGATTATGGCAAGGTTGTACACGCGCTCGACATCGGCCTTGTCCCCAACCCAAAAGCCGATCATCGTTCCGTTTCCACGGGTCGTAGGGTGCCATCACACGGGATCGCTGTCGCAAATGCGAGCCCTTCGCCCAATCAATAGGTGATGCGATCTGAGGGCGAGATAGATTGAGGCCCCGAACCAGCGAAGGCGCAGAATAAAAAGGCGCTCGACGCCTCCATGTCGTTTGTCCCGAGAGTGAAATATTTGATTTTCGAGATATTTTTCCTTTCAGCCACAGACATTTATACAACTCATAGGTGCTGAGCTGGCTGCTTTCGTCTCCGTGCCGGTGGCGCAGCCCGAGCCCGTTCAGGACGCGATCATCCAACGGCAGCACGCCCGGCATGTAACCACGCGCATCTACCCGGCCTTGCCGTTCAATCAGTGGGGACACCGATGATCACGGTTCTGGTGCACGCGCCAGCTAGTTGGGCTTCGACGTGCTCGGCGATACTAGGGGAATAGGATGAGCGCCGCCGGGGTGCGGCGGGATTGGGTGTTTATCAAGAAAGTTGGAGAAGAAGCAGCGGACAAACGAACAGTGGTTATCGGGACGTTCGCGGCTTCTTGGCAATTTTACACAGGATGCGTTCGAATGCTACATCAATTTAGACCGGCGGTTTATTCAGCGGCGACGGAGCTTTATTGCGTCCACTCGCATGGGGCTTTCATGCTGAATGGCGGTGGTTTTCTAGGACGGAACGTATGAGGACGCCTGCGGAAAGCTCATTCAGCTCGTCAAGAGAGGTGTTGGACTGCAGTCGCGGAACTCCATGAAACTGGCTGTCCTTGAACATGTCTCAGCGACGGCGCAGATCCGCAGAGCGGAGTTTCTTCGCCCATTCAAATCATTGTTTATTATTAGCAAATTACATGTCAGCTAAGATAAAGGGCACGTAAAGCCAAAATTTGAGGGGTTCAATTGGCACCTCGTGACCGATACTTCCTATGCTATAATCTTGCCCTTGCCGGACTCTATCCGACCAATCCGACCGACCGCCATGGATTATCGCTCACCGAGTGGCAGGCCACAGCTGAAAGAAGAGGGCGCGTTCTACTCTTCTTCGACCCCAAGACCATCAGTCGACAGGTCGTCAAGTTTTGGCATCAACCGCAGCAACTCTTGCGCGTATTCGGTCTTCGGACGAAGGAACAGATCGCTGGTGTCCTGAGTTTCGACGATCTGGCCCTGTTTCATCACAGCGACCCGGTCACACATCTGACGCACCACCGGCAGGTCGTGGCTGATGAAAAGCATGGTCAGGCCAAGATGTTCCTGCAGGTCCTTCAATATATTCAGAATCTGAGCCTGGATGGACACATCCAACGCACTTGTTGGTTCGTCACAAATCAGGAATCTGGGTTGCGTCGCCAATGCTCTGGCAATCGATATACGCTGACGCTGTCCACCTGAAAACTCGTGCGGGTATTTCAGCCCGGCACCGGAACCCAGCCCCACCTGATCCAGCAGTTCATCCACCCTGCGCCGGATGTCGGAGCCCGCCATCAGGCGGTGATGACGGATGGGTTCGGCCACGATCTCATCGACGCGCATACGCGGATTGAGAGACGAGTATGGGTCTTGAAAAATCATCTGGATATTCTTGCGATACTCGTCCTGAACCGCGCGATTGCCCAGATCACTGACCAGTTGCCCGTCAAAGGTGATGGACCCGCCGTCGACCGGGTAAAGCCCGGCTATCATTCGCGCGACCGTGGACTTACCTGAGCCGGATTCACCAACAACACCAAACACCTCACCGGCGCGGATGTCGAAGCTGACGTCGTCAACCGCAGTAAAGTAGGTCCGATCCCAGGGTAGTAAACCACGCTTTTGTAGAAACTTCTTGGTCAGATTGCGGATCTCAAAGAGCTGTTTGCTGGCATCATTGTTTACCTTGGGCCAGTGGCGCGCCATATCCTCGACGGCAAAGCGGGTTTCGCGCCCTCCATAGCTGATCTGAGGGAATCGGTGCAGCTTGAGTGTCGGCCGTGGCACCGCTGCGATCAGAGACCGGGTGTACTCGTGCTGGGGCTGGCCCATCACCTGCGCAGTCGTGCCGCTTTCGACCACTTTTCCCGCATACATCACCGTCACCCGGTCAGTGGTATCGGCAATCACGCCCATATCGTGGGTGATCAGGATCACGCCAACCTGACGCTCCTGCGCCAGTTCCTTGATCAGGTCCAGTATTTGCGCCTGAACCGAGACATCCAGCGCCGTTGTGGGTTCATCGGCGATGATGACATCCGGCTCGGTGCACAAGGCGAGTGCGATGACCACGCGCTGTCGCATTCCGCCCGAGAACTGGTGCGGGTATTGATCCAGCCGCGTGTCGGGGTCGGGAATGCCGACACGGTCAATCAGGTCGCGGGCGCGCTTGTTGGCTTCGGCCTCGGAGCCGCCCAGATGGGTCTGGATCGTTTCCACCAGTTGCTCGCGCACCGTGAACAGAGGGTTCAGCGAGGTCAGCGGGTCTTGGAAGATCATCGAAATCTTCTTGCCCCGCAGCTCTCGCATCGCCTCGGCATCGATCCCGCTGATCTGATCGCCACCCAGTTTGATCTGTCCGCTGGCGATCCGCCCGGGGCGCTCCAACAGGCCCATGACTGCCGCGCCGATAGTGGATTTACCGGCCCCGGATTCACCTACCAGCCCGTGGATTTCGCCGGGCTCCACGGACAGGCTGGCGTGGTCCACCGCCGTGAACAACTGGCGGCGGGTCGGGAATTCGACGGTGAGGTCTTGAATGGTCAGAAGGCTCATGAAACTCACCGCAATTTGGGGTTCAACGCGTCGCGCAGCCAGTCACCCAGCAGGTTGACCGCGAGGGCGAGGGCCAGCAGCGTGCAGGCGGGGAAGAACAGAATCCACCATTCGCCCGAGAACAGAAAGCCCTGACCGATCCGGATCAGCGTGCCCAGCGACGGCTGGGTTGGCGGCGCACCGACGCCCAGAAAGCTCAGCGTTGCCTCGGCGATGATGGCCAGCGCCAGCGAGATGGTGGCGATCACCAGTACCGGGCTGAGGACGTTCGGCAGGATATGACGGAACATGATCGGGAACGATCCACGCCCGATCAGGCGCGCGGCCTGCACGTATTCTTTGTTTTTCTCAACCAGCGCGGCGCCGCGGACAACACGCGCAAACTGTACCCAGTCCGACAGCGCGATTGCGATAATCAGAACGTAGATTGCCATCTCGTTGCGATATTCCGGGGGGGTGATCCCTTTGGCGATGCCAAAGATCAGCATCGCCACCAGAATGGCGGGGAAAGTCAGCTGAACGTCCGCGATCCGCATAATCAGCGTTTCGACCCAGCCGCCGAAGTAAGCCGCAATCAACCCGAGCACCACGCCGATGATCAGCGCTAGAAGCACGGCAGAGGCCCCGACGAACAGCGAAATACGCAACCCATACAGAATGGTCGAAAACACATCCCGCCCCTGATCGTCGGTGCCCAGCAGGAAGGTCTCTTGCGTGAATGCATTGGGCGTGCCGGGGGGCGTGAACCCGTTCATCAGGTTCAGCGTCGCCGGGTCAAAAGGATTATACGGCGCGATTAGCGGCGCGAAGATCGCTGCCAGAACCAGAATGACCACGATCAGCGATGCGATCACCGCTACAGGAGAATGCCGGAACGACCAGGCAAAATCGCTGTCCCACAACTTTGCCATACGAGTCTTGGGAGCCGCTTTTTGAGTTTCCATCGTATCGCTCATGTGGCCCTCGCGTCGACACGCAGGCGCGGGTCAATAGCATAGTAGAGAAGATCGACAACCAGGTTGATTGTCACGAACATCACGGAGATCAGCATCAGATAGGCCGCCATAACCGGGATATCGACAAACTGGATCGCGTTGATGAACAACAGACCAACGCCGGGCCATTGGAATACCGTCTCGGTGATGATGGCAAAGGCGATAATGGACCCCAGCTGTAGCCCCGTGATGGTGATCACAGGCACCAGAGTATTCTTCAGGGCATGACGGAAGTTGATCACCCGGTCCGACAATCCCCTGGCACGGGCAAATCGGACGTAATCGGCGCGCAGTACCTCCAGCATTTCGGACCGGACCAGACGCATGATCAGCGTCATTTGATAGAGACCCAGTGTAATTGCGGGCAGGATCAGGGCCTTCAAACCGGATGTCGTCAGAAAACCGGTGGACCATTTGCCAATCATAACGGTCTCGCCCCTCCCGAAGCTGGGCAGCAGGTCAAGCTCGACCGAAAAGATGTAGATCAGCAGTATACCTATGAGGAAGGTGGGCAGAGAGACTCCGATAAGGGATACGGTCATGATCACATTTGCCGCCATGCCTTGTCGTCGGATCGCAGTGAAAACGCCCAGGGCGATCCCCATCGTGATCGCGAGAAAGCCGGACACAAAGGCAAGCTCCAGCGTGGCCGGGGCGCGTTCAAGAAGGATCGTCGAAACCGGTCGCCCCTGACGGTATGAAACGCCGAAATTGCCCTGCGCCGCGCCTTTCAGGAACTTGGCGTATTGCAGGACAAAAGGCTGATCCAGCCCAAGCTCGGTCCGCAGACGGTCAATGTCGGCCTGCGTGCGTTCCTGCCCCAGCATGTTGTCGATCGGATCGCCGACAAAGCGAAACATCGAGAAGGCCACCAGCCCCACAACCAAAAGCACGATCACGGACTGGAACATCCTGCGGACGATATATGCGAACATTCGTTTCCCTCGTTGATCGGTCTCTCTAGGCCGCCTTTGACCAGAGGGTCAAGGCGTCGCTATCGGACCGGCGCGGCAAAACTGCCGGTCAATTCACCGTCACCCAGCGCAGCAGGAAGAAGTTATCGGGCCTCTGAGTCAGCTCGACATTACTGCGTGTGCCCCAGACCAGCGGCTGGACATACATGGGCACGTAGACCTGTTCGTCCTGAATGATCTGTGCGACCTCATCCAGCATGGCCTGGCGTTTGGTCTGATCCAGCTCTGACTGGATCGCGGGCAGCAGCTCATCCACACGGGCGTTTGAGAATCCGCCAAAGTTCCAGCTACCCAACTTCTTCTCTTTGTTTGGCGTGGCGACAAGGAAACGCACGGGATGCTCTGCATCGAATGTCCCCGGGCTCCAGCCAAGCAGGTACATGTCGTAGTTGTCCTCGCGAAGTTCCGGCCAGTAGTTGCGCACCGGCATTGCGTCCAATTCAGCGGTGATACCGATCTGGGCCAACATGCCTACAACTGCCTGACAGACGGCCTCGTCATTTAAATAGCGATCGTTGGGGCATTTCAGGCCAAACGAAAACCCGTCCGGGTAGCCGGCCTCGTTCAGCAGCGCTTTGGCAGCCTCGACGTCGAAGGCCGGGCGCTCGGCGTTGGCCTCTGAGTAGCCGCTCATCGCCGGGCTGACAAGTTGCGACGCGGCCTCGGCATTGCCGCGCATGATGGTGGCCAGAATGGCATCCACATTTACGGCCTGCGCCACTGCCTTGCGCACGCGCGGGTCGCGGAACGGGTTCGGCTTGCCCGCATCATCGGTGTATTTCAGAGCCTCAGCCTCGTGGTCAAAGCCCAGCATGATCACACGGGCTTCGATGCCCTGAATGACATCGACTTCCGGGTTTTGCTGCAGCCGGGCCACATCCTGTATCGGCACCGGGTTGATCATATCCACATCGCCCGACAACAATGCTGCAACGGCGGTGGCGGGGTTCTGGATCGGGTTGAATTCAGCGCGGGTGATGTTGTGCTCAACATCTCCCCACCAGCCTTCATACGGTTCCAGAACCGTCTTCAGACCAGGCTCACGCTCGGTCACTTTGAATGCGCCGGTGCCGTTGGCGTTGATGGTGGCGTAATTGCCCGTTTCCTTGTCGGGCACCACGGCATCGTTGGCCTCGGTCCAGCCTTGATCCATGATCATCCAGTTGGCGATTGAGGACGGAAACAGCGGGTTGGGTGCCGTGGTCATGATATCAACGGTGTAATCATCGACCACGATGACCTCGCTGACAGGGGCAAACCAGCTGCGCGTATCCGCTGCCTCGCCCGAGGCGCGCTGGTAGCTGAATAATACGTCCTGCGCGTCAAAGCTGCTGCCATCTTGGAATGTCACGCCTTCGCGCAGATGGAACCGCCATCCCTCACCGTCGCCAATCGGTTCCCAACTGACCGCGAGAGCAGGTTCAACGCTCATGTCCTTGCCGCGGCGAACCAGCCCTTCATAGACATTGTTCAGAAAACCGAGGACCGGGGCCGAATTGACTGCGTGCGGGTCCATTGTCTGTGGGTCGGTGGTCGAGGCCCACTTGAACTCGGCAGCCTGAGCGGTGCCGGCGAGCAACATGGTCAGACCGATGGCATAGGTCCTGAGTGTCATGGCGGAGTCTCCTTGTTAGCGCTGGAACAATCCAGCTTTTCGGCCACCACGTAAAGGAATTCTCGGTTTGCGATCACGTGGCCGTTACGGGCGGAGCAAACAAGATCAGGGCGCGATTTCGCGCCCTGATCGGCATCCACAGGGATGGGTCAGTTCATCTCGAAGTACTTGATCTTCGGCGAGTCTTCGGGCTCGACAATGGTGCCGACGCCCGATTTCATGCCCCAGTTCAACACCTGATGGTGGATCGGGATATAAAGCTGTTCATCCTGAACGACCTGCCAGATATCACCGATCTGCTGATCGCGCGCGGGCAGATCGGTCTCTGATGCCAGCGCGACGATCTTGGCGTCAAGCTCGGGGTTGGAATAGCGCGTGCCGTTCCACGAGCCGTATTTCTCACCCTTGGAATGAACAAGGAAGTTGAAGATATACTCTGAATCATAAGTCGGAACGCCCCAGCCCAGCATGTAGAAATCTGTTTCCAGATTGTTGATCAGCGGGAAATGTTGCGCTTTTGGCTTGGCGTCCAGATTCACTGTGATCCCGATCTGCGCCAGCATACCGACAGCCGCCTGGCAGATCGCCTCATCATTGATGTAGCGGTCGTTCGGGCAGTTCAGGGTCAGTGAGAAACCATCGGGATAGCCCGCCTCGGCCATCAGTGCCTTTGCGCCCTCGATGTCGGTTGAAGACGATGCATCCATATCCGCATCCCAGCCGTTCACGAAGGGCGGCGAAATCATGCCCGCAGGGGCCGACTGGCCACGCATCACAACTTGCTGGATCGCATCGCGGTTGATTGCCTTGGACATGGCCTGACGCACGCGCACATCGGCCAACGGGTTCTTGCCGTCCACATTGTCCGAACTCAGATCGGCATCGCCCATGTTCATGCCAAAGAAGATCACCCGGTTCTGCGGCGCGGTGCGCACGTCGAGACCGTCGGTTCCGGCCACACGCGCAAGGTCCTGCACGGGAACGTCCTGAATGAAATCAACCTCACCCGATAGCAGCGCAGCAACGCGGGTCGCGGCGTTCTGGATCGGGGTATAGATGATCTCGGTCACTTGCAGCGGGAATTCGTCCTTACCCCAATAGTTCTCATTGGCCGCCAGAACCGTTTTCACATCTGGTTCGCGGCTGACCAGCTTGTAGGGGCCGGTGCCGTTGGCGTTCTTGGCCGCGAATGTGTCTTCGCCGCCCTCGTAATCCTGAACCTTGACCGCATTGTTTGCTTCCGCCCAGTCCTTATCCATCATGAACATGTTGGTCAGGTTGTTGGGCATGATCGGGTTCGGGCCATCCGTTTCGATCTCGACCGTGTACTTGTCGGGCGCGCGCACCTCTTTTACCGAGGCCAGCAGTTCCTTGTAATCGGAATCCGGTGTCATGGCGCGGTTCAGCGAGAAGACCACATCTTCGCTGTCAAACTCGGCGCCATCATGGAAGGTGACGCCTTCACGCAATTTGAACACCCAGACATTCGGGTTTTCCTCAGACGGCGCCCATTCAGTCGCCAGAGACGGAACCAGCGCGCCGGAATGATCACGCATGACCAGCGTCTCCATAATCTGGTGCGCCATGGCCGACGTCGGGCCTTCGTTCTGTGCGTGCGGGTCCAGCGTCAGTGCGTCACCGGCACGCGCCCATCGCAGCGTCTCAGCAGAGGCACCCGCCGCGATCATCGCTGTAGCACTGGCGGCAAGCATCAAAGTTTTGAATGACATAAGTCGTCTCCCCATTTTTGTTGTGACCGCATTTCCACGCGGTTGACCGGATTTCTCGGTCATCATGGGTCAGCATCATCCAGATCATTTTCCGAGTTGCAACACCCGAATGTTAGCGCCCTATCATCCTGTCAGCCCTGCTGAGCCTTCGACGAATAGTAATATGCGATGGCTTGTGCCCGGTTTTTAACCGAGAGTTTCTCGTAGATATTCGAGAGGTGGAATTTCACGGTGTTGGTAGAAATCTGCAACTCCTTGGACAATTCCCGGTTGGACATTCCCTTGGCCAGCGCCTCAAGGATCGCCAGTTCTTTGCGCGACAGGGTCTGCAGCGGGCTTTGCTGCACCGTGCGTACATCGATGAACGGGAAAACCATCTTGCCCTTGGCGACGTCGACGCAAGTTTCCAGCAGACCTTCAACCTCGCCCGAACGAGGGGCAAACCCAGCCGCGCCCGCCTGCATGGCCAGCCGCGGGACGTCACCTGCCTCGTCGCCATATACCACAAAACGCGGTGCGTTATCCTGCTCACGCAGCACTTCGATCAGCTTGGCTGCACCCAGTGCGGGCAATTCCCACGACACGACGCAGACCTTTACGGGTACACGCATGACCGCGCCAAGGAACCCTTCGGCGGTTGCGGACGTCGCCACCAGCGAGAATCGCTTATCTCTTTCGAAGATTTCGGACATTGCTGACAAGACAAGTGGGTTATTGTTCGCGAGCATGATGTCGATCGGAGAGGATGTTATGTCGGACATTGATTTTCCACCTGATTTATCTTCGAGCTACCCTGATGGGTAGGGATCATTCCAGTATACATCAGTATATTTGCCAGAATGGGTAGTTTTTAACCTATCCAAATAGTTATGCCATAGCAGTAGTAAGTTACGTTGCATCCTGACGCAAGGATCGGTTTTTCTTTTCGGTAACGCGACTGGTGGGGCGCATTAGGGACCCCATCGCCGAGGAGGATCGCACATGACTTTTCAAATCTATCCCACGCTCGAAATCCCCGAGACGTTGGCTGCAGGTCCCGGGCCGGGGAATACCGACGCCCGCGTTCTGCAGGCCTTTTCCAGCGCTGGTGTCGCCGACCACATGCAGGGCGATGTTCTGCGCGGCATGATCGAGTGCAAACATATGCTGCGCGAAATCTGGGGCACCGATAACACCTACACCTTCGCGGTCGCCGGGACAGGTTGGAGTGGGCTGGATACGATGTTCTCGGCGGTCATGCCGGGTGACAAGGTCGTGGCGTTCGCTAATGGCACCTTCTCGGGCATCGACGCGCTGACTCTGCGGATCAAAGCTGCCACGCCGGAAGAGCACACGGCAAACCCGATGGACCCGCAAGCCGCAAGCGTCACCGTGATCGAGGTGCCCCACGGCCAGCCCGTCACCGGCGAGATGGTCGAAGAGGTTCTGGCCGTCCACAAACCGAAATGGGCCTTCATGGCACATTGGGAAACCGGTTCGGGCCGGGTAAATGACCTACGCGGCTTCTCGGATGCCTGTGAACGCCATGGCGCCATTGGCCTGATCGACGCGGTGTCGTCACTGGGTGTCGCCGATTTCCGTATCGACGATTTTCCCGGTATCGCGGGTTGGGCCTCGTGCCCGCAAAAAGGCTTGTGTTGCCTGCCGCTGACCTATGCGCCGGTCAGCTTCTCGGCCGCTTATATCGACGCGTTGAAGACAACCGGGGCTTACAGCTACGTTCACAATCCCATTTTCGAAGCACGTCATTGGGGTATTGTTGACGGGCAAGATGTTGAAAAAGGCACCTACCACCGAACCCATTCCGGCTATGCCGTCGCAGCCTTCCATGAGGCGCTGCGCCTCACTTTGCAGGAAGGGTTGGCCAAACGCGCGCATTCCTACAGAACGCATGAGGCGGTTCTGCGCGACGCGGTCACCGCGATGGGGTGTGAGGTCACATCGGATATGCCGAGCCTCGTCGTGCTGAACCTGCCCCCCGAGTTGGCGGGTCGCGAAATGGAGCTGGTGCAGAACTGCCGCGCACGGGGGTTTGGCATCTGGCCAACGCTCAGCGCACCTGTGCAGGTCCGGATTGGCATCCTGAACCAACTGAACCATCGGTCGATCAGTCGCATCGTACACTTGTTTGCCGAGGCGGTCTGCGAGATGGGTGGCTCGGTGGACTTTGAAGCCATCGAAGCGTTGCTGGAAAGCCGCTACGGCACATCTATCGCTGCATAAACGGGAGGAAATGCAGATGGATATCCACGAATATCAGGCGAAAGAGCTTCTTTCGAATTTTGGCGTGGCAACCCCTTCCGGGGCCTTGGCCTACAGCCCGGAACAAGCGGCCTATCGGGCGCGCGAATTGGGCGGCGACAAATGGATCGTGAAGGCTCAGGTTCACGCCGGTGGCCGCGGCAAGGCCGGTGGTGTCAAGCTGTGCAACAGCGAGAACGAAATCCATGAAGCCTGTGATGAGATGTTCGGACGCAAGCTGGTAACGCATCAGACTGGTCCCGAGGGCAAGGGCATCTATCGTGTCTATGTAGAATCCGCCGTGCCCATTGATCGCGAAATCTATCTGGGCTTTGTCCTTGATCGGTCCAGTCAGCGGGTGATGATCGTGGCGTCTTCCGAAGGCGGGATGGAGATCGAGGATATCTCGGCTGAGCGGCCTGACAGCATCGTTCGCTCCATCGTGGAACCCGCTGTGGGGCTGCAGGAGTTTCAGGCGCGCGAGATTGCCTTCAATCTGGGGATGGAGCCACGTCTGGTGCAACAGATGGTGCGCACGCTGCAGGGGTGTTACGCCGCTTTTAGCGAGTTGGATGCCACCATGGTCGAGATCAACCCGCTGGTCATTACCGGTGATGAACGGGTTCTGGCGCTGGACGCCAAGATGAGCTTTGACGACAACGCCTTGTTCCGTCATCCGCAGATCGCCGAGCTGCGCGACAAAAGCCAGGAAGACCCGCGCGAAAGCCGGGCCGCCGACCGGGGCCTGTCTTATGTCGGCCTAGAGGGTAATATCGGCTGCATCGTAAACGGGGCCGGTCTTGCCATGGCCACGATGGATACGATCAAGCTCGCCGGCGGTGAGCCTGCGAACTTTCTGGATATCGGCGGTGGCGCTTCGCCCGAACGTGTGGCCAAGGCGTTCCGTCTGGTTCTGTCGGACGACAATGTTCAAGCGGTGCTGGTCAACATCTTTGCCGGGATCAATCGCTGCGACTGGGTCGCCGAGGGCGTCGTTCAGGCGTTGCGCGAGTTAGAGATAGACCTGCCTGTGATCGTGCGTCTGGCTGGCACCAATGTCGAGGAAGGTCAGAAAATTCTCGCCAAATCGGGCCTGCCGATCATCCGTGCAACAACCCTGATGGAAGCCGCCGAGCGCGCCGTCGGCGCATGGCGTAATGACTTGTCCCAAAACACCAAGATGAGGGCCGTGTAATGAGCATTCTTCTGGATCGCGACACCCGCGTTATCGTTCAGGGCATCACCGGACGCATGGCGCGTCTGCACACCAAGGATATGGTTGAATATGGCACCAATGTCGTTGGCGGCGTCGTTCCCGGCAAGGGTGGTGAGACCGTCGAAGGTGTGCCGGTCTTCGACACTGTCAAACAGGCGGTCGAGGCCACCGGTGCCGAAGCCAGTCTCGTCTTCGTGCCGCCCCCCTTCGCCGCGGATTCGATCATGGAGGCCGCCGATGCAGGTATCCGCTATTGCGTCTGCATCACCGACGGTATCCCGGCGCAGGACATGATCCGCGTCAAACGCTATATGTACCGCTATCCCAAGGACAAGCGCATGGTACTGACCGGCCCGAACTGCGCAGGAACCATCAGCCCCGGCAAGGCGCTGCTGGGGATCATGCCGGGGCATATCTACCTGCCCGGCAATGTCGGCATCATCGGTCGCTCTGGCACCTTAGGTTATGAGGCCGCCGCACAGCTGAAAGAGCGCGGTATCGGCGTCTCGACCAGCGTTGGAATCGGTGGCGATCCGATCAACGGGTCATCGTTCCGCGATATCCTCGAGCGGTTCGAACAGGACAAGGAGACCGAGGTCATCGCCATGATTGGAGAGATCGGAGGTCCGCAGGAGGCTGAGGCGGCGGAGTACATCCGCGATCATATCTCCAAGCCGGTCATTGCTTATGTTGCCGGTCTGACCGCGCCAAAGGGACGGACCATGGGTCATGCCGGTGCGATCATTTCGGCCTTCGGGGAGAGCGCGTCGGAAAAGGTGGAAATTCTTTCGGCGGCTGGCGTTACGGTTGCAGAAAACCCTGCGGTGATCGGCGAAACCATCGCCCGTGTCATGGGAAAGGCTGCGTGATGGTCAAGCCGTCGGTCCTCGTTACCCGTCGCTGGCCTGCCGCCGTCGAGGCACAACTGGCCGAAGACTATGACACCGTGCTGAACACCGGGGACAAACCCATGTCCCCGGCTGAAATCCGCGAGGCGCTGAAGCGTTATGATGCGGTGCTGCCCACGGTCACAGACACACTCAGTGCCGAGGCGCTGGATGTGCCTGCGGCCCAGACCAAGATCCTGGCCAATTACGGTGTCGGCTACAGCCATATCTGCGAACCCTCGGCCCGTGATCTGGGTATGACCGTGACCAATACGCCCGACGTTCTGTCCGAATGCACCGCCGATCTGGCCATGACGCTGCTGCTGATGGTCGCCCGTCGCGCCGGTGAGGGTGAACGCGAGTTGCGGTCCGGTGGCTGGTCCGGTTGGCGGCCCACGCATCTGGTGGGCACCAAGGTCAGCGGCAAGACGCTGGGCATCGTTGGTTTTGGTCGTATCGGGCAGGAAATGGCCCGGCGCGCCCACCATGGTTTTGGAATGAAAATTCTGGTGCAGAACCGCAGCACCGTCTCGCCCGAGATTCTGAAACAGTGCAACGCTGTTCAGGTCGATACCATCGACGCACTGTTGCCACACTGCGATTTCGTCTCGTTGCACTGCCCTGGGGGTCCTGCAAACCGGCACCTGATCAACGGCCGCCGCCTGGACCTGATGAAGCCCGGTGCGTTTTTGATCAACACGGCGCGCGGTGAAGTGATCGATGAGTTTGCCCTGATTCAGGCCCTCATGTTCGACACGATCGGCGGCGCCGCACTTGATGTGTTTGACGGCGAACCCCGGATCAGCACGGACCTTTTGCAATGCGACAATCTGGTGATGTTGCCTCACCTCGGGAGCGCAACAAGAGAGGCGCGCGAAGCCATGGGGTTCCGCGTATTGGACAACCTAAACGACTTTTTCAACGGGCGCACCCCGCGGGACCAAGTCATCTGAGGAAAGCGTAGGTCCGAGACCGCCAGCCATTCGTTGGGTGACATAATCATTGTTCACAAGGTTTGCAGTAAGAATTGCAAGTCGTGTGGCGGCCCATCTTGTCGAAGCACTTCGTGTATGCGGCAGGCTGCACTGCCTATTGTTTGTTGAACGCATCCCGTAGTGCATCACCAAATGCGCTGTTCTGAGTGCTCTGGTCCGTGCGCCCGCGCCGTTGTTCCTTTGGCTTGGCTGGACGTTCCGGTTTGCCCTTGCCACGAAAGGTTTTGTCCTCACGGGCTGAAGCGCCGCCATCCTTGCGCATGGTCAGCCCGATGCGCTTGCGAGGGATGTCAACCTCGACAACTCTTACTTTGACCACCTGACCGGTCTTGACCACCTCATGCGGGTCTTTCACGAAGCGGTCGGCCAACTGGCTGACATGAACCAAACCGTCCTGATGCACGCCGATATCTACAAATGCACCGAAGGCCGCGACATTGGTAACGGTTCCCTCCAGAACCATGCCGGGTGTCAGATCCGAGATCTCTTCTACGCCGTCGGTAAACGAGGCTGTTTTGAAACTTGGGCGCGGGTCCCGGCCCGGCTTTTCCAGTTCGGCGAAGATATCCTGCACCGTGGGCAAGCCAAATGTGTCATTTACAAACTGCTCTGCGCGCAGACCTTTCAGTGCACCGTCATGCCCCATGATGTGCCGGATATCGCGCCCACATGCTGCCACTACCCGGCGGGCGACATCGTAAGCCTCGGGGTGAACCGAGGAGGCGTCCAGCGGCTCTGAGCCGTCACGAATACGCAGGAAACCTGCGCACTGCTCAAA
The DNA here is from genome assembly GCF_000813985.1 of Ruegeria sp. ANG-R. Lineage (GTDB taxonomy): Bacteria > Pseudomonadota > Alphaproteobacteria > Rhodobacterales > Rhodobacteraceae > Ruegeria. The sequence goes on from NZ_JWLJ01000004.1 coordinate 35,976, forward strand.
GGCGCGCGGACCGAGGCGGGCCACCTTCAGCAGATCTCTGCGTGACCCAAAGGCTCCGTTGATGTCGCGGTGGGTGACAATAGCCTCGGCCAGCCCGGGCCCCAGACCCGAAACGTGAGAGAGCAGGGGGGCCGAAGCGGTATTCAGGTCCACACCCACGGCGTTCACCACATCTTCGATCACCGATTCCAGCGATTGCGACAGGCGGTGTTGATCCACGTCATGCTGGTACTGGCCAACGCCGATGCTTTTGGGCTCGATCTTGACCAACTCGGCGAGCGGGTCCTGCAGTCGTCGGGCAATCGACACAGCGCCGCGCAGCGAGACATCGAGATCAGGAAACTCGCGCGCGGCAAGCTCGGACGCGGAATAGACCGAGGCCCCGGCCTCGGACACAACCACCTTGGTCGGTGCTTTGACCGTCTTGGGCAGCAGAGAGAGCGTATCGGTCACCAGCCGCTCAGTTTCGCGGCTGGCGGTGCCGTTGCCAATGGCGATCAATTCGATCTTGTGCGAGGCGATAAGATTCAGGATCGCCGCCTGCGCGCCGCGCAGATCATTTTTGGGCTGGAAGGGATAGAGCGTCTCGGTCGCAACCACCTTGCCCGTCGCATCCACCACCGCAGCTTTGACGCCCGTGCGAATGCCAGGGTCCAGACCCAGTGTCGCGCGTGCGCCCGCCGGAGCCGCAAACAACAGGTCTTTGAGGTTGCGCGAAAACACCTGTATCGCCTCTTCCTGCGCACGGCTGCGCAGGTCGGCCATCAGTTCGACCATCATCGACAGCGACAACTTGACCCGCCATGTCCAGCCCGCGACCTTGCGCAGCCAATTGTCGCCGGGGGTGTCGCTACGGGTATTCAGATGTGCCGCCACCATTGCTTCGGCCCGCGCCGCGCCCGCTTCGGGATCTGGCGCGATATCGAGCGTAACGATCCCTTCCTTTGACGCGCGCAACATCGCCAGCGCCCGATGAGATGGAGCTTTGGACCACAGCTCAGAATGATCAAAGTAATCGCTGAACTTGGCGCCTTCCTGTTCCTTGCCCTCGACAACCTTCGCGCTCAGCAGCGCCTCGCGTTGCATGAAACCGCGCAGCTCCCCCAGCAGCGCGGCATTCTCGGTCAACCGTTCAGTGATGATGTCACGCGCGCCATTCAGTGCCTCTTTGACGGCTGGAATGGCCTCGTTCAGATAACCCTCGGCCAGTGCTTCCGGCTCCGACAGCCGGTCAGACAAAATGGCATCGGCCAACGGTTCCAATCCATTCTCGCGGGCGATCATCGCCTTGGTCCGGCGTTTTGGCTTGTAAGGCAGATAGATGTCTTCCAACTGCGCCTTGGTGTCGGCCTGGACAATCGATTTCACCAGATCGTCCGTCAGCTTTCCCTGATCTTTGATCGAGGTCAGAATCACCTCGCGTCGGGCCTCAAGCTCGCGCAGATAGGTCAGACGGTCGGACAGGGTACGCAATTGGGTGTCATCCAGCCCACCGGTCACTTCCTTGCGATAGCGGGCAACAAAGGGCACGGTCGCACCTTCATCCAACAACCTGACTGCTGCGCCGACCTGCTCGGGTCGCGCGTTGATCTCGGTGGCGATGGTGCGGGCGATACGGTCCAAAGGGGCCTCCTGACTAGCGGTTGGAAGATCGTCTTAGCCATCGGCACGCGCGAGGGAAAGAGGCGCGGGCCCGCGAATTTCGTCTCTGCACAAAAACTGCACGACTGCTGCGCGGCGGTCTGCACTCGCGCGGGCCAGACAGGACCCGCAAAAACAAGGAGCAGCAGTATGGGACAGTTCATTGTGCGGGGTGTGCCAGCCTCGGTTTTACAGGACAGTTGGTGGCTGGACACACCGGACAGAGATCAAAACAGAGCGGACGGCACAACAGGGCCGGGCAAGCATCACGCCGCTCTTGGCCTGGCCTTGCTGATCGCGCTGGCGGATATTCTGTTTCTTGATCATGCCCCCGGCGTCTCACTGGCGGTTTTCACGCTCGCGATTGCCGGGGTTGTGTGGGTATTGCTGGGTCGTAGTGCGGGCCTTACGGGTCCTGCGATACTTGCGATACTGAGCGTTCTGCCGGTGGTGGAATATGTTCAGCCCCTGTCGGTGGCCTTCCTTCTTGGTGGGTCATCCGCTGCGTTGTGTTGGGCTGTATCGGGGCAACGGGAAGGTGCCCTGATGCGCCGGTTCCTGTTGCTGTTTCCGGTGTTGGCAATCCGGGACGGGATCGAGGCCGCACGACATGGTCAATCCGTATCCTGGTCTGAGGGGGCCGCTCTGCGCGTTCTTCGGAACTGGAGTTTCCCGGTTGGAGGCGCATTGATACTGGCCGCTCTGATGGTTTCGGCCAACCCGGTCTTGTCCGAGTGGAGTGATCGGTTCTGGCATATTGATCTCAGGCTCGATCGGGCGTTGTTATGGCTTGGTACAGCGATCATGATCTGGCCCTTTCTTGCCGTCGCCGTACAACCGGAGCTGGTCGCCCCCCGATTTGGACCCGGACGGCAACACAAGCTACCGGCTTTCGGGATAAATGCCCAATCTGTTGCCAACGCTCTGATCGTCTTCAACCTTCTGCTGGCGGTGCAAACTGCCATGGATATTGTCTTTCTCTGGGGAAATGCCGAGTTGCCCGAAGGCATGAGCTATGCCGAATACGCCCATCGAGGGGCCTATCCCCTGCTCGCCACGGCATTGCTTGCCGGTGCGTTTGCGCTGGTCGCGCGCCCCTATCTGGGCGAAAGGCAGGGACTGACACGGTGGATGATGCTGTGGCTGGCGCAGAACGTATTACTGGTGATTGCATCGCTGATGCGACTATCGCTTTACGTTGAAACTTATGGTCTGACTTACCTGCGCGTCCGTGCCGCAATCTGGATGGTGCTGGTTGCGGTGGGGTTGTGCCTGACGGGGTGGCAGATCCTGCAGGGTAAATCGAACCGGTGGCTGCTGCTGCGATCTGCAACTCTGGGGATTGGTGTGCTCTATGCCTGCTGTTTCGTAAACTTTTCGGCTCTGATCGCCCGTTGGAATTTGGAGCACCCGGAACGGTTCGATGTTTATTACGCCTGTCAACTAAACCGGATGGCAGCGGCCGAGTTGAGCCGGGATAAAAAACTGAATACTTGCGCAACACCTCCGGTCATCGACAATTGGAGGAATTGGGGCTTTCGCGCAGATCGGGTGATCCGTAATCTGGCCGCTGAACCTATGCGGGAGAAGGCCGATGAAAATCCTCGTCGTGGATGATGATCCGCGCCTGCGAGAGCTGGTCTCGATCACGTTGGAGCGCGCGGGCTACAAAACGATCACCGCCCGCGATGGTCAGATGGCGCTGACCCATGCGATCCGGGAAACTCCTGATCTCATCGTGCTGGATGTCGGCCTGCCCGAGCTGGACGGTCTCGAAGTCTGCCGCCGCCTCCGGGCACGCTCGGACGTTCCGATCCTGTTTCTGACCGCGCGCGACGATGAGATTGACCGGATTCTGGGCCTTGAGATGGGAGCAGATGACTACGTCACCAAACCCTTCAGCCCACGAGAACTGGTGGCACGCATCAAAGCCATCCTTAAACGCAGCGCGGCCGGCAGCGCCGCTGCAGTCCTGCGGTATGGACCGGTTGAGTTGGATATATCGGGTCATTCCGCACGGGTGGATGGGGCAACGCTTGCACTGACCGCAACCGAGTTGTCAATTTTGCATCGCCTGATGCAGACACCCGAGGCGATCGTCTCGCGCCCGCAACTGATCGACGCTATTTACGGCGCAGGCAGCGCCGTCGCCGACCGAACGCTGGACAGCCACTTGCGAAACCTGAGGCGCAAACTGGGCGATCAGGGCTGGATCGGTGCCATCGAAACCGTGCACGGGATCGGATTGCGAATGGGGGCATGGGCAGGTTGAGACGCAAGTGGCGCCCCTCGCTGGGTTTTGTTCTTGGCGGTGGGCTGGCGGGAACGCTTGCCCTGTCGTTGCTGGGCTTGATCGCGCTGCGTTATCTTGGACCCGAGATTGGGTTTCGAAATGCTGCGGGCCTGCTGGCGATCATGATCGGGTGCGCAACCGGCCTGCTTGGGTACCTTCTGGTTCGGCTGTTGCTTCGTCCGATATCGGCGTTGGCAGCATATTCCGGCGCCATAGAGCAAGGACAACATGCCAACCCACCCGAACACTATGGAACGCAAGAGCTGTCGCGCCTCGCGGGTTCGGTGCTGGGTATGGCTGATACCCTGCAACGGCGCGAGGCTTCGATCCGCGTCTTTGCAGATCATGTGACGCATGAGTTGAAAACACCGGTCACAGCGATCCGTGCCGCAGGGGAATTGCTTGCGGAAGCTGACGACTTCTCGGATCAGGATCGCGCCTTGCTGCAACAAATACTGGGCGCGAGCGGCCAGATGCAACAACAGCTCAGCGCTCTCAACGACGTTGCGGCGGCACGGGTGCTGGAACATCACGGGGCGACGACGCTAGACGATCTTGCTGATGAGATGCGCGCATCGTTCCCCAAACTGACTCTCAACATTGATGGGGCCGATCAGAACCTGCCCCTTGCGGCCTCTGGCCTGAGAGTCGTTCTGCAGCAGCTTCTGGATAATGCGGGCCGCCACGGGGCAGGGCGGGTAAGCCTGTCGGCGAAACCGGGGCAATTGGTTGTGCAGGACGATGGGTCTGGCATATCCGATGGCAACCGGGGTCGAATTTTCGATCCGTTCTTCACCACGGCCCGCGAGCAGGGAGGTACCGGTATGGGCCTGACCATCGCCGCCAACCTTTTGGGCGCTCATGGCGGGCAGATTTCGCTGAAACCTTCCGAAACCGGAACACGGTTTGATATTGTATTTCCAAAGGGTTGAGCAGCGTCTTTAACTTGTAGAACACTACGAGAAACACTACCTTTAGATGAGTTTGCCCAACTCACAGGAGTGTAGATGAAGGTTCGCATAGCCGCTTTGCTGACAATATGTGCTGCCGCGTTAATTTGGTTCATCGAACCACTCAAATCCAGGGATATTGAGAGTGTTTGTATCAACAAAACTGGCAGTTTAGCAGACGTGGTTGCCTCATGCACCGCCATGCTCGAGGATGGCGATCAACCTGCGGAACATGTTTATCTGTATTATACACGGCGCGCAGAGGCTCATTTTTGCTTGGGTGAGTACAGCCGTGCGATTGACGACGCCGACAAGGCTTCGGAGTATGCCCCTTTCAACGTTCGGACATTGGTCTGGCGCGCGTATGCAGCAAACGCATTAGATGATCGCGCGACGTCTGATGGGGATTTTGAGCGCGCGTTGCAGATTGGCAACCGGGATGCGTATGTCCTTTACAACAGGGCTAAGCTGCATGGCCAACGTGGTGAGACCGAGGCAGCAATGATTGACTACGAAGCCGCACTGCAGCTTGCACCAGATCATCAGGACGCAATGAAGGGTCTGATAAATCTGCATCTTGGTGAAGGCGATCACGATGAAGTTCAAAGGTTGTTGGATCAGTCGCGCCTGACATGGCCCAAGAATGAGTGGGTTTACACCAATCAAATAATCCATGACCTTCAATTTTCGGGTGATATGGAACGCGCGCTGACCGCAGCTGAAACCTATGAGAAGTTGTTTCCCGACTCGGCAGATGGTGCGTTCTATCTGGCCCTCGTGAACTTTCGACTTGGCCGGGATGACCGAGGGATTGCATATGTCGAAAGGTACCTTGATCTTTCGGACAAAGAAGAAACGACATTTCTTGGCTACGCCAAAGGGATATACAATAGAGCTCTTAGCTGGATTGTTTTGAGACAAGACTCAAGATGGGTGCAGCGCGTTCTCTTCTATGCGGGTATCGGGAAAACTGATCTCGCCAAAAATGAGATCAACGTTTTTTTGGACAGTACAGGCGCAAATGGAAGGAAAATTCTCATTGGTTTGATCGAAAAGGAAGGGATCACGATCACGCAAGAGGCGCGCAGAGGTTTGCCAGAGCATCTGGAAAGAGCGATAGAATCTTATGTTCTGCATAAACAGGAGGAAATTGGATTAAGCCACTATGTCTCGCCGGCGACACCGTAAGCACAGCACCCCCGTGTCAATTTGCGCCGCTCAATACGATTGATCCCAAGCCAATCCTCATTTAAGGGAGGCCCTGTCAAATCAGAGTCACCCGTGGGGCCATCGTGTCCCCTTACGGCTCGGTGCCGAAATCACAGCGGCACATACTCTTGGATCGCACGCCCCTGAAAGGCTTAAAAAAGGTAAGGGAATATGGCAGAAAAATCGAACTTCGACATATTGTATACCATTGTAGACGAAGCGCCTGAACTGGCGAGCGCCTCGTTCCTGCCCATCATTCGCAAGTTTGCGTCAGCCGCTGGCGTCAGTGTCGGAACCAAGGATATTTCGCTGGCCGGACGTATCATTGCGACCTTCCCCGAGAACCTGACGGACGAACAGCGCATCACCGATGATCTGGCCGCGTTGGGTGAGCTTGTGAAGACACCGGATGCAAATGTCATCAAACTGCCCAACATCTCAGCCTCGGTGCCGCAATTGTTGGCAGCTATCGAAGAGCTGCAATCGCAAGGCTATGATATTCCCAACTACCCCGAAGAGCCTTCGACCGACGAAGAAAAGGCGATCCGGGCGCGTTATGACGCCATCAAGGGCTCGGCCGTGAACCCGGTTCTGCGCGAGGGTAACAGTGATCGTCGCGCCGCTCGGGCCGTGAAGAACTATGCACAGAAGAACCCGCATTCGATGGGTGAGTGGAGCGCCGACAGCAAAACCAAAGTGTCATCAATGTCGGGCAAAGACTTCTACGCCAACGAGAAATCGGCGACGATCACCGCTTCTCAGGCCGGCGATGCCAAGATCGAATTTGTCGGGAAAGATGGCAGTGTCACCGTTCTGAAAGACGGTTGGGCACTGGAAGAAGGCACTGTCGCGGACGCGACTTTCATGTCGGTCAAAGCTTTGTCGTCCTTCCTGGCGAGCGCAATTGAAGACACCAAAAAAGACGGCACCATGTTCTCGCTGCACCTGAAGGCCACGATGATGAAGGTCAGTGACCCGATTATCTTTGGCTATGCGGTCAGAGCCTGGCTGGCCCCGGTTTTTGAGAAATTCGGGGCGGAACTGGATGCACTGGGTGTGAACCCTAATTCGGGTCTGGGCGATCTGCTCGATCGGGTTCAGGGCAATGCAGACATCATGGCGGCAATTGATGTAATCAAAGGCGACCGCCCTTCAATGTACATGGTGGATTCGGATCGCGGTATAACCAACCTGCACGTCCCGTCGGATGTGATCATCGACGCCTCGATGCCTGCAGTGATCCGCGCGGGTGGCAAGGGTTGGGATGAAACAGGCGCTAAAGGCGACGCCAACTGTGTCATCCCCGACCGTAGCTATGCAACTGTTTATGATGAGGCGATCAACTTCTTCAAAGCCAATGGCGCATTGAACCCGGCAACCGCCGGTGCCGTTGAGAATGTTGGTCTGATGGCTCAGAAGGCCGAGGAATACGGCTCGCACCCGACCACGTTCCAGGCGCCGGCAGATGGCACAATTCGCATCGTATTGGCCAACGGCGACGTGCTGCATTCACATGAGGTCGAGGCAGGTGATATCTGGCGTGCTTGCACAGTCAAAAAGGCTCCTATTGAGAACTGGATTCAATTGGCAATGGACCGTCAGCGCCTGACCGGTTCTGAAGCCATCTTCTGGCTGGATGCAAACCGCGCCCATGACGCCGAACTGATCAAATATGTCAAACCGGCGCTTGAGGCTGCGGGTGTGGCCGACAAGTTCATGATCATGGCGCCCCGCGAAGCGACCCGCCAATCGCTGGAGACCATCACGGCAGGCAAAAACAGCATCGCCATCACCGGCAACGTATTGCGGGATTATCTGACCGACCTATTCCCGATTCTCGAATTGGGCACTTCGGCCAAGATGCTTTCGATCGTCAAACTGATGAATGGCGGCGGGCTGTTTGAGACCGGCGCGGGCGGTTCGGCCCCGAAACACGTGCAGCAACTGGTTGAAGAGAACCACTTGCGTTGGGATTCGATGGGTGAGTTCTGTGCGCTGGGTGAGTCGCTGAACTTCCTGGCCGACAGTAAGGGCAATGCCAAAGCCGGCGTGCTTGGATCTGCCGCCGAGGCTGCGACGCAGGGCATCCTGGACAACAACAAGTCGCCCAGCCGCAAGGTTGGCCAGCCGGATAACCGCGATAGCCACTACTGGTTCGCACGCTACTGGGCCGAGGCATTGGCCGCGCAATCTGACGATGCCGATCTTGCTGCGGAGTTTGCACCACTCGCAAAAGAATTGGCGGACAAGGAAGAGCAGATACTGTCGGAACTGGCGGCAGCCCAGGGCACCCCAGCCGATCTGGGTGGCTATTACCACGCTGACCCGGCCAAAGCGGCGGCAGTGATGCGCCCCAGTGCCACGCTGAACGCGATTATCGGATAGGCAGCGGGCCCGGCAACGCGCCTGAAAAAGGAAACCGGCCTTCGCGGGCCGGTTTTTTTGTGCTGTGAACAAGAAAAGGGCCGACCCCCATAGCCAGCCCCTTTCTGAGTGAGTGGTGGGGCTTTCGCCTCACCGGTGTAGTTAAGTCAACTCTACGCTTATTGCGCATCCTGAATATTGGGGGATTCCCGTAGTCGAGCGGTTTTTTAGCACTGGGGGTGATTTTGTGGCTATATGTATGCGCTATAGGCGTCGATACATGGCCTTGTCTAAACGTCCAACCACATTCTCCGGCTCAGTAGTTTTGGGATTGAAAGCCCCAGCCGATCAAAAAAAGGGCCGATCCTGAGACCGGCCCCAAAGAATGGTCATATCGACCGAGGGATTAGTTGGATGCTGCGTTCAGCTTTTCATTTTGTTCACGCAGCGTGTCCGAGATAATCGCGTACCATTCACCCGATTCACGCATTTCGATCAAACCCTTGTTGATCATCGCGATGTATTCGCGCGCGAACGGGTTGGTGCGGTGTGCAAGGAAGCTCATCGACGACAGAGTCGAGACATATGGGTTCTCAACGATGTCGGCCGAGGTCAAACCCATATCTTTCATCGTCGATGCGAACAGATCAACTTCGAATGCGGCCACATCTGCTGTGCCGGTCAGCACCGCGTCAAGGCATTCGCGGGCCGAGTTCGGCTGGACTACGGTTGTGTTGTTGTGGTTCAGACCTTGCTCTTCCAGAACCACCATGCTCCAGCCTGCCATACGGCAAATCGTCGAACCTTCGAGGTCCGAGAAATCCGTCGCGTTGGCATATTCGCTTTCGGGCAGGGTGAAGAAACCGCCGACGATATCATAAACCGGAACCGAAGCGACAAATTGCGTGCAGCGGGCTTCGGTGGCCTCAGACCACTCGTACGAGCGGTTGGTACAATCGGGCACGGTCCAGGCGATCGAGACATCAAATGCGCCAAGGGGCAGAAGCGTGTCCAGATGCGAGCTCCAGTCGTCCACAAAGCTGACCGAGAAGTCGCGGTTGTTACCAGCCCGCTGCAGGCTGGTGGTTGCCAGACGGGTCATGATACCGCCACCGTTCAGCGACTCGGTGGTGAACGGCTCCCATCCGTTACCTGCGACCAGTTTAATCGGCGGTGCATAAACATTCGAGCGCTTGACGCTTGCCGCACGCTTTTCTTCCGCTGCGATCAGTTCCTGCGCGCTTTGACCGTTTGGCAGGCTGCCATCCTCACAGGGCAGGGCCAGCACCAGACCGGCGGCAAGCGAGCCGGGGTTGGTGATCGCGTTCCGGTTGGCGTTGAAGATCGGCTGGTAGTTCGAGGTGCCGTATGCCGCGATGGCGATGGTCGCCAGCGTATCGCCATCCTGAACGGTATAGTTGGTGCAGGCCTCTTGCGCCGCGGCGGCGCTTGCGCTCAGGGCGGTGATGGCTGACGCCGACAGTACTGCCTTCTTCAGTTTCTTGTTAATCATGTCCACTTCCTCCAGACTTAATTTTAGTCAGGCCAATTGGGGCCTTAGCCATTTTCCATTTGATAACGCAGAGCGGTCGACACGATGTCACGCCACTCGCCCGATTGCTGCATGATCGCCAGACCCTGGTTGAGCGTCTCAAGGATCGCTTCCCCATCCGGATTATCTTTGTGGGTCATGACGTTAAGCGACTTGATTGCCGCCAGGTTGGGGTTCTCGATGATCTGATGTTCATATCCGAGACGCTCGATCGCCTCGACAGCCAGGTGGGCCTCGATGGCAACGATGTCGGCAGAGCCATCCATGACCGCATGAAAGCAGTCATCCGGCGAAACCGGGCGCATCAGGGTAATTGCAGGCTCGTAAAGTCCGACCGCATCCATATGCGACAGTGACCACCCTTCGGGCCGGCAAATCGTTGTGCCCGCGAAATCCGAGTAGGTCAGCGTCTGTTCGTATCCGGACCCGCTTTTTGCAAAGAATGTGTCCACAACTTCGTAGAACGGGTTCGAGAAGTTATAGGTTTCGCAACGTGCCCGGTCCTTTTCGGACAGGGCCTCGGCGGCTTCGCAATTGGGACGTGACCATGGGAATGTGGCATCAAAGGCCAGGGTCGGCATCAGCAAATCCAGATGCGAAGACCAGTCGTTGACGAACTGGATCTTGTAGGACTGCTCGGGCGCGGCCCGCAGCATCGCGGTTTCGACAAGATTGGTGTAGAGCCCGCGATTTGGCAGCGCTTCGTCGGTAAACGGGGCGTAGTCACCACCCGTGATCAGCAAGATCTGGCGGTCCCGAATTTCAGGGCGTTCGCCGCCATCCGCATTGCGGATCAATGCAGCCCCTTCGGCACGTGCGGCTTCGATTTCTTTCTCGGCCTCTGCTCTGGCTGCGATCACCGCATCCTCGCTGGCCTTTTTGGCTTCGGCTTCTGCAGCAGCGACGCGCGCTTCGGCCTCGGCGATGGCCTTTTCGGCACGTTCTTCGGCGGCTTTGACCAGTTCAGATGCCATTTCAGCAGCCATACGGCCGGCTTCTGTGTCCGGCAGCTGCGCAGTCCGCCCGACATCTTCCAAGCAGGGGAAAGTCAGAACATCACCGACGCGGATGATGTTGGGGTTCGATCCGATAGTATCCCGGTTTGCATCATAGATGATCCGGTAATCTTCGGTCGCGTAGACCGCAATTGCCAGTTCCCGCAGGCTGTCGCCACGCTGGATTTCATAGGTAGAACAGGCCTCTTGCGCCGAGGCCGCCCCTGTTGCGGCCGCAAGAGCGAGGCTGGATATGATAAGATGGTTTCTCATTTGGTCCTGTTTCACTGCCTTGTTTATGTCTGTGCCGGTTTGACCACGGCGATCGAAATGTTGTCCTGATCCGGGTTTGCCTTGGCGTGCAACGCTTGAAGAAGGGCATCGGCAATGTCGCGGGCCGGGGATTGAATATGCGTACGCAGCAACGCTTCAATCTCGGCATTGCTGAGATACTGCAGGCCATCACTCCCAAGGATCAGAATGTCCCCCGCGATCAGAGCCAGTGGATATTCTGGGCAATCCACTTTGGGAATCTCTGCACCCATGATGACTGAAGTCAGCTGGTTGCGATCCGGATGAGCCTGCGCCTCTTCCGCACTCAGCAGACCCTGCGCCATCTGCGCGTCAATCATCGGGGCCATCGAGTGATCCTCGTTGATTTGCGACAGTGCGCCATCACGAAACAGGTACAGCGGGCTGTCACCTATCGAGATCCAGAACACCCGATGATCCAGCATCAGAATGCCCAGCAGGGTAGAGCCCAGATTGACCCTGTTTTCCTGGCTGTGTCTGGCCATCGCAGCGTTGGCCTGCATTGCGGCCACCGGCAGAGCGTCGAGCAGAGCGCTCTCGGCAAGGTCGGCCCCATCCAACTGGGCATCCATTGCATCGCGCCAGGCTGAGATGACCACTTGCGATGCGACATCACCCGCGTCGTGGCCACCCATACCGTCAGCGATGACGACATATCCCGCGTTTGCCGTGTCAGAGACCCGTGCGGCAATCGCGTCTTCCTGCGAGTCGCGCTGACCCTGGTCCAGAATCAGGGCAATATCATATGCAGGAGTCGCCAGCATTAATCGGCATCCCGCCAGTCAAAACCTTCATCGCAGAAGGCCATGAAACGGATCGAGGTTTCGCTGATGCGGATCAGGTCGCCATTGGTCAGGGCAATGGTGCTGAGCACGGGTTTGCCGTTCAGACGCACGAGGTTGGCCTTGCCGCCGTGGCCCAGATAGCACTTTCTGTCCTCAGGGTCATAGGCGATAACGGCGTGATTGCTGCGCGATATCCCGGTATCGCCGAAATCCAGCTGAATGGCCTGATCGTCGTTCCGCCCGATCTGCATCAGCCCTTCGGTCAACGTAACACAGGCGCCCCGGCCCGGACCGGCGGTGACGACCAGCCAGCCAACAGGGAACGTCTGTTGCGCAGAATCCGTTTTGGCAGCGGGCTCGGCGGTTTCCATCAGTTCCTGAACGTGCGTATCCGCCCGTTCGAAACCCAGGAAAGTGGTCTTCACGCGCGAGCGTCGATCCTCTGCAGGCGCGGGTGCCACAACCGCAGGTTCCGGGAGTTCATCAACGGGCGCTGGCTCTGGTTCTGGCGCAGGCTCTGCAACGATTTCCGGCTCGGTCGGCGCTTCGGAAACCTCTTCTGGTTCTGTGGCTGCGATTTCTGCGACCACAGCGGGTATCTCTTCTTCTTCGACTGCGTCCTCAGCGTTCAGGTGGAGCGTGACAATCTGTTCGTCCTGCTGATCTTCTTCGGCTTCTGGTGCTTCGGACACTTCTTCTTCAACGCTCTGATCGTCGGCGAACTCCGGCATGGGTTCTTCGGGGATCAGTTCGTCTGCTTCCTCGTAGCTGTCCGAGCTTACGTTGCCGCCCGCAAGCGCGGCGCGCAGCGCGTTGAAATCGGCGATTGGTTCGGGTTTTTCATTTTCAGCCGTTTCTTCGACAGCCGCGGTTTCTACTGCGTCTTCTTCCTTTGGTTTGCCAGCACCTTCGAGAAGCCGGCTAAGAGGGCTTTTATATTTGAACATGGTGTCGACACCTTCTTTGATTTCTGGCGCGGGGCTCCTCCCGCGGGACTGCTACAAACCACTGCGCAAACGGCGTAGGGCACTAATGAAGACGAAACAGAGGAACTTTTACTTCGCGACGGGCCGGTTCCCGACGGGGTGACGATATTGGCGGCACCCCCAGCGCACATACTGGCGATTGTCACATGAACCGGTACGATTACTCCTGCGTTAGCTGCATAACCGCAGTGCTTTCAGCTCCGTTGCGCAGAATACTCAGGCGCGCCTCGGGTTGGTTTTCTGAAACGAGCTGGGCGAGGATGTCGTCCATGCTCTCGGGTTCGTTGATCGCTGTGCCGGTCTTGACCTCGCGCAGCAGCACATCGCCTTTCCGCAAACCGCCTGCGGTTTCTTGCGGGGTGGATGCGACAACGGTCTGCCATCCGGTCGCACCGGCGTGATGCACATTGAATGTGTAGCCGTTTTGCAGGCCAAAGCTGCGGTATGCGGGCAGGGCCAGCAGTCCATTCTGGGCGCGTGTCTGTCCCTGAGAGCGATAGCGGGCCGCTACACGGATGTATCCATCAGGGTCGACGGTAAAATCATCCAGCACCTGCGATGCGAGTGTCGCATCCGACCGAATGGGTTCACTGTTCAGGGTAAAGATCGTCGTGCCGCGCTCGACCCAGTCGCCAATCACCGACTTGTCCTGATCCGCGTTAATGCCGTTGATCGCAATAACGTTGCCGGTCGAACTGCGACGCTTGGACATTGTGAAGGGGATTTCAACATCCCAATGTCCAAAAGCCACCTGGTTTTCGGCCAGATTCACCGGCGTTGCGGGTGCATTGGAGGCGATTTCGCTCGCTTCAGCCGGTTTCGCCGTCTCAGGTTCGGCCGCCGCAACAGCATCTGGTTGCGGCTCTGGCGTGACGGTTGTCTCCGGCGTCGCTTCTGCCTGCTCGACAGGTTGTTCTTGCGCCGCTTCTGGTTCTGATGCCAAAGCAGCTTCGGCCTGTTGCGGCTCTGTTAAAGCTTCGGCGGTCTGCTCGACCGGTTCAGGCGCAGCATCTGCAGGCGCCGGAGTAGTCGGAGCCTGTGCGATTGCCGGGGTTGCCTCGGGCGTCGACTGATCGCCCGTCATCATGAAGTATCCGCCGCCGGCCAATGCCGCCAACACAACCACGACGCCAGCAATCATCTTGCCACCGCCACCCGAGTCGCTTTTCACGACAGTGTCGACTGCGGTCATTGCCTCGTCCTGAGGTGAGAACTTAGCAAGGTTGTCTTCGGATTTTTCTTCGTTTCCAAGGGCCAGATCAGAATTCCCGGCCAACAGAGCGGTAACAACGGCCTCAGCGTTTTCGCTTTCTGCTTTGATCCGTTCCTTTTCCGCCTGCTCGTCCTTGCGGTCCATGCCAACGATGACCGAGACCGGGCGATACGCGAAGCTATCGAACATCACGCCGGGGCCACGGAACATGCGCAACCAATCCAGCGCTGTTTGCAGGCGGTCGGTCGCATGTACTTCCATCGCCTTGTCAATCGCTTCAAGGAACCCGTCCGGATACCCTTTGAAGCGTCCTGCCAGTGGCGTGTATGGATCGGGTTGGTCGTTGTTGAATGCGTTCAAACGCGTCTGACCGTCGATCGGACGCTCTCCGCTGATCGCATGATAAAGCGTTGCCGCCAGAACATACAGGTCGCTGCTGGGCCCCTGATCTGCACCGCGCACATAGAACTCGTGCGGAGAGTAGCCGTCCTTGATCACCCGCAGTGTCAGCAACGCCGCCGACTTGTTCGCCGCCTGTTCCCTGGCCGCTCCAAAGTCGATCAGGATGGGCTCGCCATTCTCATCAATCAGGATATTGTCGGGCGAAATGTCACGATGCAGCATCCCGCTTTGGTGGATGAACGACACAGCCGAAAGCATCTTTTCGGTGACCTGAACAATAAAGTCTGGCCCGCTTTCGTTGTCGGGGTTTTCGACATAATCCAGCAGATCGCAGCCCCGGATGAGGTCCATCGCGATATAAGCGGTGTTATTGTCTTCGAACACCTGATGCACGTCGACAATGTTCGGGTGAACCAGTCGAGCGTGGTTGCGCGCTTCCTGAATAAACAGGTCGATAATCGCACGCAGGTCATCTTTGTGATCCGGATTGGCGGCCTCGACCAAATCGCCATTCCGCTGACAAAGCGCGCCCGGATAGCATTCCTTGATGACGACATCACGATCCAGACTATCGCGTGCAAGATAGGTAATCCCAAACCCGCCATTGCTGAGAAAGCGGATAATTTCATACTGACCGCGCAGCAGTTTTGCGCCTGGCCGCAATCCTTCGATCTGAGGTTCGTCGTGCGTTGCACCGACAGCCTGGTTGTGGCTCATTTCTTCCCGCCCATTCTACTCGTTTTTGCGGTATCGATAACCAGGGCATCAGCCCGCGAACTCACAACCAAACACAACCGCAGGACACTTGAGACGGTTAGACGTTTCAAATTTGACTTTATTGGGGCCGCCTGATGGCTTCACTATGGATCAACAAAACGGGAATCGCATATATAGATGGTTCGCTTTACCCGAATACCATATATTGTAATCTAGGGATCAGCTAATTGGATTCTATATCGCTGAATTTCACGCTTGGTCCACGAAATCGAAACAATAGCGGAGTGATTCCGATCCTTTCGAATCGCTGCATTGCGGCTCTATTAATGCGGGAAAATCCTACGTGCCGGTTTTGGTGGGCGCTGATGCAACCGTGCTACCGGCCCATGCCAGGTTATCGCTGAGCTGTGCGAGGATGCTTATCGCATCCTTCAGCGGCGCATCACCGCTTTCAAATTGCAACAGCAGCAGCAGGTCTGTAGCCTTTTCGAACTCAGCCGGAATCCAATCCGCTTCGGGATCGATTTCGGCCCCCGATTCCAGCCTTTCGGCAAAATCCTCGACGATTTCCTGACAGCTTTGTAGAAAGGCGGCTGGTTCGATATCCGAGCTTTCACGCAGGTCGTTGTAAATGCTGGCGATGGCCGCAAGCCAATCCTCAAGGATTGGATTGTCCAGCGGGGGCAGGGCGGTTTCAAGGCTCGCTTGAACGGCTCTGCCACCGGCTTCGGCGTCGCTCATCGGCGTAGCGCCGGTAAGTTCTTCGAGGTAGGGAAGAAATTCCTCAGCCAGATCCTTTTGTGCGGCTTCAAGATCGTGCCGACGGTGATCGGATGCGACGCTCAACACCTGTTCTGCCAGATTTTGCCCGCCGCAGGTTTCCCACAGATCAAAGTCGGGTTCGGGTTCCTGCTCCATGGCTCGGACGGCAACCGGCGTTCCGATAGGCACGACCGCGCGGAACAGATCGCCCTTTTCCTTGTTCAAACGGGCCACGACCCGATCCAGAGAATCCCGCACCGGGGGCAAATCGGTGTGGGTTACGGCCAACAAACTGTTATCGCGCAGCTTTTGTGGAACCTGCGACCACAGGTGGCGCTCGGTCTCGCGCCAGGCGTTGGTGCCGTTGGTGCACCAGATCGCGCAATCCACATAGTCCAACAAACCCAAGGTTTGCTTATATGTGTCATCCAGCGCACCGGCACCGGGCAGATCAAAAAGCGATATCTCTTGCAGGGCAGGGGTGTTCAGCCCGACCGAAATGAAATCCGGATTGTCAGCCGCCGCCTTTTCCAGCGCAATTCCCGAATACACCTTGGGTTCCTTGTTCCACCAGCCCACCGTGGTCTCAGGAACATCTGCATACGCAACGATGACCAGTGGCAGTTTCAGATGCTGTGGTCCGGTGGGCAGGATGTCGGCCCCGGCAAGCATGTTGGCAAGACTGGATTTTCCGGCGCCAAACTCCCCGGCAAAACCGATCGAGACTGCGTTCGAAAGCCGCTCGGCATGGACCAGCGCACGGGCGCGCATGTCATCCAACTCTGCCGAAGAGGGTGCGTTTTCGGTGGCGCTCAGGAAACGCTCCAACTGGCGCACTTCCTTCTCGGTTCCGGGGAATTCAATCATTCTGCGGCCTCTGCCTGTCGAGTGTCCACGGGAGCGGTACCATGGACCGCACCCAGTTCATCGCTGATGCGCTGCGCCCCGTCAACCGCACGTTGCGCCTCAGCGCGTGCATTGGTGCCATCAGAGCCGGCGCGGTGTTCCAGATGCCCTGCCAGCAGCGCCAGATAGTGATCCAGAACGGTTTTCATCCGTTCGATCAGATCGCTTCGTGCAGTATCTACCAGATCGTCACCGATCATCTCAAATTCCTGCACGATCATCTTTTCTGCGCGGTTCAGAACGCTGCGACGGGAAATCAGCCGCGACAGCCACGTTACGCGCAGTTCAACCGTAATGCCACGTGTCAGCGCACTTGTATCCGGGCGGAACCAGCGCACGGCACTGGTATTCATGCGGTTGTCCACTGGCTCCTGCCAGCCGGGCAGGGCGCGCAGAGCGGCGTTGCTTTGCATGTCGATGGCATAAAGCTCGCTGAGCATACGTTGGCGCACCACCTGGGTTGCACCCTGAACCAGTTCGCGCATCCGCTCGCGCAGCGGCGTAAAGTTCAACTCAGTATCCCCATCTTTGGCCAGCAAAGGAGATTGCCCATCGGGGCCACGTACGACAATCGAAACGGCTTCGGACACTGTGTCGTCCATCACACCCCGTAGATTGGCCAGAACATCGTCCATGTCATTGGTGATGGCCTCGGATTTCCCGGCAATCAGAGCACGCAATTCTGTAAGCGTCTTGTTGTTTTCTTCCACATCGGCCGTGTCAGGCCCGTTCTGTTCCTCAATCGCCCGGAGCCGCGCCGTGCTGCGTTCAAGCTCGCCCTGAGCAAAGCTGTTGAGATGCTGCCATGCCATATTGAGCTGTTCCTGACGTGGGCCATCTGACAGCGCTTTGGTGACGTGGCGGCGCAGGTCAGGCAAACCCGAAGCGATCATCGCGGCAAAGCGCAATACGCCCTCGCGGCTGATGGGGCCGGGGCCTTGCTTGATTTCTTCGACGCCATCCAGATATTGCTTCATCTGTTCGGGATGGGCGCGTAGCCACGCCAGAACCTGGTCATGATCGATGCCGGTTTCATCACCCGTCAGAGCGTAGTGCGCCCATTGGGCACTGCCCATCAAAACATCAATATCCGAGTTTCCAAGTGCTTGGTTAAGACCGTCCAACACATCGGCACGCACTTTAGAGGCATCTTCGGCACCGCCTCCCAGTTCGTCCACGCGGTTGATAAAGACCACGATCTGGCCAAGTTCCAGCGCCTGCATCAGGCGGAACAGCTTCAGGTCCGCACGCGACAGCGCCTGATGGGCGGACAGCACTACGACAAAGAAGTCAGATTCCTTGAGGTATTGGCGCGAGATTTCTTCGCGGATCAACAGCGGGTCATTGACGCCCGGTGTGTCGGTTACGGTGATCGGATACGGGAAATGGCCGATGTCGAAATAGACCTCGGCCTTGCGGGTGATGTCGCTGTACAGCCCCCGGTCCGAACCGGGGTCATACTGATCTTCGTCTGTCGGATCATCCCCCGCACAGACATAACGTGCCAGATCATCCGAAGTCAGTTCGTCCAGATCATGATGCTCGCCCAGCAGGTGTTTATAGCTTTCGCCCAAGCGCAGCTTGGCGCGGGTTTTCATGGCTTCGACCTGCTCTTCGATCATTTCGCGCTTATAGCTGTCCTCCTCATCGGGGAACATATTGCGCAACTCTTCACCTTCGGCGATCAGGGCCTGCCATTGGCGATTGTCAAAGAAGTGAAACTCGGCGCCCGAAGTCCGGCCGGACGGATGGCCGAAATGCATATCGGTGATCACGGTCGTCCAGGGGTTTACATCCGAGGGTAGATATTCCGCCTGCCCGGTGAAGCCGTTGATCAAGCGCGATTTCCCAGCCTTGATCTGGCCCACGAAAGCGATCGAAGGCTTGAGGTTCGACAAGTCGTCAACAATGCGCGAGATGAAGTGACGCGTTTCGTCATTGCTCATCCCGTTCATGTCTTCTGCGATGCGAATAAGCTCGCGGCGGTTTAATTCACTCATAAGATTTACCCTGGTAACTCGTATTTTGATTTAACTTTATAAAGTGGACAATATTTGGCAGGAACGCGGTTATTCAGCGGCGCTTTTCAAGGCTTTCCATAGATTAACAACAGCGCCCAGCTTACGGGCGTCATGAACGGCGGCGGCGGTTTCCTGACCATCGCGCAGAATGGCGATGCCCGCACCCTGGCCTCCTGCCGGACGCATTACGATCAGCTGTGGCTGCGACAAGGCATCGGCTCCGTCCGCTTCCCACCCCGCCAGATCCCGGGTGAAACGGGTCAGCAGATCCTTTTCCGGATGTGCCGGCTGATCAGGTGCACAAAGACCATCGAATTGCGCGTCTTCAACCGTTGCGCCAATCAAAACACGACCCAGCGCAAACCGATTGGCGCCCTCAAAAAATTGTCCGGCAATACCACCCGTTCCTTGCAGAGTGGCTGCGGGTTGGGGTTGGGGTTCGGGTTCCGGGTCATGGTCCGGAACGATGGACATGCGCGGTTCTTCGGGTAGTTCGATCCGGGCACAAGCCGTTTCAACCTCTGAAAAGGTGATCCCCACATCATCGGCCTCAAGCGTCGTATCCGGGCGCAACGAAACCAGTTCCAGCGGGCCGGGTGCCGCTGCGATGTCAGATACCAGTTGAGCCAACCGCTCTGTCAGAGTCTCACGCGTTTCAGTTTCGAAGTCTGGTACGGGACCTGAAATGCAGCGGAATACATCCGTTATCCGAGAACTGTTAACCTCGATCGCCAATGTCGCGCCATCAGCGGCGGTGAATTCCAGCCGCCGCGGCAGAATCGTCCCCCGGATCGCTCCCAGAACCTCGTCCCGACGTGCACGTGACGTATCGCCAGACAGATATATTGCCGGAGACAGCCGCGCGACTGAGGACCGCCCGATGCCTTCGAGCATATCCAGAATTTCACTATCCATCATGCCGTGACCCCCTCTGGTCCCGTCTAAACCGCAGCCGCCACCGGTTCGAGGCTGAGATGTGATTTCGTAAGCGCAAGCCCGACATTTGCACTGTCGCGACAGATGTAGCACACCACGTGGTCAGGATATTCCCGTGTCCTGAGAAAGATATGCAAACGATCATTCGAGAACACCGCGATTTCCCCAAATCCAGAGTGTTCTGACTCGTCAATTTCTGCGGCGCGCAACAGCTCTTCGAAGCCTTTCATCCCGCGCCCCTGAAACAGGTTCGCGACCGCAAGCGCAAGGTTTTCCATCGCGTCGGCACTGCCCTGATCTGATGCATCGACGCCGAGCAACATGCCGGTTTCCATATCGACATACCCGGCTGCGATGCAGTCGGGTATGGTTTCTATTGCCGAAGCCAAAGCGGATTCTATCGACATCTAGACGTTCACCTCAGGAATAATCCTAAACTGCATGCCATTCTGCCCCGCCGTTCTTACCGGCCTCTGGCAGCGCACGCAGCATCTCTTCGTTTCTTTTGGCGTCATGTTCCAGCGCGATCTGGTCGAACTCGGACAGGAATGCCGCAAAAGCGCTTTTCAGACCTTTCGCATCATCGGGCAGGTTTTGGCGTGCCACGATTTCACCCCACATCGCCAACGCGCTCAACGGTGACTCAGCGGGTGCATTCCTTGGGGTGGCTGGCTGCTTTTCGGCATCATCAATGCCGATGTCGCCGGTGGACCCTTCGCCCTTCATGGACACCACACTGCTTGGTGCCAGTGAGTTTGATTCCGGTTCCGGCTCGTATTCGTCGGCAGAAGTCTCGGACTGCTCAGACAGCAAGGCCGTGATCGAAGAGACCGACACTTCGATGTCCGAAGTATCCACTGCGCCCGTCGATGGTGCCGGATTACGTTCCGATGCTTCGGTGGAAGCCGATCCTTCCTGCTCGGGGCTCAGGACAATCAGCTCTGCGTCATCCTGATCCTCATCTTCATCGTCCATGAAGTCAAATTCATCCACGTCGGTGGCCGGATTTGCCAGGATATTCAGATCAAGCGGGTCTTCTGGCTGGTCCGAGAACAGAGCGCGCAGATCTTCCTCAGCCGGTTCGGCCTCGGTCGCCATCTCGGCGCGCAAACGTTCGGCTTCCTCCGCATCGATCCGCGCGTGCTCGGTATCATCGGTACGTCGTTCCACGCGGGCAGGGCGTACCGGGAAGCTCGTAACGACTTCGCTCTCGGCTACAGATCCGTCATCTTCCAGCGGCGCGACAAGCTTCAGCGGCGCATCGCCGGAACTTTTTTCCGGCCGCGACGGCTGCACTTTGGGTGCGTCGGACAGCGATTTGTCAATCTGATACCGGGCCAGCATATCGGCACGGCTATCCATGATCTGCTCGGTTATCTCAAGAAAGCTGTCGACCATCTTGCCACCACCGCTGCGCGACCAGAGTTCGGCATCACCCGTTTTATCGCGGGCCATGATGGCATCGCGCGCTGAGAACAGGATTGTGCGATTGAACAGATGGCCCGCTTCACGGTTCACACGGCGTAAGACTTTTTGCCGGTCTTTCTGACCCAAAGCGTCCGCGCGCGTGATCAGCAGAAGTGACTTGTGCTGCAGGCGTTCAGGTAACGCCACCCATGTTGCGCGCTCGGTTTCCCGCCAGGCCTGGGTCGAGTGTGTGCACCACAATACGCCATTGGCCTGACCGACCGCGCGCTGCCAGACATCGGTCGAAATCTTGGGGTCCGAGATGCCGGGCGTATCGATCAGATCGACCGCCTCAAGAATGTCGGCTTCAAGGAAGATACGAATGAACTGTGCGTCGTTGACGCCGACCTGCTCGAGTTCGTCCAGTTCGATATTCTCAGTACTGCCATCGTGACGTTTGACATAAGCTGGGCGTTTGCCCCAGCTAAACCAGATCGGCGGCAGCTGAGTTGCCGTAACCTGTGTCGGCAGTGCCTGCTTGCGCAGCAGGAAGTTCATCAATGTCGATTTGCCTGCACTGAATTCCCCCATAAGCGCAAAAACGGGTTTGCGGCGGGACCACTGCTCGATGCGGTTCCAGGCCTTGGGAGAGACGAAGCGGGTTTGTGATTCTTTTACCATAACTCTTCTTATGCTGCTTCGTTGCTAAGGTCTTTCAGGATGTCCCCCAGAATGTCATCACGCGACTTCTGCGGCTTCTGCTCGGTCATCTGCGCTGCGGCTTTGTCCGGGGAATGCGATATGCTGAGCAGCGTATCTTTTTGTTCGGCCATGAAGTCGGTCAGCGTCGCCCGCACGTTTTCCAGGACCGCTGCGATCTGGTTCTCCTCAATGTCCTTGGTGATCGAATTCGCCTCGGACGCGATCAGGCGCGTATAATCTGCGGCGTAGGCTTCGAACCCTTTGCGGCGTTGCCACCAGCGACGCCACCATGTGCTTTGCAGGTCGAGCGCAATTGTTCGACCAATCCCTAATGGCGGGGGTACGCGTGGCACGATCGGTGCCTCGATGTTGAATTCACCCAGATGGTTGCCCAACAGCTTCTGGTAAAGCGCTTCGACATCTGCAGCTGCCGCCGAATAAAGCGCACCCGCATCCTTGCGCATAGAGCGTGCGAAGCTGAAATAGGCCGCCTTCTGCAAGGTTCGCAGTCCGGCCGGATCGTATTGCCATGTTCCCTGTTCACCATTCTGTTCGAGATGCGAGATCAGTGAATCCGTCGCGCGTTTGACAAAGTTCGCCTCGGCAGAGGCCAGTCGTTCCAGTACCTTATCGCGCAGTTTCGTAGTCAGTTCCGAGGCTTTCTTTTCGTACTCGGCCGAGACCTTTGCGATGGCTTCTTCCGGCGATGCGCCATCCAGGTCCCGAACGATCCCGTCTGAGTTTGACAGCGTCTTGGCCACGGCTGTCGCCCGAATCTGGCTGGCAATGTTACGAGCCCGATGGCGGACGCGATCCAGAAGACGGGTGCCCGCGCCTTCTGCGATGCGTTCATTCATGGCGAGCAGAAGATCGGGAAGGCCCGAAAGCGCCCAGATCTTATCCAGCGACGCCGCCTGATCGCCAAATCCGGCGGCCAGATAGAAGGTGTTCAGCGCCTCACGCGATTCCTCGGTCAGAATGTCCGGGTTTCCGGTTAAAGCTGCCTCGGCCCACAAGGCGCTGCCGAAGACAACGCTGGTGCTGGTGTCAATGTTGTTCTGTTTCAGGGTGTCCTGAATACGGTCGCGTATTTCGGGCACCTGGGTGACCGGGTCCGACAGCTCATCAATCCGATTCACGAACAGGATGATCTGGCGATTCTCGAACTGAGCGATAATGCGCATCAGCGCCATATCCATAGTGGTAAGTGCCTGGCTGGCTGCCAAAACGACCACACACACCTCCGAGCCACGCAGACTGCGCAAGGTGATCTGCTCACGAACCATGAATGTATCGTTCACACCCGGTGTGTCGCAAAGCTTCAGCGAAATCGGATACTGCGGGATATCCATATACAACTCTGCCGATTTGGTTACATCGGCAAAGCGCCCCGTCTTGGGATCGATATCCGGGTCGTCCTCATCCCCGAGGCAGACATAGCGCTGGATCAGTTCGTCGTCGAAATAGTCGTATTGATGGCTTTGCCCGAGAATCAGATCGAAGTGCTTGCCCAGACGTTCCTCGGACTTGGCCTTCATTTCTCCTATCTGACGACGGATATCATCCATTTCGTCATCGGCACCCGCCCGGTTGGCCAACTCGCCCAGACGACCGCCGCCAACCATCAGGTTGTCCCATTCCTCCTGTTCGAAGAAAGTGAACTTGGACTTGGTATCGCCTTCGGTCCGGGTGTTAATGTTCAGCGTTGTCACCACCGAGGTCCAGGGGTTTACATCAGACGGCAACAGGTTTGGCCGCCCGGCCAACAGGTTCACGATTGATGATTTTCCCGCCTTCACCTGCCCCACCATTGTAACGCTGGCGGTGAAGTTTTCCATTTTGGTCTTGAGCGTCGCGAGCCGCGCGGACGAGCGCGCATCCGCCACCTCTGTCAGTTGGTCGATCTGCGTCGTCAGCGAGGTCATTGCCTCTGTCATCTCGGACAGGGCTTCGTTCCCCACGGACAGAAGGTGGTCGTTACGCGCCATGGTCAGCCTCCGGTACCAGTTGCGGCGAATTGGTCCCCTGCCCCGTCAGGCAGGCTCGCAAGCGTGTCGATACGTGCGATAAGATCCAGAGCGTTGCCGAGAATCGCTGCCTCGGTACGCGGTGAAATCGATTCATAGGCGAAGGAATCAGCCAGAACTTCGATCGAACTGAAGCCCTCACCGTTTTCCAGACAGGCGACGCGGCGCCCTGTCGGGAACTCCTCTGATTTGCTGGCAGGCAGAGGCATTCGGGCATTGGCCAGCAGATAGCGATTGCCCGAATGCGTTCTGAGTGCGACGCCGAAACCTGTGCCGGGATGCTGGCGGTTCAGGGTTTTCAGCTCGCCAATGAAACTTTCACGGGCAAGACTGACGACGTCTTGCTCGGAAGCAGCGGATTTGATCTGGTTGGTCACGACAGAGACCCTTGTACTGGAGTTGAGCAGAAACTCGCACGGTGCCAGAAGGCAAAAAGACTCATTAACTCCTGCGCCCAATCAATTACGATTACCGCGGTGTTATTTTGACGCGAATAGGATATTTTGGCGGTTGAAATGTGGCACAATTATGGTGAAGTCTCATAGAAAAACCTCAACCTATGAGAGAACTCCCAAGAAAACCTTGCAGTCAACGCCTGCCCTGAAGACTCTTATGCACTTGGTGGGCAATAAAATGCTGTTGGATCCACCGATTCAGATCGAGTGCCGATATCGACTTGTATTTTAACAAAAAACTCTTCCACTCAGATAATTCTGAGCAGGAGCAGAGTGAATGTCACTTTGCTCACACGCTGTCCTTACTCAGATTTGGGTCACAATAGTCACAGTTGCAACTATTTGCGCGCCGCACAACGTATGCGAGTTTAATTGGATAGTTCGTGCGATCGCCTAATGTCCCCATAATGGAAACAAAAAACGAAGCAAATATCTCAACTGCGTGCGAGGGATCAAATGGGTACTATTCTTGCCTCGTCCACGCAATTCCAGGCAAGTTGGATGGCTCGCAAACTTCAGCGATCAGAGGTCAAACATCCGCATCCCCCACAATTGAGGTCAGATAAAGACCCAGTTGGCATCAATTGTTTCTGATGGCGGGATAATAATCTTGTGTTCGACCCAAAATTCCCTCTCGCACTCTCTCGAAAGCTTTGCTATTCAGCGCGTCGTCGCGATGCTTCGGCATCGGATTGCGGGTGTGGCGAAATTGGTAGACGCACCAGATTTAGGTTCTGGCGCCGCAAGGCGTGGGGGTTCAAGTCCCTCCACCCGCACCACCAATATTTCGGGGATTGCAGCGTTTGGCCGCGACAAACGCCCGGAAGTCAAACGCCGTAACGGGCCATAAACATGTCAACGGCCTGGTGGGCGACCTGGTCAAGCTCGCTCTGGCTGAAGCTGTTCTGGATGCCGAACGCGGCGCGACCCCATAATCTGACTTTACACAATTCCGAAAACTGCTCGGCCGCGATGTTGACGTCATCAATAACCAGCTCTCCTTTGGCAACGGCCTTTGACAAGTACTCGGCCATCTGGCGCTGACCGTTCTGAGGCCCTGCCTCATAGAACGCCTTGCCAAGTTCAGGAAATCTGTCGCGCTCAGCCACGCAGATACGAAAAACTTGCTGTGCAAAGTCCGAAACGAGAAATGCCGCAAGCTGAGTGGCCGCAATCGTCAGCACCTCACGCACCGGTTTGGTCTCATCGATCATCGACAGAATGCGTTCTGACATCAGTCGGCATTCGGTCTGGGCGACCTCGGTGAATAACAGGCGCTTATCAGGGAAATAACTGTAAAGCGTCGCCTTTGACACGCCAGCGGCACGCGCGATGTCGTCGACGCTTGCACCTTCAAACCCATCCGCCATGAACACCTCTCGGGCCCCGCGCAAAACCTGGTCGAATTTACGGCCTGTACGCAGGATGGTGGCGGCTTGGGTCATGACGTCTCCTCAAAGTGATATCCTGCAACACTATAAACCGTTCAGTTCAGTTTCAACGCTTTTCGCTCTGATCGCGGCTTTGGCACAAGGTTGCAGATTCAAGAGTACCTGCTGTCACGCGCCAGGTCTTGCGACCCCGGAAAACCGTGCTAACACGTTGTCATGGTCGAGATATTCCTGCGCACCCTGCCCTTCTTCGCAATTATTGGCTTGGGATTCTGGGCCGGGCGCAGTCGATTTTTTCCACCAGAGGCGACGGCCTATCTGACCAAATTCATATTTTTCTTCGCCCTGTCAGCAATGCTGTTTCGATTTGCGGCCACCCTGCCCTTTGCCGAAATCTTCAACGGTCGGCTGATGATCGGCTATCTGATCGGAACCGTTGGCGTCTACGCAATCGCAACGATCGTCGCCTATCTGCGCGGTCTGGATATCCCTACTGCAGCGGTTGAGGCACAATGCGCGGCCATCGGCAATGTCGGATTTCTGGGTTTGCCCATGCTGGCACTTTTGTTCTCCGAGGCAGCCATAGGGCCCGTAATGCTGGTTCTGACCGTCGATCTGGTCGTGTTCTCATCATTGATAGTCATTCTGATCAATGCAGGCCGCGACGGCCGCCTGGGATTGGGAACGGTACGCCTGATCGGGATCGGGTTGTTAAAAAACCCGATGATCCTGTCGATCTCCGGTGGATTGATATGGTCAGCGCTCCGGGTGCCTGTCCCTGATCCCCTGAACGATTTCCTGACAATTCTTGGCGGCGCCGCTACTCCCGGCGCGCTGTTTGCCATCGGCGCGTCGCTGGCGGACAAATCGGCCGAGCGCATCCAGATCGCGGGTTGGCTGAGTTTTTGCAAGCTGGTCCTGCATCCGCTTTTCGTGGCGCTTATGGTGATCTGGCTGATCCCGGTCGCCCCCTTCCCCGCGATGGTCGCGATCGCTGCGGCGTCGTTGCCCGTTGCGGGGAATGTCTACATGCTTGCCGCACATTATGGCGTGGCCCCGCAACGCGTGTCTGCGGCCATCTTGCTATCGACCGTGGCCAGCATAATGACCGTTCCGTTGGTAATTGGCTGGGTCAGCGCCTTCTGATCTTCATCTTTTTCGGAAAACGCTCCCGCCGGAGGCACCTGCACTTTACGTCGACGCAGCGGAGCGTTAGCCATGGCGCGGACACAACGCAAGGATAAGCTCGATGGAAACCCTTTCGGAAAACGCCTGTTTTGGTGGTGTGCAGGGCGTCTACCGCCACACCTCCTCGGCGTGCAGATGTGATATGACATTCGGTCTGTTTCTTCCCGCCGAAGCCAAGGACGGTCCCGTTCCTGTTCTGTGGTATCTGTCGGGCCTGACGTGCACCCATGAAAACGCCATGACCAAGGCAGGTGCGCAGGGCTGGGCCGCTGAGCAAGGTATTGCGCTGGTGTTTCCCGATACCTCTCCACGTGGCGAGGGTGTGGCAGATCACGAAGACTACGACCTGGGGCAGGGCGCTGGATTCTATGTCAATGCCACTCAAAAGCCCTGGGCGCCGCATTTCAATATGTGGGACTATGTGGCCGAAGAGCTACCCGATCTTCTGGCTGAGAGATTTGCGATTGATACGGATCGGCAGGCAATCACCGGCCATTCCATGGGCGGGCATGGTGCCCTGACGCTTGCGATGAACCTGCCGGGGCGCTACCGCTCGGTTTCGGCCTTCTCGCCGATTTCAAACCCGATGGGTGCGGATTGGGGCCGCAAACAGCTCAGCGCATATCTTGGCGACGATGAATCGGCATGGGCCAAACATGACGCGTCCGCGATGATGAAAAGCGCGGGCTTCGACGGCCCCGTCCTGATCGACACCGGTGCCGATGATCAGTTCATGGATCTGTTGCGCCCGGAAGCGCTGGCGCAGGCGATTGCTGAGCGTCGCCAGCAAGCCACATATCGCCTGCAGCCGGGCTATGACCATTCCTACTATTTCGTGTCCACCTTCATGGAGGATCACGTCACCTTTCACGCTGAAGCGCTGTACGGGGACTGAGGCATGAGCAAATATGATTACGACCTGATCATCATCGGCTCCGGCCCTTCGGGCCGCGCAGCGGCAATTCAGGCGGGCAAACTGCAGCGCCGGGTGCTTGTGATTGACCGCAAAGATCGTTTTGGCGGCGTATCTGTGCACACCGGCACCATCCCATCGAAGACGCTGCGCGAGACCGTGTTGAACCTGTCGGGTTGGCGCGAACGCAGCTTTTACGGGCGCTCCTATCGGGTCAAGGATCAGATCCGGGCCGAGGATTTGAAAGCGCGGCTGCACATGACGCTCGATCACGAGGTCGATGTGCTGGAGCATCAGTTCAATCGCAACCACGTGGAAACCTTGAACGGGCTTGCGACCTTCACCGGACCACATGAGGTAGAAGTTGCAACGGACGCGGGTGAGACCACACGCCTGACCGCGGCCAAGTTCCTGATTGCCACCGGCACCAAAACCTACCGCCCCGATTATGTGCCTTTCAACGGCAAGACAGTGGTCGACGGCGATGATTTCCTTGAGATGGAGGAAATTCCGCGCTCGTTATGCGTGATCGGTGCAGGTGTGATCGGCGTCGAATACGCCACGATGTTCTCGGCCCTGGACGTCCGGGTAACGCTGATCGAACCGCGCGAGACGTTTCTGGACTTTATCGACAAGACACTGATCCACGACTTTACACATCAGATTCGTGAAAACGGGGTTGACCTGCGGCTGGGTTCGGCCGTTGAAAAGATCGAAGACGCGGGCGGCCATGTCGAGGTCACGCTGGACAACGGTCGTCACGTCCGGGCCGAGATGCTTCTGTTCGCCGCAGGGCGTATGGGGGCGACGACGGCCCTGAACCTTGATGCTGTAGGAATCGAAACTGATCACCGCAACCGGATCACCGTCGACCGAAAAACCTATCAGACTTCGGTGCCGCATATCTACGCGACCGGTGACGTCATCGGACACCCCTCGCTGGCGTCAACGTCTTTGCAACAAGGGCGAGTCGCGGCTTGCCATGCACTTGAAACGCCCACCTTGCCGGAAAGCCCCTGGTATCCCTATGGGATCTACTCGGTGCCCGAAATCTCGACCTGTGGCATGTCCGAGGAAGAATTGCAGGAACGCGGCATCCCTTATGAGGTGGGCGTTGCACGGTTCCGCGAAACCTCGCGCGGGCATATCATGGGGCTGGAGCACGGTATGCTGAAAATGCTGTTCTCGCTCAAGACCCGCCGGGTTCTGGGTGTGCAGATCGTGGGTGAAGGCGCCACCGAGCTGATCCATATCGCGCAGGCGGTTCTGAACCTGAAGGGCACCGTGGACTATTTTGTGCAGAACACCTTCAACTATCCGACGCTGGCCGAGGCTTACAAGATCGCCGGGCTGGACGCGTTCAACCGGATGCCGATCCCGGACGAGTTCAAGGTACGCAAGACCGCGTCGAAAGCCAAACCGGCACCAAAACAGGCCAAGGAAGCGTGACCACGCTTTATATCGATGGCGATGCCTGCCCTGTAAAGGCCGAGGCCGAACGGGTTGCAACCCGTCACAGGGTGCCGATGGCACTTGTCTCCAATGGTGGCCTGCGCCCATCGGCGAACCCGCTGGTTCAGGTCGTCATCGTTGCGGAAGGTGCGGATGAGGCCGACAAGTGGATTGCTGACCAAAGTGGTCCGGGGGACGTGGTTGTAACGTCCGATATCCCCTTGGCCGCGAAGTGCGTCGAGGCAGGCGCCCGTGTGCTGCGCCCGAATGGCGAGACATTCACCGCAGCAAATATTGGCCAGCAACTTGCCATGCGCGATCTGATGGCCGATTTGCGGGCGGCAAACCCGCTGGGCACCGGCGGAGGCGGTAAACCGTTCTCAAAGGCCGATCGATCTCGATTTCTGGATGCGCTCGAGCGTGAGTTGCGAGCGGCAAAACGCGGGTGAGGCTCCCGCCGGGCCGGATTGCATCACAGATGCACCCCGTCCAGTTGGGCGGGGCAGCGCTACGCGCTGCGGAATCCGCTCTTGAAACCCGGCGCGATGATTGGTTCATTCGTCTCAATTCGGTAGCATACAGACAGGATCGCCCATGCCTATAGAGGCCGTGATTTTCGATATTGGCAACGTTCTGATCGAATGGCAGCCTGAACGCTATTATGACCGTGTGATTGGCGAAGACCGCAGAAAGGCGATGTTTGCCGAGGTCGATCCGCACGGAATGAATGATCTGGTCGACCAGGGGCATCATTTCACAGATACAATATATCGGTGGGCGGACAAATACCCCGAATGGCGGGAAGAAATCCGCATGTGGCATGACAATTGGATTGAACTTGCCGCGCCCGAGATACCGCATTCGGTCCGGCTGTTACGAGCCCTGCGGTCCGAGGGTATACCGGTCTTTGCTTTGAGTAATTTCGGGGTGCAGAATTTCGACTATGCCAGCACCGTCTATCCGTTTCTGAATGAGTTTGATCGTCAGTATGTTTCGGGCCGAATGAAAGCCGTCAAACCATACAAACCGATATATGAGATGGTCGAGGCGGATTGCGGCCTGCCGCCCCAGTCTCTTCTATTTGCGGATGACCGAATCGAAAATATTGAAACCGCACGAGCGCGCGGGTGGCAAACCCATCATTTTCAATCTCCGGAAGGCTGGGCTGAAAGGCTGATCGCCGAAGGTCTGCTGACGGAAGCTCAGGCACGTTGAACGTACTCCAGATACCATTCGCAGAAGGTGAGGCCAGGCTTGATTGGATCGAGTTGGCGCAGGCTATTGCAGATGGCCATCAACGTCCACGCGCGCAGATCGAAGATACGTTTCTGTACCGGGGCAAAGACACGTTGTTATCACGCTCAGCCTGGGTCGATGGTTTGGGCATCGCTGTGAAATCGACGACGATATTCCCTGACAATGCGCAGATCGGGCGACCCGTGATTGACGGATCGGTCAGTGTGTATGACGACGCTGACGGGCGGCTGGCAGCTCTTATCGATTTCTTCCTTGTGACCAAGTGGAAAACTGCGGGCGATAGCCTGTTGGGGGCGCTCAGACTGGCCAATCCCGACAGCCGCAACATAGTGATCGTCGGTGCGGGACCCGTCGCGTCGTCCCTGTGCGAGGCTTTCACGGCGGGCTTTCCACGCGCCCGGATTTCTCTGTGGAACCGGACAAGCGCCAAGGCCGAGGCTCTTGCGAGAAAGCTGGGTTATGTTGACGTCGCCTATGATCTGGCGGACGCCGTCAGCCGCGCAGATATCATCGCAACCGCCACGATGAGCACGCAGCCAGTCATCCGGGGAGAATGGCTGCATCCCGGTCAGCACCTGAATCTGGTCGGAGCCTATCGACCGGATATGCGCGAGGCCGACGATACCGTGCTGCAGCGCGCGTCGATCTACATGGACAGCTTTGACTCGACCGTCGATCATATCGGAGAGATCAGGATTCCTATCGTTGAAGGCACCATTTCACACGATGATCTGATCGCCGATTATTATGCGCTGGATAAGTTCTCGCCGAACCCATCCGCGATAACGGTGTTCAAGAACGGCGGCGGCGCTCATCTGGATCTGATGACCAGCCGCTACATCATCGACAAGTTCCAGGCGTGATCACACTGCCGCGGCAACTGCGGAGCGGTCCTCTTTTATAGGTAGGTGTATGATTGCACTAAAGGCCCCGATCGCGACACCAATCCACCAGACCATTGTGTAGTCACCGTATTGATCATACATGCGCCCGCCCAGCCAGATGCCCAAAAAACTGCCGATCTGATGGCTGAGGAAAACAATTCCGTAAAGTGTTCCCATGTATCGCAGGCCATAAAGATGAGCGACCAGACCCGAAGTCAGCGGCACTGTCGCAAGCCAAAGCGATCCCATTACCAATGAGAACGCTATAACCGAAAGGGGCGTGATCGGGAACACGATGAATGTGCCTGCTGCGAGCGTGCGGCCCGTGTAAACGGCTGCGAGCAGGTACTTCTTTGGAAAACGGCTTCCCGCCCAGCCCGCCAGAAGTGTTCCACCGATATTGGCCAGCCCAATCAGCGAAATGGCAATCGCACCCAAGGCTGATGTTGTCGTGATGCCCATGGAATACAGCAGTCCTCCGGGCTCGATCGGGCCGCACATCTCGGTGACGAATGCAGGGAAATGGGCCGTTACAAAACCCAGTTGATAGCCACAGCTGAAAAATCCGATTGCGATCAACGCATATGAAGGGTCGCGGAAAGCCTTGGTCAGGATTTGCCCCATGCTTTCTTCCAGTTCGGTCTTACTGACCGGTTGTGGTGCGCGCATGAAAGGCAACGTCAGTATCAAGGCCAGAATTGCCACGGCGAAGACAAGGAAAACCTGCTGCCAGGGCAAGAACGTCAGCAACCATTCGGCCGTAGGTGCCCCGATCACCTGTCCGAAGCTGCCTGCAGCGGTGACGATGGCCAATGACATAGAACGGTTTTCGTCTGACGATGCCCGACCAACGACTGCGAGGACCAAGCCAAACCCCGTTCCGGCGATACCGAATCCCACGAGCCACGCATACATCTGATGTTCAAAGGGTGTAACCGACCATGCCGACAGCACCAATCCCGCCGTATAGGTCAAAGCGCCCAGGACAATTGCGCGCCGGTCCCCTATCCTCTCGGCTATGGCGCCAAAGATCGGCTGCCCGATCCCCCACGCCAGGTTCTGGATCGCGATGGCCATCGAAAAGTCGGTACGCAGCCAGCCGAATTCATCCGCGATGGGAATCTGGAACACACCGAATGAGGCGCGCACCGCGAAACTTACAGTAATGATGATACACCCGACAATCAGGATCGGGTTCAACAGGCGGGCGGACTGCGGCATGGGGGCTCCGGACTTTTGTTCTGTCAGACGTTAGCGGGACAGGCTGAAGCGTCAATTCAGGAGTTTTGTGGCGCCAGTTCAGCAAAATTGATGTGTCAGGAAAAAAGGTTTCTTTTCAATGTACGAGTCGGGCGGTATGCCTCAACATATGACGGATTTGATTTCGCTTTATGAAAATCGTATCGCCGATGGTTCTCTGACGCGGGACGACGCGCAAGAAGCCGTTCTGCCCCGGTTTGAGCGAATTCGGGCTGCATTGGCAGAGCCGGCGAAACGCGGTTTTTTCCGTAAAGCGCCACCTCCGCCCAAGGGGCTGTATCTTTGGGGCGGCGTCGGACGCGGTAAGTCGATGTTGATGGATATGTTTGTCGGGACGTTGGGTGATACCCCCGTCCGCCGGGTTCATTTCCACGCCTTCATGCAGGAAATTCACACCGGCCTGCACAAGGCGCGTGAAGACGGTGTCGAGGATGCGTTGGCCCCGGTGGCCGAAGCGGTCGTCAAATCTGTGCGCGTGCTGGCCTTTGACGAGATGCAGATCACCGATATCACCGACGCGATGATCGTTGGGCGGCTCTTTGATATGCTCCATAAGGGTGGGGTTGTGATTGTCACAACATCCAACAGGCATCCGGACGATCTGTACAAGGACGGACTGAACCGGCAATTGTTCCTGCCTTTCATCCAGCACATCAAGGAGCAGCTGGAGGTGTGGGAACTGGCCTCACCCACGGATTACCGGCAGAATCGGCTTGAGGGTTCGCCGGTTTACTTCACCCCCATCGGACCAGAAGCGCGAAACAAGATTCGCGCCGTGTGGAATGATCTGTCAGGTGGCCCGGCGGAGCCGCTGGCCCTGCAGATCAAGGGCCGGGAGGTTGTACTGCCCGCGTTTCGCAACGGCGTGGCACGCGCATCGTTCTATGATCTTTGCGGACGGATGCTGGGGCCAGGAGACTATCTGGCGATCGCCGAGGCGCTTAAAGTACTAGTGCTGGAAGACGTTCCGCGCCTGTCGCGTAACAATTTCAACGAGGCCAAGCGGTTTGTCACGCTGATCGACGCGCTGTATGAGGCAAAGGTCCGGCTGATCTGTTCTGCCGCCGCCGAACCAGAGATGCTGTATGTCGAAGGCGAAGGTACGTTTGAATTCGAACGTACGGCGTCGCGGCTGCGTGAGATGCAGGATAGGAACTGGGGAAAATAGGGGCTCTGCCCCCGCCCGACCCTGACGGGTCGGTCTCCCCCGGAGTATTTTTGACCAGGTGAAGGATCAGGCGTTTTCTCGGAGGATGTTTCCCGCGAGATAAAGTGATCCGCAGATCAGAACACGTGCATCGGGCGTTTCAGCGGTGATTGCGACAAGGGCGTCTGCAACGCTTTCGGCTGTTGATGCGGAAAGGTTGACTTTAGCGGCTGCGGCTGCGGTTTCGTCGGCACTCAGGGTGTTTTGTTCGCCGGGGATCGAGACGGCGGTCAGGCTATCGGCTTTTTGCGCCAAGGGTGCAAGGTAGCCGGTGACATCCTTGGTATTCAGCATACCGCAAATCATATGCGTCGGTCGGGCGGGCAAGGAGGACAACACATCGGCCAGTGCGAGACCTGCAGCCGCGTTGTGGCCGCCGTCCAGCCAAAGCTCGGCATGTGGGGCCTGTTCGACCAGAGGACCGGCTTTCAGACGCTGCATGCGGGCGGGCCATTCGGCTTTGGTGACTGCGGCCTCATAGGCGTCATCGCCCATTTGCAGATGGCGCAATACGGCCAGGGCTGCACCCGCGTTCTGGATCTGGTGGCCTCCCAGCAGGTTTGGCATCGGCAGATCGCGCAAACCTGTTTCGTCCTGATAGATCAAGCGCCCGTTTTCGGTGTGCACATGCCAGTGCTGCCCATGAACCATCAGTGGGGCACCCAGGCGCGCGGCAGTATACTCGATAACTTCCAGCGCTTCTTCCTGCTGCGGACCAACGATACAGGGAACACCCGGCTTGATAATCCCTGCTTTTTCGGCGGCGATCTTGCCCAGCGTGTCGCCGAGGAATTGCTCATGATCAATCGACACCGGAGTAATGACGGTCACCTCGGGTTGTTCGACCACATTGGTCGCGTCCAGACGCCCGCCCAGGCCGACTTCAAGCAGCGTATAATCCGCCTGAGCGCGGGAAAACGCCAGCAGAGCGGCGCAGGTCGTGATCTCGAAATAGGTGATGTTTTCACCACCATTGGCGGCGTAGCATTCGTCCAGCACGGCGGTGAGGTTGGATTCGGAAATCAGCTCTCCGCCGAGCCGGATGCGTTCATGAAACCGGGCGAGATGGGGCGAGGTATAGGCATGGACCGCGCGCCCTGCCCCTTCGAGCCCGGCCCGTATCATGGCCTGAGTCGAACCCTTGCCGTTTGTCCCGGCGATATGAATGACCGGAGGCAGCTTGGTTTGCGGATTGTCCAGCGCCGCCAGCAAACGCCAGACCCGATCCAGGGTCAAATCGATGATCTTAGGGTGCAGCGCCATCATCCGGTCAAGGATGACATCCGAGGTCCGGGTGGTCATTTTTCGACCGTATCCTCGGAAGGTGTCTGCGTGGTGGCTTCTTCTGGTTCGGGCGCCGGCAGGTCGCCTTTGACCGCAGGCGGTTGGTTCATCAGCATCCGGGTAATGGTAATCAGCTCTTCCCGCATCTCGGTCCGCTTGGTGACCCTGTCGAGCATACCGTGGTCCAGCAGATATTCGGCGCGCTGGAAACCTTCGGGCAGTTTCTCACGAATGGTTTGCTCGATCACTCGGGGACCGGCGAAACAAATCAGGGCATTGGGTTCCGAAATGTGAACGTCACCAAGCATGGCATAGGATGCGGTAACGCCGCCTGTGGTCGGGTGAGTCAGCACGACAATGTAGGGCAGGTTTGCTTCTTTGAGCATTTCAACTGCCACCGTGGTGCGGGGCATCTGCATCAAGCTCAGAATGCCTTCCTGCATCCGCGCACCGCCCGCTGCCGAGAACAGGATCAGCGGGCGTTTCAGTTTCACTGCCTCCTGGGCCGCGGCGATGATGGCATTGCCTACATACATACCCATCGACCCGCCCATGAACGAGAAATCCTGCGCAGCGGCCACAATCGGTGTACGGCCGATTTCGCCAAGGGCGACCAGCATCGCTTCTTTCTCGCCAGTCTTTTTCTGCGCTGCTTTCATGCGGTCGGGATATTTCTTCTGATCACGGAAATGCAGCGGATCATCATTGGGGGCGGGAACATCGACTTCGGAAAAGATGCCGCCATCGAACAGATGCTTGAACCGGTCTCGCGGCGTGATCGCCATGTGATGGCCACATTGCGTGCAGACATTCTGGTTGTCCGCCAGTTCGCGATGGAACAGCATGGTTCCGCATTCATCGCACTTGTGCCACAGATTTTCGGGCACTTCGCGGCGCGAGAAGATCGAGTTGATCCGGGGGCGGACGTAGTTTGTGATCCAGTTCATGTCGGAACCTTGATAATGCGGCGTTGACGTCAAATAAGGCGCAACGCGGGGAAATGCAATCAGCGCCTGAGGACCAATCGCGCCGTAAGCCACCCCACGATCATCAGCGCAAAGTCGACGAACAACCAAGGCCTCAGGGCATCGGTATCCGACGACTCATAAGGCAGGTGGAATAAAGCCAGTCCCCCAAGATTGTCGGGCAGGGAAATAACCAGTAAAGCTGTAAAATTATTGAAAAAATGCAGGGCGATAGCAGGCCCCAGAGTGCCCGCCCTGGCGGTCAGATCGGCAGTCAGCAACCCAAAGGCCAGCGCCCATATGGCAATCAGCAGCGCATTATCACCAACTGTGGCCGGACTATAGTGCCCCGCTGCGAAAAGGAGTGAAGGCAGCCCCATCCAGATTAACGGAGATCGAAAGCGCGCCGCCAGACTTTGCTGCAGGTAGCCACGAAACAGAATTTCCTCGGCGCTCGTCTGAATCAGGACGGCGATAACCGACAACGGCAACAGCAGCAGCCATTTCGACAAGGACAGGTTTGCTATCAAAGGCACGCCCAGATCGTAGGGAGGCAGAATCAATATCACCAACGCAAGCACCAGCAGCGCGCGCAGGACGCGCCAGAATTGCCGCATGGTCAGGGATTGCTCTCCAAGGACCGAGGCAAGCGAACGGTGCTGAAACAGCCGGGCACCCAGTGCGACACCAAAGGTCGCGAAAACAAAGCTTGATAGAACAACGAGAAGCGCCAGCGGTGATGAACCGGTCAGAAACGCAGCCGCCGAACCCGGAGCCCCGAGACCCGCAACAACGGCGAATAACAGTGCATTGAGCGTCACCACCACAACCGAGATCAGGACAAGCCCCGCAAGCAGGCGCCATATCTCCGGGTATCTGCGGGCGCCGCTTAGCAGGTGTCGATGATTGTCATAGGCGCCATGGGGTCCCTCAGCTTTCATCGTCTTGCCCGCTATCAAACACAGCGGGATCATGCACGAACGGCGTATTCGGGTCACGCAGACGTTCGGACACGGCCGTCAGATAACCCGCCACGGTTTCGAGCAATCTCATTGCAACACCTGCATCGCTCTCGATCACGGCGCGCAACTCTTCGGCGCCAATCCGCAGGAAGGCGCAATCAGTGGTGGCCACCAGGTCCAACTGCCGGGGCTCGTTGGTAATGATCGCAAGGTCGCCGATCAGCCGCCCCGGTTCGACCGTAGAGATCGAGCGCATCTCGCCATGTTCATCCAACCAGTTCAGGCTGGCCTGACCCGATATACACAGATAGGCTGCGTCCGGGGCCTGACCGCGGGAGAATATGGTTTGTCCTGCCGCCGCCTCGTACCATTGAGCCGAGAAAGCCAGCAGGCGTTGATTGCGTCCATCCACCCGCGAAAACAGCTCGGTCGATGAAATGATCTTGAGCTTTCGGCTCAGGTCGTCAGAGCCCTGGTCTTCGACTTCGGTGGATACGCGCGAGACCCCATCGATCCGACCATCCTTGATCTCGACAAACAGATCGTAGGCTTCAGGATGGGCAAAATGATCCTCCATGAAGATCATGATCGAATCGGGTAACAACTCGCGCAGCTTCAGCCGGGTCCGCAGGCGGCTTTCGGAATCATGGCTGGCCAGCGCTTTGTCGAGGATCAAGATATCGGGGCGCTTTATCCCCGCGCGTGAAAAGGCGGCGCGTTCCTGAAACACGGTCGGCAGATTGTTTCCGCCCAGCCCGGACGGAAGATCGTAGATGATTGCAGCGGCTCTGCGGCGCAATCCGGCTTCGTTCAGGACCTCTGCAACCAGATCTTCAATCTCTTCTGCCTGCGCACCAGCCATGATCGACACCCGGCCATAAAGCGCATTTTCCATCGCCGTCAGGCGCGGAACGTAGCCATCCGGCGAAACCGGCACGAACATTGCGCCCATAGCGTCCCGCAGCATTTCGGCCTGACTGTGGCGGATGGACAAAATCTTGTCCTTGTATTCTTCCGGAAAGCTGGGGCCGATTTGTTCAGCGGTCAGCATGAATGGCACCGTTAACAGAAGTGCGCGTTCCTTATCGCCGATCGACTCTTCGCCCTTGGTCTTGCGACGTTCCTCGATATCAAGCAAGCGGTGATACATGTCCTTTGACATACCCAGTCGCAGGAACAGCGGGTGGTCGGCCCCGTCACGTCCGAAGGTCTGGTGCAGCGTTTCCAGCACGGCCTGGGCGATACCAAGCGCATCATCATCCAGGTCGTGCGATTTGAGCATCGACAGGAACCGCTCGTCACCCGCAAGGATATCAGGTGCAATGTCACGCGACGGAGACGCAAACAACAGGTTCCCGCCCAACGGTACGGCCGGATTGAACTGGTCGGGATCGAACCGGTAGACAAATTTGTCCAGCCCGTGCTCTTGCAGGCGATTGGCTACGGTATCTCGCAGGTTGACGATCTCTTGCGCCAGTTTCGGATGCAATTCCGGATCGAACTGAGATCGCAAGGTGCGGCGGAACATGAACTCATCAATGCCCATCGCTTCGACAAGCTGAAACCACCAGTCGCGAATGTCTTCGATGTCATCGAGGCCAGCCAGGCTGGGGTCGATCCATTCGTCAGACAGGGAATCAGGAGGGTTCCCCGCACGAACGGCTTCGATCTGACGGCGCGAGGGCGCTCGTAAAGCATCACTTTCGTGCTGGGGATGCGTGCGCAGCGGCATCAGAAGGTTATCCCCCAGCGTTCCATCGAACAGGTAGGGTCGCGAGTAGGCATAACCGATTCGCGCTGCAATCACCGCTTGATGGAGGTCGTTCAGGTTATGACCGGCCATCAGCACCTCTCCCTGAGCCGGCAGCAGTTCGCGCGTCAACAGTTGAGCAAGAGCGCTGCGCTCGGACGCGTGTTTTGACTGGATGGCAACGCGGGCGCCTCGGGGAATGGTCAGGTCGATATCTTCGAGGATGGTCTTGCCGTCATCGTCGCGCACAGTCACGTTGCGAAGCTCGATATCTCCGGACAGGTGCGGTATGGCCTCCGGCACACCTTCAAACAGCCGCTCGGGTATCATGTTCGACGGGGCGAACCTTTCGGTCACAACCTCCCAGCGCAGCGACATGTCCTGCACCTGATTGTAATAGGTCAGAAGATCCTTCCACGGACCGCTGAGATCCTTGTAGGCCCCCAATGCGGCGACCAGCGCACCAACTGTCACCTCGCCGGTGATCGCCAGATAGCCGCCCACCGAATAGAACAGGAAGGGCGTCATCTGAGTGATCAGATTGTTGAGGAACTTCATGAAGAACTTCTTGTTGTAGATCTTGAAGCGGATCTCGGACAAGGTTCCCAGGCGATGACTGAACTGCGCCAGGCGATAGCGCCAGCCACCATTGGCGCGCAGGTCGCTGATCCCGGCCGCGCTCTCGCCGATTTCCGAACTCAGCC
This sequence comes from Ruegeria sp. ANG-R, assembly GCF_000813985.1. GTDB lineage: Bacteria > Pseudomonadota > Alphaproteobacteria > Rhodobacterales > Rhodobacteraceae > Ruegeria. The sequence continues at coordinate 75,828 of NZ_JWLJ01000004.1, forward strand.
GCCGGACCTCCTGAATACGGTCCTTATTCAGAAGGTTGATCTGGCGCTGAAGCTTGGGAATCAGCCAGGCCTGCAAAGGGATCAGCGCAATGCTGGCAAGCCCGAACCACACACTTTGCATGAACAGAAAGGTGACGATCGTCATCATTTGGCCGAACTGGAACACGGGCTGCGCAATGGCGTCTCCCATTAGCCCGCCCATGGGTTCTGCCTCGGACGTAATCATCGACACCAGCTCACCCTGGCTGGTTGTGGCAAAATAGGATTTTGGAAACCGCATCGAACGGCTGATCAGAGTAAAGCGCAGACGGCGTAACATCCGCTCGGCCAGAATGCCCTTCATGGTGTTGATGCGCATCTTCATCACACCGCTGGCGATCACGGTTGCCAGAAAGGCGAAACACAGAATCAACAGATACTGTATCTGGCTGACCGTGAAGCCATGTACTGTGACGGTATCCGCAGGCGCACCAATGGCGTCATTGATGATCTGTTTGGGAAGCTCCAGAGAAGCATAGAGGAATGGAAACGACAGAACTGTCAGCATCAGCAGCACCAGTTGCTGTTTCTTCGAGTGTTTCCAAATGAACGAAAATAGAGTGGGTTCCATGCCCCTGCCTCGTGGTGAAACTGTATGATCTGGGGCAAATGACGATAGTACACGCAGCCAGAATGCGGACGGTAAGCCGCAGCCCGTCCTATTGCAAGAATGGCTGGACATTGGCGACCCAAAATCCGATCTGGCGCATGACCGCATTCAGATTTAAGGAAGTTTTATCCGCTAAATGCTCAAGACCGGTTTGTCCCCTGCCCGGACTTTGACTAAAGAGGGGCAGTCTTGGAAGATGAGGCGATGGGAAGACTTCTGGATCGTTATATTCAGCGTAGGGCTCTGGCGCGATGGCAGCGCGCCGCGCAGCAGTCAGATCAGCTCGCTTTGCCGGATTTGCGCCGTCAACGTGATGAGGCACGCCTGTTGCGCGGGCAGCTGGAGCAGGTGATTCGAAAGGCAAACAAACGACTGACCCAACCTTTTATTGGTGCCAACCAGTTTGCAAAACCACTTGGAACTGACTGGTCCTGGCGCCCGGACCTATGGCGTGCACCCATGTTCCAAAAGGGTATCGCCTCGGCCCCGCGCAAGGCTAAGGTCGATGGTCAGGTAACACTGTTTCACGATTGCAGCCGGGCCGAGATCGGCGTGCAGCAGATCCGGAACCGTCGTGACAAGGATCTGGCACCTTTCAGCCTGGCTATTGAAGTTTTCGATTTTCAGGGGTCCTTTCTGTCTCTGTCCATTGAATTGCCGACAGAGGCTGCCGTGAATCTGACCCGCCAGCATCTGATGCACGTTGATACGATGATCGAATACGAGCGTCCTACAATCGTCTTCGCCCGCCTCAACATCCAGCACGGCCCAAATACCGAGCAGGTCCTGCGTGAGCTTGATCTATCGACGTCGGCGGTCGCAGTAGATTTCGATCTGGCACATCTTCACCTGAATGAACGTCGAATTGAAAAACTCTGGCTGGATCTGATCATTGATCAGCCAGCGATGAACCGGGTGGTTCTGCGCGACCTGACCTTTTGTCGCTGCCATCGGGCCGATCTGTAAGGGGCAAACGATGACCGATACCACCCTGACCCCAATCCGCTTTGAAAATGCTTCGTGGGAAGGCCATGTGACCAGTGACAGCACTCCGCAGATCGAGGTGCTGTATCTTAATGAGCCCCTTCCGAATGTGGAACTGACACCTGACGATGATGGCTGGTCCTTGCACATACCTGTGCCATCCGCCGCATTGTCGGAGGGTGTCCACTGCGTGTTGATCCGCGACGAGATCACAGGCCGGAAGCTGGGGGATTTTACAATCATCGCAGGCTCACCCGCCGAAGATGACCTGAGGGCAGAGCTTGCATTGTTGCGTGCTGAGCTGGACATGCTGAAGCGCGCCTTCCGCCTCTCTCAGACCTCTCAAGGCAAGCCCTGACAGCGGCATTAATCACCGCATCCGGGCAACGCTCTATCTTTTCGGGCCTATCCGTGCATCATTGGTTCATTCGGGTATCAACCGGCGAGCCTATGGACCGCAAAAGTATCATCAAGGTCATCGCACTGATGGTGACGGCCTTCGGGATCGGGATCGATTTTACCGGAGCTCTGATGCTGGTGCCCGCCATCGAAAGCAGCTTTGACGCGGATATTACCAGCACCCAGTGGGTGCTGAATATCTACGCTCTGTTTTTTGCGATGACGATGGTTGCAGGGGGCCGCTTGGGCGACATGTACGGTCACCGCAAGATGATGATTATCGGCCTTTCGATTTTCCTGTTCGCCTCGGTTATGTGCTTTGTTTCCCCCGGATTGGATTACCTGATCGGAGCCCGCGCGCTGCAGGGAATTGGCGCGGGTTGCGTCTGGCCCTGTACACTGGCGTTCGGAGCGACCAAGGTCTCAAAAGATGAACACCGCGCGCTGGTGATGGGGCTGATCCTGGCGGGTGTCACCACAGGCAATGTCTTTGGTCCGATGATCAGCGGGGCGGCGGTAAATCTGGGCGACTGGCGACTGTTTTTCCTGGCCAATGTGGTGTTTTCCTGCGTCTCGATGGTAACGGCTATCCTGTTGATGGAGCGTGAAACTGAACACAAGACAGGTGAACACATCGACTTTGCCGGGGTGGGCGTCCTGTCCTGCGCGGTTCTGTTGCTGCTCTATGGGCTTGACGTGGGGGCCGACTGGGGGTGGACTTCGCGGCCTCTCTTGTTGCTGTTTTTTGTCAGCGCCGCGTTGTTTTTCTTGTTTCCGAAGGTCGAGAAAAGGGTCAAGGAACCTTTACTTTTGCCTCAGTTGATGCAGAACCGGGAGTTTCTGATCACGCTGGGCCTGAATATGTTCAACGTCTCTGCCGCTTTTGTGGGTTTGCTGTATTTTCCGCAATACATGCAAAAGGTTCTTGGCTGGTCCGTCTTTCAATCGGCGCTGGGATTGGCGCCATTGACGGTTTTGCTGGCTGTCGGCTCCATCGTCTCGGGTACGCTATACAATGATTTTGGCCCCAAAAGGCTGCTGTTTTGGGGATATATCTGCGCAACTGTCGGGGCGGCTAGCGTTGTCGTGATGCCGTCCGGGGCCGGGTATCTCCAGATCCTGCCGGGAATGGCCCTGATCGGGCTGGGTGCAACGCTGACGGTGGGCCCGTCAGGCACCGCCGCTGTCTGCGCGGTCAAGCCGGAACGCGCTGGTCTGGTTGGCGGCCTGAGCTTCATGACCCATCTTGTGTACGGCGCGGTCGCTGTCGCCTGTGCTACGGCGATCATGTATGTATCCAGCCTGTCCAACCTGAAAACCCGGCTTGCAGCCGCAGGCATCAATATGTCCGAAGCTGATCAGAAAATGATCACCGGTGGAACGTTGACCACTGATTCCGCGAAAGCTGTGTTACAGAAACTGGATTCGGCCGAGGTCGAAAAAGTTAAGGCCGCCATTGCGGCGGCCTTTGATACCGGCATGAACATGGCCTTTATCTTTGCCACTTTCTCGGTTGCGATCGGTATTGTCCTTGCCCTGATGCTGGACGAAAAAAAGCTGCATAAGGTCGAAGGCTGAGGTGAGGTCAATCGGGACAGAAAAAGGGCCGCACGCGGCGGCCCCTGATCGTTACTGCGACGGACCACCGGTCGGATTGAAGGCCGACAGACCCTTGAGGATGTCGATGGCATAGGCCAGCTGATAATCCTCTTCACGCAGTTCTGCAGTCGCTTCAGCTTTGGCGCGATCTTCTTCGATCTGACGAATTTCATCTTCGCTGAGACTGTCGTTGTTCAGGCTGCCGCGCAGGTCGGCCTCGGACCGGGTGCGGGTGTCTGTATCTTCCTCTTCTTCCTCATCCGGACGATTGCGCGGTTGTTCCACAATGATGTCCGGGCTGACGCCAAGGGCCTGGATCGAACGGCCCGAGGGCGTGTAGTAGCGCGAGGTTGTCAGGCGCATTGCGCCATCGCCCCGCAGCGGCATGACCGTCTGGACCGATCCCTTGCCAAAGCTCTTGGTTCCGACCACGATAGCGCGATGGTGGTCCTGCAAAGCTCCCGCGACGATTTCCGAAGCCGAGGCCGAACCGCCGTTGATCAGCACAACGATGGGCTTGCCGGCGGTCAGGTCGCCGGGTGTTGCGTTGAACCGCTCACCATCTTCAAGGTTGCGGCCCCGGGTCGAGACGATCTCGCCCTCATCCAGAAACGCGTCCGAAACTTTGATAGCCTGTGTCAGCAATCCGCCCGGATTGTTGCGCAGATCCAGCACGACGCCATTAACGTTTTCAATGCCTCCGGCCTCTTCGATCTGCTCTTCCAACCCTTCCTTGAGATTGGGGTAGGTCTGGTCATTGAAGGTCGTGACACGCAACACAACGCTCGTACCTTCGGTTCGCGCGCGAACAGCGGTCAGCTTGATCGTGTCGCGAACGATGGTCACGTCGAATGGCTCCTGCTCACCTTCGCGCACGACTGTGATCACGATCTCCGATCCCACCGGGCCGCGCATCAGGTCTACGGCTTTATCCAGCGTCAGCCCCAAAATGCTCTCGCCATCGACATGGGTGATGAAATCGCCCGCCTCGATGCCTGCCGCAGCCGCAGGAGTGTCATCGATAGGAGAGACGACTTTGACAAAGCCCTCTTCCTGCGTGACTTCAATCCCCAGCCCGCCGAATTCACCGCGCGTCTGTACCCGCATCTGCTCGGCATCATCGGGCGACAGGTAGCTGGAATGCGGGTCCAGCGAGGTCAGCATCCCGTCAATCGCGGCCTCGATCAACTCGTCAGTTTCCACTTCTTCGACATACTGAGCACGGATACGCTCGAAAATGTCGCCAAACAGATCAAGCTGCTCATAGACGCTGGCCTTGTTCTCGGCCTCTTGCGCCAGCAAAGGACCCGCGATCTGTGTCGTTGCGATTATCCCTGCCACGGTGCCGGCCAGACCGGCCATCACAAATTTCTTCATACTTGTTTATCCATCCTTGTCCGTCCGGAACCATGATTCCGGGTCCACTGGGCTGTTATCCTGTCTGACCTCTATATAGAGCGTTTCTGACCGGTCAGTACCAGTGCCATCACCGCTTGTTGACATAATCGCGCCGATTTCCGGGGTTTCGCCCGGCATAAGACCTACCGGAGCCCCCTCGGGGATCACTTCGCCTGTCTGTCCATATACCTCCTGCAGGCCTGAGAACACAAAAAGCAGCCCGGGTTGCGGCTCGAGGATCACCAGATTTCCGAGATCCAGCAAAGGCCCTCGGTAGCGGATCGTGGCGGAGGTCGGCGACGTTACCAGGGCTCGGGGTCGTGTGCCCAGCACAAGACCGGGGCGGGTCACGCCTGCGGCATCCGTTTCGCCTGCCCGGTGAAGCAGTACACCCTGTGCAGGCAATGTGATCTGGCCTTTGCGGCCCGAGACATCGGCATTGGTGACGGCAATCTCTCCTTCGGAAATCTCCGATAACCCGCTGGCAAACCCATCCAACGTTTCCGTAGACGAAATCAGAATAGCGGTACGCACAGGGTCTTCCACAAAACGGCGCGGCAGGTCGGTGCGATCGGCGATGGCCTCGCTCAACTGTGTGCGGGCATCCTGTACACCTGTCAAACCTTCGGTCAGCGTATTGGCGGCACTTTGCTGGAGCTGGCGCAAAGTCTGAACTTCCTGCAGGTCATGGGCCAGAGCTTGCGCCTGCGCGTTCAGGCCGGGCGTGACCTCTGACAGCATCATGCCCGTACGTGCGGCCCCCAACGGGCCGGAAGGATGCAGCATCAGTACCGGAGGTGCCGTGGTTTCGATGGTCTGCAGAACACCCAGCAACTGCGCCACCTCCTGCTCCCTCACCTGCAGTTCGGCTGTCAGCTGTGCCTCGCGCAAAGCGGCGCGGCGCAAACCGTCGCGCATAGCCGTCAGGCCGGCCTCGTAGGCTTGTATCGTTTCGGTCAGCGCGCGCACCCGGTCACGGGCGCTTTCAGCGTCTGTCAGGGATATCGACGCTTGCTCGAGCATCGCGGCCGCCTCCAGCGCCGCATTTGACGGGCTGGTTTGGGCGACGACGGGTGCAGACCATATCAACACCGCTGCAAGGGCCGGTCGAAACCTCATGTCAGCAGGCTTTCCCCGGTCATTTCAACGGGTTTCGGCAGCTCCATGAGTTGTAAAATGGTCGGCGCCAGATCTGCCAGCCGCCCATCGCGCAGACTTGCGCCGTCGGGGCCACCGACCAGCACTACTGGAACGGGGTTCAACGTGTGTGCCGTGTGCGGACCACCTGTTTCCGGATCGATCATCATTTCGCAATTTCCATGATCTGCCGTCACGATCATCGCCCCCCCCACCTGCCGAAGCGCCGCAACAACCTTTGCCAGGCCTTGGTCCACAGCTTCGCACGCCTTGATCGCCGCTTGCAGATCGCCCGAATGACCAACCATATCGGGATTGGCATAATTGGTGACGATCAAGTCGTATCCTTCGTGGATCGCCTCGACAAACTTCTCTGTCACCTGAGCCGAAGACATTTCGGGCTGCAGATCATATGTCGCGACCTTGGGTGATTTCGGCATATATCTGTCTTCCCCGCCTTCGGGCTGTTCTTTGCCACCGTTGAGGAAGAATGTAACATGGGGGTATTTCTCGGTCTCAGCCAGACGAAACTGGCGCAAGCCCTGTTTAGCGATCCACTCGCCCAAAGTGTTCACAATATCCCGCTTTGGGAACACCGTGGTCATATAGCCGTTATGACCGTCGGAATACTCGACCATTCCCAGCAGCGCCGAAAGCTGCGGCCGCGGGCCCGTATCGAAATCGGCAAATCCAGGCTCGCCGATCGCGCGCAGGATTTCACGCGCCCGGTCGGCCCGGAAATTGAGGCAAAAGAAACCGTCGCCATCTTTGATCCCGGCATAGTCGCCCAGAACGGTCGGCGCGATGAACTCATCGGTTTCTGACTGGTTATAGGCATGATCCACGGCGAATTGGGCAGAGGTTTCCGCCCTGCCCTGCCCCTTGACGATGGCAGCATAGGCTTCGGACACCCGTTCCCAGCGGTTGTCGCGATCCATGGCAAAATAACGCCCGCAAACAGTGGCGATTCTGGCCCCCTCGGGCAATCGATCCTGCAGTTCCGCCAGATAGGTAAACGCAGATTTCGGAGGCACGTCACGCCCGTCGGTGATGGCGTGCATCACCACCGGGACGCCTGCATCGGTGATGGCCGTGGCGGCAGCCACTAAGTGATCCAGATGTCCATGCACTCCGCCATCGGACACCAAACCCATCAGATGCGCCGTGCCGTCCGCAGCCGTCACCTTTTCAATAAAATCCCGCAACGCTTTGTTTTCGAAGAAAGAGCCATCTTCGATAGCCAAATCGATCTGACCCAAATCCATCGCGACGATACGTCCTGCACCGATATTGGTATGTCCAACTTCGGAATTGCCCATCTGGCCACTGGGCAGCCCGACATCCGGGCCATGAGTGATCAGTTGCGCATGAGGACCCTCGGCCATAAGCGCGTCAAATGTAGGTGCATCAGCCAGATAAGGAGCGTTGGCCGTCGTGTCGTCAGACAAACCCCAACCATCAAGGATGCACAGGACGACAGGTTTGGGGGCAGTCATGAAAGCTCTCCGGTTGCGGCTCGTGGTCATCTTTTAATCCCAGCCCGCGCAGGGTTGAACCTTGATTACGCCGTTTCGGGCAGAATTAATCTTTCTTGCCCACATAATCACCGTAGGGCCGCGCTTTGCGGTTGCGATATTTGACCGTCAACTCAAGCGGCGTCTCGTTTTCGTCGTAGATGCCGATAATCACCCCGGTGCCCCGGCTTGAACCTCGCATGTCCAGCAGTTGCTGTTCGGAACGGGTTGTGCGCTGCGATTGGCGGCGGGTCCAGGCGAACAGGTGATCGTACATCTGCGTGATTACATCCACGTGGTCCGCGCTTTCGCCCAAATCGATCAGCTCATTCGGATCGTTCTCGAGATCGAACAGAATCGGGCGATGCCCACCCTCGCAGTGGATCAGCTTCCATTTTTTGTTTGCGACCATGAACATAACCGCATCGCGAACTGACGAGTTCAACGCCTGCGCAATGGGCGAGGCCGAATAGTCATACTCGCAGATCACCACATCGCGCGGCGTATGATCGGCCCGCCCGTGCAGAAGAGGCAACAAGGAATGGCCCTCGAGGATATGACCTGTCGGTTCTCCTCCTGCGACCTCCAGAAAAGTGGGGGCGAGATCGATGGACTCGACCAGCGCATCGCAGGTAGTGCCGCGTGTGGCGTCAGCCTCGGGCGATGGGTCATAAATGATCAGAGGCATTCTGGTTGAAGCGTCGTGGAAGAAGGTCTTCTCTCCCATCCAGTGATCGCCCAGAAAATCTCCGTGGTCCGAGGTCAGCACGATCATGGTGTCCTGCATCCGCCCGGTTTGCTCCATCCAGTCGAACAGCCGCCCCATCTGGTCGTCGGCTTGTTTGATCAGACCCATGTAGGCAGGAATGACCGCCTCGCGCACATCGTCGCGTGAGAATGCCTGGCCGATTTTCGTGTCCATGAATGCCTTGAGTACCGGATGTGCATTCTGCCGCTCGGCCTCGGACCGGACGACGGGCAGAACGTGCGCGGGACCATACATCGAGGCATAGGGCTCGGGCACGATATAGGGCCAATGTGGTTTGATATAACTAAGATGGCAGCACCAAGGCCCCTCGTGACTTTCCATGAACTCGATGCCGCGGGTGGTCAAATAGGGTGTTTCGCTGTCTTCCTCGGCAATGTTCGCGGCCTCGGACGAGTTTTTCAGGAACCAACCCGACAGAACGTTGCCCTCTGCATCCAGCCCGGAATTGGCAAAGTCGTGCCACGGGTTGTCGCTCTCATACCCTTTTTCCGCCAGATACTGATTGTACTTCCTGGCACCTTCAGGGTCATAAAACCCATCCGGCCCCTCGGGGCGCATCCCATCGTCCCGCTCGAAGACGTCAAAGCCACATTCCGCCACACGTGCACCGATCAGGCTGTCGGGTTCAAGCCCCAGCCGGGCCATGCCTTCGGCATCGGCGCGCATGTGGGTTTTGCCGACCAACCAGCACTCCATCCCCGCTTTGCGCAGATGATCGCCCATTGTGATCTCCCCGACTTTCAGCGGGATGCCATTCCAGGACGCACCGTGCGAATGCACATACCGACCCGTATAGGTCGACATGCGGGAACTGCCGCAGATCGGGGACTGGATATAGGCACGCGTGAACCGGACGCCCATCGAGGCGAGACGGTCAATATTTGGTGTGTGAAGATGCGGATGTCCGTAGCAGCTGAGGTAGTCCCAGCGCAATTGGTCGAACATAATGAAAAGGATGTTCTTGGCTTTGCTCATGCCAAGAGGGTTATCCTAGCCTTCCATCTGTTGCAGCATCTTTTTCGCGCGCTTGCACTGCAATTGATCCCGCAGCGGGCTGTCGGGGTCGATATCTTTCTGGCAAACAACACATTTGTCGGCACCCGAGATCGCGTTCAGACCACCGCAGCTGCCCTTGATGGTCTTGCCCATCAACATCACACCCAGGGACATTCCGACCATGATGATCAGCAACAACACAAATGCCAGAATAAAGGTGCTCATACCGGTTCCTGCCGATCAGTTGGTCCCCTGCGCATCCTTGAACGCGCTGCTTTGTACGGTGATATACGCTTCTTCGTCGCTTGTCACATCCCGCGAGATAAAAAACACGGCAAGTTTATGTTTCTCGGCGAGTTCCAGACCTCTTTCCTGGCCTAAGGCGAGCATCGCCGTCGCCCAGGCGTCCGCCATCATCGCGTTTTCCGCCAATGCCGTGACAGAGGTTGTCCGGTGGGTGATCGGACGACCCGTTGTCGGATCGATAATGTGCGAATAACGCACGCCGTCCTGTTCGAAGAAGTTCTTGTAATCGCCCGACGTTGCCATGCCCAGATTGTCGAGCGGCACGATCAGCTGTATCCCCTGCGCTCCGGTTTCGGGTTTTTCGATACCGATCTGCCAGCTTTCTCCCTTGTCATTCTGACCCATGGCAACCAGATCGCCGCCGATCTCAACCATATAGTTTTCGATCCCGGCCTCACGCAGCCGTTCGGCAACCGCATCGATGCCGTATCCTTTGGCGATAGCCGACAGGTTGACCCCAACATCTGCGTCTGACTTGGCCAGAGTGCCTGCCGCGCTATCCAGCGTCAGCAGCCGCGCTTGCCCCACCTGCGCCAAGGCTGCCTCGATATCGGCATCGGCAGGAACCGGGTCTTCGGGTTTACGGGGGCCAAAGCCCCACAGCTCGATCAATGGACCCAGAGTAACATCAAATGTACCGTCGGATTTGGCATGAACCTCGTTTGCGGCTTCGATCACGAGCGCAAACTCATCCGACACAGGTATCGGGTCCGTGCTGGTCGAGGCGGAGAATGTCGAAACCTCGGACGCCGGGTCCCAGTTGGACATTTTTGCATTGACCTGCGCCAGTGTCTCCTGAACCGCAGTGCCAAGGGCGGCCTCGTCCAGATCATCGCCAATCGCGGTGATATTGAAGGTTGTGCCCATGGTTTCGCCAGACAGGCGCACCACATCAGGTTCCTTGTCAAACAGGCAGGCTGAAACGAACAGCAGCGAGGCCAGGGCAATCAGAGGGCGCATGGGACAGTCTCCTGGGAGTGTTCTTGCCCGGCATATGCCAGCGGCCCTGATCAGAGTCAAACCGGCGTCAGATCTTCAGCGGCAGAAACGCCAGCGCAACAAGCCCGACGGCGGCCGGGATGCCGAATAACCAAGCGCGCTTTTGCCAGCCCCGAGGCTGCTGTTTCCACGCCATACGAAAATTGTGACCGCATACAACCACGGCAAAAAAGATAAGCGCAGCCACGGGCGGGGTCAGGTACAGGTTGCTCACAGGTATGGAACTCCTTGTAATGTGGCCAAGTTACGCCGGTTTTCGAAATTGTACCCTATACAGGGCCAGTCCCTGCGGTAAGGTAGAAGGTAAGGACACTACCGGTGAAAGAGGAGACCGCCCATGGCCCCAAGCTCTTACCAGCCCCCGACACGTGGCGACAAGGCCGGGTCGGCGACCCGAAGCCAATCAGTCGAAACCAACTTGTCGCATACTCAGACAACCGTTGCGAAGTTGCTGGAAGGCAAAGGGGATGCCGTTTTTTCCGTACGGCCCAATGACACGATTCATTCAGTCGTGGATATCCTGCGCGAAAAACGCATCGGCGCGGTTGTTGTGACGGATCAGAATGGTGCATTGCAGGGCATCCTGTCCGAACGTGATATCGTGCGCCGGATGGCGGAAACGCCCGGTCAGACCCTGCCGCAGTCAGTGGCTGATCTGATGACGACCGAGGTCAAGACCTGCACACCCGAAGATTATCTGAACGACGTTCTGAAAACCATGACAGAAGGCCGGTTTCGCCACATGCCGGTGTTGAGCGACGGCAACCTGCGGGGCGTCATCACCATCGGCGACGTGGTGCATTTCCGGTTGAAAGAACTGGAATACGAAGCCTTGAAGATGAAGCAAATGATCGTCGGTTAGAGGTTTACACGGAGAATTTCGCGATACCGGTACGACCGGCCGAAATAAAACGAACGGTTCCGGTTGAAATTTCTGCGGCTGTAAGCTGATCCGTTAAGAATGCTCCCGTATCTATGGAAATGACATCGTTCTTGATCTGCGGCGTGTCGACAATCGTATGGCCGTGAACAACCCAACGCCCGTCCTTCCGGCGTTTCTCAGGAAACCGCGGATGTCCCCAAAGGCACGTTCTGGCATGTTGTTTGTCGACCTCTTGTGACGGATCAAGCGCGGCGTGAACGACCGTCACATTCCCGCTCGACCAAGTCAGGGGCTGACAAAGCAGCCACTCCAACAGAGGTTGCCCCATCGCTTGCTGCAACTGCTCGGCCACGGTTTCCGGCTCGGAGAGATCGGTATTTGCCAGACCAAAGGAGGCTAACGTTTGGGCGCCGCCGTTATGTAGCCAAACGCGCTCCAATCGCCTCGGATCATTCAGAAAACCGAGCAGCATGTCCTCATGATTGCCTTTCAGGCAGATTGCTCGTTTTTCCGGACCGGTGCTGAGGTGGCGCAGCTGGCGCAGCACATGCGCGCTATAACCTCCCCTGTCGACATAGTCGCCCACAAACACCAGCGGGCAATCATCATCCAGCGCCGGAAGAAGCGTCTGCAAAAGATCGAGCCTGCCGTGTATGTCTCCGATCGCGTAAAACTTTTCTGCAGGCGCCAGTGTGGACAGGTCCACCGCCTGATTGGTCTGCGCTTTCGGCGCGACAAGCCTTTTGATCCAATCAGATAACATGTGTCCTGCTGCCTAGAGCGGTGGAATCAGCGCGGCAATCGTCAAATACAAAGCTCTGGTGCTGGTCGTGCAACCAATGCAGAGCCGAACAAAATTCGGTCGACCCCGTTCCCGGAGCCGACCAATATTTCTTATCCGCCGAAATCGTCCAGCATGATATCTTCGCGATCCACACCCAGATCCAGCAGCATGTTGATGACCGACTGGTTCATGATTGGTGGGCCGCACATGTAGTATTCGCAATCCTCGGGCGCTGGGTGGTTCTTGAGGTATTCTTCGAACAACACGTTATGGATGAAACCGGTATAGCCTTTCCAGTCATCCTCTGGCTGGGCATCCGACAAGGCCACGTGCCAATCGAAATTGTCGAATTCCTCGGCCAGCGTGTCGAAATCCTCGACAAAGAACATCTCTTTTTTCGAGCGCGCACCATACCAGAAGCTGATCTTGCGATTGCGGTTCTCAAGGCGTTTGAGCTGATCGAAGATGTGGCTGCGCATCGGGGCCATGCCAGCGCCGCCACCGATGAAGACCATCTCTTTCTCGGTCTCGCGAGCAAAGAACTCACCGAAGGGACCAGAGATCGTGACCTTGTCGCCCGGTTTCAGGTTAAAGATGTAGGACGACATCTGACCCGGAGGGATGCCCTCGGACCCCGGAGGCGGCGAGGCGACCCGGACGTTAAGCATGATCATGCCCTTCTCATCCGGGTAGTTGGCCATCGAATAGGCACGCTCAATGGGCTCGGCCACAGTGGATTTGTACTGCCACAGATTGAAGCGGTCCCAATCTTCCCGGTATTCTTCTTCGACGTCGAAATCGGTATAGGCCAACTGGTGCGCAGGCGCTTCGATCTGGATGTACCCGCCAGCGCGGAAGTTCACATCTTCGCCTTCGGGCAGGTCCAGTGTCAGAGCTTTGATGAAGGTTGCCACGTTTTCGTTGGAGCGAACGGTGCATTCCCACTTTTTGACGCCGAACACCTCTTCGGGGACTTCGATATCCATATCCTGCTTGACGGCAACCTGACAGGACAGTCGGTCGCCACAAGATGCTTCGCGTTTAGTGATGTGGCTTTCTTCGGTTGGCAGGATTGATCCGCCGCCCGAATGCACCTTGACCCGACATTGCGCACAGGTACCTCCGCCACCACAGGCAGAGGGGACGAACAGTTTCTCGGCTGCCAGTGTTTGCAGCAACTTACCGCCTGCAGGTACGGCGATTGTCTTCTCGCCATTGATGGTGATGTTGACGTTACCGGTCGACACCAGCTTGGAACGGGCCGCCATGATGATGGCCACCAACGCAAGAACGATCAGGGTAAAGAGGATTACGCCAAGGCTAAAAGTTTCCATTGCGCCCTCCTTACAGTTTCACGCCCGAGAAGGACATGAAGGCCATCGCCATCAGTCCCGCGGTGATGAAGGTGATGCCTAGCCCTTGCAGGCCATCGGGAATATCGGAATATTTCAGCTTTTCGCGCACGCCCGCCATTGCGGTGATCGCCAACGCCCAACCAAAACCCGATGAGATACCGTACGTGGCTGCTTCGGCAAAATTGTAATCCCGCTCCACCATGAACAGCGAGCCACCAAGGATGGCACAGTTCACCGTGATCAGAGGCAGGAAGATTCCCAGCGCATTGTAAAGTGGCGGGAAATACTTATCGAGAACCATCTCAAGGATCTGCACCATGGCTGCGATTACGCCGATATACGAGATCAGTCCAAGGAAGGTCAGGTCCACATCCGGGAAACCTGCCCAAGCAAGGGCGCCCGGCTTCAACAGATAGCTCAGCAGCAGGTTATTCGTGGGGACCGTGATCGCCTGCACGACCATGACCGAAATACCCAGACCCAGCGCGGTCGAAATCTTCTTGGATACGGCGATGAAGGTACACATCCCGAGGAAGAAGCTGAGCGCAAGGTTTTCGACAAAGATGGCCTTTACGGCCAGAGAGATAAGCCCTTCCATCAGTGCGCCTCTACCTGCTGGATTTTGTATTCACGTTCTTCAACCTGGTTCGGCTTCCATGTGCGGAAGGCCCAGATCAGCAGGCCAATTACGAAGAAGGCCGACGGCGGCAGCAACAGCAGGCCGTTCGGCACGTACCAGCCGCCGTTGTTCACGGTTTGCAGGATCGTTACGCCGAACAAACTGCCCGAGCCAAACAACTCGCGGATGAAGCCGACCAGCATAAGGATCAGACCGTAACCCAGACCATTGCCGACACCGTCGATGAACGAGGCGACCGGAGGGTTCTTCATGGCAAAGGCTTCAGCGCGGCCCATCACGATACAGTTGGTGATGATCAGACCCACAAAAACCGACAGGGTTTTCGAAATCTGGAAAGCATAGGCTTTCAGGATTTGGTCCACCAGGATCACCAGCGAAGCGATGATGACCATCTGTACGATGATCCGGATCGACCCCGGAATCTGGTTGCGCAACATCGAGATGAACATCGATGCAAAACCGGTCACGAAGGTCACCGCCAACGCCATCACAAAGGCCACCTGCAGCGACGAGGTCACCGCCAATGCAGAACAGATGCCCAGCACCTGCAGGGTGATCGGGTTGTTGTCGACCAGTGGATCGACCAACAGCTCTTTCTTGGTCTGGGACATCAGAGATCTCCTGCTTGCAGTTTGGCCAGGAACGGGCCGTAGCCCGCATCGCCCATCCAGAATCTTACCAGATTATCAACACCAACCGAGGTCAGCGTGGCGCCAGCAAGTGCATCGACGTAAAAGTCGGCACCGGCTGCGGGTTGTGTCTTGGCAACGGTAATTTGCAGATCACCGGCATCGTCACGCAGCTTTTTGCCATTCCAGAGGGCTTTCCAACGCGGGTTGTCAACCTCGGCACCAAGACCCGGGGTTTCGCCATGCTGGTAGAATTGCAAACCATAGATATCGTTGCCGTTATTCTCCAGCGCGATAAAGCCATAAAGCGTGGACCACAGGCCATAGCCGTGCAACGGCAGGATCACCTTGTCCAGCTCACCGGAGTCATCGCGCAGCAGATAGATGACTCGGTATTTAGCCTTGCGACCGATACCCGCTGGGTCATCGTCTAAAGCGATACTCAGTTCCGGATCGTTGGCAGCGGCCTGATCGTCGAAGGTCGCCGGATCGAACTGATCGTCAACGAAGTCGCCGGTCGACAATTCCAGCACATGAGGCTCAAACGCGGCGAACGCTTCGGTCACGTTGATGCCAGGCTTGTAGACACCAGCCACCTGCAGCACGTTGACCTGCTTGTCCTTCAGTTTGTTGGCTTCCTGAACCGGGCGCAGGCTAACCGCCGCAGCAGATACGATCATGGAAGCAACAAGACAGACGGCAACGGCGATAAAGATTGTCTTGCCGACCGAATCCGGCGAGGCCGCCAGGAACCGCGCAATCGCGCCTTTGGGTTCTGGGGATTGCGTATCAGACATGGCGACGCGCCCTCCGTTTAATGTTGGCCTGGACGACGAAATAGTCGATAAGCGGCGCAAAGACGTTTCCGAACAGGATGGCCAGCATCATGCCCTCGGGGAAGGCCGGGTTCACCACACGGATCAACACAACCATGATACCGATTAGCGCACCATAGACATATCGGCCGACATTGGTGTGGCTGGCAGAAACAGGTTCCGTCACCATGAATGCCAGACCGAAGGCGTAACCGCCCAGCACGACGTGCCAGTACCAGGGCATTGCAAACATCGGGTTTGTATCGGAACCGATCAGGTTCAACAGCCATGTGAAGGCAATCGTCCCGGCCAGACATCCCACGATCAGACGATAGTTCGCGATCTTGGTCAGCAACAGGAAGGCCAGACCGATCATGCAAGCCAGCGTCGAGGTCTCGCCAAAACTGCCCTGAATGGTGCCATAGAAGGCGTTCCACCAGGTGATGCCATCAGCGGCCAGTGCCTGATATCCGTCAGCCGCCGAAACCGCCAGCGCGGTTGCGCCCGAGAAGCCGTCAACCGGTGTCCAGACCGAGTCACCCGACATCTGCGCCGGATATGCGAAATAAAGGAATGCACGCCCTACAAGCGCGGGGTTCAGGAAGTTCTTGCCGGTGCCGCCAAAGACTTCCTTCCCGATTACAACACCGAATATGATGCCAAATGCTACCTGCCACAACGGCGTTGTGGCCGGCATGATCAGCGTATAAAGCATTGAGGTTACAAGGAAACCCTCGTTTACCTCATGGCCTCTCACGGTGGCGAAGATGACCTCGAAAATACCGCCTGCGACCAAAGTCACGATATAGATCGGCAGGAAATAGAGCAGCCCATGCGCCACGTTGGCAAAGATGCTGGTTGGGTCCAGCGAGATGCCGAACATCTGCAACAAGGCGATCCGCCAGCCAGTCGCCGACTCCGGACCCAGCGTCGCAATGGCCGAGTTCGCCTGATAGCCGGTGTTCCACATTCCCCATAAAATACATGGGATCGTAGCGATCACGACGTACGTCATGATCCGCTTCATATCCACGTAGGATCGCGCATGGGGGGCGACGGCGGTTACGGTTTTCGGAGTGTAGATGAAGCTTTCCACCATCTCGTAGATGGGGAAATACTTCTCGTACTTGCCGCCTTTGGTAAAGTTCGGCTCGATCCGGTCAAAGAAGCTGCGCAAACCCATTCGGCTCAGCCCTCCTTTTCAATCTTTGTCAGGCAGTCGCGCAGCGCCAGCCCGTATTCATATTTCGCCGGGCAGGCAAAGCCGACAAGACCCAGGTCCTCTTCGTCCAGCTCCAACGCACCCAGCGCCTGAGCGGTGTCGGTGTCCATCACCAGCAACGCGCGCAGCAGCTGCGTAGGCAGATAGTCCTGCGGCATCAATTCCTCGAACGTGCCGGTGGGCACCATGGCGCGCCGTCCGCCATTGAGGTTCGAGGTGAAGGCATAGAGTTTTCGTGCAAAGGCAGAGCCCAGAACCGGCTGAACCGCGAATTTAGACGGCATCGGCCTGATCCAACCCATCGGAATCTGGTCATGATCCTCGCGGATAATGGTGATTTGCCGCGCGAATCTTCCCAGATAAGCGTATGGCCCTTCGGCGTGGCGCCCCGACAGGATCGACCCCGAGATAATCCTGGCCGCGCCATCGACATTCACTTCATCACGGGTCAGATCATCGGTTGAGGCGCCCATGACGGTACGGATCAGGCGCGGTTGCCGTGCTCCCGGACCTGCCAGAGCAATCACGACATTCGGATCAAGATGCCCGGTCTGCATGAGCCGGCCGATTGCGATCACGTCCTGATACCCGATGGTCCACACCTGCTTGTCTGCCGCAATTGGCTCGAGGAAGTGGATGTGGGTCCCAGGCAGCCCGGATGGGTGTGGGCCCGAGAATGCCGCAGCTTCGACTTCGGACAGGTCAGCACCGGGGACAGCATCGCCATCTTTGTGACACAGATAGGTCTTGCCATCGGTCAGCTTAGAAATGGCGGCCACGCCCGACGCGAATGCATCCGATGCGTCACCGATGACCACCGCCGCGTCGGCCGCCAATGGATCGCTGTCCATCGCAGTAACAAATATTGCCGCGGGTTTCGTTCCCGGCGCGGGCATTTTCGAATAGGGCCGTGTACGGAAAGCTGTCCACAGCCCGGCCGCGCAGAGCCTCGCAGTGACGCCCTCGGCGGAGGCGGCATCACCAACGCCTGAGAAATCAACACCTTTATCATTGATATCGGAGACTTCGATCACAACGCTCTGCAAAATACGCCGTGCACCGCGGTTAATGGCGACCACTTTGCCGCTCAGCGGCGCAACCATCATCGCATCGGGCGCATCCTTATGACAAAACAGCGGCGTCCCTCGCCGTACTTCGTCGCCTTCCTGCACCAGCATACGGGGTTTAAGGCCAAGATAATCGCCCCCCAACACGCCAACGCTCGAAAACGCAGGCCCCGGTTGGATGATTTGTTCAGGAGCGCCGTCGACCGGCAGATCCAACCCTTTTTTTAGTTTGAAAGTTTGCATGTCGCTACGTTCTTCCAAGCCTCTGTCCTGCGCCTGCCGCCTACCACCTTACAATGATGGCAAGAAATAACACGAGTTTTCCGATCGGTCCGGTCGTAAAAGCGCCACAAACCGACCAGAATCCGCAAGCGTAATTCCGATCAGGGCTCATTTACGCGGGGATGCGACCAAACGCAAACCCGTTACCGCCCAATCTTGAGCAGGAATGTCACATTCTTATGATTTGGTCGCCCTGTTAAGCGATTTAGCGCCTCAATTTGCATATCGCCCCCGCCGCACATCCGGTGTAAGCAGCCAGAATGGATGACAGCGATAATCTCGAGATATTTCTGATTGCCACGCCGGGTCTCGAAGCGCCGCTTTGCGCTGAAGCGATAGAACGCGGGTTTTCAGACGCCCGAACCGTTGCGGGCGGCGTTGTATGTCGCGGTGGTTGGCGCGAGGTATGGCGCGCCAACCTCGAATTGCGCGGGGCCAATAAGGTTCTCGTCCGTCTGGGCAGTTTTCCTGCAGTGCATTTGGCACAATTGGACAAACGGGCACGCAAGTTCCCATGGGCTGACTATCTGAGAGACGACGTTCCGATAAAGGTCGAAGCAACCAGCCGAAAGTCACGAATCTATCACGCCGGCGCAGCGCGCCAACGTATCGAACGTGCGATATCGGAAACACTTGGCGCGCCAATCTCGCCCGACGGCAGCGTACGCGTGCTGCTTCGCATTGAAAAAGACATCTGCACACTCTCGGTCGACAGCTCCGGTGAACCGCTGCACAAACGCGGTCATAAACCTGCCGTTGCCAAGGCCCCGATGCGCGAGACAATGGCTGCCATGTTCCTCCGCGAATGTGGCTTTGATGGTTCCGAACCCGTTGTGGACCCGATGTGTGGCTCAGGTACGTTCGTGATCGAGGCGGCCGAGATTGCGCTTGGCCTGCACCCCGGGCGGTCACGCCGCTTCGCGTTCGAGGACCTGGCGGGGTTTGACCCGGATGTCTGGCAAGGGATGCGCGCCCGGGCCCATTCGCTTGAAACCGAACTGAAATTCCATGGCTCGGACCGAAATGCCGGAGCTATAGAGGCCTCTACCACCAACGCGAAACACGCAGGCGTGGATCGGATCACCCGATTTCAGCACTGCTCGGTCAGTGACGTCAAACCTCCTGAGGGACCAGCGGGCCTGATCATCGTGAATCCACCTTACGGCGCGCGTATCGGCGATGAAAAGCGTTTGCGCTCGCTTTATGGCAGCTTGGGCAAGGTCTTGGCCCGCCGTTTCAAGGGCTGGCGTGTTGGCATGGTTACGACCACACCCGGACTGGCCCGCGCAACGAGATTGCCATTGCTGTCTCCCGGTCCAATTGTAGATCATGGCGGCACAAAAATCCGCCTCTACCGAACAGACCCGTTGGGGTGATGCGCGTTCAGAACGCCTGTCAGGCATCGTGCTCCATTCCGCCTCCAACCCCAGTGCTTACGTGTACGCAAGCCCAAAATCCCTCTTGCACATCCAAATCACGAGGTATAGATCACCCGCCACGGTCGGAGTGTAGCTCAGCCTGGTAGAGCACTGTCTTCGGGAGGCAGGGGTCGGAGGTTCGAATCCTCTCACTCCGACCATATTTTCCAACAGTTTAGTTGGTCATGAGCCAACGTCGACTTGCAGCAGATCCGGAAATGGTTTCCTACGAAGTTGGAAATTCGGATAGTAGCCGAAGAAAAATCGCTGAGGGGGCGGCCACCCACCTCAACGGCAATGCAGAATTTTCTGCCTTCATAACTTATCAAATTAGCAGCCTGACTTCAATTGAGGGAGTCGCACATGTCTATCCGGATGGCATGAAACAAATATGTATCATCGCCGTTTCCCCGCGCCCTCGCCTTTAAACTAACCTATCATGTTTTGAAGCGTATCTGCATAACATGGCTAGTCTGAGCCGGAATGCCTTATGTGACAATCGAAAAGCTTACAAACACGTCTGTTGAAACTTTGAGAAAGCACTACGACCATCACCGGCCCGATCGTGAAGAGGACCTTTGGAACATACTTGCTCGTTGGTCATCATTTGTTGCGTTCATTGTCAATCGAAGATGCCGAAACTGCCCGATTCGTTAACCGCTTGTTGATCCAGGCACCGTCCGGGCAATGCTCGTCTGCGATCACCTCGCTTAACTGAGGGCTTGTGTCTGCTATACCCAGAATACCGCTCGCCGATCTTGCGAATGCTCTCGGCAGCGGTTCAGTCACAGGCTGCCGTCACAATCATTTCAACCTTCAATATGCTACGGGCAAGTTTGGACTCTCCGCAGGCACGGGCTGGAGCGTGGCCTTCGGGTACCCAGGCGTCCCAAACGGCATTCATCTCGGCAAAATCTGCCATGTCAGCAAGCCATATTTCACATTTCAGAATACGGGTCTTGTCGCTGCCAGCTTTTCTCAAAAGGTCTTCAACCTTAACTAAGATATCGCGTGTTTGTTTAGCTACAGTAGATGCGTCCGATGTCTGGCCGCAAAGATAGGCAACGCCGTTGTGTTTGACGATCCGACTCATGCGTTGGCTGGTTTCGATCCGGGTAATGGTCATGTTTCGAGTTATTCCTGTTAGTGAATTTTATGCGGGTTTTAGGTGGAGCTAAGATAGGTTGTCTATCAACTCGTTCTGATACCCAAAGAGTGCAGGCAACCCACCCGTGTGCAACATGACAACTTTCTGCCCGGGTTGGATTTCTCCAGCACTTACCAAATGCAACAATCCAGCGAAAGTTTTCGCGGAATATACGGGATCGAGGAATATCCCTTCGGTGCGTGCCATCTTGTTTAACGCAGCATGGGTCATTCCACTTAGTTTGCCGTATCCGGGGGGCAGCGCCTCATCCAGAACCTTTATCCTGTCCTGCAGGGGCGCTGCGTTGATATCCAGTAAGTCCGCCAGCTTCTGCAAAACGGTATTCATTCGGGCCTGTTGTTCTTCGCAATTCCGGCGCACGCAGATCCCAAACACAGAAGCATCGCTTTCATCCAAGGCTATCCCTGTCAACAAGCCTCCATGTGTGGCTCCGCTACCCGACGGGACGACGATCGCATCGATATCCTGCATCTGCTGGCACAATTCCTGCCCACCGAGGACATACCCCAAGGCACCCAAGGGCGGATGATTCAGGCCCAGATGAATGACATAAGGTTTGCGCCCTTGCGCCTTCAGTTCGTCGGCATGCGCGTGCAACGCAGCATCCGCACCGGTTTCGTCCTCACCCTCAGGATAGCTCATATGTTCAGCGCCCAAGATCTGTGCCAACAAGACATTCCCGGAACTGTAGTATTCCTCGCCCATATCCGGCACACGTTCTTCCAGTTGCAGTACGGACTGCATTCCTAATTTGGCGGCGGCGGCTGCAGCGGACCGAACAAAGTTGGACTGAACTGCACCGGTAATCAAAATGGTATCGGCGCCTTGCTGAAGTGCATCCCCTAAATAGAACTCGAGCTGCCGCGTTTTGTTTCCACCGAATCCCAGCCCGGTAAGGTCATCGCGTTTCAGCCAAAGGTCGATGCCCAATTCCGAAGACAACCTGTCCAGCCGCTCCAATGGGGTTGGGCCTGACATGAATTGGGCACGAGGAAATCTGTCCAGTTTGTTGTCTTGTGTCATCGTCTGCCCTTCGAGTTTACGCGGTCGCAAATGCGCGATGAAAGAGAACGCCGCAGGCTATCAGAGATACCACTCGGATCGCCGTTGTGACCATGGTCTGAGGCAATTGGGGGCCTACCGCACGACCAAAAAAGCTGCCGATAAATGTGAGTGCCACGAAGCCCCATAGCTGCGGGCCATAGGCGAAGGCTTGCGTCTCGGACAGGCTGTGCAACAGGAATGCGATGCCATACGCCACCAGCGCTATGGGTTGTACCAGCTTGGCAACCTCTTTGGCTGGGTGGCCTTTCGCAATCAATCCGAAAACCATTAGCGGGCCGGGCGTCGCTGCCCAAACAGTCGCCAGCCCGGACAAGCCGGAAACGATCGAAAACCCCGTTGTTCCAATTGAGCGAGGCAGGGGCAGCAGGGTCGTCACAAGCCCGATCAGCAACAGGCTGGCTGTCAGGGCAAGGACAAACGCCTCGCTCAGCCAGGGGTATACGACAAGGCCCGCGACCACTCCGACGAGGCACCCGATGATTGCCGTGCGAATGGTCTGTCGGTTGGCCTTCAGCACCTTTCGGTCTGTCGCGACCGCTGAAACGACGGTGTTCAAAAGCAGCAGCATTGGAACGGCCGTTGGTGTACCAAACAGAATCATCATCGGCGGTCCGGCAAGGATGCTAAACCCAATGCCGACGCCGACTTGCAGCATCGCACCAAGACCGATGGCACCCATCAGGATGGTTAGGTCAACGGACACTTAAATCCCCCAAATCCCACGCTATACTGCTGTTTCTTTAGGTCCAAGGCATGATGCCAACATAGGAATTGCGTGTCGCAACGGTATGCGCCATCTGCGCCAGTGTCGTCAAATCGAAGACGGGAAGCTGCAACGCGTCCTGAAGGCACGCTGCATAAGGCGGCAAATCGGTACATTCCAACACCAGCGACCGTATGTTCGGCGCTTGGTGTTTAAGTCGCCGCGCCGCCTCAAGGACTTCTGCCTCAATTAGATCGGTGTCCATGCGGGTGCGCGTGTTTCGCAGGATCACCTCGGCGAATTCGCTGGTGTCCTCCAAACCTTGCACCGATACGGGAATGCCCGCCGCGCCGACACCTTCGAAATGCTTAGGCGTCAGAGCAGATGCATCTGCGGTCAACACGCCCACCGGGGCGTTCGCTCCGGTCATGTGAAAGGCCAGAGGCACCTGTATCAAGCTGGATGCAAAGACGGGTACCGAAACAGCCGCAGCCAATTCCTTTTGAAACAAAGCCAGAAATCCGCAGCTTCCCGTGATTGCCCGAACGCCCTCAGCTTCAAGCCGTCTTGCACCCTCAATAAAGGGAACGAGCAACTCAGGCGTCGGGTTGTTCAGCAGAGTCGGGACAGTAATGCCGTCGACCATTTCATAGAGCACCGGAAATGGCAGACTTGACGGGTTCTTGATATGCCCGGGCGGTTTCGGGAAATAGCTTTCAAGGCATAAAACCCCGATCGAAGCCCCGCAGATATTCTGGCCGCCTTCATAAATTGGCATGGTGCTCAGGTCCTTTCGAATAGGGGATTTAGAAACGGGCCAGCGAGAACGGGTCCAGGTTGATATTTGGGCTGCGTCCGGAGACCAAGTCCGCCACAAGCTCTCCGGTCTTTGGCGCCATCATCAGACCGTAATGAGAATGACCGAATGCGGCAAAAAGCCCGTCCTTTCCGATCAGCGGCCCAATCGCTGGCAGGCTATCGGGAAAAGAGGGGCGCCGTCCCATCCAGAACTGAGCCTCGCCAGTATTGAGGTCCGGCACCAGAGATTTTGCCTGATCGGTGAGTATCTTCTCTTTGCGCGGATCGGCGGGCGCATCGACACTGCCAAACTCGGCTGTACCGGCAACTCTCAGCCCGCCCTGCATTGAACTTGCGACGACCTTTGCGTCCACATCCATGACAGAGTTGTTCAGCACAGCCGAGGGCATCGGGAATTCAACGTGGTAACCTCGCTCGGCCACCAATGGCACAGGTATGCCAAGGGGTTTGAGCAGGTCGGCAGACCACACTCCTGCCGCAAGAACAATATTGCGCGCGAACAGCGTATCATGTGACGTGGCAAGCTGCCAAATGCCGCTTTCGGTGTGGCTCAGCTTGGTGACTTCACTCCGCACAAGCTCGGCACCTCGCGCACGTGCTTTTTCGGCCAATACGGCGCCCAAAAGCCCGGGAGAAGTTGCGCGGGCCTGACCTTTGATCACAATCGCGGCCTTGAGGTCTTTTGACAGCGCTGGTTCCAGGCGCCGCAATTCAGCACCGTCGACACGCTCCAAGTCACCGCCTTTCTCTTGGCGGATCAGATAGCCAAGATCATCCAGGTTGGCCTGTTCAGGGTTGCGGAACGCGTGAATATAGTAACTGTCCGCGATCAGCGCTTCGTGACCCGTGCCCTGCAGGTGCCGACGGTACAGATCTATGGACGGACGACACAAAAGCTCCATCGCATCTGAAACTTCGCGAACCGTCTTTTCGCCAGACTTACCCAGAAAGCGCAGCCCCCACGGGATCATCTTCGGCCAGAAGGACGCCCGGACTGAAAGCGCGCTTTTCGGGTTCACAAGCATCTGGGGCAGCTTCTTCCAAATGCCCGGAACTGCCTGCGGAATGATCGACCAGGGCGACACCACTCCCGCATTGCCGAACGAGGTTTCCTGTCCCGGGTCGCTCCGGTCGATTAGACGGACCGGTATACCCCGTTCTTGCAGCGACAGCGCGCAACAGATGCCGACGATCCCTGCGCCGATGATGGTCACTTGCTCTGTCATCGTGTCAGGCCGGGGAATGGCTGCGATTGCGCGCGATCAGTTGGCTGACAATGACGGGCGAGGCGACAGCAAGCGCAATGAGGTCAGCCGTCAGGCTGGGCGCAACAAAGATCACCCCGGCGATGGCCATCAGGATACGCGACGCGATGTTCAAGGGTTTCAGCCAGTATCCGACCACAGCTGAGGACAGGGCGATGACCCCGGCGATACAACTGGTGGCGGTGTAGGTGAATTCCCACAGGTTGAACCCGGTTGAGGACACGAACAATAGGACCGGCGCATAAACGAAGGCCATTGGTGCGATTACCTTGCCCAAACCAAGGGTAAAGGCAGAGAGACCAGTTCGGAACGGGTTGGAGTTCGCAATGGCCGCTGCCGCGTAGGCCGAAGTGCAGACGGGCGGCGTAATCTCGGACACCACACCGTAATAGAGTACGAATAGGTGACTTGCGATCGGCGGGACACCCAGCTGAGCCAGCGCGGGTTGTGCGACCGAGACCAGCATGATGTAAAGCGCAGTGGTTGGGATGCCTGCGCCCATCAGGATGCAAACGATGGCAATGAAGACCAGAGAGATGAACAGTTGTAGATCTTCCATCGCAAACAACTGCCAGCTGCCGAACGAGATCATATTGTACAGGTCTGAGGCCAGATTGCCTGCACCTTGAGTGACCATGAAGCCGATACGGAAGCCAATGCCGGTTGTGTTGATAACGCCGACGACAATGCCGACGGCGGCAGCAGCGGCGCCCACGGCCAGCGAGTATTTCACTCCCAACTCAACCGCTTGCAGCATCTCAGGTACTTCGATGCGTTTCTGCGGGTTCAGCGTGGCGATCACCGACAAGGCACACAGGATCGCCGTCATCGTCAGATCGAACCCGCCATCCGAGAATTTCCACAGCACAAAGGCCAGGAAGGCCGCGGCATAGATCAGCGTGGGCGGCTGTTTGATGCGCGACATGCCAGCGATCACCGCTAGAGAAATACCGCAGAAGGCAGACATAAATGGCGTGTAACCCGTGAAGAGCACCACCAGCAGACCGATCAGAGGCACGATGTTGGCCCAACCTTCGGCCCAGACGGCCTTGAGCTGCGGCAGTTGCTCTTTCGCCAGACCCTGCAGGTTCAGCTTGCGTGCCATCAAGTGCACCACGGCAAAGACGCCGACATAGTGCAGAATCGCTGGAAATATCGCGGCAATCACGATGGTGGTGTAAGGTACTTCGAGGAACTCGGCCATGATGAAGGCGGCTGCCCCCATGATGGGTGGCGTGATCTGGCCACCGGCAGAGGACGCGGCCTCAACCCCGCCCGCAAAATGGCCGGGGTACCCAAGGCGTTTCATGTTGGGAATAGTCAGCGCGCCGGTTGAAACGGTGTTGGCCACCGAAGAGCCCGAGATCGTGCCGAAGAACGCAGAGGATACCACCGACACTTTTGCCGGTCCGCCGGTATAGCGGCCCGCCAAAATGGTAGCATTGTCGATGAAGAGTTGCCCCAATCCGGTGCGCTGCGCGATCACGCCGAACAGGACGAAATGGAACACGATGGTCGAAACGACCCACAGGGTGACGCCGTAGATGCCTTCCTGCGGGAAATACATCGACGACACGAATGTTTTGAAGTTCACACCGGGATGTTGCAGCAAGCCGGGGAAATACGGACCCAACAGGGCGTATGAGATAAACACACAAATGATCAGTGGCAGCACCCAACCCAACGTGCGGCGTGCAATGTCCAGAACCAACAAGATGATGATTACGCCCAAAACCACGTCATAGTCGTTAGGGTTGCCCATTCGGAACGTTTGTTCCTCGATCCCCAGAAACGGAATGCCGCGCCATGCGATCCCAACATACAACGCTGCGACGATCCCCAACGCCATAAAGACCAAGTCGTACAGAGGGATGTTGCCGATACGGAACCGGCTGACCTTGAGAGCGTAGAGGTTTTTGGAGCCTATGATCGGAATTGTCGCGTAGACCAGAATGAACAGCAGCGCCAGATAGATACCCATGTGCCAATGGTCGGCGGGCAGGCCAAAACCAGCTGTAAAGAACTCGTAGAACGCGAGGATTAGGGCGACAATACGCAGCACCGTGCCCGCTGCTGGCGTGACCTGCCGGACTGCGGCACCTTCGTCGAACTGTTCTTCGATGGCAGCCAGTTCCTCGGCCGTCAATTCGTGGTCATCAAGTTTCTGGGTCTCGGACATGATGGCCCCCCGATTTCGCATAATTCCAGAGTGCGGTGCCCCGCGTAGGGGCACCGACGAAAGTGTCAGTAAGCTAATATTACTGAAGCAAACCGGCTTCTTTATAGAACTTCTCGGCCCCCGGATGCAGCGGCACACCCAGCGCCTCAACACCATCCAGCGCGGTATCGGGAGTGATCTGCTTGCCTTTTGCGTGGCCATTGTCCAGCAGCTTGCGAGTATTGTCGTTCCACAGCGCCTTGGTCAGGCCATATACCAGTTCGTCGGACAGTTCCGAGGATACCACCAGCATTGCGCTGACTGCAGGGGTCTTGGTTTCACCGTCGATACCTTCATAGACGCCACCCGGGATGGCCGAGGGGATGTATGCCGGGATGATCTCATTGATCTTCGCCATGTCCTCGTCGGTGAAGGAATGCAGGTTCATCCCCTTGGTTGACGACAGCTGCACCATCGCGGCGACGGGCCAGCCTGCAGCGTAGAAATAGGCATCCAACTGACCGTCAGCCAGACGCTCGGCGCTTTGGCTGTTGTTCAGCTCGGCCTCATCCATGTTGTCGCGGTTGACGCCCCACGCGTCCAGCATCTGCAGCACGGCAACCTGTGTACCGGAACCGGCTTGCGCGATGCCGACGCGCTTGCCTTCCAGATCGCTCAGATCGTTGATTGTCTCACCGGCAGGCAGAACCAAGTGCAGGTCCTCGGGGAACAGGTTGGCCACGATGCGAAGATTGGGGTGAGGTTTACCCTCGAATTTGCCCTCACCCAGATACATCGAGCGGGTGACGTCGGCTGCGGCCAGACCGGCTTCAAGCTCTCCGTTCTGAACGGCGGCGTTGTTGAACACCGACGCTGTGGTGGATTGTGCGATAGCAATCAGGCCCGGTACGCCGCACTGGCCGCCCTCTTCGCATGGGCGCGAACCCGGAGGGGCGGAGATTCCGTTTGCGATGGTGCCGCCGATGGGGAAGTAAGTTCCGCCTGCGCCGCCTGTGCCGATGCGGAAAAAAGTTGGATCCTGTGCCAGCGCCGGAGCGGCAAGCGCGCTTGCCAGGGCCAGTCCCGTCAAACATTTCACAAATTTCATCATCATCTCCCTTGTTGGATCGTCGGATTCGGTTTGACCGAATTTCGATCCCGCAAGCGTAGTGGCAATTTTCATAAATACAAATTTGTTATATTTCATAAAACTAAAGTTTAGCTTATGTTCTAACCATGAACCTTATGCAGTTGACCGTTTTTCGCGAGGTGATGGAGACCGGCTCCATCTCTCAAACCGCCAAGAAACTGAACCGCACCCAGCCTGCGATCAGTCTGGCCTTGAAGAACCTTGAAAAGACCCTTGGCCTGACACTATTCGAGCGTAAGGGACGGCGATTGGTCCCAGTTCCCGAAGCACATTACCTTTTGGCCGAAACAACAGGTATTCTGGACCGCCTGGCGACGATTTCCAGTACAATGGAAGGGCTGATTAAAGGGCATTCCGGCAGCCTGAATATCGCTACCATGCCGGGCCCATCCGCTTTCTTGTTCCCGCGTTTCATCAGCCAATCAGTCGGCGAAAACCCCGAGATACGTATCACGTTGTCTACACGCAGTTCACCCCAGATTACAGAGCTTGCGGGCACGCAGAATATTGATTTCGGCTTCGCAGACTTCGAGCATTCAGCCGGGAAAGAGCCTCAATATTCAACAGAACTGATCCGGGCAGATTGTTTTTGCGCCGTTGATCGTGATAGCCCGCTTACTTCGTGCAGGACCGTATCCATTGCCGATCTCGACGGGGCCCCCATGGGGGGATTACATGCCACACACCCGTTCCAGCGCAAAATTCGACAAGAGTTTCAAGATGTTTCAGCTGACTACAACCCAACAGTGACCTGTCAGTACTTTCTACCTTTGATACCATTTGTGAGCTCAGGTCAGTGTTATTCGATCGTGGATCCGTTGACTGTAGCGACTGAACGAGAACTAAACCTGTCCAATGGAAAAGTCGCGTTCTTGCCCTTCAAAAAACCGCTCAGATATGAATATGCGCTCCTTGAGCCCGATCACCGACCACCGTCTCAACTGGCTTTAAAGATCAAAGCGGGCTGGAAAGCCGAAGTTTTAAAGATGTTGGCAGGGGTGAAGGCCAACCCTCATGCAATTGGGATAGATGAAACAGGAAGCGAGCAAAGCTGAATACCATTGTTTTACGAACAGAAAATCGATGGGAGGGAATGTGCACTTGGATCAACTTGCGACAAGTAGACGACCATCAGCTATGGGACGGGAACCTCCAATTTCTTAGGTTGGACCGAAGGTTGGCTTTCTCCCGCTCATATAACCATGTCGACATGTTTGCGTCGGTGCCGCCGAAGATTGCCATCTCTGATCTGGCGGGCAATATGAGGGCCGTTCGTCCATTAAAGTGCAACGGGAGTTTCTCGCGCGGTGCAGGCGCTAATGAGTACGTCGGTTCTGAGGTAGGGCATACCTTTCCACCGCGAACGTCGCCATCACCGAAGACATAATCTGCAATAGCTCGAAAACCACATTGCCGATCCTACCGGCACCAGCCGGTAGTCATTCAGTGTTTTCTGAAATAGATTGCACCACCTGGAACGTCCTCCACGGTCAATTCCACCCAAGGGTTTGCTTCAATAAATTCGTTGACGGCTAGGCGGCATCCTTCGAATGCAGTGTAGTCGTCGATCTGGACCCAGCCGCCTTTGACGACTTTAGGCACAAAGGTTTCGAGCACCAGTTTTGTTGGCGAAAAGAAGTCACAATCTATGTGCAAGAATGCGATTTCCTGAATGTTAGAAACAGGCAAAGTATCCTCAAACCAGCCACGATGAATCTCAATGTTGTCAATTCGTGCGCCGACTTTAGTCAAAATACTCTTAACGCGCTTGGGGCTGCCGACTATGTCGCCGACCCACTTTTGTGAACCGGCCCCGTCCTCCGCAGTTGCTTCCGGCATCCCTTCCCAAGCATCAAACAGCGAAATCTTGCGGTCATCATTTCGAGCTGCATAAGCAAGAATTGCCGCAGTACCACCGTCCAGAACACCGCATTCAACAAAATGCCCTTTTGTTCCCGCGCGAACTAGAGCCTCGGCCTTTTCTAGAATTGAGTCTTGCCGACGTGTCGAGACCTGGGTGTATGGATAAGTCCAACAAAAGGGCTTCTCGGACCGAAAACCATCGGCAATCAGGCGCTTTCTGACACCGCGCGCGAAAGGATGAAGTTTCTTAGGCAAGATACGACGAAGCAAAGGAAAAGACTGACTGGGAGCATCACCTTCAATGTTATCTTCAATCTTCATGTAAGCACTTCTCCGCAATGTGAGGCTAAGAACCTTTGGATTTCAACCCATACATTTCTTTAATACCACACAATGTACATAGCTTCATATAACCTGAAAACCCCTCGCAAAAAATTGGATCATGGCTTGTGTCTAACGTCGGGCCCCCTGGGGCAGTTAAGGTTGATTTGATAAGAACGTGTTTCTGGCTCACCGTAGACGATGAGGATTGGTAGAATGGAAAAACAGATGGGAATCGGGATCGAAATCACTCTTACCGTTTTGTCGATTAGGATGATCTAACGGGGACTGGGATCAACCTAGGAACATATGGTCTGGGACTAGAGCACATGCTCTGCTCTAAGGCCTAATAGTTTCAAACGGCCTAGTGTTTGGTAGTTCTGCGATTATGACGACCGGCTGAGGTTCCCACCTCTTTATAATCACAAGCAAAATTAGGCGCGGGTATGCCGTCGCGAGAGCAGGACCTGATCAACAATGCAAGCAGCTTCAGGTGCACATCAAGCAATCGACGGGAGCATAGCTAGTGTCGAGGCTGACTGACCTTATAGCACGGGCGAAGCAGAAGGTCCTCGATTTAGGCAACAAGTTAGAGCGGGAGTTCAAAGCGTTGGCGGGGCGGCCTTCCTTTGGTCTAAACTTTGCACGGCACCGCCCAAAAGCGTTGAGCTTCCGGGAAGACCAATCCGCAAGGGCGATAAGGTACGGGTTCTGCCCCAACGTGGGGAAACGAGCAGAGGAAACCAGAGGCCGTTTAGGGTATGCAGCGTCTCCCGACGCTATCAATCAGACTTTTCCACAAGAACCCAGTCCGTCCTGAATACCCACACTATAAACGGACGGCTTCTTATCTGCTCCTGTTCATCAGTCACGCGACCCCCTCGTTGACGAGGGCTGTCCAGATCAAGGCATCGGTTGGAAGGGGGCTGCGACTTCACGCAGGTTCACGCTCAGTCTCCCAAATCCTACAGCCGAACCGACAATAGTCAGTCGTTCCAGATCAGTTCAAACTCCTCGCGGAAGGCGAAGCGTTTTAGGTGGTCCGAGATCACGAGCTTCCACCGTTCCAGATCACCGCGCGGCCCGGCTGAGGCTTCGACCTGCAGCGTTTCGGGCGTTGCCTTCAGCTCAACAGAGTTGCCGCCATCAAAGGAAACGGTTCCGGTATTGGCGTCAAACTTTACCTGACCTTTGTGCGACCAGTGTTTGCACAATTGCTGCAGGTATTTACTGGCATTCTCCGTCGCAGCCTGCCCCGTAGCGATCTGTCGTGGTAAGAGAGCAAGACTGCTCTGCGCCCTAGCCCTCATGTTTTTTGCAAAAAGCGTGACATCAATGTCGGTCGCCAGAAAAGTCACCCCGATGTCGAGGCATTTGCGCTGCATGGCGGGGTCCAGTGTAAGTATGCCCGCTGCTTTGCCTGCAGCGACGATCCGGGTCAGCCCGTCCTCGATCAGTTTAACCACTTCGGGGTGGTTGGCGTTCCCTATGTGCCCCATATCGGCCGCCAGATCCGCAGGCCCGATGAAGACGCCATCAACACCATCGATCTTCAGAATGTCGTCCAGCTCGGCCATGCCCGCCTTGTTTTCGACCTGTATCAGCAGGCAGATTTGCTCATCCGCTGTCTTGAGATAGTCCGGGATTGCCGCAAATCGTGACGCCCTCGCAAGCGACGACCCGACGCCCCGCACGCCGCGGGGGGGATATTGCACGGCCCGCACCAGTTCACGCGCCTGATCTGCGCTTTCAACCATCGGCACCAAGATGTTCTGAACACCCGCATCCAGATATTGCTTGATCATCCAAGTTTCACCGATCGGCAGGCGTGCGACCGGCGCACTGCCAGAGCCTTCGATCACCCGCACCTGTGCAAGTGTCGAGCGCAGATCGTTGGGCGCATGTTCGCCATCGACCAACAGCCAGTCAAACCCCGCGGTCGCGGCAATCTCAGCTGCGTAGGCATCAGCCATCCCGAGCCAACACCCGATCTGAGGTTGTCCGGCCTTCAGTGCCGCCTTGAACGCATTCTGTGGTGCGGGCATGTCGCTGTTCCTCTAAGAAAAATTGATGTCGACGGACCCGAACGATCCGAAATCTGCGTGGATTTCTGTGCCCGAGGGGCATTCGACAGGACGAATGAAACTGCCGGACAGGATCACCTGACCGGGTTCGATGCTTTGACCGTATTGCGCCATGCGTCGCGCCAGCCAAACGACACTTTCCACCGGATCGTTGAGAACACCCGCACCCAGACCGGTTTCTTCGATCTCGCCATCGCGGAAGGTTAGTGCTCCGACCCATCGCAAGTCAAAAGCATCGACCGCGTGACGTTCTGTGCCCAGCACGATGCCCGCATTGGCGGCGTTGTCGCTGATCGTGTCGAATACGGTGCGTGCCTTTCCGGTCTCGGGGTCTGTCCGCTTAATACGGGTGTCGAGGATTTCGATGGATGGAGCGACATAATCGGTCGCCTCCAGCACCTGTTCGCGGGTCACATTCGCACCACCAATGGCATCTTTCATGACAAAGGCGATCTCGGCTTCGATACGGGGCTGGATGAAGCGGCCGGCCGGAACGGTCCCGCCATTCTCGAAGGCCATGTTATCGAAAAGAATACCGCTGTCAGGAATGTCGATATTCAGCGCATATTGCATCGCCTTCGACGTCAGACCGATCTTCCAACCGATGACCGTGCGCCCCTCCGCCAGCTTTGCACGATAGATGGCGTTCTGCACCTCATAGGCGTCGTCCATCCCCATTTCGGGATGGCGCAAGGTCAACAGGCCGACCTGCTCACCTGTCCGTTCAGCGTTCAGTAGATCGGCAGCAGCGTGTGCGTGATCCTCAGGGGTCATACCTGCTCATCCTCAATGGTGTTGCGCAGAGTTCCTATCCCCTCGACCGAAACCTCGACCACATCACCGGGGGCCAGATATTTTGGCGGATCGAACCGTGCGCCTGCGCCGGTCGGAGTACCCGTGACAATGATATCGCCCGGCTGGAGCGTCATGAAGGTCGAGATGTATTCGATCTCGCGCCGGATCGGAAACATCATTCGATTCAGTGTATCGTCCTGGCGCAACTCTCCATTCACATGCGTCTGAATACGGGCGTCGTCCAATTGCGCAGCATCGGTAAACGGCACCAGCCAGGGCCCGATAGCGCCCGAGTGATCCCAGTTCTTGCCCTGCGTGACGTTGAATTTAGCGTGGCGAACCCAGTCGCGGATCGTGCCTTCGTTGCAAAGGGTCAGTGCCGCGATATGGTCATAAGCGTCGTCCTGCGAAATCCGGCGTCCCGCCTTGCCGATCACAATGGCCACTTCGCCCTCATAATCCAGCGTGTGATTTTCCGGCGGGCGGATCAGGGGGCGATCATGGCCGGTAAAGCCACTGGCAAAACGCGGAAACAACGACATGTATTTCGGCTGCGCGCTGCCATCCTTGTATTCCGCATTGCGGTCAGGGAAATTCACGCCAACGCACAGGATGCGACGGACATCAGGCATCACCATCTCATAGGTGAATTCCGTATGGGTTACGGGTTTTCCGTCGACCGCTGCGGCCAACTGGCTGAACGCCCCCGCCGCGACAACCTCGTAGAGGCTGCCATAGTCGGGGAAATCACCGTTCAGGGCGATCGCGCCCTCATCGGTAATCGCACCGAAATAGGTCTTTCCGTTGGCGGTATAGGTTGCAAAGCGCATCAGGCCTCCTCGGCGGCATCAATTCCGCCCATGCAGAGATATTTGAGTTCCATGAAATCATCCAGCCCATGGCGCGAACCTTCGCGGCCCAGACCGGACATCTTGACCCCACCAAAAGGGGCTTCGGCGGTTGAGATCAGGCCGGTGTTGATACCGACCATGCCATATTCCAACGCCTCGGACACACGCCAGATGCGGGCCATATCACGCGAATAGAAATACGAGGCCAGGCCGAAATCGGTGTCATTGGCAGCAGCCACCACCTCGGCTTCGGTATCGAACCGGAACAGCGGTGCGACGGGGCCAAAGGTTTCTTCCGTCGCCACAGCCATATCGGCAGTCACGCCGGTCAGGATGGTGGGTTCGAAGAATGTACCCCCCAACCTGTGCGGATTGCCGCCCAGCGTGATGCGCGCTCCCTTCGCCGTCGCATCCGTAATGTGTTCGGCGACTTTGTCTACGGCGGCCTGGTCGATCAACGGGCCAAAAATGATACCCTCATCAAAGCCGTCACCAATGGGCAGGGTCGCTACTTTTTCCGCCAATTTCTCGGCGAAGGCGTCATAAATTCCGGCCTGTACGTAAATTCGGTTGGCACAGACGCAGGTCTGACCGTTGTTGCGGAATTTCGCAATCACCGCACCTTCTACGGCCGCATCAAGATCAGCATCGTTGAACACGATGAACGGCGCGTTGCCCCCCAACTCCAGCCCCAGCTTCTTGATCGTTGGTGCACATTGCGCATAAAGCATCGCACCGATCTCGGTCGAGCCGGTAAAGGTCAGTTTCTGCACAATCTTGCTCGACGTCATCTCGCCGCCGATGTCCCGGGCCGAGCCGGTGAGGACGGAAAACAAACCCGCAGGCAACCCGGCCCGATCGGCCAGAACCGCCAGAGCGATCGCCGAGAAAGGGGTCTGACTGGCCGGCTTAAGGACCATCGAACAGCCTGCGGCAAAGGCTGGACCCGCCTTGCGAGTGATCATCGCGTTAGGAAAGTTCCAAGGTGTGATCGCGGCGACGACCCCGATGGGCTGTTTAACGGTGATGATCCGCTTGTCAGGCGCATGACCGGGGGTGACATCTCCATAGGCGCGGCGGGCTTCTTCGGCGAACCACTCGATGAAGCTGGCACCGTAAGCCACCTCGCCCCTGGCCTCGGCCAGAGGTTTGCCTTGTTCCGCTGTCAGGATTGCCCCCAGATCATCCTGGTTCTGGATCATCAGCTCGTACCAGTGACGCAGGATCTGGCTGCGTTCTTTCGCAGTCCTTGCTGCCCACGCTTTCTGGGCGCGCTGCGCATCGGCAATCGCTTCGCTAGTCTCGACCGCACCGAGATTGGGGACGCGGCCGATCAATTCACCCGTCGCAGGGTTGGACACGTCAATCGTGGCCGCGGCTTCGGACACATCCACCCATCTTGAACCAACCCGCGCCTTTTCAACAAGCAGAGTAGGATCATTGAGACGCAAGTCAGTCATTCGAAATTTCCTGTATTTTTGGCCTTACACCGAGAAGCTGATATTAGCCTGGCCCGTTCCGGAACTACCGAAATACGGGGTGTAGATATCGATTTCGCCCTTGTAGCTACCCCATCCCAAAGCTCCGAACAGCAGGGCGGTATCGTTCATAGCGCATTCGCCCGCGCATTTCTTGGCGTAGTCCGGCAGAAGTTCGAGGAACTCTTCGAACCGGCCCTGCTCCCACAGCTCAAGTACGCGCAGGTCCATCTGGCGGTTGAACTCACCGTTCACTGCGTTCAAACCATCGACAGACCGTTCATTGGGGGTGAAATCATGACTCAACGAGCCCGACGCCAGAATAGACACATTGCGGCCCGACCGGCGGATACCTTCGGCGACGGCCTCGCCCCAGACCCGGTTCTCGTGAATTGATGAGAATTGGTTTACGGCCACGGGCAACACCCGTGCGTTCACCCCCTCATTTATGAAATGCATTGGCAGCAAGGTGCCATATTCCATGCCCATATCGGGATGCGCATGACCCAGCGCCCGCTCACCGCGTTCACGCAGAACGTCGAGGATGGTTTCCCCCAGTTCATGATCACCGCGATAGTCGAATTCCATGTCTGCCAGCATGTGCGGCAGTTCGTGGCTGATGAACCGACCCTTGTGGTGCTCTTTCGTATTCAGGTGAAACCCCTGGTTGGTGATCCAGTGGGTGTCAAAAATTATGAACGTATCGACATTGCGGTCAATCGCGTCTTGTCGCAGGCGCGCATACCCATCGATCGCCGGTTGCCGGATACCTTTGTATTTCGGCATCGTGTGGGACATCCAGATGCTGGGCACGTGTGTAATTTTCGCAGCCTGTACTATCTTTCCCATGATCGTCTCCTTTTAAAATGCGTTGCGCGCCTGCCGACTGGTTCAGTGGACCGGGAAGATCACATTGGTCTGGCCCGTGCCTGACGATGGGAAATACTCGGTCACGACTTCGCATTTCTTATCGTAGGCATCCCACCCTAGTGCACCGTACAGCATCGACGTGTCGTGCATCGAGCCTTCGCCGCAGCAGAAGTTGGCATAATCGCCAAGCATCTTCAGGAAAGTGGCGTGATCTCCGCTCTTCCACATCTCCAGCACGTGCAGGTCGACCTGGCGGTTGAATTCCGAACTGATGGTGAATGTGCCGTTGTTGGCAGCATAATCCTTGTTCGCCCAGATCTTGTGCGAAAGAGAGCCAGATGCAACCAGCAACACTTTCTCATCGCTCGCTTCGACCGCCTCCCGGATAGCCTCGCCTACGATGCGGCTTTCGTCATGACTGTGCACCGTGGCCCATGCCGCGACCGAAACGACCTTCATGTCATGCTCGCGGCTCATGAATCGCATCGGAACCAGCGTGCCGTATTCCAGTTCCAGGCTATCAAGGTGATGCGCCAGCGTGTAGACGCCCTTGTCCGAAGCAATTTTTGCGATCGCGTCGCCCATTTCCGGGTTGCCTTTGTAGGAGTACGGCAGATCCTGAATGAACTGCGGGAACTCGTTCGAGGTGAACAGGCCCTCAAACGTGTCATTGGCGTTGATGTGGAACCCGGCGTTGATCACCCAGTGGGTGTCGCAGATGATCACCGTGGTGGCGTCAAGCTCTTTGGCGCGACGGGCAATTTCCCGGTGGCCATCGATGGCCGCCTGACGTTTTCCCTTCACCGCGCCTTCTTGCTCGGACATGAGCAGGGTCGGCACGTGGGTCATCTTTGCCGCAAGAACAATTTCTCCCATGGTCTCCTCCTGGAGCTAGAGTTTTTCGCGCGCATATGTTTGAGGCCAGCGGTTACAGCTTGCCCAATTGCATGATCTTGTGCTGTCCGGTGGCAAACCCGACATGCTTCTGTTCCATGTAGAACTCGAAGCTCCAGTCGCCGCCGTCCCGGCCGATGCCGGATGCCTTGACCCCTCCAAACGGGGTGGGCAGATGGCGCACGTTCTCTGAGTTCACCCAGATCATTCCGGCCTCGAGCTTGTCGGTGAAACGCAGGGCGCGGGTCAGATCATTGGTCCAGACATAGCCAGTCAGACCATATTGCGTATCATTTGCGATCTGCAGCGCCTCTTCCTCGGTCGAGAACGGGATCGCGGTCAGGACCGGGCCGAAGATCTCCTCACGCGCGATGCGCATCTGGTTGCTGGCATTGGTAAACAGGGTGGGCCGCACAAAGTACCCCTCGTCGCCGACCTTGACGCCTCCGGCGGCAACGGTCGCACCGTCCTCTTTGGCGATGTCGAAATATGAGGTCACCTTATTGTAGTGCTCCTCGGTCACCAGTGGGCCGACCTCGGTCGCCGGGTCCAGCGGGTGCCCGACCTTGATGTTGTTCACGCGCTCAATCAGTCTGGCCTCGAACTCTTCCTTGATCGTATCCTGTACCAACAGGCGCGATGAAGACGTGCAGCGCTCGCCGTTGATCGAGTAGATCATGAAGATCACCGCATCCAAAGCGCGATCCAGATCGGCATCGTCAAAAACGATGACCGGGTTCTTGCCGCCCAGTTCCAGATGCATCCGCTTCAGCGTATCCGCGCCCTGCTTGGTAATGATGCTGCCCGTGCGGCTTTCGCCGACAAAAGCGATAGCCTTGATCATCGGATGTTCGGTCAACCGTTTGCCGGCATCCGGCCCAAAGCCGTTCACCGTGTTCAGCACGCCTTTGGGCAAACCGGCCTCTTCCGCGATCTCAACCAACAGGCGCGCAGACAAAGGCGAGTCCTCTGCGGGCTTGTGGACCACCGTACAGCCCGCCGCCAGTGCCGGAGCGATCTTCCACGTCGACAGCATGAACGGTGTATTCCACGGAGTGATCACGCCAACGGGCCCGATCGGTACGCGGGTGGTGACATTCATAAGCGTCGGCGATTTCAGGTGTTGGCCATCCCGTGCCTGAACCACCTGATCAGCGAAGAAACGGAAGTTCTCGGCACCTCGCAGCGCCGCCTTGGACATGAAGCGCAGGGTCTGGCCTGTATCCCAGCACTCGCACAGGGCAATCTCCTCGGCTCTGGCCTCAATTGCATCCGCAACGTTCAGAAGAATTCGACGGCGTTCGGTGGCAGGCAGGTCACGCCAGGCCGCAAATGCATCGTGTGCAGCCTGTGCTGCAGCATCAATGTCATCTGCGGTACCATGTGCAACATCACAGATCACCGATTTATCGACCGGAGAGATCGATTGGAACACACCAGCCGACCCATCCCGATCCTCACCCGCGATCCGGTTCCTGATACCAGTTTCCTTGAAACGGGCGAGGAAGCCAGCAAGTTTCTCGATGTTCTTGTTCAGATCACTCATGTTCAGGTCTCCAGATGGTCTCGGATGGTCCCGGTTTTGGGAGAGAGGTCAGGGTCGATGTCGCGCATTTCGAGCGACACTGCTACGGACCGTTGTTTCATGACAGGTTCCAGATAGGCCCGGACCGCCTCGAAAATGCGCTGTGTGGCGTCTTTCTTTACTTCATCGGTTCGGCCCGCGCGCAAGCGAATCGAAATATCGATAAAACCATGCGCCGGATTGCCGTCTGCGATGGCATAGTGATCGACACGCGTGGCCCGGACTCGGATGCCCGGCATCGGGAACGCCTCGATCCCGGCGGCGGTCCGCCGGATGCATTCGCACAAGCCACCCATGTCGATCCAATCCTCAAGATTGCCGGTATATTCGACGTGAAAATGTGGCATGTCGCCCCCCTTTATAGTTAACATGTTTATTAAAATGAACTACGCCTGTCAAGAGCTTGCCTTGTTAATCTTTGCAATTCCCGGGAGAGCACACTAGAAGGCACCATGAACACGCAAAGCCATACAAAAAGCACATCCAGATCCCTTCCGATAGCGCTGTTACGCGCACGCGAAACCGTCATGGCGCCTGTCAGGGATATGCTGCAGGGTATCCAGATTACCGAACAGAAATGGCGCATCCTTCGCGTTTTGGATGAACTGGGTGAGGTGGAGCAAAGCACCATCGCCAACGAGGCCTGCCTGCTGCTGCCCAGCCTTACGCGTATTCTGCGCACAATGGAGGCCGACGGGCAGGTCACGCGTCGCCAGGATAGCCGGGACAAGCGGCGCACTATGGTGATGATCACCGATGCGGGCCGCGAGATTCTAAAGGTAAATCTGGCAACGTCTCTGGCGATTTCCAATAGTATCGAGGCGCAGATGGGCCGGGAGAAACTGGACAAACTGCTGGATTTGCTGGACGAGTTGCAGGCCATTAAAGTCTGACCCCACCTTTGGAAGGCAGGGCCATCACAGTATCTACAGACCGGCCAATCCGGCATCCAGAGCCGACAAAATCTTGGCGACATCTTCGGATGTAACAACCAGAGGCGGCGACAGAATGATGTTGTTGCCGGACACGCGGACCATCACACCGTTTTCATAAGCCACTTTCTGCACCTGCAATGGCAGATGCTTGGCGATGGGCGCCTTGGTTTCACGATCCGAGACCAACTCCAGTGCGCACATCAGGCCCTCGCCCCCGCGCACATCGCCGATCACGTCGTACTTATCAGCCAGCCTCTTCAAACCCTCGAACAACTCATCCCCGCGGGCTGCAGCATTCTCCCAGATTCGCAGGCGATTGATTTCCGAGAGCGCGGCCAGCGCCGCCGCTGCACCCACAGGATGGCCTGAATAGGTATAACCCTGATCGACCGAGGCCTTGCCCGAGGTGTCATTTTCAAACACCTCCGCCACCGATCCCGAAATCATCGCTGCGCCGAATG
Source organism: Ruegeria sp. ANG-R (assembly GCF_000813985.1). Classification (GTDB taxonomy): domain Bacteria; phylum Pseudomonadota; class Alphaproteobacteria; order Rhodobacterales; family Rhodobacteraceae; genus Ruegeria. The sequence continues at coordinate 116,138 of NZ_JWLJ01000004.1, forward strand.
GAAAATAGCCGTTGGTGATCGCTTTGGCCGTGGTCATGATGTCGGGCTGAACGCCCCAATGCCGCGCACCGCTTTCGCTGCCGGTGCGACCAAACGCGGTGATGATCTCGTCCGAGATCAGCAGAATGCCGTGTTTCGAACAGACTTCACGAACCATGGGCATGAAGCTCTTGTGTGGCGGGATCACCCCGCCCGCACCCAGAATCGGTTCCATAATGAAGGCGGCGACCGTGTTTGCGCCCTGAAACGCAATCTCGGCTTCAAGCGCTTTGACGCACAGCTGAGCCAGACGTTCGGGATCTGTCTCGTCAAACGGGTTGCGATAGGTCCACGGGGCGGGCACGTGGAAACAGCCCGGCATCATCGGTTCGTAGGCTGCGCGGAACTTCTGGTTGCCATTGACCGAAGCGGCCGCAAAATGGGTGCCATGATACCCCTGCTTCAGACTGATGAATTTGGTTCGTCCGGCTTCGCCGCGCACCTTGTGATACTGACGCGACAGTTTCAGTGCGATCTCAACCGAATCTGACCCGCCCGAGGTGAAAAAGGCGCGGGTTAACCCATCAGGGGCAAAGAACTGCGCCAGTTCGTAGGACAACTCGATGGCCTTGTCGTTACTCGTTCCACGGAACGTCGAATAATAGGGCAGCGCATTTAACTGGTCGGTGATCGCCTGCTTGACCGGCTCGCAGGAATAACCAAGATTGACGTTCCACAACCCGCCCACGGCATCGATGGCCCTGTGGCCATCCACATCGACGATGCTTACTCCTTCGCCGCCTGTCAGAATAGTCGGCGGATTGTTCCTGCTGTCCGCCGGATGCGCCATCGGATGCCAGAAATGACGGGCGTTGTTTTCCTTCAGGAAGTTTGAGTCTTTCATGTCACGTTTCTCCGGGGAAATGTCCACCGCCAATCAAGGGTGGAACTCGGTTGGAAAAGTCTCGGGCATCTGGCCGCCGAAATTTGCGGTCAGATCGCGCGAGAGGGATTGAAGTGATTTCAGGATCACGGGCAGCCGTTCACTGGTCGCGCGAATATCGGGAACGGCAATTGAGATCGTCCCGAGCGCAACTTGACTAATGCCGAAGATTGGGGCGGCAAATCCGAAAACACCCTCTTCGTAGCTGCCGTTGCTGTTGGCCCACCCCGCCCGCCGGATCAGCGCCACCTTCTCTTTGATCAGATCCGGATCTGTCAGCGTGGCATCGGTGAAACGTTCCTGCTCTTCCTGATCCAGACGGCTCAGAAGAAAAGAGGGGCCAAATCCGAGCATACAAAGCCCCGAGGCGGTCGCATTGATCGGAATAACCTCACTGGGGTCGAGACTGACGCGAACACTGTGCTGCGTCGTCTCTACAACCACAGCCGTTTGCAGAGTGTCCTTTTCGAGCAAGGTGAGATGCAGGCTTTCGCCGACGTCCAGCATCGCTGCCTGCATTTTCTGCCGCGCGCCTTCAAGACCGGGCTTGGCGATCTCACGAAGCGCCGCAAGCCGCAGCGCTGCCGGTCCGATGGTGTAGGTTTTTGTCTGCGGATTTTGTTCGATCAACCCGAATTCCTCAAGCGCACGCAGGTGACGCAGAGCCGTCGCCTTGTTCAATCCGGACAAACGCGAAATCTGACTCAGGCCGATTTCGGCCAGAGAGTTTGAGAACAGGTCTAGCATTTTCAAGGCATTAAGTGCTGTACCCATGCGATTTTCTTCCTTCCGTTGAGGTTATACTTGACAGAATGAACTTAACAAAGCAAGATTATTATTGTTAACACGGTTCAAATAATGAACCACTTACCGGGAGGTGTAAATGAAAAAGTTTTTTGCGGCAGCCCTGATGGCTGCTTCTGCAACCGCCGCAATGGCAGAGTATCCCGAGAAGCCGGTATCCTTTGTGGTTCCGTGGCCTCCGGGCGATCTGGAGGACGTTCTGACCCGGATGATCGCGGATGAGTTCCAGGCGATGTACGGTGTTCCTGCCGCGGTGGTGAACAAGCCCGGCGGCGGCGGCGGCCCCTTCCCCGGCGCAGTGGAAGTCGCGACCGCACCGGCAGATGGGTATACGGTCGGTTCCTTCGTAACAGATGTTCCGATTGGCGGGCCGGAAATCGGCATTCCAGAGCTCAGCCCGAACCCGTTCGAGCCGATTGGCATCTTCATGACCTACCCGTTCGTGATTGCAGCCAGCAAGGATGCACCATTCCAAACATGGGATGAACTGGTCTCTTACGGCAAGGAAAATGACGTGGCGCTGGGTCACTTTGGTTCGTTCCTGCCACCCACGCAGGTAACCTTCACTGCAGCGATCCAGTCGGACTTCGACTTCGCCAGCGAAGCCGCTTTTGACGCGCTGGATTGCAACACCCTGGCCTCGGGCGATGTGGACGTCATCAATACCACGTTGCAGTTGATCCTGCCCTGCATGGACAAAGTGAACGTTCTGGCCACCATCGGCAACGAACGGATCAGCCTGACGCCCGACTCCCCAACCGTAGCCGAAATTCACCCCGAACTGAATCTTGCGCTGTGGAATGGCCTGTTTGTCCACAAGGACGTACCAGCCGATGCACGCGAAAAGATCTCGGCCGCGGCCCAGAAGGCATTGCAGTCGGAGAAGGCACAGAACCTGATCGGTGAAACCGGTGTTCTGATCTACTGGCAGGACGCTGATGAGGCCCAGGCGCAGATCGAAGCCGATACGCAGACGATCGGCAAGATCACGGAAATTCTGGGCGAATAACGTTCGGTCCGGGGCGCGGAAAGAAGTTTCCGCGCCTTTTTGTCGGGTAGGGAGGAAGAGATGATCGCAAAGACGCTACAGGATATGTTCAAGCGGTATCGCCGACCGGGCGATATTGTATTTGCCGTGCTGTTCCTCGCCTTTTCGGTGTTTCTGCTCTCGCAACTTGGCGAACAGACCCAGGTGGTCAAACGGACCAAGTGGTTTGCGCAACCAGGATTGTGGCCCACAATCGCTGTGTGGTGCATGGTCGCCTTCGGCTTTCTGCACTGGCTCAGCTCGGCCATCTCCGACCGGATCGACGGCCGTTGGGTCGAGGTCGGGTTCTGGGTCCGTTCATTGGAATATGTTGCCTATTTTCTGATCTACGTACTGCTGGTGCCACAGCTTGGCTATCTGCTCTCCACTATATTGTTCGCAGTTTTCCTGACGCTGCGCTCGGGGTTTCGCGGTGCGGGCGCAATCGGCATCGCGGCACTATTCGGCTTTATCGTCACGATCGTATTCAGAGGGTTTCTGCAGGTGAAAATCCCTGCCGGTGCAATCTATGAATATCTTCCGGACTCAGTTCGCGCCTTTGCGCTGACCTATCTGTGAGGGGGCTGTCATGGAAACGCTTCTTTCCGGTGTTTCGATCCTGCTGCAATGGCAGGTCATCGTTGCCCTTCTGATTGGGTCAATCGGCGGCGTCATCATCGGTGCACTGCCCGGTGTGGGTGCTGCGGTTGCTATCGCCATCCTGTTGCCCGCCACATTTGCTTTCGAGCCCATTGTTGGCCTGACTTTGCTGTTGGGGATTTATGGATCATCCATGTATGGCGGGGCGATCCCGGCTATCCTGATCAACACGCCGGGTACCGCGGTCAATGCGCTAACCACCTATGATGGCTACCCCATGACAAAGCGCGGCCAAGGTCACAGGGCGTTGTCACTCGCCTATACGGCCTCATTTTTCGGAGGCGTATTTGCAATCATCTGCCTGATGGTGCTGTCGCCGGTTCTGGCTATGATCGCACCGCATTTCGGCAGCCGAGAGATTTTCCTGGCCGCGCTGTTAGGTATTGTTCTTGTCGTATTGGCGCATCGGGGGCAGATTTTCGCTGCCGGAATGCTGGCAGCGTTTGGCATGTTTCTGAATACGGTAGGGCTCGAACCCGTCAAATACACCCGCCGGTACACCTTCGATCAAAGCTGGCTGGCCTCGGGCATTGATCTGATCGTGGTGGTGCTGGGTCTGTTTGCGCTCAGCCAGGCCTTTCTTTTGCTTCTGGAAAAGAACCACGCTCCGAAGGATACCCATGTCAGCGGAAGTATCTTTGGCGGCTTAAAGGAGCTGCTGGGCCTGAAACGGGTCGCCACCGTATCCTCTAGCATTGGCGTTCTTATGGGTATGGTGCCGGGAACGGGCGAGTTCACCTCGCAGTTTCTGTCCTATACCTATGCCCAGAAAACGTCGAAAGACCCCGACAAGTTCGGGGATGGTTCACCCGAGGGCCTCGTGGCATCCGAGGCGGCAAACAATGCCGTTCCGGGCGCGGCGATGATCCCCCTGCTCGCTCTTGGCATCCCCGGCGAGGCCCTTACGGCGATGATGTTGTCGGTCTTCTATGTTCACAACGTGATCCCCGGCCCGCAGTTGTTCGAGAACCAGATGGATTTCGTCATGGCTCTGTACATGGCGCTGATCATTCTGAACGTGATCGTTCTGGTGTTCCTGCTGTTTTCGACAAATCTGCTTCTCAAGATCATCCAGATTCCAACGCGCTTCCTGGGTGTGATGATCCTGATTTTGGCTTTCGTCGGCGTCTACAGCCTGCGCAACTCGATTACCGACTGCGCCATAGCGGCCGGTTTCGGAGTATTTGGCCTGATCCTCAAGCGGCTTGATCTACCCATCGTGCCGATCATCCTTGGCATGGTGCTGGGCGGCATCATGGAAACCAAGCTGCGCAGCGCCATGGCGCGGGTCAAGACGCCACTGGATTTCATCGACCGGCCTATCGCAGCAATTCTGTTCGGCCTGATCGTGCTGATCCTGATCCTGCATTTCCGCACGCTGTACTTTGAGTTCAAGAACAAGCTCAGACCCGAGCCTCACGTGCCAGCCGTGGATTCCGACCACCCGAACCAACAAGGATAACTTACATGGATCAGTCTTCCATCGATGCCTTGCGCGCGCAGGAGATTGCCCCACGCGGCCACTTTATCAACGGCGCATTTCAGGCTGGGGAAACCGGTGCTCTGCACGAGGTGCAGTCGCCCATCAATGGCCAGCCTCTGACGCAAATCGCCGAGGGCAGCCCTGCGGATGTCGGCGCTGCCGTACGCTCTGCACGGACAGCCTTCGAAGATGGCCGATGGTCCCGCATGTCCCCTGCAGGACGTAAGAAGGTTCTGCTGAAGCTGGCCAATCTGATCGAATCCCGCGCGCTTGAAATCGCGGTGCTGGGTGTGCGCGACAATGGTACCGAGATCAACATGGCCTATAAGGCTGAGGCGCTCTCGGCTGCTGCCACCTTCCGGTACTATGCCGAAGCCATCGACAAGATTTACGGGCAGGTCGCTCCGACCAGCCATGATGTTCTGGGCCTGGTGCATCATGCGCCTGTCGGAGTGGTCGGAGCGATCGTCCCATGGAATTTCCCCCTGATGATTGGCAGTTGGAAAATCGCCCCTGCCCTTGCGGCGGGCAATTCCATCGTGCTGAAACCGGCGGAAAGTGCCTCGCTCAGCCTTCTGAAAATCGCCGAGCTGGCCGCCGAAGCCGGCATTCCCGACGGCGTGTTCAACGTGGTGACCGGGCGTGGCTCGGTCGTGGGCGAAGCGCTGGCCCTGTCCATGGATGTAGACATCATGGTGTTCACCGGATCGGGTGCGACGGGTCGGCGTCTGCTGGAGTATTCCGCGCGATCCAACCTTAAGCGCTGCTATCTGGAACTGGGCGGCAAGTCTCCGAATATCGTTTTTGCTGATGCCCCCGACCTTGCCGAAGCCGCCAAGGTCTCGGCGGCGGGGATTTACCGCAATTCAGGGCAGGTCTGCGTCGCGGGTTCCCGCCTGCTGGTGCAACAGGACATCTATGAGGATTTCGTAGCAGAGATCACACGCCATGCCGAAAGCTTCCGGGTCGGCGATCCGCTGGACCTGAACAGCCAGATTGGCGCAGTGCACAGCCTGCCCGAACTCGACGCCAATCTGGATTTCGTCAAAAAGGCCGAAGCCGAAGGCGCCGAACGTCGCACCGGCGGTGAACGTATACTGACGGAAACCGGCGGCTACTACATGTCACCCACCGTAATGGCCGGGGTTAAAGAAACAGATAACCTGTTCCAGAACGAGGTCTTCGGTCCGGTTCTGGCCGTAACCCCTTTCAAGGACGAGGCTGAGGCGGTCCGACTGGCCAACGCCACCGTCTATGGGCTGGCAGGAGGCGTCTGGACCTCAAACCTCAGCCGGGCGCATCGCATGGTGGCCGAGGTGAGGACCGGGGTCATGCATGTCAACACCTATGGCGGCGCGGATCTGACAGTACCGCTGGGCGGTGTACGCCAGTCCGGGAACGGGCATGACAAATCTTTGCACGCGCTCGAGAAATATTTCGATCTGAAAACCGCTTGGATAAAGCTCTGATCAGGGGATGGCCGCATGACGCTTCCTTCAAAATCCGTCGAACTTATGGAACGCAGGACCAGGCTGCTGGGGCCCAATGTCTCGACGTTCTACGACGAACCGGTGCATTTCGTGAAAGGCGAAGGTGTCTGGTTGTGGGATGCCCAGGGGCGCAAATATCTGGATTGCTACAATAACGTTCCCCATGTCGGTCATTGCAATCCGCGCGTGGTCGACGCGATCCATCGACAGGCGTCAACTTTGAATACTCACACGCGGTATCTGCACGACGGCATTCTGGACTATGTCGAGAAGCTGACCGGAACCATGGATGCGTCACTGGATACGGCCATTCTGACCTGTACCGGGTCCGAGGCAAACGACATCGCGCTGCGCATGGCCGAAGGGATGACCGGCAAACGGGGCATCATCGCCACTGACGCGACGTATCACGGCAACACCGCACTTGTCAGCCAGTTGAGCAAGTCGAATGTGCCGACCGTCGGATTTGGACTGGACCAATATTTCCGGTTTGTGGAGGCCCCCGACAGCTATCGCAATCCTGATCCGGATGGGGCGAAGTTTGCCGAAGCCGTCGCGGAACGGATCGCCGAGCATGAAAAGGCCGGAACAGGCTTTGCCGCCCTGATCGTCTGTCCCTATTTCCTGAACGAAGGCTTCCCCGATCATCCCGACGGCTGGCTGAAACCTGTAGCCGAGGTTGTGCGCAAGGCTGGTGGCCTTCTGATCTGTGACGAGGTCCAGTCGGGATTTGGTCGCACCGGCACACATATGTGGGCGCATCAGAAGATGGGCGTCGTGCCGGATATCATGACCATGGGCAAACCTATGGCGAACGGCCATCCCGTAGGCGGCGTGGCAACGCGGCATGAAATTCTTGCGACCTTCCGCAAGGGGTACCGTTACTTCAACACCTTCGGTGGCAACCCTGTATCATGCGCCGCGGCGATGGCTGTGTTGCGGGAAATCGAAGACAGGGATTTAGTCACACATGCGAAAACCGTTGGGGATCATGCCCGATCCCGGTTGGATATGCTAAAGCAGAAATATGATTTCATCGGAGACGTGCGCGGATCGGGTCTCATTTTCGGGGCCGAAATGGTTCTGGATCGCGACAGCAAAGAGCCAGCCAGCGAATTCACCGATCGGGTCATCAACGCGATGCGCCATCGTGGTATCATTCACTCCAAACTGGGGCGCCACAAAAACACTCTCAAGATCCGTCCACCTATGCCGTTCTCGGTCGAAAACGCTGATCTCCTGTTCGATACGCTGGACGACGTGCTGGCGACTACACCGCTGACCACATGAAGCAGATCGTAGAACAGGCTCTGGAACTTTGGGGGTTGGACGATGCCGCATGGTCGCTCGCGGCGGCTCGGGAGAACCACGTCTACCGGATTGAAACGCAAGCGGCCACGTACGCGCTGCGCCTGCATCGCGAGGGGCTCCGTACCGATGCAGAGCTTCGGTCAGAACTGCAATGGATGGCCGCAGTCAGAGAAAATGGTGTCCGCGTTCCTACGCCAGTGCCAACCACAAAGGGCCTTTACCTGCAGGTGATGGGCGGCATTCAGGTCGACATGCTCAACTGGTTGCCGGGTCACCCGCTGGGAGCGACGGGATCTGGTATCGACCACAAAGACCGTCTGGGGATCTTTCATACGATTGGCCGAGAAATGGCGCGGTTGCACAGGATCAGCGATGACTGGGTGCCTCCCGATGGCTTTTCACGCTGGTCGTGGGACCGGCCCGGCTTACTGGGGGATACGCCCCTTTGGGATCGCTTTTGGGAAAACCCGACCCTCAAGGCTGAGGATCGTAAATTGTTTCTCGCGTTCCGGGAGGTTGCGGATGGTGATCTGCGACAGCTGGAAAGCGGACTGGATTACGGGCTGATCCATGCCGATCTTGTCCGCGAAAATGTCATGGTTGATGAGGACCGGGTGTGGCTGATCGATTTCGATGATGCCGGATTTGGGTTCCGTCTGTTTGACATAGCAACAACGCTGCTCAAAAATCTGCGCGAACCGGATTACGATCTGCTTCACGACGCGCTGCTGGCCGGATACCGATCCGAACGGCAAATCTGCACCGACCATCTTGAGTTGTTTATGGCCCTGCGTGCCGCGACATATGTCGGCTGGATTTCATCCCGTCTGCACGAAGATGGATCTGACCTGCGCAACACAAGGTTCGTCGACACCGCCCGAGATTTATTGACCCGATACCTCGAATAGCTCGCCTGAATGGGAGGAACCAATGACCACAAAGACAATCCTGCTGATTGGCACTTACGATACCAAGGAACCTGAGATGCGGTTCATCGAAGAGGCGATCAAGGCGCAGGGTGCAGATGTGCTGACGATGGATGTTTCTGTGTTGGGCGACCCCTCCGAACCAACCGACATCTCAAAGCACGACGTTGCCGACGCGGGTGGAATGACCATCAACGAAGTTATCGCCCAGGGCGATGAAAACAAAGCCTTTCGCGTGATGTCAGCCGGTGCGGCGAAAGCCGTCGCGCAGGCATATGCCGAGGGACGTTTTGACGGGATGCAGGCAACCGGTGGCACCATGGGTACCGACCTTGCTCTGGACTGTGCGCAGTCTCTGCCTATGGGGGTGCCGAAATACATCGTGTCCACCGTCAGCTTCTCTCCGCTGATCCCACCGCACCGGTTGGCTCCGGATATTCAGATGATCCTCTGGGCCGGCGGATTGTACGGTATGAACTCGATTTGTCGGTCCTCGCTGCTGCAAGCGGCCGGGGCTGTTGTCGGGGCCGCAAAGGCTGCCGTTGCACCGGATCGCAGCAAACCGCTGATCGGAATGACCAGCCTTGGATCTTCCTGTCTTCGCTATATGAAAACCCTCAAACCGGCGCTGGAAGAGCGTGGTTTCGAAGTTGCCGTGTTTCATTCAACAGGTATGGGCGGCATGGCATTTGAGAAACTGGCGGGTGAAGGCGCGTTTGCCTGCGTCATGGATTTTTGCATGCAGGAGTTCGGCAACCTGATGGCGGGTTCCGTGGTCTCCAGCGGTGTAGACCGCGTTACCAATGCCGGACGGGTGGGCACACCGCAGCTGGTCGCCCCGGGTGCGCTGGATCTTCTTGATTTTGCCGGCTGGCAGGACATCCCCGACCGATATGCTGACCGGCCATTTCATGAGCATAACCGCTTGATAAAAAGCTCGGTCTTCAATGGCGATGAGCGCCGCGCCTGGATACGAGAACTTGCCAACCGGCTGGAGGCCGCGACTGGCCCCGTTCACTTCTTCCTTCCGGTTCGCGGGATCGAAGCCTGGGACAAAGAAGGGGAAGAGGCGCACAATCCCGAAGCGCTCGCTGATATGGTAGATGAGGTTCGCAAAGTCATGCCAGGTCGGGTTCCGACAACCGAGATGGACGCTCATATCAACGATGCGGAATTTTGCGAACGAGTTCTGGCCCAGTTCGATAAATGGGTCACGGAGGGTGTTGTCGCTAAATCGAGCTAGCCTGCAGCGCCGACTTGTTATGAGATAGACTTGGGCTGGACGCATCCACGGTGAGATCTGGTGTCAGGCCCATTCTGGCACGCACCATATACCTGCCGCAAAGTCGTTGATCACCCGCCCATTGAACAGAGTTAAATCGGGCTCTGCGGTCCGAATTCTATGAGGGTCAACTCCCCTAACCCCGGAATTGAGCCTGCAACCTAATTGCGAAATCCATCTTCCACCTCTAAGCAGCCCGGCTCATCGGGCTGAATCACAGCCAATAAGATAAACACAATTATTAAAACTAGTAGACCGCGCTCCGTCATCATGGAACTATGTCTATCGTTAGCGTTTGTATCGATTTCGTCGGCCAGCAAGGATACCATTCGATACAGTGGGTATGACATTGAAAACTGGCGATTCGACGTCAAAAATTGTAGTAGTGAGAACACCAGATATGTCCGAGAGTGCGTTTCCCATAAATTCCGAATCTCTTACCATTCCGACCGCGACCGCGAAGGAAATCGGCGCCCGCTACGCTGATGACTACCAATCAGGCAAGCCATACCATCATATTTGCATCGACAATTTTCTGCCAATGGACGTGATCGAGAAAGTGCGTGCAGATATCGCCTCGCTACCGGAAGCTGACCTTGCGTTCGACAATGCCGAGGAAAAGCTCAAGTCGCAATATAACCCCGACCGGCTGCCCAGTTACTCGAGACACCTGTTCCAAGCCTTCAATTCGCGGCCCTTCCTGCTGTTTCTGGAGGAGATGACCGGGATCAAGAAACTTATTCCCGACCCCTACTTCATGGGTGCTGGGATTCACAAGACACTCAATGGTGGACACCTCAACATCCATGCCGATTTCAACCTTCACTCGCATATGAATGTGGAGCGGCGGCTCAATGTTCTGATCTACCTTAATCCGCCCTGGAAAGAAGAATGGGGCGGTTCTTTTGAGATTTGGGACAACGACATGACCCGGAAGGTGGCGGGTTTTACGCCCACAGAAAACCGTATGGTGTGTTTCTCCACCGGATCGAACACATTTCATGGCAACCCAGAGCCGGTTAACCACCCCGAGGGCCTGCCACGACAGTCGATCGCTCTTTATTACTACACGGCGACCTGGGACGATACGCGAGTTTCACACGGCACAATCTTCAAACCGCGCCCTGGCTCCAACGACGCTTCGGATAAGCGAGATCGGCGGCGGCGGCTTTTGCATGATGTTCTCCCACCGGTTCTGCATCGTCGCATCGCTCCGCGCCTAAGACGCCTAGGTTTCTGATCCACCATATGTGATGCAAAAAAATATGAGAGTTGATGAAACTAACCTTGCGGGTATCGTGATTCTGACACCCCGCCGGTTCGGCGACGAGCGAGGGTTCTTCTCAGAAAGCTGGAATCGCCAGCGTATGATAGACGCTGGGCTCGATATCGATTGGGTGCAGGATAATCACTCCCTGTCTGCCGCTCCTGGCACAATTCGCGGCCTGCATTATCAGGCGCCTCCATATGCGCAATCCAAGCTGGTTCGCTGTGGGCGAGGTGGCCTCCTTGACGTGGTCGTGGATATCCGCAAAGGCTCAGAAACCTACGGGCACTGGCTGGGTGTCGAGTTGAGCTTCGAGAACGGTCGACAACTCTTGGTGCCCGACGGCTTTCTGCATGGCTTCGTCACTCTACAACCCAATACCGAAGTCATTTACAAGTGCTCTTGCTACTATTCTCCGGAAGCCGAAGGTGCAGTGCGATGGGACAGTTGCGGTATCGACTGGAACTTGGGCGACACAACTCCGATCCTTTCGGAAAAAGACGCTGCTGCGCCTTCGTTTTCGGAGTTCGAGAGTCCTTTTTAGTCTGATTTCCCTGCTAGCTTGGAACGCATCCAGGAGCCAACAGGCTTTTCAATCAGACGATGAGCTGCAAGCGCAAGACCAATGCTGAGAAATACATATACAGGCATAAGCCAAGCGCTGTCTGCGAATGCGCGACTACCGTTCAAGAAAAGGTCTGCTGCTAGTAGCAAAGTAATCTGTAAGGGGACATGTACTAGATAAACGGAATAGCTGATATCCCCTAACACGCGCAGGTGCCCCCCAATCGACGGCAGCATCAGATCACACGCTGCCAGAAAAAGAATCAAAGAAACACTGATGAGAATAGCCCGCACGACGTCGTTCAGCGCATCCCAAGAAATTATCACCGTGCCGCAGGCTGCAGCACAAAGCCCGAGCAAGTACACTACTTTCCAGTCCAGCCGCGCGCAAAGACCATAAAGAACTGTTCCAGCAAAGAAGTATCCTGCACACGTGAAGATAGCGAGGCGAACAATCGGCAAGCCCGGTCCGATCGCACCCATTGAAAAACCAACAATACTGCACATCAACGGAACAAGCACTGGAAGCCGTCGGATGCCTGTGAGCGCAATAAAAAAGAACGCGTATGCCGCCAGTTCCATTGAGACCGACCAGATCGGTCCATTGAAGCTCAAACCACGGCTTTGAGTGGTGAGGTTGGTAGCCATGAAAAGGTTAAGTAAGAAATGACGCAGATCGTTGTTGCCATAGACCTGCCAGTGACCCAGGGTAAAAAGGGACGCAAGTTGAAGGGTTGCAACATAAAAAAGGGTGATGGCATGCAGGGGATACAGCCGCGCGACACGCGCAGTAACGAATTCGCGTAGCGTAGCTTTTCGCGGAAGGTAGACATGAGCAAAGACAAATCCCGAAATTATCCAAAACAGCTCCACTGCCCAGTAACCGTGATCGAAGAAGATCTGCAGTATGTTTGCGAAGGGAAAGTCTTTAGTATCCGGTAGTGATGATCGATCAGCGTGATCTGCAAGATAGAAGTGGTGATAGTGGAAAATAACAATAATCAGCGCGGCAGCACCCCGCATCCCATCAATCCACTGAAAATAAGCAGGGACGGGTGACCCGGAAACTTTCGCCATGAAATCGTATCCTTATACGCGCACCAAAAAATCTTCTTCCAGCGTTAGCTCACTAACACCGTATTGCAAGTTCTTCACGGTAGCCATGTTGCGCCGTAAGATCTTTTGTGGCTCTATCCAGTTGGTTTGAGGTAAATTCCAGAGATCTCAGGCAAAACAGGAAGGCGGAAAGTATGAGTCTTTTGGCGATCCAACTGCGTGGAGATGTGGCCAGGGCACCCGCTTTCCAATCCGATGCTGCGCCTATTACAGTGAGCCAGTTATTTAACAGTAGATTAGCAGAACGACGCGAGGGAATTGTGAAAGCCGATAAGATCAACTGTTTCTTACGGGCGCGTGATAATGACCATCTCTGCAACTGAACCGGATTGGGCACGGGAAAAGCATCGCTGGGCATGGGACCCATCCCGCAGGCTTCTGGGTGCAATTCGTGCTTATCAGAAAGGCGGTGCTATACGGCGGCGTGTCGCCATCCTACGCTACCGCCTCTGGTCGACCATCACTGGCGCCGATATTCCGCTCAATACCCGGATCGGGGGCGGATTGTTATTGCCACATCCAAATGGCGTGGTGATTCACCCGAGTACGGAGATCGGGGTAAATTGCACTATTTTTCAGCAGGTCACATTGGGGGTAAACCGCAATCAGAAAGGTGCCCCAAGAATTGAGGGGCATGTGGATATCGGCCCGGGTGCGCGCATCATTGGGCCGGTGAAAATAGGAAAGCACGCCGTGATTGGTGCGAATGCAGTTGTGCTGAGCGATGTGCCTGCTGGGTCAACTGCAGTTGGTGTGCCTGCACGCATTATAAAGCACAAGGACCCATCATGAGACTTCTTGTTACGGGTGGAGCAGGCTTTATCGGATCGGCGGTGGTGCGACTGGCTGTGGCACGAGGTTATGAAGTGATCAATCTTGATGCTTTGACCTATGCCGCCTGTCTCAGCAACGTCGCAGAGGTCAAAGACAATCCGCTTTACACCTTCATAGAGGCCGACATACGCGATCATGTTGCGTTGGATCGCGCCTTTGCAAATCACGCGCCTGACGCGATTATGCATCTGGCTGCAGAAAGCCATGTGGACCGCTCCATTGACGGCCCCGGTACATTCATTGAAACCAATATCACTGGGACCTACACCCTGCTGGAGGCCACGCGAAGATACTGGGAAGAAACTGGGAGACCGGAGACCTTCCGCTTTCATCACATTTCGACCGATGAAGTCTTTGGCTCTCTTGGACCCACCGGACAGTTCACTGAAAAAAGCCCCTATGATCCACGCAGCCCCTACTCGGCCTCTAAGGCCGCATCTGATCACTTGGTTCGCGCATGGCACGAAACATTTGGCTTTCCTGTATTGCTGACTAATTGCTCTAACAACTACGGTCCATACCACTTTCCCGAAAAGCTGATCCCGGTAGTCATTCTGAATGCACTGGCAGGTAAATCCCTGCCGATCTATGGCGATGGGCTCAACATACGTGACTGGCTTTATGTCGAGGATCATGCCGACGCCCTGCTACTGGTTCTTGAGAAAGGCAAGTTGGGCAGGTCATACAATATCGGCGGTGAAAACGAGCGTTCCAACCTTGAACTGGTAAAGACACTCTGTTCTATCCTCGATGAATTGCGTCCTAAGGCACAAGGCTCGTACGCCGATCAGATCACCTTTGTCGCCGACCGCCCTGGCCACGATGCGCGCTACGCGATCGATCCGACCCGTATTCGCGAGGAGCTGGGCTGGCGGCCATCAGTCACGGTCGAAGAAGGGCTGCGCCTTACTGCTCAGTGGTATTTGGATAACGAACCTTGGTGGCGTGCGTTACAAGATCGCCAAGGTGTGGGCGAAAGGCTGGGAGACCAGTCATGACAGTTCTGGTTTTTGGGAAAACCGGTCAGGTCGCACAGGCCCTCGCCGCGCAAGCACGTGATGCGGTTTTCCTCGGCCGCGATACCGCTGATTTGTCGGATGCGACCTCCTGTTCGGCCGCAATCAAAAAATACTCACCTCAGGCAGTGATCAATGCCGCAGCTTACACCGCGGTGGATCGCGCTGAACAAGAAGAAAGACTGGCGACGGCGATTAACGGAGAAGCACCGGGCGCCATGGCTGCAACCTGCGTCGAGCTGGGCATACCATTCGTGCATATCTCTTCCGATTATGTCTTCAACGGGATTGGCGATACTCCGTTCTCACCTGAAGCGTCGACCGCGCCTCTTGGAGCCTATGGTCGGTCCAAATTGGCTGGTGAAACTGCTGTCAAAGCCGCAGGTGGTACTTATGCAATATTGCGGACGTCCTGGGTTTTTTCTGCTAGTGGCAGCAACTTTTTGAAGACCATGCTCCGGCTGTCCGAAACTCGTGACAGCCTAACCGTGGTTGCCGACCAAGTGGGCGGGCCAACACCTGCCAGTGCCATCGCCAAAACCTGCCTTGTGCTTGCGCATAGGCTGACGCCGGATAAATCTGGTATCTATCATTACTCCGGTGCTCCAGACACCAGTTGGGCTGGGTTTGCGCGCTTCATTTTTTCCAGCGCAGGTCGGGATATCGACATCCTCGACGTTTCTACTGCCGATTACCCTACCGCAGCAGAACGCCCCCTCAACTCGCGCCTGGATTGCTCGGATTTAGAGAAACAATTCGGCATTTCACGCCCTGATTGGAAGACTGCAGCAGCACAGATTGTGGATGTTCTGACCTAGGAACAACGACACAGTTTCTACCCGGGTCGGCTCACGTTACGATCCGATGGGACAACTTGTTTGAAAGGTGGATTGCATGAGCACGCGCAAAGGCATCATATTAGCCGGCGGATCAGGCACGCGGCTTTACCCAATTACGATGGGAGTATCCAAGCAACTTCTTCCTGTCTTTGACAAACCAATGATTCACTACCCGCTGAGTGTCCTGATGCTGGCGGATATTCGTGAGATCGCGGTGATTACAACGCCCGAAGACCAGTCGCAATTTCAGCGGCTGATGGGAGATGGCAGCCAATGGGGGGTTTCGTTCACGTGGATTGTTCAACCCTCACCGGATGGGTTGGCACAAGCATACCTTCTGGCAGAGGATTTCCTAGCTGGTGCCCCGTCGGCAATGGTGCTGGGTGACAACATTTTTTTTGGCCATGGCCTGCCAGAAATTCTGGCAAGCGCCAATGCAAAAGAGACCGGTGGCACGGTTTTTGGCTATCAGGTAACCGACCCGGAACGCTATGGGGTAGTTAGCTTTGATGCGGCCGGACGCGCGGTGGATATCATTGAAAAGCCCGAAAAACCGGCATCAGATTATGCTGTGACCGGTCTGTATTTCCTTGATGGCAGTGCACCGGAGCGCGCGCGGGGTGTACAGCCCTCAGCACGGGGCGAGCTGGAAATCACGTCGTTGCTGGAAACATACCTCAGGGATGAGACCCTTGCGGTCGAGCGAATGGGACGTGGTTATGCCTGGCTCGATACCGGGACGCATGGTTCGTTGTTGGACGCGGGGAATTTCGTGCGCACCCTTCAAGACAGGCAGGGGCTGCAGATTTCGGCACCCGAGGAAATCGCCTTTCGGCAAGGCTGGATCAATCGCGATAACTTGTTGGAGCACGCCCAGATCTTCGGGAAGTCCCGCTATGGTGATTTTCTGAAAAAACTTGCTGGAGAAGAACAGGGTTGAAAAACGAGCATACGTTGCGCTTCGCAAAAGCGGGCCCTGCCGATGACTGGCAAAACGTCACTAATGCGATCAGCGGAAAGGATCGCGGTAGATACCCAGCATCTGTTTAAGTATCGCCCAGAGGAAGGGTGGCTCGTGGATGATGTAGCGGTGAAAGCGTGCGCGCGGCTCCTTCGCCAATCGATAAAGCCACTCAAATCCCCAACTGGTTATCCAGGTCGGAGGTCTTTCAAAGGTACCGGATTCATAGTCGATGGTTCCACCAAGCGGTAACCACAGCTTAATGCCAGGCATTCGGTCGCGGTATTTTAGAATGAATTTTTCTTGCCGCGCACCGGCCAGACCCACAAGGCAGACGGTGGCGCCGCTGTCATTGATCGCCGCGATCATGCGTTCAATCTCTTCGGGATTTTTGTCGAAATCGAAGGCAGGACTGTCGGCCCCCACGATCATATTGCGACCGACCTTGGCATTGATATTCTCGGCGGCCTTTTCGGCGACGCCCGGTTTGCCACCGCACAAAAACACGGTCACGGAAGGATCGTCGGCGTAACGAGTGTAGAACTTCGGAAAGTAATCACTCCCCGACACCCTCTCCTGAACTGGTTTTCTCAGCCAGTGTGTGGCGAAATACATAATCTGGCTGTCGCAGGTGATCACGTCGAACTCAGGTAGCAGATCATAGAATTCCCGGTCCTGCTGCAGCTTCATTATCATGTCGACATGCAAAGTTAGCATAACGCCTTCGCGGAAGTGTTCGACGATATCGTCCATCGCTACATCATGCACCCAGGCATTAAGCATGGGCACACGTTTCATTTCACCCAGACCCGGCAGAGCGTCCACGTTGCTTCCATCCGCCATCACACAGGCCCCCCCATGTATTTGTCGACAAGCGCCTTGGTACCATTGATATTTCCTGCGGACGAAGCCCCGAAAACGATGGCTTCTACGCCCGGTAATTCGGAAATCCAGTGGATAGCCTCGTCCGCAGGAATGGCTCCACTTGCATAGACTGACATTGCCACAGCCCGTACACGGCCTGATTGAAGCGCCTCAAGATATGAGTCAAAGCCACCCGACATCCGAAAGCCGATCTTGTTGATGTTCGAACAGATAATAGGCCTTTCGATGCCTCCTCTTTCCAGCGCCTCCAGCAACATCGGCATATTCATGGTTATATAGGCAGGCTCCGCCCCATATTTTTCACGAATGTGATCATCAAAAATACGAAATGCGCGGGTAAAGCCCATGCCAAGCAGAAGGTCGGTAAAGACATTCTGGATGAAGACCACAGGTGCTTTTGTGCCCGCAAACATCTTCATTTCCATGTCGATGAGTACTTTTGCGATGCCTTCAACTTCTTTGGTAGCGAGGGCCGTTGCTCCGGTGAGCGCTGTGGCCAGCAGCCCGCCCGATGGCATGAATTCCCGCAGCGCACCTACCATCCCGTGCTCGGTGACCGCATTGGCGTATTTATGTGCGTAGGGCATGCAAGGGTAGAACTGAAAATCCGCGTACCGCGCCGGCTCTGCTTTGACCCGGTCGGCCACTTCGGCAATGCGATCATGCGTTGTGCACATGAAGGTGTGAATCCCCGCATCATAGGCGGTATCGAGCACCTGCATAACCGCATCGGTGCGCTGAAAGCGCATGGCTTGGGCGCGGGCCTTTTCTTCAGACATGTGATTGATGCCAAAGAACTGGTTGTCGCCAAACAGAAGCTTATCCATCTCTGTCTCCTTCAGCGTCCAAACCAGCTGCGTTTTTTTGCCGCCTGAGGGGCGGCAGCGCGGGCTTCGCCTACCGGTTGTCCAGTTTCGGCGTTATCGATAATCATACGCATAGTCTTGTCGGTCTCAGTAGCACTGGCAAAGCCATTTTGCGTCGCAGCTGTCTTGCCATCGCGCACCGCCAAGATAAACTCGTCAAGCTGAGCAGAATACTCCTCACCTCGCAAATAGAACCAACGGTCTTCGGTCAACTCTGTAGTGTACTTCACTGTCCAACCCGGACCATAGCCCTCAAGCCCCTCAACCGGCTTGCGCAGAAACGCCTGACATTCCTGCCGGTCGGCAAAAAGCCTGCCGTTTGTACCGATGAGGTTAATCTTGGCGGACATTTTGCGGTGACTCTCGTCCGACCAATTCACGGACAGTTGTGCCGTCGGCCCGTCATTCCAACGAAGCGTAGAGAACACCTCGTCATCTGTACTTTCAGAAAAGACTTGGCCCAGATGCGAACCGATTACCTGATCCGGTGTGCCAAAGAACCAGTTCAGGAGGTTGAGTGGGTGTGCAGCATAGTCGTAGAGGCACCCTCCCCCTTCGGATTTATCGGTGCGCCAAGTGGTCCGTTTGGGGCGCAGAACCACAGGCCCATAGGCTTCGGCCAGCACATGGGTGATCCGCCCAATTGCACCGGCTGCGATCAGGCGCTGCATTTCGGCAAAGGCACCCACATAGCGATAGTGATAACCCACCTGTGCCACCAATCCTTTTTCGGCGGCTAGCGCTGTCAGCCGTTCGCTGTCAACCCAATCAAGGCAGAAGGGTTTCTCGCAAAACACGTGAAGCCCCTTGTTCAGAGCTGCTTCAACCATTGGAGCATGTAGGCGCGAAGGGGTGGCGATTATAACTGCATCAAGCACAGTTTGCGCCAGCATCTCGTCGTAGTCTTTGTAAATGGGTGCGGAGATGTTCTTGCTAAGCACATCCACCATGAAGCCAGCCCCATCGCAGGCGATGGCTTCCACGTCAGGATGAGCATTAACCATTGCAAAGTGGCTGAGACCCATCTTTCCCAACCCCACGACGGCGATTTTTAACTTACTCAAAACTGTTAAACCCTTATCAAAATCCCGTATCAAATATAGGCGCTTGCGGGGCTCGGAACCCTAGCATTGTATTTGCCACACAAGATGCAAGCTTAATAGCGCAGAAATATGGCAGAACGCCTTTATTGTGCGCAAAATCGAAACAACAAATTATAACCGCGACTGACTGCGCCCTTTCGACTATGGAATCAGATCTAGGAACCGATCAGCAAACAGATCGTCCACACGAGGTCTGTAATGTCCGTCGGGGAGGAAACCCGACGCATCCCGGGGGTCGAAGTGCTCGGCGGTTGCCAGATAGGCAATGTTTTCGGCCTCCAACACCGGGCGTGTAATTGCGAGTATGTCGGCGTCTCGGGGATCACGTGACTGAATTAACATAACGATGGGTATCTGGTCCTCTTCACGTGCAGTCCTCGCGAACTCAGACACCATTCGGCGCAATACCGTGTCATATGGATAATGTGTTCCCGCGAGAATTTCGGCCTCTGTCTTTGCTACATGTGAAGTGCCGACTGATCGGCGCACGAGGCGCAGGAACGGCGAAGCGTCGAGTGCCCGGCCACCGAAAGTAGAGTACGCGTGAAATAGATCTTCGGACGCGAGTTGATCCCGCCATGCGGCCTGCAGCGTGGGATTGTCTGAGAGCGCGCGTTGCGCGTCGGCGCTATTGATGAGCGGCTCGACCCGGCGGAGCCCCTCACCCTCTGGCCAATAAACCGGGTAAGTGAAGGGTGCAGGCTGTTCAAAGACCCAGGTTCTGTTGCTCAGCGCCGCCATGGCAGGCACCGAAGAAGATAAGATGCCTAAAACCACAATGTCGCCCGGGCGTCTGTTTTGCCGATCATCTTGGAAAAGCGCATAAGTAAAATTAGGAGGTGCACCGGGGCCGGCATGGGAATCAGAGATCAGCCCGGGACGTTTTTCCACTGCCCGTTTGATGATGTTGTTCACAAAGGACATGCCGTAGCTGCGTATGGTCGGGGAATTATCTGCGGACCCGTCAGCGAACTTCGACACTGATTCATCAAGGATCGCTGAGCGCCAGGATACATCAAACAGATTACCACGCAGCGTCGGGTTATCCTGCCAGCGGGCCAGTTTACCGGGAACAGACCGACCATACTCGAAAAACGCGACAAGAGAGCCCAAGCGTCCGGAGGCCTCGGCATGGCGCAGAACCGCATGTACACTTAGGTCAATCAGCGCCAGAAACACCAAGGTAAGACCAATTATAAGCGCTGTTTTCTTCACCGTTAAACCCTCAGAACTGAAAATAGATGAAGGCGGATGTTTGGGTCGTGGCCCCAAATGCAAGCAGATATATCATTCCGGCATACAGTCCCGCTCGGATGATCGGATGCCAACTTGCATAGAATTTAACATTACCCGAAAGCTCAATGCACAAATCCCAGATCAGCAGAAACCCCAAGCCTACAAGCGCCGGAAAAGGTGGCTCTGGAATTGTCAAACCCGGTGGGCCATAGAAGATGCGTCTTGTGAAGTCCACGATCTGCCCGAATGACGAGGCTCGAAACAACAACCAGCCATAGCTGACGACCTGAAAGAAAAGCACGATTGCTACTATTCGTAGAACCCAACCCAAAGCGCTGCGCCGCGCACCTTCACCCACGCGCCTGTGGGGCCCTACAAAGGCACGATGGAACGCGAGCAATCCGCCCTGATACAACCCCCAAGCTACGAAGTTCCAAGCCGCTCCGTGCCAGAGGCCGCCCAGTGTCATGGTGGCCATCAGATTGCGATAGGTCTTCCAGTGCCCGCCACGATTTCCACCCAAACTGATGTAGAGATAATCGCGCAGCCAAGTTGAAAGAGATATGTGCCATCGCCTCCAGAATTCCTGAGGGTCGGCAGCAAAGTAAGGTTGTGCGAAATTCCGCATCAAACGGAACCCCAGCATCTTGGCAACCCCGCGCGCAATATCCGTATAGCCCGAGAAGTCACAATATATCTGTATCGCAAACAGCCAGGTCGCAAAAATGACATCCAGCCTTGTCGGACCCGGGCTGGCATAGATGGCATCTACCGACGGCGCGAGACCGTCCGCTATGACGACTTTCTTGATAAGTCCGATCAAACACAGCACCACACCGCGCCCGGCGCTTTCCCAACTTAAAACACGCGGCGCTGTAATATTGGGCAGCAGGTTTCTGGCGCGTTCGATAGGCCCCGCAACCAGTTGCGGGAAGAACGCTACAAACAGGGCAAAATCCAGAAAATCGCGAACCGGCTTTAGCTCACGCCTGTAGATGTCGATCGTGTAACTTAGGGTTTGGAAAGTATAAAACGAAATACCGACCGGCAGAATGATCGACAGCGTGAAAGGATCAGCCACATAGCCAAAACCCGCAAGCATGTTCTGAAAACTATTGACGAAGAAACCCAGATACTTAAAGACCGCCAACATACCAAGATTGACCGCAAGTGACACGAACAAGAGCCAACGACGTCGGGTCTCTTGCACTGTGCTGTGCATCCTGAGACCGATCAGGTAGTCAACAACGGTGCTGAGCATGATCAGGCTAAGAAAACGCCAGTCCCACGCGCCATAAAACACGTAGCTGGCCACCAGAAGCATCCGGTTCTGCACCCTATGCGGCAATATTACATATGCTAAAGAGACGACCGCGAAGAAGGCCCAGAATTTCGGTTCTGTAAAAAGCATCTACTACGCCCTATACTAAAATTAGTTTGCTCAAAACATTTAATCTGTGCTTGAGTACATGCTCGATCCCGCCAGTCTGCAGAGCTTACGGTGTTAAAGTTCAGGTTAATAATGATTTTGACAAGTTCTGGCGGCTACGTGAGTTTTCTAAGCCCACCGACAAACAATAGGGCTTATGCTTACGCAAGCCTACATGTCATTCCAAGTACTTAACGGTTTCAAAACATGTTGCATCGTCTCAAACGCAAATCCACCGCATTGCTCCTTACACTGGTCTCGGCCTGCGGACTGTCTGCCCGCTGTGGCTTACCCGATCCGATAGCCCGAGAAGATTTCGATGCACTTTATGCAACACCACTCTCCCCGCCTGAGTCACCGTTAAAAGTCTATCATCTCGGGCATTCGCTTGTAGGCAAGGACATGCCAGCAATGGTCGCGCAACTGGCCGGCGCCGGACACAGCTATAACAGTCAGCTAGGCTGGGGCGCCAACCTGCGCGAACACTGGGAACCCGATGTCCCGGTCAGCGGCTTCGATCAGGAAAACACCCATCGAGAATTTCGTGATCCTCACGAAGCCTTGGCTTCCGGGGAATACGATGCTGTCATATTGACAGAGGCACTACCTATTCGCAGCGCGATCAAATATCAGGACCCGCAGAACTATTTGCACAAATGGGCAACCGCCGCCTGGGCTGGCGACCCTGATACACGGGTGTACTTTTACGAGAGTTGGCATGAGCTTGATGTTGAAGAAGGCTGGATCGTACGACTGGATCAAGATCTGGAACGCTATTGGGAGGGTGAGATCCTGCGACGGGCTCTCGCCCATGACGACATCAGTCAACCCATATATGTGATCCCGGTAGGCCAAGTTATGGCCGCGTTTGCCCGCCGCGTCAAAGAAAACAACGTTATCGGACCCATTCACAGTCATCAGGATTTGTTTTCCGACAAAATTCACTTTAACGACTATGGGGCGTATCTTGTCGCTTTGACACATTACGCGGTTCTATATGGCCGCTCTCCCGAAGGGTTACCGTATACCCTAAGGAGGGCCGACGGCACGGCCGCAGCCTCACCAGGACCGGAAGCGGCGCTTGCGATGCAGCAAACCGTCTGGGACGTTGTTAAGGCGTATCCACCGAGTGGTGTCACAGACGCCAACCCCTGAGCTTCTCGATCCTGTCACAGCGCGGGTCTTGGCGGAGACCCAGAGATTCGAACAGCAGCGCTCGTGAGTTCTTGATGAACGCGCCGGTTTAATATGAAACCGCGACAAGTCGCCTTTTGGGCTTCGACTGATCCGCGCGGATATACAGTTGGGGAAACTGCCGGTGCCGCATAGGCGCACGCGTATCTTTCAGAGAAACGCTGCTTCTTTGCTGGCAGGGCGCGAGGTGTAAAGCTCAGCCCTGTTCGGGTCATCCAGTCCATTCTGCGCCGCATCGATCCCGACAAAGGCTGTGCGCCGGTCTGGCGCTCCTCGTTATGGTTTTCTCGTTTGAAGAGAACTGGATGGGTCAGGCGCCCCAGTTTCTTGATAATCTAAATGTACTTATCTGCCAAACTCACGATAAGAACTTCATATCAACCCGTGCCTTTCAGCCCGGTCCTGATCACGTAAACCAATGCTGCCGCGAACAGGGCTGCCATGGCGTACCAGGTCAGCGCATAGGCGAGATGAGAGTTACGGAAGCTGATCACAGTCATCCCTCCTCGCGGCCAGTCACCCGGTCCGGTCAGAGGATCGGCGTCAAGGAAGTACGGCAAAGCACCATCAAGCCCACGAGCGGCTGACATGGCCTGCGTGTCACGCGATACCCAACGATCTGCATCGGGCCTGTTGCGCTCCATCACGGTGCCGCCGGGGGCATCGGGCCGCAACAAGCCTTCGACCGGCGTCGCCGGTGCAGCCCATTGACCGGGGTCTTTGAGATCGGGTGGCACATAACCCCGATTCACCCAGAGGATGCCAGCCTCGACCTTCATCGGGGACATGACCCAATACCCCGGTCCGATCTCAGTGACGGCTTTGACCAGTATCGGGGCCACATCCAGAAAATCTCCATCCACTGAGACCCGGAGGTAGGCGTGCCGCTCAGGATCAAACTGCGCCGGGAGGTCCGCCGGGTCGCCGAACGCTCGTTCATCGACTGCTGTTATCAGGTCCTGCTTCCATGCCAAACGACGTATCTGCCAGTTGCCCAGCAGTAAGAATACGGCAATCAGTGCTACCGAAAGACCCAGCAGCACGACCGTGATCCAGAGAGGCCGCCGAGCCGCAGGGTCTTCGCTCATGGCAGGTTGCGGACCCGCTCGATCTGCTCATGGGCCGGCATCATGTTCTCATCAAGATTGAACATCACCCAGATAGACCCCGCCATGACGATGACCAAAAGTAACACCGTCAGACCCAGAGACATCACTTGCCAACCAGCCTCGACCTTCAGCGAGACGTGCAGGAAATAATGGATGTGAACCAGCATCTGCGTCGCACCCAGTGTGAAGATGATGGCTATGGCCCAGCCCGTGCTGTCCATAACATCACCCAACACGATCCAGAACGGGATGAGGGTCAGGACCACCGACAACAGAAAGCCAACCATGTAGGATTTGAGAGTGCCGTGGCCACCTTGTGCATGATCGCTCATAGCAGGACCCCCGTCAGGTAAACCAAGGAAAAGACACCGATCCAGATCAGATCCAGGAAGTGCCAGAACAACGACAGGCACATGACCCGGCGTTTGTTTTCATGTGACAAACCATGCTGCCCCAACTGGATCAGCAGCACGATCAGCCAGATACTGCCACCCAGAACGTGCAGACCGTGCGTTCCGACCAGCACAAAGAATGAAGACAGGAACGCACTGGCCATCGGCGTGGCACCGATGTGCCACAGATGGGTGAACTCTTTGAGTTCCAAGTACAGAAACCCTGCCCCGAACAATCCGGTGATGATCATCCAAAGTATCGTGCCACGCAGATCGTTCATGTCCATTCGCAACACAGCGAAGCCGAACGTGATCGACGAAAACAACAGTGCGAAGGTCGCGACCAGGATCAACTCGATCTCGAACAGATCCGCCGGGGCGGGCCCCGCTGCATAGTTCTGACCCAACACCGCATATGTGGCGAAGAGGATACCAAAAATCAGGCAGTCGCTCATCAGATAAATCCAGAACCCCAGCATGGTCCCGGTTTCGTGGTGATGCTCTCCGTGGTCGTCCCCATGATGCGGGTCTTCGATCACGAAGAACTCTTTTGGCGTATCGCTAGATGTACCCGTCATTATTCCGCAGCCCCCGCCAGCTGTTGAGTCCGCTGGTTCTCGATCTCGCGCACCTCATCCGCAGGGACGTAATAGTCGCGGTTATAGTTGAACGTGTGCCCGATGCCATAAAGCAGCGTCGCAGCAAAGCTGAGGGCAGCAAGCCACCAGACATGCCAGACCAGCGCAAAGCCCATGACAGTCAGCAACCCGGCCATGACGACACCCGTAGCCGTATAGCGCGGCATGTGGATCGGCACATATCCTTCGGTCGGTCGCACATACCCTTCACGCTTCATCTGGGCGAACGCATCCAGATCGTGAACGCGCGGGGTGAAGGCAAAGTTGTAATAGGGCGGCGGCGATGAGGTCGACCATTCCAGCGTCCGCCCGTTCCAGGGGTCGCCCGTGGTATCTCGCAGCTGATCCCGTTTTTTGATCGAGACAAGGATTTGAACGATGAAAGCTCCGATCCCAGCGGCGACAAACAGAGCGCCCACAAGGGCGACGATGAAATAGACGGAATAGAACGTCGTTTCGAACTGGCTCAGACGGCGGGTCACACCCATCAGACCCAGTACGTAGAGCGGCATGAAGGCAAGGTAGAAGCCAATCAGCCAGCACCAGAAGCTAACCTTGCCCCAGAACGGTTCCAGCTTGAAACCAAATGCCTTGGGCCACCAGTAGATGATGCCCGCAAAGATACCGAACACCACACCGCCGATAATCACGTTATGGAAATGCGCGATCAGGAACAGCGAGTTATGCAGGACGTAATCCGCAGGCGGTACCGCGAGCAGAACGCCCGTCATACCCCCGATCACGAAGGTCAGCATGAAGCCCATGACCCACAGCATCGGAGTCTCGAACCGGATGCGGCCCTTATACATGGTGAACAGCCAGTTGAATATCTTGGCCCCGGTCGGGATCGAGATGATCATCGTGGTGATCCCAAAGAAGGCGTTCACGTTGGCCCCTGCCCCCATGGTGAAGAAATGGTGCAGCCAGACGATATAGCTGAGCACCATGATCACGCAGGTCGCATAGACCATCGATGTGTAGCCAAACAGCCGCTTGCCGGTGAAGGTGGGGACAATCTCGGAAAAGATGCCGAAGATCGGCAATACCAGAATGTATACTTCGGGATGTCCCCATATCCAGATGAGGTTCACATACATCATCGGATTGCCACCCAGATCGTTGGTAAAGAAATGGGTGCCCAAATAGCGGTCAGCGGTCAGCAGCGCCAGTGTGGCTGCCAGCACCGGAAAGGTCGCGACGATCAGGATATTTGTGCACAGCGAGGTCCAGACGAAGACCGGCATCTTCATCAGGGTCATCCCCGGTGCACGCATCTTGATGATGGTGACGACTAGGTTGATCCCGGACAGCGTCGTCCCGATCCCGGCAATGTTCAGCGACCACAGGTAGTAGTCCATTCCCACACTGGGGCTGTATTCCAATCCCGAATACGGGGCATAGGCCAGCCAACCAGCGGTCGAGAATTCGCCCACGAACAACGACAACATGACAAGTATTGCGCCCGAAACCGTCAGCCAGAAGCTGAGGTTATTGAGAAACGGAAACGCCACATCGCGGGCGCCGATCTGCAACGGCATGACATAGTTCATGAAACCGGTGACGAAGGGCATCGCCACGAAAAAGATCATGATAACGCCGTGGGCGGTGAAAATCTGATCGTAGTGGTGGGCGTTCAGGTAACCTTCGCCCCCGCTGGCGGCAATGGCCTGTTGGCCCCGCATCATCAGCGCATCAGCGAAACCACGCAGCAGCATGATCAGACCCAGAACCATATACATGATCCCGATCTTCTTGTGATCGATGCTGGTAAACCACTCCTTCCACAGATAGCCCCATAGCCGGAAATAGGTCAGCGCTCCAACGACGGCCAGACCTCCCAGAGCGACCACAATGAAGGTGTAAAGGATGATCGGTTCGTAAAAGGGAAACACGCCCCAGGACAGCTTGCCAAAAACCGGATCGACGCCCGAGACGTGGGCGATACCATCAGCAGCTTCATGAGATAGCGACATCGCGTTATCTTTCCGTTTCTTATTCGTTTCAGATCAATTTGCAGCCGCCGGGGGCACCAGCGTCATTGCCGTAATGATTTCATCCTCGCGGATGCGCATTTCGGGGCGGATCATCGCCATCAAGGCACCCGGATCGTCAGCCGAACAGATGCCGCGGAACAGTTCGCGGTTCCACAACCCTTCAAGGCCACCTCCGCCAAGCGCATCCACCATCATCATGTCATTGAGACACAGCGAGTCGTCATCGATACAAAGATTGACGATCTTATCCCAAAGGCCGTCTTCGACCGAGTCGTAATACGTTACGGGATGCGCGATGCTGGGCTGGTTCAACTCGGCGATGGTCTCGCGATCCAGAGCGGTGCCCTGCGCACGTACCTGCCCAACCCAGCTGTCAAAATCCGCCTCATCCATCCCGTGAAACTTGAAGTGCATCTGCGAGAAGCCCGCGCCGCTATAGTTGGCCGAGAAGCCCTTGTAGACACCCGGTTCGTTGATGATGGCATTCAACTCGGTCTGCATCCCGGACATCGCATAAATCTGACCTGCCAGCGCAGGTACAAAGAACGAGTTCATCACGGTGGTCGAGGTAATTTCAAACTTGATCGGCCGGTCTACAATGGCGGCGACTTCGTTGACCGTGGCAATCCCCTGTTCAGGATAGATAAACAGCCATTTCCAATCCATGGCTGACACCTGAATGACCATGGGTTCGACGCTCGGATCAATCTCCTGCCCATCGGATAGACGCCGGAGCGGTTCAAACGGGTCGAGCCGATGAGTCGCAACATAGGTCAGCCCGGCAAGGCAGATGATGATGGCAAGCGGCACGGACCAGATGATGATCTCAAGGCTGGTAGAGTGATCCCAGTCAGGCTCGTAGGACGCGTTCTTGTTCGATTCGCGATATTTCCAAGCGAAGAACACGGTAAGTGCCATGACGGGCACAATGATGATGAGCATCAGGACCGTCGAATAAAGAATCAAATCCGCCTGTTGGGCCGCAACATCGCCAGACGGATTCAGAACAACCAAATCGCACCCGGACAGGGCAAAAAGTGATAACAGGGCTGTAACGGGCATCAAACGCTTCATTGTTTTGCGTCTCTTCGCTCGGTTTTTGACTGAAAAATTGCTAGGCTGGCGAGACAAATTACATACCTCCGCGTGCGCGGCCTCTTGTGCAGGTTTTTCTTCCGTGCTGCAATGCGACAAAAGATGACCCACGCAAATACCTTTGGCCTGACGCTCCGGAAACCATGGGTCGAAACAGGAGTATAGCATGTCCAGCGTTGACAACCCACAGCGGCATACCGCGACAATCGACGAAGTCATAACCACGGTCGTTATGGCGCGAGTAACTGATTTCTTTGGTTTTTTTGTCTATGCTATCGCGTCAGCACTGGTATTTCCAAAATTGTTTTTTCCGATGCTCGATCCGCTGAGCGGCACTCTGGCATCATTTGCGATCTTCTCACTGGCCTTTCTGGCGCGCCCTGTTGCAAGCCTTGCGGGCCGGACCTTGCAATATAAAATCGGCCGTGTCGGCAAAGTCACCCTGGCGCTTTTTCTGCTGGGCACATCCACCGTCGCTATCGGCTTGCTGCCCGGATACGAAAAAATCGGCTGGCTTGCGCCTGTATTTCTGGCGGTGTTGCGTATCCTTCAGGGTCTGGGGCTGGGCGGCGCCTGGGACGGGCTGACGCTGCAACTCCAAAACGCGGCGCCTGAGAACCGCAAAGGTCTCTATGCGATGGTGCCTCAACTGGGCGGCCCCATTGGTTTTGTGGTCGCCGCATCCATCTTTTTCGTGCTGAACGGCTTTCTGACCGATGAGGAATTCCTGAAATGGGGATGGCGCTTTGCCTTCTTCGCCGTGATGGCGGTGAATGTGGTCTCGCTATACGCTCGTGTCCGGCTGTTGAATGCGGATCTGGGTGTCGATCCCGAGGTGATTACCTCGGCCCCCCTGCCCGAGCTGGTAAGGAATGAGGGCGGAACCATCTTCCTGTCAGCCTGTCTGCCATTGGCCAGCTACGCACTATTCCACATGGTCACTGTCTTTCCACTGGCTTTCGCCGCGATCTATGAGCGGTTCGAGGTCACCGAGGTTCTGACAATCCAGCTGATCGGTGGCGCGCTGGCGATTCTGGCTGTGATTGCTTCGGGCCTGCTGGCCGACCGCTTCAACCGTCGCGCGGTAATTGGGGCCAGCACCCTGCTGATCGCGATCCTGAGCCTGATGATCGGAACACTGGCCCACCATCCGTACATCTTTATTCTGTTTGGCTTCATGATCCTCGGGCTGGCATATGGCCAAGCGGGCGCCGTGGTTCCAAAACGCTTTCCCAAGAAATACCGGTATTCAGGCTCGGCAATGGCAACCAATCTGTCATGGATTATCGGGGCGGCCTTCGCACCATTGGTCGGTATCGGCCTGACAGCGCTGCTGGGATTGTGGGCAGCAGGGCTTTATCTGCTGTCCGGGGCGGTCGTCACATTTTCCGCGCTGTACCTGCTGAACCGGCGCGGCTTGATGGAACACGCCGACTAGAACAATCGCATGGGCCGGTCCGCCGGATCGGCGACCGGCCCGATGCCTTTAAAAATGTGCGGAGTTGGTGTTCGCGGGTTTGGCTGCGGGTGGCGCAAACCGGGTCAGATCAATCCCTTCGACCGCGGCCTTGTATTCTTCCATTCGGGGAGTACGCCCAAGAATGGCGGAAAGCACCACGACGGGCGTTGACGCCAGCAGCGATTCACCTTTCTTTTCCTCGGAATCCTCGACGACACGGCCCTGGAACAGACGGGTAGATGTCGCCAGAACGGTATCGCCTTTTTCGGCCTTTTCCTGGTTGCCCATGCACAGGTTGCAGCCCGGACGCTCCAGATACAAAGTGTTCTCATACTCGGTTCGGGCCGCTGTCTTGGGGAACAGATCATCGAACTCAAAGCCCGAATACTCCTGAAGAATGCTCCACTCACCCTCTTCCTTCAACTCGTCGACGATGTTGTAGGTCGGAGCCGCAACAACCAAAGGCGCTTTGAATTCGACCTTGCCGTTTTGCTTTTCGAGGTTTTTCAGCATCTGCGACACAATGATCAGATCGCCCTTGTGAACCATGCAGGACCCGACAAAGCCCAGATCCACCTTCTTCTCGCCTTTGTAGTAAGAAACGGGCCGGATCGTGTCATGCGTATAGCGTTTTGAGACGTCCGCATTGTTAACATCCGGATCGGCAATCATGGGTTCGTTGATCTCGTCCAGATCAACCACCAGCTCGGCGAAATATTCAGCATTATCATCGGGTCGCAGCGCAGGCACCGCGCCGGATCTGACCTCGGCAATGCGCGCATCAGCTTTGTCGATCAGACCCTGCAGCGTTTGCGCCTCGTTATCCATACCCTTTTCGATCATGATCTGAATGCGGCTTTTGGCGATTTCCAGAGACTCGATCAGAGTATCGTCTTCGGAAATACAGATCGACGCTTTCGCCTTCATCTCGGCGGTCCAGTCGGTAAAGGTGAACGCCTGATCCGCCAAAAGGGTTCCGATATGCACCTCGATTATGCGCCCCTGAAACACGTTATCGCCGAATTTCCGCAACATCTGCGCCTGGGTCGCATGAACGACATCGCGGAAATCCATGTGATCGGCCATCTGACCTTTGAAGGTAACCTTCACGGATTCAGGAATTGGCATGGTCGCCTCACCCGTGGCCAGAGCCAGGGCAACAGTGCCCGAATCCGCCCCGAAGGCGACGCCTTTGGACATACGTGTATGCGAGTCACCTCCGATGATGATCGCACGGTCATCCACGGTGATGTCGTTCAGAACCTTGTGAATCACATCCGTCATCGAGTGATAGACGCCCTTGGGATCACGCGCGGTGATCAGACCAAAATTATTCATGAACGCCATCAGCTTCGGGATGTTGGCCTGCGCCTTCTTGTCCCAGACCGAGGCGGTATGACAGCCGGATTGATAGGCGCCGTCCACAGTCGGAGAAATAATGGTCGCCGCCATCGATTCCAGCTCCTGAGAGGTCATCAAACCGGTCGTGTCCTGCGACCCCACAATGTTCACCTTGACCCGAACATCAGAGCCGGCGTGCAGAACAGTTCCATCAGCCACGCCTACGGCATTCCTGTTAAAGATTTTTTCGACCGCTGTCAGACCCTGCCCTTCACGTGAAATCTCTTTGGACGGTGCAAAAGCGGATTTCAGTTCAACTCCCAGCGTCTGCGCCGCAAATGTTTGAAGCTTCTTGCCAAACACGATGGCATAGGACCCACCGGCCTTGATGAACTCGACCTTCTGCGGGGTGAATGAGGACGCGATCTCGACCAGTTCGTTATCGCCCGAAGCGTCATAGAGCTTTTTGTCCTTGGTGTTAATCGTCAGAACCGTCCCGGTTTCAACCGAGTACTTCTGTTCAAGGATCGGGCTGTCATCATTGTTGAGGATCGGATTGCCCTGTGAATCGACCTTCTTGATCCAATTCTTCAGATCGATCCCGATCCCACCGGTTACCCCGACGGTGGTCAGAAAGATCGGGGAAATACCATTCGTGCCCGCCACGATCGGGGCAATGTTTACGAAAGGCACATAGGGGCTGGCTTGTTTACCTGTCCAAAGCGCCACGTTGTTGACGCCCGACATCCGGGACGAGCCGACGCCCATCGTACCTTTCTCTGCAATCAGCATCACGCGTTTGTCCGGATGCTGGCGCTGCAGTTCCTGAATCTCGTCCTGAGCTTGCTTCGAGATCAGGCACTTGCCGTGCAATTCCCGGTCCGAGCGTGAGTGCGCCTGATTGCCCGGCGACAACAAATCGGTCGAAATGTCGCCTTCGGCGGCGACATAGGTTACGACTTTGATCTCTTCGTCGATATCGGGCAGCTTGGTGAAGAATTCGGCCTTGGCATAGCTTTCCAGGATATCGCGCGCGATGGGATTGCCCGCAGCGAAGGCCTCTTGCAGGCGACCCGTATCAGCTTCGTACAAGAAGACCTGCGTTTTCAGCACCTCAGCTGCCTGTGCCGCAATCCCCGGATTGTCACCCAAAGCCAGATCAAGGAGAACCTCGACCGAAGGGCCGCCTTTCATGTGCGACAACAGCTCAAAAGCAAACGGCACCGATATCTCTTCGACCGTTGCATCGCCGAGAATGATTTCTTTAAGGAAACGCGCCTTCTCACCGGCAGCGCTGGTTGTGCCGGGCAGCGTGTTATAGATGAAATAATTAAGTGAATCCGCCCGATGCGCATGATCGACGTCCTTGATCTGCGCAACGATTTCCTTGACAAGCGCACCGTCATCAATCGGCTTGGGGTGCAGGCCTTGAGTTTTACGGGATTCAATTTCATCAAGATATTCAGTGTACAGGCTCATGGCTCATTCCGGCATTTTGTTGCTCGATTGCTAGGGTTCTGCGATGGGTTGAACACCCGACAATCCTGTTTGTATGCGGCGGTATACTATAACTGAAAAACTTGCAAGCCTTACACCTGTGGCGGGATGTCCCGCCCTGTGCGGATGCATTACCAAAGGCAATAGCCTCAGCGCTATACCGGCCTCAGCAACACAATCGGCTATCTCATGTGGTCGGGTGAGTGATCAAAGGTTACGAAACATATGAATTGACCACAATACGAGATCAGCTAGCTCTAAGCAGCCTTATATCTATGTTTTAGGTTTCTTTTCTGACATCGCCCAGCCCATACCGGAATCACCGGCGCCCACCGTAGCGCTCACCTTTGGGCCGTGCCGTTGGTCCCCGACCACCACCACCTCGCACCAGTCTTTCAGCGGAAAGCTTCGCCTAGTTTCGGGCCAGCTTTGTCAGCGGAAGGTGCATTACGACTGATCAGCTTGGTGGGCTTCGGGACCATCTGGGAAGAAACAACCCAGACTAAACCGACATTCCCCATTTTGAAACGGATCACGTCAAATAGAACATCCTCCACCATTCACATGCAGAACCCAGCGACGCCTAGCAGTCGATAGAGTGCCCTGCGTTGGGCGATGGACACTCGAACTCGGTCTGTCGCAGACGTGGATGTGTGACGTGCTTTGCTGTGGAAGCGACTACCTAAAAATTCGGGATGCCGTTACCGAATGGTAGCAGACGACAGCCTGAAACCCGGTGTGTCCTTGACGGGGGCGGGCTCTCGATCATCTGACAAACTGACCGAATGAGGGGCCAGCCGCGCGGCCACCTCATTCAGGCCTGGCGCAAAGCACCTTCTGGCGCTGCAGTTTCAGCCTCAATCGCACGGTCCAATACGCGTCTGAACATTTTGGCACCTGCATCCAGACCCAGATCGATATGCGGCGTCCGGGCGTTTTTCATGCCCTTATGCACGTCTTCCAGCACATACTTGTCCTCAAGAAACGCCATCCGGGCGCCGTCATTCATGAACTTCGAAACCTCCGCATTGTTCGGATCAGAGTTGCGGTGCTGGAACCAGAAGTATCTGGTCTGATCCTCGTTGATAGGGGTCATAAAATTGTACGAGATGTTTACGAAGGTTTCGTCAACCGGGTCCTTCTCATAGCCACCGGTGCCGACAGGCGTGTATACGGATTTATTCAACCCGATTGCGGGAAGACACATCTCGTAGTGCTGCAAGCGGTCGCAATCTCCATCAAACGCGACCAGTTTGGAATAGTAGGGCGACGGCGGTTTATTCTCGATCCAGCGCGAAACGATCACACCTCGACCCGTCTTTTCAACATTCAGCGGCTCCTCATCCGTCCCCGCCCCAGCAAATGAGGAGACGTGGACCCAGGCCACGTGGCTGGGATCGAGCAGGTTGTCGCAAACCCAAAGGTAATGGCAATCAATATCCATCACCCCGCCATCCGTCAGGCCCCAGCTGGCGTCATCAAAGTTGTCGATCGGGAAAATCAGGTCCGGATCGGCCAGTGCGGGATCTCCCATCCAGATCCAAAGCAAGCGATAGCGGTCGACGACGGGGTAGGACTTCACCACCGCGCGCCGCGGGGTCATCCCACGCTGGGTCGGACTGTCGATACACTTGCCCGAGCAGTCGAATGTCAGCCCATGATAACCGCATTCAACCAGATCACCCTTCAGGTTGCCCTTGGAAAGCGGGAGCTTGCGATGCGGACAGGCATCCTCAAGCGCCACGGGCGTGCCGTCCTGCCGCCGATAGAGCACAATGTTCTCGCCCAGATAGGTCTCGGGCTTCAGTTCGCGCCCGACATCTGTGCTCCAGGCGGCAACATACCAGCAATTCCTGAGGTACATGATTTGCTCTCCTATTTAACCAGGTGGCTGGGGCCATTATGGCAGGGTCAGGACAATACGCCATGTTGGTTTTGTAATGATATATATAAGGCAGGCTAATTCGGCTGCTCCGCCGGTGGCGGCAGATCGGGCTGCGACATAGCCTCGGCCTTGATCCATTTCAGGAACTCGTTGACTTTCTGGCTGTCTTTGGCCTCAGGGCGTCGCACCAGCCAGTACGATAGCGGCGATTGCGTCAGTTGCCGGAACGGGCGCACCAATCGGCCGTCGCACAGCGCATCGATAACCAATGGTTCACGCCCCAGCGCAACACCCAACCCTTCTATCGCAGCCTGTATAACCATATTCGCCTGGCCCAGACGGCGCGTACGTATTCCGGATGGCAGGATCAAGTTGGTCCGACGTGCCCAAAACTCCCACGTTGGGCTCGATGCGCCATGGTGCAGGTTTTCATCGACCAGCAGGGTGTGCTTCGAAAGATCCCCGATGTCCTGCAATTGAGGCAACAGCGCAGGTGCACATACAGGAAACAGCCTTTCCTGCATGAGCAAATCCACCTCAAGCCCAGGGTATTCACCAAGGCCGTACCGAATGCCGATATCGGATTCCGCGCCGGAAAACGGATAGAATCCGGTATCTGTCGCAATCGAAATGGACAAGTCCGGATTGGCCAGATCAAAGCTCAAGAGCCTCGGGAACAGCCAGTTGAACGCAAAGCCAGGCAGGCAAGAAATCACGATCGTCCGGTCGGTTCGCGTTCGGTCGCGCAGTTGAGCACACACATCCGAAATGCGTCCCAATCCATCTGCGATTGCCAACGCCAGTTGTTCACCGTCACGGGTTGGCCGTGAACGTCGCGCACCGCGCACCAGCAAATCCCGACCCAGCCATTCCTCCAACGACCTTACGTGCTGACTGACCGCACTTTGACTGACCCCCAATTCCTCGGCAGCCGGAGAAAAACCAGAATGGCGCACGACCGCCTCGAAGGCGCGCAACGCGGAATACGGCAGGTTCAGGATCATATTAGTCACCCTAATGTCAGCCATTATTACTTTCAAATGGATTAGCAGCAGACACGGGCCGTAAATTTGAAAAACCAGACACTCGGGAGATGTCGATGTCCGACATGACGCCAGAGCGGGGCGCTTACAATCTGTTGGTCAATTGCGCCCGCGCGACAGCGGGTGACAAGCTGTTGATTGCCTATGAACCACCTGAGTTTGGTTACTTCGATGCCGACAGCGTGGATGTTGTCAGCCGTGCCGCCGGTCAACTGGGACTACGGGTCGATACCATCGACGTGGGCTTCACCCCCGACAATCCGCATTTGTCGCCCGAGCTTCTCGCCCGGTTCGACGCTGCCGACATCATACTTTTTCTCGCCCGGCTTGGAGACCAGTTGCGTTTCGCTGACATGCCGCAGGGTAAAAAAGTCATTGTCAGCTTTGCACTGACCAAAGAGATGCTGGGGTCGGGCTTTTCCAATGGGCACCACGCCGCGTTCATGGAGCTTAAGGCCGGCATCAACGCAATACTGGATGCATCCGAGGGCGTAAGGATCACCTGCCCGCTGGGCACCGATGTTCGCGGTCGCCCGGTGATGAACCTGCAACCATCTGGCGACACTTCGATCCTGCGCTTTCCGATGTCCGTCTTCACGCCGGTTCCGGCCCACAGTTTTTCCGGCCGGGTGGCAATCAGTTTCCTGACGGGAGCAGGTTCGAAATATTACGATGACTATACGATCGAATTCGATCGCCCCGTTTTCGCGATAATGGAGAACGGCCGGTTGCTCCGGTTCGATGGCGATCCCATCAACGCCGCCCGGGCCGAAGCGCACTACGACCGGGTTGCCGGACAATTTGGTATCGACCGCAATTTCGTGCACTCCTGGCACGCAGGTATACATCCGGGTTGTGGTTACCCATGGGACATGCGCGACAATTATGAGCGCTGGGGCGGGTCCGCTTTCGGCAACCCGCGCATCCTTCATTTTCATACCTGCGGCGCTTATGCACCCGGCGAAATCAGCTGGAATGTCATCGACCCGACTATTGTGATCGATGAAGAGACTTATTGGAACACCGGTGTATTCCACGCTGAACAGCTACCCGGTGGGCGGTCAATTCTGGATCGACACCCCTGCGCGGCCACTTTGTTTGAAAACCCCGATCTGGATATCGGGCTCCGCGCGGTAGGCTGATCATTCCCAACTTGATCGAACCGCACTCTGTCAAAATAGTCCTGTGTTAATAGGATCTGTCCGAGTTGATCCTATGGTGTGGAGCACTCCCGTCTCCGGCGCCGGGATATGCGAAGACGGACAGTTCTTCGCACCGCTGGACGGTCAGATTGATATTCTTGAGGGCATGAACTTATCCGGCTTGGTGACCTCGTCATTCGGGCAGGCTGGGTCACGCCGAACCTGTCGTTACGCCGGTCAAACCTGATGGCTGACCTTTGGAGTTATGCGCGCACCGCATGAACAAGGAAAATGTGCCTAGATGTTATGCGAGTGCCCTCATACACAACCCGTCATCATGCACACATAGACATGAGGCAGTCAGCTGGAACTTCGACAGGGTGGAGTGAACTGGCAAAGCTTCGGCCTTCTCACATCCGTTGCTCGCCATTCAATCTGGTTGCTTAATGTGCAATATTCGTAAATGAAAAACTCGACAGGCAGCTTCATGCCGCCAGAAGTCTGAACAACAAATGTGAGAGGAATGTGAATGTCCGCCTGGATTCGGATGATATCTGACGAAGATGCCGACGAGAACCTGAAGGCTACTCTGGATCTGGCACGAACACCGCACGGAACCGTGGACAATGTGATGCGTGTGCATTCGCTGCGGCCCAACACCATGAAAGGCCACGTCATTTTGTATCGGGCTTGCCTGCACGACGAGGCCAATTCGGTGCCCGTGTGGTTTCAGGAAGTCATCAGCTCTTATGTATCCACGCTGAACGCCTGCCCCTACTCCTATGCCAACCACTGGGCCAACGCCCGGCATCTGATCGGTGATGACGAACGCGCCGATGCCGTCGAGGCCGCGCTGAAAACGCATCGTCCGCAAGATGCGTTTGAAGATGCCCAGTTGGCGGCGCTGAATTACGCGGAAAAGCTGACGCGGTCACCGGGCGCTATGACAGAGTCTGATGTAAGCGCCCTGAAAGATGCGGGCTGGGAAGATGGTGAAATCCTCGAAATCAACCAGATCGTGGGGTATTTCAACTATGCCAACCGATTGTTGAATGGTCTGGGTGTCACAACAGACGGAGACATCGTGGGTTACTACGCCGACGAATAACAGGATGTATACATGCAGGATGAAACGCCGGGCAGACAGATTGACCGCGCAATCGGCGCCTCGCTGAGAGAACTGCGCCAGAGCCGGAAACAATCCGCCCGTAGACTGGCCGAGCAGTCCGGCATTTCGGCGGCCATGGTAAGCCGCATCGAAAACGGGCTGGTCTCTCCTTCCATTGACACACTGGCCGCCCTGTCCGAGGCGCTCGAAGTGCCCATCGTTTCCCTGTTTCGCGAAGCGCGAACGGATCACACGGACTATACCCTCGTGCGACATGGGCAAGGGCTGAAATCCACGCGACTGGCGAGCGGGCATTCGCACGACTACGTAAACCTTGCGTTGCATTCACGCAAAGATCTGCGCTTTCAGGCCCGCCGCGTAACTTTGCTGCGGGATGAAGGGCGCCCGCCTACCTATGTCGGCCACGGCGTCGTTTTTGTTCAGGTTCTCGAAGGACAGGCCATCTATCGTTACGGCGAATCCCGGTTCACCTTGTCGGTAGGCGACAGCATCAGCGTCGATGCCGAACTGAACCACGGCTTCGAAGAGGTTTTGACCCCCGAGTTCGTCTTTCTGACCGTTCAAGCCGAGCGCCCTTAAGGGTTCGATGACATGGCCATCCCGACCGAAATTGATCTGACACGCGGACCGATCTCAAGCCATTTTCGAACGTTGGCAATACCCGGTGCGGTCGGGATGCTCTTCAATACGCTCTATAATGTCGTCGACATGTTCTTCGCCGGGCTTCTCTCGACCAGTGCTCAGGCGGGGCTGGCGCTTGGATTTCAGGCGTTCTTCATTGCCATATCGGTCGGTGTCGGACTGGGCGCGGCAATGAGCGCGCTTGTCGGTAACGCTCTGGGAGCCGGAGATAATCGTGCAGCGCGGCGGTTTGCGGCGCAAGGGATGATCTACGGTTTCATCGCAGCATGTTTATTGGCGCTGGCCGGGCTCTGGTATGGTCCGGCGCTGATACATCTGGTTTCGGAACCGGGGCCGTACCGTGACGCAGGCTTGCGCTATTTCTACTGGCTGTTGCTGGCGCTGCCTGGCTTCCTGCTGGCCTTCGGGTGCAATGGCATTCTCCAGGCACATGGAGATGCCGTCTCGATGCAACGCGCACTGATTGTTGCATTCTTCGCCAATATCGGCCTGAACCCCCTGTTGATCTACGGAATTCCGGGCCTGATCCCCGGCATCGGTTTTGACGGCCTCGCTGTATCGACGGTGATCAGTCAGACAGGCGTAATGGTGTTTCTGGTCAGACAGGTCCTGAGGCGCCGCAGGATGAGGCGAATGCGGATTCGAAACTTCATCCCCCGCCTGTGGCGGTTCAGGGAAATCTCGGTCCAGGTCCTGCCTACGGCCACATCGTTCATCGTGATGCTGCTGTCAGGTTTCGTCATGCAGTTCGCATTGAAAATCTTCGGAGAGCACGCAATCGCAGGCTTCGGAGTCGCCATTCGCCTCGAGCAGATTCTGCTGCTGCCAGTTTTGGGGGTCACAGGTGCCCTGCTTCCTATCGCGTCTCAGAATTTCGGAGCGCGCAATTACGAAAGAGTACGTGAGGCCCTGTTTTATTGCTGGAAAATCGGGTTTGTCATGACCGCCATCGCGGCACCCATCTTGTGGGGTTTCGGGCGTCCTTTGCTGGCCTTGTTCACAGACGATCCCGAAGTCATCCGAGTGGGGCTCAGCTATCTTCGCGTCGACAGTCTGATCCTCCCGTTCTACATGATGCTGTTTTCGATCAATTCGTTGCTGCAAGCCCTCAAGCGACCAATCTGGACCGTATGGATCAGCCTTTACCGTCAGGGCTTTGGCGTTGCGTTCTTCGTCTGGGTTTTTGTGGGTCTGCTCGGATTCAACGAAATCGGTGTCTGGTTTGGAACGGCTTGCGCCGTTATTACCGGCTGGATAATCGGACTTCTGGTGGCCTCTTATGTTGCCCAGAAAGAGTTGGGCGGACTTTGGCTCAGGTCGAGAACCGATCCGGGCTGAAAGTTTGAATATCGATGTCCGGCATCCTTCCCGCGATCACGTCCGCAATCAACCGGGCTGTTGTGGACCCCAGTGTCAGGCCCAGCTGCCCGTGGCCCGTAGCGAAAGTGACATTGGCCAGACGCCTGCTGCGGCCAATGATCGGGCGCGTGTCCGGCGTAAACGGGCGGCGGCCCATACGACGTTCGGCCCGCTCAGCCCTCAGACCAGGCAACACCCGGTGCGCGCGCCCAACCAGCACATCCGCACGGTTCCAGTTGGGCTTTGCACCCAGATCCGCAAACTCCACCGTGCCAGCCACGGCCAACGCATCTTGGTAGGGTGTGATACCGAACCCGCCCTTGGCATAGAACACCGTGTGACGCAGATCGACCCCGCTGTCTTTTAGCGCGGTCGAGTATCCAATCACCCCTTCCATCCGCAGAGGAACACCCAGCTTGTCTGCCAACGACTTCGAATGCGTTCCGGCCGCGATGACGAAATCATCGGCACTGATCATGCGCCCGTCCCGAAGTCCTACGCTTTTGACCTGCTGACCGTCACGCACAAAGTCGACCGCTTCTCCCGATTCAATCGTTCCGCCCCGGCTAGAGAAGGTTTGCATCATGGTTTCGACCAACAGCCTTGGATCAGTCACAAAACTCCAGTCCCGCAACAGGGCGGCATGTCTGAAGTCGGACGCGATAGCAGGGTCGATCTCATGCGCTTCCTGACCTGTTACTTCGTCGATGGTACATCCCAGTTCGCGCGCCAGATCAAATGCCCCGCGCATCGTCGCTCGGTCGTTATCGTCATCGAACAGCTTAATCACGGGCCGCTCGACCAGAAGTTCCGGGTGGCCGATATCTGCAAGCTGAGCCTTGAAATCAGCCGTGGCCGCAAAGGTGAGGCGCGCCAGATCAGATGCAATCGCACGCATTCTCGAACGGCGCGCATTGGCGGCAAACCGTGCAAACCAGGGCAGCAACTTGACCGCAGAGCCCGGGCGTACTGACAGCGGCGCCTCGGCATCCAGCAACCAGCCCGGGACCTTCATCAGCATCCCCGGTTGCGACAAAGGCACGATCTCACCCACCGCGATACATCCGCAGGACGCCCAGCTCGCGCCCTCTCCTACCGGCCCCGGCTCCACGACCGTGACCTCGTGCCCCTGAGACTGCAACGTCAACGCACAGGATATTCCGACAATGCCCCCGCCGATCACAACGACCTGAGTCATTCCCGGAACCTCTAGACCAGTTCGCGCAGTTGCGCCATCAAGTCGGCAGTGACGCGAACACCATCCGCCTGTGTGGCGGCGCGGTTCTGCAATCGGCCATCCCCCGGCACGCGAGCATTCCCATTGCCTTCAATTTCAGCGCAGACGCGCTGGACATAGTCCTCGAACGCAGCATTGCCGAAACGCGCCGGGTCAATCGCGATGAGCGTGTTGCCGCCCTTGATATTCAACGCACCATGAGCTTCGCGGCTGGCGTTGTCGACCGACAAAGTTCCACCAGCCAGAGCCGCCCCGAGAATTTCGATCAGGAATGCAATCGCTGCGCCCTTGTGTTCACCGAATGGCAGCAAGCTGCGGGTTTCCAGAATGGCGCTGGGGTCTTGGGTCGGTTGCCCGTCCGGATCGAGCCCGGCGGGGCGAGGCAAATCATGCCCCTCCGCGGCAGCCATCCTGATATCCATCAGGGCAACCATTGACGACGCCTGATCCCAAACAACCGGCTCAGCCCCCGGACGCGGGCAGGCAAACGACATCGGGTTGGTGCCAAAAACCGGCCGAATACCACCTTGCGGAACCACCATAGAGAGTGAATTAACAACGCCCAGTGCCACCAGCCCGGCCTCGGCCAACGGACCGGTATCGAAGCGTAATGCCCCCAGATGGTGGCAATTGGCGCAAGTGAACGCCGCGATCCCGTTTTCGCGCACCATCGCGATCAGTTCATCCCGAGCCTTTGCCGCCGTGATCTGGTAGTACCCGTTGTCGCCATCCCCACGCAGAACACCCGGCGCGACCCGCTCGATCCTCGGGTCGGCTGTGGGATTGGCATAACCGGACGAAAAGCTCTGTGCATACACCGGGAGCATTCTTAATCCGTGGCTGCGCGGCCCGTCGCGTTCGGTCATCCGCACAAGCTCGGCCATGACCTCGCTACCTTGCTCACCCATACCCGCCGCGACAAAGACGGATCTGGCCAACTCCTTTACCTCGTCGAGCGAGAGCGTAGTCGTCGCGTTGTCAGTCATCTGCTTGATCCTGTCCTTGGGGTGCGGCGACGGGCACGTCAGCGCCCGCGTTCCGATCTGCTCAGGCGCTGTATTCTACCCGCTTTTTAGCGACGAACTCATCCAACGCGCCCCGTTGATCGTCTGGCATCGACGGCTGTACGTAGGTGTTCAGCATACGCTGCGCCTCTTCCGTACCGACGGTTTCTGCGGTTTTCGAGCCTTCTGCCTCCCACTGTTCAAAACTGTCGTTGTTCTGCAAGTGGTTCATATGCATCGGGTTCTCGCGTGTGTGGTCGGTGCCCAGAAAATGCCCGCCGGGACCGATTTGGTCAATGTCGCCCAGCAGCGCATCAAGGTTTTCGTCCTGCAGGCCGCTGAAGAAGCGATGGAAATTCTCCAACTGCAGCGTGTCCTGCACCCATTTCGAGTAGCTGACCCCCAGCGCGCCCTCCAGAAAGCCTGCAGAATGCACGATGTAGTTCGCCCCGCCCAGCAGCACCGGCCACATGGTATTTGCGGTATCGAACGCGGCTTGCATGTCGGGCGATTTTGATCCCGTCCACATGGTGCAGGTCCGCCAAGGCACGCCGTAGAACCGCGCCATCTGGCCCACCAGGAGGTTCATCAAACCCGGTTCGGGAGATCCCATCATCGGTGCGCCTGTCTTCATCGACACACCCATGATCGCCACGCCCAGCACCATCGGTGCGCCACGGCGGATGATCTGACTATAGGCCATTCCGGCAAGGCTCTCGGCAATCAGCAACGCAACCCCGCCTTGCGGGCTGGCGGGTGTGCTGGCCCCGGCCAGAACAAAGGGCGACAGCAGGCAGGGCTGGTTGGCGGCGGCATAAACGCGCAGGCTTTGCAGCATGGTCTCGTCCCAGACCAGCGGCGTGTTGCAGTTCAGCAGGGCTGCCATCACCACATTGTTGTCGACAAATTCCTCGCCAAACACGATCCGTGTCATTTCAACCGAGTCTCGTGCCGCCTGTTCTGAGAGAACCGAACCTTTGATCGGTTTATCGGTCAGTGTCAGCGCGGCATGAACCAACTCCAGATGGCGTTGCGGGACGGGAACATCCTGCGGCTCAACCGGCAAAATACCCGGCACCATCATCGACTGGCTCATCTGACTGAGTTTGAAGAAGTTATGCGCATCCTCAAGCATCGAGGGGCGGCGCACGCCATCCAGACCGTAGACAAACGGCGCACCATACGCGTTGGCAAACACCGAATGCTGATTGCCCACCCGAAGCGAGCGTTCCGGATTGCGTGCAGCATAGCCCCACTCTGAGGGCACGGCCGAGATCAGGTCCATCAGCATCTCGCGTCCGATGCGCACCCGTTCACCCTGCACATCCGCGCCGTATTTCTTCCAATCCGCCAAGGCGACGGGATCGCGGAACTCGATCCCTGTGGTTTCAAGTATCGTCATGGCCGCGTTGTGGATTTTCTCAATACCTTCCGGGCCGAGCAGATCAATCGGACCGACTTTGCGGTTCAGCGTCGACAAATAGACAGGGGGCGGGTTGGTACGAGCCTTGACCCGCGCGGCACGTCCTCCGCCACGACCTGATCGTGCTTTCACTTCTGCCATCTCAAATCCTCCGGATCAGGCGCGCGCACGGGCGCTGGTGGGGTCAACGGCGCAGGTATCGATCACTTCGGCCTCGCGCATTTCGTTGTGGATGAGCACCTGCATTTTGGTGCCGGGTGCCGTCATGCTCTGCGGCACCAACGCCATCGCAATGTCGTGGTTGCAGTAATAGGAGAATCCGCCCGATGTGACCCGCCCGATCAGCTTGCCGTCGGCATAGACACCTTCGTCGAACATCACCGAGGTGTCGCAGAATGGGAGCTTCAGCGTGACCAGTGTGCTGTATCCGCCCTCTTCCTGCTGCTTCTGCAGGGCAGCTTTGCCGATAAAATCGCGTTCGGCTACTTGCCCGCCGATCTTTTCGGACATAACCACGAACCGGCCCAGATCGGCCTCATAGGGCGTCATGTCTTTGCAAATCTCGCGATTGATGGCGCGATAGGATTTTTCAAGGCGCATCGATTCCAGCGCTTCAAGACCAAACGGCTTCACACCGGCCTTCAAAAGCAAATCGACGAGGTGGCGATTGTATCCGACCGGGTGATGCAGTTCCCATCCCAACTCACCGGTATATGAGACGCGTAGCAGATGCACACCTTTGGCATACCCCACTTCACCCATCTGCGCCGACAGCCACGGGAAAGCCTCGTTCGATAGATCGTTATCGGTCAGCGGTTGCAGGATGTCCCGCGCCTTAGGCCCGGCCAGGGCGATGACACCAAGGTGCTCTGAGATATCTTCCAGAATGACCGAACCATCCTTCGGCAGCACGCGCTGCAACTGATCCCAGTTATAGGCGCGCCAGTTCGGAGTGGAGATCAGGTAGAAATCGTTCTCGGCATAGCGCACGATGGTGTATTCCGCATCCATGCCCCCCTTGTCGTTCA
The DNA here is from genome assembly GCF_000813985.1 of Ruegeria sp. ANG-R. Lineage (GTDB taxonomy): Bacteria > Pseudomonadota > Alphaproteobacteria > Rhodobacterales > Rhodobacteraceae > Ruegeria. Next base: position 160,770 of record NZ_JWLJ01000004.1, read on the forward strand.
ACATCAGCGAGAGGGTCATACGACCGATCTTCGGCAATTTGTTCGCCATCAGGCTATCCAGCCACTTTGCGGCACCCGGTCCACGCACGGTGAATTTGGTCATCGGAGACATCTCGATGAAACCAGCCTCTTCGCGGGTGCGGCGCACCTCTTCCTGCACCAGTTCCATATGGTCGGTCCGGCGGAAAGAGTGTTCGGGGATCGCCTCGGCTGGCGATTTGGCAAACCAGCGCGGGAATTCGTAGCCGTTGAAACTGGTCCAGACTGCGCCATGGGCGGTCAGCAGATCATAGGACCCCACGGTTTTCATCGGGCGCGCCTCGGGGAAGTCTTCACCTGGAACATGTGCATCCATGTGGGTGCCCCAGGTTTCGCGCACCTTGTCCATGGTCCAGCGTTTGGACGCGTAATCCGAGAACCGGCGCGGATCGAGTTCCGACATATCCATCCCCGGATCGCCATCAACAATCCATTTGGCCAGACGGTTGCCAACGGTGCCACCCCACAGGATGCCGCCCGGCATCCCTTCGGCCAGCCACAGGTTCTCGTGCCCTGGTGCGGGACCGGCCAGAGGCAGCTCGTCCGGTGTCATCTGGAATGGGCCACGAGTATTGGCCTTGATCCCGACCTCGCCCAAGGTCGGCACCCGCTCGATGGCGCGCTCCCATTGGGTTTCCACGGCATCGAAATCCTCGGGCAACAGATCAGCACCGAATTCCGGCGGCACGCGGTCTTCGGCGAACAGTTTTAGGTCCTTGGTGAATTCATACGGCCCGAACTGGATACCGCCCACATCTTCGCGGAGATAAGCCCCGTAGTCCTCGTCCCGCAGGATCGGGAATTCGGGCAGGCCCTGCGCGCGGCGCTCTTTCAGCAGCGGCACGGTCTCGGTCGTCCAATACTGGTGAACGATCGGAATACAGGGCAGATCCAGCCCCACGCGGCGGGCATTCTCACGCGCATAGTTTCCGGTCGCAAAGATCAGGTGCTCACATGTGATCTCACCCTGGTTGGTCGTCACTTTCCAATGGCCATTGTCCAGTTTCTCATAAGCCTGCGCCTCGGTGTTCTGATAAACCTTGGCACCTGCATCACGGGCGAGTTTGGCCAACGCCATGGTGATATCGGCCGGATTCACATAGCCATCTTCGGTATGCAGAATTCCGCCGCGAATGTCTTCGGATTGGTTCAAAAGGGGATGAACTTCGGCGATCTCTTCCGGCGTCAGCAGTTTGCACGGCACCCCGGCGGCTTCAGCGATCGAGATGTAGGACTGGAACTCGTCCCAGCGCTTTTCGGTATTGGCAACCCGTAACTGACCAACTTTGCGCAGGCCAACCGAGGCACCCATCTTTTCCTCAACCTCGGTGTAGATGCGAATTGTCTCCATCGTCATCTTTGACACATTGTGCGAGCGTACGAATGTCACCAGCAGTCCAGCCGCGTGCCACGTGGAGCCCGATGTCAGAGTCGTGCGTTCCAGCATGACCGCATCAGAGCATCCATGTTCCGTCAGCCCGTACAGGATCGATGCCCCAACGCACCCGCCCCCGACAACCACGACCTTCGCATGTGACTTCATTCTGCAACTCCTTCTGTTCGCGCCGCGATCAACCGGGGATCGATGTGTATGACTGTAGGTCGAAACGTGGGGTTTGCGCTATCCGGCACTAAGGGCCCGGCTTTTCCTATCACTGGCACCCCGCTCACGTCTCAAACGGTTGTCGCGCATTTTCACCGGGAACCGCTGGCAAGCAATTGCAAAAAGATTCACGCTGCATAAGATGAACTAATCCAAATATGCATGAACAGCGCGTATATTATCGACCATTTACAACACTGGGGGTCAAACCATCTTGCTCAACCGGCCATACGACCTTCCTCCCGTAAGCTCTCTGATCAGCTTTGAAGCCGCTGCGCGGCATGTCAGCTTCAAGACCGCTGCCGAAGAGCTCAACGTCACCCCTGCCGCTATCAGCCATCAGGTCAAGGCATTGGAGAACGAGCTGCAATGCGCGCTGTTTCTGCGTCATCATCGCGGCGTGGAGTTGACCGAAAGCGGCGCCTATCTTCTGGTGGCGCTACAACGTGGTTTCGAGGGCATCAGCGAGGCCCTTGGACAGTTGCGCCGTCAATACGACAGAAAAGGGGTAACAATCCGCTCGACAACAGCGGTCAGCTCGCTCTGGCTTACCCCTCGTTTGGCCCAGTTCTGGAAGCAATACGGGCACGTTTCCGTAACGCAGGTTGTAACGGATCTTGGGGTCGACACTTCGAAATGCGATCTGAGCATTCATTACGGCGATACCAGCCGCGAAACGGGCATCTTCAAGACACTATTCCACGACAATATCATGGCCCTCTGCAGCCCGAGGTTTGCCGAGAAGAACCCCATTGAGCGGGTCGAGGATATTGCAAGGGTGCCTCTGATCCACCTGGACGCCCCGGATACCGGCTGGACGGACTGGCGGGCGTGGACCCACAAACTGGGGTATGAGGGACCGTTGAACTCTGCGCATCGGGTGAACAATTACACAATTGCCCTTCAGGCCGCGCAAGACGACATGGGGGCGGTTCTGGGGTGGGAGGGATTGACCTCGGAACTGATCGCTTCGGGAAAACTGGTCAGGTTGTTACCGCAGGCCATTTCCTCGCAATTGGACTTCTATGTAAAGTTGCACAACACCTCATCCGACCGGGCAAAACTTGTGTTCAAATGGCTCGGCGAGGCAGCCGACGGAAGGGTTTGAAGATCGTTTTCATCTGATCTGGTACGATCAAACGTCCAAGCATTCCACCCTATCGCTGTGTTTTTGCAGTTCTGAAAAGAAGCAGGAACACAAAAACTGACCCGATTGACGTCGTCACGATCCCGACCGGCAACTCCTGCGGCGCAAGAAGAAGCCTGCTCAGGATGTCCGAGCCGGTCAGCAAGGCCGCACCAACGATTGCGGCCGTGGGCAGAAGCTGGCTGTGCAACGGCCCCGCGATACCCCGGGCAATATGTGGCACCATCAGGCCGACAAAGCCGATTACCCCGGCCACGGAAACAAATACCGCCGTCGCCAAAGCCGCAGTAAAAAACATGCTGAACCTCAGGCCCCGAACCGGGACACCGAGGGTCGCTGCGGTCAGGTCACCGGTCAACAGCGCATCCAGCCAGCGGCTGCGATACAGCGAATGGCTCAGGATCAGCAACAACCCGACGCAGACAAGCGGGAATGTCTCCCAGCGGGCCAGGCCCAAACCGCCCAGCATCCAGAAGATGACCGAATGGGCCGCACGGCTGTCGCCTGCAAAAATCAGATAGTTGGTAATGGCCGAGAACAGAAACGATACCGCAAGTCCTGCCAGGATCAGCTTCTCGGGCGCGCTTGTGCGCAAACCGTGGACCAGCGCCAACACGATGCCCGAAGCGACAAGCCCGCCGCAAAAAGCTGCCAATGGAAGTGTCCAGAACCCCAGAATATCTCCGGTCACGGTGATTACGAACACGGCCCCGGCTGCAGCCCCGGAGGACAGGCCGAAGAGGAATGGATCGGCCAGATCGTTGCGCGTCGTGGTTTGCAGCACCACTCCAACGATACCAAGACCGGCACCGATAACGGCCGCAAACAGTGCGCGCGGCAGTCTGAGGTCGAACACGATCCGATGCAGGGGCGACATCTCTCCGTCGTCCAAACCCGTACCTCGCAGGATCGCGGTGAATGTGTCGGACACGGGGATCGAAGTTGTGCCATAGATCGTAGAAACCAGCAAAAGGGCGGCCAGAACGGCCGCCCCAAGCAGGAGTGTCAGGCCCAATCGGCCCATATCAGTTGAGACCCGGATGCATCGCCTGCGCCATCTTCGAGATCGCTTCGATATTTGCCGGCCCCGGGGTCAGCTCTTCATAACGCAAACCGATCCAGCGCTCGTTTTTGACGGCGTCGGTCTGCGACATCACAGGATGCTCCTGCAGAAACTTGAAGGTATCCGCCGCGCCATTTCCGGTCTGATAGTCCAGCAGCACCAGGAATTCCGGGTTCGAAGCGGCCACCGCTTCCCAAGAAGTGCGTCCCCAGCTTGTGTCCATATCATGGGTGACGTTTTCACCCCCTGCGGCGGCGATCATCGCGTCGGGAATGGCAAACTTGCCAGCAGTGAACGGGGCGTCCGCCGGGCCGTCCAGCAGGAAAACGCGCGGCTTGGGCAGATCGGCTGTCTGCGCTTCAATCGCAGCAAGTTCATCCTTCCAGCTATTCACCAACGCCTCAGCCTCGTCTTCAACCTGCATAACCTCTCCAAGCCGCAGCACGTCGTCGAACAAAAGGTTCATGCTGGCCTCGGGGCGGTCTTTGTCCAGATGCACGCAGCTTTCGGTCAGGATCATGGTCTTGATCCCGAAAGGCGCAAGCGTGTCCGGCGTCACATCACCACCCGGTTTCATTCCGTAATACCAGCCCGCAAAGAACAGATCAGGTTCAACAGCGACGAGGTTCTCGACGGTCGGGTATTTTGGCGCAAGCTCGGGGATATCACCGCGCTGAGTGTCGAATTCCGGGCTGGTCTTGTACCAGCCGGTGATGCCGGTCAAGCCGACAATCTTGTCCTGCAGACCCAGCGCAAAAGCCATGTCGGTCATGTTCATGTCATGCACCACCAGACGCTCCGGTGGTGTCTCAAAAACCAACGGTTCGCCGCAATTGTCGACCGTCAACTCTTGCGCAGCAGCGCCGCTTGCCATGGCTGTAGCCAGTGCCACGGACCAGATGTGTTTCATTTCAAAGTGTTCCCTTGGTTAAGTTGAGACTGTAGTTCTTCGAATATCGAGCGCTGGAATGACCCGGCCTTCGTGGTGAAAGCAGAGATAGTCGACGCCAAACGTTTCGCGCACCCGCTCGGATGTCAGCACCGCGTCTACTGGCCCAAAACCGGTCATTCGGGTGGATTTCATCAATGCGACATGGGTGGCGAATTCAGGGATCATGACCAGATCATGGACGATCATCACAACGGTGATGCCGAGTTCGGCAACCAGCGAAAGCATCCGCCCCTTTGCATCTGGGTCCAGATGGTTGGTTGGCTCGTCCAGAAACAGCAAGGACGGATTCTGCGCCAGAGCCCGCGCGATATGGGCGCGTTGGCGCTCGCCACCGGACAATTGGGCCATCCGCTTGTCTGTCAGGTTCGCAAGGCCGGTCATGTTCAGAATCCGGTCGAGCTCATTGGCGTGGGCTTCGGCCGAGCGATCCGCACGAATGGGTATTTGCCCCAGCGCAACATAGTCGCGCAACGTCAAGCGCCCGTCAGGCAATTCCTGCTGACCGACCACGGCAATCATACGGGCGCGCTGTTTGGCAGAGAGCTGTTTCAGGCTGCGCCCTTTGATCCGAACATCGCCAAGCGCCAGCGACTCGGCGCCACACAACAGATTGAGAAGGGTCGTTTTCCCTGCTCCGTTAGGACCGGCGATGGCAAGAATGGACCCCTCGCCCAGCTCGAAGGACACGCCTTGCAGCAAGACATCCCCGTTGAGCGCGTAATACTCGAGGTCTTCGGCAATTAGAAAAGGGGGCGCGATCATAATGATACCCCTTGCTCGATCCGCGGCATACGCGAGAGGGTCTTTGTGAACAATGCCTGCGGGCGGTCCGTCGCATTTGTCCATCCATCCGCGCAACGCAGATACTGTTCGGCAAATTCCACTACTGCATCTAGGTCTTCATGTGTCGCGATGTCGCCGAACAGGTATTGAGCCTTGCCCGGCGCTTGAAAGCCGATGGTGGTCGGTCGGTCGCAGCCTGCCATGCAATTGACCATGCGAATTGCAAAGCCGTCCGGCAATCGGCCCGCCAATGTCCTGATTGCCAGATCGGTGGAATCTGAACCCCGACAGTTTGAGCAAACAAGAAGGAAATGATCATGTTTCTTAGTCATCACGCCCTCGCCTACAATGGCATCACTATCAATGCAATGTTATAACGTATCATATCAAGTATCCTACGCCATAATTCCAAAGCGCCCCGGCTCTGCAGGTCTTGCAATCGATTTCTGAGAGATCAGCCGCCACTCGCATAATCCACTCCACTTGTTGCCAAGCGCATGCGGAAGCTGCCGGTTATGTAAACACGCTTAAGACGTGCCATCAAAGCCTCCTTCCAGGACGCCCCGTCCCGGGTTGGTTGAACATCTGATGGCAGGTCTCCTGACTTGCGGGTCTAAGCTTGGCCAACCTTCCCGATCCTTAGGATCAGTGGCTGTTTGACCTCGCTCACCGCTTACAGTTGCGGGGGCAGTTACGGATTTGGCGCCAGTTGGCAATCCTCACCGTATTCCCTTTTCATCCCTCGGGCGCACCATCGGGAACCATCAAACGACTGAGTGCCCGAGATCGCAGGATACGTCAACATCAAAGTCATGATGGACCTCCTTTGGTGAACAGACGCAGTTCGACAAATAAAAATGTCTTAGGACGGATCGAATTTAATTTGACGCCGACCGAAAACGGCTTGCGACTGCGATCTTGGCACCACAAAAGTCACGAGCGGAATTCCATAAAGCTGCGTAATCCGGCTGTGCTGAACGAACGGCCGGTAGGCATAAAGACTGCGCGCCGTTTTGCCTGCAACACGAGATCGATACTGCGCGCCCTCCAACTGGACGGACCGCAAACGGACGCGGCGTGAACTCTGCTAACCGTTAAAGTACTTTGTTTTCAAAGGTTAAATTAAATACTAAATTTTTAGTTTGACAGGGTGGCGACAAATCGCTGATGGTAATCTCCATCCGGTTACCACCGGGCAAGCAAAATTTTTGGGAGGAAAGAGATGCGGAGACATCTACTTTCCGCAGTGGCGGCGGCTGCCGTCATTGCGGGGCACGGTCCTGTTTGGGCCGACGAAGCCGCAGCACAACGTTGGATTGACGATGAATTCCAGCCATCGACCCTGTCGAAAGACGAGCAGATGGCCGAAATGCAATGGTTCATTGACGCGGCCAAACCCTATGAGGGTATGGAAATCAATGTCCTGTCCGAAGGCATTCCGACGCATTCCTACGAATCCGAGGTTCTAGCCAAAGCGTTTGAGGAAATTACCGGCATCAAGGTCAATCACCAGATCCTCGGCGAAGGCGAAGTGGTACAGGCCGTTCAGACCCAGATGCAGACCGGTCGGAACCTCTATGACGGCTATGTCAACGACAGCGATCTCATCGGCACCCACTCGCGCCTGCAGCTGGCCTACCCGCTGACGGACATGATGGGCGGCGACTGGGCGGCAACAACCTCGCCGACATTGGACCTGGATGACTTCATGGGCATTCAGTTCACCACCGGCCCGGACGGCAAGCTCTATCAGCTGCCGGACCAACAGTTCGCGAACCTCTACTGGTTCCGTAAGGACTGGTTCGATGATGAAGCCAACAAAGCCGCGTTCAAAGAAAAATACGGCTATGATCTGGGCGTTCCGGTCAACTGGTCAGCCTATGAGGACATCGCCGAATTTTTCACCAATGACGTGAAAGAGGTCGACGGTGTGGCAATATACGGCCACATGGACTACGGCAAGCGCGCACCTGACCTTGGCTGGCGCATGACCGACGCTTGGCTGTCGATGGCAGGTGCGGGCGATAAGGGTGAGCCGAACGGTGTTCCGGTCGACGAATGGGGCATCCGCATGGAAGCGGGCACTTGTAACCCTGTTGGTGCCTCCGTTTCTCGTGGCGGTGCCGCAAACGGTCCGGCCGCGGTCTATGCGATCCGCAAATGGGATGAGTGGCTGCGGAATTATGCGCCTCCGGGTGCGGCGTCTTACGACTTCTACCAGTCGCTGCCGGCGCTCAGCCAAGGCAACGTGGCCCAGCAGATCTTCTGGTACACGGCCTTTACCGCAGACATGGTGAAGCCGAAGTCCGAGGGCAACAACACCGTGGATGACGAAGGCACACCGCTTTGGCGGATGGCACCCAGCCCGCACGGCCCTTACTGGGAAGAAGGCCAGAAGGTTGGTTACCAGGACGTGGGAAGCTGGACTTTCCTCAAGTCCACGCCGATGGATCGTGCTCAGGCGGCCTGGCTCTATGCTCAGTTCGTGACGTCCAAGACGGTTGATGTGAAGAAGTCCCATGTGGGTCTGACCTTTGCCCGCGACAGCTCGGTCAACCACGAGTCGTTCACCGAACGCGCACCAAAGCTGGGTGGTCTGGTCGAATTCTACCGTTCGCCTGACCGTGTGGCATGGTCGCCGACCGGCATCAACGTGCCGGACTATCCGAAGCTGGCCCAGATCTGGTGGCAACAGATCGGTGACGTGAACTCGGGCGCCTTCACTCCGCAGGAAGCGATGGATCGTCTGGCCGAAGAGATGGACATCACCATGGCCCGGATGCAGGCCGCGGATGAAAGCGCCGGTGTCTATGGTGGTTGCGGCCCACGTCTGAACGAGCCGCAGGACGCCTCGTTCTGGCTTGAGAAAGAAGGCTCGCCCAAGGCCAAGCTGGAAAATGAAAAGCCGCAAGGCCAGACCGTCAACTATGACGAACTGGTTCAGCGCTGGCAGTCTCAGTAAGCCATTAAAATCCGGGGGTGCCGGTTGCGGCATCCCCAACTCAAAGACCAGTGCCCGGCACTGACGGATCGGAACTCACGGACATGATCGAACTACAAGACGCCACCAAACGGGTTGGCAATGTCATCCATATCAAGCCCACGAACCTTACGCTGCAAACCGGCCATTTCAACGTGCTGTTGGGCGCGACCGGTTCGGGCAAGACCTCTCTGATCAAGATGATGGCCGGGCTCGACCCGATCGCGTCGGGCAAGGTTTTGATGGACGGGCAGGATGTCACCCGACTGAACACACAGAAACGTCAGATCAGCCTGGTGCACCAGTTCTTCGTGAACTACCCCCATATGACGGTTTTCGACAACATCGCCTCGCCGCTACGTGTGGCGGGCATGGCCAAATCCGAGATCGAAGGTCGCGTTGAAGAAGCCGCCGACCTGTTGCAACTGCGTCCGATGCTTGATCGCCGTCCGCATGAGCTGTCGGGCGGGCAACAGCAACGGACGGCGCTGGCCCGCGCTATCGCCAAAGAGAGCCGGGCCGTGTTTCTGGATGAGCCTTTGGCAAACCTCGATTACAAGCTGCGTGAAGAGCTGCGCGAGCAACTGCCCGATCTGTTTGCGGGACGAGGGGCTGTTGTTGTTTACGCAACATCGGAGCCGGAAGAGGCGCTCTTGCTGGGGGGCTATACGGCCCTTATGGAAGACGGTCGCGTCACGCAATTCGGCCCGACCACCGACATCTATCGCAACCCCGAGAATATTGCCGCCGCGCGTGTGTTCTCTGATCCTCCGATCAATGTCGCCCGGATCACCGTGTCCGACGCGCAAGCACATCTGGCCGGAGGCGGTGGCTGGACCGTTTCAGACATGGCCGATGGAGACTACATGGTCGCCGTGCGCCCGCACCGGGTGACTCCGTTCAGAACATCCGAGGCGGACGTCGAACTAACCGGGCGCGTGATCGTGACCGAGCTGTCCGGCTCGGACTCCAGCGCTCATTTTCAACATGGCGATGAGGATTGGGTCTCCCTGGCAACGGGCGTTTACCCGTATCAGGTCGGCGAAGATCACAGTTTCTACATGAACCCGGCCCATTGCCGGTACTTCGGCCAAGACGGCAAAAGGGTGGCCTGACATGGCACAGATCAAGCTTTCAAACCTCCGCCATAGCTATTTCCCGACGCCCAAAGGCCCCGAGGACTATGCGCTGAAAGAAATCGACGTGACCTGGCGTGACGGAGGGGCCTATGCGTTGCTCGGCCCTTCGGGCTGCGGCAAATCCACATTGCTGAACATCATCTCGGGCCTGCTAACGCCCTCGGAAGGGCAAATCCTGTTCGACGGTCAGGACGTTACGGACTTGCCCCCCGACCGGCGCAACATCGCACAGGTGTTCCAGTTTCCCGTGATTTACGACACGATGACCGTCGGTGAGAATCTGGCATTTCCTCTGAAGAACCGTGGTGTTGACAGCGCTACTATCAAGCGCCGGGTCGACGAGATCGCCGAAATGCTGGACGTCGCGGATATGCTGGACATCCGTGCCTCGGGTCTAAGCCCTGACAACAAGCAGAAAATTTCGATGGGGCGCGGGTTGGTGCGCGACGACGTGAACGCGGTGATGTTCGATGAGCCTCTGACAGTGATTGATCCACATCTGAAATGGAAGCTGCGATCAAAGCTGAAAGAGCTGCATCAGCGGGTCAAAGCAACGATGATTTACGTAACACACGACCAGACCGAGGCGCTGACCTTCGCGGATGAGGTCGTGGTGATGCAGGAAGGCGAGGTTGTGCAGATCGGCACCCCGGTTGAATTGTTCGAACGGCCTCAGCACACGTTTGTCGGCCACTTTATCGGCTCGCCCGGTATGAACGTTCTGCCCTGCGAGACGAATGGAGACCGCGCTGTGTTCGAAGGCCATGAGGTCATTCTGGAAGGACCGACCCAGGGTGAGGGAGGCCGCACCGATCTGGGCATACGCCCCGAATATGTGGACTTTGGCGACACCGGCATTCCGGCACATGTAACCAAAGTGTCGGACATTGGCCGCCACTATGTGGTCAGTGCAATGGTCGGCAACACGGCCCTCAAGGCAGTCACCGAACATGACGTGCCCGAACCGGGCTCGCAGGTATTTCTGCAATTCAAACCCGAACATTCCCGCGTCTACCGCGACGGCTGGATCGCAACCGAGGAGCGGGCGCAATGAGAACCGAAAACCAAAAAGCATGGTTCTTTGTCCTGCCGGTTCTGGCGCTGGTCGCGTTCAATGCGCTGGTGCCGATGATGACGGTCGTCAACTACTCGGTGCAGGAAACCTTCGGCAACAATCAGTTCTTCTGGGAGGGTCTTGGCTGGTTCGAGCAAATCCTGCGGTCCGACCGGTTTCAGGCCGCATTGGGACGGCAGTTCCTATTCACTGCGCTTATCCTGATCATCGAAGTGCCTCTGGGCATCATCGTGGCGTTGTCAATGCCGCGCAAAGGCTTCTGGGTGCCGGTCTGTCTGGTTCTTATGGCGCTGCCGATGCTGATCCCGTGGAACGTGGTGGGCTCGATGTGGAACATCTTCACCCTGCCCCAGATCGGCCTGCTGGGATACTTCCTGAATGACGTGCTGGGCGTCAACTATGACATGACTCAGCAACCGATTTCGGCGTGGATTACCGTCGTGGTCATGGACGTCTGGCACTGGACATCACTGGTCGTTCTGCTGTGCTATGCGGGGCTCGTATCGATCCCGGACGCCTATTATCAGGCCGCCAAGATCGACGGCGCCAGCCCGTGGTCCGTGTTCCGCTATATCCAATTACCCAAGATGAAGACCGTTCTGACAATTGCCGTTCTGCTGCGGTTCATGGACAGTTTCAACATCTATACCGAACCCTTCGTCCTGACCGGGGGCGGCCCCGGCAACTCGACCACCCTGCTGTCGATTGACCTTGTGAAGATCGCGCTGGGGCAGTTCGACCTCGGCCCCGCAGCCGCGATGAGCCTGATCTACTTCGCTATTACGCTGCTGGTCTCTTGGGTCTTCTACACTCTGATGACAAAGGATGACGCGCAATGAAGAAGCGGTCTCTTATCCCGATCCTCTATATCGCGTTCCTGATGCTGCCGATCTATTGGCTGGTGGCGATGTCCTTCAAGACCACGAACGAGATCCTTTCGGGCTTTTCGCTGTTCCCCCAGACCTTCACCCTGGAGAACTATGTCACCATTTTCACCGATCCGACATGGTACTGGGGTTACATTAACTCCATCGCCTACGTGACGCTGAATACCGTACTGTCGGTCTGTGTTGCGCTGCCTGCGGCCTATGCGTTCTCGCGCTACCGGTTCCTGGGCGACAAACAGCTGTTTTTCTGGCTGCTGACCAACAGGATGGCTCCGGCTGCGGTGTTCGCGCTGCCGTTCTTTCAGTTGTATTCGTCCATTGGCCTGTTCGACACATATCTGGCCGTGGCGCTGGCGCATACTCTGTTCAATGTCCCGCTTGCGGTCTGGATTCTGGAAGGCTTTATGCGCGGCATCCCCAAAGAGCTGGATGAGACGGCCTATGTCGATGGCTATTCTTTCCCGCGCTTCTTCGTGACGATCTTCCTGCCCAACATCAAAGCGGGCGTGGGTGTGGCAGCGTTCTTCTGTTTCATGTTCTCATGGGTTGAAATGCTGCTGGCGAAAACCCTGACTGCGGTTGAGGCCAAACCCATCGCTGCGGTGATGACCCGCACGGCCTCCAGCGCGGGGTACGAGTTGGGCCTGCTGGCGGCAGCGGGCACCCTGACCATCATTCCCGGAGCCATCGTTATCTGGTTTGTCCGCAACTACATCGCGCGCGGCTTCGCGATGGGACGTGTGTGAGGTTCGATATGCGCAAACTTCTTCTCGCCCTCCCCTTTCTTCCCTCCGCAGCTTATGCCCAGGCGCAGGCCGGATGGGGCAATGTCGGTCAGCAAGAGGAAAAGGGGTTTTCCTGGACCGATCCGCTGTGGCCCGATTTCTGGATGGCCTGGACGCCGGCAACGCTGGCGGTATTCGTTGGCATTTTCTCAGCAATCGCCCTGATCGGCATTCTGGAAGGGTTCAAGTTCCGGGACGGAATCGAACGGCGCGGCGTGCTGGGGCTAACCACTACGCTGGGGGATCGGCTGTTCATCACCCTGCTGGGTTCGGCGTATATCTTCCTCGCGTGGCTCGGTCTGGTCGGCCAACCTGTCTGGACACCCCTTTTCCTGTCTGTGGGCTGGGGCATTTTCGTGTTCTGGAAAGTTTAGGCTTTGAGAAATGACGAAAGGATGCTTGTCTGGCGGGCATACTAAGACATGGCGACAACAAGACCGATGCGAAAGAAAAAAACATCCAATCTGCTGACCGAGGTCGAACTGGAGTTCATGAACGAGCTTTGGGCCCTTGGTGAGGGCTCGGTCCGTGACGTTCTTGATCGCCTGCCACCAGAGCGCAATCTGGCCTATACATCCGGCGCAACCATCTTGCGTATTCTCGATGAGAAAGGCTTTGTCGAAAGCCGCAAGGATGGAAAAACACTGATCTACAGGCCCCTTCTGGAAAAAGACAGATATCAGGCGCGGTCGCTTCAGAATCTGTCCCGCACATTGTTCGATGATACGCCCGCCACCTTGGTGGCGCGGCTGGTCGACGATGCGGGGCTGACAGAAGCCGACCTTGAGGACATTCGAGCACTGGTAGAGAGGAGACTGCAAAATGACAGCAGTTAAACCGGTTCTCGATATTTATCTCGAACTCAATTTGGTTATGGTTCTATCTTTGTTGGTCTGGCTCGGGGCGCGTTTCGCTATGAAACACACGTCTCTTCGCTTTGCGTATTTTGCTCAGTTGCGCGTCCTCAAGGTGCTGTTACTGTGCATTGTGCTAAGCCCGATGCTTGCGATCGGACTATCGGAAATTCTGAAAGTTGCGCTTCCGGGCCGGCCTGTCGCCATCGGTGACATAGCGGTTGCAGCGTACTTGCGCGGAGACATAGCGTTGCCCGCGACCCAGTTTGAAAGCTTGCTCAACGCTCGGGAACGGTGGGCTGAAAACGTCCTGAATGGGGGCTCTTTCGGTGCAACCCTGATCTTTGTCGTACTTGCCATCGGTGCGGTCGCACTGGTGTTGCGCGTCGCACATGCCGCCCTCCGGGTTCGTGAAACGGTCAACACAAGCTTTCTCTGGCGGCGATCCGCCAAAGTGGATATCCGTTTGTCAGATCGTATATCGGTGCCATTTGCAGTGCGCGGTCTCTGGCGGCGGCATGTGGTGTTGCCCACCTATCTGCTCGACAAACCGGATGAGCTGCGGTTCGCAATCGCGCACGAATTTCAACACGTGCGCGCCGGTGATGTGGAGTGGCAGTTGATGCTGGAACTCCTGCGTCCACTTCTTTTCTGGAACCCTGCCTATATCGTACTGAAATACGAATTCGAGCGCCTGCGCGAACTGGGGTGCGATCAGTCCATAGTGTCAAGGCGCCGCCTGAATGCTTCCGACTATGCAAACTGCCTGCTGGACTATTGCGGTCGGATTATCTCGCGCGATGGCTCCTATGTACTGAACGTCGCGTTGGTCAGCGGTGGTCGGGCCAAGCGTGTACTTCGGCAGCGTGTCCTGGCGTTGTCCGAGGCGCCTCGACGGTACCGTCCTTTCAATTCACTGGTGTGTGGATGTGCATTGGCGTTTGTCGGGATTCTGGCCTTCGGATCAGCGTCCGTACGTCAGGCCGATGGTTGGAGTCACGACAGGCTCATGTTGTCCACAGTCGTCAATCTCGAACGGCTGGCCGAAAGAAACCAGGGCAACTGAGGAAGGCCCACGGACCAGTAGGCTCACGCACCAAGCTCGGTCGGATAAAACCCCCGCTTTGCATCCAGATACGGTTTGACCTTCCTGACCGTACAATCGGGCGGGACGATAACCGCGATTCAAGTACCCAGGGTTTTTCTGAGCGGGCCAGTTTTTTTGTGCCAACCAGAATGCCTGATCTTACCGGAGCACTAACAGCACTTGAACATTCCACCACAAAAAGCATATTCGGTCGCGAAGAAAAACGTCCCGTTGGATTTTCACATGCATACCGATCAACACTCCTGTATTTCGAGCGGTCGTTTATAGCGAAAAGAAAAACTTACGCGGTCGTAAATCCCGAGCAACCAAAGCTCTCAGGTCAGCGGTCGACAGAGACCAATACATGCGCCACTGGCGAAAACCAAAGAAAGGAATTCGATAAATGCGCATTGCGATGATTGGCACCGGGTATGTTGGATTGGTGTCCGGTGTTTGCTTTTCGGACTTTGGTCATGATGTGATTTGTGTCGATAAATCCGAACGTAAGATCGAGATGCTCCAGGCCGGCGAAGTACCGATCTATGAACCGGGTCTCGACGTCCTGATGGCCAAGAACGTAGCTGCCGGTCGCCTGACCTTCACCACCGATCTCTCCACAGCCGTCGATGGGGCAGATGCAGTCTTTATTGCGGTTGGAACGCCGACGCGGCGCGGAGATGGACATGCCGACCTGACCTATGTGATGGCTGCCGCCGAAGAGATCGCCCGCGCCATAACCGACTATACCGTTGTCGTCACAAAATCGACCGTCCCGGTCGGAACCAACCGCAAGGTTCACGCGGTGGTATCGAACGCCAATCCCAAAGCGGAATTTGATGTAGCCTCGAACCCGGAGTTCCTGCGTGAGGGGGCCGCGATCGATGATTTCATGCGCCCCGACCGCGTCGTCGTTGGCGTCGAAAGCGAGCGCGCCGCAGAGGTCATGGGCGAGATTTATCGCCCACTCTATTTGCGCGACTTCCCGATCCTGACCACCGATCTGGAAAGCGCCGAGATGATCAAATATGCCGCCAACGCTTTTCTTGCCACAAAGATCACTTTCATCAACGAAATCGCCGGTCTGTGCGAACGCGTCGGTGGCGATGTCAAAGAGGTCGCACGCGGCATTGGTCTGGATGGACGGATCGGCAACAAGTTTCTGCACGCGGGACCCGGCTATGGCGGGTCATGCTTCCCGAAAGATACCGCCGCGCTGGCGCGGATCGGTCAGGAACACGCCCACCCGATGCAGATCACCGAAACAGTGATCCGTGTGAATGATGGCATCAAGAAGCGGATGATCGAAAAGATCAGGGACGTCTGCGATGATACGTTCAACGGCAAGACCGTTGCGGTACTGGGTGTTACGTTCAAACCCAACACCGATGACATGCGCGACGCGCCATCCCTGACCATAGTCCCAGCCCTTATCGGCGGTGGAGCCCGCGTACGCGTGGTTGATCCGCAGGGCCGCGCCGAAGGAGAAGCCTTGCTGCCGGGCGTCGAGTGGCTGGATGACCCTTATGCCGCCGCAGCTGATGCGGATGCGGTTGTCCTGCTGACCGAGTGGAACGAGTTCCGCGCGCTGAACCTGAATGAACTGGCCGAGAAGATGAAATCGGCCCGCATGGTCGACCTGCGCAACATCTATTCCCCGGGCATTGTAATGGGTTCAGGATTCGAGACCTACATCGGCGTTGGCGTTGGCGACCAGCAACAGAGCGGATAGCGGCGCAACGCCCGCTAGCGGTGGACACCGCCTGATCAGCGTCAACAGATGTTTTGTTAGCGAGATGTAGAACTGCCCGGCGCGAAGCCGGGCAGTTTCCGTGTTGATGCAATCCCTAGCGACGGCGGCGTTCGTTCGCCAGTCCTATGAAGATCGACACGCACATCAGCACCAGAACAATGGCAAATGGGAAGCCGGTCGCGATCGCCGCGGCCTGCAACGCGCCTAACCCACCGCCCAACAGCAACACAACTGCAATAGCACCTTCCAGAATGCACCAGAACACGCGCTGCGCGGTAGGGGCATCGGTTTTTCCGCCGGCAGTGATGGTATCGATCACCAGCGAACCCGAATCCGAACTGGTCACGAAGAACACGACCACAAGAATAATCCCGATGAAGGAAAGCAATCCGGTCATCGGGAAAGCCTCGAACATGGTGAACATCTTCAGTTCCAGGGCTGCATCCGACAGCTCCTGCCCGTTGCCGGACATCACCTGATCCAGAGCTGCACCGCCAAATACGCTCATCCAGAGCGCACCGACAATTGTCGGGATCAGGATGACACATACGACGAACTCACGAACAGTTCTACCTTTGGAAATACGGGCAATAAACATCCCGACAAAGGGCGACCAGGAGATCCACCAGGCCCAGTAGAACGTGGTCCAACCCTGCATGAAGTTGGTATCTTCACGACCGATCCAGTTCGAGAGGGACGGCAGTGCAACCACATATTCAAACAGACTATCCAGAAACCCGGTCAGTATCGCCACGGTTGGTCCGACAATCAGAACCAGCAAAAGCAATGCTGCTGCCAGGATCATGTTGGCCTCGGACAGACGTTTGACACCTTTGTCCAGACCAGCAACAACCGACACCAGCGCAAATGCGGTGATCAGCCCGATCAAAAGCACCTTCATCCCGTCGGTAACGGGCACGTCAAACAAGTAGTTCAAACCTGCAAGAGCTTGTGTCGCGCCAAGCCCCAGCGAGGTCGCAAGACCAAAGATAGTCGCAAAAACAGCAAGCACATCAATGATGTGTCCCAGCGGACCCCAGGTTGCTTCCCCAAAAATCGGATAGAAAACGGAACGCATGGTCAGTGGCAGGCCGCGATTGAAGCTGAAAAATGCCAGCGCCAGCGCAACCACCGCATAAATTGCCCAAGGGTGTGCACCCCAGTGGAAAATGGTCGCCGCCATCGCCAATCTGCGCGACGCTTCGGGGTCTTCAAGACCCGCACCCAGAGGTGCCCAATCGGTCCGCACGCCGTCTTCTCCGAAAGCCACTCCACCAAATGAAGCACCGTAGTGGGAAATCGGTTCGGCCACGCCCCAGAACACCAGCCCGATACCCATCCCCGCTGCAAACAGCATCGAGAACCAGCCAGCGTAGCTGTAGTCAGGTTTGGCGTCATCGCCACCCAGCCGGATCGAGCCGTAAGGCGTCACGACCAGCAGGATCGAAAAGACGACGAAGATGTTACATGCGATCATGAACACCCAGTCAAAATTGCTTGTCAGTGCCGGGCGAAGCCAACCAAAGAACTCGGCCGCTTGCTCTCGGAACACGAGCGAGAAGAACACGAAGGCAATGATCGTAAGACCCGAAACAGCAAAGACCGGATTATGGACGTCGAGGCCCATGATCTGGACGTTGTCCTGCCCAACCTCATAGTCGGTTTCCGAATTATCGGACATTTGTTTTCCTTTTTGCTAGTCTGCGAATGCTCTGTTCATCAGGCAGCCAGCAAAACGGAGTCGACTCACGCACGACCTATTTTAACCGGAAATCGACTTTCTGATCCGCTCGAACAACCCAGTCAACTTGTCGAACCTGTCCGCCGGTAAAGGCGGCGCATGATCAGCGGCGTAAGGTACATCGGAATCTGATAGGCCCCGATAAACACCATGATAGGCGCGGTCACTTCAGGTGGCAGAGCCACAAAGAAAATCGCGATATTCCTGTTCCCGGCGATCAACGACACTGCTGTCGCTTCGGCTGCGGGCATTCTGGTCTGCGTCAGCTGGAACGAGATAATCTGCGCCCCAAAATTGATCAGGCAGGCAAACACGATCCAGAAAACCGCTACACTTGGGTGCAGAAGCGCCGTCGCGCTGACAGATGGCATCAGACCCACCACAAAAACGGCAAGCGTGATCGTAGCCGCGCCTTCCAGATTTAGAAGCGTCGCCGTTGACGGTTGGCGCAGAAAGGTCCGTCGCAAAACTACGGCTGCAAGAATTGCGATTGCAATCGTAAGAAACAGACGAAGCGCGGCGATCAGGACGGTCTGAATATCACCCAGTTCCGGCATCAGCCAGAATATGGGCAACGCGGTCAATGGCAGAACCGCGGTCCCGACCACGACCAGACGCATCGCATATTCCGCAGGGTACCCCATCATCAGACACATATTGGGGCTTCCCGAAATTGAGGGCGCCGAAGCCATGATCAGCAAAGACAGGAAAACCGGCGCGCCGGTCCAACCACCGGCAAACCCTATTGCGGCCACTATCAAGGGCACGATGAGCTGGAAACCGACAATCGCTCTGGCAACCTGACGCAGATCAGCCAACGATCCCAGAATGGCGCCCGGTTCCATTCGCAGCAGCGTCAGAAACAGCAGGACCATGACCAGAGGCGACAGCAGCGGTCGCATGGGCTCGGCCAATCCGGGCAGCAGAAGGCCCGCCGCCAGCCCTGAAACCAGCACGTAAGGGCCGTGACGCGCCGCGAGGTGGAGCGGGCTCAATACCCACTACCCTCCGGGGCTCTGACGCAGGTTTTCGGGTAACCAAGTGGCCAGTTCAGGGAACCAGATCAGCACGAACACCATCAGAACCATGATCAGGAACATCGGTATTGCAGCCCGCGCAATATAGCTCATTTCGTGGTTGGTCATTCCCTGCATGACGAACAGGTTGAAGCCGATCGGCGGAGTGATCTGCGCCATTTCGACAACGACCACGATGAAGATGCCGAACCAGATCAGATCGATCCCGGCGTCGCGGATCATCGGCTCAACGACGGCCATGGTCAGCACAACTGATGAAATCCCATCAAGGAAACAGCCCAGGATGACGTAGAACACCAGCAGAACCATCAGCAGTTCGAACCGCGTCAGTTCCCATCCTGCAATCAAATCCGCAAGCCCGCGCGGCAGGCCGGTGAAACCCATCGACAGCGACAGGAACGCGGCGCCCGCAAGGATCAGAGCAATCATGGCACTGGTGCGGGTTGCGCCCATCAGGCTTTCGGTGAACGTCTTCCAGTTCAGCGACCCCTGCCCTGCGGCCAGTAAAAGGCCCCCGATCACGCCAAAAGCGGCGGCCTCGGTGGCCGTGGCATAGCCCAGATACATCGACCCGATCACAACTACTATCAGCAAGATAACCGGCAGCAGGAAGCGAGAGTTTTTGATCTTTTCAGAGAAGGTCAGTTTGCCCTCATCATTCGGGTTCCAATCCTTGCCGATCTTGGAATAGATCGCGACATACCCCATGAACATCGCCGCCAGCACGAGGCCCGGCAGGATACCTGCGAAGAACAGTTTGGTGATGGATTCATTGATCGTCACCCCGTAGACGATCAACGTCAGTGACGGCGGGATCATCAGACCCAGCGTAGCTGCCCCCGTCAGAGTGCCGATGATCATGCGCTCAGGGTAATTGCGTTTGCGCAGTTCCGGGATCGACATCTTGCCGACCGTGGTCAGGGTGGCTGCGGATGACCCGGATACGGCGGCAAAAACCGTGCATCCAACGATGTTCGTATGAACCAGCCCTCCGGGCAGAGGCGCCATCCAGGGGGACAAGCCTTTGAACATGTCCTCGGATAATCGCGTTCGATAGAGAATCTCACCCATCCAGATGAACATCGGCAACGCGGTCAGCGTCCAGGACGAGGACGCCGACCAGATGGTCGTGATCATCACGTCACCGACGGGACGGGAGGTGAACAGTTCCATCCCGACCCAGGCAACGCCCATCAGGGCCAGCCCGACCCAGACACCGGTGCCCAGCAATGTAAAGAGAACGAAGAGGAAGAGGATAATGACAGATACGTTTTCCATGTTCTCACTCCCCGTGGCTCTGATCGGCCAGATCGCGGGTGATGCGGTGATCCCCCTTGAACAGAACATGGAACAGGTGATCGGTCAGCGCGATGGCGAGGATGACCGCTCCGATCAGCATGGTTGATTGCGGTATCCAAAGGGCGGTTTTGTCCTGCCCCTGGCTTATGTCGTTGAACTTCCAGCTCCAGAACACAAAGCGATAAGCGTACCAGCAGAAATACCACATGACGGCCGAGCCGATGGTAAAGCACCAGATTTCGAGAATCCTGCGAAAGCCATCCGGCACCGCGTTCAGCAGGATGGACACCCTGATATGGCTGCCCCGATTCAGGGCATTGGCAAAGGCCAGAAAGGAGGCGGCGGCCATGGCATATCCGGCGTAGTCCGGCGCGCCGGGGAAAACCTCTCCGGTCCAGCGGGCTAGCATCTGAACCACGATGAGCAATAGTATGGCAATCAGGCTCAGCGCGGCCAGAACACCCGCCGCCTGATAGATGAAATCCAGTACGGACCGTAGCCCTCGTAATGCCGCCATGCCGTCCCCGCTTGTCGTTGATTGAGTGCAGAATGGGCGGCAGAGGACCCCGCCGCCCGTTACTCAGCCGTTACTGAGAGGAATTGAACGCGTCGACGATAGCTTTGCCCTCGTCGCCCGCGGCTTCAAGCCATTCATTGGTCATGATGACGCCGATCTCTTTCAACTCATTCGTCATCTGCTCAGACGCGGGACCGACGGTCATGCCACCATCGCGCAGACCCTGAAGCGTAAAGCCGGTATACTCCTTGGCGCGCCAATTCCCGGCATATTCGGCCAGCTCCGCACAGCCCTTGATGACGTTCTTGTTGGCATCCGAGACACCGGCCCAGACATCCGAGTTCACCATCACATAGTTACGCGGCAGCCACGCATCGACTTCGTAGAAGTAGTTCAGGCTTTCCCAGACCTTGCGGTCATAACCGGTTGAGCCGGACGATACCATGGAATCCGCCACACCGGTTGCAAATGCCTGGCTGATTTCAGCCGCTTCGATGGTGACAGGCAGCATCCCCGTCAGCTCGGCCAGCCGCGAAGTGGCATTGTTGTAGGAGCGGAACTTGATCCCCTCCATATCCGCGACCGAGTTCACTTCGTCCTTGAAGTAAAGGCCCTGCGGCGGCCATGGCACCGCATAAAGCAGGGTCAGGTTCTGCTCGGCCAACAGCTTTTCGATCGAAGGTTTGGCCGCTTCCCAAAGCTTGTTGCTGTCATCGAATGACGTTGCCAGAAACGGGATCGAGTCAAACCCGAACAGCGCGTTTTCGTTCTGGTGACCCGATAGCAGACGCTCACCAATCGGAGCTTGTCCGGTCTGGATCGCACGCTTGATGTCGGCGCCTTTGAACAAAGATCCCGAGGGGTGCGTTACAATTTCAATGTCACCGCCCGTACCGGTGGTCACGCATTTGGCGAATTCCGCACCTGTTGCCGAGTGGAAATTCGATGCCGAATAGGCCATCGGCATATCCCATTTCTCGGCCATCGCCGGCGCTGCAGCGGCAGCTGTCAGAGCGGTTGCGGCCAGAAGGCTTGTCAGTTTCTTCATCATGTTTCTCCCTGTTGGATGTCGAGTTGCCGATGTTTGGTACCGGCCATTTTATGTTGCGAACCGTGAGGGTGCGTAGACGCTCATGTCCGTATTCGGGGTTCTGCCCGCAATCATCTGCGCCAGGAGCCGACCTGTTTTAGGCCCACCCGTCAGGCCGATATGATGGTGCCCAAAACCCATATACGCGCCGCTGATGCCCGGAGCCTCGCCAATGATCGGGATCGAGTCAGACGGTGCGGGGCGGTGCCCCATCCATTCCACTTCCTCCTTCCATGTCAAACCCGGGAAGGCCATCCGGGCGTTCTTGCGCATCAGTTCAAACGGAGCCCGCGACGGCGGTGCATCAAGCCCGCCGAATTCCACAATTCCAGCCAGCCGGATACGCCCTTCCATCGGCGTGGCGACAAACTTGCCCGAGACCACCATGACCGGACTGCGCGGCATGGCAGAAGGCTCCACCAATTCAAGATGATACCCGCGTTCGCTTTCAAGGGGAACCGAAACGCCCAAACGTTTGGCCAGAGGGCCTGACCACACGCCAGCGGTTACGATCACTGTGTCGCAGGCGATGGTTTCTCCACCTGCACGGACACCCGTTATCCTGCCGTTTTCCTGGACGACATCATCAACAGAGGCGCGCAGAACCGCACCTCCGTTTGCTTCCACGTGCTTCGCCAGATCTTTGACGTAACGACCCGGATCAGTGATATGCCCATGATCCGAGAGCTTCGCCGCGAAACCGATGTCTTCACTATAAACCGGATCATAGGCATGAAAGGCCGGGCCCTCCAACTCGTCCCACGTAAAGCCATTCCGTCGCCGGACATCCCAGCCAAACGCGTCATCCTGGTAATGTGCGCGGTCTTTGTACAGAAACAGGTAGTCGGATGGCACGATCCATTTCTCGGCGCCTGTGCCCTCGGCCAGCGCCTTGTGGTCGTTCACGCTGTCACCAACTATGCCTGTCAGCGCCAAGGCGATGCGTTCTACATCGGCAGCGTTTGCGTGGCTTAGATAACGCGTAAGCCAAGGGAATAATTTTGGCAGATATCCCCATTTTAGAAACAGAGGTTGCGACGGGCTGAGCAACATTTTGGGCGCTTTTCTCAGCAGCCCCGGAACGGTTACCGGAACAATCGAACAGGATGCCAGTACGCCACCGTTGCCATGTGAGGTGCCCTCACCAGGTCCCGCCTTATCGATCAGGATTACCTTATGACCGTCCCGTTGCAGCCAGACTGCGGCTGAAACGCCGACAATCCCCGCGCCAATGATAGCTATAGTCTTTTTCCCGCTCACGCTGCCACCGCCTTGGCCACTGCATAGTGCTCCAGCTTGGTCATATCGGGTTTGCTACCCAGACCTGGCCCGTCGGGAACCACAACCTGGCCGCCACTTATCTGGAAGGGTTCTTCCAGAATGTCTTCTTTAAGGAAGTAAGTTGCTTGATAGAACTCACAGCCCAAAGTGATTTCCGGCGTCGCCGCGATCATGTGCGTTCCCGCCAGATGCGCCAATCCCGCTTCGAACATATCCCCGCCATACGCCGTAAGACCATGTGCGGCAGCGATACGGGCAACGGTTTGCCCACGGGTCAGGCCGCCCGATTTCATGATTTTCACGGAAACCCCATCACAAATACCTTCGCGCGCCGCCCGTTCCATGTCCTCCGGACCAAAGACGCTTTCGTCCGCCAGCAATGGCACCTCTGTCATCTGTCTCAACTTGCCCATCATGCCATAGTGATGGGCGCGCACGGGTTGTTCGATGAAATCAGGGGCAAACTGCGCGACGTCCCGAACCTGTGCCGGTGCATCCTCGATACCGAGCCCCTGATTGTAATCCACACGGACCGAGATGTCTGGGTGGTTCTGCGCAAGATACTCCAACCGCATGATATCGAAAGCGTGGTCCCTGAACCCGGTCTTGAGCTTTATGATCCGAACGCCATCCTCCCGCAAACGCGCCAGCAACTCGATGTCCTGAGAAAAATCCGGGTTGGCAATCGAGCAACTGAGCGGAATGGCATCGCGGCACCGCCCACCCAGAAGGGACCAGACCGGAATTCTGCTGATCCGTCCAGCAAGATCCAGCAGGGCGGTTTCCAGTGCGGCCTTGGCCTCGGTGCAATGGGCCACGGCATATGCCGCCCGCGCCATAATCGCCGAACGGTCGCCGACTCTGGCCCCGACGACGAGGGGCCGCAAATAGCGATTAAGCGCGGCATAAGTGGCCTCTGGCGTGCCGGTGAACACCGACCAAGGGGATGCTTCCCCAAAACCCTCACTGCCGTCCTCGGACCGCAGCCGCAGAATAACCACCTCGCATACGCCCTCGACGGACCCGATACCGTGATCTCGGCGGGACGTCACCGGCAACTCAAGGTGCCAAAGATCGTACCCTATGATTTTCTGCGTCAGATCGCCCATTACACCCCCAACCAGTGGCGGCAGCGTGCCTTGACCGCACCATCATTTCAAATACTATCTTTTCAAGAGATCATCAGGAAAAATGATGTAGTAAGAGATGTCCCTGCGTTTTCGCCAGCTACAGGCCTTTCACGCCATCATGGAGACCGGCACCGTGACGGGCGCAGCTTCGGTGCTGGGAATTTCACAACCCGGTATCAGCAACCTGCTGGCTCAGCTTGAACGCGAAGCGCGGTTGCCGTTGTTTGAGCGAAACAGAGGTCGCCTGTTGCCAACCCCCGAGGCCGAGCTTCTTTATCGCGAGGTCGATACGGTCGTTCGCGGGCTGGATCACGTGGCGCAGGCCGTGTCGGACCTGCAGAACAAGCACCCCGGCCAGTTGCAGGTCGCCGCCCCGCATCTGCTATCCTTCGGCTTCATGCCGCGCGAGATTGCGCGGTTTGCAAGGAGCCGCCCAAACCTCTCCGTCAGCTTCCAATCGCAATACTCGTCCAAGATCCAGGAATGGGTGATCTCGGGCCTGTTTGAAATCGGCATTGTCGAGATGCCCATTCTGCATGACACGCTGAACTATCAGGTCTTTCAGTTCGAAACGCTGGCGACCTTTCCCGAAAACAGTCCCTTGGCCGCCCATGACATTCTGACGCCTGAGATACTGGAACACGAACCGTTCATCGTGATGGGACCGGAACATCAAACTCATCGGCGGACCCGGGATATCTTCCAATCTGCGGGACGCTCCTGGCGCACCCAAATTCATACCCATCTGTCAGAAAACCTGCTGAGTTTCGTCAAGCAGGGCATGGGGGTCGCTATGATCGACCCTTTCACCGTCACCTTTGATGGCGAGAGCGGGTACCTGACCCGCCCCTTTCGACCAGCCGTCATGCTGGATTTGGCCATCATCACCGCCAAAGGACGCCCGCTTTCGACGATCGCGCAGGATTTTCTGGCTCAGCTGACCCCTTCGATCGCCTCTTACGCGACCCATTCCGAGACAGGCGCCGCCGCCTCGTGAAGCGGTTGTGAATGGATGTCGACCAGCGTTGGCCCATCATGCTCAACAGCCTGTTTCAGAACCTTCGACAGGTCTTCCGGGTCCTTCACCGTCCATGATTTCACGCCGAAGGCTCCGGCAACGGCGGCGTGGTCGGTGCGGTTGAAATCGACATTGTAGTATCTCTGACCAAACCCAGCATTCTGCCCCGCTTTGATCCAGCCAAAGACCGAGTTAGAGAAGACAATGGACGTGATAGGCATGTTGTGCCGCACCATGGTCTCGAACTCACCACAGGTAAAACCAAAAGAACCGTCGCCCATCACTGACAGAGTCTTCACCGACGGTCGCCCGACATGCGCGCCCATTGCAGCGCCCAGAGAATACCCCAACGCGCCGTGTGCCCGGTTGGTGATAAAATGCCGCCCCGCTTTTCGCCAACGGTAGTGCGCGCTGAAGTACGGGCATGGCGTTCCCGGATCGGCTACGACAATCGCGTCATCATCAAGGATATCCATCAGCGAAGCCATAACCGCCTCGGGCCGGATCGGTGTGTCGCGGCTGGCGGCAAGTGGGTTGAAGGCAGCCATCTTGGACGTCCATGCGGCGCTGGCCTTGGCGGCACCGCCGAACCTTGGCAGGTCTTGCCGCACTTCCAGCGCCTCTGCCAAGGCTTCGAGCGCCAGACGGGCGTCGGCACAAATCGCCACTTCGGTCGGATAGTTGGCTCCAATCACCATCGGATCGCTGTCGATATGAATGATGACGGCATTGCGCGCGGGACTCCTCCAACGCTCGGTCGTGACCGAGCCTGCGCGACATCCGATGAACAGAACGACATCGGCCTCATCTACGACCGCGCGCGTTGCAGGCACCCCACCGTTCGATCCAACGACACCCAACGCCAGTGGGTCCGTTTCGGCGAGTGAACCCTGCCCCGACACTGTCGTGGCAACGGGCATATCCAGCAGGCCAGCCACCCGGCGCAGCGCGTCGCTGGCCCCGGACAGAACCGGCCCCCCTCCGCAGACAGCCACAACGGATTTAGCCTTGGCGAGAATCTCTGCGGCCGCCTCAATCGCATCCAGATCGGGTCCTGCGCGTTCCGCCGGATAGCTGCGATGTCGCGCGTCGGCCCAAATCTCGGCCTCGTCCACCTGCGCTTTTTGAGTGTCGAAGGGCAGAGCCAGATGTGTCGCCCCGGGTGTTCCGGTCGTCATCGCCCGGAACGCGGCACGCACCATTGCTGGCAACCGGGTCGCATCGTCCAAAGACGCGTTCCATTTGGTCAGCGGGCTGAACAGCGCAGGCTGATCCAACTCGGTCAGCGGGTACTTCCCCCGGCTGGTCGTCGCCACGTCGGAGGTGATCGCCAGTATTGGAACAGAGCTTTCATTGGCCTCGACCACGCCCGGTAAAATATAGGTTGCTCCACCCCCGGACGGACCTTCACATACACCGGGCTTACCTGTCACCCGGGCGTAGCCATCCGCCATATAGGCCGCATGACGCTCATCGCGGGTCAGAATGTGCTGAATACCGTGATCCATCCGGGCCAGCGCATCATAGAATGGCAGAGTTGTATCGCCACACAGGCCGAACATGTGCTGCACGCCATGCGCCTCGAGCATCCGCACCATCGCCTCGGCTCCGGTCAAGTAGTTCGTCCCCGTCATGGTCTGCGATTCCTTTGCTTCAAATTGCACACAGATCTGTATACAGTTTTGTATATTGATTTCAAGGATTGCCTGTGGCACCTATGGGCCACAGAGTAAAAAGACGGAACTCATGGCGGGTCCACGCGTTGATGATATCTACGATCAGGTGAAGGCGATGGCCGTCTCTTTTCGCCTGCGCCCAGGCGACCGTCTGAACGAGGTGGCCCTGTCAAAAGAGCTGGGGGTCAGCCGCACTCCGTTGCGTGAGGCGCTGAACCGGCTGGTTGCGGAACGGTTGTTCGACTTTCGGCCGGGTCAGGGTTTCTTTTGCCGTCCACTGGATGCCCAAAGCGTGTTCGATCTGTTTGAGCTGCGCCAAATCATCGAAACCGCCGCCGTCCGCACGGCCTGCACCAAAGCCACAACCGACGAACTGAGGGCACTTCACGATGAGTTGTATGCGACGGGAATCGACATCTCCGGACTTACGGTCGAAGAGGCCGTGACCCGGGACGAGGCGTTCCATCTGGGTATCGCAAGACTGTCAGGCAACATGGAGTTGCTGCAGACCCTGACGCGGATCAATGAGCGCATACGCTATATCCGCTGGATTTCCATGAGCCTTGACCGGGTTCAACGCTCAAAAGACGAACACAAGCGCGTCATGCAGGCCTTGATGAACCGCGACGCGGATGAGGCCGCACATGTTCTGGGCGCACACATAAACAAGCGGATGGATCAGGTGCAGGATGCCGTGCGCCACGGGATATCCAGCATCTACATGGAGGGGTCCGAAGATATCTCGGCCCGCATTATTCAGGAGGCGCAGCCATGATCGCGCAGGGTGGGAAATCCATCTACGGGGCCTCAGTCGGCATTCTTATGCTGGACGCGCAATTTCCGCGAATCCCCGGCGATATGGGCAATGCTCTGACCTGGCCGTTTCCGGTGCTTTACCGCATCGTTCGGGACGCTACGCCTGATCTTGTGGTTCGGAAGCGCGCCGAGGGGATGCTGGGCACATTCATCGATGCCGCCCGGGACCTCGTCAAAGATGGGGTAGACGGGATTACCACCAACTGCGGCTTTCTCTCGCTGTTTCAGGAAGAACTGGCCGAGGCGGTCCCGGTCCCGGTCGCAACATCTTCTATGATGCAGGTCGATATGGTGAACCGCATTCTTCCCGCCGGAAAGCGTGCGGGTATTCTGACCGTTTCAGCATCGACACTTACCGAAAGGCATCTTGAGAGCGCTCGGGTCCCCGCAGGTACGCCGATTGGTTCGACCGAGGGCGGTCGCGAATTCACCTCAGCGATCCTTGGAAACAGGTTGACGCTGGATGTGGACAAAGCCCGCGCCGACAATGTTGAAGCCGCGCTTGCACTGCAGTCAGACAACCCTGACCTTGGCGCAATCGTTTTGGAGTGTACAAACATGTGCCCCTATGCGCCCGACATTCAACAAGCGACAGGTTTGCCGGTGTTTTCCATTGTTACATTTGTAAGCTGGTTTCAGGCCGGACTGACCCCGCCGAGGTACTGACCGGGCAGGAACTGTACCGTCGGCGGCACCCGGACAGATGTCGGCAACCCCGGCTCTGATCAGGTGCGGCTCTGGTGCCGCTATTCAACAATGGCGGGCTTGGACGGGCACACCAATCAGTCCAGAACAGCCGTCGTTTATAGCCAGATAACGAATCTGGACCTATCGGCAACGGCTTGACGGTAACCTGGAACCAAGCGATCAAAAGGCGAACCTGGGGCAGTGAGCCCACAATGATCGAACAGGAGCCGAAGGCCCCGTTCTGATACCGTCAACACCAGCGCAGGACCCGTGACGCATGACGAAAACACCGATCGAGTTGTTGGCGGCCAGCGCCCCGGACACACGCCCCGTCGTCGCCCTGAGCGAGGGCACCGATCCTCGCATCGTCGCCGGTGCTCTGGCAGCCCAAAAGGCTGGTTTGACCGACATCATTCTCGTCGGGCCTCAGGCCGACGTTGAAGCCGCCCTGCACGCCGAAGACGCCTCTGCCGGAGATGGCATTGAGATCCACGACCCGACGCAATCAGCTTTGACCGCCACCTTTGCCGCCGAGTACCTTGACCTGCGCAAGCACAAAGGAATCGATGACGCCGCCGCGCGCAAAGCGGCCGAGACTCCTTTGGTGTATGCCGCAATGCTGGTTCGGCTGGGACATGCCACGGGGACCGTAGGTGGCGCGGTACATACAACCGGTGACGTCGTCAGAACTGCAATCCAGGTCATCGGAATGAGCCCTGATGCCGGAATGGTATCATCGTTCTTCCTGATGTACCCACCCGAAACCGCATCGGCGGGTGCTAGGGCGATGCTGTATTCCGACTGCGGCCTCGTGATCGACCCGAACTCCGAGGAACTGGCAAGCATCGCTGCTGCATCTGCCGTTTCTGCACGCGCGTTGCTGCAGGAAGAGCCTAAAATCGCGATGCTGAGCTTTTCTACCAAAGGCAGCGCGCGGCACCCTGCAGTGGACAAGGTCATCAACGCAACCAATATTCTGCGGGCGAAACACCCAGAACTGAATGTGGATGGAGAACTGCAATTCGATGCGGCCTTTGTCCCCTCGATTGGCGAACGTAAATCGCCGGGTTCGCCCGTTGCCGGTCAGGCGAATGTCAAGATTTTCCCCAATCTGGACGCGGGGAACATCGGCTACAAGATGACGCAAAGGTTGGGTGGATATCTGGCAATCGGACCGGTCCTGCAGGGCCTTGCCAAACCGGCTAACGACCTGTCGCGCGGATGCAGTGCCGAAGATGTGACGCAGATCATCGCTGTCACCATTCTGCAGGCCCGCAAAACCTGAAAAACGGCAGCCCGCCTGCCACGTCGAGCAGGTCCGCGACCCAAGTATTACCAACAAAGGACCATCAGCTATGGCGTCCGCCGATTCCTCATCCCTGCCCCTCACCGAGCGGACCAAAGAGCGTGTTCGCACGCTCTTTCCCGGTATCATGATTGCCGTGACCGTCGCTGTTGCCGCCAAGTTCCTGTCCGAACACTATGCCACCCCAGCCATGCTGCTGGCCCTTCTGCTGGGCATCGCGGTCAGCTTTCTTGGCGAAGAAGGAAAAACCGTTGAGGGGATCGCATTTTCCGCCCGCACACTACTGCGCCTCGGCGTGGCCCTTCTGGGGGTACGTGTGTCGATGACCCTGATGCTGGGATTGGGCTGGGACCTGATTGCTTTGGTGATCGCAGGGGTGTTGCTGACCATAGGCTTTGGTCTGTCCGTCGCCCGTTTCTTTGGCCACAAATGGCGCTTTGCCTTTCTGACTGCAGGTTCGGTCGCAATCTGCGGTGCATCGGCAGCGATGGCGATCAGCGCAATTCTGCCAAAGGACGAACGCTCGGAAGAGCGCCTGATCTTCACGGTGATGGGTGTAACCGTGCTGTCCACCATCGCCATGATCGCCTATCCGATCCTTGTGCGCACATTGGGTATGAACGAGATTGCGGGCGGTGTCTTTCTGGGCGGCACCATTCATGATGTGGCTCAGGTGGTAGGTGCCGGCTTCTCGATCTCGGAACAAACCGGAGATACGGCGACCCTCGTCAAATTGTTCCGCGTTGCGATGCTTGCGCCCGTGGTTCTGGTCGCCTCGCTGATCATCCGCAGCTTTGCCGAAATGGACGAAGAAGGCAAGCGCCCACCGCTGCTACCCGGCTTCGTACTGGGGTTTCTGATACTGGCGGCGGCATCCTCGTTCGGACTGATCCCGCCGGTGCTTGCTGAATTTCTCAGCCAGTCTTCCCGCTGGCTTTTGCTTGTCGCAATCGCGGCTGTGGGAATGAAGACAAACCTTAAACAGATTCTGTCTGTCGGCGCTGCGGCAATCGCGCTCATCATTGCGGAAACGCTGTTCATCGCCGGAGTCATCCTGGCGGGAATCACCGTGCTGACCTGAAGCATCCGCTTCGCTCTGCAAGAGCCAGCCATGCATCTGATCAGTATCCCCGGTTTGGTAAGGCTGGGGATGCCCGCGCACGGTGCCGATTGGTCCTTGCCCATTGAATTTGCGGTCTAAATAAATCCCAGCCACTCTGATGGGTAGGCAGGGCGTTGGTATACAGCGGTATATTTACCGAAATGGGTGGGGAATTACCTATCCAAATAGATGTGCCGTGACAGTAGTAAGTTACGTTGCATCCTGACGTGTGGATCGGTTCTTCTGCTCGGCAATAACACCGTCAAAGCCAGAGACAAATCTGAATTAGCAATACTCTGTGCCAAGCCACTGATCGATCCCAATCCCTGAGACGAAGGACCAAACCCCATGAGTTTTTTCGCCATTGACCAAGCCACTGCACGTCTGAACCGCAGCGAGCTGGCAGTTCCCGGAAGCCAGCCAAGTATGTTTGAAAAGGCTGCTCAATCGGATGTCGATGTGATCTTTCTTGACCTCGAAGATGCGGTAGCACCCGATGAAAAGGAACAAGCCCGCAAGAACATCATCCGGGCCCTGAATGATATTGACTGGGGCAGCAAAACGATGTCAGTGCGCATCAACGGGCTGGACACGCATTACATGTATCGCGATGTGGTGGACGTAGTCGAACAGGCCGGGGAACGGCTGGACCTGATCATGATCCCCAAGGTCGGCACGGCGGCGGATGTCTACGCGGTCGATATGATGGTCACGCAGATCGAAGACGCGATGGGCTACAAAAACCGCATCGGGTTTGAACACATCATCGAAACCGCGCTTGGGATGCAGAATGTCAGCGAGATTGCGGCGGCCTCAAAGCGCAATGAAAGCCTGCATTTCGGTGTCGCGGATTATGCCGCGTCGACCCGGGCCCGCACCACAATCATTGGCGGGGTGAATCCGGACTATTCGGTACTGACCGACCCCGATCACGGCGCCAACCGCGCGACCCACTGGGGCGATATGTGGCATTACGCACTTGCCCGCATGGTGGTTGCTGCACGCGCCAATGGGTTGCGCCCGATTGACGGACCATTCGGAGATTTCCAGGACCCTGAGGGCTACAAGGCTGCTGCAAAACGCGCCGCCGTTTTGGGGTGCGAGGGGAAATGGGCGATCCATCCAAGCCAGATCGCCCTGGCAAACGAGGTGATGTCCCCCAGCGAAGCGGAGGTGACCAAAGCACAGCGCATACTGGTCGCCATGTCAGAGGCGGAAACCGCCGGGAAAGGGGCTGTATCTCTGGATGGCCGACTGATCGACTATGCCTCGATCCGTCAGGCGGAAGTCATGGTTGAAAAGGCCAGACAAATCGCAGCTGCCTGACGCCCTTGCATAATGCAAGAACGCGACAGGTTTGTCCGCGGCGCATGTCGCGGGCAACACCGTCACTCTGAGGTCGAGTACTTTTTTGTGCCGGGCCGACAAATGACACCTATCATCCGCACGGAATTGATGCGTATGTAGGTGCATCCGCAGAACGGCACCACTGCTGAAGCGCGCTTTACGCCCGATTGACCCCCTTGTGAGATGAAGAAGATGGACAATGCTCAGTCGCTACCACCCGGTCAAAATGCCGAGCCGGGCTTCTGGCTTGATACATCCGAGCACCGCAGCTGGTTGAAGGATCAGGCTGTCCGTCAACTGGAGTTCTTCAGCACGAGTTGCCGGGACGAGCCCGGATTTTTCATCCTCGGATACGACGGCAGCGCGCTACCGAACAAGCTGCAGGAACTGCACACAACCACGCGTCTCGTGCATTCATATGCTCTGGGACATCTTGTCGGCTTTCGGGGCGCCGAGCGGATCATTGACCACGGCATGGCATATCTCAACAGCCACCACAGAGACCGGGATCATACCGGTTATCTCTGGGCGCTGGAGGGTGATCAAATCAAGGATGATCGCAAGCTTGCCTACGGGCATGCCTTTGTTCTTCTGGCCGCATCGAGCGCAGAGCAAGCGGGTCACCCGGATGCAGATAGGCTCCTGTCAGACGTCCGGCGGGTTTTGGACACGCATTTTTGGGACGAAGATGCAGGACTGTTCTGCGATGAATGGAACCGGGACTGGACGCCTTTCTCCTCGTACCGGGGAATGAACGCGAATATGCACAGCGTTGAGGCGATGCTTGCAGCCTATGAGGCGACGGACGATGAAATCTACCTTTCGCGCGCCGGTCGCATTCTCGACTTCTTTACCGGTCGGATCGCGCCCGCAGAAAGCTGGCGTTTGCCCGAGCACTACACAGCCGACTGGCAGATTGATCGCGACTATGTGGGCGACCCGATGTTCCGGCCCGCGGGAACAACCCCGGGCCATTCATTCGAACTTGGACGGCTGCAGCTGCAGCATTGGGATTTGTCGGGCCGACCGGACACGGATGCACCGGTTGCGGCGCGTCGATTGATTGAACGGGCTCTGGACGATGCATGGCTGCCCGGCGGAGGCTTGGCCTACACTTTGAACTTTAAAGGTCAGGTCGCCAATGCGTCACGGTTTTGGTGGCCGGTGACCGAAGCCATCGGCGCGGTCGCCGCATTGATCGCAATGGACAAAAGACCGGAAGATGAAATCTGGTACAGGAAGCTTTGGACCTATGCGAATGAAACGCTTGTGGATCATCAAAATGGTGGCTGGTTTCCTGCCGTGGACGACGCCGGGAACATCGTGACATCAATTTTCGATGGCAAACCGGATATCTACCATTCGCTGCAGGCTTGTCTGTTCCCTCTCTCGGGCCGCCTGTCGAGAATGCTACCTCTTTAGTTGACGCGAATTCGGACAGAGTGAGAACCGCATCCGACCAGTTAAATTGAAGATTCGGGCAAAACCTGCTATATTTGCCACATTCAACATCATCTGACGACCTGACCAATTCGGATGCGTTTATCAACGAACGGATAGGAGAGTTGAATGGCAAATCAAGCACGTGGAAAGCGAAGTACCCGCAAGGGCAAGGTCGAGGTGCGACCGCAACCATCAGCCCATTCCGCATTGGGAGAGCGGGCAGAAGCAGCGGGCCTCATGACCCCCCAAATGCTGAGTGAACGCGACGAGAGAGTGTCGAAAATCCGCAAAAAGGGCGGTCCCGACCTCGAAGAGGACAACTCGGACCGTTCCGGCAGCGAAGCCGGACCGACTGAACTGGATTACTAATCGATTCTTCGCATCTTTTGACATGAGTAATTTACGGAGGCTGCTATGCCCTCGACCCACCAGCCAAGGATATTTAATACTGTAAATCTAACCGATTTTGACACCAATGGACAAACTTCAACCGTGGGCGAACCGACGGTGTCCAATAACGGAAATCAGATTCTGGCCACCGGGAACTGGTATGCAAGCCGGTCTTTGGACGGTGGCCAAAGCTGGTCTCATATGAGCCCGTTTACGTTGTTCCCACCTGTAGACGGAGGCTTCTGCTGTGATCAAACCACCATATACGACCCAAGCCGGGATCTGCTGATTTGGCTGCTTCAATACATCGAGCAAGGCGGCACCAACACGCTGAGGGTTGCTGTAAAACAGGGCCGCACGCTGGGAAACGACACATGGAACTTGTGGGATTTTACACCTGCGGGGATTGATCCGGCCTGGGCCGGAGAGTGGTTTGACTACAACCACGTTTCACTGTCTGAAAACTACATGTACGCGGGCACAAATGTGTTCTCAGCCGCAAGCAACCTTTTTACAAGATCCGTCATTCTGCGGATATCTCTGGACGAGCTGGCGGCTGCAGCCGCGCTGTCATTTGACATATTCGAAACGGAAGACAACTTTTCCCTGCGATGCGTTCAGGGCGCCCGCGGGGCAATGTACTTTGCCAGCCACAACACGAACTCGCAGATCCGCGTATTCAGATGGCCCGAGAACTCTTCCGACGTTGATGAGTTCGACATTGACGTAACACCTTGGTTTGCTGGCAGTTATTCTGCGCAGACCACCGGTGGCGACTGGATGTCGCGCACCGACCCACGCATTATGGCCGGATGGCTGGGGCGGGGCGTGTTGGGCTTTATGTGGACGGCCAACCGGCAGGCGAACAGACCCCGGCCCTTCATTCGAACCGTACGCATTGACGAAGCGACCATGTCGCTGATCGACGAGCCCGATATCTGGAACAGTCAGATCGCATTCGCCTACCCTTCGACCGCCGTCAACCGGTTTGGCGATGTAGGGCTGTCGGTCTTCGCGGGCGGTGGAAACCTGCATCCAAGCCATGTTGTCGGCTCTTACGACGACATCGATCAGGTCTGGCGGCTGGCACTGGCGCGGCAGGGCACCGATACCCCGGCGTTGGGGAAATGGGGCGACTATACGAACTGCGCGGAGGTCGCCGACGATGGCTTCACCTGGCTGGCGGCCGGTTACACTCTGCAAGGTGGGAACACCCAAAGCGATATCGAACCGACGATGACCTGGTTTGCGCAACAGCGCTACGATGCACCGCGCCGCCATCCGCCTGTGATTGTCTAACCCGTTATCTTAATTTAAAAATCAGGGATCAAAATCATGCATAGAGCGATCAAATCACAGGGTGTTAAGTCATTCATACGTCAGGAAGGGCCCTGGCTGCTGATTGCCTTCATTATTGCTGACGTGTTCTACAAATGGGGATCATTTGCCCTGGAATGCGTCGGCTTTCTGCTGACATGGTATGCCCTGAGCCTTTTATCCAGTCTGGTCGCGCGAATGCTGGGCGGACAAAACTCGGCCCTTGAAGACTAAATTCCACGGGTCATCGTCCAAGGGAAAACCTTGGTCAGCTCAGGCCTCGCATCATGTCGCTAAGGTTCTGCGGACCGCAGGTCAGAAATGACCTCTGAGAGCAACTCGATTCCCTGCCGGATCAAACCCGGCTGGATTGACGAAACGCCGAGGCGAAAGTGATACTTCCCCTCATTTGCATTCGAAAAACAGGGTCCGATGGGCTCTACGATAACACCACGTTTCAACGCGGCGTGGCAGATGGTCATGGCGTCCAACTTGGTTTCGGGGTCAGCAAGAACAAAAACCGTCCCTCCAAACTCACCAGTTCTGAGAAAATTGGGCAACTTCTCCCGAATCATGCTGTCAGCGAGATGCCAGCGTTGCTCATAGTTTTGGCGTACCCTGCGCAGTAATCCATCGTAGTATCCCAATCTGATGAATGCGGCAGCGGTATGCTGCAGGATCATGGGTGGATGGCGCATCATCATGCCCCGGCAATCGCGCGCTGCGTCGATGAATTCAGGTGCGGCAGCCAAATAGCCCAACCGCAAACCCGGTGAGAGACCTTTGGAGAGGCTTCCCAGGTAAATCAGGCGATCTGTATCATCCAGACTGCGGAGCGGCAGCAAAGGGGAGTGCCGGTAATCCACGTCACATTCGTAGTCATCCTCGACAATGTAGAAGTCATACTCCTCTGCGGCCTGCAACAAAGCCCGCCGCCGGCGCTCGGACATCGTAACAGTAGTCGGGTGATGACGATTGGGGGTTATGAAGACCAGATCAGCTTTGCGCAGACGCTCGTCCACGATCAGCCCTTCATCATCGATAGGCTGAAAATTCACCTTCCCGAAATTTGCCTGAAGAATCTTGCGGGCATCAGGGTACCCCGGGTCTTCCATTACGGCCGTTCGATCACGTCCACCAAACAGAAGGCTGGTGATAAACAATCCGTTTTGCGAACCCAGTGTGATCAGAATTGAGTCACTTGGTTCGAAGATGCCGCGACGCGGCAGGATACGCTGCCGTACCTGATTGATGAGTTCGAAACTGTCCGAGTACAGCCCATCCGCAGACCATATTTTCAGGTCTTTCCGATTCATGGCCAACCGTGTGCATTCTCGCCAGTCCGCTACTGGAAATGCACCATCATCGATCTGGTTGCATACAAAAGGAAAATCGTAACGGTACCAGTCGTTTGGTCGAAAGATGGTCTCGATCTCTTCGGTGCGGCGCAGCTTGTTCAGTTTCAGGCTAATCGGTGCGCGCTGCCTGTCATCGGATCGTCCGTTTACGCCGCTATCCGTACGCATCCCCCGATCAGAACAGACAAAATAACCCGAACGAGGCCTAGCCTCGATCAACTGCTCTTCCTCGAGTTTTCGATACGCCGCGACAACCGTATTGATCGATACATCAAGATCGCGTGCCAATTCCCGACACGATGCAAGCTTCAACCCCGACGGCATCAAGCCTTCGAAGATGAGCCGCGAAATCTGAGAAACAATCTGGTCGCGTAAGCCACTGGGCAGAGATTTATCGATACTCAATCGTTGTGTCATACCGTGTCAGGCCCTAGTCGCAGTTTCATTGGCGCGACTTGCAAACTGTATCCAGGTTTTCAAGTGTTCCGAGTATAAGAGACACGTCGACAAAAGCCAGAAAAAGCAACCCGGATTAAGCAGCCAAATCATGCGGTTTTCGGAGGCGTCCGCATGTGACAACTCGCACAAGAGTGGTCGGCCAACTGTATGTAAAGTAATGGTTCTCTCAATTTTGGTAGCGCGGGGGCACCTCTGTGCTGCCTGCTTGTTCCACGGCCATAAATCTCTGACCAACTCCGGATCGCAGTGCAGGTCCGGCGCTTCGCGTTGCTGCATCTGTACCTATTATAATTGGCAACTGTATCTTTCTCAGTTGAACTCCTTGGCGTTTGCTGTAGCGATCCGAGGGGTTCCGTATGCAAGATATGGCTCTCCCCGGAGCGTTCGATGCGACTAGGGAGGGAGACCGTTCGCATGGTTTTGGATGAGTGTTATACGCGTCGAGCCCCTGAGAGGTTCAGCATTTTCGCGCGCCCTCTGCCTTTCGAACCTGTCTTAACCACGAAAATCAAACTTCCGTTCTGTGCTGCGCCTGAACAGTTTTTGCACGACGCGGACAGAATAGGCTATGCTGATCTGGCGTCAGTCGGACAGCACCCAAAAGCAGAGCGGATTCAGACCGTTGTCTTCACATCGGACAGAGTTTCATCGAATAATTTTTCGGTACCTGGCAAAATCTCGGCTTCTGCGGAAACGGTACATCCTGCTGGTGCACAGACTTCTTGAAGGAGAACAAGGTCCATGAAAAATACAGTGAGGGCGGAATGCTGATGCGCGGACTGGAAAAGGTGACAAGCGCAATTTCTGAGGTCATGGGCCGTATCGGTTGGTTCCTGATTTTGTATTGCATGGCGTTTGGCGTGTCGGACGTGTTCATGCGTTATATACTCAACGCCCCATCCCAATGGATCGGCACAACCTTGCAGGCAGCGATGGTCTTGCTGGCCTGCACGGGCGGTGTCTATGCGCTCCAGCATGACAGTTTCGTCAAGCTTGATCTGTTTTATGCAAACGCCAGCACCCGATCGAAAGCAATTCTGGACGTGTTAACGGCGCCGATCGCAATCCTGT
Source organism: Ruegeria sp. ANG-R (assembly GCF_000813985.1). Taxonomy (GTDB): domain Bacteria; phylum Pseudomonadota; class Alphaproteobacteria; order Rhodobacterales; family Rhodobacteraceae; genus Ruegeria. Next base: position 198,999 of record NZ_JWLJ01000004.1, read on the forward strand.
TTCTGGTCGCGTTGATCTGGAAAGGTTACGAAGCGGCATCGCTTTCGCTGATGCTCAATCAGAAGACGCCGACATCCATTCCGATCCCGATCTATCCGATCAAATTTGCCATCCCGCTAAGCGGAATCATGGTTCTTCTGGTCGTACTGAAACACTTGCTCCGAGACCTGCAAACGATTTTCGGGCGCAGCTAGGTCAAATGGCCTGGCCACTCCCAAAAACAAACCAAGACAATCTGATCCACTAACAAGGAGGAACTAACATGAAACCAGACAGGTTTATGCACACGACTATGTGGGCGGGCGCCTTTGCCGTGACCGCAAGCATCGCCGTGGCACAGGACGGCCCGCCGGATGAAGTAACCGAGTGGACATTCCAGCCCGCATTCGACCAGACCGATGCCGGATGGGACAACGGATTGATCCCGTGGGTGGAAGCTGTTGAGAAAGCAACCGAAGGCACGGTGAAAATCCGCGTCGAGCCCGCGGGCGCGCTGGTCAGCGGCGCAGAGGCCTTTGGCGCTGCTGCGGCAGGTCTGACCGACGGTTATGCCGGTTGGGGGTCCGTGTATGGTGGCGATATGCCCGAAGGTATGCTGGCCTTTGGCATGGCAATGGGCGCCAACAACACCGAGGAAGCCTGGGAAGTCATGTGGGGCAACCCTGACTACCGTGTGGGCGATATCGTTCAGGAAGCTGCGCACGCACGCAACCTGCACTGGGCTGGCTGGACCAACCAGGGCCCGAACGCGATGTTCACCAAATTCCGCGTTGAGAAAATGGAAGATCTGGAAGGGCACAAGATGCGTGCCGGTGGACCTCAGGCCATCTTCCACTCGACCATGGGTGGCGCACCGGTTTCGATGAATGGCGGTGAAATCTACACTGCGATCAAACTTGGCACGATCGAAGGTACCTATTGGGATACCGGCGGCATCGACGACATGTCGTTCCACGAAGTGATCGACTATGCCATCATGCCGGGTTGGAACCCTGCTCAGCATCAGGAAATCTTCATCAACCTGCAGAGCTGGAACGCCCTGACCGACTGGCAGCGGGAAAAAATCGATGGCGTCTTTGAAGAGACCTATTTCGAAACCAGCCGTATGCACGCGGAAGGTGTCGAAGAGGCGCTGCAGATTCTGCGGGACGCAGGTGGTGAAGTGATCGAGCTGAGCCCTGAAGAAGTCGCGCGTATGCGTGAGAAATCCATTGCGGAAGTATGGCCGCAGGTTGCAGCTGCTTCTGATGGCAACGCCAAAGGCGTCGAAATCTTCAAGAAGTTCCTGGAAGACAAGGCAAACGCGCAATAATCCGCGCCGCGTGAAGGCTCACGCATTGCCAAAAACGATTCTGCTGGCCCGACAATCGGGCCAGCAGACCAGATGGACGCATGTCAGCGTTCGATAGACTGCTGATTTGCAACCCGACAAAGACCGCGCGAACGGCCATTAGGTAAGGAATCTGAAGATCATGAGCCTCGAACTAATTACAGCGCTGTATTTCTTAATATTGTTTGGGATCCTTTTCATGGGGCTGCCGGTTGCGTTCGGTCTGGGCGGAACAGCGGTTCTGTTTGCCCTGGTATTCGAACCGCGTGCACTGCTTTCCGTCCCCAGCGCATTCTATTCAACACCCTGGAACTCAGTTCTGGTAACGGTACCCCTGTTCCTGTTCATGGGCTCACTCATACGATTTTCAGGGATAGCCGAGACGGCCTATGATGCGGTGTACAAGCTGATCGGCCATATTCATGGTGGTCTTGCCATGGGTACCGTACAGGTTTGCACGGTCTTCGCCGCCATAACCGGCATTACGCCCCCGGCGACCACCACCATGGGGCAGATCGCCTACCCTTCGATGATGCGCTACAAATATGACCGTCGTATCGCCATCGGCTGTATCGCTGCGGGCGGCGCGTTGGGCGCGCTGATCCCTCCAAGCGTTCCCTTCATTTTCTACGGGCTTCTGGCCAAAGTATCGATTGGCGATCTGTTCATGGCGGGCCTGCTGCCGGGCCTGATGCTGGCGACGTTCTACACAATCTACATCGGTGTCCGCTGCAAAATACAGCCCGAACTGGGCCCCGCCCTGCCCGCCGATCAGAAATTCACCCGCACCGAAAAACTGACCGCTGTTCTCAGCATTTGGCCGTTTGCACTGCTGATCATCATCGTGCTGGGCGTCATCTGGGGCGGCATTGCGACACCGGCTGAAGCCGCCGCATTCGGCGCCGCAGGCGCCTTTGTCATCAACCTGATCTATGGAAAACTGACCTGGGCGGTTTTGAAGGAGTCGCTGGTATCCACCCTGAAGCTCAGCGGAATGGGGCTCTGGATTCTGATTGGCGCGACCGTCTATCTGAACGTGTTCAACACACTGGGTAGCCAGGATCTGCTGACCAATCTGGTTCTTTCCATGCCCGGCGGCAGCACCGGCATCCTGCTGATGATGATGCTGATCATCCTTGTACTGGGTATGGTCATGGACGATTGGGCCATCATCATGCTCTGCACCCCGCTTTTCATTCCGATCGTTGACGAACTGGGCATCGACAAGCTGTGGTTTGGTGCGCTGTTCATCGTGAACATCCAGATTGCATATCTGACGCCTCCGTTCGGCTTCGTGCTGTTCTGGATCAAAGGGGTACTGCCCAAGGATGTTAGCATGGGTGATGTCTACAACTCGGTCGGCCCATTCGTGGCGCTGCAGTTTGTCGGTCTGACCCTGATCTTCATCTTCCCGCAGATCGCCACCTGGCTGCCCAGCATCCTGAAATAATCCGGAGGTTCCGATGTATAACCATATCCTCGTTCCAGTCGCCCCCGATCACATCAACGACTGTTCCCAATCTCTGGATGCTGCAAGCCGTCTGTTGGCAGAGGGCGGCACGGTATCGGTACTGTCGGTTCTCGAAGAGCTTCCGTCATATATCGGGTCGTATTTCCCGCCCGATCAAGTTCGGAAAAGCGTTTCTGAATTTGAGGACAAGCTGAGTTCGGCAATGGATACTCCGAAAATGGCGACGCACGTGGTTACCGGGCATCCAACCAATTCAATTCTCGACTGGGCTGAGAAACACAAGGTGGATTGCATCATCGTTGCATCGCATCAACCGGGCCTTTCAGACTATCTGATCGGCTCGACTGCGGCGCGCGTTGTCCGGCACGCGCATTGCAGCGTTGTCGTGCTTCGGGGGAAATAGAACCGAGATAAAGCACCTGACCCGTGTTTGAACGAGATTGATGGCTGGCCCTTGGGGCCGGCCATTGTCAACTAGAACCCCTGCATCAGCATATCTACGGCAACAGTGATGAGTTCAAACTCGTCTTTCAGATTCCCCAAGGGGGATTTGAGTATGCCCGCAGGAACAGCCGCCATGAACTGAGTCACCATGACGACCTGTTCGCCGTCGACCAGGAACACGGGATTGAGGCGGGCAGCCGGCATAGGCGCCGTTGATTTTGGCAAAAGCGGCACAACCACGCGCGTATTCAGATCACTCAGAAGGTCTGTCTGCACATCCAGCACGTAACCCTCACCAGATGGATTTGGAAATACATCGTATTTTGGCATCAGAACTGGCGGAAGCCTTCCAACGGCAACCCGTGTTTCTCGACATAAGAATTGGAACTTTTCAGAGCTTGCGCATTCTCCAGCTTCCACCGCTCGGCCTTTGCAGCAGTAACAGCCGCGCGAACCCCTTCCTCCGCAGCGCGGGAAAGGTTCACATTCAGGGCTCTTGCCTCGGCAAGCAAAGCACTATCAAGCGACAGGTTGGTTGGTTTGCGTGGTTGAGCATTCATCAGACTCGCCTCCGTATAGCGAAGAATACTCACATGATATATGCGCGTCAAATATGCGCATATTCCTGAAACACATGTCAATCATCACAGCGACGACGCCCGCGCAGCATTCGACCGCTGATCTCCTATGGGAATAAGGAATTCGGTTGAAATTACCCTCTTATCACCCTAATCACAGGCCTACCTCGGGGTGCGCTCAAGACTGCGCTGAGATGCCAACAGGCGAACCCGTTGAACCTGAACCGGCTAGAACCGGCGGAGGGAAAGGTAAAGGTTTCGTCCATCCTTGCCCTCTCGCCGCATTGGAGGATGAAATGAAACATCTGGCAATTGCTGCGGGAATACTGACTGCCACCTCGGCTGTGGCAGACGACAAACCCAAGTTGACCGTTTACACCTATGATAGCTTTGTCTCAGACTGGGGTCCCGGCCCGCAAGTAGAAGAGGCGTTTGAGGCGGAATGCAACTGCGACCTGCACCTTGTCGGGGTCGAAGATGGGGCCGCGCTGCTGTCGCGTATTCGGCTTGAAGGCCAAAACAGTGAGGCTGACGTCGTATTGGGGCTGGATACCAACCTGATGTCGGCGGCCAAGGAAACCGGCCTGTTTGCGCCGCATTCCGTGACGGCCGATTACACCTTGCCCATTGAGTGGACTGATACAACGTTTGCCCCCTATGACTGGGGCTACTTTGCGTTTGTGCACAATGCGGATTTCCCGGCACCCACCAGTTTTCGTGAGCTGGCGGACAGCGACGCCAAGATCATCATTCAGGACCCACGATCGTCTACCCCGGGCCTGGGCCTTCTGTTGTGGGTCAAGGCCGCTTATGGCGATGACGCCCCTGAAATCTGGGCGGGCCTTGCAGACAATATCGTGACGGTGACCAAGGGCTGGTCCGAAGCCTACGGGCTTTTCCTTGAGGGCGAGGCTGACATGGTGCTCAGCTACACGACCTCACCAGCCTATCACCTGATCGCCGAGGAAGATGCCAGCAAAGCAGCGGCGGCCTTCGACGAAGGCCACTACATGCAGGTCGAAGTTGCCGCCAAACTGGCTGGTTCTGATCAACCCGAACTGGCTGATCAGTTTCTGAACTTCATGGTGTCCGATGCGTTCCAATCGATCATTCCAACAACCAACTGGATGTATCCGGCTGTAACCCCAACTTCCGGTCTGCCTGACGGGTTCGAAACCCTCGTTACCCCTCAGAAATCCCTGCTCATTGATCAGAACGAAGCCGCCGCTGCGCGGGAACAGGCGCTTGCGGAATGGTTGGGCGCACTCAGCCAATAAACCCCTGGCCCGGTGTCGGTGCGGCTGCTCTGGTTGCCGCGCTGATACTGGGCACTCTGATCACGGTGGCACTGCGCGCAGAAGCGGGCGGCGGATTTGGTCCTGCCGATTGGGCTGCCTTACGCTTTACATTGTTGCAGGCAACACTGTCAGCCGTACTGAGCGCGGCTCTGGCCATACCTGTCGCACGGGCGCTGGCCCGACGACGGTTCTTCGGCAGACGGGTCCTGATCGCGCTTCTGGGCGCGCCATTCATCCTCCCTGTCATTGTCGCCATTCTCGGGCTGTTACAGGTCTTTGGACGGGCGGGATGGATATCCGATGCCCTGGGTTTTCTTGGCTTGCCACCCATTCAGATCTACGGCTTGCACGGAGTTGTCCTGGCCCATGTCTTCTTCAACCTCCCCTTGGCGACGCGCCTGATTCTGCAGGGATGGCAGGAAATCCCTGCTGAGCGCTTCCGGCTTGCGGCGCAACTCGGCTGCGAAGGACTGACGATGTTCCGTTTGATCGAGTTACCGATGTTGCGCCGTATTTTGCCCGGCGTTCTGGCGGTGGTGTTTGCCATTTGCCTGACCAGTTTTGCGGTTGCCCTGACACTGGGCGGTGGACCGCGTGCAACCACGATCGAGCTCGCGATATATCAGGCATTTACATACGACTTTAACCTCGGGCGGGCTGCTCTTCTATCTGCTGTGCAACTGGCACTGACCGCCGCCGCCGCGTTGGCAGCGCTGAGGTTTTCACAAGGTGACGGGTTTGGTGCCGGGCTGAATCGGGCGATCCGACGCTGGGACGGCGGGGCACCGTTGCTGGATGCGTTCTGGATCATCGCCGCCGCCGTTTTCCTGCTCCTGCCCCTGGCCTCGGTTACGATTTCTGGCTTCGCCGGCCTGTTTGAAATGCCCGCGTTGGTGATCCAAGCAGCCGTGACCTCGATCTTGGTTGCCGCAGCCAGTACCGTAGTCCTTTTGCTGATTGCGTTGCCTATGGCCACGACGATCGCGACTGGCCGATACGGGATCGTAGAACTTAGCGGCCTTCTGGGCCTCGCGGCCTCGCCTCTGGTCATCGGAACGGGCCTGTTTATTCTGATTCGGCCTGTGGCAAATCCGACCGCGCTTGCACTGCCAGTCACCGCACTTGTCAACGCGATCATGGCCTTGCCCTTCGCGCTTCGGATTCTGGTACCGGCAGCGCGCGACGCCTTAGAGCGGCACGGGCGCTTGGCCCTGTCGCTGAATATGAGCAACAAGTCCTTTTTCATGCGTGTCATATTGCTGCGACTACGCCCGCAGATCGGATTTGCCGCCGGCCTGACCGCGGCCCTTTCCATGGGAGATCTGGGTGTAATCGCACTTTTTGCGGATGCTCAGATCGCGACGCTGCCTCTTCAGATTTACCGCCTGATGGGGGCCTACCAGATGCAGGCGGCGGCGGGCGGGGCGTTACTGCTGATGATACTGTCGATGGGGGCGTTCTGGATTCTGGACCGAGGAGGGCGCTGGCATGTTGAAGCTTGATAACTGCACCATCGCAAACAGCAATTTCCTGCTGCGGGCCGATCTTGAGATCGAGGCCGGAACAAGCGTTGCCATCATCGGCCCGTCCGGAGCAGGAAAATCTACGCTTCTTGAAACCATCGCCGGTTTTAGGGATCTCAAAAGCGGTCAGATATTCTGGAAGGGCGACGATCTGACAGCACGACCACCGGGTAAACGACCGCTGGCGATGTTGTTTCAGGACGGAAACCTGTTTCCTCATCTGAGCGCCGAGCAGAATGTCGCTCTGGGATTACGCCCCAACGGTGGCCTGTCTCAGGATGATCTGAAACAGGTCCGGTCCGCTCTCGGTCGCGTCGGCCTGCCCGATATGGGGGCCAGAAAGCCGGCCGATCTGTCAGGGGGTCAACAAAGCCGGGTGGCGCTGGCAAGAATACTGGTGCAAAAACGGCAGGTCCTGTTGCTGGATGAACCCTTCGCTGCTTTAGGTCCCGCGCTGAAGGTTGAAATGCTAGATTTGGTTGCGGATCTGATAGCCGAGACCCAAACCACCCTGCTTATGGTCAGCCATGATCCCCAGGATGCGCTTCGCATAACGGAGAAAACCGTTCTGGTTGCGGATCAAATCGCACATCCACCCATCGCTACGGCACAACTTTTCGAGAATCCTCCGCCAGCTCTGCGTGATTACTTGGGCTGAATAAGCTGATCCCGACAGACCCCGAGCACCTTACTCAGACGCGCGCCAAGCTCAGGGGCTTCGGAGGCGCGCGGGCCGGCGATATTCAGAACATCGGCAGGGTTGGCGTGCAGCCACGCCTGCACTTGCCTTGCGCTTTCGCTTATTCCTTGTCTCACATCGACCACCAGATACGGCTTCTTAGCTTCGGCGGCGAAAACTATTGTTTGCTGTGTGCCGGGACTGGTTGATCCGTCGACAAAAACAAGTGTGGCGTCGCTGGTCATAACGTTGAGCTTTGTCCTCTCCGCTACATTTTCGGATAGCGTCTCAAGCAGCCCATCAAAGTGGGCGGGGATGTGGCCAGCCTCGTTTGTTCTGCCCTTCGGGACCCAACCGCCGTAGGCAATGCCGTTTTCGCGCGCAAATTCCAACGCGGCCATATCAACCCCAGTTTGTCCGCCTGTCACGATTTTCAAGCCCGATCACCCGATCAAAGATGTTGAACTACTGTGCCCTGAAAACAACCTCGCCTCAAAGAGTTTCCTGCTCAGACCGCTTAGCGGCAATCATCTCCAGTAGTTGTTCTTTGGAGCGCCGGATATGCCGCGACAACAGCTCACACGCCTCCTCCACTTTACCGCTTTGCGCCAATTCCAGAAGGTCCCGGTGTTCTTTCCTGGCAGGTTCACGCTGTTTCATCACACTCAGATGCATCCGAACATAGCGATCGGCCTGCAGGCTGACACGGTCCAGCAGTTCATTGGTGAGGTTGCGCCGGGACGCTGCATATAGCGCCGTGTGAAACGCGTGATTCAGCTTACCCCAGCGACCAACATCGTTCTTGTCATATGAGGTTTCCATCTGCCGCAATATATCCTCACACCGAGCGAAATCGCTGTTTGTCATGCACGGAATGGCCCTGCGAAACAGATCCACTTCGATCAGTATCCTAAGATCAAAAATCTCGCCGATCTCCGGCAGCGAATGTCTGGTCACCGAGCCTCCGCGATTGTTGGCCCATTGAACCAGACCTTCGGCGCTGAGGCGTTTAAGCGCCTCGCGTATCGGCATACGCGAAACATCATACTCTTCTGCCAAAGCTTCCTGACGGATCGTTTCGCCCTCAGCGAGTTCGCCGCTTAAGATGCGCTGTCTGAGGTCATCTGCTATGACGTCAGGAAGGCTTTGTTTTTTGATCGCACGCTTGGCTGCCATGTCAGGCCAACCCCTTGCTGTATTTTGGATACGAGTATCTTTTGTGCACGGTCTCTCCAAGAAGCAGTGTCAGCTTGGCGGCAGGTTAGGATCAGAACCTGAGGTCGGTTCAGGCGCCCCAGGTATCGGACAGCCTGTATCCTTCCGGCCAGGGATCGCCGGGGTCCAGCATGTGTTGATGTGTGCCGGTGATCCACCCACGGCCACTTATCTCGGGGATAATAGCCGCACGGCCATCGATCTGAGCGGTCTCCAGAATCTTCCCGGTAAAACGTGACCCGATGATCGACACAGCCTCGAAGGTATGCCCCGTCCTCATCTGACCCCTCGCTGCCATAACCGCCATTCGGGCTGACACCGCCGTTCCGGTCGGCGAACGGTCGACCTTACCGGGTTGGATCGCGACGGCCGACTTACCGCTAAGACCCGTTTCGGTTACCTCCAGCGGACCGCAGAAGGCACAAAAAGAGATATGGTTCCAATCAGGGTTCTCAGGATGCCTGAACCCCAGTTGCGCGTTGGCGGCGTTGGTAATGGTCACGCCCAGCCGGGCGATATCTTTGGCTTCGTCTTCGACGATCTCGAAGCCAAGCGCGCCCGCATCGACAATCACAAAACTGTCCCCACCATAAGCGGTATCGACTGTAAGTGTCCCCAGACCCGGCACCTCCAGCGGCACCGATAACTTATCCGCAAAGCTCGGCAGGTTCCGGACGAATATGCGCTCGGCTTTCCCATTGCGGCACGCAGCCCGAATGCGAACAAGCCCGCCCGGCGCCTCGAGGATCAAATGTGTCTCCGGCTCCTGCATTGGTAATATCCCACCATCCAGCAGAACCGTTGCGACGCAGATCGAATTGGACCCGGACATCGGTGGCGTATCTTCGGGTTCCATGATGATAAAGGCGGCATCCGCTTCGGGATCTTTTGGCGGCACCAGCAGGTTGACGTGCCGGAACACGCCGCCGCGCGGTTCGTTCAAAACAAAACGACGCAGGGTGTCGTCCTGTGCAATATGGCAGCGTTGCTGCCACAGCGTAGCCCCGGGCGGTGGTGCGACCCCTCCGACAATGACATCGCCGACCTCGCCTTCGGCGTGGGCCGAAATCACATGAACTATTTTGCTGCTGCGCATGAGGATATCTCAGAAATAGTGCCGGCTGGATCGCCCAAGTCAGAGCCCGATTTCCTCTTCGTGCGCATCATCGGCCTATGCCCGTCCGGAAGGGATCACTTTCTGCAAAGATAAGCTTACTCTCCGACATGATATACGCCTGCCCGGTCAATCGTGGGATCACCCCGTTGCCCCGCGAGGGCTGATAGGACAGCCGGTACGTACTTCCGATGACGCTTTCCTGTATGATTTCCTCGCCCGCAGCCAGACGCCCGCTTGCTGCCAAACAGGCCAGTCGCGCCGAACTACCGGTCCCGCAGGGCGAGCGGTCGTAATCATTGTCCGGGCACAGAACAAAGTTTCGGCTGTGAACACGTTCGTTCGGCGAAGTGCCTTGAAAGATGACATGGTCGACCGGCTCGCCATTTTCGCCGCCAATCTTCTGGGCAATGCAGGCCTCGCGGATCGAGATTGCCATGTCCACCATCTGGCGGATGTTTTCAGGTGCCACGGGGATTGGGCTCGGCTCGATGATGAAGAACCAGTTCCCGCCATACGCCACATCGCCAGTGACCGGACCAAAACTCTCGGTTTCGACCGTCACCGCATGAAGAACCCGTCGGCTTTCGATATTGGTGACCTGAACGGTGTTGGCATCCTTGAGATCAATCGCTACCTCGCCCACCGGAGTGTCGATCCGATGCACTCCTGCGTCGATCCGACCAAGATGGGCCAGTGTCACACCAAGGCCGATTGTCCCGTGGCCACACATACCCAGAACCGCATCCGCATCGAAATAGATGACACCTGCAGCGCAATCGGGATTGCGCGGCTCGACAAGAAGTGCTCCGACCATACCGGGCTGGCCGCGCGGCTCCAGCAGGACGGATTTGTAGAACTGCTCGTGTTCCGTTGCCAGGCACCTGGCACGTTCGGCCAATGTCGCGTTGCCCAGATCGGGGCCGCCATCCAGGATAACCCGCGTGGGCATCCCGCCGGTATGGCTGTCAATCACATGCATTCGGCAATGACCCCACCCTGCCGGACCCAATCGGCAAACCAGGCTTGGAACAGGCTGTATTGTTGCTCGCAATAGTTCCTCTGAGCGTCGGACAACTCATCTGTTTCGTTGAAGTGCAGGCGGTATTCTTCTTCGCCGTTCAGCACCAGCAGATGCTTGTAATACAGAACCAGATCCGTGCCCTCATCAAAACTTGCCAGGACACCGAACGCTTCTTCCAGTTCACGCGCGCGTCGGCGCGCCTCGGCATGTCCGCCCGCTGCCTTCTTTGCCAGAGCCGCAAGCAGCAACGCCTCTTTGGGCAGCGCGGTGCCAATCCCGGTGATCGCGCCGGTGGCCCCGCAGTTTACAAAACCATGGTATACTTCTGTATCGACACCAACCATCAACGTGACCTGATCATCCTGCGAGGTGATGTGTTCTGCAGCATAGCGCAGGTCGCTCTTGCCGCCGAACTCTTTAAAACCAACCAAATTCGGGTGCTCAGCGCGCAACGCAAAAAACAGATCCGCACGTGTGGCGAACCCATAGACCGGGCTGTTGTAGATGATTGCAGGCACATCCGGAGCCGCAGACAGAATAGCCTTGAAGTGGTTCTTTTGCGCGGCAATCGATGAGCCGCGCGACAGAACCCGTGGAATAACCATCAGGCCGGATGCTCCAACTTTCTGAGCGTGCGTCGCGTGGGCCACCGCAGATTTCGAATTGATGGCTCCGGTACCGACGATCACCGGCACCCCGGCAGAGATCAGCCGCTCCACCCCCTCCATCCGCTCGGCATCTGTTAGCAGCGGCCAGTCGCCCATCGAACCGCAATACACAACGGCAGACATGCCGGCCTCGATCATCTCATTGCCTTTTTTCACCAGTGCATCGTAATCCGGTGTCCGGTCAGCCTTGCAGGGCGTCATCAGGGCCGGCATCGTGCCGGTGAAAATGGTCTGGGTCATGGAGTACTTCTGTTGCTACGGATCGGAACATAGTGAGCGCTCGGCCCTACCCGCCAAGAACACCCGGGGTGAAAAGGTCACCACTGAAAGCGTAATTGCCGACACAGGATTAGCTCACTGAGGGTCAAATTAACTAATTTTGTATCCAATATCCACTTTAAACTCGATCGCCGATGGACAAATTGGCTACAAGCCAAACAGGCAGCCACCTACCGATGATGGAAATATCAACCAGCGCATCCTGGCGCTACTCAAGCGAAACCCATAGCACCTTGGCGTCCTCATCGCTGGTCGAGATACAGCCATGGCCCATGCCGCTGTCGTAATACAGTGAGTCCCCGGCTTTCATGGGCAAGGGTCGGTAATGTTCAGAAACGAAAATCAATTCTCCACTGAGCACATACATGAATTCTTCGCCGGAATGCCTGATCCAGGTGTCATATTCTGATATATCACGCGCCTTTATCGTCGCGATATAGGGAAGCATTCGCTTGCTGGTGAGTTCCGAACACAACAGCTCATGCATGTAGGTTGGCGTATTTCTGGTCTCGCCCTCGCCTTTCGGCGTAAAATCACGGCGCCCCGAGATTCCAGACTGGGCGGACTGCAAGAACAGCTGTGGCGTGTTCATATCGAGGGCTTGCGTCAGCCGTCGAACAATCTCGAAACTTGGGCGAGTCTGATTGTTTTCAATCTTTGAAAGCGTGGAACGACCGATTCCCGCAGCGCGCCCCGCCTCTTCCAAAGTCCAACCTTTCGCGCGCCGCGCGTCCCGGATCGAACGGCCCAAAGCCGCGCCTTCGTCCTGATCGTCCGGCCCGGAAGCATCATTTCGGCTGTCCTCAGACATGAAAAACTCCTTGTTTTATCGGAGTTTACCCATCTCCCCCAAAATAAACAACATTGCGGTAACGAGTTTTTTGTTGCCTTATGCGCACTATTTCCACTATAGGAAACAAAATTTCGTACACTGGAAACGAGATTGTCGGAGGAGATTATGTTCACAAAACCGCTCACTGAGACAGATCCGGTCATCGCTGCCTCGATCACGCGCGAAGGCAAGCGTCAGGCCGAACAGATCGAACTGATCGCATCTGAGAATATCGTCTCTCGGGCTGTGATTGATGCGCAGGGTTCCGTGCTTACGAACAAATACGCCGAGGGGTATCCGGGGCGCCGCTACTATGGCGGGTGCGAATATGTGGATGAAGTCGAGGTCGAAGCCATTGACCGCCTCAAGCAACTGTTTGGCTGTGAATACGCAAACGTTCAGCCACACTCGGGCGCGCAAGCCAATGGCGCGGTCAAGTTGGCGCTGCTCAGCCCCGGTGACACGATCCTTGGCATGTCTCTGGATGCCGGTGGCCACCTGACCCACGGCGCAAAGCCTGCCCAATCCGGCAAGTGGTTCCGTCCAATCCAGTATGGGCTGACCGAGGCCGGACTGATCGATTACGATCAGGTTGAGGCGCTTGCGAAGGCCGAAAAACCCAAGCTCATCATTGCGGGCGCATCGGCCTATTCGCAAAAGATTGACTTTGCGCGGTTCCGTGCAATCGCCGATGAAGCCGGTGCGTGGCTGCTGGCAGACATGGCCCATATCGCCGGGCTGGTTGCAACCGGGCTGCACCCCTCGCCCGTAGGGCACGCACATGTTGTAACGTCGACCACGCACAAGACCCTACGTGGCCCGCGTGGCGGGATCATCCTGACCAACGATGAAACTCTGGCAAAGAAGATTAATTCGGCTGTATTCCCGGGTTTGCAGGGCGGCCCTCTGATGCACGTAATCGCCGGCAAGGCCGTTGCCTTTGGCGAGGCGCTGAAGCCCGAGTTCAAGGAATACATGCAACGCGTCGTAGACAGCGCGTCGGCTTTGGCAAACGTGATGATGGCGCGCGGGTGTGACATCGTTTCAGGCGGCACAGAAAATCACCTGATGCTCGTCGATCTGCGCCCCGTTGGCGTAACTGGCAGAGATGCCGAAGCTGCGCTCGAGCGTGCGGGCTTTACCTGCAACAAAAACAGCGTTCCGGGTGACCCTCAGAAACCGACAATCACCAGCGGCATCCGTTTGGGTACCGCAGCTGGCTGCAGCCGCGGCTTTGGACCGGAAGAGTTCAAACAGATCGGCCATATGATCGGTGATGTGCTGGACGCGCTGGCACAATCGCCGGACGGGGATGAAGCCGTCGAAAAAGAAACCCGTGAAAAAGTCCGCGCCCTCTGCGCAAACCACCCGATTTACTGAAAGAAAACCAAATGACTTACGACGTTATTGTAATCGGTGGTGGCCCGGGCGGCTATGTCGCAGCGATCCGTGCGGCACAACTGGGCCTGAAAGTGGCCTGTGTCGAAGGCCGTGGCGCGCTTGGCGGAACTTGTCTGAATGTGGGGTGCATACCCTCCAAAGCGTTGCTGACCTCCTCGGCCAAATATGCCGAACTTGCAGATCTCTCCTCCCACGGTATTGCGGTCGAGGGGGCCAGCATCGATATGCCCGCAATGATGGGGCGCAAAGATAAGATCGTAGGCGACCTGACCAAGGGCATCGCATTTCTGTTCAAGAAAAACGGTGTCGATCTCATCGAGGGCTGGGCCAGTATTCCGGCCGCTGGTCAGGTCAAGGTGGGCGACGAAGTCCATGACGCGAAGAATATCCTGATCGCCACAGGGTCGGAGCCCTCCCCTCTGCCTGGGATTGAGATTGACGAGCAGGATATCCTCAGCTCGACCGGAGCCATCGCCCTGGAGACTGTTCCGGAACATCTGGTGGTCATCGGTGCGGGTGTGATTGGGCTCGAGCTGGGTCAGGTCTGGGCGCGTCTGGGCGCCAAGGTTACGGTCGTCGAATATCTGGATCGCGTGCTGCCGGGAATTGATGGCGAAATTGCCAAACTGGCCCAACGCGCTCTGTCCAAACGCGGCTTGAAGTTCCAACTGGGCCGCGCACTGAAATCGGTCGACAAAACCGAAGCTGGCCTGAACCTGACAGTCGACCGCGTTGGCAAAGACAAGGAAGAAGTGATCGAGGCCGACAAGGTCCTGATCGCGGTCGGTCGGCGTCCTGTAACGCGTGGCCTTGGCTTGGAAGAGCTGGGCGTGGCCGTGAACCAACGTGGCTTCATCGAAGTTGACGACTCCTTCCAAACATCGGTCCCCGGCATCTACGCCATCGGTGATTGCATTCCCGGACCGATGCTGGCGCACAAGGCCGAAGAAGATGGTGTCGCCTGTGTTGAGATTCTGGCAGGCGAAGCCGGACATGTGGATTACAACACCGTTCCCGGCGTGGTGTATACCGACCCCGAGGTCGCCTCGGTTGGTTTGACCGAAGAAGCGCTGAAAGAATCCGGGGCCGAGTATTCCGTCGGCAAGTTCGCCTTCATGGCCAACTCCCGCGCGCGCTCGACCGGTGAAACAGACGGTGCGGTCAAGGTACTGGCAGACCCGAACGGTCAGATTCTGGGGGCACATATCTGCGGCGCCCATGGCGGTGATCTGATCGCCGAACTGGTTCTGGCAATGACCAAGGGCGCGACCGTGTCCGAGGTCGCGGCGACCTGCCACGCGCACCCGGCCATGGGAGAGGCGGTCAAAGAAGCCTGCCTCGACGCCCTAGGCCGCGCGATCCACGCATAAGGGAAATCAGCCAGATGACCGTCCAGCTTCGCCCTCGCCATCCGGAGAAAGCCAAAAAGGCCGACAGTGTCATCCCGCGCAAGCCGAAGTGGATTCGCAAGAAAAAAGGCGACAGCGCAGAATACTACGAAACCCGCCGACTGATGCGCGAGCATGATCTAGCGACGGTCTGCGAAGAAGCCGCCTGCCCCAATATCGGTGAATGCTGGTCCAAGCGCCACGCCACCATGATGATCATGGGTGAGGTTTGCACACGGGGTTGTTCGTTCTGCAATGTCTCAACCGGTCGCCCGGATGCTCTGGATGTGTTTGAACCCGGGCGAGTCGCCGCCGCCGTCAAGAAACTGGGCCTGCGTCATGTGGTAATCACCTCGGTCGATCGCGATGATCTGGATGATGGCGGGGCTGAGCATATCGCTCAGACCATCCGTGCCGTGCGCCACCAGAACCCCGGTACCACTGTCGAGGTACTGACACCCGATTTTCTTGGAAAAGGTGCCGCCTCAGAGATCGTATTTGAAGCCGCACCGGACGTTTTCAACCACAATCTGGAAACTGTGCCGCATCTTTATCCGACGGTGCGTCCGGGTGCACGCTATTACACCTCGCTGCGCCTGCTGGACGATGCCAAACGAGCGAACCCGGAACTGTTTACCAAATCCGGCCTGATGGTTGGGCTGGGCGAAAGCCTGAACGACGTACGACAAGTCATGGATGACCTGCGCGCGGCCAATGTCGATTTCCTGACCGTCGGTCAGTATCTGCAACCGACCCCGAAACACCATCCGATTGACCGGTTCTGGACACCAGAAGAATTTGCCCAATTGGAACAGATCGCGCGTTCCAAGGGCTTCCTGCACGTGTCGGCCACCCCGCTGACCCGTTCGTCGTTCCATGCGGACGAAGACTTTGCCGCCCTCAAGCAAGCCCGCCAGCGGGTTCTTGCCGCCGGGGCATAATCCAAACGCATATGGGAGGGAAACCATGGAAGCGTTATCAAACTTTGTAGGAGCCGTTAATGGCGTCGTGTGGGGGCCGCTGATGCTGGTTCTCATCCTTGGCGTCGGCTTCTTCCTGCAGGTCGGCTTGAAATTTATGCCGATCCTGCGCATCGGCACGGGCTTCAGCCTGCTGTTCAAAGGCCGCGAAGGTCAAGGTGATGGCCAGATCAGCCCGTTCAACGCGCTGATGACCTCGCTGTCGGCGACCATCGGTACAGGTAACATCGCCGGTGTGGCCACTGCTGTCTTCCTGGGCGGTCCGGGCGCATTGTTCTGGATGTGGATGACCGCCCTGGTGGGCATGGCCACCAAATATGCCGAAGCCGTCTGTGCGGTGAAATACCGTGAAAAAGACGAGCTGGGTAACTTTGTCGGTGGCCCGATGTATTATATCAAGAACGGTCTGGGCGCGAAATGGGCCTGGCTGGGCGTGGCATTCGCTCTGTTCGGTGCAATCGCGGCCTTCGGGATCGGCAACGGTGTACAGGCCAACGGTGTTGCGCAGGTTCTGGAATCGAACTTCGGCGTGAACACTTCGGTCACCGGCGTTGTCCTGATGGTCCTGACCGCAGCTGTCATTCTGGGCGGCATCACCCGCATCGGTGCGGTTGCCGGTAAACTGGTTCCTGCCATGGCGATTGCATACATTGTTGCTGGCCTGTTGGTTCTGATCATCAACATCGGTGAAATCGGCAATGCCTTGTCGCTGGTCTTCACCTATGCCTTCACCCCATCAGCCGCCGAAGGTGGTTTCGCGGGCGCAGCCGTCTGGGCCGCTATCCGCTTTGGTGTGGCACGCGGTGTCTTCTCGAACGAAGCCGGTCTGGGTTCCGCACCCATCGCGCACGCTGCGGCCGAAACCAAAGGTCCGGTCAACCAGGGCCTGATCGCGATGCTGGGTACGTTCATCGACACCATCATCGTCTGCTCGATCACTGGTCTGGCGATCATTTCGACCGGCGCGTGGACCTCGGGTGAATCAGGCGCGGCTCTGACCTCGCTGGCCTTTGCAAGCTCTCTTCCCGGCGGCGGTCACCTGATCGCAATCGCGCTGTCGATCTTTGCCTTCACCACGATCCTTGGCTGGTCGTTCTATGGCGAGAAATGCGTCGAGTTCCTGCTGGGCGTCAAATCCTTGATGCCTTACCGCGTCCTGTGGATTGTGGCCATCTACTTCGGTGCAACTGCAGATCTGGGCTTTGTCTGGCTGCTGGCAGACACGCTGAACGCCATGATGGCCATTCCGAACCTGATCGCCCTGGCCCTACTGAGCCCGATCGTCTTCAAACTGACGAAAGAGTTCTTCGCCTCGGGCGGCCAGTCTGAAGAGCCCGGCAGTACACCCGCCGAATAATCTCGGATGAAAATACGGGGGGCCATCCCGGCCCCCCGGCTTCAAACAGAATTCCATTTCTCGAGGAGAAACGTGATGGCCACGAAAATCCTGCTGCCGATTGATCACACTGACGAGCGTTCGTGGAAGAACGCCCTGCCGCTCGCACAGGAACAAGCAAAGTTCTACGGTGCCGAATTGCACGCGATTGCCGTCATTCCTGAGATCATCCAGCTGCCGAACCTACCCGCCAATTACGGTGCAGGCGCAAAAGACCACGTGCGCGATGCGGTTCAGGCCATACTGGATCACAACGGTGCATCTGATGTGGCGGTTCATATCGAAGAAGGCAGCGTCTACCGCGAAATTCTGAAGCTCGCTTACAAAGAGGGCTTTGATCTGATCGTCATGGCCTCGACCAAAGGCGATTTCCCGAACTACGAGATTGGCCCGAACCTGGCCCGTGTCGTGCGCAACGCACATTGCACCGTCACGGTTGTTCGCGACCAGTCCCGCTGATTGAAAGGTTAAGTTGATGACCGAATTAAAGCGCACGCCTTTGTACGATCTCCACGTTGAGTTGGGGGGTAAGTTGGTTGATTTTGCTGGGTGGGAGATGCCTGTTCAGTATCCTTTGGGGATCATGGGGGAGCATAAGCAGTGTCGTGAGAAGGCGGCGGTGTTTGATGTGTCTCATATGGGTCAGGTGATTTTGCGGGGCGAGAATGTGGGCGAGAAGCTGGAAGCTTTGTGCCCGCAGGCCTATGCGACGCTGAAGGAAGGCAAGGCACGGTACGGGTTCTTTACGAACGCGGATGGCGGAATCATGGACGATTTGATCGTGTCGAATGCGGGGGATCATTTCTTCGTGGTGGTGAACGCGGCGCTGCGGCATCAGGACATTCCGCATATGCGCGAACATCTCGACGGTGTTGAAGTGATCGAGATCTTCGACCGCGCGCTGGTAGCTGTCCAAGGCCCCGCAGCGGAAAACGTTGTGGGCGAGCTCTGCCCTGCGGCGCGGGATCTGAAGTTCATGGAAACCACTGTGGCGGATATCAACGGTGTTGAGTGCCGTATCTCGCGGCTGGGCTATACCGGCGAGGACGGGTACGAGATCTCGATCCCCGAGGACAAAGCGATTGAGATCACCAAGGCCTTCCTGGCGCATGAAGATTGCGAGGCGGCCGGTCTGGGCGCGCGTGACAGCCTGCGGCTGGAGGCGGGCCTGTGCCTCTATGGCAATGACATCGACCAGAGCACCTCACCGATTGAGGCCAGCCTGGCCTGGGCCATTCAGAAGCGCCGCAAGGAAGAGGGCGGCTTTCCCGGTGCGGACCGGGTGCAAAAGGAACTGGCCGAAGGTCCCGCCAAAAAGCTGGTGGGCATCAAACCGACAGGCCGCGCGCCTGCGCGTCAGGGCGTTGAGATCCAGTGCAGCAATGGCAACACGATCGGCCAGATCACCTCGGGTGTGTTTGGCCCCACGGTGGGTGGACCGGTGGCGATGGGCTATGTCGCGGCAGGTCATACTGAGCCGGGCGAGACGGTGAACCTGATCATCCGGGGCAAGCCGCAACCGGCTGAGATCGTGGCGCTGCCCTTCGTCAAACAGAATTACAAGCGTTGAAGTCAGGAGAGAGAGACATGGCAACCTATTATTCCGAAGAACATGAATGGCTGGCTGTTGAGGGCGACACCGCCACGCTGGGCATCACCAAACACGCCGCCGAGCAACTGGGCGACGTGGTGTTCGTGGAACAGCAGGAAGCAGGCGACGAGTTCGAAAAAGGCGGCGAGATCGGCGTGATCGAATCCGTCAAGGCGGCCTCCGAGCTTTACGCACCGGTTGATGGCGAGATCACCGAGGTCAACGAAGCGCTGGCCGACAATCCCGGCGCGCTGAACGAAGACCCCGAGGGCGAGGCCTGGATCTACAAGATCAAGATCGCGGACGCCGCGCAGCTCGAAGACCTGATGGACGAAGCCGGCTACAAGGCCTTCATCGGTTAACTCTCGCAGGTGGCGGAGCCTTTCGGGGATCCGCCTTCCCCTTTCATCTGGAGCCGCTGATTTGGGCTCCGCCCGTTCGGGCCTGAAACTGTCCCCCGGACAGTTTCCAAGACGGCCCTCACCCCCCCGCCAGAGGCATCCGCCACAGCGGCCGGGTCTGACCTATCCTTGAGGAGCGCACACATGGCCTTCAAACTGACCGATTACGAAGCCTATGACTTCGCCAACCGCCGCCATATCGGGCCCAGCCCGACCGAGATGCGCGATATGCTCAAGGTGATCGGCTTCAAAACCCTGGACGAGTTGATCGACGCCACCGTCCCACCCGCGATCCGGCAGAAAGAGCCGCTGGACTGGGGTCCGGCGATGACGGAACGCGATGCTCTGTTCCACATGAAAGAGGTGGCGAGCAAGAACAAGGTTCTGACCTCGCTGATTGGTCAGGGCTATTACGGCACCACGACGCCTGCGCCGATCCTGCGCAACATCCTGGAAAACCCGGCCTGGTACACGGCCTATACGCCCTATCAGCCCGAGATCAGCCAGGGCCGTCTTGAAGCTCTGCTGAACTTCCAGACCATGGTCAGCGACCTGACCGGGCTGGATGTGGCCAACGCCTCGCTGCTGGACGAAGCCACTGCAGCCGCCGAAGCGATGGCCATGGCCAAGCGCGGCGGGCGTTCGAAAGCCAACAACGCGGCCTTCTTCGTCGACAAGAACTGCCACCCGCAGACCATCGCGGTCATTAAAACACGCGCCGAGCCTCTGGGCATCGAGGTGCAGGTGGCTGATCCGGACACGCTGGATGCAGGCGCGGTCTTTGGCGCGATCTTCCAGTATCCCGGCACCCATGGCCATGTGCGCGACTTCACATCGGAAATCGCCGCTCTGCATGAACACAAGGCTATCGCAATTGTCGCCGCCGACATCCTGTCGCTGGCACTGCTGAAGTCGCCCGGCGAGATGGGCGCGGATATCGCCATCGGCTCGACCCAGCGCTTTGGCGTGCCGATGGGCTATGGCGGCCCGCACGCCGCCTATATGGCGACCACCGACAAGCTGAAGCGCTCGATGCCGGGCCGGATCATCGGTGTCAGCATCGACAGCCGGGGCAACAAGGCCTATCGCCTGGCGCTGCAGACCCGCGAGCAGCATATCCGCCGCGAGAAAGCGAACTCGAACGTCTGTACCGCGCAGGCGCTGCTGGCGGTGATTGCTTCGATGTATGCCGTGTACCATGGCCCCGATGGCATCAAGGCCATCGCGCAGTCAGTGCACCGCAAGACCTCGCGCATGGCGGCCGGTCTGGAAGAGGCGGGCTTTGCCGTCGAGCCGGAAGTGTTCTTCGACACGATCACGGTTGAGGTTGGCCATCTGCAGAACGTGGTGATGGAGGCCGCTGTGGCCCGCGGCGTCAACCTGCGCAAGGTCGGTGACACGAAAGTGGGCATCAGCCTGGACGAACAGACCCGGCCCGAGACCATCGAGGCCGTCTGGGGCGCCTTTGGCATCGACCGCAAGGATGACAGCTCGAACGTGGCCTACCGCCTGCCGGATTACGCGCTGCGCGAAAGCGAATACCTGACCCACCCGATCTTCCACAAGAACCGGGCCGAAGCCGAGATCACCCGCTATATGCGCCGTCTGGCCGACCGTGATCTGGCGCTGGACCGGGCGATGATCCCGCTGGGGTCCTGCACCATGAAGCTGAACGCCACGGTTGAGATGATCCCGGTCACCTGGCCCGAGTTCGGCAATCTGCACCCGTTTGTGCCGCAAGATCAGGCGCAGGGCTACACGCAAATGATCGACGATCTGAACGACAAGCTGTGCCAGATCACCGGCTATGACGCGATCTCGCAGCAGCCCAACTCGGGCGCGCAGGGTGAGTACGCGGGCCTTCTGACCATCCGCAATTATCACTTCGCTCGTGGCGAGGGGCAGCGCAATGTCTGCCTGATCCCAACCTCGGCGCATGGGACCAACCCGGCCTCGGCCCAGATGGTGGGCTGGCAGGTTGTGCCGGTGCAGGCGGATGACAAGGGCAACATTGACCTGAACGACTTCCGCGCCAAGGCGGAAAAGCACAGCGATCATCTGGCCGCCTGCATGATCACCTACCCCTCGACCCACGGCGTGTTCGAGACCACCGTGCAGGAGGTCTGCCAGATCACCCATGATCACGGCGGTCAGGTCTATATCGACGGCGCCAACATGAACGCCATGGTTGGCCTGGCGCGTCCGGGCGATGTGGGCGGTGACGTCAGCCACCTGAACCTGCACAAGACCTTCTGCATCCCGCATGGCGGCGGCGGCCCCGGCATGGGTCCGATCGGTGTCAAGGCGCATCTGGAGGAACACCTGCCCGGCCACCCGGAATACGGCACCGCCGTCGGTCCGGTCTCGGCGGCCCCCTTCGGGTCTCCGTCCATTCTGCCGGTCAGCTGGGCCTATGTTCTGCTGATGGGCGGCGCGGGTCTGACGCAGGCCACGAAAGTGGCAATCCTGAACGCCAACTACATCGCGGCGCGGCTCAAGGATGCCTACCCGATCCTCTACACCTCGGAAACCGGTCGTGTGGCGCATGAATGCATCCTCGACACCCGTCCGCTGGACGAGGCGGCCCATGTCAGCGTCGACGACATCGCCAAGCGTCTGGTCGATTCAGGCTTCCACGCCCCGACGATGAGCTGGCCGGTGGCCGGCACGCTGATGGTGGAACCCACTGAATCGGAACCCATGGATGAACTGGACCGCTTCTGCGACGCCATGCTGTCGATCCGCTCGGAGGCACAGGACATCATCGACGGCAAGATCGACGCGGAGAACAACCCGCTGAAAAACGCCCCCCACACGGTGCGCGATCTGGTCGGCGACTGGGACCGGCCTTACTCGCGCGAACAGGCCTGCTTCCCTCCGGGTTCCATGGGCGTCGACAAATACTGGTCCCCCGTCAACCGCGTCGACAACGCATACGGCGACAGAAACCTCATCTGCACATGCCCACCCATGTCAGAATACCAAGACGCCGCAGAGTAAACACTCAGAACCCCCGCCAAAAAGGCGGGGGTTTCGCCAATCGGAAACCTGTGTTCTGATTTGAGCCTGTTTTTGATGTCGTTTTTACCCAACGAAGCGTCTTTTCTGCTTGCTGCAGGTGCGAAGGCCCCGTACCTCTGCCCGTGGGACACCCCTCCCCAACGAGGGGCGTGTATCTGGAAGGGTAATACAGATGACTATCGAACAACCGGCGACGCGGCCGGCCAATCCGCGTTTTTCCTCGGGCCCTTGTGCCAAACCCCCCACATTCGATCTGACCAAACTGGCCGATGCCGCGCTGGGTCGTTCGCATCGTGCCGCTGTCGGTAAGGACAAGCTAAAGGCAGCTATTGAAGGAACGCGTGAGATTCTGGGCGTTCCGGCGGATTACAAGATCGGTATCGTTCCAGCCTCGGATACCGGCGCGGTCGAGATGGCGCTTTGGTCGCTGCTGGGCGAGCGCAAGGTCGAGATGCTGGCCTGGGAAAGCTTTGGCTCTGGTTGGGTGACCGACGTGATCAAACAACTGAAGATCGACGCCGAGGTCAAAACCGCCGACTACGGACAGATCGTTGATCTGGCTTCGGTCGATTTCACCAATGATGTCGTGTTCACGTGGAACGGTACGACCTCGGGTGTGCGGGTTCCGAACGGGGACTGGATCGCGGATGACCGTCAGGGCCTGACGATCTGTGACGCGACCTCGGCTGCTTTTGCGATGGACCTGCCTTGGGACAAGCTGGATGTCACCACCTTCAGCTGGCAGAAGGTTCTGGGCGGCGAGGCGGCCCACGGGATGCTGATCCTCAGCCCCCGTGCTGTTGAGCGGCTGGAAAGCTACACCCCCGCATGGCCGCTGCCCAAGATTTTCCGCCTGACCAAAGGAGGCAAGCTGATCGATGGCATATTTACCGGCGCGACGATCAATACACCCTCGATGTTGGCGGTTGAGGATTACCTTTTTGCGCTGGAGTGGGCGCGTTCGGTCGGCGGCCTGCAGGGGCTGATTGCCCGGGCAGATGCCAATGCCGGTGCGGTGCACGCGTTCTGCGAACAGAATGACTGGATTGCCAATCTGGCCGTGGACCCTGCTACCCGGTCGAATACGTCAGTGTGCCTGAAATTCACCGATGCGCGCATTCAGGACGGTGCCGGTTTTGCCAAAGCCGTCGCCAAACGGCTTGAGGCCGAGAATATCGCGCTGGACATCGGTGCCTATCGCGACGCACCTGCCGGCCTGCGCATCTGGTGTGGCGGCACGGTCGAGACCTCGGATATCGAAGCGATGCTGCCCTGGCTTGCATGGGCGTTCGACGCTGAGATTGCGGCGCAAATTGAGGCCGCTTGAGTTTTTCTGCCGGGCTGAAGCCCGGCTTACGCGAACACCAATGTAGGGCGGGCCTCAGCCCGCCATTCCCCGAACTTTTCAAAGGACCAGAGATATGGCCCCCAAAGTACTCGTATCTGACAAGCTCAGCGAAACCGCCGTGCAGATTTTCCGCGACCGCGGCATCGACGTGGATTTCATGCCCGATCTGGGTAAAGATAAGGATAAACTGGCCGAGGTGATCGGCCAGTATGACGGTCTTGCCATCCGCTCGGCCACCAAAGTAACGCCAACCATTCTTGAGAAAGCTGACAAGCTGAAGGTCATCGGCCGTGCTGGGATCGGGACTGACAATATCGACAAGGATGCGGCCTCGAAAAAAGGCGTGATCGTGATGAACACGCCCTTCGGCAACATGATCACCACGGCAGAGCACGCCATCGCGATGATGTTCGCCGTGGCCCGGCAAATCCCCGAGGCCAGCACCTCGACCCATGCGGGTAAGTGGGAGAAATCAAAATTCATGGGGATCGAACTGACCAACAAAACCCTTGGCGTTATCGGTGCGGGGAACATTGGCGGGATCGTTTGCGAGCGCGCTCTGGGCCTGAAAATGAAGGTCGTCGCCTATGATCCCTATCTGGGTGAAGAGAAGGCCGCCAAGATGGGCGTCGAAAAGGTCGAGCTGGACGAACTGCTGTCCCGCGCTGACTTCATTACATTGCATGTGCCGCTGACCGATCAGACCCGCAACATTCTGAGCCGTGAGAATCTGTCCAAAACCAAACCCGGGGTGCGCATCGTCAACTGTGCCCGCGGTGGTCTGGTCGACGAAGAAGCCTTGGCTGAGTTGCTGAAATCCGGACACATCGCCGGCGCGGCGTTTGATGTGTTCAGCGTCGAACCCGCCAAGGACAATCCGCTGTTCAACCTGCCCAACGTGGTCTGCACCCCGCATCTGGGCGCGGCCACCACTGAAGCGCAGGAAAACGTGGCGCTGCAGGTGGCCGAGCAGATCTCGAACTATCTGCTGACCGGAGCGGTTGAAAATGCGCTGAACATGCCCAGCGTCACCGCCGAAGAGGCCAAGGTGATGGGGCCATGGATCAAACTGGCCGGGCATCTGGGCAGCTTCATCGGTCAGATGACGGATGAGCCGATCAAGGCGATCAACATCCTCTATGACGGTGTCGCCGCAAGCATGAATCTGGCAGCACTGAATTGTTCGGTCGTCGCGGGGATCATGAAGAAATTCAATCCCGAGGTGAACATGGTTTCGGCCCCGGTTGTCGCGCGAGAGCGCGGTATACAGATCTCGACCACCAATCAGGACAAATCAGGTGCATTCGAGGGCTATATCAAAGTCACCGTTGTGACCGAAAAGCGGGAACGTTCGATCGGCGGTACAGTGTTCAGCGACGGCAAGCCGCGATTCATCCAGATCAAGGGTATCAACATCGATGCCGAGGTCGGCGCGCACATGCTCTATACCACCAACGAAGACGTGCCGGGCATCATCGGTGCGCTGGGTCAGACCATGGGCGAAAACGATGTGAACATCGCGAACTTTACCCTTGGGCGGTCCGAGGCCGGGGGCGAGGCGATTGCATTGCTTTATGTCGACGAACCGGTACCCGCCGAAGCGCGTGCGAAGCTCGCCGAGACCGGTCTGTTCACCCAGATCAAGCCGTTGGAGTTTGACGTGGTCTGAACGCCTCTGTTGTCTTCCCGAGACAGATTGATGCCCGCGCCTGTCCAATGCGCGGGCATCGCCTTTTCAAAGCGCTGAAATTGCGCCAGAAGTGCAGCAATCGCAAATGCCCGAGGGGAACCAGATGACCAATCCGATCTACGCCATTGGAGATCTGCACGGGCGTGTCGATGAGTTCGACCGCGCCATGTCTTTAGTCGAACGCGATGGCGGCCCGGAGGCCGAGATCGTGTTCTTGGGCGACTATGTCGACCGGGGGCCTGACAGTCGGGGCGTTTTGGATCGTCTTATTGCCGGGCGCGATGCGGGCAGGCGTTGGATCACTCTGTTGGGCAACCATGACCGAATGTTTTCATGGTTCCTCGAAGATGTCCCGCGCCACGATCCGCATATGCTGGTCGGATATCACTGGCTGCACGAGCGGTTGGGTGGGATTGAAACACTGCTAAGCTACGATGTGGTTTTCGACCAGAGGACCCGGTTGGAAGACCTGCATTCCATAGCGCGGGGCGCGGTCCCGGATGCGCATCGGATATTTCTGCAAGGGCTCACAGCCATGCATCAAACACCCGAGATTGCCTTTGTTCATGCGGGCATCCGGCCCGGTATCCCGCTGAGCGAACAACGAGAAAACGATCTGGTCTGGATCAGGGACATCTTTCACAACCACCGTGGCCCGCATCCGAAACTGATTGTCCATGGGCATACGCCGGTGGATCAGGCAACGCACTATGGCAACCGCATCAATCTGGACAGCGGCGCAGGGTATGGCCGCCCGGTTGGGGTTGCGGTGTTCGAGGGGCAGGATTGCTGGCTTTTGACGGACAGGGGCCGTGTCGCGCTGGTGCCCTGACGATCATGCTGTTGCAAACAGCTCCTTGTAGGTTTCGCGCAGGGTGTTCTTTTGCACTTTGCCCATCGTGTTGCGGGGCAGTTCGTCCAGCAGGATCAACTGGCGCGGATGTTTGAACCGGGCGAGGGAGCCTAGGACCGTGCGCATTATGGCGTCGAGATCCGGCGCCTGGCCGGGGGCAGGGACCAGAATGCCGACCGGGGTCTCTCCGAAATCCGGGTGGGGTACGCCGATCACCGCACTCTCCAGCACGCCGGGTTGTTCGTCCAGCAGCAACTCGATCTCTTTGGGATAGATGTTATACCCGCCCGAAATGATCAGGTCTTTGCCGCGCCCGACGATATGGACGTAACCATCCTCGTCGATCCGCCCCAGATCGCCGGTGATGAAGAACCCGTCTTCACGCAGTTCGGCGGCGGTTTTCTCGGGCATTTTCCAGTAGCCTTGAAACACGTTTGGGCCGCGGACTTCAATGATACCAATCTCACCATCGGGCAATGTCGCTCCCGTTTCGGGGTCCGTGACTTTCAGCTCGACATCCGGCAGCGGGAAACCGACGGTTCCTGCCCGGCGCTCGCCGTCATAGGGGTTTGACGTGTTCATGTTCGTTTCGGTCATGCCATAGCGTTCCAGAATGCGGTGGCCTGTCCGCGCTTCGAATTCCGAGTGCGTATCCGCCAGCAAAGGTGCCGACCCCGAAATGAACAGCCGCATGTCCTGCGACAACTCCCGGATAAAACGGTTGTCGCCCAGCAGGCGTGTGTAGAAGGTGGGCACCCCCATCATCGTTGTCGCCTGCGGCATCAGGCGCAACATATCGTCCAGATCGAACTTCGGTAGAAAGATCATCGACCCGCCCGAGGCGAGGATGACGTTGGTTGCCACAAACAGTCCATGCGTGTGAAAGATCGGCAGCGCGTGCAGTAGCACGTCGCGGTCGGTAAAGCGCCATTCCTGCACCAGCGTTTCCGCGTTCGACAACAGATTGGCCTGCGTCAGCATCGCCCCTTTCGAACGCCCTGTTGTGCCTGAGGTATAAAGAAACGCAGCCAGATCATCCTCGGATCGGTTCGCCGGTTCGAAGGCCGGAAGCATCCCCAAAGCGCGACGCATCAAGCTGCCCGACCCATCGGCGTTCAATGTCTCTAACCGGGCTCTGTTGTTCTGAGCGATAGCGGTAAGTGCTGTTTCGCTGGCGGCATCGCACACCACCAGCGACGCGCCGCTGTTTTCGATGAAGTAACTCAGCTCTCGTGCGGTGTAGCCGGTATTCAGGGGCAGAAAGATCAAACCCGCCTGTGCGCAGGCGGCATAGAGCGCGAGCGCCTCAGCAGATTTTTCCACCTGCACAGCCACGCGGTCACCCGGTTCCAGTTCCAGTCCGGTCAGCGCGTTGGCGATACGGGCGGCCATGTCCAGAAACCCGGCATGAGTCAGCGTCTGGCCATCGGGAAGATGCAGAAACGGCGTGTCCTTGCCCGCATGGATACCAAACAGACGATCATAGAGCGGGTTGCCCATCCCGGTATCCTTTCCATCCGACGCGACACTCTGCGGTAAATCTGTCTTGGAAATGAAAAGGGGTAAAGCCCGGAAGATCAGAATTCGGTGGTCATTCGGTAACCGGCGGCAAAATACATCTTGGCAAAGGTCACGGGCTGACCCTCCAGCCATGTTATGCGTTCGGCGGTAAAGACCGGTTCACCTTCGGAGACGTCGAGAAATCCGGCCAAGGCCGCATCGGCACGGCTGGCCAGAAAGGTCAGCTCGACATTGGTGAAGGGGACGGTCTGCACCAGCCAGTCATTGGGTCCGGTGCCGGAGAAATCTGCCTGCACGACCTGCGGAACGCTGTCGATCACGATCCAGCGGTCTTCGAACTGAAACGGTGTGTTGCCGGAAAAATGCATACACCGCACATGCATCACGCTTTGATCCGGGCGCAGGGCCAGCCGTGCGCCCAGCCAATCGGGGGCGGGCTGCGTTTCGGTTGACACCAGCGCATATCGATAGGTGCCGCCCATCGCCTCGATCTCGTCGCGCACCAGTGGGATGGTGAAGCGCGCCTGTCTCTGCGGCGCGCTCAGAACCCGGGTTCCAGCCTTTCGCCGTCGTTCCAGAAACCCCTCATCCGCCAGTTCCCGCAGCGCCCGGTTGACGGTGGTGCGGGTACATGAAAACTCGACCGCCAGTTCCTGTTCATTGGGCAACAGCGACTCGGGCTGCCACTCGCCCGAACGGATACGGCGCAGGACGGTTCGCTTGATGTCCTTGTAGCTTGTGGTGTCGCTGGTTTGGGTCATATCGGCACTGATAATTGGTTTTTCAGATTTCGGCCAGAAGGTCATCCATTGCCGTGCGATAGGCGGACAGGATTGAGTCGCGGGCGATGTGCCGGCCTGCACGCACCTGATGCCGTCCGGCAGACCACAGATCGGTAACGGTCCCGTCCGGTGCTGCAAAACTCAGCCCGTCGAGCAGTTGTTCGTCCCGCAAGGTGCAAAGAGTTGGATGAGTCCGGTCGATCGCGACCAGATCGGCCAACTTGCCGACGGCAATCTCTCCTGCGTCGCGGCCCAAAGCCTGTGCACCGCCCCGTGCGGCTCCGGTATAAAGCGTCTGACCTACCGAACCTTCGCCCGGCACCAGAACCGTGCGGGCTTTGTCGCGTAGACGTTGGGAGTATTCCAGCATCCGCAACTCCTCTGGCAGCGAAATACGCACATTCGAGTCCGAACCGACGCCAAAGGCGCCTCCGTTTTCGATATAGACGGCACCGTTGAAGATGCCATCGCCAAGATTGGCCTCGGTAATGGGGCACAGGCCAGCAACGGCGCCGGATCGGGCAAGGGCCCGGGTCTCATCGTCGGTCATATGGGTGGCGTGGATCAGACACCAGCGCGCGTTTACCTCGACGTTGTTCAGCAGCCAGTCCACCGGGCGCTGGCCCAGAACGGCCTCGACATCTGCAACTTCCTGCACCTGTTCAGAGATATGAATATGGACCGGCCCTTCTGGTGCTTGGCTCAGGACGCGACGCAGATCATCAGGGGATGTTGCGCGTAGTGAGTGGGGCGCGATGCCTGTCTGGCTGTCCGCATGGGGCAGCACAGGTTTGCAATCATCGACCAGCCGTAAAAACCGATCCACGTCATTGCCGAATCGCAACTGCCCCCCGGCCAGAGGCTCCTGCTTAACGCCACCATAGGTGTAGAGGACCGGCAGATGCGTCAGCCCGATACCGGTCTGACTTGCTGCAGAAAAGATGCGTTGGCTCAGTTCCGACAGATGCGCATATGGCGCGCCGCCGGGCTGATGATGGACATAATGGAATTCTCCGACCGAGGCATATCCCGCCTCCTGCATCTCCATGAAGACCAACGCGGCGATGGCTTCGATCTGTGCCGGCGTCAGGCGGTCCAGAAAGCGGTACATCAGATTGCGCCAGGTCCAGAAGCTTTCGCGCCCGGCTGCTCGGGTTTCGGTCATACCGGCCATAGCGCGCTGAAAAGCGTGGCTATGAAGGTTCGCGAGGGACGGCAGCAAGACATCGACGCACGAGTCGTTTGGCTGTGCGTCGCGTCCTGATTCCAGTGTCGTGATCCGACCGTGTTCGATTTCAACCCGAAGATCGTTGACCCAGTCAGAGCCCAACAGGGCAGTTTTTGCATGAATCGTCATCGCAATTCCATTTTGTATAGACTTTAAATTTTTATCAGTATACGAAAAAACAAGCGCAGGGGGAGCCCAAAAGAATTGCCATGACGAAAAAAACCGTTCTATGCAGCAAACACGTGGCCACCATGGGGGGAGAACACCCCTATGGGATGGTCGAGGATGGCGCGATTGCCATCGAGGGGTCGCAGATCGTTTGGGTCGGCCGCCAGGCCGAGATCCCCGGGGCATATGCCGGATCGCAGCGTATCGACTATGGCAGCCGCCTGATCACACCCGCCCTGATCGATGCGCACACTCACGTTGTTTTCGGGGGCAACCGCGCGGTCGAATTCGAGATGCGCCTAAATGGTGCGACCTATGAGGAAATCGCGCGTGCGGGCGGCGGTATCCTGTCGACCGTGAACGGTACGCGCGCGGCGTCGGAAGAAGATTTGCTTCGAGAGGCCCTGCCGCGCGTTGATGCGCTGTTGGCTGAAGGCGTGTCCTGCATCGAAGTAAAGTCAGGTTACGGGCTGGATGCCGAAACCGAACTGCGTATGTTGCGCGCCGCACGCCGAATCGCGCTGGAGAGACCTGTTCGGATCAAGACCAGCTTTTTGGGCGCGCACGCGGTCCCGCCTGAATACGCGGCCCGGTCCGATGCCTATATCGATGAGGTCTGTATTCCGGCCCTGCGTGCCGCACATGCCGAAGGGCTGGTGGATGCGGTGGATGGGTTCTGCGAAGGCATCGCCTTTGATCCCGACCAGATCGAACGGGTTTTTGCCGTTGCAAAAGAGCTCGGCCTGCCCGTGAAGCTACATGCCGAACAGTTGTCCAATCTTGGCGGGGCCAAACTGGCGGCCTCTTACGGGGCTTTGTCAGCGGATCATATTGAATATCTGGACGCAGAGGGGGTCGCGGCGATGGCCGCAGCCGGCACTGTCGCGGTCCTGCTGCCGGGCGCGTTCTACACGCTGCACGAAACGCAGATGCCGCCCGTTGACTTGTTGCGTCAGCAGAAAGTTCCGATGGCGCTGGCGACCGACTGCAATCCCGGCTCATCGCCTCTGACCTCTCTGCTTCTGACGATGAACATGGGGTGCACCCTGTTTCGGATGACGCCCGAGGAGGCGCTGGCAGGTGTAACCCGCGTTGCGGCCCGCGCACTGGGTCTGGATGATACCGGCATAATAGCGGCAGGTATGCGTGCCGATCTGGCCGTTTGGGATGTTACCCATCCGGCGGAACTGTCTTATCGCATCGGGTTCAACCCCTTGCATGAACGTCTTTTTGGAGGTCAGAAATGACATCAATGCCGCTTACTCCGGGACAGGTTTCTCTGGAGCAACTGGCCGAGGTTTATTGGGCCGAGGCTGCGATCTCGCTGGACAGCGCATGTCAGCCCGCCGTTGAGGCCGCTGCGGCCCGAATTGCGCGTGCTGCCGAAGGGACCGAGCCGGTATATGGCGTAAACACTGGTTTTGGCAAACTGGCGAGCCACAAGATTGCGGCCAAAGATACCTCGACCCTGCAACGGAATCTGATCCTCAGCCATTGTTGTGGTGTGGGTCCGGCCGTGCCGCGTCGTCTGGCGCGGCTGATGATGTCGCTCAAGCTGCTGTCCTTCGGGCGCGGGGCGTCGGGGGTCCGCTGGGAGCTTGTCGAATTGCTGCAACAAATGCTGGCCCGCGGTGTGACACCTGTGATCCCGGCGCAGGGTTCGGTCGGCGCATCAGGAGATCTTGCGCCGCTGGCCCATATGACCGCAGTTGTGATTGGCGAGGGCGAGGCTGAGGTAAATGGCGCCGTTATGCCGGGTGCGGAGGCTTTGAAAACAGTTGGCTTAGAGGCGATTCAACTTGGCCCAAAGGAAGGCCTCGCGTTCATCAACGGGACGCAATTTTCGACGGCCTATGCGCTGGCCGGCCTGTTCGAAGGATGGCGATCGGCGCAAAACTCGTTGGTGATTTCGGCGGCCTCAACGGATGCGATCATGGGATCTACGGCCCCTTTGCAGCCCGAAATTCACGCGCTTCGGGGACACCGCGGGCAGATCGAAGCGGCCGCCGCGATGCGGGCCATTCTGGGCGGATCTGAAATCCGCGAGAGCCACCGTGAAGGTGACACGCGGGTGCAGGACCCATACTGTATCCGCTGCCAGCCGCAGGTAACGGGCGCGGCGATGGATGTGATCCGGCAGGCCGCCTCGACCCTTGTGACCGAGGCCAACGCCGCAACCGATAACCCGCTGGTTCTGACCGAGGCGGATGTCATCGTCTCGGGCGGGAATTTCCATGCCGAACCCGTGGGTTTTGCCGCCGATATGATTGCGCTGGCCCTGTCCGAGATCGGCGCCATCGCGCAACGCCGGATCGCGCTGATGGTCGATCCGGCACTCAGTTTCGATCTGCCGCCCTTCCTGACACCGGAACCGGGGTTGAACTCGGGTCTGATGATCGCCGAGGTCACCACGGCGGCGTTGATGAGCGAAAACAAGCATCTGGCCAACCCCTGCGTGACGGATAGCACGCCCACATCGGCTAATCAGGAAGACCACGTCTCGATGGCCGCTCATGGCGCGCGGCGTCTGAGCCGGATGGTGGATAATCTGAACTATATTCTGGGAATCGAACTGCTTTGCGCTGCACAAGGCATCGAATTCCGTGCGCCTCTGGCTACCAGCAAAGCACTGACCAGTGTGGTTGGGCGTTTGCGCGAGGACATCCCGTCGCTAGGCGATGATCGCTATCTGGCGCCCGAGTTGGAGTCTGCGAAGTCGCTGGTCGAAAGCGGCGCTATTCTACAGGCGGCTGCTCTGACTATGCCGGAGCTGTCGTGATGCAGGTGTTCAGCGTTCAGCGTGGCGATGGGCCTATCGTGTTGGGGCAGCCGCATGGCGGCACGTTTGTACCCGACGACATTGCCGCGCGACTGAATGCGAATGGGCAGGTTCTGGCGGATACGGATTGGCACATCAATCAGCTTTACGATGGGTTGGTGGCCAATGCGACGGTCGTGCAGTCCCATGTCCACCGCTATGTCATTGACGCCAACCGAGACCCTGCGGGCGCATCATTGTATCCGGGGCAGAACACCACAACTCTGGTGCCATTGACCGATTTTGACGGTCAGACGATCTGGGCAGAAGGGCAGGAGCCCTCAACCGATGAGATTGAAGCGCGACGCATCGCCTACCACGCGCCCTACCACAACGCGCTTGAGCAAGAGCTTGAAAGGGTGCGGGCAAAGCACGGGGTTGCGATCCTGTTTGACTGCCACTCGATCCGCAGCAAGATCCCGTTCCTGTTCGAGGGCACCCTGCCGGAAATGAACATCGGCACCGATGGCGGCGTGACCTGCGCTCTCGGCATTGAGGCCGCGGCCTACGAATTC
The DNA here is from genome assembly GCF_000813985.1 of Ruegeria sp. ANG-R. GTDB lineage: Bacteria > Pseudomonadota > Alphaproteobacteria > Rhodobacterales > Rhodobacteraceae > Ruegeria. The sequence continues at coordinate 232,555 of NZ_JWLJ01000004.1, forward strand.
TCTCATTCCTCCCCATACAGTACCGTCTTGAACGGGCGATTCCGAGGGGGCTGGACGACCCGTCACTATGGCCGCCCGAATGAAGGCCAGCACGCGATCCAGATGGAGCTGGCACAATCTACCTATCTGTCCACCGAAACCCCTCCGTGGGCATTTGACGAGAAGAAAGCCACCCGTCTGCGTCGCTGGCTGGTGGATATCCTCGACGCCATCCAAGACACTGCATTGGAGCTTTGACATGACCGATCCTCGCAAGAATACCCGCGATATCTATCCGCCCACCGGCCCCGAACTGAACGCAAAAAGCTGGGTGACCGAAGCGCCATTGCGGATGATGATGAATAACCTGCATCCGGACGTGGCCGAAAACCCGCATGAGCTGGTGGTTTATGGAGGCATCGGTAGGGCGGCGCGGACATGGAACGATTTCGACCGGATCGTCGCAGGGCTGAAGGATCTCGAAGAAGACGAAACCCTGATCGTGCAGTCGGGCAAACCAGTGGCGATCATCCGTACTCATAAAGATGCACCGCGCGTTCTGATCGCCAACTCAAACATCGTGCCGCATTGGGCCAATTGGGATCACTTCAACGAGCTCGATAAGAAGGGCCTGATGATGTACGGCCAGATGACGGCTGGGTCGTGGATCTATATCGGTACGCAGGGCATCGTTCAGGGCACCTATGAGACCTTTGCCGAGGCAGGTCGTCAGCACTATGGCGGTGACCTGACCGGCAAGTGGATTCTGACCGGTGGTCTTGGCGGCATGGGTGGCGCGCAGCCTTTAGCGGCCGTATTTGCCGGGGCCTCTTGTCTGGCGGTTGAGTGTAATCCGGACAGCATCGATTTCCGCCTGCGCACCAAGTACCTCGACGAAAAAGCCGAAACGCTGGACGAAGCGCTTGAGATGATCGACCGCTGGACCAAGGCGGGCGAGGCGAAGTCCGTGGGACTATTGGGTAACGCGGCCGAGGTGTTCCCCGAGATTTACGCGCGGATGCAGGCCGGTGGAATGCGCCCCGATATCGTTACCGATCAGACCAGCGCCCATGACCCGATCAATGGATACCTGCCCATCGGCTGGAGCATGGCTCAGTGGAAAGATAAGCGCGAAACTGATCCTAAATCGGTTGAAAAAGCCGCCCGTGCCTCGATGAAACAGCATGTCGCTGCGATGGTCGACTTCTGGAATGCGGGCGTTCCGACGCTGGATTACGGCAACAACATCCGACAGGTGGCTCAAGACGAAGGTCTTGAGAACGCCTTTGCGTTCCCCGGCTTTGTCCCGGCTTATATCCGCCCGCTGTTCTGCAAGGGCATCGGCCCGTTCCGCTGGTGCGCCCTGTCTGGTGATCCCGAGGATATCTACAAAACCGACGCCAAGATGAAGGAGTTGTTCCCCGAGAACGAACACCTGCATCGCTGGCTGGACATGGCGCAAGAACGCATCGCGTTTCAGGGTCTTCCGGCACGTATTTGCTGGATCGGCCTCGGCGATCGCCATCGCGCCGGGTTGGCGTTCAATGAAATGGTGGCCAATGGCGAGTTGAAAGCGCCGGTTGTTATTGGGCGCGACCATCTGGACTCGGGCTCGGTCGCCAGCCCGAACCGTGAGACCGAGGCGATGCTGGACGGCTCGGATGCGGTATCGGACTGGCCGCTGCTGAACGCGCTGATCAACACAGCCAGCGGTGCAACCTGGGTCTCGTTGCATCATGGCGGCGGCGTGGGTATGGGCTTTAGCCAACACGCGGGCGTCGTGATTTGCGCAGATGGCACCGACGATGCCGCACGGCGTCTGGAGCGCGTTCTGTGGAACGACCCTGCCTCTGGCGTATGGCGTCACGCGGATGCGGGGTACGAGATCGCTAAGGACTGTGCCCGCGAACATGGGCTACGGCTGCCCGGTATATTGGGCTAGATCAAACTGCCTCTGGCGAAAATGCTGCGCCTGCGATATCTCGCGGGTGCGCAATTCGGAGGCCTGACATGTACGTAGCCACTCTGCTGACCAACCCGGCGACCCCTTTGCTGGAGGCAACGCTGGTCGAGTCGCTGCGGAATGCATGGGGTGGGGGTGATGCGCAATGGCTCAGCCCGGATGAGGCGGCCGAATTTTCGCTGACCGATATTCCAGATAATCAATGGGATGTCTGGGCAGACCTGCAGAACATGGGCGTTGATCTTGTCGTACAAGCCGCCGACGGGCGGCGCAAGAAGATGCTGCTGGCCGATATGGACAGCACCATGATCCAACAGGAATGCATCGACGAATTGGCCGATGAGGCCGGTGTGGGCGATCGGGTCAAGGACATCACTGCCCGGGCGATGAATGGCGAGCTGGATTTCGAAGCTGCGCTGACCGAGCGCGTTGGCCTGTTGCAGGGATTGGATACTGCCGTCATCGACAACGTATTGGATGAGCGCATCACGCTCATGCCCGGTGGCAAAGCGCTTGTAGCGACGATGCGGGCAAATGATGGCTATGCTGCGCTCGTATCCGGCGGGTTCACCGCGTTTACGGCGCGCGTCGCTGAACTGCTGGGGTTCGATGAGAACCGTGCCAACACTTTGCTGTCAGAAAACGGAAAACTCACTGGTGAGGTCGGTCGTCCGATCCTAGGGCGTCAGGCCAAAATCGAGGCACTGGAACAGATCACCGACCGACTGGGTCTTGCCGAGGCTGATGTAATCGCCGTTGGTGATGGGGCCAATGATCTGGGAATGCTGGGACGGGCCGGAACCGGTGTTGCCCTGCACGCCAAACCCTCGGTCGCGGCTGAGTGTGATGTGCGTGTCAATCACGGTGATCTGACGGCATTGCTGTATCTGCAAGGATATAGCAGGTCCGAGTTTCGGGGCCTCTAAAGAGCTTCCATAAATTTAACTTGTATGTTAAATAATGTCATGAACACGCTTCTGACCACGTTTTCCGCTTTGTCTGACGCCACCCGGTTCTCGATTGTCGAGCAGTTGATGGCAGAGGGCGAATTGCCCGTCCGTGACCTGATCGAAGGCAAGGGCATGTCAGGGGCCGCGATCTCGCGCCACCTGAAAGTTTTGCGTGAGGCCGGGTTGGTGCAACAGCGGGTGCGGGGCACGCAACGGATGTATTCGGTGCAGCCCGAGGGGCTGCGCGCGATTGCCGAATGGACGATTTCGAAACGACAATTCTGGGAAGGCAGCCTCGACCGTTTGGGCGAACTTATCGAAGGGGAAAACTCATGGCCGACCTGAGACTGGAACGAGATTTTCCCGTCAGTCCTGAGGTTTTGTTCGCTTGGGTCAGTGACGGTGCAAAGCTGCTGCAGTGGTGGGGGCCTGAGGGTCTGCATGTGCCGGAACATGACCTCGATTTCTCGCGCATCGGTCCGTGGTATTCGGTGATGCAGAATGGCGAGGGTCAGCAGTTCAAGGTCTCGGGCCATGTCACCCATATCGACCCGCCAAAATCGGTTGGGTTCACCTGGGGCTGGCATGACGATCAGGATCAGCGCGGGCCTGAAAGTCACGTGACCTTTTTGGTCACCGCGACCGACAGCGGATCGAGGTTAGTGGTCGATCATCGTGAGCTTGCCGATGCCGACGCGGCCACGAACCATAACGAAGGATGGACGTCTTCGCTGCGCAAGCTCGAAGCGCTGTGCAAATAGGGTCTCATCAGGGAGGAGCGATATGCCCCAGTATTTGTTTGTCTATCACGGGGGTCACACCCCAACCGATCCCGCCGAGGTCGAAGCGACCATGGCCGCCTGGGGCGCATGGTTTCAGGGTCTGGGAGAGGCTTTGGAGATTCCGGGTAATCCGGTTGGCCAGTCCTATACAGTCAGCAGCGGCGGGGTTGCCGATGACGGAGGAGCCAACCCGGCATCAGGTTTCACAGTCATCAAGGCTGATAACATCGAGGCAGCAACTGCGATGGCCAAGGGCTGCCCGATGGTTGTGAACGGTTCGGGCTCGGTCGAGGTCGCCGAGGTGCACGAAATCGAGATGTAAGCCTTAGCCGGGGAAGCTCGGCGCCGGTTTGATCACGCCGCATTCCAGCCCGCGACGGCTGTATTGGATAGCGTTCATGAATTTGCGGGTGGCCGGGTGGTCGGCCTCCAGCACACCCAGGCTCACCAGAATGGCCGCGATGGCGCATTCGCTGGCCCGCGTGGTGCCATCGGTGATTTTCAGCGCCACGCCCATGCGCTTTTCAGGGATGATGGCGACGAACACGGCCTCGGCCCCCGTCTTGATTGCCACACGCCCATTCATCGCACGCATCAGCTCGGTGCAGGCGCGGGTTTCACCTGCGACAAGTTCCGGGTGTTTCGTCATCGCGGCCGTAAGCTGGACCGCCGCATCACTGGCACGGTCCGACCGGTCCGCGGCTGACGCAAACCACGCCATTGACCGCGCCAGCCCCACCAGCGACGTCGCAAAGTTCGGAGCTGAGCAGCCATCGATTCCATAGGTTGGGCTGGTCTCGCCCGTGGTTTCTTCGATGGCAGATAGGCAGGCCTGCTGAACCGGATGATCGATCTCCAGATACTCGGGTCCCGCACCCATATGCTGCGCAACGGTCAGAAAGCCGCAATGCTTGCCTGAGCAGTTGTTGTGAATCTGGCAGGGCGTATCATCTGCCAGAATCAACCCGTCGCGCGCCGCCATGTCGGCAGGTTCCTGCGGGCCGCAACGCAGGTCGGGCTCGGACAGACCAAGATGATCGAGCCATGCGGACACGCGGTCCGTATGGATATGTGCCCCGTTATGTGAGGCGCAGGCCAGGGCCAGATGCTCGCTGTTCAAACCGTATTTCGCGGCCGCACCCGAGGTGATCAAAGGCAGGGCCTGAATCATCTTGGCCGAGGATCGGGGATAGATCACCGCGTGCGGATCACCCCAGCTGCGTACGATCTGGCCGCTGTCGTCACAGATCACCGCGTGGCCCAGATGCAGGCTTTCCAACAACGACCCGCGCCAGAGTTCTGTCATTGCTACGGCCTGCGTCATGTTCATCCCCTGCGTTATGCGCAAAAATCTGCCAATCGCCCTTTCGCCTGTGGCGAAACCTGCGTTAGTGTGTGTATGTCGACAATCATCGGAATACGCAACTTAACAGACGAACCGGCAGAGTTCGCACGCATCTCCGATGGGTATGAGGTATTAGGTCGGGCTAGGAGGCTGGACAGATGGGATCAAAGCTCGTCCGCGTGATTGCGGGCCTGTGTGTGGCAGGAATGGCGACAACGGCGATCGCTCAGCAGGCGACCAGCACCAATCGGGTCGCGGCAAAGACAGATTGGAGTGTTTTTGTCGAGGAAGACCCTACTGAATGTTGGAGCGTTTCGGCGCCCAAAGAAACAGTGAATACGCGCGGCGGCAGGGTTGTGTCGGTGCGGCGCAGCGACATTTTGTTGTTCGTATTCTACCGCCCCAACGCCGAGGTCAAAGGACAGGTGACATTTACCGGGGGGTATCCGTTTGCCTCTGGGTCGACCGTCAATCTGGTTGTCGATGGCAGCGAGTTTGAACTGTTCACCGATGGCGAGTGGGCATGGCCCGCGACAGCTTCGGACGATGCCAAGATCGTCACTGCCATGAAACGCGGCAGTGAGGCGGTTCTGACCGCTCGTTCGGAACGTGGCACGCAGACTAAAGACACGTTCTCGTTGCTTGGCTTTACGGCGGCTATCGAAGACGCCGAGAAGCGCTGCACGAACTAGGCCATAGACTCATCGGACCTCGAAGCCCTGCCATTCGGCGGGGTTTCTTTGTTTGGGATGGCCCTTGTTTTTCGGGAGTTTACGCAACGTCGAGACGAAATTTTGATCCGCATCAAGGTCAATCCCTCTGATTTCTGAACTAATCGGTTCAGAACCAATCGAGGAGATGACGATGAACATGAACAAATACCTGGCCGTGTTGTTGGTAGCGTCTGCGGCGATCCTGGCAGGTTGCGAGAAAGGATCGGAGACCTACCCAATTTCCGGCGAGCAATGCGGGCCGGAAGATCCGGTGAAAACTCTGGATGCCGAGGATTGCTATATTCCGCCCGCCGTGAACTGACTTGATGGGCCGCCAGGGAATATGCTCTGGCGGCCCGTCTTGAATCGGCGCGCAATCTGATCTGTGATAGACAGAGGTTTCTGTCTGGAGGATTGATTGATGCGATGGGTCTTGGTGTCTATGTTGTTTCCACTTGCTGCGGTGGCGGACCCGACGATGGAGTGTATTGACGCCGGATCGCAGGTGGAAATCGGGTCCTGCGTGTCGAACATGGAAACACGCGTAAACGCGGCGATTGAGTCCAGCTATTCTTTGGCGCTCGGGGCTGCGCAGGAACTGGACGAAGTGACCGGGCGCGTCGTGGCCGTGCCCGCACTGGAGGCCGCGCAGACGGCTTGGCAGACCTATCGTGATGCGCAGTGTGAGGCAGTGGGCGCTTCGTTCGGTGGCGGATCAGGCACTGGCATCGCAATCACGGCCTGCCGGGTTGATCTTGGTCGGGCTCGTGTCGACGCGCTGTTGCGTTACGCGAATTGAAACACGATTTCTTTTGATCTTTGCGCGCGTTCCTATATAGAGGCGCATCCCAAGCCAGAATCCACCGAGATAGACACATGTCGCCCAAAGCGCCGATCACTCAAGATGTCATGACCATCCCCCGCAAATTGCCGGAGGGGAAGGTGAACCTTGTTGGCCTCACCCGTGATCAATTGCGCGATGTGCTGATTGAGCATGGTACACCGGAAAAGCAGGCCAAAATGCGCACCGGGCAGATCTGGCAATGGATTTATCAGTGGGGCGTGCGTGATTTCGCCGAGATGACCAATCTGGCGAAAGCGTACCGGGCGCAGCTGGCCGAACATTTCGTAATCGAAATCCCCGAGGTGGTGATGCGACAGGTATCTGAGGATGGGACACGCAAATACCTGTGTCGCATCGCGGGTGGGCATGAAGTTGAGGTTGTCTATATCCCCGAAGAGGATCGGGGCACTCTATGTATTTCTTCGCAAGTTGGCTGCACGCTGACCTGCTCGTTCTGTCACACGGGTACGCAGAAGCTGGTGCGGAATCTGACGGCGGCCGAGATCGTCGGGCAGGTGATGATGGCACGCGATGATCTGGATGAATGGCCAACTCCTGGCGCGCCCAAGGATGAAACGCGGCTGTTGTCGAACATCGTTCTGATGGGCATGGGGGAGCCGCTTTACAATTTCGAAAACGTCCGCGACGCGATGAAGATCGCCATGGACCCGGAAGGGATCTCTCTGTCCCGCCGTCGGATCACCTTGTCAACTTCAGGCGTGGTGCCCGAGATTGCGCGTACGGCTGAGGAAATCGGCTGCCTATTGGCGATCTCATTCCATGCGACCACGGATGAAACCCGCGATGTTCTGGTTCCGATCAACAAGCGCTGGAATATCGAGGAATTGCTGCAGGCGCTGGCCAGCTACCCCAATGCGTCGAACTCAGAGCGTATTACGTTCGAATACGTGATGCTGGATGGTGTGAACGACAGCGATGAAGATGCGCACCGCCTGATCGACCATATCAAACGCCACAACATTCCGGCAAAGATCAACCTGATCCCCTTCAACGAATGGCCGGGCGCACCGTATAAGCGCAGCTCGAACAACCGTATTCGGGCCTTTGCAAATATCGTTTATCAGGCGGGCTATGCGTCGCCCATCCGCAAGACACGGGGTGAGGACATCATGGCCGCCTGCGGTCAGTTGAAATCCGCCACCGAGCGCGCCCGGAAATCGCGCAGGCAGATTGAGGCTGAGGCTGGGTTAAACCGCTGAACGGGGTGCCAACGCGCGCCTCAAACTTAATGTTTTTGCTGCTGCCTCTACATGCATAATTTGATATATTTGATTTGGAGCGGGCCCGATTGGGGGGTCTCACCTTCGTGCACAAGGCGGTGAGGTAATCGGGACTGTTCTGGCAAGATTTTACAAGGTCGCTATCATTTATTGTTCTGAAAGCGATAAAAAGGCGAACTGAGTATTCAGGTAGGCCAATATTATGTTTGAAACACACAGTCACTGGAATGGAATTTTAGCGGTATTGGCCATTTGCGCTGTCAGCGTGCCCGAGGGGGTTGCGCAGGCAAGCGATCAGGATGCGCATTTAGCTATAGAAAACCCCGCCGAGCTGACCAAGGACGAAGCGCAGCAGCACTACCGATCATTGATACGGCGCATGTCACGGGGTTATGCCGCTGCGCAGCTGGATTTGATCCGCAACTATCAGAACTGGCCGCTGTTCAACGACGCTCCTTACATCTCCGCCACGCACGGGCAGCGATATGTAAACAGCTACGCCAACCGTATGGCCCACAATTACGGCACGTTGCAGGAAGGCGATGTGCTGCCTGCAGGTTCGGTGCTGGCCAAGGACAGCATGACGGTTACTGACGAGGGCAACGTGCATCCCGGCGCCATGTTCGTGATGGAGAAACTGCCCGCAGGTACCAATCCCGAGACTGCCGATTGGCGCTATATCATGGTGATGCCGGACGGATCGCTGTTTGGCGACACGATGGGGTTTCGCGCGGCGGCCGTCGACTATTGCCATGTCTGCCACGAAGCCGTCGCAGACCGGGATTACACCTTCTACGTGCCCGAAGAGTATCGGGTCGCCGAGTAGGCCTCAGACAGCCTGATCCGGAAGTTTCAGTACCGTCGCTTCACGACGACTGAGTTGTTCTCCCTGTTTGCGTTTTGACAGGACTTCGCGCGCCAAAGCGTATTTCTCGTCCTGCCAGAAGATGAGACAGCCGTTGCAGCCCTTGCCGCAGCAGCCTTCGGTGCCGATCCTGTTGGTTTTGAACCGACGTTCATTGCCATCTTCACCGATCTTGTCGACCAGTTCATCTCGTCGCCGGGCATAGGCCGTGGGGTTGTCGCGGCCCGAGGTTTCCAGACCCTGCACCAGTTTGTCGAAGCGGATGCGACTCCAATGTTCATCGGTCAGCGCGCGTTCCTTGCGCAGGACCGAATAAACCGGGAAGCGGGCGCGCAGATCGTCGATGTCTTCGTGGTCGAACAGGGTGAAGGGCAGGCGGATTACGGTTTTTGTACTGCCATGCACCACGTCCAACCGCGCGCCATCCTGGGCGCGTTCGAAATCGTAGACGCGCAGCAGAACCGTTTCGCGTGAGATGGGGGAGACGAAATCCAACACATCACCCGGTTCCAGCTTGTTCTTCACCTCTACCAAGAACGCGTCCTCGGTCACCTCAGTGACGATGCCTGCATATTCCCATTGCGCGATCGAGGCCGTGTGCTCGTAATCGTGCGCGTAATTGGTCAGGCGGCCTTCGTGGAAGGCCAGCGTGTAGCCCCGGTTTCCGACGGTTTCGAGTTCGCGCATATACGGCTTGGGGTCCCAATTCTGGGGATCGGCGTAATAATCGTCGATGGCCATGCGATAGGCACGGGCGACGATGGCGGCATAGTATTCCGACTTGCCGCGCCCTTCGACCTTCAGGCTATCGACACCGATCTTCAGATACTCGTCCAGTTTCGGCATGATGCACAGATCGCGCGAATTGAGGATGTACGAGCCCCGGTCGTCCTCTTCAATCGGCATCAGGTCACCGGGGCGGCAGCCTTCTTCCAGCAGAAACTCGAACAGGTCGGCGTTTTCGTCGGTGATGCGAAGTTCCTGATGCGTGCCGTCTTTCAGGCGCAGTTTCAGGCCATAGTTCCAACGGCAGGAATTGGCGCAATTACCTTGGTTCGCGCCCCGTTCGGCCATGAAATTAGACAGCAGGCAACGGCCAGAATAGGTCATGCACATGGCGCCGTGGACAAACGCTTCAAGCTTGATGTCGGGACATTTCTCGCGGATTTCCACCAGTTCAGGGTATGAAACCTCACGCGCCAGCACCACAAGCTCGGCCCCCTGATCCTGCCAGAATTTCACGGACAGCCACGAGCAGATATTGGCCTGGGTCGAGATGTGCAGGGGCAGTTCGGGGGCACGTTCACGGACGTATTGGAAAACACCGGGGTCGGCGATGATCAGCCCGTCGGGTTTCACCTTGCGGACCGTGTCGATGTATTCGTCCAGCTTCGGGATGTCCTTGTTGTGCGAAAACAGATTGAGCGTCAGATACGCACGCCGGCCATGGCTGTGGCAGAACTCGACCCCTTCGATCACCTCTTCCAGCGAAAACTCGGATTTTGTGCGCAGCGACATATCAGGGGTGCCAAGATACACCGCATCCGCCCCGTAAAGGATAGCGAGTTTCAGTTTGCGCAGATTGCCCGCAGGCATCAGCAATTCGGATCTGGACTGGGTCATGGGAACACCGGGCAAAGGATCAAGGGCGCCTTCTACGCCAAATGCCCCAGTTCCAAAACCCCGTTATCTGCGACTGAACCGCGCTGTGCCAATGACTTCGATCAGTTGCTGCCGAACGGGTTCGGGTTGCGCCTCGACCGCGTTCAGGACCTCGCGTAGCTCGGCCCGGAGCCCGTGCATCTGGTCAATGAGTGAGATCATCATCGACAGGGCGTCGGTCTCCATATCGTATTGCTCGTGCAATTCGCAGGCCAACTCCAGCCGCGCCACGTCGATGGATTGATAGACCAGACCCGCTTCGGACTGTTCCGGGATTACGATCTCGGCGGCGAGATACTCGGTCAGCCGATCCGAGGTCAGGCGGGTAATGGCTTCGATCAGCTGGGCTTCTGTAAGGGTGCGGGTCATGACGGCATTCCTTTGCGCGGATCATAGCTGTGGGTTTCGCGCCATGTCTCCATGAATTGCTTCAACTCATCGTCCACCTTGTCAGGCATGGTGACAGTCAGTTCGACCAACTGATCACCCCGCTCGGACGAGCCACGTTTTTTGACCCCCTTGCCGCGTAAGCGCAGGGTTTTGCCGCTGCTGGTGCCCGGGGGAACGCTGACATTTACGCCACCGTCGATGGTGGGGGCGGGAACCTTGCCACCCAGTACGGCCTCGTCAATGGTGATAGGTAATGTGATGTGAATATCATCGCCCTGACGGTCAAACACCGGATGATCCGTGACGGAGATGGTAACAAGGGCGTCGCCGGGCGGTCCTTCACCATATCCCGGTGCGCCCTTGCCGCGCAGACGGATGGTCTGGCCGGTGGTGATACCTGCCGGTATTTTCACCTCAATCCGGTTGCCGTCCGGCAGGGTCAGTTTTTGGCTGGCCCCGAACACAGCGTCCAGGAAACTGATCTGAAGTGAGTAGTTCAGGTTATGACCGGGTGCGTGGAACTCTTGGCTCCGCTGGCCATATCCGCCCCGTCCGCGCATGAACTCGGCAAAGATATCGGACATGTCGTCCTGTTCGGCCGAATACCCGCGATAGGGGTTGCCTGCAGCTTCGGCGTAGTCCCGATAATATTGCTGTTGCGGACGTTCCTGACCCGACGCATCAATCTCGCCATTGTCATAGCGTTTGCGCGTCTCGGGGTCCTTCAGCAGGTCATAAGCGGCGGCCGCGGCTTTGAACTTGGCTTCGGCCTCGGCATCACCGGGCTTAAGGTCGGGATGACACTCTTTGGCGATACGCCGATAGGCTTTCTTTATCTCGGCATCGCTGGCGTCTTTGGCGACGCCAAGAACAGAATAGGGATCGTCGCTCATCTTGCCTCTCGTGGATGTGGTGTGTCGTCTGGCCTTGATGAAGGTATTTTATCATGTGATTTCAACAGGTCAAAAAGAAGAGGCGGCTATTTTGCCTCGCAAAACCCTCATGCTCTGCTAATATCGGGATGTTTCAGATTGTTCATTGACGGAGATCGTTCCATGACGCGCAGGCTCAAATCGGTTCTGGCCTTGCTGGCCGGAAATGCCATCGGGCTGTTATTGGCCAGTTTGCTGCTGTCGGGATTTGCGATCCGACCGATCTCGTTCATCGTGGTCGTGATTGTATTTACACTGGTGCAGGTCGTGGCCGAGCCTTTGATCCTGAAGCTGGGGGAAAAGAAGGCACCGGCACTCAAGGGCGGGATTGCTTTGATCGTAACATTCGTTGGACTTCTGGTCACCGACCTGATTACGTCCGGGCTGACGATCGGCGGAATTTCCAATCTTCTGGCTGCGACCCTGCTGGTTTGGCTGGGTGCCCTGATCGGCAGTATCATAATGCCGATCTATGTGTTCACCGAATTGCGTGCGCCAAAGAAGTAGTCATACCGCTTTTAAACTGGCCTCGATTGCCTGCCACAGTTCCTCCAACGGCTCACACCCCACCGACAGGCGGATGAAGGCCGGATCGACCGCATCGCCCCAGCGGGCGCGCCGCTCAGCTGAGCTGTGAACACCGCCGAAGGATGTGGCGGGGCGCAGCAGCGGGCAGGCATTGATGAACTGTTCGGCTTTGGCCTCAGAGTCCAGCGTGATGCTCAGCAGAAACCCGAAGCGCGCAGTTTGGGCAGCCGCCAAAGTATGCGCTGGATCACCGGGCAGGCCGGGATAGCGGATGTGTTTCACGGCCGGGTGGGCTGCCAGCCGTTCGGCCAGAACCTGCGCCGAGCTACACATCCGATCAAACCGTACGTCCAGCGTTTCCAGGCCACGATGCAGCAACCATGCCTCGTGAGGACCCGGAATCGCACCAGAAACGCGGCGCCATTCCTCTACCCGCTCCATGATTTGCGGATTGCGGCTGGCGACGTGGCCCATCAGAAGGTCAGAGTGCCCGCCCATTGCCTTCGTATCCGAACTCACCACCACATCGACGCCAAGGTCCAGCGGGCGTTGGCCCAATGGTGTCATGGTTGTGTTGTCGGCGACCGTGATGCCACCGGCCTCGCGCACGGTTTCGGCGATTGCAGGCAGGTCAAGCATATCCAGGCCGGGATTCGACGGGCTTTCCAGAAACACCACATCGAATTCGTCCAAGCCGCCCTCGGCGAAGGCGGTGGTTGGGCGCTCGACGACTGAAACGCCCAGATGTGACAGGAACCGGTCGGCCAGAAGCCGGGTCACATAATATCCGTCGGACGGGATCAGCAGGCGCGCTCCTGCTTTGACTGTCGCAAACAACGCAGCCGAAATCGCTGCCATGCCAGAAGGAAAGCTGAGGCAGGGTGCGTTTTCCAGATGTGACAGGACGTGCTCCAGATGCACCCAGGTCGGGTTGTCGACCCGGCCATAGCTGGCGTACCCATCTGGCGCGCCGGGCAGATGGTACATGCTGCTTTGGGTCAATGGCAGGGCCACAGGCTCACCCTTGTTCAGGGCGTTCCCGCGCAGGTGCAACATTTCTCCGGTCTTCGGGCTCATGGCTCAGCGCCCCGGTATTTCATCGCGTGGCGGTGCAGGTTCCCAGTTCTCAATGATCTCGACCGCCTCTTGCGCGGTGTCGACAAAGCGGAACAGGTCCAGATCCTCGTCAGAGATGGTGCCCGCATCGGCCAGAGCTTCCCAGTTGATCACCTTTTCCCAGAACTCACGCCCGAACAGCAGGAAGGGCACACGCTCCATCCGTCCGGTCTGAATCAGCGTCAGGGATTCGAACAACTCATCCATAGTGCCGAACCCGCCGGGGAAGACGGTGATGGCGCGGGCGCGCATCAGGAAGTGCATCTTGCGGATGGCGAAGTAGTGGAAGTTAAAGCTGAGATCAGGCGTTACGTATAGGTTCGGGGCCTGCTCGTGCGGAAGCACGATGTTCAGCCCGATGGAACAGCCACCCGCATCCTGCGCGCCACGGTTGCCCGCCTCCATCACGCCGGGGCCGCCACCTGTGACGATCACGTTCTCGCGGCAGCCTGTCTGATTTGACTTCTCGGTCATCAGCCGCGCAAACTCGCGCGCTTCATCGTAGTATTTTGACAGCCCGGCCAAGGTCTCAGTCCGCGCCGTGTGTTTCTGGGCCGGTTCCGGGATGCGCGCACCGCCAAACATGACAATGGTCGAGGTGATCTCACGCTCGGTCATGATCATCTCGGGTTTCAGCAGTTCCAGCTGTAGTCGAACGGGGCGCAGCTCATCCCGGCACAGAAAATCATCATCGGCAAAGGCAAGACGATAGGCCGGAGACCGCGTCTGCGGCGTGTCCGGTACTTCACTCGCGGTCGAGCGATCGGTCTGTGCGTCGCGAAAGGGGCTGAGGCGATCTTCTCTCATAAACGGGGTTCCCTGCTTGCGTGTTTCCAAAACAGCTATAGGGTTCGCGGGCAGAGTGCCAGTCACGGAAAGACAAGAATGGATTGGAAAAGTGAAATATTGGCAGCGCGGGACCGCATTGCCGGACACGCGCAGGTCACGCCAGTGATGGAAAGCCACATTCCGGGCTATCCGGTTGAAATGAAGCTTGAACATATGCAGCACACCGGCAGCTTCAAAGCGCGCGGGGCATTCAATACCCTGCTCAGCATGGATGTGCCTGCAGCAGGGGTGGTGGCCGCATCGGGTGGCAACCATGGCGCGGCTGCGGCCTATGCGGCGCAATCGCTGGGCTATCCGGCGAAGATTTTCGTGCCTGAGCTCGCGGGGCCATCCAAGATCGCGCTGATCGAACGGATCGGGGCTGATCTGAGCGTGGTTCCGGGTGAATACGCCAATGCTCTGACCATGGCGCAGGCGCACGAGGAAAGCACCGGTGCCATGCAAATCCACGCCTATGACGCGCCAGCGACGGTGGCGGGGCAGGGGACATGTTTTGCGGAATGGGACACTCAGGGGTTACAGGCGGATACCCTGTTGGTTGCCGTGGGCGGCGGCGGGCTGATTGCAGGGGCGCTGGCCTGGTTTCAGGGTGCGCGCAAAGTTGTGGCGGTCGAACCGGAAACCTCCTGCGCACTGAACGCGGCGTTGGCTGCGGGCAAGCCGGTTGATGTTTCTGTATCGGGTATCGCGGCGAACGCGCTGGGCGCACGGCGCATCGGTGACATCTGCTTCGGGCTGGCTCAGGGGATGACCTCGGTTCTGGTTGCTGATGATGCGATATCGCAAGCCCAGAATGCTCTGTGGCAGACGCATCGAATTCTGGTCGAACCGGCGGGGGCTGCAGCTCTCGCGGCGCTGATTTCGGGCGCATACCAGCCAGAGCCTGATGAGAAGGTGGCAGTGTTGATCTGCGGCGGGAACATCGCGCCAGATCCGCTAACGGGTTGAAAATACGGCTTGTAGAAGTTGGTCATGGATTTTATCTATAATTCATGACCGCCACTATCGCCGACACAATCTATAGTGCCCTGAGCCAGCAAATCATCACCGGCGACTTGGCTGCCGGTGAGAAACTGCGCCAGGACCATATTGCACGTGCCTTTGATACCAGCCACGTGCCGGTGCGCGAGGCATTGCTGCGGCTTGAGGCGCACGGATTGGCGAAAAGCGAACCGCGAAAGGGTATGCGGGTCACCGCGCTTGACCCTGCCGAGGTGCGTGAGGTGATCGAGATGCGTGTCGCCCTGGAAACGCTGGCGCTGCAATATTCAACGCAGAACATGACGCCAGCAGCGCTAAAGGTGGCTGATGATGCGCGAAAAGCCTGTGATGCAGCCGAAAACATGCCGCAGTGGGAGGCGCGGAACAGAGTGTTTCACCGGGCGATCCTGACCCCGTGCGGATTGCCGCGTTTGCTGCACACAATAGATGATTTGCATATCGCCAGCGCTCGGCATCTGTTCGCGCATTGGCGGCCAAAATGGGTGCAGCGGATCGATACGGATCACGCAGCGATAATTCAGGCACTGAAAAGCAAAGACGTTTCGGCTGCGACATCGATTCTGGTGCGCCATATCCGCCGCGCAAGCTGACCCCTTCCGGCAGTTCAAAGGCAATTTGAGTTGCGTCGAAGATTTCGCTTGATTTTTAATAGATAAAAATGATGATGAAGATAGAATCTGGAAATAATTATCTATAAAAGAGAAATACGATGAAAACCACGCCACAATCCGCCTTGCCCGCCATTGGTGCGCTCAGCCCTGCGGGACAGATCACCCGTGTCGTAATCGGCATCCTTCTGCTGACCGCCAGCGCCAAAGTCCAAGTGCCGTTCTGGCCCGTGCCGATGACCCTGCAAGTCGCGGCCGTCATGGCAATTGCAGCAGCCTTTGGGATGCGCCTCGGCTCCGCGACCGTAATTGGCTATATGGTCGCCGGGGCTGTTGGTCTGCCGGTGTTCGCCGGGACGCCGGAAAAAGGCATCGGGCTAGCTTATATGATGGGTGGAACGGGCGGCTATTTGCTGGGCTTTGTCGTCGCATCTTTCATTGTCGGCTGGGCGGCGGACCATCTGCGTAAGCTGCTTCTGGTGCCTGTCATGCTGGCCGGTCTTGCGGTCATCTATGCGCTGGGTCTGGGATGGTTGGCCCAGTTCGTGCCTGCAGACAAAGTTCTGGTGTACGGTTTCAGCCCGTTCATCTTGGGCGATCTTGTCAAGATAGCGCTGGCGGCAGTTCTGGTGATCGGTCTGCCGGCGGGCCTGATGCAGAAAATCCGTGGGTCGCAAACGGATGCTTGATTCTGCTCAAGACATCCGCAGCGACTGGACTGTCGACGAAGTGGAGGCGCTGTTGCGCCTCCCTCTGCTTGAGCTGGTAGGTCGCGCAAATGTGGTTCACCGGACGTATCACGATCCAAACGGCATCCAAAAAGCCAGCCTGCTGTCGATCAAAACCGGCAGTTGTCCCGAGGACTGCGCCTATTGTCCGCAATCCGCGCATCATCGCGAGGTTGAACTGACCAAGGAAAAATTGATGACCCCCGCGCATGTCATCTCGCTCGCCAAACGGGCGCGGGATGCGGGGGCCGAGCGGTTCTGTATGGGTGCCGCGTGGCGGCAGGTGCGGGATGGCGAAGAATTCGACAACGTTCTGGAAATGATCCGGGGCGTCCGCAACCTGGGGATGGAGGCCTGTGTGACGCTGGGTATGCTGAAACCGCATCAGGCCCAGCGGTTGGCCCAGGCGGGGCTGACGGCGTATAATCACAACCTTGATACCTCGCCCGAGTTCTATGCTGAGATCATCGGGACACGCACCTATCAGGATCGTCTGGAAACCCTCAGCTATTGTCGTGATGAAGGCATCGATCTGTGCTGTGGCGGTATCATCGGCATGGGCGAAAGCCTGCGGGACCGTGCCTCATTGTTGCAAGTGCTGGCGAATTTCGATCCGCACCCGGAAAGCGTACCGATCAATGCGCTGATCCCGATCAAGGGGACTCCGCTGGCGCATCGTGAAAAGGTGGGGATATTCGATCTGGTGCGCATGGTTGCGGCCGCCCGGATCACCATGCCAGAGACGCGTGTGCGCCTGTCGGCTGGCCGCTCGGATTTCTCCACCGCCGAGCAGGCGTTGTGTTTTCTGGCCGGGGCAAATTCGGTGTTCTACGGAGATGTTTTGCTGACCGCACCCAATGCCGGCACGCAAAATGACCAGGAAATGTTCGCTGCGCTTGGCGCCGTGGCCGAAGGTTGACGCAAACAAGGGGGCCTGCGTCGCATTGCGCCATGGGTCCCGCTTGCGTATAGGCCACACCAACGTGAACAGATTCTCTAGGGAGACGCCCCATGTCCAATGCGCAACTGGAAGCCGCCATCGAAGCCGCCTGGGAGGCACGCGATACAATCACCCCCGCCACCACCGGTGAACAGCGCGAGGCGATTGAGGAGACGCTGAATGCGTTGGACAGCGGATCGTTGCGTGTCGCCGAAAAGCAGGCTGATGGCAACTGGCATGTGAACCAGTGGGCCAAGAAAGCAGTGCTGTTGGGATTCCGTATCAAGGACATGGAAATCCAATCGGGTGGTCCGCAGGAAGGCGGCTGGTGGGACAAGGTGGACAGCAAGTTCGCGGGCTGGGGCGAGAACCAATGGCGCGCGGCTGGATTCCGCGCCGTACCCAACTGCGTCGTGCGTAAGTCGGCCTTCGTCGCGCCGGGTGTGGTGCTGATGCCGTCTTTCGTCAATCTGGGCGCCTATGTGGATGAGGGCACCATGGTCGACACCTGGGCCACAGTCGGGTCCTGCGCGCAGATCGGCAAAAACGTGCACCTGTCCGGCGGCGTCGGCATTGGCGGCGTGCTGGAGCCGATGCAGGCTGGTCCGACCATTATCGAGGACAACTGCTTTATCGGTGCGCGTTCGGAAGTGGTCGAAGGCTGCATCGTCCGCGAGGGCTCGGTTTTGGGCATGGGCGTATTTATCGGCAAATCCACCAAGATCGTTGACCGTGAAACCGGCGAAGTCATGTATGGTGAGGTTCCGTCTTACTCAGTGGTTGTTGCCGGTTCGATGCCGTCCAAGAACAATGTCAGCCTGTACTGCGCGGTGATCGTGAAGCGTGTTGACGAAAAGACCCGCTCGAAGACAGGGATCAACGAGTTGCTCCGCGATTAAGTATCCCCACAAATCCAATGATCAGGGCTGCAAGACGCACTTGCAGCCCTTTTTGATATCCCGAGTTTTCTGTGCCGGATTGAAGATCAGTTCAAGCCAGATGGCTCAGGAATTGTTCATCCCCTGTTGTCGCATTTCTCCGGAGCCATCAGATTGCTGATTTCGGACCCGGGCATCGCGTCTTCGGCATAGTCGAAGCTGCCATAGGTCTTCACCTCTTCCGCAGCCCGCTTCAACGCGCCCAGCGCCGCACGGGCAAATGACCCGCCAACACTGATGCGGCATACACCCGCCTGCGACAGCTGCTCCACGGTATAGCGCGGGCCGGTAAGCCCCATCACGACGTTTACGGGTTTGTCGACCTCGGTGCAGACGGTTCTGATAGCCTCGATATCCGGCAGGCCCGGGGCATAGAGCACATCTGCTCCGGCCTCCGAAAATGCTTGCAGACGATTAATAGTGTCGGTCAGATCAGTCTGCCCCCACAAAAAACCTTCGGCTCTGGCGGTCAAAAGGAAGGGCAGGTCTTTCGCGGCCTCCGCTGCTGCCTGAACGCGTTCCTTCGCCAGAGAGAGATCGTATATGGGCGTGTCTGGGTTTCCGGTCGCGTCTTCGATTGATCCGCCGATCAGACCCGTCTGACTTGCCATGCGAATGGTTTGTGCGCAGGTTTCCGGGGCTTGTCCGAACCCGTCTTCAAGATCGGCAGAAACCGGCAGATCGATGGCTGCAACGATTTCGGCTGCGTTTTCCAGAATTTCATCTCTGCCAAGCGCTGCAAAAGAGTCTCTTTTGCCCTTTGAGAACGCATATCCAGCGCTGGTCGTTGCGAGGGCGTCAAAGCCCATGCTCTCAAGCAAGCGTGCAGAACCGGCATCCCAAGGGTTGGGAATCACGAAAGCGCCTTCCCTGTCGTGAAGGTTCTCGAAACGCTGAAATTTATCTTGTTGCTCTGACATGTCGTACTCCCTCGTCCGATTTGGATGAAGGGTATATCCAAGCAGAACATAAAGCGAACAAAATATGTGGTGTGCAATCCGCAAGGATCGGCGAGCGTTCAAACTCTTCTGTCGAAACGACGGGCCCAACCTTGACCAGAACTTTATGCGCCGCTAAGGGCCGCGTTATGGAAAAGCAAAAGAAACCCTCGCGCCAACAGGTCTATACACTGTTGGTTCAGATTGGTCGCAAGGATGGCGACGGGCTGCCCGATGGGGCGACCGGGGCGGCGTTGATGTGTTTTGCCAGCGGCGTGGATGAGGCAGAGGCCGTGCGCGAAACCGTGGCCATTCTGAAACAGGCCGATACAGCGCCTCTGGACGTCACCGGCTACGGTACGCTGGCCGAACGCGAGGCGCAGGGCCATGAGATTGACCCGGACGAGCGGGCGCTGATGCAGCGGGCGCTGGATGAAAATGCGGTTATTGTCGCGCAGATGACGCCATTCTTCGGGGATGAAGAAACCGCCTAGTTCCGCGATCCGAACCATTTACGATAGATTTCGTCATAGGTGCCGTCTTCGCGCAGGGAAAGCAGCGCCTGATTGACGTCTTCGACCAGCGGCGATCCGGTCGGAAATGCGATCCCGTAATTCTCGCGCAGAAAGATTCCGCCAGTCATAGTCGCCAGCCTGCGCCCCTCATGCGAGGCGTAGTAGGACAGGATGGGGGCGTCGAATACGACTGCGTCCAGTTCTTTGTCGGTGAATGCCGTCAGCATTTCCTGAAGGTCGCCGTATCCGGTAAATTCGATCTCGCGCCGGTTCAGAAAGTTAGCTGCAGTCGAATCGGCTATGGTACCGACCTGTTTGCCATAGAGATCGTTGATCGAGTTCACGTTGCCGGTGATCGCGTCCACCGTCATTACCGACGTAATCCGCGCCGTAAAGACGGATACGATGAACAGCGAAGAAACCACCAGCACAACACCAAGCAGGCGCCCAAACGGCGTCCGAGGCATCCTTTCTTCGAATCCACCGTTGACCACGAGGTTGAGGGCCCACCAGAACGAAGGGAACCACGCCTCGTTCAGTTTGCGGTCAAAATAGGGTTGAGCGCGTTTCTCGAAGCTCCACATCAGCATCCCGCCGCCAAGCAATATGGCGAAGGCCAGGCCGATGGCGATAAACAATTCGCGCGACAGCAGCGCGTGCAGCAATGACGGCTGGCGCGCGGCCTCTGACGGCACCATGATCTGCAAACCGGCTTCGAAAATGGGCTGGGTGAAATCCATACGGGTCTCGCGCATGGCGGTAATCGAAATGTTTGCGATTGCCATGTCGGCAGAACCGTCCTGAACGGCGCTCAGCATTTCGCCAAAGCTATCAACCCGGTTGATGGAATAGTCCCAACCCAGCGATTCGGATAGCGCGGCCAACAGATCCATCGAGAAGCCGGATTGGGCACCGTCTTCGACAAAGGAAAACGGAGGACGGGTTACCGTTGTAACCGTAAGGGTCTGAGCCTGGCTTTGCTGCGCGAATGTCGCGAAAGTCAGGCAGATCAATGCAAAGAAGACACGCTTCATGAGGACTCACCTGTTTCGCGGCGCTCTAACGCAATTCAGGGTGGCGCGGCAAGGCAGCCGCTAGGTCAACGCTTATGTTTTATCGGGGGTTCAAAACATGATGCCTGGGGGTTTGGTCCACAAATCTGACTATTCGGGGTTGGCAATCCGGGCAATTCGTTGAATCTGTGCAGGAACACCGGCACCCTTCAGAACAAGAGGCCCCCAATGACCGATCCAGTTGCGCTGACAGCAGATTTGATCCGTTGCCCTTCGGTCACACCCGAGGAAGGCGGGGCGCTGGTTCTGCTGCAGCGTGTGCTGACGGATGCGGGTTTCGAATGCACTCGCGTGGACCGTGGCGGCATCTGTAACCTGTTCGCCCGATGGGGCAAAAAAGGACACGCGCGGAGTTTCGGCTTCAACGGTCACACGGATGTCGTTCCGGTGGGGGATGAGGCCGCCTGGACCATGTCGCCCTTTGGCGCAGAGATCCGTGATGGGGTGATGTATGGCCGTGGTACGACGGACATGAAATCGGGTGTGGCCGCCTTCGCCGCTGCGGCCATCGACTTTGTGCGCAACACACCGCCCGACGGAGCAGTCATCCTGACGATCACAGGTGATGAGGAAGGGGACGCGCTGGATGGCACTGTCGCTCTGCTGGATCACATGGACGCAGCGGATGAGCGGATGTCGGTTTGTCTGGTGGGGGAACCAACCTGCCCGAATACGATGGGTGAGATGATGAAGATCGGCCGACGTGGCTCGATGACCGCCTGGTTCACGGTGACCGGGGTGCAGGGGCATTCGGCTTATCCGCACCGGGCGAAGAATCCATTGCCCGCAATGGCGCGTCTGATGGATCGGTTGGCCAGTCGCGAACTGGATCAGGGAACCGATCACTTTGATGCCTCGACCTTGGCTGTGGTGACGATCGACACGGGTAATCCCGCGACGAATGTCATTCCCGCGCAATGCGATGGAGCGGTGAATATCCGGTTTAACGACCTGCATTCCGGCGCAAGCCTGAGCGGCTGGCTGAAATCAGAAGCAGAGGCCGTTGCCGAGGCATTTGGCGTCGAGATCGAGACCCGGATCAAGGTATCCGGAGAGAGTTTTCTGACCCCACCGGGGCCTTTGTCTGATCTTGTGGCGCGGGCGGTCGAGGCGGAAACCGGCGTGCAGCCCGTGCTTTCGACGACTGGCGGTACGTCGGATGCGCGGTTTGTCAAGAACCACTGCCCGGTGGTCGAATTCGGTTTGGTTGGGCGCACCATGCATCAGGTCGATGAATGCGTCGAGGTGGCGCAGATCGATCAACTCAAGGCGATCTATGCCCGTATCCTGACGGATTACTTCGCATGACTCGGAATATCGAAGTTACGCAGGACCTGCGCAGCTGTTTTGATCTTAGGCATCAGGTGTTCGTTGTCGAACAAGGTGTGCCCGCCCGTGAAGAACTGGATCACCTGGACGAAACCGCCACCCATCTTTTGGCGCACGACGTGCTGGGCCCAGTAGGAACCGCGCGCATTGTGTTTGACGGCGACGTAGCAAAGATCGGCAGGGTCTGCGTCTTGGAGCGCGCGCGGGGGAGCGGGTTGGGCGCTGATCTGATCCGCAAAGCAGTTGAGCTTTGTGAAGGAACGGCGGGTATTGTCACAGTCAGGCTCGGCGCCCAGCTTCATGCGCTGAGCTTTTATAGGAAACTGGGCTTTGTCGCCGTCGGCCCCACCTATTTGGATGCAGGGATCGAGCATCAGGACATGTCTCGGGAACTGACTTGAGACGCACACTGGTCATCATGGTGAAAGAGCCGCGCCCGGGGCGGGTCAAGACGCGACTGGGACGCGATATCGGCATGACGGGCGCTGCCTGGTGGTTCCGGCATCAGACCCGATCTCTGACCCGGCGCTTGCGCGATCCGCGCTGGCAGATCGTTCTGGCCGTGTCTCCGGATCGTGAGGGGATGCGCAGTCGTGTCTGGCCTGTCGATCTGCCGCGCGCGGCGCAGGGGCGCGGTGATCTGGGTGATCGCATGGGGCGGATGTTGCGTGCTGCCCCCAAAGGGCCGGTTTGCCTGATCGGCGCGGATATTCCGGGAATAACGCGGGGTCACATCGCGCGGGCCTTTAACGCGCTGGGACGGGCTGAGATGGTATTTGGCCCTGCCCCCGACGGGGGGTACTGGCTGGTTGGCGCACAGCGATATGGTGCGATACCCGCGCGGCTGTTTCAGGATGTGCGCTGGTCTACAGAATATGCGTTGGCCGACACGCTGGCTTCGGTTCGCGGGCACCGGGTGGCGCTGCTGGATCATCTGCGCGACGTGGATACCGTGGCCGATCTGCACGGCTGAACCGATGCGCCGCTTTTTGGTCATGACGCGGTCGCATACCCGTGCTAGGCCAAACTCATGACACGCATTCCGACCAAGCAAGAGGTCCTCGACTGGATCTCGGCGAACCCCTCCCTGACCTCGAAACGCGATATCGCCAAGGCCTTTGGCATCAAGGGCGCGGATCGGATCGACCTCAAGCGCATCCTGAAGGAGCTTGAAGCCGAGGGGCATCTGGAAAAGCGCAAGCGCAGCTATCGTGATCCTGACCGCCTGCCGCCGGTCAGCGTGTTGCAGGTCAAGGCTCCGAACGCGGATGGCGACCTGTTTGCGCGTCCACTGGAATGGCATGGCGAAGGGGTCGAGCCCATTGTGCTGCTGATCACCCGCGCCAGTGATCCGGCCCTGGGTGAGGGCGATCGCATTCTGGCCCGTCTGACCGTGGTGCAGGAAGAAGACCACAATTACGAGGCGCGCCTGATCCGCCGCATCGGCACCAACCCGCGCAAGATCGTCGGCATCTTCCGCAAGGGGGCCGAGGGTGGCCGGATCGTGCCCATAGACAAGACCGGTCAGACCGAGTGGTTGGTCCCCGATGGCGCGGTTCATGGCGCCAAAGACGGAGAACTGGTCGAAGCGGAACAAGCCGGCCCCAAGAACCGCATGGGTCTGCCGCGTGCGCGTATCGTCGAACGGCTGGGTGATCCCTCAGCGCCCAAGGCCGTCTCTCTGATCGCGATACATCAGCACGGAATCCCGGACGAATTTCCCGACAAGGTGATCGAAGAGGCCGACAAGGCCAAACCCGTTGGCCTGAAAGGGCGCGAGGATTTGCGGGATATGCCGTTGGTGACCATCGACCCCTCGGACGCGCGCGATCACGATGACGCCTGCTATGCGCACGCGGACGATGACCCGAAGAACAAGGGTGGCCATGTGATCTGGGTCGCCATAGCCGACGTGGCCGCCTATGTGCAGCCCGGCACGGCGCTGGATCGTGAGGCGCGCAAGCGCGGCAATTCCAGCTACTTCCCTGACCGCGTGGTTCCGATGCTGCCGGACCGTCTGTCCGGTGATCTGTGTTCCCTGCACGAAGGGGTGCCGCGCGCTTGTATCGCCGTGCGGATGCAGATCGATGCCGATGGGAATAAGATCGGGCACCGGTTCGTGCGCGGCCTGATGCGCTCTGCCGCCTCGTTGAACTATACCGAGGTGCAGGAGGCCATCGACGGCAACCCGAACGACCGTACCGGGCCGTTGTTGGAGACGGTTCTGAAACCGCTCTATGTCGCCTATGCTGCCTTGAAAAAAGCGCGGGCGGAGCGCCAGCCGTTGGAACTGGACCTGCCTGAACGCAAGATCGTACTCAGCGACGCAGGTGAGGTGACCAGCGTTGCGTTCCGTGACCGGCTGGATGCACATAAGCTGATCGAAGAGTTCATGATCCTCGCCAACGTTGCCGCCGCCGAGACGCTGATCGCAAAACGTCGCCCGCTGTTGTTCCGCGTGCACGAAGAACCTGCACCGGAGAAGCTGGAGAGCTTGCGCGAAACGGCGCAGGCGGCGGGGCTGAATCTGGCCAAGGGGCAGGTGCTGCAGACCCGTCATTTGAATGCCTTGCTGAACGCCGCTGCTGGAACCGAAGATGCGGAACTGATCAACCTCACGACCCTGCGGTCGATGGCGCAGGCGTATTACAATCCCGAAAATTTCGGCCATTTTGGTCTGGCACTGAGGAACTATGCCCATTTCACCTCGCCCATCCGCCGCTACGCCGACCTGATCGTGCACCGCGCGCTGATTACGGCGCATGGCTGGGGCAAGGACGGGCTGACCGAGGATGAGATCGGGCGCTTGGAGGAAACCGCCACCCATATTTCGGACACCGAGCGCCGCTCGATGATGGCCGAGCGCGATACGACGGATCGCTATCTGGCTGCCTATCTCAGCGAACGGGTGGGCAATGAATTTACTGGCCGCATCAGCGGCATCGCCCGGTTTGGCGCCTTCGTGAAGATGGATGAGACCGGGGCGGACGGGCTTGTCCCGGTGCGGTCACTCGGGCGCGAGTTCTTCCATTTCGACCGTGAGGCCGGAACGCTGATGGGCTCGGACACCGGGCTGATTATCGCCATCGGCCAGCGCGTTACCGTGCGACTGACCGAGGCCACACCGGTGACGGGCGGGTTGGAGTTAGAATTGCTCTCCATCGACGATCAGGCCCTGCCGCGCGGACGCGGCCCGGCGAAACGTGGGTCTCGGCGCAAGGCGGTCAGCACCAAGCGCAAGAAGGACAAAATCAAGCGCAAGGTCGAACGCAAACGCCGTCAGAGGTGATAGGTCAGCGCGCGGGCAATCAGCCAGCCATGGCGCGTCGGATCGATCTGATCGAGGGTATCGAATAGAACAGCACGATTGCCATCAACCTGATCCTCTCCGGGAAAGGCTGAGGTGAAATCGCCCATCAACCGGCTTTGGCAGTGCACGAACAACGCAAACTGGGCCGCCTTGTGTCCGCCCAGCCGGATCGTCGAGCCTTTGGGTGCTAAATAGGCTGGCTGGCCCCACCGCAACGCTTCTTCCAGCGGCTGGGCGCGTGGGAGCGAGGCCGCCGTTTCGAAGATCAACTCGCGCAGTGCCAGTGCGCCTGCACGTGTCTCTTCCGGCAGCGCCTCGTAAGCTGCGGCGACTTTTGCATCCTCAAAGGGTGTCATGACAGTGGGATCGCCTGTTCCATTCGATCAATATAGCTGCTGAGCAGCTTATCCTGTTTGATCCGGCGGGTCAGGGGGGTGTCGGACGGTGTCGCGCGCATCGCGGCCAGCATCGGACCGACGCTCATGTCCGCCGAGGTTGGTTCCTCACCCATCAGGTAGGGCGCTTGCCAAAGATAGGTCGAGATCGCCTCAAGATCGCGCTCCAACCGGTCCTGTCGTTCGGCAGGTGAAAAGCGGGAAACGCCCTGGAACGCCAACCCTTTGACAACGGATTTGCGGATCGAGTTCGAAACCGGTTTGCGGATCAGCGCAGGAATGACGGTGAAGAACGTATCGCGCAGGATTGGCCAGACCTCATCATTGGCCCAGCGGTCCTGCACGACGTGGAAGTACAGATGTTCCTCGGCCATGCGGATCAGGGCTCGGGCTTGGGCCTTTTGCAGATCATTCAGGCCGACATCGAAATCAGCGCCCTGAGACTCGAGCCACTCGCGGATCAGGTCGCTGTCAGGGATCAGGCGTTCGGGCGTGCGCAGAACGGGCAGTTTCTGGTGTGGCATCTTGCGGGGGTCTAAAAGATCGGACCGTTGCCAGTGCTGGCCTGCGCGTTGAAGCATCAGGGCTGTTTTCACGCAGAACGGGCTGGCACTGAACAGGCCGAAGGCAGAGGGGAAGGTGAGAAGGGTCAGCATCATCAGCTCCATAATTGGGACGCCCGATGAATACGCCGGACTAATGACAGTTTCTGACATTAGGTTTAGAGTAATGTGCACTATGTCCCGCACCGCCCGTCTGTTTCAGTTGATGCAAGCCTTGCGTTCTGGCCCCGCGCCCAGAACATCGCTTCAGTTGGCGCAGGATTTGGGTGTGTCGTCGCGTACCGTTCATCGGGATATCGACGCGTTACGTGGTTTGGGGGCTGTGATCGACGGCGAAGCCGGGTTTGGGTTTACTCTGATCGAAGACGCGACACTGCCGCCTCTGGGCTTCACCAATGATGAGCTTGAAGCGTTGGTTCTGGGCCTGCGTGAGGTGCAATTGATTGGTGATCCCGCGTTGTCGGATGCTGCAAGCGCGGCCCTACGCAAGCTGCAGGGCCGTTTGCCGCAGCGCCAGTCGCATCGGCTGAGCCATGCTGTTCTGACCGCCACGCGATTTGACAGGCCAGCGGTGCCAACAATTGACGTCGCCATTCTACGCCAAGCCGCATGGGATGAACGCGTGATCGAGTTCGCCTATACCGATGCCAAAGGCGCGGATACCCGGCGTCGGGTCAATCCGCTGAGCATCGTCTATATGGATCGCGCCAGCGTACTGCTCAGCTGGTGTCACTTGCGCCAGGATTTCCGAGTGTTTCGGCTGGATCGTATGCAGGGCATGGATGTGACCGACGATAGCTTTCGACCCAATCGCGTATCGCTGTTGCGCGAGGCGATTGCCCGTATTCGCGCGGAACGCGAAGCACAGGATCAGGAAACCTAGCGCCTGGCACTTTGTGAAAACGCGATTCTGCGCTATCATCGGTTCTGAGCAGTAATCAGGAAAAACGGAATGCGTAAGTGCGTAGGTGGCGTCATGACCGCCGCATTATGGGCATCCATCGTGCAGGCGGATACAACAGACGAATCGAAACGGCCTCTGGCCCGACCTTTAGTGGAAAATGTGCAATTGGCCTCGGCAGACGTGACGGTCTCGGTCCGGCCCGTGCTGCGCCCGAAGATTGAGGCGCATCGCGTATCGGCAGAAGGGAATGCCCGCTTTCAGGCCTGGCTGGGGGCGTTCCGCAAGCGGGCGCAGGAGCAGGGCATATCGGGTGACACGCTGGATCGTGCTTTGGCCGGGGTGACCTATGACAGCGACATCATCAAACGAGATCGCAATCAGGCAGAGTTTTCCAAACCGATCTGGGAGTATCTGGATGGTGCAGTTTCAAAGACGCGGATTTCCAACGGTCGTGCCGGGCTGGACAAGCACCGGGAGACTTTGACCCGTATCGAAGCGCAATATGGCGTTGAGAAAGAGGTGGTCACAGCGATCTGGGGTCTTGAAACCTCGTTTGGAACTTATCGCGGCAGCAAGCAAACCATCCGGTCGCTTGCTACGCTGGCCTTTGACGCTCGACGTGCGCGATTCTTCGAAACGCAGCTGCTGGCCGCGCTGCAGATCCTGCAGGCCGGGGACGTCGATGCCGGGAATATGGTTGGCAGCTGGGCCGGAGCGATGGGTCACACGCAGTTCATGCCGACCTCGTTTCTGGATCACGCGGTTGATTTTGACGGCGATGGGCGTCGCGATATCTGGTCGGATGATCCAACGGATGCTCTGGCTTCGGCGGCGGCATATCTGTCCAAACATGGGTGGACGAAGGACCAACCTTGGGGGGTTGAGGTACGATTACCGTCAGAATTCGACTACTCCGACGCGCGGCGAGATTTTACGCTGATGCCATCGGAATGGGCAGCGCGTGGGGTTCAGACCCCTTCCGGCCAACCCGTGCCTGATCATGGACAAGCCGCGATCCTGTTGCCTGCAGGTGGTCGGGGTGTTGCCCTGATGATCTTCGACAATTTCAAGGTAATCGAGGCCTACAACGGTGCAGACGCCTATGTGATCGGAATCGGGCATCTGTCCGACCAGCTTGCGGGGGGCAGCCCGTTTCAGGCCGATTGGCCGCGTGGAGATCGCGTATTGAGCTTTACCGAGAAGAAAGAACTGCAACGCCGGCTGACGCAGGCGGGCTTCGACACGCAGGGGGTCGATGGGCGCACCGGGCCGAATACGATCAATGCGGTCCGTGCGTTTCAGGTTGCGCAAGGGTTGGTTCCGGATGGGTACCCGTCGCTCAGTTTGCTGGAGCGGATGCGTTGAACGCAAGGGCGACCCAAGAGGGTCGCCCGTGATTTACCGATCAGGACGCGGGTTTCATCAGGCCCTTTTCGTTGATTTCAGCCAGTGCATCGTCCAGTGATTTGTGAATGCGCACAAACATCTCATCGATCTCAGCCGGCGTGATGACCAGCGGAGGAGAGATGACCAGCCGGTCATCCACATGGCGCATGATCAGGTTGTTTTTGAAGCAATGCTCGCGGCAGATATACCCGATTGTGCCGGGGTCTGATGCGAACTTCGCCCGGCTTGCCTTTTCGGGTGTCAACGCGATGGAGCCCATCATGCCCGCGATCGTCGCCTCGCCGATCAGCGGATGCTCGGTCAGTGCCTCCCATTTCTTTTTGAGGTAGGGGGCGGCTACGCTACGCACGTGATCGATGACCTTCTCTTCTTCAAGAATGCGCAGGTTTTCAAGTGCCACCGCCGCCGCAACCGGATGGCCGGAATAGGTGTAACCGTGGTTGAACTCGGTGGCGCTGATGACGCTGGCAACCTCGTCACACACAATCGAACCGCCGATGGGTGCATAGCCCGAGCTGAGGCCCTTGGCGATGGTCATGATATGCGGCCTGATCCCAACCGTTTGGGACCCGAACCAGTTGCCGGTTCGGCCAAAGCCGCAGATCACCTCATCCGCGATCAGCAGGATATCGTACTTGTCGCAGATGCGCTGGATTTCCGGCCAATAGCTGTCGGGCGCGATGATGACGCCACCCGCGCCCTGAACGGGCTCGGCAATGAAGGCCGCCACACGGTCTTCACCCAGTTCCTGTATTGCCTCTTCCAGTTCGCGGGCACGGGCTAGACCGAATTCTTCCGGGCTCATGTCGCCGCCCTCTGACCACCAATTGGGCTGGTTGATGTGGTGAATATTCGGGATCGGAATGCCGCCCTGAGCGTGCATACCGGCCATGCCGCCCAACGAGGCCGAACCGACGCTCGATCCGTGATAGGCATTCTTGCGGCTTATGATGATGTTCTTGTCGGGCTGACCCTTCTCGGCCCAGTAGGTGCGCACCAGCCGGATGTTGGTATCGTTGGCCTCGGACCCGCCGCCTGCGAAAAAGACGTGGTTCAGATCGCCCGGTGCCAGTTCGGCCAGCTTTGCAGCCAGCGCAATGGCAGGGGCATGGGTCGTTTTGAAGAAGGTGTTGTAGTAGGGCAGTTCGCGCATCTGGCGGGCGGCGGCATCGGCCAGTTCGTCCCGGCCATACCCGATGTTCACGCACCACAGTCCGGCCATACCATCCAGAATGTCGTTCCCTTCGCTATCGGTCAGATATACGCCGTTGGCACGGGTAATGACCCGGACACCTTCGGTTTCCAGTGCATCATTGGTTGAAAACGGATGCAGGTGATGTGCCGCATCCAACGCCTGCAATTCAGCGGTGGGCAAGTGATTGGTGATGATGGACATCGGGGACTCTCCTGCAACAGTGGTTGCCGGATAGAATATGATCAAATTTTACGCTGTCAATCGAATCGCTGGTTCTCAGCCGTTGTTCAGGGCGTCTCCCATCATTCCCATACCCTGCTCGATGTCCTGAGCCGTTGCTACTGCAGCTTTTTCCACATCGCGATCACGCAGAGCCAGGATGATGTCTTTATGCCTGTCGGGCAGGCTCTGAGTCCCGAAACGGCCGCAAACAATCCTCAATGAGGGGCCGAATCTCAGCCACAACCGCTCGGCCAGATCAACAAGGATCGGGGCATCGGCGTGCGAATAGAGGGCCTGGTGAAACGCATGGTTCAAACGCAGGTAGCCGCTGACATCCCCATCCGCGATCATATTGTCCAGGCGTTGATCCAGCTTTTCTAGGTAGTCTATCTCGGCATTGGTGATGTTCGCGGTCGAGCGTCTGGAAAGCTCTGTTTCTATTGATATCCTCGCGAATATCATCTGTTCGATATCACCCGCAGACAACAGAGGTACGCTGACCCTGCGGTTGCCCTGAAAGATCAGGGCGCCGTCAGAAATCAGTCGCCGAATCGCCTCGCGCACAGGGGTCATGCCGACGCCCAGAGAATCAGTCAGCCCCTGAATTGTAACCGGCTGACCGGGTACAAGATCACCAAACAGGATCTGCGATTTCAGAGTGCGATAGACCTGTTCATGCACCGGGCGTTTTTCGTCATCCGTAAGAGCTGCGACTGCTTTATTTTTGATCAAATCCAAAAGGTTTGCCCCAATCCGAGTGTTTCAGATTTACCAGAATCTGCACCAGATCCAACCATAGGTGAATCGGGTGCAAAACGCAAAACTTGATCAAATCCAAAAAAAGGTGAAAATAGCCGCATAATCGCAGGGAGAAAATCATGACACTGAAAACGCTGGGGATGACAGCGATCGTCGCATTGGGGACTTCGGCCGCGTTCGCCGAAGAGGTGCGCGTCTATAACTGGTCCGACTATATTGACGAAGAACTGCTGAGCAAATTCGAAGAAGAGACAGGTCTGACGCTGATCTATGACGTGTTTGACAGCAACGAAGTTCTGGAAACCAAGATGCTGGCCGGCGGGTCCGGTTATGATGTCGTGGTGCCTTCGGGAACGTTTTTGCAACGTCAGATTCAGGCTGGGGCGTTTCAGGAACTTGACGCGGCCAAACTGTCGAATGCTGGCAATCTGTGGGATGTGATCCAGGAACGTACCGCTGGTTATGATCCCAACAATGCTTACTCGATCAACTACATGTGGGGGACAACCGGCATTGGCGTGAATGTCGACAAGGTCAAAGAGGTATTGGGCGATGATGTTGCGCTCAATAGCATGGATCTGGTGCTAAAGCCGGAAAACATGGAAAAGCTGGCATCATGCGGCGTCCATTTTTTGGACGCGCCTGCTGAGATTATCCCGATGGTACTGCAGTATATCGGAGAAGACCCGGATAGCCACGACAAGGATGTGATAGCGAAAACCGAAGAGGTTCTGACCAGCGTACGACCGTATGTTCAGAAGTTCCATAGCTCAGAATACATCAATGCGCTCGCCAATGGTGATATTTGCGTGGCCGTGGGTTGGTCGGGCGATATTCTGCAGGCCCGAGACCGCGCGGCAGAGGCAGATAACGGTGTGGTGATCGAATACCACCCGTTCGCAGAGGGATCGTTGATGTGGTTTGACCAGATGGCGATACCTGTCGATGCTCCGAACCCGGAAGGTGCGCATAAGTTTCTGAACTTCATCCTGGACGCCAACAACATGGCCGCTGCATCGAACTATGTTTACTACGCCAACGGCAACAAGGCTTCGCAGGAGTTCCTTGAGGAAGATGTAATCGGCGATCAGGCGATCTATCCGGATGATGGCACGATGCAAAACCTTTATATCACCACGCCCTATCCGGCGAAGACCCAGCGGGTCGTGACCCGTCTTTGGACCAAAGTGAAATCAGGCACCTGATCTGATTGCAGCGCAAGGCAGGTTGACTGCCTTGCGCCTATTCCATCTCGTCCGATAAACGGGGGCCGCTTTGAATTCAGAAGTATTTGCGCCGTGGGATGACCCGCAGGCGAAACCCTTGATCCAGTTCCAGAACGTCACCAAACGCTTTGGCGCCTTCACCGCAATAGATAATCTGTCGCTGGATATCTATGAACGCGAGTTCTTTGCGCTGCTCGGGCCGTCGGGCTGTGGCAAGACCACGATGATGCGGATGCTGGCCGGTTTTGAAACCCCGACCGAAGGACACATCCTTCTTGGGGGTCAGGATATCGATCCGATCCCGCCCAATAAACGGGCGGTGAACATGATGTTTCAGTCTTACGCCCTGTTCCCTCATCTCAGCATCTGGGACAATATCGCCTTTGGTCTGCGTCGGGACAACATGCCCAAACGCGATCTGGAAGAACGCGTTGAAGAGATGCTGCGCCTGACCCGGCTCGAGCAATTTGCGCGCCGTAAGCCGCATCAGATCTCGGGCGGTCAACGCCAACGCGTGGCGCTGGCCCGGTCATTGGCCAAAGCGCCAAAACTGCTTTTGCTCGACGAACCCTTGGGCGCGCTGGATAAGAAACTGCGTCAGGATACTCAATTCGAGTTGATGGACATTCAGGAAAAGACAGGCACGACCTTTGTCATCGTAACCCACGACCAGGAAGAGGCGATGACCGTTGCCAGCCGAGTGGCCGTTATGGATCAAGGCAAGCTCATGCAAGTGGCGACGCCCGATCGCATCTATGAGACACCGAATTCCGTCTATGTCGCTGATTTTATCGGCGACGTGAACATCATCGAAGGGCGTGCCACAGCACAAGGCGATGAAAGCTATCAGATCGATTGGGCCGAGGGTCAGCCTCCGCTCACGGCGTCATCCGCGACCGCGTTGTCCAATGGGCAGCGCTGCCATCTGGCGATCCGTCCCGAGAAAGTCGCCATTTCTGCCGAGCGGCCCGCAGATGCGATTAATGCGATCCAAGGTAAGGTGCATGACATCGCTTATCTGGGCAATCTGTCGACTTATCATGTTGAGCTGCCGAACGGTACAATCATCAAGGCACAAACGGCGAATACCCGTCGTATCTCGCGCCGTTCCTTCACGTGGGAAGACCCGGTCTGGCTGTCCTGGACAGCGACTGCCGCGGTCTTGTTGGAAAACTGATGCGTCGCGCCGTTCTGATCGCCATTCCCTATGTCTGGCTTTTGGCGCTGTTTCTGGTGCCGTTCTTTATCGTTCTGAAAATCTCACTTTCGGACACCGCGCTGGCCATTCCACCTTACACGCCGACATTGGATTTCTCTGAGGGCTGGACTGGCATTAAGAACTTCTTCAGCCAGCTTGATCTTGAGAACTTCGTTTGGCTGACTGAGGATGATCTATACTGGAAAGCTTACCTTTCCAGCGTCAAAATCGCTCTGATTTCGACAATTCTCACTCTGATTGTCGGCTACCCGATCGCCTACGCGATGGCGCGTGCGCCTGAAGAATGGCGACCCACATTCATGATGTTGGTTATCTTGCCGTTCTGGACCTCGTTCCTGATCCGGGTTTACGCGTGGATGGGCATTCTCAGCAACGAAGGTTATCTGAACCAGCTGTTGTTATGGACGGGCATCATCTCGACCCCGCTGACCATTCTGAACACCAATACGGCGGTCTATATCGGTATCGTCTACACTTATCTGCCCTTCATGATCCTGCCGATTTATTCGTCGCTGGAACGGATGGATGGCTCGCTGATCGAAGCGGCTGAAGACCTGGGTTGCTCGCGTCTGCAGGCTTTCTGGTTGGTGACTATCCCTCTGTCACGCCCCGGTATAATAGCAGGCTGTTTCCTGGTGATGATCCCGGTGATTGGTGAATTCGTGATCCCGTCGCTTCTGGGTGGATCGGGTACATTGATGATCGGCAAGGTGCTCTGGGAAGAGTTCTTCTCGAACCGCGACTGGCCGGTTGCAAGCGCAGTGGCGGTGGTTCTGCTGCTTATCCTCGTAGTCCCGATTGTGCTGTTCCAGCGGAACCAGCAAAAGCAGACGGAGGCTGAAAAATGAGCAGACTCAGCTGGTTCAATACTGTCTCTCTGACGCTTGGTTTCGCGTTTCTCTATATCCCGATGATCATCCTGATCATCTTCAGCTTCAACGAAAGCAAGCTTGTCACCGTTTGGGCCGGGTTTTCGACCAAATGGTACGGCGAGTTGATGCAGAACGAAGCCTTTCTTGATGCGGCTTGGGTCACGCTGCGGGTCGCGGTGTTCTCGTCAACGCTTGCGACGATTCTGGGCACCGCAGCAGCCTATGTTCTGGTGCGCGGCGGGCGGTTCTTTGGACGAACACTGTTTTCCGGGATGATCTATGCCCCGCTGGTGATGCCCGAAGTGATCACGGGCCTGTCGCTGCTGTTGTTGTTCATCGGCATCGGATTGGATCGGGGTATCCTGACCATCGTGCTGGCGCATACGACATTTTCGATGTGTTTCGTTTCAGTCGTCGTGTCCTCGCGTCTTGTGACCTTTGATCGGTCGCTGGAGGAGGCGGCGCTGGATCTGGGCTGCTCACCTGCGCAAGCCTTTCGTCTGGTGACCTTGCCGATCATTGCGCCGGCGGTGATTTCGGGTTGGTTGCTGGCCTTTACCCTGTCGCTTGATGATCTGGTGATCGCCTCGTTCACATCCGGACCTTCAGCCACCACGCTGCCGATCAAGATATTCTCAGCCGTGCGTTTGGGTGTCAGCCCTGAAATTAACGCGCTGTCCACGTTGATGATTGCGGTTGTCACAGTGGGCGTTATCGTCGCGTCACTGGTGACAAAACGGGCGATGGTTCGGCAGAAACAGGATGAGCAGGCAGCGGCGCAGGTCGAATGAGGCGGGTTTTCTCGGATTACGCCTATGGCCCCGCCCCCCGTGCAGGGTGTTGGTGGGACGAGACAATCGCGGCACCGGACTGGCCGACGCTGGAGGGCGACCTCAGCTTTGATGTCGCTGTTGTCGGCGGCGGTTTCACCGGCTTGTCTGCCGCGCTGCATCTGGCTGAGGCGGGGGCTTCGGTCGCCGTTCTTGAGGCGGAAACTCCGGGTTGGGGGGCGTCCGGGCGAAACGGCGGGTTCTGCTGCCTGGGCGGTTCGAAGTTAAGCGAGGCAAGCCTGACCCGCCGATATGGCCCGGCGGCGACGCGGGCATATTTCAGGGCAGAGGAAGATGCCGTATCGCTGGTTGCCGACCTTTTGTCTTGTCACCGAATTGATGCGGATACGCATTCCCGCGGCGAAACTCAGCTCGCCCATTCAGAACGTGCCATGGAACGTCTGCGTCAGTCGGCCGATCCGACCGGGCAATTGCATGAGAGAAACGAGTTGCAGGGACTTGGGTTGGGTGGCGCATTCTTTGGGGGCTATACCTCGCCCGTAGGTTTTGGCCTGAACCCGAGAAAGTATCTATTCGGGCTGGCGGAAGCCGCTCGGTCAAAGGGTGCAAAACCATTCCAGAACAGCCCGGTTACGCAGATCGATAAGACCGCTTCAGGATATGTCCTTACCTCACCTGCGGGCAACGTTCGCGCTTCGACGGTCCTCATCTGTACAAATGGCTATTCAAGCGAGGACCTGCCGCCATGGATGGCCGCGCGCTATATGCCAACACAATCAACTGTTCTGGTTACGCGCCCCCTGACAGATGCTGAACTGCAGGCGCAGGGGTGGACATCGGATCAGATGGCCTATGACACACGCAACCTGCTGCATTATTTCCGATTGATGCCGGATCGGCGGTTTCTGTTCGGGATGCGCGGCGGTTTGATGTCATCGTCCCGGGCCGAGGCCCGCATTCGGCGAAAGGTACTGCGAGACTTCAAACAGATGTTCCCCGCCTGGGCGAGGATTGATGTCACGCATATCTGGTCTGGTATGGTTTGCCTGGCCCGAGATCTCGTGCCCTTTGCGGGTCCGGTTCCGGGCCAAGGCGGGATGTATGCGGGGTTTGCCTATCATGGCAACGGTGTCGCAATGGGTACCTATTGCGGGCGTGCGTTGGCACGGCTGGCTTTAGGACAATCGACCGGCCTTCCGCCGCCGATTGCAGAACCGCCAAGCCGATTTCCTTTGGGCCGCTGGCGCCGTGTCTTAATGCCGCCGGCCTATGCTTTTCTGGGTTTGGCGGACCTATAGGGCTGCGACTTCAAGCTCATATCCAGGCGCGTAGTCAGGTGATCCGTTCTCGATCCGCCAAAGACAATAGGCCGCCATGCGCCACGCAAACCAGGGACGCAGTGTCAGATAGCGTTCGGTAACTTTGGGACAGTCGTAAGCCGCAAGGAACTGCGCCATGTCAGCCTCGGACAAGGGTGCGCCGCGATAAAGCTGCTGCATCGCTGGTGAAAGGAACATCGCCAGATCTTCACAGGGGTCGCCCAGAGCGGGGCATTGCCAATCGATCAGTGTCAGCCCATCCGGGGATTGCAAAATATTTCCCGCGACGGGATCGCCATGGATCAGGCACTGATCGGAGAGCGGCGGGATATGACCCTGAGGTTGCATCGCAAGCAACGATTTCTGTTCCTGCGACTGGCAGGACGCCAAAATCTGACGCGCGTGCCGGTCCAGGTCGTCGCTGCCGTTGCAGCCGTCCGGAAGGTCCAGATCGACCGGAATCTGGTGAAGTTTTCTGAGCAGAAGGGCGACGCATTCAACTCCGTCCCGCCATGGCGCACCCGGCGCGTGGTCATAGTAAACCCAGCTATCGTTCCCGAACGAGCCGGTCGCGCGCAGATTGGGGACGAAACCAGAGCTGTTGAGTGCGCGCAGGCACTCGGCCTCAAGCCTTGCATCATTTCGGAACAACGGGTTTTGGAACGAGGCGCAATAAAGCTTCAATACGGCGTCGTTCTTGCCCGACAGCACCTTCCAAACACGATTGGTCCGCCCCCCATACAGCACTTCGAAGTTCACTGCGGGATCAATCAGCTCTCGGGTGCGGAGCAGGGCAACAAGACCGGGTGGAGGTTGGTTACGATCAGACAGGGGATATACCGGATTTGGAGGCGAGTCGCGATTGGCCAAGCTTTGGCCCGCCTTGCGCTCCAGATCAAGCACCCGTGCGGATTTGTGTAACCTTGTCGACAGACACCTCGGCACCGCTGTCCAGCTTCAACACTACAGCGTCCTCGCTGACCTGCGCCTCGACCACGCGGCTGAAGGCGGAAGCGGGCGTATCGGACAGTAACTTGCCGCCCTTGAAGCTTTCCAGAGATGCCGAGTAGTTGCCCGCTGGCAAAGGGTCACCGGTGCTGCTCACTCCAGCCCACTCAAATTCGGACTTGTCGCTGGGTACCGGGATGCGGTCGACGACCGTATCCTGATCGTCACGAATGACCAGTTCCGCCCGGTCTGCGGTGGGCTCGGCCTCCGCGAAAATCGGAATGGGGTGAGTCTCAAAGCGGAATGGCGCAGCGACCTGGACGTCCATTCCGACCCAGCCAGCGAGTTGGTTCAGATTGACGGCCCCCAAAGTCAGGGCCAGACCGGACAAAAGCTCGTTGGCTTTGACCTGTTGTTCAACCATAGAAAACTGTGCCAGCTGCGACGCATATTCGGATGAATCCAGAGGTTCCAAAGGGTCCTGATTGCGCGCCTGTACGGTCAACATGCGCAGAAAGGTTTCGAAATCCGAAGCCAGGGCCGAGCGTTGATTGTTGCTGACCGCGCTGGGGTTTGCGGCTTGTGAAGCCGCTGACGTGGGTGTTGTAATCATCGATCAAAGCCTCATATCAAGGCCCCGGTCAGGGCCGATGGGGATCGTTGGAGCCGGATGATCTGTTGCGCCTGCCATTTCGACTGAATCCACAGCGGTATCGGATTCTGGATGGCCTCCCTGCTGTGGCGCTTCTCCGGACATGCCAAGATCGAGCGACAGATCTCCGTACCCCAGCCTTTCGAATTCCGCGGACAGGATCGCAATGTGCCGCCGCATCAGATCAAGCGTCTCAGGGCGTTCAGCGGCGATGGTCAGAAAAAACCCGTCTTCTCTGCTGTTGAGTGTAATGGATACGCGTCCAAGCTCCTCTGGGTTCAAGGCGATTTCCACGCCACCTGCACCGGGACGGGTCGATACCACGGCGGCAAGCTGTCCTGCGATCGCGCGTGCTGTCTCCGCGCGGGCATTGGCGATGGGCGCCGTTGGCATCGTGTCACGAAGGGTGTGACCAGCGGTCAACTCTTTGAGCGAGGGTATGTCTTTCGGCTCTGGGTCTGCTGGGGTGTCAGTGATGCCAGTGTCCTGCGTCCAGCCTGAGGTCTGCGTCGGTGCCTGTGTCTTGAATGCGGCAGAGATGGCAGCTTGCTGAGCTGATTGGTCTTTTGCCAGCTGGTTTGGATGAGTGGCAAAACGGTCCCCTGCTTCAACTCTGCGTCGTGGTGGTTTCGGGTCCGCACCCGGTGCCGAATCTGGACTCGGCGCAACTGGGGCAAGACTCTGCTCCGTAACTTGGGTGTGCCCGGTTTCAGGCTTTTGAACTGGGCCATTGGCGTTGGGAAAATTGTCGCTCGATGTTGGAACGGCTGCCCCCTGAGTTACTCTCTTGTTGTACTGACCCGGTTCTTCCGTGGATGAGGGAGGGACCCGCTGTATTGCGTCGGAGGGCGAAGCCGCAGCGCCTGTCTTATCGGCCATCACATCCTCAGGTTCGGTGGGCGGGTCTTGCAGGCCTGCCTGAGGGTGGATTGGCTTTGGCTCATCGGTTTTGCCTGGAGCCGGCGACTCGGTAGAAGTGACTGCCTCGGGGTTCGATGGCTCTGCCGACAGTTCGGGATCAGCCGCGGCCACCAGCGCGTCTTCCGCTTCTTGTTGTTCGACGCCCTCGTTCAGCACGTCCTCAAAGGCAAATCCGCCCCTGGTCTCCCGCTCCTTTCCTTGAGGCGCGCCGGTTTTGGCCCCGGTGGAATGCGCGGTCGTCATGAGTGTCAGCGGGTTGGGCATTTTTTGCTCCGGCTCCGTTTGTCTGGCCCGCACTATGTACCCAAGGAGTTACGTTTATTTTAACTGCTTTCCTCTTTGATCGCGAAAGTTCGAAGCAATTTTCGGAGAAACCGATGACGATCACAGCGACCGGGGCCACCGCGCTTTCCGCACAGATTCCACAGAAACTGAAAGCCGCGTCTGTTGAGCTTGAAGCCGCTTTTCTGGCTGAGATGCTGAAATCCGCGGGCCTTGGCCAGACGCGCAGTTCCTTCGGAGGGGGGGCGGGTGAGGATCAGTTTGCCTCGTTTCTTGTCCAGCAGCAGGCGCGGCAGATGGCCAGAGCCGGAGGAGTTGGGCTTTCCGAGATAATATTCAACTCAATGATGGAGAAGTCCGATGGATAACAACCCGATCCGGGCATTGGAAGACTTGTTGGATCTTGAGCGTGCGGCTTTGATCCAAGGGGACCTGACTGATTTGAGCCGATTGACACCTGAAAAGGAAACCCTGATTGGCGTTATTAACCAGCTGCATGTGCTGGAAAGCGATGATCTGATCCGGGTTCAGAAAAAGGTCGCACGCAATCAGGCCCTTCTAAACAACGCGGCCGAGGGTATTCGCGCCGTCGCGGACCGGATGTCGGAACTGCGCCGGGTAAAGCAGGAATTCAGTACGTACGACGCCGCTGGTCAGCGGAACGGGTTTGTTCTGCGGTCGCAGGCAAAGCTGGAAAAACGGGCTTAGATCCTGGTTTGATTCAAATCCGAGGTTTTGGATTTTCTTGTCTTAGCACTCCGTTAGGGGATGGCGGTCAAATGTGACGGTGCACCTGAAACAGCAGGTGGCGCGAAGGCCGCAGGGTACGACGCACAAGTCAGAAAGACAGAATGCCTGCCGGCTCGGTGGGTCCAACATGGGCGTCAAACGCGCCCGCACGTATAAAGGATGACAAATATGTCCAGCATTCTGACAAACAATGGCGCCATGGTTGCGCTGCAAACTCTCAAATCGGTCAACAAGAACCTGGCAATGACGCAGAACGCGATTTCGACCGGTAAGGATGTGGCCACGGCCAAGGATAACTCTGCCGTCTGGGCCATTTCGAAGGTGATGGAATCCGACGTTAAGGGCTTCAACGCCATCAAGGACAGCCTTGCGCTGGGTGAATCGACTGTTGCTGTGGCGCGGAACGCCTCGGAAACGGTGACCGATCTGCTTAGCCAGATGAAGGAGAAGATCGTCGCGGCACAGGAAGACAATGTGGATCGCGGCAAGATCAATACCGATGTGTCCGCTCTGCGCGATCAGATTACTTCGGTCGTCGGGGCTGCACAGTTCAACGGGCTGAACCTGGTGGACGGCACAGCTGGCACCGCATCTATTCTTTCCTCCCTGGATCGTGATGCAGCTGGCGGTGTGACTGCATCCTCGATCTCGGTTGCCAGTCAAAACCTGTCTACCGGAGGCTATGTCAGTAAGGCCGTTCTGGCTGGTTCGGACAATACGGCCACAGACGAGGATGCCGCCGGTTTCACCATGGACAGAGATGGTGGCTCCGGGACCATCGTCATTGACAGCTCGACTGATAACT
This sequence comes from Ruegeria sp. ANG-R, assembly GCF_000813985.1. Classification (GTDB taxonomy): domain Bacteria; phylum Pseudomonadota; class Alphaproteobacteria; order Rhodobacterales; family Rhodobacteraceae; genus Ruegeria. Next base: position 273,325 of record NZ_JWLJ01000004.1, read on the forward strand.
TCGCAGTTGGTGACAAGGTTTCGATCACCGTTGGTGACCAGACCGTTTCGTATACGGTGCAGGATGCTGACCTTGATCCCTCTGGAACCTACGATGCTGCCAATACTGATGCAGTTGTGGCGATTGGGCTGAAAAACCAGATCGATGCGTTGGGAATTCAAGGTGTCTCGATCGACTACGATCCTAGCTCACAAGGCACGTTGTCATTTGTTACTGGCACAGGCGCCGATGCTGCTGATCGGGACGTGTCTGTTTCCGCGCAGTTTACCAATGCGAACTCGGGTGGCCTGGGAGCACTGGCATCGATTGATGTATCGACCGACGCAGGGGCCGCTGCAGCGTTGGGCACAATTGAAAGCCTTATCGACACATCTATTGATGCGGCAGCGGCGTTTGGTTCGGCTCAGGGACGGATTGAGACTCAGAAAGAGTTCATCTCGAACCTGTCTGACTCGTTCAAATCCGGCATCGGCTCGCTGGTTGACGCCGACATGGAAGAAACCTCGGCCCGTCTGCAGGCACTGCAGGTGCAGCAGCAGCTGGCGACGCAATCGCTGTCGATTGCAAACCAGGCACCGCAATCCATCCTGTCGCTGTTCCGGTAACCCAGGACCAGAACCGGGGCGCGCGCGTCGTGCCCCGGTCATAACCGCCCGCTGATGGACAATTGGAAGGATTTCTCGTGACACCTCAAACGCTCGCTCACCGCGCTTACGCGCAATCTGCTGCACCGACGCGAACACCTCGGGATACGGAGTATGAGGCGATTTCCAGGATTACACACCGGTTGAAGACCGCCGCAGCGCGTAAGGCAACCGATTTCGCCGGGTTCGTGCAGGCCCTGCACGAGAATCGCCGTCTTTGGAGCGTGCTGGCGACGGATGTCGCGAATTCTGACAATGCGTTACCGAATAACCTGCGGGCTCGAATCTTCTATCTGGCTGAATTTACCGAACAACACAGCAGTCAGGTGTTGGGGAACAAGGCAACGGTTGAGCCGCTGCTTGAGATCAACATGGCCGTCTTGCGCGGGCTGCGTCAGATGAGGGGGAACTGATGGGCGGACTGGTTTTGAAACTCGCCCCCAAGGAACGAGTTCTGATCAACGGTGTTGTGATCGAAAACGGGGATCGTCGAAGCAGGTTCTCGATCATGACGCCACAGGCTAACGTCCTGCGTCTGCGCGATGCGATACATCCTGAAGAGGTCAATACACCGGTGCGTCGTGTTTGTTACGCGGCGCAGCTGGTTTTGTCTGGCGATACCGAACCCGATCAGGCGCGCCAGCAATTGCTGCGACGTGTCGAAGAGTTGAGCCAGGTATTTACAGATGCCGACAGTCGCCGGGTTCTGGCCGACGCAACCGAGGCGTTGGTGGCCGAGCAGTACTATAAGTGCTTGAAAGCGTTGCGTTCACTCTTGCCACGCGAGGAACGGCTGATGGCGTATCAGCAGTGACTTTTCAACCAGTCATACCGACGGGCGGGCTGGTTGGCTGGCGCTTTCTGCAACGCACATATGATGCGCAGCTTCAAAGTTATTCAGCTTCAGCGATCAACGAAAGAGAAACAAAGTACTTCCTCGAACACATCGGAAAAGTTCGCTCGGCCGAGGATCTGGTTTCGGATCGCCGGCTGTTGCAGGTTGCTCTCGGCGCTTTCGGTCTGGAAGGCGATCTGGACAATCGGTTCTTCATCCAGAAGGTTTTGTCGGACGGCACGCGGGCCGACGACGCGCTGGCGAACAGGTTGGCTGATGGTCGGTATCGTGATTTTGCGAACGCTTTTGGCCTGGGTCCAGGCGACGTGCGCAAAACCGCCTCGGCCAAAGCCATGGAACAGATTGCCAGCGACAATCTGGTGGCCCGGTTCGAAATCTCGGTTGGTGAGGCAGATGAATCGATGCGTATCGCTCTGTTTGCTCAGCACGCCTTGCAAGAGATAGCGACACAGGGCGGAAGTGAGAACAGGAAATGGTTCGATCTGATGGGATTGCCACCTTTGCGCAATATGATGGAAACGGCCCTGGGGCTGCCAGCTGCTTTTGCGCAGCTGGACATAGACAAACAGCTCGAGGTGTTCAAAGACCGGTTGCTGCGCGCCACCGGATCGTCGGACTTGGCTCAATTCACGGAAAGTGAAGCTGTCGATAAACTGACCGATACATATTTCGCCCGCAATCAGGTCAAACAGATCCAAAGCGTAACTTCACCCGCACAGACGGCGCTGATCCTGCTTGGCGGTGGAGGTTGAACCAGGCTTTTGGAGTATCGCCGGGAGATCGCGCAGATCGCCATAGGTTTGAGCGATGCTTGGCTGTCAATCTGGATAGATCAACAGGCCAACACTGATGAAAGATGGGTATTCTGATCTTAAGAGCCCACCCCGATGGATCGCTTATGCATCCAGTAAGTCATCAGCAGAGGTTCGCAGAGCAAATGAGTTGACCGGTTGTGAGACATTGTGAAGCTTGATCGCCCCCAATGGTATCGCGTGTCTGCAGGCGGGCTCGATATCCTGAGAGACAACGATTCTATGACCTACGGTTTTGCCATACTCGCCCAATCTGGCGGCGACATTGGCCGCCTGGCCAATAACGGTAAAATCCAGTCGCTCACGAGAGCCCACATTGCCATAGGTCACGCGACCATAAGCGACGCCTATTGAGCAGTCGCTATGGTGATCCTCGTTACTGCCGCGCAATTCGGCCAGTTTTTCAACGATCTCAATGGCTGAATGTTGCGCGTTCGACCGGGCCGTGGCCGCGTCGTCCCCCGCAGGGAAGACAGCCAGCACAGCGTCGCCGATGAATTTCAGAACCTCGCCGTCATGATCATGCACGATCCCGGATACTGTTTCAAAAAAAACGTTCAGCAGATCGATATAGTCGTCGCGCCCCAGTTTTTCTTCCAGCGCAGTTGAATTGCGCAGATCGCAGAACATGATCGCTGCATTGATGTCATCACCGTCACCCCGGCGGATTTCGCCCCCGAGCACCCGCGCGCCCGAACGTTTGCCCACATAGGTTTCCAGCAGGGCCTGTGCGTTTTCGCGCTGCATGAATACCTCGTAAAAACGTGCGATGACGGACGAGCACTCGAAGACCAGACCGAGGTTCTCAGTGGTGAACCCGTCAGGATGATCGCAGGTCAGGGTCAGGACGTTTGTCCGCCCGTCCGAAAAGGGCAGCGGCATGGCCACGTAATCGGTGGCTCCTTTGGCGCGCAGGTCCTCTATGATCGGAAAGCTGTTATGCGGGTTGTTGTCGTTCAGACGCTGCCGCACGCCACCCAACCCGTTGGAGACGTGGCGCAAGGGGCTGTTGGTAAAGGCCGGGTGGTCATGGATTTCATAGGTTGGCGTATGGGTTGAAATCTCGGCCGCGTCCTTTTCCCAGATATAGTGCTTTCCGGCGATCAGGGGATGCAAGGACCAGACCAGAATGCTGAGACGCTGAATGGCGATCCCATGTTCCAGCATTTTCTCGGCCAGCGCCTTGGTGAAGGCATCTGGTGTGTCGATTTCCGAGGCACCGCGCATCAGCCAATCGATCAGCGGCCCGCTGATATTACCATCTTCGGGCTGGCGTAATTGATTATCTCCAAGATCAATCCGCGTTGCCGTATCAGGCATGAAACCGATATGGCCCTGAATGGCCGCGCTTTCGGGAAAGGCGTCTTCATAAGCCCAGATCGAGTTGGTCAGGCGCTCTTCGGGCAGGCTGATGTCGTGGTATGTCGCGGTGCCCTTGAATGGACAAAACGTCTGCAGCTCGGTCTCGGGGCTGAGCTCGACGCACAGGTCTTCGCGCGGGACATAAATCGCGGGTGGCAGTCGTGTTTCGTACATGACCTTGGCGTTGCGGCTTTCGGCCAGCAGGATGTCGCCGCGGTAGATCGCGATCCGACCCATCAACGGTTCAACGGAAATTCCATAGCCTTTGACATTTGGTGTGGCATGGACGTTCATCTGCAACCTCCCCTGGCCAGGCTCTTATAGGATGGGCTCTGGGGACCAAAATTCCAAGATGTGCACGTAGATTTTACCTTAAGGGCGGCTTTAGACCATCTGAATGACGTCTTTCTCGATCGATAGCATATAGCCTTTTTTGGCTATGTTTTTGACCAGAAGTTCGCTGACCATCTGATTGCCCAAGGCATCTCGCAGGCGCTTGATACGGGTTGCCCCGGCGGCTTCATCACAGTCAGCCGCGTGCCTGCCTGAAATCATTGCCTCGATCTGAGCGCCCGACAGGACCTCGTCATCCAGCCGGGATTCGGCCAGAACCGACAGGGTTTCCATAGCGGCAGGCGTGAGTTTGAAATCCATGTTGTTGAGGTAGACGGTGTTTTCCTCGCGGCTGATCAAGAGTGACGTCACCTGAATCCCCGTCCGCTCGATCTGCGCCATGCGGCGGTTCAGCAGAACCAGCATAACCAAAAAGACCAACGCCGCGATCAGCATGGCGCTGGCAAAAACCAGCAGCACGAAGATGACCATCCTATAGCTGGACAGGGTATCGGCAAATGCGGTGCCGGATTGGGCGAGAATCTCCAGTAGCCGGATTTCCGACTGCGAGGTCAGATCAGCCTCGACAAACAGACGCTCGACCCGCGCGTTGAATGCATTGGCATCCGGCAGGGTCCAGAACAGAAAAACCGCCGCCGTTATGAGAATGACGACGATTGCTGCGATGCCGATCCCGACGAGCCGAACGCCCGAGCGGCGGGCCTCAGTAACGGAGGTAGAATTTTCCGGCATTCGCCTTCCTTTGATCCAATCCTTCTGGCCCGAATACGGACATGACGTTCAGCAAGGTCCAACCGTTCGATTTCAATCGCTTCGTGACCTCTCTCTTGGCCGCTCCGGCGTTACAGTCCGATACCTGCATCACGCCGTAATGCAGCCGTAAAGGATTGTCCTGTTTGGCCTTGTAGTCAGCATAGCACTCGGCGGCCGAGGCGGGCGCGCTCAGCGATATCAGGGCTGTCAGCGCCAGAGAAGAGAAGATCTGTTTCATGGGCTGCATCCTGCGCATGGCTTTGCCGGATATTCAATAACCTGAGGGGGTTTGAGGGGCTGATATCGAATAACACACAGCCGTTATTGCTTGTCTGATTGGGGCTGACCCAATGTCGGAATATCGAGTTTGCGGTTCTTCACGGGATCGCCAGTTATCCGAAAGGACAGGTATCATGCATCGGAAATTCATTGCCCTGATCGTCGCTACGGCTGTTTTCATCACTGGGCTGTCGGCATCGCAAGCGCGCGCAGCAGACACCAGAGATATACTCGGCGGGCTGGCGGCAATCGCGATCATCGGTGCGGCGGTCAATCATTATCATCAGGAGAAAAAGCGCGACGAAGAGGCAGAACGGCGGAAACGGCACAAGCGGGCTGAGGCCAAAGCGAAGAAAGCCAAGAAAAAGCACAAGGTACGTCCATTGCCCAACCGCGTTGCGCGCTACGATCTGCCGTATCGTTGTATGCGCACATTCAACGCCTATTCGGCAGATCGGCAGTTGCTGGGTCCGAACTGTCTGAAAAAACACTACAAACATGCTGATAGCCTGCCTAGCCAGTGTAAGGTTGGTTTCTGGAATGGAAAAAAGGTAAAACGGGCATATGAACCCGCCTGCCTGCGCCAGAAAGGATACCGTGTCGTTTACCAGTAACCGGTTTCGAGCAGGAGTGGCGCCACAGAAGCGTCGCGCGGGAGAGGGTGGCGCAAGCTGCCCTCTTCTTTTGTCTTGCGCCTGCCGCAGAAACGCGGTTTGCCAAAGGCATGACGACACCTGATTTTGAACTAGAACGGGCCTTGCTGGCCAAGGGATATCTCCGGGTCGCTGGCGTGGATGAGGTCGGGCGCGGCCCTTTGGCCGGACCGGTCGTTGCTGCAGCTGTTGTTCTGAACCCGCACGATATTCCCGACGGGCTGAATGATTCTAAGAAACTGACAGCCAAGCGTCGCGACGCGTTAGAGGTCGCATTGCGCGAACGGGCCGACGTGGCGATTGCCGAGGCGTCGGTTGCCGAGATCGATGAATACAACATCTTGCGGGCCTCGCATCTCGCGATGGAGCGCGCGGTGGCCGCATTGGACCCGGCACCGGATTTCCTGTTGATCGACGGAAACCTGATCCCGCGCGGACTGGATATTCCATCCGAGGCGGTGGTGAAGGGCGATGCGCGGTCGGTGTCGATTGCGGCGGCTTCGATCATTGCCAAAAACTGGCGCGATCAACTGATGGTGGATTTGGCGCAACAGCATCCCGGATATGGCTGGGAGGCAAACGCGGGTTATCCGACAAAACAACACCGCGAGGCGTTGCAAAATCTCGGCGTAACCCCACACCATAGACGTTCGTTCAAACCGGTCCACAATATCTTGTATCAAGAGTAAATCGTAAGTTGCTGATTCAAAAAAGAAATTGACGGCGAATCATCTTTGACTCATCCTTGTCTCAACCAAATGAGCGCAAAAGCGCCGTGGAACTGAGGCAGTGATATGACCACAATCAAGACAAAGGGCGCAACCGCGCTCCCTTTAAACACGATTCTATCCGGGGACTGCATCGAGGCGATGAACAGTCTGCCTGAGGCGTCGGTTGACCTGATTTTTGCGGACCCCCCGTATAATCTGCAGTTGAAAGGCCAGTTGCACCGGCCAGACAACTCTCAGGTCGATGCGGTCGATGATCACTGGGATCAATTCTCAAGCTTTGGCGCCTATGACCAGTTCACGCGTGATTGGCTGAAAGCGGCGCATCGTTTGCTGAAACCCAATGGCGCGATCTGGGTAATTGGGTCTTATCACAACATTTTCCGCGTGGGTTCAGCCCTGCAGGATGCGGGTTATTGGATTCTGAACGACGTGGTCTGGCGCAAATCGAACCCGATGCCGAATTTCCGTGGCAAGCGGTTCACCAATGCGCATGAGACGATGATCTGGGCCTCCAAGCGTGAAGGCGCCAAATACACGTTCAACTACGAAGCACTGAAAGCGCTGAATGAGGGCGTGCAGATGCGCAGCGACTGGGTGCTGCCGATCTGTACCGGACATGAACGCCTGAAGGATGAAAACGGGGACAAGGCGCATCCGACGCAGAAGCCGGAATCGCTGTTGCACCGGGTGCTGATTGGTTCGACCAATCCGGGTGACGTGATCCTCGACCCGTTCTTTGGCACCGGAACGACCGGGGCCGTTGCGAAGATGCTGGGCCGCGAGTTCATTGGGATCGAACGCGAAGAAAGCTATCGCAAGGTTGCCGAGAAACGTATCGCTAAGGTTCGCAAATTCGACCGTGAGGCTCTGGAAGTCAGTGCCAGCAAACGTGCTGAGCCGCGCGTGCCCTTTGGCCAGCTGGTCGAGCGCGGCATGTTGCGCCCGGGGGAAGAGCTCTATTCCATGAACCAGCGCCACAAGGCCAAAGTTCGGGCCGATGGCACGCTGGTGGGCGATAACGTCAAAGGCTCGATCCATCAGGTGGGGGCGCATCTGGAAAACGCGCCGTCCTGCAATGGCTGGACCTACTGGTGCTTCAAACGCGATGGCAAGACGGTGCCGATTGACGTTTTGCGTCAGCAGATCCGATCCGAGATGCATAGCTGATAACACCAATACCGCCGGTGCCTGTGGCCTGACACAAGGCACTACGCCTTGCCCCGCCGTTCCCGGCGGGGTCTTTTGTTTTTGCGCCGGGGATGCTTGCATAGGATAGCCCCAGACAGCCCTTGTGGGAGATACAGGCAATGACCGAGACCACCGTCAGCCAATCGCGCCTGAGCAGGCTATTTGTCACGCAGCCCGACAATTTCGGCCTCGACAACAAATACACCGAGGCCGCGCTGGAACGAAACAAGCGGGAAGGGTTGGAGCTGGCCGTTCGGGCACGTTGGATTGCAATGGCTTTGACCGGTGTGTTGCTGATCTATCTGAACCCCCAGTGGGATGTCCTTTGGTACCATTTCATCCTTCTGCTGATCTGTGCCAATGGCTGGCTGATCCGGCGTGCAGGCCGTGTAGGTCAATCCCGGACCGAGTTGCTTTTGATCTTCGTCGACCTGCTGATCATGACGCTTGGCATGATCGTGCCCAATCCGTTCAGTGATGATGTGCGACCGCTGGCGATGCAGTATCGGTTCGATAACTTCCAGTATTTCTTCATCATTCTGGCTGCGGGTACGCTGGCCTATTCCTGGCGCACTGTGATCGCGATCGGCTCATGGACCGCTGCGATGTGGACGGCAGGTTGGATTGTTGCCTGGTGGGTCGCAACACCGATACCCGGGATCAGCGAGGACGTGGCCGAGGCGTTGCGAGGGTATCCGGCAGTTGCCGAGATGCTTGATCCAAACAGCTTCATGGTATCGCAGCGTATCCAACAGGTAATTGTATTTGTCATGGTTGCAGTGACGCTCGGGGTGTCGATGCGGCGCCTCAATCGCTTGCTGATGTCGAATGCCGGGCTGGAGCGCGAGCGCGCAAACCTTTCGCGTTACTTCTCGCCGAATGTGGTTGAAGAACTGAGCCAGAACGACGAGCCGCTGAAACAGATCCGCAAAGAAGACATTGCGGTTCTGTTCATAGATATCGTGGGTTTCACGAAATTTGCCGGCGGGCGTGACCCATATGAGGTGATTGAAGTCTTACGCGGCTTTCACGCCCGGATGGAGACCGAAGTGTTTCGTCATCACGGAACGCTCGACAAGTATCTGGGCGACGGGTTGATGGCCACGTTTGGCACGCCGATACCCAGCGGGTTGGATGCGAGCAACGCGCTGGCCTGTGCCCGGGCGATGGTCGAGATGATCGAGCGTTGGAATCGTGATCGTAAACGCTTGGGTGAGCCTGAGATTCAAATCGGCATCGGGGTCCATCATGGATCGGTTGTTCTTGGTGATATCGGGGCCAACCGGCTGGAATTTGCGGTGATCGGCGATGCAGTGAATGTTGCTGCAAAGCTCGAGGCCCTGACACGCGATCTTCATGCGCGCATTATTGTCAGCGACGCGGTGCGGGTTCAGGCGTTGAAAGAGATACCGAATGCGCAAGATATGATGGCTGGATTTCGGTTACGCCCAGACCAGGTCGTGCGCGGGGTAGCCGCTCCGATGGATGTCTGGGTGCTGTAGTCGCCAGAGCTCCCGCCCGTCAGGACCGCATCAAAGATGCGATTCCTCCCGTTGGGCCGGGCAGCGCGCTGGCGCACGCTGCGGTCAGGGTCAGGGTCAGGGTCGGGGCGCGGGGTTTTGTGCTTTGTTATAGAGCTTCCAATTGGTGATCTCGGGGTAGTATTGCCGCCGCCACGCTCGGACCTTGGGGTTCATGATGCGCCGCCACAGAGGCGGGATCATCGCGGCAATCGTCATGACCGGATACCCATGCGGCAGCTGAGGCGCTGTGTCCTGCGAATGGTGCTGCAAAAGTGGGAAACGGCGATTTGGCTTATAGTGGTGGTCAGAGTGGCGCTGCAGGTTGATCAGCAGCCAGTTTGATGCTTTTTGCGAGGAATTCCACGAGTGGCGCGGGCGCACATGTTCATATTTGCCGTCGCCCAGATGTTTGCGCGTCAGCCCGTAATGTTCAACATAGTTGACAAGCTCAAGCTGCCAGATCGCGGTGCCTGCCTGTACAAGGAACAGGCCCAGACCCGCCCATCCGCCAATCAGCAGCGCCAGCAGAAGCATCGCGAATTGCAGGGCCCAATAGCGCCAGAACGGGTTTGCCGGGTCGGTCCACGGGCGATCTTTGCGCGCCAATTTGTCCCGTTCCGCACGGAAGGCGGATATGAGGCTTTGGCGTAGGACGCGTGGATAGAACCGGTGAAAACCCTCGTTGTAGCGCGCGGTTACCGGATCGCGCGGGGTGCCGACATAACGGTGATGGACCAGCAGATGCTCGGACCGGAAATGGGAGTACAGCACCATCGCCAACAGGATGTCTCCCAGCCAGCGCTCCAGCCTGCCGTTCTGGTGCATCAGTTCGTGACTGTAGTTGATCCCGATGGTGCCTGAAATGACCCCCATTCCGAAGAATATGCCGATCTTTTCGATAGAAGACAGATCAGTGGCGCGGGTTGTGTACCAAATCAGTCCATAAAGGGTCAGGAACTGTACGGGCGCCCACGCTTTGGTCAGCCAGATATACCAGTGCAATGCTGCATCCGGTGTTTCCGGGTCGGCGTTTTCCAGATTCAACCCCGTAAGGCGGTCAAGCACAGCGAAGGCCCACCAGGTCGAAAGCGGTACAAGCAAGACCCACCAGCCGCCTGCGGCAGAGGTCACCCAAATCAGCGGGATCAGCAGATATGAAATCCAGAAAGGAAGGGCGGATTGCCAGCGGGACAGGGTGTCAGATGCGATCATCTTGAGGCTCCGAAACGTTGGCGGCACAGTAGACTGCGCATCAGGCTTTGCACAGCGGTCTAATGGCCGCGCCAGAGATCAAAGGCCTTGCGCATAACCGTCGGCAGGTCGCCGGGTCTGAACTGGTGTTTATCCATGATTATCAGGCCATCGGGGTCCGCCCCAGAGGGAAGCTCGGCCGTCCAGATACGCAGGATGAGGTGGAAATGGGTGAAGGTGTGGCGCACTTCGCCCGATAACTCCTGCCACTGGGCCGGAAAAGGAGGGCCCTCCTTCGGCGCGTCTGACCAGTCCGAGCCGGGCCAACCCAGCATACCACCCAGCAGACCTTTGTCGGGGCGGCGTTCCAGCAGCATTGCGCCATCACCGCGTCGAGCGATGTAGACATGGCCCAGCCGTGTTGGTTTCGGTTTCTTGGGTGTTTTTTGCGGCAGGTCTGGCTGAGTACCCGCCGCCCGCGCCTGACAGGACGCGCAAAGAGGGCATATGCCGCAGGCGGGTGACTTTGGTGTACAGATCGTCGCGCCCAGGTCCATCACCGCCTGCGCGTAGTCTCCGGGTCGGCGTGGCGGTGTCAGCGCTGCTGCTTTTTCTTTCAGTTCTGGTTTTGACCCCGGCAGGGGCGCGTGGATGTCATAAAGCCGGGCCATGACGCGTTCGACATTGCCGTCCAGCACGGTTTCCTGACGATCAAATGCAATAGCGGCAATGGCAGCAGCGGTGTAGGGTCCGATGCCCGGCAGTTTCAGCAGTGCATCGTAGCTGTCGGGAAATTGCCCGTCATGTTCCGACACCACAGCCCGTGCGCATTTCAGCAGATTGCGGGCGCGGGCATAATAGCCAAGGCCCGCCCACTCGCCCATAACCTGATCGTCTTTTGCGGCTGCCAATGAACCGACCGTCGGCCAGCGAGAGGTAAACCGCAGGAAGTAATCGCGCACGGCGGCAACAGTGGTTTGCTGCAACATCACTTCTGACAGCCAGACGCGGTAGGGGTCAGGCAGCACTCCAGCCGCGCGATCGGCCGGGCCAACACGCCATGGCATCTCTCGCGCGTGGTGGTCATACCACTCCAGCAGCGTATTGCTCAGGTCAAGTTCAGTGCAGTCACGCAAGTTTTATGTAACTCCCTGTCGGGTTTCACTGGCGCCCGGGTTTCAGCCTATTACAATAGTCGGGCAGCAGTTGGAAACCAGATGCAACGCAGACGTTCCTCGACCCGCGGGTTCAAACGCACCGCCACTTTGCTGAACGACCGGATCAGGCAGGCCGGGGAAAGCCGTGGCTTTGCCGTTTCGCGTCTGTTGACCCATTGGGCTGAGATCGTGGGCCAGGATATCGCTGCGATCGCCCGACCGGTGAACGTGGGCTATGGCAAAGGCGGCTTCGGCGCGACATTGACAGTGCTGACCACCGGACCGCAGGCACCGATGCTGGAGATGCAGAAAGAGCAGCTGCGTGACAAGGTGAACGCGGTTTATGGCTACAATGCGATCAATCGGGTGCGTATCACCCAGACTGCGCCTACCGGATTTGCCGAGGGGCAGGCCAGTTTCGATCACAAGCCGAAACAGACGAAACCTGCCATTTCACCGGAAATTGCGGCTGAGGCCGACAATGTGTCGCGCGCAGTTCATGATGAAGATTTGCGTGCGGCCCTTGAACGTTTGGGCCGCAACGTTTTATCCAGACAGAAACGCTAAGAAAGGGCTGAGGAATGAGCCGGATTGCTACCGTAATATGTGCGGCTGTCGCCGTGGCCGCTGGCGGCTATTGGTTGACACAGTCGAGCAATACCACCCCCGCCAACCCGCTGATCGGCGCCGCCGAAGCGCAGGAGGCGGATCTGGACACATCGACCATCGTTGAGATGGTGCAGGGTGCCGAAGACGCGCCGGTCGAGATCATCGAATATGCTTCGTACACCTGTCCGCATTGTGCGAATTTCCACAAGGGCGCGTATAAGCAGCTCAAGAAGGACTTTATCGATACCGGCAAGGTCAAGTTTACATACCGTGAGGTGTATTTTGACCGCTACGGTCTGTGGGCATCGATGGTGGCACGCTGTGCGGGCCCCGAGAAGTTCTTTGGTATCACCGATCTGATCTACGAAGGCCAGTCCGAGTGGACCCGTGCCGGAGGTCCTGCTGAAATCGTTGACGAACTGCGCAAGATCGGCCGTCTTGCGGGCATCGACAACGATCAGCTTGAGGCCTGTCTGCAGGATGGTGCCCGTGCGCAGACACTGGTGGCCTGGTATCAGGAAAATGCCGAACGCGATGGCATCCAGGCGACTCCGTCTTTCATCGTGAATGGCAAACAGGTCGAAAATCAGTCTTACGACGACTTCAAGAAGTTGATCGAAGACGAGTTGGGCAGCTGACCCATGGTCGGCCAGCCCGCTTAGGGCTGGCCATCCGCTCAGGGCGAGGGCGCAACCTGAGCCAGCATTTCCCTGAGCTTGTCATCCTGATCGATCTGCAATCGGACCGGTAGTGTCAGAACCTTGCTTCGGAATGCGGCGGGCAAGCGTACCGCGTCCTTTTCGGTAGTGACCAATTGCGCGCCAAGCGCCTTGGATTCGTTCTCCAGACGGGTCATCAGGGCAGAGGTCAGCGGTTGGTGGTCGTCCAAGGCTTCGGCCCGAAGCAGTTTGGCGCCTTGCTGACGCAGAGTCTGAAAAAACTTCTCGGGATAGCCGATACCCGCAAAGGCAAGAACGGGCGTATGGCTCCAGTCCATACCAGTTTGAAGTGGTCGTACTTCACCCGTGGCATGGGGTACCGTCAGCGCGTGACCCCATCGTTTGGCAAAATTCGATTGCGCCTCGGCATCCCCAAGTGAGAGCACAAGATCAGCCCGTTTCAATCCCGCGTTAACAGGCTCACGCAACGGCCCGGCAGGCAGGCAGAGGCCATTGCCAAATCCCCGCGCTGCATCCACCACGATGATCGAGAAATCCTTGGCGACTGCGGGGTTCTGGAATCCGTCATCCAGCACGATGGCAGTCGCTCCCGCCGCTGCGGCTGCCTGTGCACCCGCAGCGCGATCCTTGGCGACCCAGACATCGGCGAATGCGGCGAGCAATAGCGGTTCGTCGCCCACTTGTGCTGCCGTGTGTTTGCGGGGGTCGACTTGAACCGGACCTTCCAGCGAACCGCCATGACCGCGCGTTACGATATGAGGCTGATGCCATGTGCCCCGCAGATGATCCAGCACCCAGATCACCGTTGGTGTTTTACCCGTGCCGCCTGCATTCAGGTTGCCGACGCAGATAACCGGCACTCCCACAGAGGTGCTTTGCCCCGTGGTTATTCGGCGAGCGGTGGCAGCCGCATAGATGCGCCCAAGCGGCGCCAGCAGACGGGCGCGTAAATCCAACTGGTCAGGGCCCGAGTTCCAGAAATCAGGTGCGCGCATCTCGGGCTCTCCGCTGGTCCAGGGTGTCTTGCACCAATTCGATCAGTTGGTCCGCCTGCGGCGCACCTTCGGTCACAATCTGCCATCCGGCCAGCGCCATGTCTGCGGTGCGATCAGGTGCCAACAATTCCACAACGCCATCGCCCAGCTCTGTTGCGGACCTGACGGTCAGCGCGGCGTTGGCTTGATTCAACCTGTCGTAAAGGCTGCGGTATTTGCTGACATGAGGGCCATGGATTACTGCCGAGCCCAATGCGACCGCGATCAATGGGTCATGGCCTCCGGCGCCGCGTTCCAGCGAACTGCCGATGAAGGTGACCGCTGACACCCGGTGCCACAGGCCCAGATCTTCGGGCTCGGCCGACAGAATCACTTGCGTGGTGTCCTCGATGGGATGGCTATCATCCCAGTTCGCGCACCGCAGGTCCATTGCCTCGAGACGTTTGTACAATGGCGCCGCCTCGGACATATCTGCCACGTGCAGAACCAACGCCAGACGCGGAAGCGTTCGCAGGGCTTGTCGATGTGCACTAAGAACCGAGATGAATTCCTTGTCCTGCACCCAGGCGGCCAGCCAAACCGGTCGCCCGGCCAGCGTATGGTTGGTCTCGATCAATTCATCCTCGGGCCATGCATCGGGATTCGGGCTGATGTGCAACGGAGGCGCGACCGAGATTTTTGCCGAGTTGACCCCCAATCTTCTGATTTGGCGGGCTGTTTCGTCATTGGGGGCGAGAATTGTCTTAAAACAGTCCAGCGTATACCGGGTGATATCCGGCAGCCAGCGCCCACCCCGTGCGGTCTTCACATCGACCTGAGCCTCGAGCAAAATCAGTGGAATATCCTGCTCCTGCGCGCGGGTAATTATGTTGGGCATCAGCCCGCCACCGAACCAAAGCCCCATATCAGGGCGCCAGTGGTCCAGAAATGCGCGTGCCGACCCGGTTTGTTCGGCTGGTAGCTTCAGGATCGGCGTCCTGCAGTCTTCCCAATCCTCCAGATTGGTGTCGGGCGGCGCGGTCAGCAACAGTGACAAGTCCGGTTGAAGCGACAGCAAGCGACCGCAAAAATCATCGACCGCGCGCAACCGGTCTGGTGAGCTGATATGCACCCACAAAACCTCGCCTTGCGGGCGTGCAATATCTGCGTGGCCCGTACCTTGCGGTACGCCCCAGGACAGCACCCGATAGGCAGCCAGGCTGAGTGATCGCGGTTTGCTCATGCCGGAATTCCGGCCCCGTTCGGGTCAAGCCGGTCACGAAGGCTTGCGTGTACGTCAGAGCCAGCCGCCACAACACCATTCAGGCGCGGGTGGGCGTTGTTGAACCGCAGCGGCTGCCCAAGGCGATCCGTGCACCGCCCGCCCGCCTCGCGCAGGATCAGATCACCTGCGGCGATGTCCCATTCCCAACTGGGTCGCAGTGTCAGCATCCCGTCAAAACGTCCTTGTGCAACGAGCGCCATCCGATATGCAAGCGACGGTCGATATACCCGGCGAAAGTCCGGGGCAGTTTTGGATCGCCAGTGGTGCGGATCGAGGTTCGGTTTCGCGGCCAGTATCTCGGCCTCGGACAGGTGCACCGACCCCGAAACATGGATGCCTGTGCCGTTCAGCGTTGCACCTTGTTCTTTTGCGGCTGCATAGAGAAGATCGCGCAGTGGCAGGTAGATCACCGCTGCCGTAACCTCTCCGCGCTCGGCCACTGCAAGCGAATGTGCCCAGGTGCGCGACCCTTCGGCGAAGCTTCTGGTGCCATCAATGGGATCAATGACGAATACCCGGTCGCAACTCAGCCGGTCGGGGGAATCCTCGGTCTCTTCGCTGAGCCACCCATAGTCCGGCCGGGCGGTCTGCAGCTCACTCTCGAGCATCGCGTTGACGGCCAGATCAGCCTCGGTCACCGGGCCTGCGCCTCCGGGCTTGTCCCAGCGCTGGGCCTGCGGGCCTGAATAGCGTGTAGCGATCTTTCCGGCCTCAAGCGCGGCGTCGATCAGAAGGGGCAGGTCAGTTGCCGGCAAGTGTCATCCCTTCGATCAACAGCGACGGCACGACGCGTGAAAGGTAAGTTCGCGCATCGTTTGCCGGTATGATCCGCATCAGCATGTCCCGGAGATTTCCCGCTATCGTGCATTCGTTGACAGGATGCGTGATCTCACCGTTTTCCACCCAGAAGCCCGAAGCGCCGCGGGAATAGTCCCCGGTATTGGGGTTGATGGTCGATCCGATCATTGAAGTGACCAGCAGCCCGGTCCCCATGTCGCGCAACAGCTCGGCACGGGTCTTGTTGCCCTGCGTCAGACTTAAATTCCAGTTGCTGGGCGACGGCGGCCCCGAAACGCCGCGCGCTGCGTTGCCGGTCGGGCTCATTTCCAGTTTGCGGGCGCTGGACAGATCAAGTGTCCACCCGGTCAAAACGCCATCCTCTACGATAGCCCGGCGTCGCGTTGCCAGCCCTTCGGCATCAAACGGACGCGAGCCCGGGATACGCGGGCGATGCGGGTCTTCGATCAGTGACAGTTGTGATGGCAGAACCTGCTGGCCCAGGCTTTCCTTCAACCACGAGGCTCCCCGTGCAATCGCGGCACCATTGCTGGCTGCCAGCAGATGGCCGATCAGGGACGAAGAAATACGCTCGTCGAAGACGACAGGGAAACTGCCGGTCTGCGGTTTGCGCGCACCGACGATCTGAACCGCGCGCTCACCAGCGGTGCAGCCGATTTCAGACGGGCTGCGCAAGTCCGACTGGAAGGTGCGGCTGTCGCCGTCATAGTCGCGTTCCATTCCCGTACCTTCGCCGGAAATAGCGACGCACGACGTTGACCTGCTGCTGCGCATGTAACCGCCTGAAAAACCGTTCGACGCCGCAAGATGGACCCGGTGGGTGCCATAAGCGGCCGCAGCGTCGGAAACCTGTGAAACGCCCGCGACCTCAAGCGCTGCGGTCTCGGCCGCCAGCGCGTCCTGCATCAGAGCTTCGGCACCGGGTTCCGGAGTTGGGTCAAACAGTTCCAGCGCGTCCATGTCCCAGTCGGCGATCAACTGATCGGGGGTGGCCAGACCGGTGAACGGATCTTCCGGCGCTTCGCAGGCCATGGCAACGGCGCGTTCGGCCATCGCCTCAAGTGTTTCTGCACGGCTATCTGAGCTGGATACGATCGCCTGACGTTTGCCGAGAAAGACCCGCAGCCCCAGATCGGTCGCTTCCGAGCGTTCGGCATGTTCCAGCGCACCGCCGCGCACCTCGACGGAAACGGATGAGCCATCAATAACAATGGCATCTGCCGCTTCGGCGCCCGCCTTGCGGGCTGCGTCCAGCAGTTCGGCGCTGATGTTCTGAGGTGTTCGGGTCATGAGGCCTCCGGTCTGGTTGTACTGGACCTAGCCTCGGACAGTCCGTCCCGCAAGGCCTGCGGTCCAATAGCGTTATGTGCCTCAGGTGGGAAAGGCCACTGACGCGGCCTTTCCCGATATATTTCACTTGATACGCTGACCGTTGGCCAGGATCTGTCCGTCCTCGGTGAACTCGATCTTGGAATTCAATGTGTCGGGTTCTTCGCCCGGAACAGCCATCAAACCCATCATCATGCGAGCGCCAAGCGCATCGTTTTCCGAGACGAAACCCATGCCGATCAGCTTGTCGAGCAGGGCGTTGGCGCCAACAAGTTTCAGGTTGGCGACACCCGACGGGGCGGGCATACCACCAAACTCTTCCGTGTTGGAGTTGTCGAACGAGAAGTCGCCATCGCCGGTCAACTCTGCTCCGACCAGGGAGACCAGCAATTCGTTGATCTTCAACGAATGCATCTCGCCCGGCACCATTTCAGATGTCTCAAGCTCTTCCATCGCTTCGGGGTCCATGAAATCGACCAGAACCTTGGCGGTCCCGGTCGTGTCCAATGCGATCGTCGCCGGGTCACGGGGCAGGGCACCTGCGGGGTCAAACATGCTCCACAACACGTCGGACATGGTGAAATCCGTCAGATTCATGCCAAAGGCAAACGGCTGAACCTCGTCCGAGGCCTGAACCGGCATCTCGAAATTCAGCCCCGCTTTGGCCATTGCCATTTCGATCGGAAACGGCAGATCGGCGGTTGTGACCGCCAGTTTCGTGCCATTCTGCGCAAGATCGTAAACAAGCCTCTGCGCGTCGATTCCGCCGGTGAAGCTGCCGCCTTCGGAGCTGCTGCTGAGCGAGAACGGCTCGCCCTCGGACGTGCCCGCCATTTCGGTGCTGCCCGAGCCATAGGTGAAGGTACCCGACGCAGCGAATCCGGCCTTGTAGATGTCCTGTACATTGGACACATCAATGCCGGGCGGGATGATCGTGTCGCCTTCAAATTTCAGGTCATCCAGCTTGCCGCTGATCCGACCCGTATCGTCGCTGTCAGGCTCGTTGAACGCGACATCATAAATCAGGCTTCCCGCAGTAAGCTGCTGGGCGATATCGCGGTTTTCACCGATCTTCATCTGGGACGAGCCTGCAACCCCGTTCATCTGGACGTTCAGAGCCAGCATGTCGTTCGATACGGTCTCATCGTCAAACTGCATCGAATCCAGCACCAGATTCAGGTGGTTTGCGGTGTAATCGTAGGTCATGTTCTCGGGCGTTCCCGACACCACCATTTCCAGTGCGTCGTGCGAATAGACCAGATCGGCCGAAAAGGTCTCGCCCTCAGACTCGGCCGAAATTGTCATCGGAAAGCTCTCGGGGAAGCCGATATTGACTGTACCATCGCCATTTTCGGTAAGGGTCATCTCGGGGATGACCATATCGAAGGTACCTTCGGTGTCTGGAATGGCCATAGCCATGGTCATGTTGGTGATAGTGGTGGTGTTGCCCGAGACACTCTCGTCTCCGGTCACGTCATAGCCCATCCCGCCGAGATAGGCTTGCCAATCGGCCCAGACATCCTTGGCGGTGACATCTGCAAACGCGCCGCTTGTCGCAACGGCATATGCCAAAGCTGCACCGCAGCTGCGGCGAAGGAAAACAGTCATAAGAGAACCCTTCTTGATCAATTTGCGCGCATCGTCGTGCCTGCAGCGATCAGCGTCAAGGGGGAAGGGGTGGACCAATTCCCCATTTGCGGGGTACGAGTTAAGACAATTTCAAATACGGGGTTTTAAACGATGCATATGCAAGGGAAAACGGTACTGATCACAGGGGCGAGCCGGGGCATCGGTGCCGAAGCCGGGCGCGTTTTTGCCGCAGCGGGGGCCAATGTGGCCTTGGTCGCACGCAGCCGCGATCAGATTCAGGCGCTGGCGGCAGCGTTGGGCGACAACGTCATGGCATTGGCCTGCGATGTCAGCGATTTCGCACAGGTCGAGCAAACCGTGGCCGATTGCATCGACCGGTTTGGTTCGCTGGACGTGCTGATCGGAAATGCGGGTGTGATCGATCCGATCTTTCATCTGTCCAACGCGGATACACAGGCCTGGAGCCAGGCAATCGACATCAACCTCAAGGGTGTTTTCTACGGAATGCGTGCGGCCTTGCCCATCATGCGCGCAGCGGGTGGCGGGACCGTGCTGACCGTCTCATCCGGTGCGGCGTCGAACCCGGTCGAAGCCTGGAGCCACTATTGCGCCTCCAAGGCCGGCGCCAAGATGTTGACCGAATGCCTGCATCTGGAAGAGGCGCATCACGGCATTCGCGCCATGGGCCTGTCACCGGGGACCGTCGCCACCGATATGCAGCGGGTGATCAAGGCCAGCGGCATCAATCCCGTCAGCCAGCTGGATTGGGACGATCACATCCCTGCGGACTGGCCCGCAAGGGCGCTGATGTGGATGTGCTCAGCCGATGCGGATGAGTTCTTGGGAACCGAGATATCGCTGCGCAACGAAGAAATTCGCAAACGGGTCGGGCTGACGTGATCGACCTGACGCAAGAAGATGGGCTGTGGACAGTTACGCTGAATAACCCTGGAAAAGCCAATGCACTGACCTCAGCGATGCTTAGCGAATTGGTTGGCATCGCTGAGGCGGCGACTGAGGCGCGTGCTTTGATCCTGACCGGCGCAGGCCGGGTGTTCAGTGCGGGTGCCGACCTTGATGAGGTGCGGGCGGGCCTTGCGACCTCCGACCTATGGGAGCGGCTGTCAGGTGCAATCGCCAGCCTTCCCTGCCTGACAGTCGCCGCTCTCAACGGTACGCTGGCGGGCGGTGCCAACGGTATGGTTCTGGCTTGTGACCTGCGCATTGCTGTTCCCTCGGCCAGGTTTTTCTATCCGGTCATGAAGCTGGGATTTCTACCGCAGCCTTCCGACCCGAAACGCATGGCCGCGTTGATCGGTCCGGCCCGGACCAGAATGATCCTTATGGCCGGGCAAAAGATAACCGCAGCGGAAGCATATAACTTTGGGCTGGTTGATCGGGTGGTCGAGCCTGACCAGTTGATGCCAACAGCGCGAGAGCTTGTGGTCGACAGCGTATCTGCCGACCCGGCGATTGCAGCGGGTATTGCCGGATTGTGCCCATGAGGATTGCCGCGCTTCGATTGCGGGTGGCTGACCCGGATGCCTTGGCGGCGTTCTATCGCGACGCGCTGGGCATGTCCGTTCTGGTCGAAGGGGCCAATCGTCGGGTGGGATACCCCGGCCGGGATGCTCACCTTCTGCTGATGCCGGGTGGAGGTGGCTACCGTCATGACCGTGGGCAAAGATACTGGAAGATCGGAATCACGCTGCCGGATGTTGATCTTGCTCTGGATTTTCTTCGCCGGAAGGGTATTGCGGTCAGCGCTCCGCAGCAGTTTCTGGATATCGGCTATATGTGCCACCTGAATGACCCCGAAGGATTTGTTATAGAACTGCTGCAGCATGACTTTGAGGGCAACCGCCCCGATGATGCCGCGCACCGGGCCTTGCCATTTGCCGACGCCTGTATCGGCCAGATCACCTTGCGGACCGGCGATATTGCCGCCGAGGATGCGTTCTGTCGATCGCAGGGGATGTCCCTGTTGTCCATGCAGGATGTGGAATCATACGGGTTCGACCTTCACTTCTATGCGTTCACAGCGGAAAAACCCCCGAATCCGGACCTCTGGGCGGTTGAGAATCGCGAATGGTTATGGAAGCGCCACTACACCACACTGGAGTTCCAACATATCCCAGATGCCCGATTTGCACCGGTGCCAGACTATTGTGGAATTGAAGTTGAAGGTTTGGCCGACCCGCAGGAGGACGCGTTCGGCGATCCTTGGCTTCCGACCTGATCAGCGCCCGCGCCGTTTGCCGGGCACTTTCGAACGAAATCCAGGCGGGCGTTTGCGTACCCAATGCAGGAACTTTTTCAGCCTCGGGTGGGTCCGCAGCGCATCAACGGTGTTGAATTCGCGCGCCAGTTCCGCCTCGGTCAGTGTCGCGTGGACCTCTTTGTGACAGATCTGATGCAATAAAACGGTGGGCCCGCCCTTGCCTCCTTTGAGCTTTGGGATCAGATGGTGCAGGCTGCCGCCGCCCTCCGGGATCGGGCGGTCGCAGAGCGGGCAGATTGGATCAGCATTTGCCATGACCTAACTTCGCGCTGAAGCGTGTAGACGGCAAGAGGGACACAATGGCGCAAACGATGGTTATCGGGGCGGGACCGGCAGGCCTGATGGCCGCCGAGCAACTTGCCGCCGCAGGGCACGAGGTTCTTGTGGCCGAAGCCAAACCCTCGGTCGCGCGAAAGCTGCTGATGGCGGGGAAATCTGGCCTGAACCTGACCAGGAACGAGTCTTTTGACACGTTTATGGGCGCTTATGGGGATGCCGAGGAATGGTTGCACCCGATAATCCGAGCGTTTGACGCACAAGCGGTCATGGCCTGGGCCAGCGATCTGGGGCAGAAGATGTTCACGGGTTCAACCGGGCGTGTGTTCCCGAGGGTGATGAAAGCCTCGCCCTTGTTGCGGGCGTGGCTGACCCGGCTGGATGAGGCCGGTGTTCAGATCAGGACCCGGTGGTGCTGGCAGGGGTGGCGCAATGACGCGCTGGTGTTTGATACGCCTGATGGCGAACGGCTTTGCACACCCGATGTGACGATTCTGGCATTGGGAGGTGCCAGTTGGGCGCGATTGGGGTCGGACGGTGCCTGGGCTTCGAGGCTCGCGGAGACAGGTGTCGCTTTAGCTTCGTTTGAACCTGCAAATGCGGCCCTGTCGGTCGGCTGGAGCCCATACATGCAGACTCATTTCGGGGCGGCCCTGAAATCGGTGCGCTGGATGGCGGGAGGGTCGCACAGCCGAGGCGAAGCCACGATTTCTGCCAAGGGTCTGGAAGGGGGCGGGTTGTATTCCCTGACCCCGTCTTTGCGTAACGGTGACCCTCTCTTTGTGGATCTGGTGCCCGACCTGGGCGAGAAGGATTTGCTTGCACGCCTTGCGTCAAAAAATCCCAAGACCACATTGTCCCAGTGGCTCAAGCGGACGCTGCACCTGCCGCCGCAGAAAATCGCGCTGTTCCATGAGATGGTTAAGCGGTGCAGCGTGCCCAAGTCGCATGAAGCCTTGGCAATAAAACGGTTGCCGGTGTCACATGCGGGTCTGCGGCCGATCGATGAGGCGATTTCAACCGCTGGCGGTGTCGCGCGTGATGCACTGGACAGCGGTCTGATGCTGACCGCCCGACCGGGCGTTTTTTGCGCGGGTGAGATGTTGGACTGGGAAGCCCCGACCGGGGGGTATCTGCTGACCGGATGTCTGGCAACGGGGCGCTGGGCCGGACGGTCTGCTGCTGCATGGCTGGATCAGTAGGCATCAGCCCGATCGGGCCAGCATGGCCAGACGGATCATGGCCCGTTCCACCAGCGCCATGGCCGGTGCGGTTTGACCGGCCGAGCGCAACGACAGGTCCGTGTCGGTCAGAACCGTCAATGCGGTTTGCAGTTTCTGCGCGCCCCATCCCTGCGCTTGCCGCAATATGCGATCGCGCCGTTTGCCATAGACCGGGGGGCGTAGTTTGCCGATTCCCTGAGCCGCTCCGCCCGGGTCTGAGGCGCAAGCGTAAAGCGTCCGGAAATGCCGCGTGGCTCCGATGCACAGACTTACACCATTGGTGCCTTGCGCCTGCAGTCGTCGGATCAGCGGCCCGATTTCCTGCGCTCGGCCCTCGGCGACCACGTTCAGCACGTCATCCAACGCTGCTTCGGTCGAACGCGGCGCGCAGGCCTCGATGTCTTCAAGTGTCAGTTCGCCGGAGTCCCCTCGTTTGTAAAGTGACAACTTCTCAATGGTTTGCGTGAAATCTCCCGGGCTTAGACCCAGAGCAAGTTCGCTGAGCGCCGACATCGAGTCGCGCGGGATAGTCCGCAATCCAGCCTCTGCCAGAATCCGTTCCACCTCGGCGCGCGAGGGTGGGTCATCGTAGATGCCGACTGAATAGGTCGTCGGATTTGCTTCGAACGCTTTGCGGATTTTCGAGCTGGGTTTGAGCTGTCCGGCGGTCACAATGATCTGTGCATCGCCTTTGTCCCAGTCTTCGAGGGCCGCGATTATCGCAGGCGCGGCCACATCCGTGGTGTCTTCGACAAATACCGCGCGGGGGCCGGGGAAAAATCCGACGGCCTTTACGGCGTCCAACAACAACGCCGGATCGCTGCGCAGGTCAGCGCCGGGAATGCGGGTCAGGCGCATTTCCTCTTCGGCTCCGGGTCCCAGCAAAGCCGCCAGAACCTGCTGGCGTTTCAGGGCAACGCGCATTGCGTCCGCCCCGTAGATCAGCAATCCGGCCTTGTCCGCGTCCGGCCTGGTAAAATACCCTTCAGCCTCGCGCGGGCTCAATTTCATGTGGACAGGTCCGGCGTGGCGTATAGGCGATTCACGATCTGATCGGACAGAATCACCATCAGGCGCTCAATCGCGTCACGCTCATCCGCCAGCGTCGATACGGTCGAGCCCGCGGCTGAGTAGCCTACGAAATCGGTGACATTGCCCGAGGCAATAACGTGCCCGGTCGCGTTGGATTTCAGCGTGTAAGAGGCATTGCCATCAATGGTATAGCGATTGGTCTCATTCGCTGTCGTGATCGAGGCCCGGCGGGTGACTGTCGACACGCCGACATCCAGTTTGTACTCGTTGCCCGATGTCGCGCTCCGGCCTAACTGACGTTCCAGATTCTGGACAAGCAGAAAGCTTTCGACCGTATTCGGGGCCGATACTTCCACTTTCCCATTCAAGGCCGAACCCGATCCCCCGGGCGCATAGACCGGTTCGAAACCGCAGGCGGCGAGCGCCAGCGGCATCAGCAATATGGTTCTGCGATCAAACGACGACATTTACGATTCGGCCCGGTACAACGATCACTTTCTTCGGTGCGGCACCATCCAGCGCCTTTTGCACAGCTTCGGTGCTGAGCGCGATTTTTTCAACCTCTGCCTTGTCCAGATCCTTGGCCACGCTGATTTCGGCGCGGCGCTTGCCGTTGATCTGGATTGGCAGGGTGACGGTGTCATCGATCAGCATCGCCTCATCCGCGACGGGCCATGGGGCCATGGCCACCAGACCTTCTCCGCCCAGCAACTGCCAGAGCTCCTCGGACAGGTGCGGCGTCATCGGCGACATCAGTTGCGCCAGCGTCTTGGCGGCCTCGCGTTTCGCAGCGGTGCCTGCCTTGGATTTGGCCAGCGTATTGGTGAAGGCGTAAAGCTTGGCAATCGAGGCGTTGAAGCCAAAGGATTCCACCCCGCCCGAGACATCATGGATCGCCTTGTGCATCTCGCGCAGCAGCGTTTCGTCGTCGGCATTGGCCGGACTGTCCGATTCGACGATTTCCGAGGCGATCCGATGCACACGGGCCAGATGCTTGAACGCGGCCTCGGCCCCGGATGCGGTCCATTCCACGTCCCGCTCGGGAGGCGAATCGGACAGCACGAACCAGCGTGCGGTGTCGGCCCCGTAGCTCTGGACGATTTCCATCGGATCAACGACGTTTTTCTTGGACTTCGACATTTTGACCGATGGGAAAATCCAAATCGGTTCGCCGGTGTCGAGCTTAATCTTCTTTTCTCGATCCACTTCTTCGGGGAAGAAAAACGGTCCGCGCTTCTCGCTGCCACCTTCCGGTGTGTAGCATTCGTGCGTCACCATGCCCTGAGTGAACAGCGCATTGAATGGTTCGATGGCTGTTTTCGGCAAATGGCCGGTGATGTTCATCGCCCGCGCGAAGAAGCGGGAATAGAGCAGGTGCAGAATCGCGTGCTCGATGCCGCCGATATACTGGTCGACGTTCATCCAGTATTCCGCCTCGGCCAGATCGGTCGGCGTTTCAGCGCGAGGTGCAGTGAAACGGGCGTAGTACCAGGACGAATCGACGAAAGTATCCATGGTGTCGGTTTCCCGCTTGGCGGGCGCGCCGCAGGACGGGCAAGGGGTGTCGCGCCAATTGGGATGGCGGTCCAGCGGGTTGCCCGGAATCGAGAAGTCGATCGGCTTGCCGTTGCCGTCGTCATAAGGCAGCTCAATCGGCAGATTTTCTTTCTTCTCGGGCACCGTGCCGCATTTCTCGCAGTGGACCACGGGAATCGGGCAGCCCCAATAGCGTTGGCGACTGAGACCCCAGTCGCGCAACCGGTATTTGGTGACGCCCTCGCCCCAACCTGCTTTTTCGGCGAAATCCACGGTGGCGTTGATCGCCTCTTCGCCGGTGGCTTCCGTGAGTCCCGCGAAGTGGTTCACCCAGCGGACTTTCACGGTCTTCGGCGGGACAAAGGCGATCTTGTCGACCGGGGAATCATCATCCAACGCAAAGAAGGTATCGACCACAGGCAGGCCGTATTTGCGGCAGAAATCCAGGTCGCGCTGGTCATGCGCCGGGCAGGCAAAGATTGCGCCGGTGCCATAATCCATCAGAATGAAGTTGGCGATCCAGACCGGCAACTCCCAACTGGGATCGAGCGGATGCTTGACGCGAATGCCAGTGTCATAGCCCAGCTTTTCGGCGGTTTCGATGGCCTCTTCGGTGGTGCCACCCTTTCGGCATTCGGCAACGAATTCAGCTACTTCCGGATTCTCAGCCTCAAGCTGTCTGGCGATCGGATGGTCCGGAGAGATCCCCACGAAAGAGGCCCCCAGCAGCGTATCGGGCCGAGTCGTGTAGACGGTGATCGGCTCACCTTCATCTGTACGCTCGAACGAGAATTGCAGGCCACGCGACTTGCCGATCCAGTTTTCTTGCATCAGGCGAACCTTGGCGGGCCAGTTCTCAAGCGTGTCCAGGGCGTCCAGCAATTCCTCGGAATAGTCGGAGATCTTGAAAAACCATTGGGTCAGTTCACGCCGTTCCACCAAAGCGCCCGAGCGCCAGCCGCGCCCGTTTTCGACCTGTTCGTTGGCCAGAACGGTCATATCGACCGGGTCCCAGTTCACCACGGCGTTCTTGCGGTAGACCAAACCGGCCTCGAGCATATCCAGAAACAGCGCCTGCTGCTGGCCATAGTATTCCGGGTCACACGTGGCGAATTCGCGGGACCAGTCGATCGACAGGCCAAGCGGTTTCATCTGGCTGCGCATGTCTGCGATATTGCCGTAGGTCCAGTCTTTGGGATGTCCGCCGCTAGCCATGGCCGCGTTTTCTGCCGGCATACCAAATGCGTCCCAGCCCATCGGATGCAAGACATTGTGCCCGGTTGCCAGCTTATGGCGAGCGATCACGTCGCCCATAGTGTAGTTGCGCACATGTCCCATATGGATTCGGCCAGACGGGTAGGGGAACATTTCAAGCACGTAGTATTTCGGCTTGTCCGCCTTGTGGTCGGCAGTGAAGATTCCGGCCTTGTCCCAGGCCTCTTGCCATTTTGCTTCGATTTCGGTGGCCGAGTAGCGAGACATCATGCGGTCCTTCGTAACTGAAAACGCCGGGTAGGAACCCGGCGTGGTATTAGTGTGATTTTCGGCGGGTTGCTAGAACTTGTTGTCTGCAATGCGTAGCTGACGCGCCCGAGACAGGATCGCATCCTCGACCGCGCGTGTGGTTGCGGCGCTAACTGGAGCCCCACCGCTGGTTTGGAGCGCCACTGACAATGAGCGTGCTGCCAGCGCCGGGTCGCTGATATGTACAGTCGCCCGATAAGATCGTCCGCCGCCCGGCGGTGTGCCGTAACCTGTTACGATCACGCCGGTAAAAGGATCAACCTCCTGTACGGGCAGGAAATTGAGAACATCCAGCGAGGCCGCCCACAAATAGCGGTTCACCTGAGTAACTTGTTCCGAATTGTTCGGACCGAACACATCCCAGATCGTGGAACGATTCGGGTCATCCAGTTCGCGCTCTTCGGCGTTCCCTCTGACAAAGTTGGGATCGCCTGTTGTCGAAGCGTTCCGATTCTGCCCGCAAGCAGAGAGCGTAGCGGTCAGCATGATCAAACCCAAAAACGTCGGCAGGCGCATAATAAGCAGGTCCTGTTTCACTGATTGTGCATCGTTGAGGCATACTCCTAGCCAAGGACCCTTTCAGCAACAACCCTATTCTTTTGAATTGTCGAAGCCTTGTAGGTCGGAACTCCCTGAAAGCGACTGTGGCATCCTTGCACCAATCTGACCCGAATGACGCTGCCTCATTTATGCTGAGCTTGCGCCGAGGGGGCAAAAAGAGCGAAACGATGTCCGTGCTGAGACATATGCCTTGGTATGTGTCGAGTAGATAACTCTTTTGAAACCGAGGGAAACAAGATGAAAAAAGTTCTCTTCGCAACGACCGCGCTGATCGCGACCGCAGGCGTTGCAGCTGAAGCAGCTGAAGTTAAGTTCAGCGGTTACGGCCGTTTTGGTCTAGGTTACCTGGAAGACCGCACCGGAACCGTTGACACCGTTGCTGTCGTCACAGACGCCGACGTTACTGCAGAAACCGCAGAAGACGTAGACACCGATGACACCATCCTGATTTCGCGCTTCCGTCTGAACATCGACGGCATCGTTGAAACCGACGGTGGCGTTCGCTTCGAAGGCCGTGTTCGTATGGAAGCAAACGAAGACTCCGGCAACGGTGAGCAAGATCGTGCGACTCTGAACGGCGCGCGCTTCTCGGTCATCTACGGCGGTCTGCGTGTTGACGCGGGCAACGTAGCCGGTTCGTTTGACAACGGCATCAACTACTACGGTACAGAAATCGGTCTGGAACTGTTTGCTGGTCAGTACTCCGGTGTTGACTATAGCTTCCTGTCCTACACCAGCACCGGCACTGGTGCGAACGCCGTATACGTAAACTACTCGGTTGGCGATTTCTCGTTCGGCGCGTCGTATGACCAGCGCACCTTCGCTGAAACCTCCGCTGATGGTTCGCCGACCGTTGACGCTGACCGTTGGGATATTGGCGCTGCCTATGTCTTCAACAACTTCTCGGCAGAAATCATCTACGGTCAAACCAAAGCCATTGGTGATCTGGACAAGCAGAGCCTGACCGTTCTGGCCCTGGGCGCAGAATTCGGTGACTTCTCCGGTACTCTGTTCGTCGCGGACGATGACGTTGCTGCTGAATCCCGCAACGGTACTGCATACGGTCTGTCGGGTGCATACAACCTGGGCACAGCGACCACCCTGCAGTTCGCATACGGCGACGGTTCGGCTGACGACGATCTGCGTCAGATCGCTGTTGGCGCCATCTACGACCTGGGCGGCGGTGCATCGCTGCGCGGTGGTATCGGCACCAACAAGCGTGGCGACGGCGAAAGCGTCACCGTTGCTGACTTCGGTGCTCAGTTCAACTTCTAAGTTGATCTGAACCGCAAGGTTTAAGGGCAGGTCTTCGGACCTGCCCTTTTCTTTTGCGTCAACATGGTGTTTTGCTGCGGCAAACGCAGAATGAGAGGCCCCATGTCGCTGCAAGATATCACCGACCGTATCGCCAAAGCTGAATCCGCGGCAGGACGTGCTGACGGCTCCGTGCAACTGATTGCAGTGTCCAAGGTGCAACCCAATGACCGGGTCGAGGCCGTATTGCAGCAGGGTCACCGATGTTTCGGAGAAAACCGGGTGCAGGAGGCCGTCGGCAAATGGCCCGCTTTCCGAGAGCGCTTTCCGGATGTCGACTTACATCTGATAGGTCCGCTGCAAACCAATAAAGCACGGCAGGCGATCGAGCTTTGCGATGCCATCCACTCGGTTGATCGACCAAAGCTTGCCAAGACACTGGCGCGATTGGCGCAAGAGATGGGTAAGTGTCCCGAGTTGTTCATACAGGTCAACACCGGGGAGGAGGATCAGAAAGCCGGTGTTCTTCCGGAAGATGCGGATGCCTTCATCACCGAATGCCGGGGCCTTGACCTGCCCGTCCGGGGATTAATGTGCATCCCCCCGGTTGAAGAGGAGCCTGCGCTGCATTTCGCCCTTCTGGCAAAAATAGCGGAACGGAACGGGTTGGATGGGCTGTCGATGGGAATGAGCGGCGATTTCGAATCTGCCATCGCGTTGGGAGCGACCCATGTTCGCGTTGGGTCCGCCATCTTTGGTGCGCGTGTCAAACCTCAGGAATAATCAGCCGTGTACCCGGCGCAATCTGCCGGGCAATCCATCGCAAGTGGCTTCGACCGAAGGCGATGCAGCCTTCGGTTGGATAACGCGGCCGCCGCCATTGGTGCAGGAAGATGGCCGATCCGTTACCGGGTATCGCGTCGGGGTAGTTCCAGTCGGTGATCAGTATCAGATCGTATAACGGATCGGCGCGACGCAGTTTTTCGTGACTGTAGTCATGCGGGGCCTGAACCAGATGATTGTAAGCGAGATCCTTAACATCATCCGACCATAGGTCGCGCGGTCCGATAGGCCGCGCCCATGGTGCCGGACGAGGTATTCGGTCAGCGCGGTAGAGCATTCCCACGATGTGATGCACACCTACCGGCGTGGCTCCGTCGCCTTCCTTCTTGGTTCGGGTCAACCCGCCCTTGCCCACGGCGCAGGGAAACACATGCCCCAGAAACCGAACACCACGCGGCGTCAGAACCAAATCATTTGGCGTCACAGCATGTGGCCCGATTTGGCTGCTTTGGTCGCCAGATAGGCGCGATTGTAGTCGGTTTCGCCCACTTTCAGCGGTACGCGCTCGGTTACGGCGATCCCCGTCCGCTCCATCATTGCGATTTTTGCAGGGTTGTTAGTCAGCAGACGCACTGAACTGAATCCCAGAGATTTCAGAATGTCCGAGCCAAGCCGGAAATCCCGTTCGTCATCTTCAAAACCCAGCCGGTGATTGGCCTCGACAGTGTCAAAGCCCTGATCCTGCAGGAAATAGGCGCGCATCTTGTTGGCAAGCCCAATACCGCGCCCTTCCTGATTGAGATAAAGCAGAACTCCTGCGCCCTCATCCCCCATCTGCGCCAAAGCACCGCGCAACTGTGGGCCACAGTCGCATTTCAGGCTGCCCATGAGATCGCCGGTGAAACAGGCCGAATGCAACCGGGCCAACACGGGCTTGTCCCGACTGGGCCGCCCGATTTCTACAGCATAATGCTCTTCCCCGCCATCTTCTGGGCGGAATACGTGCAGGCGACCGGCCTCGGACACTTCCATCGGCAGCCGCGCGGCGACAACAGGGTGCAGGGTGCTGCGATCACTCAGATGAGGCGCTGCGCGTGCATGATCGATACAGGTCAGGCCATGTGTCGCGGCAAACTCGCGCCCCTCGCTGACCGGGGCGACCACGGCTGCTGGCAGTAGATGCGCCGATTTGGCCAAGGCTATGGCGATACGGTGCAGATTCGCGTTCCCTTGCCGCTCGGTCATCAGCGGCCCCTTCATGGGCGCGTTCAGATCGTCCGACGGGTCGGCCACTGCCTGAACCCAGCTTAGCCCTGCATCCGCCGGGATCACGACCCGAGCCAGATCGCCGTCATATGCCCTTGCCTTCAGTGTTTCGGCCCGTCTGACCGTGATGGCGACAACGGGTTCTCCGCCCAGGCCGCGCAGATCGGCCAGTCTCTGTGGGCTAAGCGTTTCCGAGGCCAAGGCCAATACGCTGAAACCCAGGTCGTCAGTAAGAACCACCGGGACACCCATGCGCAGGTCAGCCCGCGCCCGGGCCAGCAATTCGGTTATGTTGGGGACGAGACTCATGCATGTTACCCTGTAACGATTTGATCTTCTCCTACCCTGATCAAAGCCAAATGTGAAACAATTCCTACGCGTCAGACACGAGGGCGTGAGACAGTTGCAGTAAATCTTGCTGATTGCATTCTTCGTACGCAAGTGATGGAAAAGGCTTAGGAGGACCGGACATGGCTCAGCTCAAGAAAATCCTGCTGGTGGATGACGATGAAGACCTGCGTGAGGCGCTCAGCGAGCAACTTGTAATGACCGAAGACTTCGACGTGTTTGAAGCGTCTGATGGTCAATCCGCGATGGAGCGTGCACGAGAGGCGATCTATGATCT
This sequence comes from Ruegeria sp. ANG-R, assembly GCF_000813985.1. Classification (GTDB taxonomy): domain Bacteria; phylum Pseudomonadota; class Alphaproteobacteria; order Rhodobacterales; family Rhodobacteraceae; genus Ruegeria. The sequence goes on from NZ_JWLJ01000004.1 coordinate 304,454, forward strand.
GGTTATTCTGGACGTGGGCCTACCGGATACCGATGGTCGCGAGCTGTGCCGCCTGATGCGTAAGCAGGGCGTCAAGAGCCCGGTTCTGATGCTGACCGGCCACGACAGCGATGCCGACACCATCCTGGGTCTGGATGCCGGTGCGAACGACTATGTCAGCAAGCCTTTCAAGTTTCCGGTTCTTCTGGCGCGCATTCGCGCCCAGCTGCGCCAGCACGAACAATCCGAGGATGCGGTGTTTGTTCTGGGTCCCTACACGTTCAAACCAGCGATGAAAATGCTGATGACCGAGGATGATCGCAAGATTCGCCTGACCGAGAAGGAAACGAATATTTTAAAGTTCCTTTATCGCTCGACGGATGGTGTCGTCGCGCGCGATGTTCTGCTGCACGAGGTCTGGGGCTACAACGCCGGTGTTACAACGCACACGCTTGAAACCCATATCTATCGCCTGCGTCAGAAGATTGAACCAGACCCGTCGAATGCACGCCTTTTAGTCACAGAATCGGGCGGATATCGCCTTGTTGCTTGACTAATGGTGGATTGACTTGGATCAAAGTGATACTCTGAAGGTATCTTTAGACTACTCCCAACCCGCGCATGTCCGGGTTATGACATGCACCTCCCTGTTGGACTGCCGGGCCTGATGGCCCGGCTTTTTTTGGTTCACAGTCGTCTAGTCCCCTGAACTCAGCATATAGGTCACTACCAGAGTTTGAGATGAAACTAACCTTTGCACGCCTGTCAGAAGTTGATCCGGAAGGCATTCTTTCACACATGTCTGACCCTCGTTTGGCTGAACATTTACCCCTGTTATCAAGCACATGGGACAAGGCAGCTGTGAACCGATTTGTTCAGGTCAAGGAAGAGTGCTGGGCGCGTGATGGGCTGGGGCATTGGGCAATATTGCAGGGCGATACCTATGTAGGTTGGGGAGGTTTCCAAAAGGAAGGCAACGAATGGGACTATGGTTTGGTCCTGAGGCCTGAATATTTTGGATTAGGCGCGCGGATCACCCGGCAGGCAATCACGTTTGCAATTGCGGACCCGCGCATCCCGTTCGTCACGTTTTTACTGCCACTATCGCGTCGGCATCTGGGGGCTTTGGCACGGTTGGGAGCGCATTATGTCGGAGAAATTGAGTATGAGGGAGCGAAGTTCAGAAAGTATCGTATGAACACGGGCTGAAAACCCGAAACACGCTATATCGGACAATAGGATCTGATTTGTCGGTCTTTTCCCATGGCGCCGCTTACGGTCGCGCGCTAACCTGCGCAAATCGAGACAAAGGAACCTTCCGATATGCCCTTTACCCTTGCCACATGGAACATCAATTCGGTCCGCCTGCGCGAGCCTATCGTTCTGAAATTACTGCAGGAAGAGGCGCCGGATGTGCTGTGTTTGCAGGAATGTAAATCGCCTGTGGATAAGATTCCGACAGAGGGCTTTGCCGAACTTGGCTACACCCATATGATCGCGCGGGGCCAGAAAGGTTATAACGGGGTTGCCATCCTGTCTCGCATTCCGATGGAAGAAGTGGGGGATAAGGATTTCGCGGGGTTGGGTCACGCGCGGCATATTGCGGGCCGGCTGGAAAATGGTGTGACCATCCACAACTTCTATGTTCCCGCCGGAGGCGACGTCCCGGATCGCGAGGTGAACGAGAAATTCGGGCAGAAACTCGATTACCTGACCGACATGCGCGACTGGTTCCATGCCGAAAAGCCGGAAAAATCCATTCTGGTGGGCGATCTGAACATTGCTCCGCGCGAAGATGATGTCTGGTCGCACAAGCAACTGCTCAAAGTGGTTTCGCATACGCCGATTGAGGTAGAGCATCTGGCGGAAACGCAGGATGCGGGTGGTTGGGTGGACATCACCCGGCAGGATATCCCCGAGGGCCAGCTCTATAGCTGGTGGTCCTACCGCGCGCGTGATTGGGATGCGGCAGATAAGGGGCGCAGGCTGGATCATGTCTGGGCCACGCCTGATATCTCGAACGCGGGCCATTCCAGCCGAGTTCTCCGGGAGGCGCGCGGGTGGGAAAAACCCAGCGATCACGCTCCGGTCTTTGCCACGTTCGACGTCTGATTGATGTAAAATCACCGAACTCACCCCTTGGTTTCTGCCGCGTGCGGCTGCATATAGGGCGCAAGTTCGAACCAGAGAGAAAAAGCCATGGACCTTCTGAACGGCGCAGCCAGCCCCGAAGCGACTGATCTGATCAAAGATGGGACCGAGGCCACCTTTATGGCCGATGTGGTCGAAGCGTCGCAGGAGATGCCGATCATTGTCGATTTCTGGGCGCCTTGGTGCGGCCCGTGCAAGACCCTCGGCCCGGCGCTTGAAGAGGCCGTTACCGCCGCGAAGGGTGCGGTCAAGATGGTCAAGATCAACGTGGACGAGGCACAGATGATCGCGGGGCAACTGCGAATCCAGTCGATCCCAACCGTATATGCCTTTCACAAGGGGCAGCCGGTTGATGGGTTTCAGGGTGCTCTGCCGGGGTCCGAGATCAAGGCCTTTATTGACCGCGTGATCGAAGCCACAGGTGGTGAAACCCCGGGCGGCCAGTTGGACGACGCGGTGCAGGCTGCAGAAGACATGCTGGCCGAAGGCGCTGCGGTGGACGCGGCGCAGACCTTCGCAGCTATTCTGGGCGAGGATGCCAATCATGCGGCCGCCTACGGTGGTTTGGTGCGCGCCCATATCGCATTGGGTGATCTGGATCAGGCCGAGGCGATACTGAATGGTGCGCCGGCGGAAATCTCGACCTCGCCCGAGGTTGAGGCGGCTCATGCGCAGCTGGAGCTGGCGAAGCAAGCCGCGGATGCAGGTCCCGTTGGTGAGTTGACTGCAGCGGTAGAGGCTGAGCCTGATAACCATCAGGCACGTTTCGATCTGGCGCAGGCTCTGCACGCCAATGGCGATGTGGAAGAGGCTGTCGCACAGCTGCTGGAGCTGTTCCGCCGCGATCGGGACTGGAACGACGGCGCTGCCAAGACGCAGCTTTTCACGATTTTTGATGCCCTCAAACCCAATGATCCGATTGTTCTGAACGGGCGACGCAAGCTCAGCTCGATGATATTTGCCTAATTTCCGATCAGAACTACACTCGGGTACATGATGCATCCCGCCGATCTGCCGGAAACGGTATCTGTTTTCCCTCTGCCCGGGGCGCTGTTGTTGCCCCGGTCCCGGTTGCCGCTGCACATATTCGAGCCGCGCTATCTGCAGATGTTGGATGACGCGCTCAAGACCCAGGAGCGGCTGATTGGTATGGTTCAGCCGAATACCTGTCAGGGAGATGAAACCAGACTGCATCAGATTGGCTGTGCCGGGCGGGTTACGCAATTCTCTGAGACCGAAGATGGCCGGTATCTGATCACGCTGACGGGAATTTCGCGCTTTCGGGTCCAGACGGAAGTGGACAGCTTTACTCCTTATCGGCGGGTTTCTGTGTCCTGGGACGGGTTCGATCGTGATCTGGGCAAGGCCGAGGTGGACGATCACTTTGACAGAAACGGCTTCCTGGGCTTGCTTGAACGGTTCTTTGCATCCCGTCAGTTATCGACAGACTGGGACACAATGAAAGACGCCGATGATGAGCTTCTGGTGAATTCGCTGTCGATGATGCTGGAGTTTGAACCGGAAGATAAGCAGGCCCTGCTGGAGGCTCCATGCTTACGGACCCGGCGCGAGACGCTGGTCACACTGATTGAATTCGCCATGCGTGGCGGCACGAATGAGGAAAAACTGCAATGAGCGATTCTGAACACGCATTCGACCGCCATATGCTTGAGGCACTGATCTGTCCGCAGACTCATACAACGCTGCACTATGATGCAGAGCGGCAGGAACTGGTTTCAAAGGCCGCAGGTCTGGCCTTTCCCATCCGTAGCGGCATCCCGGTGATGTTGGTGGATGAAGCGCGCGAACTGGATTAAATCGCGCGGCCTTGCAGCAGTTTGGGCAAATCCCCGGTTAGCCCGGCGGCCTCGCGCACGAAGCCACGGCGCAGGCCCGGCAGTGATCCAACGATGCCCATGCCGATATCCCGGCCCATCCGAAGCAGCGGGTTATCGTTGGAAAACAGCCTGTTGAATAGGTCTGTCGCCATCGCCAAAGACGCCGTGTCGAACCGGCGCCACTCCTGATAGCGTTCCAGCACCAGTGGTGATCCGATATCCTCGCCGCGTCGACCGGCAAGGGTCAGAACCTCGGCCAGAGCACCCACGTCGCGCAGGCCCGCATTCAGCCCTTGCCCGGCGATTGGATGCATCCCGTGGGCGGCATCTCCGACCAGGGCCAGACGGTCCGAGATGAACGCGTTGGCGATGGTCAGGTTCAATGGATAGGTGAACCGATCACCTTGCAATCGGATGTCACCCAGAAAGTCGCCGAACCTGGGTCGTAACACCTGCAGATACTCGGCATCGGGTAAGGCGTTGATACGTTCGGCGGTCTCAGTGCGTTCGCTCCAGACAATCGAGCTGCGATTGCCGGTCAACGGCAGAATCGCCAGCGGTCCCGGAGGCATGAAGAACTGATGGGCGACGCCGTGATGCGGCAGGTCATGTTCGATCGCACAGACCAGCGCGGTCTGGCCGTAGTCCCAACCTGTCCGTTTGATCGCAGCACGCTCGGCCGTGCCGCTGCGGCGACCGTCGCATCCGGCAAGTAAACCTCCGGTAACCCGGCTGCCGTCATCCAGTGTCACCGTGACGTCTGTGGCGGTGGTTTCCTGCGCGATAACGCGTTTGCCATCGATCTGTGTGATACCGGGTTCATTCGCCAATGCGTCGAGGAAGGCGCGGCGCAGGTGGCGATCTTCGACCATGTAGCCCATCGGGCCCTCTTCGATTTCGGCATGGTCGAAATGCATGAAGAAAGGCGAGGGGCCTGACCCGGCATGGCCGTCGGTGACTTTGATTTCCAGCATGGGCTGCGCATGACCTTCCACACGCGGCCAAAGGCCGATTGCATTCAATAGTCGTTGCGAGGCAAGAGCCAGCGCATAGGCGCGCCCGTCGAAAGTGGCGTTCTTGCGCACCTTCTCGGCAAGCGCATCGATCACTGTGACCGAATGCCCGGTCTGAGCCAGCGCCAGTGCCAGGGCCGGCCCGTTCAGGCCACCGCCCACAATCAGGATATCGGTTCTGTGTTCCATGCGCTGCAATATGCGCGCCCTTTCGGGATTGTCCATGTGCGGTCCTGTCGCTACCGTCCGACAAAGGCAATTTTCGGAGGGCAGGATGCACGACTGGCTGACCATGACGGCCTGTGATTTGGGCCGGGGCATCGGAATGGGGCAGATTGATCCGGTCGAACTGACCGAAACCTACCTAGTTGCGATTGACGAACACCCGTACCGGGACCGCATTTATGCCCGTGTTACCCATGACCGCGCCCGTGCCGAGGCACAAGCGGCGCAGGAACGCGCCAGGCTTGGCCTGCGTCGGTCGTTGCTGGATGGTGTTCCGATCAGCTGGAAAGACCTGTTTGACACCGCGGGTTCCGGAACCGAGGCTGGTTCGGCGCTGCTGAAAGGTCGTGTGCCTGAAGCCGATGCGCAAGTGGTACGCAATGCGACCGCAATGGGCACGGTTTGTCTGGGCAAAACACATATGAGCGAGTTGGCGTTCTCGGGTTTGGGCCTCAACCCCGTCACGGCCACACCGCCCTGTGTGAATGACGAAGACGCAGTGCCCGGAGGTTCATCCTCAGGGGCCGGGGCCTCGGTAGCATGGGGTCTTGCAGCCGGGGGCATAGGTTCCGACACAGGTGGCTCAGTGCGAATTCCTTCCGCATGGAACGATCTTGTCGGGCTTAAAACCACAGCAGGACGCATTAGCCTTGAAGGCGTCGTACCGCTTTGCCTGAAATTCGATACGGTCGGGCCTTTGACCCGGTCGGTTGAGGATGCCGCACATATGCTTGCCGTGCTTGAGGGTACGGCCCCGGCAGATCTTCGCGGTGCATCATTGCAAGGTCGCCGCTTTGCCGATCTGCAAAACGTGGCGAAGGATGACCTGCGCGATGAGCCGGGCAAAGCCTATGATGATGCGCTCGCACGGATGAAAGAGGCCGGTGCCGAGATTGTGCCATTGGACGTTCCCGAGTTGAACGAAGCGATGACACTGTCCGGCGTTCTTTACACGACTGAGGCATACGGCTTGTGGCGTGATGTGATCGAGGCGAACCCCGAGGCGATGTATCCCGAGATTCTCGAACGGTTCCGTATGGGTAAGGAATATACAGGCCCCGACTATGTGGCGGCCTGGTCAAAGCTGATGGCATGTCGGCGCGCCTGGGACGCTGCGACTGCCGGGTTCGATGCGGTTCTGGCCCCGACGGCGCCGATCCTGCCCCCCAATCTGGATCGGTTGCTGAACGATCACGATTATTACGTCACCGAAAACCTGCTGGCCCTGCGTAACACGCGAATTGGAAACTTGATGGGTTTGGCGGCGCTGACACTGCCCACAGGAACGCCCGGCTGCGGCCTGATGATGCTGGGCTATCCGGGGTCGGAAGAGGCATTGTTGCGGCTTGGTTCCGCCGCCGAAACCGCATTGGCCTGAATGCCACAATCCCCTGATTCGGAACCTCTTTGTCTGGACGAAGCGGGGCGCGATCTGTAATCTGCCAGAAAACGGGGCGAAAAATGACCCCGGTATTGAGGCAGTTGTTATGAATTTCCCCGAGCGGTTTTCGAACCTACCGGAATATGCATTCCCGCGTCTGCGCGCCCTGTTGGATCATCATCAGCCGGGCGGCGATGTCATCCATATGACCATTGGCGAACCCAAACACGATTTTCCGTCTTGGGTGACGGATGTTATAATGGAAAACGCCGCCGGGTTTCAGGGTTATCCGCCCAATGAAGGCTCGCCCGAGTTGCGTCATGCGCTCACTGACTGGGTCAATCGCCGCTACGGCGTGTCGATGGATGCGGACGTCAACGTAATGGCCCTGAATGGCACGCGAGAGGGGCTTTATAACGCCGCCATGGCGCTCTGTCCTGAACAGAAGAATGGGCAGAAGCCGGTTATCCTGTGTCCGAACCCGTTCTATCAGGTCTATATGGTCGCTTCGATCTCGGTAGGAGCGGAGCCTTATTTCGTGTCCGCCACTGCTGCGACTGGGCACTTGCCCGATTACACGGGCTTGCCCGAGGATGTACTGAACCGCACCGCCGTGGCCTATATTTGCTCGCCTGCGAACCCGCAGGGTGCGGTCGCATCGCGCGACTACTGGGCCGAGCTGATTCAATTGGCTGAGAAATATGATTTTCGTATCTTTGCGGATGAATGCTACTCTGAGATTTATCGCGACTCCGCTCCGGTCGGTGCTCTGACAGTTGCGCGGGAACTGGGTGCTGATCCCGAGCGGGTCACACTGTTCAACTCCTTATCCAAACGCTCAAATCTGGCCGGATTACGGTCTGGCCTGATCGCAGGCGGGGCTGAGACGATCAAACGGGTGAAACTGTTGCGCAGCTACGCGGGCGCACCATTGCCTGCCCCATTGCAGGCCGCCGCCGCAAAGGTCTGGTTGGACGAGGCGCATGTGCAGGAAAATCGCGCGCTCTATCAGGAGAAATATGCCGTCGCGGACGAGGTCTTCGCGGGCGTGCGGGGCTATATGCCGCCCGAGGCCGGGTTCTTCCTGTGGCTGCCGGTTGAAAACGGCGAAGAAACCGCATTGAAGCTTTGGCGGGAAACCGGTGTTCGGGTCCTGCCGGGCGCATATCTTTCTCAAGGCGATCCGGGGCAAAACCCGGGCGAGCAGTTTATCCGGGTCGCTATGGTGGCCCCAAAAACAGAGATGAAGCGCGGGCTGATCACGCTCCGCGACTGCATCTATTCGTGAGGTACGAGGGCAAAAATGGCATCATATAACGCGCGCAACCGCGATCCATTATTGGACAGCACCACTCAGGCCGCCATCGAACGGCGCAGCAAGGAATTGATTGGCATCGCTCTGATCCTGTTGGGGTTGGCCGCAGCGGCGATGATCTGGTCCTATACGCCTGATGATCCAAACTGGATGGTCTCGACGGATGCGCCTGTGCAGAACTGGCTGGGGCGCATTGGGGCCTCGATCGCTGCACCGCTGTTCATGATTGTGGGATGGGGCAGTCTGGGTGTTGCTTTGGTGCTGATCACTTGGGGTGTACGATTTGCGGGCCATTTGGGTGAAGATCGTGCGATTGCGCGCTTGATTTTTGCGCCGATCTGGATCGCTGTTCTGGCTGTCTATGCCGCGACGCTGGTTCCGGGCGCCGAATGGCGGTCGACGCACAGCTATGGTTTGGGTGGTCTGTTCGGCGATACGGTGATGGGCGCGCTTCTGACGCTGTTGCCGATCTCTTCGCATTTCATGGTGAAGCTGATGTCGCTGGCGATGGCCGTCGGGATGCTGACGCTGGGCGTGTTCGTACTGGGTTTCAGCAAAGCGGACATTCGCAATGGCTTCCGTGCGTTTCTGCTGGGGTTGGTCATGGCCTATGACCTGTTGATGAACGCACTGGGGCGCGGGGCATCAGCAACCGCGCAGGCCGCGCGAGACCGAAAAGCACAATGGGCCGAGCGTCGAGCAGAACGCGCGGTGCCCGTACAGGCGGACTTCGATGACGATCTGGCTTATGCTGATCCCATCTTCGAAGAACCCGAGCCTGAAGCGCAGGAACCTGTTGCGAAGACCGGACTTCTGGCGCGGATGCCGTCCCTGATCCGCCGTCCCGACCCTATGCCAGAACCGGAGCTTGTCGAGACCGTTGCGGTTGAAGGATACTATGACATGCCGGGAGAGGATCGCATACGGTCCAAGATTTCCGCCGCTGTACGCAATCGTAAGGTTGCAGCAGGTGAGTTGACCCCCGAGCCTGATCCGAGTCTGCCATTGACCAAAGGACGCGGCAGGGGTCCGGACCCTCTGATTTTGAACTCTGGCGCAGCAGACGCGTTGCCGCCCGAACCTCCGGTGACTTCTGCCGATCTGCCACCCGAGCCACCGCTGACGTCCGTGCCTGAGGCCACATTGCAGGCACAACAAAGCTATGTTGCGGAGCCTGACTATGATGACGACCCGGTGTTCGAAGATGCGCTTGAACCCGCGCCGCAACCGCAGCAGGCCGTCAAGATTCCAGTGGCCGAACCGCGCAAACCGGTGGTTGCCCAACCGGTCCGCCGTACTCCGCCACCGTCACGCAGGGCGCAGGCCGAGGCGCAACCGGCACTTTCGTTTGAAGAACGGCATTCTGATTTTGAGTTGCCGCCTTTGGCCCTGTTGTCAAACCCGGCCAACATTCAGCGTCATCATCTGAGTGACGAGGCGTTGGAAGAAAATGCACGGATGTTGGAAAACGTTCTGGATGATTACGGGGTAAAGGGAGAGATCGTCAGCGTGCGCCCTGGTCCTGTGGTTACCATGTACGAGCTTGAGCCTGCACCGGGCCTGAAGGCAAGCCGTGTGATCGGTTTGGCCGATGATATTGCGCGTTCGATGTCGGCCCTTTCAGCGCGGGTATCGACCTTGCCGGGCCGCTCGGTCATCGGGATCGAACTGCCCAATGAGAACCGCGAAATGGTGGTGCTGCGCGAAATCCTGGCCAGCCGCGATTTTGGCGATGGCAACCACGCGCTGCCTTTGGCCTTGGGTAAAGATATCGGTGGTGAGTCGGTTGTCGCAAACCTGGCGAAGATGCCTCACCTGCTGATTGCGGGGACAACCGGTTCCGGTAAGTCGGTGGCGATCAACACGATGATCCTGTCGCTGCTCTATAAGCTGACGCCGGATGAATGCCGCCTGATCATGATCGACCCGAAGATGCTGGAACTGTCTGTCTATGACGGCATTCCGCATCTGCTGTCACCTGTTGTGACCGATCCGAAAAAGGCGGTCGTAGCCCTGAAATGGGTCGTAGGTGAGATGGAGGACCGCTATCGCAAGATGTCCAAAATGGGCGTGCGCAACATCGCGGGCTACAACGGTCGTGTGAAGGACGCGCAGGCCAAAGGCGAGATGTTCAGCCGCACGGTCCAGACCGGCTTTGATGACGAAACCGGCGAACCAACCTTTGAGACCGAGGAATTCGCGCCCGAGGCGATGCCCTATATCGTCGTCATCGTCGATGAGATGGCCGACCTGATGATGGTCGCGGGCAAAGAAATCGAAGCGTGCATCCAACGCCTTGCGCAAATGGCCCGGGCCTCGGGTATTCACCTGATCATGGCTACTCAGCGTCCTTCGGTTGACGTGATCACCGGGACGATCAAGGCGAACTTCCCGACGCGGATTTCGTTCCAGGTAACTTCGAAAGTCGACAGCCGCACCATCCTCGGTGAGATGGGCGCCGAGCAACTGTTGGGACAGGGCGATATGCTGTACATGGCGGGCGGCGCCAAGATCACCCGTTGCCACGGACCGTTCGTCTCGGACGAAGAGGTAGAGGAAATCGTCAACCACCTGAAACAGTTCGGCCCGCCGGATTACATGAGCGGTGTGGTCGATGGCCCGGCTGAGGAAAAGGCTGACAATATCGACGCCGTTCTGGGCCTGAACACGGGCGGTAACACGAACGGAGAAGACGCCCTTTATGATCAGGCGGTTGCGATTGTGATCAAGGATCGCAAGTGTTCGACCTCATACATTCAGCGAAAACTCGCCATCGGGTACAACAAAGCTGCGCGGCTCGTCGAGCAGATGGAAGACGAAGGCGTTGTTTCCGGGGCAAATCACGTCGGTAAACGCGAAATCCTCGTCCCTGAGCAGTAGGATATTTAATAACAGGGGCAAAGCGCTTATCTGGGTCGTATGAAACAGATTGCTTTTGCCCTTGCTCTGACACTGGCCGCACCCGCCGCGTGGGCGGCCGACAAGCTGCCGCTGTCGCAGATTTCAAACTATCTGAACCAGTTGAAGACGGTTCAGACAACATTCACGCAGGTGAACGACGATGGCTCGCTGAGCACCGGGAAGCTGTGGCTCGAACGGCCCGGAAAAATGCGGTTCGAATATGACCCGCCGAACAGTGCTGTTGTTTTGGCGCGATCGGGAACGGTGCAGATTTTTGATCCAAAGTCCAACCAGCCGCCCGAGCAATACCCGCTGAAACGTACGCCGCTGTCGTTGGTTTTGGCGCGGAATGTCAATCTGGGGCAGGCCAACATGGTGGTCGGGCATGATTTTGATGGCACTGCCACGGTTGTGACAGCGCAGGACCCCAAGAACCCGGAAAGCGGTCGGATCGAGCTGATGTTCACATCCGATCCGGTTGAACTGCGCAAATGGGTGATCCACGATAACGCAGGCAGTCAGACGACTGTTCTGCTGGGGCCGTTGACCGAAGGCGGACGCCTCGATTCAAGCGTTTTCTCACGCAAAACCCGTATCGGGTCGGGCGACCGCTGATCTGACAGGGTGAGAACGCATTGCGTTTGATCTGAATAGAAATACGCGGTCTCCCCCTTTGGTCGAGCGCGTATTTCGGTTCATGTTCTTCAACTGCAGCGCAAAAAGCGCTTTAGTAGCGGCAGTTTGCCAGTTGCGCCTGATATAGCTGTGCGCGGGAATCCACATCGCTTGCCACGTTCAGCAGCCATGATTTGCCGCTGTAACTGCCGCGTGCGTAACCCGTATGCCCTTCATGATAGGCTAGGTACTGGTTGCGCGTGTCGCTGGGATGGATGCCGTTGCGTTCGTAGCTTTTGTTCATGTACCAGCCGATGAAATCCGAGGCATCTCGGATACGATCCCGTTTGGCGCGGCGTTTTCCGGTTTCGCGCTGGTACTGTTCCCAAGTTCCATCCAGCGCCTGGCCATAGCCGTAGGCGCTGCTTTGACGGCCCATCGGAATGACCCCCAATACGTACTTGTGCGGCGTACGCGCATCGTGACGGTACCGGCTTTCCTGATAGATCGTTGCCATCTGAACGTGCACGGGAACGCCCCATTTACGTTCAGTGCTTTTGAAAGCCTTCATGTATTCGGGTTTTTCACGCGCAATGCTGCACGCGTCATTCAGTCTGCTCGGGGGTTGTTTGGACCCGCCGCCACAGGATGCCAAAAGCAGCACCCCGAAGAGTACGATAAGAATTCTGCTCATGTGCCTCGTGCCTTTTTTCTTTATTCTAGCGCAGATTGAGCCCTGAGGAAATCACAATCGTTACAGAATAATAGCGAGAATTAGCGGCAGTGCCGCTACGGACAACACCGTCGAGACCATTACCATCCCCGCAACCGCATCTGAATCGGCTTTGAACCGTTCTGCCAGCAGATATGAGGTGACGGCGACAGGTGTGCACATCTGCAAAACCAACACTCCGAATGCCACTGAGTCCAGTCTAAATACAACGGCCAGAGCCCACCCCAACCCGAAACACACGACCAGTTTCAAGAGGGCCAGCCATATTGCCTGCTGCAGTTTCTGCGTTGTCAATCTTGCGATTGCAACGCCCAGGGTGATTAGCATCATCGGGATCGCCATCTGGCCTAGCAAATCCAGCGTGTTGGTCAGAAATAGGGGTGTCTCCCACCCGCGCCACAGGAACAATGCGCCCAGCAGCGTGGCCCAAACCATCGGCTCGCGCAGGACTTTGCCAAAAGCACCCCGACCCGCGACCAGATAAATCCCGTAGGTGAAGGAAAACAGGGCGGTCACCGCCAGAAAAATCACCGCATAGCCCAGACCGGCCTGACCGAAGGCAAAAATGCACAGAGGCAAGCCCAGATTTCCTGTGTTTCCAAAGATGAGCGGGGCCAGGTAGGTGCGTTGCTCCATCCCGGTGACGCGCACGAAGACCCAAAACACAACCGCGAGCGCGACATGAGCGGCAATAGCTGCAAACGTGAACAGGGTCAGTTCGCCACCTGGTATATCGGTCTGCATCAGGGCGACGAAGATCAGGCTTGGCACCGCAAGCGTCACTGCCAGCCGCGTGACAAACTCCAGCCGGTATTCGAACCCGAGTTTGACCCATGCAAATCCAATCCCCGCCAAAAGAAACACCGGGGCGACAATTTCGAACACTGTTAGTAGTAGGTTCACAGACTGTTTCCCTGAATTTCGGCTCAATGATTGGCTTTTCCACCCAAAAAGATGTAGTAAGTGCTTTGGGGGCCGAAACAATGCTAAAGACACAAGCCAAGTACCGCCTGGGTCAGGTGGTTCGACACCGTAGACACCCTTTTCGAGGGGTGATTTTTGATGTCGATCCGGAATTTTCGAATTCCGAGGAATGGTATCAGGCCATCCCCGAAGATAGCCGGCCGTTGAAGGATCAGCCGTTCTATCATCTGCTGGCTGAGAACGACCAGTCCTTCTATGTTGCTTATGTTTCAGAACAAAATCTGGTCGAGGATCAATCAGGAGAGCCTGTGGATCATCCGGATATCCCCAATATGTTCGGTCCTTTTCGGGATGGGTCCTATCCGCTGCATTTTCAGTTGAACTGATTTCTGAAGAGACGCTGACATATGTCAGTATCCGAGGGCGCAGCCGTCTTTGCGCGGGTCACTCGCCCCTTCCAAAACACCGGTGGAACAGATTCGGATAGCCTGTGCACCGCCAAGGGGCGTTTCCGGTATTTGAACAGTGTGCCCCATATCGGACAACTGTTGCCTTATTGCATCTGAATGGCCGCGCTCGAGTTTCAAGACATCTCCGTCCGCAAACGCGCGAGGGGCATCTACGGCCTCCTGCAGCTCGAGCCCAAAATCCGTCAGGTTCGATACAAGTCGAGCATGTCCGGTCGGTTGATAGGCGCCTCCCATGACGCCAAAGGGCATCGCGATCCGACCTGTGTCGCGCAACATGCCGGGAATGATGGTGTGCATCGGTCGTTTGCCGCCAGCCAGCTCATTTGGATGGCCGGGCTCGAGCGTGAACCCAGCCCCACGATTCTGCAGCAAGATGCCGAACTTTTTCGAAGCGATGCCCGAGCCAAACCCGTGGTAGATAGAATATATCAGCGAAACCGCCATGCGGTCGCGGTCGACCACCGTGATATAGACGGTGTCCTTGTGAACGGACTCGGTCAGCGGTGCGGCGGTTGGCATGGCGCGTTTCAGGTCGATAAGCGCGGCCAGATTCGCCGCCGTCTCCGGGGCAAGAAAATGATCCATTCGGGTGCTGTGGTCGGGGTCGGCGATGAAGCGGTTGCGCGCATCATAGGCAAGCTTGCTGGCCTCGGCTTCGATATGCACGCGCTCGGCGCCCCATGGGTCCAGAGCGGCCAAATCGAAATGCTTCAGGATATTCAGCAAAAGGATCGCCGTCGCACCCTGACCGTTTGGCGGGTGTTCGACCAATTCTATGCCGCCGTAGCTTCCCGTGACGGGCAACGTCTCATCACATTGCACCATCTCGAAATCATGTGACGTTTGCGCCCCTCCCAGATCGGATAAAGCCGCAAGCATGTCATCGGCAACCTCACCGGAATAGAATGCATCTTGGCCATGCCGCGCTACGCGGCGCAGAACTTCCGCCTGACCTGGCGCTCGGAAAACCTGACCGGTTGTCAGAGGTTTGCCATCGCTCAGATAGTGATCACGTGCCGCGCCCTGCAGCGTTGCCGCACTGTTGATCCAGTCAAAAGCGACGCGAGGAGCCACTGGAACGCCGACCTCAGCATAGTGGATGGCCGGCTGCAAAATCGTTTCCAGGCCGAGCCTTCCTTCGGTCTGCGCCAGATGGCAAAACGCGTCCACGGCTCCGGGGATTGTAACTGCATCGGGGCTGGTCAGGGGCACAGAGCCCAGACCGCGCGCTCTCAACGCATGTGCATCGGCGGCCGCTGCGGCGCGACCCGAACCGTTCAGCGCGCGGACGGTCTGTTCCCCGGGTCGATTGTACAGAACAAAGCAATCGCCCCCCAAACCGGTCATCTGCGGTTCGCAAATGCCAAGCAGAACCGCGCCCGCAATGGCGGCGTCCATCGCGTTGCCGCCCCGTTGAAGAATATCGATTGCTGTTTTCGCAGCCAGCGGATGTGATGTCGCGCACATTCCCTCGGTCGCCAGAACTTCGGACCGGCCCGGCATGTGAAAATCGCGCATATTATTCCCCTCTGCAAGCACGCAGACATTAGAGCTCTGTGACGGATTGTCCAATAACATCAGGGGAGAGAGGTCCTCGGCGCCGTTCACTGGGTGGGGGCTGTGACGCAAGGCGCCGAGGGAAGCTATCTGAGCTACCCCTTTTTTATGATCTTTGTTTGCGGCGCGACAATGTTTCGATCGCGGCGTTATTGTGGCCATTTGATGCCTGTCATGGCAACTCGTTAAAGTCGAATTGCAGCCAAAGCAGGTTCCCGTCATCTCGGCGTTCATACCGTATGTCGCTCGCCAGTTGCCGAATCAGGTGCCAGCCAAAACCGCCCTCGGGAAGATCTTGCAACCTCGTATCGACCGGCGCCGGGGCGCCACCTGGCAGGCGCATGTCGGGCATTGGGCTGCCGGTGTCGGTGATCCGAATCTCCAGTTTATCCTTGCAGAGGCAGCAATCAATCTGAACCTCGGCCGGGGCGATCCCGGCATAGGCGTGTTCGACCACATTATTGATCGCTTCGGCCAGCGCTATTTTAACGTCGTCAGCTTTGCTTTCGGGCAGGCCATGCGCAGCCAGCCGAGCGCTCAATGTCGCGATTCCGTCGCTGGCCCGGGCCTGTGTCGCAGGAAAGCTCAGATCCAGACAGTCGTGTTTGCAATTGGAGCCCACGGCGATCCACTCCTGCCGGTCTTCAGTCCGCGCCAATGTTCAGCGCGTCTTCCAGCGATGCGAACAGCCTGAATACGGTGTCCATGCGCGTCAGGCGGAACACTTTTTCGACGATCGGGCGCAGCCCGGCCAGATCCAGCCGGCGCCCATCTTCCAGTTGTTTCATTGAGGCGACAATGGCGCCCAGGCCACTGGAGTCGATAAACTCCACCGCTGACAGATCCAGTACAACCCGTTTCGCGTCGGTTTGAGTCTCCGCGCGCATGTCTTCTTTGAATTGAATTGCCATCGCGGCATCAATCCGGTCGCAATGAACGGAAATAATCTGTGTTTCGCCGGTCAGGTCGCTACTGAGCCCCATGTTCAACCGCCCTTCGCATAGCAATTTGATGGTAGAAATACGCTAGACGGTAATTCTTACCATTCGGTATCCATGTTCGGGAAAGCATAGGGAGAATTCGGATGAACGAGGTTGTGATCGCAGGCGCCGCACGCACGCCGATGGGCGGCTTTCAGGGTATGTTCGACGGCATTGTCGCCGCCGATCTGGGCGGTGCCGCGATCAAAGCCGCGCTGGAAGACGCGGGCACCGCGACCGTGGATGAGGTGCTGATGGGCTGCGTTCTGCCCGCAGGTCAGGGACAGGCCCCCGCACGCCAGGCCGGATTTGCGGCAGGTCTGGGGGAAGAGGTGCCCGCCACAACGCTCAACAAAATGTGTGGTTCAGGCATGAAGGCCGCGATGATGGCGTACGACCAGATCGCATTGGGTCATGCCCGGACCATGGTCGCCGGTGGGATGGAAAGCATGACCAATGCGCCCTACCTGTTGCCAAAGATGCGCGGCGGTGCCCGGATCGGCCATGGGCAGGTGGTCGATCACATGTTTCTGGACGGGCTCGAGGACGCCTATGACAAAGGGCGTCTGATGGGCACATTCGCCGAGGATTGTGCCGAATCCTATCAGTTCACGCGTGAGGCTCAGGACGAATACGCGCTGCGATCACTTTCAAATGCACTATCCGCGCAGGAAAACAACGCTTTCGATAAAGAGATCACGCCGGTCACGATTCAAACCCGCAAGGGCGGGATGGTGCTGGACGCGGATGAGCAGCCGAAATCGGCACGGCCCGGGAAAATACCCACGCTGAAACCGGCTTTCCGCAAGGGCGGGACCGTAACGGCGGCCAACTCCTCTTCAATCTCGGATGGCGCCGCTGCGCTCGTCCTTGCGTCGGCAGAGGTGGCCGAGCAGCAAAACCTGACCGTCCGCGCGCGCATTCTCGGTCATGCCAGCCACGCGCAAGCGCCGGGGCTGTTCACCACCGCTCCGGTTCCGGCCGTGCAGAAACTGCTGGAACGTATCGGCTGGAGGAAAGAGGATGTGGACCTGTGGGAGGTCAACGAAGCCTTTGCTGTCGTGCCGATGGCGTTCATGCACGAAATGGGATTGTCCCGCGATATCGTGAACGTGAATGGCGGGGCATGTGCTCTGGGTCATCCGATTGGCGCGTCCGGTGCCCGGATCATGGTCACTCTGCTGAACGCGCTGGAAAAGCGGAACCTCAAACGCGGTGTCGCGGCAATCTGCATCGGGGGCGGAGAGGGCACGGCCATTGCAATAGAACGGGTTTGACGCTTCATCTTTTTGCAAATACTCGGGGAATTGGCGGCAACGCCCGCAGTTCTCCGAATGCAAGGTCTACCACTATGACAGCCAACTACGACACGCTTGCCAAAACGATTGCCGCTTTGACCGAAGGTGAAACCGACGAGGTCGCGCTGATGGCAACGGTTGCCTGTGAAGTGCATCATTCCGACGAGCGCTTCGACTGGACGGGGTTTTATCGTGTGACCGAACCCGAGGTGTTGAAAATCGGACCCTATCAAGGGGGGCATGGCTGCCTTGTGATCCCGTTCAGCCGCGGCGTCTGTGGCGCGGCGGCCCGGACGGGGCAGGTACAGTTGGTCGCGGATGTTGAGACATTCCCCGATCATATCGCCTGCGCGTCATCCACCCGGTCCGAATTGGTTTTGCCGGTGCGCGACTCCGGTGGGAACGTCATCGCGGTGTTTGACATCGACAGTGACCAGCCTGATGCGTTTCGTGAGGAAGATGCCGCTGCGCTTGGCTCCATCCTCGCGGATGTATTTGCGCGCTAGACGTTTTGCTCTTATCGCAACAGCGTCCCGAGATCGCGGGAAACAATCAGATAACAAAGCGCGGCCTGAACCGCAGTGATTGCATACAGCCACGCCGAGAACCCGCGCTTGCGCGTCTTATGTCCGAATATCCAGCGCCCTAATAATGCGGCCAAGCTGCCGCCAATGGCTGCCAGCCACAACAAACGTCGTTCAGGAACGCGCCGTTTTTTTCGGCGTGCACGCAGCTTGTCCCAGCCAAAGGCCAGCAAAGTCAGGGCGTTGATGGCTCATAGATAGATCACGGCAATCCACATGGGTCGTGCATAGCCAATCTGATTTGCGCACCCAAGTGAAAAAATGCTTGGAAATTTCATCGATTCGATGCACCGTGAAAAAAGAAGACCATTTTTCACGTCGAGTCGGAGAAGATATTGAACAGTCAGGCCCCTCACAGCGCATCGCTCGGTGCCGACCTGCGCGCTCTGCGTAAGGCCCGTGGGCTGACGCTGACCGAGATCGCCAACCGATTGGATCGATCCGTCGGTTGGCTTAGTCAGGTCGAGCGCGACATGTCCGAGCCGTCGATCTCGGATCTGCGTCAGATTGCCGAATGTCTGGGTGTGCCGATGTCGATGCTGTTTGCTCATTCTGCAGCCCCAGCGGATGAGCAGGGATATGTCGTACGCGCCGGGTCGCGTCGTCCGATGGGCTCAGGTGAAGAGGGATTGATCGAGGAACTCCTCTCGCCTGATCTGACCGATGATTTCGAAATGGTGCACTCGACCTTCGAGCCGCATTCCCGGATGCAGACTCCGGCCAACCGCCCGACGCAGGAAGTTGGGTACATGGTTTCGGGCCGACTGGAGTTGACGATCGGTACGCGCAGCTTTCAGGTCGGCCCCGGCGATAGTTTTCGGATCAAGCACGAACCCTACACATGGTCCAACCCGTTTGACGAACCCGCCGTGGCCATCTGGGTCATCGCCCCGCCGGTGTACTGATGAGTTTTGAGGCCTGGACCATATTCGCTCTGTTCTGGGTGGTGTTTGTGACCACCCCGGGGCCGAATGCGGTCAATTGCATCTCTAACGGGATGAGTCTGCCATTCCCAAAAGCTATGCTGGGAGTGCTTGCCATTCTGACACAAGCAAGCGCATTTCTGATCCTTTCGGCAATGGGGATCACTGCGTTGATTGCGGCGTCGCCAACAGGATTCTTTGTCGCCAAACTCATCGGGGCCGGGTTTCTGATCTGGATGGGCGTTCGCGGCTGGATGAACGCGGCGAAACCAGCCCCGGCGTCCGAGCGTCCGGCGCGGCATGTTTATTTCCACGCGTTGGCTGTCGCCACAATCAACCCCAAAAGCGTCGCCGGATACCTCGCGGCGTTTTCGCAATTTGTGCAGCTGGATGTACCCATCTGGCAGCAGATGGCTGTGATCATGCCGACGGCACTGGTCATCACGACACTCAGTTATACCGGGTTCACCTTGCTGGGGGCGCTGATGGGCAAGGCCGCACTGGGGGCGGTGTTCAATATCTGGGTACGCCGCGTGATGGCGACCTGTTTCATCATCTATGGCGTTTTGCTGGGGGCCAGCTCTACGCCGACAGCGAGGGGATAAAGACATGCATACCGGTTCCTGCCTTTGCGGCGCGGTCGCTTTTGTTGTTGACGGAGACCTCACGCCACCAAATGCCTGCCATTGCGGGCAGTGCCGCAAACAGTCGGGGCATTTGTGGGCCTCGACCGTCACGCATCAGGACAATCTCAACTTTATCGCCAGCGAAACGCTGGGCTGGTATCGCGCCTCTGACATTGCCAAGCGCGGCTTCTGCCGCGCTTGTGGCTCGTTCCTCTTCTGGCAGCACAATGACGAGGATACGATCGCAATTTCCGTGGGCTCTTTGGATGAGCCGACCGGGTTGAAACTCGCCCAGCACATCTTCGTGGCGGACAAGGGCGATTACTATGACATCAAAGACGACCTGCCCCAGCGGGCTCACTAATAGGGAACCAAACACATGAGTGATTTTCCAACCAAGGCCCGCGTGGTCATCATCGGCGGTGGCGTTGTGGGCTGTTCATCGCTGTATCATCTGGCCAAGAAGGGCTGGACCGATTGTGTTCTGCTGGAAAAGAACGAACTGACCGCAGGCTCGACATGGCACGCAGCGGGCAACGTGCCGACGTTTTCCACTTCGTGGGCGATCATGAACATGCAGCGCTATTCGACCGAGTTGTATTCGCGCCTCGCGGATGAGGTCGACTATCCGATGAACTACCACGTTTCTGGGTCGATCCGTCTGGCGCACAGCAAGGAGCGGATGCAGGAGTTCGAGCGCGCCATGTCCATGGGTCGCTATCAAGGCATCCCGATGGAGATGTGGACGCCGGAAGAGGCCAAGGAACGCTATCCCTTCCTTGAGACTCATGATCTTGAAGGCGTGCTCTATGACCCGACCGATGGCGACATCGATCCGGCACAGCTGACCCAGGCTCTGGCCAAAGGCGCGCGGGATATGGGGCAGAAGATCATCCGCTTCTGCCCGGCAACAGGTGTGACCCAGCATGATGACGGCACTTGGACCGTGCATACCGAAAAGGGTGACATTGCCTGTGACTATGTGGTGAACGCCGCTGGTTACTATGCCCAGCGCGTAGGGGAATGGTTCAAACCTTTCGGCGGTCGCACCGTGCCCGCGATGGTGATGAGCCACCAGTACCTGTTGACTGACGAAATCCCCGAGATTGAAGCTTGGTCGAAAGAAAGCGGCGGCAAGCTGCCTTTGCTACGTGACGTGGATATTTCCTACTATCTGCGGCAGGAAAAGAACGGCTTCAACCTTGGTCCCTACGAGCCCAACTGCAAGGGCCACTGGATGACCGAGGATGATCCGATGCCCGAGGATTTCAGCTTCCAACTGTGGAACGACGATCTGGACCGCATCGAAGATATCGTCACAGATGCGATGGAGCGGGTGCCGCTGATGGCCACTTCGGGCGTTGGTCGCGTCATCAATGGCCCAATCCCCTATGCGCCGGACGGCTTGCCTCTGATTGGCCCGATGCCGGGTGTGTCAAACGCGTTCGAGGCTCATACCTTCACCTTTGGCATCGCCCAGGGTGGCGGCGCTGGCAAGGTGCTGGCCGAATGGATCGTCGACGGTCACACCGAATGGGACATGTGGGCCGTCGATCCACGTCGTTACACCGACTACACCGATCAGGATTACTGCAACCAGAAAGGCATGGAAGTCTATGGCAACGAATACGCCATGCATTTCCCCCATCACGAATGGCCCGCTGCGCGCGACAAGAAGGTCTCGCCCGTTCATGCCAAGGTCAAGGAACTGGGCGGCGTCATGGGGGTCTATAACGGCTGGGAACGCGCCAACTGGTTCGCGCAACCCGGCGACGACACTTCACTGGAAGCCACCCATACCTGGGGACGTTCAGGTCCTTGGGAACAGCGGGTCAAAGAAGAGTGCGAAGCCGTGCGCGATCACTGCGGTGTGCTGGATCTGCCGGGCTTCTCACGGTTCTGGATTCAAGGCGAGGGCGCAGACGACTGGCTGCGCGGCTTCTGCACCGGAGGCATCCCCAAAGCCGGGCGCATGAACCTGATCTATGTCTCGGATGAAAGAGGGCGCATTCTGACCGAACTGTCCTGTATCCGTCTGGCCGAGAACAACTTCGTCCTGATCACCGCCGCTACGGCGCAATGGCACGATGGCGATTTGATCCGTAATTCGGTGCCCGATGGTGTGACCGTTCGCGAAACCACTACCGAGCGCGATACGCTGATCGTGACCGGACCGATGTCGCGGAATGTCTTGTCCGGCATTACGGATGCGGATCTGCAGCAGGGTTGGCTGACCCATCAATTTGCCACCGTCGCCGGTCAGGATGCCTTCCTGATCCGCGTCTCTTTTGCAGGCGAGCTAGGCTGGGAAATCCACGCCGAGAACGACGCGATGCCTACCATCTACGAAGCCGTGCTGGCTGCCGGAGCGAAACCCTTTGGCATGTATGCGCTGAACTCTCTGCGGATCGAGAAAGGCTATCGCGCGTGGAAAGGTGACCTAAGCACGGATTATTCATTGCTCGAAGGTGGTCTGGGGCGTTTCGTCAAACTCGACAAGCCGCAGGATTTTGTTGGTAAAGCGGCCATTCAGAACGAAAAGCAGCAAGGTGTCAAAAAGTCCTTTGTCACGCTGATCGTGGACGCGGGCGAGGTCGATGCGCCCTACATGTCGTGTATCTGGAGCGGGGATGAGATCGTGGGTGAAACCACCTCAGGTGCGTGGGGGTATCGTATCGGTGCCTCGGTCGCGCTGGGCATGGTGCGTGCAGATCAGGCCGCGCCGGGGACTGAGCTTGAGGTTGAAATCTACGGTCAAAAATGCCGTGCTGTTGTGCAGGAAGACCAACCGCTTTGGGACCCTGCGAATGAACGGTTGAGGGCCTGAGGGACGTAAAAGAAAGGCACGTAAATGACCCGGCAGATGCAAGGCGTATATCTGACTGGCCACGGTGGACCCGAGGTGTTGGAATGGCGGGACAACATCCCCGTTCCAACACCCGGCCCGGGGCAGGTTCTGGTGCGCGTCGCCGCTGCCGGGGTGAATAATACCGACATCAACACGCGGATCGGCTGGTATTCGTCGGATGTTACCGAGGCGACGGATGCCGTGGATCAGCAGGTCGAAGCAGGTGGTTGGGGCGGGGCCCTGAATTTTCCCCGCATTCAAGGTGGTGATCTGTGTGGCATCATCGAAGAGGTTGGACCGGGGGCGGCGTTCAAGCCGGGCCATCGCGTAACCTGTCCTATCAACTTGCCACGCCCGGGGCCGGGCAGGCCGCATGGATTTATCGCGCTTGGCTCAGAAATCGACGGAGCGTTTGCACAGTACTGTCTGGTCGAAAGCAATGATCTTTATGACGTGACCGACTCGCCTCTGTCAGACGTTGAAATAGCCGCAATTCCCTGCGCCTTTGGCACGGCTGAAAACCTGCTGACCCGTGCCGCGGTCACAGCTGGGCATAAGGTTTTGATCACCGGAGCTTCGGGCGGTGTGGGCCTTGCGGCTGTCCAGCTCGCGACGCTTCGAGGGGCTGAAGTGTGGGGCGTGACCGGCACCGCCAAGGCCGATGTGGTCAAGTCACAAGGCGCGATCGGGACGTTTGACCGAGACGCAGCATTGCCCGAGGACATGTTCGATGTTGTCATCGACGTTGTTGGCGGTCCGGCGTGGGCGTCACTTATCCTCGCCCTGAAACCCGGTGGGCACTATGCCGTATCCGGCGCGATTGCGGGTCCGATTGTCAGCGCCGATCTGCGCGACATCTACCTGCGCGATATTACGATCCATGGATGCACTTATCAGCCCCCGGGTGTTTTCGGCCGCCTTGTTGCTTTGATGAATGCAGGTCGGATCAAGCCCTTGGTCTCAAAGACCTATCCGTTGCGCGACATTGTTCCGGCGCAAGAGGATTTTCTGTCCAAGACTTTGCCCGGAAAGCTGGTTCTGGTGCCGTGAAAGAGGGAATAGATGGCTGATATTACGCTTTTGGATGGTTCGATCGGGCAGGAACTGGTGAAGCTGAGCGGCGACAAGCCGACGCCGCTCTGGTCAACACGCGTGATGATCGACAAACCCGAACTGGTGGCCGAGGTCCACGCCGCCTATTTCCGCAGCGGTGCAACGATCGCTACGACCAACACCTACGCCATCCATCGCTCGCGCCTGGTCCGTGAGGGGATCGAAGATCAGATGCCTGCACTGATCGATGCCGCTCTGTCGCAAGCCGAACAGGCCTGTCGATGCACTGGCGGGCGTATTGCCGGTTCCCTCGGCCCGCTGCTGGCGTCTTACAGGCCCGACCTGAACCCTGACCCGTCAGACGCGGCGGAGAAATTCGCCGAGTTGGTTCGGATGATGGCAAACCGGGTTGATCTGTTTCTGATCGAAACGGTGTCTTCAGTGCAGGAGGCCGAAGGCGCGCTGCGCGGGACCGAGAATTGTGGCAAACCCGTCTGGCTGGCCCTGTCTGTCATGGACGAAGACGGGACCCGGCTGCGTTCGGGTGAAGCGTTGACAGGCATCGCCCCGCTTGTCGCACGATTTGCCCCCGAGGCGGTGCTTATCAATTGCGCCCGGCCCGAAGCGATCCCGGCGGCGCTGGATATCATCGCCACGCTGGATCGCCCGTTTGGTGCATATGCCAATGGTTTTACCGGAATCACGGACGGGTTTTTGCAAGATGCTCCGACGGTTGATGCGCTGCAAAGCCGCCTTGATCTTGGTCCCGACGCCTATGCTCGGCACGCTATGGGCTGGGTGGCTCAGGGAGCAACAATCGTTGGAGGTTGCTGCGAAGTCGGACCGGATCATATCAAGGCCCTCGCTGATAGGCTAAGCGAGGCCGGGCACACCATAGTTTGAGGGCCCAGATGTCGGTCCGGACCAAATCTGAAGCGCAGAAAGATCGCAGCCCGCACCACTTTGATATTCTGGTTGCACCCGGTTTTGTCCTGCTCGAGCTGGCCTCGCTGGTCGAGGTATTGCGCTTGGCCAACAGGGTGTGCGCGCATCCTCCGTTCACATTCACATATCGGTCGCGAAAAGGAGGGCCGGTCGAAAGCAGCAGCGGCGCGACGGTATCGACCGAAACCATCCCGTCGCAACCCGATGCGGATTATCTGTTTGTGATCGGGAACTCAGACCCCGACCAGCCAGAGCTTTCCCTTGGACGTGCGGTGTCAGATTATACGTTTCGAGGCGCGCAGGTCTTTTTGCTGGCGGAAGCAGCCAGCAGGTATATCGATGAAAACGGTGCCAGCCATCTGGCAACCCATTGGGAAAACGCGTCGTTCCTGCGTGAGCGGGGCGCCCGGTTCGAGGCGAAGCTTTCAATTGCGACCGAACAGGGCTCGGTGGTGACCTGCGCAGGCATGGAGGCGACGACGGATATCGCGCTCGCTGTGATCGGGCGGCATATCTCGGGAGCCGCCAAGATGACGGTTGCCGACATCATGTTGCATGAGAACATCCGGGATTTCTCGTCCATGCAACCCTTCTCGGGTGCCCGCACGACCGCAACGGGTGATGAAAAGCTGGATCAGTGTATCAAGTTGATGCAGGCGAATATCGAGGAACCTCTGCCGATCAATCGGATCGTGGACATGTTGCACGTGTCGAACCGATCGCTTGAGCGTAAATTCAAGGCGATCTTCGGGACCACGCCAAACGGATTCTATCGAGAAATGCGATTGGCCAAAGCCAACAATCTGCTTCTGAACACAACCATGAGCGTGCGGGAAATCGGTTTGGTGTGCGGTTTTCCAAACGGGTTCTCGTCGGTTTACAAGAGCTTCTTCGGTATCACGCCATTTGTTCTGAGGCGTAAGAAAAGGCGCGCTGAATATAGGTGATTTTTGCAATTTCGTTGACGCTTTTGGCGTATTTTTTGTCGATCCTTCGTGGCAATTTGCCCAAAACCTGAGATAGCGGAGACATCAGGATGGTTGATCTTCCCACCAAGGCCCGTGTGGTCATTATCGGCGGCGGCGTCATCGGATGCTCGGTCGCGTATCATCTGACCAAGAAAGGTTGGACCGATGTGGTGCTGCTGGAGCGCAAGCAACTGACCAGTGGTACGACATGGCACGCGGCGGGCCTGATCGCACAGCTGCGCGCGACGGCAAACATGACCAAGCTGGCCAAGTACAGCCAGGAGCTTTATGGCGCGCTTGAGGAAGAGACCGGAGTGGCCACGGGTTTCAAGCGCTGCGGGTCGATCACAGTCGCCCTGACCGAGGAGCGCAAGGAAGAAATATATCGCCAGGCGGCCATGGCCCGTGCTTTCGGGGTCGAGGTCGAAGAAATCGACAATGACCGGGTGCAGGAGTTGTATCCCCATCTGAACCTTGAAGGGGTCAGGGGCGCGGTGTACCTGCCGCTCGACGGGCAGGGTGATCCGGCGAACATTGCGCTGGCCTTGGCAAAAGGTGCGCGTCAGCGCGGTGGGACCGTCAAGGAACGAGTGAAGGTCACCGATGTCGTCAAGCAGGGTCGCAAGGTCACCGGCGTGGACTGGGTTGCGGACGATGGCAGCGCCTCGGGCCATATCGAATGCGACATGGTGGTGAACTGCGCCGGGATGTGGGGTCACGAAGTTGGCAAGATGGCAGGTGTGAACGTTCCGCTTCATGCCTGCGAGCATTTCTACATCGTCACCGAAGGGATCGATGGTCTGACCCAACTGCCGGTGCTGCGCGTCCCGGACGAATGTGCCTACTACAAGGAAGACGCAGGAAAAATCTTGCTGGGCGCCTTTGAGCCGAACGCAAAACCCTGGGCCATGAATGGCATTCCCGACAGTTTCGAATTCGATCAGCTGCCCGAGGATTTCGATCATTTCGAACCGATCCTCGAAGCCGCCTGCAATCGGATGCCGATGTTGGCCGAGGCCGGGATACACACGTTCTTCAATGGCCCCGAATCCTTCACGCCGGATGATGCCTATCATCTGGGTCTTGCGCCCGAGATGGACAATGTCTGGGTTGCGGCAGGGTTCAACTCGATCGGTATCCAGTCGGCGGGCGGGGCTGGCATGGCGCTGGCCGAATGGATGGATTCGGGCGAAAAACCATTCGATCTGGGCGATGTTGATGTCAGCCGGATGCAGCCGTTCCAGGGCAACAAACAGTACTTGTTCGAACGCTCGAAAGAGACGCTGGGCCTGCTTTATGCCGACCACTATCCCTATCGCCAGAAGGCCACCGCGCGTGGCGTCCGCCGGACGCCGTTCCATCATCACCTTCTGGAACAGGGAGCGGTGATGGGCGAACTGGCCGGGTGGGAACGTGCCAACTGGTTTGCGGGTGAAGGGCAGGAACGTGAATACCAGTACAGCTGGAAACGGCAGAACTGGTTCGAAAACTCGGCCGCTGAACACCGTGCGGTGCGCGAGAATGTAGGCATGTACGACATGTCTTCATTTGGCAAGATCCGTGTCGAAGGTCCAGATGCCGAAGCGTTCATGAACTATGTTGGCGGCGGTGATTATTCGGTGCCCAATGGCAAGATCGTCTATACCCAGTTCCTGAACCGTACTGGCGGGATCGAGGCTGACGTCACCGTCACGCGCCTGTCCGAAACCGCCTATCTGGTTGTCACACCAGCAGCGACGCGTCTGGCTGATCAAACCTGGATGCAGCGTAACGCGGGTGACTTTCGCGTGGTGATCACCGACGTGACCGCTGGCGAAGGTGTGCTGGCCGTAATGGGCCCCAATTCCCGCGCGTTGCTGGAAAAGGTATCGCCCAACGACTTTTCGAATGCGGCAAATCCCTTTGGCACTGCGCAGGACATCGAGATCGGCATGGGCCTCGCCCGCGCCCACCGAGTGACGTATGTGGGCGAGCTTGGGTGGGAGATTTATGTGTCTTCCGACATGGCGGGCCATGTCTTTGAAACTCTGCACGATGCCGGGCAGGACATGGGTCTGAAACTCTGCGGTATGCACATGATGGACAGTTGCCGCATCGAAAAGGGTTTTCGGCATTTCGGTCATGACATTACGTGCGAAGACCATGTGGTCGACGCCGGATTGGGTTTTGCCGTCAAAGTTGACAAGGGCTGCGATTTCATCGGTCGAGAGGCGGTGATTGCGCGCAAGGAGAACGGCCCGAAGAACCGTTTGGTGCAATTCAAGCTGAGCGATCCCGAACCGCTGCTGTTCCACAATGAGCCGATTGTGCGAGACGGGGAATATGTGGGTTATCTGAGCTCGGGCAACTATGGCCACACGTTGGGCGGTGCCATTGGTCTGGGATATGTGCCCTGCGAAGGTGAAAAAGCCGCCGATGTGCTGGCTTCGACTTATGAGATCGATGTGTGCGGCGTGAAAGTGAAAGCTGAGGCATCGCTGAAACCGATGTATGATCCAAAGTCCGATCGCGTCAAAGTATAATCAAATTGCCGGGGCGCTGCGGCGCCCCGGCTCATTTTTCAGGCTTTCTGAAACAGGCGCGACGTATCAGAATTCCTGATGGCCTGCTTCACAGTTTTCGAGGTTCCCAAGCCCGTCTGATTTGCCGTAGAGATACAAGGTATCAGTCGGAGACCCGCCTTGGCAGACACCCCCGTACCACCCAATAACTCGGATACGCCCAAAGGGCTTGTACTGGCTGTGACAGCATATGTCCTCTGGGGTTTCCTGCCGCTTTATATGAAGGCGATGGAGCATATCGGCCCCATCGAGATCGTGGCGCATCGGGTGATCTGGTCGGTCCCGGTGGCCGGGGTACTGCTGATCGCGCTCGGGCGGACCGGCGATCTGAAAGCCGCGCTGCGCGCCCCAAAAATGCTGGGGATGGCGGCGCTGACGGCGGCGTTGATTTCAGTGAACTGGGCGATTTACGTCTGGGCGATTTCAACGGGTCACGCGCTGGATGCGGCGTTGGGGTATTACATCAATCCTTTGTTCAGTATTACGCTGGGCGCGATGTTGCTGCGCGAGCCGCTGAATCGGACTCAACTGGTCGCGGTCGGGTTGGCGGCTCTGGGCGTACTGGTTCTGGTGTTTCAGGCCGGAAGGCTGCCCTGGGCCGCTTTGGGTCTGATGGTCAGTTGGGGATTCTATGCATTCTTCAAACGCTCACTTCCGATCGGACCCAATCAGGGTTTCCTGCTTGAAGTCCTGATCTTGCTGATTCCGGCTCTGGCCTACGTAACCTGGCTTGGGGCGAACGGAACCGGGCATTTTGGAGGGATTGCAACCGACACTATGCTGCTTGCGGGTGCAGGTATCGTCACCGCAGTGCCTTTGCTGATCTATGCCAACGGGGCCAAGCTGGTGCGTCTGTCCACCATGGGTATCCTGCAATATATTGCGCCCACGATGATCTTCATCACCGCAATAACCCTGTTCGGAGAGCGTATCGATCAGGCAAGAATGATCGCATTCCCGCTGATATGGGCGGGGCTGGTCGTGTACTCGATTCCGATGATCCGGCAGATGCGATCTCAGGCCTGACGAATGAGCCGGGCGAGCTCTTCGGCCCAGAGCGCGTAGGTTTTGGGGCTCGGATGGTAGCCATCCGGAGCGGCAAGGGCCGGGTCATCCGGTAAATTCAGAGCGAGATGCTTTGCTTGAGGGAACCCCGCAGCTGCCGTCTGCAGGCCACGATCCAGCCGAGCAGCCTGCTGCCCCAGAACCCAGGCCAGGGGTTGCGGCAACGCGGGGAACCGGGCCATCTGCGGCACTGCGGTTACAATCACTTTCCGCGCCCCCATCGGACCGGTCAGCAGGTTTAGCAACTGCCTCTGCTGTGTTTCAAAACGTTGTCTGTGCACGGCACGGGTTACATCATTAACACCAAGCGCGGTTACGACCACATCAAACTGCGCAGGCAACGCCTGCAGCCGATGGATCGCGTCTTGCGTTGTATGCCCGGTGGTTGCCTCCAACCTCCATTCAACGGTGTAGTGTTTTGCTAACCGGCTGACCAATTGGCCCGACAGGGCTTGCCTTTGGGTGCCCGCGCCAACCCCTGCGGCCGAGCTGTCTCCGGCGATCAGCAGTCGCAGGCGCGGCCCGCGCCCCTCACGTCCCTCGCGGGGGCCTATTGGTTCCGGCAGGAACTGTGCGTTGCGGCGAACCGAGAGGCCTTGAAAGGCGAGTATGGGCAGCAGCGGAACCCGCAGAATTTGATCAGCACCGACCGGAGAAGGCATCGTCAGCTCAGCGCGTCTTTGAACTTCAGAAACCGGGCATCTTTCATGACCCGCGCCATCATGGCTTCGCGCAAAGCGCCAACTGTCTTGTAGGGACGCATGACGACCTCGAATTCCTGGACCAGCCCGTCCTGGTTCAAAGTGATCAAATCAACGCCAATCGCGTCCAACTCACCGACTTTGCATTGAAACTCCAATGCCCAGTCGTTGCCCTCGCCCATGATCCGGCGATATCGAAAGTCCGAGAACACCTGGCTCACATGACCCAGAACCGCCGCAACGGGCGCGCGCCCGGTCCATGTGCTATAATAGGTGGGTGGCGAAAACCGCACATCTTCTGCCAGCAATTCATGGATCAGGCTTTCATCGCCCTTTGCGACAACGTCCTGCAGTCTTTTTATCGTTGGGTGCATGGCTTCATCCTTTGCGCTGGCCCGAGAGTTGCTGAACCGACTCGCTCAGGCAAGGACGACGTTGCGGGAGGTGGCGGGCTGCGATAGTCAGGCGCGCATGAGCGAGACCTATGATCCCCCCAAAACCCCGCTGGATGTGCTGTTTGAAGACACGCAATTGATCGTGGTGAACAAGCCTGCGGGCCTGTTGTCGGTGCCGGGACGGGGC
The DNA here is from genome assembly GCF_000813985.1 of Ruegeria sp. ANG-R. Lineage (GTDB taxonomy): Bacteria > Pseudomonadota > Alphaproteobacteria > Rhodobacterales > Rhodobacteraceae > Ruegeria. The sequence continues at coordinate 334,690 of NZ_JWLJ01000004.1, forward strand.
GCACATCTGGCCGATTGCCTGCTGTCTCGCGTGCAGGCCGCATTTCCGCAGGCGCTGTTGGTGCATCGGCTGGATCGGGATACATCCGGCGTGATGGTGTTTGCCCAGACGCCACATGCACAGCGACACCTGGGGTTACAGTTCGAAAAGCGGCAGACCCGCAAGACCTACGTCGCGCGTGTTTGGGGTCGGGTCGAGCCAAAAACGGGAACGGTCGATCTGCCGCTGATTGTCGATTGGCCCAACCGCCCGCGTCAGATGGTTTGCCACGAGACGGGTAAACCCGCGGTCACAGACTGGCGTGTCGCGAAATATGAGGGCGAAACCACTCGGATGCGCCTGTTCCCCAAAACCGGGCGCTCGCATCAGTTGCGTGTTCATATGCAGGCGCTGGGGCATCCGATCCTCGGAGATCCGTTTTATGCGGAAGGTCCTGCGCGGGACTTCCCGCGTCTGATGCTTCATTCCGAGGAATTGCGGCTGAAAAACCCCGAAGGCGGCGTTTCGATGAAATTCCGCGCCCCTGCAGAGTTCTGACTCCAAATTTGCGAGCGCGCACGGCCCGAGCGGCGGGTATTCGCCGATCTCACTCAATTGTTGCTTGAGGCCCTTTGTTCTCACCATGTTATACTAAGCGGAACGAAGCAAACCCGGTGAACGGGTACGTGAGCAGAAGGTGATTCCATGACGATTTCCAAATGTGTACTGACAGCCGGACTCTGTTCGGTGTTGTTTCTGGGGGCATGTACTGACCCTGGCACCCTTACGGTGCAGAACGACCCCAACAAGAATGCGAAACAAGGCGCGTTGCTGGGCGGCTTGATCGGCGCTGGTGTGGGTGCGATCGCAAATGATTCAGACCCATTGCTGGGTGCGCTGGCCGGTGGTGCTATCGGCGCCGCAGGTGGGGGTGTGATCGGCAATCAGCTTGACCGGCAGGCGGCTGAGTTGAGGCAACAACTGGCCAATGACGGTATTACCATCGTCAATGCGGGTGACCGCCTGATCGTCACGGTGCCGAATGACATCACCTTTGACACCGACAGTTCAACCGTGCGGCCGGCCCTTCGTGCCGATCTGGTGAAGGTGGGGCAGAATCTGGTCAATTACCCGAACTCGAACGTCCAGATCATCGGTCATACGGACAGCGACGGAGAGGCATCTTACAACCTCGCACTGTCTGAACGCCGCGCAAATGCGGTGGCGGATATTCTGCAGGCCAATGGTGTCAGCTATGCCCGTATCACCACCGTGGGGCAGGGTGAAAACAACCCGATCGCATCGAACCTGACACCGGAAGGCAAAGCCCAGAACCGGCGGGTCGAGATTGTGGTCGTCCCCAGCGGCAACGCCTGATCCCGCGTTTCGCGCACAGTGACTGCGCGTCACCGGGGCTTTGGTTCGGCGGGATCTCGGGCTAACTAAGGGGAAACACCATAGTGGAGTTTCCCCATGTCCGAACCGATCCTTCTTGGCCTTTCAGGCTCGCTCCGGCAGGATGCGACCAACCGCAAATTGCTGCGCGAAGCCGCACGCCTGTTCGCGCCCGGCACGTTCATTGAGGCCGACCTGAACCTGCCGCTTTATGATGGCGATCTCGAAATTGGCGCGGGCGTCCCCGAAGCGGTACAGCGACTTGCGGATCAGATCGCGCAGGCCCACGCGGTGATCATTTCAACGCCAGAGTATAACAAAGGGCCCTCAGGTGTGCTGAAAAACGCGCTGGACTGGGTTAGCCGGACCAAAGGCAAGCCGTGGATGGATAAGCCTGTGGCGGTGATGTCGGCAGCGGCGGGCCGCGCCGGGGGTGAGCGGGCACAGATGATCCTGCGCTCTTTCATGGTGCCATTCCAGCCTCGTGTTCTGTCGGGGCCTGAAATTCATCTGGCGGACAGTTCGAATGAATTTGACGCAGACGGACGGCTGGCCAGCGACCGCTACGAGCATACGCTGCATGACCTGATGCAGAAGCTGCGGGCCGAGGCCGGGTTCTAGCGCGCGTTGCTTGTTGGTCTGTGCCGCAACGCCTAGGCTAGGCGGATGAAAGACCAAAACCCGACCGAGACTCAGGCTGATGTCATGGACCCGGCCCGAGCTGCCGCGCTGCAGGTGGCTTTGGGGCAGGAGCAGACGATTGAAGCCGGATCGCCACTGCCACCCTTCTTCCATCACCTCTATTTCTGGTCGCCGCGATTGCCTGTCGATCTGGGCCGAGACGGGCATCCACAGGTGGGTCACGGCTTGATCCCCGATATGGGATTGCCAAGGCGTATGTGGGCTGGCGGGCGGCTGCAGTTCCATCGGCCCCTCGTCGCAGGCGTTACGGCCGAGCGTCATTCAGTCAGGGAAAGCGCGGTGTCCAAGACGGGGCGAAGTGGGCCGCTGGCATTTGTCACTCTGCGTCACGAGATTTGGCAGAAAGGCTCGCTGTGCGTGACCGAATGGCAAAATCTGGTTTATCGCGAAGATCCCTCGGCAGGGGCGCGACCAGCAGGCGCCCCGGCCGCCCGAGCGGATGCGTCGGATCAGCGCAAGGTTGCCTTCGATACAACCCTGCTGTTCCGCTATTCGGCGCTGACCTTCAACGGTCATCGGATACATTACGATCTTGACTATGCGCGCGACGTGGAAGGTTATGCCGGACTGGTCGTCCACGGACCGCTGCTGGCCCAGTTCCTCATGTTGTTCGCGATTGATCTGATGGGACCTCTGACGGAGTTTACATTTCGCGCGTCGTCGCCGCTGACGCATTTCGAAACGGCGACCCTGTGCCGGAATGGTCAGGACCTTTGGGTGCGTGGGCCCGAAGGCCGGCAATGCATGGCAGCCAGCGCGGTGCCGCAGTCAGAGTGATGCCTGGGGCAGAAACTCCTGAGGAATCGTATCGCGCCCGTCCAACATCAGGTCGGCCATGACCTCGGCCACCTTTGGCGCCATTCCAAACCCGATCTTGAAGCCGCCGTTGGCGATGAACTGCCCTTTGTGCAGGGGATGTGCACCGAGCATAGGTGCGCGGCTTTTGCTGCGAGGGCGGACACCTGCCCAGCGTTCAATCACCTCTGCCCCGTGCAGCACCGGCACCGCGCGCATGGCGCGGTCCAGCACGTCGTCCAGAGCGGCATCTGTACTGGAGGCATCTTCATACTCCCGTTCAGATGTTGACCCGATTGCCAGTGTTCCATCGGCGTGCGGTACGATGTGAACTGCGTCGGCAAACAGCTGCGGAACCGCTCCTGCATCAAAGCGCAGCAACGCGGCCTGTCCTTTCACGCCATTGCCGACCGTCTTGCCAAACGCTGTGCTGAGTTCCCGCAGGCCCGCAAGCCCGGTGGCGTGAACGACCCGCCCTTTGTCGGGGGCATCCGCCGCGACCTCTACCCCCATCACCGCAAGCGCGGCGACCAATGCCGCACAGGCACGTCTGGGATGCATCCGTGCGCTCAGCGTATCGTGGATGACAAATCCGGTGGGACTGGGCGGGCACCAAGCACCGACCTGATCCACGGCCATGACGGTCCAGTCGGCCTGCCTCTGCCAGAGAGTGGCCGCTGTCTGTTCGCGCAGGCGGGCGAGATCCAGGCCCCGCGCATCCGCAATGGGTTGCAGGCGCCCGAGCCGTGCGTAGCCCGGCGAAACGCCACCCGTGGCCTCGATCTGTGTCCAGAACGGTTCGGCCATGATCAGACTTTCGAACTGAAAAGCCTTCTTGGCGTTCCAGTTTTCGGGTACATGCGGGGCCAATGCCCCCACCAGACCGCCGCTGGAACCCGCGCCCGGCCCAAAGGGATCGACAACCTGGACCCTCGCGCCGCGCCGGGCACAGGTCCACGCGATGGACAAGCCGAAGATTCCCGCGCCGCGCACTGTCACATCGACCATTGCCAATCCCCTTTTCCTTGTTCAGTGTCGCGCCGCTTAGCTACAGGATTCCCCGATGGCAGACCAGCGTGCCGAATTGACTTGGACAGAAGATCGGATTCCGGTTTCGGATCGGTTCGATGACCCTTATTATTCGTTGCAGAACGGGTTGGAAGAGACGCGGCATGTATTCCTGGCGGGCAATGATCTGCCCACGCGCTTTGCGCCGGGATTCCGGATCGCCGAACTGGGCTTTGGCACGGGCCTGAATCTTCTGACTGCCTGGTCGGCGTGGGAACTGTCTGGACAGACCACACCGTTGCGGTTCACCAGTTTCGAGGCCTATCCGATGGCGTCAACCGATATGTCGCGTGCGCTGATTGCCTTTCCCGAACTGGCACCGTGGGTCGGGCGTTTTCTCGATGCCTGGTCGGGTAACAGCTGTACGCTCGACACGTTGCGGCTGGAAGTGGTTCAGGGCGATGCCCGTCAGACACTGCCGCGCTGGAGCGGTGTTGCGGATGCCTGGTTTCTGGACGGGTTCTCACCTGCCAAAAACCCCGAGCTGTGGGGTGAGGAGCTGATGCAACAGGTTGCCGATCACACGGTCCTGGGCGGTACGGCGGCAACCTATACTGCCGCTGGATTCGTGCGACGCGGTCTGGCGGATGCCGGATTTTCCGTCACACGCAGCCCCGGTTTCGGTCGCAAGCGCCACATGAGCCGGGCGGTGCGGGAATGAGCCAGAAGAACAACGTCAACGCCGGTATCGCTTTGATGATTGGAGCAACCATCGTTTTTGCGCTGCAAGACGGGATTTCGCGCCATTTGGCGGGCACTTATAATACCTACATGGTGGTGATGATCCGGTATTGGTTCTTTGCGGCCTTCGTGATTGCTGTAGCGGCAAGATCAACCGGCGGTCTGCGGGCGGCGGCGCAGACCAGTCAGCTTGGGCTGCAGATATTTCGTGGCCTGTTGTTGTCCGCCGAAATTTGTGTGGCTGTATTTAGCTTCACCATCCTTGGACTGATCGAAAGCCAGGCGGTGTTCATCTGCTATCCGCTGCTGATCGCGGCCCTCAGCGGGCCGGTTCTGGGTGAGAAAGTCGGCTGGCGCCGCTGGGCTGCTATCGGGGTCGGGTGCATCGGCGTGCTGATCATCCTTCAGCCTAGTGCAGGCGTGTTCAACCCCTGGGCCGTGGTGCCACTGATCTCGGCGTTCATGTTCGCCGTCTACGGCCTTTTGACCCGATACGCCGCACGGCGCGACAGCACCGCCACCAGCTTTTTCTGGACCGGCGTGGCAGGAGCGGTCGCGATGACTGCCGTTGGCGTATGGTTCTGGGAGCCTATGGCCCGCAGTGACTGGTTGTGGATGGGTCTACTCTGCATCACCGGCGCACTGGGGCATTGGCTGCTGATCAAATGCTATGAAATGGCCGAGGCCAGCGCAGTGCAACCGTTCGCCTATTTCCACCTGATGTGGAGCGCAATTCTGGGCATCACGATCTTCCACGAAACGCTGCGCCCCGAGGTCGTTGTGGGCGCAGCGCTAGTGATTGCAGCGGGCTTGTTCACGCTATGGCGCGAAAGACGCAAGCGTCGAGCCGGTTAGTTCCTGCGAGAATGGCACTGGAAGCGCTGGCTGACCTAGCCGGGCACGATAGACCGGCAAGCTTTCGGCGACGCGCATCACATAGTTGCGGGTCTCTTTGAAGGGGATGGTCTCGATCCAGTCGATCACATCCACCTGACCCCGACGCGGGTCACCATAGCGCTCCATCCACGAGATCGGTCGTCTTGGTCCTGCGTTGTACCCAGCAGCCATCATCACGACGTTGCCGTTGAAATCCTCGGCGAGTGTCGCAAGATAGTTTGCCCCCAGCTTCGCGTTGTACTGCCAGTCTGAGGTCAGGCGCCCGGTTTTATGGCCACCAAGAATACCCAGATCCTGCGCCACCAGTTTGGCGGTGGCAGGCATCACCTGCATCAGCCCACGGGCACCGGCGCCGCTGACGACGACGGGATCGAACTCGCTTTCACGCCTCGCAATGGCCAATGTCATTTCTTTGGCCATCGGCAGGCCGATATCGGCCACCGGATGCACCGGATAGTAGGCGGCCGGCAGAACAACACCCGTAGTTGCCGCGCGTTTGGCGATCATCACCGCGAGATGCGGTTCATCGAGCTCAAGCACCAGATCACCCAGTTGCGTGGCCTGGGTCTGATCAAGACTTTCCACCAGATGGGTCAGGAACCGCTCCGACAGATTGTTTTCACCCGCGCCCAGCAACAGCAACCCCGCCTCCAAGACGCTGGATTGGGCGAACTCGGCCTGTTTCCAATGGGGGGCGCGGCGCGGGCTGGCCAGTTCGCTGTCGAACGGGCGACCGATCTGTTCCGCGGCCAGCAATCCGTAGAACGAAGTCTGATAGTTCGCCCCTGCTGCGTACGCTTCATGCGCTTTGTCTGCATCACCTTGCGCCGCATAGGCGCGGCCGAGCCAATACCCGCCGCGACCTTTCGAGATTGGCGACTGCACCGCCTCCGAGAAATTCCGGAAATGCCGCACCGCCGTGTCCGGGTCGTTCAGCTTGCGCAGGGCGAGGAAGCCGGACAGCCACTCCAGATCGGCATAGGCATAGCCCATATCCGGCGTCATGTGATGATTGGCGGCAATTGCGTAGGCCCGTTCGGCATCGCCTGTTCGCATTTCGAGCCGCGCCAGCCTGCGCCGCCCTTCCGCCCATTTGTCGGGTTCGCCCAGCGATTTAGGCCCGGTAGAGCGTGCCAGCATCAGGTCGATGGCGCTGTCGTCCAGTTCCTTTCGGTCCCGCCAGACAAAGCGGTCAAATGCAAGACCCGGATCTTTGCCCAGTGATTTCGGCACTGCGGCGACTTTGCCATCAACCCCGTTTTCGCGTTTTTGGAGGGCAATGCGCGCCTCAGCCAGTTTGCGCTGGTCGGCATCGACAAGGGGCAGCATTCGTCCGGCGCTGACCAGATGCCCGTCCCACAGCATCCGGTCCAGCCTCGCCTCGTGATGCGGTTTCAGAAGTGTACCGAAGTTCTCAAGATAGTCGTTTTGCAGACCCGACCCCATCGGCATGGTTCGCCACGCGGTCACAATGTCGGCCTCAGCATCACCCTGCCGACCCTTGCTCATCAGAGCCACGGCATAGTTCAACGCACCTTCGGCGGTTTGCGGAGGCATCCCGGCATAGAATTTCAGGACCCGGTCAGGGTCGGCACCCGTGAAGGACGGCTCGCTTTTGCGGCGAAGCCAGGCCAGCCCCGGCCAATCCGGTCGTCGCTCGAGAAACACCAGAACGTCGCCTGAACTGCCATAGCCCTCACGAAGCCAGTGCCAAACGATAATGTCCCGTGCCACCGACCCACGCTGCCCGGCCACGCGCAGTGCTGCGTTCCAGTCGCCCTTGCGCATTTCATACAATGCCGCGCGCAAATCCTGCGTCGCATCCGCCCGGCTGGCTTGCGGCTGCAACATCAGCGCCAGAATCATCGCCATTCCAAGCGACAGAATACGTCTCATCCCTTGCATTCCCCAACAAACCAAGGATACAGCCATGCAGGATAAAGCTTGCACCGCCGGGATCAACTCACAAACCCTCAATCGTGAGGGACCCGTGTGCAAAAAACTGCAAACTGCACCTTAAGGAGCGTTCCATGTTCAAAGGCTCGATGCCAGCCCTGGTTACCCCGTTCAGCAACGGCGCGTTGGACCTGGATACGCTCAAACATCTGGTGGAATGGCAGATCCAACAAGGATCGACCGGTCTGGTCCCGGTGGGCACCACTGGTGAAAGCCCGACTCTCAGCCATGATGAACATGAAACGGTTATTGCTGAGGTCGTTAAAGCCTCGGCTGGCCGCGTGCCTGTCATTGCCGGAGCCGGTTCCAACAATACGGTCGAAGCCATTCGATTCGTTCAGTTCGCGCAGAAAATCGGAGCGGATGCGGCGCTGGTCGTGACGCCCTACTATAACAAGCCGACCCAGAAGGGCTTGCTGGCGCATTTCCGAACGCTGCACGATTGCGCCGATATCCCGATCATCATCTACAACATCCCGGGCCGCTCGGTCATCGACATGTCGCCCGGGACGATGGGTGAACTGGCGCAATTGCCGCGCATTGTCGGCGTCAAGGACGCGACCGGAGATCTGGCGCGCGTCAGCCAGCAGCGTGCCACCTGTGGCGCTGATTTCTGTCAGCTTTCCGGAGAAGATGCGACCGCGCTGGGCTTCAACGCGCATGGCGGCGTCGGCTGCATTTCGGTCACGGCGAATGTGGCTCCGAAACTCTGTGCAGAATTCCAGCAGGCGACGCTGAACGGCGACTACGCAAAGGCGCTGGAGTATCAGGACCGGCTGATGCCTTTGCACGAAGCGATCTTTATCGAACCCGGATTGGTCGGCGCAAAATATGCGCTGAGTAAGCTTGGCCTTTGCGGAGAAGAGGTTCGCTCGCCCCTGACACCGCTCGAGAACAGCACCAAATCGGCAATCGATGCGGCGATGGCGCACGCAGGGCTGGTCTGAGGCTGCGCTGCGGCACCTGTCGAAACACGCATGTCTGCTTAGCAGAGCAGCTTCATCAGATGCCCGGTCTTGTCGGGGTTGCGCACGATATAGATCGTCGCAATCCTGCCCTCTTCGATCTTCAGTGACGTTGCCTGTACCCATCCTCCGGGCTCTCTGTTGATGATTGCAGGCAACCCGTTCAGCCAGCAGACGGCCCAGGTATAGTCTTGAGGAGCGGAAGGTTTCCGTGCCAATCCGGCAAAGAAACGTATGACCTTGTCCCGGCCAAGGATCGGATTCAGGGTTGCGATGATTTTGCCGCCGCCATCAGAGTGCATTTGAACATCTCGCGCCAGCAGGGCGGTCAGATGCTTCGTGTCACCGCTCTTTGCCGCTTTGAAAAAGGCTTTGGCCAGCTCTTCCCCCTGTTCGCGTTCGACCTGGACGCGCGGGTCGACTTGCTCAATATGTTTTCTGGCGCGGCTAACGAGCTGGCGACAACTGCTTTGGCTGCGCTGCAGAGCTTCAGACAGCTCGTCGTAAGAGTGCTCGAACACGTCATGCAGCAGGAAGGCGGCGCGCTCCAGCGGAGATAGGCGTTCCAGCGCCATCAACAGGGCAACAGAGACATCGCGGTCAAGCCGTTCGGTAGCATCCTGGGTGATCAGAGGTTCCGGCAACCACTCGCCCGGATAGGTCTCTCGCACGGCCCGGGTTGCGCGTAAGTGGTCAAGGCACAGACGAGTGACGACACGGATCAGGTAGCCCGTGACGTCGCGCACCTGATCAATATCAACGCGCCGCCATCGCAGATATGCGTCCTGTACAATATCCTCGGCATCGCTGACTGAACCAAGCATCCGATATGCAACCGCAAAAAGGCGCGGCTGCACATCTACAAAGACTTGATCTTCGGGTTGTTGATCCGATCCAGTCACGCGGCGTTGGCCTCGCTGGATTCCGGGTGTGGGATCGCAAACCCAATGGCTAGGCGGTTCCAGGCATTAATCGTGGTGATCACAAGGGTCAAAGCCACCTGATCCTGCTCCGAAAACTGCCCTGCCATTGCCTTGTAGACTTTGTCAGAGGCACGGCTGGTTTCGATGCGCGTCAGGGTTTCCGCCCATGCGAGCGCGGCACGTTCGCGATCTGAATACAGTGACGATTCATGCCAGGCATTCAACAGGTGCAGCCTGTATTCGGTTTCGCCATTGGCGCGTGCATCATGCGTGTGCATGTGAATGCAATAGCCGCATCCATTGATTTGCGAAACTCTGAGTTTAACGAGTTCGATCAGGCTGTGCTCGAGCCCTGACGCACGCAGGCGGTCCTCCATGTCGAGCATCGGCTGAAGCAGGTCTGGGGCAACGGCAAAGTGATTGATCCGGGGGGACATCGCATTCTCCTGTTTTTGAATTGAACAAAAACAGGACGGCCGAGTCACCGGATTTGTGACATGGTTTTCACAAAAAAAGAGCCTTCGGATGAAGGCTCTTTCCAATTCGCTTAGCGTTTTCCGTAATACAGCCCGACGACATGCTCGGCTTGCGCGAAGAACAGCCAGCGCGAGGTTGCGATTCCGGCCAGATGCGACAGCACGGCCAAGAGCGCGAAAAGGTGGTTGAACGGGAGCAGCAGCAGGACGACCGGTACGAAAAAGGCCAGTACAAACGAGATCAACCGTAGCTTTTCGGCGTGTTTGCGGCCAACCACGTGGACGAATTCGCGCAGCAGATAGTTTGTTCCCGTATGCGGCGGCTCGAACGCACGTACGGCCCCGCGTGTACCGAGGCCGGTGGCAGTACCAAGATCGGTGCCTGAATCAGCCAGGGCTTGGTCGCCTTGCCGCCAATACAGAATTTGTACTAGTGCCGCGACCAACAGCAGTGGCAACGCAACTCGGGTCTGGCCCGCAAGCAGGGCACCACCTGCAAGGCTGAAGCTTAGAAACATGGCTGGCGTCAGTTTCATGTTCCAACGTGGGATGGTCTTAAGCTGTGCGTAGATCATTGATGTCGTGAACACAGTCAACAATGAGAGCAGTGACCCAAGAATGCCCAAGACCCCCCAGCGTTGCCCAAGAAAGATGGCGCCAATTGCGTAGAGGCCCATGAAAATCAGAGCAAGAACCGAGCACCAGCCTTCGCGGCTGAGCCAGCTCGATCTCCATTGGGTGAATGCTTTTAGCGCACGCTCGGGGTGGCCGAGGTGGAAGGTCGAAGCCAGCAGCCCGCCGACGGACAAACCATACGCAATCGCGAAGAACACAAACGCGATCCAGCCAGAGACATCGGGAAGCCCGAGGCCAAGAAAGAACAGCAGACCAAAGCCAAGGCCCGACAAGGTGGTAAAGATGATAACGGAAGGGGCCGGGTGCATCAGAGCTTCTCCAGAGTCTTGTCAAGCCAGCCGAGAAAGCCTTTCGGTTCCTCGGCGACCGGGGCCAGAAGTGGGGCCAGGATGTCGATCTGCTCCTCAATCTGGTCCTTGGGTCGGGGCGGAAGGTATTTGTTCACGGGTTTGGTGCCCATTTCAGGCATCAGGTCCATGCCGTCGCGGTCGGCGACCAGTTTGCTGACTTCGCTGTCGGGGTCGCCCAGATCACCGAAGTGACGCGCGCCTGCCGGGCAGGTGCGCACGCAAGAGGGGACGCGGTCTACCTCGGGCAGATTTTCGTTATAAATCCGGTCGACGCAGAGTGTGCATTTCTTCATCACACCTTCGGCCTGGTCCAGTTCACGCGCGCCATAGGGACAGGACCATGCGCACAGGCCACACCCGATACAGTCGCTTTCATTGACCAGGACGATGCCGTCCTCGACCCGCTTGTAGCTGGCCCCGGTGGGGCACACAGTCACGCAGGGGGCGTCCTCGCAATGCAGGCAGGATTTGGGAAAATGGATCAATTGGGCGTGGCCTTCGGCGGGCTGAACCTCGTAGGAGTGGACCCGGTTGAGGAACGTGCCCGAGGGGTTGGCGCCATAGGCGTCCTGATCCGACAGGGGCGCGCCGTAGTTTTCGGTGTTCCAGCCTTTGCAGGAGATCACACAGGCATGGCAGCCTACGCAGGTATCCAGGTCGATAACCAGGCCCAGTTTGCGCTCGGTTGATTGGGGGAGCTGGGTCATGACTGCCTTGCCTCCGCGATTGTGGTGAGGGCGGGCTGGGGCTCTGCCCCAGACCCCGGGATATTTATGGCCAGATGAAGCGCGGACCGGCTCATTTGCCCACCTTCCATGCCAGGTTCTTGGGCCCGGTGCCGACAGGGGATTTGATCGGTGCGAATTCCGGCTGACTTTCAGCATCGCCTGGAGCGGGGGCTTTTTCGATCTTCACTTTCAGATCAAACCAGGCGGCCTGTCCGGTGATGGGATCAGAGTTTGCCCAGCGAAGCCCGTCACCTTTGGGTGGCAGCAATTCATGGATCAGGTGGTTGAGCAAAAAGCCTTTGGTGGCCTCGGGCGCATCGTTTTCGAGGGCCCAGGCGCCTTTGCGCTTACCGATGGCGTTCCAGGTCCAGACGGTGTTGTCGTTCAGGGCTGCCATCTCCATGACCGGCACTGTGATCTCACCATGCGGAGAGCTGACTTTGGCCCAATCGCCATCTTCCAGCCCGTGTTCGCGCATCAGCTTGGTCGGCACATAAAGCGGGTTGCGCCCGTGCAGTTGGCGCAGCCACGCGTTCTGGGTGCCCCAGCTGTGGTACATGGCCATCGGGCGCTGGGTCAGCGCGTTGACAGTGAAGCCTTCGTTACCGGTCTGATCGGTTTCATACCAAAGGGGCAGCGGGTCCATCGTATCCTTGATACGTTGGCGCAGATGATCGGGCGGTTGTCGTTCGCCATGACCTTCGGCGGCCAGTTGGAATTTGCGCATCGGCTCGGAGTAGAGTTGGAACAGATAGGGTTGCGGGCTGTCATAGATGCCCATGCCGACCGCCCAGTCCTGATAGGCGGTGTTCCACGGTTTATAGTAGTCCGCGCCTGCGGGGATGTGCGCCACGTAGAAGCCACCGTTTTCGATATAGCGGTTCAGCTGGTCTGGGTTGACCTCGCCGCGGCCTTCCTTGTCGCCGTTCTCGCCGCGGAACCCGGCGAGGGGGCCGATGCCGGGTTTGCGCTCGTGATTGACGATATAGTCGGCATAATCCACCCACTTGGCGCTGCCGTCATCCTTGGTAAAGCCTGGCAGGCCCATACGGTTTGCCAGGTCGATCAGAACCGACTGGAAGCCGCGCACATCGCGGTCGGGCTCAATCACTGGCCAGCGAATGGCATCCGCCGCCGCCTCGGCCTCGCAGATCGGGCGATCCAGCAGCGAGATACAGTCGTGACGTTCCAGATAGGTGGTGTCGGGCAGGATCAGGTCGGCATAGGCCACCATTTCCGAGCTGTAGGCGTCGGAATAGATGATATGGGGGATCACATATTCGCCGTTTTCGTCTTTGTCGGTCAGCATCTCCATGACACCCTTGGTGTTCATGGTCGAGTTCCACGACATGTTGGCCATGTACATGAACAGCGTGTCGATCTTGTAGGGATCACCTGCATGGGCGTTGGAGATTACCATATGCATCAGCCCGTGGCTGGACATCGGGTTTTCCCAGGTAAATGCCTTGTCGATACGCGCCGGACTGCCATCGGCCTTCAGCGCCAGATGTTCAGGACCCTGAACAAAGCCCAGATGCGGCCCGTCCAAGGGTGAATTTGGTGTCACTTTGCAATGTGGGGTCGGGTGCGCCTCGACCGGCTTGGGGTAGGGCGGTTTGAAGCGGAAGCCGCCGGGAACCTCGACCGTGCCCAAAATGATCTGCAGAACATGCAGCGCGCGGCAGGTCTGGAAACCATTGGCATGGGCCGAGACGCCGCGCATCGAGTGCATCGCGACGGGGCGGCCGATCATCTTGGAGTGTTTTTCACCGCGGAAGTCGGTCCATTCCTGGTCCAACTCGAAGGCTTCGTCGAAGGCGACGCGGGCCAGTTCGCCCGCGATTGCATGGATGCGGGTGGCGGGGATACCGCATTGGTTGGCCACGTTCTCGGGTGCGTATTCGTCATTGAGGTACCGTTCGGCCATCAGGTGGAAGACCGGGCGGTGGGTTACACCGCCTTTTTCGTAGGTGGCCGACAGGTCCGGGCGGACGCCGGGTTTGTCGAACGCGGTCAGCGCGCCCGTGTTGCGGTCGACGACCAGAGGCTTGCCATCCGCGTCACGCAGGAACAGACCTTTGGTTGGGCCCTCCGAGGCGTCGATCAGAACCGGTGCGTTGGTGTAGCGGCTGAGGTAATCCAGGTCGATCTTGCCAGCCTTCATCAGGACATGGATCAGCGACATGATGAACAGGCCGTCAGTACCGGGCGTGATCCCAACCCAGTCATCGGCCACCGCGTTATAGCCACTGCGGATCGGATTGACCCCGATCACCCGCGCGCCGCGCGCCTTGATTTTGCCGATACCCATCTTGATGGGATTTGAATCGTGGTCTTCTGCCACACCAAACAGCATGAACAGCTTGGTGTGATCCCAGTCGGGTTGGCCGAATTCCCAGAACGCACCGCCCATCGTGTAGATGCCGCCAGCCGCCATGTTGACCGAGCAAAAGCCGCCATGCGCCGCGTAGTTGCATGTTCCGAAATTCTGAGCCCAGAAGCTGGTAAAGGACTGTGATTGGTCGCGCCCGGTGAAAAAGGCCAGTTTCTCTGGATTGTCCTCGCGGACGGGTTTCAGCCATCCGACCGCGATGTCCAGCGCCTCATCCCAGCTGATTTCCTCGAATTCTCCCGATCCGCGGGGGCCGACCCGTTTGAGCGGTGCACGCAGCCGCGACGGTGCGTTCACCTGCATAATCCCCGCGCTGCCTTTGGCACAAAGCACGCCCTTGTTGACCGGATGGTCTCTGTTGCCCTCGATATAGGCGACCTTCCCATCCTTCATGTGTACGTTGATGCCGCACCGGCACGCGCACATATAGCAGGTGGTGCGTCGAATCTCGTCCGATACGGGTGGGGATAGGTTGAGGTTCGGTTGTTGATTCACGCTGTCTCTCCCTGTGGCGGATCGCCTTGGTACCTGTACGTGTTGAACACATTGGAGCGTAAGAACGTCCGGCTCAACCGTTCAGAGGAAGAGAGCGCAGACGCCCCCTTCCTCTGCTTTTGGATTACGTGGACCGGTTAGACCCGGTCCATTTTATGTTTTTAGCAGCGATCAAACCTGCTGCGGACGCATGTCGGCTGCGTCGATACCGGCAACTTCAACTGGCTTCTTCATCGCGTCACGGCGGAAGGGTTCACCCAGTTCCTGGTTGATCATTGCTTCGATCAGGGTGGTGATGCCGTTCTTCTGGTCTTCGATCGCCTGGCTCAGCGCAGCGGTTAACTCGTCCTGAGTGCGCGCGATGACGCCTTTCAGGCCACACGCGTTGGCGATACCGGCATACGAAACCTTGGTGTCCAGCTCGGTTCCGACGAAGTTGTCATCGAACCACAGGGTCGAGTTGCGCTTTTCCGCGCCCCACTGGTAGTTGCGGAAGACAACCTGAGTGATGGCGGGCCATTCTTCACGGCCGATGGCGGTCAGTTCGGTGACCGCGATGCCGAAGGCACCGTCACCCGAGAAGCCGACAACCGGTACATCAGGGCAGCCGATTTTGGCGCCGATGACCGAAGGCAGACCATAGCCACAGGGGCCGAACAGGCCGGGGGCCAGATACTTGCGGCCTTCTTCGAACGACGGATAGGCGTTGCCGATGGCGCAGTTGTTGCCGATGTCTGACGAGATGATCGCCTCTTTCGGCAGGGCAGACTGAATCGCGCGCCATGCTTTGCGCGGGCTCAGCCAGTCAGGCTTGGCAGCGCGTGCGCGTTCGTTCCAGGTGGTGCCCGGATCGTCCTGCTCGTGGTCCATCGAGGTCAGTTCTTGCGCCCAACGCGATTTGGTTTCTGCGATCTTCGCCCTGCGTGCGTCACGACCTTCGTCACCGGCTGTGTCAGACAGCTGGTTCAGAATGTTGGTGGCAACAGTTGCCGCATCGCCGACGATACCAACGGAGACCTTCTTGGTCAGGCCGATACGGTCAGGGTTGATGTCGACCTGAATGATCTTCGCATCTGCAGGCCAATATTCCATGCCGTAGCCCGGCAGGGTCGAGAACGGGTTCAGGCGGGTGCCGAGGCACAGAACAACGTCTGCTTCCTTGATCAGCTGCATACCGGCTTTCGAGCCGTTATAGCCCAGCGGGCCAGCGAACAGCGGGTGCGAGCCGGGGAAGGCGTCATTGTGCTGGTAGCCAACGCAAACCGGAGCGTCCAGACGCTCGGCCAGTGCTTTCGACGCTTCGATGCCGCCTTTCGACAGAACCGTGCCGGCGCCGTTCAGGATGACTGGGTTCTTTGCGTTCGACAGCAGAGCGGCAGCTTCGGATACGGCCGATGCGCCACCCGATGGCAGTTCGAATTCAACAACAGCAGGCAGATCAATGTCGATCACCTGAGTGAAGAAGTCGCGCGGAACGTTGATCTGCGCTGGCGCCGAGGAACGCTTGGCGTTCATGATCACGCGGCTCAGAACCTCGGCCATACGGCTGGGGTCACGTACTTCTTCCTGATAGCAAACGCAGTCTGCGAACATACGCATCTGCTCCATCTCCTGGAAACCACCCTGACCCATGGTTTTGTTGGCGGCCTGCGGGGTGACCAGCAGCAGCGGGGTGTGGTTCCAGTAAGCAGTCTTAACAGCGGTTACAAAGTTGGTGATGCCGGGGCCGTTCTGGGCGATCATCATCGACATCTTGCCGGTCGCGCGGGTGTAGCCATCGGCCATCATTCCGCCAGACCCTTCGTGCGCGCAATCCCAAAAAGTGATACCAGCTTTCTCAAAAATGTCAGAGATCGGCATCATGGCCGAGCCGATGATACCGAACGCATGTTCGATCCCATGCATCTGCAAAGTTTTGACAAAGGCTTCTTCGGTGGTCATCTTCATCTGCGTATCTCCGATCATAGATGGCTTTTGAGGGGTCTGCTGCCCCTGTTTCTGGTCGGTTTTGGCGCACGGGTGTCCGCGGCGTTAGGGCCAGAACGGGTGGCGGGTTAGGTCCAGTGCGCCTCAGGCTCGGCGGATCGTGTCGGCAATTTGTTGGATTCCGGGTCCAATCCGCTCTGACGAGATTGAGGAGTATCCCAGACGGTAATAGTTTTGCGGCCTGTTCTTGCCGGAAAAGAAGGGTTCTCCGGGTTCGATATGGACGCTCTGGCGCTGCAGGTCGCGGGCCAGTTTCGTTGTGTCGATACGTTCAGGTGCCTGCATCCAGATCGATGAGCCGCCAAGCATTCCTCGCCCGGCCACTGTCAGGCCATACTGCCCGATTGCCTCTTCAATCGCTTCGCGGCGACGCTGCAGTGTCTTGGACATGCGGCGAATCTGTGCATCGTAGTGGCCCAGCGACAGAAAATAGGCTGCCGTCCGTTGCATGTGACCGGGCGGATGACGCAGCACCAGGGACCGCAGCGCCCTGGCTTCGCGGATAAATGGTTCGGACCCGACCATGTAACCCAGCCGCAGTCCCGGAAACAGCGACTTCGAAAAGCTGCCCACATAGATCACACGCCCGTCCCGGTCCATTGATCTGAGCGCGGGCGACGGCGCCCCGAGAAACGACATTTCGAACTCGTAGTCATCCTCGACAATCATGGCGTCCAGTTCCCGGGCGCGGCGTAGCAGGGCATGACGGCGATCGACAGGCATGGTTGCGGTGGTCGGAGACTGATGGCTGGGTGTGGTGAAAATTACATCGGTATCGTCCGGGATCGTATCAGGCGGCAACCCGTCCCGGTCGACCTTCAGATAGGATAGCTTGCACTCCGAATGAATCAGGAGATCGCGCAGCGCATAATAGCAGGGGTCTTCAATCGCGGCCCTTCGATTTCGGTTCAGCAATATGCGCGAGGCCAGCCAAAGGGCGTTCTGAGCCCCCAGAGTGATCAGGATTTCCTCGGGCCGGGCCACGATTCCGCGACGGGGAAGGGTGTGCCGGGCGATGAACTCGATTAGCAGCGGGTCGTCCTGATCGACATAATCTCCGGTCAGAGAATCGAAATCCTTATGTCCCAACGCCCGAACGGCGCAGAGACGCCAGTTCGCATGATCGAACAATTTCCTGTCGACCTGGCCATAGATGAATGGATAGCGGTAATCGCGCCAGTTGCTGGGTTTCGCCAGCACATCACCATCCGAAAACCGGCGTGCGAAGGCCCGGTCCCAGTCTACACTTTCTGTATCACGGCGAACCGGAGCATAGGTTGGTGGCACCGGAGCGTTCTCTGAAACGTAGTATCCCGACCGGCCCCTGGCCGTGAGATAGTCATTGGCCAGCAGCTCGGTATAGGCAAGGGTCACCGTAATCCGGCTGACACCCAGATGGGCGGCAAGTTTACGGGATGAGGGCAGTTTTTCACCAACATGGAAACGACCCGACAGAATGCCTTCGGCGATCAGCTGTTGAAGCTGTGCCTGCAACGTGCCTTGCCCACCGCGTTCCAGAAAAAATGTGTCGACCGATATACCCATGGCATCGTTATAGGCTGGACCTAAGGTGGAGGCAATCTGGACTTATGGCTGTGCGAAATCAAAGCGTCAATTTATCAGAGCCTGTGTCGTTGACTCTGAGAGGTAATTAAACTAAAAAACTAGAAATCTAGTTTAATGGAGATGAGAAATGTGGGAAGAAGCCGCTGCTGGCTTTTCCGCCATGGGGTCCGAGGCCAGATTGAAAGTCCTGAAGACACTGGTCCGCGCCGGGCAGGCGGGACTGACCGTCGGAGAAATTCAAACCCGGACGGGCATCGCGCCTTCGACACTGGCGCATCACCTACGATTTCTGGCCGCGGGCGGTGTGGTGGAGCAGGAGAAAATCGGGCGCAGCACGATCAATCGGGCGTGCTTTGACGAATTGAGAAATCTGGCGCAGTTCATTCTCAGCGAATGCTGCGCCGACGAGGTCGGAAAGGCGGCTAACGATGGCTGAACTGACACAAAACCCCAAACCGCTCGCCAGAAATCTGATCGAGTTGATCAAAACGCCCTGGGCTCTGATCGTCGTGATTCTGGCGCTTGTGGCCATTCTTGACCCCGGTAACTGGACCGGGGTTGTGAGTTTTGCCGCCAAAGCGCTGGCGCATACGGGCCAGTACATTCTGTTTGCGGTTCTGCTGCTGTCCTACCTCAAGGCAACCGGGGCCGAAGTGATGGTCGCCCGTGCGTTCGAAGGTCGTGAGACGCGGATGATCGTTCTAGCCGCATTGTTCGGCGGGCTGGCACCGTTTTGTTCCTGCGAGGTTATTCCGTTCATCGCGGGTTTGCTGGCGTTGGGCGCTCCACTGTCTGCGGTGATGGCCTTCTGGCTCAGTTCGCCGCTGATTGACCCGCCAACGTTGCTGATCACGGCAGGCGCGCTTGGCTGGCCGTTTGCAATCGGCAAAGCGGTCGCTGCGGTCGCCCTCGGGCTGTTCGGAGGGTTCGCCGTGCGCACCCTGATGCGCGGCGGTGCGTTCGCACAGCCGTTGCGCGAATACAAACCCGCCGGATGCTGCGGATGCGGGCCCAAGCCGGACGACAAGCCTGTCTGGCAGTTCTGGAAAGAACCTGATCGCCGGACGCGCTTTCGCGCCGAGTTTATCCATAACGCACTGTTCCTGTTCAAATGGCTGGCGTTTGCTTATGTCCTCGAAGCGTTGCTGGTCAGCTATGTTCCGGCAGATCTGATTGCCAGGGTCGTTGGTGGAGAAGGCGTTGTGCCCATCGTCATCGCGGCCTTGGTCGGTATGCCCGCTTATCTGAACTCTTACGTCGCCCCTCCGCTGCTTGCGGGACTGATAGATCAGGGTATGAGTGCAGGTGCCGCAATGTCGTTTATGGTGGCCGGAGCAGTCAGTTCGATCCCCGCGATGGCGGCGGTGTGGTCACTGGTGAAACCGCGTGTCTTTGCAACCTACCTAGGGTTGGGCATCAGCGGCGCCATCGTAGCCGGTATCTTGTTCCAGATGATCTGAACGAAAAACCGCCCGGTGATCTCACCGGGCGGTTTTGCTCTTTAGCTTGCGTCACAGTATCGCGGCAGCTTGAACCGATATCGGGGCTCTCCGCTTCCCACATAGATACGTTTTTCAATGCAGGCTTCGGTTCCGACGGTCCGCGCGACCGGGCCTTCCGTTGACGTAACCGATGTTGCCGAGCCGTCCGGCAGGCGGACCGACGCGACGACGCCGTTCTTGAGGTCGCCGTTGATCGGCGTGGCCGACAGGACCTCGACTGTCAGAAACGAATGATGCTCGTGCGTGCCATCATCGTTCAGCAGCAGCAACCCAGCGAAGACAGCAATCAAGGTGGCGACACCGGTAATGACCAACCACCACGACTTCAGGAAGACGTAGATCGAAACAGCGCGGTGTGGTCCGAAAAATGTGGACAGAATGCTAAGCATTGAGTTCCCCGAATAATGAGGCCCCGACTATCCGTGATCGGGGCCATGTGCGTCTCAGGGGCGCAGATCGTCTTCGTCTTCTTCGTCGCCGCCCCCTTTGGGCAGATTGAAGAAGCTGTCGGCATCGACGATGGGTTCCTCTTCTTCTTTCTCGCTGCTGTCATCGGACAACGAGAAAGTTTCCAGCCCCTCGATCGCGGTCGGAATCTTGGGCGCCGCGTCCATCTCGAGCGATTGCTCGGTCGAGACCAGCCTGCGGCGTTCGTCGTCGCTCATGACGCCCCCTTCGGCGGCTTTCTTGGCGGCGGCCTTCTGAACGATCGCATCCAATTCGGACTGTTTGCACAATCCCAAAGCGACCGGATCAATCGGTTGCATGTTGGCGATGTTCCAGTGCGTGCGCTCGCGGATCGACTGGATGGTCGGCTTGGTGGTGCCGACCAGCTTGGCGATCTGACCGTCGCTGAGTTCCGGGTGGAACTTCACCAGCCACAGAATCGAGTTCGGACGGTCCTGACGCTTGGACAGCGGGGTGTAACGCGGGCCGCGGCGTTTCTCTTCGCCCGAAGCCGCCGGGTTGAACTTGAGCTTCAGCTTGTGCAGGGGGTTGCCTTGCGCCGTGTCGATCTCTTCCTGCGTCAACTGGTTGTTGGCGATCGGGTCGAACCCTTTGACGCCGGCTGCAACATCACCATCCGCAATGCCCTGTACTTCCAACTCGTGCATTCCTACGAAATCCGCGATCTGCTTGAAGCTGATCGTGGTGTTGTCCACCAGCCATACGGCGGTTGCTTTGGCCATAAGCGGTTTTGCCATCAGCCCGTCTCCTATAAATACATCTGTCCCGTCGCCGGAATGCGGCGGCCCCGAGGCTTCGGGGCAGGTTTCCGTTGTCGGGGAACTTGCGGTGTATATAGTCGCGCAAAGTCAAGAAGGGAAGAGGCGAATGCGCCGAGGAATTTTGGGGTTTGTTCTGTTGGCGCTGAGCGCGATGGCCGCATCCGCTGATGGGGAGAAGGCAGGAGAGTTCGATTATTATGTCCTGTCGCTCAGCTGGTCGCCAAACTGGTGTGCCCGCGAAGGGGACGCGCGCGGCTCGGATCAATGCGATGCGCGTCACGATCACGGGTGGATATTGCATGGGCTCTGGCCGCAGTATCATCAGGGCTGGCCTTCGTTCTGCAGAACAGCCGAGGCACCACCTTCCCGTCGCATGACCCGCGAGATGGAAGATATTCAAGGCAGTTCCGGTCTGGCATGGCATCAGTGGAAGAAACACGGAACCTGTTCGGGTCTGAGCGCGCCCGACTACTTTGCGTTGTCGCGGCAGGCCTATGAGAGTGTCGAACGTCCGCCCGTGCTTCGTAAACTTGACGCGTCGGTCAAGCTGCCTGCGTCGGTAGTCGAAGAGGCGTTTCTAAAAGCTAATCCAACGCTGGCGCCGGACATGATCACCGTGACCTGCAAAAAGGGCTACATCGAAGAGGTCCGTCTGTGCCTGTCCCGAGATCTCGAACCTGTCCCCTGCGGCCGGGATGTTATCCGCGACTGCACCGCCAAGGACGCTCTGTTCGATCCGATTCGTTAGAGTTTCTTGTTCTGGCAATCGCGCGCATACTCCAGCGCCTTGGCCGTGCCTTTCAGATCGATTGCCATCACCGGCTCTCCTTCCGGGTTGTAGACGGTCATGGTTTTGTTGTGTGCAATCGAGGTGACGAAATTCCGGTCGGTGAAGAATACGGTCGCACCAGGCACCCGATCCTGCTTGAACCCGATGGCGGTGGCGTCAAAACTCTTTCCGTCCAACTCGAACCGGATCGGATATTGTTCCCCCGGTTTGATGTCGCCCCAAGCCTTGTTATAGACGGTGAAATACCCGCGATTGTCCAGCGCGTCATAGCCGAGGCGCACAACCGAAAGGTCCTGATACACAGTCTGGATGAGGCACCCATTGCCCAGAGCCGGGTCCATCATGATGTTCCAGCCTTCGACAAAACCTTTGTCGACCAATTCCTGAGACAGAGCGGCGGTGGCCGTGAAGGCGGCGAAGGTGAGGGCGAGAAGGCGGGGCATAGCTTGGTTCCTCAGCGGTACGTGGAAATTCTGATTTTCGTTACGTTACTATTATATATCAATTAGATAGATGTGTTGCTGTGTAGTATTTTTCAAATTGAAGGCATTCTCAAACTACTGACAGTCTTTAGAGTTTAAAACATCAAATTTGCCACGAAGTACCGCAGCTATATCTTTGGCGTAACAAGCCAACGATTTGTAACCTGTGCTTTTGAGTGCATAGACAATAACCTGAAGCTCTGCACCGCTGGATTTCGTGGCCACAGTATACGACCTGATGGTATCTGATCGGTTGTCTTCCATTCTTTTGAACAAAAGACTTATGGGGACATTCTGAGGGAGAAGGTCTATGTCCGCCCACGTATCTAGCAGGATGACAAGTATATCGGTGTCGTCAATTCCGCTTGGCCGAGCCGAAGGGTCTATAATCGGGTTTTCGGAGGCAATTCTATGGTAGAATGCGTCGAGTGTCCGATCATTCATGTTTGAGATCACGGCTAACCTCAGGTTGTCCGACATCGCTGCGCTCGCAAGGCAACATAATAACAACGCGCAGAGCATCACAGCCTGCGAGCGTATAGCTGTTTCCAGTCCGTACACCTTAGTTGTCAGATGGTTCGCAATTAAATGGCTCAAACTACAACTCCTTCCGTGCCCGCAACGCCGCAGTAATCGTCCCATCATCCAGATAGTCCAACTCGCCCCCAATCGGTACGCCCTGAGCCAGAGACGTCAGACGAACCTGTCCCTCCAACTGATCGGCGATGTAATGCGCGGTGGTCTGGCCGTCGACGGTGGCGTTCAGGGCGAGGATGATCTCGGTGATACTCTCGGCCATGACCCGATCTTTCAATCGGGGGATGCGCAACTCATCCGGGCCGACGCCATCCAGTGCCGACAAAGTGCCGCCCAGAACATGGTAGCGGCCCTTGAACACGCCTGCGCGCTCCATCGCCCACAGGTCGGCGACGTCCTCGACCACGCAGAGCTCTCCGGTCGCGCGGGCCTCATCGTTGCAGATGTCACAGATATCGGTGGTGCCCACATTGCCGCAGTTCAGGCATTCACGTGCGGTAATCGCAACCTGCTGCATCGCATCCGACAAAGGTGTCAGCAGAAGGGCGCGTTTACGGATCAGGTGCAGCACTGCACGGCGGGCCGAGCGGGGGCCGAGGCCGGGCAGCTTGGCCATCAGGTCGATCAGATTGTCGATGTCGCTGTTCGAACTCACAGCAAGACCCTCGCAAATGGGCCGGGGGAACAGGCCCCGGCCGTTGATCCGTCAGGAGGGTGTATCAGAACGGCAGCTTGATGTCTGCGGGCAGGCCCATGCTTTCGGTCAGCTTAGCCATTTCGGCCTGCGAGCGTTCCTGCGCTTTGGTCTGGGCGTCCTTGATGGCGGCGAGGATGAGGTCTTCGACGACTTCTTTGTCATCACCGTTGAAGATCGAAGGGTCGATATCCAGACCTTTCAACTCGCCCTTGGCGGTTGCGGTGGCCTTGACCAGCCCAGCGCCGGATTCACCAACAACCATCAGGTTGTTCAGCTCTTCCTGCATCTCGGTCATTTTGGTCTGCAAATCCTGTGCGGATTTCATCATCTTGGCCATATCGCCCAGACCGCCTAGTCCTTTGAGCATTTATTGTCTCCTCAAGTGTGATCGCCTCAGGCGAATATATGCTGTATAGAGTGTCATCGCAGCACATAGCGCAAATGCCAGGCCAATGAACAGGGTGGAATGACCGATACACCCGAGGTCGGTCGCGGTGCGGCGCGGATCATCCATCATGTCGTCGACAAAAATGTGGGCAATCCAGATCGACCAAAAGAGGGATGTGGCCAATGCGATCCAGAGGTTCCCGCGCCAGACAGCTATTGCGGAGAAGACGAGCAGTGCGGCTGACACCGGGTGCAAAGATAGAGCCATCGCTTCGGTCAGTTCGCTGACCGTCTCACCATTCCAACCGGGGTTATGGATTTCACAAGCCTCGTCGTGGACAGCGTCGATGTGCCGAAAGTGCACCCGTCAGTCCTCCTCGAACGGGTCCCATTCGTCTTCAACCTCGGGCAATGCTTCGGTTTCAACTTGGGCGGCACGTTGTTCGGCGGTTTCGATGCTCTTGATCCGGGCTTTCGGGAAATGGGTCAGCACTGCTTGCACCAGAGGGTGCTGCTCAGCCTCAGCCTTTAGCGCCAGTTCAGCAGCATCCCGAACCTCCGCAATTGTAGGGGCGTCACCTTCCGACACAATTGAAACGGCCCACCGGTTGCCTGTCCATCGCTGCAGCGATGCACCTAGTCGTTGTGACAAGTCAGTCGGAGCGGTATCGGTCGGCGTAAACTCGATCCGGCCCGGTTGGTAGGAAACGAGGCGCACGCCGTTCTCGACGTCGACCAACAGTTTCACATCCCGGTTCGCCCGGATCAGTTCGACCACATGCTCAAATGTCGGGTAGCGCGCAAGTGCCGCCTGTACGTCCTGAGCCAGCGCGGCGGACGGACCGCCTGCATTTCCTCCGATGGCTGAAGAGGCATAGGCCGGTCGAACCGAAGCCTGTGGCGCAGCGCCCGTCTGACCCGGTACTCCGGTTCCCGGACCCGGCCCGCCATTGGGCGGAGGAGGAGAGTCCTGCAATCGCCTGATCAGTTCTTCCGGGCTGGGCAGGTCAGCCACATGGGTCAGGCGGATCACAGCCATTTCCGCAGCCATCATGGCGTTGGGTGCGGCAGAGACCTCTTCCAGCGCATTCAGCAGCATTTGCCACATGCGTGTCAGAACACGCATGGGCAACGCTTCGGCCATTTGCTGACCTCGGGCGCGCTCGTCGGGTGAAACGGTGGGGTCTTCGGCAGCATCGGGGGTGATCTTGACCACCGAGACCCAATGGGTGATCTCGGCCAGATCGCGAAGGACAGCCAGCGGATCGGCGCCTTCCGCATATTGTCCGCTCAACTCGGTCAGCGCGCTGGCTGCATCGCCGCGCAGGATCATATCCATCAGATCCAGCACCCGCCCCCGGTCCGCCAGCCCAAGCATGGCGCGCACCTGATCCGCGCTGGTTTCGCCCGCACCGTGCGAGATGGCCTGATCCAACAGCGAGGTCGCATCCCGCGCGGACCCCTCGGCGGCGCGGGTGATCAGCGCCAATGCATCATCTGCAATTTGTGCCTTTTCGGCCTTGGCGATTTTGCGCAACAGGCCAATCATATCCTCGGGTTCGATCCGGCGAAGATCAAAGCGTTGGCAGCGGGATAGAACGGTCACCGGAACCTTGCGAATCTCGGTGGTGGCAAAAATGAACTTCACGTGTTCGGGCGGTTCCTCTAGCGTTTTGAGCAGCGCGTTGAAAGCGCTGGTCGACAGCATGTGAACCTCGTCGATGATGTAGATCTTATAGCGCGCACTGGCGGCGCGGTAACGCACGCTATCGATGATCTCACGGATGTCATTCACGCCGGTGCGGCTGGCGGCATCCATCTCCATCACGTCGACATGGCGGCCTTCCATGATGGCCACGCAGTGTTCGCATTTCCCGCAGGGTTCAGTCGTCGGCTTGCCTTCCCCATCCGGCCCGATGCAATTCATCCCCTTTGCGATGATTCGGGCAGTGGTGGTTTTCCCTGTGCCGCGAATGCCGGTCATGATGAAAGCCTGCGCAATCCGGTCCGCCTCGAACGCGTTTTTCAGCGTGCGCACCATCGCGTCCTGACCAACCAGATCGGCAAAGGTTTCGGGGCGGTATTTGCGGGCAAGAACCTGGTAGGCGGGGCTGGGCGTGTCGGTCATGTCTGCTCTGTCGGATTCGAGTTACGCCGCAGCGTAGAGGCCCCCGTCGCCCGCGTCCACCGCAAGCCGGGAGGATTTTCATTTTGGAATGCACGGATATGCGGCTAAAATCGGTCTATTCTATTTCCTGGGCCAATCTCTTTTTTGGGTAATGTTTGTTGGGGGGAGATTATGTCGCAATTGGTAATCTATGCGTTGCAGGTTGGCGGAGGCACGTTGGCATTGTCTTCGATGCCCGGGCGCGGGGGCACTTATGTCGAGGACCTTGATCTTATTGCCGACTGGAAGCCCGGTCTGGTGATCTCGATGACGACCGAGGTCGAGATGATACAGGATGGCGCGCGGACTTTTGGCGCTGATATACAAGGCCGTGCGAGCAGGTGGGTTCATCTGCCGATCGAAGATTTTGGCACGCCGCCCAAGGAAATACTGGATGTCTGGCCCAGTGTAGGTGCAACCGTACGTCAGGCACTGTCAGGTGGCGGACGTGTACTGGTGCATTGCCGTGGAGGGTGTGGTCGGTCAGGGATGGCGGTCCTGCGCCTGATGGTGGAATGTGGCGAACGGCCAGAGAGCGCCCTGAAGCGCTTGCGTGCGGTTCGCCCCTGCGCGGTCGAGACAAATGCCCAGATGTTGTGGGCCGTAGAACCGGCCCGGGTACAGGCGATGTAGCGACTCAAATGCCAACCTGTGGCGAGATTTCGCCACCGGAATGTGACGCCAGCACCGATGCCTCGAGCATTGCGCAGGGCGGGGTCGAAAGCAGGCCCGACGGCAAGCTGTTAAATTCGGTGCCGAACATCATGTTGGCGTAGTCATCCAGTCGGTCGGTTTCGATTTCGGGGTCGGTTCCGCAGAAGACACGTACCTGATCGGATTGGGCGCGAAAGCGAGCGGTGCACCCTTCGGGGCAATGGGACAGCTCGCTGCTGCCCTCTATCAGAAAATCCGACGTCGTGACCGGTCGTGCGGTGGCCATGGCGTGCGTCAATGCGCGTGCCATCCGTGCCAGCGCCGGGCAGGGTTGGCCGGTGCGCTGGCACACGGTTGCTGTAAACGCATGTGTGTTTGTCTTCCAGATCATTAATGCGCCCTCCGCGCGCGGGGTTGGGGCGACAATCAGGAGGGACGGCAAGTGTGCAGTCTAACCCCGCCCGGACACCCCGCCCGAGTTTCAGTTTTGCATCCGATGGCAGGTCTCCTGACTTGCGGGTCATCGCTTTGCCGA
Organism: Ruegeria sp. ANG-R; assembly: GCF_000813985.1. GTDB lineage: Bacteria > Pseudomonadota > Alphaproteobacteria > Rhodobacterales > Rhodobacteraceae > Ruegeria. Next base: position 361,660 of record NZ_JWLJ01000004.1, read on the forward strand.
CCTTCCCAGCCTTCAAGGCCAGTGGTATCTCGACATCGCTCTCCGCTTACAGTTGCGGGGGCAGTCCCGGACTAGGTTCTTTCCGGTTTTATCCGGGCAGAACCGCACCGTGTTCCCTTTTCATCCCGGCCCGGGTGGGCGCGGGAACCATCATGCCTTCGCTAGCTGTTGTGTGGTGTCTGAGTCAAGAAGATTGACCAAAGCAACTGACGTTCGGTCCAGCTACGTCAACCTTGACTTGGGGCATCTCAAGTGAACTGATCGGTTCAGATGGCTTCGGAGGCACTATGTTGGATACGTGGCAAGCGGTTGTGACCGAGGATTTTCAGTTCCCCTCCGGGGCTGCGATGTTGTCGGCGCGGCTTTATCTCCCTGTCGCAGATCCGGACAGGGTTGTTGTGATCAACAGCGCGACCGGAGTACCGAGAGACTATTACCGGCATTTTGCCCGATGGCTTGCAGAAGACCGGGGGATGGCCTGCCTGACCTATGATTACAGGGATTTCGGTCACTCTTTGGCGGGGTCACAGAAGCGGTCAGGTGTCACCATGGCCGATTGGGCGCTGATCGATATCCCGGCGGCCCGGGCCGAGATGCGCCGAAGGTTCCCACAGGCCAAACTCTGGAGTATTGGCCATTCACTGGGCGGAATGTTTGGCCCGGTACAGCCCGACATCGACCGGATCGACAGAATGATTTGTGTCTGTTCCGGATTGGTGACGCTGGCGGATCATCCCTGGCCCTATCGCGCTCTGGCGGCGCTGTTCTGGTATGGCCACGCACCGCTGGCAGTTCGGGCTTTCGGGTACCTTCCCGGTAAGGCTCTGGGCTTCGGTTCGGACCTGCCTGCCCAAGTTTACTGGCAATGGCGCAGGTGGTGCACGTCGCCCCAAAGCTATGTGCCCGATATCGGTGACACTCTGCCGGAAAACCGTTGGGCCGAAACCGGCAAACAGGTAGATCTGTTTGCCTTCGCGGATGATCAGATGGTTCCCGCAGATGCGGTCTGGCGGCTGGCTGATCTCTATGGTCCGGGCGCGCAGCGTCATCTGCTTTCGGCAGGCGAATTCGGTCTGTCCGATATTGGCCATATCGGTGCGTTCGCCCGGAGAAACGCGGCTGTCTGGCCCAGATTGATCGCCTGAGGTTACAGGGCGCCGTTGACCGGCGCCCCGCTCGATCACAGCCCTTTGCGGGACTTTTTCTCGTGCATCACGCTGCGCACCATTTTACCGAATGCCTTGTCGCGCGCGCGTGCCTGCGCCACCGAAGCCGAATTGTGCCGATCCTCACGCCGCAGTTTGCGCCAGCGGTCCAGCCGGGCAGAATCAAGCGCACCAGAGCTTATCGCTGCCTGTACGGCACAGCCGGGTTCGGTGTCGTGCTGACAATCGGAGAAGCGACAGTTCTGGCTCAGGTCCGAGATGTCCGAGAACACCTCGTCTACACCGTCTTGCGCGTCCAGCAGGCGTAACGCGCGCATTCCGGGAGTGTCGATCAGCCAGCCGCCATTTCGCATACGACGCAAGGCGCGTGCGGTCGTTGTGTGCCTGCCGCGCGCGTCGTCTTCCCGAATGTCCGCGGTGGCCTGATCCTGCCCTGTCATTCCGTTGGCCAGCGTCGTTTTGCCAACTCCGGAGGACCCCAGCAATGCGCTGGTCTGGCCTTTGGGGCACCATGACAGAACCTGTTCGACATCGGCCTGATCCAGCGCGTTGATCGCCAGAACCGTGAGGAACTGCGCGAGAGACTGCGCCTGGTCAACATAGGCTCCGGCATCAACGCATGTGTCCGCTTTGGTCAGAACGATCACCGGGTAGCAACCCGCCTGATGGGCCAGCGCCAGATAGCGCTCAAGCCGGGGCAGGTTGAAATCGGCGTTGCAGGAACTGACGATGAACAGCACGTCCACATTGGCCGCGATCAACTGCGCGGATGCACCCGTGCCCGCCGCGCGGCGCTGCAGCACGCTACGCCGATCCAGCAAGCGGTGTACGCGCTGTTTTTCATCAATCAGCACCCAGTCACCGACGGCATATGCCCCGGTTGATTGATCGGGGGTGAGTAAAGGCATTTCACCCTGCGGGCTCAGCCCGATCAGCCGGTCTCGGTGAACGGCTGCTATGCGTAAGGGTGAACGCGACGGGTCAGCCGCGTACTGCGCGGCAAAGTGAGAGGACCATCCGAGGTCCGATAGTGAAAGAATCATTGGTCTGCCTGTGATCAGAAACAGAAAGTCCGACGGACGGCGAACGCGCATCCGTAGGTGATGTATTCAGGCAGTCAGTTGACGTAAAAGGATCAGAACCGGTCTGCCCGAAGGGTCTTTGCTACAATCATAAAGCCCTCCTGTGGCTAATGGGTTCAAAGTGAGAGGTTGGACATCGACCCAAGCGGGGCTCGTTGTGGCTGCTTCCTTCCGGACCTGACCAGGTTGGCGAGGCGCTCGCCCGCGCCAACCTCTCAACGCTGATATAGGGGGGACATGCGAAAATGGCAACCCGTCAGAAGGTCAGATGGAAGCGCAAAAAACCGTCCGAGTCAGGGGGCAGACGACGCGGGCGATAGTCTGCCAGTTCCTCCAGATACTTTTGCGCGCCCGGACCGGTGGTCAGGATTGCACTGAGCCCCTGATTTTGCGTGAAAGAAAACGGTTGCGGAGCGTGTCCCAGCGGATCGGCGGGCAGGATACCCGCCACATAATCATGCAGGATATCGTGAATACGCAGCGTCGGCAGGTCGATCAGGTCCGGTTGCCGGGAGATCGGAAAGTGACCCCCGCCACTGATACGGAAGTTATTGACCGCGACTACAAACTGCTGGTCGGGCGTGACCGGTCGCCCATCTAATTTCAGATCGCGAATACGGGAGTGAGCCGGGTCGGTCAGCCGTCCGGCGGAATCGAATCGTGTCGGCTGCGACAGATCGATCCGATAGGTCACCCCGTACAAAACGTCGAAATTGTGGCCGGTGCGCTGAGGGTCGCAAAGGGCGACGGGGAAACGCCCGGACAATTGGTTGAACAGCCCGGCGGACATTTCCAGCCAGTCCCGAACCTGCGATCCTGTGGCCAGCACGGCGCGCAGCTCATTGGGGAAGACACTCAGATCGGCGATATGCCGAGCCGAGACCTCTCCTGCAGGTATGTCGGTGTAGTAGGTTTTGCCCGCTCGGCCTCCGAACTTCGCGGGGGCAGCAGCCGATAAAACGGGTAAATCCGCCCAGGCCGTATCGACCAGATGCGGGCGCAGCGCCGCCGCCTGAGCTGCGGCGCTCAGGGCCAGGCCCCGGTCCGGAACGCAATACGAGAAATAACTATGCAGCGATTGCGTGACAGAGCCCACTGGTCTGGCCATTCTGGAGCGCGTAGCGCTGTGGCCGCTGTCAAAAATGTCTGTCATGGCGGGGCATTCAGACGTCACTGGGTCGGTTTGATTGATCGGCCGTGCTTCGACGTGACTTTTGGCAATGTGCCAGCCGCCGTCACGGCGCTGCTGCAACGTCAAATCGATGATCCCCAGATGAGACCCGGCCCACCCCTGCATGACCACCGGCGTGCCATGAACCAATCCTCGGTCACTGTCGACAAAAGGAAACCCGTCATGTGCCTTGCCGGGCAGAGTCAGGTGGGTATGGCCTGCGACGATCGCGTCAATCTCATGGAGTTCGGCAAGGGGGATGATAGCGTTCTCCAGCCCCGGTTCAGCCTGTGCCGACCCCAATCCCGTATGTGCAAGGGCCACGATCAGGTCACACCCTTGCCGACGCAGGTCTTTCGCAGTGTTTTGCGCAGTGGTAAGGATGTCGGTCACAACGACCTGATCCTGTAGCATGTGGGCCTCCCACCGGGCGGTCTGGGGCGGCAACACAGACAAGACGCCAATGCGGAGCGGGACGTCCCGACCGTTCACCGAGACCACGCGTCGCAGAATCGCATACGGTTCCCATCCCGCTTCGGCCCCGTTACTTACCATGTTGCTGCAAATTATCGGGCACGAGGTTTGGCGTGCGAACCGATTGACGAAGTCCAACCCAAATCCGAAATCGTGATTACCCAATCCGATCGCGTCGTAGCCGAGCGTGTCGAACGCCTTCGACAACGGATGAGCATCCGGTACGGTCTCGGCTGCTCATGTTCCCATCGGCGTACCCTGCAGGCTGTCTCCATTGTCAAACAACAGCACAAGCGTGCTATCGCGTCTGGCCTGTTCACGCGCGTCATGGATCAGGCTGGCTGTGCGGGCAAATCCGACAGCGGGGTCCGGGCGATCTGAATAATAGTCATATGATGTCAGGTGCATATGCAGATCAGAGGTCGCCAGTATACGAATATATGTGCGTGGCCCGCGCCCCTGATCTTGATGCGATAATTCCTTGGGTTTCAATATTTTCAACTTCTGGCCGTCTAAGTAACAGTGTTTTCACCATGAGGTGGATTTAGTGCAAATTCCGGGGCAATGCTGCGGTCATTCCACGGCAGGACGAAAATTTGTTTGGCGAATACCCGTTGCACCATCGGCAAAGACGTGGCAGCCCTTTGCCCGGCACTCAGGAATGGCAGGCATGAAACGCGCAGAACAGGTGACATTCGGCGGCTCGGGATTGGATCGGGCGGGTTTGCTGCGTGGTGATGCAGATAAACTGGCGCAGGCTTATGGTGATCCTTCGGCAAAATGCGCGTTGCTGTGGCGGGGTAAGCTGCTGGTTCAGGGGGAAGCGCTGGATCGATTGGCCCTGCTTCCGATGGGTCACAGGATTTTCGAACAGGGACCGGGAGGCGTGATCGAGGCGCCGGTATTCCTTGGCAAGACGGATGAGGATGCGCCGCTGTTCGCCATGGATATCTCGGACTGGGCGGCTGAAGGTCTGGATTTGTCTGGCGTCGGCGATTTTGTGGACCGTACCGAGCAACAGCACCCCGACCTGCCCGAGGGGTATGTCTTTGCCGAGATGCGGCGGATCATGACGCGCCTCAGCCCGCGCGACGCGGAGCTGGCGGCAACTGCCAAAGCCGTGATCGGCTGGCATGAAACCCACCGGTTCTGTGCCCGGTGCGGTGCACGCAGCGAGATGTCTCAGGGCGGATGGCAGCGCAGTTGCCCGGCTTGTGGCGGTCAGCATTTCCCGCGTACTGACCCGGTGGTCATCATGCTGATCACGCATGGCAATTCGGTGCTGATGGGGCGCTCGCCCGGTTGGCCCGAAGGCATGTACTCGCTGCTGGCGGGCTTTGTCGAGCCCGGTGAAACGCTTGAGGCGGCGGTGCGGCGCGAAGTGATGGAGGAAGCGGGGGTGCCCGTGGGTGATGTCCACTACCTCGCCAGCCAGCCCTGGCCCTTTCCCGCATCCCTGATGTTCGGTTGTGCGGGCGAGGCGTTGTCGCGCGATATCCAGATCGATCCGGTCGAGATCGAGGACGCGATGTGGGTCACCCGAACCGAGATGATGCAGGCTTTTGCCGGGGATCATCCCAAGCTGCTACCTGCCCGAAAGGGTGCGATCGCGCATTTTTTGTTGCAACATTGGCTTGCAGACACACTGGACTGACGAGAAACTGAACCCGAACGAGGGCAGAGAAAAGCGAAGATGCAGTTTTCAGCGCAGGAAGATATCGAAGTTCCGATCGACACGGTTTTTACCATGGTCTCCGATTTCGAGCGCTTTGAACGCATGGCATTGCGGCGCGGGATTGATGTGAGGCGTGTTTCAGGCTCTGCTATGCCGCAGGCCGGAACCACTTGGGAAACCGAGTTCAAGATACGTGGCAAGCCGCGCCAGATCACGGTGGTGATGACCGATTGCGATCGGCCTTCACTGATGCGGTTCCAGTCCAGTAGCAAAGGCATGAATGGTGATACGGTGATTGAGCTTCTGGCACTCTCTCAGCGCCGAACACGCCTTCTTATCGAAACATCACTGGGTGCAAAAACCCTGCCTGCCCGGCTTTTGCTGCAATCCCTGAAGCTTGGTCAATCCCGGTTCCGGCGGCAATTCCAGACGCGCCTCAGCGAGTTCGCGCGCGAACTGGAGGAACGGCACCTTCACGGTGTCTGACGATGGATGAGCAGCGTGGATAAACCGATCATTCGAACGGCCACCGAAGCGGATGCGGATGGTATTGCCGGGGTTCTGACGGCGCTTGTTGCCTCCGGAAAACGGAACAAGCCCAGCGATGCTGCTTTTGCTCTGGCGCATTACATCAGCGATCCGGAACGCATCCGGTGCAGCGTTGCGGTGGATTCTGACGGAGACATTCTGGGCTTTCAGTCATTGAAGCTTGCTACCAAAAACAACCTCTATGGGGTTGCTGTCGGTTGGGGCATCATCGGTACACATATAAAACCGGCTGCTGCAAGATGCGGCGTAGGTCGGGAGTTGTTCAAATCCTCTCTGCAAGCTGCACAGCAGAGGGGATTGACCGCGATAGATGCGACGATCGGGGCCCACAACTCTGAGGGCCTTGGCTATTATGAGACCATGGGATTTCGCGACTACCGCCGGATGGAGGGCGCGATATGCAAGGTCTTTCGTATTTCCGGGGCATGAAGCGCCCCATGATACCTATCACGTTTGAGCAGCCTTGCTGAATGTCACAGATCATCTTTCTCCACGGCGCGTCCAGCAGCGGCAAGACCACTCTGGCCCGTGCGCTTCAATTGAAAGCGGAGGTGCCATTCTGGCACATCTCAATCGATCATCTGCGGGATTCGGGCGTGCTGCCCATGCAAAGGTTCCAAAGAGGTGATTTCGATTGGTCAGCAGAGCGTGCCAGAACCTTCGAAGGGTTTCACGCTTCGCTGGCGGCTTACGCAAACGCAGGCAATAATCTGATCATCGAGCACATTCTCGATACACCGGGATGGATTGAGGCGCTGAAACAGGGCCTGACAGATCACGACGTTTTGTTCGTCGGGGTGCATTGCCCAATCGAGCTCCTCAACCAAAGAGAGACAGCGCGCGGTGATCGCAAGCCCGGAAGCGCGGCCAGGGACCAACAGACGATCCACCGGGGCAGAGTCTATGATCTGCAGGTCCACGCGCCGGATGGCATTGAGGTGAATGTCGATCTCATCCTCGACGCGTGGCGCAGCGGGACGCGGATATCCGAATTCGCCTCTCGGCATTCGTCAAAGGTGTGAGCTACCCGCGGGGCTGCGCCGCCGGGTAGACGCCAAGCACCTCCACATTTGTGGTGAAGTGCTCTAGCTCATCCATCGCCAGTTGCACGTTCCGGTCATCCGGGTGGCCAACGATATCTGCATAGAACTGAGTCGCCGTGAAGGACCCATCGACCATGTAGCTTTCCAGCTTGGTCATGTTGATGCCGTTGGTGGCGAACCCGCCCATCGCCTTGTACAGCGCCGCCGGAATGTTGCGGACCTGAAAGACAAAGCTGGTGATCATGCCGTGATCACCGCGCCGCGATTCGTCTGCTTCTCGCGACATCACCAGAAAGCGGGTCGTGTTGTCGCCCTGATCCTCAATGTGGCGGGCCAGAATGTTGAGGCCATATATCTCACCCGCCAGTTCGCTGGCCAAGGCTGCGGAGTGTTTATCGCCAATCTCGGCCACCTCGCGCGCGGCACGGGCGTTGTCTGGGCTGACCCTGCCGCGAATACCGTGCTGTTTCAGAAAGCCCGCACATTGCGGCAGCAGTACGAGGTGGGAATGCGCTTCGGTGATGTCGTCCAGCGTAGCGCCCGGCACACCCAGCACATTGATATGCACGCGCACAAACGCTTCGTCGATGATGTGCAGGCCGCTATGTGGCAACAGGCGATGGATATCCGCGACACGGCCATAGGTGGTGTTTTCGACCGGCAGCATTGCCAGATCGGCTTCGCCCGAGCGTACCGATTCGATCACATCCTCGAATGTGCGGCAGGGCAGGGCGTCCATATCGGGGCGTGCATTGCGGCAAGCTTCATGACTGTAGGCGCCGGGTTCCCCCTGAAAGGCTATGCGGTTGGTCATTTGGTCGTTTCCGTGCAACAAGTTCTTGATTTGGGCGTTTAGTCGCGGTGTCTATACCTTGCCTCTTCTCAGGGGAAGCCTTAGACACCCCGCAGACAGCTGAAATGGACTCGCGATCAAAATGTTCGACACGATGACAGTTACCAAGGCCGCAGCAGGCCTGTTTGGCACCTTCCTTGTGCTGCTTCTGGCAAAATGGGGGGCGGATATCCTCTATAGCTCGGATAGCCATCATGCTGAGGCTTCCTACGTTATCGAATCCGAAAGCTCGGGCGAAAGCGCTGACGGCGAAGAGGTGGTCTTCGAAGAGATTCTGGCAGCAGCCGATCCAGAAAAAGGCGCGAAGGTCTTCCGCAAGTGTACCGCCTGCCACAAGCTGGAAGATGGCGCGAACGGCACCGGCCCTTACCTGTATGGTGTCGTAGACCGCCCGGTTGCATCAGCCAAAGGGTTCACCGGGTACTCGGCCTCGATGCAGGCGCATGGCGGCAACTGGACGCCCGAAGCGCTTGATGCATTCCTGACAAAGCCCAGCAGCTATATCTCGGGCACATCCATGAGCTTTGCCGGCCTGAAGAAGCCGCAGGATCGCGCCGATCTGATTGCTTATCTGCAGACCATCGGCAATTGATCTATTGATCATACGGGACGATTTCAAAGCCGCTGCCTCGCGCAGCGGCTTTATTTTTTGTCTGAGAAGAACTTCACAAAGCGTTCACGCATTCTAAACTTGCAACTGACGGTGCTGGACCTTTAGCTGGCGGGCACAACAATGAAGATGACAAAAATTCAGAGGACGAGCCTTATGAACCCCCTTGTGCCCGCGATGCGCCTTACCCGAATTCACACTTGGGCTGCGGTCTTTGGGATTTCTGCTGCGATTGCGCTGGGTGGAGCAGGTCGTGCCAGCGCCACTGAGGAAGGGGTCACACGCAGCCACGGTTATTCCTACTTCGGGAATCTGGATTACCCGGCTGATTACCCGCATCTGAACTACGTCAACCCGGATGCGCCGAAGGGCGGGGAGTTGTCATTGTCGGGATCGGGTACGTTTGATTCCCTTAACCCTTACTCGCGAAAAGGGCGGGCCGGGGCTTTGACCACGCTTCAATATGACTCGCTGATCGACAGCACCGCCGACAGCGTTGGCCAGTATTACGGAATTATCGCTGAAAGCCTGGAGTATGACGAAGGGCGCAATTACGTGATCTTCCACATGCGACCCGAAGCGACGTTCTGGGATGGCACGCCGGTTACAGCCGAAGATGTGGTCTACAGTCATCGCTTGTTCATAGAACAGGGGCTGCCGTCCTATGCGCAAGCCGTTGGGCGCATGGTCACCGGCGCTGAAGCGCTGGATGATCATACCGTCAAATTCACCTTCAGCCCGGATGTAACGCGGCGTGGGTTGATCGAAACGGTTGGCTCGACCCCGGTCTTCTCAAAGGCGTGGTTTGAAGCGGATGAAAGCCGCCGCCTGGATGAACCCAGGCTTGAGGTCGCGGTGGGGTCCGGCCCCTACAAGCTGGACAGCTACGACATCAACCGCCGCATCGTATACAAGCGCCGCGATGACTATTGGGGCAAGGATCTGCCTATCAACGTGGGCCGTCACAACTACGATACCGTCCGGATCGAATACTTCGCCGATCAGACCGCCGCGTTCGAAGGGTTCAAGGCGGGTGAGTATACCATGCGGGTCGAAAGCGACCCTAAGCTCTGGGCTTCAAGTTATGATTTCCCGAAGCTCAGCGAAGGTGTTGTGGTGCGGGATGAGATCGTCGATGGCAGCCCGCCGACACCGTCCGGTTTTGTGTTCAACCTGGGGAAACCGCAGTTTGCAGACAAAAATGTGCGCAAGGCGCTGGCATTGGCGTTCAACTTTGAATGGGCGAATGAATCGCTGTTGTTCGGTCTGAATTCGCCGCGCAGCTCATTTGTGCAAGATACCCATCTTGAGGCGGCTGGCGTTCCAGAGGGCGCGGAACTCGCTTTCCTGGAATCTCTCGGAGACGTGGTGCCCGCAGAGCTGTTCAGTGAACCTGCGCTTGTTGTGCACGAGTCCAACCCGGCCAGATTGAATGACCGGCGCAATCTGCGGAAAGCGTCGAAACTGCTGGATGAGGCCGGATGGGCTGTGGGCGAAGGCAATCTGCGCCGAAATTCCGAGGGGCAGACGCTAAGGGTCAACATTCCCTACGCGTCAAGTATGCCGACCTCGACCGCTACGATGATCGAAACCTATGTGCAGAACCTGCAATCGATTGGGGTGGACGCTTCGGCAGAGAAGGTAGACCCCTCTCAGTTCACGCTGCGGCGGCGCGAACGGGACTACGACATGGTGTACTCGAACCGTTACGGCTCGTTCCTGTCGACAGGGGGTGGTCTGAGCCAGATGTATGGATCGGAAGAAGCCGCTTTCAGCCTGTTCAATCCGGCAGGTCTTGCCAGCCCTTTGGTGGATGCGGTGATCGAAGCGTCATTTGACACCACAAATCAGGCCGAACAGGATGCGGCGCTGATGGCGCTGGATCGCGCCTTGCGTTATGAGTTCTTCGTCATCCCTGATGGGTATGTGGCGGATTACTGGACGGCTTACTACGACATGTATGAATATCCCGAAAACCTCCCTCCCTTCGCGCTCGGGTATCTCGACCTATGGTGGGTCAACCCCGAGAAAGAAGCCGAACTGAAAGCGAAAGGCGCGCTGCGATAAGATGGGCGCCTATATCCTAAGACGCCTGCTGCTGGTCATTCCGACCCTTCTGGGCATCATGATCGTTAATTTCACGCTGGTGCAGTTCGTTCCCGGCGGGCCGATCGAACAGATCATCGCTCAGATCGAAGGTCAGGGTGATGTCTTTGCCGGCTTTGCCGGCGGTGGTGACGCCGGGGCGGGTGCAGAGACTGCGGGTGGCGCATTTGACGACAAATATGTCGGAGCGCGCGGCCTTCCGCCCGAGTTCATCGCGGAGCTGGAGAAGGAGTTCGGCTTCGACAAACCACCGCTTGAACGCTTCCTGGGTATGATGTGGAACTATTTGACGCTGGACTTTGGCGAAAGCTACTTCCGCTCGATCAGCGTGATTGATCTGGTGCTGGAAAAGATGCCTGTTTCGATTTCGCTGGGCTTGTGGTCAACGCTGATCGCCTATCTGGTGTCGATCCCGCTGGGTATTCGCAAGGCCGTCAGGGATGGATCGCGGTTCGACACCTGGACCAGCGGTATGATTATCGTGGCCTATGCCATCCCCGGTTTTCTGTTCGCCATTCTGCTGCTGGTTCTGTTTGCTGGTGGTTCGTATTGGCAAATCTTCCCTCTGCGCGGGCTGACCTCGGACAATTGGGACAGCCTCAGCTTGTTTGGCAAGATCACCGACTATTTCTGGCATATCGCATTGCCAATCATCGCGCTGACGATATCGGCCTTTGCGACGCTGACGCTGCTGACCAAGAACTCGTTCCTGGACGAGATCAAAAAGCAATACGTCATGACCGCCCGCGCCAAGGGGCTGAGCGAAAGCAAGGTGTTGTACGGCCATGTTTTCCGCAACGCGATGCTGATCGTGATCGCAGGTTTCCCGGCGGTGTTCATCGGGGTGTTCTTCGGCGGCTCGATCATCATCGAGACCATCTTCTCGCTGGACGGTCTGGGCCGATTGGGTTTCGAGGCCGCAGTGGCCCGTGATTATCCGGTGATCTTCGGCACGCTGTTCATCTTTGGCCTGATGGGGCTGGTCGTCGGCATCATCAGCGATCTGATGTATGTGCTGGTCGACCCGCGCATCGATTTCGAAAAACGGGAGGGGTAAATGGCGCTTTCCCCCCTCAACCAGCGCCGTTGGCGCAACTTCCGACGCAATGGCCGGGCGTTCTGGTCGTTGATCATTTTCTCGGTGCTGTTCGGCCTGTCGCTGTTTGCCGAGTTCATCGCCAATGACAAACCGATCCTGATAAAATACCGGGGTGAGTTCTACACGCCGGTGTTCAATTTCTACGCCGAGACCGAGTTCGGCGGCGACTTCCAGACCGAGGCGATCTATCGCGACCCAGAGGTCATGTGCCTGATCGACAGCGGCGGGCTGGATCAGTGTTTCGACGATCCCGAAGGGATTATCGACGAAATCAAGGCCGGTACGTATCAGGCCGAAGGTTTCGAACGTGGTTGGGCCATCTGGCCGCCGATCCCCTATTCCTTCAACACCAGCGTGGACCGGCCCGGCGCGGCTCCGCTGCCGCCCAATGGTCAGAACCTGTTGGGCACGGACGACACCAAACGAGACGTGTTGGCGCGGGTGATCTACGGCTTCCGTCTGTCGATTCTATTCACGCTGATCGTCACGGGCGTGGCCAGTCTGATCGGCATCTTCGCCGGGGCCATTCAGGGTTTTTTCGGCGGCTGGCTGGACCTGATCTTCCAGCGGATTATCGAGATCTGGTCTGCGACTCCATCGCTCTACGTTATCATCATCATGTTCGCGATCCTCGGGCGAAGTTTCTGGCTCTTGGTGATTCTGATGATCCTGTTCAGTTGGACTGGATTGGTGGGCGTCGTGCGCGCTGAATTCCTGCGAGCACGCAACCTTGAATATGTCCGCGCCGCGCGAGCGCTGGGGGTTGGCAACATGACGATCATGTTCCGCCACATGCTGCCTAACGCGATGGTCGCCACGCTGACCTTCATGCCGTTCATCGTAACCGGAACCATTGGTGGGCTGGCCTCGCTGGACTTCCTCGGCTTCGGTTTGCCGTCCTCGGCCCCGTCGCTTGGGGAATTGACCTTGCAGGCGAAACAGAACCTGCAGGCCCCGTGGCTGGCCTTCACTGCCTTCTTCACCTTTGCCATCATGCTGTCGCTGCTGGTCTTCATTTTCGAAGGCGTGCGCGATGCGTTTGATCCTAGAAAGACCTTCTCATGAGCCTTTTGGATGCGAACAACCTCAAGGTCTCGTTCCGGCAGGACGGGCGAATCTCGGCGGCCGTCAAGGGCGTGTCCTTCTCCGTGGACAGGGGGGAAACGGTGGCTTTGGTCGGTGAGTCCGGGTCGGGCAAATCAGTGACTGCGCTGAGTACCGTGTCTCTGTTGGGGGATAGCGCCATCGTAGAGGGCTCGGTCACCTATGAAGGGCGGGAAATGATCGGTGCTTCCGAGGACAGGCTGATGGATGTGCGCGGCAATGACATCAGTTTTATCTTTCAGGAGCCGATGACGTCGCTGAACCCGTTGCACACGATCCAGAAACAGATGGCTGAGTCGCTGGCGTTGCACCAGGAGCTGACAGGGGACGCCGCACGTGAGCGGATCGTGGAGCTTCTGACCAAGGTCGGTATCCGCGACCCGCAGGACCGGCTGGACAGTTATCCGCATCAACTCTCCGGCGGGCAGCGTCAGCGTGTGATGATCGCGATGGCGTTGGCGAACAAGCCGGACATTCTGATCGCAGATGAACCAACGACTGCGCTGGACGTGACCATTCAGGCGCAGATTCTGGAACTGCTGGCCGAGTTGCAGAAATCCGAGAATATGGGGATGCTGTTCATTACCCATGACCTCGGCATCGTCCGCCGTATCGCCGATCGGGTCTGCGTGATGAAAGACGGCGAGATTGTCGAAGCCGGCGTGACCTCGGAGATCTTCGACAATCCGCAGCATTCGTATACCCGCAAACTGCTGGAGGCCGAACCGTCGGGGCATCCAGATCCTGTCGAAGCAAACGCGGAAGAAGTTGCGCGCACCGATCATCTGAAGGTCTGGTTTCCGATCCAGCGCGGTTTTCTGAAACGGACCGTTGGGTATGTGAAGGCTGTGAATGACGCGACGCTCAGTGTCCGTGCGGGTGAAACTCTTGGGATCGTGGGCGAAAGCGGATCGGGCAAGACGACGCTGGCGCTGGCGATCATGCGACTGATTGCGTCCGAGGGAGGTATCACCTTCCGCGACCAAGACGTGCGCCGATGGTCTACGCGTGAACTCAGGCGGCTGCGCAAGGACATGCAGATCGTGTTTCAGGACCCGTTCGGCAGCCTCAGCCCTCGGATGACCTGTCAGCAGATTATTGCGGAGGGTTTGGCCATCCACAAGATCGACCCTCACCGCGCCCCGCGCGAGCTTGTGGCTGAGGTGATGACCGAGGTTGGGCTGGACCCTGCCGCCATGGATCGATACCCGCATGAGTTCTCGGGCGGTCAGCGGCAACGCATCGCGATTGCCCGCGCCATGGTGTTGCGGCCCAAATTACTGGTGCTGGACGAACCGACCAGCGCACTCGATATGACTGTGCAGGTGCAGATTGTCGATCTGCTGCGCGACCTTCAGCGAAAGTATGGGTTGGCCTACCTGTTCATCAGCCACGATCTGAAGGTCGTGCGCGCGATGTCCCATAACGTCATCGTCATGCGAAACGGGGACGTCGTCGAAATGGGTGCGGCTGAGGATTTGTTTGAAAACGCTCAGACAGACTATACCCGCGAACTGATTGCGGCGGCGGGCTGACAAGCAGCCCGCACCCTTGGCTTCAGGCCATTTCCTTGTTCTTGGCCGAGCTGGGGACGGGGCCACGCAACTCTTCGTAGTGATCGAATTGCAGCTTTACCCATCCGGTGCCGCGTGTGGCACTGGCGAGCGTTCGATGCAGTTCGTCCTCGGCCACGGCGGGGAGCTGAGCGTTGAATATTTCCCAGCCCGGCGCGTTCGGGTTGCCCTCGAAGCCCAAGACCTGCCCCTGCAGTGAACTGATCGTTGGGACCAGATCACCGACAAAGGTCGAAGGAAGGTGTATCTCGGCGTTCAGAATCGGTTGCAGGACGACCGGTTTCGCTTCCGGCAGCGCTTCGCGCACCGCGTTCTTGCCCGCGGTTCGAAACGCATAGTCAGAGCTGTCCACATTGTGGTGCTTGCCGTCGCTCAACGTGACTTTGACATCTACCACGGGGAAACCTTCGGGGCCTTCCGCCAGAGCATCTCTGGCGCCATGTTCCACCGAAGGAATATAGTTCCGAGGCACCGCGCCCCCTTTGACAATCTCTTCGAAATGAAACCCCGATCCGCGTGCCAGGGGCGCAATCGATATGACGACATCGGCAAATTGCCCCGCACCACCGGATTGTTTGCGGTGGCGGTGACGATGTTCAACCTTCGCGCGGATGGTTTCGCGATAGGCAGTGCCAGCAGCTTCGGCTTCGATTTCGATCCCGAAATCTTCGGCCAGCTTGGCCGTCACGCGGCGCATGTGCTGAGGCCCTTGCGAGCCCAGAACAGAGTGACCGCTCAGTTCATCCTGCTCCAGATGCAGACCGGGGTCGATTTCGACCAACCGGGTCAAAGCGTTCGACAGGCGCACGTCGTCTCGCTCATGCGCAGGCGATACGACCTGACGGTGCGCCGCTGGGTGCGACGAAGCCCATTCCGGCAAGGGTGTTGCTGACGCGCTGTCATAGATGAACCCGGGATTGAGGTGATCGGATTTGACAGCCAAGCCAATCTGACCGGCCTCCAGCGCGCTGATCTGGGTCTTGGCGTCCAGCGTGGTCAGGTTTCCGACAGTCTCACCACCTAGGGCCTCGTGTGCTTTGACCCCGTCGCCGAGGCCGCGCAGAACCGTGATTTTGCCAATGTGTTTCTTTACATCTGCGAAACCTGCAATTGACCGGGCGTTTTCTTCGGCCTCATCCCGGTCAGCGGCAATGTTGAATTCCGGAGCCTCATGGCGCAGCGCTTTCATTAACCGGGTCAGACCGTTGCCATGGCTCGCGGCACCCAGACAGGCCGGGATCAGCTGGTGGTTCTGCAAAACCTGTGCGGCCAGCTCGTAGACCTCTTCGCTAGGAGGCTGTTTGTCCTCAATCAGTTGCTCCAGCAGATTGTCATCGAAATCCGATAGGGTTTCTAGCAATTCGGTGCGTGCTTCCTGTTCACGGTCTTCCGCCGATTGCGGTAGCTCGATCAGGGCCGAGGGCTGACCCTCCTGATACTTCCAAGCGCGTTCCGAAATCAGATCGACTGCGCCGATGATGGTGTCCCCGTCCCGGATCGGTACCTGCCGCAAAGCGATGTGGTGGGTGCAATAGGTCTGTAGCGCCGCAACAATGTCGCGGATACGACCGTTGGGGCTGTCCATGCGGTTGATGAACAGGAAACAGGGAATGCCTGCCTCTTCGACCAACCTTAGATACGGGGCACATAGGACGGCAGCATCCGGGTCGGGTGGGACGACCACAACCGCCGCGTCCGAGATCGCCATGGCCGGGCCGACATAGGCCAGTGCATCGCCGCCTCCGTCCACGTCCACCGCGCACCACGGTTCGTCTAAATAAGAAAAACCGTGCAGGTGCACGGTTCCGGAAACATCGAATGTGGTTGGTCGCCCGTCGAGGCGGCTGATGGCCTCGACCAGGGTAGATTTGCCCGATTGGCTGGGGCCGAGGACGGTGAAAACGCGCATAGGTGCTGTCCCTCTTTCAGGTTGCAGAATGGCTGCACGAAAAGGGCTGTCGAACGCATGTGCGTCGGCAAGAACTGTCTGCGTATGCCTGCCTCAGGCTGCGAAGAGGCGGGCCTCTCCACCCCTAGAGTGTGGAGAAAACCGAAGGCATGCGTCAAGCCCCCGTGCCAGTTTGGAAGGGAAGGTCGCAAAAAACGACCTACCAAAAAGAATTCAGATCGCGGAACTGTGCCCGGCCTTACTCAGGTCATATGCGTCAAAACTGCGGGCGATCATGCGGGTCAGCGCGCGTGCTTCGGGCGGAATGAACAAGCCGTTTTCGTCCACGCGCAGCAGGCCGTCGAAGGTGGCATTCGCTTTGGCGTACATTTGCTGCAGTTCGGCGGCAGAAATGTCGTAGTCGCGCAGGATTTCGTTCGAATTGATCTGGAAGTCACACATCAGCGCCTCGATCAGACGAGACCTCAGAACATCCTGACCTTTGAACAAATGTCCCCGTGATGTCGAAAAACGCCCTTCGCGAATGGCCTTGGTATGGGCCGACGTCGCCGGGGCATTTTGCGCATAGCCTTGCGGGAAACGCGAGATCGAGCTGGCACCCAAGCCAATAAGAATCGGGGCCTGATCGTCCGTGTAGCCTTGGAAATTCCGTTTCAGGCGACCGGCGCGCAGCGCATGGGTCAGCCCATCATCCTGAGTCGCGAAATGATCAATCCCGATCTCAGCGTAGTTGTCCCACAGGAATAGGCGTCGGGCGGTTTCAAAAAGTTCCAGTCGCTGTTCCGGCGTGGGAAGCGCATCTGATGGGATCAACTGCTGGCGCTTGGCCATCCAAGGCACATGCGCGTAGCCATAGAGTGCGACCCGATCCGGGTTGAGAGAAAGCAGTTTTTGAACGCTTTCGGTCATACGGGCTTTGGTCTGATGAGGCAGACCATAAAGGATATCCGCGTTCAGGCTGGAAATGCCACGTGCGCGGATCATCTCGGCCGCTTTGCGAGTGGTATCGTAGCTCTGGATGCGGCCGATGGTTTTCTGGATTTCATCATCGAAATCCTGCACGCCGATCGAGGCGCGGTTCATCCCGGCCTCGGCCAGGGCATCCAGCCGGGATTCGTCAATCTCATTCGGATCAATCTCGACCGAGAATTCAGCGTCTGGTCCCAACGGAACTATCTGAAGAATCCGCCCGGCCAGTTCACGCATCAGGTCGGCGTTCAGCAGCGTCGGCGTGCCACCGCCCCAATGCAGACGTGACAGCGTCACACCTTCGGGCAGGCGTGCAGCCAGCAGATCCAGCTCGGCCTTCAGGACGTCCACATAGGCGATGACCGGGTTATCTGTTTGGGTGCCTTGTGTCCGACAGGCGCAAAACCAGCACAGTCTGCGGCAGAACGGTACGTGAATGTAAAGCGAGATGGAACTGCCGGGGGCAATCCCGGAAATCCAGTCGCCAAACAGATCAGCCCCCACGTCATTGCTGAAATGAGGGGCGGTGGGATAGCTGGTATAACGCGGTACTTTCGCGTCAAAAAGTCCAAGCCGTGCCAGTTGAGGTTTCAGTGTCATAAAGATATGACTATAGCGGGAGGGCCCAGGGTACTTTGACCGAAATCAAATGGAAACGCGAATGACACTCAAGGCCCAATTCGATCACACCAATTGCGGCGAATGCCCGATCCGGCATCGCGCGGTGTGCGCGCATTGCGAAAGAGATGAGCTGGAAGAACTTGAGGGCATCAAGTACTATCGCAGCTTCGAGGCCGGGCAGACGATCATCTGGTCCGGCGATCCGATGAATTTTGTCGGCTCGGTTGTTTCCGGGATCGCGTCTCTGACCCAGACGATGGAAGACGGGCGCACACAGATGGTGGGCTTGCTTTTGCCCAGTGATTTCGTTGGCCGGCCCGGTCGTGAGATCGCGCCGTATGATGTGGTCGCGACGACCGATCTTGTGATGTGCTGCTTTCGGAAAAAACCTTTCGAAGAAATGATGGTGACGACACCGCATATCGCGCAGCGCCTGTTGCAGATGACTCTGGATGAGTTGGATGCGGCCCGTGAGTGGATGCTGGTGTTGGGGCGGAAGACTGCGCGGGAAAAGATCGCCAGTCTGCTTTCAATCATCGCGCGCCGGGACGCATCGATTCACCAGTCCGGCATGGCTGGCCCGATCGTATTTGACCTGCCCCTGACACGCGAAGCGATGGCCGATTATCTTGGATTGACGCTGGAAACCGTCAGCCGGCAGATATCGGCCCTGAAGAAGGATCAGGTCATTACCTTGGAAGGCAAACGCCACGTGACGATCCCCGATATGGGTCGCCTCATGGAAGAGGCGGGTGACGATACGGATGGCGGGTTTCTGGTCTGACGGCTGAGTGTTCTGGCGCCGGACCCCAATTATCAGGAGTTCACAATGGAATTCAGCGGTATTCTGGCCATGTTGTTCATCGGCGCGATTGCGGGATGGCTGTCCGGAAAGATCATGGAAGGACGCGGGTTTGGCCTGATTGGCAATATCATTGTCGGAATCGTTGGCGCATTCCTGGCAGGCACAATCTTTCCCGCCTTGGGCTTTGCGGTCGGCGGCGGTCTGATTTCGTCGATCATCTTTGCGACGATCGGCGCGGTGATTCTTCTGTTCGTGATTGGTCTGATCCGCAAGGCATAGGCAAAGCCGCCCCTCAGAGAGCGGCGGCAATGTCCGTAGCAATAGTGGTGTCAGTGGGCCAGAAAAACCGGCACTTCGGATTGTTCCAGCATATTGCGGGTTGCACCGCCCAGAATGGCCTCGCGAAAGCGCGAATGCCCGTAGGCGCCCATTACGATCATGTCGGCCTCGGTATCGGCGGCATGACGGTTGAGGATATCGGATACGCGGGTCATGGTTTTGCTGAGCACGTCGATCTCGCATTTCACACCGTGCCGCGCCAGCATCTGAGACAACATCCCACCCGGGTCTGAGCGATCCGGCCCATGACGGGGCGGATCGATGACGACGATCCGCGTGAGCTCGGCCCGTTTCAGAAATGGCAGCGCGCATCGGATGGCCCGCATTGCCTCAACGCTTTCGTTCCAGCCTACCATGACGGTTTTGGGGGATGAAATCGGCTCGACATCGTCTGGTACCAACAGAACCGGGGCATGGCCTTCGAACATGGCAGCCTCGACAATCGGTTCAGCCTCGGCATCGCGATCCTTTCCATAGGGTCGTGGCAAAATGACCAGATCCGAGAAGCGTGCGCGACGCGCGACATGTCGTCCGATATCCGCGATCTGGGCCACACCGTTTTCAGCCGACCAGCGTACACCCGAGTTGCCCAGATAATCCTGAGCGTAGGCGAGAATCTCGTCGGCCTCGGCATTGGCGCGACTCAGTGTTTCCTGCAGGATCAGTGCGTTTGCTCCGGCGTAGTAATATCCGGTCTGGCTTCGGTCGACACCAAGACACAGGGCTTCGGCATGGGCGTCCTGCGCTTCTGCCAAAGCCACCATCTGCGCCAGAACCGTTTGGGAAAGCTTGGTTTCTGTCATGACCGTAAGGAGGGATTTATATGCCACATTGACCTCGTGTTTCCGGCGCGGCCTTATTCGGGGCGCGTGTCTGTTTCTGGAAAATACCTGTCACAGAAAACAGGGGCTTGTCTTGACACAGATCAAAGCAGCAGAATTGGCCTCGCTGCATTACAGCACGCAGTCAAAAGGGTTTCGCGTGGCATGAAGAATCGCGCGGGGCATGGCAAAGGGACGCAATATGTCAAATTACATCAAGCTGATCGTGCTTGGTCTGATCACGCTATTCGCGGCGATCGCGACCAATTATGCACGGGATTTTGCGTATCAGATGCATGCGACACTGGTGATGTTCATCACTGGTGGCTTGTTCATCTGGACGCTTAGAAACACCGATGAGCCAGATATTCTTGTAGATCGCTCGGCGGAATACATGGATGACGTGATCCGCTATGGTGTGATCGCAACCGCTTTTTGGGGTGTGGTCGGGTTCCTCGCGGGAACCTTTATTGCGTTCCAGCTGGCCTTTCCCGCATTGAACTTCGAGTGGGCGCAAGGTTATATGAACTTCGGGCGTCTGCGGCCGCTGCATACATCGGCGGTCATCTTTGCCTTTGGCGGCAACGCGCTGATTGCGACGTCGTTCTATGTCGTCCAGCGTACCAGCGCGGCGCGCTTATGGGGCGGCAATCTGGCGTGGTTCGTCTTCTGGGGCTATCAGCTGTTTATCGTTCTGGCCGCGACCGGCTACCTGCTGGGTAGCACGCAGTCGAAAGAATATGCCGAACCCGAATGGTATATCGACCTGTGGCTGACCATCGTCTGGGTTGCATACCTGGCCGTCTACCTCGGCACGATCATCAAGCGGAAAGAGCCCCACATCTACGTGGCCAACTGGTTCTATCTCGCCTTCATCGTGACCGTCGCCATGCTGCACCTGGTCAACAACATGACCATTCCGGTCAGCATCTGGGGATCGAAATCGGTTATCGTCTGGTCGGGTGTACAAGACGCCATGATCCAGTGGTGGTACGGCCACAACGCTGTGGGCTTCTTCCTGACAGCGGGCTTCCTGGGCATGATGTACTATTTCATCCCGAAACAGGCCGATCGTCCGATTTTTAGCTACAAACTGTCGATCATCCACTTCTGGGCGCTGATCTTCCTGTATATCTGGGCCGGTCCGCACCACCTGCACTATACCGCGCTGCCCGATTGGGCCTCGACGCTGGGTATGGTGTTCTCGGTGATCCTGTGGATGCCTTCGTGGGGCGGTATGATCAACGGTCTGATGACCCTGTCGGGCGCATGGGACAAGCTGCGTACCGATCCGATCATCCGTATGATGGTGATCTCGGTCGGTTTCTACGGCATGTCCACTTTTGAAGGACCGATGATGTCGATCCGCGCCGTGAACAGCCTGTCACACTACACTGACTGGACCATCGGCCACGTACACTCGGGCGCGCTGGGCTGGAACGGCATGATCACCTTCGGTGCGCTGTACTTCCTGGTGCCTGTCCTGTGGAAGCGTGAGCGTCTGTACTCGCTGCAGATGGTCAGCTGGCACTTCTGGCTCGCCACCATCGGCATCGTGCTTTACGCCGCGTCGATGTGGGTCACCGGAATCATGGAAGGCCTGATGTGGCGTGAAGTGGATGCCAACGGCTTCCTGGTGAATTCGTTCGCCGACGCTGTGGCCGCCAAGTTCCCGATGTATGTGGTGCGTGCTCTGGGTGGGGTTCTGTTCCTCGCTGGCGCGGTGATCATGTGCTACAACCTGTGGATGACTGTGCGGAAAGCGCCGGCCAAAGAGGCCAGCCTGACCGTCCCGGTCCCGGCTGAATAAGGAGGGCCGGAGCAATGGCAATTCTCGACAAACACAAGATCCTCGAGACCAACGCGACCCTCCTGCTGATCTTCAGCTTTCTGGTCGTGACCATCGGTGGCATCGTTCAGATCACCCCGCTGTTCTATCTTGAGAACACCATCGAGAAGGTGGAGGGTATGCGCCCTTACACCCCTCTCGAAATGGCGGGGCGCGATATCTACATCCGCGAGGGCTGTTATGTCTGCCACAGCCAGATGATCCGCCCGATGCGGGACGAGGTCGAACGCTATGGCCACTACTCGCTGGCGGCCGAGTCGATGTATGACCACCCGTTCCAGTGGGGGTCCAAGCGTACGGGACCTGATCTGGCACGTGTCGGTGGCCGCTATTCCGACCAGTGGCATGTCGACCACCTGCGTGATCCGCAATCCGTGGTGCCGGAATCGGTGATGCCAAAATATGGCTATTTCGAAGATCGCAAGATCGATGGCAAATACATCGCCGACGTCCTGAAAGCCAACGCGCTTCTGGGGACGCCGTATACCGAAGAGATGCTTGAGAACGCTCAGGCCGACTTCCGCGCTCAGGCAGATCCTGACAGCGATTATGACGGTTTGCTGGAACGCTATGGCGACAAGGTGAACGTGCGCAACTTTGACGGCCAGCCAGAGCTGACCGAGGCCGATGCGATGATCGCTTATCTGCAGATGCTGGGCACTTTGGTCGACTTCTCGACCTTTACGCCCGATGCAAGCCGCTGAGGGAGGGTGTGATGGAAGAATATACGCTTCTCAGACAGTTTGCGGATAGCTGGATGCTTCTGGTGTTGTTCATCTTCTTTGTTGGCATCGTCATCTGGGTTTTCCGTCCCGGTGCCGGCAAGGAATACAAGGACACCGCCAATATTCCCTTCCGGCACGCTGATGCCCCAGCGCCCCTACGGGGCGACGACAAACCCGCCACATCCAAGGAGGCGCGGCAATGAGCAAGACACCTAAAAAACAGCCGGGCGATCCAAACACAACGGGCCACAGCTGGGACGGTATCGAGGAATTTGACAACCCGATGCCGCGCTGGTGGCTGTGGACCTTCTACGCCACCATTATCTGGGGTGTGATCTACACGATCCTGTATCCGGCATGGCCGCTGGTGCATTCCGCAACAGCCGGTGTGTTGGGGTGGTCCACGCGTGAAATCGTGCAGCAGGACATGGTTGCCTTTGAAGAGGCGAACGCGCCCTGGAATGCCAAACTGGTGAAAACCCCGCTGGATGACATCGCCAAGGATGCCGAACTGCAGCAATATGCGGTCAACGCGGGTGGTTCTGTGTTCCGGACCTGGTGCGCGCAGTGCCACGGCTCGGGTGCACAGGGTGCCCCCGGGTTCCCCAATCTGCTGGACGACGCATGGCTTTGGGGCGGTACCCTAGAAGACATCGAAACCACCGTGGCCCACGGCATCCGAAACGAGGAAAGCGACGATGCGCGCTATTCCGAGATGCCGGCCTTTGGTGAGATACTTGAGCACGACGAGATCACTCAGGTGGTCCAGTATGTCATGTCTCTGACCAACGCGCAGACCGACGATGCGGCGGCGCAGGCCGGTAAGGTTGTGTTCGAGGATAACTGCGTGGCCTGCCACGGTGAGGACGGAAAAGGCGATGTCTCTCAGGGCGCGCCGAACCTGACGGATGCGATCTGGCTTTATGGCGGCAGCGAAGAGGCCCTGACCGAGACGGTTACCAACAGCCGCTTTGGGGTCATGCCGGCGTGGGAAAACCGTCTGACCGATGCGCAAATTCGCGCAGTGTCCGCTTACGTCCATCAATTGGGTGGCGGTCAGTAGAGGCTAAAAGAACACCTCCGGGCGGTTTTCCGCCCGAAGGCTGAGGCACCGGCTGTTCAATCTGTTCGCGCGTTTCCAGAACAGCCGGTGCCGATTTTCCAAACAATAGGGCCGCGTCAGGCTGCGGTCCAGTCGGGTCTGCGCAGACCCGTCAGAGATTGTCCAGATCCACCCCGCGCGGGCTTTCCTTCCACCAGTGACTTTCAGGCAACCAGCGGCGTTTGCGGCGGCTCGGTTTGGGGGCCTCGCGAATGTGCGGAGCGTCGATACGCGTTGCGGTCATGAAAGATCGGGCAAAAACGTTCAGCATGGCGTGTCTCCTGTGCAATGGTGTTGCTGTCTAAAGGATTGACCTTTGACGCAGCGAATGCGACTCAATTACCGTTCCATCGTGTAAGCCGGAGTTACATATGGATTGGCTTTCTCTTCCGCCGATGGCCTCGCTCAGGTCTTTCGCGGCATTTGCTGAAAAGCGGAATGTGGTCGATGCAGGTGCCGCGTTGAACGTCAGCCACGCGGCCATTAGCCAACAGCTGCGCGTGCTCGAGAAACATCTCGGTGCGGCGCTGTTGGATCGCACGGGAAAAGCGCTGACCCTGACAGCGGAGGGAGAGCATCTGGCGCGGGCCCTGCTGCTTGGGTTTGCCGCCATCGAGGCGGCTGTGGGTGATCTGGCCAGATCCGGCCAGGATCGCCCGGTGCACGTATCGCTGACATCGTCCTTTGCGGCCTCGTGGCTGATGCCACGCCTTCCGGCCTTTCGCAAAACCCATCCCGAGGTGAATCTGATCCTCGACCCCTCTGCTGATGTGGTTGAATTGCGCCCGGGGGGTGTCGATATTGCAATTCGCTACGGTCCCGGCGGTTGGGCTGGTGTTCAGTCCGAAATGCTGTTGCAGTCGCCAGTGGTTATCGTAGCCGCCCCGAAACTGCTGGGTGGAAAGACATCCTGGACGCCGGCAGAGCTGGCGCAGTTGCCCTGGCTGGAAGAGATCGGAACCACCGAGGCGACGACCTGGCTGGCCGAACATGGCGCTGGTCCGGAACGCGGCGCGGGCCGCACCGAGCTTCCAGGGAATCTGGTATTGGATGGCTTGCGCGCTGGTCAGGGGGTTACCGTCACAGTGCGACATTTCGTCGAACATGATATCAAAGCCGGACGCATTGTAGAGCTCTATGCAGAGCCCGACACGCGCGGATACCATATAGTGACGGCAAATACGGTACTTAGACCCGCCGTCAGAACATTTGTCTCGTGGCTACGACGTCAGGCACGCGAAACGTGATAAAAGGTATCTGTACGATGCGCGTTTTGACCCATGTCAAAGTCCCTGTGCTTGTGATCTGGAAGAACGCACACTCAGAAGAGCCAGTCCCGGAGCCAGCCTGTGAGCGATTCCAACCCAACCCCCAGCCTCTACGCCGCCAGAGAGCCGATTTTTCCAAGACGGGTATCCGGTCCATTTCGGAACCTTAAGTGGATCATCATGGCGGTGACGCTGGGCATCTACTATGTGACCCCGTGGTTCAGATGGGATCGGGGGCCAAGCCTGCCGGATCAGGCGGTTCTGCTGGATCTGGCGAACCGGCGCTTTTATTTCTTCTGGATCGAAATCTGGCCACACGAGTTCTATTTCGTTGCCGGGCTTTTGATCATGGCAGGGCTGGGCTTGTTCCTGTTCACCTCGGCGTTGGGCCGGGTCTGGTGCGGTTACGCCTGTCCGCAGACGGTGTGGACCGACCTTTATATTCTCGTTGAGCGATGGATCGAAGGTGACCGTAATGCGCGCCTGCGGCTGCATCGTCAGAAAAAGCTGGATTTCCGCAAGCTGCGCCTGCGACTGACCAAATGGGTGGTCTGGTTTTTTATTGGGCTGGCGACGGGCGGCGCATGGGTTTTCTATTTTGCGGATGCGCCGACGCTGGCGCGTGATCTGGTCACCGGTAACGCGCATCCGGTCGCTTACACGACAATGCTGATTCTTACGGGTACGACGTTCTTCTTCGGGGGATTCGCGCGCGAACAGATTTGTATTTATGCCTGCCCATGGCCGCGCATTCAGGCCGCGATGATGGACGAGGATACTCTGGTCGTCGGTTACCGCGAATGGCGGGGTGAGCCGCGTGGCAAAGGCAAACGTACAGCCGATAGCGAGTTGGGCGATTGCATCGACTGTATGGCCTGCGTCAATGTCTGCCCGGTGGGGATCGACATCCGGGACGGGCAGCAGCTGGAGTGCATCACCTGCGCGCTGTGTATCGACGCCTGCGACGACATGATGGCGAAAATCGGCAAGCCACGTGGCCTGATCGACTATATGGCGCTCAGCGATGAGACACGCGAACGCGAAGGTCATCCGCCCAAGAACGTGTGGAAGCATATTCTGCGCCCACGCACGATTCTCTACACGTCTCTCTGGTCGCTGGTCGGCGTTGCACTGCTCTTTGCCCTGTTCATCCGCTCGGATATCGACCTGACTGTGGCTCCGGTGCGGAACCCGACATTCGTGACCCTCTCGGATGGCACGATCCGCAACACCTATGACGTGCGCCTGCGCAACAAGCATGGAGAGGAGCGGCCCTTTAAACTCTCGCTTGCGGGCGATCCGTCGCTGCAGGTCGAAATTGAAGGCGTCGAGGGCGATACTGTAAATGTAGCGGCAGATACGGCACAATTGACACGCGTATACATTACGGCCCTGAAAGACACTGGTCCTGCAGCTGCTGACAGCACGTCGGTCCGCATCTGGGTCGAGGATCTGGAAAGTGGCGAGCGGGCCTATAAAGACACCACGTTCAACGGACGAGGAAACTGAGAATGGCGGAACGTCAATTCACTGGCAAACACGCACTTGCAGTATTCGTCGCGGCCTTTGGCGTGATCATCGCGGTGAACCTCGTCCTGGCTTATAACGCTGTTAAGACCTTTCCGGGGCTGGAGGTGAAAAACTCGTATGTCGCCAGTCAGGAGTTCAATGAACGCCTGCGGGAGCAGCAGGCGCTGGGTTGGGAGATCAAGGCCGAGCTGACCAGGGGGCTACTGGTGTTACGCATCACCGATCAGGCCGGTTCTCCGGTGGAGGTGGCCGAGTTACAGGCCGTTGTCGGGCGCGCCACCCATGTGAAAGAGGATTTCTCGCCCGACTTTTCCTTCGACGGCATTGCCTATGCAGCCCCGGCTGCGATGGGCAAAGGCAACTGGAACATTCGCCTTGTGGCCAAAGCCAAAGACGGGTCCGAATTCGCACAGCGTGTGCCGCTGTATGTGAAGGGCTAGCGAGATGACGGCGCAAGCTACTCCAGCCAGGGCAGCCTGTCCCGGATGCATCGCGGCCCCGGCGGAACCGGCGCGTCCGGTGCCGGAGGATGTGCAGATTGCCCTGGCGCTCCCCGGTATTCACTGTTCTGCCTGTATCGCCACGGTCGAGCGCGCGTTGAACGCCCATCCCGGCGTCGAGGATGCGCGGGTTAACCTCACGCTGAAACGCGCGATGATCAAGGCGGCACCTGACACGCGTGCCACCGATCTTATCCCGGTGCTGGAACGTGCCGGATTCGAAGCGCATGAGCTGGACCCGGGTGCGCTGTCAGCCACGCAAACCGACAAGGCGGGGCGCGATCTGCTGATGCGGCTCGCAGTGGCGGGATTTGCCTCGATGAACGTGATGTTGCTGTCGGTTTCGGTCTGGTCCGGTGCCACCGATGCGACGCGCGACATGTTCCACTGGATCTCTGCCGCGATTGCGCTGCCTGCAATTGCATTTTCGGCCCAACCCTTCTTTGCCAACGCCTGGAGCGCTCTGCGCGTGCGTCGCCTGAACATGGATGTGCCGATTGTGCTGGCGATCCTCTTGGCTCTGATCACGTCGCTTTGGGAAACCGCGCTCAGCGGTGAACATGCTTATTTCGATGCGGCTTTGACCCTGACGTTCTTCCTGCTTGCGGGCAGGTATCTGGACTATCGCACCCGTGCTGCGGCGCGTTCGGCCGCCGAAGAACTAACCGCGCTGGAGGTTCCGCGCGCCATCCGGCTGACGGATGGGGCCGAGGAGGAAGTGGCCGTCGCCAGCCTAAGCGTGGGCGATCTGATTTTGGTGCGCCCCGGCGGGCGTATGCCCGTGGATGGCGAAATCATCTCGGGCCAGTCCGAGTTGGACCGGTCGCTGCTGACCGGGGAAACCCTCCCGGTCTTTGCCGAGGCCGGGCTGAGCGTCAGCGCTGGTGAGGTCAACCTGACCGGCCCCCTGACGGTCCGCGCGACGGCGGTGGGCGAGGATACCTCGCTGCACCGTATGGCCGATCTGGTGGCAATCGCTGAATCGGGCCGGTCACGCTATACCTCGCTGGCAGACAAGGCGGCCAAGCTCTATGCGCCGGGGGTGCATATCCTTTCAGCGCTCAGCTTTCTGGGGTGGTATATCTATTCGGGCGATATTCGTACCGCGCTGAACATCGCCGCTGCTGTGCTGATCATTACCTGCCCATGTGCCTTGGGTTTGGCGGTGCCGGCTGTGACCACTGCGGCCTCGGGTCGGTTGTTCCGCAACGGGATGCTGATCAAACATGCCACCGCTTTGGAGCGCTTGGCCGAAGTGGACACGGTGGTATTTGACAAGACGGGCACACTTACGTCGGGGACGCCCGAGTTGACCGATCTTGGTGATCATTCACGCAGCGATCTGGAAATCGCGCTGGCTTTGGCCGAGGCGTCTTCACATCCCTTGTCGCTGGCCCTTTCCATGGCCGTACGCGAAGCCGGGATCAAACCCGCCGCCCTGCGCGACATCGTCGAAGTGCCGGGCTATGGCACCGAAGGATTCTACCGCGATCAGCGCGTCCGGCTGGGCCGTGCGGTATGGGTCGGCGGAGAGGACGGTGAGCAGACCGCAGCCTGGCTTGCGATCGGGTCGCGGCCACCGTTGCGCTTTACCTTCACGGACAGCCTGCGTGCAGGAGCCGCCGAGGCCATTGCGGCGTTCCGCGCTACGGGCAAAGAGGTCATCCTGATTTCCGGAGACACACAAGGTGCGGTGCGGGCGCTCGCGGCAAAGCTGGGAATTGAAAACTGGATCGCTCAGGCCTTGCCGCAGGACAAAGCCGCAAAGGTGCAGGAACTCAGCGATCAGGGACGGCACGTTCTGATGGTTGGTGACGGGCTGAACGATACGGCGGCGCTGGCTGCGGCGCATGTGTCTATTTCTCCGGCCTCAGCCCTGGATGCGGCGCGCGTTGCGTCAGACATTGTGCTGTTGGGCAACGACCTGTCCCCGATTGCCGAGGCCTGCGATACCGCAGTCAAGGCGACGCGCCGGATTCGTGAGAACTTCCGCATCGCCACCGTCTACAACGTGATCGCCGTGCCTTTGGCCGTCGCCGGGCTGGCCACTCCGCTAATCGCAGCCTTGGCGATGTCGACCTCGTCGATTACGGTATCGCTGAACGCCCTGCGGCTGAGGTGACCCCCATGGAAGTGCTTGCCTATCTGATCCCGATTTCCCTGCTGTTGGGCGGGGTTGGTCTGGTTGCGTTTATCTACACCGTTCGCTCGAACCAGTATGAGGACCCCGAAGGCGATGCGCGCCGTATCCTCAGCGACCAATGGGACGACCGCCCCAAGCCCTGACAGGGGCGTCAACAGCCCTTGAAATTGCCGCAATGCCCGGCTATGTCCGGCCCATCCGCTAGCAGAGAGATTTTAGCCTCATGGCAACCTTAAACCCGATCCAGTTCATTCAGCAGGTCCGCGCCGAAGTCTCGAAGGTCGTCTGGCCGACCCGGCGAGAGGTGCTTCTGACCACGGTCATGGTGTTCATCATGGCGGCACTGACGGCTGTGTTCTTTGCGCTGGTTGATCTTGGAATCAAAGGCGGGCTGCACATGATTCTGGGTGCGTTCAGCTAAGCCCGTTCGGGGCCGGTGGATATACCATTGCCCTCTTGCACAGCGCGCCGTGTCAGAGTAGTTGACACGGAACTATTCGGAATGGGCGTGCGGCGATTCGAGCTGCGCGCCGCTTTTTATTCCGGGTGACGTGACAGAATTTCAATTATGGGCGTGACCCGTCACGCCAAAGGCAAACAAGGACGACAGGTTCATGGCGAAACGGTGGTACTCGGTCAGCGTTCTTTCGAATTTCGAAAAGAAGATCGCAGAGCAGATCCGCACGTCGGTGGCTGAACAGGGCCTTGAGGACGATATCGACGAAGTTCTGGTGCCCACCGAAGAGGTGATCGAAGTGCGCCGGGGTAAGAAGGTCACGACCGAGCGACGCTTCATGCCCGGTTACGTTCTGGTGCACATGGAAATGTCCGATCAGGGCTATCACCTGATCAACTCGATCAACCGCGTCACCGGTTTTCTGGGCCCTCAGGGTCGCCCGATGCCGATGCGCGACGCCGAGGTGAACCAGATCCTCAACCGCGTTCAGGAAGGTGAAGAAGCGCCCAAGCTTATGATCACCTTCGAGGTCGGCGAGAAGGTCAAGGTCAACGACGGCCCGTTCGAGGATTTCGACGGCATGGTGGAAGGCGTGGACGACGAGAACCAGAAACTGAAGGTTTCGGTTTCGATCTTTGGTCGCGAAACCCCGGTCGAGTTGGACTTTACGCAAGTTACCAAGCAGAGCTGAGAAAGCTTCTCGCGAAATTTGAAACGCCGCGTTGCAACGGTCAGCGCGGCGTTATTTTTGTTTCAACCCCAATGATGTCGCTACTGCTTTGCGTATCGACCTATCGCGCCTGAACCATCGCCGCGCGCAAGAGTTGCGGGCGGTCAGTCTGGGACGGCAAGAAGACAGCTTGCGATCCGGCGTCCAGCGCCGACAGGCTCGCGTCATACCACTGCATCGCAAGATCGCGGCGTTCCTGCACTCCGAAGCCTTCGCGCAGGTGGTGTCCGATCAGCTCTCCGTAGGCGGGCTCTCCCATCGCGACCAGCATCAGCGCCGAGCCAACTGCGGTATCCATGTTGTCCTGACGGTAGCCAATGGCCAGGCAAACTTTACTTGTCGCGGCAAGATCGTTGGGGCTCAGTCCTGAATCCAGCGCCAGCTTACGCATCTGAGTTTCAGCGTCAGCTTTTGAGCTTAGAGATAGAGCATCAACTTGTGGCGCCAACATTTCACCATACGAGTCGCATTGGGCGGATACCTGATCCGGTGTCAGCCCTTGAACATCCTGAATCAGATCCTCTCCGCGCGCCATCGCATAGCTGCGGGCAAGGCAGAACTGTTCGCTGAGCGCAAAATCGGCATCCGTCATATTCGACAGGGTTGTATAGCCACCGTTGGTCGATGTTTGTAGCATCACCCCGCTGCAGCGATTGGCCAGCGACGGGCCGCCGGTTCCGCCCGAGAACAGGCTCGGCAGGCTGGAGGAAGCTGCCTCAGTGGTGGTGGCCTCAGGCTCCGGCTCCTGAGCTTGAGGGACCGCAACCGGAATGGTTGGTGTAGGCGCTTGCGCCGGTGCCTGAGGCGCAGCAGCCAAAGCAGAACCGGTTTGGACCTGTCGGCGGTAGGCCATCAGAAGCGGTTGGCCCGAGAGCTGGGTAGTGGCTTGCCCTCCGCTGATCGCCCAGTAGTAGGCCTGCATCAGAAAATCGCGCTGATAGGGTTGGAAGTCATAGCCGCTCACTGGATAGCCCATAGAGACCTGATAGCGTTCGATCGCTGACCGCGTGCCGCGACCAACCTGACCGTCAACCCTCCCGGCGTTGTAACCAAAATAATTGAGCGCCGTCTGGGTCTGTGCACCTTGTGCGGTAGACGGGATGCCCGGACGGTAAGTGCGCGTGGTCGTTGATCTCGTTCGGGCCTGCTGCTTCTTCTGCTGATCCCTGCCAATTGCGTACCCTATGACGCCTCCAACGACGGCACCGCCCAGAATTTCGCCAGCGTCCGCGCGTGCCGCCTGCGGCGAGGATGTCGCGAAGGAGAGCGCGATCCCAAGTGTTACAAGGAAACGAATGATCATAATTAACCTCCACCTAAAAATTAACTAATTTTGCAGAGTATAGCACAGCCGCGGGCTTTAGTGTGAAGCCAACACTCATACTCTGACAAACCCGCGACCCATCGCAAGTTTCTTCTGTGTTATCGGTTTCTTAGCGGCGAGCGCCGAGAGATTTATAAGGCTGCGCATTGGTTGAGCCCGGAAAATACCCTCCGGGATGCGATTCGGTATGTCCGGATCGGGTCATCGACCACTTGCCAACCCTTTCGTTCCGCTGTAATGCCGCCTCTATCGTCTTCGGGCGAGATTCTCTCGTGGGAGATTGCAGGGATCGCGATCCCGGATCGGACCACGCAACATAATCTGGGTGAGACGCGTTTCACCTAAGTTGAAAGGAAAACCAAATGGCCAAGAAGCTTGCTGGTACAATGAAACTGCAGGTTCCTGCAGGTCAGGCGAACCCGTCGCCGCCAGTTGGTCCGGCGCTGGGTCAGCGCGGCATCAACATCATGGAATTCTGCAAGGCGTTCAACGCCAAGACCGCAGACATGGAGCAGGGTGCGCCTTGCCCGACCGTGATCACCTATTATCAGGACAAGTCCTTCACCATGGACATCAAGACGCCGCCCGCGTCTTATTACCTGAAAAAAGCCGCTGGTCTGAAGCCGGTTGGCAAGCGTAACCGTCCCCGTGGTGCGGAAAACCCAGGTCGTGAGACCGTGGCAACCGTGACCTCAAAGCAGGTTCGTGAAATCGCCGAAGCCAAAATGAAAGATCTGAACGCTACCAGCATCGAAGGTGCAATGCAGATCATCCTGGGCTCGGCCCGCTCTATGGGCATCGAGGTGAAGTAAGATGGCAAAACTCGGTAAACGTACCCGCGCTGCGCGCGAAGCTGTCGCTGGCAAGGAAAACCTGTCGGTGGACGAAGCAGTTGCACTGGTCAAAGCCAACGCAACCTCGAAATTCGACGAGACCATCGAAATCGCTCTGAACCTGGGCGTTGACACCCGTCACGCAGACCAGATGGTTCGCGGAGTTGTTGGCCTGCCGAACGGCACAGGCAAAGCGATGCGTGTTGCTGTTTTTGCGCGTGGCCCCAAGGCTGACGAAGCAAAAGAAGCTGGCGCAGATATCGTAGGCGCAGAAGACCTGATGGAAACCATTCAGGGCGGCACCATCGAATTCGATCGCTGCATCGCCACCCCGGACATGATGCCGATCGTTGGCCGTCTGGGTAAAGTTCTGGGCCCCCGGAACCTGATGCCGAACCCCAAGGTTGGCACCGTGACCATGGACGTGAAAGCGGCCGTGGAAGCAGCCAAAGGTGGTGAAGTTCAGTTTAAGGCGGAAAAAGGCGGCGTTGTGCACGCCGGCGTTGGCAAAGCGTCGTTCGACGAAGCCAAACTGGTTGAAAACGTCCGCGCCTTCATCTCGGCTGTTGCAAAAGCCAAGCCGTCGGGCGCCAAAGGCACCTACATGAAGAAGATTGCACTGAGCTCGACCATGGGTCCGGGTGTGACGCTGGACGTGGCGGCCGCTGCCGGCGAATAAGCCTTGGCGATGTGCTGTGAAAAATTGAACCCGGGTGGCGAAAGCTGCCCGGGTTTTTTCATTGGCCTAATGCAGGCGTTGCTGAGCATTGTAATGAATGGGGCTTCTTGGCTAGACATATTCGTCAGGCGCGAACGGGGGCAGCTTACCAGCTGATTTGACCGCATGGAGCTACAGAATACGCCCAAAGAACTAAGGATGCTGCGCCGCCGCATTCGTCAGTTCCGGCAAAACGTGAGCTATCAGTATTATGAAGAAAAAAGTGGCATTGTTCAAAGCGGGCTTTTAAGTGGTTTCAAGCTGATTGATGAGCACACTTGGGGGCAGGCAGATCTTCTGACCAAACTGCTGGGCCTGTACGAGCAGCAGAACCTCCCGATCCTTGGGGGTAGTTCCAAATCAACACTGGTGGATATTGGTGCTGCGGATGGGTATTGGGGCGTCGGCCTTGTCTACGCTGGTTGCTTTGATCAAAGTGTGTGTTTTGAGCAAA
The DNA here is from genome assembly GCF_000813985.1 of Ruegeria sp. ANG-R. GTDB lineage: Bacteria > Pseudomonadota > Alphaproteobacteria > Rhodobacterales > Rhodobacteraceae > Ruegeria. The sequence continues at coordinate 395,263 of NZ_JWLJ01000004.1, forward strand.
GAGGCCGAGGCAGGCGTGTCATCCGCCGAACTGCAGTTGCCAATGATATTCGGGAAAAGGTTCGCGTTGCGGGCGCGGCTACGTTTGAATCGCTGCAAGCTGAGCTTGGCGGATTATACCAGCCTGAGGACCTGTTCTTTCTGATCGATATCGAGGGGGGTGAATTTGACCTGCTTACGTTTGAGTTCCTTAGCAAATATCGCGCCTCAGAGTTTCTGATCGAGCTCCATACTGGCGGTGATCCATCGGCCCCCGAAAAAGAAAAGCGGCTCATTCAAGACGCACGCAAATTGTTTAACGTTTGTGTCTTGGACGACACCAAGCGTGATCTTCGGCAGCTTCGATCGGAGATATACTTGCCAGACGACCTCACCTGGCTTTTTGCCTCCGAGGGCCGCGGATACCCCATGAGTTGGCTTCACCTGAGTCCGCGTAGCGAGGATGCGGTCTAACTGAACCGTATTTGGCAGGTTGCGTAGCCATGGACGGGCAACTATGCATCCCACGGATTTGCGAACACTTAGGTGTGCGATTTTTTGATGTTTGGGCAGCGGTTGACGGCGTGTTGATTTCTTGCTTGCCACTTACAATTTACCCCTTGGAAACCCCGTCCATCTGCCCTAAGTAGACCTGCGGAACAAAGCGTGCGATTCGTCGTGCGCTTTATTTCGTTTCGTCCAAGACGGTGGGTGGTGCCATATGGCCCCTTAATTCCCTGCCTGAGACGGGTAAGACCAAAGAATTTCGAGGGTCCCACCCTCGGGCGAATTTTGGCCATTCCCGTAACAACGGACCTGAACGCCGGAGCGCAAGCTGCGGCAAATATGAGCCGGGGTGAGATATCGCCCCAAACTTGGAGAGAACTGTGGATAGAGCCCAGAAAGAGAAAGTGGTCGAGGAACTCGGCCAAATCTTCGAAAGCTCTGGCGTCGTAGTGGTTTCGCACTACGCCGGTCTGACAGTTGCCGAGATGCAGGACCTTCGCGCACGTGCTCGTGACGCGGGTGGTGCCGTGCGTGTTGCCAAGAACAGGCTCGCCAAAATCGCCCTTGAGGGTAAGCCGTGTGAAAGCATGGCCGACCTGCTGACAGGGATGACCGTTCTGACCTATTCCGAGGACCCCGTGGCAGCAGCCAAGGTGGCCGAGGACTTCGCCAAGGATAACAAGAATTTTGAGATCCTCGGCGGTGCTATGGGCGAGAACGCTCTGGACCGCAAAGGCGTCGAAACAGTTTCGAAAATGCCGTCTCGTGAAGAGCTTATTGCTTCGATCGTGGGCTGCATTGGCGCACCTGCTTCGAACATCGCCGGCGCGATTGGCGCACCTGCAAGCAACATCGCAAGCATCCTTTCCACCATCGAAGAGAAGGCGGAAGCTGCGTAAGCGGTTGGCACTGAATGATCTGCGTAGGGGAACACCCCTGACGTTGGAACACACACTGTAAAACGGAAAGAGCTAATACAATGGCTGATCTGAAAGCACTCGCAGAAAGCATCGTGGGTCTGACCCTGCTGGAAGCACAAGAACTGAAAACCATCCTCAAAGACGAATACGGCATCGAGCCCGCAGCTGGCGGCGCCGTAATGGTTGCAGCTGGTGGCGACGCCGGTGGCGCAGCTGAGGAAGAGAAAACCGAATTCGACGTCGTTCTGAAGAACGCCGGCGCTTCGAAAATCAACGTGATCAAAGAAGTTCGCGGCATCACCGGTCTGGGCCTGAAAGAAGCCAAAGAGCTGGTCGAAGCTGGCGGCAAGATCAAAGAAGGCGTGTCGAAAGACGAAGCCGAAGAAGTCAAAGGCAAGCTGGAAGCAGCTGGCGCCGAAGTCGAGCTGGCCTAAGCCAACCGACAGGTGCATCGCTGATGCGCCGCAAAATTTGGCTGGGCCCGGAGAAATCCGGGTCCAGCCGAACCTGTCTTAGAAAGGGCCTCAACATCTGGGGCGTTTTCTAAGACACGGTTTTCGGATCGGGAGGCCACCTTCGGGACGGTGGCCACGAATTGATCCGGACGTGTCGTCTCGAATGTGCAAGATGCCGGGGCCCGACGGTGTCTTTGCCCGCTGAGAACATCGAAAGGTGACATCTGACATGGCTCAATCGTTCCTTGGCCAGAAACGTCTTCGGAAATATTACGGCAAAATCCGCGAAGTGCTGGAGATGCCGAACCTCATTGAGGTCCAGAAATCTTCCTATGATCTATTCCTGCGCTCCGGCGATGCAGAGCAGCCCACTGACGGCGAAGGCATCAAAGGCGTGTTCCAGTCGGTTTTCCCGATCAAGGATTTCAACGAAACCTCCGTTCTGGAGTTCGTGAAATACGATCTGGAGAAACCCAAATACGACGTCGAAGAGTGTATGCAGCGCGACATGACCTACAGCGCGCCGCTGAAGGTCACTCTGCGTCTGATCGTGTTTGATGTCGATGAGGACACCGGCGCGAAATCGGTCAAGGACATCAAGGAACAGGACGTGTTCATGGGCGACATGCCCCTGATGACACCAAACGGGACGTTCATCGTGAACGGCACCGAGCGTGTGATCGTGTCCCAGATGCACCGCTCGCCCGGTGTGTTCTTCGACCATGACAAGGGCAAGACCCACTCCTCGGGCAAGCTGCTGTTTGCCTGCCGCATCATCCCGTATCGCGGCAGCTGGCTGGACTTTGAGTTCGACGCCAAGGACATCGTATTCGCCCGTATCGACCGTCGCCGTAAGTTGCCTGTGACCACCCTGCTGTATGCGCTGGGACTGGATCAGGAAGCGATCATGGACGCGTATTACAACACCGTGTCCTTCAAACTGGACAAGAAGAAGGGCTGGGTCACGCCGTTCTTCCCCGAGCGCGTGCGCGGCACCCGCCCGACTTACGATCTGGTTGACGCGAAATCCGGTGAAGTGATTGCCGAAGCGGGCAAGAAAGTCACCCCGCGCGCGGTCAAGAAGCTGATCGACGAAGGTGCAGTCACAGACCTGCTGGTTCCGTTCGATCACATCGTTGGCAAATATGTCGCCAAGGACATCATCAACGAAGAAACCGGCGCGATCTATGTCGAGGCCGGGGATGAGCTGACGCTGGAATACGACAAGGACGGCGAGTTGATCGGCGGTACTGCGAAAGAGCTGATCGACGCGGGCATCACCGATATTCCGGTTCTGGACATCGACAACGTCAATGTCGGTCCGTACATGCGCAACACCATGGCGCAGGACAAGAACATGAACCGCGAAAGCGCGCTCATGGATATCTATCGCGTCATGCGTCCGGGTGAGCCGCCCACCGTCGAAGCCGCGTCGGCCTTGTTCGACACGCTGTTCTTCGACAGTGAGCGCTATGATCTGTCCGCCGTTGGCCGCGTGAAGATGAACATGCGTCTGGCGCTGGACAAGCCCGACACACAGCGCACGCTGGACCGCGAAGACATCGTGGCCTGCATCAAGGCGCTGGTCGAGCTACGCGACGGCAAGGGCGACGTGGACGATATCGACCACCTCGGGAACCGTCGTGTGCGCTCAGTGGGCGAACTGATGGAGAACCAGTACCGCGTTGGCCTGCTGCGCATGGAGCGCGCGATCAAAGAGCGTATGTCGTCGGTCGAGATCGACACCGTCATGCCTCAGGATCTGATCAACGCGAAACCAGCTGCCGCCGCTGTCCGTGAATTCTTCGGCTCGTCGCAGCTGTCGCAGTTCATGGACCAGACCAACCCGCTGTCGGAGGTTACCCACAAACGCCGCCTCTCGGCGCTTGGGCCCGGTGGTCTGACACGCGAGCGTGCGGGCTTTGAGGTTCGCGACGTGCACACCACGCATTATGGACGGATGTGCCCGATTGAAACGCCGGAAGGCCCGAACATCGGTCTGATCAACTCGCTGGCGACCTTCGCGCGTGTGAACAAGTACGGCTTTATCGAGACTCCCTATCGCGTTGTAAGTGAAGGGCACGTGACCGACGAAGTCCACTATATGTCCGCGACGGAAGAGATGCGCCATGTTGTGGCGCAGGCGAACGCGACGCTGGACGCAGACGGCAACTTTATCAATGATCTGGTGTCGACCCGTCAGAACGGCGACTACACCCTCGCCCCGCGCGAGAATGTTGACCTGATCGACGTGTCGCCGAAACAGCTGGTATCGGTCGCTGCATCGCTGATCCCGTTCCTTGAAAATGACGACGCCAACCGCGCTCTGATGGGCTCGAACATGCAACGTCAGGCGGTTCCGCTGCTGCGGGCCGAGGCTCCGCTGGTTGGTACCGGGATCGAGGAAAAGGTTGCGATCGACTCGGGTGCTGCGATTCAGGCGAAACGCGCCGGTATCATCGATCAGGTCGATGCCCAGCGTATCGTTATCCGCGCCACCGAGGATCTGGAACTGGGCGACGCTGGCGTTGACATCTATCGTCTGCGCAAGTTCCAGCGTTCGAACCAGAACACCTGCATCAACCAGCGTCCGCTGATCAAGGTGGGTGACACCGTCCAAAAGGGCGAGGTCATTGCCGATGGTCCGTCGACCGATATGGGTGAACTGGCGCTTGGTAAGAACGTGGTCGTCGCGTTCATGCCGTGGAACGGTTACAACTACGAAGACTCGATCCTGATCTCGGAACGTATCGCGCGTGACGACGTCTTTACTTCGGTTCACATCGAGGAATTCGAAGTCGCGGCCCGTGACACCAAGCTGGGCCCGGAAGAGATCACCCGCGACATCCCGAACGTCGGTGAAGAAGCGCTGCGCAACCTCGACGAGGCGGGCATCGTTTACATCGGTGCGGATGTTGAGCCGGGCGATATTCTGGTCGGCAAGATCACTCCGAAGGGCGAAAGCCCGATGACCCCGGAAGAAAAGCTGCTGCGCGCCATCTTTGGTGAAAAAGCATCTGACGTGCGCGACACTTCGCTGCGTGTGAAGCCGGGCGATTACGGTACGGTCGTTGAGGTCCGCGTCTTCAACCGTCACGGCGTAGAAAAAGACGAGCGTGCGCTGCAAATCGAGCGTGAGGAAGTCGAACGTCTGGCCCGTGACCGGGATGACGAACTGGCGATCCTTGACCGCAACATCTATGCGCGTCTGCAGGGCCTGATCCTGGGTAAAACCGCTGTCAAAGGCCCGAAAGGCGTCAAGGCAGGGTCGGCGATCACCGAGGAGCTACTGGAAACCCTGACCCGTGGTCAGTGGTGGCAGCTGGCACTGGAAGGTGAGCAGGACGCACAGATCGTTGAGGCTCTGAACGAGCAATACGAAGTGCAAAAGCGCGCTCTGGACGCTCGTTTCGAGGACAAGGTCGAGAAGGTCCGTCGCGGCGACGACCTGCCGCCGGGTGTGATGAAGATGGTTAAAGTCTTCATTGCCGTGAAGCGTAAGCTGCAGCCGGGTGACAAGATGGCCGGTCGTCACGGGAACAAAGGTGTGATTTCCAAGGTTGTTCCGATGGAAGACATGCCGTTCCTGGCCGATGGTACGCCGGTTGACTTCTGTCTGAACCCGCTGGGTGTGCCTTCGCGTATGAACGTTGGTCAGATCCTTGAAACCCACATGGGTTGGGCCGCGCGCGGTCTGGGTCTGAACATCGATGAGGCTCTGGGTGAATATCGCCGTTCTGGCGATCTAACACCGGTGCGCGAAGCGATGAAGCTGGCCTATGGTGAGAATGTCTACGAAGAAGGCATCACCGGTCTGGACGAGGATGGCCTGATCGAGGCTGCGGGCAACGTGACCCGTGGTGTTCCGATCGCAACTCCGGTCTTTGATGGTGCCAAAGAGGCTGACGTCAACGACGCGCTGGTGCGTGCGGGCTTCTCGGAAAGCGGTCAGTCGGTTCTGTTCGACGGTCGCACCGGTGAGCAATTCGCGCGTCCGGTGACCGTGGGCATCAAGTACCTTCTGAAGCTGCACCACCTTGTGGACGACAAGATCCACGCGCGTTCGACCGGGCCGTACAGCCTGGTTACTCAGCAGCCGCTGGGTGGTAAGGCGCAGTTCGGTGGTCAGCGCTTTGGTGAGATGGAGGTTTGGGCTCTGGAAGCTTACGGCGCCGCCTACACCCTGCAGGAGATGTTGACCGTAAAATCGGATGACGTCGCTGGCCGGACCAAGGTCTATGAGTCGATCGTCAAGGGCGAGGATAACTTTGAAGCGGGCGTACCGGAATCGTTCAACGTTCTGGTGAAAGAAGTCCGTGGCCTCGGCCTGAATATGGAACTCCTGGATGCGGAGGTTGAAGAATAGTGCCAAGCGTCTTGGTGATAACGCCGGATGAAGCAGCCTTTGGGCCTGCGAAGGGCGTGCCATTGGATCAAATCCCTTGGCACGAGCTTCCTTCGAAGGTTCTCAAGGATGTACCGGCGTCGTTCTCTGAGCAAGACTGGGTACAATATTCTGTAATGATGGAGTTCAATTGGAAGGTTGAACTCTTTCGCCCACACCCAAACAACGCGACAGACTTCTCAGACATTATTGTTGTCTCCGAAAACTGCGCCTGCACGATTAGCTAAGGAGGTTCCGCATGAACCAGGAACTGACCAATAACCCGTTCAACCCGCTGACGCCCCCCAAGGTCTTTGACGAGATCAAGGTCTCGCTGGCGTCGCCAGAGCGGATCCTGTCTTGGTCCTATGGCGAGATCAAGAAACCCGAAACCATCAACTACCGGACGTTCAAGCCCGAGCGTGACGGTCTGTTCTGTGCGCGTATCTTTGGCCCGATCAAAGATTACGAATGCCTGTGCGGCAAATATAAGCGGATGAAGTATCGCGGCGTTGTCTGCGAGAAATGCGGTGTGGAAGTCACCCTGCAAAAAGTCCGCCGCGAGCGTATGGGTCACATCGAACTGGCCGCGCCCGTCGCACATATCTGGTTCCTGAAATCGCTGCCGTCCCGCATCGGTCTGATGCTGGACATGACGCTGCGCGATCTGGAACGCGTTCTGTACTTTGAAAACTATGTCGTCATCGAGCCCGGTCTGACTGACCTGACCTACGGCCAGATGCTGACTGAAGAAGAGTACATGGACGCGCAGGATGCCTATGGCATGGACGCGTTCACCGCGAATATCGGTGCTGAAGCCATCCGCGAGATGCTGGCCCAGATCGATCTGGAAGCCGAAGCCGAGCAGTTGCGCGCTGATCTGGCCGAAGCAACCGGCGAGCTGAAGCCCAAGAAGATCATCAAGCGTCTGAAGGTTGTTGAATCCTTCCTCGAGTCGGGCAACCGGCCTGAGTGGATGGTTATGACCGTAATCCCGGTCATTCCGCCGGAACTGCGTCCGCTGGTCCCGCTGGATGGTGGCCGTTTCGCGACCTCGGATCTGAACGATCTGTATCGCCGCGTCATCAACCGGAACAACCGTCTGAAGCGTCTGATTGAGCTGCGCGCGCCTGACATCATCGTCCGCAACGAAAAGCGGATGCTGCAGGAATCCGTGGATGCTCTGTTCGACAACGGCCGTCGTGGCCGCGTGATCACCGGCGCCAACAAGCGCCCGCTGAAATCGCTGTCGGACATGCTGAAGGGCAAGCAGGGCCGCTTCCGCCAGAACCTTCTGGGTAAGCGCGTCGACTTCTCGGGCCGTTCGGTCATCGTGACCGGTCCCGAGCTGAAGTTGCACCAGTGTGGTCTGCCCAAGAAGATGGCGCTGGAGCTGTTCAAGCCGTTCATCTACTCGCGCCTTGAAGCCAAGGGTCTGTCATCGACCGTGAAACAGGCGAAGAAGCTGGTCGAGAAAGAACGTCCCGAAGTGTGGGATATTCTTGACGAGGTGATCCGCGAACACCCTGTCATGCTGAACCGTGCGCCCACGTTGCACCGTCTTGGCATTCAGGCGTTTGAGCCGGTTCTGATCGAAGGTAAAGCCATCCAGCTGCACCCGCTGGTCTGTTCGGCCTTTAACGCCGACTTCGACGGGGACCAGATGGCCGTTCACGTGCCCTTGAGCCTTGAGGCCCAGCTGGAAGCCCGCGTTCTGATGATGTCGACGAACAACGTTCTGTCGCCTGCAAACGGCGCGCCGATCATCGTTCCGTCGCAGGATATGATCCTGGGTCTGTACTATGTGACCCTGGAACGCGAAGGTATGCCCGGTGAAGGCAAAGTCTTCGGTTCGATCGAAGAAGTTCAGCACGCGCTGGACGCAGGTGAGGTGCATCTGCACACCAAAATCACCGCGCGGATCACGCAGATCGACGACGAAGGCAACGAAGTTCAGAAGCGTTACGAAACCACTCCGGGCCGTCTGCGTCTGGGTGCGTTGCTGCCGATGAACAACAAAGCGCCGTTCGAGCTGGTCAACCGCCTGCTGCGGAAGAAAGAAGTGCAGCAGGTGATCGACACCGTCTATCGGTATTGCGGTCAGAAAGAGTCGGTCATTTTCTGTGACCAGATCATGTCGATGGGCTTCAAAGAAGCGTTCAAGGCGGGCATCTCGTTCGGTAAGGACGACATGGTCATCCCCGATGACAAGTGGGGCATCGTTGATGATACCCGCGGTCAGGTGAAGGACTTTGAACAGCAGTACATGGACGGCCTGATCACTCAGGGCGAAAAGTACAACAAAGTTGTCGATGCCTGGTCGAAGTGTAACGATCGCGTCACCGAAGCCATGATGTCGACGATCTCGTCGTCGGATCGGGCAGAGGACGGGTCCGAGCAGGAACCGAACTCGGTCTACATGATGGCTCACTCGGGCGCGCGTGGCTCGGTCACTCAGATGAAACAGCTGGGCGGTATGCGCGGCCTGATGGCCAAGCCGAACGGTGACATCATCGAGACGCCGATCATCTCGAACTTCAAAGAAGGTCTGACCGTTCTCGAGTACTTCAACTCGACCCACGGTGCCCGTAAGGGTCTGTCGGATACCGCTCTGAAGACGGCGAACTCGGGTTACCTGACCCGTCGTCTGGTGGACGTGGCGCAGGACTGCATCGTTCGTGAGATCGACTGTGGAACCGAGCGTGCGATCACTGCCGAGGCTGCTGTAAATGACGGTGAGGTTGTCGCCTCGTTGGCCGAGCGTGTGCTGGGCCGTGTCTCTGCTGACGATGTTCTGCGTCCGGGCACCGATGAGGTGATCGTGGCCGCTGGCCAGCTGATTGACGAACGCATGGCGGACACCATCGATGAAGCTGGTGTTGCCTCGATGCGTATCCGCTCGCCGCTGACCTGTGAGTCTGAGGAAGGCGTCTGTGCAACTTGCTACGGTCGTGACCTTGCACGCGGTACCATGGTGAACACGGGTGAAGCTGTCGGTATCATCGCCGCTCAGTCCATCGGTGAACCTGGTACACAGCTGACCATGCGTACATTCCACATCGGTGGCGTTGCGCAAGGTGGTCAGCAGTCGTTCCAGGAAGCCAGCCAGGAAGGCGTCGTTTCCTTCGAGAACCCGCAGATCCTGGTCAATGCCGCTGGCGAAAGCCTGGTCATGGGCCGGAACATGAAGCTGGTGATCAAGGACGAGCATGGAGAAGAGCGTGCCAGCCACAAGCTGGGCTATGGCTCCAAACTGTTTGTCAAGGACGGCGCATCGGTGGCCCGTGGCGACAAGCTGTATGAATGGGACCCCTACACTCTGCCGATCATCGCCGAGAAGGCCGGTACTGCGAAATACGTTGATCTGGTTTCGGGCCTTGCTGTCCGCGATGAGACCGACGAAGCAACCGGTATGACCCAGAAGATCGTGATCGACTGGCGCGCGGCCCCCAAAGGCAGCGACCTCAAGCCCGAGATCATTCTGGTCGGTGAAGATGGCGAGCCGGTCCGCAACGATGCGGGCAACCCGGTTCACTATCCGATGTCGGTGGATGCGATCCTGTCGGTCGAAGACGGTCAGCAGATCGAAGCTGGTGACGTTGTTGCGCGTATCCCGCGTGAGGGCGCCAAGACCAAGGACATCACCGGTGGTCTGCCGCGTGTGGCCGAACTGTTCGAAGCCCGTCGTCCGAAAGATCACGCGATCATCGCAGAAGCCGATGGTTACGTGCGCTTTGGCCGCGACTACAAGAACAAGCGCCGCATCAGCATCGAACCGGCGGACGAGTCCATGGAGACCATCGAGTACATGGTGCCCAAGGGCAAGCACATCCCGGTCGCCGAAGGGGACTTCATCCAGAAGGGTGAATACCTGATGGACGGTAATCCGGCTCCGCATGACATCCTGTCCATCATGGGTGTCGAGGCGCTTGCGGATTACATGATCGACGAGGTGCAGGACGTCTATCGTCTGCAGGGCGTGAAGATCAACGACAAGCACATCGAAGTCATCGTGCGCCAGATGCTGCAGAAGTGGGAGATCCTGGATTCAGGCGACACCACCCTGCTGAAAGGCGAACATGTCGACAAGCAGGAGTTCGACGCAGCCAACGAGAAGACCATCTCGCGCGGCGGCCGTCCGGCTCAGGGCGAACCGATCCTTCTGGGGATTACCAAAGCCTCGCTGCAGACGCGTTCGTTCATCTCTGCGGCCTCGTTCCAGGAAACCACTCGCGTGCTGACCGAAGCCTCGGTTCAGGGCAAGAAGGACAAACTGGTTGGCCTGAAAGAGAACGTCATCGTTGGTCGTCTGATCCCTGCCGGTACCGGTGGGGCCACTCAGGCTGTCCGCCACATCGCGCAGTCGCGTGACAACGTGGTCATCGAAGCCCGTCGGGAAGAGGCCGAAGCCGCCGCAGCTTTGGCTGCTCCGACATTCGACGACGACATGGTCGGTGATGAGCTGGACGTTCTGGTGGAAACACCGGAAAGCCGCGAGTAAGCGATCTTTCATAATCTAAATCAGGCCTCGCAGAATTGCGGGGCCTTTTTTTGATCTCAAAATCTAAGGACAATCAAACCGGTAGATCTGACAGAAAAGTCACAATAAGTTCTTAGATTAAATAGCGAAAACGTGGATGCGTTCCGTCCCTGCGCTCAAACCCGCAAGCCAGGTAGATGGCCTGCGCATTGAGGTTTTCAGGATGCGTTCCGACCATCATGTAAGTGCAAGACAGATCGCGAGCCTTGTCAATTGATGCCGCTATCAGTTGCTTCCCGATCCCGGCCCCCCGAACACGGGGTTCTACAAAAAGATGGTGCATGTCGATGCCACGGCTTCCCAATTGAAGCTGGACCAGCGGATACAGTGATGCATAGCCCACGATGCTGCCTGCAACGCTCGCGACGAGGGTGTAGACCCAAGGTACATCGCCGAACATGTCGCGTTCGATTGTCTGAATGCTGGCAGTCGGCGTGTCGCCGTGATGACGCGCAAGCGCCTCGATCATTGACAATATCATTGGTGCATCTGCGCGAACGGCATCCCGTATTTCAATCGCAGGGAGCGAGCTTTCCCTTTGCATCATATTCCTCCTGTTCCAGCCACAGGAGCAAAAAACAAATGCCGCGCTGTGGCGGCATCATTCATTCTCAGTTTATCGGCCGCTCTGATGAAGAACGAAGATAATAGCTCATTGTTTGTGTAAGCGTATCCGACATAGACCAAACATGCGATGCTACCGCTGCTTGGTCAATCCTACATGAAAACAGACGCGTCGAGTCGTCTCAAAACTGTTTCCAATTGACATTCACGCCTTGGGCGGAGCCAATGCAACGATTGTCATAAGTTGGATCAAATTGAGATGACCCCGAATGTCAGAGGCGCATTGCTGATGATGGGCAGCATGGCTGCCTTTACTGTCAATGACACTCTGGTGAAATCAGTGGGGCAGACCATGCCGCTGTTTCAACTGGTTGCGACGCGCGGGGCTCTGGCGACGGTACTGGTGTTTTTGCTGGCGCGGCATCTTGGGTCGCTCCACATGAACTTTTCGCGCCACGACAAATGGTTGATTGCCTTTCGCTGCGTGGCCGAGCTGGCGGCTACATACTTTTTTCTGACGGCCTTGATGCATATGCCGCTTGCTAACGTGACTGCGGTCTTGCAAGCGCTTCCGCTGACCGTGACCCTGGGTGCGGCACTGTTCTTCGGCGAGGTGATCGGATGGAGGCGGATCGTAGCGATCGCGTTGGGGTTCTTCGGTATGATATTGATCGTTCGCCCTGGCCCCGACGGCTTCAGTATCTACGCGATTTACGCATTGATTGCGGTTGCATCCGTCACGGCCCGCGATCTGATCACGCGGCGCATGTCAGCCGAGGTTCCTTCGATGGTTGTGACTTTGGCAACGTCACTCTCCATTACATTGGCCGCTACGGTCGTGTCCATGTTCGAGGGATGGGCGCCGGTTTCGACCTCATCCGGTGTGATGGTTGCCAGCGCTGCGGTATTTGTTCTGATGGGATATCTTTTCAGTGTTATGGTCATGCGCGTAGGAGAAGTCGGCTTTATCGCGCCATTCCGGTATTCCAGCCTGATCTGGGCGCTTGGGCTGGGATGGGCGGTGTTCGGCGATTGGCCTGATGGCATTACCATGCTGGGCGCGGCGTTGGTTGTGGGGGCAGGGATGTTCACTCTGTTTCGTGAGCGATCCGGTCACGCGGACGAATGAACCCGATGCACGACATTCGGATCAATCGCAAATCGTTTGGCAAACTCACGTTCGATATCGGGTGTTATTGGTCTCAGCTGCGACTTCTGCTTACCGGCACGCGGGGAGTCATTGGAGCCGTTCAGTGACCTGATCCACATTGGCTTATCCGGATAGCTGATGACGGGCATGAAGCGTCCGATCCGGTTGTGGGTGAAGCTAATGATTGTATGGGCGCAGCCACCAGAGATAAGCATTCCCAAACCCACCCCGAGGAGCGATTTGTAAACCTGCGCTGTCTGAATGCCATCGGGACCAAAACTGGCCTGATATCCATTATTGAAATCGATACCGATCGCCTGGTTCCCAGCGATCAGGCTGGTCGCGTCCCCTGCGCCGGCCCGGAGTCTTTCGACGAAATCAACCGACACACAGTCGTCGTCATCATGACGAAACTGAAGACAGGGCCGATCCGGTTGTGAGCGCGCTTTCTGCAGAACACGCTTCATGGCCTGCCGATGTTTCAGGTCTGGATCGACCGGTTCCCGGATGATCCGCACCTGCCTGATATCCGCCGTCAGATCCTTGAGCCGGTCAAATGCGGCCTTCGGCAGACATTCCCCGGCAACGATCAGGAGCTGAAAGTCTCCATCTGTCTGTGCCCGAAAGCTGGGTAGGGTTATCGACTCGAAGAGGCGAAATCGTTCTTCCAAACGGGCAGGGCTGTATAAATGGCGACGTCGGTCTTCGACCGTGTTGTGTTCAATCTGGAAGTCGCCCAGGGCAGGGAATGAAAATCGGCACAGGCCAATGATTTGCATGAATCTTCCATTGATTGGCGGAACATTGACACTATGCACCGGGTGTATGCGTGTCGCAATGTATGGCGGAGTGGAAATTGCGAACTGATCCTGATAGAGGCTTGGCAACTCGCCGCGCAACACGCCTTTCATGGACGGCTGTTGACACTCGGCCCGACTCCCCTTAATACGCGCGACATCTCGGTACCGGGGGCCGCCCCATAACCGATTTCAGTAATGAACTGGTCAAGGCCCGGACACTTTTATCGTTCGCGCCCTCTGATAACAAACCGCGACGTTCACCTCGGAATGGGAACGCTCGCGGGTTTTGCGCTTGTGGACGCATGAGTGCAGCGAATTTAACCGCACGCAGCCGCGTGCATGTCATGTGTGTTGCAAAACGGGGAAGAAACCGGAATGCCAACTATTCAACAGCTGATCCGCAAACCGCGGCAGCCCAAAGTAAAACGCTCGAAGTCCATGCACCTGGAGCAGTGCCCGCAGAAGCGCGGCGTCTGCACCCGCGTGTACACCACCACACCGAAGAAGCCGAACTCGGCTATGCGTAAGGTTGCCAAGGTGCGCCTGACCAACGGGTTCGAGGTCATCTCGTACATCCCCGGTGAAAGCCACAACCTGCAGGAACACTCAGTTGTTCTGATCCGTGGCGGCCGTGTAAAAGACCTTCCCGGTGTGCGCTACCACATCCTGCGTGGTGTTCTGGATACTCAGGGCGTCAAAGATCGTAAGCAACGCCGTTCGAAATACGGCGCGAAGCGTCCCAAGTAAGAAGGAGAGGCTGATATGTCACGTCGTCACGCCGCCGAAAAACGCGAAGTCCTGCCTGACGCCAAATTTGGCGACAAGGTACTGACCAAATTCATGAACAACCTGATGATCGACGGCAAGAAGTCGGTCGCAGAGCGCATCGTCTACAACGCCTTTGACCGCGTTGAAGGCAAGATCAAGCGCGCACCTGTCGAAGTGTTCCACGAAGCGCTCGACAACATCAAACCGTCGGTCGAGGTTCGCTCGCGCCGGGTTGGTGGTGCAACCTATCAGGTTCCGGTCGAAGTGCGCCCTGAGCGCCGCGAAGCACTGGCCATCCGCTGGCTGATCACTGCTGCGCGTGGCCGTAACGAAAACACCATGGAAGAGCGCCTTGCAGGCGAGCTGCTGGACGCCGTACAGTCCCGCGGTACTGCCGTGAAAAAGCGCGAAGACACCCACAAGATGGCCGAGGCGAACAAAGCCTTCAGCCATTATCGTTGGTAATCCGAGAGGCTTAGACCAATGGCACGCGAATATCCGCTCGAACTGTACCGTAACTTCGGTATCATGGCGCACATCGACGCAGGTAAGACCACCTGCTCGGAGCGTATCCTGTATTACACTGGTAAATCCCACAACATCGGTGAGGTGCACGATGGTGCAGCCACCATGGACTGGATGGAGCAGGAGCAGGAACGCGGCATCACCATCACTTCGGCTGCGACCACCACTTTCTGGGAACGCACCGAGGACGGTCAGACCGCAGAAACTCCTAAGCACCGCCTGAACATCATCGACACCCCCGGCCACGTTGACTTCACCATTGAAGTTGAGCGTTCGCTGGCGGTTCTCGACGGTGCCGTCTGCGTTCTGGACGCAAACGCCGGTGTTGAGCCCCAGACCGAAACCGTGTGGCGTCAGGCTGACCGCTACAAGGTTCCGCGTATGGTTTTCGTCAACAAGATGGACAAGATCGGCGCTGATTTCTTCAACTGCGTCAACATGATCGAAGACCGCACCGGCGCACGCGCTGTTCCGGTTGGTATTCCGATCGGTGCCGAGTCCGAGCTGGAAGGCCTGATCGACCTGGTCACCATGGAAGAGTGGCTGTGGCAGGGCGAAGATCTGGGCGCAAGCTGGATCAAAGCTCCGATCCGCGACAGCTTGAAAGACATGGCTGACGAATGGCGCGGCAAGATGATCGAAGCGGCCGTCGAAATGGACGACGACGCGATGATGGAATACCTGGAAGGCAATGAGCCCGACGTTCCGACCCTGCGCGCCCTGCTGCGCAAAGGTACGCTGGAAATCGCGTTCGTTCCGGTTCTGGGTGGTTCGGCGTTCAAGAACAAAGGCGTTCAGCCGCTGCTCAACGCTGTGATCGACTATCTGCCCAGCCCGCTGGACGTTGTTGATTACATGGGCTTCAAACCCGGCGACGAGGAAGAAGTTCGTGACATCGCCCGCCGTGCAGACGACGACATGGCTTTCTCGGGCCTGGCGTTCAAAATCATGAACGACCCCTTCGTTGGCTCGCTGACCTTTACCCGGATCTACTCGGGCACCATGAACAAGGGTGACTCGATCCTGAACTCGACCAAAGGTAAGAAAGAGCGCATCGGTCGTATGATGATGATGCACTCGAACAACCGGGAAGAGATCGAAGAAGCGTTTGCAGGCGACATCATCGCGCTGGCGGGTCTGAAAGACACCACCACCGGTGACACCCTGTGTGACGCGAAAGAGCCGGTGGTTCTGGAAACCATGACCTTCCCCGATCCGGTGATCGAGATCGCGGTTGAGCCCAAAACCAAGGGCGACCAAGAGAAGATGTCCCAGGGTCTGGCCCGTCTGGCCGCCGAAGACCCGTCCTTCCGCGTGGAAACCGACCTGGAATCGGGTCAGACCATCATGAAGGGTATGGGCGAACTTCACCTGGACATCCTGGTTGATCGTCTGAAGCGTGAGTTCAAGGTCGAGGCGAACATCGGTGCACCGCAGGTGGCCTATCGCGAAACCATCTCGATGCCAGTCGAGCACACCTACACCCACAAGAAACAGTCGGGTGGTTCGGGTCAGTTCGCGGAAGTCAAGCTGGAGATCCAGCCGACCGAAGCGGGCGAAGGCTACTCGTTCGAAAGCCGCATTGTTGGTGGTGCTGTTCCGAAGGAATACATCCCCGGTGTTGAAAAAGGCATCAACTCGGTCATGGATAGCGGCCCGCTGGCTGGCTTCCCTGTGATCGACTTCAAGGTTGCCCTGCTGGACGGTAAGTTCCACGACGTTGACTCGAGCGTTCTGGCGTTCGAAATCGCATCGCGGATGTGTATGCGTGAAGGTATGCGCAAAGCTGGCGCGAAGCTGCTGGAACCGATCATGAAGGTCGAAGTGATCACCCCGGAAGAATACACCGGCGGTATCATCGGCGACCTGACCTCGCGTCGTGGCCAGGTGTCTGGTCAGGAACCGCGCGGCAACGCAATCGCGATCGATGCGTTCGTTCCGCTGGCGAACATGTTCGGCTATATCAACACCCTGCGTTCGATGTCGTCGGGCCGTGCCCAGTTCACCATGCAGTTCGACCACTACGATCCGGTTCCGCAGAACATCTCGGACGAGATTCAGGCGAAATACGCATAAGCGAAGATTTGAGGGAGCGCGCCTAACGCGCTCCCTTCATTACCGAAAAAGGAGGCCATCATGGCAAAGGAAAAGTTTGA
>NZ_JWLJ01000040.1 GCF_000813985.1 Ruegeria sp. ANG-R
GTGCCGGCCGGCAAATACGAGATGACCATGAACGAGGCCCTCGGCAAGGAAGTGCCGGTGGCCGGTACCTACAAACTGGTGGATGCCAATCCCCAGGGGATCGTCGACGTGCTGCTGGCACCTATCGACGGTCTCTACAACCACGACACCTATGAGGCTGGCGCCATCGACGTCTCCCTCTTCATCCTGATCATCGGTGGCTTCCTTGGCATCGTGACCAAGACAGGTGCCATTGATGCAGGTATCGAGCGCGTCACCGATCGCCTGCGTGGCCGTGAAGAGTGGATGATCCCGATCCTGATGGCGCTGTTCGCCGCAGGGGGCACCATCTACGGCATGGCGGAAGAGTCCCTGCCGTTCTACACCCTGCTGGTGCCGGTGATGATGGCCGCCCGCTTCGACCCCGTGGTCGCTGCCGCGACCGTGCTGCTGGGGGCCGGTATCGGTACCCTGGGCTCCACCATCAACCCGTTCGCCACCGTGATCGCCGCCAACGCGGCCGGCATCTCCTTCACCGACGGCATCTGGTTGCGGGTCGCCATGCTGGTGGCCGGCTGGCTGATCTGCGTGGCCTATGTGATGCGTTACGCCAAGATGGTGCGAAGTGATCCCAGCAAGTCCCTGGTGGCCGACAAGTGGGAAGA
>NZ_JWLJ01000041.1 GCF_000813985.1 Ruegeria sp. ANG-R
CTCATATGCAGATGCGGCGCGGACCCATGGGCTCGACTCATCGCCTCTAATTGCCCGGCCGCTCGTTCAAGCGCGGTTTTGGGATCGTCGGCAAGGCCTTCGTGCAGGGCAATCAAGAACATCGCCTCGCTATCTGTTGTCCCTTCGCGATGGTGGTACAGGTCATCGGGGATCAGCGCATTCGCGTGGCGGCGAAAATCGGAAAATCCGCCAACTTCGCCGTTATGAACGAAACTCCAATTGTCAGCGGTGAACGGATGGCAGTTCTCACGGCTGGTCGGCGCGCCGCTTGACGCGCGTATATGGCCCAGAAACAGCCCTGAAGAGACATGTTCCGCGACCGATTTCAGATTGCGGTCTGACCAGGCGGGCAGGATGTCACGAAACACACCCGGGGTTGGGCGAGCACCGTACCACGCCAAACCGACACCATCTGCATTTGTGGGCGTCACACTTTGGGTCGCGTGCAGACTCTGGTCTATGAGTGAATGCTCCGGGTGCGAGATAACCTCACTCAAATGAACCGGTTCTCCGATGTAAGCAGCCCAACGACACATTCATAATTCTCCCTGATTTCGTCAGAGGCGCCGACTGGCCTCCGCTTCTGCCCGCGGCGATCACGAACGAGATGGATAGCGCGGCGAGAAGTGTTTGGCACCATCCTAATTGTTTCGAAGGCGAACTTCTCTTTTCGCGATGTTTCTATAAGCAATTTCAATCACAAAAGCTGACACAATCATACCCGCGAGAATCCACAGATGCGGACGGGTTGCCTCGTTTTGACCAACCTGCCAGCAGAGGGCAAAGAATGCGATAGCGCAGGCGATTACGCCCGCCATCGAAATCCAGGCACGGCTTTCGGTTTCCTTGGCCAGCCGCACATTCGCGTAGTTCACGGCCAGAAAGATCAGCAAAAAGCCCGCGCTGCCCATTGTCGCAATGGCGTTCAGGGGCAGAAAATTGACGATCACCAATGCAATGGCGGCGAACAGGAACATCCCCTCCAACGGTTGGCCGCGCAGATCCCGTTCCAACTCGCGCGGCAATTCACCGGATTTTGCGATCGTGTATGTCAGGCGCCCCGCGCCATAGAAAGTCGCGTTGATTGCAGAGGATGTAGCCAACAGGGCAGCAACGGTAACGATATGCCCCCAAGGGCCCATGAAACTGCGCGCGGCATAAGAAAGAGAATAGTCAGAATGGGATTCAATCCGCGGAAAGGAAAGATGCCCAAGAACCACAAACGTGATCAACACATACAGAACGATGGCGATCAGCACGCCGCCAATATAGGCAATTGGGAGCGCCCGTTTCGGGTTCTTGATATCTTTGCTGGCGTTCGCGATTAACTCGAAACCTTCGTAGTTCAGGAAAATTACCATAGCTCCGGCGACCAGCTCGAAAGGTGGTACATATTCCGAAGCGCTCATCCTGCTCCAATCCATCGGCATCGCAAGACCGATGGCGATGAAGATAAGCAAAAGAACCATTTTGCTGGCGTTAAATGCATTCTCGGACCGGATCACCAACGCAGCACCGAAAATATTGACGACAACAAGCGCAACTAGCAGGCCACTGGCCAGCAGCCTTGTATAAAAGCCCGTGTCGAATTCGATGAAAATGGAACTTGCGTAGCTGCCAAACGCATAGGCGTAAACGGCAAGCAAAACCATGTAGCTCATGGACAGAAGAATATTCAATGCACCGGAAAACACTCCGACGCCATATCCCTGGATCAGGAATTCGACGGTACCGCCTTCGCTGGGATAACGCAGAGTCATTCGCAGGTAGGAATAGCTTGTCAGAAGGGCAACAATCCCGGCGATGACAAACGCCATTGGCGCACCACCTTTGGTCAAGTGAATCGTCAGGCCCGTGACAGCAAAAATCCCGCCACCAACCATCCCCCCGATACCGATCGACAGAGCCGAAAACGTGCCGATCTTACCTTCCGTGGTGTCAGCCATGGTGTCCCTTTTTCATTTCCGCGCATAGCGGAGTGCGTTTCCGCGGCATTGCGCATTCGAGGCGGCCACCCAGAACCTGTGCAACGCCTGCAGACTTGTTGCGGCCATCATTGGTAGCAGTAGCAATGAATAGGGATGTGCCGCAATCTCAGACCTCAAGTTAATGAAATTTCCTGTTCAGTACTTAATAGCTCGCAGAAGAAGAACGAGCAGGCCTCTATATGATTTCGTTATAAGAAGCGCACCTCCTGTAGAAAGTGGTCCTGCACGCTGTTTAACCTTAACTTAAGTAGATGATGGTGCCCTAACCCGATTTAATACAGATCATAGCTGAACGCGTGATGCGAGCTGGAAACACGAGGCTCAACAGGCGGGATTCGAGATACACGCCGGTAGCCGCGGCAAGGGCAGTACCAACGCAGCGGATTCGAGACACAAACACACGAGGAATTACACACGCATCTTAGCAAAACAACCCGGGCTGAAATCTTGCTTCACGCCGGCCAAAAAACTATCCAACCGCATTCGTGAAAGCACTCAAATACGATTGCGCCCGCGTCAACCCGCTGCCCGACGCCAAAACCGCGTTGTTATTGATAGGAGATTCGATCAAAAATTATAACGGCAGCCATTCACGCAGCGGCCTGAAATGCGGACCTTAACACGGCTTGTCCCAATCCGTCAGGGCCGACCACAAGTTTTTTAGACACGAGGATTCTCAGCCACCAAACACCCAGATTTGTCAATCTTGCTGTTAGAGTCACGATATCGAAAGCCGCACCGAACTCCCCTGATAAGTTCTTTCAGCTACCGGCGTGGAATCGAGTATCGCCGTGCTAGGATGGCCCTTAAAATCCTTAACGTATCTATGCTCTACCCATTCAAAAAACGCTGATCTATCAGCTCAACCTTGGCACAGGCTCAGGAGTACTCGACACTACCGCAGTCTTTGCATTCAATGCATAGGTTGCGCTCATTAGAACCGACTCTGGTCACTCCAATGTTGGCAACGCAGCCACGCGTGATCTGCAAAGACCGCGCGTGGCTGATGCAAACTGTTAGATACTCCAGGCGTCAAGGTCCTGATAGATCAGGTCTGTCTCATCCCCGAATATCGAGTCCGCTTGGGCAATCACGTCATCTCGACTGATCCCCTCCAACCGGATGGATGTGTCACCATCGAAGATAACAGCCGTGCCGCCATCACTCTGCAGGATGAGATCATCAATATCCTTGAAATCACCAGAACCACTGCTGATTACCAGTTTATCAAGGCC
>NZ_JWLJ01000005.1 GCF_000813985.1 Ruegeria sp. ANG-R
GGCGGAGGGGGTGGCGGCGCTGCTGCTGAAAACAGGGGTAAATCGTCGATCAGCGCCTTTTGTTTTCCACCCTCGCGTTCTGTTTTTTCCAGTTGGTCCAATACGATACGGGCGCGATCAACAACTGAAGGGGGAAGGCCAGCCAGTTGAGCGACCTGCACGCCATAGGATCGGTCGGCGGCGCCCTTGTGAACCTCGTGCAGAAAGATGACCTCGCCGTCCCACTCTTTGACCGCGACGGTTGCGTTTTCTACGCCATCCAGATTCCCGGCAAGTGCCGTCAGTTCGTGGTAATGGGTGGCAAACAATGCGCGGCATTGGTTGGCAGCATGGAGGTGCTCCAGCGTTGCCCAGGCGATGGACAACCCGTCATAGGTGGCGGTGCCTCGGCCGATTTCGTCCAGAATAACAAGCGCATGGTCGTCCGCCTGATTCAGAATGGCGGCGGTTTCAACCATCTCGACCATGAAGGTCGAGCGGCCCCGCGCCAGATCGTCTGATGCGCCGACGCGGCTGAATAATTGGCTGACGATGCCGACATGCGCTTGTTCCGCCGGAACATAGCTGCCCATTTGTGCAAGCAAGGCGATCAGCGCATTTTGACGCAGGAAGGTCGATTTACCGGCCATATTGGGGCCCGTAAGCAGCCAGATGGCCGCGCCCGTTTCGGCGCTCAGATCGCAGTCATTTGCGATGAATGCCTCCCCGTTTTGTTGGCGCAGCGCGTGTTCCACCACTGGATGGCGCCCCCCCAGAATGTCAAACGCGCGCGATCCGTCCACTTTCGGGCGGCACCAGCTTTCACCCCGTGCCAGATCCGCCAGTGCGGCTGTCAAATCCAGTTCTGCCAGCCCACGGGCGGCTTGGTTCAGCCGTGCAGCCAGATCCAAAATAGCGCTCGAAAGCCTTTGATAGAGCCGCTTCTCGATCTCCAGTGCCAGATTTCCCGCGTTCAGGATGCGGGTTTCGATCTCGCTGAGTTCGACGGTCGTGAACCGCACCTGATTGGCGGTGGTCTGGCGGTGGATATAGGTCTCGCTAAATGGCGGGTTCAGCATCTTTTCGGCATGGGTGGCCGTGGTTTCGATAAAATAGCCCAGCACATTGTTGTGCTTGATTTTCAACGACGAGATGCCGGTGTGCTCCGCGTATTTCTGCTGAAAGCCTGCAATCACTGATCGGCCTTCGTCCCGCAGGGTACGCGCTTCGTCCAGTTCGGGGTCGAAACCGGGGGCGATGAAACCTCCGTCGCGCGCCAGCAAGGGGGGGTCGGCGACCAGCGCCTCATCCAGCAGGGTCAGAAGATCGTCAAACCCGATGAGATTCTGGATGGCGGTCGCCAGCAGAACAGGAAGGTCCTGGGTGACGCAAAGCCCGGCTATTGTCGCCGCCTGAGTCAGCCCGTTGCGTATAGACGCAAGATCACGAGGACCGCCCCGGTCTAGCGAAAGACGAGACAAGGCGCGGTCCAGATCGGGGGTTTTACGCAGGGCCTCACGCAGGTCCGAGTTGATCAGGCTGTCCTCGACGGCGAAAGAAACGGCATCCAGCCGGTCGTGAATCACATCCAGATTGCGCGACGGGCTGGAAAGGCGTTGTTCCAACAGCCGCGCGCCGCCCGGCGTAACGGTGCGATCGACCACCGACAGCAGCGACCCGGCACGACCACCGGACAAAGATCGGGTGAGTTCCAGATTGCGCCGCGTGGCGGCGTCGATCTGAACCACACGATCCTCGGATTCCTTCAACGGGGTTTGCAGTAGGGGTAGTTTGCCCTTCTGGGTGATATCCAGATAATCGATCAAAGCGCCCATGGCAGACACTTCGGCGCGTCCGAAATTGCCGAAGGCATCCAGCGCACCAACGTGAAACAGGCCACAGATACGTTTTTCCGCCGCTGTACTGTCAAAACTGGCCCGCCCGACCGGCGTAAGCGAGATGCCAAGATCCATGACCGGTTCGTGCAGCTTTTCCTCGGACCCGTCGGCCACGATCAGCTCGGAGGGGGCCAGCCGTGCAAGCTCGGGGCTCAGTCGCACTGAGGTCAGCGGCATCACGTGAAACGCCCCGGTTGAAATATCGGCCCAGGCCAACGCGGCTTCGTCCCGCACCTCGGCATAGGCGGCCAGAAAGTTATGTCGCCGCGCCTCGAGCAAAGCATCTTCGGTGAGCGTGCCGGGTGTCACCAACCGAACAACATCGCGCTTTACGACTGATTTAGAGCCTCTTTTCTTGGCTTCTGCCGGGCTTTCCATCTGTTCACAGACCGCGACGCGGAAACCCTTGCGGATTAGGGTCAGTAGGTAACCCTCGGCCGAATGGACGGGCACGCCGCACATCGGAATATCTTCGCCGTTATGTTTGCCGCGTTTGGTCAGGGCGATGTCCAGCGCCTCGGCGGCGTTCACCGCATCCTCGAAGAACATTTCGTAGAAATCGCCCATGCGATAAAACAGCAGGGCGTCTGCATGAGCCTCTTTGATCTCAAGGTACTGCGCCATCATCGGCGTGACTGTGGACAAAACCGGCCCCCTTCTGGCGTATTCCGGTCGCGACCTTACAAACCCGGCCTTGGCTGCGAAAGGCGAAAAGTATTCCCGTTGAGGCGCGGCCCTGCCTGCGCTATGAGGCAAAAGCCCCGAAGTCATGGAAACGACCGTTAAGATGCCCAAAGCGAAGATCACCAAAGAAGAGGCGCTGGCCTTTCACCTCGACCCGACCCCCGGCAAGTGGGAGGTGCAGGCCACCGTTCCCATGACGACGCAGCGCGATCTGTCGCTAGCCTACAGCCCCGGCGTGGCGGTTCCATGTGAAGCAATCGCCGAAGCGCCCGAGACGGCCTATGACTATACCAACAAGGGCAATCTGGTTGCCGTGATCTCGAACGGCACCGCCGTTCTGGGCCTTGGGAATCTCGGCGCGCTGGGCTCAAAACCGGTGATGGAGGGGAAATCCGTCCTGTTCAAACGCTTCGCTGACGTGAACTCGATCGATATCGAACTGGATACCGAAGACCCGGATGAGTTCTGCCGCGCGGTGCGTCTAATGGGCCCGACCTTTGGCGGTATCAATCTGGAAGATATCAAAGCGCCCGAGTGTTTCATCATCGAACAGCGCCTGAAGGAAGAGATGGATATCCCGGTCTTCCACGATGACCAACACGGAACAGCCGTGATCTGCGCGGCGGGCTTGCTGAACGCGCTGCACATCTCAGGCAAAAAGATCGAAGATGTGAAAATTGTCCTGAATGGTGCGGGTGCTGCTGGGATTGCCTGCATCGAACTGCTCAAGGCAATGGGTGCGCGGCACGAGAATTGCATCGTCTGTGACACCAAAGGCGTGATCTACCAAGGCCGGACCGAGGGCATGAACCAGTGGAAATCAGCCCACGCGATCACCACCGATCTGCGCACGCTGGAAGATGCCATGAAGGGTGCGGATGTGTTCCTGGGTGTGTCCGTCAAAGGGGCAGTGACGCAGGATATGGTGGCCAGCATGGCGGATAACCCGGTGATTTTCGCGATGGCGAACCCCGACCCCGAGATTACGCCAGAAGAGGCGCACGAGGTGCGCGTGGACGCCATCGTTGCCACGGGCCGCAGCGACTATCCGAACCAGGTGAATAACGTTCTGGGCTTCCCGTACCTGTTCCGCGGTGCGCTGGACATCCACGCGCGGGCTATCAATGACGAGATGAAAATCGCTTGCGCCCACGCTCTGGCACGGTTGGCGCGTGAAGATGTTCCGGATGAAGTCGCCATGGCCTATGGCAAGTCGCTGACCTTCGGTCGCGATTACATCATCCCGACGCCTTTTGATCCGCGCCTGATTCACCGCATTCCACCTGCGGTTGCCAAGGCCGGCATGGATACTGGCGCGGCGCGACGTCCGATTATTGATATGGACGCCTATGAGCTGAGCCTGAAATCGCGCATGGACCCGACGGCCAGCATCCTGCGCGGCCTGAACGCACGCGCCCGTGCGGCGCAAAGCCGGATGATCTTTGCCGAGGGCGACGATCCGCGCGTCTTGCGCGCCGCCGTCATGTATCAACGCTCGGGCTTCGGCAAGGCGCTGGTCGTCGGTCGACCGGATGACGTCAAAGAAAAGCTTGAGGCGGCCGGCTTGGGTGATGCTGTGCGAGAGCTTGAAGTGGTGAACGCCGCCAACACTACGCATCTCGATACTTATAAGGACTTCCTGTATCAGCGCCTGCAACGCAAGGGGTTCGACCGCAAAGACATCCACCGCCTCGCAGCACGTGACCGACATGTATTTTCGTCTCTAATGCTGGCGCATGGACATGCTGACGGTCTGGTTTCCGGCGCGACGCGAAAGTCTGCACATGTGCTGGACCGGATCAACCATGTGTTTGATGCAGACGCCACGCATGGCGCGGCGGGTGTCACCGCCTTGCTACATAAAGGGCGGATTGTTCTGATCGGCGATACGCTGGTTCACGAATGGCCGGACGAGAACGATCTGGCCAATATTGCCGAACGGTCCGCTGCTGTTGCACGCCACATGGGGCTGGAACCCAGAGTTGCGTTTGTCAGTTTCTCGACCTTTGGCTATCCGGTGTCAGAACGGGCCGAGAAGATGCACGTCGCCCCAACTGTTCTTGACGCGCGTGGCGTCGATTTCGAATACGAAGGGGAAATGACGGTTGATGTGGCTCTGAACGTGGATCAGCAAGAAGCTTATCCGTTTCAACGCCTGACCGGACCAGCTAACATCCTGATTGTCCCCGCACGGCACTCCGCCTCGATCTCGACCAAACTGATGCAGGAAATGGGTGGAGCCACCGTGATCGGCCCGATCCTGTCTGGCGTCGACAAGCCGATCCAGATCTGTTCGACGGTCTCAACCGCGAATGACATTCTGAACATGGCCATTCTGGCCTCCTGCGATATCGGGTAAACCATGACGATCTGGAACCTTGGCTCGATCAACGCGGATATGGTCTATGCCATGCCGCATCTGCCCGAAGCGGGTGAAACTCTTGCAGCCAGCGGGCTGCAGAGGTTTCTGGGCGGCAAAGGCGCGAACATGTCGGTGGCGGCGGCCCGCGCAGGGTCACGGGTGTCGCATATTGGCGCGGTCGGGTCAGATGGTCGCTGGGCGCGGGACAGGCTGACTGAATATGGCGTCGATACGCGGCATATTGCCGAGGTCGATGTGCCAACCGGTCACGCAATTATCGCTGTAGATGCGCAGGGCGAAAACCTGATCGTTTTGTTTCAGGGCGCAAATCATGCCATTTCGGACGATCAGCTGGGGCAGGCTTTGTCCTCGGCGGCGTCCGGCGATCTGCTCGTCATGCAGAACGAGACCAATGCGCAGCTCGAGGCGGCCAAGCTGGGCCGTGAAATGGGACTGACCGTCTGTTATGCGGCAGCCCCGTTTCAGGCCGAGGCGGTTCAGGCGGTCCTGCCCTATCTGGATTTCCTGATCCTCAACGAGATCGAGGCCGAGCAACTGCAGCAGGCCACGGGCCTGGCTCCGTCAGACCTGCCTGTTGAACATGTTATCGTAACCTTTGGCTCCAAAGGTGCACGCTACTATCATCAAGGCAGTGAGCCGCAGGCGTTTCAGGCCCATAAGGTCGATGCGGTCGATACCACCGGGGCAGGCGACACCTTCACCGGGTATGTTCTGGCGGGCATGGACCGGGGAATGCCAATGGCGCAGGCGATTGCCCAGGCAAACCGTGCCGCGGCGCTGATGGTCACGCGGCACGGGACGGCTGATGTCATTCCCGACCTGAAAGAAGTGCGCGACGCGCAGCTCAATTAAGAACCTGCAAAGAGCGCCTCGTTCCCCCACAACTGCTTGACGCGCGCATCGCGACCGCAGGCTTTGCGGTAGGCTTTATAGGCGTTCTTCTGGCGTTTGGGTCCAAACCGGGTCAGGACCAGCTTGTCGCCTTTGTAGTAATCCTGATGATAGGCTTCCGCAGGGTAAAAGGTTCCGGCTTGCAGGATCGGTGTGACCACCGTTTGACCCAACGCGTTTTGTGCGCTGGTCTTGGCCTGCTGCGCCAACGCCTTTTCCCGTGTGTTAGAGACGAATATGGCGGTTCGATAGCTCTCACCCCGATCACAGAACTGGCCGCCCGCGTCAGTTGGGTCGACCGAACGGAAGAACATGCTCAGCAAGGTTTCACGGGAAACGCGAGCGGGATCGAAGGTGATCTGGACCGCCTCGTAATGCCCGGTTCCGCCTTTTGAGACCTGATCGTAAGTCGGGCTTTCGGTTTTGCCGCCGGTATAGCCCGAGACAGCGCCGACCACGCCGGGAACGGATTCGAAATCGGATTCGACGCACCAGAAACAGCCACCTGCAACCGTCAGCGTTTCAGTTCCGGCGGCGGGTACTGGCAGAGCGCGCAACATTGCGGCCAGCAAGATCAGTACAAACAGCAGAGAAGGTTTCAGGCAATCAAGGTAAGTGGTCCGGGGCATGGCAGGTCTCCTTCCGAAACCAAGCTGCCTGCAGTTTCGTGCGCTTGCAATGCGCTGACATGATTTGTCACGCGCTGGTGACGCGAGTTTATCAGCCCAGCAACTGGCCCAGCTTCATCGCAACACCCATGTTGCCCGAGATCTTCAGCTTACCCAGCGCGACCCCGGTCATCGGGTTCAGCTTGCCGGTCAGAAGCTTGGAGAGGTTCTCGCGCGAGATGCGGATGGTGCAATCGGTCTCGCGGTCTTCAGTCGAGGCGGTATTGTCCGCCAGAACGATCACGCCCTCGTCGCCACAATCAAATTTGAGCGATCCGTCAAAGCTCTTGCCGTTCAGTCCTTTCTGAATTCCGTCGGCGATGTCCTGCAGCATGATCCATCCTTCTCTGATTGACGTATGCGTAAAGACAAACGCCTGACCCGAGCAAGCCTGACCCCACGGGAACCGCACAAAGAAAAACCCCGGTGCATGATGTACACCGGGGCCATTTTTTGGGTTCTGAATGCTTATTTGCTCAGCCGCTTATCGCGTGCGGCCAAGAGCTTCAGGCGCAGCGCGTTCAGCTGAATGAAGCCCGCAGCGTCTTTCTGATCGTATGCTCCTGCGTCTTCCTCAAAGGTCACGTGCGCCTCGGAATACAGCGAGTGATCGGACCAGCGGCCCACAGTGGAGGCCAGACCTTTATACAGTTTCACACGCACGGTGCCGGTGACATGTTCCTGAGATTTGTCGATGGCGGCCTGCAGCATCTCGCGTTCGGGCGAGTACCAGAAGCCGTTATAGATAAGCTCGGCATATTGCGGCATCAGCTGGTCTTTCAGATGCATCGCGCCCCGGTCCATGGTGATGGATTCGATGCCACGATGCGCTTCCAGCAATATCGTGCCGCCCGGTGTTTCGTAGATACCGCGCGATTTCATACCCACGAAGCGGCCTTCGACCAGGTCGAGACGGCCTATGCCGTGCTTGCCACCATATTCGTTCAGCTTGGT
This sequence comes from Ruegeria sp. ANG-R, assembly GCF_000813985.1. Classification (GTDB taxonomy): domain Bacteria; phylum Pseudomonadota; class Alphaproteobacteria; order Rhodobacterales; family Rhodobacteraceae; genus Ruegeria. The sequence goes on from NZ_JWLJ01000005.1 coordinate 7,458, forward strand.
CAGGATGGTCGCGGGGCTCATCGCCTCGCCATTGATGCTGACCGCGTCGCCTTTTTCAAAACCGATCTCAATGAATTCCGGCTCGTTCGGCGCATCCTCAGGGTGGACGGTGCGCTGATAGACATAATCGGGCGCCATATCGGCGGGGTCTTCAAGAACCTTGCCCTCGGATGAGGTGTGCAGCAGGTTGGCATCTACCGAGAAGGGCGCCTCACCGCGTTTATCCTTGGCAATCGGAATTTGGTTCGCTTCGGCAAATTCCAGCAGACGGGTGCGGCTGGTCAGGTCCCACTCGCGCCATGGAGCAATGACCTTGATGTCGGGGTTCAGCGCATAAGCGGCCAGTTCAAAGCGGACCTGATCGTTGCCCTTGCCGGTCGCGCCATGGGCGACGGCATCAGCGCCGGTCGCTTCAGCAATCTCAACCAGACGTTTCGAGATCAGCGGACGCGCAATTGACGTACCCAGCAGGTATAGACCTTCATACTGCGCATTGGCGCGGAACATCGGGAAAACGAAATCGCGGACGAATTCCTCGCGGATGTCCTCGATATAGATGTTTTCGGGCTTGATCCCCAGCAACTCGGCTTTTTGACGGGCAGGCTCAAGCTCCTCGCCCTGACCCAGATCGGCGGTGAAGGTCACAACCTCACAGCCATACTCGGTCTGCAGCCATTTCAGAATGATCGAGGTATCAAGGCCACCGGAATAGGCCAGAACAACTTTCTTGGGCGCGGACATCTGACTTCCCTTTATGCGTAGAACGACTGGCCCCTAGCGGGTTTTGCACGCGGGGGCAAGCTGTGTGGATTGACGCAGGCAGGGATTTGAGGTGAAACGGGCGGATAGAGAACAAGGATTGGTTGAGAGGGCGGGTTTCATGCTGGGGCTGGAGATATTCGTACATTCGGTGAAGATGGTTCTCAGGAACCTGACGCAGGCGTTGCAGATTTCCGTCGTACCCGCGCTGATTGGCGGTCTGCTGGTCGTTGGGCTGTTCTTTATGTTCGGGATTCCGCTCGAGGGGATCAGCAACGTCCCGGCCGAAAGTTCGGGGGCTGTCTCGTCCGGGTCTATTGCAATGTTTATCTTTTGTGCGATGACAGTTTTGCTGATCATAGCATTCTGGATCATCGTGTCATGGCACCGATTTGTTTTGCTTGAAGAGTATCCAAGCGGTGTTGTGCCCGAATTCAGGGTCGACCGGATTCTGGCCTATTTCGGCCGGATATTGCTGTTTGTATTATTGGGTGTGATCATACTTCTTCCGGTGTCGTTTGTGATTGGAGCTGTTGCTGGCGCTTCAGCGCTTCTCGGCATTTTCATATGGCTGGGACTGGTGGTGCTTTTGAGCGTCGGATTCTACCGGCTATCCCCGATTTTGCCCGGAGCCGCCATCGGCAAACCGCTTACTTTCTCTCAGGCATGGGCGGCAACATCCGGAGGGAGCGGCGCAATTGTAGTGTTGGTCGTTTTATCAGCGTTGTTCCAGCTTCTGATCCAGTTTCTTGCCGGGATGTTTGTCGTCATTCCTGTGGTCGGGCCCGTTTTGGTGATATTTGCGGGAATGTTGATCCTGCCGCTTATCAATGTCAGCATCCTGACGACGATCTATGGTGTGTTCATCGAAAAGCGCGAACTCAGCTAATCCCGTACACATATGTATTCCTTGCTCTTTTGATCAGGATAAGTCACGACGGGCACATGACAGATTTCATGACCCGCGCCCGCGCTGCCGAACAGGCGATGCGCTCTGTGTTTCCGGCAACGCCGTTGCAGCGGAATGCCCATCTGTCCGACCGTTATGGCGCGGATATCTGGCTCAAGCGTGAGGACCTCAGCCCGGTCCGGTCCTACAAGATACGCGGCGCTTTCAACGCGATGCGCAAGCAGCAGGAGCAGGAGCTGTTCGTTTGTGCCAGTGCAGGCAATCACGCGCAGGGCGTGGCCTATATGTGCAAGCATTTGGGCGTGCGGGGCGTGATTTTCATGCCCGTCACAACGCCGCAGCAGAAAATCCAGAAAACCCGCATCTTCGGTGGTGACAACATCGAGATTCATCTGACCGGAGACTATTTCGACGACACCCTGACCGCCGCGCAAAGCTGGTGCGCCGAACAGGGCGGCCATTTCCTGTCTCCATTCGACGATGAAGACGTGATCGAGGGGCAGGCTTCTCTGGCGGTTGAGATCGAAGAACAATTGGGCCGTGTTCCGGATCATGTTGTTCTGCCGGTTGGCGGCGGCGGTATGTCTTCAGGTGTGGCGACATGGTTCGGGGATCGCACCCACTGTCTGTTCGTGGAACCTGCGGGCGGGGCCTGTCTGCGCGCAGCCCTGGCGGCGGGGCATCCGGTTTCACTGGATCACGTGGACACATTTGTCGATGGTGCGGCGGTGGGCCGGATTGGCGAGAAGCCGTTCGAGCTGTTGAGGTCACGCCACCTGTCGGATGTGCTGACCTTGTCCGAGGACCGCATCTGCGCCACGATGATCGAGATGCTGAATGTCGAGGGTATCGTGCTCGAACCTGCCGGCGCTCTGGCGGTCGAGGCGGTGGGGGATGTGCAGAGCTTTGTACGCGGTAAGACCGTGGTCTGTGTCACCTCGGGCGGTAATTTCGATTTCGAGCGTCTGCCCGAGGTCAAGGAGCGTGCGCAGCGGTATTCCGGAGTGAAGAAATACTTCATCCTGCGCCTGCCGCAGCGTCCCGGCGCGTTGAAAGAGTTTCTCAACATTCTTGGCCCCGAAGACGATATCGCCCGTTTTGAATACATGAAGAAATCGGCGCGCAATTTCGGTTCGGTCCTGATCGGGATCGAAACCCGCAAGCCCGAGAATTTCATGCGCCTGTTTGCGCATCTGGACGAAGCCGGTTTCACCTATACCGACATCACCGAAGATGAAACGCTGGCGCAGTTTGTAATCTAGCGCAGGTTCTCAGCGAGACCCGTCTGAAACAGTGCTTTCGATTCGCTGTAAGCGGAGAATATCGCGGGCAAATCGACCGCCGCACTTTCACCGGCGGCCGCGCGCCGCTCGCCGTCCTGACAGAGTTTTGAGAAACTGTCGAAACCAAGGCTCAGCGCGCTTCCTTTCAGGAAATGCAGATTTTGCTCAATCTCGGTCCGGGCGGTGTCATTGCGCAGCCTGACGATGACCTCCTGCACTTCATCCAGAAAGATCTCGACAACTTCGTCGAACTCGTCTGCGCCGACCTCATCACGCAACTGTCTGACTCTGGACCACTTAATCATGCCACCCTCTTGCGGTTACGTGTTGGTAGCCCGCCCCGGGTAAACGTGACGTTAAATTGCGCCCATGTGATCTTTCATCGGATGTTAAGCTGACGGCCTTAGCGTTGCGACAACTGGAGAGTTGAGCAAGTACAGGGACTTCATGGTGCCGGATGCCAGTCATGTTGAGACCCGGGTCGAGCTGGATTTTGGCGCGATCCGCAAGGTTCTTGTTGTGGACGACAGCCGTCTGCAGCGGCGCATTCTGGTGGCCTCGCTGAAAAAGTGGGGATTCGAGGTTCTTGAGGCGGACAGCGGCGAGGCGGCGATCGAGCTTTGCGCTACCGATCCGCCCGATCTGGTGCTCAGCGATTGGGTCATGCCGGGGATGGGGGGGCTGGAGTTCTGCCGGGCCTTCCGAAATCTGGACCGTGAGCAATACAGCTACTTCATCCTTCTGACCTCAAAAAGCGAAAAGCAGGAGGTCGCGCGCGGGCTGGACGCCGGGGCAGATGATTTTCTGATCAAACCGCTGGAGGCGGATGAGCTGCGCGCACGCATCTCGGCGGGTGCACGCATTCTGGACATGCAGCGGGAATTGTCGCGAAAAAACCAGATGATCGAAACGGCATTGAATGAACTGAAGCTTGCCCATGACGCGATCGACAAGGATCTGATGCAGGCGCGCAAGATACAGGAATCGTTAGTACCCGAGTTGAAGGGAACATTCGGAAAGTCTCAGGTCAGCCTATTGCTGAAACCTTGTGGCCATATTGGCGGTGATCTTGTGGGGATGTTCTCGCCCGGTGTCAATCGGCTGGGATTCTACAGCATCGATGTCTCGGGCCACGGGATTACATCCGCAATGATGACGGCACGGCTTGGCGGGTATCTCTCCAGCAAACATTTCGATCAGAACATTGCGATGGAGCGCAGGTTCAACAAGTTCTACGCCCTGCTGCCGCCTGAAGAGGTCGCGTCGCTGCTCAATTCTCGCCTGATCGCCGACGCAGGGGTCGAAGAGTATTTCACGATGGTCTACGCCATTATTGATCTTCGAAACGGGCATCTGAAAATGGTGCAGGCCGGGCATCCGCACCCGCTGCTGCTGCGCCATAATGGCGAAACCGAGTTTCTGGGCGAAGGCGGCTTGCCGATTGGCCTGCTGCCGGATGCGCAGTTCCAGCAAACGGAAACCTATATGCAGCCGGGCGATAAGCTGCTGTTGCATTCGGACGGGTTTACCGAATGCCAGCTTGCCGACGGCAGTTTGCTGGACGATGACGGCCTGAGGGCGATGGCGGTCGAGTGCGCTGCAGATCACGGAGGTCCGGAATTTCTGGATGACATGTTCTGGCGCCTTACCCAGGTGATGTCGCCAGACAGCGGTATGACGGATGACGTGTCAGCCGTGTTCTTCGAGTATAACGGGACTTAAAGCCCTTGAAGGTGGCGCAAGGCAAAATGGGTGTCGCCCTCGTTGCCCAGCTGGTGAACGGCTTCGGTTGTTTCCATCCATAGGGCTTCGTGAAAGGCTTCGGTCGGGGGGCCAATGCGGCGCACGGGACGGGCGCGGTAGATCAGGCAGACTTTTTCGGCCCACAGGTCATATTCCGGCATGTAGGTAAAGCGGCGAAATGCACCGACACGGCGGGGTGCAGCGATCAGCCAGCCGGTTTCCTCATAGACCTCGCGGTGCAGTGCCGCAATGGGCGATTCCCCGGGATCGATGCCACCGCCCGGTAACTGCAATTCCGGGTTTTTGCCATCGTCATACCATGTCACCAGCAAATGATGCCCCTGGGGCAGCAGGGCATACGCACCGGCGCGTCGGGTATACTTGCGACCTGCCTCGGGGCTTTCGCCGAACCGTCTGATCATGTAAGGCCCCTTTCAACCCGAACTGTTCAACCTATATGGTGGCGGTATGCCAACCTGTGGCGTTTAAGGAAACCCCATGTCTATTGGAACCAAAATCGCGTGGGACGACACCGTCCTGCCCTTTCAACTCGATATACCTGACATGCGCGGCCGCGTGGCGCGGCTGGACGGCGTGTTGGACGGCATTCTGAAACAGCACGACTACCCGCAGGTGGTCGAGGCGCTGGTAGCCGAGATGGCCCTGCTGACCGCATTGATCGGGCAGACGGTATCGCTGCGCTGGAAACTGTCGCTGCAGGTGCAATCCAAGGGCGCCGTGCGGATGATCGCAACCGACTACTACGCGCCGCAGGTCGAAGGTGAGCCTGCGCAAATCCGCGCTTATGCCAGCTTTGACCGGGACCGTCTGACCGACGCGGCCCCCTTCGATCAGGTAGGTGAGGGATATTTCGCCATCATGATCGATCAGGGTGAGGGCACGCAGCCGTATCAGGGCATCACGCCGCTGACCGGTGGATCGCTGAGCGCCTGTGCCGAGGCTTACTTTGCACAGTCCGAACAGCTGCCGACCCGGTTCTCTCTGAGCTTCGGCAAATCGACCGAGCCCGGCGTGGATGAGCATTGGCGCGCGGGCGGGATCATGTTGCAGCACATGCCCAAAGCCTCGCCCTTTGCCGCCTCTGACGAAGGCAGCGGAGATATCCTGACCGCCGCCGATCTGGTCGATGGCGAAGAAGGTGAGAACTGGGGCCGGGTCAATATCCTGCTCGATACGGTGGACGATCTGGAATTGATCGGTCCGGTGATTGCGCCGACCGACCTGCTGGTGCGGTTGTTCCACGAGGAACAGCCCCGGGTCTATGACGCGCAGCAGGTAAAATTCGGTTGCACATGTTCCGAAGATCGCGTGCGCCAAAGCCTGTCGATCTATTCGGCGCAGGATATCGCAACAATGACCACGGATGAAGGCACCGTTACAGCTGACTGTCAATTCTGCGGTGCGCATTACGTGCTGGACCCAACGACCGTCGGGTTCGAGGCCAAAGGTTCGGATGGCGCGTGATCTGATCTCAGACTTGACGTCGGCGCTGGGCCGCGATGGCGCTGGGTCCAGTGACTTTGATCTGAACCCGGAAACTGTTCTGCCAGCGGGGCGCAAATTGCGCCCCGCTGGAGTGTTAGTGCCTGTTTCTATAGTCGGTGATGCGCCGCAGCTGATCCTGACCAAACGCTCGTCTGCGCTAAAGCACCACCCAGGTCAGATTGCCTTTCCGGGTGGAAAGCAGGATGAAGGCGATGCCAATGTCACCGCCACCGCCCTGCGCGAAGCGCGGGAAGAGATCGGCTTGCCGCCCGAACTGCCTCGCATTCTGGGCCATCTTCCGACCCATGAAACCGTGACCTCGTTTTCGGTCACGCCCGTTGTCGCGATCCTTGAATCCGGTTTTGAAACTATCGCCGAACCCGGAGAAGTTGATGAGGTCTTTTCGGTTCCGCTTGCGCATGTCCTGAACCCAGAGAATTATGTCGTCGAGTCGCGGCGCTGGCGTGGCCAGAGACGGTATTACTATGCCGTGCCCTACGGCCCCTATTACATCTGGGGTGCCACGGCGCGGATGCTGCGAGGGTTGGCGGCGCGGATGAGCGAATGAAGCGGATCACGGAAGACTGGATAACCAAAAAAGCCACGCAGGATGTATGCGCTGCCCTGACCAATGGCGGGGCGCAAGCGTTGTTCGTCGGCGGCTGCGTGCGCAATGCTTTACTGCAGGTCCCGGTTTCGGACATCGACATCGCCACGGATGCGAGACCTGACAGGGTCGTAGAGCTGGCGCAAAAAGCTGGGCTGAAACCGATCCCGACCGGGATCGATCATGGCACCGTGACCATTATCAGCAAAGGCATCCCGCATGAGGTCACCACGTTTCGACGAGATGTCGAAACAGATGGTCGACGTGCGGTTGTGGCTTTTTCCGACAAGGTCGAAGAGGATGCCGCACGCCGCGATTTCACCATGAATGCGCTCTATGCGCGGCCCGACGGCACGATCCTCGACCCGCTGGACGGCTTGCCCGACCTGCAAGCGCGGCGTGTGCGGTTTATCGGCGCGGCGCGTGATCGTATCCGCGAAGACTACCTGCGGTCGCTGCGTTATTTTCGCTTTCACGCCTGGTATGGCGATGCAGATGCCGGGTTTGATGCCGACGCCCTGGCTGCGATTGCCTCAAATTTGGGCGGGTTAGAGACTTTGTCACGCGAACGCGTCGGGGCCGAGATGCTAAAGCTTCTGGCGGCACCTGATCCCGCGCCATCAGTGGCGGCGATGCGCAGTTCAGGCGTATTGACAAGGCTTCTGCCGGGGGCGGACGATACTGCGCTGGCGATACTGGTGAAACTGGAACAGGACGCCGGGGCCAGCCCCGAAGCGATTCGCCGTCTGGCCGCGATTGCGCCTGTCGAAGTTGCCAGAACCCTGCGTCTCAGCCGGGCACAATTGCAACGGCTGACCCGGATGCGCGACGAAGCGATGGCGACAACGAGCGTTGCGGAACTGGGCTATCGCTACGGCGCGGCGGGCGGGCTGCACGAGACGCTTCTGCGCGGTGCGTTCCAGGAACAGCCGTGGTCGGGCGATCTGATCGAGGCCTTGGAACACGGGGCCGCAGCCAGCTTTCCGATCAAGGCCGTTGACCTGATTCCCGCCTTCTCGGGCCCCGCGCTGGGCGCGAAACTGGCCGAGCTCGAGGCGCGCTGGATCGCTTCGGATTTCGCGCTCAGCCGCGAAGAATTGCTGGCCAAATAAAATGAAGTCTCAAAAGGGGATGACAAACCCGATTTGATTTGGCAGGGTGCACCTGACTCATATGGAGGGAGGAATGCGAATGTATTACGGGATCTGGTTCGGCTAAAACCCGGAACACTTTGACCCGTAGGGGTGGTGTTCTGGCGCCATCTTTCTTCGCATGACCTATTTACTGCTCAATCGGAGCACTCTCCATGTTTCGCTACTTCGAAAATCTTGTTGACCCTTTTGTCGCCTATGAAGAAGTCGACGCGCCGCCAACGCGGCTGTGGCCCTTCATGCTGGACTATACCCGGCCTTTCTACCGCGTGTTTCTGTGGACGGGTCTGATCTCGGTCGTTGTGGCCGCGGTCGAAGTTGGGCTGATCTATTACATGGGCCGTGTCGTCGACTTGTTGTCTGGCACCCCGTCCGAGGTCTGGCAGGCACACGGCACCGAACTGATGTTGATGGCGGCGTTTGTTCTGTTGCTGCGGCCCTTGCTCCATGTGGTGGATGTGCTGCTGCTCAACAACGCGATTCTGCCCAATATCGGCACCATCTTCCGGTGGCGTGCGCATAAACATGTTTTGCGTCAGTCGGTTGGCTGGTTCGAGAACGATTTTGCGGGGCGTATCGCGAACCGGATCATGCAGACCCCTCCGGCGGCAGGAGAGGCTGTTTTTCAGGTCTTTGACGCCATTTCGTTTTCGCTGGCTTATCTGGTGGGCGCAGGGATTCTGTTGATGGCCGCCGATCCCCGGCTGCTGTTGCCGCTGGTCATTTGGTTCGCGCTTTATGCGCTGCTGGTGCGCTGGGCCGTTCTGCGGGTTGGACCGGCCTCCAAGGCGGCCTCCGATGCGCGTTCGGCCGTAACCGGGCGGGTGGTGGACAGCTATACCAACATTCACTCGGTCAAGATGTTCGCGCATGACTCGCAGGAGCTGGATTATGCCCGGGAAGCCATCGAAGACACCCGGCGCACCTTTCAGATCGAGATGCGGATCTTCACCGTCATGGATGCCGTATTGGTTACGCTGAATGGAATGTTGATCGTGGGTGTTGTCGGTCTGGCACTTGGTCTGTGGGTACAAGGCAGCGCTTCGGTCGGCGTCGTCGCGGCTGCTACGGCTTTGACGCTGCGGCTCAACTCGATGACGGGTTGGATCATGTGGGCCTTGACCAGCTTCTTCCGTCAACTCGGGATCGTGGCCGAGGGGATGGAGACGATTGCGCAACCCATCGAACTGCTGGATCGCACCGAGGCCGAACCCCTGCGGCTGGAAAAGGGTCAGATCGACATCTGCGATCTGTCGCATCATTATGGCCGTGAAACAGGTGGCCTGGATCATATCAACCTGACCATCAAACCGGGTGAAAAGATCGGTCTGATCGGACGTTCGGGCGCTGGGAAGTCGACTCTGGTAAAGCTGCTTCTGCGATTTTATGACGTCGAACAGGGCGCGATTCTGATCGACGGTCAGGATATCTCGGGTGTCACGCAGGACAGTTTGCGCAGCCATATCGGGATGGTCCAGCAGGACAGTGCCTTGCTGCACCGTTCGGTTCGGGCCAATATCCTCTATGGCCGTCCCGGTGCGACCGAAGGCCAGATGATCGACGCGGCGAAACAGGCTGAGGCGCATGAGTTCATCCTTGATCTGCAAGACCCCAAAGGGCGTACCGGTTACGATGCGCATGTGGGTGAACGCGGGGTGAAATTGTCGGGGGGTCAACGGCAACGGATCACCCTTGCGCGGGTGATCCTGAAGGATGCTCCGATTTTGCTGTTGGACGAGGCGACATCCGCCCTAGATTCCGAGGTCGAAGCTTCAATTCAGGAGACGCTTTACGGCATGATGCAAGGCAAGACCGTGATCGCCATTGCGCACCGGCTCAGCACGATTGCGCAGATGGACCGCATTCTGGTGATGGATGGCGGTCGGATCGTCGAACAGGGCGGACATTCCGACCTGTTGGCGCAGGGCGGGCTTTACGCCCAGTTCTGGGCGCGGCAATCCGGGGGCTTCCTGAACCCGGAGGCTGCAGAATGAGGGTCGCCGACCTCATCAATCCGTTCAAGAATATTGAAACGCCCCCGCCGCAAACGTTGGGGGCGTTCATTCGCTGGAGCTTGTCCGGTGCCTGGCCCATGCTGTTCGTCGCCGCCGCGTTCTCGGCCTTTGCGGGCGCCATGGAGGCTGGTACGGCTTGGATTCTGGGTCGCGTGATCGACGTGGTTTCCGCCAGCGAGCCAGATACATTTCTAACCGGTAGCAACATGTGGATGATTGCGGGCGCGGTTGCGTTCTTCATGCTGTTGCGCCCGGCTTTGTTTGGCCTGTCGTCGGTGGCGAATAACTACATCGTCATGCCGAATATCACCCCCTTGGTGCTGGCCAAGCTCAACCGCTGGACGCTGGGCCAATCGGTGACTTATTTCGACGATGATTTCGCGGGTCGGATCGCACAGAAACAGATGCAGACGTCGAACGCCATGGCGCAGGTCGTGTCCGAAACGATCAGCGCCATTGTTTTTGCTCTGGCCTCGCTTGCTGGTTCTTTGCTTTTGTTAGGGTCTATTCATCCTATGGTGATGATCCCGTTTGTGATTTGGCTGGCGGTCTATTTTCTGCTGGTGCGCTGGTATCTGCCCCGTATCCGTAAACGCTCGGCCGCGCGGGCCGGGGCGCGGGCGATGGTGTCTGGTCAGGTGGTCGATACGATCACCAATATCAAAACCGTCAAGCTGTTCGCCCACTCCGAGTTCGAAGATCAGGCGGCCCGTCTTTCGATGGTGGACCTGCGCGAAAGGTCGCTGGAGTTCGGCAAGCTGTCCGCCAGCTTCCGGTTCGTCCTGATGACGCTGGCCGGAATATTGCCGGTTCTGTTGATCGGAGCGACGATCTGGCTTTGGCAAGCAGGCAGCGCCACTGCCGGAGACATCGTTGCCGCCGGTGCCGTATCAATCCGAATTGCGCAGATGACCGGGTGGGTCAGTTTCACGTTGATGGGTCTTTACGCCAATGTCGGCGAGATTGAGAACGGAATGAACACGCTGGCCAGGCGGGACCGGGTCGAGGATGCCCCGAACGCGTCCGTGCTTGCGGTGACAGAAGGCGAGATCGCTTTCGATCACGTCAGCTTTGCTTATGGGCGTGATGTCGGCGGTGTATCTGATCTGCATTTCACCGCTGCCCCGGGTGAAAAGCTGGGCATTGTGGGCGCGTCGGGTGCCGGGAAATCTACCTTGGTTTCGCTCCTGCTCAGGCTCTATGAAGGGGAAAGTGGTGCTATCCGGATCGATAGGCAGGATGTCAGCGGGGTGACCCAGGACAGTCTGCGCCGCCAGATCGGGATGGTTACGCAGGAAACCGCGATGTTCAATCGCTCGGCGCGTGAAAATATTCTCTACGGTCGACCGGATGCCACCGAGCCCGAGATGGTCGACGCCGCCACCAAGGCCGAAGCGCATGAATTCATCCTTGGCCTCGAGGACGCACATGGCCGCAAAGGCTATGACGCGCATCTGGGTGAACGGGGTGTGAAGCTCAGTGGCGGGCAACGGCAGCGGATTGCCCTCGCCCGCGCCATTCTGAAAGACGCGCCGATTCTGGTTCTGGACGAGGCGACATCGGCGCTGGATTCCGAGGTCGAGGCGTCGATCCAGACGGCATTGCACCGGGTCATGCAAGGCAAAACCGTGCTGGCAATTGCCCACCGCCTGTCCACGCTGAGCGAGATGGACCGGATCATCGTGCTGGATCACGGGCACATCGTCGAAAGCGGTACGCATGAGGCGCTGTTGGAGAAGGGTGGGCTCTATGCCCGGTTCTGGCATCGCCAGTCCGGTGGGTTCATTCAGGCGGAGGCAGCCGAATAGGGGGTTTTGTTGTGCTCGAACCCTCGCTATCAGGCCCCTATGACGCAGCACTACACCATAATTCGCCTGGGCCATCAGGGCGACGGCATCGCCGATGGGCCGATCTATGCGCCACGCACCCTGCCGGGTGAGGTGGTCAGCGGCATCCTGCTGGGGCAATTCCTGAGCGATATCCGCGTCGAGACGCCTTCGGATCAGCGGGTCAAAGCCCCATGTCGTCATTACAAAGCCTGCGGTGGTTGCCAATTGCAGCACGCCGCCGATGAGTTTGTGGCCGATTGGAAAGTCGCGGTGGTGCGCAACGCGCTGGCCGCGCAGGGGCTCGATGCCCCGATGCGGCCAATTCACACCTCTCCTGAGCGATCCCGCCGCCGTGCTACCATCGCTGTGCGCCGCACCAAGAAAAGCACGTTGGCTGGGTTCCATGGCCGTGCTTCGGATACGATTACCGAGATCCCTGATTGTCATCTGCTGCATCCGGCCCTGATTAACGCTATTCCAGTAGCCGAGGCTTTGGCCCTGCTGGGTGGCAGCCGCAAAGGTGTGCTGGCCGTGACGCTGACCCTGTCTGAAGGTGGTCTGGATGTAGCGGTCAAAGGGGGCAAGCCGCTGGATGGCCCATTGGAACTGGCGCTGGCGCAAGCGACCGAACATCACGGGCTTGCGAGGCTCAGTTGGGATGACGAAGTGATCGCCATGCGCGAGCCGCCGGTTCAACACTTTGGAACAGCCGGCGTTGTCCCGCCACCCGGAGCGTTTCTGCAGGCGACGAAAGACGGAGAACAGGCTCTGTTAAAGGCTGTTTCCGAAGCAACGCATGGTGCAAAGCGGGTCGTCGACCTGTTCGCAGGATGCGGAACGTTCTCGTTGCCGCTGGCGCAGACCGCCGAAGTACACGCGGTTGAAGGCGAGGCCGCAATGACCAGGGCGCTCGATCTGGGCTGGCGCAAGGCGCAAGGTCTGAAACAGGTCACGACCGAGGCGCGGGACCTGTTCCGCCGTCCGTTGATGCCCGATGAACTGAGCAAGTTCGACACCGTGGTCCTCGATCCGCCCCGCGCCGGGGCCGAGGCGCAAGCGGCCGAACTGGCGCAGGCCAAATGCCCGATCGTCGCCTATGTCTCATGCAATCCGGTCACGTTCGCCCGGGACGCAAAAATGCTGGTCGACGCCGGTTATACCCTTGAATGGGTGCAGGTGGTTGACCAATTTCGATGGTCGTCACACACCGAACTGGCCGCCCGTTTCATACTGAACCCAAAACCCTGACACGAGGACCATCCGCATGGGGACCACCCAACGCCTGCTGACCATCATCGAAGCCCCGGCTTTCGGGCGGTTCATCACGGCTGTGATCATTTTCAATGCGATTCTGCTGGGGATGGAAACCTCGCCCACTCTGATGGAGGCGATGGGTCCGCTGATCGTAACGCTCGACGGCCTCTGCCTTGCGATCTTTGTGGCCGAGATCACGATGAAACTGATCGCAACCGGGCGCAGGTTCTTTACGAGCGGGTGGAACGTCTTCGATTTCATCATTGTGGGTATCGCACTGGTGCCCGGCGGTGCGGGTCTGTCGGTGTTGCGGGCTCTGCGTATCCTGCGGGTATTGCGGGTCATTTCGGTTGCCCCGCGTTTGCGTCGCGTGGTCGAGGGCTTCATCTCGGCTCTGCCCGGTATGGCCAGTGTGTTCCTGTTGATGGCGATCCTGTTCTATATCGGCGCGGTGATCTCGACCAAGCTGTTCTCGGGTACCTTCCCTGACTGGTTTGGCGATCTGGGGCTCTCGGCCTATACGCTGTTCCAGATCATGACGCTGGAAAGCTGGTCGATGGGTATCGTCCGCCCGGTGATGGAAGTTTATCCCTACGCTTGGCTGTTCTTTGTACCCTTTATCATGGTCACCACGTTTGCGGTGGTGAACCTGCTGGTCGGTCTGATCGTGAACTCGATGCAGGACGCGCATCATGCCGAGGATGAGGTAAAAACCGACGCCTATCGGGACGAGGTGCTGGAGCGTCTGGAAGCCATCGAACAACGCCTGATCGAACAGGCGAACATCAAAAAGTGATTTAAGTTTTGCGCAATTCTGGCATAATAACCGCCAATAATAAGAGCAGCAGGCAGTAAAAACATGGATCGTCGAGCATTTGGATTGGGGGCGGCGGCTACACTGAGCCTTTCGGCATGTGCCTCAGCCAAACCCAGATTTCTTTCTTACCGCGGACCCGAGGTGACGTCATTGGTCATCAACAAGGGCGCACGTAAGATGTATCTTCTTCATAACGAACAAATTCTGCGTGAATATGATGTTGATCTTGGCTTTGCACCCAATGGCACGAAGACCAAAAAAGGCGATGGTCGCACGCCCGAAGGTACCTATCTGATCGACCGCCGCAATCCCCGCAGCCGGTATCACCTGTCGCTGGGCATCTCGTATCCCAACTCGGAAGATCGGGCGAAAGCCAAGGCGGCTGGCGTTGATCCGGGGGGCGATATCTTCATTCATGGTCAGCCCAACCTTCGATCCGAGTTCAAGCGCGCGAAAAAGACGCCGGATTGGACGGCGGGGTGCATAGCGGTCAAGAATGATGAGATCGAAGAGATCTATGCGATGGTGAACGAAGGAACCGTGATTACACTACGCCCCTGAGCGCAGGTCAGAGCGGTTTCCAATCACCAAACCCGAACACCGTATAATCGCGCAGGTAAGCTTCGGTTGCCAGCGCTTCCAGCTGTGCGTCGTAAATCTGGTCGAGCGAAAATGGCGCATCTGGCCGTGCTTTGACCGGCTTTGGCGGTGTCTTGTGGCCTACCTTACGGGCAAGTTCGGGCAGGGCCGATGCCATCTCATCCTCGCGCAGGATCAGGTCGGGCATGGTGAAACTGGCCATCCCTTCCAGTGTTTGCGCTTGGCCGCACCATTCTCCATCGACGCGGATCGGCGTCTGGCCTGCCAGAATACTGCGCAGCATCCCCAGAAATGCCGAAAACGCCTCATAATGCTGATCAAGGGTATAGCTGGCCAAATCACCTTTGGTTGGAAGTGGCACTTTGTACCGCCTGCTCAGCATGTTGCGGATGCTCACATAGGCGCCGGGGCCGGTGTGCAGGATACGATCGCAGAACACCGCATGTGCACGCGCCAGCGGGTGGCGCAATACCGTGAACTTGCGGTGTCCGGGATGGGATTGCATCCATTGCCGAGTTTGTTTCTGGTTGCGGTCCGCGATCAGGTCCTCTTTCGTGACCCGGTCCAGATCGGCAAGCCACTGCGCCACCTCAGTTTCGGGGCCGCCGCGTACGGGAAGGTACATCAGCGGCGTCTTTGCCGCGCCGACATAGCGGGATACCGCCGGTCCCCGCCGGGGCTCGAGATTCGGAATGTGGTGCAGCCTGAACCTGTCGTAATGTGACAGCGCCTGTTCCATTTCGCCCGGGTTGGTCACTTTCGACAGGGCCGGGGCGGGATTCTGACGCTTGAGGTGTTGGTTTAACGCCTCAAGTCGCGAGGTGATGCCCAACCAGGCGGCAAGACCATTCAGTACCTCAAGATCATTCAGATCGTCATAGTCCAGATAGAATGGCGTTTGCCCGGTTTTTTGAAGGTGCTTTAGAATGGTCTGCTGGAACGCTTGTCGTTGATCAAGCTGATCGGCGAATTCTTCGGCGTTGAACGTGATCTCAGCCTCGCGCCGTTGCTTGATGTTCACCAACCTCCACTGCTTTGTTTCCAATGCAATCTTCCACGAGATGTAGCTGTCGAGCGGGTTGCGCATCAGGATGATCTTGGCGCAGCGCGGATCGTCAAGCGCAGGGGCGAGCGCGCGTGCGTCATGGTCGCTGAAGAAGCGAAAGCCGTTCATCTCACCCGGTGCGTTTCGGATCGCGTCCATCAGCGCCAGCGGGTCACGTTCGCGATCTTCCAGAGTAAAGCCCAGAACCTCATCCAGTTTTGGCAGCCCGACGAAATAGGGGTTATACGCCTCACCATGGCAGGTGACGCCGTCCAGCGTGTTCAGTTGCGATTCAAGCAGGTTTGATCCCGTGCGCATGTCGGCCAGAACGATGAAGTAATCGAAGCGGCGGGTCATATTGCGTTACTGCACCAGATAAGGCTTCTTGAACGATTTCGCCTGCGCGCCGAACACGTCATTCACCGGAAAATCCCCCATCAGATAAGGATGCATCCCCTGATTTTTGAGGTTCTGCAAGAATTTTCCGAACCCGGACAGATCAATCATCGTGGGTGGTTCGGTCAGGTGGGTAGGCTGGGGGGCACCCATGTCCTCGAGGATGGTTTGCAGCGGTTCGATAGGCGATTCCACAAAATCCGCCATCGTCCAGATATGGATTCGAGCTTTTGCGCGCGCGGCATCCAGAAGCCTGAGCTGTTTGCTCTCGATTTGCTGCAAACGGGCTGCTTCGCACCGGATATCGGCAAAGTTCAGGTTCGAGCGGAACAGCGGAACCGCCCAGGCCCCGCTGATGATCGCGATCTGCGCATTCTGATCCCGCGCCAGGAATTCATTGATTTTCTGGGTGTCGGATGGTCCGAACTGAAAACACTGACGCTCTCCCCGCGTGTTCCAGATGACATTCGACAGAAAGGCCGACGGGTTATAGTCACGCAGAGCGGCGCAATCGCTGAGTGCGCCATTTATCATTGTTTCATTCCCGGCGAATTGCGCCCGCTCCGGATGGAACAGATGCCCATGCACCCGCGCCCCGGTGGCGTTTGCAAGCCAGGGTTCGAAATCCTCGAACAGTTCGGTAAACCCCTGAAACACGGAATAGGGGAATGCGGTCAGGCTGCGTTCGTTGGCCGCGCGGGGGAAACGGCTTTGCATATACAGCCCGTCCCGCCCGTAAACGCGCCGCTCGACAGCTTTGGAGAACACGCGGTCGATCTTGCCGGGGTTGGGTTCGGCCGGGGTTAACGCGCTGTCCTGATCGGTCAGAAAAGCCTGATATAAACGCTCCGCCCGGTGCCAGACCTTGCGTGCCACAAAACAGTCGGACCGGCGCAGCAGTTGCAGGTGATCGTCGTAGAACATATGCGGACGGCCCTGATAGTCGAACTTTGACAGGGTCAGTGACCGGCTTTCGATATGGGTGGAATAAAGCCGCGCCAACGTCTGGAAATAACTCTCATCCGGAATCCAGACATGGCGGAAATAGCGATCATACTCTTTGCGCTTGGGGTCCTGAAGGATTGCGGACAGGGTTTGTCGCGTCAGGCACCACCATTGGCTGCCCATATGGGGCACAAGACCATCCGGGATCGTCCGACGCAGCCCCAGAGTACGCTGCAGACGCACATGAAAATCAAACAGTTTTCGCTGTTTGCGCCAGGAGAACGGGAATCGCAGGGTAAAACGCTCCAGATCCAGACCGCCGATGGTCCAGCTTACATCCCGCGTGGTTGCGCTTTCGATGAAATCGACCCGGGGCCGATCGGCCAGATAGTCGATCAGATCTGCAATCGGGCGCAACGGTAAGCACGCGCCCGAAGAGAGGTAGACATGCCGGACGTCCTCAAACCGCTCAAGCATAAGGGCGGCGGCGGATTGCGATGCGGCGACGATACCCCACCCGCCCCATTCACAGACGTGCCGTTCAGAAAACAGGATCAGCGGATCATCGGCACAGGCGGCGACGAAATCGGAATAGTCCGGATCGCCCACCTTGCGATCCACATGAATCACCACCGGGCAACCCGAGGCGGTCCAGTGTCGCGCCACCTGCTCAACCCGGTCCAGCGCGGTGTGCACCAGCATCACGACGCCCAGACTGTTCATGCCCAGTTCCCTTTTGACATCAGGCCGAGGATTTCAAGCTGTCGCCAGTTGATGTATTTCTCGGACCACTTGTTCCAGAAAACCGGTTTGTCGTCCAATTGGCTGGCGTAAGCCTTATATTCGCCCGATGCACCATAGTGCTGCTGTCGCCGCAGTTCTTCCCGCGCCTTATCCCCCAGCGTGTCAATCAGTTTTGCGTGCAGCAGCGCTCCGCTGGTTTTCTCGCCGCCCTGTTCCTCGTAGACCTGATTGAGCCCGCGCGGGAGCAGCGCGTGAGTCGAACTGACATAGGCGTAACGGCGGTGCCATTTCACCAGAGGTATCTTGTTCAGTGCAGGGGCTTTCGAGGGCTTGTCCTGAAAGAATGCCCGCGCCCGCGCGCCGCCCTGAATCCAAAGGTTTCCATAGGTCGGATTGCGCGTGATCATGTAATTTCCGGCATCGAACCAGGGCGCGATCTCAAAGGGGTTCTGACCTTCATGGTAGGGCGCATCTTCGATCACGCCTTCGGGATACATGTCGATCAGCATGGTTCCAAAACTGCGCACGCCGGTGTCGTCCAGCCAGTCGGTCAGGGCGCTGATTGGACGGGTGTCGCAGAAAGGGTAGATAAAGAACTCATCGGGGTCGACGGTCAGAACCCAGTGTTTATGAGCGTGGCGGCGCAGAAGGTAATTCGACCAATCCAGACCAAAGGTCGACCGTTTATAACTTGCATCGGTCCACCACAGCGAAACGTCGGGCTGGCTGCTCAGGTATTCGCGTGTGCCGTCATCACTGTCGTTATCCACGAACAGGAAGTGGTTGATGCCGAGCTTACGGTAGTACTCTAAGAAATAGGGCAGGCGGATTTTCTCGTTCCGCACCACGCTCATCAACAGGATATCGTTTGGTTTGATGTTGGCGGTATTGTCGTCCACCGCTTTCAGATCGCGCCGTCTGCGCAAACATCGCAAAAGACGGCGCTTGCGCCGCAATCTCATGCGATAGGAATCCAAAAGGCTCACGCAGCTGCCCAACCTTTTTTGATACGCGCGTCTGCCCGGGGCCGCCTGAGGCCTGAGTGGAGCCGGACTATTACCGTTTTATGACATTTACACAGCTTGCGAAGCAACGGGTTTAAATCCGGTTTACTTCCCCGCTGTGGCCTGAAATCCGCCCGCGTTCATCAAGCCCAGATCCTGCAATTGCCGCCAATCGCGCAGTTCAGCAGACCTGGGTGTCCAAAGATCGGGTCCGCCGATGATTCCGTCATAATACGCGCCGAACTGATCGGGATCGTGAAAATGCTGACGCCTTTGCTTTTCGATCTGCGATTTTTCGACAACCTCCGGCAGGAATTTCGTGTGAAGCAATACGCCTGACGGGGCCTGACCTCCGGGCCCGTCATACGCGAAGTTCAGCGATCGAGGCAGGGCGGAGTGGCAGGAGTTCACATAAGCATAATGCCGTGCCCAGCGTACCAGAGGGATTTTGTTGAGCGTCGGGGATCTTTCGGGCCGGTCCGAAAAGAACATCCGCTCGCGCACCCCGCCCTGTACCCACAGGTTGCCCATCGGGGTCTGGCGTAGAGCGCGGTAAGGGCTGGGATCAAACCAGCGCAGAACTTCGGTTGGATCGGATTGCGGATCATAGCTCTGCGCGCCCAACGGCCCTTTGGGATAGAGATCCAGCATCAGCGCGCCAAACGCCGCCTGCCCATGCACGTCCAGCCACGCGGTCAAATCGTGTAGCGAGCGCCTGTCATGGTGGGCATAGATCAGCAGTTCGTCGGTATCGACCATCAGCGTCCAATGCCCGTGACCGTATTTCCACTGCAACCATGTCAGCCAATCCAGCCCAAAACGCGATGCGCGATAGCTTTCTGTGGTCCGCCACAGCGACACATCGGGTTGATCCTGCAAATAGGCGACCGACCCGTCATCGCTGCCGTTATCCACCATCAGAAAGTGATCGACACCCAGCCTGCGATAATGGTGAAAGAACCACGGCAAACGGGTGATTTCGTTTCGCAGAGTGGTGAAGGCGAGGATTGCCCCCGGCGCAATCCGTTGTGTCTGGTCGGAGAGCCCGGTCAACTGACGACGGCTGCGGAAGGAACGCCACAAAAGCCGCTTGCGTTTCAGACGCAACTTGTAACGCTGCATCCAGTTCAGCGGCGGTTCACCCCGGTTCACTTTTTGTAGCTGCCATTCTGGTGCCAGCGCCAGGCATCGGTGATCATTGTCTCTAACGTTGATCTTTTCGGCGTCCAACCGAGTTCTTCTTCGGCGCGGACGGAACCTGAAACTAGCCGGGTGCAATCCCCGGCCCGGCGGGGGCCGATGTTGTAAGGAACCGCTCGGTTGGTAACGGCTTTCGAATGCTCGATCACCTCCATCACAGAAAACCCCGATCCGGTGCCCAGATTGAACACACGGGAGCCTTTGCCCTGCTCCAGCCAGTTCAGACCCAGAATATGCGCATCAACCAGATCGCAGACATGGACGTAGTCGCGGATGCAGGTGCCGTCGGGCGTGTCGTAATCGGTGCCGAACACCGTCAACCCGTCGCGCTTGCCGTCAATCGCGTCCAGCATCAACGGCACCAGATGGGTTTCTGGTTGATGGAACTCGCCCACCTGCGCCTCAGGATCGGCACCGGCCACGTTGAAATAGCGGAAGATGACATGGTTCAGCCCATGAGCGGCCTCGAAGTCGCGCAGGATATCCTCGATCGCGCGTTTTGAGGCGCCATAGGCATTCAGAGGATGCTGCGCCGTGCTTTCGTCCAACACGACATTGTCGTGTTCACCATATGTGGCGCAGGTCGAGGAGAAGACGAAATCAAGGCATCCGGCGTCCACTGCAGCCTGAATCAGCGTCAATGATCCGGTCACATTGTTCGACCAGTATCTGCCGGGCTCCGCCATCGCCTCGCCCACCTGGCTGAGGGCGGCGAAATGCATCACGGCGGCGGGTTGGTACTTGGCAAAAACCTCGTCCAACCGACCCTTGTTGAGCAGGTCGCCCTGCTCAAACGGGCCGAATTTCACGGCATCTTGCCAGCCCGTGACCAGATTATCGTAAGTTACCGGCGTATAACCCGCCTGTGCCAGCGCCTTGCAGGCATGTGAACCGATATATCCGGCGCCACCTGTAACCAGAATATGGGTCATTCAAGCCCCATGGCGGTCATCATCTCTTCGATCTTGGCGACGTCTTGCGGGTTGTTCAGCTCCCAGAACTGCCGACCCTTGGCTTCGACTTCGACGCACAGAACCTTGCGTCCATTTTCCATAAAGCGCAGCTGCTCGAGCCCTTCCAGCGTTTCCAGCGGGCCACTTGGCCAGGACGGATAGGCGTCAAGCGCATCGGGGCGATAGGCGTAGACGCCGACATGGTGAAAGACCGGGGTCGGATCGGTGCTGGCATAGGTCTCGGCGGTAAACGGGATCACTTCTTTCGAGAAGTAGAGCGCGCTGTGATCGTTGCCGAACACGGCTGTCGTCCCCCCAACTCGACCATGTTTACGATCGTTCAGCAACCCGTTCAGCGCGTCGCCATCACAGCGCAGCACCGGGGTGGCCACGCCTGCGTCGGGCGCCGCACGTAATCCGCTGATCAGGTCTTCGATAAACCAATGCGGCGTCAACGGCGCATCACCCTGCAGATTAACGACGATGTCATAGCCGCTGTCCAGCACCGCATGGGCCTCGGCGCAGCGTTCGGTACCATTCCGGCAGGTTTCCGAGGTCATCACAACCTCGGCCCCGAACCCCTCAGATACTTCACGAATGCGGTCATCATCGGTGGCCACGACCACCCGGTCGACACCCGCAACGGAAATCGCGGCGCGCCACGAACGCTCGATCAGGGTCATGCTGGTGCCATTGGCGCCTGTCAACGGGACCAGAGGTTTGCCGGGATAACGGGTCGAGGCGTAACGGGCGGGGATAGCGATCAGAACGGACATCAGGCTTCCTTCAGGTCTACGCCCGGAGCATAGGCGATGAAAAACGGGTTGGCATAGCCATCCTTGCCATAAACCAGCGGCGAATGGTCATCGAAGCGCACCACATGGCCGCCTGCGCCTGCCAGAATCGCATGACCCGCGGCGGTGTCCCATTCCATGGTGCGGCCCACGCGGGGATAGAGGTCGGCCTCACCCGTTGCCACCAGACAGAACTTCAGCGACGATCCGGCACTTTTGCTGTCGCGCACCTGATATTTGCTGATGTAATCCTCGGTTGCCTGATCACGATGCGACTTGGAAGCAACGATCATCAGCGCCGAATTGTCGGGATTAGAGACTGATATCGGAGTTACATGACCCGGCTGATCCTTGTTCAGAGCACCGGTTTCCTCAACCGCTTGCCCGTCGGCCTGCGTATAGAACACCCTGCCCCGCGCAGGTGCGTACACCACGCCTCGGGTTGGTACGCCGTTCTCGACCAGCGCGATGTTCACCGTAAAGTCGCCGCGACGGTTGATGAATTCTTTTGTACCGTCCAAAGGATCAACGATCAGGAATGTCTCGCCTTTTTCCGAATGCGAGGCCGCCTGTTCCTCGGTCACCAGCAGGATATCGGGAAAGGCTTCGCGCAATCCGGCTGAGATCAGCGCGTCTGCAGCCTCGTCCGCTTCGGTCACCGGGCTGGAATCGGATTTGACTTTGACGTCGAAGTCATCGGCCTCATAGATCTGCATGATCTTGTCGCCTGCCTGAAGGGCCAGCCGTCGGATGACGGGGATGAGGGCGTCATAGGTCACAAAAAAGCTCCGTTCCTGTGATTTGTTGATCAGGGTCGTTCACGGACTTATGATGCGGTGGATACGGAACAGCAAGAATTTCGTGCCAGATTGAGGGCGACAAGAGCAGGAAAGAGTGGTCGAGTGTTTCACTACAAGCGAAATCAGACATTGCTGGGCGGGGCCTTTACCACCGCAGAGCTGATATTCCATGCGGTTGTGCGCAATATCCGATCACAGCATTCTAATGCGGTCATGGCGATTCTGATCAATATTGTTCAGCTTGTTGTTGTCGCCGGGGCGTTCTACCTCATCCTCTCTTTCATGGGTACCCGGATTGCCAAGATACGGGGAGAGTTCATTCTGTTCCTGCTCTCAGGTGTTTTTCTGTTCATGACAAATATCAAATCGGCCACGTCCATCGCGGGTGTCGGCGATGGCAACAACCCGATGACCCTGCATTCGCCGATGACCATGATGGTGATGCTTGCCGCTGCGGCCTTTGGTACGTTTTATACACAACTCATCTCGATCCTTGTGATCCTTTTTGTCTACAGCGTTGCCGTCTCACCGCTTGAGATTCAGGACCCCGGCGGAGCCTTCGCGATGCTTGTGCTGGCCTGGTTCACGGGGTGTTCGGTGGGTCTGGTGTTGTTGGCGCTCAAACCCTGGTTTCCCAGCACGGTTGCGATTCTGACCAATGTGTATCGCCGCATGAACATGGTGTTTTCGGGAAAGATGTTTGTCGCCAACGCTCTGGGTGGTTTCATGCTGACTATGTTTGCCTGGAATCCTCTGTTTCACATCATCGACCAGTGCCGCGGCTTCGTGTTCCGCAATTATTTTCCGCGCAACACCAGCTGGGAATACGCGCTTTGGGTGGGGATTGTTCTGACCATGATCGGCTTGCTGGGTGAGTTCTATACCCGCAAGCAGGTCTCAAAAAGCTGGGATGCCCGCCGCTGATCCATGCCGGGCGCGAAATTTGGTTCGGAACCGGTTTTCGGATTGCGCTTTACGTTGCCACCCGCAGGGTCAGGTTGATGCGTCCGCCTTTTGGCAACAGCCGGGACGAGCCGAACCGGATACGATCCACCCCATGATAGGCCAGCCGTGCCGGACCGCCCATAACTACGACATCACCCGAATTCAGCCAGATCGACTCGGTCTTGCCCCCCCGCGTGGTGTTGCCGATGCGGAACAGCGCATCATCGCCCAGCGAGATTGAAAGGACGGGCCACGAGAAATCAGCCTCGTCCTTGTCCTGATGCAGACCCATCTTTGTGCCCTCGCCGTAGTAGTTGATCAGGCAGCAATCGGGCTGATGTTCCGCGTCGGTCAGGTCTTGCCAGATCGTCAAAATCTCATCCGGAATCGCGGGCCAGGCCATACCTTTTGGGTGAGTGTCCTGATACCGATACCCCGCCCGGTCCGTGACCCAGCCCAGCGTCCCGGCCGAAGTCATGCGCACCGACATTTCCTTGCCGGATGGAGTCACGGGTCGATACAGCGGCGCGGCTTTCAGAATCGGCCGCAGCAGATCAATCAGACCGGTCTGCGCCGCCGTATTCAAATAGCCTTTGCGGATATCGAATCCGCGCAAAAGCAGCCGCGCCATAACAGAATCCCCAAACCTTGCCAGAACCTTGCCAAAAAAGGCCACAAATTCCCGAAAACCTGCGTTTCTGACCGCTTGCAGGCCCCAGTTTGCGCCCTTATATACGCCTCGACGCGCGATGGTGTAGTGCTGTCGCGCACATCAGATCGGGGCCGGGATGCCGTAACGGGTTCAGGCCTCGGGACATCGCCTTAAATTGAAAGGGATCAAAATTATGGGAAAAGTAATCGGGATTGACCTCGGTACCACCAACTCGTGTGTGGCCATCATGGACGGCTCGCAGCCGAAGGTCATCGAAAACGCCGAAGGGGCGCGGACCACGCCCTCGATCGTCGCCTTCACCGAAGATGAGCGACTGGTCGGTCAGCCTGCAAAACGTCAGGCGGTCACCAACCCCGACAACACGATTTTTGGCGTCAAGCGCTTGATCGGTCGTCGCGTGGATGATGCCGAAGTCGAAAAAGATAAGAAAATGGTGCCGTATGCCATCGTCGATGGCGGCAATGGCGACGCGTGGGTTGAAGCCCGCGGTGAAAAGTACTCCCCAAGCCAGATCTCGGCCTTCACTCTGGGCAAGATGAAGGAAACTGCCGAGAGCTATCTGGGTGAGGACGTCACGCAAGCAGTCATCACCGTTCCGGCATACTTCAACGACGCCCAGCGTCAGGCCACCAAAGACGCCGGTAAAATCGCTGGTCTGGAAGTGCTGCGGATCATCAACGAACCGACCGCCGCCGCGCTGGCCTATGGTCTGGACAAAGAAGAAACCCAAACCATCGCGGTCTATGACCTTGGTGGCGGTACTTTCGACGTGACCATTCTGGAAATCGACGACGGCCTGTTCGAGGTTAAGTCGACCAACGGCGACACCTTCCTGGGTGGTGAAGACTTTGACATGCGCATCGTCAACTACCTGGCGGATGAGTTCAAAAAGGAGCACGGCGTCGATCTGTCTGCCGACAAGATGGCCCTGCAGCGTCTGAAAGAAGCCGCTGAGAAAGCCAAGATCGAACTGTCTTCGACTTCGCAGACCGAGATTAACCAGCCGTTCATCTCGATGGGTTCGAACGGTCAGCCGTTGCACATGGTCATGAAACTGACCCGTGCCAAGCTGGAATCGCTGGTCGGTGACCTGATCAAGAAGTCGATGAAGCCCTGTCAGGCTGCTCTGAAAGACGCGGGCCTGTCGGCGGGCGACGTCGACGAGGTTGTTCTGGTCGGTGGTATGACCCGGATGCCGAAAGTGATCGAAGAGGTCACCAAGTTCTTCGGTAAAGAGCCGCACAAGGGTGTGAACCCGGACGAAGTTGTTGCCATGGGTGCCGCCATTCAGGCCGGTGTTCTGCAGGGTGATGTCAAAGACGTAGTCCTGCTGGACGTAACGCCTCTGTCGCTGGGGATCGAGACGCTGGGTGGCGTGTTCACCCGCCTGATCGACCGCAACACCACGATCCCGACCAAAAAGTCTCAGGTCTTCTCGACCGCCGAGGACAACCAGAACGCCGTGACCATCCGCTGTTTCCAGGGTGAGCGCGAAATGGCTGCGGACAACAAGATCCTGGGTCAGTTCAACCTCGAAGAAATCCCGCCTGCGCCGCGCGGAATGCCTCAGATCGAGGTGACTTTTGACATCGACGCCAACGGCATTGTCTCGGTTTCGGCCAAAGACAAAGGCACCGGCAAAGAGCAGAAGATCACGATTCAGGCATCGGGCGGTCTATCGGACGAAGATATCGACAAGATGGTCAAGGATGCCGAGGAAAACGCCGAGGCAGACAAGGCCCGCAAAGAGCTGGTGGAAGCCAAGAACCAGGCCGAAAGCCTTGTTCACGCGACCGAGAAATCGATCGAGGAACATGGCGACAAGGTCGACCCGTCGACCGTCGAAGCGATCGAACTGGCTGTTGCCGCGCTCAAGGATGAGCTGGAAACGGACAATGCCGACAAGATCAAGTCGGGCATCCAGAACGTGACCGAAGCGGCCATGAAACTGGGTGAGGCGATCTATAAGGCACAAGCGGAAGAGGGTGAAGATGAGCCTGCCGCCGCAGATGCCGCGCCGGGTGACGATGACATTGTCGACGCCGAGTTCGAAGATCTGGACGACGACAAGCGTAACTAACGGGTAACCGGGCCAATTTGGGCCGGTCCGGTTGCCGGGCCGGCCCGATTACGTTGAGGCAGAAGGAAATACTGATGTCCAAACGCGACTATTACGAAGTGCTCGGCGTGTCCAAGGGCGCTTCAGCGGATGAAATCAAGAAAGGCTTTCGCTCGAAAGCCAAGCAGCTGCATCCCGATCGCAACAAGGACAATCCTGACGCCGAAGCGCAGTTCAAGGAGGCCAACGAGGCCTATGACGTTCTGCGCGATGCCGACAAAAAAGCCGCTTATGACCGCTTTGGCCATGCCGCGTTTGAGAATGGAATGGGCGGCGGCGGGCGTCCCGGTGGTGGTTTTGGCGGGCAGGGCGATTTCTCCAGCGCGTTTTCGGACGTGTTCGATGACCTGTTCGGTGATTTCATGGGCGGCCAGCGTGGGGCAGGCGGCGGACGCCGCGCCGCACGTGGTTCAGACCTGCGCTATAACCTGCGGGTCACGCTGGAAGAGGCTTATGCTGGCCTGCAGAAAACCATCAATGTTCCTACTGCGGTCGCGTGTTCTTCTTGCGATGGGACGGGCGCCGAAGGTGGCGTAGAACCAACCAGCTGCCCGACCTGTTCCGGCATGGGCAAGGTTCGCGCGCAGCAAGGCTTCTTCACGGTCGAACGTACCTGCCCGACGTGCTCTGGTCTGGGCCAGATCATCAAGAACCCCTGCAAATCCTGTAATGGCGCCGGGCGGGTCGAAAAGGATCGTGCCCTGTCCGTGAATATTCCGGCAGGCGTCGAAACCGGCACCCGTATCCGGTTGGCGGGCGAAGGTGAGGCCGGTATGCGCGGTGGCCCTCCGGGCGATCTCTATATTTTCGTCGAAGTGTCCGAACACAAATTGTTCGAGCGCGACAGCGTGAATCTCTATTGTCGTGTGCCGGTCAGCATGGCCAAGGCTGCGCTTGGCGGGTCGATAGAGGTGCCCACTATCGATGGCGGTCGCGGCCGCGTCCAGATTCCCGCCGGCAGCCAATCCGGTCGCCAAATGCGCTTGCGCAGCAAGGGAATGCCGGCTCTGCGCGGTGGAGGTGTCGGCGATATGTTCATCGAACTGGCCGTCGAGACTCCGGTCAACCTGACCAGCCGCCAGAAAGAACTGCTGCGCGAGTTTGATGATCTGGGCGAAGACAACCATCCGGAATCGAAAAGCTTTTTCTCGTCTGTAAAGTCTTTTTGGGACGGCATGAAAGGTTAATCAGCCTCTCCTCCGGGCAAGGGGGCTCTGCCTCCGCCGCGGCAAGCCGCGACTCCCCCGGAGTATTTTGGCCAGATGAAGCAGGGACCCGCTCTTCATCTGGCTATAAATATCCCGGAGCGCGAGGCAGAGCCTCGCAAATACCCCCGATCTCGCGGCGCGCTTGGCCTTATTCTATCATTTAGACTGGCCTTAGTTGCCCCTGTTTCCTCCTTGATTTCCAATCCGGCGTCTGAGAATGTCGCCACAACCGTTGGGGTGCCCTGATTGAAGGGCTGAGAGGCGTGGATGCGCTAACCCATCGAACCTGATCCGGGCAATACCGGCGGAGGGAACGGTCTTAAAACACGCCTGGCGTTTTTCCGTGCTCCGTTGCCTAAACAAATGGAGCACGCAGATGGCATATATCGCTTTGACAATTGCCGGATCGGACAGCGGCGGCGGCGCTGGTATCCAGGCTGACCTCAAAGCTATGTCGGCTCTGGGTGTTTACGGCGCAAGTGTCATTACTGCGGTGACGGCCCAGAACACTCACGCCGTGACGGCGGTGCATGGCATTCCGCTGGATGTGGTTGCGGCGCAAATCAATGCAGTTCTGGGGGATCTGGATGTAGACGCCATCAAAATCGGCATGATGGCGACCCCTGAGATCATTCATACGGTGGCGGACGCCATCGCAGATTTCAGCGGTCCGATTGTTCTAGATCCGGTAATGGTGGCCAAATCGGGCGATCCGCTACTTGCTGACGAAGCGGTTCGGACGCTGCGCGATGTGTTGCTGACACGCGCGACGGTTTTGACCCCGAACCTGCCGGAAGCCGCGCGTCTGTTGGATGGGCAGAGTGCGGCGACGGTGGATGATATGATCTCGCAGGGTATCGATCTTTGCGGGATCGGCGCAGAATCGGTGCTGATGAAGGGAGGGCACGGTTCCGGGGATATCTGCCACGACCTTCTGATTGATGCTTCGGGCGTGATTGCCGAGATAAAGGCACCGCGACGGAATACGAAGAACACCCATGGCACTGGCTGCACCTTGTCGTCTTCGATTGCCGCAGGCCTGGCCAAGGGCCTGCCGCTGACGGAAGCCGTTGCGCAGGCGCATGACTATCTGCAAGGGGCTATCGCACAGGCGGACGACCTTGGTATCGGTCAGGGTCATGGGCCCGTGCATCACTTTCATCGGATTTGGCCAGCATGACAATCTGGTCGGTCATAGGGGCTGGCGTGGCTGGTCTGGCAGTGGCCAGCGAATTGACAGCGCGTGGCGAAAAGGTGCAGGTGTTCGACCCCGGTGGTCTGCCGGGCCCCCATGGTTGTTCATGGTGGGCCGGAGGGATGCTTGCGCCGTGGTGTGAGTATGAAAACGCCGAAGAACCGGTGCTTCGCATGGGTCAGACAGCCATTGATTGGTGGGCCGCTCGAACGCAGGTGCACCGCGGCGGTACATTGGTTGTTGCGAACGCCCGGGATGTGCCGGATTTGCGCCGGTTTGCCCGGCGGACCGAAGGCTTTTCCGAAGTCAGTCGCGATGAGATTGCTTTATTAGAGCCTGATTTATCCGCGTTCGGCACGGGTCTCTACTTCCGGTCCGAGGCGCATCTTGATCCGCGCCGGGCCCTTCAGGACCTGTGCCGCCAGCTGCGTAACAAGGGGGTCGAGTTTCACCGCAAACTCGCGCCCAGCCGTCTTGAGAACGCGATCGACTGTCGCGGTTTGCACGCGCGCGATCTGCTCTCTGATTTGCGCGGCGTAAAGGGCGAGATGCTGGTTATCCGCTGCCGCGATGTTTCGCTGACGCGCCCGGTGCGTCTGCTGCACCCGCGGATGCCGCTTTATATCGTGCCGCGTGGTGACGGTATCTACATGCTGGGCGCGACGATGATCGAATCCGAGGACAGCAGCCGCATCACCGCCCGCTCGATGCTGGAATTGCTCAGCGCGGCCTATGCCCTTAACCCTGCCTTCGGTGAGGCCGAGGTTCTGGAGATCGGTGTCGATCTGCGCCCGGCCTTCCCGGACAACCTGCCCCGCATCCGACGATTGGGCCGGACCATCTATGCCAATGGTCTTTACCGGCATGGCTACCTGCTGGCGCCCGCACTGGCACAGGGCGTGGCTGATTTGGCGTTGGAAAACAAACATTCGGAGATGGTCGATGAAGATCGTGCTTAACGGCGCGCCGCGTGAAGTGTGCGCCCAAACCCTGTCAGAATTGCTTGAGGAGTGCGGGTTCTCGGGCCGTGTGGCCACCGCCGTGAACGAAGTTTTCGTGGCCTCAAGTTTGCGCATCTCTCACCGATTGGCAGATGGTGACCGGGTCGAGGTCGTCGCCCCAATGCAGGGGGGCTGAGGATGAAAACCTTCTACGGAACCCGCTTACCCAATCCACTGATGCTGGGCACAGCGCAATATCCCAGCCCTGCCATTCTGGAGCGGGCATTTCGTGAAAGTGGCGCCGGGGTTGCCACGGTCTCGCTGCGGCGTGAGTCCGGTGCCGGGCAAACCTTTTGGCAGATGATCCGCGAATTGGGCGTTTTGATCCTGCCCAACACGGCAGGGTGCCATACGGTGAAGGAAGCCGTGACCACTGCTCACATGGCGCGCGAAGTCTTTGAGACGCCATGGATCAAGCTGGAACTGATCGGCCATACAGACAGTCTGCAACCGGATGTGTTCCAACTGGTCGAGGCTGCGCGCATCCTGACCGAGGATGGGTTTCAGGTTTTTCCTTACACCACCGACGACCTGATCGTCGGCGAACGCCTGCTTGAGGCCGGATGCGAGGTGTTGATGCCTTGGGGCGCACCCATTGGTTCGGGTCGCGGTCTGAACAACGAATACGCCCTGCGGGCGATGCGGGCGGAATTTACTGATGTCCCGCTGGTCATCGACGCGGGGATCGGCCTGCCCAGCCATGCCGCCCATGCGATGGAGCTTGGATATGACGCCGTGCTGCTGAACACCGCCGTGGCTCGCGCCGGAGATCCTCAAATGATGGCTAGGGCCATGGCTCGGGGAATTGAAGCAGGGATGCTGGCTCATCAAGCTGACCCGATCGAGCCGCGAGATATGGCCGAGCCTTCGACCCCGGTGATCGGTAAGGCCTTCCTGTCATGACGCTGGATCGTTTTTATCCGATTTTCGACCATTCTGATTGGTTGCGACGCATGTTGCCCTTGGGAGCCAGGTTGGTGCAGCTGCGGGTAAAGGACCAGCCAGAAGAGGTGGTGCACGAGCAGATTGCAATGTCACGTGATCTCTGTCGGGCACACGGTGCTGTTCTCGTGGTGAATGACTATTGGCAGGACGCAATTGATCTGGGCTGTGACTGGGTTCATCTGGGGCAGGAGGATCTGGACGAAGCAGACCTGAAAGCCATCCGAAAAGCGGGTTTGAAGCTGGGTGTTTCCACCCACGATGATGACGAGCTTGAGCGCGTCCTGACGATGGACCCGGACTATGTCGCGCTGGGCCCTGTCTATCCGACGATCCTGAAAAAGATGAAATGGCATCAGCAGGGCTTGCCGCGCGTTACCGAGTGGAAAGCCCGTGTCGGTGATATTCCACTGGTCGGCGTCGGCGGTATGAGTGTTGAACGCGCGCCGGGTGTGCTGGAAGCGGGGGCCGATATCGTCTCGGTCGTCACGGATATTACCCTGAACCGCGACCCCGAGGCGCGTGTGCGCGCGTGGATTGAGGCCACAAGATGAGCCGATATTCCCGCCAGATGTTACTGCCCGAGGTTGGGGCCGACGGACAAGCGCGCCTGGCGTCGGCGCGCGTGCTGGTGGTGGGTGCCGGTGGGCTGGCTGCTCCGGCTCTGCCCTTGCTGGCTGGTGCCGGGGTCGGGCGAATCACGATAGTGGATGGCGATACGGTCGATCTTTCCAACCTGCATCGCCAGACCTTGTTTGCCGAAGCGGATCGCGGACGGTTCAAAGCAGATGTCGCCGCTGATCGCTGTGGTGCGCTGAACAGTGAAGTCGAGGCCATCGGCCACGCACAGGCTCTGACATCCGAGAATGTGGCCGCATTCGTTGCCCAGGCGGATGTGATCCTCGATTGCGCAGACAGTTATGCGGCGAGTTATATCCTGTCGGACAGTTGTCTGGCCCAAGGCAAGCCCCTGATCAGCGCGTCGGTGCTTGGCCTATCGGGCTATGTTGGCGGCTTCTGCGGTGGTGCCCCATCCTTGCGGGCGTTGTTCCCTGATGCGCCTGACAGTGGTGCCAGCTGCGCCACGGCCGGAGTTCTGGGTCCCGTTGTTGGCGTCACGGGCGCGATGCAGGCGCAGATGGTGCTGAGCCTGCTTCTGGGCATGGGGCCATCGCCTCTGGGCCAGATGGTCCAATATGATGGCGGTACGCTCCGCGGCAGTTCGTTCAGATTTGACGACGCAGCCGAGCCGAACCATTGTTTCCGCTTTCTCTCGGCCAGCCAGCTCACCTCCGACGATCGGATTATCGAACTGCGGGGCGAGGACGAAGCACCGGTCCGAATACACCCGGATGCACAGCGCGTGCCTTTGGACGAACTTCGAAAATCAGAGCCTAACAAAGGAAAACGACTGGCGCTGTGCTGCGCCACCGGGCTGCGCGCCTGGCGCGCAGCCGAACAAATCCAACCAGATTGGCCGGGCGAGATCGTTCTCGTCGCGGCTTCAACCTCGTGAACAGAAGGAAACGCGAGACATGAAAAAACTGATCACGGCCGCTGCTCTGTTGGCCGCCGCACCCGCCTGGGCCGAGGACAAGATGACCGTCCTGCTGGACTGGTTCATCAACCCCGATCACGGTCCGATCATTGTGGCGCAGGAAAACGGTTACTTTGCCGAGCAGGGGCTTGAGGTTGAAATCGTCCCGCCCGCCGATCCGTCCGCGCCACCACGTCTGGTTGCCGCCGGTCAGGCCGATCTGGCCGTGTCCTACCAACCGCAGCTGCATCTTCAGATTCACGAGGGCCTGCCCCTGAAGCGCGTCGGCACATTGGTTGCCACGCCTCTGAACTGCCTGCTGGTTCTAAAGGACGGCCCGATCAAATCGCCTGCGGACCTGAAGGATAAAAAGATCGGTTTCTCGGTCGCGGGCGTGGAAGAGGCGGTTCTGGGCACTGTGCTGGGCAAGTACGACGTGAAACTCGACGAGGTCGAACTGATCAACGTCAACTTCTCGCTTTCACCTTCGCTGATGTCCGGGCAGGTGGACGCGGTCATCGGGGCTTATCGCAATTTCGAGCTGAACCAGATGGATATCGAAGGCGCCCCCGGCACCTGTTTTTATATCGAGGAAGAGGGCGTGCCCGCCTATGACGAGCTGATCTACGTCGCCAATCCCGAAACCATGGATACCGACAAGGTAACCCGTTTCCTGGCCGCGACCGAAAAAGCGACTCAGTTCATCGTCAACAACCCGGAAAAAAGCTGGGAGATCTTCGCAGCCACCTCACCTGAACTGCAGGACGAGTTGAACGCCCGCGCCTGGGTCGACACGTTGCCGCGTTTTGCCCTGCGCCCGGCGGGTCTTGAGGCCGGTCGTTATGCAAGGTTCGAGGCGTTCCTGAACGACAGCGGCATGATCGACAGCGTCAATCCGGTCAGTGACATTGCCATCGACGTGACCGCGCAATGAGCGGCTATGGCAAAGCCTTCGCCCTGATGCGGGATGCGGCGCGGGACCCGTGGCGGGATTATACCCGCCACGCCTTTGTCGAAGGCATGAAAGACGGAACGCTTCCGCGCAAGGCGTTCCTGCACTATCTGCAGCAGGACTACGTGTTCCTGATCCATTTCTCGCGTGCCTGGGCGCTGGCGGTGGTGAAATCGGAAACGCATGAGGAAATGCTGGCCGCAGCGCGTACAGTGAATGGGCTTATCAGCGAAGAGATGAAGCTGCATATCGGTATTTGCGAAGCCGAAGGTATTCCACAGGATCAGCTGTTCGCAACGCCCGAGCGGCAGGAAAACCTCGCATACACGCGATTTGTGCTTGAGGCCGGATACAGCGGCGATCTGCTGGATCTGCTGGCGGCACTTGCGCCTTGTGTCATGGGCTATGGCGAGATCGGCGCGCGGCTGGCGATCGAGGCGACCTCGGACACCTATCGCGACTGGATCAACACTTATGCCGGTGAGGATTACCAAGCTGCGTGCAAAGCGGTTGGAGAGCTTATGGATCAGGCTCTAACACGGCGCATTAGGGCGGATTTTGAGACCTCCCCGCGCTGGGATCGCCTGTGCCAGACCTTCACGACAGCCACCGCTCTGGAGGTCAATTTCTGGCAAATGGGCCTGACCCCATGACACCCGCGCCCGATTTGTCGATCAGCGGCACGGCCACCATAGATGGCGCGACCCTGTTCGCGCCGTTGACCCTGACCCTTGGGGCCGGGGCGTGGACCTGTCTGCTGGGTGGATCGGGCGTGGGAAAAACCACCGTTCTGCGGCTGATTGCGGGTTTGGAGACCGGGGCTGAATTCACCGGCCGGATCACCGCGAGCGACGGTCGGCCTGTGTCCGAACGTGTCGCTTATATGGCGCAGGACGATCTGCTGTTGCCATGGGCGACCGTGGCGCAGAATGTCTCGCTGGGGGCCCGCTTGCGGGGCGAAACCGTCGATCTGGACCGCCGAGATCGGCTGATCGAACGGATGCGCCTGCAGGATCACTTGACCAGGAAACCATCGGAACTGTCAGGCGGCCAACGTCAACGCGTGGCCCTTGCCCGCACGCTGATGGAGGACCGCCCCATCGTTCTGCTGGACGAGCCCTTCTCGGCCCTTGACGCCCGCACCCGCGCAGACATGCAGGATTTGGCTGCCGAGGCGCTGCGGGGTCGGACCGTTTTGCTGGTCACCCATGACCCGGCCGAGGCCGCGCGCCTGGGTCAATCCATAGTGGTGATGACGCAACACGGATTGACGCCCTGTGATCCGCCCGCGGCACCTGCGCCGCGCGCTGTGGACGATCCCAACGCATTGGAAACGCAGGGTGCGCTGCTGAAATTGCTGAGAGAGGCAGCATGAGATACCTCTCGGCCCTTGCCGCGACACTATTTGCGCTGGCCGTCTGGCAGGGCGTTGTTTCGCTGACCGGCCTGCCGAAATTCATCCTGCCCGGTCCGGGGTTGGTGGCCGAAACCTGGTGGCAAAACCGCTGGCTGATTGCCGAACATACATGGACCACCGCTGTCGAAGTTGTCATCGGTCTTGCCTGCGGGACGCTTCTGGGGGTGGTCACTGCGCTGCAACTGGCAAATTCGCGCGTCGCGCGGGTGCTGGTGCAGCCGATGCTGGTGTTCACTCAGGCTCTGCCCGTGTTCGCGCTGGCTCCGCTGCTGACGCTATGGCTTGGTTATGGCCTGTGGTCCAAGGTCGCCATGGCGGTACTGATCATCTATTTCCCGATCACCTCGTCCTTCTTTGACGGGTTGATGCGCACGCCTGCCGGATATCTGGACCTGGCGCGCACGATGCAGGCCAGCCGCGGCGCGGTTCTGTGGCATATCCGTATTCCCGCGGCCCTGCCGTCGCTGGCGTCGGGGATGCGGCTGGCAGCGGTCTATGCACCGATCGGCGCGGTGATTGGCGAGTGGGTCGGGTCCTCGCAAGGGCTGGGATATCTGATGTTGCTGGCCAATGGCCGCGCCAAGACCGACCTGATGTTCGCGGCGATGCTGACGCTGGGGGTGTTCTCGATCTTGCTGCATATGATTGTCCGCCGTGCTACGGCAGGCATGGCCGGCGAGATGCGTTAACCAATCGGAAACCGATTCTGCGGCAGGGTGAACCCATGACACAGGACGCCTTTGCCGAAGCCCCGATGCTGTTCGATACGGATGAAGCGCCAGCGCAGCCGCTGCCGAGTGGTCGGTTACCCTCCTACATCAAAGATCACCGCAAGCGGCTGCGCGAACGGTTCATGTCCGGCGGCTCGGCGGCGATGCCGGATTACGAGTTGCTGGAGCTGGTGCTGTTCCGATCCATCTCCCGGCAGGATGTGAAACCACTGGCGCGGGCGTTGATGGACGCGTTTGGTGATTTCAACCGCGTCTTGACCGCGCCCGAGGAACGGCTGCGCCAGATCAAAGGCGTAGGCGATACCGTCATCACCGATCTGAAAATCCTTGAGGCTTGCGCTCACCGCATGGCCCGCGCCCGGGTGATGCAACGGCATGTGATTTCGGGCTGGGACGCGCTTCTGGATTATTGCCACACAACGATGGCGCATCGCGAGACCGAACAGTTTCGGGTGTTCTATCTGGATCGCAAGAACGTTCTGATCGCGGATGAGGAACAGGCCAAGGGCACCGTAGATCACGTTCCCGTCTATCCACGCGAGGTGGCGAAACGGGCGCTGGAACTAAACGCCTCGGCACTTATTGTTGTGCACAATCACCCGTCCGGCGATCCGACACCCTCGCAATCGGATATCGACATGACCAATCGGATACAGGATGCATGTTCAGCGCTGGGCCTGACCCTGCATGATCACCTGATCATCGGCAAATCAACCGAGCTTAGCTTTCGGGCGCAAGGGTATCTGTAAGGTTTACCGAACCCAGACCTCAACCCGGCGATTCACCTTGCGGCCCCATTCGGTGTCATCGCAAGCCATG
Source organism: Ruegeria sp. ANG-R (assembly GCF_000813985.1). GTDB lineage: Bacteria > Pseudomonadota > Alphaproteobacteria > Rhodobacterales > Rhodobacteraceae > Ruegeria. The sequence goes on from NZ_JWLJ01000005.1 coordinate 43,352, forward strand.
GGCATGGCTTCACCAAATCCCTCAACGGTGATCTCGATACTGTCCGGGATGCTTGTCTCGATCGCAGCGAGGACCGCGTTGCGCACCGTTTTGGCGCGCTGCAGAGCGATGCGCGCATTGGCAGAGGCCGCGCCTTCCCCATCGCTGAACCCCGCGAAGGTCAGTTGCTGTACATCAAGCGTACCGCTTTCCAGCGCTTGCGCCAGTTGCAGGATGTTGGACCGAGACTGCGCGTCGGGCCGGGAAGATCCCGCTTCAAATCGGAACGACAAAGATAGCCGGGACAACGGGCGGAGCGTTTCGATCATCCGCTGCAGTTCTTCCAGCCCGACCTCGGAACCCCCGGTTGTGATGGCATTGGCCAACCGATCGCCCTGCAGGCCAACGTGTATCATCTCGGGTGATTGATCGACAAAGCCTGCCCTGCGAATAACCGGCTGCGCCGCGTCGCTTTGGGTATAGGCAAGGAATTGTCGCGCGATGCGCGGCAATCGCCTTTGTGGCAGATAGATGAACAGGGGCGAGGTCAGCGGATAATCCTCGGTTTTTACCGATTGCCGTGTTGCCGAGAGGGCATGACCGCAGCCGCCGGTCAGTGGCAACGCGCGCGCATCGTCGGCCTCGGCAAGGCTCGCGATACCGATCGCAAACGGGTCGGATGAGACCGTCCGGACAAGATCGCTACTGCGCACGTGACGCGTGATGTCCGCGGAGTGCGCCGGAGCCAGCAGCAGGTCTTCGACCGCCTGCGCCAAACCCGATCCGGCTTGCGGCAGGTGCAGCGAGATCGGTGCGTCGGGGCCGCCCAGATCGGTCCAGTTGATGACCTCGGCCGCGAAGACCTTCGCCAGATCAGCCGGGGATATCTGACGTACCGGATTGTCAGCCGATACAACCGGCACCATCGCATCCAGCGCCACGACGCGTGACCGGCGCGCTTGCGTCAGATTCCCTAGTCCGGCATCGCGGGTCAGCTCCATCTCATCCGGGCGGATTTCGCGTTGTGCCAGCACAATATCGGCGCTGTTTTCAGCCAGATCGGCAAAGCCTCGGGCAGTGTCCGCGGCGTGAAATGTCAGCCTGGCCAGAGGGGCCTGTCGATCAGGATGATGCAGAGCATACACATGTTGCGTTTCGGCACCCTCGGGTTGCGATAGTATCAGCCCCTCCTGCGCTGCGAATCCCTGGGCAAGTGCGGGTAGCAGGGTCTCGGCCATGACCGATGAGCCGGAGAACCGGATCTCGGCCACAAAATCGGTCAGATTAGGGCAGGCAGGCCCATCGCAGGTGACGCCCGAACCATCAATCGTCAGCTCGCCGAACTGAGTGTCGACACGGTAGAACTCGCCGTCATATCCCAACAGGGTTCCGACCACCTCGACCTTGCCGTCATGTGAGGTCAGGGTGATGTCCTGCGCCGTAGCGACCTGTGCCGAAAACAGCGCCAAAAGCGCGGCCTGTGCCGCACGAAGAATTTTCATAAGAGACCGTTGAACTGCCTGCTGCCTATCTGGCAGCGATTGTCAGGTCTGAGAACAGATTATTCAACACCAGAAAATCACCCGCTGCATCGCAGTCGGGCATATCCAGCGTCAGATCACGCGACCGAAGGCGCTGATCTGTGCGCCATTCCAGCGATTGCACGTTCAGAGCTTTGCCGCAATTTGCCTCGGTGACCTCGGTTTCAACCGAAAGAGTGATTGTCCCGGTCTCGGTCGTGGACTGAACGGGGAAGGAATACACTTCTATGTTGCGCGCGGTGTCCGAACCGCCCTGTCCCAGATGGATCACCGAGCCCGTCCCGCCGGCCTCGGAACCGGACCAGACATGACCCTCTTCTCCATAACCGGCGCCGAATTCAAGCGCGTGCAGCTGCAGGCCTGTCTCACCCTGCCACTGCAGCGCGATCCGGTTGAAACTGTTGATTTCGGGCACATGAATCGTCGCAACCGTGCCTTTCTCATCGGGGAATGAGATGAGATAAATGGCATATTCGGACAGCGCCGGTACCGTCAGGTTCAGGCCGCCAAGCGAATCTGTTTCGGTACTGAAAACAAGCCCGTTGTGGTGAACCTCGATGGTTTCATTCGCATGGCAAGGGGCTTTGACCCGCAACCGGACATTCGCGCCGGGCACCGCCAGAGCGCGTGCGCTCAGATCGCAATTCGACGGCAAACGGCTTTGTTCCGGGCTTGGTCGCGAGGGTTCAGGCAATATATCGTGGCTCGTTTCTGCCGGGGAGGAGGAGGTCAGAACAACATCCCTGAGCCCGACTAGGCCCGAGTCCTGGTCCGAGATCGAAGCGATGCGCGCGCCACTTTGCTCAGCGGCGGGCTGCGGCGCCGAACCGCTTTGCATCAGATATCCGATGGCCACGGCGCAGGCAACGGTTCCGCCCGTGGTCACGTAGTTCTTTATTACAAACAAGACACCCTCCCCAGTTGAAGGAGCGAGTTGCAATCTGATGCTGAAACACGGCCAATATGTGGCCGTGAGGCGGACTCATTGTGTCGGAAGGCAGGTGACCTTAGGTCAATCTTCCGTGGCAGTGTTTGAACTTTTTGCCTGATCCGCAGGGGCACGGGTCATTGCGCGACGGGTTCCCCCACGTTGCCGGATCATCTTCGACAAAGCCGGGGCGGGCATCGCCAGAAGCCTCGGCCTCGGCCAGAGCCTCGGCCCTACCCGCTGCCTTATCGACCGCTTGCTGAGCCTGGGCCTGCTGCGCCGCCATCTGCGCCAGCATTTCCTTCTGTTCTTCTTCGCTCAGCGGACGCACGCGCGACAATTGCTGCGTTACGGTTTCACGCAACGAATCGAGCATTCCTTCGAACAGTTGGAAACTTTCGTTCTTGTACTCGTTCAGCGGATCGCGCTGCGCATAGCCGCGGAACCCCACGACCGAGCGCAAATGTTCCAGCGTCAGAAGATGCTCGCGCCATTTGCCGTCGATGGTCTGCAGCAGAACCTGCTTTTCGATGTTACGCATGTTCTCGGGGCCGAAAGCGACCGCCTTCTGCGCCATCATTTCATCGGCGGACTTGATCAGACGTTCACGGATTTGCTCGTCATCCACGCCTTCCTCGGCGGCCCAGTCCTGAACCGGGGCATCGATGCTCAGCTTGTCCTTGATTGCCTCATGCAGGCCATCCGTGTCCCATTGATCGGCGTAGGTTTTCGGCGGCATGTATTCATCGATCATGTCGTCGATCACCTGTTCGCGCATGTCCGACACAATCTCGGACAGATCGTCCGCCGACATGATCTCGCGCCGCTGGCTGAAGATCACTTTACGCTGATCGTTCATCACGTCGTCGAATTTCAACACGTTCTTGCGCATGTCAAAGTTACGGCCTTCGACTTTGGACTGCGCCCGTTCTAGTGATTTGTTCACCCAAGGATGGATGATCGCCTCACCTTCTTTCATGCCCAGCGTGGTCAGAACCTTGTCCAGCCGTTCCGACCCGAAGATGCGCATCAGGTCGTCTTCGAGGCTCAGGTAAAACACGGTGCGGCCCGGGTCGCCCTGACGGCCAGAGCGGCCCCGCAGCTGGTTGTCGATCCGGCGGCTTTCATGCCGCTCGGAAGCCATGACATAAAGGCCACCGGCTTCCAGCACTTTTTCTTTTTCTTCCGCGTGCCTGGCTTCTTCTGTCGCACGCAGCTCGGCCGGATCGGCCTCGGGGTTTTCGGCCAGCGCCTTCAGCACCTTCATCTCGACATTACCACCCAGCTGAATGTCGGTGCCGCGGCCCGCCATGTTGGTGGCGATGGTCACCGCACCCAGGCGGCCAGCATCGGCCACAATCTGTGCTTCCTGCTCGTGTTGACGGGCGTTCAGAACATTGTGCTCGATGCCTTCCTGGGTCAGCAGCTGGCTGATCACTTCGGATTTTTCAATCGAGGTCGTACCGACCAGACAAGGCTGACCTTTTTCACCGGCCCTTTTGACCTGTTTGATAATGGCATCATATTTCTCGGCCGTCGTGCGATAGACCTGATCGTCTTTGTCCACTCGCGCAATCGGTCTGTTGGTCGGAACCTCGACCACCCCCAGGCCATAGATTTCCTGGAATTCTTCGGCCTCGGTCAGAGCGGTGCCGGTCATGCCCGACAGTTTGTCATAGAGGCGGAAATAGTTCTGGAAAGTCACACTGGCCAGCGTCACATTTTCAGGCTGGATCTGTACGCCTTCCTTGGCTTCGATGGCCTGATGCAGGCCTTCTGACAGACGGCGGCCCGGCATCATCCGGCCAGTGAACTCGTCGATCAGCACGACATTGCCATCACGGACGATATAGTCCTTGTCGCGCTGTAACAGCTTATGCGCACGCAGACCCTGATTGACGTGATGTACGACGGTCGTGCTTTCGGGGTCGTACAGAGAATGCCCCTCGGGGATCAGACCCGCAGCCAGCAACTGTTCTTCCAGAAACTCGTTGCCCTCGTCGGTGAAGGTCACGTTGCGGGTCTTTTCGTCCAGCGAGAAGTGATCTTCCTGCAAAGTTGGGATCACCGCATCGATGGCAGTGTACAGGTCCGACCGATCCTGCGCCGGCCCCGAGATGATCAGTGGTGTCCGCGCCTCATCGATCAGGATCGAATCCACCTCGTCCACAATCGCGAAATTGTGGTGCTTCTGATAGACCTGCTCCAGATCGGCCTTCATGTTGTCGCGCAGATAGTCAAAACCCAACTCGTTGTTGGTCGCATAGGTGACGTCACAGTTATACGCCGCCATCTTCTCGGCATCTGGCTGGCCCGACCAGATCACTCCGGTGGTCATGCCGACTGCGGCAAACACCTTGCCCATCCATTCCGAGTCGCGCTTGGCAAGATATTCGTTCACCGTGACCACATGCACGCCCTTGCCGGTCAGTGCGTTCAGATATGCGGGGAAGGTTGCGACAAGCGTTTTGCCTTCACCTGTTTTCATCTCGGCAATGTTGCCTTGATGCAGGAAAGCGCCGCCCATCAGCTGTACGTCGAAGGCCCGCAGACCCAGCGCACGTTTCGCCCCTTCGCGTACATTGGCAAAGGCTTCGGGCAGCAGGTCATCCAGCTTTTCGCCATCCAGCGCGCGTTTGCGCAGTTCGGCGGTCTTTTCGATCAGACCGTCGTCGGAAAGCTTCTCGAACTCCGGCTCCAGCGCATTGATCTTTTCGATCAGGGGGCGGGTCGCCTTGATCTTGCGGTCGTTCGGTGTTCCGAACACCTTTTTGGCGAGCGTTCCGAGTCCCAGCATGTTCACTCCAGCGGATCTGTTCTTATCGTGGTTGCGACAGGCTTGCCCACCTTGCGCGCAACCCATAGATACGGGGGGTGAAAGGCGGCCCTGTCCAAGGCTTCAAAGCGATGTAAGCGGCAGGTTCTGAAGTGTCAACGCCGCGCCCTGTCGCGGCAAAGAAATAGGATGATTCCATGCCCAAAGGCCTCACTTTTCTGCCATCGCTGGCGCTTGCTGCCGTGATGGCTCTGCCGCTGGCCGCCCAGGAGGCACCGGATGCCAACACCGTTGTTGCCCGCGTGAACGGCGACGAGATCACATTGGGTCACGTCATCGCCACCGCTTCGGCCCTGCCTGCGCAGTATCAGCAGTTGGAAGATGACGTCCTGTATGACTTCATCCTTGAACAACTGGTCCAGCAGCACCTGCTGGGGCAAGAACAAGAGGCGCTGAACCCGCTGAACGCGCTGCGGTTGGAAAACGAAACCCGTTCTTTGCGCGCGGTGCAAACGGTCGAGGCGCTTACAGCCGCCGAGGTCACGGATGAGGCCATTCAGGCCGCCTATGACGCACAATTCGCCGAGTTCGAGGGCGAAGACGAATTCAACGCCAGCCACATTCTGGTCGAAACCGAAGACGAAGCCAAAGCGATCAAAGCACAACTGGACGAGGGCGCGGATTTCGCCGAACTGGCGAAAGAGAAATCCACCGGCCCTTCTGGTCCCAATGGCGGTGCGCTGGGCTGGTTCGGCAAAGGCCAGATGGTGTCCGAGTTCGAAACCGCTGTTTTGGGCCTTGAAAAGGGCCAGATTTCAGAACCGGTGCAAACCCAATTCGGCTGGCATCTGGTCACGCTGAATGACAAGCGAAAAACGGAAGCGCCCGAGCTTGAGGTCGTGCGCGCTGAATTGGCCGAGACCATCCGGCAAGAGGCGATCCAGGCCAAGATCGATGAACTGACCCAGCAAGCGACGATAGAACGTCCCGCGCTGGAAGGGGCCGGGCCCGAGATCATGCGCCAGTTCGAACTGTTACAGGAGTAACGCGCGTGGCCACGATCACCAAGGTTTCGCCGCTGGCCCCTGCGGCTTTCCCCGACTTGCCAGCCATCGACGGCGTACGCTTTGCCACTGTTGAGGCAGGCGTGCGCTATCAGGGCCGCACCGATGTGATGCTGGCAGTGCTTGATCCGGGCACGTCGGTGGCTGGGGTCTTTACCCGCTCAGCCACGCGCGCGGCGCCTGTGCTGGACTGCCAGGAGAAGATCGGCGGCCCCAACGACGGCCCGGCGGCGATCCTTGTAAATTCGGGCAACGCCAATGCCTTTACCGGCCATTACGGTCAGACCTCGGTGGCCGAGGTGACGCAGGCCGTCTCTAAGGCCACAGGTGTGGCCGATGGCCGGATTTTTACCTCCTCCACCGGCGTGATCGGAGAGCCGCTGGCTCATGACCGAATCATAGCCAAGCTCGAAGACCTGAAATCCACTCTCAGCCGCCACGCCATCGAAGACGCGGCACGGGCGATCATGACCACCGATACCTTCCCGAAAGGCGCCTCGGCGCAGGTAGATATTGGTGGCAAAACAGTCTCTATTGCAGGGATTGCGAAAGGCTCCGGCATGATCGCCCCCGATATGGCGACGATGCTGGTCTATATCTTCACCGATGCACAGGTCGAGCAATCAGCACTGCAAGCGATGCTGTGCGGGCAGACCGATCGCACCTTCAACTGCATCACCGTGGACAGCGACACCTCGACCTCAGACTCGCTGCTGCTATGTGCCACCGGAGCCTCCGGCGTCGATACCACCGGCAACGCGGCCTTTGCTGAAGCTTTGGAAAAGGTGATGCTGGGCCTTGCGCAGCAGGTGGTGCGCGACGGTGAAGGGGCCACGAAATTCGTAGAAATTCGTGTGACTGGGGCCGCCACGGATGCCGACGCCAAGACCCACGGGTTGGCCATTGCCAACTCTCCTCTGGTCAAAACCGCCATCGCGGGCGAAGACCCGAACTGGGGCCGCATCGTCATGGCCATTGGCAAATCCGGCGCCGCCGCGGATCGCGACCTTCTGAGCATTTCCTTCGGAGATATCCTTGTGGCCGAAAAAGGCTGGGTCAGCCCCAATTACCGCGAGGAAGATGCCGCATCCTATATGAAAAGTCAGGACCTGGTGATCGCGGTCGATCTGGGTCTGGGTGAGGGGGCATCCACCGTTTGGACCTGCGATCTGACCCACGGCTATATCGAGATCAACGCGGATTACCGCTCGTGAAAACAGTATTAGTGTCTGCCGTCGCCCTGATCGACATTGAGGGCCGCGTCCTGCTGGCCCAACGTCCCGAGGGCAAGTCGATGGCCGGTCTCTGGGAGTTTCCCGGCGGCAAAATCGAACCCGGCGAAACCCCCGAGGCCGCCCTGATCCGTGAGTTGCACGAGGAGTTGGGCATCGACACCTGGGCCTCCTGCCTCGCGCCTTTGACCTTTGCCAGCCACAGCTATCACGATTTCCACTTGCTCATGCCTCTCTTTGCCTGCCGCAAATGGGAGGGCATCCCGCAATCGAAAGAGGGTCAGGCGTTGAAATGGGTGCGGGCGAATGATCTGCGGAACTATCCAATGCCTGCGGCGGACGTGCCGTTGATTCCGATCCTGCGGGATTGGTTGTAGGTCAAAAGCTGCGCAAACTGTCTCATTCTCTGGCTGGGTGACAGGCAGTTTTTCTTTCACGAAAATGGTCAGCTACGCTGAAAAATCCGGGCTGCCTTCATCACCGGCTCAACGTAAACGCCGTAAAGTGATCGATAATCCTTGGTTTCCGGCCCGATACCGAATTGTAGTTCTTCGCGGCCTTGAGGCACATAGAGCGTCCCGCCCAGTCTATCCCAGATCGCCAACCCGCCACCCATGTTTTTATCCCAGTGCTTGGGATCACTTGAGTGATGGATCTGATGCATTGCTGGCGAAATCAGCCATTTTTCAACACGTGGGCCAAAGCTGACCCATGCTGGACTGTGGCGCAGGACACCGCCGATGATGTTGGAGGCAAAGAAAATGACGTTCGCCCCGCCAATTTGATAGACCGTCAGGTGATCTCCAAACAGGCCCCAAAACACACCATTTACTATCGCAGCTGCGCCTACCGTGCAAAACACGAAAAACACAGTATCGAACGGGTGGTGTCGCTCGGCTGTTGCAAAGTTCAAATGTTCTGCTGAGTGATGGATCTTGTGGAATTCCCAGAGCAATGGAACCTTATGTTGTAGATAGTGCAACCACCAGCGCATGAAATCGTTGACCAGATACAACGTAACGGTCAGCGCAACTGCGGCCCAAACCGAACCATCTTCATTTTGAAGATTTGCGCCCAGAGTTCTGATCTCATCTGCGATTACAGGCGTCAGTTGCCAAAGGGTTTTCACAATCCAATCGAGTACAAACACATAGAGGACCGGATTAAGCACGAGAATTACGTAGTCGATAAACGCCGAACGGGATCGCCAAACCTCTTTCCTGAAAAAAACGGAAAGGAACCTTCGGTCATCTCCCCCAATCCGATGGGCAATGATTGCAATGATCATGCCGCACAGAACGTATACCCAAAAATGTCGCAGGTTTGCGTTATCAGCAATGCCCGAGATTTTGGAGATGGCCACCTGTGCCAGTTCTGTTGGATCCATTGCGCCGCGCCCGCGTGAAACTCCCGACATAAGTCCAGTCACACAAAAAACCGGCGGAATTATGACGCATTGGTTCCTTCTGCCAGTCGTCTACCTCGCCTCACAGATCGCTGTATTTTGCGTTCAGGGACCCCTGCTGCTGTTCCTATTATCTCCACTCGTGATCTTGATTTGTTCTTTCCGCTAAATACGGGCGACAATTAGATCTCTTGCGATCTGGTGGATGATGGGATCGTTCAATTCAAAGGTATGTAAGTTTTGTACAATTCGAACGATTGCCCCTGCTTCCTTGTTACAATTTGTTAGAATTGAGAAAACATCAGGAAAAAGTTGACGCTGATCCTTCGCATGTCCCTAATCGGGGCGTTGGCGTTCGGGCACCATCCCGAACCCGCCATTTTCGACCCAGGGAGGGGTCGGATGGGGAGGAGAGAAAGATTGGCTCAGACGCAGTCGGGCGCTGAAGGGATGCACTCTCTTCTGGCGCTGTTACACCGCAATGCGACCCAGTTCGGGGATGCCCCGGCCTATCGGGAAAAGGAGTTCGGGATCTGGCAATGCTGGACCTGGACTGAAGCTGCCAAGGAAATCCGTGCTATTGCGCTGGGCTTTTTGGAACTTGGTGTTGAGAAAGGCGACCATATCGCTGTCATAGGCCGCAACCGCCCGGCGCATTACTGGTCGATGGTCGCGGCGCAGATGGTGGGCGCGATTCCGGTGCCGCTCTACCAAGACGCGGTTGCCGAAGAGATGACCTATGTGATGGAGCATTGCGGCGCGAAATATGTCGTCTGCGGCGATCAGGAGCAGGTCGATAAGGTCATCGAGATTCAGGAAAAAGTACATCAGATCAAGCACATCCTGTATACTGATAAGCGCGGGATGCGGAAGTACGACCACAGCCAGATGAACGCGCTTGAGGACATCATGGCCGAGGGCAGTGCCGGCCACGCGCGGTTTGATGCGGAACTCGACAAGCGCATCGCCGAGGTCACCTATGACGACACCTGCGTGATGCTCTACACCAGCGGAACGACGGGCAAGCCCAAGGGAGTGGTGCTGTCGAACCGGAATGTCATCGAAAGCGCCAAGAACTCAGCGGACTTCGATCATCTGACCCGGAATGAGGATATCCTCTCCTACCTGCCGATGGCCTGGGTGGGCGATTTCATCTTTTCCATCGGTCAGGCATATTGGTGCGGCTTCTGCGTGAACTGCCCCGAAAGCGCCGACACGATGATGACCGACCTGCGCGAGATCGGGCCGACTTATTTCTTCGCCCCGCCGCGTGTGTTTGAAACCCAGCTGACCAATGTGATGATCCGTATGGAGGATGCAGGCAAGCTGAAGCAGCGCATGTTCCACCACTTCATGGCCCACGCTAAGAAGGTCGGCGGTCTGCTGCTGGACGGCAAGCCGGTGGGCTTTGGCGACAAATTGAAATACGCGCTGGGCAACCTGCTGGTTTATGGCCCGCTCAAGGATACGCTTGGCTATGGCCGTTTCCGTGTGGGTTATACAGCGGGTGAGGCGATTGGGCCGGAAATCTTTGATTTCTATCGCTCTTTGGGTATCAATCTGAAACAGCTCTATGGCCAGACCGAAGCAACAGTATTCATCACCGTGCAGCCGGATGGCGAGGTTCGGGCCGACACGGTTGGCGTTCCCGCGCCGGATGTCGAGCTGAAGATCGATGACAGCGGCGAGATCCACTATCGTTCGCCCGGGGTGTTTGTTGAGTATTACAACAATCCGGATTCCACGGCTTCAACCAAAGATGCCGAGGGCTGGGTTGCAACCGGTGATGCCGGGTTCATCGAAGAAAGCTCGGGCCATTTGCGGATCATCGATCGCGCCAAGGATGTTGGCAAAATGGCTGATGGTTCGATGTTCGCGCCGAAATATGTTGAGAACAAGCTGAAGTTCTATCCTGATATTCTCGAGGTCGTGCTGTTCGGCAATGGCAAGGATCGTTGTGTCGCCTTCATCAATATCGATCTGACCGCGGTTGGAAACTGGGCGGAACGCAATAACGTGGCCTATGCGTCCTATCAGGAACTGGCAGGTCATCCACGTGTGTTAGAGACGATTCGCGGCCACGTGGAAGCGGTGAACAAGTCCGTTGCGGCCGATGAGATGCTCTCGGGCTGTCAGGTGCATCGCTTTGTGGTTCTGCACAAGGAACTGGATGCGGATGATGGAGAGATGACGCGGACCCGCAAGGTGCGGCGCGGGTTTGTGGAAGAGAAGTTCCACGACATCATCGCTGCGCTTTATGACGGGTCTGGCCAAGTGTCGACCACCACCGAGGTGACCTATGAAGATGGTCGCAAGGGTTCGATTTCTGCGACGTTGGAGATCGTCGACGCCCCGGTTGTGCCGGTCGCGCAGCACAAGGTGGCGGCGGAATGATGGCCGGTCGTGCGCCGCTCGACCTGCGGTCATCGCCCCGCCCGCCATCCCGTTTTTGTGTCAGGGAGGTTCTGATGCTGGATAATTCCGAAGGATATGTCACCGAGGACGGCCGCAAGATCGGCGGTGTGGTGATGGAAATGAAAAACATCACTCTGCGCTTCGGCGGTGTTGTGGCGATCAAGGATATCTCGTTCGACATACGTGAGGGTGAGATCCGGGCCATCATCGGCCCAAACGGGGCTGGCAAGTCCTCGATGCTGAATGTGATCTCGGGCTTCTATGTCCCGCAGGAGGGTGAGGTCTGGTTCCACGGATCCAAGCGCCCTCAGATGCGGCCCTTTGAGGTGGCGCAGCAGGGTATTGCACGGACCTTCCAAAACATCGCTCTGTTTGAAGGGATGAGCGTTCTGGACAACGTCATGACCGGGCGTCTGGGTTACATGAAGACCAACATTTTTCAGCAAGCCTGGTGGAAGGGTAAGGCTGAGGCGGAAGAGACCGAGAACCGGGAGGCGGTTGAGAAGATCATCGATTTCCTTGAGATTCAACACATCCGTAAAACGCCTGTGTCCCGCTTGCCTTACGGGTTGAAGAAACGCGTTGAACTGGCACGTGCGCTGGCGGCGGAGCCTAAACTGCTGCTGCTGGATGAGCCGATGGCAGGCATGAACGTCGAAGAGAAAGAGGACATGAGCCGCTTTATCCTCGACGTGAATGACGAGTTCGGCACCACCATCGCTCTGATCGAACATGACATGGGCGTGGTGATGGACCTGAGCGACCGGGTGGTTGTGATGGACTACGGCAAGAAGATCGGGGACGGCACACCCGATGAGGTGCGCAACAATCAGGAAGTCATCGACGCCTATCTGGGGGTGTCGCATGATTAGATGTGACACTCTTGGATATCAACTCTCGGAGTACTTACGCCAGAATATCATTTTTCTTCTGATGGCCTTTGCGTCTTGTGTTTTGCCCTCGCTTGCAGTGGCAAGCGAAGAATCTAAAGTACTATCAGGCGTAAGTAGTCGGTGTGTGCAAACACTACTGAAGCTTGATGGTGGTCGAGTATTCGAGGGTGCTGAGTTTCAGAATTTTCGGAAGGGTAGAGTGTTTCTGACGGTGGACAACGTACCAGTTTCAATCGTTTTGAATGCGGACAGGTTCAGCGGTCATCGAGAGACCTGTAGTTTTCAGACTGCTGACTCAGCGAAGCTCGATTGGGGTTTCTTCGCAGCGCAACTCACCAATCAGATGGAGCAGATCGGGTTGGAGCGTCAACGCCCATATACCGAAACGAACTTCAAGTTTTCTGGATGCACAGAAGCAGAGTATGGACGGTCATATCTCATAATCAGCGCCCTCTACCTCTCGAAATCTAAGCAGGTAGTCTATTCAGCCAGATCACAAAGAAGCGATGTAGAAAAATGCGCATAGAGAGGACAGCAACTAATGCCTGAACAACTCGTATTTGCGATGGAGGTCATCCTCAACGGTCTCATGGCCGGGGTGCTCTATGCGTTGGTCGCGCTGGGCTTTGTGCTGATCTACAAGGCGTCGGGGATTTTCAATTATGCCCAAGGTGTTATGGCCCTTTTCGCGGCGATGACGCTGGTCGGGATCATGAACGGGCAGGTGCCTTTTGCGCATCTGATCAATGCGATCTTCGGGACCCATATCCACTATTTCGGTTGGAATGTGCCTGCACTGCTGGCGATCATTCTGACCATGGGAGTGATGGTTCTGCTGGCTTGGTGCGTGCAGCGGTTCGTTATGCGGCATCTGGTTGGGCAGGAACCGATTATTCTGTTCATGGCGACTATCGGTCTGGCCTATTTCCTTGAAGGCGTCGCGGACCTGATGTGGGGATCCGAGATCAAGACACTGGATGTTGGTCTGCCGCAGGGGATCAACTTGTGGATCGATGAGACGACGTTCAACATTTTCGACTACGGCTTCTTCATCGACAATCTCGACATCGTGGCGACGATCATCGCGGCGCTGCTGGTGGCGGCCTTGGTCGCGTTCAGCCAATACACCAAGCAGGGCCGGGCAATGCGCGCCGTGGCTGATGACCATCAGGCGGCGCTGTCGGTCGGGATTTCGCTGAACTTCATCTGGGTGATGGTCTGGTCTGTGGCCGGGTTCGTGGCTCTGGTCGCGGGCATCATGTGGGGCACCAAGTCGGGCGTGCAGTTCTCGCTGTCACTCATCGCGCTCAAAGCGCTGCCGGTGCTGATGCTGGGCGGGTTTACCTCGATCCCCGGAGCCATCGTTGGCGGGTTAATTATCGGTGTAGGCGAGAAACTGTTCGAGTTTGCCATCGGCCCCTTGGTCGGCGGTGCGACCGAGAACTGGTTTGCCTATGTGCTGGCGTTGATCTTTCTGGTGTTCCGGCCGCAGGGCTTGTTCGGCGAGAAGATCATCGAGAGGGTGTAGGGTATGACCAAGCTGATTGCCATCATCAACGTGATCGCATGGGCGGGGTTCTGGGCCTTTGGCTACATTGCCCTGACATCAAGCGATCTGAGCGAAGGCCAGCTTGTGATTGCAGTGCTTCTGGCCTTTGCCGGGCTGGTCATGGGCATCCTGGCTTACATGAAGCTGGTGCGTGCCTCTGAGGCCACTGGATATGCCAAAGGGTCCAATCAACTGGATGCCGCTGCCCGCAATCGGGCGCAGGAAGAATGGGGAAAGTAAGATATGTTCTATCGTGAGGCCGGGGACTTCAAGACCTCCTACGTAGCTGACAGCCAGACTTTCCCGATCAAGTTCGACCGCTATCGATATTACGTCGTGCTGGCGGTGGCGTTCGGAATCATTCCGTTCATCATCAACGATTATTGGGCCAACGCGCTGCTGCTGCCATTCCTGATCTATGCCATCGCTGCGATCGGGCTGAACATTCTGGTGGGCTATTGCGGACAGGTATCGCTAGGTACCGGCGGGTTCATGGCTGTAGGCGCATATGCCTGCTACAAGCTGATGACTGCGTTTCCGGATGTCAGCATGTTCATACATGTGATCCTTGCAGGCGGCATCACCGCAATCGTGGGTGTCCTCTTCGGCTTACCTTCTCTACGGATCAAAGGGTTCTATCTGGCGGTGGCCACGCTGGCGGCACAGTTCTTCCTTGTCTGGCTGTTCAACCGGGTGCCGTGGTTCTACAACTACTCGGCCTCGGGCCAAATCAACGCGCCTGAACGCGACGTATTCGGCATCATCATCACAGGTCCGAATGCGCCTGCCTGGGCAACCTATCTGTTCTGCCTGATTTTCCTGACCGTCTGCGCCATCATCGCGCGCAACCTGACCCGCGGTACCACTGGTCGTACCTGGATGGCCATCCGCGACATGGATATTGCGGCCGAGATTATCGGAGTGAACCCTCTTAAGGCCAAGCTGACCGCTTTTGCCGTCAGTTCGTTTTTTGTGGGCGTGGCCGGTGCGCTGTTCTTTGCGGTCTATCTGGGTGCGGTCGAGGTTGGCGAGGTCTTTGGCATCCAGAAATCGTTCCTGGTGCTGTTCATGGTCATTATTGGCGGTTTAGGGTCTATTTTCGGGTCATTTGCCGGTGCCGCATTTCTTGTGCTGCTGCCGGTGGTCCTGAAAGTGGTCGGAGTCGATGTGCTGGGCTGGCCTACGGATATTGTGGCGCATCTGCAGTTGGTGGTCGTGGGCGCACTGATCATCATGTTCCTGATCCTCGAACCGCACGGGCTGGCGCAGCTGTGGCGTGTGGCGAAAGAGAAACTCAGACTCTGGCCGTTCCCGCACTAGCGGGCAGGCCCAATCAAAAGACGGGTGGAAAGCCCGAAACCAAACATCGGACCAACCAAGGGAGGAGACACCCGATGAACAAGAAACTGGCAACCCTGGCGCTGGGTGCGCTGATGGCCTCAGGCCCCGCATTGGCGGATTTGGTGATCCCGGACCTCAGCTACCGCACAGGACCATACGCGGCGGGCGGGATTCCGTTCTCGGACGGGTATAACGATTATTTCACCCTGTTGAATGAGCGTGACGGCGGTATCGGCGGCGTTCCGGTACGGGTGGTCGAGTGCGAGACTGGTTATAACACCGAAAAAGGTGTGGAATGTTACGAATCCACCAAAGGCGAAGGCGCGCTGGTCTACCAGCCACTGTCGACCGGGATCACCTATCAGCTGATCCCCAAAGTGACGGCGGATGGCATCCCGCTGCACACGATGGGCTATGGTCGCACATCGGCTGCAAACGGCAAGGTGTTCAGCAATGTGTTCAACTATCCTGCCAACTATTGGAACGGGGCGTCGGGCGCGGTCAACTATCTGCTGGACGAGAACGGTGGTGACCTGACCGGCAAGAAGATCGCGCTGGTCTATCACAACTCGGCCTACGGCAAAGAGCCGATCCGCACGCTGGAGATGCTGGCCGAGAAACATGGTTTCGAACTGACGCTGCTGCCGGTCGATCATCCGGGTCAGGAGCAGAAGTCGCAATGGCTGCAAATCCGCCGTGAAAAGCCTGACTATGTGGTCATGTGGGGCTGGGGCGTGATGAACCAGGTCGCGGTTCAAGAAGCTGCAAACATCCGCTTTCCGATGGAGAACTTCATCGGGGTCTGGTGGTCTGGCGCCGAGTTCGATGTAGAACCCGCAGGTGACAAGGCCACTGGCTACAAGGCGCTGACCTTCACCGGTTTGGGTGATGACTACCCGGTCTACGATGATCTGCGGAAATACGTCGTTGATGGTGGCAAGGCTGCTGGCGCAGGCGATCAGCTGGGTGCCGTGCAGTATAACCGTGGGCTCTATGCGGCGATGCTGGCGTCCGAGGCCATCAAGACAGCGCAAGAAATGCACGGGGTTGCTGAAATCACGCCCGCGATGATGCGGGACGGCATGGAGGCGCTGGAGATGACCAACGCCAAGATGGAAGGGCTCGGTATGGCCGGGTTCGGACCTGAATTCTCGGTCAGCTGCGAAAACCACGGCGGCCCGGGGCTGGTTGGTGTCGTGCAGTGGGACGCCTCAACCGGAACCTGGAACCAGATTCAGGAGTTCAAACCGACGGATGCCGAGGTGATTGGACAACTGATTGCGGAAGATTCAGCGGCCTATGCGGCTGAAAACAACATCTCGCCACGCTGTGAGTAAGCCAAAACGCGTCCCGGTTCGCACCGGGACCGTGAAAACCCCGGAGCGGCGGGTTTCCTGCCGCTCCTGACGAACCGCCCTTACCGGGCAGGCATGAGGACACGCGCTGATGCTGGATGCGGCACAAACCACTGACGTGCAGGCGGAAACCCTGCTTGAGGTCAACAATATCGAGGTGATCTACAACCATGTGATCCTCGTGCTGAAAGGCGTCAGCCTGACCGTTCCAAAAGGTGGCATAACAGCCCTGCTGGGCGGCAATGGAGCGGGCAAGACAACCACGTTGAAGGCTGTGTCGAACCTGCTGCATTCCGAACGGGGCGAGGTCACCAAGGGCTCGATCAAGTACCGTGGCCAGAGTGTGCACGAAAGCGACCCCGCCGATCTGGTGCAAAAAGGTGTTATTCAGGTGATGGAGGGCCGTCATTGTTTCGAACACCTCACTGTCGAGGAAAACCTGCTGACCGGCGCCTATACCCGCAAGGATGGGTCCGCTGCGATCCAGCAGGATCTGGAACTGGTTTACAATTACTTCCCTCGTTTGAAGGAGCGACGCCGGTCTCAGGCGGGCTATACCTCGGGCGGAGAACAGCAGATGGTGGCGATGGGCAGGGCTCTGATGTCACGGCCCGAGACGATCCTGTTGGACGAACCCTCGATGGGTCTGGCCCCGCAGTTGGTCGAAGAGATTTTCGGCATCGTCAAGGACCTGAACGAGAAGGAAGGCGTGTCTTTCCTGCTGGCCGAGCAGAACACGAATGTGGCTCTAAGGTTCGCTCATTACGGCTATATTCTGGAATCTGGCCGCGTGGTGATGGACGGCCCCGCCGCCGAATTGCGGGAAAACCCGGACGTTAAGGAGTTTTATCTCGGCATGTCGGACGAAGGCCGCAAGAGCTTTCGCGATGTGCGCTCATACCGCCGCCGTAAGAGATGGCTGTAAGCGGGTGGAGGATATTTCGATGACCTATTTCGATAAGCTTGAAACCCGATCAGCCGATGAACGCGCAGCAGATCATGCGCGTGCCTTGCCGCAACAGATCGCGCGTGCGCAAACAGCGCCCGGATACGCGGACATTTTGTCGGATGTTCAGGCCGATGCAGTGACCGATCTGCAATCTCTGGCGAAACTTCCGGTTTTGCGCAAATCCGATCTGACACGGGCGCAGACCGGCCGACCGCCGTTCGGAGGATTCACCGTCAAACCGGCGCGGAACTTCCAGCATGTGTTCCAGTCACCGGGGCCGATCTATGAACCCGGCAGCATCGATCACGACTGGTGGCGCATGGGCCGCTTTCTAAATGCCGCCGGGGTTGGTCCGGGCGACATCGTGCAGAACTGTTTCGGTTATCACCTGACCCCTGCAGGGATGATTTTTGAAAGCGGGGCACAAGCGGTTGGCGCGGCTGTGCTGCCTGCGGGGACCGGGCAGACGGAACTTCAGGTGACTGCCGCGCGCGATGTAGGTTGCACCGCTTATGCAGGTACGCCGGATTATCTGAAGATCATCCTCGACAAGGCCGATGAGATGGGGGTGTCTCTGCAATTTTCAAAGGCTGTTGTGGGTGGCGGCGCACTGTTCCCATCCCTGCGCCAGGAATACGCGGACCGGGGTATTGCCTGCCTGCAATGCTACGCCACCGCCGATCTGGGCAACATTGCTTATGAAAGCGCTGCGATGGAAGGCATGATCATCGACGAACATGTGATCGTCGAGATCGTCACCCCCGGCACAGGAACGCCGGTTGCACCGGGTGAAGTGGGCGAGGTCGTCGTAACCACGCTCAACCCCGATTACCCGCTGATCCGTTTTGCCACCGGCGATCTGTCGGCGGTCATGCCCGGTACATCCCCGTGTGGGCGCACAAATACGCGTATCAAGGGCTGGATGGGTCGCGCCGATCAGACCACCAAGATCAAGGGCATGTTTGTCCGTCCTGAACAGGTGGCCGCGCTTGTGGATAAGCATGACGAGATCGTCAAGGCGCGCGTCATTGCGGCGCGACAGGGCGAGATGGACACGATGACCGTTCAGATCGAAAGCCCCTGCGAAAATGACGGCGCTTACGCGAAATCGGTTGTCGAGGTGCTGAAACTCAAGGGTGCGATCGAGGTCGTGGCCCCCGGCTCGCTGCCCAAAGATGGGCTGGTGATCGAGGATCAGCGCGTCTACGAATGAACCTCAGCGCCAGATCTGCGGCAGTATGTGCCGCAGATTTGTTGCTTGCCGCACTGGTGTTTCCGAGCATTTTCGTCGATTAAAGACCGAACCCTCGGGATTGTCAGTCACGCATTATGGCCGAAATCGAATACGCAGAACATGGTACACGCAATCGCGGTGCGCTGGGCACACGGCTGGTGGGTGCGATTTCTTATGCTGTCGCGGCGGCTTGTCTGTTGCCGATGGTGGCGGTTGTGCTGGCCGCGATGACCGGCGGAACCGATACAGTTTCGCATTTGTTAGAGACTGTTTTGCCTCGATATGCACTGACAACGGCCATCCTTGTGGTTCTGGTGGCGGCGGGCACGTTCTCGATCGGGGTTGGGGCTGCTTGGCTGGTGACAATGACGCGCTTCCCCGGAGTGAGGTTTCTGGAGGTCGCGTTGGTCCTGCCGCTGGCCTTTCCGGCATATGTGCTGGCCTATGCATACACCTTCATCCTTGATCATCCGGGGATCGTGCAGACTACATTGCGCGATGTGACGGGCTGGGGGCCGCGCGACTATTGGTTCCCCGAGATTCGCTCGACCGAGGGCGCGGCGGTTATGCTTATCCTAGTGCTTTACCCCTATGTCTATCTGCTCGCCCGGGCGGCGTTTCTGCAGCAAAGTGAGACGGCGTTTCTGGCGGCCCGTGCGCTGGGGAATGGTCCGTGGCACGCGTTCTGGCGCGTATCGCTTCCGATGGCCCGCCCGGCTATTGCCGGGGGGGTGTTGCTGGCAGTGATGGAAACCATCGCCGATTTCGGCACTGTCGCCTATTTCGGGGTTCAGACCTTTGCAACCGGCATCTACACCAGCTGGTTTTCAATGGCCGACCGGACAGCGGCGGCGCAACTGGCCCTGTGTCTGCTTGCCTTTGCACTGGTCATGGCCGTGACCGAACGTGCCCAACGCGGCAAGGCGAAATACTATCAGGCGGGCAAAAGCAGCAAGGCGCAACCAGCCGCATCGCTGCAGGGATGGCAGGCGGCAGGTGCGATTGTGCTTTGTGCGATTCCTGTGGTGCTTGGGTTTCTGTTGCCCGTTGTCATTCTGGTCGAGATGGGTCTCGAATCCGAACAGAACCTTCTGACGCCGCGATATGCAGCATTTATCCGTAACTCGTTGATTCTGGCAGGTACCGCCGCAGTCATCACCGTCAGCGCGGCTGTCTGTATCGGGTTCTTTCAGCGCCTCAGGCCCGGGCGGGGCTCGGCCATCGCAGGATATCTGGCGCGTCTGGGTTATGCGGTGCCCGGCGGTGTCATTGCGGTGGGCCTGATCGTGCCTTTTGCCGGATTTGACAATGCGCTGGATGCCTGGATGCGAAAGACGTTCGATGTCTCAACGGGCCTGTTGGTGACGGGCTCGATCTGGCTTCTGGTTGCAGCCTATATGGTGCGGTTCCTTGCCGCCGCGCTCAGCGCCTATGAGGGTGGCCAGAGCACCGTTCACGCCAACATGGACGCCGCTGCCCGATCGCTGGGGCAGACGCCGTTGGGGACGCTGCGTCGGGTACATCTGCCGATCCTCACACCATCGCTGCTGACCGCGCTGCTGATCGTTTTTGTCGATGTCATGAAAGAGCTGCCCGCGACGCTGATCATGCGACCCTTCAACTTCGACACTCTGGCGGTGCAGGCCTACCGTCTGGCCTCGGATGAGCGGCTTGAGGGCGCGGCGGTGCCGTCTCTGGTCATTCTGGCTGTCGGACTGTTGCCAGTGATCCTGATTTGCCGCCAGGTCGGGCGAAGGTAGCGGACGAGCGGTCCAAAAATACAACACCCCGATGGCGTCGGGCTTGATTCAACGGCAATTTCCGGCAAGGCTTGTGACATGAACATGCAGCCTCCCAGCCGGTTCGGGTCCGGCTCTGCCCAGATGCCGGTCGCTTTTGACCGGCGCGAGATGTCTCATATCCTGTCTGTCTATGGCCGAATGGTCGCTGCCGGTGAATGGCGTGACTACGGAATTTCCAACCTGCGGGATATGGCGGTTTTCTCTATCTTTCGACGCACTGCCGAGCATCCGATCTACCGGGTTGAGAAACACCCTCGCCTGCGCTTGCGACAGGGGATGTATTCGGTGGTTGGAATGGATGGGCGCATCCTGAAGCGCGGGCATGATTTACGCGCCGTATTGCGCGTTCTGGAGCGCAAGCTGATCCGGGCGGTTGACCCGGATTAGAGCCTTTTGTGCGCCGTAACCGGCCCGTCGCCCTGCGCCGCAATGCGGGCGATCGCCTGATCCATGGGTTCCAGTGCGACGGCCATGTCGCTGGCGTTGGCGTGCAGCAGCAGGTTTTCGGCTGCGACCCAGGCGACATGACCTTTCCAGAACAGCAGATCACCGCGCTTCTCGGTCTCACTTTTGGGCACAAGTTGGCCCAACTCGCGTTCCTGATCGCCACTGTCGCCGGGGCAGGGAATGCCGCAGGCCAGCAGCGCGGCCTGCACCAGACCTGAACAATCCAGCCCGAACCGGCTGTTGCCCCCCCAAAGATAGGGCGTGCCTAGAAACAGCTCGGCTGCGGCGACGGGATCGGTCAGACGAGAAGATGCGGGCATCGCGTGGACCGCGGGAATGAACCCAAGCGCAGTTTCCAGAAACCCGTCCGGTTCGGACAAGACCCGGATTTTGCTGCCGAAACTCAGCGAGGTCCGATCGCGGCTTTTCATATCCGGCCGCTCGTAAGCATGGGTAGCGGCCGCAACGATCCAGTGGGTCTGCGGTTCGATCAGGCCCAGATGCTCCGCCGCGACCCATCCCTGATAGCCATCTTTGCTTGCCGTGATCTTGCTCCAGCCGTCCTGTTCATCCTCTACGGTCACGGTGTCGCCGAACAGCAATTGCCTGTCGCGCGGACCGTTGGGGCGGCGCAGCAGGTCGATGACCGGATGAATGACGCGCGCCTGAGTCATAGGCCGAGAAGCTCCGGCAGCGCACCCAGTAAGGCGCGTGGACCCTGCCCGAGACCACCTTTGCTGCGGCCGGGCTCCTTGCTGCGTTGCCACGAATAAATGTCGAAATGCATGTAGCGGCTATCGGCTGCAAAACGGCGCAGAAACAGCGCGGCGGTGATCGATCCCGCGAATCCACCCGCCGGCGCGTTGTCGAGATCAGCGATGCCGGGTTCGATCAGTGCCTCATAGGGTTCGTGAAACGGCATCCGCCAGACCGGATCGGCAGTTGTTTGGCCTGCGCGCGACAGAGCATCAGCGGCGCTGTCGTCATCGGTATAGAACGGTGCCAGATCGGCTCCTAGCGCGACCCGAGCCGCGCCGGTCAGCGTGGCCATCGAGATCAGCAGGTTCGGCGCCCCTTCATGCGCCAGCGCCAGAGCATCGGCCAGCACCAGCCGTCCTTCGGCATCGGTGTTGTTAATCTCAACCGTCAGCCCATTGCGGGCGGTGAGGATGTCGCCGGGGCGGAAGGCGTTGCCCGCAACCGCGTTTTCCACTGCCGGGATCAGCACGCGTAACTGCACTTTCAGTTCCAGCGCCATGATCATACGGGCCAAACCCAGCACATTGGCCGCCCCGCCCATATCCTTTTTCATCAATCCCATAGAGGCGCCGGGCTTTAGGTTGAGGCCGCCGGTATCGAAACAGACACCTTTGCCCACCAAGGTCAGCTTCGGGCCGCTGTCGCCCCAGTTCATCTCGATCAGCCGGGGGGCCTGTTCGGCAGCGCGCCCGACCGCATGGATCATCGGAAAATCCTGATCCAGCAACGCATCCCCACTAACGACCGAGCAGCTTGCACCGTAGTCTCGCGCCAATGTTTCGACGGCCTGCAGCAATTGCTCGGGGCCCATATCCGATGCCGGCGTATTGACCAGATCCCGCGTCAACGCCTCGGCATTGGCCATGATCTCGATTCGCGCGGCGTCAACGCTTTCAGGAGCGATCAATCTGGCGTTCGCCGGACTTTGTGCGGCATAGCGATCAAAGGCATATCCGGTCATCAGCCAGCCAAAACACTCAGCCTCAAGCAGGTCGGCGGGAATGCCCGATGCGATGCGATAGGCACCTTTGGGCAGGTTCTCTGCTGCTGCAGCCAATGGAAACCGCTTGCGCGCCCGTTTTGCCGCACTGCCATAGCCCGCCAGCGCAAATTCCGGCGCACCATCAGGGCCGGGCACCAGAAGAGTCTGCCCCAGCGCGCCGGAAAAGCTGCTGGCAGTAACCCAGGCACGCACAGGGCTCGGCTGATCCGCCAGCCAGTCCTCCAGATCGGACTGTTCCAGTACATGCAATGGCAGCGACGGGTCGTGGGCGGGGGCAAAGGACAGGGTCATGCGCGTCTCGGCTGTTTGAAATCGCGCTCAGACTAGCTGTCTGCGGTGCGCCCGCAACCCCCCTCAGACCGACAGATCCTGTTGATCCCAGACGGCGGTCAGAGACCGTTCTCCAACCCGGATCAGGCGGCTTAGCGTGGCCCCCGTCGCAACCGCGTCCCCGGTATCGACCGAATGCGCGACGTCGCCCGCCACACGGGCCAGTGCGGTCATGCCGATCTGTTCGGATATGGCCACCAGCGATCTGGCGCATTTGCGCAGCCCGGCCCAGTCCCGTTGACGCCAGAAGCGCTGGCAATTTGACAATCGCAGCGCCAGTTCCTCGACCGTCCGGCACAACACGTCCAGCGCATTGGTGTCGCCGAGTTGATGATACAGGCTGCTCAACCGGTCCGGGTCCAAACGTACGGTTTCTTTCTGTTCAAGCGTGATTATCTTGTCCACCACATTCACCCCAATTGACATGCCCCCACGGCATGTGGCCACCCTGTCCTGAAATACCTTTGCATTTCCTTGCGGTGCAGCGGGATAATGTCTCGAATTTTGTGCGAATTCGGGTTACAGAGCGGACCAGTCTAAACACAGGGGCATGAAAAATGAACTTTGCCAAACCTTTGCCGAACTACCTTGTGAAGCGGTATCACGGCTGGAAGGCAACGACCTATTCCGAAAATCAGGTCTGGTACCGGCGTCTGGCGACCGAGGGGCAGCGCCCCCGCGCGATGGTCATTTCATGCTGCGACAGCCGGGTGCATGTAACCTCGATTTTCGGGGCCGATCAGGGTGAGTTTTTCATCCACCGCAACATCGCCAATCTGGTGCCGCCTTACGCGCCGGACGGAGATCACCACGGCACCAGTGCGACCATCGAATACGCGGTGACGGCGCTGAAGGTCGCCCATCTGATCGTTCTGGGCCATTCCCAGTGCGGAGGCGTGCAGGGCTGTATCGACATGTGCAAGGGGCAGGCCCCGCAACTGGAAGCAAAAGAGAGTTTTGTTGGCCGCTGGATGGATATCCTCAAGCCAAAATTCGATCTGGTGGCCGATGTCGAGGACAGCACCGATCAGGCGCGTCAGTTTGAGCGGCAGGCTGTTGTCGCCTCGCTTGAAAACCTGATGACCTTTCCGTTTGTTTCCGCGGCTGTGGAAGATGGATCGCTCAGCCTGCACGGGCTTTGGACCGATATCGGCGAAGGCGGGTTGATGTGTTACGACCCGCAAGAGAACAAGTTCGTCGCGGTCTGATTGATCGAAACCGGAAGCGATATGCAATGGCGCGGATCAGAGTTCTGATTTCGCGCCATTTTTTGATATGATCCCCGTGTTTCAAAATGGATTCGGATCATACCCATGAGATTGATTAAGCGTATCGTCGTCACCTTGATTGTGATCGTGCTGGTGCTGGCCGGGGTGTCTTATCTTTTGCCCGGAAGGGCCGAAGTCTCTCGCAGTATCACCGTTGACGCCCCTGCGTCGGTGATCTTTCCCTATGTGAATTCGATGCAGGAGACCGAGAAGTGGTCGCCCTGGCTATCTCGTGATCCCGAAACAAAATTGTCCTACAGCGGCCCCGACGCAGGGGTCGGGAACACGTTGAACTGGGCGTCGGATAATCCGCAGGTGGGCACAGGTTCGCAGGAAATCATCGAGAGCATCCCGGATCAGTCGGTCAAAACCGCGCTGGATTTTGGGCCGATGGGCACAGCGACTGCGTTGTTCCTACTGCAGCCGGAGGGCGCGGGGACGCGGGTCACATGGGGTTTCGAATCTGATCTGGGCCTGAACCCCATGTCGCGCTGGATGGGTTTGATGATGGACCGCTGGGTCGGCGGCGACTACGAACGCGGGCTGGAGAATCTGAAAGCTCTGGTCGAGAGGCAGGGGTGATTACCTGAGTTCCATGCCCTCCGGCCAGCCGAGTGTGGTTTCCAGCTTAATGGTCTCGGTCTGGCCGGGGGTCAGATCGAAGTTCCAGGCAAGAATCCCGCGTTGGTTTGCCACATCAACCTCCAACGGTTTGGGATCAGCCGTCCAGTTGATTTCCAAATCGTCCTGTTCGGAATAGGGAACACGATCCAGAAGACGCAGCGTCCAGCTCTCGTTGGTGAGGTTTTTGACCTCTATCTGAGCGTGTTCGACACTTTCATTTGAACGTGAAATCAAACCGACATCGCCGCTGCTCCGATTCAGAATATCACGTTTTAGTGTCAGACCATGAATCGGACCAAAGCCCATCTCGACCTCTTCCGACGGTCCGATTGTATCAGTGTAATTCGTAGCGACCAGAACGCCGTCCACCAGCCATTTCGCCAGATTTGCGGATAACAGGTTCTGATCATAGGGATTTAGGAAGCGTGCGGTGCGATAAGCCACATCGTCCCGTGCTGGCGTTGCCATGGCAAAGACTTCGGCGTCTTGGGCCATGCGATCCAGAAAAAACTCGGCGAATTCGTTCTCGCTGCTGGCAATCGAGACCGGGTTTGACAGCGTATAGGTAAAGCCGGTTCCCTGAACCGAGTCAGCACTGGGTGCCCAGCCTTGGGTTTCTTCGACGACCACCGGGGCTTCAACGACGGGCTCTGCCAGATTGGCAACGCTTCTCGATTGTACAGGCGCGGGCTTGTTGCGAATGAAGCGGCGTAACGGACGCAGATCTGTGGCGCTGTTCTGCCCGACAGGCTGCAAGGTCGAGACATTTAGGGTAACATCCTGCCAGTTTTCTCCGGTGTGCTGGTTGACCAGAATATGACGGCTGATCGTGACCTGTGGGTTGTCTCCGGTGGTCAGGTCAAACTCATATAACGGCTGCCAGTTTGCAAAGTAGAAATCCAGGTAGGATACCGAGATGGTGCTGCTGACATCGGCGTCGGCCTGTACGTCCACGGCCAGAAACAGGCGGTCGTCTGTTTCTGGGATCAATGCCGCCAGATCAGCCCGCGCGGCGTCCAGCTCTTTTTCCAGATCGTCCAGGTTTTTGCGGATTTTACGCGCCTCGATTTCTGCGCTTTGCACGGCTTCTTCAGCTAAAAGGCTTTCATCACCCACCATGCGGGCGATATCGCGCAGGCCGCCGGCGTTGGCGCCTGCAAGGCCCTCATTGCGGCCCAGATCGGAGAGGAACGCGATTTTTTGACGAGCCGCTTCGGCCTTGGTTAAGGCCGTATTTGCACGATCCTCGACCTCGATGATCTGTGCCTCGATATCCTCGATGTGTTGTTCTGCCTGTTTGACATCCTCGCTCTCATAATCATGCCATGGCACATCGTCAGCGCGCGCAATAACGGCGGTCTGAGTCAGACCTTCGGCATGAAACTGCATTGTTGCAAGCTGGGATTGGTAGTCGCTTCCCGGAATGCCCAGCAACACCAGACGGTGGCGACCAGCGGGGACGTCGAATGTACCGGTCCGCGTGATCTCGGCTCCTTCGGGATAAACGGTGACTTCGCTGACCTTGGTGTCAATGACAAAGGTTTCGGCCTGCAAAAAAGTCGGGGCAAGAGCCACAAAGTAAAGCAGTCGTTTCATAAAGTCTCACAAAGAAATCGGTCCTGTCTTCCCGCGAGGGTTGCAAGACACGGGCCGTCTGGCAAGCCCTATAACGAAAAGAGGCCGCTTCTTTCGAAACGGCCTCTTTCCAATATTCTCTTAGAAGGCTCAGCCTTTCTTCAGAACCTCGCGTCCCAGCAGCTCCGCGATCTGTACTGCGTTCAATGCGGCACCCTTGCGCAGGTTGTCGGACACACACCACAGGTTCAGACCGTTCTCGATGGTCGAATCCTGACGGATACGACTGATGAATGTAGCGAAATCGCCCGCGCATTCGATCGGTGAGACGTAGCCGCCGGCTTCGCGCTTGTCGATCACCATGATGCCCGGTGCTTCGCGCAGGATGTCGCGGGCTTCATCTTCGTCCAGAAATTCCTCGAACTCGATATTCACGGCCTCGGAGTGGCCGACGAACACAGGCACGCGGACGCAGGTTGCCGTGACCTTGATCGACGGGTCGACGATCTTTTTGGTTTCAACAACCATCTTCCACTCTTCCTTGGTCGAGCCGTCTTCCATGAAGACGTCGATCTGCGGAATGACGTTGAAGGCGATTTGTTTCTGGAACTTCTTCGGTTCAACTTCGGTCGTGGGGTTATAGATGGCCTTGGTCTGATCCCAAAGCTCATCCATGCCCTCTTTACCGGCACCCGAGACCGACTGATAGGTCGAGACGACAACGCGCTTGATCTTGGCGCGGTCATGCAGCGGTTTCAGCGCGACAACCATCTGCGCGGTCGAGCAGTTGGGGTTGGCGATGATGTTCTTGTTTCTGTAGTCGTGGATCGCCTGCGGGTTACATTCCGGAACGATCAGCGGAATGTCCGGGTCATAGCGATAAAGCGACGAGTTATCGATCACCACGCAGCCAGCCGCCGCCGCCTTGGGGGCGTAGACTTTGGTGGCCTCGGACCCTACGGCAAACAGCGCCATGTCCCAGCCGGTGAAATCGAAGGTGTCCAGATCTTTGGTCGTGAGCGTCTTGTCGCCAAAAGTCACCTCGGTACCCAGCGAACGACGGCTTGCCAGAGCGGCAAGTTCATCGACGGGGAACTGGCGTTCCGCCAGGATGTTCAGCATTTCGCGGCCCACGTTACCCGTGGCGCCGACGACGACGACGCGATAGCCCATTTCATGTCTCCAAAGTTAAGGACGCGCGTTCATAGCTGCGTTGCGGCGAAGAAAAAAGAGCCTTTGGGGCATAATTCGCCTGCTCACACCGATTTGTCACGGTTGCCGGGGTCTAGTCCGCGTCCAGAAGCTGCCGATAGACCTTTACGATGGCCTGTGCTTCGCCCTCGATTCGAAAATTCTGTTCAACATGGGCTCGCGCAGTTTGCCCTGCAGCGGCCAGCGCGGCGCGGTCCTGTAGCATGTCCTCCAGAGCGTTGGCCAGCGCTTGGGCGTTGTCTTTCTCGACCAGCCGTCCGGTTTCACCATCCTTGATCTGCGCACTGAACGCGCCGACCCCGTGGCAGGCGATGGCGGGAACGCCCGAGGCCATCGCCTCAAGCGGGGTCAGGCCGAAACCTTCGTGCCGCGCGGGGGCCACAAACAGGTCAAGCGCACGGTAGGTTTCGACAATCTCATCCCACGGCCGTTCGCCCAGAAAATGAACGCGGTCGCCCAGCCCGGCGTCTTGCAGCTTTTGTTCTTGCTCGGCTTGAAAACCTTCGAACTCCTTAGTGGCGCGCCCGGTGAAGATAACATGGGCATCGGGGTGGTTGGGCAGCACCTGCAGGGCGGCCTCGACCAGCAGATCCACCCCTTTCTGAGGGCGGATACGGCCAAAACAGCCGATCAGCAGCCCGTCTGGCAGGCCAAGCTTTTGGCGTAGGGCCTGCTTGTCCTCAGTTGGGTGGAACAACTCAGTATTGACGCCATGCATGATGACGGTTGCGGGATGTTCCAGAAACGAGGCCGCCTGGGGCGTCGTAGCGATCAACGCATCCATCTTACGGATCAGCCCTTTGGTGAACCCGGAATGATCGCGTTGCGCGGCCGAAGTGAACAGCAGTTTGTAGTTGCGCCGGAACACAGTGCGCAGCACCAGCCCCATCAACATCTCGGTGTTCCGCCGTGCGTGCCAGACCCGTTTGCGATTGGGCAGAAACAGCAGTTTCCAGAGTCTGATATGGGGCAAATCGTCGGGCAAACCGGGTCCGGTAGCGCGGATGCCGATCATCTTCTGCTGGATTGGCAGCAGCCGGATCACCGTTGTTGTCACGCCCGACAGGGAATGCTTCAGATTGGGTGCAATCACCTCGATATCCTGCACGGGCGGCCTCCGGTCTCAGTCCACGCTGTCCCGACTGAATAGATAGATCACGCAGCCAATGGCAAGGGTGGCAGCGAAAAAGCCAAAGATCGCGGTATAGGGTGCCGAGGTGCTAATTCCGGCGCTGGCCGCATGGATGCGCCCGGTGGTAAATTGCGCCAGCCCGACACCGCCGATGCCGAAGAGGTTCAGCAGGGTGACTCCCCGCCCGACCAAATGCGCAGGGATAAAGGCGCGCCCATGGGCCATGATGACCGGAAAGCTGGCACCGAGAAAGCCGATGACCGCAAGCAGCAAGATGGAAAGCCAGACGCCCACGTCGATCCAAAGGCAAAGCGACGCCAAAGCCGCTGCGCCCAGGGCATTGCCGCCGAAGATCACCCATTTACGCGTGTTCAGGATGCGGTCCAGCGGCCCATAGGCAAAGGTGCCCGCAATCATCGCGGCACCCATGATCAACGTTGCCTGACCGATCTGCGTTGTGCTGAGGTCAAAAACATCGCGCAGGTAAGGCCCGGCCCAAAGTCCGCGTAGCGCGGCAGATGGCGCATAAGCCACCAGCATCAGAGGCAGAATGGCCCACAGGGCGGGTTCTTTCAGCAGGTCCAGAACCGATCCTTTGTGTTCGGTTTCGATCTTTTTGGGATCATGCACCGTCAGCCAGATCCCCGCCGCCACCGCACCAGAGATGACCGCAAGCCCGGCCAGCGTAGCGCGCCAGCCCATCAGTTCGACCGCCAGCGCTGTGGGGTACGAGGCGACCAGATTGCCGACAGACCCCACGCCCAGCATCACCGCGGCCAATGTGGCGAATTTCGCGGGCGGGAATTCTCGGGCAAAGATATAGTAGGACGCCATCAGGACAGGTGAGCACCCGACCCCGATCAGCGCCATCGCAAGCGCCACATGAAACGGAGTGGTGGCCACAGCGAACAGGGTTGCGCCACCCGCGCCGCCGACCAGTAGCAGCGCGGCCGAGCTGCGCCTTGGCCCCACCCGGTCCAGCGCCCAGCCAACCGGAATTTGCATCGCCGCAAAAATCAGAAACCAAAGGCCCGAGGCAAAGGCCAGATCCTCGGGCGTGGCTCCGATATCCCGGCCCAGATCAGTGGTGAGAACCGCCAGAAAAGCGCGGAAAAACTGACTGAGGACGTAGGCCAGACACAAGATCACCAACCCTGCCTGCATCTGTTGCCCCTCTATGTCTGCCTGCTTTGCCGTGATGCTTGACATGTCGCGTCAATCCGCACAAGCGCTTGTGTTGTTTCGCCAGGGGCAGACATCCTTCGCAATCGGGCTATCATCATTTCATATCCAGGATTTTCCGAGAGTGTCATGGCCCCCTCAGACTCTGTATTTTATGATTCCGTTTCCATTTCAGACAATTTCCTGAGCCTCAGCGACCCGGCGCAGTTCACGCCGCTGCCCGATACTT
This sequence comes from Ruegeria sp. ANG-R, assembly GCF_000813985.1. GTDB lineage: Bacteria > Pseudomonadota > Alphaproteobacteria > Rhodobacterales > Rhodobacteraceae > Ruegeria. The sequence continues at coordinate 73,576 of NZ_JWLJ01000005.1, forward strand.
GGATTCTGGGCGTCGCAGATATCGTGAATTCGACCGGTGAGATCGCGCGCGGCCGATACAAGACGGTCAACATGGTTGGGGCCGCAGTGATTTCAGCCATGATCAATGCGCTGGGCGGGCGGGTTTTCCCATATGTCTTTGGCGGAGATGGTGCCGGGTTCGCAGTCCCGGGAGAGGATCGCGGCACGGCACGGGAAACACTTGCCGCATTGCAAAGCTGGGCCGAGGCCGAGTTCGCCATCACCCTGCGTGCGGCGCTGTTTTCGGTGGCCGATATCCGCGCTGCCGGGTGTGACCTGCGTGTCGCCCGATATGCGCCGTCTACAGGCGTTGACTACGCCATGTTCTCTGGCGGCGGCCTGGCTTGGGCGGAAGAGCAGATGAAATCGGGGCATCAGACGGTTCCGCCTGCGGAACCGGGCGCTCTGCCCGATCTGACTGGCCTGTCTTGCCGCTGGTCCAACAGCCCGACCCGGCACGGTCAGATCGTTTCCGTGGTTATTCAGCCTGTATCAGGATCTGATGAGGGGGAATTCTCTGATTTGGCGCAATCCGTTCTGTCGGTCGCCGAGGGGCTCGATCGCGCAGGCCATCCGGTTCCGCTCAAAGGCCCACCGATGAGCTGGCCGCCGCCGGGTGTCGATATTGACGCCCATGTCTCGCGTGCCGGGCGCAATCTTTTGCTGCAGAAGATGCGGCTGACGATCGGCAATATGCTGATCGGGTTGCTTTTCAAGACCGGGATGCGGTTGGGGCAGTTCGAACCTGACCATTACAAAGAGATGGTCAGCCGCAACGCCGATTTCCGCAAATTCGATGACGGGCTGAAAATGACGCTGGATTGCGATCCGGCCACGCTGGACCGGATCACCCGGATGCTGGAGGATGCGCAGGAGCAGGGCAAAATCCGTTACGGCCTGCACACCCAGCAAGAGGCGATGATGACCTGCTTTGTCCCTTCGGCCACGCGCGACGACCATGTGCATTTCGTGGACGGAGCCTCGGGCGGCTATGCCCAGGCCGCCGCTGCCATGCGGGCCTAGAGCCCTCGTGCGATCTCAGTGATCACGTCAAAAGCCATCATGACGTCCTGCTCGGTTGTCTCGAACTGCCCGGCCTGAAAGCGGATGACCAGATCGCCGTCGACGCGGGTCTGGGTCAGGTAAATGCGGCCGTCATCATTGATCGCATTCACCAGCCGCAGGTTGAGGTCATCAAGATCAGTGGCGCCATCCGGTTCATATCGGAAGGTCCACAGAGACCACATCGGTGGCGTCACAATGCGAAAATCCGGCTCTGCCGCCAGCCGGTCATGCAGCGCGACCGACCAGTTGACGTGATTCCGCAGCCGTGCGCGCAATCCTTCCAGCCCGTAGGTTCGAATGACAAACCAGAGCTTCAACGCCCGGAACCGCCGACCCAGCGGGACCGACCATTCCGAGTAGTTGATGATCCCGTCTTTCCCGTGGGTCTTCAGGTACTCCGGGCTGATCGCCAGCGTGCGGACCAGATCGTCGGGGTTTTTCAGGAAATGTGCACAGCAGTCGAACTGAACGCCCAGCCACTTGTGCGGATTGAAGACGATGCTGTCGGCCCGATCGATGCCGGGCCAATAGTGACGATATTCGGGGCAGATCATGGCCGAGCCCGCCCACGCGGCATCGACATGGGAATAGAGCTCATATTTCTGCGCGATCTCAAGACAGCGGTCCACCGGATCGGTGGCGCCTGTCCCTGTTCCACCGACACAGAGAATAACGCCGGCTGGCTGCATACCAGACTCTAAATCGGATTGAATCGCCGTCTCAAGCGCATCTGGGTCCATGCCGCGCCAGTCTCCTTGCACTGGAATGCGCACCAGATTGTCCTGCCCGATGCCCGCAATCCAGATGGCGCGGTCGATCGAGGTGTGCACCTCGGAGGAACAGTAGATGCGCAGCGGTTTCTGACCGAACAAGCCCCGGCTGTTGCCCTGCCAGTTCATTGCCTTCTCGCGCATGGTCAGCACCGCAGCCAGCGTTGCGGATGAGGCGGAGTCCTGAATAACACCGGCAAACCCTTCAGGCAGGTCCAGCGCTTCGCGCAGCCAGTCCATCATTCGCGTTTCCATCTCGGTCGCGGCGGGTGAGGTCTGCCACAGCATACACTGTGGTGCGATAGCGCTGGCAAGAAACTCTGCCAGTACAGATGGCGCCGAGGCATTTGAGTTGAAATAGGCGAAGAACCGGGGGTGCTGCCAATGGGTGATCCCGGGCATCACGATCTGTTCGAAATCGCGAAAGATGTCCTCAATCGCTTCCCCTTGCTCGGGGGGATGTGCCGGCAGGGCATTCAGAATGTCACCGGGTTCGGTCCGGGCGCGTACGGGTTTGTCGCCGACCGTCAGGTGATAGTCCTGCGTCCAATCCGCGATTCTCCTGCCCCAGTCGGAAAACTCATTCCATTTCATCTCGAACTCCCCGTTTTTGAATGTCAGGCTCGCAAGCGCCTGATTTTGTCGGTTCCGTGTTCCGGCGGCCGCCAGAGCCTACGCAATATTATCATCCGGTATATCCAGTTTATATATTAAACAAGTTAAGTAAAGACAGGCATAGGCAAAACCGTAAAAACCAACGTTCTATTGCGAAATAACTGGAATTGCGCAAAAATTCCTTATGACGAAAAATTTACCACTGACGTCCCGTTCATTGCCGATTGCGCTGTTGCGTGCGCGGGAACGCGTGATGGGCCCCATCCGTGGTGTGCTGGCCGATGCCGGTGTCACCGAGCAACAGTGGCGTGTTCTGCGTGTTCTGCAGGAAGAAGGGCCGCAGGAACCGACTCAGATCGCAGTGCGTGCCTGCCTGTTGCTTCCCAGCCTGACACGCATTCTGAAGAAGCTGGAAGACAAGAAACTGATCGTTCGGCGCCCGGATACCAAAGATCGTCGCCGTCAAAATGTTGAGATCAGCGAGGAGGGGTTGCAGATTATCCACGCCAATCTGCCAGAGATGTTGGAGTTGGCAGAACATACGCGCGCGTTGCTGGGGGCGGAACGGCACGAAATGCTGTTGAACCTTCTGGGCGAGCTTCACGAATTGGAGAATTAGAGATAATTCAGGCTCTAAAAAAGGTTTTTTGGTAAGTATCGGGATTGGATTACCCACTTTCGACATCTGGTTCTGAGGACCGGCAATGCAAAATCCATTGTCCGCAGGTCCTTTACGTCGTAGCTAGTGTATCACTTTAGACAAACGGTTTGTTTGATGGAGATGGATGGGCCCAAGCCGCCAAACCCGGAGCGGCTTAAAGATAGCGCAACGCAGGACCTTAGTGCGCGTGTTGGCGCGCGTGTGCGGAGGGCGCGGCAGATGCGTGGTATCCCGCGCCGGGTCCTGTCGGAAAGCTCGGGCGTGTCGCCCCGGTATTTGGCCCAACTTGAGGCTGGGGAAGGCAACATCTCGATCGGTGTGTTGCACCGTGTCGCGCTGGCGCTGGATTATAAGGCCGAATGGCTGATCGGAGAGGACGACCCTTGGGATTCGGACGCCTTGCAGATGACCGAGCTGTTCCGGCAGGCCAGTGATGAGGTCAAAAGCAGCGTCATGCGGGTCTTGCGCCCTCAGCCGGACGAGGATGCGCGGGCGCATCGGGTCTGCCTGATCGGGCTGCGGGGCGCGGGCAAGTCGACCTTGGGCCCCATGCTTGGCGCTGCGCTTGAACTGCCCTTCGTCGAACTGACAGCCCTGATCGAAGAGATGGCTGGAATGCCGCTATCCGAGGTGATGGCTTTTTACGGACAAGAGGGGTACCGCAACCTCGAAGCGCAGGCGCTGGATCGGGTGATCTCGGCGCATGATCGGATGGTTCTGGCCGTTGCGGGTGGGATCGTTTCGGAACCGTCAACCTATACGGCGCTGCTGAACCGTTTTCACACCGTTTGGCTCAGGGCCTCACCGATGGAGCATATGGAAAGGGTAAGAGCCCAGGGGGATGAACGCCCAATGGCAGGAAACCCAAAAGCGATGGAGCAGCTCAAGTGTATTCTGGCCAGCCGCGAGGCGTTGTACGGGCGGGCGGATGCTCAGTTGGACACATCCGGCCGGACCCCGGAAGTTTCGTTAAAAGAGTTGCAGCATCTCGTGGATGAGCATGGATTCGTAGCGGAAAAATAGGCTCTATTTAGGAGTTTTCAGCCAGTTGTCCGCAAACTCGATTTCACCCAGCCCGGCAAACCGCCGGACCCGGTCAAGTTCGGCCTGTAACCGGCGGGTCCTCGCGTCGGACCAACGGACCGAGCGCTCAGGCCACACGGCGCGGACGCACAACAGATCATCATCGCGCCGCGCCTTCATGTCGATGCGCCCGATCAGCCGATGTCCCTCCAACAGAGGAAAGACATAGTAGCCATAGACGCGCTTGGGTTCGGGGACGAACACCTCGATGCGATAGTGAAACCCGAACAACCGTTCAGCCCGCTTGCGATCACGCAACATCGGGTCAAAAGGACTGAGAACTCTGATCCGGCCCGGAGCGTCTGGCAGAGTCGTAGCCTGCTCGCAGGTGCCGGGCCGGGCAAAGACCTTGCGGTCTTTACCATCCGCACATTCGATGCAGATTTCCTCAATTTCACCCCGTGTCAGAGCCTGGTCACACCAGGCTTTCGCCTCCGAGGCGCTGACCGTATCCCAGAATGCAGCCAGTTCGCCCGAGGTGGCAAAGCCCAGCCGATCAAGCGCCGCATTGCAAAGCCAATCTACGGTTGCATCCGCATCGCACGGCGAGCTTCCGGGGCGAAGTTGGGTCTCGATCACGCGCTCGGTCAGATCATATCGCTTCTGAAATCCATCACGCCCGACCACGGTAAGCGCCCCGGACCGCCAAAGGTATTCCAGCGCCGTTTTCGATGGATGCCAGTCCCACCAACCGCCCGAGCCTTTCTTCTCGTCCTTGCCTACATCGGAAGAGCAGACCGGGCCATGGTCGCGAATGTGTTTCAGGACGATTTCGAACTTCTGCTCGAACCCGTCGCGCCGCCAGTTCCTCCAGCGGGCTTTCAGCATATCAGCGTCGCGCAGAAACCTCAGGTGCCAGTGGCGATAGAATTCAATTGGAATGACTGCGGCATCGTGGGTCCAATGCTCGAACAGCGCCCGGTCGCGTTCATACAGACGCTTAAGATGGCGTGCGCGATAACCGGGCCTTCGCGTATAGAGGATCATGTCGTGGGCACGCGCGACCGTATTGATACTGTCGAGCTGAACAAAGCCCAGACGATGAATCAGCTGTAACAGCTCGTCGCCTTTGGACCCGCCCGAGGGCTGCTCCAGCAACGCATGACGATCCATAAACAGCGCCCGCGTGGCGCGGTTGTCCAAGCGTTGCAACGCCATGGGACTTCAGCGCCGTTTCAGCGTGTCACCATAGCTGATCTTGGGCGTCAGGGTGACACGGGTTTCGATGTCCGGGTCCGGATCGGCCAGCCGTGCCGCGATGATTTCAGCGGCGGTGCGGCCGATCTCGGTGCGGCAGGCATCCATTGTGGCCAGTTTGCGCGGCAGGCCCTGCAGTAATTCCACATTGTTGAACCCAGCCAACCCGATCTGCCCGGGCACGTCTACACCCTGATCCAGCAGGTAAAGAAGCCCGCCTGCACCGATCATATCGTTGGAATAATACAAAAAATCCAACTCGGGTGAGCGGTCCAGCATCGCTTGCGTCATCTCGCGCCCCTTGGCCAAAGCCGACCCGCCCGAATAGAACTCACGGTCTTCGATCTCGACCCCATGTTTTCCAAGCACCTCGGTAAATCCTTCGAACCGTTTGCGGGCGCGATGATCCAGCGGCATCTTGGTTCCCATGAATCCAATATGTTCATAACCCGCTTTCAGAATGGCCTGCGCCATCTCACGTCCGGCGCGGCGATGTGAAATTCCCACCATTGCATCGACCGGCTTGCCATCGGTATCCATGATCTCGACCACCGGAATTCCGGCCGAATCCAGCATGGCGCGGGCGGCTTCGGTATGCTCCAGCCCAGCGATGATCACGCCCGAAGGCCGCCACGAGAGCATCTCGTACAGCACCTTCTCTTCCTTTTCCGGCAGGTAATCTGTGACACCGACCACCGGCTGCAGTTCAGTATCCTCCAGCACCTGGTTGATTCCGGTTAGCACTTCGGGAAAAACCATATTCGACAGCGAGGGGATGATTACCGCGACAAGATTCACCCGGCTTGACGCCAATGCTCCCGCGATCTTGTTGGGCACATATCCCAGCTCTTTCGCGGCAGCCAGAACCCGCGTCCGGGTGGCATCCGATACATCCCCGCGATTACGCAGCACCCGGCTGACGGTCATCTCAGACACTCCGGAGGCTTCCGAGACATCACGAAGGGTAAGCGGGCGTTTTGTTTCTGTTGTCACCGAGGTACCTGCATTGTTTGTTTGCCCGATGGTAGCGTGAACAGGGCAAACTGTTCAACTGTTACGCAAAACCCATGACAACCCTAAAAAAGCCCGTTACAGAAAGCGAACCGCGGCCCCGTGGCTCAACTGGATAGAGCAGCCCCCTCCTAAGGGGCAGGTTGCAGGTTCGAATCCTGCCGGGGTCGCCAACACCTATCTAAGCATTTGATTATCCTTATTTTTTGTTCTGAGCTGGATCGTGGGCCGCGGAAGTTGGAGCTTTTTGTTCTTGCTCTGTGCTGCTGAGTACCATCCTCTTGTTGAAATTGCGAATGTATCGTTCGATCTCTGAGAGGCTTTCATAGCCGGTCCAAGCGTCTATTTGAGCGGTTGTGCCCCCCAGCCTCCACAAGAGCTCGACTTTTCCGTAGCCCATGCGCTGACCTTCCGTTAACGCCCGCAGCTCTTGCTTTTGCCGCCAGCCACTGACCTGCAGCCTTGACACTCCGAGATTTTCCCTGAGCTGTAGCGATCATCGTGACATGCTTGTCTTTCCGCGCCTCCAGGGCCGAATGAAAAAATGCAAGATCTGGCTCCATACCGCCAGCAAACTCTGGCAGTGTACGAGTAAACAGAATTGCTACTTCACCTCCTGTTTTCTGCTGGCGAAACACGAGCCACCCATCCTGATCTACGCTCCCATGTCCAACGGAGCAATGACCGCAATTGAGCTGCAAAGTTGGCTTACAGAAAGGCAACCGCTACACCGCTCTCGGTACACCGGTAACAGAGAGCGTAGGATAGCCCTGTCCAGAAAAAGGGGAGCCACACATTCACCCGATTGGTGCAAAAGGCCGATCTAAAGCGGAAAATTTGCGCCGAGCTTGGGACGGCCTCCCGAAATTGCCGAGAAGACGGGTGCGCTAAACGCATCTCATTTCTTCTTACCGGGTGTGCCGTCGAACTTCTTCTCGATGTCGCTCCAGCAGTCGATATAGTCATCCTGCAGCGGCGCCTCTTTTGCGGCAAATGCGGTGAGGTGCTGAGGGAAGCGGGTTTCGAACATGAAGGACATGGTGTCTTCCAGCTTGTCCGGCCCCAGATTTGAGTTCGACGCTTTTTCGAACGCCTCGCGATCCGGGCCGTGCGGCAGCATCATGTTGTGCAGGCTCATGCCTCCGGGAACAAAGCCCTGCGGTTTTGCGTCATACTGGCCGTAGATGTTGCCCATCAGCTCGGACATGATGTTCTTGTGGTACCAAGGTGGTCGGAATGTATCTTCCATGACCATCCAGCGTTCGCGGAACAGGACAAAGTCGATATTGGCGGTGCCGGGTTGGCCGGAGGGTGCGGTCAGAACGGTGAAAATCGATGGGTCCGGGTGGTCGAACAGGATCGCGCCGACCGGGCAATAGGTGCGCAGGTCATATTTAACGGGCGCGTAGTTGCCATGCCACGCAACCACGTCGAGCGGGCTGTGGCCGATCTTGGTTGTGTGGAACTGGCCACACCACTTGACGGTCACGGTTGAGGGGACTTCACGATCTTCGAATGCCGCGACCGGAGCCTTGAAATCACGCGGGTTGGCCATGCAGTTGGCACCAATCGGGCCACGGCCCGGCAGCTCGAATTTCTGGCCGTAGTTTTCACAGACGAAACCGCGCGCAGGGCCTTCCACAACCTCGACCCGATAGACGAGACCGCGCGGGATGACCGCGATTTCCTTCGGTTCGAGGTCAATGATTCCCAACTCGGTATAGAATCGCAGTATCCCCTCCTGTGGGACCACCAGCAGTTCGGAATCGGCCGAGAAGAAATAGTCGTCCTCCATCGTGGTGTTCACCATGTAGATATGGCTGGCCATACCCACCTGAGTGTTCACGTCCCCAGCGGTGGTCATTGTATGCATACCGGTAACCCAGGTCAGCTGCTCGTCGGTGTGCGGTACGGGGTCCCAGCGGTATTGTCCCAGACTGATCACGTCGGGATCGACATTCGGGGCCGACTTCCAATGCGGCACGTCGATTTTTTCGTAGCGGTGCGAGTGCTTTACCGATGGGCGAATGCGATAGCACCAGGTGCGTTCGTTCTGGTGCGCGGGCGCAGTGAACGCCGTGCCCGACAACTGCTCACCGTAGAGCCCATAGTTACATTTCTGCGGGCTGTTCATTCCTTGAGGCAGGGCATCGGGAAGAGCTTCGGTCTCATAGTCGTTGCCAAAGCCCGGCATGTAACCTTCATGCGGGCCTTTCAAGGACGGGGCAATCGTCATGCGTTTCGTCTTGGTCGATTCAGTCATTTCGCGCGTTCCTTCCGAGCAGATGCAATCGAAGTTAAGCGGCTTGGTAATAGTTGACTTTGTAACTAACAAGCGTGATAGACGACTATGGCTCCGCGATACGGACGCCGTCGAGTTCGGTCCACCCTCGTACCCAGCAGTTTTTGCTGTTTTCCTTTTTGTAGATTTCGAGCGATGCGACTCCGCCTCCGTCAAAATTCTGTCCATCTGCTCCCCGGTGATGATCATCGCATTACCTAGCTTGCAGCATGCACCAACCTGAATGCGACGGTGACATACTTCCACAAACGCCCCAAGACCGAGCGAATTTGATCGACCATTATTGCCGACGCGGCACAGAGCCCAGCGATTATCCCTTTTCAGTCGCGAGCGTGTTTAATCGTTGCATCCATCCATCAACTACATGAGAAAATACTTCTTCGACCCAGTCAGGTATCTCCGTCATAGCTGGAATCAGAAGGTCTTTTAGAGTTCGGTTTGCTTGCCTACCGTAGTTGAAGCGAAATTTGTTTGCTCGAATGCACATACAATAGAAAAGCTTTTGCTCTGGCGTCATTTCGCGAAGTGGGCGAAGAAAGTAGAGGTCACGACCGCTGTAGAATGGCTCTGGTTGCAAAAAGGTCTCTAAAACGGACCCGCCACCAGCTACCGTCAACACTCCTGCTTCGATTGGTTCCAGTCCTTCAATACGTTTCACCTTCGCCGACACGCCGTTGTTGTTGGCGGTGCGAGAAACGAAGTTCAGCCCGTTAGGATCAATTGTGAGCTTGTTCAGTTCTAGGTTAACACCATAAACTACTTCAAATAAGTCCGAGACCTTTACCAACTTCATGCATCACCTGCCAAGTCTGTCGGTAAGAGTTCAAGGTCGCTCATGAGTCTGGAAACAAGAAACTTCTTAACGGTCTCCGCGTAAAGCTGTTTGCTCAGATCGGAGTAGTCCGTTTCGATGTAGGCTTCGGCACTCCATTCGTCTTCGGCTGTCACACGTTGCATTACGCTCTCCCCAGCGTGCACTTCACGATCTCGAAATGCCTCAACCCATTTGTCACGGATTCCCGCCCAACGGTGGTTTAGGTCAATGCGTCCAAGTTTCTTACTCTTTATGAATCCGTCCTCTTTCCAATACCCAAACCAAGATTTCTTGTTGGCTTCCTCGTGCGGTACGTGGGCGGTGAAAACCATTATGCAGACGACCGTTCCGACAGGGTAAAACAGTTCGTCAGGCAAAGACATAACAGCTTCTAGTGTATGGTGCCGAAGTAGTTCAGCACGGGCAGGATGGGGCGCAATAGCGCACGACATCGGAACTACGGCTATACCCGTTCCTTTGGGAACAAGACAGTCCAGCATGTGCTTTGTAAAATAGAGTTCGTGGAGGTCTTCATCCGACTGTGCAAATGGTGGATTAAGCATCCCCGTGTCGGCACCATGCTCTTTTGTCGCTTCAGTTATTGCATCATCAAAGCACGAGCCTTGGTAAAGATTGGCTTTTCCATCGCCGCGCAAAATCATATTCGAGGCTGCTAGTGCAAACATGCTTGGCTGTTGCTCAACTCCGATCAAACCGTGCGCACGTATCCTCTCCCTTTCGGATTCCGTGCTAGTAGATCGCATCATCTGGTGCATTGCAGAGATCAAGAAACCACCCGTTCCCGCACAGATGTCCAGCACTGTACTACCCTTGTTAACATTAGCTAGAAGGGCAAAAAGCTCCGTTATATGGCGGGGAGTTAGGACGATACCTAGGGCCTTTTTATCACCACCCGTATACTTCAGGAATTCACCGTAAAACTGACCAACTACATCAAAATCATGGTAGACGCTCAGGAACGGCCATACCTTCTCATTTAGTTGCCTAATCAGCTCGTTGAGTACCCCCTTAGGGTAAGCTTTGGTTGACTTCCCGAGTTCAGGGTGCACAGCGATACTTGAATAAGGCTGGGCCATATTGTCTTTTTTTGCCCGTGGGATAGTAGCTTTTTCTATCTCTGTCCGAATAACTTTTAGCCATTCCTTTTGGAGATCGTCAGGTTGATAGAGCTCGTAGCTGTTGGCGAAGGCTGCATTTCTGAGCGCGATGAGAGTGCCGCTAACCAGCAGAGGCTTTTCACTTTCTGTAAGCTTTGCATGATCACGCATGAAGTTATGCAACTCACGTGAAAAGGCCATTAGCTCATTAAACCGCAGTTTTTGAACTGTCTCGTCAAACGTCGCGTGCTCAATAAAATCACTCCACGGCACGATTGACGAAACTAAGTTCTGTTCTTTGGTTGTGAGTGCTTTGGGCCTACCGACTCCCTTGGGGTGGAGAAAAACAGATATTTCAGCAGACGCTTCGGTCTCGCCGCTTACAGCTACACAAATAACGTTGAATTCCTTTGCTACCTTCGCGGCGTAGTGCAGGACCCCGTCAACGGCGTATCTTTGTACACGTTTGGCCTTTTGGTAACTGGACTCCGATAGGTCGGAGCCTTGGATAATATCCGGTACGGCTTGGCTAGCATGATCTTTGGTAGAAGCCTTACACTCAACCAACAATACAAAATCGGGATTAGAGAGCGAACTTACGATAAATTCAGGAGCACCGCCCCCGCCTTTGCCCGATTTACTAGCGGTCCTTAGAAGACGCTTAAGGGCTGCAATGTTGGTTTTTTGTTCTTCGACTTGGACATCAGATGAAGGCTCGTAGTAGCCATGTCGGCGCAGTTCTTCACGAACTATATTCTCTGTTTTTCGCTCGTTCTTAGCCACTGCTCTGCCGACCTTGTGTTTTTTGATTGTGATAGCCTGTGGTGAGTACTTGGGTCAACGTGTGAAAGCTTCCTGCGCAACCTCCCATTTTGATCAATGAAACTGCCTATTGAACTTGGCTTTGCGGAAAAATGCTCCCAAAACTTTACAGCTTCACTACGGTCCTTGGTTTGCAGGGAGAAGTAGAGTTCGCCTCGTTTGTTTAGCTTGGGGTAGTGCCTCTGAACGTCACGCGGGACGCGCCTGCGAAAGTACCATACCCCGTTGGTTGTCTTCTGTTCGATGTAACGGGCCATGACCAGAATCGCTCCTGCTTCAAAGATGACTAGAGGCATAGCGTTACCTCTTGTGTGACTTTTACAGGCTTGAAATTCCCGCTAGGCGGTTGATTATTATATATTTTCTGGAAAACGATTGGTGCCCAGGAGAGGACTCGAACCTCCACGTCCATACGGACACTAGCACCTGAAGCTAGCGCGTCTACCAATTCCGCCACCTGGGCAGGTGTCGTGGAGGGGCGTTTAAGCCGACTGACGAGGGGCGTCAACCGGATTCGCAGAGTTTTTGAAAGTTTTTTGATACTCCATCCAGCTTCGGGCTGGCGCTCGGGATTTTCGCGGATGCGCGGCGTTATTGCGCCTTGTTCGTCGGGCGCTTGGGCGATAAATCAGATCAGAACCAGACAGCAGGAGCGCCATCATGTCGAAACTGGTCACGATTTACGGTGGATCGGGCTTTGTCGGTCGGTATATCGCGCGGCGTATGGCTGCCGAAGGCTGGCGTGTACGGGTCGCAGTGCGACGACCAAATGAGGCGATGTTCGTCAGACCCTATGGCGCGGTCGGACAGGTTGAGCCCACCTTGTGCAACATCCGGGACGATGCCTCGGTCGCTGCGGCGATGCAGGGTGTCGATGCAGTGGTGAATTGCGTGGGCGTCCTCAACGAACTGGGCAACAACGCGTTTGATGCGGTTCAGGCCGATGGGGCGGAACGGATTGCCCGGTTGGCGGCAGCGCATGGCGTTGACCGGATGATCCATATCTCGGCCATCGGCGCCGACCCTGAATCCGACAGTGATTATTCGCGCACCAAGGCGCAGGGGGAAGCGGGTGTGCTGCAGCACATGCCGAACGCCGTGATTTTGCGCCCATCTGTCATTTTCGGAACCGAAGACCAGTTCTTCAACCGCTTCGCGGGAATGACCCGGATGAGCCCGTTCCTGCCACTTGTCGGGGCCGATACGCAGTTTCAACCGGTCTATGTCGATGATGTGGCGCAGGCAGCTGTTCAGGGTGTTCTGGGCAAGGCGACCGCAGGAGTTTATGAGCTTGGCGGCCCTGAGGTTAAGAGCTTCCGTGCCTTGATGCAGCAGATGCTGGATGTGATCCATCGTCGCCGGATCATCGTTGGCTTACCCTTCTGGGTGGCCAAGATCATGGCCGGTGTGCTGGACATTGTGAAATTTGTCAGTTTCCAGCTATTTCCCAACAATATCCTGACCCGCGACCAACTGAAGAACCTGCGCCGCGACAATGTGGTCGCCGAAGATGCCAGGGGATTTGCGGATCTGGGAATCGAGCCTGCGACGCTGGATTCGATTTTGCCCGAATATCTCTGGAAATTCCGTCCTTCGGGTCAATATGATGACATTCAGAATTCCGCCAAGAATCTGCGAATCTGATCATTTGTAAGCGATCACCAGCAGGATTGATCCGAGGATGACGCGATAGATCACGTAAGGCGTGAAGCTGATGCTGCGCAGCAGCCGCATCATCAGGTTGAGGGCCAGCAATGCCGAAACAAAGGCGAACGCCGCAGCGATGGCACCGTCTTTTGCCAGTTGTGCGTCAGCTTCGCGGATAACATCGATCGACAGCAGGACGCCGGAGGCCAGAATAGTCGGGATGGACATCAGCATTGCAATTCGGGCGCCATCTTCCCGCGTATAACCCAGTTGACGGGCGCCGGTGATGGTGATCCCAGAACGGGAGGTTCCGGGTATCAGAGCCAGCACCTGCCACAATCCCATGATCATCGCGTCTCGCAGGCCCCAGTCGGTGGCTTGTTTGGTTTGCGGCCCGTTCTGGTCCATCCAGTACAGTAGCAGGCCGAAGCCGAGCATAGCCCAACCGATTACCGCAATCGAACGCAGCGATTGTTCAAGGCCGGTCAGATAGAGGATTGCGCCAGCAATCACGGTTGGAATCGTGGCGATGATCAAGCCCAGCGCCAACCGGGCCTGCGGCGTATCGATTCGCCCGCGTAGCGCGCGTGGCAAGCCAGCAATCGCCTGTTTCACATCTGATCGGAAGTACAGGACAACAGCGCCGAGTGTGCCCACATGCGCGGCGACATCGATTGCCAAGCCCTGATCGTTTGCGCCGGTCAGACCGGGTAACAGGATCAGGTGGCCCGAGGAAGACACGGGCAGGAACTCGGTCACGCCTTGCATGATCGCCACAAGAATCAAGTAAAGTAGGCTCATCTGCTCTGCCATGCTGTGGTCGTGTTGGTGTGATCAATGGGTATAAGTGTGGTGCAGGAAAGGGAAGCGCTCAGATAGGTCCGAATCGGGACTAATTTTGAGGGAAGAATCTATCTAAGAAACCAGACCTTATGAATTTTTCTCAAAATAGGTCAGCACAATTGACTTTTCATCTTCTGTGACATCTCTTAAAGAGACCCGAGCAAGCCAATTCATGGAGTCTGAGCCGTGGCCAAGCAACCGATGCTGAAATTTGTGCAGATCGATCGCGTCATGCCTGAAAAGCGTGCCGCAACTGACCGCAAAGAGGACTTTGATGAGATTTATGCCGAATTCGCCGCCGAAAAAGCGGCCGAGCAGGCGAGTCGCTGTAGTCAGTGCGGTGTGCCGTATTGCCAGTCGCACTGTCCTCTGCACAATAACATTCCCGATTGGCTGCGTCTGACCGCCACTGGTCGGCTGGAAGAGGCCTATGAGACCAGTCAGGCGACCAACACGTTTCCCGAGATTTGCGGCCGCATCTGCCCGCAGGACCGTTTGTGCGAGGGCAATTGCGTGATCGAGCAATCGGGCCACGGAACGGTCACCATTGGCACGATCGAGAAATACATCACCGATACCGCCTGGGACAAAGGCTGGGTAAAGCCGGTGACCCCTGCTGCAGAACGCAGTGAAAGCGTTGGTATCATCGGCGGTGGCCCGGGTGGCTTGGCCGCGGCGGATATGCTGCGGCAGGCCGGAATACAGGTCACGGTTTATGATCGTTATGATCGCGCAGGCGGTCTGCTGATGTACGGCATTCCGGGCTTCAAGCTGGAAAAGGACATCGTTCAGCGCCGCAATGATCTGTTGGCAGATGGCGGCGTCGAGTTTGTTCTGAATTGCGATGTGGATGCCGCAAAATTTGATGAAATCCGCGCCAGGCATGATGCCGTGATCATCGCGACGGGCGTCTATAAATCACGTGATCTGTCGATGCCGGGCAGCGGTCTGGCCGGTATCGAAAAGGCGATCGATTTCCTGACCGCGTCAAACCGCAAGAGCTTTGGCGATTCCGTCGAAGATTTCGACAATGGCCGCCTGAATGCAGAAGGCAAGAAAGTTGTCGTGATCGGGGGTGGTGACACAGCGATGGATTGTGTGCGGACGTCGATCCGGCAGGGCGCGACTTCGGTCAAATGCCTGTACCGCCGTGACCGGGCGAACATGCCCGGATCGCAGCGCGAAACCCAGAATGCCGAGGAAGAGGGCGTTGTGTTCGAATGGCTCAGCGCGCCCAAAGGCTTTACCGGAGAAGGCAGTGTTTCCGGTGTGATGGTGCAGAAAATGCGTCTTGGCCAACCTGATGCCACCGGTCGTCAGGCCCCTGAGGTCATTGAAGGCGCTGATTATGTGGAAGAGGCCGATCTGGTGATCAAAGCCCTGGGGTTTGAGCCAGAAGACCTGCCCACCCTGTTCGGTCAGCCCGATCTGCCTGTCACCCGCTGGGGCACCGTCAAAGCTGCTTTCCAGACTGGCGAGACCGAGATGGACGGCGTGTACGCCATCGGCGACATCGTGCGTGGTGCGTCTCTGGTCGTATGGGCAATCCGTGACGGGCGTGACTGCGCTGATGCCATCATCGACCGGTTCAACAGTAAAACCGCCGTTGCGGCAGAATAACCACAATCCCAGCGACAGGAGGGTCTGATTTGCCCGAATTGCAAGGACAATGCATGTGTGGTGCGGTCACCGTGACCGCAACCCCGGCGCGGGATTCGTTGGGTGCTTGCCATTGCGACCAATGCCGCCGCTGGACCAGCTCGATGCTGGTGACATTTCAGACCGAGCCCGGATATGCCGCGCTGGGGCCGGTGAAAACATTCACCTCATCTGACTGGGCCGAGCGCGCCTTCTGTGCCGACTGTGGTTCGGCCCTGTGGTATCGCATCACTCTGCCGGGAGAGATGCATGGCCAGACACAGATGGCAGCTGGCCTGTTCGAAGACACGGGCAACGCCCTGAAACTTGAACTCTATATCGACAAAAAGCCCGAGGGCTACGCGTTCGCAGGCGAGCGCCGGCAGATGACCAAAGCAGAGGTCGAAGCCATGTATGCCCTACCGGAAGAAGGAGACAGCCAATGACAAAATTTGATGCCGATTGGGTCCGGGCCGAAGAGGCCAAGCGTCAGTGGATGGCTGAAAACGGTCTCTATTCCGAGGAAGAAGAGCATTCGTCCTGCGGTGTGGGTCTGGTCGTTTCCGTAGATGGCAAGAAAAGCCGCAAGGTTGTTGACGCCGGAATCGATGCGCTCAAGGCCATCTGGCACCGGGGTGCCGTGGACGCCGATGGAAAAACCGGCGATGGCGCGGGTATACATGTGCAGATTCCGGTTCCGTTTTTCTACGACCAGATCCGCCGTACCGGGCATGAGCCCAATATGGACGAATTGATCGCAGTTGGTCAGGTTTTCCTGCCCCGGACCGACTTCGGTGCGCAGGAACACTGCCGGACCATCGTCGAAACCGAAGTGTTGCGCATGGGGTATTATATCTACGGTTGGCGCCATGTGCCGGTCGATGTGACCTGTCTGGGCGACAAAGCCAACGCGACCCGGCCAGAGATCGAGCAGATTCTGATCTCAAACTCCAAGGGCGTGGATGAAGAAACTTTCGAGCGTGAACTTTACGTCATCCGCCGCCGCATCGAGAAGGCTGCCGCCGCCGCCGGGATTTCCGGCCTGTATCTGGCCTCTCTGTCCTGTCGGTCGATCATCTACAAAGGCATGATGCTGGCCGAGCAGGTTGCGGTATTCTACCCCGACCTGATGGATGAGCGGTTTGAATCCGCATTTGCGATCTACCACCAACGCTATTCGACCAACACGTTCCCGCAATGGTGGCTGGCCCAGCCCTTCCGCATGTTGGCCCATAATGGCGAGATCAACACGCTGAAGGGCAACATCAACTGGATGAAAAGCCACGAGATTCGCATGGCCAGTGCGACCTTTGGCGACCACGCCGAAGACATTAAGCCGATCATTGCAGGCGGATCGTCGGATTCGGCTGCATTAGACTCGGTATTTGAGGTTCTGGTGCGCGCCGGTCGTTCCGCCCCGATGGCGAAAACAATGCTGGTCCCCGAAAGCTGGTCCAAGCAAGCGGTCGAACTGCCGGAAGCGTGGCGCGACATGTATTCCTACTGCAACTCGGTGATGGAACCTTGGGACGGCCCCGCAGCGCTGGCAATGACCGATGGCCGCTGGGTCTGCGCCGGTCTGGACCGGAACGGTTTGCGCCCGATGCGGTACGTGGTGACCGGTGATGGTCTGGTCATCGCGGGCTCCGAGGCCGGGATGGTTCCAATTGATGAGGCCAGCGTGACCGAAAAAGGGGCGCTGGGTCCAGGACAGATGCTGGCCGTGGACATGAAGAAGGGCAAGCTTTACCGGGACAAGCAGATCAAGGACAAACTGGCGAGAGCGTTGCCGTTCGGCGAGTGGGTCAGCAAGATCAATGACCTGGATGAGACCCTTTCCGGGGTTACGGAAACGCCGATCTACTCGGGCGGGGAATTGCGCAAGCGTCAGATTGCCGCCGGATACTCGGTCGAAGAGCTTGAGCAGATTCTTTCGCCGATGGCCGAAGATGGTAAAGAATCGCTGGCCTCGATGGGGGATGACACTCCATCGGCGGTGCTTTCGAAACAGTACCGACCTCTCAGTCACTTCTTCCGCCAGAATTTCAGCCAGGTGACGAACCCGCCGATCGACAGCTTGCGTGAATATCGCGTGATGTCGCTGAAAACACGGTTCGGCAACCTCAAGAACGTGCTTGACGAAGACAGCAGCCAGACCGAGATCGTCGTGCTGGACAGCCCATTTGTCGGCAACGCGCAGTGGACCAAACTGGTTGAAACCTTCGGCTCTCCGCTGGCTGAAATCGACTGCAGCTTTGAGCCCGGCCGTGGGGCGCTGAGTGCTGCATTGGCCCGCGTCAGAGCCGAAGCAGAAGAAGCCGTTCGATCCGGCGCGGGGCATCTGGTGTTGTCCGACATGAACTCGGGCGAGGGTCGTGTGGCGATGCCAATGATCCTGGCGACCAGCGCCGTGCACTCGCACCTGACCCGTCAGGGACTGCGGACCTTTTGTTCGCTGAACGTGCGCTCGGCGGAATGTGTTGATCCGCATTACTTTGCGGTGCTGATCGGTTGTGGCGCAACCGTGGTCAACGCCTATCTGGCTGAGGATTCGCTGGCCGACCGGATTGATCGGGGGTTGCTGGATGGCACGCTGACCGAGAACGTCGCGCGGTATCGCGAAGCCATCGATCAGGGCCTGTTGAAAATCATGGCCAAGATGGGGATTTCGGTGATTTCATCGTATCGTGGTGGTCTGAATTTCGAAGCTGTTGGACTCAGCCGGGCTATGGTGGCCGAGTACTTCCCCGGCATGACCAGCCGGATTTCCGGTATCGGTGTGACCGGCATCCAGACCAAGCTTGAGGAAATCCATGCCAAGGGCTGGGACAGCGGTCTGGACGTGCTGCCCATCGGTGGGTTCTACAAGGCGCGCAAGTCGGGCGAGACCCACGCGTGGGAAGCGACCTCGATGCATATGATGCAAATGGCCTGTAACCGCGCCTCATATGAGCTTTGGAAGCAGTATTCGGCCAAGATGCAATCGAACCCGCCGATCCACCTGCGCGACCTGATGGATTTCAAACCGCTGGGCAAGCCGGTGCCGATTGAAGAGGTGGAATCGATCACCTCGATCCGCAAACGGTTCGTCACCCCGGGCATGTCGCTGGGCGCGCTGTCGCCCGAGGCGCACAAGACGCTGAACGTGGCGATGAACCGGATCGGTGCGAAATCCGACAGTGGCGAGGGCGGAGAAGATCCAGCGCATTTCGTGCCGGAGCCGAATGGCGACAACCCGTCGGCCAAGATCAAACAGGTGGCGAGCGGTAGATTCGGTGTAACAGCTGAATACCTGAACCAGTGCGAGGAACTGGAAATCAAGGTCGCCCAGGGTGCGAAACCCGGTGAAGGTGGTCAGTTGCCGGGCATGAAGGTCACCGACCTGATCGCCCGTCTGCGCCATTCGACCAAGGGTGTGACCCTGATTTCTCCGCCGCCACACCACGACATCTACTCGATCGAGGACCTGGCGCAGCTGATCTATGACCTCAAGCAGATTAATCCGCGCTGCAAGGTGACAGTCAAACTGGTGGCGTCCTCGGGCGTGGGCACGATTGCTGCCGGTGTGGCGAAGGCGAAAGCGGATATTATCCTTATTTCGGGTCATAATGGCGGTACAGGCGCCTCGCCTGCGACCAGCATCAAATATGCTGGCCTGCCGTGGGAAATGGGCCTGACGGAGGCGCATCAGGTTTTGGCGATGAACAACCTGCGCGACCGCGTCACCCTGCGGACCGATGGCGGTCTGCGCACCGGGCGTGACATCGTCATGGCCGCGATGATGGGGGCCGAGGAATATGGGATCGGCACCGCCGCGCTGATTGCGATGGGATGTATCATGGTGCGCCAGTGCCAGTCGAACACCTGCCCGGTTGGCGTGTGTACGCAGGATGAAAGCCTGCGCGCCAAATTCACCGGCAATGCCGACAAGGTGGTGAACCTGATCACCTTCTACGCTCAGGAAGTCCGCGAGTTGCTCGCCAGCCTTGGCGCACGCTCTGTCGATGAGATCATTGGCCGTGCGGACTTGCTGGCGCAGGTCAGCCGCGGCTCGGCGCATCTGGATGATCTGGATTTGAACCCGCTGCTGATCACGGTCGATGGCGCGCATGACATCGTCTACGACCGTGACAAGGATCGGAACGCGGTGCCGGATACGCTGGACGCCGAGATTGTGCGCGATGCGGCGCGGTTCCTGAAAGACGGTGAGAAGATGCAACTGTCCTACGCGATCCAGAACACGCACAGGACCGTGGGTACCCGTGTGTCCAGCCATATTGTTCAGAACTTTGGGATGCGGAACACGTTCCAGGACGATCACCTGCATGTGAAGCTACAGGGCTCAGCCGGTCAGTCGCTTGGGGCCTTTGCGGCTCCGGGTCTTAAGCTGGAGGTGTCCGGTGATGCCAACGACTATGTTGGTAAAGGTCTGTCCGGCGGGATGATTGTGGTTCGCCCGCCGCAGGTGAGCCCACTCAAAGCGGATGACAATACGATCATTGGCAATACCGTTCTCTATGGTGCCACCGATGGCCATCTGTTCGCGGCCGGTCGCGCCGGTGAACGGTTCGCGGTCCGCAACTCGGGTGCCAGCGTGGTCGTTGAGGGCTGCGGGTCGAACGGGTGTGAGTACATGACCGGCGGCATTGCGGTGATCCTGGGCGATATCGGGGCCAACTTTGGCGCGGGCATGACGGGTGGCATGGCCTATCTGTATGATCCCGAAGGCAAGGCCGAACAGCTGATGAACACTGAGACGCTGGTTACCTGTCCGGTGACGGTGGATCATTGGGAAAGCCAGCTGAAAACGCTGATCGAACGGCATGTCGAAGAAACCAACAGCCGCAAAGCTGTCGATATTCTGCAGCATTGGGAGGTGGAAAAAACCCACTTCCTGCAAGTTTGCCCGAAAGAGATGTTGAACAAGCTCAGCCATCCTCTGACGACCGAAGCGGCGGCAGTTCCGGCTGAATAGGATCTGATTCTCAGAAAGCCACCCGCCCGGCGGGTCGTTGCCGACACGCCGGGTTTTCTTTTGTTCAGACGTATTGTTTCCGATTCTTGTGCAATACCGGGAAAAACGCCTAGCTTTGGTCACAGTTTGTTCGGGAAATGCAGGCATAATGTTATCCCGGCGACATGAGTGAAGTGGAGTTTCGGTATGCCCACGACCTATACAGACCAGTTTTTTGAGATCGATCCGGCCAATCCAGGTGCGAATGGAACGGTGGTTGGATCGACGCTGAATGTTCAGGTGTTTGATATTGTCGACCATGACGATGACGGTCTGATCAACCGGTTGGACCCGGCCGGAGGAGGCGTTGGCGATACCGTTGATGGATCGGACATCACGTCGTCTTTCTTTGATGATATGGTGACTATTGAACTGCCGGACGGGTCACAGGTTACCTACACCGGAGTGACGTTTTACCTGGCCGACGGACGTGAGGTTTTTACGCCGACCGACGGGAAAGTTCTGCAGTCGGGAACCTTTGTAAGCTCGTCTTTCACCGATACCAGCGATAACGGGGCAAGCTTCGGCTCGGTCGACGTTGGCAATGGTGATCTTGGTCCGCCGTGCTTTACGCCCGGCACCCTGATCAGCACGCCCGACGGACCGCGCCCGGTCGAAAGTCTGACGCCAGGCGATCTGGTCACTACGGCGGACAGCGGCGCGAAACCTGTCCTCTGGGTCGGTCGGACGGCGGTGGCGGCTGAGGGGAAGCTTGCTCCGATCCGGTTCGAGGCAGGGTTGTTCGGACTTACCCGGCCTCTTCTGGTTTCGCCACAGCATCGAATGCTGATTGATGACTGGCGCGCACCGTATCTCTATGGTCATGCCGAGGTTCTGATCGCTGCGCATTGCCTTGTGAACGGCAAAACGGTGACGCGCGTCGAGGGCGGTGAGGTGGAATACATCCACCTTCTGTTCCGACGGCATGAGATTGTGTTTGCCAATGGGGCCAAAAGCGAAAGCTATTATCCGGGCCATGCAGTCGCGCAGTCCGAACTTGAAACGCAGGCTGAGGTGCTCGCGCTGTTCCCCGAGTTGCAGGCGCGTGGCGCGGCAGCGGCCAAGACGGCGCGGCCGGTGATCCGCCCGCGTGACGGTCGGGTGATGGCAAAATAATCCGTTTTCAAAAGCGCCTGTCGCGGCGTATAGCAAGGCATGGCAAAAAAAGCAGGCCGCAAGACTCGCGGTAAGAAAAAACAGGCGACCAAGGCAAACAAGGTATCAGGCGCAATCGCATGGATGCGCCGCTGGGCGCTGCGTGTGGCCTTGGCGGGGGCTGCGGTTTTTATGGTACTGGTGCTGCTTTATGCGGTCGTGAATCCTCCGGTTACGCATACGATCTGGTCCGAGTGGCGGCGGCTGGGCCGGGTCGAGCGTGAGTGGGTACCGATCGAAGAGATATCACCCATTATGGCGCGGTCGGTGGTGGCGGCTGAGGATGCGAATTTCTGCCTGCACTGGGGCTTTGACGTCGAGGCGATCCGCGACGCGCTGGAAGATGGCGGCAGCCGAGGGGCCTCGACCATTACGCAGCAGGTGGTGAAGAATGTATTCCTGTGGCAGGGGCGCAGCTGGGTACGCAAGGCGCTTGAGACTTCGATGACCCCGGTGATCGAGATGGTCTGGAGCAAGCAGCGCATCCTTGAGGTCTATCTGAACGTCGCCGAAACCGGGCAGGGCGTGTTCGGGGTCGAGGCGGCGGCGCAAAGGTACTATGGCGTCAGCGCGGCGGAGATGTCACCGGTTCAGGCGGCACGTCTGGCGGCGATTCTGCCGTCCCCGCGCAATCGCTCGGTCACCGACCCGTCGGTGCGGACGCGACGTCGGGCAGCGTCGATATTGGATGGGGCGGCCACCATCCGCGCAGATGGACGCGCCGACTGTTTCGAGGATTGAAACCCAAGCCCGTCAGAGGCTAAAGCTTGAGAGGTATTCTCTGGTTCGATTGGAAGTCCATGGCGCGTCTGTTTCACGTTCCCCTCTCACCCTATTGCCGCAAGGTTCGCCTGTCTCTTGCTGAAAAGAAGATCGAGGTTGAACTGGTTGAAGAACGATACTGGGAACAGGACCCGGATTTTCTGCGCCGCAACCCGGCCGGTAAGGTTCCGGTACTGCGACTGGATGGACAGATCATGGCCGAAAGCGCGGCAATCTGCGAATACATTGAAGAAACCCGGCCCGAGCCGCCCCTGATGCCAAAGAAACCCGAGGCGCGATACGAGGTCAGGCGCCTTGTGGGGTGGTTCGATGACAAGTTCCATCGCGAAGTCACGTCGAAATTGCTCTATGAGCGTGTGAACAAGAAGGTGACGGGGCAAGGGTATCCGGACAGCAAGAATGTCAAGGAAGGCGCGCGGGCGATCAAGTATCATCTGGATTACATGGCCTGGCTGCTGGATCATCGCCGCTGGCTGGCCGGGGATCAGATGACATTGGCCGATTTTGCCGCCGCGGCGCATCTGTCGGCGCTGGATTATATTTCGGATGTGGACTGGAACCGCAGTTCTGCGGTGAAGGACTGGTACGCCAAGATCAAGTCGCGCCCGGCGTTCCGGTCAATTCTGGCCGATCAGGTGCCGGGATTCCGGCCGCCGCCGCATTACGCCGATCTGGATTTCTGATAGGGTGCCGGAAAAGGGGGCTGTCTGCCCCCTCTTGGCCCGTTGGGCCAATTCACCCCCGAGGATATTTTTGGCCAGATGAAGAGCGGATCGGACCTGAAAGAAAAGCTGGTGACACAGGCGCTGGCAGAGGGGTTTGTGGCCTGCCGGGTTTGTCGTCCGTGGGATGTACCGCAGGTTCCTGAACGGCTGGGGGCGTTTCTTCAGGCAGGATATCATGGTCAGATGAGCTGGATGGCCGAACGGGCGCATTGGCGTGCCGATCCGTCGGTCTTATGGCCCGAAGCGCGGTCAGTGGTTATGCTGGCTGAGAGTTACAAGCCCGAGCATGATCCGACCGAGATTTTAAGGTATCCGCAGTCAGGTGCAATTTCGGTTTATGCGCAAAACAAGGACTACCACGACCTGGTCAAGAAACGCCTGAAGCGTTTGGCGCGCTGGCTGATTGCTGAGGCTGGTGGAGAGGTAAAGGTGTTTGTCGATACTGCCCCTGTGCCTGAAAAGGCTTTGGGTCAGGCTGCGGGGTTGGGGTGGCAGGGTAAGCATACAAATTTGGTTAGCCAGGATTGGGGAAATTGGGCCTTCTTAGGCTCTGTTTTTACTACCCTTGATTTACCGACCGACGGTGCTGAGGTGGATCATTGCGGATCGTGCCGGGCCTGCTTGACGGCTTGCCCGACCAATGCGTTTCCCGCGCCGTATCAGTTAGATGCGCGGCGCTGTATATCGTATCTGACTATCGAGCATAAGGGACCGGTCGATGAGGACCTGCGCGCCCTGCTGGGCAACCGAATTTACGGCTGTGACGACTGTTTGGCCGCCTGTCCGTGGAATAAGTTCGCGGTCGCTGCCAGCGACATACGTTATGCTGCACGGGAAGAGTTGAAGGCACCCGCGCTTGCAGATTTGGCAGTGTTGGATGATACGGCGTTTCGCGCGCTGTTCTCTGGCTCACCCATCAAGCGGATCGGGCGGGATCGGTTTGTGCGCAACGTGCTTTATGCGATTGGTAATTCCGCACAGCCTTCGTTGCTGTCCGTTGCGCGAGATCTGGTTGAGGACCCTGATCCGGCTGTTGCGGATGCCGCGCGCTGGGCGGTGGAGAGGTTGTCGTAAACGGGCTGGACGCGCCGTGTGAAAACGCTACACCCGATTCTGCGAACAGATGGAGGGCCTGATGGCGCTGGCTTTGGGGGTAGATACGGGTGGAACCTATACGGACGCGGTGCTGATCCGGGACGAGCGCGAGGTTGTTGCCTCGGCTAAGTCGCTGACGACCCGGGCAGATTTGGCGGTCGGGGTTGGTCGGGCGATCTCGGCAGTGCTGGAGGACGCCCAGGTCGCGCCCGATCAGATCGGATTGGCTTCCTTGTCGACCACTCTTGCCACCAACGCGCTGGTCGAGGGGCAGGGGGGGCGCATTGCACTGATTTATGTCGGATTTCGTGACAGTGATCTGGAAAAGCACGGGTTGCGGGAAGCACTGAAAGGCGACCCCGCGTTGGTTCTGGCAGGGGGGCATAACCATGCGGGCGGCGAGAAAGAACCGTTGGATGTTCCGGGGCTTGAGGCCTTTTTGGCCTCTCATGAGGGCATATCCGGCTATGCCGTTGCGGCACAGTTCGCCACCCGAAATCCGGCTCATGAACTGGAGGTCGCGCGCGTGATTGCCGAAAGAACCCGCACTCCGGTGACATGTTCGCATCATTTGTCAGCCAAACTGAATGGGCCGAAACGAGCCGTAACGGCGGTGCTGAATGCGCGGCTGATCGGTATGATCGACCGGTTGATCGGCCGGGCGCAGGATCAGTTGCGGGAACAGGGCATCACTGCGCCGATGATGGTTGTGCGCGGGGACGGGGCACTGATGAGCGCCGAACAGGCGCGGGAGCGCCCGATCGAAACAATCCTCAGCGGCCCGGCGGCATCGATTGTGGGCGCGCGATGGTTGACTGACGTCGATAATGCTTTGGTATCGGACATTGGCGGGACTACTACCGATGTCGCCTTGATCCGGGACGGGAAGCCGGCAATCGATCCTGCCGGTGCGCAGGTTGGCGGTTTTCGTACGATGGTCGAGGCTGTCGCGATGCGTACCCACGGTCTCGGCGGCGACAGCCAGGTGCATGTATTGACCGAAGGGCTTCGGGGTGGCGTTTTCCTTGGCCCGCGCCGGGTGCTTCCGGTCTCGCTGATCGCGGCCGAAGCGCCGGAAGTGGTTCATGCTGCATTGGACGAACAGTTGCGGGCGACAACTGTCGGAGAGCATGACACCCGTTTCGCGCGGCGTGTGCCGGGTATCCCTGCTGATGGTGTTGGTCCGCGTGAAGCCGTTTTGCTGGACCGATTAGGCGATCAGGTTCTGCCGCTGGGCGGGTTGCTGCAAACGCAGATGGAGCACGGCGCGCTGGGCCGCCTCGTGGATCGTGGGATATTGCAGGTTTCAGGCGTAACGCCGTCGGATGCCAGCCATGTTCTGGGGCGGTTGGACGATTGGGATGCGGCTGCGGCACGCAAAGCGCTGGAACTGGTGGCGCGCAAGCGGGTTGGTTCGGGCGAACAACTGGCGAAATCACCCGAGGCGTTGGCACAAATGATCGTGGATCAACTGACCGAGCAGACCTCTTTGACCTTGTTAGAGACTGCTTTTGCCGAAGAAACGAATGGATTTGGGCTTTCGGCGCAAGAGCTCGCGCGGCATGTACTGACCCGGCGCGCTCTGGCAAGGCACAGAGGTCTGCTGGCACTGGATGCTGCGTTGAACGTGGATGTGGTTGGCTTGGGGGCGTCGGCGCCCAGCTATTATCCTGCGGTGGGTGAGCGGCTGCACTGCAACATGATCCTGCCTGAACACGCGGGCGTCGCGAATGCGATCGGTGCGGTTGTGGGACGGATGACCCTTCGCCGGTCCGGCACGGTCACCTCTCCGGCAGAGGGCAGATACCGGGTGCATCTTGAAGAGGGCCCTCAAGATTTCCCGGATTCTGGTGCTGCGCTTGAAGTTCTTGAAACCGCATTGAAAAATGAAGTCGAAGGCGCCGTGCGCGAAGCGGGCGCCGAGGATATTCGTGTGACTGTCGATCGGGATATCCGCATGGCCCGGATCGAGGCACAAGAGGTGTTTGTCGAGGCGTTGGTCACCGTTGAAGCCAGCGGAAGACCAAGGGTGGCGGTCGGATAGCCCCAAGTCGGGGCTACCCGGCAATCTATTCCGCTGCGCTGGATCGTTTGGGCAGCACCCAGTTCTGGCGCGGGAAGTGACAGGTATAGCCGTTCGGGATACGTTCAAGATAATCCTGATGCTCGGCCTCGGCCTCCCAGAAATCACCGACGGGTTCGACCTCGGTCACCACGTTACCCGGCCAAAGGCCACTGGCATTTACATCCGCAATCGTGTCGTCGGCCACCTGCTTCTGGGCGTCGTCCACGTAATAGATGGCCGAGCGATAGCTCATACCACGGTCATTGCCCTGCCGGTTAGGCGTGGTGGGGTCGTGAATCTGGAAAAAGAACTCCAATAGATCGCGATATGTGATCCGCGTGGGGTCGAACCAGATCTCGATCCCTTCGGCATGAGTGCCATGGTTGCGGTAGGTGGCGTTCGGGACGTCGCCGCCGGTATAGCCGACACGGGTCCGGGAGACACCGGGCAGCTTGCGGATCAGATCCTGCATACCCCAAAAGCAGCCACCGGCCAAAACAGCACGTTGTTCAGTCATTGGACGTCCTCCACATGAATCAGGTACTCGCCATAACCCTCGGCTTCCATCGCATCACGATGGATAAACCGCAGCGAGGCGGAATTAATACAGTATCGCAGCCCGCCATGTTCACGCGGCCCGTCGGGGAATACATGCCCCAGATGGCTGTCCCCGTGTTTCGAGCGGACCTCGGTGCGGATCATGCCCAGAGTGCGGTCTTCGAATTCTTCCACATGCTCATGGATGATGGGTTTGGTGAAGCTGGGCCAGCCACAACCAGATTCGTACTTGTGGGTCGAAGCGAACAACGGCTCGCCGGAAACAATATCCACATAGATGCCCGGTTCCTTGTTGTTCAGGTGCTTACCGGTGCCGGGGCGCTCGGTGCCACTTCGCTGCGTGACGCGGAACTCCTCTGGCGACAGGGCGGCAATTGCTTCGGGTGATTTGGAATAGCGGGTCATGGCTCCTCCGTTTCTCTTTTCTTTGCCACAATAGATGGGGTTTGACGGGCGAAAGCAAAGGCTTGTTACATCGCCTCGCGCAGACGTGCGGACAATCAGGCCGGCTTTGGTGCCGGCGCACGTGAAAGCTGCACGGCCAGAATACCCAGTGTGGTGATCAGAACACCGACCGCGTCCAGCGGACCCAGCCGTTCACCCAACAGGATGGCGGCTATGGTTACACCGAATACCGGATTGAGGAAATGGAAGGTTGCGGCCCGGATCGGGCCGATGCGATCCAGCAGCAGGAACCATATGAACGTCGCCAGCAGGCCCGGAAACAGCGTGGTATAGGTGAAGGCCAGCGCAAAGGACAGGGTGGGGTGTATATAGATGTCCTCGAACATCGGGGCGGCGAGGAACAATGCCGCAGAACCGATCAGCATTTGCAGCCCGACCACCATCATGAAATTCCCGCCCGAGGTCGCCCCCCGAACCGCAAGCGTGGCGAAGGTCAACGCCAGTGCGCCGATTCCGCAGAGCAGTATGCCAAACAGGTCGACACCCGCGCTGATCCGGCTGCCCATGATCAGGGCAACGCCGGCGAACCCTGCCAACAGGCCGATGACGCCGAGCGGGCGCAGCCGCTCACCCAAAAGAAGCCACCCGGCCAGCGCCACCAGCAGCGGCATGGTTGATGCAATGATCGCTGCGACCGAGGCTTCGATTGTCTGCATAGCGTAGAAATTCAGACCCAAATAAAGGGCATTCTGGCAGATTCCGAACAGAATAGTGGCCCGCCATTGGCCCGGCGTCAGGCGCCAGCTTTGACCCATCGCTCGTGCAATCGCCACGCCCAGCAGACCCGAGATCAAAAACCGCAGCGCCAGCGAGAACAATGGCGAGGCATCGGCGACAATGATCCGCGCCGAGGTGAAGGCCGATGACCAGATCAGGGCAAAGACAAGCCCCATGGCGATGGCGCGCAGATCCATTTTGACTTCCCTTTCAACTTCGGGCGACTGTCACTGGTTTTCGATCCTGCCGCAAGGAAAAGGGGCCGCCCGATGGCGACCCCCTTCGATCTTGTGATCTGTGTTCGGCGGTTTAGCCGTTCACGCTGTCTTTCAGAGCTTTCGCGATGGTCATCTTGACCACCTTGTCGGCCTCTTTCTTGAACTGCTCGCCAGTGGCGGGGTTGCGTACCATGCGCTCGGGGCGCTCGCGGCAGTAGATTTTGCCAACGCCGGGCAGGGTGACTGCGCCGCCAGCCGAAACTTCGCGGGTGATCAGGCCGGTCATGGCCTCCAGCGCGGTGTTCGCGGATTTCTTGTCAGTTCCCATTTCCTCAGCGAGAGCAGCCACCAGCTGAGTCTTTGTCATAGGCTTTGCCATTTCTTGGTCTCCTTAACGTGCCCGATAAATAGGGCCTCACCGCGTAACTGTAACGGGATATTGTGGACGAACACAACGAATAGTAGCGCGAAAAACCCCAAAAATAGGGGAAATTCGTTGCTTTTTTGCTTCAGAGAAAGGCCGTTTCGTCAAACGAACGCAATTTCCGGCTGTGTAAACGCTCCAGCGGCATACCACGCAGGTGTTCCATCGCCCGAATTCCGATCGCCAGATGGCGACTGACCTGAGTGGTATAAAACGCCGAGGCCATGCCGGGAAGCTTTAATTCACCATGCAATGGTTTGTCCGAGACACAGAGCAAAGTTCCGTAAGGCACCCGAAACCGGTACCCGTTTGCCGCAATCGTTGCGCTTTCCATATCAAGCGCAACCGCGCGCGACTGGCTGAGACGCTGCACCGGCCCGGACTGGTCGCGCAGTTCCCAGTTGCGATTGTCGACCGAGGCCACCGTACCCGTGCGCATGATCCGTTTCAGTTCGTACCCTTCCAACTCGGTCACCTCGGCCACCGCCCGCTCCAGCGCCACCTGAATTTCGGCCAGCGGTGGAATCGGAACCCAGACCGGAAGGTCGTCATCCAGCACCTTGTCCTCGCGCAGATAGGCATGTGCCAGAACAAAATCCCCCAGTGCCTGGGTATTGCGCAACCCGGCGCAGTGCCCGACCATCAACCAAGCGTGCGGACGCAGAACCGCAATATGGTCGGTGGCGGTTTTGGCATTCGATGGTCCGACGCCGATATTGACCAACGTAATCCCCGATCCATCCGCGCGTTTCAGGTGATAGGTCGGCATCTGCGGCAATTTCAGAGGCTGATTGATTATGGTTTCCGCGTCGGTGATCTCAACATCACCGGTTGACACAAAACTGGTATAGCCGCTTTCGGGATCGGCCAATTGGGTCCGCGCGTAGCTTTCGAATTCCGATACGTAGAACTGGTAGTTGGTGAACAGCACGTGGTTCTGGAAATGACTGGGGTCTGTCGCTGTGTAGTGCGACAACCGTGCCAGAGAATAATCCACGCGCTGGGCGGTAAACAGCGCCAGAGGGCCCACTTCATCAGCGGGCTCGTAAACCCCGTTTACGATGTCATCATTGGTTGTGCTGAGATCCGGAACGTCAAACACATCGCGAAGCGTAAACCCCGCGGGTCCCTGCTGGAGCGAGCCAAGCTCGGAATTGCTGGCAACGGCAAAATGTAGCGGAATCGGGGTGTCAGATGCTCTGATCGTGACCGGCTGGTCATGGTTCTTGATCAACAGGGCAATTTGCTGAATCAGGTAGGATCGAAACAGATCGGGCCGCGTCACGGTGATGGCATGGGTTCCGGGTTCGGACACATGGCCAAAGCTCAGGCGGCTGTCGACCTGCGCGTATGACGACGTTTTGATGCGAATTTCCGGGTAGTAGGCTCTGAAACGCTCGGACGGGGCGCCGTCTCTCATTGCCTTTGTGAAGTTATCGCACAGAAAGGTCGTGGCCTGTTTGTAGAGTTGCTCCAGCCGCGCGACAGCGGCTTTTGGATCGGTGAACTGCTCGGCCGGTACAGCATCGGGTGTGTTTATGATTGTCATGAAAGGGGTTCCAGAAGGTCGATCTTCTTAAATGTACGCACGTCCACCAGCCCAAGATCGGAAATCCTCAGTTCCGGGATCACGACGAGGGCAAGAAGAGAATGCTGCATATACGCGTTGTTGAGGTGACAGCCGCAGACTTGCATCGCCTTGACCATCTGTTCGGCCCTGGTGGCGACTTCGGTTGCCGGGCTGTCGGACATCAGGCCCGCGATTGGCAGTTCTACCAGCGCCAGTTCTTCCCCATCCCGGAAGATGGTGATGCCACCGCCAATCTCGGCCAGCCGGTTCGCGGCCAGCGCCATCTGATCGCGGTCGGTGCCTACGACAATCATGTGATGGCTGTCATGCGCCACGGTCGAGGCCATGGCCATCCGTCCCCGATACCCAAAGCCCGAGACAAACGCGTTGACCACACCACCGGTTGCGCGATGCCGTTCGACCAGCGCGATCTGACAGACATCCCCTTCGCCTTCGACCAGGCCCTCGACGATCGGTAGATCTGCCTGCAACGCCTGCGTGGGCGCCTGATTTTCCACCACTCCGATCACGTTGGCCCTGACCCTGTTGGCTCCTGTGGGTGCTGCGATCTCGAAATCGGTCGAGGTCAGTTCGTGCCCGAGATGAACGGTGTCGCGTGCTTTCGCGGGCCAGTTCAGATGCGGGCAGTCGACCGCAACCTCTCCGTTCTCGGCCACAACCCGGCCTCGTGCAATGACGGTTTCGATTGGCAAGTCTGTCAAATCTGAGCTCAGGACAATATCCGCGCGCCGTCCCGGGGTAATCGAACCGATCTCACGCTCCAGTCCAAAATGGGTCGCTGTGTTGATGGTCGCCATTTGAAGCGCGACCAGAGGATCACACCCGCAGGCAATCGCATGGCGCACCACGCGGTTCATGTGGCCATCGTTGACCAGCGTACCGGAATGACAATCATCCGTGCAAAGAATGAAATTCCGCGGGTCCAGCCCCTTTTCGGTCACAGCGGTGATCTGGCTTTTCACGTCGTACCAGGCGGACCCCAGCCGCATCATCGACCGCATCCCCTGCCGGACCCGAGCGATGGCGTCAGCCTCGCAGGTGCCTTCATGATCGTCTGCGGGGCCACCCGCGACATAGGCGGAGAAATCAGAGCCTAAGTCGGGCGAAGCGTAGTGCCCGCCAACGGTTTTCCCCGCCCGCTGGGTCGCCGCGATTTCCGCCAGCATCTTCGGGTCGCCGTTGATAACGCCGGGAAAGTTCATCATCTCTCCCAACCCGATGACGCCGGGCCAGGACATTGCCTCGGCCACGTCTTCGGGGGTGATCTCGTACCCGGTCGTCTCCAACCCCGGCGCAGAGGGCGCGCAGGACGGCATTTGGGTGAAGATGTTCACCGGCTGCATCAGGGCTTCGTCATGCATCAGGCGTACGCCTTCGAGGCCAAGCACATTGGCGATCTCGTGCGGGTCAGTGAACATGGATGTGGTGCCATGCGGAATGACCGCGCGGGCAAATTCGGCAGGGGTCAGCATACCTGACTCGATGTGCATATGCGCGTCGCACAGACCGGGAATCATGTATCGACCGCGCGCATCGATGATCCGGGTTTCAGACCCGATGCAATGAGAGGCGTCCGGTCCCACAAAGGCCACACGCCCCGCTATGATCGCCACATCATGATCGGGCAGGGTTTCCCGGCTGTGCACATTGACCCAGATGCCGCCACGGATCACCGTATCGGCAGCCTCTCGGCCAGCGGCAACAGCGATGAGACGAGGGGCGGTATCGGGCCAACTTGGGAAGGGAGTGTATTCCATGGCCCAACTTTCCCGAATGCGGCGCGAGGTGCAACCCCCACCGGTAAGGTATCATGGAATCATCACAAAACCCGCCAACCGCAGCGCGCCAGCGCTGCCCGGCCCAACCCGAGGAGATGCCCGGGGGCATTGACGAGGGGCGGGAGCCGCCTGCTTCAGGTTTGTGCGTCAGCCTCGATCTCTGCGCGCAGCCAGTCTGCAAAGGCCAGCGCGCCGGGTGTTTCCTCGGCCTGAGGGGATAGCAGCATGTAATAGGCCTCGGGCATGGCGGAGCGATGCCTGAATGGCGCGATCAGGAGACCTTCGTCAATCGATCGGCGCGCGATCACGTCATGGGCGAGGCACAACCCGCCTCCGGCCATCGCAACAGACAGGCTGACCAGATAGGTTGTTGAGTACGTAACCTGAGGTTTTTCCCAGGTTAGACCCTGTTCTGTAATCCAGCTTTCCCAGTTCGAAAGCAGGTTGGAGCAGTCGAACAGAGGGTGTTGCTGCAGCGACTCCAGCGTTACCCGGAAGCCTGGGGCACAGACGGGGTAGTAGTGGTCGGTTCGCAACAATTCGGTGCGTACTGTGTCGGCCGGGCGAAGCGAATATCGGATCTCAACCGCAGCGCCCTCGGCCATCTCACGAGGTTCCCACAATTCGGTAAAGATGTTCAGATGGACATCCGGATGAAGCGCCCGAAATCGGGGTAGGCGCGGCGCCAGCCAGTTGACCGCAAAGGTGATGTTGCTCTGCACCTGAACCGCGTTTTGTTGCGCACCCGTGACGGCCTGCGTGCCCCGTACCAAAGTCCGGAACGCTTCGCGCACGACCGGCAGATAGGTGATACCTGCTTCGGTCAGCTCCAACGCGCGCGGGCGGCGCAGGAACAGGGGTTGGCCCAGATAGCCTTCCAGCGATTTCACCTGCTGGCTGACTGCGCTTTGCGTCATGTTCAGATCGCGCGCCGCACCGGTGAATGACAGATGCCGTGCCGCCGCCTCGAACGTGCGCAGCCAGCCCAGTGGAGGAAGCGGTTTCTGCATATGCATCACTCTGCCATTAGTTCTTCTAATGAATTAGGCGTGTTTTTTTCGTTGGTCAAACTTTTGCGGTGCGGGCACGATTTCATCCAAAGACCCGATCACCCCGCGAAGGAGCCCGGCATGAGCGTCGCCAATCTGCGCCCCAACATCGATCACTGGCCCGAGCGTGTGGACATGGCCGCCGCCTTCCGCTGGACCGAGCGTCTCAACATGCATGAAGGGGTGGCGAACCATTTCAGCTTGGCCGTGAATGCAGACGGCACGCAGTTTCTGATGAATGCCAACCAGATGCATTTCTCGCGGATCAAAGCGTCCAACCTGCTGCTGCTGGATGCCAATGACAAAGATGTCATGGATCAGCCCGGCGCGCCGGACCCGACGGCTTGGGGGCTGCACGGGTCGATCCACCGCCATTGTCGCCATGCCCGCTGCGTGATGCACGTGCATTCGATTTTTGCGACGGTACTGGCCTCGCTGGCAGACAGCACCCTGCCGCCGATCGATCAGAACACCGCGACCTTTTTCAACCGCTATGTGATCGATGAAGAATTCGGCGGTCTGGCGTTTGAAAGTGAAGGCGAGCGTTGTGCTTCAATGCTCTCGGACCCGAAGAAGAAGGTTATGATCATGGGTAA
Source organism: Ruegeria sp. ANG-R (assembly GCF_000813985.1). GTDB lineage: Bacteria > Pseudomonadota > Alphaproteobacteria > Rhodobacterales > Rhodobacteraceae > Ruegeria. The sequence goes on from NZ_JWLJ01000005.1 coordinate 107,415, forward strand.
TCACGGGGTTCTGGTAATCGGCAGCAGCCCTGCAGATGCCTTTAATAGGCTCTATTATTTCGAACGCGCTGCCGAGACATACATTCGTGCCCTTCAAACCGGGCAACCCTTGCGCGTTCTGTCCGATGAGATTGCCGAGAAAACCGCGCAAGAGCTTGATGAGTATCCCGGACAGGCCGAAGCGCATCTGCGCGAAATCAAATCTGTTCTGGATGCCGAAGGCTCGGACTACGCCACCTAAAGCGCCCTCTAAGGAGTTGCAGCCATGACCGATGCACATGACGCAGAAGCCGCCCGCTGGAATTACCGCCCCGATGGCCCGGTGGGTTTGAACCCTTTGTTCAACTGGCCACCACGTCCTGCGGCTGTCCTGAACTGGTACAGAGGAGCTTGGCTGCCGCTTACGTCGCTGACGCTTTGCATGGTAATGGCTACAATCGCCTATTTCGCGTTTTTACCTGCATTAGAGACCATGCAGACATTCGCGCCCGGTTGGATGTTCCGCGTCTGGCTGCTGAATCTGGTGCCCCAGATCGTCGTCGCAGGGGGGCTGCACTGGTGGCTTTACATGCGCAAAGGTCAGGGCATGTACAAGAAATTCGACCGCCGTGATCTGACCCGCAACAATGGCTCGTTTACCTTTCGGAACCAGGTTTTGGACAATATCTGGTGGACGTTGGGCAGCGCGATGACCGTGGCGACGGTCTATCAGTGGCTGATCTACTGGGCGATGGCGAATGGCTATGCGCCGGTCATAACCTGGGCTGCTGCACCGGTCTGGTTTGTGATCTGGATGCTGCTGATCCCGATGTGGTCCGGGCTGCATTTTTACTGGGTGCACCGGTTGGAGCATCATCCGAAGCTTTATAAACACGTCCATGCCGTGCATCACCGCAACGTCAATATCGGGCCGTGGTCAGGGATATCGAACCACTGGTATGAAAACCTGCTTTATTTCACGACCTACTTCATCCATCTGATCGTGCCCTCGCATCCGCTGCATGTGCTGTTTCACGTCTACTTCCAACAGATCAGCCCCGTGCTGTCCCACTCGGGGTTCGAAAAGCTGAAGGCTGGCGAAACGGACGCCGCGCGGGCCGGGGATTTCTTCCACCAGCTTCATCACCGGTATTTCGAGTGCAACTATGGCACGTCCGAGATTCCGTTCGACAAGTGGTTCGGCACCTATCACGACGGTTCGGCCGAGGCGACGACGCGGACGCGGGCCTACAAGAAGCAGATGTATACCTGAACGAGTGGGGCGCACGGGTCCGCTGCGATCGTCGGCGTTCGAGTTCAGCTAGTTCACATTTTTTCGAACAACGCGATCTGGGCGGTATCATCTTTGTTGGGACCGGCGGCCAGATCGCCATAAATACGAACCTGCGTGAACGACAGATTGCCGATCTGCCCGGCCTCGAGACGATGGAATGTATCGGCAAAGCCCAACGCCTCAAAATGCTTTGCATTAATCGACAGGGCGAATTGCGCGCCGGGACGTGCGACACGCAGAAGCGCTGGAAAGACCTCGGGTCCCAGATGGCCATGAGTGAAGGTTCCGGAGGATACGACACCGGCATAACTGCCGCGCGGGACCGGCAGGCCCTGATTCAGATCGGCCTCAATCGCGTCGCGGTAAATATCTTTGCGCATCGCCTGGTCCAGCATTTCGCCGCTGATATCGGTGGCATCAATCGGCCCCACGCCCAACCCGGCCAGAACCGCGCCGCATAATCCCGTGCCCGCGCCGACATCCAATACCGGGCCCTGTCCGCCCGCACCCACGAAGGCGCGTGCTGTGTGGATGTGGAGCTGGTAATCGTTGAGCGCAGCAAAACTGTCATCGTAATCCCCGGCCCATTCTGCATAGAGGCGCTTGTTCTCCTCGGGCGATTTCAGGGAATAGGCGGTGTGCAGGTCGGGTGTATTTTTACTCATATCCCAATGAATGCGCATCAGAGGATTCGAATCAAGTGCGTCCATCCGGCGCTTGCATCCCCGGGCCGGGCGGATCATCAAAGGGCCTATGACACAGACACTCTTTTCCTTCGGCCACGGCTATTCCGCCCGCGCTGTATCGAGGCGACTAGATCCAACCGCGTGGCGGGTCATCGGAACCACGCGCGATGCAAAACAACTTGAGACCATTCGCGCTTCGGGTGCTGACCCTCGTGTCTGGCCGGGGGATCGGCCTGATCTGGATGGCGTGACGCACCTTCTGATCTCGACCGCGCCCACAGCCGAAGGTGACCCTGTATTGGCTGAGCTGCAGCACGAGATCGCAGCGCGTGCCAAACAGTTCAAATGGGTCGGGTATCTGTCGACCACGGCAGTATACGGCGATCATCAGGGAGGTTGGGTGGATGAGACCACGCCGCCCGCGCCGACTGCCGAACGCGGCCGGTGGCGCGTACACGCCGAAACGCAATGGGCCGAGATTCCGGGCCTGCCACTGCATATATTCCGTCTGGCAGGCATATACGGTCCGGGGCGCGGGCCGTTCTCGAAGCTCAAACGCGGGGGATTGCGGCGGATCATCAAGCCGGGGCAGGTATTTTCTCGTATTCATGTGGATGACATTGCGCAGGTGCTGACCACATCGATGGCCAGGCCCAATCCGGGTGCGATCTACAATGTCTGCGATGACGAACCGGTGCCGCCGCAGGACGTGATCGGGTATGCTGCCGAGTTGCAGGGCCTGCCGCTGCCACCTGCGGTCTCGTTCGATGAGGCCGATCTGACCCCGATGGCGCGCAGCTTTTATAACGAAAACAAACGTGTCCGAAATGATCGGATCAAATCCGAACTGGGTGTCTCGTTGCTCTATCCGAATTACCGCGTGGGGCTGGAAGCGCTGATGAACCCCTCGTGACCGCTGCGCCTTGTCAAGAAACGGATGCGGGTTGTATGGGGGTGCGATGAAGGATCGCTCTGCCCCGCTGAAGATTACCGTCTCGACCCTTACCCGGCAGCGGCCCGGTATGCTGGCCGCGTTGATCCAGAGCTGGGGAGAGATGACGCTGCCGCCCGAGTGTTCAGTTCGATGCCTGGTGGTTGAGAACGACAGCTCGGCGCTGAGCGAGGATACAGTGCGGGCGGCGGGTGACGTTCTGCCCAATGGCGCGGGTTTGGATTACGTCCTCGAAACCGAGCCGGGTATCCCCTTCGGGCGCAACCGTGCAGCGCGCGAAGCGCTGGAGCACGGCTCGGATCTGCTTTGTTTTGTGGATGACGACGAAGTGGTGGCATCCGACTGGCTTGAGCGGCTGGTCGACGGATATCGCGGCAGTTCAGCAGTGCTGCTGGGTGCGCCGCTACGTGCTGCGGGGCCGACGGGTCAGGAATCTCCACTGCAACGGCTGATGCTGCGCAACATCAGTAACCGTTACCTCGACAAGGAAAAAGCGGCTGCGCACAAGGCCACGCTGAATGATACGGGCGGCGTGACCATCGTGACCAACAATTGGCTGGGCGAAACGCGCCTGTTCAGCGAAACCGGCCTCTGGTTCGACGAATCCATGCGGATGACGGGCGGAACAGACGCAAAGTTCTATGCCGAGACCGTTGCCGCCGGGCTGCCTGTCGGGTGGGTTCCAGACGCATTTGTGTACGAGACCATTCCGCCCGAGCGCTTGTCGTTCTGGTATCAGGCCGCCCGAGGGCGGGATCAGTCCAACACCCATATGCGTCGCAAGCTTGATCAGAAGCCGGCAAAAGCCGTCCTGGGTTTTCTGAGCGCCCCGTTGCGCCTTGTGGCGCTGCTGGGGGCGATCCTGTTGTTTCCATTTCAGCCGGATCGGCGGCTGATACAAATCGCCCGCACAGCCGGGTGGCTGGTCGGAGTTCTGGGGATTCCCTTCGGTTACAAATCGGCGCTCTACAAGAAAGTCAGCGGCCACTGAACCTGCGCCGACGGATCAGGCGGACGCGAGAATCAGGTCAGACGCTTTTTCCGCAATCATCATGGTTGGTGCATTGGTATTGCCGGAAATCAGCGTCGGCATGATTGAGGCGTCTACCACGCGCAATCCCGCAATGCCTCGCACACGCAAATCCGGGCCGACGACCGCCATGTCGTCGACTCCCATCTTGCAGGTGCCCACCGGGTGATAGATCGTATCCGCGCGGGCCCGGATATGCCGTTCCCAATCCGCATCGGTTCGGGCGGTGTCGGTGCTGAACAGTTCCTTGTGTCTGTAGTCGCTCAGCGCCGGGGCCTGCATGATGTCCCGCATCATCCGGGCCCCCTTGATCATCGTGTCCAGATCGCGCGGGTCGGACAGAAATCGGGGGTCGATCGCGGGGGGTGCCATGGGATCGGCACTGTTCAGAGAAACCGACCCCCGGCTTTCCGGGCGCAGTTTGCAGATATGGCAGCTATAGCCGTATCCCATATGCAGCTTGCGCGCATGGTCATCTACCAACGCGATGGCAAAGTGCAGTTGGATGTCCGGCCTTTCGAGGTCGGGTGCGGTTTTCAGAAAGGCTGCCCCTTCGGCAAAGGGCGTGGCCGCCATCGACACGCCGGTTTTCCGCCAGCGCCACAAATGCCGGATCAATTTGGCCGACCCGATCGCGCCGATCCCGAACGTATCTGTGTTTTTGGTCTTGTAGGCGAGCGTGAAGTCCAGATGGTCCTGCAGGTTCTGCCCGACGCCGGGCAGGTCGTGGCGCGCCGCGATTCCATGTTTCGCCAGAACCGCGCCATCCCCGATGCCCGACAACATGAGAAGATGCGGGGACTTCAGCGCTCCTGCACATACCAGGACTTCGCGCTTGGCCGATACACTCAGGCCCGTTTCATTCCCCTTGCGATAGGTCACGCCGGTTGCGCGCAGCCCATCAAAGGTCAGGCGTTCGGTGTGGGCACCTGTGATGACCGTCAGATTTGACCTGTTCATGACCGGGAACAGATACGCCGCCGCGGCCGAGCATCGCTCTCCGTTGCGGGCCGGATCGTGGAACTGCGTGACCTGATAGAGCCCCGCCCCCTCATTGTCGCCGCGATTGAAGTCGTCAGTCCGGCGGTGCTGCAACTGGGTGGCGGCCTCGACAAATGCGCGCGAGATCGCGCGCTCCTGTTTCTGGTCCGATACTTGTAGCGGTCCGGCATCGCCACGCAGATCATCCGCGCCGCGCTCATTATTCTCGGAGCGTTTGAAATAGGGAAGTACGCTGTCCCAATCCCAACCTTCGCATCCGAGATCAGCCCAGCCGTCATAGTCCTGACGTTGTCCCCGGATATACAGCATTGCATTGATTGCGCTGGACCCGCCAAGGGTTTTACCGCGCGGCTGGTAGCCCATGCGCCCGTTCAGGCCGGGTTGAGGGACGGTTTCAAAGGCCCAGTTGTTGATCCTGGGCCGTCCCGGCAGCATGGCGACAACGGCGGCAGGCATACGGACGAGCAAACTGTTGCCCCGCCCGCCCGCTTCCAGCAGGCATACTTTGTTTTTGGGGTTTGCGCTTAGTCGATTGGCCAGAACTGCCCCTGCCGAGCCTCCTCCTACGATCACATAGTCGAACTTCACCGCCATCCCCTCATGTCGCATCCGAATGTCACTGTGAAGGCCGGCAACAAAAACGCAATCATGACGCTGCGGCTGTATCGCCGGGGGGTTAACCGGAGCGCAGCGGGTTACAGATACTGTTGATAGCTTAAGGTTATCAATTTCATCAAAAAACAAAACTTATATGAATGGTTTTGATTTGCTAAATCTATGTCCAGACAGCAAGAACGAGTCGTTAATGCACTTATCCACGATGAAGCAGGGCGGAGCGGCGCATCAGCGCGCAGCGCTCGTGTTTGTGGTGGGTGCGATGAGGCTCTTGGGTTCTGTTTTTCGGATCGGATTTAACCGCGCGACACATACACCATAGCCAGGATTGGAGATCGAAATGGACGGAAGTGACAACCCAAACACGGGCAAATGCCCGGTGATGCATGGATCGGCGGGTGGCCGGACCAACCGCGACTGGTGGCCCAACCAGCTGAACATCTCCATTTTGCACCAGCACGGGGTTGCCTCGAACCCGATGGGTGAGGCGTTCGACTATGCGGAAGAGTTCAAAAAGCTCGATCTGCAGGCGCTGAAAGAGGACCTGTATGCGCTGATGACGGATTCGCAGGACTGGTGGCCCGCAGATTACGGACATTATGGCGGCCTGTTCATCCGTATGGCGTGGCACAGCGCCGGCACCTATCGGACAGCGGATGGCCGCGGCGGCGCTTCGACGGGCAATCAGCGTTTTGCACCGCTCAACAGCTGGCCGGACAACGGCAACCTGGACAAGGCGCGCCGTCTGCTTTGGCCGATCAAGCAGAAATACGGCAACCAGATCTCCTGGGCGGACCTGATCATTCTCGCGGGCAACTGCGCCATTGAGTCGATGGGCGGCAAGACCTTCGGCTTCTCCGGCGGCAGGGAAGACATCTGGGCGCCCGAGGAAGATATCTATTGGGGGGCCGAAACCGACTGGCTGGCCCCGACGGAAAATCCTCATAGCCGCTATTCGGGCGAGCGCGATCTGGAAAATCCATTGGCCGCCGTTCAGATGGGTCTGATCTATGTGAACCCCGAAGGCCCGGACGGAGAACCGAACATTCTGGCCTCGGGTCGAGACATCCGCGACACCTTTGGCCGGATGGCGATGAATGACGAGGAAACCGTCGCGTTGGTCGCCGGTGGGCATACCTTTGGCAAGGCGCATGGCGCTGGCGACCCCGGTCTGGTCGGCCCCGAACCCGAAGCGGCTCCGCTAGAAGAGATGGGCCTTGGCTGGATCAATGCGTTCGGCAGCGGCAAGGGCGACGACACCACCACCTCGGGCATCGAAGGTGCCTGGACCGCGAACCCGATCAAATGGGACAATGGCTATTTCGACCTGCTGTTCGGCTATGACTGGAACCTTACCAAGAGCCCCTCGGGCGCATGGATTTGGGAGCCGGTTGGCGTCAGGGAAGAAGACATGGCCCCGGCGGCGGGTGACCCGTCGAAAAAGGTCAAGACCATGATGACCACCGCCGACATGGCGATGCGCATGGACCCGATCTATGGCCCGATCTCGAAACGCTTCCACGAGAACCCGGACGAGTTCGCCGATGCCTTCGCCCGCGCCTGGTTCAAGCTGACCCACCGCGACATGGGTCCACGTTCGCGTTATCTTGGGTCCGAGGCCCCGGCAGAAGAGTTGTTGTGGCAGGATAACGTTCCGGCCGTCGATCATGAGCTGATTGATGAGGCGGACGCAGCCGATCTGAAGGCCAAGATTCTCGCCACCGGGCTTTCGGTATCCGATCTGGTGTCGACCGCATGGGCTTCGGCCTCGACCTTCCGCGGATCGGATATGCGTGGTGGCGCCAATGGAGCGCGTATTCGACTGGCCCCGCAGAAAGATTGGGAGGTTAACGAACCGTTGAAGCTGTCCAGGGCTCTGGATGCGCTTGAGGGGGTTCAGAAGGCGTTCAATGACGCGCAAACTGGCGGCAAGAAAGTTTCATTGGCCGATGTCATTGTTCTGGGTGGTGCGGCTGCAATTGAACAAGCCGCCAAGTCTGCTGGTCACGATGTTGACGTGCCCTTTACGCCCGGTCGGACCGATGCCTCGCAAGAACAGACGGATGTCGACTCCTTCGCCGTGATGGAGCCCATTGCCGATGGTTTCCGCAACTACCTGCACAAGGATTACTCGGTTCCGGCAGAGGCTCTGCTTGTAGACCGAGCGCAACTGCTGACGCTTTCCGCACCCGAGATGACTGCGCTTGTCGGCGGGATGCGTGTGCTGGGTGCAAACTTCGGCGACACGTATCACGGTGTGCTCACTGACCGGATTGGTACGCTCAGCACCGACTTCTTCGTGAACCTGCTGGATATGGGGACCGAGTGGAAACCGTCGGGTGATGGCACCTATGAGGGCCGTGACCGGTCCAGCGGCGACGTGAAGTGGACGGGCACCCGGGTTGATCTGGTCTTTGGGTCGAACTCGCAGTTGCGGGCATTGGCTGAGGTCTATGGTCAGGACCACGCAGGCGGAAAATTTGTCTGCGATTTCGTATCGGCCTGGAACAAGGTGATGAACGCGGATCGCTTTGATTTGACGTGAATCAGCGATCATCGCAGTGAATCGCGCCGTCCGAGGAGACTCGGGCGGCGTTTTCGTTCGCCCGAGTCCCGGGATGCCTACCAAGCATTGGGTATGATTCCGCCGAAAGGCTGTTCTTTCCGTCGCTGCAAACCTCGTTCTAGCGAGTTCTCGGGAGGTTTTATTAAGCTAACCTGTTGTTTTTATTAATGAGGGAAAGATTCTTTCGGGAATTGCGAAGTTTTTTGAAAATGGGGGTTGCAGGTCCCGAACCCAATCCGTAAATACCCCTTCACCGGCGCTGCTGA
>NZ_JWLJ01000006.1 GCF_000813985.1 Ruegeria sp. ANG-R
GGTTCCGAGAATCTATCATGGGCTGAGAGTGGCGCAGTTCGTCCTGACGCGAAAGCCCCCAACTGCGTTACTGCCCTTTCAGGCATTGTGTGGGTTCTGCATCAGACTGCGAAACCGCGCCGCAGAAAACACAACGCCAATCGCCTTCCTTACGGTGCTGCCGCCACCTGCATTCGCGCGTCAGCGAAGACGTGCGGGACCGCCAAAGAAAATAGGCGAAAACGCCCGCGGCAAGCAGAAGCAGGAGAATAGGCATACTCCTGCATTGCCGATTGCTTCGGACTTTTCAAGCCTGCGCAATCCCATCAGGCCGCGTTGGCGTATTCAAAAAGCTCCGGTGTTTCGTCTCTCGCCGGGATTACGGGCTCGGGCGTATAATAGGCCCAGGCCTGTTCCAGTAGCTCCAGTGCCTTATATGCCTGCGATTTTGTGTTTTGCTTGTCCATCGGAGAGATCCTGTTCCAATTCAGCCACTCCTTCCCCCTTGCAAGGCTATGCTGGCAAGCACGTAACTTCACCACATCTTTTTGCAGTCTTGGTATGCTTAAAACACATAAAAGGCTGGCACATATATCTGCCAACCTAGAATAACGACGCAGGTTATGCGCCCATACACGCGTTCGCTTTGGCGGCCTGTGCCTCGCTGACGCCATTGCCCGCAACGAATACTTCGGTTTGCTTGCCATTTTGCAGGACGTATTGCGTCGTAAATGAACCTTCGATCCCTGCCTGATTGGCGCATTCTACTTGCTTAAAAACAAGGTCCGCCCGATTACTGCCAGATCCGCCGCAGGCTGAAAGAGCGATGATCGCAACCAAGGATAGAGCTTTCACTACTGTTTGGGTCATTGATATTCTCCGATATTTCAACGCCCGCATAACATGAAAAAACCCGGGAAGTTTCCACCCCGGGTATTAAACTATTTGCACAGCTGTAATCAAACCGCCCGGTCGACCATCATCTTCTTAATCTCGGCAATCGCTTTGGCCGGGTTCAGACCCTTTGGGCAGGTCTTGGCACAGTTCATGATGGTATGGCAGCGATACAGCTTGAACGGATCTTCCAGCTCATCCAGACGCTCACCCGTCGCCTCGTCCCGGCTGTCGATAATCCAGCGATAGGCGTGCAGCAGCGCGGCAGGTCCGAGATAGCGGTCGCCGTTCCACCAGTAGCTGGGGCACGAAGTCGAACAGCTGGCGCACATCACGCACTCATACAGACCGTCCAGCTTTTTGCGGTCTTCGATCGACTGCTTCCATTCCTTTGCCGGACGGTTGGTCTTGGTTTCCAGCCAAGGCATGATGCTTGCGTGCTGGGCGTAGAAATGGGTCAGGTCCGGTATCAGATCTTTCACAACCGGCATATGCGGCAGTGGATAAATCTTCACATCGCCTTTGATCTCATCCATGCCGTAGATACAGGCCAGCGTGTTGATCCCGTCGATATTCATCGCGCAGGAGCCACAGATACCTTCACGGCACGAGCGGCGGAACGTCAGCGTCGGATCGATTTCATTCTTGATCTTGATCAGCGCGTCCAGAACCATTGGGCCGCAAGCATCCATATCGACAAAATAGGTGTCTACGCGGGGGTTCTGGCCATCATCCGGGTTCCAGCGATAGATTTGGAACTTGCGCACATTCGTTGCGCCCTCGGGCTTGGGCCACGTTTTGCCGGTGGTGATCCGGGAATTCTTGGGGAGGGTCAGTTGTACCATGGATTCCTCTCCTTAGAACGTGCGCGCTTTGGGCGCGATTTTCTGCAGACTGATGCCGCCTTCGTCTTCGGTCGACAGCGGGTCGACGATGACAGGACGATAGCTGAGTTCGACCTCGTTCCCATCAACACGGGAAACGGTGTGAACGCGCCAGTTTTCATCATCTCGCTCGGTAAAGTCCTCGTGGGCGTGGGCCCCCCGCGATTCCTTGCGGGCCTCGGCCCCGACGATGGTGGCCAGAGCGCTTGGCATCAGGTTGGTCAGCTCCAGCGTTTCCATGAGATCACTGTTCCAGATGAGGCTGCGATCGGAAACCTTGATGTCATCCATCTTGGCTGCAATCGCTGTCATCTTCTCGACCCCTTCCGCCATGGTCTTGGCGGTGCGGAACACGGCAGCGTCCGCCTGCATGGTCTTTTGCATCTCAAGCCGCAGTTCGGCGGTTGCGATCTCGCCACTGGCGTTGCGGACCGCATCAAAGCGGTCGAACGCCTTATCGACCGACGCCTGGTTCAGAACCGGGTTCGGAGCGTCTGCATCAACAACCTTGCCCGCGCGGATGGCCGCCGCACGACCAAAGACCACTAGGTCGATCAACGAGTTCGAACCAAGTCGGTTTGCCCCGTGAACTGAGGCGCAGCCCGCCTCACCCACAGCCATAAGGCCCGGAACCACCGCTGTCGGATTGTCAGCAGTCGGGTTCAGAACTTCGCCCCAATAGTTTGTCGGGATACCGCCCATGTTGTAATGGACCGTTGGCAGAACCGGGATCGGCTCTTTCGTTACATCCACGCCCGCAAAAATCTTGGCGCTTTCGGAAATGCCGGGCAGGCGTTCATGCAGCGCTTCGGCTGGCAGGTGGCTGAGGTTCAGGTGAATGTGATCCCCTTCCGCCCCGACGCCACGCCCTTCGCGGATTTCCATGGTCATGGACCGGCTGACATAGTCGCGCGGCGCCAGGTCCTTGTATTGGGGCGCATAGCGCTCCATGAACCGTTCGCCTTCCGAGTTGGTCAGATAGCCGCCCTCGCCCCGTGCGCCTTCGGTAATCAGACAGCCCGAGCCGTAGATGCCGGTTGGGTGGAATTGCACGAATTCCATGTCCTGCAGCGCTAGCCCCGCGCGGGCCACCATGCCGCCACCGTCGCCGGTGCAGGTATGCGCCGAAGTGGCGCTGAAATAGGCGCGGCCATAACCACCGGTCGCCAGCACCACCATTTTGGCGTTGAAAACATGCATCGTGCCATCGTCCAGCTTCCAGCAGACCACGCCCTGGCATTGACCATCATCGGACATGATCAGGTCGATGGCAAAGTACTCGATATAGAACTCGGCGTTGTTCTTCAGCGATTGGCCATAGAGCGTGTGCAGGATCGCGTGGCCGGTCCGGTCAGCCGCAGCGCAGGTCCGCTGCACAGCAGGGCCCTCACCGAATTCTGTGGTGTGGCCGCCAAAGGGGCGCTGATAGATCTTGCCCTCTTCGGTCCGGCTGAACGGAACACCATAATGTTCCAGCTCATAGACGGCCTTTGGAGCCTCACGCGCGAGGTATTCCATCGCGTCGGTATCGCCCAGCCAGTCCGAACCTTTGACGGTGTCGTACATGTGCCATTGCCAATGGTCCGGGCCCATGTTCGACAGGGAAGCGGCGATGCCCCCCTGCGCCGCGACCGTATGGGAACGGGTCGGGAAAACCTTGGTCACGCAGGCTGTGCGCAGTCCCTGTTCCGCCATGCCCAGAGTTGCGCGCAGACCCGCGCCCCCGGCGCCGACAACCACCACGTCGTATTCGTGGGTCTCGTATTCATATGCTGCTGTCATTGTTCTTGTTCCTTACTGCGCATAACCGAGGGCAAGCCGTGCGAGCGCAAAAAGACCCGCTGCAATCAGCGTGTAGGCAAAGGCCCGCGCCGCCATCAGGGTAAGCTTTTCTGCTACGCCATGTACGTAGTCCTCAATCGCTTCTTGCACCTCGCGCAGCAGATGCGGAACAACAACAACCAATGTCAGGCCCATGACAATCGACGGGAACGGACGGCTGTAGTAAGCCAGCGCTTCGTCGTAGGTCCCGCCCAGAGCGTGTCCGAAGGTGAATACGAACAGCGGAACCAGAATGACCAACGCCGCCGAACTGAGCATCATCTGCCAGTGGTGATGCGTACCTGCGCGTCCGGCTCCCATGCCCTGTGCGCGTTTGCGATCTGTCAGAAACTGCATAGCCAACCTCCCTTTAAAGCGCCGCGGCTGTGATCAGGGCCAGCACCGTCGCGAGAACGAACATGCCAATGCCCATCTTCTCGGACACTTCAACATTCAGGCAATATCCCAGATCCCAGATGACGTGCCGCAAACGGCCCAGCATGTGATAGAAAATGGCCCAAGCCGCGCCGAACATGACCAGATCACCCAGGAAACTGGTCATCAAACCGTTGATCAGGTCAAAGGCGCTTTGCGATGTGGCAGCGGCAAGCAACCACCAGACAACCAGCAAAGCCAAACCAAAAGAGGCGATGCCCGTGATGCGCACCATGATCGAAGAGATCGACGTCATCTGCGGACGATAGATCGTCAAATGTGGAGAGAGTGGGCGGTTGCCTCGATTTACATCGGCCATGTTGGCTCCTTTTCGGTTGGCTACCGAACGTTTTACTGGTTTTTACGACTCTGTCACGCGCTGCAGGTGCAAAATCCAGTAAATTTGATGCAAAATCGCTGATAAGGTACGTTTGTGATCACACAAAATATTCTCGTGATCACAAAATACATGCGGCGTGATCAATGTTAGCGTTTTCAATGGAAAAGCAATGTGATCACGAATCTAGCGCAGCGGCTGTTTCAGGTCCGCGGTCTGCTGCGTCACCTCGCGCAAAAGTTTCTTGCGGATACGTTCGGGGTAATCGGCGAAGCCAGCGGCTGAAACGACAAACGCCCCCTCACCGACGATAACGTTCTCGAAAAAATACGCCGTCAGGTCGGGCTCGCTCTCTTCAATCGCGATGGCGTTCACGGTGACCCCGCGATCACGCAGCTTGCCGTGAAGCGTTGCCGGTTCGATCCCTTCATTCGAGACACCGTCGCCGGAAAGATCGATCAGATGCCTTTTGCACTCGGACACTTCGTCAAAACTGGCAACGGTCATTTCAAGCGCTTCACCAATCGCGGTCGAGAAATTACGCCAGACGCGCGGATCGGCAGCGACGTTGTCTGCAAACCTGTCCAGCGTGGCAAAGCTGTCGATCCGGGTCCATGGGATCGTGATCCGCTGGCGCGAGCTGCCGGTCCACTGCACCAGCATCAAACGTGCCTGCCCGCGCACCAACGCCTCGGACACGATCGGATCGCGCAACCCGGCGGAAAGCCCATCCATCTGAATGCGGTATTCGTCAGAATCGACCGAGCCAGATACGTCCACTGCCAAGGCCAGGGCCAGATCGCAGGCATGAACCTGCGGAGCCAGACAAAGGCTGGCCAGAAACATGCGCAACATCATCATATCGCAAGCGTATCACGGATTTCGCAAGCCATGATCACTTCAATGTCAGCAATCGGACGAAGGGCCCTAGATGGGCATCAATGCCCAGTAATCCAGATCCAGCAGAACGTTGGGCAGATATTTCCCATCTTCATTGCGCAAAGCAAACGGTGCGCCGCCCTTGGTCGCAACCAGCCGCAGACGCAGCGCACCAACGCCGGGCACATCAGTTTCGGCTTTATCCAAAACTTCTGACCAGGCCTTGATGGTATCGCCCGCAAAACAGGGGTTCGCATGGGCCCCGCCATTCAGGCCAGCGATCATCTGCGCATTTGCCAACCCGTTGAACGACAGGGCACGCGCCATCGAGATCACATGGCCGCCATAAATCAGGCGACCCTCGGGACGGAAGGTCAGGTCGAAATGCACCTTGGCCGTGTTCTGCCACAAGCGGGTAGCCAGCATGTGCTCGGCCTCTTCAACGGTCACGCCATCGACGTGATCGATCATTTCTCCCGTGTTGTACGCATCCCAGCGATGGTTTTCGCCGGATTGTACAAAGTCGTATTTCGAGAAATCGAGCCCCTTCGGAACCACGAGGTCACCGACGTCCAGCGTCTTTTTCAGATCGGGCACAACCGTCTCAGGTGCAGGGGCATCGAGGTTCGATTTGCGCACCATCACCCAGCGCACATATTCGATCACCACTTCATCGCGCTGGTTCAGCCCGCGCGTGCGGACCCATACAACCCCGGTCTTGCCGTTCGAGTTCTGCTTGAGACCGATCACCTCGGATTCCGAACGCAAGGTATCGCCGGGATAGACCGGCTTCAGCCAGCGGCCTTCGGCATAGCCCAGATTGGCCACCGCATTCAGCGAGATATCGGGGACGGTTTTGCCAAAGACCACATGAAAGGCGGCCAGATCATCGATCGGGCTCTGCGGCAGACCGCAATTCCGTGCGAACTCGTCCGAGGAATACAGGGCGTGACGCGCGGGATAGAGTGCGTGATAAAGCGCACGCTCTCCATCTGTAACTGTGCGCGGGACCGCATGATGCAGCACCTGCCCGACAGAGTAGTCCTCGAAAAAGCGGCCCGGATTCGTTTTTGCCATTATTGCTGTCCCAGTTTCATGTCAGGGGAATAGTCGGCGTCGACCTCTTTGGTCACCGCCTGCGCGCAGCGCATCACGTTATTTGCCGTATCAAAGGCGTAGGACGGATCGCCATAAAGCTCCCACCCTTTTGCCAATGCGTCCGAGACTTTGTGACAGAAGGCCGAGGTGTCCTCTTCGGTCAGCAAACGATAAAGCTTCGCCATCAGATAAGCCCCTTACGATCCAAACGGGGATGGGCCGACAAGCCCGTGAATATACCCCACGATGCCCAGCAGCACGATCGAGGCCAAAAAGAACATAGCATCCTTGCCATAGGTGCCGGGTTCGCCCGGGGTCCAGTCGGGCTCGGCCCGGTTTATGACGATCACCTCGACAATCGCCCACGCGAGCAAGCCGCCGAACAGGACGATCGAAGCCAGATCGCCATTCACCAGCAAATGCGCAAAAGCCCACAGCTTGAAACCGCCGAGCATCGGGTGGCGCATTCGACTCAGTAGACGGCCTTTCTGGCCTGCTGGACTCATCATGTAGAACGCGATCAACACCAACAGGTTGTTGATATGAATCAGGAAAGTTGGCGGTGCCCAGACATAGATAAAATCGGTCATGCGGTAGCCGAAGATCATCAACAGAATCGCAGCAACCAGTGCCAGTGCCACCGCACCTTTGCCCGCATTACCCATGGCGGCGCGGCGTTCGGGCATCGCGCGTTTGAACAGATGTGCGGCCCACCACAAGGCCACACCAAGGATCAGAAGAAAGAAGCCCATTGCTGGCTTACCCCGCTTGCAAAGCTAATATCGCGTCTGCTTTTGCCAGAGTTTCGCGGGCAGTTACAACATGCAGGTTTTCAACAATCTTGCCATCCACGACCGCGACCCCCTGCCCCTGTGCCTCGGTCTCTTCAAAGGCCGCGATCTGACGGCGCGCCAGATCGATCTCATCCTCTGATGGGGCAAAGGCTGCGTTGGCGATATCGACCTGAGCGGGGTGGATCAGTGTCTTGCCGTCAAAACCCATGTCGCGGCCCTGAGCGCATTCGGCCTCGAGCCCTTCGGCATCTTTGAAGGCATTGTAGACACCGTCGACAATAATCAGACCCTCGGCCTTGGCAGCCAGAAGACACAGGCCCAAAGAGGTCATCATCGGAAGGCGGTCAGGGCGAAAGCGGGTCTGCAATTCCTTGGCCAGATCATTGGTACCCATCACAAACCCGGCCATCAGCGGATGCGCCGCGATTTCAGCTGCATTGAGCATACCGCGCGGAGTTTCCATCATAGCCCAGATCGGCAGATCACCCGTAATCGCGGCCAGCGCATCAACGTCTGCGGCCGAATTCACCTTGGGCAGCAGCACCGCATCGGCATCCATCCCGCGCACAGCTTCCGCGTCGGCACGACCCCATTCGGTGTCCAATCCGTTGATTCGTACGATCTTGACTCGTGCGCCATACCCTCCGGTGGCCAGGGCGGCCTTCAGCGTTTCGCGGGCGTTGGGCTTTTCATCGGCAGCAACTGCATCTTCGAGATCGAAGATAACCGCATCGACCGGCAGGCTGCGGGCCTTATCCAGCGCCCGGTCACGCGAACCGGGGATATAGAGAACTGAACGATAGGGGCGCTGACGGGACTCCACTGGCCTCTCCCTTTGAAATAATGTTGCGCGGAATGGGACATTTTTTGACGGAAAGTTCAAGAGCAAAATCGCCGCAGCGCAGCATTGGCCCTTCGAACGATGCAACGTGCGTTGCTTTAACGTGATTTCTCCTTTGCCCGGGCAGGCTGGAAACCACTCGCAAAAGAGGGGACCAGAATGAAACCGACATTTATCAAGATGACCATGGGGCTGGGCCTAATGGTGCTGGCGGCACAGCAGCTCTATGCGCAACCCCGCCAATGTGCCCCACGCGACGACGTGATACAGCGATTGGCGGAAAATTATGGTGAAACCCGCCGGGGCATTGGCATCGCCCGTCAGGGAGCAGTGATGGAGCTGTTTGCGTCCGGCAGTACCGGCAGCTGGACGATTACGGTTACCCTGCCGGATGGCGTTACCTGCCTTATCGCCTCGGGTCAGGCGTTTGAAACGCTGGCCGAAGCACTGCCGCCCAACGCCTGAACCTCAGACAAGCGCATCCCAGATCAGCTTGCTGCCTGTGATGGTCAGCAACACGTAGGCGATCCCAAAAAACAGGCGTTCGGACATCATCCAGTGGGCCCGAACGCCAAGCCATGCGCCCAAGATGGCAAAGGGCGTAAGCAACAGATCCGCCAGCGCAGTGTGCCAGGTGAACATGCCCAGATAAGCATAAGGTACGAACTTGGCGGCGTTGATGACCCAGAACACCAGAACAGTGCTGGCCTGAAACTCGGTTTTCGACAGGCGTTGAGACAGCAGGTAGACGGCTGCCGGCGGGCCGCCCGCATGACTGACAAAGCTCGTGAACCCCGCAACCACTCCGGCGAACAAGCCTGCAGGCGGCGGCAAACGGTTGGCAAAACCGCGCACCCAACCCTGTGTCTTGCCGACATGCCAGATGACGAAGCCAACAGAGATGCCTCCGATCAGCAGCCGCAGCAGATCGGCGTCGGTGGCTTTATAAAGCCACGCGCCCAGCGCGACGCCGGGGATGGCACCCAGCATCAGCAGCCGGGAGTCCGGCCAGTTCCAGCGTTTCCAGTAGGGACCAAGCGTGGCAACATCGATAACCATCAGGATCGGCAACATCAGCGCCAGCGCCTGACCGGGGTCCAGAATAAGGGCCAGAATCGACGATGACGCGAAGGCTACACCCGAGCCGAACCCGCCCTTCGAGATGCCCGCAAAGATCACCGCCGGGATCGCGACGGCAAAAAACAAAAAATTCAATTCGAACATCTGATGCCTCGAAACGGCCTGTTTTGCTGGTCATTTAGCGCAAACTGCCGGACAGGCGCAAACGGTATGCGGTCGCATGCCGCGTCGCAGAGGCCTTGCGCGCTGTCGTTTTAAAGACTAGCACAACCGCGATTTCATTACCGACCGGAGACTTTCCAAATGGCCAGACCCAAGATCGCGCTGATCGGCGCTGGGAACATCGGCGGCACGCTTGCGCACCTCGCTGCCATCAAGGAACTGGGCGACGTTGTCCTGTTTGATATCGCCGACGGGCTGCCGCAGGGCAAGGCGCTCGACATTGCCGAATCCGGCCCGACCGAAGGATTTGACGCCGCCATGTCCGGCACCAGTGATTACGCCGATATCGCTGGAGCCGATGTCTGCATCGTAACCGCCGGGGTCGCCCGCAAGCCGGGGATGAGCCGCGATGACCTGCTGGGCATCAACCTGAAAGTCATGAAGTCGGTCGGCGAAGGCATCGCTGCACACGCACCCGACGCTTTTGTCATCTGCATCACCAACCCGCTGGACGCGATGGTCTGGGCCCTGCGCGAGTTCTCGGGCCTGCCGCACAACAAGGTCTGCGGTATGGCGGGCGTTCTCGATTCCGCGCGCTTCCGCCATTTCCTGGCGGAAGAGTTCAACGTGTCGATGCGCGACGTCACCGCCTTCGTTCTGGGCGGCCACGGCGACACCATGGTGCCTTCAGTGCGGTATTCCACCGTTGCCGGTATCCCGCTGCCCGATCTGGTCGAGATGGGCTGGACTTCGCAAGAGAAGCTGGACGCCATCGTGCAGCGTACCCGTGACGGTGGGGCTGAAATCGTTGGCCTGCTGAAAACAGGTTCGGCCTACTATGCCCCCGCTACGTCCGCGATCGAGATGGCCGAAGCCTATCTGAAAGACCAAAAGCGTGTTCTGCCCTGCGCAGCCTATTGCAACGGCGAGCTGGGCGTCGACGGCATGTATGTCGGTGTCCCGACCGTAATCGGCGCCGGCGGCATCGAGCGTATCGTCGATATCAAGCTCAACGACGAAGAGCAGGTCGGTTTCGACAATTCGGTCAACGCAGTGAAGGGCCTGATCGACGCGTGCAAAGGCATCGATAGCTCACTGACCTGACCAGTCACCGAACCTGGAACAGAAATGCCCCGCCCGAGTTGGCGGGGCTTTTTTGTCTGGATTGACGAAAACCGCAGGCAACACCAGAAAGTCACGGCATTCCGACCCATAAAATTCATAAATTACATTGATTTAGGCGAAATTTTCAAGTTTCGCTGGAATCTTGCCACAATCTTGTAACAGGACAGCGCTCAGCTTTGACACCGCACCAGACCAGTGTCGGCAGTGAGCGAATTATTTAATTGAGGAACGTCGAGTATGGGAACCTTTACCTACAAGAACTCGTTTGACGATGACGGAGATGGCGACAACCTGAACGGCGCTTCCGAATTCGGCACAAGCGGCACCGGCCTTGGCGTATTCAACTCTCCCAACTCGGGCGATGGAGACAACGAGTTTGTATTTTATTCCGGCGCGGGCGAGGAAAACAAACTCGATCTCAACGCCAACCTGACCGGGACGGACCGGGTGAACTCGTTCACCGCCGAGATGACCCTGGATTTTACAACTCGGCCCGGCCCCTGGGGTGATGGTGAATCCGACGGTCTTACGTTCAACCTCGGCGACCCGAGTTCACTGAGTTCGATCGAAGAACGCGGCGTCTCCACCGGCCTGGCCATTCGCCTTGCCCCTTTTAGCTGGGGCACCACGGGGTACGCGGGCAACGTTATCGAAATCCGCTGGAACAATACGATTATCGGCTCAACCACGGTGTCTGACCTCAGCTCGCCTGCAGCTTCTACTTTTTCGGTCTCGGTTGATACGTCCGGGAACGTCTCCGTCAGTTTCGGGTCGGAAACGGCCAGCGGCTCGATTCCGGGGACAGAGTGGACCAGCACCAGTCAGGACGGTTGGGATTTCCTCATCGCAGGCCGAACCGGGGCGAATGCCGGTGAAGCCTATATCGACGACATAGACGTAACCGCCAACACGGTATGTTTCGCGGCAGGCACTCTTATCGACACGCCCATAGGCCCGGTTCCTGTCGAGACGTTAAGACCCGCAGACATGGTGCTGACGGCCGACAACGGATCTCAGCCGATACGCTGGATAAACACCCGAAAATTCTGCAAGGCACAACTGGAAGCCGCAACAAATCTCAAACCCGTCATCATTCGGGCGAACGCGCTGGGGAAGGGGTACCCCGCGTCTGACCTGACGGTCTCGCGGCAACATCGCATCATGGTGCGCTCGCGCATTGCCGAACGCATGTTTGGTTGCCCTGAGGTTCTGGTACCGGCGGTCAAACTACTGGACCTTCCCGGGGTTTTTGTCGACGCGGAAGCCGACGGCGTAACCTACGTTCATTTTCTCTGCGACAATCACGAAGTCGTCTTTGCCAATGGCCAGCCCAGCGAGACTCTGCTGCTGGGCGATCAGGCATGTGAGACGCTTGGTGCGGATGCATTGGAAGAAATTCGGGCCATCTTCCCCGATATCGACATCAGTGATCGGCTCCCGATTTCGGCTAAAGCCATCCCCGACAGGGCCCGGCTGGGACAGTTCGTGGCGCGCCACCGCAAGAACAAAAAACCCTTCCTGTCCGCCGTCGAGCCCGAGCCAGCCTGAACCACTGCCGCAGGCTCTGCCCTGCTTCTCGCTTGGCGAGATTTCCTGCGCCCGGTTTATCTCTTACATCTGAAAGCGCTCGGCCTCGACGATCACGTCGGGCCAGCTTACAGATACTGTATTCGATGCGATTTTTGTGATCGCAATCGAAATTCGAATCAATTCCCGACACTCCGTCCATTTTGTGATCACACCTTAAAATACTGTGATCACAAACGGTGACAATCTTTGCTAAAATCCTGTTGCCCGTCAAAAAACCCTTTATAAATGACGATTAGACACGGCTATATCGAACAAATCGTAGTCAGACAGGACAGTTTTCGATGAATATTCACGAATATCAGGCCAAAGCGCTTCTTCGCAGCTATGGCGCTCCGGTCTCCGACGGTCGCGCGGTTCTGCGCGCCGAGGAAGCCAAATCCGCAGCCGGTGAACTGGATGGCCCTTTGTGGGTCGTTAAGGCGCAAATCCACGCGGGCGGTCGCGGCAAGGGCTCGTTCAAAGAGGTGGATGCCGGTGAAAAAGGCGGTGTTCGTCTGACAAAGTCGGTTGAGGAAGCCGCCGAGGAAGCCAAGAAAATGCTGGGCCGCACGCTGGTCACGCACCAGACCGGCCCCGCGGGCAAGCAGGTCAACCGCATCTATATCGAGGCCGGGTCCGGCATCGAGCGCGAATTGTATCTGGCCCTGTTGGTGGATCGCCAGACCAGCCGCATCTCTTTCGTCTGTTCGACCGAAGGCGGCATGGACATCGAAGAGGTCGCCGCCGCCACGCCCGAGAAAATCCTGTCCTTCTCGGTTGATCCCGCCACTGGTTATCAGCCCTATCACGGCCGCCGCATCGCCTTTTCGCTGGGACTGCAAGGCGCGCAGGTCAAGCAATGCGTCAAGCTGATGAGCCAGCTCTACAATGCCTTCGTCGAGAAGGACATGGAGATGTTGGAGATCAACCCGCTGATCATCTCGGACAAGGGTGATCTCAAGGTGCTAGATGCCAAGGTTGGCTTTGACGGCAACGCGGTCTACCGCCACCCCGATATTGCCGAGCTGCGCGACACGACCGAGGAAGACCCCAAGGAGCTGGAAGCCAGCAAATACGACCTGAACTACATTGCGCTGGATGGTGAGATCGGGTGCATGGTCAACGGCGCCGGTCTGGCCATGGCCACGATGGATATCATCAAACTCTACGGTGCCGAACCTGCCAACTTCCTCGACGTGGGCGGCGGTGCCACCAAAGAGAAGGTGACCGAGGCGTTCAAGATCATCACCTCGGACCCGCAGGTCAAAGGCATTCTGGTCAACATCTTCGGCGGCATCATGCGCTGTGACGTGATTGCCGAGGGCGTGGTCGCCGCGGTGAAAGAGGTCGGCCTGCAGGTTCCACTGGTCGTGCGTCTGGAAGGTACAAATGTGGAAAAAGGCAAAGAGATCATCAACACCTCTGGCCTGGACGTGATCGCGGCGGACAACCTGAAAGACGGTGCCGAGAAGATCGTGAAGGCGGTTAAGGGGTGAACACTGCCCGTCGTATAAGACTATTGTCGGGATTGTTGGCCGCGTGCGCTTTGCTTTCTGCATGTGTTGAAAGCCCTTCGGGGCTTTCTTCTGGAGGAAGCGTTGCGCAACAAGCAGCCAATGCATTCTCAAGCACATGCCTTAAGAGTTTGCCCAGCTTCGATGGATTTCAGACTGACGCCCGCGCCGCATCACTGAAACCATCAGAGAACCTAGGCAACATTCATTCGGTATACGTAGTGCCGAATAGCAAGGTTTTTATCGGCCTCCAGAATCTACCAAGTGCATCTGACGTTCAGGTCTGCGGTGTTAGAGCGGTTAGTTCCGAACCTTCTTCAGTCGTTGGAAATGCTATTCTGAACGCAGCCCGTTCGGCAGTAGGCTCAGGAACTGAAAAGCAGTTTCCGTCCGAGAGGTTCGAATACGCTATCCAGCTTCCAAACGGCAGCCTTCTTACACACGACGCAAAATACATGGGGAGCACGACAAGCAACGTGTTTCTGATTTCTCAACCAGTTCCGGAGGGAAGAGTCCCGTCGCTGATTTATGACGAATAGACCCTGCCCTTAGAAATCCAATAAAGGAGAACGCCAAATGGCAGTCCTCATCGACGAAAATACCAAAGTGATCTGTCAGGGCTTTACCGGCGCGCAGGATGCACTGGGGACTTGCGTCGGCGGGAGCACCGGGGCCATTCGAATGTTTAATACGCGGATGGTTCATATTGCATCAACGGAAGGGTCGAACTGATGCGTGAAGGCGTCAGAGACGCGTTCGAACACAAGAACTGGGGCGACAGAAATACGCCGCGTTCCGGTAGTGGCTCGACGCTTGATGCCACCGCGCCTCTTCGTGGTGCATTGCCTGCGATATTCGAACGCTACTCGGTAAAGACGTTTCTCGACGCCCCTTGTGGCGATTGGACTTGGATGCAGGAAGTGGACCTGAACGGGGTTCACTATATCGGCGGGGACATATCTCTGGAAGTTGTGGAGTCCGTGAAAGAGAAACATCAGGCTTTGGGGCGGGAGTTTTTCCATCTGGACATAACATCCGATCCACTGCCCAAGGCTGACCTGATGATGTGCCGCGATTGTCTGTTTCACTTGAAATGGTGGTTGAGATGGGAGTTTTTCGAGAACTTCGCCAAAAGCGATATTCCGTATCTGCTGACCACCAAACACCATAACGCACGAAACGCCAAGCTTCGTGATAACGCGGCTTTCAAGTTATTCAATCCTTGCGCCGCCCCATTCAACTTTCCGGAACCGGTAGAAGAGATAAGCGAAACGGGGCCCTATAATGACGACCCCGAATTTCTCCAGACCCGAGCAGGCAGACAGCAACGTTCGGTCGCAATTTGGTCGAAAGAGCAAGTGATTGACGTGCTAAAGCAGCGCGAGACGAAAACGTGAGATCAAGGATCAACTGAATTGCCGCAGCGATGGTTTGTTGCAGAGCTGTGCTAACTTTAAACAATACGGAGGCCTAACATGGCAGTCCTCATCGACGAAAATACCAAAGTGATCTGTCAGGGCTTTACCGGCTCGCAGGGCACATTCCACTCTGAACAGGCCATCGCCTATGGCACCAAGATGGTCGGTGGCGTGACCCCCGGCAAAGGCGGGATGACGCATCTTGACCTGCCCGTGTTCAACTCGGTCCACGAGGCCAAGCATGTGACCGAAGCCAATGCCAGCGTCATCTATGTTCCGCCGCCCTTTGCGGCGGATTCGATCCTCGAAGCGATTGATGCCGAGATGGAGGTGATCGTCTGCATCACCGAAGGCATCCCGGTTCTGGACATGATGAAGGTGAAGCGCGCGTTGGAAGGCTCGAAATCGCGCCTGATCGGCCCGAACTGTCCCGGTGTCATCACGCCTGATGCCTGCAAGATCGGTATTATGCCCGGCCACATCCACAAACGCGGTTCGGTCGGCGTTGTGTCGCGTTCGGGCACCCTGACCTATGAGGCCGTGAAACAGACGACCGACGTAGGACTGGGCCAGTCCACATGTGTGGGCATCGGCGGTGACCCGATCAAAGGCACCGAGCATATCGACGTGCTGGAATGGTTCCTGGCGGATGACGAGACCGAGTCGATCATCATGATCGGTGAGATCGGTGGCTCGGCCGAAGAAGAAGCCGCGCAATTCCTGGCGGATGAGGCCAAGAAGGGCCGCAAAAAGCCGACCGCTGGTTTCATCGCAGGCCGCACAGCCCCTCCAGGCCGTCGCATGGGCCACGCGGGCGCGATTGTCGCCGGTGGCAAGGGCGGCGCCGAGGACAAGATCGAAGCCATGCGCGCAGCTGGTATCGTCGTGGCCGAAAGCCCGGCGCAGCTGGGTGAGGCTGTGCTGGAAGCGATTGGATGATAGCTGACCGACCCTCCAAAGGCGCTGAGGGCAGCGCCCGACCCTGGGTGGGTGCTGCAAGCGCCCTCCCGGGGGGAGGGTCGGGCGCTGCCCGGCGTTGCCGCCGGGCGGTAAGCTTTGTATTTAGCCTAGCTCTTTGCCTTTGGGTTCCAACAGTTGGGATAGCCGAACAAAACAATCCTCTAAAAACGGTTCTTGATGTTTGTGCAAGTGATGGTTCCACTTTTGAAGAAACCGTTGCCGAATTTTATACAAAAGGTTGGACTAAAGTTCCTCCTAGCAACCTCGGCACAGCCACCAACGCGATAGGAGACGCGCATTTGTTCTCGGGCAAAATAACGTTGGAGGACGAGTGGCCTAGGCTAAGGCTCGAAAAACGAAGTCAGGTTGGTAGCCGTGTGAACAGAGCGAACAGTTTTTACTTCCAATCGGCAACACTGTCTTCGCAAGACAGAAGCAGCTACGTAAATGTTTTCTTCAGAAAGCAGGGAAAAAGGGTGGACTGCATGGCATCCACGACGAACATCCAAAACTTAGATGAATTCACCTATTCTATTATTGACCGATCCTCGACGGGAAAGCTTGGAGAACTCAGCGTGGAATGGATAGCTTATTCGGACACTTCTGAGCGCCCAAACGTGCGAGCAACTCTGTATTTGATCAAGCCCCACGTTCAAGACAGCTTTATAGTTGATCCTCTTCTTGCGCCGGCAGGATTAACTGTCCTCCGGCATATGAATTGATCTCATGACCTTCTCCGACGCCATCCGCACCTGTTTCTCCAAGTTCTTCACCTTCTCGGGCCGTGCTTCGCGGCCCGAATACTGGTTCTTTTTCCTGTTCATCGTGATCTGGAACATCATTGCCGGGATCATCGACTGGCAGTTCTTCACTCAGGTTGCAGTAACCGAAACCGAGACTTCCAAATCCGTTACTGCCACCTCAACAGGCCCGGTGCAAAGCATCGTGAGCCTGATCGTCTTTTTCCCACATCTGGCCGTCGCGTGGCGGCGGATGCATGATACCGGACGCAGCGGGCTTTATGCGTTGTTGCCGATCCTGCTGATCCTCGGTGCGCTGGGAGTTCTGGTCTTTGGCATCGGCCTTGCCAGTCAGTTCCATGGCGGCACGCTGGACATCCTGTTTACCCGCGCCACACTTCTGATTGTCATTCCGACACTGCTCATTCTGTTTGTGTCACCCCTTCTGGTTCTGTGGTGGCTGACCCGCCCCGGCGAACCCGGCGCCAATCAGTACGGTCCCAACCCCTATGAGGTGGCCCCATGAGTTTTTCTTGGGCTATCAAAACCTGCTTCAAAAAGTATGTGACTTCCTCGGGTCGCGCGTCACGTGCCGAGTTCTGGTATTTCTGGATTTTCTGCATGCTAGTCATGATCGCCCTAACCATACTTAATACGGTCTTGTTTGGGCCAAACATCATCGTGACCGAGCAAATTGTGATTGCAAGCAATGGCAATCCACACCTCGTAAAAAACGTCATGGAGTTCTACAATAGCGGGTTGCCCGGCACTGTCTTCCTGTTGATTGTAATTGTACCCGGACTCGCGCTTACCTCGCGTCGGCTGCACGACGTAGGATACAGTGCATGGTGGATAGTTGCTCTTGTCGTAACCATCGTGGTTGCTTTCTCGACCGCCGTTCTGGGTACGATCGGGTGGTCTGCAACAATTCATGCCTTAACAACCACGGGAAGAGTCGTTGTTAGCGGCGGCCCTGCCGTTGAACTCGCATTAGTTACAATCGTGGCTTCAATTGTCATATTTGTGGTTTGGCTTTGCACAAAGTTTGAACCAGGCACCAACCAATACGGTCCCAACCCAACCGAGGTAATCCCATGACCGAACACTCGCCCAACGACCAGTTTCACGCCTCAAGCTTCATGCAGGGGCACAATGCCGAGTATCTGGAGCAGCTCTACGCCCAGTACACCCGGAACCCCGGTGCAGTGGATGCAGCCTGGGTCGAGTTCTTCAAGGCCATGGGGGATGACGCACCGGATGTGCAGCGCGAGGCCGAGGGCCCATCCTGGGCACGAACCGACTGGCCTCCGATGCCCAGTGATGATCTGACGGGTGCGTTGACTGGGGAATGGGCCGAGATCGATGCCAACGCGGCGGGCAAGAAGATCAAGGACAAGGCGGCGGCCAAGGGGGTCGAGGTCAGCGATGATCAGATCAAGCGCGCGGTGCTAGACAGCCTTCGGGCGCTGATGCTGATCCGGGCCTATCGCATCCGGGGCCATCTGGCCGCTGATCTGGACCCACTGGGTATGCGCGCCGCAAGCACGCATCCTGAGTTGGACCCGAAGACATATGGCTTCACCGATGCCGACATGGATCGCCCGATCTTCATCGACAACGTGCTGGGCCTGCAAATGGCCAGTATGCGGCAGATCGTTGAGATCGTGAAGCGGACCTATTGCGGCACGTTTGCGCTGCAATACATGCATATCTCGAACCCGGAAGAGGCCGCGTGGCTGAAGGAGCGGATCGAGGGCTATGGCAAGGAAATCGCCTTTACCAAGGAAGGCCGCAAGGCGATCCTGAACAAGATGGTCGAGGCCGAGGGCTTTGAGAAATTCCTGCACGTCAAATACATGGGCACCAAGCGCTTTGGTTTGGATGGCGGTGAGGCTCTGATCCCCGCGATGGAACAGATCATCAAACGCGGCGGTGCGTTGGGGCTGAGCGATATCGTCATCGGGATGCCGCACCGGGGTCGTCTGAACATTCTGGCCAACGTGATGGGCAAGCCCTATCGCGCCATTTTCAACGAGTTCCAGGGCGGTAGCTTTAAGCCTGAGGATGTGGATGGCTCGGGCGATGTGAAATATCACCTCGGCGCCTCCAGCGACCGAGAGTTTGACGGCAACAGCGTGCACCTGTCGCTGACGGCGAACCCCTCACACCTTGAGGCGGTGAACCCTGTCGTTCTGGGCAAGGTCCGCGCCAAGCAGGACCAGTTGAACGACGAGGACCGCACCAAGGTCATGGGCATCCTGCTGCACGGCGATGCGGCCTTTGCCGGTCAGGGCGTTGTCGCCGAAGGCTTTGGCCTGTCGGGTCTGAAGGGGCACAAGACCGGCGGCACCATGCATATCGTGGTGAACAACCAGATCGGCTTTACCACCGCGCCGCATTTCAGCCGCTCAAGCCCCTATCCGACGGACATCGCGCTGATGGTCGAAGCGCCGATCTTCCATGTGAACGGCGATGACCCCGAGGCAGTTGTACATGCTGCCAAGGTGGCAACCGAGTTCCGCCAGAAGTTCCACAAGGACGTGGTGCTGGATATCTTCTGCTACCGCCGGTTCGGGCATAACGAGGGCGACGAGCCCATGTTCACCAACCCGATCATGTACAAGAAGATCAAGACGCATAAGACCACGCTGTCGCTGTACACGGAACGTCTGGTCAAGGATGGCCTTATCCCCGAGGGTGAGATCGAGGATATGAAGGCCGCGTTCCAGGCTCATCTGAACGAAGAATTCGATGCCGGGAAGGATTACAAGCCCAACAAGGCCGACTGGCTGGATGGGCGCTGGTCGCATCTGGACAAGAACAAAGAAGAATACATGCGCGGCGAAACCGCGATCTCAGCAGATACGCTGGCCGAGATCGGGACCGCCCTGACCGCTGCACCCGAAGGTTTTGCGATACACAAAACCGTTGGCCGGTTGCTGGATCACAAGAAACAGATGTTCGAAACCGGTACCGGCTTTGACTGGGCCACTGGTGAAGCGTTGGCATTTGGATCGCTGTTGACCGAGGGTTACCCGGTACGGCTGTCCGGTCAGGACGCAACACGCGGCACGTTTAGCCAACGCCATTCCGGATTGGTAAACCAAGAGACCGAAGAACGCTATTACCCGCTGAATAACATCCGCGCCGGGCAGTCGCAGTATGATGTGATTGACTCGATGCTGTCCGAATATGCGGTTCTGGGCTTTGAATACGGCTATTCGCTGGCGGAACCCAACGCTCTGGTTCTGTGGGAAGCGCAGTTTGGCGATTTCGCCAACGGGGCGCAGATCATGTTCGACCAGTTCATCAGTTCGGGTGAATCGAAATGGCTGCGGATGTCCGGTCTGGTCACGCTGCTGCCGCACGGGTTTGAGGGGCAAGGCCCTGAACACTCATCCGCGCGCCTGGAAAGGTTCCTGCAGATGTGCGGTCAGGACAACTGGATCGTGGCGAACTGCACGACGCCTGCGAACTACTTCCACATCCTGCGCCGTCAGCTGCACCGGACCTTCCGCAAGCCGCTTATCCTGGTGACACCGAAATCGCTGCTGCGTCACAAGCTGGCCGTCAGCACGGCGGATGACTTCACCACAGGCTCCAGCTTCCACCGGGTGCTGTGGGATGACGCGCAGAAAGGGAATTCCGACACCAAGCTGGTGTCGGATGACAAGATCAAACGCGTCGTCATGTGTTCCGGCAAGGTCTATTTCGATCTGCTGGAAGAGCGGGACGCGCGTGGCATCGATGACATCTACCTTATGCGGATCGAGCAATACTATCCGTTCCCCGCCCATTCGCTGATCAACGAGCTTGAGCGCTTTAAAGGGGCCGAGATGGTCTGGTGCCAGGAAGAGCCCAAAAACCAAGGGGCCTGGACCTTTATCGAGCCCAATATCGAATGGGTTCTCACCCGCATCGGCGCCAAGCACACTCGCCCGGTTTATGCCGGTCGCGCAACTTCGGCCTCACCCGCGACGGGTCTGGCCAGCCAACACAAAGCCCAACAAGAAGCGCTGGTGAACGAAGCGCTGAGCATTGAAGGAAAGTAAACGATGACGATTGAAGTTCGTGTTCCCACGCTGGGCGAGTCCGTCACCGAAGCAACGGTTGCGACATGGTTCAAGAAACCCGGTGACGCGGTCGCCGTAGATGAAATGCTGTGCGAGCTGGAGACCGACAAGGTCACGGTTGAGGTGCCCTCTCCTGCCGCTGGCACGATGGGAGAAATCGTGGCCGCCGAAGGTGAAACCGTCGGCGTCAACGCTTTGCTGGCCACAATCGCAGCAGGCGAAGGCGCCGCACCGGCCCCGGCGGCAGCGGCTGCTCCGGCTGCCGCGCCTGCCGCCTCGGGCGGCCATGTCGACGTCATGGTGCCGACTTTGGGTGAATCGGTGACAGAGGCAACCGTTTCCACGTGGTTCAAACAGGTTGGCGACAGCGTGGCGCAGGACGAGATGTTGTGCGAGCTAGAGACCGACAAGGTCTCGGTCGAAGTACCTGCCCCGGCGGCAGGCGTTCTGGCCGAAATTGTTGCCCCGGAAGGCAGCACCGTGGGCGCGACTGCCAAGCTGGCGGTAATTTCCGGGTCCGCAGCGGGTGCAATCGCGGCACCGGCAGCCGCAGCGGCTGCACCACCGGCAACCAGCACCGGCAAAGATGTGGCAAACGCGCCTTCGGCGGAGAAAGCCATGGCCGAAGCTGGTCTGTCCGCAGATCAGGTTACCGGCACAGGTCGCGATGGGCGCATCATGAAAGAGGACGTGACAAAAGCGGTTGCAGCGGCTTCGGCCCCAGCGCCTGCGGCGGCTGTGCCCTCCCCAACTGCCCAGACACCGCGCACACCGGTGGCCGCAGATGACGCCGCCCGCGAAGAACGCGTCCGCATGACCCGTCTACGCCAGACCATCGCCAAACGCCTTAAGGATGCACAGAACACTGCCGCGATCCTGACCACCTTCAACGAGGTGGACATGACCGAAGTCATGGCCCTGCGTAACCAGTACAAGGACCAGTTCGAGAAGAAACACGGCGTCCGTCTGGGCTTCATGTCCTTCTTCACCAAGGCCTGCTGCCATGCGCTGAAAGAAGTCCCCGAAGTGAATGCCGAGATCGACGGCAATGACATCGTCTACAAGAACTTCGTACATATGGGCGTGGCCGCCGGTACGCCGCAGGGCTTGGTGGTTCCGGTTATTCGCGATGCGGACTCGATGTCCTTTGCAGCGATCGAAAAGGCGATTGCCGAAAAGGGCAGACGCGCCCGCGACGGCAAGCTATCCATGGCAGAAATGCAGGGTGGCACATTCACCATCTCGAACGGTGGTGTTTATGGCTCGCTGATGTCGTCGCCGATCCTGAACCCGCCGCAGTCGGGTATTCTGGGGATGCACAAGATTCAGGACCGCCCGATGGTCATCAATGGTGAGATCAAGATCCGTCCGATGATGTATCTGGCCCTGTCCTATGACCACCGTATTGTGGACGGCAAAGGCGCGGTGACCTTCCTTGTTCGTGTCAAAGAGGCGCTGGAAGACCCGCGCCGCCTGTTAATGGACCTGTAATCATGGCGACACATGTACTCTGGCAGGCCGATGTGGCCGATTTCGACGCCTGGCTGAAAGTGTTCCGCGAGGACAAACCGATGCGCGAGGCCGCGGGTATCCGCGACCTGCATGTCTGGCGTGATCCCGATCAGAAAGACCATGCGATTGCGATGTTCGAAGTTCTCGACCTAGACAAGGCCAAAGCCTTTTTTGGATCAGAGGAGTTGGCTATGCATCACGAGCGGGGTGGGATCGCGCACATTTCGGTCAAGCTGCTGGAACCCGTTTGAAATAGACTACGTCGCCCCTGTCTGGGCGACGTAATGTGATTTCTACCCAGCTATCTTAGGCTATTAGGTTAACGAAGTAACTGGCTAAACTTGCTCTTATGGAAAGACTCTCGAACCTACTTGGGATCATTGAGAAGATTGTGATTATTCTTGTGGCGATTGCCGCACTATTCCCAATGTATCAATGGATAGCCGAAACTGACATGCGTGTGCTTCAGCGCACTACAGAGGTTATAAAAGCTGTGGAGTACTGCGAAGAGTTTAGAGAGCAATCGTCCCAAGGGAATATGAACCTAGCTGAGATCGACTTCAAAGAAGAAGTTTGCAGTGTGATCTACTCTCAGCTGAACTCGTGGTACCAAGATGTTTTCGATAGCTAGCTTGGATCAAATTGCAAGACGCCGTTCCGAAGGGCGGACAGCTCAGCGCCAAAATAACCTCGTCCCGCTCAAGAACATAGGCGATATACAAAAACACTGGCTTGGGAACTGAGTCGGATTTCGGAAGGAAAAAACCCATGTCTCAATATGACGTCATCGTAATCGGCGCCGGACCCGGCGGCTATGTCTGCGCCATCCGTTGCGCCCAGTTGGGCCTGAAAACCGCTGTTGTCGAAGGGCGCGAGACGTTGGGCGGGACCTGCCTGAACGTGGGCTGTATCCCCTCGAAGGCGTTGTTGCACGCTAGCCATCAGTTGCACGAAGCCGAACACAACTTTGCAAAGATGGGTTTGAAGGGGAAATCGCCTTCGGTCGATTGGAAGCAGATGCAGGCCTATAAAGACGAGGTGATCGAGGGCAATACCAAGGGCATCGAGTTCCTTTTTAAGAAGAACAAGATCGACTGGCTGAAAGGCTGGGGATCGATTCCCGCAGCTGGCAAGGTCAAGGTTGGTGATGAGGTCCATGAGACTAAGAACATCATCATCGCGTCGGGCTCTGAGCCGTCCGCGCTGCCGGGTGTTGAGGTGGACGAAAAGGTCGTGGTGACCTCGACCGGCGCGCTGTCGCTGGGCAAGATCCCCAAGAAGATGGTGGTGATCGGGGCAGGTGTGATCGGGCTGGAACTGGGTTCGGTCTACAGCCGTTTGGGCGCCGAGGTGACGGTGATCGAATTCCTCAAGGAAATCACGCCGGGCATGGACCCCGAGGTGCAGAAGACATTCCAGCGTATCCTCAAGAAACAGGGCCTGAAGTTCGTCATGGGGGCCGCAGTCCAAAAGACCGAGGCCACCAAGACCAAGGCCAAGGTGACCTATAAGCTGCTCAAAGATGACAGCGAACATGTGATTGACGCGGATACCGTGTTGGTGGCAACCGGGCGCAAACCTTATTCCGGTGGTCTTGGGCTGGAGGCGTTGGGTATCGAGATGACCCAGCGCGGCCAGATCAAGGTTGGTAGCGACTGGCAGACCAACGTGCCGGGCATCTACGCGATTGGCGATGTCACCGAAGGCCCGATGCTGGCGCACAAAGCCGAAGATGAAGGCATGGCTGCCGCCGAACAGGTTGCGGGCAAGCACGGTCATGTAAATTACGGTGTCATCCCGGGTGTCATTTACACGTGGCCCGAGGTGGCCAATGTGGGTGAAACCGAGACAACGCTTAAGGAACAGGGCCGCAACTACAAGGTGGGCAAGTTCATGTTCATGGGCAACGGTCGTGCCAAGGCAAACATGATGTCGGACGGGTTCGTAAAAATCCTTGCGGACAAGGAAACGGATCGCATTCTGGGCTGTCACATCATCGGCCCAGCAGCGGGTGACCTGATTCATGAGGTCTGCGTTGCAATGGAATTCGGTGCCTCAGCCGAAGATCTGGCCCTGACCTGTCATGCCCACCCAACCTATTCCGAAGCGGTGCGCGAGGCCGCTCTGGCCTGTGGTGACGGGCCAATTCACAGTTGAATACAGGCGCGGTTGAACAGATATGGCGGGCCAAAGGGCCCGCCTTTTTCTTGCCTTACACAAGTCTAAGTTTTGCTCTCCTCAAGATTGAATTATCCAGTCAATGGAGCGCTTTAGATTGATCATTGCCCTCCATGATCCCGATTAAGAGTTGAGGCAAAACAATGCGATTTCTGATTTTATGCGCAGCAGCGATTACGGTTTCGTTGTTCTTAGGCGGCGAGGCGCACGCCAAACGTGCCGGTGGCGTCTGGGGCACGTCCGAGCAAATGAGTTTGGTGGCCGAGACCCAGATAACCAATGACCAGGGTCAAACCCTGTCACTGTGTCATCTCACGGAGAAAACCCACATCCTGTTCGCCGGTGTCTGGCGCAGTTCCATGGGATACGCGCTGGCGACCAATAAATGTGATGCCGACAGCTATTACGCCGTTAATGCGGAACAACTGACACTGGGACAGGCCATTGGAGAGTACCCAAATGACCTGCCGACACAACCCGCCATGTCGTTCGGCGATATGATCTCGGGGTTCTGGGGGCTTTGTGCCCTCGTTCTTTTATTCGCACTGGCGGGTATCAAATGGGCGGGACAAAGTGCACGCACCAGCAAGCGGCGGGCAGAGATGAGAGGCGCGGCCCCAGCAGCGGTCAAGGCCATCGACGCCATGTGCCATGCGGCAAAGGCGGACGGCAGGCTGGATGATAGCGAAATTGCGCTGATGTCGGATATTGCCAAACAGATGACCGGAGAAACCTTTGACGAGGCCCGTATCCGGCGGATGTACGATCTTGCCGAAGCAAAGCCGACCGAGCACCAGTTCGCAAGTTTTGGCAGCGGGCTATCACCTGATCAAAAGCGAATGGTGCTGCAAGCGGTTCTGATGATCATCGGGTCGGATGGTGATCTGGACAAGCGCGAAACGGACTTTGTTCAGAAGCTTGCACATGGCCTTAAAATCAGCGGTGCCGAGGTAAAAGCTCTGTTCCATTCCATGTACGCAAAACCCGCGTAAGCCGTAAGACCGAGGGTGCCCTACCACATGGTTTTGGCGGCGCGGGCACCCCATTCCTGGTCATACTGTGCGCCGCCTTCTTCGCCCGATGTCATCTCGGACAGAATCTCACCAACGCTGGGAAGGCCATCGGTTTCATTACGTCCGCTCCAGGTTGCCGCCCGCATCAGGGCGCGGGCGCACTGTGTGTAGATTTCGGAGATTTCGATCACGATGACGGTCGCAGGGCATTTTCCCTGTTTCTCAAACCGGGTGCGCAGATCTTCGTCATCGGTCAGCCGAGCCGCCCCGTTCACCCGAACCACATTGTTCGATCCCGGCACCATGAACATCAGCGAGACGCGCGGGTCCCGCACAATGTTTCGCAAAGAGTCCAAGCGGTTGTTTCCCCGCCAATCCGGCAGCGCCAGGGTGCCCGGGTCCAGTTCCAGCACAACTGGCCCATCGTCGCCACGCGGGCTGCCATCGACCCCTTCGGGACCGACAGTGCTGAGGATACACAGGCGCGAGGCCATGATCCATTTGCGGTAGAGCGGCGTCAGTCGCCGCGCCACTTTGCGTATAGAGGCCGCTCCGGGCGCGCCATACAACGCCTCGAGCGCTGTGATGTCGTTAATGAACTCCATCCGGTTCAAACCCCACTTCCCGCATCAAATTATTCGACCGCGTCTCGATCTCGCTCTCCAGCCGCTCAAGAAAGTCGTGCCGCGCGACGCCCGGTTCGATCGGATCAAGGAAATCGACAATCGCCGTGCCCGGTTTGCGCAGAACACCCGTTCTGGGCCAGAAGACGCCCGCATTGGTGGCGACAGGTATACATGGGAACCCAAGCCCTTCATACAGAACCGCAGTACCAACCTTATAGGGCTTGTGAACCCCCGGCGCGACGCGTGTCCCTTGGGGGTAGATCACCAGCTGACCGGGTTCGCTGAATTCTCGGGCGACATCCTTGACCATCTTCGCAACCGCGGCCCCCCGCTTGCCACGATTGACCGGGATACAGCCAAGCCGACGTGCATACATACCGATGATCGGCGTCCACAGCAGTTCTCGTTTCATGATGAACTTACCATGCGGTATCGCGTTGAAAATAATGATGATATCCAGGAATGACTGATGCTTGGCGCCGATCACGACTTCGCCGTGAGGTACATCTCCGCGCACTTCGCAGCGAATACCTACCATCCAACGGGCCAACCATATCGTCGTGCGCGCATAGGTCTTGCAGGCCCGCAAGGCGCCCCGTTTGGAAAACAGCGCGTAGGGTGCAAAAACGATCCCAAGGACCAGCATCCAGGCGTAGATAGTAATCATGAAGATCAGCGAGCGGACCCATTGAATGGCCATGAACATCACGAAAGCTCCTTCAACTTGCGCTGCGCGGCTGACCATGTGGCCAAAAACGCAACGCCTGCGCCCAAGATCGGGATCAGCGCCGGTAGTATCCAACCGATCCCCTGAAAACCAAGCCCGGTCAGAAACCCACCTGCGTCCGAGGCTTCAGGTAACAGCAATACACCTGACATGCCCAGAAGGGTCCCAACAGCCGCACCAAAGAGCGCGCGGAAGGTAAAGCGGCGCACGAAGGCCCCGGCGATGAACCGGTCGCGGGCACCAACCTGGCGCAAAACCTCGATAATCTGCGCGTTGGCGGCAAGCGAGGCGTTGGCGGCAAGGGTGATCATGGCAGCGGTCGCGCCGCCGATCAGCAGGATCGAGATCCAACCCAGCCGCCGCAGCGACATGGCCGCATCGACCAGCGGCTCACGCCATCGGGTGTGATCGTCCAGCACCGCGCCCGGAACCTCGGCGCCCAGACGCAGCCGCAGGCCTGTCGCATCCAGACCAGGCTCACCTTCGATAATCTCGATCAACTGAGGGATCGGTAAAGCATCCAGCGGCAAATCCGGACCAAACCACGGTGACAGCAACGCGGCCTGTTCCTCGCCTGTCAGAGCACGGGCCGACGCGACGCCCGGCGTTTGCCGCAATACACTCAAGGCCGCCTCGGTCTGGGCCGCCCGCTGTTCGGCGGGCGCATTGATCCGCAAGGTCGCAGCACCCGCGAGTTCCGATGCCCAGCGATCCGCCAAACGGCCCGAAGCCAGCGACAGCGCCAGCGCAAATACTGCCAGAAACGCCATCGCACCCGAGACGAACAGGGTGAGTTGTGCGGTGAACCCGGTGGGCGGCACCACCCGGTCAGCACGTGTGTCGCGGCGCAGCAGATTGCGGATATTCCCCTTGCTCATAGGTTCGCCCCCGCAAGCTGCACCCGGCGCTGAGCAATCCGCAGTACGCGGGCCTGTACCTGGCTTTTGGCGGCCCGGATCAGGCTCAGGTCGTGCGTGGCGATCAGGACGGTTTTCCCCATCCGGTTCAATTCGATCAGCAGGTGCAGCAGGCGCTGCGACATCTCCCAATCCACATTGCCGGTGGGCTCATCTGCAAGCACGACGTCAGGCGACAGAATAACCGCGCGGGCCAGAGCGGCGCGCTGGCGTTCCCCGCCAGACAGTTCGGGCGGGTGCGCCTCGAGCCGGCTTCCAAGCCCGACCCATCCCAGAAGTTCGGTCAGGTTGTCCTGTGTCCCGTTCTCGGCGCGCCCGGATACCATCAGCGGTAGTGCCACGTTTTCAGCCAGCGTCATGTGATCCAGAAAGCGGCAATCCTGGTGCACCACGCCGATCCGTCGGCGCAGCAGAGCCATCTGATCGCGATTCATGCGGGCGATATCCTCGCCAAAGGCCATCATTCGGCCCGCGGTTGGCAACAGCGCGCCATAGCAGAGTTTCAGCAATGTGGTCTTGCCCGCGCCGGACGGGCCGGTCAGGAAATGGAACGACCCCGGTTGCAATTGCAGCGATACATCGCTCAGCAATTCGCCGCCGCCATAACTGTAGCTGATGTTTTCCAGCTCGATCACGCCTGTCCCCATTGTTCTGCTCACCTCTTGCCCGAGCGCAGCGGTGGATTCAATGCCTCGGGCGGGGCCAATTGGCGACACTTGGCCCGTGAAACCGAAAACACGCTTTGCTGTTGGGTCTTAACGGAATATCATTCCTGAAAAAACAATTATCAGGCCAGCTTTGGAGGCCAGGAGGCAGAATGCGTTTAACGTGTCCGAATTGCAGCGCCCAGTACGAAGTCCCGGACGAGGTGATCCCCGAGGGCGGGCGCGAAGTTCAATGTTCGAATTGCGAAGAGACATGGTTTCAGGCCAAGCATCCTGTCACCGGTACAACGGAAACTGAACCGGAAGCAAAGCCCGATGAAACCACTGCCGAACCAGAGGAGGTCGTTGCAGAGGATGCTTCAAAGCCCGAAGTGGCCGCGAAAGAATCCGCTGCGGCAGACGACCGGTCTGTCGGCAACGTAGATCCGGCGGTTTCCAGTATTCTCAAGGAAGAAGCCGCCCGTGAGGCCGAACTGCGTGAGCGCGAGGGCAGCAACCTGGAAAGCCAGCCCGATCTGGCCTTGGACCCGCCCGAAGAACCAAAGGTCAAACCCAAACGTCCGTCGGCCACGGAAACCGCCGCTGACGCGGGTCAGAAAGACGAGTTGCCGGATGTCGAGGCGATCAATTCGGGCCTGCGCAGCGATTTGACGTCGGATGACTCTGCGGCAGTTGCTCCGGCGCGCAAATCCGGTGGTTTCATACGCGGCTTTGCCCTGATCATTATCATCGGCGTTATTCTGTTTCTGATCTATGGCAACGCAAATCAGATCAGCGAGGCCGTTCCGCAAGCCGATCCGGTGTTGAAGCCCTATGTCTCGATGATCGATCAGGCGCGCCTGTGGCTTGAAGCCCAGACCGGCGGCGCGGGACAGAACTAGAACCTTTCGAGCAATCGTTTGAGGTACTCCAATTCGATCTGGGGTCTGTCCTGTTCACCAGTACGGCGCCGGATTTCGTCGAGCAGTTCACGCGCGCGGCGATAAACGTCTTCACCCTGCAACAGGTTGTCGTCCGTCGAAATCGAACCCGCGGTGCCCGGAGCGCGACCCAACGGGTCGCGGTTGTTGGCCTGCATGTCGCCTGCCTCTGTGCCTTGTCCCGGCTGGTTCTGCTGGTTTTGCGCCATGGCCTCACCCAGCGACCGCATACCTTCACGCAGGGCCTCCATCGCCTCGGACTGGCGGTCGATCGCCTCGGCCAGATCGTCGCTGCGCAGAGCGTCCTCGGCCTCATCCATGGCACGGCCCGCACGACCCAGCGCTTCGCGCGCAGCGTCCCCTTCGGGCGTGCCACCACCGGGCAAACCCTGCTCCTGACGTCCAAGCTCATCCCGCAGGGCCTGCTGACGGTCAGCCAATGATCCCTGACCCTGCTGGCCCTCACCCGCCTGATCTTGACCCTGGCCCTGGCCACCTTGCCCTTCATGGCTTTGGCCGCGACCCAGGCCTCCGCTGCGGCCCTCATTCCCCTGGCTTTCGCCGGATTGAGCCCCTGGGTTGAACTGTTCCTGCAGATCGCGGAAGGCCTGATCGCTGAGCCCCTGCTGCTCGCGCAGCGTCTCAGCCAACCCTTCCATGGCCTGCTGGCCCTCGGATTGGCCACCCTGACCCTGCCCTTGCGTGACGCGCATGTTTTCCATCATCTGCTGGAACTCTTCCAGCGCCTGCTGCGCCTCGGCCATACGGCCCTGTTCCATCAGTTCCTGAATGCGGTCCATCATCCGTTGCAGATCGTCCTGCGTCATCTGAATGGATTCGCCACTTTGACCCTGTTGGCGTTCGTCGCCTCCGTTTTCCTGAGCCAGACGCTGAAGCTGGCGCATATAGTCCTGCGTCGCGTCGCGCAGTTCCTGCATCAGTTCGGCGATTTCTTCGTCGCTGGCACCGTTCTTCATCGCTTCGGTCAAACGTTCCTGCGCACGGCGCATCCGTTCCAACGCATCGGCCAGCGTTCCATCCTCGATCAGAACCGCCAGATCCCAGAGGGCCTGCGCGATCTCTTCCTGTTGTTTGACATTCAATGCGCCGTACTGGTCGAAGGTCTCCAATCGGCGCAAGATCACCCGCAGACGCAGATAAGCGGTATCCGAGCGAAACAGGTCCTCAGGCAGGTGCGATACCGCCCGCAACAGCTGCGATACACGCAGCGCATTCTCGCGCGACCAGAGCAGATCACGCCGTTGCTCGATCACCGCCGAGGCCAACGGGTCAAAGAAACGCCGCGCGGGCAGATCGGTCATATAGGTATCGGACATCGTTTCCTGATCGGCAGCATCCCGCGCCATCAGCGTGATCTTTACCGGCAGATGCGCCCATGGGTGCTGCGAGAAATCTTCGATCAGGTCTTCGGTGAAATCGGTCCGCTCACCGGTGATCGGCATTGGCAGATCAATCGAGATATTCTCACGCGGCTCGGGTTCTGTTGCCAATCCATACGAACGGTCCACCGCAGCCAGATCCAGCTCGATCCGGGCCGAACCGGCGACAATGCCATAGTCATCCGCCGCCGCAAAGGGCAACTTCATCTGGCCGCCCGCTTCTGCTTCGGCCGCACCCGCGACTTCGATCCGAGGGGCGGTGTCAGCCAGGATATCCAGCACCCAGTCGCGCCCTGCTGGGCCGTCGATGCGTAGCTGGCCCGAACGTTCGGCGATAAAATCCTGCTCCGGCTCTGTTGCCGCCTCGGTTCCCAGAGGTGTTGTTGTTTCTGTGAGGCTATGCGCACCGATCTCGCCGTAGAACCGAAGCGTGATGCGGCTGCCCTTGGGCACCGTAAGGGCCGGATCGGTTTGATCAGCGAGGTAAAGCGTCGGCAACCCCGTATAACGTGGCGGTTCAACCCAGCCTTCCCAACTTGGCCCCTGACCGGCCACAGCCGCGCCCGGTGTCATATCCGCCACAGATCCGATCCGCCAGAATGATCCAAACAGCACCCCGATAACGAGCGCCAGCAACGCAGCATAGCGCAACGCATAGGGATCGCGGGATGCAAGCTGCAGGTCGGGTTTCACCGGTTCGGCCTGCGCCGCACGCTCGGCCATGCGGGTCTGGTGCGCTTGCCACAATGCCACCGACTCCGCATCCATTGCTCCGATGGCCTGATCATCCATCAGAGCCTGTATCGGACGCCCGGGTAGCGTTTCATCCAGCCGAACCAACGCCTCGGAACGTGTTGGCAAATGAAACCGCCTGATCCCGAGAACCGCGGTTACAACCAGCCCGATCAGTCCGGCCCCGGCGGAAGCCCAGACAGTCTCGATAGACACCAGATCCTGCAACCCCAGCATGAGGGCCGCCAGAAGAATCATGAGAACCGAGAAAAAGGGCCAGAAGGCGCGCAGCACCTGCTCGGCCAGAAGGCCCCCGTGTGTCAGCCACAGGGACAATCTTGGAATCGGCAGGGTCTGGTTGTCGCGCAAGGCGGGCCTCCTGATCGGCCCGCGCGCCTATCGCGTCAGAGCCACTCGGGTATGGTATCGCGGTTTATGATTTCGTCAAAGCTTGGGCGTTCACGAATTACGGCAAATTGATCCCCATTCACCAGAACTTCGGGGATCAGGGGGCGTGTATTGTATTCGCTCGACATCACCGCGCCATAGGCTCCTGCACTGCGGAAGGCGATCAGGTCCCCCGATTTCAAAGGCGGCATGTTGCGTTGTTTGGCGAATGTATCGCCGGATTCGCAGACCGGACCGACGATGTCATAGGGTCGTTGTTCGACCCCGGCGGCAGGTTCCTGCACAGCAACAATGTCGTGATGCGCCTCATACATTGCGGGGCGGATCAGGTCATTCATCGCACCGTCGAGGATCAGGAAATCGCGATCTTCCCCGGATTTGACATAGATGACCTTGGACACCATCAGCCCCGCATTTCCCGCAATCAGCCGACCGGGCTCGATTTCGATCTCACAGCCCAGCTGGCCCAGTGTTTTCTTGATCATCGCGCCATATTCAACCGGCAGCGGTGGCGCGTCGTTCGAGCGGGTATAAGGAATGCCCAAGCCACCGCCCAGATCAAGGCGGCGGATCGTGTGACCCTCGGCGCGCAGGCGCTCGGTCAGTTCCGCGACCTTGTTGTAGGCCAGCTCAAACGGTTCCAACTCGGTCAATTGCGAGCCGATATGGACATCGATGCCGATCACTTCGAGGCCGGGAAGGCTGGCGGCCAACGCATAAACCTCGGAGGCACGCGAGATCGGGATGCCGAACTTGTTCTCGGATTTGCCGGTGGCAATCTTGGCATGGGTCTTGGCGTCCACATCCGGGTTCACCCGAACGGTGATCGGCGCAACCTTGCCCAGTTCGAGTGCAACCGCATTGATCACCTGCATTTCGGGCTCGGATTCGACGTTGAACTGCCGAATGCCGCCGGTCAGCGCCGTGCGAATCTCATCCGCCGTTTTGCCGACACCCGAAAAAACGATCTTGTCGCCCGGCACGCCTGCCGCTTTGGCGCGCAAATATTCTCCGCCCGAAACCACATCCATTCCCGCGCCTGCCTGCGCCAGCGTCTTCAGGATCGCCTGATTGCTGGCCGCTTTCATCGCATAGCAGACAAGATGGTCGGTGCCTTCAAGCGCGTCATCGAACAGCTTGAAGTGACGCAGCAAGGTGGCCGTCGAATAGACATAGAAAGGGGTTCCGACCGCTGCAGCGATTTCGGAGATTGGGACATCCTCGGCGTAAAGCGCGCCGTCGCGGTAGAGAAAGTGATCCATGCCTGCGCGCTTAGACCAAAAGCGCCCTGCGGATCAATGGATTCTGAACAGGTCGCGTATCCAAGTCACTTGCGTGTCGAAACACCGACCCGACCATAGCCCGAAACCGAGATGCCCGAGCCGCTGCTGGAGGCTTCCGGTTCCGTTCGGGGTGGGCTTGACGGATCGCAGGCCGCAAGTATGGCAAGGCAGAGGATCAGGCCGACAGGTCTCATGGGTATCTCTTAAGTAATTGAAACGGTGTATGTCGCAGATGGGCTGGCGTCCTGCCGATTGCAATCAAATAGCGTCAGAGGCCCAGATATACACCCAGCCCGCCGCGTCTGAGGCCAAGCCCGACGCCGCCATAGGTGCCGCTGCTGCCGACACCGACATTGGCGCTCATCGTCGGTTGGATCGGCTCGCCATCCGCACCGCACCCGGCCAGGGCCGCGCCTACAGAAATCAACAACACCACGCGTAGTATTCGCATCACACCAGCGCCTTCCATCGCTTGATCTGGGCCCGCACCTGATCCGGTGCCGTGCCGCCATAAGACTGGCGCGAGTTTACAGAATTTTCGACGGTAAGGACAGAATAGACATCATCGGTGATGTTTGTGTGGACCGATTGCATGTCGTCGAGCGTCAGATCGGGCAGGTCGCAGCCCTTGCTTTCCGCCAATGCAACCAGCGATCCGGTGACGTGATGGGCGTCGCGGAACGGCAGGCCGAGCACGCGCACCAGCCAGTCGGCCAAATCGGTTGCAGTCGAGAAGCCGGACCCGGCAGCAGCGGCCAGGCTGTCGCGATTGGCGGTCATGTCCTTGACCATGCCTTCCATCGCCGCCAGCGCCAACATCCAGTTGTCCGCAGCGTCAAAGACCTGTTCCTTGTCTTCCTGCATGTCCTTGGAATAGGTCAGTGGCAGCCCCTTCATCACCATCATCAGGCCAGTATTGGCACCATAGATGCGCCCAACCTTGGCGCGGATCAGTTCCGCCGCGTCGGGGTTTTTCTTCTGCGGCATGATGGACGAACCGGTCGAGAAGCGATCGGACAGCGATACAAACCGGAACTGGGCCGAGGACCAGATCACCAATTCTTCGGCAAAGCGCGACAAATGCATCGCGCAGATCGAGGCGATGGACAGGAACTCCAGCGCAAAGTCCCGGTCGCTTACGGCGTCCAATGAGTTGGCGGCGGGTCGGTCAAAGCCCAGCGCCTCAGCCGTCATGTGGCGGTCGATGGGGAAGGACGTTCCAGCCAAAGCCGCAGCACCCAGAGGAGATTCGTTCATCCGCGCACGTGCATCACGGACGCGGGACAGATCGCGACCAAACATCTCAACATAGGCCATCATGTGGTGGCCCCATGTGACGGGCTGCGCGGTTTGCAGGTGAGTAAAGCCCGGCATGACCCAATCGGCGCCAGCCTCGGCCTGCGCCAAAAGCGCGCGGATCAGGGCCAACAGACCGGTTTCAGCCGCGTCCAACTGATCACGCACCCAAAGCTTGAAATCGGTCGCAACCTGATCATTCCGGCTGCGGCCCGTGTGTAAACGGCCTGCGGGCTCACCGATCACCTCTTTCAGCCGCGCCTCGACATTCATGTGGATGTCTTCCAGCGCGGTCGAGAACTGAAATTCCCCGTTCTGAATTTCTGACAAAACGGTGAGCAGCCCTTCCCGAATGGCCTGCGCATCACTATCAGTAATAACGCCTGTGGCCGCCAGCATGGCGGCATGGGCGCGTGAGCCTGCGATGTCCTGGGCTGCCATCCGCTGATCGAACCCGATCGAGGCATTGATCGCCTCCATGATCGCGTCTGGACCGGCGGCAAAGCGGCCGCCCCACATCTGGTTCGAAGTTTGATCGGTCATGAAAGAAAACCCGGAGTTGATATGCGCCTGTTACGTCTGATCCCCCTTTATATGGCCCTTGCGCTGGGTGCAAACGCCGCTTTGGCGACCGATGCCGAGACGCTTGAACCTTTGCGGGAGGGCAGCCTGAAGCGACTGATCCTGCATAGTGAGCCCAAGCCGGTGAAAGTGGTTGAATTCGAACTGGAGGATGATGGCGGCAAAGGATCGCTGGCCGATTACAAAGGCAAGTATGTGCTGCTGAACTTCTGGGCCACATGGTGCGCACCCTGCCGCAAGGAAATGCCACAGATCGCAGAGCTGCAGGAGGAGTTTGGCGGCGACAAGTTTGAGGTTCTGACACTGGCCACAGGACGCAACACGCCAGCTGGGATCAAGAAGTTCTTTGACGACAACGGCATCGACAACCTGCCGCGCCATCAGGACCCCAAACAGGCAGTCGCACGCGAGATGGGTGTTATCGGTCTGCCCATCACGCTGATCATTGATCCGGACGGGAACGAAATCGCGCGTCTGATCGGCGATGCCGAGTGGAACTCGGATAGCGCGAAGTCGATTATCTCGGCGCTCATCAATGGCGAAAGCTGAGCGTTATATGTCTTTTTCGGGAAATGTGCTATTCTCCTGACCTTTGATTTAGGGGGGAATAGCCGATGAAACGTTTTGCTCTGATTGGGACATTAATTACGGTAATTGCTGCTGCCGGAGTGGCGCAGGCGGATTACAAGCGCATCAAAACCGGGACTCAGTTCAACGCAGACGTGGTCGGGAAAAAGTTGGTGGACGATCAGGGCAATGTGTTTGTTGCCAACGCAGACGGCACCATTTCAGCAAAACTCGTGAATGGAAAGAAGTTTAGCGGCAGCTGGGTTTGGAACAAGAAATTCTGGTGCCGCAACGGTGTTTTAGACGGCAAAGCGCTTGGTACCGACTGTCACGTTTTTGAAATTGACGGCAACTCTATCAGAATGACGCGTAAAAAGGGCAAAGGCAGCACGACCATTTATTCGCTTCAATGACCGCCGGGCCCGTCCGTTCGGGAGTCGTGGTATACTGAGTTGGGCCCTCGGCAACGAGGGTGAGCCATTCGGTGTATTCGAATTGGGGGCGACGATGAAACCTGTAGTACTACTAATAGGGCGGCTGCCGAACGTGATTGGCGATGTGGCCCGACAACTGGATCACCTGCCGATTCAGTGGCTGGGCGCGCATGATCAGGATGAGGTGCGGCGGCAATTGGATACTGAACCGCGCATCGCCTGCGCAATCATGGGCGCAGGTCTGGATGACAAGATACGCGGCGAACTGGTGGGCATTATAGCTGCGCGCAGGCCCGATATCTGCATTCATCTCAAAGATCGGGCGTCAGGCCCCGAAGGTCTGATGCCGTTCGTCAAACGCATCGTACAGCACGAAATTCTGGAAAGCCTGGAAAACGGCTGACGCCACGCCACCTTTGACAGCATTCACACTCCCTTGCAGTTTGATTGCAGGAGGGTGGAATGCCGCTGGAAATTCTATTGGTGCTGGTCGTCGGCGGCATAGCCGGGGTGACACTGCTGCTGCATCTGACGGGCAGGTCCCGTTTGCGTCTGCTGACGTCCGAGACCGCGTCGGATCAGTGGCTGCGACATTTTCCAGATGATACGGTGATCGACGTGACGGTGGCCCATGACGGCCACGCGGCGCTTGTGCGGACCGAGACAGGAGCCGGACTGCTCTGGTCTTTTGGGGCCGATACAGTG
The DNA here is from genome assembly GCF_000813985.1 of Ruegeria sp. ANG-R. Lineage (GTDB taxonomy): Bacteria > Pseudomonadota > Alphaproteobacteria > Rhodobacterales > Rhodobacteraceae > Ruegeria. Next base: position 36,569 of record NZ_JWLJ01000006.1, read on the forward strand.
GCGCGGCATCTGCTCGATTTCGACCGGATCGACCACCCGGAAGGCTTTGAGGTCCAGTTCCACGATTTCAGCACACCGCGCGTGATCATCCATCTGGACGACACCGAACGCCGCCACTGGCAACACCTGATGGAGCCCGCATGACCGACCACGTGAGTTTTCCCGACGCGGTACAATGGGCTGTGCCCTTTTTCATTGCCGCCATTCTGGCCGAGTTCCTCTGGATCGCCATCAAAGGTCGGGGCGGTCGATATGAAACACGCGATGCCGTGACCTCTCTGATCATGGGGGCGGGCAACATCGCTTCCGGCTTTCTGCTGGGGTTCATCGCCTATGCGTTCTTCATGTGGCTGTGGCAGATTACACCGTTGAATCTGGGCACCTCTATTCCGGTCATCATCCTGTGCTTTGTGCTGGACGACCTGCGCTATTACTGGGTGCATCGGTTCGGACACCGCATCCGCTGGGTCTGGGCCAGCCATGTGAACCACCACAGCTCGCAACACTACAACCTGACGACGGCGTTGCGGCAGACCTGGACCTATACGTTCACCTTCATGATGGTGGTGCGTGCGCCACTGATCCTGCTGGGGTTCCACCCCGCCATGGTCCTGTTCGTCGGAGGTCTGAACCTGATCTACCAGTTCTGGATTCATACCGAGGCGATCGGCAAAATGCCGCGTTGGTTCGAAGCCATCATGAACACGCCCAGCCACCACCGCGCCCATCACGGGCGGAACCCGCGCTATCTGGACTGTAACTACGCCGGCGTCTTCATCATCTGGGACAGAATATTTGGTACATTCGTCCCCGAGCAGGAGGACGATAAAGTCGACTATGGGCTGGTCCACAATATCGGCACTTTTAATCCCCTGCGCGTGGCTTTTCACGAATGGGTCGGCATCTGGAAGGATGCCAGCCAGCCAGGGCTGACGGTGCGCCAGCGCTTGGCCTATTGTTTTGCGCCGCCGGGGTACAGCCATGATGGCAGCCGCGACAACTCGGAACAGATCAAGGCCAAACACCTGGCCCGTCACCCTGAAGATCGTGGGACGCCCGGCTTCGACCAGTTGGGTGCAAAACCCTCTGCTGCGACAACGACAAAGCAGGCTTAAGCCCCAAAAAGACCACTTGTATGCTTGAATTTTGGCACAAGCGCTCCATATCCGGACAGTGTTTTGATTACGTATTTTCCGGAGGCCCGCATGTCAAAACTGCTGAGGATTTCTACCGTTACCGGCTTGCTGGGTCTTGTTGTTACCATGGCTGCGGCGCTCAACGGAGCTGTGCCGACGATTTTGGGACTTGGCTTCGTTATGGCAGCGCTCGGGCTTCTTGGGGCGCTCGTTGGCGCGGCGGCTTCCCTAAAGCATGTCTGGCAGTCAACACACTGATCGCTGAACCAAGCACCGGCAAATAAACGCGCACTCATTAACTCGGGTTTTACCTGTCTTCCCTGAAACTGCTGCCTGACCCATTTTCGTCAGAATCGGGAAACGGTACATCATGCGAAACAGGAAACGTGCAGACCTGCCCGAGGGCGCGGACAACCCGCTGAGCGCCGCCGTCACGTCCCGGGATCAGTCGGTCGTACAGATGGCAACCGAGGCCGTGAAGCACAAACAATGCAGGCTGGCCTTTCAACCCGTCATGCAGGCGCATCCGCCGCACGGTGTCGCCTTCTACGAAGGGTTCATCCGCGTGCTGGACGAAACCGGGCGCGTCATCCCCGCGCGCGAGTTCATGCCGCAGGTCGAAAACACACCCATAGGCCGGGATCTCGATTGTATCGCTCTGGATATGGGTTTGCGCACCCTGATCCGAAATCCAGGCATCCGGCTGTCGATCAACATGTCGGCCCGGTCCATCGGTTATGCCCAATGGTCGCGCGTGCTGGATCGGTTCCTGAAAAAGGACGCGAGCCTGGGCGAAAGACTGATCCTGGAAATCTCGGAAGGTTCGGCCATGCAGGTGCCGGAACTGGTGGTCGATTTCATGGACCGCCAACAGGCCCGTGGCATTGCCTTCGCGCTGGATGATTTCGGCGCCAGCAACTTCAGCTTTCGTCATTTTCGTGAGTTTCTGTTCGACGCCGCCAAGATCGACGGGCAATTCGTGCGCGGCATCAGCGGCAACTCCGACAATCAGGCGCTGGTGCGCGCGCTGATCGCCGTCGCGCGGGAATTCGAAATTCTCGTTACCGCCGAATCGGTCGAAACTGCCGAGGATGCCAGCTTTCTGATTGCCAACGGTGTCGATTGTCTGCAGGGCTTCTTGTATGGCGCTCCGTCGGTTACCCCACCATGGAAAAGTGAAAACCCGGCCAAAACGGGCAGTTAACGACAGTATTTTTCGCAAAACACCGCCCTTGATCGATCTGAGACAAGCTGCCCGTTGCTGCAGATGCAGCATTGCGCTATTGCAGAAGATGCTGGAGCGGGGGATCACGAGGCGCTCTTGCAGCCGGAGAAAACCTCTCCACGCCCTGCGCCGTCAGATTTCCCACAGGACCATGACGGTAAAGGATTGACTGTATGACCAACGTAGTAATCGCATCCGCCGCACGTACGGGCGTCGGTAGCTTTAGCGGTTCGTTTGCGAACACCCCCGCACATGATCTGGGCGCTGCCGTCCTTGAGGCCGTCGTCGAACGCGCCGGGATCGACAAGGGCGAGGTAAGCGAAACCATCATGGGCCAGGTCCTGACCGCTGCTCAGGGTCAAAACCCCGCGCGTCAGGCACATATCAATGCAGGCCTGCCACAGGAAAGCGCCGCATGGGGCATCAACCAGGTCTGCGGTTCGGGTCTGCGCGCTGTCGCCCTGGGGGCGCAGCACATCCAGCTGGGCGATGCCGAAATCGTGGCCGCAGGTGGACAAGAGAACATGACCCTGTCACCCCATGCCGCCGCCCTGCGTGCCGGTCACAAGATGGGTGACATGAAGTACATCGACACGATGATCCGCGATGGTCTGTGGGATGCCTTCAACGGCTATCACATGGGTCAAACGGCCGAGAACGTTGCCGAGAAATGGCAGATCAGCCGCGATATGCAGGATGAATTTGCGGTCGCCAGCCAAAACAAGGCCGAAGCCGCGCAAAACGCAGGCAAGTTCGCCGACGAAATCGTCCCCTTCACCATCAAGACTCGCAAGGGCGACATCGTGATGGACAAGGACGAGTACATCCGCCACGGCGCCACCATCGAAGCCATGGGCAAGTTGCGCCCGGCCTTCGCCAAGGACGGCTCGGTGACCGCTGCCAACGCCTCGGGCTTGAACGACGGTGCTGCGGCCACGCTGCTGATGTCGGCAGAAAACGCCGAAAAGCGCGGGATTGAGCCTTTGGCCCGGATCGCCTCCTACGCAACCGCCGGTCTTGACCCGTCGATCATGGGCGTCGGCCCGATCTACGCCTCGCGCAAGGCGCTGGAGAAAGCAGGCTGGTCGGTTGACGATCTGGATCTGGTCGAAGCCAACGAAGCGTTTGCTGCGCAGGCCTGCGCCGTGAACAAGGACATGGGTTGGGACCCGTCAATCGTGAACGTAAATGGTGGCGCCATTGCCATCGGTCACCCGATTGGTGCATCCGGCTGCCGGGTTCTGAACACCCTGCTGTTCGAAATGAAGCGCCGGGATGCGAAGAAGGGCCTCGCGACCCTCTGCATCGGCGGCGGCATGGGCGTTGCACTGTGCGTGGAGCGCGACTAAGTGCGCTGAAAACTAAATACAAAAGGGCGTCCACCGGGCGCCCTTTTTTGTTACAATCAGAACATATCCCTTAGATGCGACAATATCGCCGGACAGAAAGACAAAATCGATCACGAAACGATATTGCGCATCTTTAACTCTCAGAGTAACAGAATTACCAAGACGACTAAATTTGGAGGAGTCCTAAATGGCACGTACAGCACTCGTAACCGGCGGTTCCCGCGGCATCGGCGCAGCAATTTCCAAGGCGCTGAAGGCCGAAGGATACAATGTTGCCGCTACTTATGCAGGCAATGACGAAGCCGCCGCGAAGTTCACCGAAGAAACCGGTATCAAGACCTATAAATGGAATGTTGCGGATTACGACGAATCCAAAGCGGGCATCGAAAAAGTCGAGGCCGAGGTCGGCCCGGTCGACATCGTGGTCGCCAACGCGGGCATCACCCGTGATGCGCCTTTCCACAAGATGACACCGGAGCAATGGCATCAGGTTATCGACACCAACCTGACCGGCGTGTTCAACACCGTGCATCCAGTCTGGCCCGGTATGCGCGAACGCAAGTTTGGCCGCATCATCGTGATCAGCTCGATCAATGGCCAGAAAGGCCAGTTTGCGCAGGTCAACTATGCCGCAACCAAAGCGGGCGATCTGGGCATCGTGAAATCTCTGGCGCAGGAAGGCGCGCGGGCCGGTATCACGGCCAATGCGATTTGCCCCGGCTATATCGCGACCGAAATGGTCATGGCAGTACCGGAAAAAGTGCGCGAATCGATCATCGGCCAGATCCCGGCCGGTCGTCTGGGTGAGCCGGAAGAAATCGCGCGCTGCGTCGCCTTCCTGGCATCGGACGATTCGCAGTTCATCAACGGCTCGACCATTTCGGCAAACGGTGCACAGTTCTTCGTCTAAGCCGACGACCTGAGAATGAAAACGGGCCGGTCCATCAAGGACCGGCCCTTCTTTTATCCCGTAAGATCACGCGCGCTGTGATCAGCGGGAACCGAATAGCCAGGACCAGAACCCGACAACCGCCTTGCCGCGCTCTTCATGCGCACGGTGAATGGCATTCTGAATGGCTGGGTTTGTTGTCATCTCGATCATGCTGAACCCTTCTCAATCAAGTTGGATTTGTCTTGCCATCAGCATGGCCTTTGATTTTAAATCGCACAAACGAGAGTTTTCGCCCCTTCAGTTCAGAAAAACTTAACTGTCATGACTGACCGCCTGCCTCCGCTGACTGCTTTGCGCGCCTTCGATGCCGCCGCACGACATATGTCTTTTGCCAAGGCGGCGGAGGAACTGAATGTGACACCTGCGGCCCTGTCCTTTCAGATCAAGTCGTTAGAGGAGCATCTGGGCCACCCCCTGTTTCGCCGTCTCAATCGCGCTGTCGAGCTGACCGAAGCCGGGCGCACATTGGCCCCCGGAACAGCAGATGGCTTTGCCGCCCTGCAAACCGCGTGGCAAGCGACGCGGCGGCTGCAGGATGAAACCAGCCTCACGGTTACAGCAGGCCCTGCCCTGACAGCGAAATGGCTGGCACCCCGCCTTTATGAATTCGCACGTGCAAATCCGGGGATTGACCTGAAATTCTCGGCCACTCTGCGCAACATGGACCTTGAACGCGATGACGTGGACGTGGCGATCCGCTTTGGCTATGGGCCGGATGAGGGGCTCTATTCCGTTCCCGTCCGCAAGGAATGGCTGACCCCGGTGATGACCCCGGAACTGGCCGAGCAATTCCCCACGCCTGCATCGTTGCGCGAGGCCCCTCTGATCCATGACGATTCGATCAGTTTCCTAAAGCCGCGTTGCGACTGGCCCGCGTGGTTCCGCGCGGTGGGATTGGATTTCACACCGACCCATGGGGCGCATTTTTCAAACGCCGATCACGCCATCGACGCTGCCGTGGCCGGGGTGGGCGTGGTTCTGGGGCGTCGCGCCATGATTCTGAAAGACCTGACCGAAGGGCGACTGGTCGCGCCGTTCAAAGTGGCACTGGAGACCGCCGGACGATTTCGTTTTCTCTGCCTGCAAGGGGCAGAAAAGCGACCGCAGATCGCAGCGTTCCGCGACTGGTTCATTTCCGAGATTGAAAAGACCGCGCATATATCGGATGAGTTTGAAATCATCCCTGTTGAGAAGGTAGCTGGTGAATGAGCAAAATGGGCGCGACCGCAGTCGGTTTTGTCGCGGTTTTGCTGTGGTCTCTTCTGGCGCTGTTCACGGTGGGTTCGGCCCCGACGCCGCCTCTGTTGTTGAACGCGATCTGTTTTACCATCGGCGGCACGTTGGGCCTGATCTGGACCATGGCGAGCGGTGGTCTGCGACAACTACGTCAAGTCGCGTGGACGACATATCTGTTTGGTACAATTGGCCTATTCGGCTACCACGCGCTGTATTTTTCTGCCTTGCGCATGGCCCCCGCGGCCGAGGCCGGGCTGATCGCCTATCTCTGGCCCTTACTGATCGTTCTTCTGTCAGGCCTGCTGCCCGGAGAGCATCTGAAACCGGGGCACCTCATCGGAGCCTGCCTTGGCTTTGCCGGAGCCGCCGTCATCATCACCGGTGGAGGCAGCGCTGGCTTCCAGATTCAGCACTTGCCCGGTTATGGGCTGGCTTTGCTCTGCGCGCTGACATGGTCCAGCTACTCGGTCCTGTCGCGTCGGCTAGGCGATGTGCCCACAAGTTCAGTCGCAGTGTTTTGCGCCCTGACTGCCGTTGCGTCCTGGGTCCTGCATTTCGCCGTCGAAGAGACAATTTGGCCGCAAAACACATTGGGCTGGGCTTCGACACTTGCGCTGGGTCTGGGGCCGGTCGGGTTGGCGTTCTATGTTTGGGATATCGGCGTCAAGCGAGGGGATATCCAGATTCTGGGCACCGCCTCTTACGCAGCACCTTTGTTATCCACGCTTGTGTTGGTTCTGGCCGGGATCGCCGCCCCATCCTGGGGCCTGGCGATCGCGGCCTTGCTTGTCACCGGTGGCGCGGCCATCGCGGCCAGCGCCAGCCTGAAGGCTTAGGCCGACAGGCGTTCAATCTCTTCTTTCAGCTTCAGCTTTTGCTTCTTGAGCTGTGCGATATGGAGATCGTCGATACCAGGTGAGCGTTGAGCTTCTTCTACTTCAAGACCGAGAATTTCGTGTTTCTTCTTCAACTCCGTCAGATGCGCGCTCACGCTCATGGCGGTCCTCCTTCTCTGGTTTGGTAAATGTCACGTAGGAAGTTGATCACATCATTTCCACCCTGTCACGCTGCAGACGCACAGAATCTGTAACAAATCCGACAAATTCGGCTGGTCATTGCCGATCTGAGGTAAAGCCGGGCATTGCTGCACCCTTGCGTAGTATCGCTGAGACCTCAGAAGAGTAGCTTTCGCCATCACTCAGATGCCGATCCCCCTGATGCAGTATAAGCGGCGCGTGCAAGCGGAATGCGGCGCGTCCGCCTTTGCGGGCACGTAGAATGACCAACTCGGCAGCGCGGCCCGCGCGCGGGGACAAGGGCAGTACCTCGACTGAACCCAAGCGGGCGGTGCACGCAGCCAACATATCCGGCAGGCGATCCACCTTCTGAATCATGTGAAGGTACCCTCGTGGCGCCAACCGTCGAGCGGCGACGTCGATCCAATCCGCCAGGGGCGTTTCTTCGCCCAAGGCAATCCGCCTTCCCGGGTCTCTCGCTGGGCTATGTGCGCCGGGTCGGTAATACGGCGGGTTGGCAATGACATGATCGAACTGTGCCTGTCGCAAATCATCGGGCAGCGCGCTCAGATCAGCTTCGACGACAGATAAGTTCAGAGCGTTTTGGGCGGCATTTCGACGCGCCAGCGCGGCGTAAGCGGGTTGCAATTCAACCCCGGTGGCACGCAAGTCGGGAACGCGTGCCAGAAGGCACAGAATGGCCGCCCCGGCGCCACATCCCAGCTCCAGCACCGATTGATCGGTGCGCGCTGGAACCGAGGCCGCCAGCAAAACAGGGTCAACACCCGCGCGATAACCCGACCTGGGCTGCCACAAACGCACTCGTCCGCCCAGAAAATCGTTGCAGGTCAGATCGCTGTCGGAAAACGCGCTCATCGACCCAACGGTATCTCATTATCGCGCATCACGCGCTCGGCGCGGGTCAGGTCATCGGTGCGCACCATCAGGCGACGGGGGAAAATCCCGATTCCGCCTTCGAGGATGCTCATATTTACGTCCATCTGAAAGCAGTCTATATCCTCGCCTTCAAGAAGAGCGGTTGCAAAGGCTAGGATTGTCGGATCGGTGCTGCGCAATAGTTCTTTCATGGGGATGGATGTAAGGGCAAGGTGACAGGGATGTCGAGCCTTGTATCAGGGGTGTGATGAACGTCGGCACGATCTCGAAACCACATGAGCGTCTGGCAGAGATGCTTTCGGGCGAAATGGCAGCGGTCAATACGCTGATTCGCACACGCATGGCGTCGGAACACGCACCGCGCATCCCCGAAGTAACAGCGCACCTGGTTGAGGCGGGCGGCAAGCGCCTGCGTCCGATGCTAACCTTGGCGGCGGCCCAGCTGTTTGGCTATTCCGGCGATCATCATGTTCGGCTCGCCGCGACGGTCGAATTCATTCACACCGCCACTTTGTTGCATGACGATGTCGTCGATGAAAGCGGGCAGCGGCGCGGGCGACCTACGGCAAACCTACTGTGGGATAATAAATCCAGTGTTCTGGTGGGGGATTACCTGTTTTCCCGCAGTTTCCAACTGATGGTTGAGACGGGTTCTCTGCGGGTTCTGGATATCCTGGCCAACGCGTCGGCCACAATTGCCGAAGGCGAGGTGCTGCAGATGACGGCGGCCACCGACCTTGGGACCGATGAGGGTGTTTATCTACAGGTCGTGCGCGGCAAGACTGCGGCACTTTTCTCGGCCGCAACCGAGGTGGGTGGTGTAATCGCGGGCGCGTCCGAGGAGCAGGTCAAGGCCCTGTTCGACTATGGCGACGCACTGGGGGTCGCATTCCAGATCGCCGACGACCTGCTTGATTATCAGGGTGACAGCGCAGCAACCGGTAAAAACGTGGGCGACGATTTCCGTGAACGGAAATTGACCTTACCGGTGATCAAGGCCGTAGCGCAGGCAACGCCCGAGGAACACGCGTTTTGGGAGCGCACGATTGGCCGGGGACGCCAGGAAGATGGTGATCTGGACCATGCACTGGCGCTGATGAACAAATACGGCACGTTGGAAGCCACCCGTTCCGATGCGTTTGGCTGGGCGGCAAAAGCAAAATCGGCGCTCAGATCTCTCCCGGACCACGAAATCCGGTCACTGCTGGGCGACCTGGCCGATTACGTCGTATCCCGGCTCAACTGAGCGTCGTCGCGCGACACCACCACTCGGGATGTGCTGCACCGATCTCATAAGCCGCAAAATGGGCCGCCTTTGCTGTTGGGTAGAGTGCGAAACACGTCGAACCCGAACCGGACATCCGGGCCAGCAGCACATCACGGGTTTCCGATAACTCATCAAGCACGTCGGCAATTGCGCTCGCCACTTCGCAGGCCGGACGTTCCAGATCATTACGTTGGCCTTGCAGCCAGTCCGCGCAGCTAGCGGGTGTTCCGAATTCGGGAATAGTGTCGGGCATCGGCGGGTGTTCCCGGGTCTGCAATGCAGTGAACACCGCCCCTGTGGGAACGGACACGCCCGGATTGACCAACAGGGCGGGTAATTTCGGCAGCGCGACCGGCTCAATCTGCTCGCCGATCCCACGCATCCGGGCCGAGGCCGCATGTATACAAACAGGAACATCCGCACCCAAAGACAGCGGCGCATGACGGGGAACAACGGCTCCCTGTTGCGCCAGCAGCCGCAGGACAGCTGCTGCATCCGCAGAGCCGCCGCCAACACCGCCCCCATGAGGCAACTGCTTGTCCAGATGAATATCACCGGTCCAGTCAGCGGTCTGAGCGGCCTGCCATACCAGATTGCGGTGATCGGTGGGTACACCGTCCGAGAATTCGCCGGTCACCGACAAAGACAGCGCGGGACCTGCTGCAAGATTCAGTCGATCCCCGACATCCGCAAAGGCAACCAGCGAATCCAGCAGATGATAGCCATCGTCCCGCTGGCCAGTCACATGCAAAGTCAGGTTGATCTTGGCGGGGGCAAATGCCTCAGCCTTCATTGGCGACCTTCAGAGGTTCCGCGCCTTCTTCCTGCAGAACGGCGTCGAGCCCGACCTCGATCTTTTGACGGATGCGCTCGGGGTCGGCTTCACCGTCGGTGTCTTCGGGGTCGATGAAGGACAGGGCGCGTTTCCACTGGAACTCGGCCTCGCGGGCACGGCCCACGGCCCAGTAGACATCACCCAGATGGTCATTCACCACCGGATCGACCGGCATCAGCTCAACGGCGCGTTCCATGTGTTCAACCGCCTCGTCATAACGGCCGAGGCGGAACAGAACCCAGCCCAGACTGTCGACGATATAACCACTGTCCGGACGCGCGGCGACCGCGCGCTCGATCATGCTCAGCGCCTCGTCCAGCTTCTCCTGCCGTTCGACCAGCGAGTATCCAAGGTAGTTCAGCACCTGCGGCTGATCGGGGTTCAACTCAAGCGCGCGACGAAAATCAGCCTCAGCCTTGTCCCAGTTCTTGAGGCGTTCGTGAGAAATCCCGCGGGCGTAATGCAGAAACCAGTTGCCGCCCCCACCCACTTCGGTCAAATCGATGGCCTTGTCATACGAGGCAACAGCTGCCGCATACTCCTCTTGCTGGCGCTGAAGATCTGCCAATGCCACATGCACACCGGGCAGATCAGGGCTCTGAGCGGTGAGATTTTGCAGCACTTCGGCAGCGGCCTCTTTCCGATCGGAACGGCTGAGCACCTCGGCGCGCCCAAGCTCGGCGGCATGATAATCGCTGCTGCCCGGAGGCACCTGGCGATAGACATCGACGGCCAGATCGTATTGCTCGAGCCCGTCCAGCAGCTCAGCGCTCAGCAGGAGCGCGTCGATGTGATCAGGACGCAGGAAGGCAGCAACCCGGGCATAGAGCAGAACATAGTCTTGCGCAGCCTCAGCACTTAATGCCGCGCCCACGGTAAAGAACACCTCAGCCATACCGTCCTGGGCCGAGCCGACATGGGTAAAGGGCAGCGTTTCATCGGCTGAAAGGCGTTCCATATACCCGTCGATGGTCGGATCACTGCCCGCTGCGAACACATTCCTGAGGAATTCCAGCGCGTCCTCATTGCGATCTAGTTGCGACAGCACCTCGGCCCGCGCCAGCGCGGCCCGGCGCGAGAAACGCGCAACCACGTCATCGTCTGCGGAAAAAATAGCCTCAGCGCCCTCGAAATCCCCGACTGACGCCAGAGCCATAGCCTTGTGATAAAGCGCAAATTCTTTCAGACCGTCCTGCGTGGAAACAAGATCGAACTGCTCCATCGCCTTGGTCATGGCACCCTGGCCCATATGGGCCCATGCGATCATCAAGCCATCGACCAACGGGCCGACGCCCTGAGTTTCGGGATCGCGCGCAAGGAATTCATCCAGCTTTCCGTCGGCCACCAGATTGGCCGTGATCACCATACGGGCGGCCTGACTGGGCAGTTCATTTTCTTCGATGACTTCTGCGACGGTCAGCGCTCGATCGATTTCACCCAATGCCAGACGGGCAACAACAACGTTTTCCAGCAGCTTCGGGTTTTGGGGATCTGCGCGCAGCGCTTTGGCATAATACTGCTCGGCAGCTGGGTAATCGCTCTGATAAATAGCCTGTCGCCCTGCCAGATACGAACCCGATCCGGTATCCGAAACCGCGGGAAGCGCAATTGAAGAGCTGAGGATCGCGGCCAGGGCCGCGCGTCGAACCAGGGAAACCACTGATAATCTGCCTTGCTGTCGTTGACTGAACGACAAGCTAGGGCTTTGGCGTGCGAGAGGCAATGGCAGAGCCTTCACGACCCTGCCAGTGCCCATGTTCTTGCTTACATATTGGGGTAGTTCGGGCCATCGCCGCCCTGCGGTGTGGTCCAGGTGATGTTCTGGCTGGGGTCTTTGATGTCGCAGGTCTTGCAGTGAACGCAATTCTGGAAGTTGATGACGAATCGCGGACCGTCTTCATCCTCGACCATTTCATAGACGCCTGCGGGGCAATACCGCTGCGCCGGTTCGTCGAACCTAGGCAGGTTGACCTTCACCGGAATCTCAGGGTCGGCCAGTTTCAGATGGCAAGGCTGGCTTTCCTCGTGGTTGGTGGCCGCAAACGATACGTTCGTCAGACGATCAAAGGACAGCGTGCCGTCGGGTTTCGGGTAGTCGATGGGCTTGTGTTTGCTGGCATCTTCCGTCGATTCCGCGTCGTTCTTACCGTGGCCCAGCGTGCCCAGCAGCGAAAAGCCCAGCGTGTTGGTCCACATGTCCATACCACCCAGCACCAGCGAGGCGGTCAGGCCATACTTCGACCACAGCGGTTTGACGTTCCGCACCTTCTTCAGGTCCGTGCCGATGGCACCATCGCGCACATCAGCCTCATAGGCGGTCAGTTCATCACCCGAACGTTCGGCCTTGATGGCATCATACGCGGCCTCGGCCGCGGCTTTGCCCGACAGCATCGCATTGTGGTTGCCCTTGATGCGCGGCACGTTGACCATACCCGCCGAACAGCCCAGCAGCGCCACGCCCGGAGCGACTAGCTTGGGCATCGATTGATAGCCGCCTTCGGTGATCGCTCGCGCCCCGTAAGCCACGCGCTTGCCGCCTTTCAGCAGCTCGGCCACCATCGGGTGATGCTTGAAGCGCTGGAATTCCATGTAGGGGTAAAGGTGCGGGTTCTTGTAGTTCAGGTGAACCACGAAGCCCACATAGACCTGATTGTTTTCAAGGTGATAAATGAACGACCCGCCACCCGCGTTGCTGCCCAGAGGCCAGCCCATTGTGTGCGTGACCGAGCCTTCTTTGTGCTTGGCTGGATCAATCTCCCAGATCTCTTTCATGCCGACGCCGTATTTCTGCGGCTCTTTGCCGGCTGACAGGTCGTACTTGGCGATGACTTCCTTGGACAACGATCCGCGCACGCCTTCCGACAGGAAGACATATTTGCCGTGCAGTTCCATCCCCGGCTCGGTGTTGGGGCCATAGGACCCATCTGCTTCCAGCCCGAATACACCTGCGACGACACCTTTGACCTCGCCATTCTCGCCGTACACCAACTCGGAACAGGCCATGCCGGGGAAGATTTCCACGCCCAGCTCTTCGGCCTGTTCGGCCATCCAGCGGCAGACATTGCCCATCGAGACGATGTAGTTGCCGTGGTTGTTCATCAGCGGCGGCATCGGGAAGTTGGGAATGCGGATCTGACCGGCCTCGCCCAGCATATAGAAATGATCTTCATGCACCGGCACGTTCAGAGGCGCGCCTTTTTCCTTCCAGTCCGGGATCAGAGCATCCAGCCCGCAAGGATCAAGAACCGCACCCGACAGGATATGCGCACCCACTTCCGAGCCCTTTTCCAGAACCACGACGTTCAGGTCGGCATCCAGCTGTTTCAGACGGATGGCCGCAGACAGACCCGCAGGGCCTGCACCCACGATCACCACGTCATATTCCATCGCTTCGCGTTCAATCTCGGCCATCGCGGGCTCCTTAGCTAACTTTCCGAATTGGCGCTTTCTTCATGCGGTCGGCGCAATATTGTTTCACGGCTGATTACATGGTCGGAAAGACTTTGGTCAATCGAAACACGGCGTAACAATGCCGCTATTCGACACTTCACGCCTCTGGCGCGTCGCCCATCAGGTATCTGGGACCGCTACCATGGGATTTGGCCCTGTCATCTGGGTTATACAGCGCGCATTTCGGCAGGCTGAGGCAACCGCATCCTATGCAGCCATCCAGATTGTCCCGTAACCGTATCAGCGTGTCGATTCGCTGATCCAGACGGGCGCGCAGGACCACGCTGATCTGCTGCCAATCCTTCGGCGTCGGTGTGCGATTTCCGGGCAGCTCCGACAACACCTCGCGGATTTCGGGCAAGGTCAGACCGAATTGCTGCGCAATCATCACGAAACTCAGCCGTCGGATATCAGCGCGCTGATACCGCCGCTGCCCCCCGGCATTGCGCCATGGTGCGATCAAACCCTGCGCCTCGTAATACCGGATGGCCGAGACAGCCAACCCGGTACGCCGGGCCAGCGCCCCGATTGCCAGACCTTCGGAGACTGCCATAACACCTCCACAAAATTTCCTTGACCTAAAGTTAGGTTTAGAAATTACGGTGAGTCGGGAGAAACCTCAAGGCACAAAGGAGACCCCATGATGGCGACGCTTGAACATACCAACTTCACTGTCCGCGACCCGAAGGCATCCGCGGCATGGATGCAAGACGTCTTCGATTGGAAAACCCGCTGGGAAGGCCCGGCCATCGCCGGTGGTTACACGGTGCATGTGGGCAGCGCTCACACCTATCTGGCGCTCTATGCCCCCGGCGATCCTAAGCCATCGGGTGAAAGCAGCTACGACATCGTGGGCGGCCTGAACCATGTCGGCGTGTTGGTCGAGGATATTGACGCCACCGAAGAAAGAGTCCGCAAAGCGGGGTTTGAGCCGCATAACCATGCCGACTACGAGCCCGGTCGGCGGTTCTATTTCCGCGACGACAACGGCATCGAGTTCGAGGTGGTTCAGTATGATTGAGATGTTATGGCTTGGGCACGATGCCAGCCGTTGGCGGCGCGGAGAGTTGCTGGGCCAGCGGCACCGGCGCAATCGCCCCCCTAAACGGCGGCGCTAAGTTGCGAGTTTACTGACAACCCACGCGTCCCCTCTTGCAATTCACGCTCCATTTGGGTCAGGTAATTGCCAACCCATCCTTCGCCCCGACGCTTTTGTGCGGCGGGGCGTAACATTTATGCGTGGACGACAAGACTATGGAAAAGATCCCCATGACGCCCTCGGGCAATGCCGCGCTCGAGGCAGAGCTGAAGAACCTGAAATCCGTCGAGCGCCCGGCGATCATCGAGGCGATTGCCTCGGCCCGCGAACTCGGTGACCTCAAAGAGAACGCGGAATACCACTCGGCCCGTGAAAAGCAGGGCTTCATCGAGGGGCGCATCAAAGAGCTTGAAGGCATCCTTTCGCTGGCCGACGTTATCGATCCGGCGAAACTGTCGGGTGCGATCAAGTTCGGTGCCAAAGTGACGCTGGTCGATGAGGATACCGACGAAGAAAAGACCTGGCAGATCGTGGGTGAGTATGAGGCCAATATTGAAAATGGCCTTCTGAACATCAAATCCCCCATCGCCCGCGCCCTGATCGGCAAGGAAGAAGGCGACAGCGTCGAGGTTCGCACCCCCGGCGGTGTGCGGTCCTACGAAGTTTTGAGTATCGAATACGCCTGACCGGAGCGTTTATCATGTCGGGTTCTGAACCTGAGCAGGAAACCGAAAAACCGACCTCGCTGGGGATCTACGACCGCCCCGCACACCGCTCGGTCACCGAGATCGAGATCGCGGCCGTAGTGCTCAGCCTGATCTGGCTGGTGGTGTCGGTGGTATTTCTGGTGCTGCCCGGAGCGCAACAGGGCGGGTTCATCGTCACATTTCTGGCGGTGTTCATGCCGGTGGCGATGATCTGGGTCGCAACCCTTGCGATGCGCGCCAGCCGTGTGATGCGCGAGGAAAGCGCCCGCCTGCAGACCGCAATCGATGCGATCCGCAACAGCTATGTGGTCCAACAACAACGCGCCGCCAGCACGTATGAGCCGACGGTGGGCAAGAAATTGGATGAAATCGCCGAAAGCGCAAAAAAGACTGAAAGCGCGCTGGCGACATTTTCGACCAATCGCAGTGAACCTGCACGTGTCAACAAGCCCTCATCGGTACCCGCTAACCAGACTTCGCTGGAACTCGGTACTTCCGCAGAAGAAATTGCGCCCCCGTTGCCCACAGACATCTTTATCCGGGCGCTGAACTTCCCCGAGACACAAAGCGATGAAGCGGGTTTCGACGCGCTGCGTCTTGCATTGAAAGACCGTAAGACATCGCAGCTTGTGCAGGCCTCACAGGATGTTCTGACTCTGCTCAGTCAGGAAGGCATCTATATGGACGATCTGCGTCCGGACATGGCCCGCCCCGAGGTCTGGCGGCAATTTGCGCAGGGCGCACGCGGTCGGTCGGTGGCCGCGTTGGGCGGCATTCGGGATCGGTCTTCGCTGGCACTGACAGCGGCACGGATGAAACAGGACCCTATATTTCGAGACGCGGTACACCATTTTCTGCGGCGTTTCGACCGGATGATCGTCGAATTCGAACCCGAGGCTACCGATGCCGAGCTGTCGGCTCTAGGCGAGACCCGCACGGCACGCGCCTTTATGCTGCTGGGACGCGTGACAGGGACGTTCGACTGAGGCGCTTTCAACCGAAGGGGAAGGCCGCGCTCTTCAAGCCAAACTCAAAGCCCGAAACTTCCATAAGGGATAAAACGCACCGGATCGCCCGGTTTTATTTCACGCGCCCCGTCTTGGATCTCGACCAGCCCTTCGGCCCAGCTCAGCCCGCTGATCCGGCCGGACCCTTCCGAATGGAACACCTCTGCGCGCCCCTCGCGGATACGGGCCCGCAGGTATTCGCGACGGCCCGGTTTCTTGCGCTTCTCGAACGCGGCGGGCACGTCGAATCCCATCGGCTCCTGCCAGCCTGCGCCGGCCATCAGGCTCAGCGCGGGGTGCGCAAAGATCAATGTGCAGACCATCGCCGCCACCGGATTTCCCGGCAAACCAAACACGGGTGTATGATTCCACATCCCCAGCGCCAAGGGGCGCCCGGGTTTCAACGCGATGCGCCATTCCTGCATCGCGCCGGCTTCACTCAGCAACGCTGAGACGTGATCTTCGTCGCCCGCAGAAGCCCCGCCACTGGTCAGGATCACATCTACCTGCTGCGCCGCTTGATCCAGATGCAGTTTCAGCGCCGCGCGGTCATCCGCCGCGCACCCCAGATCAACCGCGTCGAATCCGATCCTTCTGACCAAAGACAGCAGCATCGGTCGGTTGGCATCGTATATCTGCCCCGGCCCGGCGGTGTCACCTGGTTCAACCAGTTCATCTCCGGTCGACAAAATCCCGACGCGCAACGCCTTGCGCGCGGATATTTCGGCCACACCAACCGCCGACAGAAGCGCCAGGTCGGCGGGCGTCAATCGTCGTCCGGCAGGCAAGGCCAACGCGCCTTCCGTCACATCTTCGCCCGCTTTCCGCGTGTTCGCCCCCTGTTTCAACGGGCCTCGGAACGCAATGTGACCCTGATCCAAGGTCACATCCTCTTCCAGTATGACCGTATCGACACCCTCTGGCAGCGCAGCCCCGGTCAGTACGCGCACGGCATGGCCCCGCGGAACGTCGCCGCTGAATGGAACCCCCGCAGCCGCCCGGCCCTCGACCAGGGGCAGAACGCAGGGGCCATCGGGCGCGGGTCCGGAAAACCCGTATCCATCCACCGCCGTGTTGGGCTGCGGCGGGTTCGACCGTTTGGCTGATACATCCGCTGCCAGTATGCGACCGGCGGCCTGCATCAGCGGCACAGTCTCGACCCCTGTCACGACGGTCAATCTATCTTTCAACAGCGCCAAGGCTTCGTCGACCGGCGTCCAGTTCACCCCGGCAGGCAAGGCAAAACAATCATTGCGCAGGGGCGGAGGTGCGATATCAGGCTTGCTCATAATCCGACCTCCCCGAGGATGAAATCTGCAATGGCAATCGTATCGTTCAGATCGAACACCGGGCGATCCAGTTCCACGGGGGTATCACTGGCGACGGCACGTATCGTGTCATCCCTGGTGGCGATCAGAGGATTGCCGGGTTCGGCGCGATAAGCCTCGACCTTTGGGTGACCCTCGCGCTTGAACCCTTCGATCAACACCAGATCGACAGGGGACAAACGGGCCAGCAGCGCATCCAGTGTCGGCTCTGGCGCGCCACGCAACTCCTGCATCAGGGCGACGCGCTGGCCCGATGCCAGCAGCACTTCGGAAGCGCCCGCGACACGATGCCGGTGGCTGTCTGTGCCCGGCTGATCGACATCGACGCTGTGATGGGCGTGTTTGACAGTTGAAACGGTAAAGCCGCGCCCCGTGATCTCGGCCACCAGACGTTCCATCAACCCGGTTTTGCCTGCGTTCTTCCAACCCGTGACGCCATAAACTCTCATGCCAGCTCCAACAGGATTTCGGCGCGCGTCAGATCTTCGGGTGTGTTAACGTTGAAGAACGGGTCAAAAGGCTCGGTCGAGAACAACGCCTCGCGCCCATCATGTTTGTCGGTCCACAGGACGACCTTGCGTAATCCGTCGTTCAACGCCGCCCGCAAATCATCACGCAGCGCGACAGGCCAGAGACCGAATGTGGGGTGTCGATTAACCCGCTTGCTGCCGCCCGATTTCAACGCCTCCTCCCCCGAGCGGGGCGTGGTGGCCAGAACCAGCGGATGTGTCTGCCCTTCGGAGGCGCGTACCAATTGCGTCACCAGATCACACGGAAAGAACGGCGTATCTGCAGCGGCGGTTACGATACTGTGGGCGCCCTGCCCGGCAGCCCAATCGAGCCCGGCCAGAACACCGGCCAGCGGCCCTGCAAACCCTTCGATGGAATCCGAGATCACAGGCAGGCCCAAATCCTCAAACCGCGCGGGCTCGCCATTCGCATTCAGCGCCAAGCCATCGACCTGAGGGCGCAACCGATCGATCACGCGGCTCAACAAGCTCTGCTCGCCAATCCGTAACAGGCCCTTGTCGCCTCCGCCCATGCGGGTAGCGAGGCCTCCGGCTAGAATAACGCCCAACGGCTTTTGCATTTGCTCAGCCATTGGCACTCTTCCTGTGATGCTTCTTATCCTCGACCACCACCGTCGCCGGATCAACGTCGCGCATCAAACGGTCTTCGCCCGACAGGCAAACAAACCGCTGCCCGCGCATACGGCCGATCAGGGTCAGACCGACTTCACGGGCGATCTCGACGCCCCAGGCGGTGAAACCCGACCGCGAAGCGAGTACCGGGATACCCATCATCGCCGTTTTGATGACCATCTCCGAGGTCAGGCGACCCGTGGTATAGAGAATCTTGTCGGCAGCGCCCTCGCCTTCGGACAGCATCCAGCCCGCGATCTTGTCGACCGCATTATGGCGGCCGACGTCTTCCATATAGACTAGCGGGCGGCCCTCGTGGCACAGCACCGTGCCATGGATCGCACCGGCCTCGAGATAAAGCGACGGGGTGCGGTTAATCTTGGCGGCCAAATCATACAGCCATGAAGTCCGCACCGAGACCTGTGGCAGGCGTACATCCTCGAGCCCCTCCATCATGTCGCCAAAAACAGTACCCACGGCGCAACCGCTGGTGCGGGTTTTCTTTTTCAGCTTGTCCTCATACGACGTCTCGCGTGCAGTGCGCACGACCACGGTTTCCAGATCGTCGTCATATTCGACCCGAGTGATCTGATCATCTGCCAACAACATGCCCTGATTGCGCAGAAAACCCAGCGCAAGATATTCGGGATAGTCGCCAATGGTCATCGCCGTCACGATTTCCTGCGCATTGAGGAAAATCGTCAAAGGCCGCTCCTCAACCACCGAAATCTGGCTGAGCTCCCCATTCTGATCCACGCCTTCAACCGCGCGGGTCAGGTGGGCCGCGCCGGGATCGGGCGCGATGAGGTAGTCCGAGAGGTCGATTTCCGAGGCCAATTGCAACCCTTTCACAAGACGGATACTGCTGCTCGCGTCACCATAGGATTTAGCCATGGCCACCGCCACACCCAAGTCATACTTCTGGAAAGGTTTTCGCGACGGAACACCTTTCGTGTTCGTCGCTATGCCCTTCGGCCTTCTGTTCGGCGTCTTTGCCACCGAGGCCGGGCTGGATGTCGTCCAGACAATGGCTTTTTCCGCAACAGTGTTCGCCGGGGCGGCGCAATTTACCGCGCTCCAGCTTTTGCAGGATAACACACCCACGGTGATTGTCCTGATCTCGGCACTGGCCGTAAACCTGCGGGTTGCGATGTACTCCGCCTCGCTGACACCTTATCTGGGGGCGGCACCTCTGTGGCAGCGGGCTTGTGCCGCCTATTTGATCGTGGACCAGTCTTATGCCTGTTCGATAGCGCGGTTCGAAAAAGAGCCCGATATGTCTGTGCCACAGCGGATGGTCTATTTCGTTGGCTCGGTTACGCCGATCACGCCGCTGTGGGTGCTTGGCACGTATCTGGGGGCGGTACTGGGCACGCAGATACCAGACAGCTGGGCGCTGGACTTTGCCCTCCCTATCACTTTTCTGGCGATGATCGGGCCGATGATGCGAACGCTGGCCCATGTGGTTGCCGCACTGGTTGCGATCGTTGTGGCCCTGCTGACGGTGGCCGTGCCGTTCAACCTGGGCCTTCTGATCGCGGGCGCAGCAGGCATGATCGCCGGGGCGCAGACCGAGTTGATGCTGGAACGGAGCAAATCATGACCCAGATCGACACCACCACCATCTGGATCATCATCGTCGGTCTTGCGGTCGGCAGCTACCTTCTGCGATTCACCTTCATCGGGCTGGTCGGAGATCGACCAATGCCACCCTGGCTGTTGCGCCATCTGCGCTATACTGCGGTGGCTATCATCCCAGCGCTGATCGCGCCGCTGGTGGTGTGGCCCTCGGCCACTGACGGGCAGCCGGATCTGCCGCGTATGGCAGCGGCTGCGGTGGCGCTGACTGTCGGGTTTGCGACGAAAAACGTGCTGGCGGCCATCTTTTCCGGGGCCGCCACGCTCTACGGTCTGCTCTACCTAGTTGGTTGATGCCGCTTCGAGCTGATTGAGGCGCGCGTTATTCGCAGCCAGTCCCTGCTGCAGATCAGCCGAGTCGCTTTCACGGTATTCCGTGGTCACAACCCCGGGAATCTGGCCGAATTCGTCGGACAGCTTCACCGGATAGAACGTGGTGCTGATCTGCCCGAACCCCGGCACCTGCTGCAATAGCTGCGAGGTTGAATTCGCACAGAAAGCGCCTGCCACCGGCCCCATCTGCTTGGCCAGTTGCAGCGCGATTTCTGCCTGTTGCGGCGTCACTTCGATGGTCTGAATGCGCGCATAATGCGTTTCACGCGCGTGGCTGCTGCGATACGCACGCTCGACATTTGGGGTGATGCCGTACAAAACGTCATTCCTGATCGGCACGACATCCGCCCGGAATGATCCCGCAGGATCAAAAATCACCCGTTCGCTGCCGCTGATCATCAACGAGGTATGCGCACCCGAACCGGTCCGCGTGTTGATCATCGTATAAAGCGTCAGGGTTGATGGCCCCGGATCGCGATAGGATCGGGCCACGATTTCGGACGGATCGGCCTGCGGGCGCTGCGACCCGGTACAGCCTGCCACGGTTGCTGCCAGCAGGCAGGCTATCAGTATCCTGAACAAGGGGGCGCCTCTGATCGGATTAAGCCGCGAAAACCGCCAGGAAAATGCAAAGGAAAATGATTGCCACCACGCACCATGTGGTGAACTTGACGAACCCGTCAAAGGTTTTGGTTTGAACGGTGATGTCCATCTCGCCGTGCTTGTGTTCAGCCATGTCTCAAAGAATCCCAATTCGCGTGTTTGAAATGTTGGATAATGCAAAATGCGGGGCCTGTCACGACGTCATTCGCGCGCAGGCGCGGCAAAAACCGAGCATCCCGGATAGCCGAACCCCCAGCGCCACGGCAGACCGCTGCAGGGGCCGCCGCCAAAGCGCACGGCCATATACATTGCCTCGGAGGTGATCGAATGAACCGAGATAATCTGATCAGGCGTCATGTCATAACGTTTGGCGTATTCAACGGCATGGGTCTCGCCATGGGCTTTGACGCAAGCGCGAAGCTTGTCATCGGCCGCAAGGCGGGCATCAAAACTGGCATCCGCCTGCGAGGCGCCGCCCGCATCGTGATAGGCGCGATCATGGGTGACACAGCAGTATTCCCATGGGGGATGCGCCTCATAAAGCAGGCTGAAATCGGGAAATGTCTGGGCCACCAGTCGCCAGCTTGAGGAAAGCCCGCCTGAGCAGCCATCGGTTTCAAACGGCGTCAGGTCGGCGTTCCCGACAGCGGCCATCAGTGCCCGGTGCGCGGGTATCTCGACGCTACGCATCAGGTCCTGCGCGGCGGCGGGCAGCGCGCAACAGGCCAGAACAACGGCCAGCCTAGGGGCTTTCATCACGCATCTCAGAGGTATCGATGGACAGGCCAAAAGTCGTCGCGAGCCAGAGCATCAGCCGCTCGCCCGGCCCCATCTCGGCGCGGACCCGCAGCACTTCGCGGGCCATCGCCGGACGATCCGTGATCAGCCCGTCGACCCCCATCGAGGCCATGGCCGACATCTGCAGCGGGTCATTCACCGTCCAGACATAGATATCCTTGCCCGCGTCGTGGACCGAGCGGATCAGACCGGGCGAAACCGTCGCTGCATTGACCGCCACGAAATCGCCCTCAAGTCCCGACAAGTCGCCAATCGCGGTCGCAGCAAGAACACCCGCGCGCCAATCGGGACGCAACGCTTTCATCTTCTGCACGGCGGGGTATTTCAGCGACATCGTGGCGATATCGTCCTGCATCTCCAGTTCTTCGACAATCGCCGCCACGCGGTTTTCCAGATCGACGTCGTGGCCGTAGTATTTCAGTTCGATAATGACCTTGGCCTTGCCCTTGGCGGCCTCCAGCACGTCATACAACGTCGGCGCGCGTTCCGAAGCGTATTCCGGACCGAACCAGCTGCCGATATCGATCTCGGCGACATCCTCCATGGTTGCGTCCCAGACCTTAAGCGGCACGCCTGCCAATTTCATGAAGTCGCTGTCGTGAGCAATAATGACTACGCCATCAGCGGTCTCCTGCACGTCGATCTCAACCCAATCCGCCCCGTCTTCGATGGCCTTCAAGACCGAGGCCATGGTGTTTTCGGGTCTCAAAGCCGCCGCACCCCGATGGCCGATGACATCCGCATGATCGGGGGCCTGAACGCGCTCCAGCAACTCCTGCCCGGACCAGAGGCCGATCAGCAGGGCGACAACCGCGCCACCGACCACCGCATAGAGCGGCGCGCGTAGATTACCGGGTTCGGGATGCGGCACCTCTCGGCCCTGCTCATCAAAGAACCCGTCCAGCAAAACCGCCAATGCGCCCAGCGCAATGGCCGCCAATACC
This sequence comes from Ruegeria sp. ANG-R, assembly GCF_000813985.1. Classification (GTDB taxonomy): domain Bacteria; phylum Pseudomonadota; class Alphaproteobacteria; order Rhodobacterales; family Rhodobacteraceae; genus Ruegeria. The sequence goes on from NZ_JWLJ01000006.1 coordinate 59,471, forward strand.
AACCCCGCCAGCGACCACAGCCCCGCGACAATGAAACTGAGGATCAGCGCAAAGCGCAGATTCGCGCTCTGTTGCAGCGGCACAAGGTCGAACAACACACCGGCGACAACAGCGATCAGCGACGCAATGGCCAGACGCAGGATCAGCCACAGGCCCAGCTCGATCTTGAGCCGGCCACGTTTGCCCGCCATCCGATCTGCGCTGATTGCAAAGGCTTCGGCGGGTTTGCATTCCTCAAAGAGAACCAGATGCAGCGCCAGCGCCCAGGCCGAGAGCCTGCGGATCAGGACCCAGACCAGACACAGCACGACAAAACCGATCAGCACCACCGCGACCCAAAACGAGGGCGGGTGGAAGGTCAGGTAATAGTTGATGTCGTATTCCGTCAGCGTCCACCACGCGATCACCCCGGCCACAAGCACAAAAGGCAGAGCCAGCAGCAAAACACGCAGAATAAACCGCGCGGCGAACCCGAAAAGCGCAAGCAGGCGTGTCAGAATCAAACGGATCGAAGCACTGCCCGCGCGCCAGGGATCGCGTTCGCCCATCCGAAGCGACCCGGCCATGACCGAGAAGACGAAAACCTCGGCCAGCAGGAACAGGCTGAGAACGGCAACCGCCGCGATGAACCCGGCGGGCGACAGCAGGAACATGGCGATGTCCTGATCCGTCAGCGCGGACTGATCCGAAAGCGAAACGGCCAGATTGACCGCAATGGCCACCCCGGGCGCGATCAGGGCCACCAAAAGAAGCCGCACCGCCAGATAGATCGGCACAAAGACACGCCGCCGCGCCCAGGCCCCCCGATAGGCGTTTGTAACGGTTACGAAATTGGTCACGCGGCGCACTCCTGAATGATGCTCTCATTCAAGGCTGCGCACATGTGAATTGCAAGGGATGCTGTCAGCTTTCTTCCAGATCCGCCGCAAGGCGAAAGCCGATGCGGTTGGCCGGTTTATCCTCGACCGTCTTGGGTAAGGCGCGCAACATCACATTCAGCTGGCTGACATGCTGCACCAGCTGCGTTTTGGCCCCGGTCGCATCCGAGCCGTAGAAGGTGATGATATCGGGATCGAAATAACCCATCCCTTCGATCCGCATCACACCTGCGTCACCGCCGGTAAAGCCCATGGCGACCTCGTGATCGCCATCCAGCGTCTTTTCGAAGTTCTGGATATACATGATCAGTCGCTCATAGGCCCACTGCGCCGGGCTTTTGGTTTCAACCGGCTTTTGCAGGGGCTTCGGCAGGTCCTTGCTGCCCGACGCCGCATCCGGGTTGGCGTGCACCTCGTAGCAGCGGGGCAAAGCTGCGGATTCCGCCGCCTCGGCTGAGGTTTCGATCTGGTCCTGCATTGCTCTACCCTTTGCGCTGATACTCCCACGCCCCGTCCGCGCGGCGCGTCCGGGTGACCGCTCCAATGTGGTAGAGATGGTTCACATGTGCAACCGCCTCGACCAGCGCGAGGCCGTATTCGCCGCCTTTGATCGGGCGCTTGAACAGCGGGGCAAAGCATTCGGCGGCAGTTTTGGGTTGGTCGAGGTCGTTCAGCAAACGGTCGAGCGCGCTGTGATGGTTGTCGATCAACTGACGCATTCGAACGGGCAATCCCGTGAAGGGCAGCTTGTGCCCGCCCAACACCAGATGATCAGGGCGGGCCAAAGGCTGCAGACGTTCGCAGGCTTCCAGCCAATCGGCCACCGGGTCTGCCATCGGCTCGGTCGCATAGACACCCAGGTTTGAACTGATCGAGCTGAGAATCTGATCTCCGGTCAACACCAGATTGTCGTCACGGCTCCAAAAGGTACAGTGTTCGGGCGCGTGGCCGTTGCCCATATGAACATCCCAGTCACGCCCGCCCATGCGTATCACGTCGCCTTGTTTGACACGGGTAAAGCCCAGCGGCATGGGGTAGACGGTGTCGGCAAAGTTGAAGGGACGTTCAGCCATCCGGCCCGCCAGCACATCCGCATCCATCCCGGCGCCGCGGTAGTAATCGAGCGTTTCCTTCGGCCAGTTCTCCTGCACGTCCAGCGTCAGCATCCGGGCGAACAGCCATGCGGTGCGGCTGGTGACAAGCTCAGCACCGTGTTCTGACTGGAACCATCCCGCATTGCCGACATGGTCGGGATGGTGATGCGTCACGACAACCCGATGAACGGGTTTACCACCCAAAGGACCCTCCATCAGGGTCTGCCAGATGGCACGCGTCTTCTTCGAAGACAGCCCGGTATCGACCACCGTCCAGCCATCACCATCATCCAGCGCGTAGACATTCACGTGATCTAGCGCCATGGGCAGAGGCAACCTGATCCACAAAACCCCCTCGGCGACCTCGACCCATTCGCCCGGCGCGGGCGGTTCCGACCACGGATAGCGCATCACCTGAGGCCCCTCACCGTCCATCAGACCGCCAGCTCGTCGGCGCTTAGCGCATAGAGGTCAGCGGCCCCGTTCTGCGCCTGCGCCAACAGGCCCGTATGTTCCGGCAGCAGCGCGTTGATGTAGAACCGCGCCAGCTTGGCGCGCGGACCCTCGGGGTCGGCCAAGGCCGCCGACAGGTGATAATGCCCGCCCAGAACCCGTGCGAAGGCCTTGAGGTACGCGGCGGCCCCGGCGAACCGGGTGTTCATGTCTGACTGCGCCACCAGCCATTCAGTGGCTTCCCGAAGAGACTCGGTGGCTTCCCAAACAGGACCGGCAAGTTCCGGCATCGTGGCGCGGGCTTTCTCGGCCTGATCCTCGATTTCATCCAGCAGGTTCGAGGCCGCCTCGCCCCCATCCATCATTTTACGAGCGACGAGGTCCATGGCCTGAATACCGTTGGTGCCTTCATAAATCGCAGTCACGCGGACATCGCGGTAATACTGCGCGGCGCCGGTTTCTTCGATGAAGCCCATACCGCCATGCACCTGCACGCCGGTCTCGGAGACGCGCATCCCGGTTTCGGTTCCAAAGGCCTTGCAGATCGGCGTTAGCAGGGCCGCCCGCGCCGCCCAATCCGCATCGCCCGTGGCCTGCGCCATGTCGATCGCGGCGGCATTGGCCAGCATGATCGCCCGTGCGGCAAACACATCCGCGCGCATCGAGATCAGCATCCGCCGTACATCAGCGTGATCAATGATGGTGCCCGAGGGCGTCTTGCCTTGTTTGCGCTCCAGCGCATAGGCCAGCGCGTGCTGATAGGCACCCTCGGCCACCCCAACGCCTTCGCCGCCAACGCCCAGACGGGCGTTGTTCATCATGGTGAACATTGCAGCCATGCCGCCATGTTCCTTTCCGATCAGCCAGCCCTTGGCCCCGTCATATTGCATCACGCAGGTGGGCGAGCCGTGCAGGCCCATCTTGTGTTCCAGCGAGACGACCTTCAGATCATTGGCTACGCCGGGATTGCCGTTCTCATCAGGGATGAATTTCGGGACCAGAAATAGCGAAATCCCTTTGGTCCCCGGCACACCGTCTGGCAGACGGGCCAAAACCAGATGGCAGATGTTCTCGGCAAAGTCATTGTCGCCCCAAGAGATATAGATCTTCTGCCCAGTCACCGAATAGGTGCCATCGCCGTTATCCTCGGCCTTCGATGTCAGCGCTCCGACATCCGAGCCAGCCTGCGGTTCGGTCAGGTTCATGGTGCCTGACCACTCACCCGCCATCATCTTGGGCAAATAGAGCGCTTTCAATTCATCGCTTGCGTGATGCTCCAGCGCCTCGATCTGGCCTTGGGTCATCAACGGGGCGAGTTGCAGCGACAGGCACGCCGCGCTCATCATCTCGTTCACGGCGGTGGTCATGGTCATGGGCAGGCCCATGCCGCCATATTCGGGATCACCGCTCATCCCGATCCAGCCGCCTTCGGCGATTGCTTTCCATCCTTCCGCGTAGCCCGGAGAGGTCCGCAGCACGCCGTTTTCCAACCGCGCGGGCTCCAGATCGCCGGGGCGCTGCAGCGGGGCCATAACCTCTTCGCACATCTTTCCGGCTTCGGTCAGAATGGCGCTGACCACGTCTTCGCTGGCTTCCGAGAACTTCTCGGTCGCGGCGATCTGGTCAAATCCGATCACGTTGCGGAACAGGAATTCATAGTCTGAGATCGGGGCACGATAGGGCATGGTTTCCCTCTGGGTATGACATGTTCATTGCGTGGGGTTGGAATCCCGGCCCCACGCCGGTATTCATCTGGGCTGGCACGATTACCTACCGTTACCGGAACTGCAAGCAACCAAAACGCGGCGTCACGACCTATGACCCTTCTCGGCACTCAAGACTTATCAGCGGACACCGACGGCATCGCCAAAGCCGCTGACCTGCTGCGGCAGGGGTTACTGGTCGCCTTCCCGACCGAGACTGTCTATGGCCTCGGCGGAGATGCGCGAAACGGAGAAGCCGTCGCTGCGATCTACGAGGCCAAGGGGCGGCCCAGCTTCAACCCGCTAATTGCTCATGTCGCCTCAACCGAGACCGCGAAACGGTTCGTCGAGTGGACTGATCAGGCCGAACAGCTTGCGAAAGCCTTCTGGCCCGGACCACTGACCTTGGTCCTGCCTCTGCGTGCCGACCACGGGATATCGTCGCTGGTGACGGCGGGGTTGGACACTCTGGCCGTCCGCGTGCCTGCGCATCCCACAGCGCGGGCGTTGCTTGCGGCGTTCGATGGCCCGGTAGCAGCCCCTTCGGCCAACCCGTCGGGCCAGATCAGCCCGACCACGGCGGCCCATGTCCGAACCGGGCTGGAGGGGCGCATCGCTGCTATTCTGGACGATGGGCCCTGCGGGGTTGGGCTCGAATCCACCATTGTGGGTCTGGCAGGAACCCCTGCTCTGTTGCGTCCCGGTGGTATCGCCCTGGAACAGATCGAAGAGGTGCTGCAGACGGAACTGCATCACCATCAACCCGGCGACCTGCTGACCGCGCCGGGGCAGCTGCAATCCCACTACGCGCCGGATGCGCCGGTCCGCCTGAACGCAGGGTCGGTTCAAGGAGATGAAGTATTACTGGGTTTTGGCCCGGTCACGTGTGACCTGAACCTGTCTGAAAGCAGCACCCTGTCCGAGGCGGCGGCCAATCTGTTTGCCGCCCTGCACAAGCTGAACGAAACAGGTCGTCCGATTGCCGTATCACCGATTCCCGACCATGGGTTGGGCGCAGCCATCAACGACCGTCTGCGCCGCGCCGCAGCCCCGCGCGATTAGGCCCGCCCCGCGCTGGCAGAGAGCGTCAGCGGATCGACCCCGAGCGTGGCCAAAGCGGCTTCCCATTTCTCGTCATCCGGTACATCAAAGACCAGTTTCGAAGACGCCTCGGTGGTCAGCCAGCCATTCATGGCAATCTCATCCTCAAGCTGATCTGGCCCCCAACCGGAATAACCCAGCGCCAGCATCGAATTCAGCGGCCCCTTGCCCGAGGCCAGATCCTCGAGCACATCCAGAGTTGCGGTCATGCTGAAATCTTCGGAAATCTGCATCGAATGGAGATTCGCTTCGTAGTCCGCGCTGTGCAGAACAAAACCGCGCGACATCTCGACCGGGCCGCCAAACTGGACCAGACGTTCCCCCACCACCGGAATGCGGCAGGGAATATTGAGCTGTTCCAGCAAAGTCTTGATCCGCAGGTCCGAGGGCTTGTTGACGATCAGCCCCATCGCACCATCCTCACCATGGCTGCAGATATAGACGACCGAATGCTCGAATCGCGGATCGCCCATGCCGGGCATCGCTATCAACAGTTTTCCCGTAAGGTCCATCAGCAGACATCTCTTGCGCTCAGGTTCACCCTAGAATGACCCTGTGGGCCGGGGAATGGCAAGGGATCAGCCGGGATTTCCGCGTATTTCACCCGGGTGACCGGAACGTGACTTGGCATTCTCGGTCAGAATGCGCATCTTCCCGGTATGATGAAGCTTTGGAAACCCTTCGCTATTGCCTTGACCGCAAGCCTTTGCCCGGGCTTTGCGGCCTTTGCGCAAGGCGTGGATCAGCTTGTGCGGCTTGAAGTGCTCGATGGTGGTAAATCCGACAACGGCACCTATCAGGGCGCATTGCATCTGACTTTGAAGGACGGGTGGAAAACCTATTGGCGTTCCCCCGGGGACGCGGGCATTCCGCCGCAGTTCGATTGGAGCAAATCCCGCAATGTCGGCGACGTCGCGATCACCTGGCCTGCACCGAAAATCTTCGATCAAAACGGGCTGCAATCCATCGGGTATGAGAATCAGCTGGTCCTGCCCGTCGAAATAACCCCCAAAAACCCCGCCAAGCCGGTGCGGTTGCGGGGCGAGATGGATCTGGGCGTCTGCAAGGATGTCTGCGTACCGGGCCGTCTGGATTTCGACCATACTCTGGACGCCAATGCCGGACGCAACCCGGCGATTGCCGCTGCGCTGGCCCAACGGCCGTTTTCCGCGCGCGAGGCCGGGGTAGCAGAGGCAACTTGCCGACTGACACCTACGGCGGACGGGATGCGGATTGAGGCGCATATCACCATGCCGTCAGCAGGCGGCGCAGAAGTCGCCGTCATCGAGCCCGGCAATCCTACGCTCTGGGCATCGCAATCCGAAACGGGTCGGCGGGGCAATACGCTAGTCGCCCGATCCGAGGTTATCAGCGCTTCAGGCGGTCCGTTTGCGCTGGACCGGTCCGAAGTCCGCATCACCGTACTTGGCTCAAACCATGCGGTTGATATCCTCGGGTGCAGCGCGGGTTGACCGCATGAGGCAAACCCCAAAGATCGGTGCTCTGGCCGTGGTCTTGCATCAGGGGCAGGTTCTTCTGGTTCAACGCAACAAACAACCCGACGCGGGCCTCTGGGGGTTTCCCGGTGGGCATGTGGAGTGGGGCGAAACGGTTCTGGAAGCAGCGGCACGGGAATTGCTGGAAGAGACCGGCGTTATCGCCGAGCCACTGGGGTATCTCGACAATCTCGACCTGCTGCTGCGTGAGCCGGACGGGCAAATCAGGGCGCACTACCTGCTGGTCGGTGTTGCCTGCCGCTATGTCTCGGGCACGCCGGTCGCAGCGGATGACGCTAGGGATGCGCGCTGGTTTTCGACTGACAGAATCTCCCGTGGAGATTTGCCGATGAGCGACCGAGTCCCCGATCTGTTACGCATGGCTTTGAACGCCAGTCAGACCTCTGCCCTGCCTGAAAGTCGGGCATAAAGCAGGCCCGACAGGACCACCCCCAACAGCAGGATCAAGACCGCACCAACGGCAAAGACGCCGAGACCCATTTGCAGAATACTCAAACCATCTGCGCCGGGGTAGAACCCCGCCAGCAAGCCCAAAGGGGCGCCCGCCAAAGCGGGCCAGATCATTGATACCCCGAGCCAGACCGCCAGCGCGGCACCGGTTACGCAAACGGCAACACGCACCACCCGATCGGGTGCACGCAAAGCGCGGCGCATGGCTATCATCGGACGCGAGACATCGTTCAGGATCGCTAGGAGCGCCGGCACCAGCAGTAGGATCAGGACCATTCCAAAACCCAGCCCATAAACCAAAGTAATCACTGTCGGCTTGAGGAACTGCGCCTGCTGTGAGCTTTCATACATCAATGGAGTCAGCCCCAGCACTGTGGTCAGCGTGGTCAGCATCACGGGTCGCAATCGGTCTGCTGTGCCCTCGACTATCGACGGCACCAGCCCGCGTTCCTGCTGGTATCCATCGATGGTCGTCACCAGAACAATCGAGTCGTTGATGATGATGCCGGTCATGCCTAGCAGGCCTACAACGGTGAACATGCTCAGCGGCACTCCCCAGATGTAATGCCCCCAGATTGCACCGACGAGGCCGAACGGAATGATCGCCATCACCACCAAGGGCCGCGTCCAGCTGGCAAAAACCCAAGCCAGCACCAGATAAATCCCGGTCAGACATAAGATCAGCCCTGTGCGGGCCTCGGACAGGAATTCATCTTCCTGCTCGCTCAACCCCGCCATGCGCCATTCAACCTGACGTTCGGCGGCGATGTTTGGCAGTATCTCTTCACGCATGGCCCGCGCGATCTCGGCGGCCTGCGCCGGGTCGTCTTCTGAGATATCGCCGTTCACCGAAATCACCCGCAGGCCGTTTTCGCGCCGAACCGTCGAGAAACCCGACTTACGCTCGACCGAGACAATGTCTGCCAGCGGAACATAGACACCATCGGGTGTGCGCATCAGAGTGCGTTCAAGGAAGTCCGCCGTCAGCTCACCCTCGGGCAGTTCCACGCGAATTTCAGTGCTGCGTGGACCATCCGGGAACGTCGCGGCCTCAATTCCATTCAGCCGGTTTCGCAGCACGCGGCCCAGTGTTTCGATGCGGAAGCCCAGCGCCTGACCCTGGGCAGTCAGGTCCAGAATAAACTCCTCCTTGTCATAAGCCAGATTGTCTTCAAGCGCAGAAACTTCGGTGTATTTGGACAATTCCGTTTGCAGATCCTCGGACGCGGATTTCAACGTGTTCACATCCGCACCGTAAAACTGAACGTCGATTGAATCGCCACCCGGGCCTGAGCGCCAGCCGCGGAAACTGAGCAGTTCGACCTTCGGATGGCGGGGGACGAAATCCTGCAGCTCTCCCACAAACTCAAAACTGGAATAAGGGCGCAGGTCGGCATCGATCAGTTCGATAGAGATACCGCCCAGCAGATCGCTGTCCTTTCCATCCGCCGCACGCAGCCCCCATCCTGCCGATCCACCAACTTCGGCTAAAACGTATTCGATCGGGTTCTGGCCATGCCTCTCTTCGTAAATCTCTCCAAGCTCTTCGGTGGCCTGTTGCACCATCCGCATCATTTCCAGTGTCTCGGCGCGGGTGGCACCTTCGACCATGATGAAATTGCCCGTGACCGAGCCACGCTCGGGCGCGTTGAAGAACCGCCAGTTCACGTCACCCCGGATAAACAATGCGATCTGGCTGGCCAGGATCACCACCATGAGCGCGACGACCACATAGCGCGCCCAAACCACCCATGCGACCAAAGGCCGGAACAGGTTGTCACGCACCCAGCGAAAACCCCGATTCACGACCCGGTTGGGCCAGTCATACCAGTGCTCCTTGGCCGAATGCGCAATGGCATGGGCCATATGATTGGGCAGAATCAGGAAGCACTCGATCAGCGAGGCAATCAGAACGGCGATGACGGTAAAGGGAATATCCCGGATGAGTTCACCAAACCGGCCACCGATGGCGGTTAGACCAAAGAACGCGATAACAGTGGTAACCGTTGCTGCAAAGACCGGCATCGCCATACGGCGCGCGGCACGTTCAGCGGCAACCATCGGAGCCTCGCCCAACCGCCGCGCACGGAAATCGGCGTGTTCGCCCACCACAATGGCGTCATCCACGACAATGCCCAACGTGATGATCAGACCAAACAGCGACACCATGTTGATTGACAGGCCGCCCAGATACATCAGTGCGATCGCCGCCGACATCGCCACGGGGATACCTGCTGCCACCCAAAAAGCGATCCGTGCATTGAGGAACAGGAACAGCAGGCAGACAACAAGACCGAGACCAACCAGGCCGTTATCCACCAGAATATCCAGCCGGTCAGTGATGGCCTGCGCACGGGTGCGGATCAGCTCGACCGTAATGCCTTCGGGCAGGCTGACCTGCATGTCCCGCACCACGTCCTCGACCGAACGCTGTATACCAATCGCATCGCCCAGATTGGACCGGTCGACGCGGATCGACATGGCAGGATTGTCCCCGACATAGTAACTGCGATTGCGGGTGACACCTTCGACCCGGATTTGCGCCACATCGCCCACAACCAACTTCGATCCGTCGGCAAAGGTGCGCAGAGCAATGCCCTCAATCTCTTCGGGTGAACGCTTTTCAGCGCCAGTACGAATACGCGCGTTGGCGCCAGAGACATCCCCCGCGGGATTCGCCGTAACCTCGGCCGCGATGGCCGAGGCGATATCGGACATCGCGATGTCGTTGGCGATCAACTGTGCAGTGGGCACCTCCACCACCACGCGCGGCGCGGCAAGCCCCCGTATCGTTGTGCGCGTAACCCCCGCCGCAAAGAGGCGGTTGATCAGTTCATCGGTGAATTTGGCGAGCTGCTCGGCCTCGATCGGTCCGGTAATGACGACATCGGTCACCCGATCCCGCCAAGCACCGCGCCGGATGGTGGGCTCTTCGGCGTCGTCGGGCAGGTTGGTTACTCCATCGACGGCAGTCCTGACCTCTTCAACCGCACGGGACATCTCCCAATTGGGCTCAAATTCCAGCCGGATGTTGGCCGAGCCCTCGCGCGAGGTGGATTCGGTGCTGGCAACTCCTTCGACCGCCAGTAGCGCAGGTTCGAGAAGCTGTATAATGCCGTTGTCGACATCCTCGGGACCTGCCCCCTCCCACTCGACATTCACATCGACGCGTTCAAGGATCACATCCGGGAAAAACTGCGCCCGCATACTCGGGACCGCCGCTGCACCCAGCACCAGCATCACCAGAAGCAACAGATTGGCGGCCGTGCGATGCCGGGTGAAATAACTGAGGATTCCGCCCGCCGCATTGGGAATATCGCGGATCATGGAGCCTAGCCTCCGGCCCGATTTTCATCAAGGCGTCGCAACAGAGACGCAGGTACCTTCGCATCACGCAACTGCCCCAGAACCTGATCCTTGACGTCCTGCGACATGCGCTGGCTGGCCTCGACCTGCGCCACAAGCTGGGCGCGCTTTGCGTCCGACAGCTCTACCATTTCCGGGTCGCTTTCGATCCTTGCCTCGACGCGCAGAGGACGCACGCGTACGCCAGAGCCCAGCAACGGCGTGCGGCCAATCACAACCTCACGGCCCGCTAGCCCGGCACCCCGTAACAGAACCTCATCGCCCTGTCGGCGCACCAGTTGCACAGGTATGGGCTCCAACCGGTCGCCGGGGCCCAATACCAGAACATTGCCCGCAGCATCCAAAGCCGATGAGGGCATACGCACCACATTGTCCAACGGCTGTTCTTCGATTGAAACCGTAACGAAATCTCCTGGCTTGAATCCCGGCGCATCGTCCAGACGGGCATAGATCAGGCGCCCTGTCTGCCCTTCACCTGCCGAGCCGCTGTCGCGGCTGATACGTCCGGTTGCCTTCAAGTCTGCCCCCGTCACTTCAAGCGATATGGTGACTGGCGCTGCGACAAGATCACCTTGCACGTCGAGCAGACGCACATATTGTGCAGTCGAAACGCGAAAGGCCACTTCAAGCGAATTGGGGTCCACCAGTTCCGCCAGCTTTTCGTTGGCCGAGACAAGCCGCCCTTCGACCAGGGTTACCCCCGTCAGCGTTCCGTCAAACCCGGCATGGATCGTCATGTCTTCCAGGTCACGTTCGGCCCCTTCCAGCGCGATGCGGGCGCGGGCAAACAGAGTAGTGGCCTGATCGACCCGGGATTCTGCCTGAGCCAGCGCAATCCGACGTGCCAGAACCGCCTGATGCGCGGAGGTCGCGGCCAGTTCCGCCTCTTCCACGCTCGCGGCCGCGCCAACTCCGCGCGTCTGCAGATCCTGCTGACGTTGTAACGCCCGGTCTCGCAGCTCGGCCTGCGCCTCGGCCGACTTCAACTCGTCCTGCGCCAGCAGCAACGAACGCTCGGCGTCACGCTCCTCGAACTGGGCATCCAGCAGATCCGACTTGGCGCGATCCAGCGCCGATTGCATGTCGGCGGGATCGAGCTCGACCAGCAATTCACCTGCTGCCACCGTGCCGCCATCTTCGAAATCTTCCGCCAATGATATGACGCGACCGCCCAGCGCCGCACGCAGCTCCAGCCGACGGCGGCTTTGCACCTGACCAAAAGCCTCCAGATACGGCGTGATGGTTTCCGGTTCAGCCGTTCTGACACTCACGGCAAATATCCGTTCACGCCCCTCGGGTGCCTGATTGTCACGGGTCAGCATGTCCTGGACCGCGCCGGTGATCATCTGTGCGGCAACAAGCAACAGGCCCAGCGTCAGAAACGCCAGGAAAACACCGACAAGGCTTTGCCGCAGGAATCGCATCTGTCACTCACCTCAGGTCGCACATGCTGCCTTCCGCAAAGGTAGCCGGGTCGCAAAAAATGCCAAGCCACAAAGCGGTTATGATGCGTTAAACGCAGAGCCAGTCTACTTCCGTCGCAGATGTTCGTCCAATCTGGGCATTATTTCCACGAAATTACAGGGCCGGTGGCGATAATCGAACTGTTTTTCCAAAATCGCGTCCCACGCATCCTTGCAGGCCCCCGGGCTACCCGGCAGCGCAAACAGATAGGTGCCGCCCGCTACACCGCCCGTCGCGCGGGACTGCACGGCTGAGGTACCGATCTTTTCCATCGAAACGATGGTGAAGACGGTACCAAAGGCCTCGATTTCCTTTTCATAGACGTCCCGATGCGCCTCGACGGTCACGTCTCGGCCCGTCAGGCCCGTGCCGCCGGTCGAAATCACGACATCAATCTCGGGATCGGCAATCCACAGGCGCAGCTGGCTCGCGATCTCGGTACGCTCATCCTGTATGATCTTTCGATCAGCCACCGCGTGCCCTGCCTTTTCGATCCGATCCACAAGCGTCTGGCCCGAACGGTCCTCGTCCAGCGATCTGGTGTCCGAGACGGTCAGAACGGCGATACGGACTGGGATGAACTTAAGGGTTTCGTCAATGCGTGACATACGGCGTCAGGCCCTTTCCATGATGGCAAGCCGGATAGCGAGCGCAGTGAAGATACCGCCTGTGATCCAGCCCACAATGCGAGAAGCACGCGGGTTCGAGACGAGTATCCGCCCTGCCCCGCCCGCAAAGATGCCCACCAGCCCGTTTACCAACATGCTGCCCAGGGTGATAATCGCGCCGAATGTCAGGAACTGCAGCAGAACTGAGCCAAGAGCTGGGTTCACAAACTGTGGAATGAAGGCCAGCACGAAAAGAATAACCTTGGGATTGGTCAGGTTCACCACCAGCCCTTCACGAAACGCGAAATGAGCAGGTTTGACCGGAGCGTCCGCAGATATGGCCCCGTTTCGGATCACGCCCCAGGCAAGGTACAGCAGATAGGCAACCCCCATCCACCGGATCACATCAAACAGCCACGGTATGGTCGATACCGCAGCGCCAAGCCCGAGCCCCGCTAGCAACACGTGGATCATCAACCCGACCGAGACGCCCGTACTTGCCAGCAGCGCCGACCGGGCACCCGCTCGCAGACCTTGCCCGAAACAGAACATCATATCGGCGCCGGGCGTGAAATTCAGCGCCAGTGCAGCTGGAACAAAGGCCAGCAGGGTTACCGTTTCGATCATGAACTTACCTCGAACCAATTCAGAGTCGGACCCAGATTTGCGATTTGGGTTCGACCGAGCGTACCGCGATAGCCCCAGCTGTCATGAATATGACCACAAAAGGCGAAATCGGGCTGTATCCGCTCCACCGCGTCCCGGACGGCGGTCGAGCCGACGGATGTGCCCTCAGACGTCACATCGCCGTAACCCTTGGGCGGTGAATGCGCGATCAGGATATCAGCACCATCACATCGATACAGCATTTCAGCCGCCTCGGCTTCCGTCAGATCGCATGACCAATCGCCAAACGGCGTGAGCGGGACGCCGTAGCCCAACCCGAACAATCGAACACCGTCCAAGGTCATGCCGGAACCGTGCAGAACATGCACATCTTCCGGTGTGGCCTCAGCCAACTCATCCGCGCTTTCGGCATTGCCCGGCACCAGCACCAGCGGTGCAGAGATGCCCGAAAGCATCTGCATGGCCTCGTCCAATCCCCGTCGCATGTTGCAGAAATCTCCGGCGCCAATCACCAGATCAGCCTCGGAACTGGCCGCAACCAGATCAGCGGCGCGGTTGCGCGCCATATGAAGGTCGGAGAATGCCAGCACCTTCATGCACCTGCCTCCAGTCGGGCTTTCAGCTCTAACAGATCAGCCCACGCCTGACGCTTCATCTGCGGTTGCCGCAGCAGATAGGCAGGGTGGAACATCGGGATCACAGGCAGGTCCAGCGCCTGATCCCAGCGCCCGCGCAATCGGGTAATGCCCCGTTTGCCCAGAACCGCCTGACAGCTAATGTTGCCCATCACGACCAGAACATCGGGCTTGGCCAGTGCCACGTGCCGTTCCAGAAATGGCTTCATCATGCCAATCTCTTCGGGCTTGGGATCTCGGTTTTGCGGAGGTCGCCACGGCAGGACATTGGTGATGTAGACGTTTTGCGTGCGATCCAGATCAATCGCAGCCAGCATCCGATCCAGCAACTGCCCGGCGCGTCCTACAAAAGGTTTGCCCTCGCGATCCTCATCTCGACCGGGTGCTTCGCCGATGATCATCACTCGTGCGCCGGGTGTACCGTCCGCGAACACAAGCTGACGCGCACCACGTTTGAGTTCGCACAGATCGTACGCCTCCAGTGACGCGCGCAGTTCAGGCAGCGATCCGGAAGCCTTTGCCGCCCGCTGCGCAACCGCTGCGGCGTCAATTTGCTCCGGTTTCTTCGGAGGTTCTGCAACGACGGCCTTCTTCGCCTTTGCCGCTTTGTCTGGCAACGCATAGCGATCGATCGGCGTATCCACGATCGCATCTGTTGCGCCCAGTTCGATCTGCCATTCCAGCAGCGCCCGCGCGGTATGATAATCCAAACCCGATTCCATAACCCTCAATCTAACCAGCTTTTGACCGAGGGAAAGCGAATAGACCTTGCTTCGGCGTCCAGACAGACCGACCATACAGCTATTCATGTTGTTGGTCCTGCGAATATTCATGTTTGGATTGTTGCTGACCCTAGTCAGCGACCCGGCGCAGGCAACCTTCCACGACCGCCATGGCCAGTGCCGTCCGGGCCAATTGCAATGCGGTCGCGGATGCTGCCCCGCGGGCCAACGCTGCAGCTTTGATGGCCGCTGTATCCCACCCGGGCACACCTATTGCGGCGGCGGGCGTACCTGTGGCCCATTTGAGCGGTGCGTGGCAGGTGGCACACGCTGTGCCCCTGCGGGATTGAACAAATGCACTTCACGTCTGGATTGCCCCGGTAACAGCTTCTGTAACGGGCGCGGAGAATGTGAACGCAACACACCTGATTTCGATCCCGGACCAGCCATTACATGTGACGATGGCCTAACCTGTGGCGCCGGCTCATCGTGCCTGCCGGGCGGCGGATGCTCTCGCCCTGGCTGGTTCTTGTGCGAAGAAACCGAATCGCAGTGCCGCCCCGGCTTCAAATGCTCGGCGCATCAAGGATGCGTACCGATCAAAGCCATCGATTGTGGCTACGGCAAATGGTGCAAACCCGGCGAGCGATGCCTGCCTGAAGGCGGGTGCGAGAAATTGCCCGAAGGCGCGGAACCTTAGGTTGCCACACGCGATACGCCTTCCTATAAGCGGTCCGATTGTCAGACAGGAGCCCGCCCCATGCGTTTCGCCCATCGTCACCTTCTCGGCATCGAGCACCTGTCGCAATCCGATATCACTGCCATCCTCGATCTGGCCGAGGAATATGTCGACCTGAACCGCCAGTCGACCAAGCATTCGGACGTGCTGTCGGGCCTGACGCAGATCAACATGTTCTTTGAGAACTCGACCCGAACACAGGCCAGTTTCGAACTCGCGGGCAAGCGGCTGGGCGCGGATGTCATGAACATGGCGATGCAGGCAAGCTCGATCAAAAAAGGCGAGACCCTGATCGACACGGCAATGACGCTGAACGCGATGCACCCCGATCTTCTGGTGGTGCGGCATCCCCATTCTGGAGCCGTCGACCTGCTGGCCCAAAAGGTGAACTGCGCCGTGTTGAACGCCGGTGACGGACGGCACGAACACCCCACGCAGGCGCTGCTGGACGCACTGACCATCCGTCGCGCCAAGGGCCGTCTGCACCGGTTGAACATTGCGATTTGTGGAGATGTCGCCCATTCCCGCGTTGCGCGATCGAACCTGATCCTTCTGGGCAAGATGGAAAACCGCATTCGCCTGATCGGCCCACCGACGCTTGTACCCGGCCAGTTCGCCGATTTCGGCGCCGAGATTTATGACGATATGAATGAGGGCCTGAAAGACGTGGATGTCGTCATGATGCTGCGCCTTCAGAAAGAACGCATGGATGGCGGCTTCATCCCCTCGGAACGTGAATACTACCATCGCTACGGGCTGGACGCCGCCAAGCTGGCGCTGGCCAAACCCGATGCAATTGTCATGCACCCCGGCCCGATGAACCGCGGGGTCGAGATTGACGGCACGCTTGCCGACGACATCAACCGGTCGGTCATTCAGGAGCAGGTCGAAATGGGTGTCGCCGTACGCATGGCTGCGATGGACCTGCTGGCCCGCAACGCGCGAGAAGCCGCATGAGTGATTTGACCATCGCCCCTCACGAGCGTGGCGTCATCCGACTCTTCACGTTGGATATGCGCCCGGAAGAGGCCAAGTTCCTGCGTGAACCGGGTGCTGCTGGTCAGGTGCTCGGGGTCGAAGGGCTAGATCCCAAACAAATAGACATCTTCCCGGTGTCAGACCTCGAAGATCTTGGGCTTTATGGCTATCTAGACGAGGGCTGTGGCGTATCCGAAGATCAACTGGATCGGACAGCGCTCAACGCTGTCGAAGGATGGGTCATGGTATTGCGCAGTGCCGCGTTCGAAGGTCAACCCGCAACGCTTTCGCCGGACCCGAGGGTGCGCCTGATCGGGCTCTATACCGAAGAGGCGACCAACTGGTCTGGCGGCACGATCGACACCGACAGCGCCAAGCCGTTTTCAGCAACTCCGACGGAGATTGAGCGTGACGAACGACCCCAGCGCATCGGCTCGGCCGTGTTGGCGGTCATTATACTTTTGGTGATCGGAGGTGCCTTTTGGCTGATCCTGTGATCTTCACGCCGGACAGAACCGCCTATATCCGGACGAACACATGGCTGGCTGCGTTCGCGATGGCTACTGCCATGGCCGTTCTGTGGGTGATCGGGAACCCCTATGTCTGGACCGGCGCCCCCGCTGGGCTGGCTGCAGTTGGTCTGCGCGCCTGGTATCTGGCCTCGGAAGAACTGGTCGCCACGTGGGAGATGACGGGCACGACCCTCACCGGTCCCGGCCCGCGCAAAGTGCCCCTGGATCAGATCGCTTCGGTAAACACCATGGGCAGCTTCGTGCAGATCATCACCAAGGGCGGTGACAAGCACCTGATCAAATACCAGGCGGACCCTGCAGCAACCAAGGCAACAATCGAAAGGGCCTTGGCATGACGGCTACTGTTGAGGATTGGTGGCGTGACCAAATACCCGACGGAGAAAAGATACTATGGTTCGGGCGACCGGATCAGGGATTCTTCCCGCCCCGATACGGTTGGGCTTACGTCGCTGGGTTTCTCGGGCTCATAGTTTTGTGGCTGAGCAGCCCGTGGCTGTTCGATACCGTCAGAGAGTTTTGGAAACTCACCTGTGTTACTTTGCTGATCGCGTTCGCATTATGGGCAGATCGGTTTGTACGGGCGCAAAGAGTGTATGTCGTGACTACGCAGAATGCGCGGATAATCAATGAGATTTTCAAACCGAAGATTCTGAAAATCGACAAATCTCTGAAATACTTTTTCTCACGGCGCAGGCTGACTTTTAGCCGAGGCCTTTTTTTCTCATTTGACCATCTTTCCGATCCTGATGCCGCTTTGAAGGCACTCAACCAAGCGCGCGAGGCTTCGACATGACCGACATTCTCTTCACCAATGCACGCCTGATCGACCCCGAAGCTGGAACGGACACAACCGGTTGGCTGCAAATCTCCGGCGGTCGGATTGCCAAGCGTGGTGTCGGGGATGCTCCCGCGTTCGAGAGCCAGACAATCGACTGTGAAGGCCAATGTCTCGCCCCCGGCATCGTCGATATCGGCGTCAAGGTTTGTGAGCCGGGCGAGCGGCACAAGGAAAGCTATAAATCCGCCGGTCTCGCCGCGGCTGCCGGGGGTGTGACCACCATCGTTACCCGTCCTGACACTTTGCCGACGATCGACACGCCTGAAACGCTGGAATTTGCCACCCGCCGCGCGCAGGCCGATGCGCCGGTCAATGTGCTGCCGATGGCGGCGCTGACCAAAGGGCGCGAAGGGCGCGAGATGACCGAGATCGGGTTCCTGCAGGATGCGGGCGCCGTGGCGTTCACCGATTGCGATCACGTCATCACCAACACCAAAGTGTTCTCGCGCGCGCTGACCTATGCGAAATCCTGCGGTGCTTTGGTGATTGCCCACCCGCAAGAACCCGGGCTCAGCAGTGGGGCGGCTGCAACCAGTGGCAAGTTCGCTGCCCTGCGCGGTTTGCCGGCAGTGTCGCCTATGTCTGAACGCATGGGACTGGACCGCGACATCGCACTGCTGGAAATGACAGGCGCGGCCTATCATGCCGACCAGATCACCACCGCCCGCGCCCTGCCCGCGCTTGAACGCGCAAAACGCAACGGGCTGGACATCACCGCCGGAACCTCGATCCATCACCTGACACTGAATGAACTGGACGTGGCCGACTATCGCACCTTCTTCAAGGTCAAGCCCCCGCTGCGGTCCGAGGACGACCGGCAGGCGGTGATTGAGGCGGTGCGCACCGGGTTAATCGACACGATCAGTTCCATGCACACTCCGCAGGACGAAGAAAGCAAACGTCTTCCGTTTGAAGAGGCGGCCTCGGGCGCGGTGGCGCTGGAAACGCTGCTGCCCGCAGCACTGCGCCTCTATCATGCGGGACAGCTGGACCTGCCCACGCTCTTCCGCGCGATGGCGCTGAACCCGGCTAAGCGGTTGGGGCTCGAAGCCGGTCGTTTGTCCGAAGGCGCTCCGGCCGACCTGATCCTGTTCGATCCGGATGTTCCTTTTGTTCTGGACCGTTTTACGCTGAGATCGAAATCTCAGAATACGCCGTTTGACGGGCAGCGGATGCAGGGTAAGGTCACCGTGACCTATGTCGCTGGACAAGACGTGTACCGGAGAGCCTGATGCCCCTGATCGACAGTACAATAACGCAGCTCATTCTGTGGGCCGCTTTGGGATATCTGATCGGGTCCATCCCGTTTGGAATGATCATCGCGCGGGTGATGGGGCTGGGTAATCTACGGCAGATCGGCTCGGGCAATATTGGCGCAACCAATGTCCTGCGCACCGGGAACAAGGCCGCGGCGGCACTGACATTGCTGTTCGATGCGGGCAAGGGTGCTGTCGCTGTATTGCTGGCGCGCGCGCTGGCTGGTGAAGATGCTGCGCAGATAGCTGCGCTGACGGCATTCCTTGGGCATTGTTTTCCGGTCTGGTTGGGCTTCAGGGGCGGGAAAGGCGTGGCGACGTTTCTGGGCCTCTGGCTGGCACTGGACTGGCGTGTTGGTGTTGCGTGCTGCCTGACATGGCTGGTGGCGGCGCTGATCTGGCGCATTTCATCCGTTGGCGCACTGGCCGCGGCCGCTTTGTCGACCACATGGATTATGGTCCTGACGGATGGCAGCACATTCATCCTTGGGATTGCCCTGACGCTACTGGTCTACTGGCGTCACAGCGCCAATCTGGCCCGGATCAAGGCAGGGACCGAACCGAAAATCGGAAAGTCGTGACGGTACCCGGCGCTTTTCTGGACGCCATCTTCGACCTGCCCCAAGGCACATTCACCGGCACCGCCGGTCACGATAGGTATGTGGTGTCGCACCGGATCATGGCGGGCGGCAAATCTCACAAGCTGGTGGCACATCAGCTGGGTGGGCCCGACTACATCAGCCTGAACCTGTATCTGACGGCAAAAAGCGGGGCCTTGCTGCGCCCCTGTGAAATGCCCCCCGAAAAGGTGGTGGCCTTTGTTCTGGCGCTGGTTCCTGACGTGCGCAAATGAACAGCGGGTATTTGTGACCGCACAATCACGATTGATTGCTTTGAACGTGAACGGGCCATCCCCCAACTGGGTTTTGTGACAGCCAATTACCGGCGTTGCGGCAATCAAATCCGGTTCGCCCGGGCAAAATTCCGGTGCTCTTAAGCGAGCCTATTCACGAAAGGTGAAACCATGAACAAGTTTAAATCCATCATCAGCGGCGTGGCGCTGTCCGTTGCAATTGCAAGCTCGGCAATGGCCGCTGGCGTCGAGATCAACGCAAGCTCGACCGGTCTGGCGCTGCAGGGTTATGACCCGGTTGCCTATTTCACCGTTGGTGAAGCCACAAAGGGCGACTACAAAATCACCGCGCTGCACGATGACGCGCTGTACCGTTTCGCGACGGAAGAAAACAAAGCCGCGTTTGAAGCCAACCCCGAGGCATATCTGCCCGCTTACGGTGGCTACTGCGCCTTCGGCACCGCGATGGGCTTCAAGTTCGACGGTGATCCGAACTATTGGAAAATCGTTGACGACAAACTGTACCTGAACCTGTCGCAGGACATTCAGGAGCGCTGGGAAGGCGACATCCCGGGCTTCGTCGAACAAGCCAGCGCGAACTGGGAAAACATCGCCGACAAATCCCCGGCTGAACTGCAGCAATAATTCGCTGAACGGACCATTTGCATCGGCGGCAGATCGTATCTGCCGCCGTTTGTCATTTGAACGCGCCGTGTCGCGACCTATCTGATTCAAAAGACAAGCGCCCAACTTCAGTGGGCCAGCGCCGGGACAACCGGCACAAAAAACGGTTCGGAATAGACAAAGCATCACTGACCCGGCCTCGGCGCCGGGCCGTAGCTTCATGGATATGGCTGCCGGCATATCGACATGGCAGCAGATTTCGAGCGAAAGGAAACATAAGATGACAGGTAAATTGGCACTGATCACCACTGTCTCGATGTTGGCGGCAGGATCGGCGTTGGCACAATCCTCGGGCAACTGGACGGGATTTTACGGCGGTGCGCAGATCGGCTATGCAGACATCGACACCAATCTGTCAGGCGTAAACGGAGACGGCGCGATTGGCGGTATCATCCTGGGATACGACTATGATCTGGGCGATTGGGTCGTCGGTGGCGGCTTCGACTATGACTGGGCCAACATCGACCTCTCCAGCGCCGCCACGGTCGAGAAGGTCTGGCGGATAAAGGCGCGTGCAGGCTACAAGGTGAATCCGCAGGGTCTGCTGTACGGCACCGCCGGGTATGCCGACGCAGATACCGACAATCTGGGCAGCGACAACGGCTGGTTCATCGGTGCAGGCTACGAACAGATCGTGGCCCCCAACATCAGTGTTGGCGGCGAGCTTCTGTATCATGAGTTTGACGACTTTAATTCTTCAGGCGTCGATGTCGATGCAACGACACTGCAGCTTCGGGTCGCGTATCGGTTCTGATGGAACGTCAAAGGCCCGGCAGTTGCCGCCGGGCCTTTCCTGTCACGGCACCAGTATTGTACTGCCAGTCGTCTGCCGCGCCTCGAGCGCACTATGGGCTTCGGCCACCTGATCCAATGGGAATTCCTGATCGACGTGAATCTTGACCTCACGCCCTTCCACTTTGCCAAAGAGACGCCGCGCCATCGCCTGACAGACTGCATGATCCGAGATATGGGTGAACAACGTGGGTCGCGTGACTTTCAGTGACCCACGTTGTGCCAGCATTCCCAGATCGACCGGTGGCACCGGCCCTGAGGCATTGCCGAATGAAATCATCATGCCCAACGGTTTCAGGCAGTTCAACGACCCCTCGAACGTGTCCGCGCCGATGGAATCCATAACCACGTCGACCCCTTTGCCGCCGGTGATCTCAGCCACGCGCTGCACGAAGTCCTCGGTTCGATAGTTGATGCAATGCGCCGCGCCGTTGAACTGAGCAAGGCTGCATTTCTCATCCGTTCCGGCGGTGCCGATCAGGGTGATCCCCTCGGACTTGGCCCATTGGCAGGCGATCAGGCCGACCCCTCCGGCGGCGGCGTGAAACAGAACCGTATCTCCCCGCCGCAACGGCGTTGTGCGGTGAAACAGGTATTCGACCGTCATCCCTTTGAGCATCATCGCCGCAGCCGTGCGGAACGAGATCCCCTCGGGCAGCGGGCAAACCTGCGCCGCAGGCATCACACGCGCTTCGGAATAGGCACCTGACGGTCCTGCGGCATAAGCGGCGCGTTGGCCCGGAATGAGGTGCGTGACACCTTCGCCCACGGCCTCGACCACGCCCGCGGCTTCCATACCCAGCGCGTGAGGCAGTTCCAGCGGATAGAGACCGCTGCGCTGATACACGTCAATGAAGTTCAATCCACAGGCATGATGACGAATGCGCACTTCCCCTGGTCCCGGGTCACCTAGCGGACGATCCTCGATCCGCAGGATCTCGGGCCCGCCATTCTCGTGGATAACGACGGTACGCGCTGTTTGCTGCATTCTGGCCTCCATTAGCTTTTGGACAAAGCTAACATGCCTGATCGGCAGGGCAATCCTTGCGATCTCGTAACGGTGATCGGGCAATATTCCGCAATATGTGCTATAGTGCGGGCAGACGTTGCAAATGGGCAGACGTTGCCGGCTGATCCGGTCACGCGAATTGCCACGCCGGATGCATCCCGCGGCGCGCCCACGCCAGAAAGGGGATGAATATGGAAAAGACTATCGGTAACCCAATAACCTGGGTCGCCCGAAATCTGCGGGCAACCGGCGATCATGTCACAGAGGCGGTGTCAGAGATCGGCAGTGCCGATGTCCGTACCCTGCCAACCGTGCACACGCTGACGACGCAGGATCTGATTGAATGTCTGAAAGCCGGATACACTGACTTTCTGGAAACCCGCGCGGATGCGATCTTTATCGTTCTGATCTATCCGATTGCGGGCCTGCTGATGTTCGGAATTGGGTTGAACAAGGACATGGTGCCGTTGCTGGCACCGCTTGTCATGGGCTTTGCCCTGATCGGACCCGCCGCAGCCGTCGGACTTTACGAGATCAGCCGCAAGCGGGAGCAGGGCGGAGACGTACACTGGTTGGACGCGTTCGGCGTATTCCGCTCACCTTCGTTCGGAGCCATTCTGGCGCTGGGGTTCTATCTGGTCATGCTGTTGCTGGTCTGGCTGATGGTCGCACAGGGCATCTATGCGCAAACCCTCGGGCCCGAGCCTCCGGCCTCGGCCATGTCATTCGTGACCGAGGTATTCACCACCGGCGCGGGCTGGAGCATGATCATCATCGGCTCGGCGACCGGTTTCCTCTTTGCACTGGTCGCACTGGCGCTGAGTGTGGTCAGCTTTCCGCTGCTGCTGGATCGCAAGGTCGGCGTCCCGGTGGCCGTGGTGACCTCGGTCCGGGTCTTGCGCCACAACCCGGGCGTGATTCTGACCTGGGGCGCCATCGTGGCAACGCTGTTGATACTGGGAGCGATCCCGATGTTGCTGGGATTGATCGTTGTCATGCCCATTCTGGGCCACGCCACATGGCATCTGTATCGCCGGGCCGTCGCCTGACCGCACGGCGTCAGATTAACCGGAGACCTTTAGAACGATCTTGCCGATATGGCCCGAGCTTTCCATCCGCGCGTGGGCTGCTGCGGCATCTCCGAGTTCAAACTCGGAATCCATCACCGGCGCGACCTTCCCCGCCTCGAGCAGAGGCCAAACGGCTTCGCGCAGGTCCTGCGCAATACGTGCCTTGGCCAGATCGCTTTGAGGTCGCAGGGTACTGCCGGTCAGGGTCAGGCGTTTGACCATCATCAGCGCAAAGTTCAGTTCGACCACTGGACCTTGCAGGAACGCGATTTGAACCAGCCGCCCATCCTCGGCCAGCGCCTTGACGTTGCGTGGGATGTAATCGCCGCCGACCATATCAAGGATCAGGTTCGCCCCGCCTTCGGCCCGCATCGCGGCCACGAAGTCCTCGTCGCGGTAGTTAATTGCCTTTTCTGCACCCAGCTTGACACAGGCTTCGCACTTCTCCGCCGACCCCGCGGTCGCAAAGACCCGCGCGCCGAACGCATTGGCCAGCTGAATCGCCGTCGTCCCGATCCCGCTGGACCCACCATGGACCAAAAACCGCTCTCCGGCTTTGAGGCCGCCGCGGGTGAAGACATTGGACCACACGGTAAAGAAGGTTTCGGGCAGGCACGCGGCTTCTTTCATGCCCATGCCCGCAGCCACCGGCAAGCAATGCGCGGCGGGTGTGGCAACATACTCGGCATAGCCACCACCCGGCAGCAACGCGCATACCCGATCGCCAACGGCCAAACCTTCGACGCCCGTTCCGATCGCCACGACCTCACCGGAAGCCTCAAGCCCGGGCAGATCGCTGGCACCGGCAGGCGGATCATAGGCCCCTGCCCGTTGCAGCGCATCCGGGCGGTTCACCCCGGCATAGGCCACCTTGATAATCACCTGACCCTCTGTCGGCTCAGGCATCGGGCGTTCGGTCAGTTGCAGAACATCCGGGCCGCCCGGCTGGGTAATTTCGACAGCACGCATCGTCTGGGTCATGGGCATATCTCCTTTGCCTCCTGCCTAACAGGCAGTAACGCAGAGGCCCAGCAGCAAGTGGAAGCGCTGCGACTATTTTCCGGATGACAGCGAACCGGGCAGGTCGTCGGGTATCTTGACCGGCGCCCTGACGTGACCCGCAAGCCAATTGGGCACGGCCAGAAATGGTTTCAGAAGCGGGTTATCGTTCACCTGCGCCTTGAGCTTTTCAAACTGCATCACACCCTCGATCCGGCGATCAAGGAATTCCCATGTCGCCTGATAATCCGGGCTGTCGTCGCCCAGCCAGTACAACAGGGTCGAGGAGTACACCCCCGACAGCGTCGCCCGTTTGGTGTACCAATTTACATCATCCGACGTATCGCCAAGCGCCGTCCAAATCTGATCGCAGGTGCCCCAGACCGCCTTAGCCCCGTCAGCCGCGTATATCGGCAACGAGAACAGCGTCACGCCCCTCCGCACCGCTTCTTTGTCCGCGACCGCTTGCAGGCGGAACCGAATAGCGGCGGCGATCTTGTCGCGGAATTTCAGCCCACTCAGGTCCTCGGATTTCAACCGCTCCAACATGGCGGCATCCCCACGTGCATGAAACGCCAGCGCCAGATCGACGGCGCCGCGCGGACAGATCGCCCGCGCCAGCCCGGCGTCCAACTCGCAATCGGCAATCGCCGCGCGAAAGCTGGTTTCCGACCAGCCATCAAACGGCACATGGTTCAGGATCGCATCAAGTAGCTGTTCTTTGGTGTCTTCATAGGTGGCGGTCATGTCGGGTCTCCGGTCTGCGGGTCCAGTACTAGACAAGTTAGGCGCGCTTTGCTATACGGCCACTTCCTGCAATTTCCTTGCAACTCTATCTAGAAAGGTGGTGACAACCACATGCAGGTTAGTGTTCGCGACAATAACGTCGATCAGGCGCTTCGTGCCCTGAAGAAAAAGCTGCAGCGCGAAGGCGTGTTCCGTGAAATGAAGCTGAAGCAACATTTCGAGAAACCGTCCGAGAAAAAAGCGCGCGAGAAAGCTGAAGCGATCCGCCGTGCCCGTAAACTGGCACGCAAGAAAGCCCAGCGCGAAGGTTTGCTCTAAGAGCTTCCTGCGACTCGTCCAGCTTTGGATGACACTATTTGACGACCCCCGAGGCATCGCCCGGGGGTTTGTCGTTTTCAGAGCGGGTTTTCCCGCCCATTCCCAACCTGACCAACGCGGCAACTTGCCGATCTCGGCGCATGTTGTTTGGTCGGCATTTTACAGCGCAGCGAATCGCCGCTCGGTTGCATTCCGCCGCCGAAAAATGCCGGTCCCTGTCGCCACCCTATTCAGCGTTCCGTGATCGTCTGTAAGTGAGGCCGTCCACTCAGACATAACCAAAAACGGAGGCACTGATGTCGACAGCAAGTACGGTCGAGCGCGAAATGCTGGCGCTGATCAACCAAGAGCGCACATCCCGCGGGCTTAACCCCCTGCAACTTGAGACCAACCTGAACGAATCATCCGAGGACCACAGCACCTGGATGCTGGACACCGACCGGTTCAGCCATACCGGCGCCGGAGGCTCATCCGCGACCCAACGGATGCAGGCCGCAGGATTCGATCTGTCCGGCAGCTGGCGCACCGGCGAAAACATCGCCTGGCAGTCCGAGCGCGGCGCGCCGGGCATCAGCGATGATGTCGCCCAATTGCACCAGAACCTGATGAACAGCCCAGGCCACCGCGCCAACATCCTGAACCCTGATTTCAAGTATATCGGCATCGGGGTCGAAGAGGGTGACATGCGAGGGTTCGACGCGGTCATGGTGACGCAGAATTTTGCGGCGACCCAAGGCGAAGTCGATCTTGATAACGGCAACACCACACCCCCCGTCACCCCTCCGACTGATGAGGTTACGGAACCGGACGAAGAAGTTACCAATCCCACCGAGCCCGAAGTGCCGGATACGGATGTAACCGAGACCGAACAGCCGGAAGAAGAAACTCCGGATACTGACGTCACCGAAACTGACGAACCGGTAGACGAAACTCCGGATACCGATGTCACCGAGACCGAGGAACCAGCAGACGAAACACCCGGTACCGACGTCACCGAAACCGAAGACCCGGTAGACGAAACTCCGGATACCGACGTCACCGAAACTGACGAACCGGCAGACGAAACACCCGATACCGATGTGACGGAGGTGGAAGACCCGGAACCCGAAACGCCGGATACGGATGTCACAGATGTTGAAGAGCCTGAAACACCGGTCACAGACGTGACCGAAGTGGAGGAACCCGAAACACCGGGCACCGACGTCACAGGGGTCGAAGAACCCGAGCCGGAGACACCCGATGTCGTCGTCGATAGTGGTGAACCGGGTGCGGATTGTTTCGATGTTCAGGCGTTCCTTGCCGGAATCGAAGCCTTCGTCAATGCGCTGCAGGCCCACCTTGACCAGTTCGAATGGTCCCCGGTTCAGCGTGCTGACACGCCTCCGGAAGTCGATCACTTCGATCTGGTGTTCGACAACGATGCGGCTGACGACATCATCGAGACCACCGAGAACATGATCGAAGAGGTGAATGACGACATGTGCGGCATGTTTGTCTTCGAGATGAACTGCGGATTTGATTGGGCTTGATCAAACCGTCCAGGTGCGGGGGATTACTCCTCCGCACCACATGCCTGCCACATCAATAAATCTTTGGCACGTATAGGTCATCCGGCAGAATGCGCCGTTCGTATTCGGGATTATAGCGCCGATCCGGTAGATTGACCTTGTCCTGCGGCACGTCGTCATACGGGATTCTGGTCAGCAAGTGCTCGATGCAGTTCAGCCGCTCGCGCTTTTTGTCGTTGCCTTCAACGATGTACCACGGCGCCTCGGATATGTTGGTGCGAAAGAACATGTCTTCCTTGGCCTTGGTATAAGCCTCCCACCGGATGCGGGATTCCAGATCCATCGGAGACAGTTTCCACTGCTTCATCGGGTCGTGAATTCGCATCAAGAACCGAAGCTGTTGTTCCTCGTCGGTGATCGAGAACCAGTATTTCAAAAGAATAATCCCCGACCGCACCAGCATCCGCTCGAATTCGGGAACGTCCTGAAAGAACTGTTCAACCTGATCCTCGTTGGCGAATCCCATCACGCGTTCGACGCCGGCGCGGTTGTACCAGGACCGGTCGAACAGCACGATCTCACCTGCAGCGGGGAGATGCGGCACGTAACGCTGAAAGTACCACTGGCTTTGCTCCCGACGGCTGGGCGCAGGCAGCGCCACCACACGCGCAACGCGCGGGTTCAGGCGTTGCGTGATCCGCTTGATCACCCCGCCCTTACCGGCACTATCGCGGCCCTCGAAAAGAATGCAGACCTTGGCCCCGGTATGGACGACCCAATCCTGAACCTTGATCAGCTCAGCCTGCAGGCGCAGCAAATTGCGAAAATAGACCTTGCGATCCAGCATATCGGGATGCTGGTCCTTGTAGATCTTGCGAACCTCCATCGAGAGCATGGGCTCGCTGAATTCGATCTCGAAATCCTCGTCCAGCGTGTCTTCCAGTTCGGCTTCCAGCCAGTCTTTGGGAGTGCTGTCATTTTCGTAAGCCAAGGTCTGCTCCTTCTCGTTCATCGGGTTCGGACCGTATAGGGCCTGTGTAACCATCGGATGTCAGCGCATTTCCGGGGTCACACAAAAGGTCGGGACCCCGGATTTTGACCCGGTCCGGCGGCAGATACAAGCGGTGGAATCGATGCAAGGCCACTCGCTTTCCGGCCCGCATCAAACCGGCAGGGCGGTGGTTTTGAAAACCGTGCGTAGGGCAAACGAGCTTTGCATCTGCGCCACACCGGGCAGGCGGGATAGGTATTGCCGATGTATGCGGGCAAAATCTTCGGTGTTTTCTGCGACGACTTTCAGAATGTAATCCGCCGTTCCCGCCATTAGATGGCATTCAAGCACATCCGGTATCCGCGCGACCGCCTTTTCAAACGCCTCCAGCACTTCTTCCGCCTGACCCTGCAAGGTGATCTCGACAAACACAGTCGTCGGAACGTTCATCTTTCGCGCATCCAGAAGGGCAACGTAGTCTTTGATATAGCCCTCGGCCTCTAGCCGCTGAACCCGCCGGTGGCAGGCCGAAGGGGAAAGGTTCGCCTGTTCGGACAGTTCCGAATTGGACATTCGCCCTTTGCGCTGCAGGGCTGCCAGAATCTTCCGATCTGTTGCATCAATCGTCATTTGCGCACATCCATTGCGTCGATAAGCCTAGTTTCCGAATATTTTCCCGCAGTTTCCCGGATTAGCAAGTGGGGTTTCACAAATATTGCGCTGATTTATGCCCATAATTTAGGCAGTTTATGAATGGAGTCTCACATGAAAATCGGCTGCCCCAAGGAAATCAAACCCCAGGAATTCCGCGTCGGAATGACCCCTAACGCTGCTGGCGAAGCTGTGGCTCGTGGCCACGAAGTCATCATTGAAACCGGTGCCGGGATGGGCTCGGGCTTTGACAACGACGCCTATGTCGCGGCAGGAGCCCGCATCGTCGACACTGCTGAAGAGGTGTTCGCCACCGCAGACATGATCGTCAAGGTCAAAGAACCCCAGGCGGTTGAGCGCAAGATGCTGCGCGAAGGCCAGTTGCTGTTCACCTATCTGCACCTGGCACCCGATCCAGACCAGACCCACGACTTGCTGGCCTCGGGCTGCACCGCGATTGCCTATGAGACTGTCACAGATGCAAACGGCGGGCTTCCTCTGCTGGCGCCGATGTCCGAGGTCGCCGGTCGTCTGGCACCGCAGGTCGGGTCCTGGACCCTGCAAAAGGCCAATGGTGGTCGCGGTGTCCTGATGGGCGGCGTCCCGGGTGTTGGCCCCGCCAAGGTGATCGTCATCGGCGGTGGCGTCGTTGGCACACATGCTGCGAAGATCGCGGCAGGTATGGGCGCCGATGTTACTGTTCTGGACCGTTCGCTACCCCGTCTGCGCTATCTGGACGACGTGTTTGGCGGCACATTCAAAAGCCAGTACTCGACCGCCGGCGCAACTGCCGAACTGATCCAGGACGCCGACATGGTCATCGGTGCGGTTCTGATCCCCGGTGCCGCAGCTCCGAAACTGATCACACGCGAGCAGCTTTCGACCATGAAGCCCGGCGCGGTTCTGGTGGACGTGGCCATCGACCAGGGCGGCTGTTTTGAGACCTCGAAAGCGACCACCCACGCCGACCCGATCTATGAAGTTGACGGCATCATGCACTACTGCGTCGCCAACATGCCGGGCGCCGTTGCCCGTACATCGACGATCGCATTGGGCAACGCCACAATGCCGTTCATGCTGTCGCTGGCCAGCAAGGGCTGGAAACAAGCGTGTCAGGACGATCCGCACCTTCTGGCCGGCCTCAACGTACACGCAGGTCAACTGACCTATGATGCTGTGGGCGTAGCACTGGGTATCGACGTCGTCTCTCCCGCCGAGATCGTAAGGTCGTAAGGGCTCCCGCCCCTGAAAGCGCTCTCTGACGAGAGCGCTTTACAGCATTGGGCCAAGCGCCGCGCCTTTGGCGCGGCGCGGTTGCACTAAGCAGCAACGCTGGAAAAACATGGGCGCCGCGCATTCTGCGCGGCGCCGGGCCCAACCGGAGGAGGGCATTTCCAATGCCTGATCGACGGGCGGGAGGACCTAGCCCTCTTTGTGAATCTCCACCGAGTGCGGATAGGGAATCGATACGCCCTTGGCGTCAAACGCTTCCTTGATGGCCTTGGTGAGCTCGAATTTCACGTCCCAGTAATCGGCAGCGGCGCACCACAGGCGCGCAGTCAAATCAACCGAGCTGTCACCAAGGTTCGTCACACGTACCCAAGGTTCGGGATCACCCATGATGCGGTTGTCAGCCTTGGCGACATCCAGAATGATGCCCATCGCCTCATCCGCGCTATCCCCGTAATCTATGCCAAACACCAAATCGACCCGGCGGGTGTCATGGGCGGAATAATTGGTGATTACCGAACCCCAGGCCTGACCGTTTGGAACGATGATCTGAACATTGTCCGGAGTCACCAGCTCCGTCGTGAACAGGTTCAGATCTTTCACCGTTCCGGCCGTGCCGCCGATATCGACATACTGACCCAGTTTGTAAGGGCGGAATACAACCAGCATAACACCGGCTGCCAGATCGCTGAGCGTTCCCTGCAACGCCAGGCCGATGGCCAGCGACGCCGCACCCAGAATGGCGACGATACTGGTCGCTTCGATGCCGAAGATACCAAGTACGGCCACTACGACCATTGCCAGAATGGCCCATTTGACCAGACTGGCAACGAAATTCCCCAATGTCGGATCTATATGCGGCGTCGCATTAATCCGGCGGCGCACCAGACCGGCGATGGCCCCGGCCACGATCCAGCCCAGAACCAAAACGATCAATGCCTTGACCGCGCTCATGATCAGCGGACCAAATGCGCCCACCTGTGCTACAACATCTTCCACGCGCTTCTCCTTTGCACCAACAGCAAACCCGCGCCTACGGCGCGGGGTTGCCGAAAAGTTTGGGCTAATTTGACGCTCAGGTCTAGGTGCAGGATTCCCGAGTTTTCCCCCTGCTGTTCCCCAGCAAACATCGACTGACCGGTCATGCACAGACACAGACCTTACAAAAGCGCCTTAAATTGCCAGATTAACCACGACGCACGCGCACACAGGAGCCTATCATGCTGGACACGACCCAATTCCCGATCATGACCAAATGGTCCCCACAATTTCCCGAACGGATTCAGCTGTACTCTTTCCCCACACCAAATGGCGTCAAAGCGTCAATTATGCTGGAAGAAACCAGTCTGCCCTATGAGGCACATCGGGTCACACTGGCGGATGCAGATGTCAAAAGCCCGGAATTTCTATCGCTGAACCCGAACAATAAGATACCCGCAATCATTGACCCAAACGGACCGGACAATGCACCGCTTGCCCTATTTGAAAGCGGTGCGATCCTGCTGTATCTGGCCGAAAAAAGCGGCAAGCTGCTGGGGCAGAGCAAGGGGGACAAGCACCGGATCACCCAATGGGTCATGTTCCAGATGGGCGGCATCGGGCCAATGTTTGGTCAATTGGGGTATTTTCACAAGTTCGCAGGACGCGAAATCGAAGACCCTCGCCCGCGCGAACGCTACGTATCCGAGGCAAAACGGCTGCTGGACGTTCTGGACAGGCAACTGAACGGGCAGGATTGGATTGCGGGAGAGTTCTCTGTCGCTGATATCGCGATCGCACCCTGGCTACGCGGACTGGAGTACTATGACGTGAAAGACGTCATCGGCTGGGATGGTTACAGCAACGTGACTGGCTATCTCGACAGGTTCCTGGACAGACCCGCTGTGCAAAGGGGCCTGAATATCCCTTCGCGCGACTAAAACCAAAAAAATGTTCGTGGCGGCGGAAACCGCCGCCACGGTGATCGGATTAACCGGGTAACACCCCTGTCAGAACGTAACGCAAGATCTCGACAACCTGAGCAGGCGCTTCTGCGACGGCCAGAGCTGCTGCATCCACCTCTTTCAGCGCGTGCTGGTGATCAGGTCCATGCAGAACGATGATCGATTTCCCCAAAGCGGCTGCGTAACCTGCATCAAAGGCGGCATTCCACTGCTTGTATTTGTCACCAAAGCGCACAACCACGACATCCGCGTCTGAAATCCCCTTGCGGGTCCGAATTGCGTTGACCATCGCACCCTTGTGATCATGCCAATACTTGTTTGGCTCCGCCCCCAGTATTGCGACACCGCAATCGTCCGAGGCGCCGTGGTCGGTAACCGGGCTGCTGAATGTCACATCCAGCCCCTGAGCTCCGTCGATAATTTGCTCACGCCAGTCCGTGTGGATTTCTCCCGAGAGATATACCTTCAGGCTCATTGCATCCTCCGCTTTTGCTTCAGAGGCTACTTAAGACCCAATCGGCCAAAGCCCAATCGGAAAATGCGAAAACGGCCTCATACGTCAAATCTTGCGCGCAACCAGAAATCGGTGGGCGTCGCGGGCGGGAAAGCTGTCCTGCTCGACCAACTCAAACCCTGCCCGACGCACGGCGGCGCCCAGCTCTTGCTCGGACAGGAAGCGCACGAATGGAGCTTTTCCCAGAAACTGCATAAGCGGCAATGCCATACGAATGGCCCTGAACCGCAGGCTTGCACCGTGCAAGGGGGCGCAGAATGTCTTTGAAATGAACAGGCCGCCCGGTTTAAGGACCGAGTTAATCTGTTTCAGGGCCCCGTCGAGGTCTTCAAGCAAATGCAGCAGATTGAAAGCCACGGCCGCGTCATATGGCCCCGCTGGCGGAGTATTCGCCTCGGCGCTTAGGAATGTGACATTCGATACGTCCTGCCGGACGGCTTGTTTTCGCCCGACGTCCAACATAGCCTGAGATACATCAGTTGCGATGATTGAGTGCACGAACCTCGACAGGCGCAGTGCTGTCATCCCGGAGCCGCAGCCAAGCTCCAGTACATCATCTGTTTTTTGCAGATACGACGCCGTCCGTTCGAGCGTATGCTCATACGAGGCCATATCCCTGATAGGTGAACGGGCATATTTTTCGGCCACGCCATCCCAGAATTTTTCAGCAGTCGTCATAGGGGGTCTCCTTTGCCCCCTACGTATCTATGCACAGATCGAATAGGAATTGCCGAAAACTGCAGACCTCTTATACATATTCGCATGAGCACTCTTCGTGATTTTGATTGGAACCATATCCGAGCCTTTCTCGCCACGGCCGAAACAGGCTCTTTATCTGCAGCCGCGCGCCGATTGGGACAAACACAACCCACACTCAGCCGTCAAATCGCGGCGCTTGAGGCTGATCTGGGTGTCATGCTGTTCGAGCGCATCGGTCGGTCACTGGAAATCACGCAGGCCGGTGTCGAGTTACTGGAGCACACGCGTGAGATGGGCGAAGCCGCCAATCGCATATCGCTGGCCGCATCCGGTCAGGCGCAATCCATCGAAGGGCTGGTTCGCATCACGGCCAGTGACGTGATGGCCGCTTATATCCTGCCCGACTTGCTGCGAGATATTCGCGCGCAAGCTCCACGCCTTCGGATTGATGTAATCGCATCAAACGACATTCGCGATTTGATGCGGCGCGAGGCGGATATCGCGATCCGGCATGTGCGCCCGGATCAACCCGATCTCATCGCGAAGCTTGTGCAGGAAGCCTCCGGGCATTTCTACGCGACGACCGAATACCTGAACCGTGCGGGGCGCCCCACTTGCAAAGGCGATCTGTCTCGGCACGAGTTTATCAGTTTCGGCGATACCGCCCAGATGATCGCCTATCTGAAACCGATGGGTATTGATCTGTCTGACGAGAACTTCCGCCTCGGGTCACAAAACGGGCTCGTGTCGTGGGAATATGCAAAACATGGCTTTGGGATCGCACCAATGTCTCAGGTCGTCGGGGATGCCACGACCGGGGTAGAACGTGTTCTGCCAGAGATGGAGCCGATCACCTTTCCCATCTGGCTCACAACACATCGGGAACTGCATACCAGTCGGCGCATCCGGCTGGTCTTTGATCTGTTGGCCGAGTTTCTGTCGAAATGAAAAACGCGCCCGAAGGCGCGTTGTTCAAACAGCAGTCGAACGGTTCTATCCGCGCAGCACGCCACCCGTCGCCTTGGTGACCTTGGCGATGATCTTTTCCGCCACGGCTTCGATATCTTTTTCCTTGAGCGTCTGCTCCGAAGGCTGCAGACGCACGGTGATCGCCAGCGATTTCTTGCCCTCGCCGAGGCTGCCGCCGATGAATTCGTCAAAGACGCGCACATCCTCGATCAGCGCCTTATCAGCCCCCGCAGCCGCATTGACCAGCGTCAGAGCCTCAACATCCGCGTCGACGACAAAGGCGAAGTCACGCTCGACCGCCTGCAGGTCACGCAATTCCAGCGCCGACCGGGTTGCTCCCGATTTACGCGGCAACGGCACCTGATCGGGCCAGATGGTGAAGGCCATCGCCGGGCCTTTGATGTCCATCGCCTGCAACACGCGGGGATGCAATTCACCAAAGACGCCCAGAACCTTTTTCGGGCCCAGACAGATCTTGCCATGTCGGCCCGGATGCCACCAGGCATCCCCGCCGCGCAGGATCTGAGCCTTGGCAGGCGCGCCAATGGCGGCCAAAACCGCCTCGGCATCCGCTTTCGCGTCATACAGATCAACCGGGCGGGACGCGCCGTGCACGTCCTTGGGACCGTTCCGACCAACAAGTAAACCGGTAATCTGCGTCTGCTGATCCCCCGGCTCACCATCATGGAACACCGGTCCGACCTCGAACAGAGCCAGATCGGCATAGCCGCGCGCCTGATAGCGGGCCGCCGCTTGCAGCAGACCGGGCAACAGATCGGGGCGCATATGGCTCATCTCGGACGAGATCGGGTTTTCCAGCATGGTCGTCTCGTCACCGCCGCCGAACAAAGCCGCCGACGCCTGATCGATGAACGTATAGCTGACGCATTCATTGTATCCCAGCGCCGCGCATGTCCGCCGCGCCATCGACTGGCGGCGTTGCGTCGGCGTCATGACCGGTTTGGGGATACCCGCTGTGGTGCGCGGCAGAGGAATACCCTGCAGCTTGGTCAGGGACGCGATCCGCGCGACCTCTTCCACCAGATCGGCCTCACCCATGATATCCGGGCGCCAGCTGGGCACATGCGCCATCTCTCCATCCAGGCG
Organism: Ruegeria sp. ANG-R; assembly: GCF_000813985.1. Classification (GTDB taxonomy): domain Bacteria; phylum Pseudomonadota; class Alphaproteobacteria; order Rhodobacterales; family Rhodobacteraceae; genus Ruegeria. The sequence continues at coordinate 94,517 of NZ_JWLJ01000006.1, forward strand.
GAAGCCCAAACGGGTCAGAGTCTGCCGCTGCTCGCTCTCCGGGATGTCCATCCCGACCAGTGACTGTACCCGTGCCGCATCCAGCTTATAAGCCCGCGCGTGAACCGGTGCCTTGCCCGCTTCCACCACGTTCGAGGCCTCACCGCCGCAGATATCCAGTATCATCTGCGTCGCGTGCTCCAGCCCTTCCAGAGTATATTCCGGATCGACGCCGCGCTCGAACCGATACCGCGCATCCGAGTTGATTTTCAGAGCACGGCCCGTCAGGGCAATCTGTACATGATCCCAGAACGCGCTTTCGAGGAAGACGTTCACCGTCTCTGCGGTGCAACCTGTTTCTTCACCGCCCATGATACCGGCGATGGATTCCGGGCCTTTGTCGTCAGAGATCACCATCATGCCGGGCTGCAGCGTGTATTCCTTCTCATCCAGCGCCACCAGCTTTTCACCACCCTCGGCACGATGCACCCGCAGATTGCCCTGCACCTTGTCGGCATCGAACACGTGCAGCGGGCGGTTATGATCGAAGGTCATGTAGTTGGTGATATCCACCAAGGCCGAGATCGGCCGCAGGCCAATCGCCTTCAGCTGATCCTGCAGCCATTGCGGGCTGGGGCCGTTCTTCACGCCCCGGATCAGGCGCCCGGTGAAATGCGGCGCGCCATCCAGCGTGTCGTCATCAATCGTCACCCTGATCGGGCTCTCGAAGTCACCCGGCACAGGCACATAGTCGCGAACCTTCAGCGTGCCCAGACCACGCGCCGCCAGATCGCGCGCGATCCCTGCAACACCCAGCGCATCGGGCCGGTTGGGTGTAATCGCAATCTCGATCATCGGATCGACTTTCGAGGGTTCGTTTTCCGCCAGCCAGTCAACAAACCGATCACCGACCTCGCCCGAAGGCAGCTCGATGATACCGTCATGCTCGTCCGACAGCTCCAGCTCGCGTTCCGAGGCCATCATGCCAAAGCTTTCGACGCCGCGGATCTTGCCGACACTGATCGTCAGATCGAGACCGGGAATATACATACCCGGTTTACAGACCACGACCGTGATCCCCTCACGCGCATTGGGCGCGCCGCAGATTATTTGCAACTCCCCTTCATCTGTGGCCACTTTACAAACACGCAGCTTGTCGGCGTCAGGATGTTTTTCGGCATGGGTCACTTTGCCCAGCGTAAAGTCCGCAAGTCGATCTGCCGGGTTCACCACCTCTTCGACTTCCAGTCCAAGGTCGGTCAGTGCCTCAACGATCTCGTCCACCGATGCATCGGTGTCGAGGTGGTCTTTCAGCCAGGAAAGCGTGAATTTCATCGGTCTTCATCCGCCAGTCAAACGTGGGTCAGACCGCGTGTAACGGATATTGCGCACAGGGGAAAGAGGCCGTGCGCCTACTTGTCCGATACCGTATTGGGCACGCTGTCCGAACCGGCAAAAACCGCCAGTATCCGCGCAATCCCCGGCCCCGGGTTCATCCCGTTATGCGGTGATCGGAACGCTTCGACAAAGGCGTCGCCCTCTTTATAGGTCTTGGTTCCGTCAGCGCCGTAATCGACGGTGATCTCGCCTTCGAGAATATAGGCCGCCAACGGCACGTCATGCTGGTGCAGCCCGGTTTGCTGGCCCGGTTGCATCGTCACGATCGCCATTGTGATCTGCGGTGTGCCCTCCGGGTATTCCAGCGGCTGACCGATGACCGAGGTTTCCGTTTTCACCAACACATCCACGGGCGGATAAGTGTCGCGGGCCGTCGCCGGTGTCGCGGCAAGGATCAATGCGCTCAGCATCAGAGGTTTCACGGGTGCAGGCTCCTGTTCATGTGGGTGATCGCAAAGGACCCCGGTTCGCTTCAGGAGTCAAACCGTTCAGGGGTAAACCGGCGCCCGCCCGGCCAATTCGTCCAACTGCCAGCCTATCCAGCCATGGGGGATGAAATGCCCACCGGGATGAGTATCCAGCACCACCTGTCCCTGCGCGCAATCGGTCCACTCGACCCGGCTGAGCGTCAGGAACGGCTTCACGCTCCAGTCCCCGCGCGGGGTCGCGCCGTTACAATCGAACTTGGCCTTCCATAGCGCCACCGGATAGGTCATGTCCCCATCCGGCCCAAAGGGGAAATCCATCACCGTATCGTCCAGCCCGTGCACATGACGCACCTCGCGCGGGGCTTCCGGGCAATCCTCGGTCTGGCGGATCGAGCCTGCAACGGCCAGCAGCGCCGCGATGTCATTGCCCGACTGACAAACAAAGCGCCACGCCATCGCGCCGCCGTAAGAATAGCCCGAGACATAGATGCGTTCAGGATCAATGGGATAGCGTTTGGCCACGTCCTGTAGCACCCGATCAGCGAACGGCACGTCTGCGGTATCAGCGGTCCAGAAATTCCAGCTTTTGCCCAACCCGTTCGGAGCCACCAGTAGCACATCGCGCAGCTTGGTTGCCCCGGCGATGCGTTCATGGTTCACCACCACATCGCCCTGCCGCGCCCAGCCGTGGAAATGCAACAGCACCGGCAGAGGCGTTTCGCCATCCCAACCATCAGGTTCCAGTACGTGGTACGAGCGGTCGCCCACCTCGCAGGCGGTATCGCCGTGACAGTCAGATTTCCACGGCCCCATCGCAAAGGCCGGAGTCGCGGTCAGCAGAAGAAAAAGCAGTCGATAGATCATAGGCCGGAGCCTAGCGACGTCTGCCGCGCTGTCACATAACATATTGGTGTAGGGTGGGGCTTCACCCCACCTTTATTCGCCACACAAACGTAGGCCGGGCTTCAGCCCGGCACCCGACGCATGGTGGGCTGAAAGCCCACCCTACATCCAACTTCGCGACAAAGCCGCGCTATCGCCAGACCGCGGGGTGGCGATCCTCGGGCTGTGCTGAGCACTTTATGCCAGCCAAATCCGCAAAATGTTCAAACCGTGCGCTTACGGAGACAAATCGCCAGCCCATGCGGGCGGTCTGGCGACAGCGCGGCGGCCTATCGGCCTTTGCTCCACGCTCAATGGCAAGCATGAGACCAGAACCTAGAACTCTACCCCGGTATGCTTCGATAGCTTTGTTTTGGCGAAACCGATAGCAAGAATCTTCACGACTTCCAGCGATGCACTACCACCAGTCTCGACTAGCGCCCGTTTGGTCTTCTCCCAGATGCCTTTATCGCGAACTGAATCTAAATAGTCATGACCCGCCCAAGTGATCTTATAGGTCACCGGTTTATGGAATTTAGCCAATCCGTGATCGTATATAGCCCCCGGACGGAATGTAACTGGGACCTTCGCCGGATCGCGCACGTCGATCAACCCAGCCTCGGCCATCTTCTCCAACTGGTATCGGTCAAATTCGCAAGTCGTTTTCTTCAGCTCGAACTCCGCTGCCTCCGAAGCTTCCAACTCCAGCAGCAATTCCCGAATTCGATCTAAGTCCCTTTTCACCTACTCAAACCACCATGCAGGTTAGGCATATCCAGCGCCGCGAACCCGTAGTGCCGCAACCAGCGCAGGTCGCTATCAAAGAACGCCCGCAAATCCGGAATACCGTATTTCAGCATCGCCAGACGGTCGATGCCGATGCCAAAGGCAAAGCCCTGATAGACCTCGGGATCAATCCCGCCGGCGGCGATCACCTTGGGGTGGACCATGCCAGAACCAAGAATCTCCATCCAGTCGTCGCCCTCGCCGATCTTCAACTGGCCGTTATCCCAGGAACAGCGGATATCGACCTCGGCCGACGGCTCGGTGAAGGGGAAGTGCGAGGCGCGGAAGCGCAGCTCGACATCGTCGACCTCGAAGAACGCTTTCACGAACTCTTCCAGAACCCATTTCAGGTTCGCCATAGAGATGTCCTTGTCGATGGCCAGCCCCTCGACCTGATGGAACATCGGCGTATGGGTCTGGTCATAATCGGCGCGGTAGACGCCGCCCGGGCAGATGATACGGATCGGCGCACCCTGCAGTTCCATCGAGCGAATCTGCACTGGCGAAGTATGGGTGCGCAGCACATGCGGCGGGCGATTGTCGCCCTCGGCGCGGTGCATATAGAACGTGTCCATCTCGGCTCGCGCGGGGTGGTGGCCGGGGATATTCAGAGCGTCAAAGTTGTGCCAGTCGGTCTCGATCCGCGGCCCTTCGGCCACCGAGAAACCCAGTTCGGCAAAGATCGCGGTCAATTCCTCGGTCGCCTGGCTGACCGGATGGATCGAGCCCTGACGGCGCGCGCGGGTCGGCAAGGTGACGTCCAGCCATTCGGTGCGCAGACGCTCATCCAGCGCAGCATCGGCCAGAGCGGCTTTCTTTGCAGAGAGGGCCGAGTTGATCTCATCCTTCAGAGCGTTCAGCGCGGGGCCTGCAACCTGACGTTCCTCGGGGGTCATCTTGCCCAGTTCACGCATCTTCAGCGCGACCTCGCCTTTTTTGCCCACGGCAGCGACGCGGATCGCCTCAAGCGCGTTTTCATCGCCTGCTTCGGCGATTTGGCCCAGATATTTTGCCTTAAGATCGTCCATTACGCCCTCTGAATTTGGTCGCCAACCTGCTATCGGCCCCGCCCCGCGATTGCAAGCGGGACGGCTGCGATCAATAGCTGTATTCGGGATAAATCCGGGTCAGGTCGCCATTCCAGTCGCCGTTATAGTGATCCAACAACTCATCAGCGGGAACTTTGCCGGTCTCTATGCTGTCCTTGAGCGCGTTCAGGAAATGTGTCTCATCCTGCACCAGACCGCCCGCTCCGGGACGCGCGCGGGACGCCAGACCGCTCTCGGCGATTGCGACCACTTCGCGGGCCAGATCATGCATATTGATGCTGCCAACCTGCGCTTGCAGGCCATCCTTTGCAGCGGCACTGCGCATCTCCTCGCGGGTTTCGGCATCCCAGCCTTTGACCAGATCCCACGCCGCGTCCAATGCGCCCTGATCGTAGGTCAATCCAACCCAGAAAGCGGGCAAAGCACACAGGCGCCGCCATGGGCCGCCATCAGCGCCGCGCATTTCCATGAACTTCTTGATTCGCGCCTCGGGGAAGGCGGTGGTCAGGTGGTCAGCCCAATCGCTGAGCGTTGGCGTCTCACCCGGCAGCGCGGGCAGTTTGCCCTGCAGGAAGTCACGGAACGACTGGCCCAGCGCGTTGATGTAGTTACCGTCGCGATAGACGAAATACATCGGTACATCGAGCGCATATTGCACATAGCGTTCAAAACCGAAGCCCTCTTCGAACACAAAGGGCAGCATCCCGGTGCGCGCGTCATCCAGATGGCGCCAGATATAGCTGCGCCAGCTTTTCTGGCCGTTCACCTTGCCCTCGAAAAACGGGGAATTCGCGAACAGGGCCGTGGCCACGGGCTGCAACGCCAGAGCTACGCGCAGTTTCTGCACCATGTCGGCCTCGGAGCCGAAGTCGATATTGACCTGAACCGTACAGGTCCGCCGCATCATCGCGCGGCCCATGGTGCCGACCTGCTCCATATAGTCGTTCATCAGCCGGTAACGGCCTTTCGGCATCAGCGGCATCTCGTCATGGGTCCAGATCGGAGCCGCACCCAGGCCGATGAAGCCGACGCCGATCTTGTCGGCAATGTCCTTCACATCGCGCAAATGCGCGTTCACCTCGTCACAGGTTTCGTGAATGGTCTCCAGCGGCGCGCCTGACAATTCCAACTGCCCGCCAGGTTCCAGCGAGACATTGGCCCCGTCCTTTTCCAATCCGATCAGCTTGCCTGCTTCTTCAACCGGTGCCCAGCCGTGGCCGTCGCGCAAACCTTTGAGCACAGCAAGAATGGAGCGTTCGCCCTCATAAGGCAGCGGCTTCAGCGTGTCTTTGCAATAGCCGAATTTCTCGTGCTCGGTGCCAATACGCCAATCAGCCTTGGGCTTGCAGCCCGCTTCCAGATATTCGGCCAATTGCTCGTGGCGTTCGATTGGCCCGCCGCCGGACTGGGGGATGGACATGTGACCCGTGCTCCGATCCTGATGTGTCTGTCTTGTGGGTCACTCCTGAGCGCAAACCGCGCCAGTGTCAATGCAGCCTGAGATGAGCGGGTCGTGAGGGCGTTCGTTCCCAGATCACCACCGGATGGGCCGCGCCACCGTTAAGTTCCGTCAGCATTTGCTCGGTTTTCAGCCCCGGCAGCGCTGAGAACACATCAAACAACGCCTCGGCCCCTTCGGCGTTCACCGGAATGTGAAGGGTCGGCTGCCCCGGTTGATCCAGAACCCATAGCGCGGGACGCGAGGTCGGGTCCAACGCCAGCCGCTCGATCTCACGCGTCGCGATTATACCGCCGTCGAGCGGCCCGAGATAGGTGATCTGACCTTCATCGATGGTCACGACACCCGGCCCGCCCGCGCCATTGCGAAAGCGCGTGCGCTGCACCCCGATCACCGCCAGAGCGATCGATACCGCGATCAGCAGCCACCCCAACCACGCCATCAATCCGCCAGGGCCACTGATCCAACTGAGGCCGAGGATCAGAACAAATCCTGCCACCAGTACTTCGCGCCAGCGCCACAGGGCCAGCTTGGCTTCGGGTCGGATGAAACTCATGCCACGTCCTCCGGGTTTTTGAACAAGATCAGCGAGTAATGACCCGCAGGCTGGAACCCAATGGATATATAGGCACGGGCCGCCGCTTCGGAAGCCGCAAAGAGAACAGCGCGAGAGACCCTTTTGTCCCGCGCCTCAACCAGATGCAGGGCAACGGCCGAACGCGCATAGCCCCGCCCCCGCAGTTCGGGTGGCGTATAAACGCCACCGATCTGCACCACATCGGGCAGGCGCGCGTTGAACCCGGTCATGCCAACCGGTTCACCATCAATCAGTAAAACCCTGTGAGAGCCGCGCGCAATATAGGCTTCGATATCTTTGACAGCCTGCTTCTGCGCACGTGCTGAAGCGAAATCCATGGCCTCGATCAGGTAACTCCGTCGCCACCCCTCGGTGACAGAGCGGTCAGCAACGGCAAGCGGTACCAGTTCAGCCCCGGTCAAGCTCGGGATTTGGAGGTTATTCAGTTCCAGCGAGAACCCCGGCTCGTCACTGTTCAGGGTCGCTGGCCGGTCCTCCCATCCCGCAATCCGCATGATCCGGCGGGCCTGAGTGGCCTCGGCAGCCATGCCAAACAGTGGTCGCCCCCGGATCAACTCGATCGCATTATTGAGCTGTTCGTCGCTACAGTCTGCGCATTGTGGCAATACCATGCCTTCGTTTGTGATGGAAAAAACTGCGCGCGGACCGTCGCCCAGCACCCAGACATTCAACGCACGCGGATCGGCACCAGACAGGCCATGTTCGCGCAGATTGGCCAACGGAAACATAGATGTCTGAATGTGCCGGAACAAAAACGCGTCGATCTCCGAAAGGTCTGCATCCTGTGCCCGACGCCATGTCATGACCAGTCCCCCAGCGCCTGCTGCCACACCGTCATCGCCGCGACTGCTGCGGTGTCCGCGCGCAGGATACGCGGGCCGAGGCTGACCACATGCGCATATGGCAACGCCGACAGACGCTTGCGTTCAGACTCGGAAAACCCACCCTCAGGACCGATGAGTATAGCCCATGGCTGGCCCTTCTCGTTCCCGGCCAGCCGCAGGGCTGCACCGGCTTCGGCCTCGTCACAGAACATCAACTGACGATTTTCAGGCCATGCGGCAAGGAGGCGATCCAAGCGCTGCAGATCGGTGACTTCCGGCACGAACATACCGCCGCATTGTTCCGCAGCCTCGACCGCATGTGCCTGCAGGCGATCCTGCCGGATACGTTCGGAGTTGGTGAATTCGGTCTGAACGGGCATAATCCGCGATGCGCCCATCTCGGCCGCTTTTTCAACGATGAAATCGGTCCGGGCCTTTTTGATCGGAGCGAAAAGCAGCCACAGATCGGGCGGTAATTGCAACGGTTTCGTCTGCTCTGCGCAGGACAGAACGCCATCGCGTTTGCCGGCTTCGACAACCTCGGCAACCCATTCGCCATCCTGCCCGTTGAACAAGGCAACTCGCCCCCCAACCGACAGGCGCATGACGCCGAACAGATAGTGCGCGTGCTCACGCGTCAAAGGAACCGATTGCCCCGGACCCAAAGGGTGCTCTACATACAGTCTGATCTTCGCATTCATGAGACCCTACATATGCAAGGCAATGCCCCAACACCAGACGGTCAGGTCGCCGATGCCATAACCGGCAATTGGGTCGACACCCATGCCCCCGCCTTTGCCCGCCCTTACCTGCGGCTCAGCCGCGCGGACCGGCCCATTGGCACGTGGTTGCTGCTGATACCCTGTTGGTGGGGTCTGGCGCTGGCGATCCTCAGCGACAGCACGCCGCGGTGGGAAGACCTCTGGATCGCCATCGGCTGCGCTATTGGTGCGTTTCTGATGCGCGGCGCGGGTTGTACATGGAATGATATCACCGACCGCGAATTCGACGGGAAGGTCGAGCGCACAAGATCGCGCCCGATTCCATCCGGCCAGGTCAGCGTACGTCAGGCCGTGTTCTGGATGGTGCTGCAATGTCTGTTGGCTCTGGCGATTCTGCTGACTTTCAATCGGGCCGCCATAGCGATGGGTGTCCTGTCGCTGCTGCCAGTCACAATCTATCCTTTCGCAAAACGGTTTACGTGGTGGCCGCAAGTCTTTCTGGGTCTGGCTTTCAACTGGGGCGCATTGCTGGCCTGGGCTGCCCATACCGGAACCGTGGGATGGCCCGCCATAATGCTCTACCTGTCGGGGATCGCCTGGACGTTGTTCTATGACACGATTTACGCCCATCAGGACGCAGAGGACGATGAACTGATCGGCATCAAATCTACCGCGCGGCTGTTCGGAACCGATACAGCCCGATGGCTCAAGTATTTTCTGGTCGGGACGGTCAGCCTTATGGGTCTTGCCATTATTGATGCCGCGTTGCCCGAGGCGTCGGTTCTCGCCTTGGTCGTTGCCCTTGGCGGACCCTGGGCGATGGGTTGGCACTTGGCTTGGCAGTTGCGGGGTCTGGATACGGAAGACAACGCCAAATTGCTGCAGCTTTTCCGGGCCAATCGCGACACCGGCTTGATTCCGCTGATCTTCCTCTGCGTCGCGCTTTTCCTCTGATTGCACCTCTGTGCCGGGCTCTGTATGAGTCCGAAATCAATCGACCGAGGAGTCTCGATCCCGCCCATGCGCCTGCCTTATCCCATCGCCGTCGCGTTGATTTTTGCAGTCTCTGCCGTGTTGTCGCTGGTGGCCGCAGGTTTCTCTGTCAGCAAGATTGAAGATGCATCTGAACTGGCAGTGCGCCGTGCGCTGAATCTGCAGGGACATGACTGGGCCGAGGTCGAATCCGACGGGTTGCGCGTTGTCCTGACCGGTACCGCGCCAGACGAGGCCACCCGGTTCAATGCCCTGACCGCCGCCGGAACCGAGGTCGATACCTCGCGCGTGATCGACGAAATGGACGTCGCGCCCACAGCCGACCTGACCCCGCCCCGCTTCTCGGTCGAGATTTTGCGCAATGACAGCGGCATTTCGATCATAGGACTGGTGCCTGCCAGTCTGGATCGCGACGAGTTGATCGACAGGCTGCAACGGCTGGATCGGGACGCACCCGTCTCGGACCTGATGGAAAGCGCGGACTATCCCGAACCCAGCAGATGGGATCAAGCCTTGGAGTATGCAATCCGGGCGCTGTCCAACTTGCCCCGTGCCAAGATATCGGCCAGCCCCGGGCTGGTACGCATTACTGCCATCGCCGATAGCCAGCAGGAAAAAGACCGGCTGGAGCAGGACCTGAACCGTGAGGCGCCCCCGGGGCTGCGGATCGGCCTTTCCATTTCAGCACCCCGCCCGGTTATCACGCCATTTACCCTGCGGTATCTGATCAACGAGGACGGCGGGCAGTTTGATGCGTGCTCGGCCCAAAGCGAGGAGGCACGGGATCTCATCGTCGCAACCGCGCGCGAGTCAGGGCTGACTGGTCCATATTCCTGCACGATAGGCCTAGGCGTCCCCTCGCCCCGTTGGCCTAATGCGGCACAGCTGAGCATCCGGGCACTGGCCGAGATCGGGCAGGGTTCGATCACCATGTCAGATGCCGACATCACATTGGTCGCCGCACAGGATACCGACCCGTCTCTGTTCGACCGCATCGTCGGAGAGTTGGAGAACACCCTGCCCGAGGTATTTGTCCTTCACGCCGTCCTGCCCGAGCCCGAACCGGATGATCCTGCGGGACCGGTCGAATTCAGCGCGACCCTCAGCCCGGAGGGTCTGGTGCAACTGCGAGGGCGGGTAAGTGACGAGACCCTGCGTAACATGACCGACAGCTTTGCACGTGCCGCCTTTGGGTCCGAGCGGGTGCACACCGCCACCCGAATTGCGCCGGACCTGCCGGCGGAGTGGGCGGTGCGCGTTCTGGCGGGCCTCGACGCCTTGTCGCTTCTGCACAATGGAGCGCTGACGGTGACACCCGACACCGTTTCGCTGACAGGCATCAGTCATCACCCCGACGTTAAGGCCCTGATCGCAGGTATGCTGTCGGAGAAGCTGGGGGATGCGCAGGATTTCAACTTGTCGATTACTTATGTTGAGCCTCCGGCACCCAAAGATGCCCCGCCCGATCCGGAGGTCTGCGAAGAGCGGATCGCCGAGGTTCAGAAGGGCAGCAAGATCGCCTTCGAACCCGGATCGGCGACAGTGGCCGCCGATTCGCGCGACGCGCTGAATCAGATCGCCGACATCCTGCGCGAATGCGGCCCGATCCGATTGGAAATTCAGGGCCATACCGACAGCCAGGGCCGAGAGGAAATGAACCAGCAACTCAGTCAGGCCCGCGCGCAATCGATCCTGAACGAACTGCGCGGACGGCGCGTGCCGACCTCGAGCTTTTCTGCCGTCGGCTATGGCGAAACGCAGCCCATCGCTGACAATGACACCGAGGAAGGGCGCGAAGAAAATCGCCGGATCAACTTTCACCTGATCCGGCCCGAGCCGGTCGCCAATACCGAAACCGGGCTTGAGGCCATGGAAGCAGAAACAGAAACACCGGACGCCGATGCCCCGGATGCGGGCTCAGAGGACCAGCAAAGTGAACAGAATTGAATTTGTAATCGCCACCGCAATCATCCTGTTCGCAGCGTTCTGTATGGGCTGGTTCGCCAATTGGCTGGCCCATCGTCTGTCTCGTGTCCGTCAAAGCGATGTGGCCGATCTGGATCGGATGAGCCAGGAGTTGCACGAAGCCGAGGAAACCCGCGATCAGGCAATCACATACCTGCAGCAGCGCGAAGCAGAGCTGACGAACCAATTGACGCAAACCGAGGCTGAACTGAATGCGGCGATGGAAGGGTTGCGCGCAGCACGGCAGGAAGCCGAGGAAATGCGCGGTCGGATCAACAACGCCGACTGATCGTCCTACCAACGGGTCAGCGCGTCTTCGTCCTCTTCCTTCGCGGCGACCCATTCGGCGCCGGAGGTGGAGATTTCTTTCTTCCAGAACGGCGCGCGGGATTTGAGGTAATCCATCAGATATTCCGCCGCCTCAAAGGCGTCCTTGCGATGCGGCGCCGCTGTGGCGACCATCATGATCCGGTCACCGGGGGCCAGACGCCCGTGCCGGTGAATCACCAGAACATCACCCAAAGACCAGCGATCCATCGCCTCTTGCGCGATTGCGGCCAGCGCCCGTTCGGTCATGCCCGGATAGTGTTCGATCTCCATGACATCCAGATCCCCGGTCGTCAGATCACGCACAACGCCCGTGAACGTCACGATGGCCCCATTTGCGATAGCACCTTCTGCGAAGGCATTGGCCTCGACACCCAGATCGAACGCTTCCTGCTGAACCGCTATGCGCATCGGGTCAGCCGCCGGTCATCGGTGGAAAAAACGCAACCTCGCGCACCCCGTTCAGCGGAGCATCAAAGTCCGAAAGCTCCTGATCCAGCGCCACGCGCAAGGCCGACAGATCCGCGAACGCGGCGGCATAGCGATCTTCGCGTGCGCTCAGCTCGGCGACCAAGTCGGACACTGTCGCGGCCTCGGTCACGATTTTTTCTTTCGGCAGACCGATGCGTTCGCGCACCCAGGCGAAATACAGCACATCCATCCCTTAACTCTCCTTCAGATGTGGCATGGCTTTACGTAGGTAGTCGTAGCCGGTGATCAATGTCAGCGCTGCGGCGATCCACAACAGCCACAGCCCGATACGGCCTGACCAGAACATGCCTTCAAGGTACCAGCGCATGTGGTTCAGATCCTCCACTTGCCCGGTCAGCACCTGATCTATGGTCACATTATCCATGCCGAACGTGGCCATCACGAAGTGATGTTCGAATATCCCCTGCGAGAACAGAATCGCAATCGCGACCATCTGCGCAGTCGTTTTCCATTTGGCCAGCTTCGTCACTTTCAGCGTCCCGGCCACATCGCCGAGATACTCCCGCAGGCCCGAGACAAAAACTTCGCGAAACAGGATCACCGTGGCCGGCAGCACCAGCCAGGGCGTCCAATGCTCGGTTGAATACCCAACCAGGATCATCAGCGCGATCACCACCATCGCCTTGTCGGCAATCGGGTCCAGCATCGCACCGATCTTGGTTTCCTGCTTCCAGGCCCGCGCCAGATAGCCATCGAACCAATCGGTGATGGCCGCAGACAGGAACAGGACCAGTGCGAACCAATCAGCGTAGGGCCGTGTGAAATACAAGAACATCACGGCAAGACCGGGTGCCGCCACCAGGCGTAGGACGGTCAGAATATTCGGCAGGTTCCATTTCATGGGTTGGACCCTACATCGCAGGTTCGGGACAGAAAAGACAGGGTCGAAAAAAACTGCCCGCGGACAAGCATTTGGCGCACTGCACGTCAAAGCGTCGCAACCGCACGCGCGCCACCGGTTATATCTTGGCACAGGAAAGCTTTGACGTCAGATTGGCGCGGCGGCGCCAGAAAGCACTCCAGAGCTGACATGACCACACATATTCAAACCGATCCCCGGTCGAACCTGATCGGCAGCGCATGGATGATCGCAGCCATGGCCCTTTTCGCGATTGAAGACGCGTTGTTGAAAGGCGTGTCGGCCCTGTTGCCCATCTGGCAGGTACTGGTTCTGTTCGGCACAGGTGGTGCGATAGTCTTCGCCTGCGTCACCACCTTACGTGGTGGTCAGTTGTTCCACCCTGACGTCCTTTCCCGGCCAATGAAGGTACGTGTGTTTTTCGAGATACTTGGGCGGATGTTCTACTTGCTGGCTATCGCCCTGACGCCGCTGTCATCAGCAACGGTTATTCTTCAGGCGACGCCGCTGGTCGTCGTCGCCGGGGCGGCGCTGTTCTTTGGCGAAACCGTGGGGTGGCGGCGTTGGAGCGCAATCCTGATCGGCTTGATCGGTGTCGTCGTCATCATCCGCCCGACCGGCGACAGCTTTTCGGCGCTGTCGCTTCTGGCGGTGTTGGGGATGCTGGGGTTTGCAGGCCGCGATCTGGCCAGCCGCGCGGCGCCCATCACTTTGGGAACCGACGTGCTGGGGTTTTATGGCTTTCTCTCAATCATTGTCGCCGGGTTCGCCTATCAGCCCTGGGAAGGGACCTCGATGGTGGCGCTGAACGCCGTGACAGGTGCGCATGTTGCGGCAGCTGTCGCCATCGGAACGATGGCCTATGCATCCCTGATGAAAGCGATGCGGACCGGCGAAGTCTCGGCGGTGACGCCATTTCGCTATTCCAGACTGCTTTTCGGAATTGGGCTAGGCATTTTCCTGTTCCAAGAGCAGCTGGATCAAACCATGTGGATCGGCAGCGCGCTGATCGTTGCTTCGGGGCTTTATATCCTCTGGCGCGGCCGAAAAGCCTAGCCCTTGTCATGGAAGAAATCATAGACCTTCTGCGCCAGCCCGGCCGAGATCCCCTCAACCGCTTTGAGGTCCGCCAGATTGGCCCGGCTCACGGCTTTGGCGCTGCCGAAATGAGCCAGCAAAGCCCGTTTGCGCGCAGCCCCGACGCCGGTGATTTCGTCCAGAGGCGTTGCGCCAACGGCCTTGGCGCGTTTCGCACGATGGGTACCGATGGCGAACCGGTGTGCCTCATCCCTGAGGCGTTGGATGAAATATAGCACCGGATCGTTGCGTTTCAGCGCAAACGGGCGTTGACCGGTCCGGTGAAATTCTTCCTTACCATGGTCACGGTCCACACCTTTGGCGACGCCGATCATGGGAATGTCTTCGACACCATGTTCGACCATGATTTCGTGCACGGCACTCACCTGCCCCGCACCGCCATCGATCAACAGCAAATCCGGCCACAACCCCTTGTCTCGATCCGGGTCTTCCTTTTGCAATCGGGTAAAGCGGCGGGTCAGCACCTCTTTCATCATCCCGAAATCGTCGCCCGGAGTCAGATCATCACCCCGGATATTGAACTTGCGATAGGCGTTTCTCATGAACCCTTCGGGGCCGGCAACGATCATGCCACCGACCGCATTGGTACCCTGAATATGCGAGTTGTCGTAAACTTCGATCCGATTGGGCGGGCTGTCCAGATCAAATGCCTCAGCGACCCCTCGCAGCAGTTTGGCCTGAGTCGCGCTTTCGGACATCCGCCGGGCGAGTGACTCGCGCGCATTGCGTAGCGCGCCCGCGATCAGTTCCTGCTTTTCACCGCGCTGAGGAACCAGAATCTCTACTTTGCGCCCGGCCTTTTCCGACAACGCTTCCTGCATCAGATCGGCGTTTTCGATTGCGTCGGACAGGATCAACTGACGTGGCGGTTCCTTGTTGTCATAGAACTGGCCGAGGAATGCCTCCATTACCTCGGCCGGGGAAACATCCGGCCCGACCCGAGGATAGAAGTCCTTGTTTCCCCAATTCTGATTGGCGCGGATGAAGAACACCTGCACACAAGCCTGCCCGCTATCCATATAAAGACCGATCACATCCGCCTCAGCGACGCCCCGTGGATTGATGCCCTGAGAGGTCTGAACCTGGGTCAGAGCCCGGATGCGATCGCGCAGACCAGCGGCACGTTCGAACTCCATCGCCTCGGAGGCGGCCATCATCTGTTCGGCCAGATCCTCCTGCACTTTGGTAGACCGGCCTGACAGGAACCGCTCGGCATCCTTTACGCTTTCGCGGTAATCCACCTCGGAAATCAACCCGACACACGGCCCGGAACAGCGCTTGATCTGATAGAGCAGACAAGGCCGTGTGCGGCTCTCAAACATGGAATCCGAACAGTTGCGCAGCAGGAACGCCTTTTGCAACTGATTGAGCGTCCGGTTCACTGCCCCTGCGCTGGCGAAAGGTCCGAAATAAGCGCCTTTTTCCTTCTTGGCCCCGCGATGCTTCTTGATCTGTGGAAAGGCGTGATCCTTGGCGACCAGAATGTTCGGAAAGCTTTTGTCATCGCGAAGCAGCACATTGTACTTCGGCTTGAGCTGTTTGATCAGGTTCTGCTCAAGCAACAGGGCTTCTGTCTCGGTCCGCGTGGTCAGGAACATCATCGAGGCGGTCGCCGCGATCATCTTTTCGATCCGCCCCGAATGCCCTGGACGCATATAGTTCGATACCCGCGCCTTCAGGTTCCGCGCCTTGCCCACGTACAGAACCCGGCTATCAGCATCCAGCATTCGATAAACGCCGGGCGAGCTGTCCAGCGTTTTTACATACCGCTGAATACAGGCATATCCCGTGAGTTCAGTGTCCGGTTTGGTATCGTTGTGAGATGTCATGGCCGTGACTTATGATTCTCTGACCATGGCTGCAATCTTGTGCGCTTCAGATCAAGAGAAAACAAATCCACGACTTCTGTGGATAACTGTGCAGATAACTTTTGGGGCATCACGATTTTCCCTTGAATCCTTACCTATTCGTTGATCTGCACAAAAAATAGGCAGGAAATTATGGTATTGTTTTTAAACAATATTTTATATCATCTGAGACAAGTATATGAAAATTAAGACAATTTTGTAACGCTCAGGTAACAGGGATGAGAGCGGTGCAAAACTTGCAGCTGATATGTCTATTCTATGCCCAGAACATCCGGCGTTTGCCAGCCCAGATGCTGCCCGCCATCGACGCATAACAACTGGCCGGTAACGGCATGTGCATCCAGAAAGTACCCCAGCGCGGCGGTGATGTCCGACGGGTTTGCTCCGCGCTCCAGAATTGTGTTCTGCCTTTGTGCATTAAAGTGCTTTTCACTTTGTCGATGGCCCTGCAGCGTCGGGCCCGGACCTATTGCGTTCACGCGGATTGCAGGCGTCAACGCCTGCGCGGTTGTCCGGGTCAGCGCCCACAGGCCCATCTTGGCAATCGTGTACGACATGAATTCAGGGGTCAGCTTGCGCACCCGCATATCCACCATGTTTACGATCAGCCCAACCGCCTGAGGTTCTCCCTGATCATCCAACTCCGGCTCCAGCCCTTGCCCGGCCATGGCTTGCGTCAGAACAAATGGTGCACGCAGGTTGCTGTCGAGATGCCGGTCCCAGCTTTGGCGGGTCGCCGTGTGGATATTGTCATACTCAAAAATTGACGCGTTGTTGACCAGACAGGTGATCGGCCCACCCAGCGCTTCAACCGCACGGGGAAGCAATGTGCCGACCTGGGCTTCGTCCAGCAGATCGGCTTGCAGCGCGACTGACGCGCGGCCCCGCGCCTGAACCTCGGCCACCGTTTCGCGTGCCGCTTGTTCCGAGTTGGCATAGTGGACAGCGACATCCATGCCGCGCTGCGCCAGATAAAGCGCCATAGCACGGCCAAGGCGTTTTCCGGCGCCGGTCACCAAGGCTCGGGTCATGGGCTCTCTCCCCTGATCAGATCACGCCAGAAGGCTGACGACGTAAATCAAATAAAGCAGCGTCAGAACCAGTCCCCAGATACGCGTAATATCTTTTTTGAAAAACACGAATGGGACCAGCAGCAGCGATGCACCCAGCATCACCCACAGATCGAACCGAAGGAATTCAGGGTCCACAGGGATGCGCCCGAACAGAGTTGTGATACCGATGATGGCCAACAGGTTGAACATGTTCGAACCGATAACGTTGCCCAGCGCCACATCGGCCTGACGGCGCAACGCCGCCATTACTGTTGTCGCTAGTTCCGGCAAAGACGTGCCCACGGCAATCAGCGTCAAACCGATCACCGTCTCACTGACGCCGTAGTCGCGGGCGATGATCGTCGCGTTGTCCACCAGCAATTGCGCACCCATTGGCAGGCCGATCAGGCCGAGAACCAGATACAGGGACACCTTCCAATAAGGCATGTCCGGATCGGCTTCTTCGAGGCCTTCAAGCTCATCTTCATCCGCGCACGCTTCGCCACAGGCCTTGCGATGGGCATGTGCCTCGCGGAAGGCATTGGCCAGAACCAGCGCCAGCGCCGCCAGCAGGATTGCCCCGCTGAACAGGTTAAAGACTCCGCAGAAGGCCAGCCCGATAAACAGGACCGTTGCAAGCAGCATGAAGACATAGTTCTTGCGGCTGTCGCACTCGCTTGTGTGCAAGGTGGCCAGCAGTGCAGGCAGACCCAGAACCAGAAGTATGTTGGCCGTGTTCGACCCGACCACGTTGCCCAGCGCAATACCGGGCGCGTTTTCCTTGATGGCGCTGATCGCGATCAGCAACTCGGGCGCCGAGGTGCCGAATGCCACGATGGTCAGACTTACGATCAGAGCGGGAACACCCAGTCGCAGACTGAGATTGACCGCCCCGCGGACCAACGCGTCCCCGGCAAGCAGCAGGATCAGCAACCCTAGGCCGGAAAACAGCCACGCCGTCATCCACGGCCTCCTTTTTCACACGGACACGAGCCTTTGCCGATCCGGAAACGCCCACATCGAGGACACTTGGCGGAACTCAACCGTTTCTGGCCCGGAAAGCGCAACTTGCCGAACATCGCCAGAACGCCCATGGCGATCAGGAACAGGGTGACAGCCTTGATGATCACGTTACAACCCGAAACGCGCGTAGGCGGCGCGCTCCTCAAGCCCGGCGATGGCATCCTGCGCCATCGTTGCCCCGAAGCGTGACCAGATCGGCTTGCGCAGCCCGTAGCGGCGGAACCTGACCTTGTCGCCGAACTTTTCCTGCATCTTGGGTTTCAGATGCGCGATGCCGTCGATCAGGCCCAGCTCTTGCGCGCGGCGCGCCAGCCAGACCTCGCCATTGAACAGGTCAGCATCGGTATTCAGCTTGCCGTCCCGGCGGGTTTTGACATGGGTGACGAAATTCTCATGGATATCGCCCAGCAGCACTTTGAGCCGCGCGACGTCCTCTTTCTTTTCCGGGGCAAACGGATCGAGCATCGATTTCGACTGACCCGCTGTGTGCACGCGCCTCTCAAAGCCTTGCCGCGCCAGAAAGACATGCGCGCCGAACCCCGACGAGATTACGCCGATCGATCCCAGAACCGAACTGTCGTCAGCCCAGATTTCATCTGCCGACGCCGCCAGCCAGTATCCGCCCGAGGCGGCCACATCTTCGACGAAAGCGTAGACCGGAATATCAAGCTCGTCCGCCAGCCGCCGGATACGCGCGCCGATCAACGAGCTTTGGACAGGTGATCCTCCGGGCGAGTTGACCTCAAGCGCTACCGCGGCAGGCTTGCCCTTGCGAAAGGCTTTTTCCAGAACCGGCGCCAGAGCGGTGGCATTCATCGACCCGCGCCCGGCCATTCCGATGGCACCGGACAAGCGGACAACGGCCACCAGGGGCTGCTTTTTCACGAAGGACAGGCTGAGTTTCATGGAAGCCGATGTAGAGCGCGCCGAGGCCGTAAACAAGAGACCCGAAGCGCCATAAACGCGACGTGAACCAATTTCACACACCTGATGGGCAAAAATGCAACGCCCTAGCTACGGATGCGCCAACCAGTTTTGAAGATCCAGCCGATGATCGCAAGGCAGATTCCGGTAAATGCCAGTATCGCAAGAAGGCTCCAGAATATCGGGACATCGGCGATACCGTAGAATGACCAGCGGAACCCGGAAATCAGATAAACCACGGGGTTGAACAAGGTGATTGTTTGCCAGAGAGGTGGTAGCATCGAGATTGAATAGAACGTCCCGCCCAGAAAAATCAGTGGTGTCACAACAAGCTGGGGAACAAGCGACATCTGTTCAAAGTTACCCGCCCAGATGCCCACGATGAAACCCAGCAAAGAAAAGCTGAGGCAGGACAGGATCAGGAATGCGGCCATCGCGAACGGATGTTCTATTCGTATGTCCACAAAGAAGGTGGCGGTAACCAGAATGACCAGACCCACGAACAACGCCTTGGTTGCCGCGGCGCCGACATAGCCAATGACAATTTCGATGAAATTGATCGGGGCCGACAACAGCTCGTAAATCGTGCCCAGAAACTTGGGGAAGTAGATACCGAAGGATGCGTTTGAGATCGACAGCATCACCACGGAAAGCATGATAAGGCCCGGCACGATGAACGCGCCGTAGGATACGCCCTCGATTTCCTGGATACGGCTGCCGATGGCGGTGCCGAACACCACGAAATAGAGTGAGGTCGACAGGACCGGTGAGAGAAAACTCTGCGCAAGGGTGCGGAAGAACCGGGCCATTTCAAACCGGTAGATGGCGGCAATGGCGGACCAGTTCATGCGGGCTCTCCGGACACGAGGTTAACGAATATCTCTTCAAGGCTCGACTGGCGGGTCTGGACGTCGCGTAACACCAGACCGGCCTGCGCCACGTCATTGAGAAGGGTGGTGATCCCGGTGCGCTCCGCATGGGTATCGTAGGTATAGATCAGCGCGTCCCCTGCCCCATTCAAAGCCAGATTATGCTCGGACAGGCTTTCGGGTATGGTCGACACAGGCTCCGTCAGCATCACCTCGATCTGTTTCTTGCCCATCTGCGCCATCAATGTGTCTTTATCCTGCACCAGCAGAAGCTCGCCCTTGTCGATGACACCGACGCGATCGGCAATCGCCTCGGCCTCTTCGATGTAGTGAGTGGTCAGGATGATGGTGACGCCCGCTTGCTTCAGCTCGGCGACGATCTCCCACATGTCCTTGCGCAGTTCGACGTCCACACCGGCGGTCGGCTCATCCAGAAACAGCACGCGCGGCTCGTGGGCCAGCGCCTTGGCAATCAGCACCCGGCGTTTCATGCCGCCGGACAGTTCCTTGATCGCATTGCGGCGCTTATCCCAAAGAGACAGCTTTCGAAGGATTTCCTCGATCCGTGCATTGTCGCTGCCATGACCGAACAGACCGCGTGAGAACCGAACGGTGTTCCAGACCTTCTCGAACGGCTCAAGCGCGATCTCCTGCGGCACCAGTCCGATCATCTTGCGCGCTGCACGAAACTCGGTCTGGATGTCATACCCGCCAACGGTGACCGAACCCGATGTCGGCGTCGTAATACCGCAAACGGTCGAAATCAATGTTGTTTTGCCCGCACCATTGGGGCCCAACAGCGCCAGAATCTCACCTTCTTCAATGTCCAGAGACACGCCTTTCAGCGCCTCAAAACCATTGGCATAGGACTTTCGCAAATCCAGGATGGACAAAATGGTCGTCATGCGTTCCCTCGTTTGACCGCAACCTATCGCGCCGAACCATCTTGCGACAGTCCTGTTACGCACATTGTCCTGCGCGTATGCGCAGGGCCTAGTCCCGTCCGGTCAGGCGGCCAAGCCAACCCGATTTGGATTCTTCCTCGGTGTCGTCGTCCTGCGGCGGCGGCCCTTCGAAATGCTCTTGCAGATTGGCAAAGAACTGATCCGCCATCTTCTTGGCGAATCCGTCGATCAGACGGCTGCCCAACTGCGCCAGCTTGCCCCCCACCTTGGCCTCCACCTCGTAGCTCAGAGCGGTGCCGCCAGCCTCGCCGGGCTCCAACGTCACGTTTGCGCTGCCCTTGGCAAAGCCTGCCGCGCCGCCCTTACCCTCTCCTGCGATGGTCAAACGCTCAGGTTCAATCATGTCAGACATGGTAACCGTGCCTTTGAACGTCGCCTTCACAGGCCCGACCTTTTGCACCACGGTCGCGTGATACCCCTCAGCCGGATTGCCCGTGATCTCCTGCGCGCCGCCGATGCAGGCTTTCAACACTTCGGGGTCCAACAGGGCAGCATAAACGGCGGAGGGAGGTGCCTGAATCTCGCGGGTGTCGCTTAACTGCATCTGAAAACCTCTTTCAATCCTGTTGCAGACCAACAAAGACCTAGCCTCGAAATATCGATGCAGGCAACCCAATTGCGCCGACCACAGTGCCAGGGCCACAATTCTTCGCTTGCATTCGCAACCCCATGTAGAATCCCTGCGCCGTAGGACCTTGGCATTGCCGAAAGCCTGATCACGACCGCCGACGCCTTGATTGAGGGATTTCGCCCCGGCGTGATGGAAAGCTGGGTCTCGGTCCAGAGAACTGCTGGCGCATCAACCCCAAACTGGTCTATGGCCGGATGACAGGTTGAGGACAACACAGCCCGCTGTCTGATACAGCGGACAACGACCTCAACTATATCGCGCTTTACCGGCAGCTTGTTTAGCTTGGTTTTTTAAGTTCGTTGATGAGCAACCGGGGCTCAAAAACGTGGAGCCACTCAATCTCTGGGCTGACAGGCGCTCACCGTCCGGCAACTTCGACGAAGGGTGTCAGGTTGCCGATTAATTGATCTTCAAGGCGATGTGCGTTGGAGGTACAGCAACCTTGGCTAGTATTTTGCAATCTGGCTTAAGTCGCATACACATAAGTACCGTTAGCTTCTGCTGGAGCTAGGGCTGAAGCTTCCAAAAACCGACGTATAACCCCCCATTCGGCAATGCACCAGTACGGGGCGTCCCAAATGTATCCCAGACAAACCGGACTTTCTGGCCCAAGCTTCCGGAAACCCGATGCTCACCATCACTGTAAATCACCATTCTATCGGAGACGTTATTGCCATCTATGACGACGGGTTTATCCGTTTCGACTCGGTACCGCCCTGGGAACGGTAGAGTAATATCTTCGGGCTCACTTCCAAGGATGGTCTCTTGGCCAGCGAGCCATATCGTACCCGAATAGTGAATATAGCTTTGCCGAAGGGCTTCGGCATCTTCGGGGAAAAGAAGATGCGGACCATCAGGGACTGTCTCGTCATTCATCGCGACATGCAGCGCCCAACGATTGGCTAAAAGCAAAGGTGGCCGTTTTGTTTCTATAAGATGTGCCATTACAGGTTGCCCTGCGGCGCGATAGTGTTTGAGACCCATGCTTGACATGAAAAACAGGTTCCTCGGAAACGTTGCAACCATGGCGTTGTGGTCGATGTAAGGTACTGGCTCTGGAAACAACCGATGTACCTCCGCCAGTGTAGCACGCTGAAGCGCCGCGTTTTCCGAAAGCGCTTTCACCGCCTGCCCGGCACCCGTACACAGCATAAGTACTATCAAGGTTCCAAGTACTGGGCCGCGCCCGAGCCGTGCGGCGCCCATCGCTGTAATGATCATGAGGGGTGGAGTGATGAACGGGAAGAAATACGGGAAGGCATTCCGATAGAATAGGATGGAAAGCAAGCACGGAAGGGCAAAAGCCAACGCTGCGCAGATCTTTCTGTTATTCTGACCTGCACCTATACCGACGGCGACAAGCGTTATCGCGCCCAAACTTAACAACGCCCACAGAAGTGCCTCGCGCGCGCGCGGAAAAAGCCCAGAGTCCAAGAGCGTGGTTTCAAAAGCGCGTTGTGCGTTGTTTGCGGTTTCGTTACTCAAAGAGCTTGCAATGCCAGACGCGTGCCAGATGTAGATAATCGAGGCGAGACCTACGCCGATCAGGCCCGAAACAAAAATACGCAGAACTTGCCCGCGCTCCGGCCATCGCCAAAGTAGCACACCCAAAAAAGCGGGCAGGTAGAGAACAGCCTTGACAGTTACCAAGAGTGACGCAGCGATGAGCAGTGCTGTGACCGCGGTCTGTACTGAACCCATTCGCTTGGTCATCATAATGGCCATGGCTGCCATAAGCCCCGCCGCAGCAATCGGGTCGGCCCGAAAACTCGCGCCATAGACAATAACGAAGCCTGAGGTCAAAAACGCAAGGACTGCAAGACCCGCAACGTCGCGCCCAGCTACTGTCTTGGAAATACGGTAGATCGATAGACAAGTGATCCCAAGGAACAAAGTCATAGTCAGTCGGGCGACAAAAACCTGAGCCATTTCCTTACCGGGTATCCAAGCTAACCAGCCAAACGCGTGGACGTAAGCTGTTTGCATCGGTCGGTCCAGGCGCCCTTCCAGATTCGCATGGATATGGCTCAGGAAAAAGAACTCGTCCCAGTTTACATTGCGAATCCAAGCTGCTGCGACGAGCACAGCAAAAGCTAGGTAGGCGATATGGCGCTGCACATCTCTATCGCATAACCGCTCTAGAAGACTTTCTCTTCGGTGCATTGGAGCAGCCAAAGATTGCTCAGGCTGCATTGGATAGTTTTACCGTATCAGCCTTAGTGTTTCCGCTTCTCGATGTTGGCGCGCGCAGAAGTTCCCTGGCGCGGATGTCTTCGAGTAAACTGCGGTTCGCGGCAATCATGTCGGCCAATACGCCGACAGCGACGAGTACGGTTGCCATGGCCATGAGCGTTGCCGCCAGAACCAAGGATTGAATATGACCTGAACCGCCGTCCATAGCGTAAAATGTCAGAAACCGGCCAATCACCAATAATGCCGGCAGAGCGAAGATTGCGGCTAGCGTAAAGAAAAACCGGATCGGCGCATAAAGGACAAAGACGCGTATGATGGTTGTCGCAGAGCGGATGACATATTCTCGGATGCCCTTGAACAGCCGAGAGGGTCGCGTCACCGTGTTCACGCCAACGGGCACGGATGTCATTGGAATGCGTTTTCGTCCCGCCTGGATAACAGTCTCAAGTGTATAAGTATATGTATTGATAACACAAAGCCGCGCGGCGGCGTCACGAGCATAGGCCCGAAAGCCCGAAGGTGCATCGGGGATATCTGTTCCGCTGGCTTGCCTCACCACCCAACTTCCCAAATGCTGCAGCGCCTTCTTAATGCGCGAGAAGGATTCGATCCCGCTGATTGGGCGGGCCCCCACGACGATTTGCGCACGACGTTCAAGGATGGGCGCGATGAGGGCCGGAATGGCTTTTGCGTCATACTGATTGTCTGCGTCAGTATTGACGATGATATCCGCGCCAAGCGCAAGCGCTTCTTCGATCCCGGCAGAGAACGCACGCGCGAGTCCCACATTTGAAGGCATAACCAAAATATGGTCGGCACCAGCTTCACGCGCCACTTCAATTGTGCGGTCCGTTGACCCATCATCAATTACGAGAATTTCAACAGAAGAAATCCCGGCGATTTCTCGCGGGATTTCCGCAATGGCCGAGGAGAGGGTTTCCTCCTCGTTCAGTGCAGGAATCTGCACAATCAGTTTCATTGCCCCACTCCGCTTCCACCATTTCAACAATGCGACTTTGCCAGTAGTTTCGGGCAAAAGTGTGACTGAGGACGAAAGGTTCTTCGCTTGATCTGATTGTGCTTGGACCAACGCCCTTAGCTGTTGCTGTCTCCTCGGTCACTTATGGCGGTCGTTTTGGCGCGGTTGAATAGCCAGTTAGCCAATGCAGCGCTAAGATCCAAGTTCCGCCTCGAACAGTTCCGGAACGTCCATCCAGTATTCTTCTTTATAACTGCGACCTCTCAGGAAGCGTGGAATTTGCAACGCATTCCTACCAGTTAGCAATTGCCGGTAAGTTTCGTTGGAGATGTTAAATGTCGTAGCGGATGTCCTATCATTACTTCTAACCAGTGTTGGCATCGTATCTGATTGCATAACTTCAAGCACGCTACGGGAATCGTTTCTACATTGGTAGAAACGCTGCCGGAGATAGCGTCGGCGCCTTGGGTATACGATCAAACCAGAGACGCCACCTTGCTTGACCCATTAAGTGGACGGGGTAAGAAAAACGTGGTGATCCCGTATACGAAGCCCGCACCACCGGACTTACCGGAGAGATTGGACCTTCATGGCCGGGGCTTCCGGGAAAGTTTGAACAACTTGCAGTCGCGTGATCGCTAAAGTTAAGAAAAAATATTTTAAGGTCCCTCGCCCCTTGGCAGATGGTTGCCGTCAAACACGCGACCACGTCTCTGTTGGCCGGTACGCCGTTGCCTGTCATCCAGGTATCAATCCGGCTTTCCGCATAAAAAATATTCTTCTGAAAGACCGATGAGTAAAACCAACGGAACGCAACAGCCGGGCATTAGAAAAGAGTGTTTCGATCTGTCCGGAACACAGGCAATTATTCGAAAGCTTGCCAAATCCACCTGTTTTGACGCATATTTGGTTAGTTTTAATGGCTTGTATAACTAATCATATTTAGCTTTTTGAGGCGACAGATATCGGGCGAGGGGTATTTTGACACTCCGATAGGTACCTTTTTGGGGAAGGGGACTTGGGTTTGGCCTGGTTGAGATTGCTTATTGTTTTCGTGGTTCTGTCTGCGCTGCCCGTATCGGCCGTCGCATCAATCGGAAAGGTGCTGAGCGTCAAACCGGGCGCGGATGTTATCCGGGCTGGCAAAAAGATACGGCTGCGGCAAGGGATGGAGGTGGCCTCGGGCGACACCATTTCAACCGACAGGTCAGGTGTGGTTCAATTGCTTTTTGTTGACGAGACCAAGATTGCAGTTGGCCCGAACGCGCGGATGATACTGGATGTATCGATGTTGCGCGGAAACCGTAAGGCAAAGAGTTTCACCGTGCAGGCACTGGGTGGCAGTTTCCGCTTTATTTCTGGCAAAAGCAGAAAGCGGGCCTATTCGATCAAAACACCGAATGCCACGATGGCCGTTCGGGGCACGATATTTGACATGTGGATCACATCCGAGAATCAAAGCGCGATGCTGGTGATCGAGGGCACCGTTCAGATGTGCGGGCTAAGAGGGTCGTGCCGATCTGCAAGCCGCAGATGCAGTCTGTTTGCCACCAGTTCAAATGGTCGGGTGGGACGACCCGCGGATCAGGATCAATATGACAAAGCCCTACAGGGCGGTTTCCCCTTCATACGATCGCAAAACAATCTGCTACCTCCGTTCCGGGTGACTGCCGAAGGCTGTTCGGGTGCGCAGGCGAAGGCGCCTAAGGTGGAATCCGAACAGCCTGAGCGGCGCGCAGCCCAACGTCAGGCAGAACAGAGACAGGCTGAGTCGCCAGCCCGTGAAAGAGGGCGATCTGAATCACCTGGACGGGCCTCGGCCAGCGCCGAGGGGCGTTCAGGGACCTCAGCGAGTGCCGGAGTCAGTTCCTCCGGTGAAGCCAGCACATCGGTGAGCGCATCCAGTGGAAATCGTGGCGGTTCGGGCCCCAGGGCGACCGCAACCGCCGGCAATGCCTCAGCGACGGCTGGTTGGTAGCTACGGACAGCACGCATTTTCATTTTCCCCTTCGCGTGGGAGGCAGATGTGGTGGGTAAGATCAAAGACAGATTTGGGCGTCGATTGATATTTCGGCTTGTGGGGTTGGGGTTGATCCTGATGGGCTGCTTTATTCGGGTTGTGGACCCATACCCCCTGCAGATGTCCAGATTGATCTATTTTGATATTCTGCAACGCGTATCTCCACGCGCCTATGATCCCGGGCTGCCGGTCCGTGTGGTGGACATCGATGAGAGGTCCCTGTCGGAATGGGGGCAATGGCCCTGGCCGCGCACATTGCTGGGACAGATGGTCGAGCGGTTGGGCAATTACGGCGCCGCCGCAATCGCTTTCGACATGCTGTTTGCCGAACCGGACCGGTATTCTCCGGTTCGATTGTTGCAAGACCCTTCCTTGTCGGGGCTGTTGCAGGTGGATCAGACCGCGTCCGGCTTGGACAATGATGTCAGATTCGGAGCTGAGATTGCGAATTGGCCGGTCGTGCTGGGCGTCGCGGCCCGGCAATCAGACAGTGGATCGGCAATACTTCCAAAAGCGGGGCTTGTTGAAATTGGTGAAAATCCGGCAGCGGGCCTTGTCAGTGTCGCCCATTGGACGTCTCTGGCCCCACCCTTGGGCGACGATGCCGCTGGGATTGGCGGCGTCAACGTTTCCCCTCTGGGCGGGCTGGGCGTGGTGCGGCGGGTCCCGGTGCTGTGGTCCGGTCCAAACGGTGTCTTGCCGGGCCTCGGGGTCGAAGCTCTGCGGGTTGCAATGGGCGAACCGGTTTATTTCGCCGAAGGGTCGCAGGACGAAGCCGGGATTATGCTCGAGGTCGGTATTGGCGAATTTCTTCTGCCAACCACCGAGAATGGCGAGATCTGGGTACGATACCGGCGGGACAATCCCGGTCTCTACCTGTCGGCCGATGACGTCATGCGCAGCGGTGATGATCCTGCGCTTCGGGCAGAAATCGAAGGGCGGATTATCTTGGTCGGCACCTCCGCAGCAGGTCTTTTCGACATGCGTGAAACCGCGTTGGGTGAATCCGTACCCGGTGTGTCGATCCATGCCCAGATTATCGAACAGATCATTCTGGGTGATGTGCTCAGCAGATCGGATGTGACCGCGGCGCTTGAGTTGCTGGCGTTTGTGATCCTTGGTGTCGTTGTCACCGTGGTGATGTCCAACTATGGGGCGGTCGCGTCGTTTATTGCAGGTGGCGTGGCGGCAATGGTCGTCATCGTCATCAGCTGGCTGGCGTTTCAGAACCATTCGGTTCTGTTTGACGCGACCTTCCCTCTGGCTGGGGGGATGGCCAATTTCGGGTTGCTGGCGGGATACCTTTTTGTCTCGACCGAGCGGGAAAAACGGGTGATCCGTCAGACATTCTCACATTATGTGGCGCCCGAGATTCTCGATGAGATGGAGGCGAACGGGCATCAACTGAAACTGGGCGGGGAATCTCAGGAGATCACGGTGATGTTTTCTGATATTCGCGGCTTCACACCGTTGTCGGAGGCGGTGTCGGCCACCGATCTGGTGGCTTTGCTGAACGCGTTGTTTTCCGAGATTGGGGATCAGATTCTGATCGAGCGGGGAACGATCGACAAGTTTATCGGCGATGCGGTCATGGCATTCTGGAATGCGCCGCTGCCGGTCGAGGATCATCCATGCCGCGCTGCGTTGGCAGCGTTGAAGATGCGCGTTGCGTTGGACGCGTTCAATGCCTCACCCATCATGCGCGGCCGCCCTCCGATCGCCCTGGCGACCGGATGCGCCACCGGAGCCGCCTGCGTCGGCAATATCGGCTCGCGGCGACGGTTCAATTACACGGTAATTGGTGATGTTGTGAATGTGGCAGCCAGGATCGAGCAGAATTGCCGACATGTGGATTATGACATTCTGGTTTCGCAATCGGTGCAGCAGGCCACCAGTTCCGATCTTGCGCTGCTTGAAGCAGGGTTTGTTGACCTGAAGGGTAAAAGCGAGCCTGAACCGGTTTACGTGCTGGTTGGTGATCGAGATCTGGCGGACGGGGCAGTGTTCCAGGCGTTGGAGGGTGCCCACATGCGCTTGCTAACCGCCATCCGCGCACGCGCCTCACACTCTGTGGTGTCTGGGCTGTGCAGCGAATGCGCTACGCTGGCAGAGGCGGTCGAGCCGGGTCTTACACCGTTCTACCGCGCGTTGCCGGGGCGCACGGCCGATTTCCGATCCGAGGCAGGCATAGGACGCGCGGTATTCAGTCATCACAATGGCCAGCGCAAAGCTGCTGAATAGAAACACGGCGCCATGACTTTGGACAGAGAACGGGGCGCGGTTGAAAATCAACTGCGCCCCGCCAGAAGGATCAATCTCGCCCCCTCGAATACTATCTAAAATAAAACGGGATAAAACTTTCGATATATTCGAGACTGACCTTCTATCCTCATCGGAATACAGACATATTGCACCTTCGCCGTTGCGGCGACAGTGAAGCAGTTCACATTAACTTGAATTATTTAAAATTAGTGGTTTAGCGCCAATCGAAGAAACCCGGGCCTGCTTGTTTCAGCAGGGATTCCGCCATGGATTGGCCCAGTTCGGCCCCATCGCCGAGCGGTCCGGCAGCATCTTCGCTGATCGCCTCGGACCCGTCCGGGCGCAGGACTTCTCCGCGCAAATGCAACTGGCCGTCGCGAACCTGCGCCAATCCTGCAATCGGTGTTTCGCATGAACCGTCCAGCCCGGCCAACAAGCTGCGTTCGGCCGCGAGGCGCTGGCCGGTTTCGACATGGTGAATGGCCGTGAGCATTTCGGCGGCACGGCTATCGTCACTGCGCCGCTCAATGCCAATTGTGCCCTGGGCAATAGCGGGGAGCATGTCTTCGGGCGAAATTGCGGTCGCGGGGACATCCTTCATGTCCAGTCGGCGCAAACCGGCCATGGCGAGAAAGGTACAGTCGGCCACGCCGTCGGCCAGCTTCTTTAGGCGGGTTTGAACGTTGCCGCGAAATTCAACCACTTTCAAGTCGGGCCGGCGGTTCAGCAATTGCGCCCGGCGACGCAACGATGAAGTCCCAACAACTGCGCCCTCTGGCAATTCGTGGATCGAACTCAGGGTCGGCGAGATGAATGCATCGCGGACATCTTCGCGCGGCAGAAAAGTATCCAGCACCAGCCCTTCGGGCTGTTCCACCGGCATGTCCTTGGTCGAATGCACGGCGATATCGATCCCGCCTTTCAGCATCGCCTCTTCGATTTCCTTGGTGAACAGGCCCTTATTGCCGATCTCTTTCAGCGGGCGATCCGCATCGATCATGGCGCGGTTGTCGCCTGTGGTCTTGATCACCACGATTTCGAACGCATCCTCGGGCAGGTCGAATGCGGCGCCCAGTCTCTGACGGGTTTCATAGGCTTGTGCCAGCGCCAGCGGTGATCCACGGGTGCCGATTTTCAGAGGCGATGCGGGGGTGGGCAGTGTAAGACTCATGTGCACAGCTTTAGTCGCGTCACATTGCCCTGACAATGGGGGCAGAGCTTGACAAATTGCCACTGAGGCCCGACCCGTTGCGCAGACCGGAAGATTGGGGGCATGTATGGCCGAGACAAAGAAATTGCTGCGAGCGCTGGCGGGAGAGACACAGGACGTCCCGCCGATCTGGATGATGCGTCAGGCCGGACGGTATCTGCCAGAGTATCGGGCGACGCGGGCGCAGGCCGGGGATTTCCTGTCGTTGTGCTACAACCCCGAGCTTGCCGCCGAGGTCACCCTGCAACCGATCCGCCGCTACGGTTTTGATGCCGCGATCCTGTTTGCCGACATCTTGCTGGTGCCGCAGGCGCTGGGTGCGGAGCTGTGGTTCGTTACCGGCGAGGGGCCGCGCCTGTCCACGATCACGCAGCAATCGGATTTTGATGCGCTGAAGCCGGTTGAGGATATCCACGAGACGCTGTCGCCCGTCTATGAGACCGTGCGTATCCTGTCGCGG
Organism: Ruegeria sp. ANG-R; assembly: GCF_000813985.1. Classification (GTDB taxonomy): domain Bacteria; phylum Pseudomonadota; class Alphaproteobacteria; order Rhodobacterales; family Rhodobacteraceae; genus Ruegeria. Next base: position 124,832 of record NZ_JWLJ01000006.1, read on the forward strand.
GAGCTTCCGTCCGAGACGACTCTGATCGGCTTCGCAGGCGCCCCCTGGACCGTGGCGACCTATATGATCGCCGGGCGGGGAACCCCCGATCAGGGACCAGCCCACGCGCTGCGCGAGGAAAACACCGCGCTGTTCGAGGCGCTGCTGGACCGGATCACTGCTGCGACGATCGAATATCTGTCGGCGCAGATCGAGGCTGGCGCCGAGGTCGTCAAAATCTTCGACAGCTGGGCAGGATCGTTGAAGGGCGAGGCGTTTCAGAAATACGCCGTCGAACCCTGCCGTGTGATCACCAAGGCCATCAAAGCCCGCCATCCGGGCATTCCCGTCATCGGTTTCCCCCGAGAAGCAGGTAACGGATATGTCGGGTTCGCCAAGGCCACCAGTGTGGATTGTGTCGCGCTGGACAATTCGGTGTCGCCGGAATGGGCGGCAGAAAACGTGCAAACGGATGGGTGTGTGCAGGGCAATCTGGCCTCATCCCACATGGTCACGGGTGGGCAGGCACTGGTGGATGAGACACGACGGATTGTCGATGCGTTTTCGAAAGGGCCGCATATCTTCAATCTGGGGCACGGCATCACGCCAGATGCGGACCCGGAGAATGTTCAACTCATGATCGATACCGTGCGCGGGCGGTAGGCTGGATGAGGGGGCCAGCCCCCTCTTGGCCTGCGGCCAATTCACCCCCGGAGTATTTTTAGCCAGATGAAGCGGGCGGGAGACCTTTTCCGAAACCTGTCGATTAAGGGGCAACCGTTGGTTTTGGACAGCTTCATTTGCGCCAATCGGGATCAACTTTGGGTTTTTAGCGCTACTTAACCGATTAGACACGGGAGACCCGGTTGGGATAGGCTACGACACCATTTTCAGTTCAAGGATCAGGGCCTGCTTGTTTCCATCAGTCCGGTTTTGACATGATCAATAACCCACGAATCGCAGGGGGCTCCACATAATTGAACCCCGGGTACTTCTTCATCAGAAAGCGCTTGATTGATTGTTCGCCTTCACGCTTGGCATCGTCAAATAGGATTGAGCCACCGGGATTGAGGCGTTCGGCCATCAGGTCGCCTGCTGGCAATCTTATCTCTTTTCCAATGGCATCGGAGGCCCGTCCACGACAACGAGATCAGCATTCTTCGGCAATTCGTCCAGATCGACATCATACCAACGATGGTCGTATTCGAGGAACTTGGTCGGTGTGATACCTCTGACACGAAGATCGACGAACCCAGCTAGCCCCCTTTCGGTCAGGCCATGACGTACATTCTCTGCATATTCTGCATCATGTTCGTAGGAAATGAGCTTTCCGCCCACATCCCGAAGCTTAGAAGCAATTACAATGGTCGAGATACCTGAGCCAAACTCGACGATCAGTTTCGGCTTACGAGTTTCAATTATCTCTAGGATCTGAACTAGTGTGTCTGGTGGCATGCTCCAGACATTCCAATTGGGCAGACTGCGGCCGATTTCCAGCCGCTGGTTCAGCGACGCAGTTGCCCAGACAAAGGGGGCCAGTTCGCTGACAGTCTCATTTAGGGAGGATATCCTTCGGTTGATCCAGCGGGCTGAGCGAAAAGTTAAAGCAACACCCGCTAGCAATACGAGCAGGAGGACTACGATGACAATTTGCAATATCTCATACATATCGTGAGCTTTCTGAAGTGATCATCTGCACAGTGCGTAAAAGCTATTTGATCTTGACGGTAAAGGAATTGATCCAAAAGCGATTTGAAGTCCTAACAGCTGTCAAAAGAGTATAAGTAAATGTCGCGCCAAGGCTACAGTATCTGCGGAAGCGTACATGAAAAGACGCGAAACTTAGGGGCATCCCTACCTGCCTTTACCTTCTTTAGTACTTCCGTGAAGTGCTCATGCACCTTTTTTGCGTAGTTCGCCGTAGTTCATGCCCGAATGTTCTATGTGCACTGTTACGGTGTCGCCACACATTGCAAGACGCCGCGCCAGAGTACCAGTCTGTTTAGGGCACCTCGTACGCAAAGACATCCGAAGGGTCCTACGTGTGATGCTTGGTCTAGTGTGGGGTTTTGGTCTTGTGTCGGGCAGGGGCCAACGGAAGTAGTAGATGCCATGTCGGGACAGTGAAAGATATGCATGCAGCTTCATTTTGTGTCACACCTGTGTGTCACACCGCTCAAATGCTTGCTATCTAGTTGTATTGTTAGGTTTTGGTGGAGCCTAGGTCCACATAAAGCGTGTCCCAACTTGTCCCATGCTATATCTTGTTGTATCGCGGGAAGTAGTTTGGGTAGTTTGTGCCTATGAATTCATTGGTTTTTTAAGCGCGATCTGAAAGGTGGAACAAAGGGTGGACAATCAATAATGGGAAAGCTCACCCACAAGGGCGTCAAGGGAATGTCCCAGCCAGGCATGTACGGCGATGGGGAAGGACTTTGGCTGCGCGTCGCTGACAGTGGTTCGAAGTCTTGGGTGTTGCGCGTTGCGGTGCACGGGAAAAGACGAGAATTCGGACTGGGTTCTGTCAAGTGGGTTACTCTCGCAGAAGCCCGAGAAATGGCCCGCGACATGCGCAAAGAGGCGAGAATGGGAGGGGTGCCTGAATCTGTTCGCACACGCCAAACTCTGACCCTCGAAGAAGCCACGCGAAAAGTATACGAGGCACAAAGACCGACTTGGAAGAACGCAAAACATGCCGAAACGTGGATTCGATCACTTGAAATTCACGTTCTGCCAAGAATTGGGTCCAGAGCGATCGAGACGATTGGATCGTCAGAAGTACTGGAGGTGTTGGGCCCGATCTGGACAAAGAAACCGGAAACAGCGCGGCGTATCCTGCAGCGACTGACTGTGATATTCGATTGGGCAAAGACAGCCGGCCACTATGGCGCCGAAAACCCTGCCAATGGGGTGACACGTGCATTGCCAAAGGTGGATCGAAGACCGGAACACATGGCCGCTTTGCCATGGCAAGAAGTTCCAAAGCTGATTGGCGAGCTGAAAGAAAGGGAAGGTACCGCAGCGAGGCTGGTCGAGTGGGTAATATATACCGCAGCTAGATCCGCAGAGGCTCGACTTGCCACATGGGATGAGATTGAGGGCAATGTGTGGACTGTCCCGGCTGACCGCATGAAACGGGGCAAGGAACATCGTGTGCCGCTCTGTAAGCCAGCGCTGGGCGTACTCGAACGTGTCAAGCTGCTAAATCCCGATCTAGTGTTTCCTTCACGACAGAGGCGCGCTGGCGCTACAGAAGATCAGCCGCTTTCGATTAACGCGGGAACTTCACTTTTGAAAAGGATGGGTTACGGCCATATCACGCTGCACGGGTTCAGAAGTAGTTTCCGCGATTGGTGCAACGAGGCTGCTCGCGCCAATCGAGAAGTCGCAGAAGCGGCTTTGTCTCATGCGATCGGGAACTCGGTCGAACAGGCATACAGTCGATCCGATCTTTTTGAGCGACGTCGTTCACTTATGGATGCGTGGGGGCGTTTTTGTAGTGGCGATTCCGGTGAAGTTGTGGAACTCGTTCGCGGGGCTTAGTGTTTGCCATGTCAGATGGTTTTCGTAGGTTCGCTTAGCCGTACACCAGGCCCACCACCATTCTCTGAAATAAATTCTACGCCAGCATTCTCAAGGGTATTGCGGATGCTCTCAATTGTGCTTTGTTTTAGTTCCTCGCCACGCTCAAGGCGCGAGATTGTGCCCTGCGATACCCCTGAAAGCTTGGCTAGGTCTCGGACTCCCAGTCCCAAAGCTACGCGGGCCATCCTGCATTGAACATCTTTCATTTATAACCCTGTTATCATTTCTGTTGACGATTGAGCGCGGCAGTTTTATAACACCGTTACCATTATATCAATTTGGAGAATACGACAATGCAAATCGAACGCGTCAGCGCGAATGAGACCGGCTTGGCTCAAGAAAATCCGTTTGAGCAAGTTAATTGTGCCAGAAGAAGCGAAGAAAAAATCCTCGATTTCTACGACAAGCTCGGCATAGAGGAACAGGCATGTTTTTTTCTGTTCCTCACCGCGCTGGCGGATCGACACGGTAAGCTGGCCGCTGCATTGGAAGTGTACTTCAGAAGTATCGGCAAAGAGAAACCAGAGTGTGCAGAGCCACCCAACGCTGACGTCCGATTGCTCCAACGGATCAAAACTTGTGTGACAGATCCAGAGGAATTCAAGGCGTGGGGAAGGTTATTTGCACATTCAATTATACGCAATGATCACTTCTGTTTTGAGGCTGCAGAGACTGCCGCTCGAATTAGGGTTTCACACTAGAAGCGATAAAAAAGAATAAATATAATTATACAAATCAGGCACTTATACCTCCGCTTTTTCGAAAGTGGGGGAACCGCCAGAGGAAAGCATGGGACGATTTGGGAATCATTGGGACACTCTGAGAACAGGAGAGACCAAATGATTAAACAAAAAAAACCACAACTCCACTTTCGCGATCGCCCTGATAGACTCCTGAGAGATACGGAAGCCGCAACGATGCTGCGAATATCTCGATCTACCTTTCATCGATGGGTAGCTCGGGGCATCGTTCCAAAGCCGCTTAGAATGGGCGGTAGTACGCGCTGGTGGCAGTCCGAACTGGAAGCCCATTTGGCGACGCTCTCCGAGGTCCGTGACGCAATATGCTCATAAAATAAAAGCGCCCCGGTCGGCACAACCGAGGCGCTAAAACAAACTTCATCGAGGCAATCGACGAATGGCGAATGCATACCAAATTCAATGTGATGAGCCAAGCCGCAGTACGCGATCTTTCGACGATCGTAGCAGCGGGGCGAGACAGTCCGGAATAAAGTGGTTGAACTGGGCGTGGACCAGGCCTCTTAACAACGGCCCCGAGCGTTTGGTTCTGGTGGCGCTGGCCAATCATGCGAATGCTCGTGGTGAATGCTGGCCTTCTGTAAACCGGTTGGTCGCAATGACCTGTCTTGGAGAGCGCACGGTTCGGTCCAAGCTGAAATCTTTGAAAGCTAAGGGTGAAATCTCCATTTTTCAGAGGGACGGGACGTCGAGTTTGTACACGTTGACCCCTGCAGGAGATGCACCCCTGCAGGAGATGCATACTGCAGGAGATGCAGCACCCCCTATCTGTACGCGCACCCCTCCCCTGCAAGAGGCGCACCCGACCCCTGCAGGAGCTGCACCTAAACTACCAATAACTCCAAATGAACATTCTAAAGAACCATGTGTGAGGCCGGAGGCCACACACACAGAGGATTCTGATTTCGATGAATTGCTAAGTCAGTTTGAAGCGGTATACCCACGTTTAGGTGATCGGTCTGCGACAGCGAAGGCTCTGAGAATCGCTGTCGTTGATGGCGCAGATCCAGCCACCATACTTGCTGGCGCCCTTGGCTATGCAGCCGAGCAGAAAGGAAACGGACGTCAGTTCGTCAAACTATCGGAGAACTGGCTAAGAGAAAAGCGATGGGATCGGCATACGGAGACCGGCACACAACAACCAGATCGCCAAAAACTGTTGGAAGCTCACGCAAAGACGATCAAAGAGGGGAAGGCCCATCTTTGCACACCGATTTCCAACGAGACTGCCTGGGAGTGTGTACGAGCTGAGTTAGTTTCGATCAGTCAATGCCACGCAGTAGGAAAGCTGTTGTGAGCCTGTATGGCAGGGTCAGCATTCCGCGAATACCTGCAATTTTAAAACCAATCCAAATCTGCGTTCTCAAAAGGATTTGGGTGAATGGTTCGAGCTACAAAGATACCCGTGATGCGGGCATTTGGAAAGCGAGCAGACAAAAGATTGTGCATTGCTCGATAATGCCGACCAATCGTGAGAACATCGTCAAATATCCCGATGCTGACAGGCTCGGGTTGCGTCAAGTTTTCATCGATCGCATAAACATTCATCAATTGCTCAACGGTCAAGCGTTCACCTGAGTCCGCATTGTGTGAATACTCTGTGGATTCTGTTTGGTAGATCAATGGCCGAACATCCAAGCCTTCACGGATGCCGCGACAAATTTGTTCCATTCGATTGTCGTAGTCGGGATGATCCTTAGACTTCGAACCCGGTATGGGTATCAGCGTAGAAATGTTTAACCAGTCTGGATTTAGGTGGCTGGCAAACTCGCGCGACACCTGAGCGATGGCACGTGCCTTGTGATGGTATCCACCTTTGGTCAAACGTTCACTGGGCTTCTTTTTTAGATTCCAAATAAGACTGTTGGTCTCACCCTTAAACCCATCGCCAGCTCGATACTCGCGGAGGAAAATACATCTATCGTCTTCGGTTAATTCGCTGTGATCTAGTCGAGTAAGATCATCAATTAGTGTGAAACTCATTCGATATTCAGTGCTTTCCAAATGTCATTAGATGTTTTCACACGAATTGCACCTTCCCGCTCGAACCGGGCGGGCCAAGTGATATTTGGGTTTTGAAAACAGCTATCCAGTATGAATAGCTTTCTCCCCTGATACAACGCTGCTCTCGCCTGTGTTAATGTGCCTGACGTTTCGCCAGCTTCGACAATAATTGTTCCTTCTGTTAACGCGCTCATTGTTGCGTTCCGCTCTGGAAAATAGTGCCTTTTGTACTGAAAGGGTTGAACTTCGTATCTAAGAACTGGGACCTGAGAAATAAGCAGGTGGTCACTAGCGATGTGCTCTTGAAGAGTGCGGTTCTCTTTCGGGTAGCATTCGCCTATGGGTGTGCCGATTACAGCAATTGTTCTTCCTTTAGCCTCAAGAGCCGCGCGATGCGCTGTTGCATCGATTCCTGAGGCAAGCCCGGACACCACAGCAAAACCGCGCTCCACTAATTCTCTGGATAGGCGAGCAGCTCTTTTCTTCCCGTCCTCGCTAGGTTTACGACTGCCAACCACGGCCAGGCCGCGCATTTCGGAAAGCTCCCAAGTTCCCTGATAATACAATAGTTCAACGGGGTGCTTCGCGTCTCGCAGCTTCTTTGGATAATCCCCCGCTTTGTTGATGCGAACACCAAATTGGCGAATACCAGATGTGAACAGCTTTTTTATCACCTTAGTTGCAGCGGCATCGGCAATCTGAGGCTCGATAAAATCTGACGGCAGAGCAGAAGGATCGGACGCGAACCTTTCGGCAAGACGTTTGAAGGTGGCACCTTGCTCCAAAAACAAAGCCTCGTATGCACCCATTTCACGTCGCGGAGATATTACGCCCAGCGCGGCATCGTCACGATTTGAGAACGCAAATTTATTCACTGCAGTACACGCAGATACACCACTCCATGTGCGTCTCCCTGACACGCCATTTTCAGCGTTTGTTAGTCGTCATCATGCCTTAAAATTCACCCGAAAGGCAACACTACTTAGCTTAAGCGTTTATTAACTTCTGAGATTTTTCTGTTGTTCGGACCGATCCAGTAACGAGATTTCATCCAAATTTCAGTGGTTCACGGCGCTTATTCCGGCGAACGGGGAACCGCCAGAGGAAATCCTAGTTTCGGGGCGTATCCTAGGCGTATCCAAACGGAGCGCTGATATGCACAAACACAGATTTCCGAAAGCTGGTGATACCCGAGTATCTGGCCCGATTGAAGCTGCCAACAGTGCATCTAGCAAGACAGTACAAGGAGCTTCCGACCAAATGACTAAAACCCGAACGTCGTCCGGAAATGATCGAAGAAACCGTCGCCCCGCGCCGAATACAGCCAATGCGCGAATGTTGACCATGTTGGGCAATGCAAAAAATGCCCAACCCGCGAACATGATCATCAGACCAGGCGGCCCGGGTGGCGAAGACAGGGTCATTTTCTCCAAGACGATTTCCGCTCTGGCTAAAATGCAAGATTTTCTGTCGTTCGGAGATGATCTCGCCGGCATGGTCGACGAGGATGGCCACATTACGCTTGACCCGCCGTACAAAGAGGCTGGGGCGTCGATCACGGTTGAAGCTGCTATGTCCCAGAGTTCTCGCGTTCTGTCTGCTGGAGCGACACTCATCCAAGGTGCTGAGTTGTGGCAAACTTTTTCTAGCAGACAGGGGCCCGTCACTGGCCGATCCGCAATCAACTTTTCGACCTTTGAGCCGATGAGGTTCAATTATGTAGACTTTGAAGCTGACCCAAACGCGGAATTGCCTATCTCGCCTGCACCCTACAAGACGGCTGAAGTCGACCTAGACGCGTTCGATCAATACGGGGTTTCTTTGCGCTTGAGCCGTCGCGAGTTTAGAGACGTGACTCCGGAGCGCCTTGCCGTTCAGTTACTTTGGCCGCTGGTTCAAGGTCTCGGTCGCGCGGTTGATGCGGCTTTCTTTAAAGCGCTGGGCGCCGCTGGGGTGGTGCCGTGGGCGCTGGGCGGTGCCGCAGCGCAAGGGGTGCCATTTGAAAGCCTGCAAGCTGTTGTTGGGACAAATGGTTCCGGTGCTGTCGCAGATCGGGGGGAACTCTATGTCGACGGTATTCCTGCGACACTCACGCCAGATACCGCAGGTTCCTTCATAGGCGCGTTTAGCCGCGCAGCTATGGTGACCAACGAGGAAATCCAGATTATCGCGTCGCGTACAGATGTGAGTGGTGGACTTGAGGTTACCTGTTGGTTGGGTTTGCAAGCGCTGATCCCAGATCCAGCAAAGTTCTGGAGTGTCGCCTAATGGCGAGGTTCGCAAGATCGGTTTTGAGTCTGTTCACAAACCCGGGCGATTTCCTTGCCTCCAGAAATAGCGGTCAACGGGACGATCGAGTTCCGAAACAATTATTGGCCGCTGTCTCGTATAACGAGTTGCTTATAGCGATCGATGCGTGTCGCGTGATATGGCGCCCGTCACGCGCTGGAGATGAGACCGCTGGACCTATTGTCCGCGTCCCGACAATAGGTAGTTGGACGTGGAGCACCCGTAAAGACGCGAAAGCCCGAGTGGCAGCTAAGTATCCTGATCTCGATGAAAAGGCATGTGCACGGGCTGCGAAATTAATCGAATGGCAGATCGGAAAGCACAACTTGCGCGAGTTCAGGCGTGGTGCTGCTGAGGATCAGGATTATCGCGAACACGAAAGGTTTTGGAGGGGGCACAATGTCTGATTTGAGGATTTATGACCGAAATGGCAGCGCTCGAAAGTGCCTGCTAGCCGCACAAAAACGGATCAAGATTGAGGAAGGGGCAGAGCTTTCTCTGTCGCAGGTTGCGCATCGTTTGATCCACCTCGGCAGACGGGCGCTAGATCACCCGGTTTGTTTGGATGGGGTGAGTAAATGAAGGCGCGTCGATGGAGGCATCTAAAACGGCCTCGCAAGCGAAAGCCGCGTGGCACAATTCGACTTAGTTGGAACGCGCGTTGGTTCGGGTTCTAACAATGCATTGCCGGGTGGTTTGGTGCCTGTTTGGCCACGTGGCATATGTTGGCTGAAAGGCCAAGCAGCGCTCTCGGGGTATCCGATCCTTCCCCCCGAGAGCGCTTTTTGTTCTCAATGTAATCGAATCAGAAGCGCGGGTCCTTCCCACGGGGGTAGGGCCTGAGGGTGGGAAACTGCGCAGAAAACTATTTGTGCGAGCGCTCTGGAAACGTGGCCTACTACTATTACCGAGCCAGTGCCGAAAGGGTGAAAAAAGGGTGGATCATCAAGGGATGCCCCTTGAAATACACTTTAATATCAGCATGTTGTGAGAGTTGTTTGGTGGAGCCTAGGGGAGTCGAACCCCTGACCTCTTGCATGCCATGCAAGCGCTCTCCCAACTGAGCTAAGGCCCCATGCAGGTGCCGCCGTAGCGGTGGACGGACGTTTATGAGACGTCGCCGCTGAGTGCAAGTCCAAAAAACGGAATCAGCGAAAAACTTCAGGCTGACCCGGCGGATGGACGAGGCGGAACAAGCCGCCTCGGGTCCGATCAGTTTTCGTCTTCTGACGACATGTCCTTGATATCGTCCAGCGAAACGTTGTCGCCGTCGTCATCGTCGTCCAGCAGATCGTCGTCCAGTTCGACATCGACGTTATCGTCGTCGTCCAGCACGATATCTTCGTCGGACGAAGCTTCGCGTGCCTTCACCGATGCTGCGTCTTCGGCATCGGCAGCAATCATCCGGCTTTTGCCGGTATCCAGTTCCACGATCTCGCCGGTATAGGGGCTGACGATCGGGTCCTTGTTCAGGTCATAAAAGCGCTTGCCGGTTGTCGGGCAAACACGCTTTACGCCCCATTCTTCCTTGGGCATATCAAATCCCCTTGATATCAGGTGAATCTCATCGATGATTCAGGTCACCTGCCACATGCGGCAGGCACTGTCAAAGCCTTTGCGCGAAGGAGATCGGCCCATGGGGCGACATGCATTGCCTGGAACGCCTCCGGTGCCTCTGACTTTGCGCAAATCGGCACGCGCGCGACGGATCAGCTTGCGGATTTCCCAATTAGATGGGCGGGTTACGCTGACATACCCGACTGGCGTAGCCGAGAACGAAGCTTTGAATTTCGCACAACAGAAAGAAGACTGGATACGCGGGCACCTGCAGGACCGCCCTATCGTCGAAGCAGTGGGGGTTGGGCAGTCCATACCGATTGAGGGAACCGTGCGGCGAATCGTTTCTGCGACGGGTCGACGGGTTCTGCTGCGCAGTGATGAAATCGGTGTCCCGCCTGGTGCTGAAGCACGGCGGCTTGCCCGGTTTCTTAAAGAGCTTGCCCGCGATCGGTTGACCGGCGCGTGTGATGACTATGCTGCCATTCTGGGCCGTCCGTACAGTAGCCTCACGTTGCGCGATACGCGCTCGCGTTGGGGGTCGTGCAGTTCCACAGGTGGGCTTATGTTCTCGTGGCGGCTGATCCTCGCGCCATCAGATGTGTTGCATTATGTTGCCGCGCATGAAGTGGCGCATCTGGCCGAGATGAACCACTCGCCGGCGTTCTGGGCTCAGGTTGAGCGCATATATGGCCCATACAAGGAATCGCGCCGCTGGTTGCGCGAAAACGGGGCTGATCTGCATCGATATCGCTTTGATGCTCCCGGTTGACCTCATGAGAATTTGTGATCACATAAACCCATGCTGACCACACGTCCTGCCGAGTCTCACACCGCCACCCATGACCGCGTCTACCGTGCTCTCCGGTCCCGCATCATGCATGGCGAAATAGCCCCCGGGCAGGCGCTGACCTTACGTGGCATCGGTAAAGAATTTGGCGTATCAATGACCCCGGCGCGCGAAGCGGTTCGGCGGCTGGCGGCTGAAGGGGCGCTGTTCCTGTCCACCTCGGGGCGCGTTTCCACACCCGAACTGAGCCGGGACCGGATCGAGGAATTGGCCGCACTGCGCGCCTTGCTTGAGGTTGAATTGTCCAGCCGGGCCCTGCCTCGGGCACATATGGCGCTGATCGATCGACTGCAGAGCATCAACATGGCCGTGGCCGAGATGGTAACGAAACGGGATGCTGTCGGGTATATCCGCGCAAATCTCGAATTTCACCGCACGCTCTATCTGCGCGCACAGGCCCCTGCGATGCTTGCCATGGCCGAAACTGTCTGGTTGCAGTTGGGCCCTACGATGCGTGCGCTTTATGGGCGGTTGCGGCGCACAGAGCCGCCGCATTACCACCGCCTGATCATCGCGGCCCTCAAGGCGGGGGATGAGCCAGGGCTGCGGCTTGCGGTGCGCTCGGACGTAACGCAAGGGCTGCGCTTGCTGGTCACATAAGCAGCATCTCGCCCACATTGATTCAACCTTTTGGGTTTCGGCAGGTTCAGCGCCACGGCGTTCTGGTCTGATCGGTTGGGCTGGGCTATCCTGACCGCAAATCACAACAAGAGCAGATTTCAACATGATCAATCGAAGAACATTTTCTGCCGGGCTTGGGGCAACCCTGCTCGCGGCCTGTTCCACCGGCAGTGCACCCACCAGCGCTCCGGCCTCGCGGATGCGTGCCGTTCCGAACGCCGGATGGGATGCTTGGGTGGCCGGTTTCAAGGGCCGGGCTGCGTCTCAGGGCATTTCACAAACCACCTTGAACCGCGCCTTTCAAGGGGCGGGATACCTGCCCGAGGTGATCGAACGCGACCGCAATCAGGTCGAATTCAAACGCTCGCTCGAGGATTATCTGGCCATTGCCGCGTCGGATGAACGGATCAGTACGGGCAAGCAGATGCTTGCGCGGTACGCGGGCACCCTGTCACAGATTGAGGCTAAATACGGGGTCGATAAAGAGGTCGTCGTGGCCGTCTGGGGGCTGGAAAGCCGGTACGGCGCGCGGCGGGGCGACGTGCCGGTGATCTCGGCGACTTCGACGCTGGCTTATGACGGACGGCGCGGGGCGTTCTTTGAAAAGCAATTGGTGGCGGCGTTGAAGATCATTCAGGAGGGTGACACGACCCCTGGCAATATGACCGGCAGTTGGGCCGGGGCCATGGGGCATACGCAGTTCATTCCAACGTCGTATTTGGCCTATGCGGTTGATTTTACCGGTGACGGGCGGCGCGATATATGGTCTGACGATCCGACGGATTCACTGGCTTCCACGGCCGCCTATCTGGCACGCGCCGGTTGGGTGCGCGGCCAGCCGTGGGGTGGAGAGGTCGGCACCGTGTCGGGTACGCCGGTCGCGGTGCTGCAACCGCAGACACCGGGGCCCCGGATCGCGGTGTTTCGGAACTTTGAGGTGATCAAACGCTATAACAACTCAGACAGCTATGCGATCGGAGTCGGCCACCTTGCCGACCGGATTGCCGGTGGCCCGCCGTTTCAAGCCTCGTTCGGGCCGGACGCGACCGGGTTGACGCTGGAGGGCCGCAAGGATCTGCAGCGCCGTCTGACCGCCGCTGGCTATGATACACAGGGCGCGGACGGCGTGATCGGAAAGAACACCGAGGCCGCGATCAGCGCTTATCAGCGCGCGAACGGATTGCCCGTGACCGGGCAGCCCTCGCTGGCATTGTTGCAACGGTTGGGTGGCTGACGGGTTAAGCCGCCAGCCCTTTCGAGCCGATATCCAGGAATTTCTGACGGCGGTCCTTGATCAGGGCCGCCGCGTCTTTTCCATCAAGCTCGTCAAGCATCGCGGCAATCGCAGACCGCACGGCTTCAACCGCCGCCGAGCGATCCCGATGCGCGCCGCCTTTGGGTTCAGAAATGATGTGGTCGCAGACGCCCAGCTTTTGCAGGTCTTGAGCCGTCAAGCGCAGCGCTTCGGCAGCTTCGCGCATCTTCTCGGAATCTTTCCACAGGATCGAGGCGCAGCCTTCGGGCGAAATCACTGAATAGACCGAGTGTTCCAGCATGGCGACGCGGTTTGCCGTTGCAAATGCCACAGCACCGCCCGAGCCACCTTCACCAATGATGACCGAGACCAAAGGCACGCCGATCTTAAGGCACATTTCCGTGGATCGCGCGATCGCCTCGGACTGGCCGCGCTCTTCGGCGCCCTTGCCGGGATAAGCGCCCGCCGTATCAATCAGAGTGATTACCGGCAGGCCAAAGCGCCCCGCCATCTCCATCAGCCGAACGGCCTTGCGATACCCTTCGGGGCGGGCCATTCCGAAATTGCGTTCGATCCGCGATTTGGTATCACTGCCCTTTTCGTGACCGATCACCATAACCGGCTGATCGTTGAACCGTGCCAGCCCCCCGATTACCGCCAGATCGTCGGCAAAGTTCCGGTCGCCCGCCAGAGGCGTGAACTCGGTAAACAGCGCGTCCACATAATCATTGCAATGAGGTCGTTCAGGATGGCGCGCAACCTGACACTTCCGCCAGGGGGTGAGATCAGCATAGAGCTCATCCAGCAGCTTGGCGGCCTTGGCATCCAGCGCAGCGGCTTCTTCGGCAATGTCCATCTCTTCATTGGCACGGGCCAGAGCTCGTAGCTCCTCGGCCTTGCCTTCGATCTCTGCCAGCGGTTTTTCGAAATCCAGATACTGGGTCATGACGCCTCTCAACGCGGAAGTTCCCTGCTATATGACCAAAGGTCGTCCCGGATGCAACTCAGCAAGATTTGTGGTCGTCGAATATGCGATCACCGATGGGCAAGGAGAAGGAAGGATACCAATGGCTGCCAGCTATGAAGATCGCGTGCTGCGCGTGTTGGCTTATATGCACGATCACCCTGCCGGGGATTTGTCGCTGGATGCCTTGGCCGAGGTCGCCGCCATGTCGCGGTTTCATTGGCATCGCGTGTTTCGCGCCATCACCGGTGAGACCTGCGCACAGGCAGCCCGCCGGATACGCCTGCATCGCGCCGCCTGCTGGCTGGTGCAATCGGACAGGCCGGTTGCGCAGATCGCGACCGATATCGGCTATCCGAACCTGAAATCCTTTGCGCGGGCCTTTTCCGAGGCCTACGGCAGCAGCCCCACTGCGTTTCGCAAAGCGGGGCAGATTCTGCCAGCCCATCCCAAATTCAAAACCGGAGAATACCCCATGCATCCCGTTACAACCCGAACCGAACCGTCCCGCCGTGTCGTAGCACTTCCGCACACAGGAGCTTACGCCGAGATTGGTCGCAGCTTTGAGGCTTTTGGTGCCTTGTGCGAATCCCGCACGCTATGGCCAAAGGTCGGTCCGATGATTGCTCTGTATTTCGACAGTCCCGAGGATGTGCCTGAAGACGAACTGCGCAGCTTTGCCGGAGCTCAATATTGCGGCGATGACACCCCCAAGGGGATGGAGGACCTCAGTATCCCGGGCGGCAAAACAGCGGTTCTGACGTATCAGGGTCCCTATTCCGGTATTCACGCCGCCTATCAGACACTGTTCGGGAACTGGTTACCGGACTCCGGCGAAGAACCCGCCGATCAACCTTGTTATGAGATCTATCTCAACGATCCGCGCGACACCGCACCCGAGAACCTGCTGACAGAAATCTGCCTGCCGCTCAAATGACGGTGGTTTTTTCAGAGAGCACGCAGTTGCCGCTGAAGGTTGAGAATGTCCCGGGATGGAACATTCTCGCCTGGCGGTACGTCGGACCCTACGCCGGTAAGATGGCTGGATTTACCGAGATGCTATCTCGGTTGCCTCGCGATTTCGTGCAGCGCGGGTGGGGGCCTGTTATCGGCGTCTACCAATCTGATCCGGCCATCACGCCAGCTCGGCAGCAGGTCTACCTTGCGGGATGCGCGGTGCCCGAGAAGATTGGTGTCAGCGGGTTGCAACCGGTGCGTATTCTGCCGCAGCGATGCGCGATTCACCGGCATGTGGGGCCTTACGAAGCTATCCCAGAGAAATTCGAGCGGCTCTTCAAAACCGAACTCCGCAGCAAGAAACTGTGGCCTGCAGCGGCCCCGCCCTTCGAGATTTATCATGACGATCCAGGCGAGGTAGCGCCCAATGACCTGCGTACCGACCTATGTGTTCCCCTGAAAGCTTAGAGTCGTACCGTCAGGTCGGCCAAAGCACAGGGTAGAGAGAGGCCACCAGCAACAAAGCCATGGTCCAGTTGAACACGACCAGTCTGCGCGGATTCGTCAGAACACGCGCCATCTGTTGCCCAAGAACCGTCCAGGTGCTGACCGAGGGCAGGTTGATTGCTCCGAACACCAGCGCGACGAAAAATATGGCGTCCAAAGTTTGTCCGGGCGCGTAGGCCGCTATTGCAGTCAACGCCATCGCCCAGGCCTTGGGGTTTACCCATTGGAAAGCCGCCGCCTGCAAGAAGGTCATAGGTGTGCCTGTCGTCTGTTGCCCCTGCACAGGTGCGGCATGGGCGATCTTCCACGCCAGATACATCAGGTAGATCACCGACGCGATTTTCAGCACCGTATAGCTGACCGGATACCGGTCAAATACCTGAACGAGGCCGGCCCCCACCAACAGTACCATAAAGGTAAAACCCAGCCCGATTCCAAGCATATGCGGGATCGTCCGCCGAAAGCCGAAGTTGGCTCCTGACGCCATGAGCATAAGGTTGTTCGGCCCCGGAGTGATCGAGGAGACAAAGGCAAAAACGATCAGGGCCATCAGTATGTCGTAGGTCATGGCCGTATATTCTCGCCGAAGCCGGCAAATGAAATTGCGTTTTCGTGCGCATTTCGGGTAGTTTCACAATAAATGGCGAAGATTGATCAGATAAATCGGCATATATTGCGCGAACTTTCGCGTGACGGACGCATCAGCAACCTTGATCTTGCGGATCGGGTGGGCCTGTCACCTTCCGCCTGCCTGCGCCGGGTGCAGGAGCTTGAGCGTGCGGGCGTCATTGCCGGTTATCGCGCGGTCCTGAACCCGGCGGCGCTGGGCGTCGGCTTTGTGGCCTATATCGGTGTTGGTCTGGGCGAGCATACCAAGGCCGCTCAGGAGGGGTTCGAACGGGCGCTGCAGCAAGTGCCCGAGGTGGTCGAATGCCACAATATCACCGGTACTATCGAGTACCTGTTGCGGGTCGAATGCGCCGATCTGCCATCCTACAAGACCTTCCATACCGAGGTGCTGGGAACGTTGCCGCATGTGACTTCGATTACCTCATATGTTGTTATGGGGTCGCCCAAGGATATGCGGGCGTGACAGTTGAAATGTGAACCTTAACCACCTTGCGGGTCAAAAATTCACGGCCTAGTGTCATCTCAACAATATCGTCGGCAGGGATCAGTCCCGAAGCGGGCGCAAACTCAGGGAGAAGACCTATGACATTTTTCCGGACCGGAGCGCTTGTGGCTGCCCTAGCGATAATTGCGGGCGCGACCACAGCTGCGCCTTTGAAACTACAGCCGGCCAGCCCTCAGCCCAGCCCAACAGCCGGGTTGAATGTGAAATACAGTAGTACAGGCACCCAGATAAAGAAGATCCGGGATCTGAGCCAGGCAAAGAGTATGCTTTCAAAAGCGCAGCCCGGGCAACCGTTGCGGGGATTGGATTACCGGGACACCAACAAGGGTGAGAATGTGCTGACATTTACCGAGGCGTATAACGTTGCCGCCGAGGTCACAGGGTATATGCGTTTTGATTCACCCGGAACCTATGAGCTCGAAACCTGGTCCAATGACGGGATTGAGGCTTGGGTCGGCGGCCAACAGATCGGCCGCGTTACGGGTATCCAAGGATGTGAAGCCAATCAACGTACCGAAGTAGAGGTGCCCAAGGCAGGCTGGTACCCGTTGAAGATTGTCTATTTCCAGAAACTGGGAACCTCGTGCCTGATGATGAAGTCAGGAAAGCAGGGCGAACGGTTTACATGGACACCCAACGAGGTTTTTGGTCGTTGATGAAAGCTGAAAAAAGGCGCTCCTCCGAGCGCCTTTCTTCCGAGTCTTAGCCACCCGCCGCGATCAGTTCGGCTTGCGCGACAATGACTTCGGCCTGTTTGATCGAGGCTATGTCGACCAAGCGACCTTTGTACACAGTAGCGCCTTCGCCGTTGGCCTTTGCCTGCTCCATCGCAGCCAAAATCTCACGCGCCTCGGCCACCGCCTCATCCGACGGGGTGAAAACCTGATTGGCCAATGCGATTTGCTTGGGGTGGATGGCCCATTTTCCCACCATCCCCAGCGTGGCCGAGCGTCTGGCTTGCGCGATATAGCCTTCGTCGTCCGAGAAGTCCCCGAATGGCCCGTCCACCGGCAGCACGCCATGGGTGCGGCAGGCGGCAACGATGGCGGCCTGCGCCCAGTGCCACGGGTCGGACCAATGCTTCTCACCTTCACGAAGCATATAATAGTTTTCCTGCGTGCCTCCGATGCCGGTTGTCTGCATCCCCATCGACGCGGCGAAATCCGCAGCGCCAAGGCTCATGGCCTGCATACGCGGGGATGAGGCCGCGATCTCTTCAACATGTGCCAGACCGGCGGCGGATTCGATGATGACTTCGAAAGAGATGGGTTTGGCCCGGTCTTTGGCGCGCTCAATGGCGGTCACCAGCGCGTCTACCGCGTAGACATCAGCCGCGCAGCCCACCTTGGGAATCATGATCTGATCCAGCCGATCGCCCGCCTGTTCCAGCACATCGACCACGTCGCGATACCAATAGGGGGTATCCAGCCCGTTGATCCGAACCGACATGTATTTGTTGCCCCAATCGACCGTGTTCAGCGCCTCGATCACGTTGGCGCGGGCGGTATCCTTGTCGGACGGGGCTACCGAATCTTCCAGGTCCAGATTTATGACATCCGCGGCTGACGCCGCCATCTTGGGAAACAGCTTGGTGTTCGAGCCCGGGCCAAACAATTGGCAACGATTGGGGCGCGCCGGAGCGGCGGGTTGGATGCGGAAACTCATCTGAACCTCGTCTGAGTAATGAAATTGCGTTCTTTCCTGATGTTGGGATATTAAATTGCGCGACACTGTGCAAGCGCGATTGTGCAGATGCGGCAATGCGTGTGCAGAATGACCTGTTCTAACTGCAAGGTGGGGGTGCTTAAAGTTTGATCAGTTTAAAAACTTCGAATAATTTCGCGCAAGAAAGTCCTTATGTGCAATTTCATCCCGCCAAAGGGCGAGGGACACGGACAATTCGAGAAACCCTCGTCAAATCGGTTCTCTAGCTTAAGCCGGAATCAAAGGAGTGCACCGCAATGATCGAGACACCGTATCTGTTGTTTTTGGGTGATGCGCCCGACCTGTTGGCGGCCAAAGTTGCTATTGGCATCCGGGACTGGCGCCCTGAAAATGCCGTAGGTCAAATCAGGCTGGAAGGTTGCAAGGCCGATCTGGGCCTGACGGAAATGACACTGGCCGAAGGTAAAGCCGCTGGTGCCAAGACACTGGTCATTGGTGTTGCAAACCGGGGTGGGATCATCAGCGAAGCCTGGAAAGAAGTTTTGATCGAAGCGCTGGAGATGGGCTATGACTTGGCGTCGGGCCTGCACAATCTGCTGCGCGACGAAGGTGATCTGGTGGCGGCAGCGCAAACCCATGGCTGCACCCTGCATGACGTCCGTGTACCGACCGTTGGCTACCCGATTGCCAATGGCAAGAAGCGCACCGGCAAACGGTGCCTCGCGGTTGGCACCGATTGTTCTGCCGGTAAAATGTATACCGCAATGTCGATGGACGCCGAAATGCGCAAGCGCGGGATGAAATCGTCCTTCCGGGCCACCGGTCAGACAGGCATTCTGGTCACGGGTCAGGGCGTGCCGCTGGACGCGGTTATCGCGGATTTCATGGCAGGATCGGTCGAGTATCTGACCCCGGACAATGATCCCGATCACTGGGACCACATCGAAGGACAGGGCTCTTTGTTCCACGTATCCTATTCCGGGGTGACCATGGCGTTGATCCATGGCGGCCAGCCCGACGCGCTGGTCCTGTGCCATGAGCCGACGCGGACCCATATGCGCGGCCTGCCCGAATACTCGCTGCCGACGCTGGAACAGCTGCGTGACACCGCGCTTCCGCTGGCGCGCGTGGCGAACCCCGAGTGTCAGGTTGCAGGTGTGTCGATCAACACCCAGCACCTGAGCGAAGACGAGGCGCGCGAATACATCGCCAAGGTCGAGGCCGAAATGGGTATCCCGGCGACCGACCCCTACCGGTTTGGCGCCGGTAAACTGGTGGATGCGCTGGCCGCACTATGATTTAAGCACTTTGCCGGCGGCGGGGCGATCCGCCCCCGGCAGAAGTAATTGTCAAAAGATGAAGGAGCGGGCGCGTGCAGATTGAAGTTTCTCGCGATGTGTTTCGGCTTGCGCAGGTGTTCACCATCTCACGCGGCTCACGAACCGAGGCCAATGTGTTGACGGCTCGGATTTCGGACGGGGCACATCACGGTTGGGGCGAATGCGTACCATATGCCCGCTACGATGAGACACTGGCATCTGTCGAGGCCGAGATTGCCGGACTGCCCGACGTGTTATCGCGCTATTCCCTTATGGATCTCCTGCCCGCTGGCGCGGCGCGGAATGCGGTGGATTGTGCACTGTGGGATCTGGAAGCGAAACGCGCAGGCAAACGGGCGTGGGAGTTGGCCGAACTCGCCGCGCCTGGGCCCGAAATTACCGCTTATACCCTGTCGCTGGATACGCCCGAAGCGATGCGGGCTCAGGCGGCCGAGAACGCATTTCGCCCCCTGTTGAAGATCAAACTGGGAACGCCGGACGATATGCCCCGGCTTGAGGCTGTGCGGGCTGGTGCGCCAAAGTCAAAAATCATCATCGATGCCAATGAGGGCTGGTCGGCCGAGGTTTATGCCGAACTTGCCCCGCACCTTGTGCGTCTGGGCGTCGCTCTGGTCGAGCAACCTTTGCCCGCGGGCGAGGATGACGCGTTGATCGGACTGGAGCGCCCGGTGCCCGTTTGCGCTGATGAAAGCTGTCACGACCGGGCCAGCCTGCCTGCGCTCAAAGGTAAATATGATGTGGTGAACATCAAACTGGACAAGACCGGAGGTCTGACCGAGGCGCTGGAGCTGCGCAAGGCCGCGCTGGCCGAGGGCTATGGCATCATGGTCGGCTGCATGGTCGGAAGTTCGCTGGCGATGGCGCCCGCGACGCTGGTGGCGCAGGGGGCGATGGTCACGGACCTTGACGGGCCGCTTCTGTTGGCAGAAGACCGCGATACACCCCTGATTTTTGATGAAACCGGAGTACATCCGCCCAAAGCGGCACTCTGGGGCTGAGGAGAAGAACATGACCCGCACCGTCTATGTGAATGGCGAATACCTGCCCGAAACCGAAGCACGCGTTTCAATTTTTGACCGGGGTTTCCTGTTTGCGGATGCCGTATACGAGGTGACCAGCGTTCTGGATGGCAAGCTGATCGACTTTGACGGCCATGCAGTGCGTCTGAAGCGTTCGCTGGACGAACTCGATATCGTCCAGCCTTGCAGCATGGACGAATTGCTGGAGATCCACCGAAAACTGGTAGAGTTGAACGACATCGACGAAGGTCTGGTCTATCTGCAGGTCACGCGCGGCTCGGACGGGGATCGGGATTTTGTTTTCCCGTCCGCGGATACCAAGCCCAGCCTCGTGCTCTTTACCCAGAATAAACCGGGCCTTGCCGACAGTCCGGCATCGAAGAAGGGTGCCAAGATCATCTCGATTGATGATATCCGCTGGGGCCGTCGTGACATCAAGACGGTTCAGCTGCTTTATCCGTCAATGGGTAAGATGATGGCCAAGAAGGTAGGCTGTGATGACGCGTGGCTGGTTGAAGACGGCTATGTGACCGAAGGCACCAGCAACAACGCCTATTTTGTCAAGAACGGCAAGATCGTCACCCGTCCGTTGTCCAACGACATTCTGCACGGAATCACCCGCAAGGCGGTTCTGCGCATGGCGGCCGAGGCTCAGATGGAGATCGAGGAACGCCTGTTCACCATCGACGAGGCGAAAGAGGCGGACGAGGCCTTCACGACCTCGGCCAGCGCTTTCGTCATGCCTGTGGTCGAGATCGACGGCGTCGCGCTGGGTGATGGCACGCCGGGCCCGATCGCCAAGCGACTGCGCGAGATCTATCTGGACGAAAGCCGCAAGGCTGCAATCTGAAAAGGGCTACCGCATCCGGGTGCATCGCCCGAAGGATGTGAACTCAAATGCAACGCACGGGACAACTTGTCGATATTCGTGGCACCCTCGCTAAATATGGTGAGGGTGTTGTCGTTTCACAGCGCGGCTAGCATCAGAGAACTCCCCCTATCCGACCGAACCGGCCAAGATCAGGGCGTCAGGCGTCAACAAAGCATCGGCGGTATCCAGGTTTCCATCAGCGGGGACCCATCTGGCTTAACAAATATCACCCGGAAGCTTGTTACATTTTGTTGGTATGCCAACAGAGCCGCGCCATATTCTGACTTACACAGTGGCTGCCTTAGCCAGTTTGCGGCTTTCAGAACTGCGGAGTTGCCTGTCCAAGTTCTGTATTCCTCGGGGTGTCGAACCTCTATCGTCAGTATGATCAATTGATCTGAGAGGGTGCCTTTGACAAAGCGAAAATCGCGCGAGGGGCGAAGTTCTGAAGCTGCATCTATAATGCCGGGACCCGATACTTTCAGTGCTTGTGCGCGACCATTATCGTTTTTGACCCAATCCTGAATTTGGCGGTAGGTTTGCAGGTTTTTGGATTCGCGTTGCTTTGTTGGCTTTAGCCGCCAACGCTGAGACGCGCCCGAACCATTCGTCGATAGGGCAGAAATGTAGTCGGATGACAGTTCGTACGCATAGATATCAACAACACCCTCGGCAGAATCAACGACCATAACGCAGAGCACGAACCTGTCATCTGGCCGCGCAATCGTGGCTGCCCATATGCGTGCCTCTGCCGCGCAACGGTCCTCGGACATAGAAACTGGCTGATGATTTGGCGTGCCCCAAAGCAACCCGATCACAGCCTTAGGATAAGCATCTTCGTTGTAGGTGCCCTCGAATCCATCGGGTTTGTCGGCGACGACACGGCAGACCACATACTCTGAATAACTCAGCGCAAACTTCCGGTTTCCCGTCAGCGCTTCGCCGTTATGCGGTTCCAGGCACGAATTTCCTATGATGGGTGAAATGTCAGGGTGTTGGGGCCAGTCAGGCCGCATCGTCGCGAGCCAGAGATTCCAAGGACGCCCACCTGCAAATTTGAAATCCTCAAGAAGACGCAAGTGATACGAATATTCCTGACCAGCTTCACCATCCTCCTGAAATTGAACAGACACGTCGAGATATGGGTCGATTTTTCCGGCGACCGGTCGCGGACCGACTTCGGCAATAGTTCGCACTGAAATCGCGGGACCAGGGCCCACTCGGACCAAACGAATTGGATCGAAGAACAGACCAAAGCCAATAATAAGCGCCGCACCGCAAATCAAAGTTATGGTCCAAGCCCGATATCGAACAAACATACATGTCACCAAAAGTATAAGTTTTCATGCATGAGTAAGCTAGTATCGCAGGGCAATCACCTCCTGTTTGCCTCACTTGACTCATTTCATTTCGGAACGGTCATTGCGCCTCGAACAAACCGTCAAGCTGGGTTTTTGCGGATCACTGAAATGTCACTAATTGTAAATCCATATTCGAAAGATCAGCAACGTCCCAAGCAGTAGGTTCATACGAAATAGGCGTCTTTTCTGGCGTCGCGCGTCAGCTCTTCTTCGTCACATTCTCTTCGAATGCAACCTTGAAGGCCGCCTGTTTCTCGGCACTGGCTTCGGTCTGGTAGTTGGCTTTCCACGCGTCCATCGTCATGCCATAGAAAATCTCGCGCGCCTCGTCCTTGCTCATTTCTATGCCTTTGGCATTGGCCGCTTCCTGATACCAGCGCGACAGGCAGTTGCGGCAGAACCCGGCCAGATTCATCATGTCGATGTTCTGCACGTCGGTGCGATCCTGCATCAAATGCTGCTGCAAACGGCGAAACGCTGCGGCCTGAAGTTCGATTTCGGTTTGCTTGTCCATTGTCGGGCTCCGAGTGATTGTCTTGCGTTCTGAACTTGACCTAGCAATCCGTGGGCCATGTTACAACGAACAGGAGGGGCCCTAAGGCCCCTCGGAACGTCAGGTCTGGATGCTCTATGCCAGTTTGAGGGCCAGCCAAGGCATCAGGCAGAATATGGTGGTCAGGAGCTTGTAGTTTGCAAGATACCTGAAATAGGCCCTCTTTGCGTCGGCTCGCTCCATTTGGAACAGTCTGCCATGTAGGCCTGCAATCCAGTCCTGCATGATGATGATCATCAGCGTGCTGAACAGCAATACAGCTACGTTCAAGACCGTCATCCAGCCGAAGACGGTCGTCAGGAATTCCTGAGTCATGGTCGTCTCCTTTCCTTATATATATGGGTGCCTGCGCGGTGATCCACAATATTGGGCGATCTGAATTGACCTTACATCAAAGGCCGCTGTCGGCCAGCGCGTCCTGCAGAATAGCGGCCAGACGTTCCGCCCATGCACGCTGCCCTTCATTGTCGGCGATCAGATCATTGCGCAGCTCGATCAGTGCGTTTGGACGACCAAAGGCGGTGCAATGCTTGTCAATCGCATCACCGGGCAGCACGCCTGTGTAGGGTTCGTTTACACCAACGCACAGATCACCCTCGGCGTTCAGCCGGTTGATCAATGGGCGTGAGAACCGCTCATCCGCTGTGTGCAAGACGCCGATGTGCCATGGCCGGGGCTCGCGACCGCGCAGCTGGCGCGTAAAGGAGTGCATCGAGACGATGACCGCATGGGGGCGGGATGCAAGCTGTGCCAGCGCATCGTGATAGGGTCGGTAGCACATGTTCAGACGGCGCGCACGCTCGACCGCATCTGCCTGACGGTTGCCGGGGATGATCGAGCCGTCATAGAGCTTCATCAACAGCGTCGGATCGTCCTCGCCCCGGTTGGGGTCAATCACCAGGCGCGAGAAATTGGCGGCGATCACGGGGGCGTTCAGAACCTCGCCCAGATGTTTCGAGACCTCGTAGGCGCCCACATCATACGCGATGTGACGCTCCATATCCTCACGCGGTAGACCCAGGTCTCCGCCGTTGATATCGGGCGGCACCATGTTGGTTGCATGGTCACAGGTAATCAGCCAGCGCGACGGGCGATCCGCGCCGTGAACAAAAAACGGAGAGTATGTCATGAGCCTGTCATCTTGTTTGTCGCAGGTGTAGGACAGTTGCGTTGGAAAGGGAATTGCGCAATAAGCGGCCCAAGCAATGTTTGCGGTAACATTCGTGCGTGGAAGGAGAGCCTGATCAATGCGACGCCTGAGAAATGTAAAAATCGTGGCGACGCTGGGACCGGCGTCCAATGACTATGACACCATCCGCGCGCTGCATGAGGCCGGGGCCGATGTGTTCCGGCTGAACATGAGCCATGGCAGTCACGATGAAATTCGCGAGAGGCACCGTATAATCCGGCAGATCGAAAAGGATCTGGAAAGCCCGATCGCAATTCTGGCCGACCTGCAGGGGCCGAAGCTGCGTGTTGGCGTATTTGCCAATGACGCGGAAGAGCTGGAAGAGGGCGCCGCATTTCGTTTGGATCTTGATCCGGCGGCCGGGGATATCACCCGGGTCTGCCTGCCACACCCCGAGATTTTTGCCGCGTTGGAACCCGGCGCGCGTCTGTTGGTCAATGACGGAAAAATTCGTCTGATCGTGCAGGATTGCGGTCAGGACTTTGCGCATTGCACGGTGGAAGTCGGGGGTACGATCTCGAACCGAAAAGGTGTGAATGTTCCGGACGTGGTTCTGCCATTAGCGGCCTTGTCCGCTAAGGATCGAGACGATCTGGAGTTTGTCTGCCAGTTGGGTGTGGACTGGTTGGCGCTCAGCTTTGTTCAGCGGGCCAAGGACGTGTTCGAGGCGCGGGCGTTGGCAGATGGTCGCGCTTCAATCCTGTCCAAGATCGAAAAACCCGCTGCGGTCGAGGCGTTTGACGACATCCTCGATGCATCGGACGGGATCATGGTTGCGCGGGGTGACCTGGGTGTTGAGCTCCCCGTTTCGGCCGTCCCCCCCATTCAGAAGCGTCTGGTGCGTAAATGCCGCACAGCCGCGAAACCCGTGATTGTCGCCACACAGATGCTGGAAAGCATGATCGAAAGCCCGATGCCCACGCGGGCCGAGGTCTCGGACGTGGCCACCGCCATCTATGAAGGCACCGATGCGATCATGCTCAGCGCGGAATCGGCTGCGGGGTCTTATCCCATCGAGGCGGTTCAGACGATGAACAAAGTTGCCATCGAGGTCGAGGCCGACCCGACCTATCATCAGATCATTGCCGCTTCGCGCACGGCCAAGGGGACGACCATCGCAGATGGTATCGTCGCCGCCGCGCGCGAGATTGCGGAAAAGACAGACATCAAGGCCATCTGCTGCTTTACTCAAAGCGGCACCACCGCGTTGCTTACCGCACGCGAACGCCCCGGTGTGCCGATTATCGCAATGACCCCTGCCACCGGAACCGCGCGCAGGCTCTGCCTGAGCTGGGGGTGCCATTGCGTCATGACCCCGGAGCAGGAACGGTTCAAAGGCGCTGTCGTCAGTGCAGCCCGGGCCGCCCGTTCAGGTGGCTTTGCAACCGATACTGACCAGATCGTGGTCACCGCAGGTGTGCCTTTTAACGTCCCTGGCACGACCAATATTCTGCGTATCGCTCCGTGTGACGAAAGGCTGATCTACAACACTGACCCGGGTTGAATTCGGATTATCAAGCTGAGTTTCATACTGAAACTTTGTTCAATGCCTATAATATAGGCATTATTAATCATTTATTTTCAATAGCTTGCTAAATCTTTGGTTGTCTTCGGAAATTAAATCTCTGTTTTTCCGTGTTTTTTCGCGGTTTTTCGGGATACTTGCCCCTAGGGTAGTCTACTCAAACAAGTTCCAGGTTCCGGCTGCCCTGCCGGGGGCACGGGCCCCGGCCAAATCAATTATAACGGAGGAACGAGATGACAAGCAAAATTGTCATAGGACTGGACGGGACAGAGACCGGTGAGCGGGCGATAGCCTTCGCCAAAGACCTGGCCGAGAGGATCGGCACGTGCGAACTGCTGATTGTCTACGTCATCGAATGGTCCCCATTCACTTTCCAGACCCCTGAGGAGAATGCGCTGCGCCACAAGAGGCGCGAGGAGGAGGTCGAACTTGCCACGTCACGTGTTGTGGCGCCGGCAGTCGATGCGCTGAAGGCGGCGGGTTTCAATGCGCAGGGCATTGTTCGCCATGGAGATGTGGCGGAAACGCTGAACACGATCACAGTGGAAAATGAGGCGTCGCAGATTGTTGTGGGTCGATCCTCGGCCGACGGCTTCAAGAAACGCATCTTTGGCAGCTCGACCCAGAATCTGGTCATGCACGCCGATGTTCCGGTCACCGTTGTGAACTGAGGGGAGTGACGAGAATGAATATGTTGAAATATTGGGGGCTGGCCACGGCCGCTGCCCTGATCTCCAGCCCCGCAGCCGCGCAAGAGGCGCCCGGGCTGGACGAAAAGATCAATCAGGCCTTTGCAAATTTCACCGGGCCGTTTGTCAGCTTTATCTTTGCGCCGTTTCCGGGAACAACCTTTCCGTGGATCGTGGGCTGGCTGGTGATCGCCGCAACGGTCTTTTCGCTCTATTTCGCTTTTGTGCAGTTCCGGTTCTTCGGGCACGCGATCAGCCTTGTCAAAGGAGACTACTCCGATCCCAATGATGCGGGCGAAGTCAGCCACTTTCAGGCCCTTGCGACAGCTCTGTCGGGGACAGTGGGTCTTGGCAACATCGCAGGCGTCGCCGTTGCCGTCGGTATTGGAGGGCCGGGCGCGACGTTCTGGATGATTCTGGCCGGATTGCTGGGCATGGCCTCAAAATTCACCGAGTGTACGCTCGGCGTGAAGTACCGCAACGAATACGAGGATGGCACCGTTTCCGGTGGTCCGATGTATTACATGTCGAAAGGGTTTGACGAGCTTGGCCTGCCGGGTGGAAAAATCCTGGCCGTGCTGTTTTCGATCTTCTGTATTCTCGGCGCGCTGGGTGGCGGGAACATGTTCCAGGCCAATCAGGCGCATCAGCAGATCGCCGGTATCGTCGGTGACTATCCCGGATGGATCACCGGGCTGGTTTTTGCGGCCGTCGTATTCATGGTCATCGTCGGCGGCCTGAAATCGATCGCGCGCGTGACCGAGAAGGTCGTTCCGTTCATGGGCGTGCTCTATGTGGCGACCGCTCTGGTCATCATTGGCATGAACGCAGATCAGATCGGCTGGGCCTTTGGTCAGATATTCGCCGGGGCCTTTACCGGTCTGGGTGTGGCCGGCGGCATGGTCGGCGCGCTGATCCAGGGCTTCCGCCGTGCGGCATTCTCGAACGAGGCCGGCGTTGGTTCGGCAGCGATTGCGCACTCGGCGGTCAGGACCAAAGAGCCGATAACAGAGGGCTTTGTCTCGCTGTTGGAGCCGTTCATCGACACGGTCGTGATCTGTACCATGACGGCGCTGGTGATCATCATCACGCAGCAGCTGATCATCGACCCGGATACCGGAAAGTACATGCTGACCGAACCGGGCGGTGTCATTGCGACGGTAGAGGGCAATACCGGTGTCAGCCTGACCTCGGCGGCATTCGGCAGCGCCTTTGGCTGGTTCCCCTACATCCTTGCGATTGCGGTGATCCTGTTTGCCTTCTCGACCATGATCAGCTGGTCTTACTATGGCCTCAAGGCATGGACCTATCTGTTTGGCGAAGGTCACACCAAAGAGCTGGTGTTCAAGATCATCTTCTGTGTCTTCGTTGTCATCGGTGCAGCGGCCAATCTTGGTCCGGTCATCGACTTCTCGGATGCGGCGATCTTTGCCATGGCAGTTGTGAACGTGTTTGCATTGTACTTCCTGATGAAAGTCGTGCGTCAGGAACTGGCATCCTATGCAGCCCGACTGAAGAGCGGTGAAATCCGCAAATTCGACCACTAAACCAAACCACCGGGGCGGCGCGTGTCGCCCCGGTGCCCGGCCAGCCTGCAAAAAGCGCAGATTCTGGCCCAAACCCCCTTGCCAGTATGACCGAACTTGCGTAAACGGCGCTTCTGATCGCGTGACCGGCCGAGATGGCATGCCGAGTCGCGTCTGAAACCGAACCCGGAAAAGGAGACGGAAATGCCTAAGATGAAGACCAAATCGAGCGCCAAAAAGCGCTTTAAGGTGACTGCGACCGGTAAGGTCCTTGCTGGCCAGGCCGGCAAACGGCACGGCATGATCAAGCGGACCAAGAAGTTCATCCGCGACGCCCGTGGCAACACCACCCTGTCCGCCCCCGACGCCAAGATCGTCAAGGGCTACATGCCCTACGACCGCTAAGAGGAGATTAGAAGATGTCCCGCGTTAAAGGTGGAACCGTAACTCACGCCCGTCACAAGAAGGTCATCAAGGCCGCCAAAGGTTACTATGGCCGCCGCAAGAGCACCTTCAAGGTTGCCCGTCAGGCCGTCGACAAGGCCAACCAGTATGCAACCCGCGACCGTAAGAACCGCAAGCGCAACTTCCGCGCGCTGTGGATTCAGCGTATCAACGCTGCTGTTCGTTCGCATGACGAGGCTCTGACATATTCCCGCTTCATCAACGGCCTGAACCTGGCCGGCATTGAAGTGGACCGCAAAGTTCTGGCCGACCTGGCCGTGCACGAACCGGAAGCGTTCGGCGCGATCGTCGCCAAAGCTCAGGCTGCTCTGGCCGCCTGATCCTCTGCATAGAGAGACAGTGAACAAGAGGCCGCTCCATAAGGAGCGGCCTTTTTGATTCCCGCACTCGGCGAAATGCCAGCGCGTTCAAGAGACAGTGCTTGATTCGGCGTGCCAGAAACCGATTTCGCCTATCTGAAGGTCATCGGCTGCTCAATAGGCCAAGGCCGATGGTGTATTGTTCGACTACAAGGTCTGGGCAGAGCGGCCTTAGAGATAACGAAAAGCTTGGCCGAAAACACATATGTTTCTCTCTCGCCAACCTCTGCAAACCGGCGAAGATCTGTCCAGCAACACTGAGAACCAGAAAAGCCTGATCACAAAAAAGCACTCGCGCTTGCTTCAGAACATTGCTTTCTGCGTTATGCAGCGCATCGGCTTCAACAGAACCGCGTCATATCTTACGTTCGCTGCACATTTCCGCTACGAATACAAATGCGGCACCCACGGCCAAGCCCAGAACCCGATTGAGAGCCACCGCCAGGAAAGCAGGTGCCGGGGCAGAGGCGATAAGCTTGGCAAGACCCGCGGCAACAGCCTCATTCAATCCAAGCCCGGCCGGGAAAATCCCTACCGTCGCGCCCAATGAGGGTGCAACGGTGTATAGCGCTGCCTCGAGCCACGTGGCCGTATGCCCCAACGCTGCAAAGGCCAAAACAAGTCTCGCGGCACTGAGCGTGAACGACACCAGTCGAATAACCACCATTCCTGCGAGAAGTCGCGCTTCGGCCTGACGAGAGAGCAAAAACAAGGTTATTGCGACCCCGGTTAAGGATATCATTGTCAGCCAGACCCAGGCGCGGTGGTCCAGAGCTACCAATGCTGCTGAGGAGAGAGCAATGGTCAGACCGAGCGTCAGCAACGCTGTCAGCAAGACGAGTCGCGTGGCTACGCCAGCACTTGCACCCGCATCCACGAGCGCTGCGCCGCGCACAAGTGCCCCACCTGGAAGGGGCAGGAGCTCAGCGACGTTGGCGTGCGCCACAATACGAAGGGCCTGAATCGTCGACACACCTTCACTTGCGGACGCTGCTGTAAAGCGGAAGGTTATGGCGGCCACGAAGAGGAGAGCGGGCGTCAGTATGCAGACGTTGAGTGCTACATAATAGAGCGACAGATCGCTCCAAGTTAGGTCCAACGCGGATACGGACCAGCCAACCCCGATCAAAAGCAGAAGCAAACCTGTGATACGCAATCGCCGACGGATCGAGGGTTGCTTCCGCCATGCTTGGAAACGCGCGATCACCGACGCCTCTTCACGCTGGATCGTCTACGTTTTGGTAATGTGCGATCGTATCTTGAGCCACGCGCGTCCAGCTGTAGTGGCGTGCGCAGATGGCAGTCGCCCGGGTCGTAAAGGCCGACCTTTCGCTGGCAGACCATGCCGCTATCTCTTTGATTTTGGAAGCCCATTCGCTCGCCTCTCCGGGCGCTATGATAAAGCCCGTTTCATTATCCTGGACGGCGTCGACGATCCCGCCGTGGCGCGCCGCCACCACCACACCACCAGCAGCAGCTGCTTCGACTGCGACTAGGCCGAAACCTTCGAATTGACTGGCATCTTGCGCCAAATTGGGGATAACGACGCAGAGCGCATCGCGCTGACATCGCCAGAGCTCTTCCTGCTCCAGTCGTCCCAAATACCGAACCCGTGGCGCCGCCAGTGCTGCGCGTTCATCCTCGTCCCAAACTGTGCCCGCCACATCAAGCGAAATGTCTTCGGGCAGAAGCGGTAACACCTGCTCTATGAACCAACGGCAACCTTTACTCGCAATAAGGCGCCCCGAAAACAAAACTGTGCGCGGTGATGTTGAGGACTCGCCCGAAACCTCCACTTCAGCCGCAAGCGGAATTACTACCACATGTTGATAGCCAAAACGCCGCACTTGCGCTGCCGTTGCGGACGAATTGGCTATGATTGTTGCACTCTTCAGAAGGCGCGCACCCAACGCAAGATACATGCCATACAGACGCCCACGCAGGCCACCGCGAAGCGGAAAGGCCACGTCAGTACCATGTGCGGACACCACCATTTTAGTGCTTGGCTTGCGCAACCTTGCCAAGAATGCAAATGGCCAAATTGCCATATCAGCGATGTGGATCACAGGGGCGGGCCTGCGAGAAAACAGGACCGTTAGCCCAGCCCTAAGCCCGAACCACATCAACGCACCAGTTTTGGGCACGCTGCCATCTGGGTTCCCGGGCAGTGTGACGGCTCTGACTTCTGCGTGCGGTGCGAGTGCCTTTACAAGTTCATGGGAATACGTCTCCATGCCGCCCATCGCAGGCGGCCATTTGCGGGAAAAAAAGTCGATTTGAAGCGTCTTACCCATGGCTGCATATTCAACGACAGGCCGAAATATGCAATACGAACGGAGTGCAGTTTTTTGGCGCAGGCCATTGGATGCCTTTCAATCCCAGTCGGTTTTGTTGCACCAATTTGGGTGAGAACGTACCCCCCTCTTTTTCCCGGACGGAGTATTCTACGGGCACTTTGACAGGGCAGCAAAGAACGGTTTGGCGGCTGAAGATCGCGGTCCAGCCCCGGAATCCCGCAGCCTGCCGGTTGAAGTCTTGAGATATGAGACTTTGGTCAAGCCGTTTGACGCCGTTCATCTTCATTTTGCGCGGCTTCTGCGGTGGTAGCTCATCCACCGCCGCCGTAGAGATCTTCCAAGGTTCTGGCCACATTTTAACTTGTTGCCCTAGCAGCGTGGTTCAAGCTCTGGATTTCGGGGGTACATCATGAGCGACCTACCCTCGTTGCCTGACGAGTAAGCGACGCGTCTTTAGCCCTATTCTCCGAACAGCCATGTCAAGCTACGCGTTGAGGGCCAGTGCGCTACAGGCGGGATATTACCGTTCTGCCGCAAATAGTTACGATAGTCGGATGCACCTAGAGAATATGGAGCACCTAACGCACCTTACATAAGTTGGAAGCGGTGGAGCGACGTGGGTCAACGCTTGAGAGGCTAGCGTCGTGGCGCGAGCCTGCTGCCGTTGTCATTCCTTGAACCGTGGAAGGATCTTGATAATTAACGTATCCGCTGCTTCCCGAACCTTGATGACGAACCAACCCCATGGACTAACTGTGTTTTCAAGAACGCGCCGCTCAGGGGGCTCGAAAATCTGTTTCACTACGTGAACAAGGTATTGCATACGAAGCGTTACCACCAGAAGTAGCCATCGCGGCCGACGCGACCCATATCTCCAAAGTAACCGTGACAGATGCAACCCGTTGCGCGAAGCATTGTTGAGGCCGAACAGTTCCAAGTCAAAACACCTTAGCTCATCGCGCGACGCGTCGAAGAAAAAGTTGTTTGGGTGCATATCTATTACCTGAATCAATTCCAGCGAACGCGACGGTCCGTATTGAACGGCGATGTCCTTCTCAGTCGCGTAAGCGTAGATTGCCTTAAGTCGCTCAGACATAGCCGCTTTATCTGCAATTTGGGGCCTCGTATACTTGCCCAAAACCCCTGCATCAACGTAGGGGAACACGAGCCCATGCTCTGAATGAAGGCCGATTGGGGTAACAAACCGCGGGTCGTTCACCTGGCTCCCGACCTCTGCTTCTGCAAGTGCTCTTTCATTTGCCAAGTACTTTTTCAGAAAAACAGGTACTCCGTCCTTGGTAGTGCCTCTCTGGAACGAAACTCCTTCGTGCAAGTTTTCGGGATCGCTTGGCGCTACTTCACTCTGGCTTACCAGTAGTTGGTTGTTTGAACCGACAGTGCGTTGGTAGCAATTTTGAACGACGATTTCGTCAGTCATTGCCTCAGCCTGTCGACTCTCATTTCTTTCCTTTAGGTTGAACTTTAGAAGCCATCGGTTGATACCGTGAATCCGATTTCGCCCGATCACCTCCACGGATTCCAGGCGGTCCCCAGCCGCCCGGCAAAGATCCGACAGGTAAGCTTCGTCGGACGTGTAGTATTTTCTAAGCGCGCGCTGCCAATACCATCGCGACCCTTCACCCAATTGACCGGTTTCAAAGATGATTGCATGTTTTGTGTGTTCGAGAATCTTGAGCCAGAAACGCATTGCGCTCGTATACCCAAATTTACCGACAATATGATGGTGAACCGCGCAGTATAGCACCGTATCGTAGTTGTGTTCGAACGGGAAATCCAAGGCGTTACCGGCAAACAAGGTGAACCTTGGGTCGGCCTTCAATGCGGGATCTACAATACTTTCATCGTACTCAATCGCATCCGCTGCTTCGGTCAGTCCGCTTTCCAACAAGGCTTTGGAGAAATAGCCTTGGTTGCAGCCAATATCTAGGCTCCGCCCTCCCTTGTTGCAGCGTTCGAGTATCGTCTTACGCCGCGTTTGGTTCCTGGCTTCGTGACGGTTATGATACGTCGTATCCCCCAACGGATTTACTTTGTGCAAAGAAAACAGCTTGCCCATGAGTTAGTTTTAAACCTGAGTGGTTATCTGGAACGCCTGAAATTAGCATCAAACACAGATAGCTCTCAAAAAATAGGACTTCGTCAAGTCGCTTGCACTCAATTGTCGCCATACGGACACAGAAATTCACCTATTGGATATGGAGTTAACACCTGTACTCATCCAGTCGCAGATCTGCTCTTCGCGCTTGGGGCCTTGCAATCGCTGCTGATACTGCTCTCTGAAGCTTTGATGCCTAAATTGGGCTTTGAGCATAACTTTCATTTTCCCGGGACGAATCCGTGCTGCCGGTTCTGCAGTGGGTGCTGGTTTCGTTGCACAAATCGGGTTGTGGTCGGACTTCCCCTTTCCCCGGACAGACTTGCCCGATGTCCGTCTGTGATGGGTATGCCAAGCGAAGCGACTGAGCACCGCGATGCGGACCTGGATCTCCGCGACTTGCCGATCGAAGTCCAGCGCCATGAGGCTTTGTCCCACCAACGTCACGTAATGCACCTTGGTCTCGACCCGGCTCCGGCGGTGACGGACCATGGAACTTTCGAAATCGTTCGACCGAAGATCGCCGGCAGCGCTGGCGCTCAGCTCAGCAACGGATGGACAAGATCGGGGAAGGGTTCTGTCTAGTGGCCAATAGCTAAACTGTGCGCAGCATATTAAACTTGTATATCAGCACACTTCACGCCTTTTTCCGTTTGTTTTGACATGCGCTATCTCTACTGCTCACAGGAGAGGGGATTGAACTGCGAAAAGAAAAATTCTTCTCGCGCAGATGATGATCTCACTGTCAACGCGGCGATACCGAACGGGGCTTCGATGTGTTGCGGTGTTTCGAACCTGATGGTTGGGTGGTTCGGCGCCCGGAAATACTTCAGAAAAACGGTTCAAATCTCGCCCATAACCCTCGTAAATCGGTGTGTTTTACCGTGATTTCAACGGGTTCAGTAATTTTGTCAGGGCGAAGCAAAAAAAGGAAATTTTGCCTTGTATTCCCGCTGCTTGCAAGGATATACCCACCGACGGAGACGTGGCCGAGTGGTCGAAGGCGCTCCCCTGCTAAGGGAGTAGGCGGGAAACCGTCTCGAGGGTTCGAATCCCTTCGTCTCCGCCACCCACCATGGCCATCAAGTAATCATTATAAAGCAGAACCTTAGCCGATAGTGGTGAACGTAACCCCCAGACATCTAACGGGTCGCGATTAGCACGTCATGGGCCGCCCAAAGGCGTCCCAATAGAGGCATGAGCTTCCCTGTGAGTTCCGTCGCAAGCTGACTCCGCTGAAGCAAAACTCACTCGACAACACCCATAGGAGACCGTGGGGCGATACTGATTCAATAAGCTTAAACCTACTCAGCGGCCATTTCTGACATTGAGCTTGTTTGCGCTGTTAGCTTTTTGGATAATATTTCAGCCGCTTCAACAAGAGCCGAGCGGTATTCATCATAGTTCTTCTCTGCATCACCTTGAGGAGCGATGATGCAGAGCGTGTAAATACATCGATTATTCAAACCGTAGACAGGAGCAGCAAAACAATGTGTGAAATTGTCGGCTATGCTGTCGAAATCGAAAAACTGGTCTGCGTTAGCCTTTCGGACACTTTCTATGAAACTGCTCGGCTCCAAGTATGACCCGTCCGGCAGGTGAAAATCCTCTTCGGGAATTAGGTCAATAATCTCCTGATCACTCAGATGCGAAATCAGTAAACGGCCCGATGCCGTCCACGGTATCGGCGTCCGCTCCCCGACGTCCGCGCTGATCCGAAACGGCCGGTTTCCCTCATTCATCATCGCGACATAGTATTTGTCACCATCAAGCGTGCAAAACTGCGATGTTTCACGCGTTCGGGCAGTAACGTTTTCAAGTATCGGGCGGACGATACCACCCAGATCAAAGTGCTTGCGGTAGTTGGTGCTCCAAAAATTGAGTTTTGGGCCCAGAAAGACGCGACCATCCGCGTCTATCTTTTCCAGAACATTTGAGGCCAGAAGCAACGCAACAAGATCATAAATCGATGATTTCGGGGCACCCATACCTTCGGCAATTTCAATGGGCCGTTGTGGCAAACCAACCTGGCATAGGTGATCAAGGATCGCGAAAGCACGGTCCAGCCCTCTGGCCTTGGTTTTTGGTTTGCCATCCTTCGACATCGACTGCTGCCCACTGTTTGCTGACGGAATCAGCCTACTTTATGGAAGGCGATACAGTCCACTTCAACCTTGCAGTCGACGACCATGGCGGATTGCACACATGCGCGGGCGGGCGGGTTGTCTCCAAAGTATTCGGCGAACACTTTGTTAAAACTCCAGAAATCGCGCGGGTCGTCCAGCCAGACCCCGATCCGCATGATGTCGGCCGTGCTGTATCCGGCATCTTCGACGATTGCGATCATGTTGCGAATGGCCTGATGCGCCTGAGGCACGATCCCTCCGTCGATGACTTCGCCATCGACCATCGGGGTCTGACCCGAGACATAAAGCCAGCCCTCTGCTTCCGTCGCCTTGGCGAATGGCAGTGCCTGTTGCCCCGATCCCTTGGATTGATTCAGTCCGTGCCTCTTGATTGTCATAGGTGTACCTCGTTTAGAATTTTGAGCTTTTGAGGAACGCAGCAAGCCGTTCCGATTTCGGTTTCTTGAACAGCTCTTTCGGCGGGCCTTCTTCGCCGATCCGCCCGTCCTGCATGAAAATCACGCGGTTGGAGACATCATGTGCGAACTGCATTTCATGTGTGACGAGCAACATGGTCATGCCGTCTTTCGCCAGATCCAGAACCACGGCCAACACTTCGTTGACCAGCTCTGGATCAAGGGCTGATGTCACCTCATCGAACAACATCAATTTGGGGTTCATGGCAATCGCGCGGGCGATTGCGACCCGTTGTTGCTGACCGCCGGACAACTGACCGGGAAAGTGATCCTTTCGCTGCAACATACCGACGCGCTCCAACCACTTCTCGGCGATGGAATGGGCCTCGTCCTTGTCCATCCCGCGCGTTTTGATCAGCCCTAACATGACATTGCGAACGGCTGTCATATGCGGGAACAGGTTGAAGTGCTGGAATGCCATACCCGTCATGGCGCGCTGTCGGGCGATCTCTTTTTCGGAGAGCCGAACCCGCTTCCCACCTTTTTGCTTGTACCCGATCTGCTCACCCTCGACGGCGACAACACCCTCTTCGTATTCTTCCAGCAGATTGACGCAGCGTAGAAGCGTGGTTTTTCCCGATCCACTTGAACCAATCAGGCTAACGACATCGCCTTGCCGCATCGTCAGATCGATACCCTTGAGAACTTCAAGCTGACCAAAGCGTTTATGTAGATTCTGAATTTCCAGAAGATTTTGTGACATGCGGAAACCTCAGGTTGGGATCGCGACCTTACGTTCGACGTAGCGCCCGGCTTTTTCGATCGCAAAGTTGATGATGAAGAAGACGAATCCCGCGAAGAAATACAGCTCCAGGCTGAGATATGTGCGCGAGATGATCTGCTGAACGGCAAGCAACAACTCGACAACGCCAATGATCGAAAGCAGCGTCGAGGCTTTTACAATTTCCGTTGCCGTATTCACCCAGGTCGGAAGTATCTGACGCAGGGCCTGGGGAAGAAGCACCGAAAAGAAGGTCTTGGAGAACGTCAGACCGATCGACTTTGCGGCCTCGGTCTGGCCCTTTGGGATCGCCTGCAGAGCACCCCGGACGATCTCGCCGACATGCGAGCTGCAGAACAGGGTCAGAGCAAACACACCTGCCTGAAACGCCGTCAGATCAAGCCCGACAACCGACAGGATGTAAAAGCAAGCCAGAATAAGAACAAAAACGGGCGTTCCACGCAGAAAATCCGAATAGATTCTGATTGCGAACCGGGCCGCTCGGTTTCCATAGGTCAGAATAAGCCCGACGATTATTCCAAGGATGGTCCCAAGGAGAATTGACAGAAATGAGATCTGAATTGTGTTCCAAAGGCCGTCAAGTATCGCTGTACGGGCTAACCAGATCGCTTCCAATGTCTGTAGAATTTCCATTGTGAATTACCTCGGAATGGCCAGGCGCGTTTCGACCTGCCTCAGAACAGCGGCTATGACGTAGCAGGTGACGACATACATCAGGCTGGCGACCAGCCAGGTTTCGATAACCCGGAAGGTTTCGACATTGATCTTTCGCGCATAAAAGGTCAGCTCGGGCACCGCGATGGCAGCAGCCAAAGACGTGTCCTTGAACAGCGAAATGAAATTGTTGCTGAGCGATGGCAGAACATTCCTGAGCATCACCGGGATTGTAATCAGCAGCTTTGTGCGGAATTCGGTCAACCCGATTGTCAGGCCCGCCTCGCGCAGCCCCTTTGGCAAGGCAACGAGACCGGCCCGGAACACTTCCGTAAGATAGGCCCCGGCATAAACGGACAGGGTCACGATGAAAGACTCGATCTTTCCAAGCCGGATGCCAAGCTGCGGCAGGGCAAAAAAGGTGAACAGGATCAGGATCAGAATGGGAGTGTTCCGGATCGCTGATACGTAGGAGAGCGAGATCCACCTGATCGCCCTGCGCTTGGACAGCATCCCGAAAGCAGCCAACAGACCAATCAGGCAACCAATTGCGATTGAGATCAGGGCAAGCAAGATCCCAAGCCCCAGGCCCGACAGCAGCAGATCGAAGTCGCGCCAGACAGCGGCAAAGTTGAAGTCATAGTCCATTGGCTTATCTCTGGTGCTGTTCGTTTACTTGAACTCGACCGGGAAACCGATCTGCGGCGGGCTCAGTTCAGAGCCGAACCACTGTTGATACGAAGCGGCATAGGTGTTGAAATCGACACCTGTCATGGCTTCGTGCAGCACCGAGTTCACAAAGTTCAGCCAGCGTTGATCGCCGGGCTTAACGGCGCAGCTATAACTCTGAGGATTCCAGCCAAAACCGGCATCTTTGTAACGATCCGGGTTTTGCGCCATGAACCAGCTGAGCGACGACTGATCCGTTGCCGCGGCATCCGCACGCCCCGAGTTCAGCGCCTGATACATCAGATCGACACTTTCGTACTGATCGACATTCGCCTCGGGCAGAGCGGCGTGAACCATGTCTTCCGCATAGACATTCTGTAGCACCGACACAGTCACGTCACTGCCGCCGGCCTTCAGCGCTTCGTAGTCGGCATAGTCTCCGCCATCCAACAACATCAGGCCAACGCCTTCGCGATAATACGGGATCGTGAATTCAACCTGCTGCGCGCGGCCCGGGGTCACTGTCATGAACTGGCAGGTTACGTCGACCTTGTCGGTTGCAAGGTTGGGAATACGCGCATCGCCGGATTGGTTCACGAATTCTACTTTTGTCGGATCGTCGAACAGACCCTTCGCGATCAACCGCAGCATGTCGATGTCAAAACCGACCAGCTCGTTGTTCTCGTCCTTGAAGTGCCATGGCGCATTGGTGCTGCCGGACCCGGCAATCAGATACCCGCGATCCAGGACATCCTGCAGCTTGTCCGCATGAGCCGCACCAACAGCGGAACCCACGAACAGCGCGGCAAGACCCGCAGTCTTTAGATTTTTCAGCATTTTGATCCTCCTAGTTGCAACTCTCGCAAATTGTTCCGGTATATCGGAATACATATCGGTATTGCGGAATCAGAAATGCCACGCTACATTGCTTCTGTCAACTGGTATGACAACAAAGCGTCTTGGGAGGCCTTTGAAACCGGCGCGGATTTGGGAGGTTCCTTTGGAAAGTTTGAGAATAGACACGCCATCAGTCGTCGTAGATCTCGACGTGGCAGAAGCGAACATCTCCAGATTCCAGACCTATTGCGACTCGCATGGGATCAAGGTGAGACCGCATATCAAGACGCACAAAATGCCGGCGCTGGCGAACTTTCAGATTGGGCGCGGCGCGATTGGAATTACGTGCCAGAAAATAAGTGAGGCTGAAGCGATGATCGCCGATGGCGGCATCGATGATGTGTTGATAACCTATAATATACTTGGCGAGGCAAAGCTGGCGCGGCTGCGCGCGTTATCCGAGAAAGTCAAACTGTCTGTCGTTGCAGACAACCTGACCGTCGTTCGAGGTCTCAGTGGCGCATTTGCGACTGCAACGTCGCCTCTGCCCGTCCTTGTCGAATGCGACACAGGCGCCGCACGATGCGGCGTCTCTGACCCCGAAGAAGCCGCAACGCTTGCGGCAGAAATCGACGCGCTCCCCGGTCTTACGTTTCGCGGGCTTATGACATACCCACCAGCTGGAGCTGCCTCAAAGGTCACCGCGTGGTTGACGCAAACGAAAAACCTGATCGCGGCGAAAGGACTATCGGTCGAGGTCGTTTCCTCTGGTGGCTCCCCAGATATGTGGCACGCGCATGAAATGCCCCTCGCGACCGAGTACCGTATCGGTACATATGCGTATAACGACCGGTCGTTGGTCGAAAGGGGAACCTGCAGCTGGGAAGACTGTGCCCTCACGGTTCTTGCAACCGTTGTTTCGGTCCCATCTGAGAAGCGCGCGATCATAGACGCCGGCTCCAAGGTTCTCACGTCCGATCTGTTGGGCTTGAATGGTCATGGTCATATCCTGGGACGTGACGACCTCGTCATCGATCAACTCAGCGAAGAGCATGGGCGGATTGTCTCTGAGGGACCAATTGGTCTTGAAGTCGGCGACCAAGTCCAAATCGTTCCCAACCATGCGTGCGTCGTTGCCAACATGCTGAACCGCGTCGAACTTGTCAGAGGGTCCAAGCACCTCGGATCAACGCCAGTTGCCGCCAGAGGACAGGTCTGGTGACAGCTCGGCGCGCACCAACAAACCCTGACAACTGAGGAAACATAATGACTGATCTCCTGTGCCTGGGTGAGCCACTCATCGAGCTCAATCAACAACCGGACACTACCTTTGTCCCGAGCTTCGGCGGTGATGTCTCCAACGTTGCAATAGCAGCGGCCAGGCAGGGAGCGAGCTCAGGCATGTTGACGCGCGTGGGTAAAGATTTCTTCTCGCAAAACCTGAGAGATTTGTGGAGACTCGAATCCGTGTGCGACGACTATGCACTGGACACGTTTGATAAAGACCTGGGCCTCTATTTCGTGACCCATGACGAGGATGGGCATCACTTCACTTATCGCCGAAAGGGTTCAGCGGCTAGCAGCTATGATCGGGGTGATTTACCTATCGAAGCGCTGCAGA
Organism: Ruegeria sp. ANG-R; assembly: GCF_000813985.1. Lineage (GTDB taxonomy): Bacteria > Pseudomonadota > Alphaproteobacteria > Rhodobacterales > Rhodobacteraceae > Ruegeria. The sequence continues at coordinate 165,393 of NZ_JWLJ01000006.1, forward strand.
ATTGCGGGATTCTTTATTCTTCCGGCATCAGTCTTGCCATAAGCGAGTCGTCTCGCGATGCCGTGATCGAGGCGGCTGAGTTAACCAGAGCAGGTCAGGGTCTCTTTGCATTCGATCCGAACCTGCGCACGGCTCTCTGGTCCTTGGAGCAAGCCAGGACGGTAACCCACAAAGTGATGGAGCTTTGCGACATTGCACTGCCCGGGATTGATGATGCTCGGCAGTTGACAGGTTTGGATAGCCCTCAGGATATCGCAGACTTCTACCACGATCTCGGCCCTTCGGTGGTAGCGCTTACGATGGGCAATGCCGGAGTTTTTCTGTCCTCAAAAGATGAACGCTATCTCTGTCCGCCACACAGCGTCTCTGCAGTGGATGCGACCGGAGCGGGAGATTGCTTCAATGGTGCTTTCCTGGCGGCTCATTTGAACGGAATGGACCTAAGGCATTGTGGGGCTATTGCAAACGCAGCTGCAGCTTTGTCAACCTGCAGTTACGGCGCGATATCGGCGATTCCTTCGCTCGCAAAGACCATTGATTTTCTCGAGACCACTCAAATTACAGACCCGAGTTCTTAGCCGCCGCGATGAACTGACTTAAACACTCCTACAAAGAAACAGCAAACTAACAAACCATGATGGGTCCCGTTGTTTTTCTGACGACGCACTCCGACTCGCAGCAGATTCTATATGACTGAGGCTCGTCCAAGGTAATGTAGTCAGCAGACTGTTCCCCGGCCAGCGCTCCGATGATTTCTACAGGAAACGCTCGTTCATGGTGAGTCCAGTGGCCTAATGATATTAGCCCGATGTTTGATGAAGGGGCGGTCTTCCCGCAAAGTGTAGCGTGAGTTCCCGAAGCGCAAAAAAACACTTTTGGGGCGCGGGTATTTTTCGAAGACCAACGGTGCAATCACCGAAGACATCGCACTTCCGTACTTGGAGCGGTATGTCGAAAACCCCACCAGCGCCAGTTGGTAGGTGATTTAGCCGGACGCTCTACACATCTCATGCCGCGCCATGATCCGAAAAGACGCCACCGATGCCGAGTGGCAGGGCTGAAAAGGTCCTGATTTTGCCGTCTGTAGCATCAGCCAAGATTTTCCTTTGCCATTGCTGCTTTGCGGAGCGTCCGGTCCAGCAGCATTTCATAGACGGGTTTGCCCCCCAGAGCTTGCGCCACGATTGCCGATGTTGCACACGCAATCAGTAGGGGCAGTAGCAGGGAGTAAGCAGCTGTCAATTCCATTACAAGGATCACGGCGACAACGGGCGCGCGGACCGATGCGGTAAAAAGGGCACCCATTGCCAGAATGGCGCCGGCATGTTGGACATCGTGCATCGGACTTGCGTGACCGACCAGCGCTTCGATGGCCAGCCCGACGCTGGCGGCGATGGCGAGCATCGGGGCAAAGATGCCTCCGGGCGTCCCCGCCGCATAAGAGAGGATCGAACCGGCGAACCGCAACAATGACATCAGGAACAAGGCCAGAACGCCGAGCTCCACACCCGACAGCTGCAGGACCAAACCTTCTCCGCCACGAACGGCCTCGGGGAAGACAACCAGTAACAATCCGGCTACTGCTCCTAAAATCAGCGCAGGGGACCACCACAGCCGTTCAGGCAGCTGATCCACCGCGTCGAGTGCGCGCAAAAGCAGGTGATTGAACACAACGCCAACCAATGCGAGGACAAACCCCAGAAGCACCGCAAATGGAAAGGCGGCAAAGGGCAACTGATGGACGACAATCTCGATCAAAGGGTGCCTGCCAGCAATTGACTCGGCCGTAATCGCGCTGGCAATCGCCGCAATAATCAGCGAGACATAGGTGCGCCGCGAAAACGGAAAAACACGTTGCATTTCCTCAGTCACAAAGACAATCGCCGCAAGCGGCGCGTTGAACGCAGCGGCCAGTCCGGCCGCGGCCCCTGCCGCCAATAGTCCACGCCGTTCATGCAAAGGAAGTTCTGACCGCTCTGCGACGCCCTGAGCAATAGCCGCCCCCATGTGAATGGTCGGCCCTTCGCGTCCCAGAACCAGCCCCGAGCCCAAGGCAAGCAGACCACCGAAGAACTTGATGATCAATGCGCGCAACCAGAAGACCTCGCGTTGACCATCCATGGCTCCTTCTATTTCCTGAACGCCACTTCCGGCCGTTTCCGGCGCGAATCTGCGGGTCAGCCAGACCGCCGTCACTGCCATCCCGGCCGACAATGGGACAGCAATAAATGCGGCACTCCAGCCATGCCCCATACCCTGAAGGAACGCGTCATAGCGCGCGAAAATATAGTCCAACGAAAGGTGGAACAAAGCGCCGACTGCTCCGGCCATGACCCCGATGATCAGGGCAATAAGATACAGAAGCAGATCATTTTCGGTCTGGCGCGTGTCACGGAACATCTGAATTACAGATCACCGAGCATTATCTGCCCGGGCCTTACATATGCATGTGCATGCGTTCATGAAGATTGCCCAACACCCAGATCGTACCCAGCACGATGATCAGAACAACAAGGCTGGTGAACAGGATCAAATCCAGATCCTCTCGTTGTTGTCGGCTGCGGTCGATGTGCAGGAAATATCGCAAGTGAACGCTGAGCTGGATCAGACCCAAAAAACCGACTACGGACAGGACCGTCCCCGGTGCCCAGCCGCTGCCGAGGGCAGCCCAGAACGCAGCAACCGTCAGAACAACGGCCAGAAGGAACCCGTAAACATAAGTGCGCAGATCGCGCAAATACTGTTCTTTGTTATCCATAAGTCCAGGCTCCGAAGTAAACGATGGAAAAGATACCAATCCAGATCAGATCAAGGAAGTGCCAAAACAGGGCAAAGCGCATGAAGCGGGTCTTGAGCTTGGGAACCATGCCGAAGATCGACAGCTGAATCAGCAAAACAACGAGCCACAGACAGCCCATGGTGACGTGTAGGCCATGCAGGGGAACCAGACCGAAAAAGGCCGATAGATACCCGCTTCGCCATGGTCCGGCATCCATCGCGAACATCGCTATGAAATCCCGCACCTCAAGGGTCAGGAAAGTCAGGCCAAGTATAAGCGTCGCCAGCAACCACAGCACCATGGTCCGCTGGCGCTGATTGTACTTCAAGACCAGCAGCGCCATGCCCGCAGTCAGAGAGCTTAACAGCAATGCACCGGTCTGAAGCGCCAGCGATGTGAAGTCGAACAGCTCTTTCGGTCCCGGCCCGTCCGCCGTTGCCCCGATCATAGTGATGTAGATGGCAAACATGAGCCCAAAGAAGACCATGTCGCTCATCAGGAAGATCCAGAACCCGAAAATGACCGTTGCGTTCTTGGGCACATGCACGTCAGAGTGCTGCGTCAGGTTCAGGCCCGGATGCTGGTTTACTTCAACTGCGTGCATCGTCAGCCCTCCAACTCGGTCTTGGCCAGGCCCTGATTGGATGGGTCCGCTTCGTGATCGCGATCCACCGGCTTGGTCAAACGTATTTGCTCCAGCCAGGCTTCATGGGCTTTGCGCACGTCGGCGGCCGGAATCACGTGTTCATTGTCAATGTCGAACGTCCACAGAATAACCGCCAGGATGATCAGCGCGGTAGCCAGAGCCGCCAGCCACCAGATCCACCAGACCAGCGCGAACATCCAGACCCCGCTGAGCACACATAAGACAAATCCGATGGGTGTGTTTTTAGGTACTTCAATGTCCTCATAATCGCCCTCGGCCGCATAGGCGCGACCTTCGATCTTGGCCATGGCGAACTCGTCGCGTTCGCGCACCTGCGGCAGCAGGGCAAAGTTGTATTCTGGCGGCGGGGCCGGGATCGACCACTCCAGCGTGCGCGCATCCCAAGGGTCTCCAATCGGAACCCGGTTCTGATCCCGTTCTTTGATCGAGACCTTAAGTTGCACGAGAATGGTGATCAGCGCCGAGAAGATGCAGAATGCACCCAAAACCGCGACGATCATATACGGCACGAAGGCCGGATCGGTATAGCTGAACGAGCGGCGCGGCATACCCATCAGGCCCACAAAATACAGCGGGAAGAAGGTCAGTGAGAACCCTGCGATCCACAGGAAAGCGGACCGGCGGCCCAGCCGTTCATTCAACCGGAAGCCGAAGGCTTTGGGGAACCAGTAATTATACCCCGCCAGCAGGCCGAACAGCACACCCGGGATCAACACGTTGTGGAAATGCGCCACCAGGAACAGAGAGTTGTGCACCTGATAGTCAATCGTGGGATTCGCCAGAATAACCCCGGTCAGGCCGCCAATGACGAACAGGACCAGAAAACCGATGCCATAGATCATCGGAACGGATATGCGGATACGCCCCCGATACATCGTCGCCATCCAGTCATAGACCTTCACCCCGGTCGGAATGGCGATCAGCATCGTGGCGATCCCGAAGGCGGCATTGATCAGAGCGCTTTGGCCCATGGTAAAGAAATGGTGCAGCCAAACCGTGAAGGACAGCACCGCAATCGACATCGTCGCAATCACCAACGAGGTGTACCCGTAAAGGCGCTTGGCCGAATAGGTGGCAAAGACTTCCGAGAACATGCCGTAGGCCGGCAACACCAGCAGATAGACCTCAGGGTGGCCAAACAGCCAGAACAGGTTGGCATAGTTCATCATGTTGCCGCCCAGGTCATTGGTGAAGAAGTGGAAGTCCAGATACCGGTCAAGCCCCAACAGCAAAGCCGCAACACTGAGCGGCGGCAGCGCAAAGACCATCAGGATCGACGAACACACAACCGTCCAGGTAAACAGCGGCATTCTGAAGAAGGTCATGCCCGGCGCCCGCATCTTGTAGATCGTCGTGGCAAAGTTGATCCCGCTCAGCGTGGTCCCGAGCCCCGACACGACGATGGCCCATATCCAGTAATCAGGCCCCACTCCGGGATTGAAGGCGGCCCCGGTATAGGGCGGATAAGCCGACCAGCCGCCGGTCGAGAACTTGCCCACCACCAACGACACCATCAGCATGACGCCGCTAGCCACGGTCAGCCCAAGGCTTATCTGGTTCATTACCGGAAAGGCCACATCGCGCGCACCGATCTGCAGGGGCATTACATAATTGATGAAGCCCGCCACAAACGGCATCGCCACAAAGAAGATCATGATCGTGCCATGGGTCGAAAACAGTTGCGCGAAATGATCGGGCTGCAGGAAGCCGCCATCCAGACCAAAGGCCTGTTGGGTCCGCATCACCACGCCTTCAATCACGCCGCGCGTCATCATCACCAACGAGAACACGATATACATGATACCGATCTTCTTGTGGTCCGTGCTGGTCAACCAGTCCCGCCAAAGCGGACCCCAAAGCCGGTACCTCGTCAACAGAAAAAGAACGGTCAAAGCGCCGACCACGACGATGCTGGCAGCTGTGCTGGCAACGGCTTCGTTTACGCTGGGCGCACGGATAAATGCGGTAAACGGCAGGGCATCCAGAGTGAGGCGGCCGAAAATATCCTGATATGTCATTGGGCGGCCTCTTGGGTGGCGGCTGAAAACTCGACCGTGCCGGGCTGTGCGGCCAGCGGCAACGGCTTGCCGGTGTGATACCGACCGACGATTTTATGAAACAGATGTATGTCAGGCAGGGTAAACCAGATTGCATCAGAAGGCATCGCCCCCGAGGCCAGGCCCTTATGCGCCTCTTCCTGGCTGCTTTGACGAGCCAGAACACCATAAGCCGCCTCATCCAGCGCGACGCCGTCCGACTTGACCTTTTGCACCCAGCCGTCAAAATCCGCCGTGTCCATTGCCCTGGTCATGAACTTCTGACCGACGAAGCCATTGCCGTTGTATTGCGTGTTCTCACCTTCGAAAGCACCCACTGTATCTGCCATCACATGCAGCTCTGTGGTCATGCCGGGCATGGCGTAAATCTGTCCAGCCAGAGACGAGATGATGAAGGACTGCATCACCGTATCAGTGGTCAGAGTCATCGCAACCGGCTGATCCACCGGGATCGCCAGTTCTCCAACGGATGCAATCCCCAGATCCGGGTAGATGAACAGCCATTTCCAATCGAGCCCGACCACCTGCACATTCACTGGCGGCCCAGCGCCTTCAATCGGCTTGTATGGGTCAAGTTTGTGTGTCGACTGCCACAGCGCCAGCGACAACACCCCCACCAGAAACAGAGGCACGCCCCACATCGTAATCTCCAGCGGCAGAGAATACTCCCATCTGGGTTTGTAAGTCGCGCCGGAACGACCGCGGCGGTACCGCAAAAGGATCAGTGGCAGCAGAACAAAGACCGGTATGACCGCAATCATCGTGATCCCCGTCACCCAAAGCAGGTGAGACCTCTGATCCGAAGCAATCTGACCTGCAGGTTCCAAGAAAGTATCCGCAAATAACGGGCAAGGTGCGACCATCAAAGCCGCAATGGTTACGCCTGACAAAGCCAGGCTCGAAAACTGTTTTCGGCCTATCACCCTGATTTACCCTCCAAACTCAACCGGTTCAAAACCGGTGCCGTCATGCGCTGGCCGCATCAGCGGACGTGCTGATTTTTGCACACCATTCCACATGACAACTCGGCAAATGATGCATCTTGTTCGGACCACATTGCCTCTGAAAGCCCATAGCGTCTTCAAAGCTATAATTCCACTTTATTTCTCATGCTGTTAGAGTGCTAACAGATAGAAAACAAAAGCTGTGCGTATCTGAGCGCGCTGAAAAAGACGCCCGAGAATACAACCACAATGGACCTAATTTCAAGACTGGCAGTCCGCACCGTTTCTTACAAAAGCGGACGCTTTTTGTTTCTGACCAACGAAGACGGAGCTAACATCTGTTTTATGCTATCGGGCGCGGCACGTGTGTTCCGAATGACGGAAGGCGGAGACGAAGTCACAATCGCCGTCAGGTCCTGCCAAAGTACCCCTATCCTGCTGAGCGCCTGCATCAAAGGTGTTGGCATTGAACTTCTGGAAGACAGCGTTCTGTGTTTCAAAGCGACTGACGACTACATCAAAGCTTCAAGCGATGACATTGAGTTGCGCCAGTATACAATTGCTCAATTCATGGAGTTTTTCGAATGCTGTCATCAGAGGATTGAGGATCTTGTCCTTCGCAGCGTCGAAGAGCGCGTTGCACGCCAACTCGTATTGTTGGCCGAGCGGCCTTCGGAACTCCAATCAAAATCGAGTGCAACAGTTCGGATCACGCAAGGTCAATTGGCAAGCCTCGTCGCAGCTTCCAGACCGAGCGTGAACATTGCGTTGCGAAAGCTACAGCAGCGGGGAATACTGACGACCACCTCCGGATTTATAAAGATCGCTTCAATTGACAAACTCCGAAATATGTCGGCGGTTTCGCTTTGATTAACAACCCGTTGGCGGGGATAGGCAGCAGCTTATCAAGCATCGTTGCTTTGATCATGCAGTTTGACCTCATCGCGCAAAAACTATTTGGGATCACGGCATTTCTCGCATCGGATATTTTGGCGAGCGGTGTTCTGATGGTTCTTTTGGGATTAACGAGGTCACGCAAAGTACAGTTTTCGCTGCGCGACGGCCCAATTCAGACCGCTTTGCAGATTTCTGCACCGGGCCTTTTTCGATTTGGCCCGGTGTTTTAAGTTAGGTGGTTTGGGGTGTCAGAAGTTGTTTGCTGATGCGCGCTCCCAGTCAGCTGCAAATTCTTCGGGGACGTTTTCCCCAAGCAATGCGCCGTCCTCAAGGAAGGTATAAATTTCAGCGATGGATTTCTCCCGTTCGTTCGCGACGCGGCGGCGCACGTCGCCGGGATGCAAATCGCTGACCTTTTCTCGGCCCATCGCGCCGAGGATCTCGCGGAAGCTTTCAAGCGTTGCGTCATGATACCGATGAACACGCTGGCGCTTCTGTGGTACGTTTACGGCGCGCGCGCGCGCTTTGTCCTGCGTCGCGATACCTGTCGGACACATGTTGGTGTTGCAGTGTAGGGATTGGATACACCCAACCGCAAACAGCATCGCCCGCGCCGAGTTGCACATGTCCGCTCCCAGAGCGAATTTCTCGATCATGTCATAGCCAGTCGCGACTTTACCGGAACTGATGATCCGGATCTTGTCGCGCAGGCCGACGCCTTTCAGGCAGTTATGCACAAAGATCAACGCCTCGTTCAGAGGTACGCCCAGCCGGTTGGTGAACTCAACGGGTGCTGCACCCGTACCGCCTTCGGCCCCGTCCACGGTGATGAAGTCGGGCAGAATACCTGTCTCAAGCATTGCCTTGCAGATCGCCATGAACTCGTGCCGGTTGCCGATACAAAGCTTGAAACCGATGGGTTTGCCGCCCGACATCTCACGCAGGTGCTGAACGTAATGCATCAGCCCGGTCGGCCCATCGAAAGCCGAGTGCGCCGGAGGAGAGATCACATCTTTATGCGGCTCCACCCCGCGGATTTCGGCAATCTCTTCGTCGACCTTGACAGCGGGCAGCACCCCCCCGTGGGAGGGTTTGGCCCCTTGGCTCAGCTTGATCTCGATCGCCTTGACCACGTCCTTCTGGGCCTTTTCAGCGAACTTGTCCTTGTCGAACCCGCCCTCGGGCGTACGACAGCCAAAATACCCGGTGCCGATCTGCCAGATGATATCGCCGCCTTCGGCAAGGTGATACGGGGACAGACCGCCCTCGCCCGTGTTATGGGCAAAGCCACCATCTTTGGCCCCGCCATTGAGCGCACGAATAGCCGTATGACTCAGCGCACCAAAGCTCATGGCCGAAACGTTCAGGCGCGACGCGTTATAGGGTTTGTCGCATTGCGGGCCACCCAGCATGATCCGCTCTTCCGACTCGTCGACAATCTTGGGCGCGAGCGAGTGGTTCGACCGCAGATACCCCACCTCATCCAGATCATATTGCGTACCAAAGGCCTGTGTGTCCTGCTGACCCTTGGCCCGGGAATAGACCAGCGCCCGCGTAATCCGGTTGAACGGCCGCCCGCTTGCGTTGGTTTCAACAAAATACTGACGGATTTCTGGACTGACAAATTCCAGCATATAGCGAAAGTGGCCCAGCACCGGGTAGTTGTTCAACACGTTATGGCGGGTGGTGGTGATGTCATAGAACCCGATCAGAATATACGGGATCACGATCACCAGCAGCCAATAGGCGGGCGACCAGAGCCAGCCCAGAAGCAATGTCAGCGGCAGGCCGAGGAATACGACGGCGTAATAAATCTTGCGAACCATTTAGTCAGGTCTCCTGAGTTTCAGTGGCCCGGGGCCGGCGCGTGTCCGGCCCGGGTGCCTATTCAGTTCTTGGTGGTTCCGTATCCGAATACCCGGAACACAGCGACGGTCGTGAGGCCAAAAAGAATGTGCCCGAACAGTGAGGCATAGGTCAGCTTGGACCAACCCATGAACGCCGGCATCCCAGCCACAAGATGCGCCATCACATAAAAGCCAAACACGAAAAGCCCCATACCGAACCCGATGCCAACGATCCACCAGGGCAGAAAGGGTGTGATCGTGCGCGCGATGGGGCGCGCAAAAAAGGCATATCCGATCGGATAGGCAATGATACCTGTCGTCATATGTATCCCGTTCAGGATCGGCACCGATTTGATACCGAACACCGCCCGGATCAGATCATCGGGGTTCAGCGTGATCCCGGTAATGAGGGGGGACAGGGTTCCGGCCCAAAAGTCCCACGAAGCGATCGAGGCAGCCCCGGCCAGCAGGATGGCAGCAATCAGATGTCCACCGCTATGAATGTCACGTGTCATACGTTGACCCTTTTCTTACAGGTGCGCCTTAAGCTCTTTCACCCAGTTATCCCACTGGGCGTGATCACCCTTGGCAAGCAGGATGCCCTCTTTCAGCTTGGACATGCCAAAGCCCCAGGCCATCTTGGTTTCGATATGCGGCGGCATGACCAGTTCACCGGGTGACACCATAGCCTCGATGATAAACGGCTTGGTGCTTGCCTTGGCCTGTGCGATGGCATCCTTGATTTCCGAGGCGTGTTCGACCCGCACGCCGTCGCCGCCACAGACTTTGGCGTATTCGGCAAAGTTCGGGTTCACCAGATCGGTAGCCATCGGATTGACCGCATATCCGGCCACCTCCATCTCCATCTTCACAAAGCCTAGCGTCTGGTTGTTGAAGACGATCACCTTGATGGGCCAGTCATACCGCACGGCAGTCACGAAATCCTGCATCGACATGCCGAAACCACCGTCACCGCAGAAGGTCCAGACCTCGCGCGATGGGTCCAGCGCCGCCGCCCCAAGCGCCGAGGGCAGGCCCGAGCCCAATGACGAGTGGTTGAACGAGCCGACCATCCGACGCCCATCCTTCATCCGTGTCTGACGCGCCACCCAAACGGTGCATTCGCCGATATCCATGGCAAAAACCGCATCGTCCGAGGCCTGATCAGAAATCTCGCGCGCAAACAGCTGCGGATGCAACGGTTCTGAATCCCGATCAAGGCTGGCTTCTTTGTCCTGTTGTTTTAGCCATTTGGTACACAGCTTGATCTGATGGTCGGCAAATTTGCGGTCATCCTTGGCTTCGATCTTAGGCAGCAAAAGGTCCAACGTCGCGCCCACGTCACCCAGCAGGCCCGAGGCAATGGGTGCCCGGCGGCCCAAATGCTCGACACTGCGGTCGATCTGAATGATCTTTGCCTTTTCCGGCAGAAACCACTCATAGGGGAAATCGGTTCCCACCATCAGCAGAACGTCGCAATCACGCACGGCGTGATATCCACCCGGATTGCCGATCAGACCCGTCATGCCGACCACGTTCGGATCATCATAATCAAAGATGTCCTTGCCCTTCAGCGAATGGGCAATCGGCGCATTCAGGCGCTCGGACAGCGCAATCACCTGATCTTTCGCATCCCGGCAACCGACACCTGCAAAGATGGCAACTTTCTTGCCCTCATTGATAATCTCAGCTGCGCGCGCAATTTCTTCCTTTGGCGGGATCAAGGTGGAAGGATGCTTTAAGATTGGATGGAACTGGTGCAGGCTGGGCACCGTCTGCTCCGACACATCAATTGGCAGCTCGATCCGCACCACTTCGCGATTGATCAGCGCACGCTGCACCGCAATCTGCGCCAGCCGCGGCATCTGTTCGGGGGTATGGATGACCGCCTGATAGCCGCAGACATCCTCGTACACCTTCTCAAGATTGACCTCCTGATGATAACCGGTGCCGCGCTCGCGATGCGCCACCTGCCCGGTGATCGCGACCACGCCCGCCCCTTCGCGGCGGGCGTTATACAGCCCATTGATCAGATGCAGGGCACCAGGCCCAACAGTGCCGGCACAAATGCCAATCCCACCGGTCAGATGCGACTGCGCATAGGCCGCATAAGCCGCATTCTCTTCGTGTCGCATCCCGATCCACTCAAAGCGCCTGTCATCGCGCATCGCCTCGAGAAATGGGTTCAGAGCATCCCCCGTGACCCCAAAAATCTGCCGCCCACCCGCGTCAGCCAAAATATCAAGCAGTACATCAACTACGCTCTTTGCCATTGTCATTCCTCTTTTGACTTTCGGGTTTTACGGTGACTTCCGCGCGCCTGACGTCCACGTCGACGCCGGCAATCATGTTCGTTTAACTCGTAAAATAAACCCATGATAACGCGCTTGTCAGACATTGTGCTGAGACTGTCGCAGAGGGTTAACCTCCATTTTCGGCCCGGCATTCAGAACACTATCCATTCAGACCAAGAACCTCAGCTGTTTCAGATCGGATACGGCGTGTGAACGCAGCATCTTCCGACAGGTCCACCCCATAGGACGGAATCATGTGCTTCAGTTTTTCGGGCCATCCCTCGTGCAGCAGATTTCCCAGACTGTGTTCCAGTACTTCGACCATGATCGCCACCGCAGTCGAAGCGCCCGGCGATGCTCCTAGCAGAGCTGTCATTCTGCCGTCCGAAGAATGCACAACTTCTGTCCCAAACTGCAGGCGGCCATGATATGGCCTGTCCCTGTGAACGATCTGGACCCTCTGCCCGGCCACGGACAACTCCCAATCATCGACCTCCATTTGCGGATAGTATTCCTTCAACGCCTCCAGCCTATGAGCCTGTGTCTGCAAGACCTGCCCAACCAGATATTCCTCAAGCGGGAAATTGTCGTGGGCGACTGCCAGCAAAGGCACGAAGTTGGAGGGGCGGAGTGAAGCGGGAAGATCCAGCAAAGACCCGTGTTTCAAAAAGCGGGTGGTGAACCCGGCATAGGGGCCGAACAACACCCATTTCTCGCCATCGATGATCCGCGTATCAAGATGAGGCACCGACATCGGCGGCGCGCCAGTGGCAGCCATGCCGTACACCTTGGCCATATGACGGTTCACCACCTCCGGGTTCGAGCACCGCAGCCATTGACCACTGACCGGGAAACCGGCGTATCCCTTTGACTCGGGGATATGAGATTTCTGCAGCAACGACAGCGCCCCGCCCCCAGCGCCCAGAAAGACGTAACCAGCCTCAACCTGATGGGTTTCGCCAGACTTCTGATCCCGCAGGGTCAGGGCCCAACGGCCATTGTCCAAACGACTCAGATGCTCGAGCTTTTGACAGAACCGCGCGCTGAACCCATCCATCTGGCTCAGGTAATCCATATAGGCCGCCGTCAGCGCACCGTAGTTCACATCCGACCCGTTCATCATCCGTGTTGCCGCCACCGGCTGTGCAGGGTCACGCCCGGTCATGACCAATGGAATCCAATCGGCAAGCTGAGCGGCATCTTCGCTGTATTCCATCCCCTGATAGGCATGATGCTCTGACATTGTGGCGTGGCGCTTCTTCAGAAAGGCCTGATGCGCGTCGCCCGTAACGAAACTCATATGCGGGACGGCGTGAATAAATTGATCCGGTGTTGCGATTGCACCGCTGGACACAAGGTAGGACCAGAACTGACGTGACAGATCGAACTGTCCGTTGACCTTCAGCGCCTTGGTCAGATCGATCTTCCCATCCGCCCCTTCGGTCGTATAGTTCAATTCGCAATTTGCGGCGTGACCGGTGCCGGCATTGTTCCACGCGGCCGAGCTTTCTTGCGCAGCGCCTTCAAGCTGCTCGAACAGGACGATATTCAGATCCGGCTGCAGTTCTTTCACAAGCACCGCGAGGGTCGTGCTCATGATACCTGCGCCGATCAAGGCGATATCGATCTCTTTGCACGCGTTCATCCTGTTCGCTCCGACCTTGTGATTTGTGATATCAGCCCGCGACGAAAGGCACTGCCGCACCCGTTTCCAACACCACGTAAACCCGCCGCCAGGGATCATCATCGACAAGTTTCCAGGTGTGACCGCCCCCAGCTGTATCTTCGGCCAAGAGGATGTCGCCGGGCGCGATGGTAAAGGTCTTGCCTTCACGGGTCGCGAACTCGAGCGTGCCGCTCAGCGTTATAACCAGTTGCCGGACCGGAGCGTTGTGCCAGCTGAATGTTCCACCCACAGCAGTTTCCTGCATCGCCGCGATATTCACGTTCATGTCCGCGCTGCGCAATTTGCCATCGCTTCGACCGCTCAGATCGATCTTGCCCTCTTCAAAGTGGGATTGCCCGTCCTTGCCGGTCCAAATACGCACGCATCTGATCATGTTCGCGTTCCCTTCGCCAAGAAACTTTCACGGTTCATCCTGATTGGCCCGATCAGCCATCTAACAAGACTTATACCTCGTCAAAAAAGACTTCTGTTAGCAAGTTAACATCGCCTGCCCGCGAATCATGAAAGTCTCATATATATTAAACTGAAACGACACGGCGGAAGTCATGAGCAAGCATAGAGCGGAAACCGACAGTCTGGGAAGCGTTCAGGTGGCGTGCGACCGGTACTGGGGCGCTCAGACCCAGCGCTCGCTAGAGCATTTCTCGATCGCGAAAGACCTGATTCCCATCGAGGTCATTCATGCGCTTGCCACCCTTAAAAAAGCCGCAGCGCTGAGCAATCGGGAAATCGGAACGCTGGACCAGATGCGCAGCAACCTGATCATCGCTGCAGCAGAAGAGGTGATCGCAGGCAAGCTGGATGATCATTTTCCATTGCATGTCTGGCAGACCGGCAGCGGCACTCAATCCAACATGAATGTGAACGAGGTGATCTCGAATCGCGCCATCGAAATGGCTGGCGGCGTGATGGGATCGAAGGACCCGGTGCATCCCAACGATCATGTCAACCGCTCGCAATCTTCGAATGACACGTTTCCAACCGCGATGCACATCGCGGCGGCGTCGATACTGGTAGAAAATGTTCTCCCGAATGTGCACGCCCTGCGTGACGCTCTTGCAGCGCGGGCACGCGATTTCCGCGACATCATCAAAACGGGACGAACGCATCTGCAGGATGCTGTCCCGCTGACCCTGGGGCAGGAGTTTTCGGGATATGTCGCGCAGCTGGATGCGGGGATCGACCGGGTCGAGGCTGCTTTGCCCGATCTCTATCAGCTCGCGGTCGGAGGAACCGCCGTCGGCACCGGTCTGAACGCGCCTGCGGGCTTTGGGAACCTGTGTGCAAGGCACATCGCCGAACTCACGGGGTTGCCCTTTGTTTCAGCACCAAACAAATTTGCGGCGCTGGCCGCGCATGATGCTGTGGTTGCGGCCTCGGGTGCTCTGCGGGGGCTTGCCGTGTCGCTGATGAAAATTGCCAACGATATTCGCTGGGCAGGGTCCGGTCCACGCTGCGGGCTGGGTGAGTTGAAGCTACCTGCGAACGAACCCGGGTCCTCGATCATGCCGGGTAAGGTAAACCCAACTCAATGCGAAGCTATGACCATGGTGGCGGTGCAGGTGATGGGAAATGACACCGCAATCGGATTCGCCGGATCGCAAGGCAATTTCGAGCTGAACGTGTTCAAGCCGGTCATGGCCCACAACCTTCTGCATTCCACACATCTGATCGCCGACAGTTGTGACAGTTTCCGCCGTTTTCTGGTCGATGGCCTGACCGCGAACCGCGATCACATTGCGGAAAAGGTCGGCCAGTCTCTGATGCTGGTGACAGCACTGTCGCCCAAGATCGGTTACGACCATGCATCGGAAATCGCCCATAAAGCCGAGGCCGAAGGCACCACTTTGAAAGAAGCCGCCGTCGCGCTTGGCCTTCTGACAGCGGAAGAATTTGATCAGGCACTCAATCTGGACCGCATGGTCCACCCCCATGCGGAGGGCGAGCATTGAACCCAATCACCCTGTACCACAGCATTCTGGGCAAAAAGATCATCATGGCCGTCACCGGCAGTTTCATGCTGCTGTTCCTGTTGCTGCATGTGGGCGGAAACCTCAAGGTCTTTCTGCCCGACCCACAGCCCGGCATGGCCGATATCAATGTCTATGCCAGATTTCTGCGCACCATGGGCGAGCCTCTTTTGCCTTACGGGTTCGCTCTGTGGGGCGTGAGGATCATCCTGATCGTCTCGGTCCTGCTGCACATCACATGCGCAATACAGCTGGCCCACCGCAATGCCAGAGCACGCCCGGTGAAATACAAACACGCCGCCTATCGCGAGACCAGCTATCCGGCACGCTGGATGCTGATCTCGGGGCTGCTGATGCTGTGCTATATCATCTTACATTTGGCACAGTTCACCTTTGGCTGGATCAACCCGGCCGCCTTCAACACGCCGGACGTGTTCGGCGATCTGTCGCGGGCCTTTCACCGGCCTTTCTATATCGTGATCTATCTGGGCGCGATGGGCCTGCTGGGCCTGCACCTGTTTCACGGGGCGTGGAGCCTGTTCCAGACGCTGGGGCTGGACAACCCGGATCGCAACCGGGGCCTGCGCCTGTTGGCGATGGTGATTTCCATCGGATTGCCTGCAACCTTCGCGCTGGTGCCTTTGTCCTTTGCCGTAGGCGCGCTTGGGCCTGCAATCCCGGAAGCGACCTCAGCCGCCATGACCGGGGGGAACTAAGATGAAACTTGATGCGCAAATCCCCGCTGGAGACGTTGCTGGCGCATGGGCCCGCCACAAGGAACATATGCGGCTGGTTGGGCCGACGAACCGGCACCATTACCGGGTGATCGTTGTCGGAACCGGGTTGGCCGGAGCATCGGCGGCCAGTTCGATGGCAGCGATGGGATACAAGGTTGACTGTTTCTGCTTTCAGGACAGCCCGCGCCGGGCGCATTCGATCGCGGCGCAGGGGGGCATCAACGCGGCAAAGAACTATCGCAACGATGGCGATTCCGTCTATCGGCTGTTCTATGATACGCAGAAAGGCGGCGATTACCGCTCGCGCGAGGCCAATGTCTGGCGGTTGGCAGAGCTGTCTGCCGGGATCATCGATCAGGCGGTGGCGCAAGGCGTGCCCTTTGCCCGCGAATATGGCGGGATGCTGGCCAACCGGTCCTTCGGGGGCGTTCTGGTCGAACGCACTTTCTATTGCCGGGGCGAGACAGGGCAGCAATTGCTGCTTGGGGCGAACTCAGCGCTGGCGCGGCAAATCCATGATGGCCATGTCACTATGCATACCCGATGCGAGATGGAGGATATCGTCACCGTCGACGGCCGCACCCATGGTATCGTGGTGCGCAATCTGGTGACGGGCGAAATCTCGTCCTATGCGGCGGACGCGGTGGTGCTGGCTACGGGCGGTTATGGCAATGTGTTCAACCTGTCGACCAATGCGCGGGGCAGCAATGTCTCGGCCACCTGGCGGGCGCATAAACGCGGTGCGGGCTTTGCCAACCCCTCTTACGTGCAAATTCACCCAACCTGCATTCCTGCCTCGGGCGATCATCAGTCGAAGCTGACCCTGATGAGCGAAAGCTTACGCAATGACGGGCGCATCTGGGTCCCGAAGAAAGCCGGAGACGACCGCAAACCTTCGGACATCCCCGAAGAGGACCGCTTCTACTACCTTGAAGACCGCTATCCCCGATTTGGCAATCTGGTGCCCCGCGACGTGGCCTCGCGCAATGCCAAAGAGGTCTGTGATGAAGGGTTGGGGGTCGGCCCCGGCGGGCGCGGTGTTTATCTGGACCTGCGCGACGCCATCAAGGAACAGGGCCATGACGCGATCCGCGACAAGTACCTGAATCTGTTCGAGATGTATGAGCGCATCACCGGCGAAAGCCCATGGGAGCAGCCGATGCGCATCTACCCTGCCGTGCACTATGCGATGGGCGGGCTGTGGGTGGATTACAACCTGATGACAACCAAGCCGGGTCTTTTTGCCATCGGAGAATCGAATTTCTCGGACCACGGGGCGAACCGGCTGGGGGCCAGTTCGATGATGCAGTGCCTTGCGGATGGCTATTTCGTGATCCCGCTGACCATCGGCGATTACCTCAGCCGTCACCCTTACGGCGATGTCACCACCGATCATCCAGCCTTTGCCGAGGCCGAGCAGGAGGCCCGCGACCGGATCGAGGGCTTTTTCGCCATCGGCGGCAACACCACCGCCCTGACCATTCACCGCGAACTGGGAAAGATCATGTGGAACCACTGTGGCATCGCCCGCAATGAGGCGGGGCTGAAAGAAGGGCTGAAACTGATCCCCGAACTGCGCGACCGTTTCTGGAGCGATCTGCGATTGGAGGGCACCAGCAAAGGCATCAACCAGTCGCTGGAACATGCCGGGCGATTGGCGGATTTCCTGGAGCTGGGCGAGTTGATGTGCCGCGACGCGCTGGAGCGTGATGAAAGCTGCGGTTGTCATTTCCGAGAAGAGCACCAGACCGAGGATGGTGAGGCGCTGCGCAACGATTCCGAATTCGCCCATGTGAGTGTCTGGGAACATATGGGCAAGGGCAATCCCGAGGTGATGCACAAGGAAGCCCTGGAGTTCGAGGCGCTGCCGCTGGCACAAAGGAACTACAAGACATGAAGTTCACTCTTGAAATCTGGCGTCAGGATGGCCCGGGCCACATAGGCGATTTCGCCCATTATGAGATCGCGGACGTCTCACCCGACATGTCGTTTCTGGAAATGATGGATGTACTGAACGAGCAAATCAGTGAAGCGGATCAGGTGCCCGTGGCCTTTGACAGCGATTGTCGTGAAGGGATTTGTGGCATGTGTTCCATGGTGATCAACGGCAGCCCCCACGGCCCTATTCCCGGCACAACCACCTGCCAGCTTTACATGCGTCATTTCTCGGATGGCGAGACCATCACGATCGAACCCTGGCGCTCGGCCGCATTTCCGGTGTTGAAAGATCTGATCGTCGACCGCTCGGCCTTTGACCGGGTGTTGCAGGCGGGCGGTTATGTGACGGTGCATTCGGGACCCAAGCCCGACCCGAATTCGGTGCCGATTGATCCGCATGTCTCGGAAGAGGCGCTGGATGCGGCCAGTTGCATTGGCTGTGGCGCCTGTGTGGCTGCGTGCCCGAACGGGGCCGCGATGCTCTATACGGCGGCCAAGGTCTCGCATCTCAGCCTGATGCCGCAAGGCCAGCCGGAACGCGAAAGCCGCGTTCTGAATATGGTGCATCAGATGGAGGCCGAGGATTTCGGCGCTTGCGGCAATCATGCGGAATGTCAGGCCCATTGCCCCAAAGGGATCAGCATAAACTTTATCGGCATGATGAACCGTGAATACAGGCGCGCGCTGTCGGCACCCAAAGACCGGCGTGGCCATATGGATTCGCAATAGGAGGGGACGGAGATGCGGCAACCGGAACCGATTTCGCAACGGGATGTGGCACATGTGCTCGACCATGCGGTGACGCACCGTCTGCGTGGCGAGGATGACATCGCCGAAAGCATGTGCCTCGATGTTCTTGAGGCTGAGCCCGGCAATCAGGCGGCTCTCGAGATCATGTTGCGCATTCTGGCTGGCCGGATCGCCCGGGGCAACAAACCGGCGCTTGGCGCCGCCACACTTTTGCTCGAACAGGTCCGGGACCCAGGAACCCGCGCGTTCTGCAGTGCCTTGATCCACGAGGCTCAGGCGCGCCGCCTCTTGGCGCGCGCTGATCAGCCGGCAGCACAGGCGGCACAGGATTTCCTTCAATTTGCCCTAGAGCAATTTGATATCTCGGCTCAGAAATCAGAGGACCCGTTGGAGTCCCGTTTACGTGCCAACGCCTGCCTGCGCGCACAGTCAAAGATATTGAATGGGCATTCGACCCCCGACCGTGAACCGGAACACCCAATCGAATAGCAAAACCCCATGACCCGAAATGTCTGCGAGGAGATTCCGGAACTCTGACCGACGTCGGGGGGACGCAGATATTCGGGGGGGACGGGGGATGCGCTTAACGCTCTGGTCGATGCGATCCGGCGGGATAGCCGTATACGCTGGATCGAGGTCCACCGTGAAGAAACAGCGGTTTATGCTGCAGCGGCTTTCAGTCAGATCACTGGCAGTCTTGGGTTTTGCGCAGGAACGGTGGAGCCGGGCGCGTTTCACCCGCTAAACGGGTTGCACAAGGCCACCAAGGAGCCTGCACTGGTTCTTCGCAGATGTTTGCGTCTTTCAGCAAACTATCACATCGCCGGATCGGATGCCACGGCTGGTACAACAGGCGCAATAGAACGCGCGGCCACGCGCCGGCGTGGTCAGGATTTCGGTGCTTACCAAGGAGAGCTTATCGTTCAAATCGGCTTTGATGAGGCCACCGAGACAGACGATATCGGCACTGCCAGTTTCGAACATCTGTCGGTTGTCCTGCGCGATAGTGATGAAACCTAACTGGTCGGTGCCTTCTCCAAGATGAAATTGATCCGGTTCGCCGTCTTCAATCCAGTGTAGGTCCTTGTCTCCGCCGGAATCAGATCACTCGCCTGAAGGGGAAGCAGGGCAGCGGGTTCGATATAGACCGGGTTTCCGTGACTTTTATTATCCAAATGCGCAAGCCTACTGATCCCGAAGGCGCCCTGCGAGACGGATAAAGGAACAGTTCCCTGCACCTCCTCATAGAGACGTCAAAGGAGTCAGTGCGCGTTTTCTCTTGCCGGAAAGGGCTGTTCTCGCACCAGGGCCAGTCCGGCCATTACTCCCTCAGTCGTTCAGGTGCACCGCTTCACCGGTGTCTATCGCCCGTTGCGCAGCTTGACCCATTCTAACGGCCCAGAGACCGTCATTTAGACTCACGTCCGGTTGTGCCTTTTCGCCACGAACCAAAGCCAGAAAGCTCTTATGCTGATAGTAGGTTGACCCGTTGTGATCCCCAGCAGCCAATAGGTCCGGTTCCACTGGAACGTCCACTGACACAGGCCCTTTCGGATTGCGTGGACTAACGATCACCTTCGGCGTTGGTGCGTCTCCCAGGTGATCCGGCCAGAAGCGTCCTGGTCCAGGCACCAGAGCTTCGATTTTGGCGTCCGGCCCAACAGCGGATATTTCTTCTTGATAGCGAGATCCTTCGGCGAACATGCAGAGCTCCAGCATCGCGCGCGCACCCGAAGCAAACTCGACAATAACATAGCCGTGGTCGAGAATATCCGGAGTTTCGCCGTCGTAACTCTCGTCCAGATGGTTGACGGCCTGGCCCCCGCTAGCGGTGATACGCACCGGGTCGGATTTCAGTATCAGGCGCATGAGATCGAAGAAATGGCAGCATTTTTCTACAAAAGTGCCACCGGTATTGCGGTTGAATCGATTCCAGTTCCCGACTTTTTCAAGAAATGGAAAGCGATGTTCGCGGATCGATAGCATTTTTATGCCACCGGTCGCGTCAACCTTTTCGATCAGAGCTGCAATAGGAGGCATATACCGGTATTCCATCGCAACCCAGATCGGGCACGGGTAATCACGCCGTACCTGCTCCAGCCGATCCAAATCCTTTGAATCCGTGAACAGAGGCTTCTCTACCAACAACGGCAGCGGGCGTGTGTCAGCAACTTCGCAGATCTGATCCACATGCAGATGGTTCGGGCTAGCAATGACGAAACAATCCAGTTCTTTGATCGCCAGAAGCTCCTGCATGGAACCTACCATGATTGCGGTCGGTGCAATTGCCGCTGCCGCAGCGGCCATTTCTGGATCAGGTTCAAATATTGCCGTTACACGAGCACCTTCCAACAAGTCGATATTGTGAAGGTGCTCCTGCCCCATCATGCCGCATCCAATCAGCCCGTAATTGATGGTCCGGGTCATGCGTGCTTCCTTTTTACTTTAAACGTTGGACGTAGTTGGCCCGATCCGGATCGAACCATGTTTTTGAGAACTCAACGGGTTCAGCGCTTTCCGACCAGCTGAATCGTTCAATATAGCCGACTGCTTCGCCTGACTGTTTAGTGAAGTTGGGTGGCGTCCAATCCGGCAATGGTTGGACTGAAACTCTGTCTTCGGCCCTTGCGATCCAAAAACCCAATTGGCGCTGATAATAGCGGTAGAGAGAGTCCGAAAGCAGGCTCTGGTCGATCAATCCCGCTGATTCGTCGAGCCAGATTTCTTCGACTGCAATGATTGTATCATTCAGGTAGCGCATCCGGCGTACCCTTGAGCTTGCATCAGAAGCTCCGAATCTTGGCAGATCGGCTGGCTTTTTCAGATAATCGACCGACAGGATATCTGCGCGCGGCAGGCCGCCCCCTTCAGGTAACTCAAGCCTGAACATCGCGTAGACACTGTCTTGTGTTCCGGTCTCGCGAATATAGTTGCCCGAACCTTGAATACGCTCCAACATCCCTTTTTTTTCCAGCTCAGCGAGCGATTTTCGCAACGTCCCAACGGAGACTTTCAATTCCGCTGCCATCTCACGTTCAGGCGACAATCGTTCACCATCAATCAGGCGGCCCGCTGCGATATCGCGGATCAGCAGTTCCGCGATCTGTATGTAAACCGGCAGTGCGTTCGGATTTCTGTCGGATGCGTTCATGCAGGGCGCTTCACTCGGTCGCAGGAAAAATTGATACACTATTGATCTACATCAATGCGCTTGCTACGCAAGAGGAAAGTCAAAGATGTACGGAGCGTGAATCAAATGACCATCGTCCCCATCACATCCCCCGACCTGGATGCGGCCGAGGTTTCGTGGTTTGCAGCGCTCTGCTCGGATGACTACCAGTTTCTGGGTGTGCCTGATGGTGATCTGCGATCCAGTTGGGAGCATTGTTCAGGCATCGTCAAAGAAGCCGAAGCACAAGGGTTTCGCAACATCCTTTGCCCCTCGTCTTATCAGGTCGGACAGGACACCCTGAGCTTTGTCGCAGGCTGCGCGCCAATCACCGAAAAAATCAACCTGCTGGCCGCCGTGCGCTGTGGTGAGATGCAGCCCATCATGCTGGCCCGCACCATCGCGACGCTGGACCACATGCTGAAGGGGCGGCTGACGGTCAACATCATCTCGTCCGATTTCCCGGGCGAGAAAGCCGACAGTGCGTTTCGCTATCAGCGTTCGCGCGAAGTGGTTGAGATTCTGAAACAGGCCTGGACGCAGGATGAGATCAACCATGCGGGCGAGGTCTACAATTTTTCGAGCCTGACGACGGACCCGGCCCGGCCTTACCAGGCTGGTGGCCCACTTCTGTATTTTGGCGGCTACTCCCCGTCTGCTTTGGACCTGTGCGGCGAGCATTGCGATGTCTATCTGATGTGGCCAGAAACCAAGGATCAGTTGGCAGAGCGAATGAAAGCCGTTCACGCGGTTGCCGAGGATTACAATCGTACTCTGGATTACGGCCTGCGCGTTCACATGATCGTGCGGGATACCGAAGCTGAAGCGCAAGAATATGCTGACTACATCGTTTCGAAACTGGATGACGAATACGGTCGCGCGATCCGCGAGAGGGCGTTGGATGCGACCTCGCTGGGCGTGGCGCATCAGTCCAAGAACCGCGATCTGGCCGACGAATATGGCTATGTCGAACCCGGACTTTGGACAGGTGTCGGACGCGCCCGCTCGGGTTGTGGTGCAGCGCTGGTCGGATCGACCGATCAAGTTATGTCCAAGATCGAAGAGTATCAGAAGATGGGCATCCGCGCCTTCATCTTCTCGGGCTATCCGCACATGGATGAGGCCAAGCATTTTGGCGCCCGCGTGATGCCCAACCTGAAAACCTGCTCGCTTCCCGAAGCCTACGGGCGCGTGCCAGCAACCACCCCGGCGACCCCGCTGGGCAACGGAGTTCGTCGCTGATGCAACGTGTGAAACTATCTGACACTCTGGAAATGAGCCGCCTTGTCTATGGCATGTGGCGCTTGGGTGATGACAGTGACACCTCGACAGCGCATGTCGAGGCCAAGATTCAGACATGTCTGGATCAGGGGATCACCACCTTCGACCAGGCCGATATTTATGGCGGATACGCGGCCGAGGCCGTTCTGGGCAATGCCTTGCGCGCCAATCCCAGCCTGCGCCAGAAGATGGAGATCGTCACCAAATGTGACATCGTTGCGCCGATGGGGCGCTATGCCGAGGCCAAGGTCAAATACTACGACACGTCACGCGCGCATATTCTAAAATCGGTCGATACGTCTCTTTCGGAAATGGCGATTGACCACATCGACCTGCTACTGATCCACCGCCCTGATCCAATGATGGACCACAATGAAACCGGTGCGGCGCTGGATGAGGTGGTAGCCAGTGGCAAGGTCGGCGCGGTTGGCGTGTCAAACTTCCGCCCTTGGGACTGGTCTCTGCTACAGTCGGCAATGAAAACCCAGTTGGTCACAAATCAGATTGAAATCTCGCTTGGGGAGATCAGCCCGTTTACCAATGGCGATCTAGCGTTCCATCAACAGCATGGTCACCCGCTTATGGCGTGGTCCCCGCTTGGCGGGGGCCTTTTGATGGCCGGGAACCCTCCGGTCGGTGTTGTAGCGGATGAGATCGCCGCAGAATTCGGTGTGGATCGCGCCGCTGTGGCCGTTGCTTTCCTGCTCGCGCATCCGGCGAACATTCTGCCGGTTCTGGGCACAAATAATCTGGGCCGCATCAAGCGCGCCTCGGATGCGTTGAAAGTCAAGCTGGATCGTGAAAGCTGGTACCGCCTGTATGAGGCGGCGCTGGGACATGAGGTGCCCTGATGAATGCAATCTCGCGCGATATGAACCATACATTTATCCCGCATAAAGACGACACGCGCACCCTACGCGATGCCTTTGGTCGCTTTGCCACCGGCGTTACCGTCGTGACCTGCGATAGTGAGGATGGGCCGATCTGCATAACGGCCAACAGCTTTTCGTCCCTGTCGCTGGACCCACCGCTGGTAATGTGGGCCGGCGACCGCAATTCGCGCCGGTTCCGCTATTTTCACGCGGCGCGTCACTTCAGCGTGCATGTTCTGTCTGCTGAACAGGCTGAACTGTGTTTTGGCTGTTCAAAAGATGCCCATGCGTTGCGTGAAATCGAACATGACCGTTGTGAAAACGGCACCCCGTTGTTGCCGGGCAGTCTTGCCCGGTTCGAATGCGAGCAGCACGCTTATCACGATGCAGGCGATCATGTGATCGTGGTGGGCAAAGTTCTGAAGGTCAGCATGGCGGATGGAGATGCGCTGACTTTCTTTGCCGGAAAACTCGGCCAATTCGCGAAAGCCTAAGCGCGATATGATGATTGCGGGGCAAACCCGCGGCTGACCAAGGGAGGATCCGCATGGGCGGACTGGCATCGGCGTTAGCGCCGATTGCATTCGTGAACGAAACCGTGCTGCGATTGGGCCGCGCGGTTGGCGTCGTTGCGATTGCATTCATGGTAATCGCAATCCTGATTCAGGTATTCTTTCGATACGTTCTGGGCAATGCCCTGCCATGGCCGGATGAAGCTGCGCGGTTCTGTATGCTCTGGATGACCGGCCTGATGGCGCCCACCGCTTTCCGACGCGGAGGGTTCGTCGCCATCGACATGCTTGCGCGCTTCCTGCCGCGTGTATTGGGCCTGTCGCTCAATCTATTCCTGCTGCTGATATCGCTGGCCGTCCTGCTGGTTGCGGTCAATATCGGCTGGTCCGAAGTGACGGGATTTGGTGGCCGGTTCGCTACTGCGGCGTTGTACCTGCCCACCTCTTTCGCCTTTGACGAATGGTACCGCATTCCACGCAGTTGGATGATGGCCTCGCTGCTGGTTGGGATCATCCTCCTGATCTCAGTCAATATCGAGCTGATCTTGCGGTCCGTCGTGACCATACTGGGTGGAGCACATCTTTTGCCTGAAATTCCCGAAGCTGCGGTGGGGGCTGAATAAATGCTGATTTGGTTCCTGCCCACCTTCCTGATTTTCCTGCTGATCGGCCTGCCGGTGTTTTTCGCACTGCTGGCTGCGCCCGGCATTCTGCTATGGCTCAGCGGTCAGACCAACGACATCACGCTGCTTTATCGAAATGTCTATAACGGCATGGACAGCTTCCCGCTGATGGCGATTCCGTTCTTCATGCTGGCCGGAGAACTCATGAACCGTGGCGGCATCACCATCCGCCTCGTCGAGTTCAGCCAGGCCTTGATGGGCCACCTGCGGGGCGGCCTTGCGCATGTGAACGTCCTCAGCTCGATCCTGTTTGCGGGTCTGTCCGGCTCTGCAGTCGCTGACACCTCGGCGCTTGGGTCAATGCTGATCCCGGCGATGGAGAAGCAGGGCTATACCCGCAAATTCGCCGCTGCGATCACGGCGGCCAGTTCGGTGATTGGCCCGATCATCCCACCCTCGGGCATCATGATCATCTATGCCTATGTCATGGGCGAAAGTGTGGCGGCGCTCTTCCTTGCAGGTATCGTGCCCGGTGTGATGGTTGGCGTTGGACTGATGCTGATGATCAAAGTCATGGCTGATCGCTATGATTTTCCCGTCGCAAGCCGCAAATACACCTGGCCCGAACGCCGTCAGGCCAGCCTCAAGGCCTTCTTTCCGCTGATGACGCCTGTGATCATTCTGGGTGGTATTCTGGGTGGCATTTTCACCCCGACCGAAGCCGCTGCTGTGGCCGTGGGATACGCTTTCATTATCGGTTTCTTCGTCCTGCGCACCCTTACCTTGAAGGAAGTGCCAGAAATCCTCAGCAACGCGGGTATGACCTCGGCGGTCGTATTGCTGTTGGTCGGCGCGGCGATGGCGTTCAAGACGGTCGTTAGTCTTAGCCATGCGCCGGAACAGTTGGCCTCGCTAATCCTCAGCCTATCGGAAAACCCGCTGATCCTGCTGTTCCTGATCAACCTGCTGCTGTTCATCGTTGGCATGTTTCTGGACGCAGGCCCGGCGATCATCATCCTTGGCCCGATCCTTGGTCCGATCTTCACCAGTCTTGGTGTCGACCCGATCCATTTCGCCATCATCATGAGCGTCAACCTGACCGTTGGTCTGGCAACACCACCAATGGGGCTGGTCCTGTTCGTAGCCGCCGCAGTGTCGCGGGAGCGGGTAGAAACAATCGCCAAAGCCATCCTGCCGTTTCTGGCAGTCGAAATCATTGTGATCTTCCTGATCACATACATCCCCGCACTATCCATGACGATCCCGAGGATAACGGGATTTGCAAACTAACTGAGACCCATAGGGAGGAAACGCATGCTCAGAGATTTCTTTAAAACCGCAGCGGTGGCCACATCGCTGGTGGCCGCATCGGCGATTGCGGCAACGGCGGCCGATTTTACGTTGCGCGCCACGGCCAACTCGAACGAAAACGACGAGGATTACGATGGCCTTGTCGTCTTCAAGAACTATGTTGAGGCGGCATCAAACGGCGCTATCGAGGTCGAACTGTTCATCGGCACGCAGCTGTGTTCGAACGGCGCGGAATGCCTGCAGGGCGTAGCGGATGGCACCATCGACATCTACATCTCCACCTCGGGCGGTGCTTCTGGCATCTTCCCGTATGTGCAGGTTCTGGACCTGCCCTACCTGATGGCTGATGACCGCATTGCCGAACACGTGTTGTCAGGCGATTTCACCCGGCAAATGCGTGACATGGCGTTGGAGGATTCCGGCGGCGCAATCCGTCTGATGACCATCGGCAACACAGGCGGCTGGCGCAACTTTGCCAACACCCAACGCCGTGTGGCGGAACCTGCCGATATGGAAGGTCTGAAAATCCGCACAGTTGTGGCCGACCTGCCGCAGGAATTGGTCAAGGCTCTGGGTGCATCACCAACCCCGATCCCATGGCCGGAACTGTTCACCAGCTTCCAGACTGGCGTTGTCGAAGGCTCCAAAAACGGCATCACCGACATCATGGGCATGAAATTCCCCGATGCGGGCCTGCAATACGTCACGCTGGACGGCCATGCCTACATGGGTGCGCTGTGGTGGATGAACAACGCCAAGTTCCAGGAAATGCCCGAGGATTTGCGCCGCGTGGTGGTGGATGGATTCTACGCGCTGCAGCAGGCCACATTTGCGTCGCCCAAGCGCAAATCGATCCAAGCATACGAAGATTTCGTTGCGGGCGGAGGTGATCTTTACGTACCTACACCCGAGCAGAAAGCCGCGTTCAAAGAGGCTGCAACACCGGTTTATGCCTGGTTCCAGTCCAACGTGGCGCGTGGTGACGAAGTGTTTAACGCATTGACCGAGGCCGTTGCTGCGGCTGAGGCGGATGTAAACGCCTCGCGTGATGCAGACCTGAACTAAATTGTTGGGTCGGGCCTTTGGGCCCGGCCTTTACCGAAACGGGTACATCCACACTTTGTAGTCGTTGACCAGAACATGCGCCCTTTCGATCTGCTCCGGCGACATCTTCTTGACCACTTCCTCAAGGCTGATCGCCGCATCGGGATCGCCGCCAATCGCGCTGAGCGTGTACCACATGTAGGCTCGCACCAAATCAGGCGCGGGCATACCCAGACCCAGCTCATAGTACCAGCCGATGCCGGATTGCGCGCCCGGATGCCCCTTCATCGAGGCGCGCAGATACCATTCGAACGCCCGCTCATAGTCCTGTTCGACCCCGAGCCCCAGCCCGTACATCACACCGATCAACTCTTCGGCTTCTGCATTGCCGGATCGCGCCGCTGGCAACAGTTCTTCGCGCGCGGCCTTAAACTCTCCGGCTTCCATCAAATCACGCGCCTGTTCCAACTCGGCCAGCGCCGGAGTCGCAAGCATATAAAGGGCAAATACAAACTGACGCATGGGGTTACTTTCCTCTTGGCCGGGGCCGCGGCGGCTCAGGATTTGCCGCGGCCACTGACCGATGATGACTTCATTCCCTTTGATATGGAACAGGCCGCTATCGGCCATCAACTGTTTTACGACCCGATCCTGTCGGGCAATCAGAACATTGCGTGCGCCCATTGCCATCACCCTGATTTTGGCACGTCGGATGGGCTGTCCCTAGGCATCGGAGAAGGCGGCGAAGGCCTTGGCCCCGACCGCACGCCGGGGATCGGCGCGAACAAGATCCGCAAACGCATCCCCCGCAATTCCCCGGGTCTGTGGAATCTCGGCGCCAAAGACATCCATACAGTGTTTCATGACGGGCGCCTGAGTATCTCGGATGTCTACGGCAACGGCTTCAATTCACCTGCGCAAGAATGGTTGCCCGACGGGCTGAACTCTCTGCTAGCTGCACAGGCCTTGTTTCCTCTGACCTCGCAGTTCGAAATGGCAGGCAACGTTGCCGAAAACGAGGTGACTGGAGCTGTCCATGATCGCATTGACAAGGGTTGGTCGATTTTGGCGAAACGTATCCGTACTAGTTCATACTACGGTTCCGCTATGGTTGCTGCCTTTGATGAAATCGAGACCGCCGAAGAAATCACCATTACCCAGATCGCCAACGCGCTGGCAGCATTTATGGCAATCGAATGGCGGAGCACGGACAGTGCGTTCGATCAATATCTGGCCGGCAACACCGATGCCCTGACGGTCACCCAAAAAAGCGGCATGGACCTATTCTATGGAAAGGCTCAGTGTTCCTCTTGTCATTCCGGCTCGTTGATGACCGATCAGAAGTTTTATGCGTTGGGCCTGCCACCCTTCGGTCCAGGCCGAACCCGGCAATGGGACCCGTATGCCCGGGACGTCGGTCGCATGGGTGAAAGCAATCGCCTGGAAGATGCATATAGGTTCCGGACGCCTATGTTGCGCAACATTGTCCTGACCGCACCATACGGTCACAATGGTGCCTTTCCCGATTTAGAGAGCATCATTCGCCATCACTTAAACCCTCGTACAAGCCAAGAGAATTGGACACCTCAAATGGCTGCTCTACCAAAGATTCCCTGGTTGCAGAAAACTGACTTTTTAGTTTGGGAAGACCGCTTTGAAATGGAACGTCAATTCAACAAGATCGACATAGATGCAATTCAACTTTCGGAGCTGGAAGTCCAAAGCCTAATATCTTTTTTGCATTCCTTGACAGGTTTCAGCGTGAATTCACCAAAATTTGGTGTTCCCGAGGGATTTATTCCTTAGGGTCAGGGCTTGTTCTTTTTTCATAGCCAGAACATGACGGTTGCGACGAGGACGATTGCGGACAGAAAGACCTTGGGCACCTGTCGCGGCGTGTTGCCACCCGCCGGCAATCCTTAAGCCTTCCGAACACGATCTCGATCCTGCTGCGATGTTTGAGAAGGCGCTTTGAAGTGTCCGTATCCTCCCGCCGCAAAGCTCGAAGACGCGCCAAGACTTGCGACGTCCCACACAGGTTCGGTGTGGCCACGGCCGCACGCAAGAGTTGTTTTTGTTATAAACACACCCCAATAGCCGAGATCCGTACCGGAAACATATCCGAGCTTTCTGACATCTCCAACTTCAAGGTCGGAGTTTTCGAAGATGAAGCTCCGCACCTCGATATACCGGCCAAGGATGTCACCGGTTGGATCAAAGGACAAAAGCAGAAAGAGACTTTGAGATCGCGCATGGCGAAAGTGAGCGCCTTTTGCACGATATTCTTCCCATGACTGTGGCTGACAGGTTAAAGGCCGGAGAAGATCAGATCGCAGATGAACATCCACGTGTTGCCGTCATCTTTGTCGATATCGTCGGCTTTACCGAAATGAGCCGAGACCAGCCACCAGCAAAGATCGTCGAGTTCCTGAACAAATTCTTCGTTGCAGTTGATGATCTCATCGAACAATATGACGCCGAGAAGATTAAGACCATCGGTGATGCGATAATGATCACCGTCGCTGCACCAATACCTTATCCCACCCCGGAAGACGGGGCCATGGAACTTGCGCGCGACATACTAGCTGCTTCAAAACACTTTGACTGACCTGACACAGGAATCCCCCTTGTCGTCCGGATCGGATTGCATTCTTGCCCTGCCGTTGCAGGCGTTATCGGAAAGGCAAAACTTGCATACGATATTTGGGGCGAAACAGTGAATATAGCAGCGAGAATGGAGAGTTCCGGTGTTCCCGGTACAGCTCAGGTTTCCGAGGTCTTTGCGTCACGTTTGGCCAAAACTATCGAATTTGAGAAGCGGCGAAGTGTCACCGTTGCCAGTAGCAGTATCGGTGCCTGCATATTCCGGCTCGAATAGCGACTCAGATTAGAATTCGCTTCTGATTCGAAAGATGTTTTCACGGAATCCCGAAGCCGATGTTTGTTATCAATTGGCTGCTCGGGGACCGTGGATACGTCGCCGACTGGTTCAGAGAAGCATTGAAAGACCAGGGGATAGGATTCTGGAAAAACTGCCGATTGTCAGAACGCGATCCAAACCATCCAGTGACGCCAGACGCGGGGAAGGATCGGGGTCGAAGTCAGAAAAGATAGCATCTTCCACGATCCGTAAGTCGCGAGTGGGTTCACGGCAAAGCAAGCAGAATCAAAAACCACGCTGAAATCAGATGCTCAAGTTAGCGTTCGCTTAATGTCAGCATTCAACGCTAAAGAAGCTTCGCTACACCGCAAATCAGTTCATCGCGTATGTCTGCCTAAGATAGAGCTCCAAAGACTGTAAGTCTGAGACGCGAATTCGTGCATAGCTTCGTTCAATCGCTCCGGCGACTTCCAGCGTGCGCAGGCATTTGTTTGCCGTGTTTCGTGTCAGCCCCGTCATTTGCCCGATTTCTTCATTGGTCAGATTGAAAACGCTGTGCCTTGGGTTCAGTTTTTTGAGGCTGATCAACATCGTGATCACCCGGCCCACAGGGTCCCGGTTGAGCGCGGCTTCGGTTAGGGTCAGATAGCTGTCTATTTGGAAAAGCACGTTCATGGAAATGTGACGCCAAACGTCCGGATGGCGCTCGTTTACCTTTTCGACGTGGGTCGCCGGCACCAAGAGTATTGCGCAATCGGTTCGCGCGACACCTGTACCCCGATGCCGCTCGCCAGTGATAACAGCGGCGTCGCCAAACCAGTTTCCCTCTTCGTATAGCAAAACCAGCCGTGTTTCATCGTGATGATAGCTGAGATATGCACCTACTGAGCCGCTCGCGAGGCCAACCATAAAGCGCGGATCATCCTCGACTTCAAAGATGCGCTCACCTTTGGAAATCTGGTGAAACCGCGCCCCGCTTAGCCAATCCTGCTGTACAGCATCCGGCAAACGTGAAAGCCACCCGTTTTGCCGCAAAAAGTGAACCGCCTCGTCCCGATCCATGTTTGCCCTCAAATGCACGTTGACGTGCAGTTTAGGTAGGTGGCTCTCGGTATCATACCCCTAATTTGATGATCCGAACCGTGGATGAGCGGCGGATGTTATTGTTGGGGAGTACCAAAATCATGCTTAAGCAAGTCCTAAAGTATACCTGTTCGTTTGCCGCGATTTGCGGCGCATCACTTGCCATGGCGCAAGACAGTCCAGAATACGCAGCGAATGTACCAGATAGCATCATTGTGCCCGATAGTTTTGAGACGCGGCTGGGAACACTGGAGTACTTTGACGGTCTCCCGACCCCGGAAACAGCCGCAGTTGCCTATGATGCGCTGAACCTCGCGCGGGGGATCACTGCTTTCACGGACGGGATGCCCGCCGCGTCGACCTACGCGATGTGCCTTGGACTTACTGAATCCGGAGCTGTTGCGGGAAGTTTCGGGATTTTTCAGGATCTCTACAACGCCCGATCCTTGCTGCTGACGCCGAACACAACAACAATTTACGTGATGGGATGTACCGACCTGTCGAATGGCCCAGTGGTTCTCGAATTGCCTTCAGGCATTCTGGGGCTGATCGACGATGTCTACATGCGCTACGTCGGTGACGTCGGGAACGCGGGGCCGGACCAGGGAAAAGGCGGAAAATACCTGATCGTGCCCGATGACTACGATGGCGATCTGCCCGAGGATGGGTACTACATCCTGAAGACCCCAAGCTACATGAACTGGCTCGCGCTTCGGGCATTCCCAGGCGCAGATGGGCCAGCAGCCGAAGCCACCCGTGTCAAAGAGAACTTGCGCATTTACCCCTGGTCCGAGCGTGACAATCCGCCTGAAACCGGGTTTGTCGATATGACGGATGTGCAGGTCAATACCATCCACGCCAACGACTTTTCGTTTTTCGAAGAAATGAAAGCCGTTGTCGATGCCGAACCCGAAGGCGCTTTGCCTGCGGAGCTATTGGGCGATCTGTTCACGCTAGGCATTCGCAAGGGGCAACCGTTTGAGCCTGATGAGCGTTTGAAACAAACTCTCACCGAAGCCGTCGCCATCGGAACCGCCGCTGCGCGTTCTCTAATCTATGCGCCCCGTACAAGGGCTCCCTTCTTGTATGAAACCGGCTACTGGAAAACCCCATTTGTTGGCGGTGATCACGAATTCCAGGCTGGCGATGCAAAGCTTGTCGATGCCCGCACGCTGTTTCACTACTATGCCACCGGCATCACCCCCGCGATGGTGGCCAAAAATGTCGGCGTCGGCTCGCAATATGCGATGATCAACCGTGACAGCGAAGGGAGCTATCTCGACGGTAGCAAAATCTATTCGGTCACCGTTCCAGCCGACGTGCCGGTGAACAACTATTGGTCTTTCGTGGTCTATAGTACTCAGACACGATCCCTGCTGGAAACGGATCAGAAACTGGCGGGTGTCGACAGCACGTTGCCCACCCTCAAACCCAATGACGATGGCAGCTATACTGTCTGGTTTGCCCCCCAAGCGCCGGAGGGCAAAGAGGGTAATTGGATTCAGACCATGCCGGGCAAGTCGTGGTCGACCATACTGCGCCTCTATGGCCCGCTTGAGCCATGGTTTGATGGCACCTGGCGCCCCGGTGAGATTGAGCTGGTCGAATGATCATTCGCGACGCCACAACAAATTCAGGAGTTTTGAAAATGAAATCCCCACTCCTTCTGACCGCAACACTCTTGGTGACAACATCGCCGGCGCAGGCCGAAACAGTTGCCGTCACGGCAGATAACTTTGCCCAAGCCGAAACTGCCTGGAACTTTGCCAATTGGGCACGCAGGGGGGCAGACCAAGATATTCTGCACCTGCGCGAAGTGTCGCCTGTTGGCGCAGATGCCCCCACGGTGCGCATGAACTGGGATACGCTGTATTCCATTCAAATTATAGACGTGTCGGATGATCACGAATTCACGGTCACCATTCCGGACTCTGACCTGTATGTCTCCGTGCAGATAATGGATGAAGATGGGTTTTCACCCTACTTCATTGTTGAGCCGGGTGAACACAAGCTGACAGTATTGACTGATTACGCATTTGTCATGTTTCGGACAGAGCTCAAGGACCGCACCGACGCCGACGCGTTGGATCATCTTCACAACGTACAGGATATGATCGCTGTTTCGGCCTATGTTGAAAACAGTCCCTATGTTTCGGAAGATTATGATCAGGAGCAGCTCGAAGCGCTGCGTGTTGCCTATAAGAAAGAGTTCTTGAAGGCTGGCGTTGATTACACCTATGCCAAGGCACCCGGCGCGGCCGACCAGCATCTGCTCGACATATCACATGCCGCAGGCTGGGGCGGGTATCCGCCAGAGTTGGGTGTCTCGAATGCGTATTCCAGCTCGCCTGCATTGCCCGGAGACGAATGCCTTGGCGTCACTTTTAACGATCCCAAGAACAAGTTCTTCACGTCCTTCACGCTCTATGATGTTGAGGGCTATCTGATGGCCGGGAACACGCATATCAACTCGAATATGTGGGAACCAAATGCGGATGGGACCATCACCGTGCATTTCAACTGCGGGGAAAACGCGATCAATTCCCTGTCGTCTGGTGGTGAACCGTTCAATTACAGCGTAAGGAACTATGGGGTCAGCCAAGCCGTACTGAATGGTGATTTTCGACCAATCAACCCCAAACCTCCTGAGAACTGACGCGACGTTTGATCTGCGGATGAGCTTTCGAAACTCCCGGCGACGGGGTGTCGAGATTTGGTCTGCCGGTGTCATTCTTAGAAAGTGCAGAAGCCTTGAGCGTGGGCGCACGCCGAGCATTGGGTGCGACACGGCATCTGGTTCATACCGGAGCCACAATCCGGTGGTTCACAGCCCAATTCAGTCTTTCAAGCAGAGCCCTTCCGCTGCAGCGCATCACTCTATACGCGACTTCACGGACCCGAAGTCAAATTTGGCGCCTGCAAAATGAATGCAAATCCTCAGCCACCTGCGTTGCACGCCGTTTTGTTGTAGGTTGTGCGATCATGTTTGGTGACGACTAAATACAACTCCGTTGATGGTATGGTGTTGCTTACTTCAAGACCTTGTTTACCCAGTTGTCGCTTTTCCATTTCAATACTCCATAATTGCTTGATCGTTGTTGACCATATGGGCGTGGAGCAGGGAGCGTCCCTGCCTGATTATGTGCAATCATTGCCTATTTCTGTCACAGCATTGACTTTTCAAAGGTAGACCGCCTTATTCCTTGAATGAAGCAGCTGCCCGATCTCAAAGAGCTTGCGTTGAAACATGCAGGCTCAACTGCGGTTCCTGATTTGGAAATTTATAAGCTGGACCAGCCGACTGAGCTGATCCCGCTTATGTATGAGCCAAGCGTTTACCTGATCTTACAGGGTGAAAAGCGCACCATCATCGGCGATAAGGTGCTGGACTATTCGGGTGGTTCTTGCCTGGGTATAGCTGCAGAATTGTCGGCGCTCGGACAAGTCACCCGCGCATCTGTCCGCGAACCTTTTCTGGCGCTTGCCTTAACGATCAATACAACCAAACTCGCCGACGCGATGCGAAAAGCCCCGATATCTGAGCACTCGGGCGATCAGAGTTTTGGGTTACAGTCAGCTTCTGAATTGCTGATTGAAACATGGGGCAGACTGTTAGGCATACTCGACCGCCCAAATGAAATACAAGCGTTGGACCTCTTTATGAGCAGGAGCTTCTATACAGGCTTCTCGTTGGACCAATGGGGCCATTCTTGGGCCAGATTGGCACCGCGGATTCCGATCTATCCCGCATTCGAAAGACGATGGAATTCATGCGTCAACATCACGCCGAACGCTTAGAGGTCCGTGAAATGGCCGAATTGGCGGGTATGAGCCTTACGACCTTCCACCGTCGCTTTAAGAAAGTCACAGGTGTCAGCCCGCTCCAATACCAAAAGCAGTTCCGGCTACATGAAGCAAAGCGCTACCTGGTTGCCCGTGAAGGTAACGCTGCGTCGGTGGCTTACCGTGTTGGCTATGAAAGCGCGTCCCAATTCAGCCGCGAGTATCGACGACTATTCGGCTTGCCTCCGCTTCAAGATGCTGCTGCGGCTCGAGAATTGGCGAAGGTTGTTTCGACATTCTGAGACCAAAGATTTCACCTGTTGACGTTCGCAAGTTCGTCGCGTGTGAAGCGTCGGAAAACCGGACACAGTGTTTCTACTAGCAGCTTTTCCCACCTAAGACCGGTTGCAACCCAGAACAGTCATTCGACAAGTAGGGGTTACAGGTACTGTTGCCCTAGAACCTACTGCGCGGACTGGCCTTTACAAGTGTCTGTTTATCTGACGACCAATATGGGAAATGGCCAGACTTTAACCGAGCGTACACTATCAGGCTTTTCGCCGTGCTACTTTTGGGGTTAGCCGTTCTTTACTTGCTTGTGCCGTGGAACAGCCTTTTTTGTGGGCGATGCGTGAACAACGTGCGTTTCAGAATGCGATTGCGGGACCTCTGCGGGCTATTCATTCAGGTGACAACCTAGCCATCTTGGCGCTATGCAGCGCTACCGCTGCCTATGGTTTTGTCCATGCGCTTGGCCCCGGTCATGGAAAGGTGCTTTTAGGTGGCACAGCCCTGACGAGCGGAGCCGCGATGCGCCGAATGGCCCTGCTGATACTGGTTTCAAGCCTAGCGCAGGCAGCTAGTGCAATTGGTTTGGTGGTTGTAGCTGCGCTTGTTCTGGGCTGTTCACATTGCCGGTGGCGCTCTTATCACGCTGGTCAGTTTTGGCTTGGCGTTGACCTATCTGGACAGTCCGGTTGTTTTTTTCTAGAAATGTGATGTTATTACATATATGAACACACGATGTTTATGACCCACACCTCGAAGACCCAGCCCGACCCCACTGAGGACCTGCGCGTCCCGGTGACTTTGCTCACAGGGTTTTTGGGTGCGGGTAAAACGACTTTGCTCAATCAGGTGCTTTCGGCCTCATCTTCAGGACCCATTGCCGTCATTGTAAATGAATTTGGTGAGGCAGGTCTGGATCATGACCTGATTGAAACAGTGGACGGCGATGTCATGTTGATGCCTTCAGGCTGCTTGTGCTGTTCCATCCGCGGTGATCTTTCAGACACGTTCGTCAAGCTACTTGCGCGGAAAGACGAAGGCATCCTCAATTTTGATCGCGTGGTGATTGAAACGACAGGGCTGGCTGATCCGGGTCCGATTCTTCAAACGCTGCTGGTAGATCCATATCTTGGTCGAAATACTCGAATGGACGGTGTTGTCACGGTTGTGGATGCGGTAAATGGGCCTGCGACTTTGGATGCCCAATTCGAGGCCGTGTCTCAAGTTGTGATGGCCGATCTGATTGTCTTGAGCAAAACAGACCTTGTTTCCAAAACTTCTGTCAAAGCTGTTACCGAAAGACTGCGCGCTCTGAACCCAACGGCCGACATCATTCGCCCTTCAGACCGTGAGTTCGAGCCGAAAAGGCTTTGGAGCCTGACGAGCTTGCGGGAAGACGCTCGGCAACAAGATGCCCTTGCGTGGACGACGCCCAAGGTTGCTGAAGATCCCTTGGGAAATCTCTCCGGTCTAAAACCGACCTCCACGATGAGTTCGGCGACGACGTCCGAGTTTCGTCGTCATGACACTGACATAGCGTCTATTTCGATTGTTTTGGACGAAGCGCTGGACGATGACGTGTTCGATAGATGGTTCGACACCCTGATCGCTTACAAGGGCCAGGACATCCTGCGCGTAAAAGGCATCTTGTTTCTTGATGGTATCGACACGCCGTTTGCGTTCCATGGTGTCCAGCACATTTTCGATCCGCCAGTCCCGTTGAAGAATTGGACAGGCGAAGACCGGCGCACCCGCATCGTATTGATCGGCCGCAATTTGGAGCGGTCAGAGATCCAGCGCAGCCTTGATCTGTTGCGCAAAACCCAACCTACACAAACCCAAAACTCGACGGAGTTGCAAGGCAATGACTGATACTCGACTACCCGTAACTGTCCTGTCCGGATTTCTTGGTGCCGGCAAAACCACATTGCTCAATCGCGTTTTGAACAATCGTGAAGGTCGTCGTGTGGCCGTCATCGTCAACGACATGTCTGAGGTCAATATCGACGCCGATCTTGTGCGCGCGGATACGGAGCTGTCGCGTACCGATGAGACTTTGGTCGAAATGTCAAATGGTTGTATCTGCTGCACACTTCGCGATGACCTGTTGCAAGAGGTGCGCCGTCTGGCAGAAGATGGCCGCTTTGACTATCTGTTGATCGAGTCTACCGGCATCTCCGAACCTCTTCCTGTTGCAGCAACTTTCGATTTTCGGGATGAGCTAGGCGAGAGCCTTTCTGATGTGTCTCGATTGGACACGATGGTAACTGTCGTCGATGCCGTAAATCTGTTGCAAGACTACTCCAGCCACGACTTTCTTAAGGATCGGGGTGAAACTCTGGGTGAAGAAGATGACCGCACCTTAGTCAATTTGCTTGTGGAGCAGATCGAATTTGCCGATGTGGTCATTCTGAACAAGGTCGCTGACGCAGGCCCGGAATGTACCGATGCCGCACGCAAAATCGTCCGCAGCCTGAACGCGGATGCTCGCATCATCGAAACCAACCATTCAGATGTAGCTGCCGAGGCGATTCTCGATACGGGCATGTTTGACTTCGAAAAAGCACATGAGCACCCGATGTGGGCGAAGGAGCTTTATGGCTTTGCCGACCACGTGCCCGAAACCGAGGAATACGGTGTTGCCAGCTATGTCTACCGCGCACGGCAACCGTTTGAGCCTGAGAAGATTCTGAAAGTACTGAATGGGGATTTGCCCGGTGTCATCCGCGCGAAAGGACATTTCTGGCTGGCGACGCGCCCCAATTGGGTTGCCGAATTCTCGATGGCCGGGGCTCTGTCTTCCGTCAGGCCATTGGGCACATGGTGGGCTTCGGTGCCCAAGGAGCGCTGGCCGGACCACGAAAGTACACGGGAATACATGCAGGCGCATTGGTCCGAGCCGTGGGGCGACCGTCGGCAAGAGATCGTATTCATCGGCTCTGGTATCGATTGGCCGGCGCTAAAAAGGCGACTGGACGCCTGCCTAGTCCCCGAGAGCGTTGCCGCAGGCCCGGATGCGCTGCCGCTGGACCTTCCGGACCCGTTCCCCGGCTGGCGGCGTGAAGGAGAGGCGGCGTGACCTTCGCACAAACGGAGGTCAGGGATGCTGCAATCGGCGTTGGCATTGCGGATAAGCCCAGCGATTTGGCGGCAATCTACAAACCGGGATGCGCCGCTACGATCTGGCGCCGACAACCGCCCAAAGGGTTTCAGGACTGGATTGATGGGCTGCACCCAGATCAGTTACCGACGACCCGCACGGTTCTGCGCGGAGAGGCGGTAGGAGAGGCTGTTCAACATATTTGCGATATCGCAGGAATGGATGAATGCACGGAACGCACGTGGCTTGTAGAAGATATCGCTGACCTGTCGGTTCGGTTCGCGGAAATCATGCGGTCACCTTACTTGCGTTTGCGCCTTGGTGTCGTCAACACGAACGCATGCCGAAAGTTCCACATCGATGCGATTATGGCGCGCCTGATCTGCACCTATCGGGGCACTGGAACGCAATACGGTGTATCGACCGATGGCAAGGAGCCGAAAAAGGTTTTTACGGTTGCTACTGGGACTCCGATGGTCATGCGCGGAACACTTTGGCCGGAGAGTCCTGCTTCTGGTTTACTGCACCGCTCACCACCCATCGAAGGCTCAGGAGAAACGCGTTTGGTTCTGGTGCTGGACCCTGTCTTCGACATGGACGACGCTTAGAGACCGCAATTTCCTTATCGAGCAGGCGTGCCTGGCGGCGGTAGTGACCCGGAAAGGTCATTGCCGCCGGTTTTTTTCAGTAAATGAGAATTCCCGCTTATTCGGCTCTGCACAGATCCCCGGCTATTCCACAGCCTCGCTAACATCCGCAATTGTCGTGTCGGCCAATCGTTGTAATAAGCTGCGTTCGACATCCTGCATGATTTGGGAAACACGGTCGTGCAGCGCGTGTTCAAGAGAACACTGGTGCTGATCAGTATCGGCACTTACAGAAATGCGCCGCTCATCGAATGCAAGATACACGTCTGCCAGTGCGATGCTGTGCGGCGCACGGGCAAATCGCAACCCACCTGAATGCCCTCTTTCCGAGGTCAACAAACCCGCTTCACGACGCTTGCCCAAAACGCGCCGGACAACCACTGGGTTGGTGCCCGCATGTGCTACAATTTTGCTGAGGTTTGCGCGGGTTCGGCGTCGTATGCCATGTGGCCGAGCGCGTACAGAGCGAGAGAGAGCCGGGAGTTACGTTTCATGTTTTATCCCAGCCGCAATACGAAAGTATGTAACAACTTGTGTTTCGAGAATCTCGTAACTCACATAGTTTCATTTTGTCTGCCTACTTTCATATTCCCACGGTTCTGACTTATGCGACTCAAACCTGCTCGTTTCTTTGGCCGATCACTCCAGCCGGCACAGTGGCATGTCCGAGCCCACCAGCCGCCAACGATGATATTCAACGGCGCGCCCCTAAAATGACAGTTGCGCAAGAGATCGGAAAGAGCACGCCTGCCGAAGTGTTTGTTGTCCAAACACCAAAGTCTTTGACACAGCTTTTCGCTCCAGGTTGCGCAGCAGCGATCTGGGAAAGACAGCCTTTAAAAGTCCTTTCAATATTGGCTCGACAATCTGGACCCCGAGCAACTTCCGAATGCAAGACTGATACTTAGCGCTACGGCCGTTCAAGACGCCATGCGCCATCGCTTTAAGCTTCCGGGTGGGCACCTGAGTTCACGTCTGTGATCTTTTCGGTTCAGCCAAAAAGGAAGCGAGCAACAGGTTCGTCCGTTCCCAAACAACTCCAAAGTCTATTTTAGAACGTCCGGTTCAGGCTGGAGTGGGTTCACTCCCTGGAGTGCGGAGATGGACGGTTCTGAACCCTGCGTGAAGTCAACTATCCTTCTGCTGTTTCTATCTTCCAAGCCTCTAGCAGCCTCGGAAGCGCAACATTCCAATCCATAACACCTGTCCGTTTGACCCAGTCGTTGTATTGGCTAATCAAGTCTGCCTCCAAGTCGGCGTTGCTCCCTCTCAAATCAGTCAACTCTGTGCGATCCGCTTCGATGTCATAGAGTTCCCAGTCTTGCCCATGCTGTCTGACGAGTTTGAACTGACCCAACCGCACCGCCGAATTTCCCTCATGTTCGAAAAAGATAGGTTCTTCCCGTGCCCAGTCCTTGCCACGGAACAGATCCATCAATGACTGCCCTTGCATGGGCTGAATTTCGTGACCACCAACCTCACTTTGGTACTGACATCCCGTTGCCTCCAAAATAGTCGGTAAAACATCAACGACATGACAGGCAGTGTGCGCGTTTGCCTTGGAGGCAAACCCCTTGGGCCAATGCGCTATGAGCGGAGTCGAAATACCGCCTTCATGGACGTAGTGCTTGAACAATCGAAATGGCGCATTCGAGACGTTTGCCCACGGTTTGTCGTAACTTTGGTATGTCTGGGCATCGCCTGGCATCACGTCGGGGCGGTTTCCCATTTCAATGGGGCGACCGTCATTAGTGGTGTCCGGGAAGAATTTTGCCCACCCGTCTTCCGCCATGAATTCAGCGCAGCCGCCATTGTCGGACAGGAACAAAATCAACGTGTCTTCAAATTGACCCAGACGCTTTAGCGCAGCAATAAGTCTACCGATAGATTGGTCCATCCGGTCCACCATCGCAGCATAGGTGGCCATCTTTCGTGCCTCCCAATCGGTATTCCGTTCGGCCTCCCAGGGGTGAACAGCAACATCACGCGGAGATATTTCCCAGTTCTTCTGAAACAGGTTCATGCTGTTCATGGTTTCGTGTCGTGCGGTACGGATTGTGTCCCAACCACCTGAATATATCCCGTCATAGCGGGCGATGTCCTCGGGATGGGCATGCAGCGGCCAATGCGGTGCAGTATGTGCGAGATAAAGAAAAAATGGCTGATCGTCAGGCGTTTCTTCGATCATTCCAATCGCTTTGTCCGTGATCGCATCCGTGAAATAGAAGTCATCAGGGAATGTCATAACACGGCTGTCATCTTCGAGCATGTAATGCGGCGAGAAGAAATGCGTCACGCCATCGACGATCCCATAGAAGCGATCAAAACCGCGCTGTCTCGGCGTCGGATGCTCAACATCTCCGACCCGCCAACTGTCAACTTCGCGTGCCATGAAATCTCCGGCGACATGCCATTTGCCGGACATCAAGGTCCGATAGCCACCTGCACGTAGGTGCTCCGCTATGGTGGCGCTGTCATTGCGTAAAAACCCTTGGTACGCGAGCGTACCCAGATCGGCCCCCATGTGACCCACGCCGGCGTTGTGCGGGTACAACCCGGTCAAAAGAGATGCCCGCGTAGGACAACAGCGGGCACAGTTATACATTGCCGTAAGCAGCACACCATCCCTTGCAAGGCTATCGATATTTGGAGTGCGTATTTCCGATCCGGTGGCACCCAAATCTGCAAAACCCAGATCATCAGCCAAGATCAGTATCACATTCGGTCGTTTTCTTGTCGGCATTCAGAGGCTCCATTGCTGCACTGATGAGCTTACCTCACTATCGAAGATGATCTTGTCCCCAAGCGACACGACAACAGAGGGGGGGAGCCAAGGTTCTTTGATCATCTTGTCCAAACGACTAGTTTGAGAACATGGCCTCCGTAGCACAACTAACCAACTGGATGATTACCGAAGGGCGCCGCTCAGGCGACCCGGTGAAGGTAGTTTCTCATTTCTGCTCGTCCTTAATTGAGCAAGGTGTACCGCTCTGGCGGGTCAATATCGGTCAGCGTTTCGCCAATCCTTTACTCATAGCATGGGGGGTCGTTTGGACTCCTGACGGGACCGACAGCTACGACGTAACTCATGAAACGATGTTGACAGAAGGGTATGTTGGCAGCTCGTTTGAGTACATTCTGGAGCACAGAAAGCCGCTTCACAAAAACCTGCGACAACTGAACCCAAAGACTGAGCATTCATCGTATCTTGAATTCGCTGAGCTAGGTGGCACAGATTACTATGCGACTCTGATGTATTATGGCGATGGATCACTACACGGCTGCACGTTTGTCACGCAGGAACCAAACGGCTTTTCACCGCAACATCTGAAATTGATTGAGACCGCACTGCCTGCTCTGTCTTGCGCTTTGGAACCTGTCACGATGCGCAAGTCAGCCAAAGGGCTACTACGAACATATCTTGGCGATGGGCCCTCCGATGCCGTGTGGAACGGGCGGATCAAGCGAGGCGAACGAACGACCCTTGATGCAGTCGTCATGTTTTCTGACTTACGAGGTTTCACGGCACTTTCAGAAGTCGCACCCGAGGAAGATGTTTTTGACGCACTGAGTGGCTATTTTGATCTGGTCGTTCAATCTGTGGAAGAGAACGGTGGCGACGTTCTCAAGTTTATGGGGGATGGAATTCTCTCGATCTTCACCATCGAAACTCAGAGTGATCACGCCGACCGATGCCGACAGGCTGCGCAAGCCGCACAAAGTATATTGGCCGGTTTGGCGACGCTCAACCGTCGCCGTATCGAGGCCAAAAAATTGTCTTTGGATGTTGGGATAGGGATCAACGTTGGGCAAGTCAGCTATGGCAACATCGGCAGTCCAGGAAGGCTTGATTTCACGGTTCTCGGGAGCGCAGTGAATGTTGCCAGTCGAATTGAGGGTTTGACCAAATCTATTGGCCACAGAGTGCTGGCGACATCAGCGATTGCTGGCGCCTCACCTGATCTGTTTTTGCCTTGTGGGTTTCATGAAGTTCGTGGCCTTGCTCGTCCAATCGAGTTGTTTTCTCTCGCCGAAGGAAAGCTTTGATAAGGTGTTGCATTTTTTGGGCTGCACCGCAAAGAGCAGGAACCAGGTACTGGGCGCCAAGTGTAAAAGGCTGGTTCGTCCCGCATTTCGGGGTTTGCAAAGCCTGACGATGAAGGTCCGGTTTTGGCTGCAAACGATCTTAGAAGCGAAGCAGGCGGACGGTTCACGATGTGGGTTGTGTAGTTCGACAAAACCTTGAGTGCCGTCCCGGCGA
Source organism: Ruegeria sp. ANG-R (assembly GCF_000813985.1). GTDB lineage: Bacteria > Pseudomonadota > Alphaproteobacteria > Rhodobacterales > Rhodobacteraceae > Ruegeria. Next base: position 208,815 of record NZ_JWLJ01000006.1, read on the forward strand.
TGACCTCAAGAACGGTCTGCTTTGAATATCCGGCCTCGATCAGAGCATCGACCTGCTCAACACTGGCCCATCCCCGCGATTCGTTGATGGTTTCAGCAAAAATATGGAGCGCTTCGAGTCTGGCGTCCGCGATTGGTGTACCCGCGCGCAATGCCGTGATCACACTATCATCCACTCCTGCCATCTCCGATACGGCCGTGTGCGCCGCCATGCAATAGGTGCAACCGTTCAGACGGTTAACCACCACTAAGAAATCCCTCAAGTTGTGATCAAAAATCGCTGGTTTTGCCCTGACCATCATACCGCAACGGCCTTCAACAAGCCCCGGGGCTGTCAGAAATGAAAGTCCAGCGGAACCGTTCGCGGGTAAGTACTTGGTTCGCAACCGATAAGGTCGAAATGACAGAGGATACCTCGAGATCCGAAAACTCATTTTGGACAAAAAAACTTCAAAAATTACCGGTGGCTTGTCCGAGCAATGTGGAAGCGACAATGCGGAGTGTGTGTTTAGCCGTACCACTTGAAATCTCTTACATTTGGTTAAATGGAATCACGCTGTTTTCGCCCACGGGAATTGGAAAGCGTTTCGATTTGCTTTCAGCGGGGTTTAGCAAGTCTTTGCTCTCGGTAGGTTCTGGGCGTTTCTCCGAAGCGGGTTTTAAACCAGCGCGAAAAGTGGCTGCTGTCTGAAAAGCCGCATTCATACGCGATCTGGGTTACGGTTCGTTTCGAGTTCATCAGCCGCCATCTGGCGTGTTGCAGACGCATGTCGCGCCAAACTTCTTGTGGCGTCGCTTTGGCGTGCTTGAGAAACACGCGGTTTAGTTGGCGCACAGTTGAACCAAGCATTGCGGCGAGATGTTCCGTCGTGTCAGGTTCCCGAAGCTTTTGGCGCATAATTTTTATGGCTTGCTCAACCCGCCAGTTCCCGCATTCTTCCAGATCCTGAAACGGAAGCCTGCCCACTTCGTGAGCCATACGGTGTTCGTCGACAACCAGAGCAGTAAGGCCTTTCATCCCTCTGGACCTTCCACAACGCTCAATTAGAATTTCAACTGCGAGGTCAATTGCTGCCGTGCCACCGGGACAGGTCAGAATCCCGTCGTCGCTAACGTAAAGTTCGTTTTCAATCGGAATACTTTCCGGAAACATGGCCATAAATTCTGGTCGGTGGTGAGCATGAATCGCCGCTCTTTTTCCGCCCAGCAATCCAGCCTTTGCAATCGCGAAACTACCGGTGCAAAGACCGACCAGTTTTGTGCCAAGTGCATGCTGCTTCTGTAAAAACTCAAAGGTATCGGCATGGATGCCATCTAGTTGATCGATCAGTCCGCCAACGACGACAATATAGTCATATTCCCCAGCTTCATCGTACGTTTTCCAAGGAGCGATAGAAAGTCCGGAGCTGGAGCAAACGGGCTCCTTATCGTGTGAAAGCACGTCCCAATGGCAAAATACCTGCCTGCTGCGATCTGCTTCATCCGACGAATGCCTGACTGCATCGATAAACCCGGCCAAAGGTAAGATCGTGAAGGCCGGGGTCAAAATGAAGGCAAATCGAACGTCTGGGTCGATCTGTTCGTTTGCATTGGTTGTTAGCAAGTCAGACATTGCTTTTCATCGTCACACAAAATGTCTCATTTGTTCTATTATCAGTCTGCCATGTACCTCAAATGAATACAAAGACTCAAGGAGGGATCATGCGTTGGAATCGAACCGTGACGGTTATTGGGGCACATGCCGAAGGTGAAGTTGGAAGAGTCGTTACAGGTGGAGTGTTGAATATCCCCGGCAATTCAACATTGGAGAAACTTGAATATCTTCAGGCGAACGACGACTTGCGGAAGTTTGTAAACCAAGAGCCACGAGGGTGCGCGCAGATGACAACAAACCTGCTGTTGCCCGCAAGCGACGCGTCGGCTGACGCTGCATTTATTCCCATGCAGGCTGACGGATCACACGCAATGTCAGGCTCAAACGCCATGTGTGTCACAACTGTGCTGCTCGAAACCGGTATTATCCCTATGAAGGAGCCGGAAACCGAGGTGGTATTAGATACTGCTGCCGGGCTTGTAACTGCGAAAGCGTCTTGCCGAGATGGTCGCGTGGAGAGGGTCACGTTAGACTTTTTTCCCGCATACGTGGAGCTGTTGGACGCAAAGCTCGAAGTGGCAGGGATTGGGACCATATCCGTGGACGTTGCTTTTGGCGGAGTGTTCTATGTCATGCCCAATGTCGAACAACTTGGTTTTCAGATTGGTCCGGATGTCGCGCAGGATATGGTCAGGCTGGGCAACGACATTAAGAAGGCAGCTCAAGAGCAGTTTAATGTACAGCATCCGGAGATCGAACAGTTCAACTCAATCGAGTTCTTGATGTTCACAGGTAAAGAAAAGCCTGCTGCGAAGGTCTTTCGGAATGCGACAATCATGCCGCCAGGGCGTGTCGACCGCTCACCATGTGGCACGGGTTCGGCGGCTCGAATGGCGGCGATGTACGCAAAGGGTGAGATATCGATCGGCGAAGCGCTTGATATGCGTTCGACAATCAATTCAAGCTTTTTGACATCCGTTGTTGGCGAAACAACGGTCGGCGGGCGAAAAGCAATCCTCCCGCAAATTTCTGGACGCGCATGGATATATGGAACAATGCAACTCGGGTCTGATCCCACTGATCCCTATCAACTAGGGTACACCTTGGCCGACACTTGGGGAACGGGCATTGACCACGAAATTCCAGGGTTGAACTAAACAGCGACCAGCGACCACAGGCTCGGATGCAAAAGCAACCGGGCCTTTCAGTTCGTATCAAAACAATGGTGATCAGGCGAATAGGCAATGTCCGTTTCGTTATAAAAATGGACCATCATATTCAATTTGATCCCTGATTCCATTCCTATCCTGACTCCCACTAATTGCTCTGTCGCTGAGGGCATGAGGATCAAATCAAATGGGAGGATCTCCAATGACAATCAAACTCACCCGTCGTGCCGTATTGGCCGCGGCAACAGCAGTATCAATGGGGCTGACAGCTTTCGCTGCTTCGGCTGCGGATACTACGCTTCGCCTTTCTCACCTTTCGCCGCCCGACTCCGATATGGATGTATGGGCTAACGAGTTCGCATCTCGCGTTGCTGAAGCTACAGAGGGTCGCGTAGAGGTGCGGGTATTTCCGGCAAGCCAGCTGGGTGACTGGGAAGAGGTTTACGAACAGTTGGCCCAAGGTTCTGTTGATCTAGCCATTCAGTCCGTTTCGACCAAGTTTGATTCCCGTCTGGCCCTGACCTGGTTCCCCTACACCGCTGTGGACTATGACAGCGCAAAAGAGGCCTGGAACACCGGCGGCTTCCTGTTCAATATCGTAGATGGACTGGTCGAGCCACAGGGTATCGAACTCCTTGCGCCCTATGCATTCGGACTGGGTGGCGTTGCTGTTGGCAAACCGGTTGCTGACCCCAAAAACCCGGACGCGGATCACAGCGACCTGAAAATCCGCGTTTGGCCGTCGGGTGTGGGCACCCACAAACCTCTACTGGAACGGCTCGGTTATTCAACCACGACCATGCCCTGGGCTGAACTGTACACCGGCGTTCAGACCGGTGTTATTGATGGAATGGTCGGCGGCGTACCTGAGAATGCGGTGCGTGACTGGAACGGTGTTGTGGACACATGGCTGCAACTCAATGACCACTTTGAAATCAACTGGCTTCTCACCTCGGCCTTCTCGATGGCAAACCTCCCGGAAGAGGATGTTGCTGCAATCTCCGGTATAGCTGCTGAAATGGCGACGGAACGTTTCGATGCTGTTCAAGCTGCCGACGAGGGTTACCTCCAGCAACTGCGTGATGACGGTGTAACCGTTGTGACCTACACGAAACCCGAGATCGAAGCGATGGCCGCCGCTGTCCGTGCAGACGCATGGCCGCTCATGAAGCCTGAAATCGGCGACGAGCTCTATGAACTGATCCAGAACCACTACGGGAACTAATCCCCCGAGCTGGGGGCGTGGCGAAAGCCATGCCCCTCGTTTTTCAACTTGGGAGGAAGAAATGCTTGAAGAACGTCAAACCCAGATAAAAAATCCAATTTGGGTGTTTACCCTGAAAGCGCAGCGCTTTGTGATGTTTGTTTCGAGCATTGCCTTCACCGCAGCTGTCTTTCTTCAGGTCGTTACCCGGTATCTCTTCAACTACTCGCTATTTGGTATTGAGGAATTCGCCAGTTTTGCCGGGATCATCATGTACTTCATTGGCGCTGCTTATGCGACGCACGAGCGAAGCCATATATCCGCAAGTCTGGTCGATACCATTTTTGGCGAAGGGCGCATCACAGCTGGCGTGCATACGTTTACACGCTTTCTGGCAGCTTTGCTGACGATCTACATTCTCGTCGCCTTGTGGGATCTGCTGGTCTTCACCGAACGGATGAACACCAAATCGACCGAACTGCGCGTGCCAATGATCTTCATCTACGGCACGATGTTCGTCGGCCTGGTTCTGACCGCCTTCTATTTTCTTCTCGAAACCTACGACAGCCTGCGAGCCACGATTTCGCACACTTCCGCTGAGGAGACCGACAAATGAGTTCTATAATTTTGATGGATGTCGCTCTTCTCGTTACCTTGATGGTGTTGGGCGTTCCTGTTGCTATGACCTTTGTGGCCGCCGCCGCTTTCCTGATTATCTTTGGTGATTACAATTCAACCACGTTCCTGATCACCTCTGGCTACTCCAAGGTCTCGTCGGTCGTTCTGCTTGCCATTCCTCTTTATATTCTTGCTGGTGGCATCATGACCCAGGGTGGAATTGCGAAACGCCTTTTGGATTTGGCTGACAGCATTCTCGGTCGCTATCGCTCTGGTCTGGGCGTGGTGACTGTCATCACCACTGCTATTTTTGGCGCGATTTCGGGCATGGCCTCATCGGCTGTGGCCGCGATTGGTTCGATTGCGATCCCGAAAATGGTCGAACAAGGTTATGATCGTGGATACGCAACCTCGCTGGTCAGCTGTTCAGCTGTATTGGCGCTGCTGATCCCACCAAGCGCGACGATGATCCTCTACGGATGGGTTACTGGCACTTCGATTGCGGCCTGCTTCCTTGCGCCGCTCCTGCCGGCTTGCCTTCTGATCGCGCTCTTTTCGTTCTGGAACATGGTTCTCACGAAAAAGATGGACATTGAGGTTGCAGACCCCCAACCGTTCAAGGTTCAGATGAAAACCGTGTTTCAGAGGTCTCGTGAGGCAGGTTTTGGCCTTGCCATGCCGCTGATCATTCTGGGTTTCATCTACGGCGGAATCACCACACCGACCGAAGCCGCCGCTGTTGCCGTTGTCTACGCTCTGCCGGTTGCCTTCCTGATCTACCGTGAGCTGACCTTCAAATCATTCTATGATGTGGTCTGGAAATCCGCGCAGGTGACTTCGGTTCTGATGCTGGTCATCTTCACTGCGAACATGCTGGCGCGGGTTCTGACCCTTGAAGAGGTTCCTCAGCAGATTCTGGAATCTATGCTGGCCATCTCAAGCAACCCGGTCGTGCTGCTGTTGCTGGTCAATGCTTTCCTGCTGATGATCGGCATGTTCATGGAAGATATCTCGGGTATCCTGCTGGCTGCACCGCTTTTGCTGCCGGTCGTGACCGAAGCTGGTGTGCACCCGGTTCACTTCGCAGCGATCATCGGGACTAACCTTGGCATGGGTCTGATTACACCGCCTACGGCTCCGATCCTGTACTTCGGAACGCTTATTGGCCAGACAACCCTTGCAAAGGTCGTGAAACCCACTCTGGTGTTCGTCTTCCTGGCCTATTTCCCGGTTGTTCTGATCACCACATTCCTGCCCGAGCTGTCGCTGTGGCTGCCACGGCTTGTGACCGGGCTCTAAGGGGAGAAACGCTCATGAAACTCCGTGTACTTGTTCCCGTTGATGTGGAAGACGAACGCTCCTGGACCAATGTGTTGCCGCTTTTGCGGCAACACGCCAAGGGCAACGACGTTGAAGTATCAGTGGTCACCGTTGTCCCGGAATTGGGGACAGTGATTGCTCAGGCCGCGCAAGCTGCCCCGTTCACTTCGTTCGTACCTTCGGAACTGAAAGACAAGGCCCTCGCCCTCGCAGGCGACCGGCTGAGAGAAATTGTGGGCACTGATGAATTTGGAGAGATCCGGCATATTGTTCGGTCGGGTTCGATCTATTCAGAAGTTCTTCAAACCGCAGAGGACATTTCCGCGAACCTTATCGTGGTGATGTCTCATATCCCTGACTTTGGCGATTACCTCTTGGGGCCAAACGCCGCCAAGATCGTTCGTCACGCAAAGTGTTCTGTGCTGGTCGTTCGACCAGAATAGACAAGGTTTCAAAATGGCTAAATCGAAAGAAATGCTCGATAAACTTCGAGCTGACAAGTTATCTGTGGCAGTGATCATGACGGGCGGGACCATCGCCAAAAGTTATGATCCTTCAGAAGCAAAGCTGTACAACTTTGAACCGAAAGTCAAAGACCTCATCGGCGAGCTGCGCATTGACGACCTTGACTTGACTTTCGTCGATCTGATGCATCGGGACTCGCTGGAAATCGGCGACGACGAACGCAAGGAAATCATCGGTAAGATCAGCGAAACAGCCAAATGCTTCGATGCTGTTCTCGTGACTCACGGAACCGACACACTTCCCGATACAGCGGAAGAGCTTTGCCATTCTAACGAAAAACTCAATGTCCCGGTGGTGTTTACCGGGGCAATGATCCCCCACACAGTCAAAGGATCTGACGCCGCGCAAAACGTGACCGAGGCGTTACTCGCGCTGCGGATTTTATCCGCAGGCGTCTACATCGTGTTCCACAACCGCATCCTGTCTTTGCCTGGAGTTCGCAAAGATTATGAAAACCTCACATTCGAGAAGGTAAACTGATGTCGCGCTTCGAAACAGACAGCATCGGTCAACGTGAGCTGCCTGACGATGCTCTTTTTGGTGTAAATACGCTGCGAGGCGCAGAGAACTTTGACATCTCGCCTCTGAAAATCGGGCGTGAGCCGGCTTTTGTGCGTGCGCTTGCCTTCATCAAAATGGCAGCCGCAAAAGCCAACGGTGAAATCGGGGCTATCAGCCCGGATCAGAGCGCAGCTATCGTCGCAGCATGTGAAGAAATCGTAGCCGGAAAACACCACGACCAGTTTGTGGTTGATCTGTTGGAAGGCTCCGGCGGTACATCCATAAACATGAACGCGAACGAGGTCATAGCCAACCGCGCTCTGCAGATCATGGGTCACAAAGCAGGTGACTATCAGCACCTCAATCCAAATGATCACGTCAACAACGGGCAATCAACCAACGACGTTGTACCTTCGGCGGTGAAGCTGGCTGTGCTTGAGAAATCTTCTGCGCTGATTCAATCTTTGGGTCTTCTCGCAGACGCGCTCAAAGCCAAATCTGAGGATCTGGCGCACGTCCTGAAAATCGGCCGAACCTGTATGCAGGCTGCTCAACCGATGACGCTTGGGCAGGAGTTTGGTGGCTATGCAGCAGCGATGTATCGCGCTCAGTTCAAGTCTGCCGAAGTTGTAAAAGATCTAACCACGTTGCCCCTCGGCGGAACTGCAATCGGGACTGGTCTGGGTGCGAAGCCCGGATACAAAGAAGCGGTCTATCGTCATTTGTCGGCGGATATTGGTCTCTCCTTCAAACCCGCCGAAGACATGTTTGATGGGATGCAAAACTCGGACACGTTTGCACGTGTTTCGTCTGAATTCCGCATTGCTGCCGAGGTTATCGGCAAGATCAGCCTTGACTTGATCATCCTGTCTTCCGGCAACAAATCCGGGATTGGTGAGATTATTCTGCCCGCAGTTCAACCGGGTTCTTCAATCATGCCAGGCAAGATAAACCCGGTTCTGCCCATGATGATGCAGCAGGTGGCTTATGCTGTGGTTGGAAACGACGCCGCCGTCTCTTTGGCATCACTCGGTGGACAGCTTGAAATCAACCACTTTGAGCCGGTTATCGCATCGCGTTTGTTCGACACGATGGATCTCCTTGCCCGAGGCAGTTGGATCTTTGCCGAAAAATGCATCGCCGGTATCGAGGCAAACCAAGAACAGGCGTTGGAGAACCTACTTGGCTCGTCAGCGCTAGCCACCGTGTTTGTTCCCGCACTTGGTTACGCCAAAGTTTCTCAAATCGTCAAAGAAGCTGAAGCCAAGGGCCAGCTCTTTGTAGATGTCATAGTCGATTTGGGCCTGATGACGAAAGAGGATGTCATTGACGCGCTAAAAGCAGCGACAGGTTCCGACTTTTCCAAAGCAACCACTCCAGAACAAGAACAATAATGACCAAGTATTCAGCCTTGTCGGTGTTCCGCCACGCCTTAAGCGGAAACAAGAACTGGGGTCGCGCATGGCGCGATCCTGAACCCAAATCATCCTATGATGTCGTCATCGTTGGTGGCGGCGGGCATGGGCTTGCCACGGCGTATTATCTCGCCAAAGAACACGGCATCACAAATGTCGCCGTCGTCGAGCAGGGATGGCTCGGCGGCGGCAATACGGGTCGCAACACGACGATTGTGCGTTCGAACTACATGATGCCCGGCAACACCATGTTCTACGAGCGCTCTATGCAGCTTTGGGAAAACCTGAGCCAGGATCTGAACTACAATGTGATGATCTCGCAACGGGGACAGTACAACCTCTGCCATTCTCCCGGGCAGATGGATGCGGCACGGCGACGCGGTAATATCATGCGTGCAAACGGAATTGACGCTGAATTGTTTGATCGCGAAGAGGTTAAGCGCCGCCTGCCGTATCTCGATTACTCAGAAAACGCCCGCTTCCCGATCCACGGTGCGATTTATCAGAGCCGGGCTGGAACAGCGCGCCATGATGCCGTGGCATGGGGATACGCACGCGGCGCGGACCAACGCGGGGTGGACATCCTTCAGCAGCGCGAAGTCACAGGCTATCTCTGGGACGGCGGCAAGATTGTAGGCGTTCAAACTAATCGCGGAGACATTCGCGCCCAAAAGGTTGCCTTGTGCGTGGCCGGTCATTCAGGTCACCTCGCACATATGGCAGGTCTGCGGCTGCCAGTTGAAACGCATTCTCTTCAGGCTTACGTCACCGAGCCCTACAAGCCTTTGGTAGACACGGTCATCAGTTTTGGCGCAGCGCATTTCTACATCAGCCAATCTGACAAAGGTGGTCTTGTTCTGGGCGGCGATCTGGACATGTACAACTCTTATGCGCAGCGCGGCGGGTTGCCGATTGTTGAACACACGCTTGCCAGCGCGAAAGCCCTGATGCCTTGCGTTTCAAGGCTCAAACTGCTGCGTCACTGGGCCGGGGTGATGGACATGTCAATGGACGGCTCGCCCTTCATCACAAAAACCCCTGTCGACGGCCTCTATCTGAACGGTGGTTGGTGTTACGGCGGCTTCAAAGCAACTCCTGCGTCCGGATGGTGTTTTGCCCACACAATCGCCAAAGATGAACCCCACGAGGACAACGCAGAGTTCACACTGGATCGGTTCAACCGCGGCTACCAAATCGACGAAAAGGGCATGGGCCCACAGCCAAACGCGCATTGAGGTGACAGTATGATCAGGATCAAATGCCCGATCTGCGGGCTTCGCAACGAAACAGAATTCACCTACGGGGCGGACGCAACCGTCAAACGCCCCGAAATGGGTGAACAGGAACAACAGCCCTGGGTGGATTATGTGTTCAACCGCGACAACCCACGCGGATGGCACAAGGAATATTGGCACCATGTTCAGGGGTGCCGCCAATGGGTTGTTCTGGAAAGAAACACCCTCACTCACGAAATCGGCGAATGCAAACTGGCACGGGAGGTCGAGCAATGAAGCGTCTGGATACCGGCGGTCGCATCGACCGTTCCAAGCCACTTTCGGTCACGTTTGACGGCACCGCACTGCCCGCCTACCACGGCGATACACTGGCATCTGCGATGCTGGCTGGCGACACGATGGTAGTTGGTCGGAGCTTTAAATATCACCGGCCACGCGGAGTTTATTCCGCCGGTGTAGAAGAACCGGGCGCGATGGTTCACCTGCGCGACGGAAACCGACATGAACCGAATGCACGCGCAACCGTTGTTGAAGCGTTTGATGGCTTGGTATCATCCGGCCAAAACGCCTGGCCCAATGTTCGGTTTGACGTTGGGGCTGTAAACGGCCTGTTCTCGCCGTTTTTGAGTGCTGGCTTTTACTATAAAACCTTCATTGGCCCGTTCAAAAACACCACAAAGTTCTGGATGATGTGCGAAGCCTTCATCCGGAAAGCGGCCGGAATGGGCCGTGGGACCTATCTCGAAGATCCCGATCACTACGAAAAACGCAACGCATTCTGTGACGTATTGGTGATTGGCGGCGGTGTCGCTGGGCTGTCCGCAGCTTTGGCAGCTGGTCGATCTGGAGCAAAGGTCATCCTCGCGGAACAAGATTTTGAGCTGGGTGGCGCGGTTCTGAGTGAACCGATTGGTGGAGAAGACGAAGCGTGGGTGGAAGCTGTTTTGACAGAGCTTCAATCCATGGAAAACGTCCGAATTCTCACGCGAACGACCGCCTTTGGCGCTTATGATGGGGACGTCTATGGCTTGGTCGAGCGGGTTTCGGATCACTTGAAGGCCCCAGAAAACCATCAGGTTCGTCAACGCTATTGGATGGTGCACGCTGAGCGCTCGATCCTGGCGACCGGTGCTATCGAACGTCCGCTGGTTTTTGGCGGCAATGACAAACCCGGTGTGATGCTGGCGAATGCAGCCAGAACTTACCTGAACCGGTTCGCCATTTTGCCCGGAGAGAGTGTTGTCGTCTGCACGAATAATGACAGTGCATACGAAACAGCTGCGGAGCTTGCACGGGCTGGCGCAACCGTAACTCTCGCTGAAATGAGGGCTTCTGTTCCCTCCAGCCTGACCCACGAAGCCACCGAAGCGGGCGTTTCAATTTTGATTGGCCACGCGGTTTTGGAGGCACGCGGAAAGTCGCGCGTTGCGTCCGCAGTTGTGGTTCCAATTGATGCATCGGGACAGGCCTCGGGTGCGCCGAAAACGATACCGGCAGATCTGATCGCAACATCGGGCGGATGGTCTCCGGCCGTTCACCTGTGGAGCCATCTCTTCGGCAAGCCGATCTACAATGAAGATGCTGCATGTTTTATTCCGCGTTCGGAAGAAAACCACAAGATGCAGGCAGCAGGCACGGCGATGGCTACAACGTCTCTGTCCGAAACAATCGAGCAGGGATTTGATCAGGGCGTAAAAGCTGCACAGGCCACAGGCCACGCAAAAGAATGCGGTGCGCGACCTGATCACTTCATGACCGGTGCATACTGGCAAAGGGGCATCGAACCGATCTGGGCAGTCGTCCGCACCAATGGAAAATGTCAGGGCAAAGCCTTTGTCGATTTCCAGCATGACGTCAAAATCAGCGACATCGATCAGGCCCACCTCGAAGGCTATGTATCGGTTGAACACCTGAAACGGTACACAACGACGGGGATGGCAACCGACCAGGGCAAGCTTTCTAACGTCAATGCGCTGGCGCGTATGTCAGAGCTTCGAGGTATGAAAATACCGGAAGTCGGAACAACGACCTTCCGACCCCCGTTCACGCCAATCTCAATGGCCTCTTTGGTTGGCCACGAACATGGAAAGCATTTCCGACCAACGCGGCTTTCGCCAATACACCACTGGCACGTCGAGAATGGCGCGAAGATGACCGAAGCCGGAGCCTGGATGCGGCCTTGGTACTACGCTGAAGCAGGCGAAGGTCTCGACGAGGCCTATATTCGCGAAGCAGCTCATGTGCGTGAGCATGTTGGGATGGTTGATGTCTCGACCCTCGGCAAAATCGCGATTCAAGGCCCCGACGCCGCTGAATTCCTGAACCGGATGTATGTCAACGGTTGGAAAACGCTGCAGGTCGGCCGCTTGCGTTACGGTGTGATGTTGCGTGAAGACGGTTTTGTCATGGACGATGGGGCCACCGCGCGTTTGGGAGAACATGATTACTTCATGTCGACCACGACGGCGAATGCCGCAAAGGTTCTGGCTTTTTCTGAACATCTTCTGCAAACCGCATGGAAAGACCTGAAAGTTCATGTGACCACTGTAACGGATCAATGGGCTGCCATCGCTGTGGCAGGTCCAAAAGCCCGCGACTTGTTATCGAACGTCTTTAAGGGTGCTGATCTGAGCCGCGAAGCACTGCCCAACAATCACTTTACTTATGCCAAGCTCGATGGGGTCGCGGTCCGAATTCACCGGATGTCGTATTCTGGTGAGCTGGCTTATGAGGTGTATATCCCGTCGGGCTATGCCCGCGCAGTTTGGGAAACTCTTCACGAACAAGGCCAGAAGTATCGGATCAAGCCTTACGGCACGGAATCTATGAGCACGCTCAGGATCGAAAAAGGACACGTTGCCGGGCCCGAACTTGAAGGCCGGACAACGATGAAGGATCTCGGCCTCGAAGCGTTTGCCTCCTCCAAGAAACCCTTTGTCGGTTCGGTGTTGCGGAAGCGACCAGTCTTGGAAGATCCGGAACGTCCAACCCTGGTTGGTCTTGAAATCGACGGTGCCACGGGTGCCAAATCCGGTTCCATTCTCTTCCCGAAGACGGGAGAGACAAAGGGGCATGGCGATGGGTGGGTCTCTTCCACCACCTACTCGCCTGCTCTCGGAAAGAACATCGCCCTTGCCCTGTTAAAAAACGGCTCATCCCGGAAAGGTGAAACCGTCCGCGTGGTGAACTTCATCGGCAATGAGACACTGACTGCAAAGGTGGTGTCACACCATTTCTTTGATCCGAAAGGAGAGCGGCAAAATGCTTGAGCTTTGTTCCCCCCTCAACTCCAAGCTTCAAGCTGGCCGCTTCGGCGCACAGGGCGAGACCGGCATTGCGCTGGGCGGACGTCCTGTGCGCGATCTCTGGCAGATCGCCGGGTGGGGTGATTTTGAGGCGGCTGCCATCGAGGTCCTTTCGGATCTCGGGCTTTGTGGGCTTGGAAGCTATTCTCTTGCGTCAAGGGCAAAGGGCCGGACCGCATGGCGAATTGCGCCCGACAAAATCCTCATCGAAAATGCCGGCAATTTGTCTGACTACATGTCTGCAAATCTCGCCACGCTTGATCTATCGCACGCTCGGACGGTGATTTTGCTATCGGGGACTCAGGCACGTGACGTTCTTTCGCAACTAATAGCGATTGACGTGACAGAGACTGCGTTTCCTGAAGGGCGATTTTTGCAAACCGGCATCCATCACGTGGGCGTGCTCATCCAGTGTATGGGGCAAAATGCGTTCGAAATCTATGCCCCTGTCACATGGGCCGAGACTGTCTGGGAAGTTATTTGCGAAAACGCGAAGCCCTTCGGTGTAGAGATTGTCGCCGATTAATGTTGGTGCGCGGTTTTCTGGAGTGCCACGGCTCTGTTGTACGAAACGGGTGAAGATCGAGCTTCCCCTTTCCTCGGAGGTACTTATCCTACGGGCTCTGTGACGGGTATGCCAAGAGCTGTGTAGCGGTTGAGAACCGCGATCCGGACCTGCAGCTCAGCAACTTGCCGACCGAAGTCTCTCGCCATGAGGCCTTGGCCAAGTCGTTTGACGCAATTCATCTTTGCCTCTGCGCGGCTCCGGCGGTGATAGCCGGTCAGCTTTCGCCATAGGACCGGTCCGAGATACTTGCAGGCTCTCACGGCTTCGTTACGCGCGACGGCACCTTCTGTGGTTGGCTTCCAAGGTTGGGCAATTTTGCGTGGCGGAATGATGGCGGCGGCTCCCCGAGCGGCGATCACGTTGTGGCGCCTGCGTGTGTCATAAGCCCCATCGGCCGTGACTGTGGCAATCTCCTGATCGGGTGGGATCTGTTCCAGCAGATCGGGCAGCATTGGCGCGTCGCCGACGTTGCTTGTCGGGACCCCAACCGCGCGGATCTCCAGTGTTTCCTCGTCCATTCCAAGATGGAGCTTGCGTCAAAGGCGTTTCTTTGGCCCGCCATGCTTGCGGGCGTTCCACTCACCTTCACCTTCCGCCTTGATCCCGGTCGCACCGATCAGCAGATGGAGCGGCCCGGACCCACCACGGCAAGGAATAGCGACGTTCAGTGTCTTCTGGCGGCGGCACAGAGTGCTGAAGTTCGGCACTTTCCAGTCGATCCCCGCCAGACGCAGCAGGCTCTCGACAAAACCGGTCGTCTGCCGAAGGGGCATGCCGAAAAGCACCTTCATCGTCAGGCAAACCTGAATTGCAGCATCGCTGAACTCGGGCTGGCGACCGCGCTTGCCGGTCGGGGCCGCCTGCCAGGGCATCGCAGGATCAAACCAAATCGATAGCGAACCACGCTGCTTCCGCGCCGTGTTATACGACCGCCAGTTCTTTGTCTTGTACTTCGTGGGAAACCAGCTGCTCATGACCATCAGCTACCACCCTGGATGCAAACAGTGAATCCCTCACGCCTTTTGTGCAACAAAGCCCATGAATACCGTGAACAACTGAAGGCAGAGAAAGACGAGCGCGCCCGTGCCATGGCCGAGATGACAAAGTCCGGATACGTCTATGTCATTTCTAATGTCGGTTCATTTGGGGAGGACTTGGTCAAAATCGGCCTGACCCGGCACCTTGATCCCAACGATCGGGTTCGCGAGCTGGGTGATGCCAGCGTACCATTCGGTTTCGACACGCATGCGATGATCTATTCTGAAGGGGCACCTGCACTGGAAGCGGCGCTCCACAAGGAGTTTGCGGAGCAACGCGTGAACATGGCGAACATGAGAAAAGAGTTCTTTCGTGTTTCGCTTGATGAGGTCGAAGACGCTATGGCAAGACTCGCACCCGATGCTGAATTCTTCAAAGATCGCGAAGCTCAGGAATGGCATGAAACCATGGCGCGACGGAAGGAGAAGCTGATGAAAGTCAACAACTCAGAGACAGACGAGCTGCCTGCCGAGATATAACTTCAAGGTTCCCGGCAGCCTGTGAAACTGTCCTGGCTATGGGCTGTGAGTGGGCATCCGATCGGTCCGATAAATGCTGAGCAACTTGTTCAGACCGGAGCAATCGGTGACCGCAATTTAAGACTTAGGGTCAATTTTCTGGCCTTGAGCTACATACTGGTGGCCTTACCCGCGAAACGATCGGTCAAAAAATCAACTAAGGACCGAACCCGCCGCGGCAGGAAGCGCATTTCCGGGCGCAAAATGAAGATTCCACCACCCGCGTCCGGTTCCACATGATCGGGCAACACCGGGAGCAAGCAACCTGTATGCAAGTCATGGGAGATAAGAAACTCCGGCAGCCATGCTATGCCGCGTCCCGCGCGGCACGCCGCATGGAGCGCGTCAAGACTGTTGCAGGAAAATCCTGGACCAAGCCGCGACAAACCCCCAACAGGTCGTATGAAGCCCCAATCCGAAATCTGTTTTTCCTGCCCCAGGCGCAGACATCTGTGTGATGTGAGTTCCTCCGGTTGTCGAGGAACACCATGTTGTTCGAGATAGACGGGCGCGGCGCAGGGAATCCGCCGATTGTTCATCAGCTTTCGCGAGATGAGGGATGAGTCAGGCAACACGCCACTTCGAACCGCGACATCGAAGCCCTCTCCGACCAGGTCAACGATCTTGTCCGTCAGCAGCAGTTCGACTTCCACCTCAGGATTGAGTTCCATGAATTCGATCACCAGTGGGACCACATGTAGCTGACCAAGGGCCGCTGAACTTGTCACACGGATCACGCCGCGCAGGTTACCGACATCATCAGCAATATCCTCTTCTAATGCTGTCAGGCGGTTAAGAAGGTCCCGTGCTTCCTCCGCATATCGCCGGCCCGCCTCCGTCAAGGTCATGCGTCGAGTCGAGCGGACAAGTAGAGGCACCCGCAACCGCTGCTCTAACTGATGCACCCGCTTGCCCACGGCAGATGGGGTGTATCCCAAAACCCGCGCAGCGGCCGAAAAACTACCGTGATCAATCACGGCCATCAGGATTTCCAGTTCCGTCTTCTGTGACATCTGTTCCTAAAACTATCAAACCTTTATCCAAATAACCCAGTTATCGCACAGGGTTTTCCAAATTATCTAAGGTCGAGACTGAAAAACCAAGGAGAATCGCGTTGTCCACCGCTTCAAACATCTCCCTCTTCACCCCCCTTACTCTGCCGAACGGGCGTGTGTTGAAGAACCGGATCATAAAATCGGCCATGTCAGATTCACTGGCGAATGGTCAGGGCAACCCGACCGCTGCACAGATACGGCTCTATGAACGCTGGGCTGAGGGTGGTCTGGCAGCGTCAATCATCGGTGAGGTGCAGGGAGATTCGCGTTACCCTGAAAAACCCGGCAATCTGGTGCTCGATGATTCTGCTGACATGGTAGCATTCCGTGAACTTGCGCGGCGCGGGTCGGTTAACTCGGCGCAGCTCTGGCTACAGCTTGGTCATGCCGGAGCTCTGGCGCATCGTCCGCTCAGCCAACCCAAAGGGCCGAGCGCCATCGACTTTCCTGATTTCCGAAGCGAAGCCATGTCACTTGCCGAGATCAAGGCCATTCCAGATCGTTTTGCCAACACAGCCCGTCTTGCAGCCGAGTTGGGATTTGGCGGCGTCCAGGTTCATGCCGCGCACGGTTTTCTTTTGAGCCAGTTCCTCTCCCCGCTCTTCAATCACCGGACGGATGCCTATGGTGGGTCGATCCTGGCGCGGATGCGCCTGCTGATCGAAACGGTCGAAGCCGTCCGCGCCGCGGTGCCGCCCGACTTTGCGGTTGCGGTTAAATTGAACGCCACCGACCAGCTTGACGGTGGGCTAACGGAAGAAGACGCGCTCAGAGTGGTTGCAGGGCTAGAAGGCAAAGGTGTCGATCTATTGGACGTCAGCGGCGGAACCTATTTTCCCGGCGCGCCATCAAGTTCCGAACGCGCGACCAAAGGCCCGTATTTTCTGGACTTCGCCCGGGCGGCGCGTGCGTTGATCTCGACCCCGCTCATGGTCACCGGAGGGTTCAAACATTACCAAGAGGCCGAGGCTGCGATCCTTTCAGGGAATGTGGATGCGGTGGGTATCGCGCGCGGGCTCGTCCTCGATCCACATTTGCCCAAGACATGGCGGATCGGAAAAGGCGATCCTGTTTTCCCTCGCTTCGCCACTCTGCCGCCGGGAGGGATGACGGCATGGTTCACCATGAGAATGACGGATCTCGGGGAAGATCAGGAAGGAGCGGTAGATCGGGACATCGCCCAGGCTGTCACTGATTATGAAGAACGCGACGGGCAGCGCGCAGAGATATGGAAAACAAGGTTTGCTTTTCGTTAAACCCATACAAAGGCAAGCCAAGCATAGTTGGAGCAAAAACAACTGTTTATGCTGAACTACGCAATGATCTATTCCGTAGAGGCATCGGCATTGTAAATCGTCTTACCCCACAAAAAAAATTTTCGTGGGGTAAGGTGATGATCACGAACACACGGCAACCGGAACAGCCGCCTGCACTGACCTTTTGGGACTTAAAAAGCGATCCGGCCTCCAATCTCTTTGGATCAACCGAACTCAAGCCCACTGGCAATAAGACCTATTGGTGCGGTCGACACCGGGTCGGCAAAGGAGTTATCGATCAAAGTATCGCTGAACACAGTGACCATCTCAGAGATCTGACATCCCGCCACAGGACAATCGTCGTGGCTGCGGTTACGAATTTGTTTTCTACTGCAAGTTTCTCGAGATTCACGCACATCCCGCGTCCTTCAATATTCTTAACATCTCCGCCTTTTCGTCTGCGCTCGCGGCTTCATCCCGCAGCATGATCTCAAAGGCGTCACGACGTTCACAAATGATCGAGATGCCGATCGCAGGAAGCGCAGCTTCAATGAATGTCCTCGCTGACGGTATGACACTCGAGTCGACGCGCATAACGATAAACGAGGATACAGAATTCCGGTCCGATCCGGCGTGCTGCTCGAAACTGAAATGGGCGCCATCAAACCTATCTTTGACAATGTCGTATAGCACCCGCAGTTTGTCAGCGCGCCTCTCGATAGCCAGCCGATCCTCCTCCTTAAGCTCCCTAATTTTGATTTCTTTCATATTCATCTGATCCTCTCCGCTTGCGTCTCCGATCCCAGCACCAGGAACTTGGCGTTTTGTGAATACGGCCCACATTCAGGAGTCACGTGCGCCGAATTCTCCTCAAATGCATCGGCCCAGATCTCATATTCCTCTTTAGTAGCCTCATCAGGTGACAACGCATTGTGCAACGCAGATACGACGCATTCACTGGCGGCTTTACGCAACAAACGACCTTTGGTTTCCCGTCGCCCCAAGAGCTTCTTTGCATGGTCATCACACATGCGAGAAATTTTACTCTTGGCTCTCGGCAACAGCAAAAGGGCGGAGCGTAACCAAGTTATAGGCTTTTGTTTTACAACAATTCTTTTTCTGGGGGTTTTTCCCGACAACTTGATTTTTGGATTTCTCGGGGGGCGTAGCGTAACCAAGGCTTGTGAGAGATGATGGAAATTCCCGACCCGCCGTCTCTCAGGCCTCTCCATGATTGCACTCTCGAAGCTGGAACAACCCCAGAGCACTCACGACTTCGCGCTTCGTCGCATCGGTTCGCTCGCGGGCCCGCTCAGTGCCGTTCCGGATGACATTCAGAACATGGTCGCGATGTTCAGACAAATGCGCCCGCTGCTCGCGGATGGGTGCAATGAACGCCTGCAATATGTCTTCCAACCGTGCCTTGATCTTACCATCGCCAAGGCCGCCGCGTTGATAATGCGCCTTGAGATCTGCCAGATCATCCTTGGCCTCATCAAAGGCATCCAGATAGTTGAAGACCACATTGCCCTCGACCTGACCGGGATCCTCTACGCGCAAGTGGTTCGGGTCCGTGAACATGGCCCGGACGGCGCTACGGATCTCGTCGGGAGACGCAGAAAGCGAAATCGCATTGCCTCCGGACTTGGACATTTTCGCCTTTCCGTCAATCCCTGGCAGCCGGCCGGATTTGGGAATGACAGCGCACGCTTCAGGCAGAACCACCGCGCCTGCGGTTGCATTTATCCTGCGCACCAGCTCGTTTGTTTGCTCGATCAGGGGCGCCTGGTCTTCGCCGACGGGCACGACCGTAGCCTTGAATGCGGTGATATCCGCCGCCTGTGCTGCGGGATAGCAGAGAAAGCCGGCGGGGATGTTTCTGCCGAAACCGCGTGCCCGGATTTCATCTTTGATCGTCGGGTTGCGCTCCAGCCTCGCGACGGTGACGAAGTTCAAATAGAGCATCGACAGCTCCGCCAGCGCAGGCAGGTGCGATTGCAGGCAGATCGTTGTCCGCTCGGGGTCGATGCCCACAGCCAGATAGTCCAGCGCGACTTCGATGACGTTGCGACGCACCTTGTCGGGATCATGCGCGTTGTCGGTCAGGGCTTGCGTGTCCGCCAGGAGCAGGAATTGTTCATGGCTGTCTTGATAGCGCAGGCGATTGGAAAGCGATCCCGCGTAGTGGCCGATATGCAGCGGCCCCGTGGTGCGGTCTCCGGTCAGTATGACAGGTTTGGTCATATGGGTGTCCTCGTAGATTGTGAGGCACCGCATTGGGGAGCATGGATACAAAAAGACCGCCCAAGCGGCGGCCTCGGAATAGATGGTATTGTCCGGCCGCGTTATTTCGGGGCCAGCCACCAGAGTGTCGAAAGGAGCATCAGGTTATCCATGCCGACAGCAGTATTGCCGGAAACGAATGCCGTCAAGCTGACACTGTGGGTGATTCAACCGCAGATCGCTTCACATAACACCCGTTCAGCGACGCTCGTGGTTCGTGATCCGGCGCGGGTTGAAGACCTTCACGAAGAAAAAGATGGTCCGCAGTATTCTGCCATTGCCTCGATGTTTGTGTAGCTGAAATCTCTGTAACCGATTTTGTTACACTGAAGTGTGCCAGACAAGCTTACCTGTCTCCAACTGACCTTCACTCATATCCTCTCTCGGGCACCAGATAGAAAAGCCATGCTCATGCTCTCTTAGAATGCCCAAAGCGTCATCAGATCGGAAAGTGATCAAACAATCCATGCCGCGCAGTTCAACAGGATGCGTTGACGGGGGCAATGCGCGTCCAAACAAACGATGGAACCGGTATCCCGTGAGGACATCGGACAGAACACACTGTAGATACGAAGGTATGTCAGCGAGGTCACCCTTGTCGATACCGTCTTTCCTGTTTTTGACGTATGCCCTCAGATGCCGGGAAATGAACGCTTCGCGGCTTGGTGCAAGCGCCCATTTCATCGAAACTTCACCAAGTTGTTCAGCAAATGCTCTGCGCTTCTCGAGGATGCTCTTCAGTTCACCCTGGTCGATTGGAGCATCAGGTGGCATCGCCTTTGCTTTCGCCACAAATTGATCGAAAGCTTCAAAAAATTCAGGGCCAAACCTTTCCATTGCCGCATAGTGCTGTGCCATCCGCTTGTCATGGCCTTCCAGGGGAGGCGAGTTTTCGTCACGTTGTGACATCTTCTGATTAAACTCCTGCCGCCACTTGTCGTCATAAGTGCGGTTGTAGGCAACGCGCTGGGCTTCGCCTGCTGCAATTCCCCAATTGGTGATCCACTCTTCGGCGGGTGGGTCGATAAACGCGCGGTCCTCGCCAGCGTCCATCTCGTAATGCAGATCGAGCGCCCAACGCGGGAACGTCTTTCCAAGATTGAAGAACCCGGCATCATTCAGATCCGGAAGATCCTCCGGGGCCTGCCTTGGCTGCGCTTTCTGCATCTGCTCCTCGGTCAGCTGAACAACGCGATAGCTACCCGTATCCTGGCGCAGGAAAGACACAAACAGAAGCAGCGCCCCACTGTCATTCAATTTGACAGGCTTTGGCTCTAACAAGGCACCAAGGTCGATCTGAAGAACAAAATGCATCGGTCTCCCGTCAGGGTCGCGCGGCCATGCGTGAGCAATCGGCAAAAGCGGCAAACCACCAAACCAGGATGTTGCGGATTGGTTTGCCTCAAACGGTGAGCGGAGGTGCAAAAACCAAGTGGGCAGTTCCGCGGCACGATCAGCCTCACCATCCATAGCGAGAAGTTCGCTGTTTCGGAAATCATCGTCCTTGGTGTTCCAGACGGTTTCCTTCTCGGGTGTTGTGTTCAGCTTTGTTTCTTCCGGCCAGTGCTTGACAAGAAGACCGACAAAACAAAGGGCAATGAAAAAGAACAGGCACAGAACGCCTTGCGCCAATGATATTTCACGTAGCTGGATGCCAATGGCGGCAATTGCCACAAACATGAAAGCTGCCGCGAAGAAAAAGGAGCTTATTATCTTTTGCATGGGTGGATCGTTCAATTGTTGCTCTCAATTGATCCACATCTAAACTTGAACTTTAGCAACCTAAAGCAGAATTAGACGCGACTAAAATTCGACCTTCCGTCTGTCGCCAACGTCGAAGTTAAAAGGGCTACCACGCAACTGGCGCCGGGGCCTTACTTGTGTCCCACCACACGGAATGCGCCGCCAGGAGACACGCCGCAGATACTCGTCAACCGGATGCCGCAGTTCAGGCCGCCGCGTAGTGCCTAAACACTTCCGTAGTGCCATCCTTTAGGATCAGGAAGACCGAATAGGCCTCTCGCTCAAGCCCAACGATCGGAGGCCCGGTCGGTCGCCGAGAGAGCGTGCAAGAAAGAAGGCCCCGCTCGACGTTTTATTGGCTCAGAAGTGAATGACGGTGGATGGCCGGCCAAACAATCAAACGACAAAAAAGACTTTACCGGTTGAGTTTTCGACAAACGGTTGAACTCAAGACGTTGCGAAGCATAACCTGACAGATACGATAATAATTCAAGAGATTACAAACAGATGCCAGACCCTAAATTGCAATCGATGGAGTGGTCGGAACGTGCCCTTGAGGCGTGCGATAATCTGGACTTCCCTGAGAACTTTGAGGCCGCAGAACTGTTGTTCAAACAAGCTTTCGAACTGGATCTGTTACAGCCGCTCGATGAGTTGCATGTCAAGCGCGCGGGTGACTATG
Organism: Ruegeria sp. ANG-R; assembly: GCF_000813985.1. Taxonomy (GTDB): domain Bacteria; phylum Pseudomonadota; class Alphaproteobacteria; order Rhodobacterales; family Rhodobacteraceae; genus Ruegeria. The sequence continues at coordinate 230,843 of NZ_JWLJ01000006.1, forward strand.
CACGGGTGCTCACTGAACAATCAAAATTTGATGAAGCAAAAAGCGTAATAAATCGGACCCTGAGCAGGACTTCACGCTATTCAGATGTTGAAGAACTTATGGTTGTCGAATTGCTGGCAGCGCTCGCTAACTTCGAAATGCAACAAGGCAATCTGGAAGAGGCGGAAGCCAATCTGAATGAAGCTGTTACACTTCGGCGCCAGCTTGGCACCACGCTTAAGACGGTGGACCAAACCAGAGAGAAAAATCTGGCGGAGGTTAGAGCTCTGTTGGGACGCCCGAAAGATCTGGAAGCACAGCTGCAAAGCAAATTAGATTCGCATCGCGCCACCCCCCTGGAAGCACCAGGTGGTTACAACACAGTGCTGGAAGAACTTTCTGCCATATTGATCTCGCAACACAGATACGATGAAGCAAGACAGCTGATCGCAGAGGGACGCGAGCTTCGTATCAAATGCCGGCAATCGATCTCGGCACCAGATCAATGGGATCGAATGGAAGAGACAATTAGGTCTCGACCCAGCCGCAGCTATTAGGCCGAGGAACGTTGCCAACCAAACTCCTCTCAAGGCTTTTCAGCCCTGCGATATTTGAGGTCTCCGGGCTGCTAAGCCATGCTACCGTCGCGCACTTTGGTGACACTTCTGCTTTGCAGACCGAGTGACGTTTCTACTTGGTTGCAACATCGTAGTTCGTTTTGTAGCCAAGCTCTGCCGCATGATGCTTGCTGGAGCATTACAGACGTAATTGCAATCGACGGATTTCGAGGTTCTTTTTGCTCTCCCCAGCGCGCCTGGATTGGCGTCCGCCAAACTGGCAGGCGGTGGCGTTGCGGACAGTCGAGAAAACGTAGCGAAGGCACCCTTTGTTGCGCTCCACCAACGCCGTTCGGTTTCTGGAATGAATTCGGGGTGCCGCCAAGTGAGTTTGGCCGATAGCAGATATACTGAAATTGGCTTCGTTCAGCCTTCGTGGCTTTGCTGGCACACAGCTTTGTAAATCTCCACGTCACTTTCTGTCGGCAGGTCGCCAGTGGGCGCTTCAAGTCGCTCAATCTGGTCGAGAGAAAGTCCCGAGACATCCGCTAGCGCGTCTTTCGTGAGCCCCGCCAGCTTTCTCAGTTTCAAGAGCTCCAGGGCAAGGTCCGTCTTCTCCTGATATTGCGCGAGAAACTCTTTGAGTTCTGGCCTCTCCGCCAGGATCTCCTGCTTCAGTTCTTCGACGCTCATACTGATTCCTTTCCCAACCAACCCCTCCAAATCGGTGCCATACTACCAAAAACTGCCTGTCCGGGCACCCCTTGCGGAGCCATCTTCGAGTCCGGTGGACAGATGCTCCGTGTAAAGCCCGTCCAATCCGCCGATGGTATGTTGACACATCCAGGTTCGAACAGTCCAAATGCAGCGAAAGTCAGAAAGGCTCCGGCGATGTCGAAACAAAGCAAGACTTTATCACGGATTCTGAGACACGAGCCCGAACTCGTTAGCTTGTCCCTGATGCCGGGCGGATGGGTGCGCGTTGACGATCTTCTGCGGGGGATGAAACGGAATGGCCAATCACTGAGCGTCGAGGAACTGCACAAAATCGTCGAGGAAAACGACAAGAAACGGTTCACGCTTTCGGAGGATGGAACTCTTATAAGGGCCGCCCAAGGGCATTCCGTTGAGGTCGATTTGGGTCTCGAAGCCGTAGCGCCGCCGGAAACCCTGTATCATGGCACCGCCAGATCAAATCTCGACAGCATATTCAGCGAAGGTCTGAAACCAGGTAGGCGGCAACAGGTCCACCTTTCTCCTGATCCTGAAACCGCTGAAAAGGTAGGGCAACGGCACGGGAAACCGACCGTCCTTCGAATAGAAACTGGCAGTATGCATCGGGATGGTTATGCGTTCTATCGGGCGGACAATGCGGTTTGGTTGACGGATTTCGTTCCAGCGCAATACTTGGGTTTCTAATCCGACCGCGATACTTGCAAAACGGACGGGCAGCTGAACCCAGCGGGCTTACTGAATGAACATGGTGATGGAGGGCAACGGTCGTGAGCAATCCATCTATGAAACAATGGTTGTCGCTCACCACAAGCACAAGCTGCACTGTTGAGATCGGCAATGCGTTGGCAATGATACAAGCTCCGTCAATTGCTTGCCCTTGGCAACCAGAAATCAAGCATCCTCCTCGCCCTTGGTCGTTGCATCGGTATCTGTCTCGATTGCCTCCGTCAGAGCATCCCTTTTGGGTTTCAGCTCGCCTGGAACGTCGAAATTTGGGTTGCGGCCATCCTCAATCCGTTCAAGAATGGCACTTACTGCTGAAGCGGCAACAGCTTCTTCAGCCACTGCCTCTGCGCTGTCACGACACCAAACATTTGATCTTTTGATTTTCTGTTTCAGCAAATCGTCCGGACAGCGCTCCAATTCGTCTGCAGGAACAAACTTGCGCAGAAGTGCAATCAGGTCGGCGCGGCTGAGAGATTGGAGCTTGCTGTCCATTCTGAGACCATAATCCAAAACGAGGCCCAGAGCCATGTTTGGTAAGGACTTCGCCAAAAGCTGACGGAGCCAGGCGGCGGCTGAAAATTGCAGATACCGCCCGTTGATATCTCATGCAAAAAGGTGATCTGAACGAAATCAACAATCGCCGTGTGCTCTGCTGCTCATGCTGGCAATCGGAACTGAATAGTAGGCGGTCCCTCGCAAACCTCAGGAAGAGATCAGTCCCCTGCCGTCCCGGTAAACCTGCTTCCAGGGCAGAATGGAAAAGGAGGCCCTGAGACCCGTGGGCCAAAACGGATCGGCGTGGATCAGCTTCTCGACCTCACTTTGATCCTCTGCCTCAACGATCCAAAGACCATCGCGCCCTCTGTTCTCACCATCCGTCAGGGGCCCGGCGGCTTCCACGGCCTCGGCGTTGTCTTCGAGGAAAGCTATATGCTCCTTCATGAGAGCCGCCCGAATACCGGGATCGGCATCTGTGGCATCTTCAAACAGGACTATGAATTTCATTGCGGACCCTCACTTTGCTGTGCCGAGTGATTATGGCATGGCAAAGTTGCTGTTTGGCAAAGACCTTTTGCCAATCTATTCTGCAAAAATGCAGGATCATGATTGGGATGATTTCAAATATCTGCTCGCGCTGCACAGAACGGGCACGCTGTCAGACGCGGCGCGGCGGTGCGGTGTGAATGAAACGACGGTCGCACGGCGTTTGAAACGGCTGCAACAGGCGCTGCGAGTGACCCTCTTTGTCCGAAATGAAGCGGGTCGCCACCAATTGGCGGAAGCAGCGCAGCAAATACTCGATCACGCTGAAACCATGGAACGCGAAAACACGGTGCTAACAGAGCATCTGGACCAGTCCTCCGGCCAGATTGGAGGCACGATCAGGATCAGCGCCGTTCCGGTGATCATCAATCACGTCATTCTGCCTCACCTCGGAAAGCTGGGCGACAAGCATCCACACCTGGCTGTCGAGCTGGTTCCTGAAGCACGAAACATCGACCTGACAAAACGCGAAGCCGACTTGGCTATCCGTTTCTCCCGTCCCGAACAGGGCGGCTTGGCGACAATGGCCCAAAAACTCGGCGAATTGGGGTTTGATGCGTATTGCGGATCGCAGCTCACACCAGAACAGCAGGATGACGCAGACTGGATTTGCTATGACGACGCATCCGCCTCCCTTCCGCAGGCGCGATGGACAGAGGAGCTTCGAAAGCGCCTCAAACAGCGCCCAAGCAGATTCCGGGTATCGGACATCGATACCGCTCTTGAGGCGGCGGCCCGAGGTTATGGGAAAGCTGTCCTGCCTAAACTCGTTTGCGAGGGTAACAAAAGGTTTCGTTGTATCGGCGCAGAGACATCGAGATCGGGCATGGCGCGAGATGTGTGGCTGCTATCGCATTCAGATGAAGCGCGTTTGTCGGTAACCACAGTCAAGTCCTGGTTGGGCGAATTGCCTTGGGCCTGATCACCGCTCGAATGCATTGCCACGTTAGACATCGCCGGTCACCTTCAGATCTGCGTATAGGGCCTCCACTGGCGTGAAGGGCGGGATACCGGCGCAGCTCATCAATTCGTAAAATGGCGTTGAAACCTGTTCGGGGAAATTGAGTTCGGCGACCATGGTCAGGCTTCGCAGCTCCGCCAGCGCAGCCAGTGTGTCGAAGCTGATATCGCCGGAGGCCAAAAACTGAACGACACGGGGAAGAGCAGCTTCAACTTCAACAGCAAGCTGCGGAGTTCGCGCAAGTGCATCCGCAAATGCCATTCCTATCCGCTCTGGCATTGCACTTTCAAAGAAGGCCAAGGCCTCAGAAGATGCCAGCTCGGGAACATTCAAGCGCGGCATGCGTGGATAGCACAGAGCGTTTAGTGCCGAGGATACCGTCTCGCGCCATTTTTCCAATTCCAGACCGGTGTCATAGGACGATAGCAATGGCGTGCCAATTGCATCAAAATGACGAATGATTTCTGTGCTGTCCTGAATCAGCGTCTCACCATCCACCAAAATCGGAACGGTCAATCTGTCGACCCAACCCTCAAGCTCGGCTGGAACCTGCCCCGGCGCCACATAGACGAGTTCGGGCGACAGATCCTTCAGGCCAGCCATTATGCGGGCGCGCACGCAAAATGGACAGGTTTCAAAGACAAAGAGTTTCATCGACGTTACTCCGCCACCCTCACAGGTAGACAACGCCAAAACGTTCCTCGATCAGCTTCAGATCTCGCACGCCGGTTTCATTCTGGCGAGACGTTTCGGCCATGAAGTCCTCGGCCCAATCGCCGGGGAAGATGTAGCTGATCAGCTTGGCGGTCGTATCGCCCACGTTTTTCATGTAGTGGGAGACACCGCGCGGGCATTGGATGCTGGCGCCGGGCCCGGCCCTGAAAACCTCATCGCCGATTTTGACCTCAAGGTCACCTTCGATGATGTGAAAGGTCTGGTCTTCCCATTTGTGGTAGTGATCGGGGATGCAACTGCCGGGCGCGATTTCGCCCGCGCCGAAAACATACTCGGACTGGGTGTCCTCTTTGCCAGCCGCGACCGAGGTGTATTCGTTTTCGGCCATGAAATACTTACGGCCTTCATGCCAGCCGCTGATGACCGTCTTCTTGCCAGTAGTTTCGGTTTTCTTGGGCATGTCATGCTCCGTTTTCGGGTCATTTGGGTAGGGCAGGACCGGGCAGTGACACTGCCCGGTCTGTTTAGGTCAGTGGCCGTGCCAGATCGAATAGGCCATGCGCTCCACATGGGCAGACAGGTTCTGGTCATACATGAACCAGTGGCTGAACTCGGGCAGCTCGACCGTTTCCTTCAGTTCCTCGACCGTCTTGCCCGCAGCAAGACCCTCCGACACGGCCTTGAAAAGCGCCTCGTTGAAAGCCAAATCCTCGGCCAGTTGCTCCGGCGACGACATCGGCATGTGCCCTGATATGACCGTGTCGAATTCCAGTTCGGTCGTCACGCGGCGCAGCGTGTTTAGCGAACCCACGTAGTCATGCGTGTTCAGGCGGCCGGGAAGGTTCACGAAACCCTGAAGGTGCCAGTCGACCGCCATGAGAACCTTGTCTTTTGGCATGTAGATGGCGCTGTTGCACTGACCATCGTTCGAACCGTAGTAGCGCATTTCGACGACCTTGCCGCCAAGCTCGATCCGGTATTCGTCCCCTTCATAGGTTACGTCAGGTTGCACGACCCGGTTTTCCAGATCACGGCCCAGCAATTCGGCGCACCCTTCATGCGTGATGAACTCGGCGCCTTCGTCCTTGAAGATTTGTCCTCCGCGGGAATGGTCGAAATGGGGATGGGAATAGAGCACCTTGACCACGGGCTGATCCGTCAGCTTTGCAATTTCGGCCCGCATTGCTTCGGCGCGGAATTCCTGGTTGGGATCCACGACGATGACGCCGTCATCGGTGATCACGATCAGGCTGGAATAATGCGCCATGTGGAACTGATAGACACCATCTTTCAGCTCGGTCATGACAGGTTTCATCTCGTCATCAGCGGCAATTGCGGCGCTCGCAAAGGCGGTTGCGGCCGCAAGGGCTGTGAGAATGCGTTTCATGGCAAGGGCCTCCTATTGTCTGGGAGGCTATATATCATTGATGAATGCAGGTATAATTGGAGCAGTATGCAATAGAGAACTTACTGAAAGTATCTAATGGATAAGCTCAGGAAGATGGCTGTGTTTGCCCGCGCGGTTGAACTGGGCAGCTTCGCAGCCGCTGCGGCGGACAAGAACGTTACCCCTACGATCGTAGGCCGACATGTGGCCGATCTTGAGGCGATGCTGGGTCTGCGGCTTATCAACCGCACCACACGGTCGATGGAGGTGACCGACGCGGGTCAGCGTTACTATCATGGCTGCAAAACCATGCTGGACCAGATGGCGGAACTGGAACAGGATGTTGCGGATCGAAAAGGCGTCGGTCCTTCGGGCATTGTCCGCGTGGCAGCGCCCGAAGGCATGGGCACTCTGCTGATGGATGCCGCTGAAAGCTTCCAGAAGCTCTATCCGCAAGTGTTGTTCGATCTGGTGTTCGACAACGATCAGACTGATTTTGTCAGTGCAAAGGTCGATCTTGCGATCCGGTTGGCGATCTCGCTTGAAGACAGCTCCCTGATTGTGACCAAACTGACCGATACCCGGCTGAGTTTGTTTGCTGCCCCATCCTATCTTGAAAGTTATGGCGTGCCGACCACCGTTCAGGAGCTCGACAATCATGCCTGTCTGGCGTTCGGCGGTTCGCGCTTTGGAGACAGCTGGCCGCTGTTAACAAAGACCGGCCTGCGCAAACTGCGACAACCCTGGCGCATGGTGATAAACCAAACCCACATCTACCGAGAGGCATTGATCCGGGGAATGGGGATCGGACTATTGCCGGAGATCATGGCCTTGGACCTCGTTGAGGCCCAGCGACTTTCCCAAATTTACCTGGATGACAGTTTTCCAGACGTCGGCGTTTTCGGCGTTTATCCCGACAAAGCATTCCAACCACACCGCGTCCGTTTGTTTCTCGAGCATTTGCGAACAACGCTCGCAGGAAACGAAGCGTGAAATGGTGAATTTCAGCCAAGAAAAGAAGACAGGTCGGCGATCCTGACAAGCGCTCCCCGACTGGTAGTTCCGACTTTCTTCTCACCAACAACATCAATTCCAGAGGTCTGAAGACGTGCCCTCACGCGCAACCATTCCGGCTTCTTGCATGAGATTGAACTGATTTTTGCCAACGCCGAGGAACGCCATTGCATCTTTCGCTGAGAGGTATTTATCCCGACCTGCAATCAGGACCTCCACTTCGTCTCGAGGCACCATGGTATGTTTGTGTCCGTAGCCGGATGTCGATTGACGGCCACGGAGCGCGCCAGCAGCAACAGCTGCCACAACGCGTTCTGCTCTCACGCCAAGCTGCCGACTTGCCTCGGCCGCGGAGATCCATGCTCGGTCACCCGACACACCGACCGAGTAAGAGCCTTCAAAGTGCTGACCAACAGTCTGATGAAGACGATCATGGAACGGCTTATATTCGCTGAAATCTCCACTATGACGGAGTCGCAGCCTGCGGCCGCCTCGCGCCAATGTCCTTTCTCAACATCTCCTCCCAGAGAATAGTAAAGAAAATCCATGATCGTAGATTTACCAGAGCTGTTCTGGCCGCGAATAATGTTTAGTCCACGGTGGAAGTACTCATCAAAAACAGCACTACCTGACTTGACGATCTTTAGACGTCTAATCATCAGGTTCGGGTTAAGCTGTGTCATATCGAAATTCCCCAAGACCAGATCTATCTTTAAGCCCACCGGGTCCAGAAACGCTTATTTGCAAGAAATCGTCGACCAAAATCCTCAGCAGTTCTTTATGCTTGTCTGTGGCAAGATTTAGAGCCTCTGTAAGAGGCTGCGGTATCCTGCTTTCGTGAAGCAAAACGTATCGTCTGTTGCTTATTGTGGACAGGGTGACAATCTCTTGCTTACTAAGCGCGCTCAGAGCGGAGTCTTGAACTACTGACATCCGATCGAACAGGACACTTGATTCTGGTAGGGCGGCATAGCGGACATCAGGCAATGCCCTCACCAACCCATTTATTCTCTTCGTTAAGCCAGAGATTTCACGTGGCGCGCGAAATTCCGATAGCCTCTCAGGGAAGCACGAATAGAAGTCAGCGATCCTAAGCCAGTCATAGTCATACTTCTCACAATCACCAAAACGAAGAAGCGTCAGAAATCGAAACGCCGTGTGATAAGGATCATATGAAGCCGAGTATGAAACGTTTAGCATGATTGCCACCTGATGTGGCAGCGCTCAGCGAGCCAATTTATCATGCCTTGAATATCCCCCTTATCCATGAAGGGGCGCTGATGGCATCAATATCTTCCAGAGTGGGCTGTATTATGTCCTCATGAATTATTGCATTCACTTTTGGCGGGAAAGCATAAACGCGGGCGGCATAATCTTGGTTTCAAAGACTGTCATGATCCTCATCAACAGACGAACAAAGAGCATCTGAGCCGATTGATAATGCGTATACTTTTCAATCATTTGTTCAAAGGCGAGTAGGTCTCGTTCAGCACTCGTCCACTCATCTGCTCGGTCGACAGCATCAAGCTTTTCACGCAGACCCTTTAGGTCAGAGTCCTCGCGATTCGAAATGAGATATTGAAGCTTATCAATATAGCCGTTGTAAGTTTTCTGATCCCGCATCTCATCTTCGATGCGTTGAGCGAGCGCTGTCATCTGCGAGTTCGCTCTCGGTGTGTCTTGCCCCACCCTGCTACCTACCACTTTCTTCCAAATATATACCCTCGGCACACCTTGTGGATGCTCTCACACATGCGGCTCATAATTGTCATCACTTAACGTGACAAATCCAGGGAGTTCAGCCTTTCGGTGATCTGGTTCGGTGGAGATTCGTGTCAATTCAAGAGGTTCGCAGATCATTCAGAAGTCCTTTGCCGCTTCTAAACTAACTCACAGCCTCCTTCCACCTTATGCATGCGCTGGTATCGCGATAAGGTGCAACTTTGAAGTCCTTGGCGCAAACCGCGTTCCAAAAACTGCCATAAGCATTGCACTCTATGAGTGGCATTTAGCAACACTCATAAATCCTCACCTGATACCTGTATCGCTTCGGATTTTTGGGCTGCTTCAACATAATCCACACAATCCGTCTGAGACACCAAGGCGAACGATTATGCGCGATCCTACACCGATCTAAAAATCCAAATTCTCTACGCTCAGGGCATTCTTCTGGATAAACTCGCGGCGCGGTTCGACAACATCGCCCATGAGTTTGGTAAACAGGTCATCCGCTTCGACCATATCATCTACGCGCACTTGCAAAAGGGTCCGCGCATCCGGGTCCAGCGTTGTTTCCCACAGTTGATCCGGGTTCATCTCACCCAGGCCCTTGTAGCGCTGGAGAGAGAGGCCCTTTTCGCCCTCTTCAAGAATAGCGCGTAGCAGATCCAACGGTCCGTGGATCACCTGCGAGCGATCACGGCGAATCAGATCGGCCGGAGTGCTATAGATCTCTTGCAGACTTTGAGTGAAACTGCCGGTTTTGAGAGCCTCGCCCGAGCGCAACATGGGGCCGTCCAGCGTGCGCACCTCCTCGACACCGCGCAGAATGCGTGCGAGGCGGATACCGTGATCCTGCGTGATCCGGCCTTGCCAGCCGCGTTCGTATTCCAGCGCAATCAGGTCGAGGCGGGCCGCGACTTTGTCGGCCACGCCTTGCAGGTCGGCGTCAACGGCTCCCGGCACAAAGGCGCCAGCCACAGCGGCCTGCTCCAGAATGTGACGCGGATAGTGTGTTGGGAAGGCATCGAGGACGCGCTTGAGTTGACGCGCTTCGTCAACCACCCGGGTCAGGTCCTGACCAATGATCTCTTCGCCTGAGCCCAGCTTAAGCACCGCGCCTTCTACGCCCTGATTGATCAGGTAGTCATCGAGCGCGGCCTGATCCTTCAGGTAAACCTCTGATTTACCACGCGAAACCTTGTAAAGTGGCGGCTGCGCGATGTAGAGGTACCCGCCTTCAATCAACTCCGGCATCTGTCGGTAGAAAAAGGTCAGAAGCAGTGTCCGGATATGCGCGCCGTCCACGTCCGCGTCGGTCATGATGACGATCTTGTGGTAGCGCAGCTTCTCGATATTGAACTCGTCACGTCCAATCCCGGTGCCCAGCGCCATCACAAGGTTCCCGATCTCTTGCGACGACAGCATCCGGTCAAAACGCGCGCGTTCCACGTTCAGAATTTTCCCGCGCAGGGGCAGAACGGCCTGAGTCAGCCGGTCTCGGCCGGTTTGCGCAGAACCACCGGCAGAATCACCCTCGACCAGAAAGACTTCGGTCTTGGACGGGTCCTTTTCGGAGCAGTCTTTCAGCTTGCCAGCCAGATAGTTCACATCCATCGCCGTCTTGCGGCGGGTCAGTTCACGAGCCTTCCGCGCGGCCTCGCGGGCCAGAGCCGCCTCGATGATCTTGCCGACGATTGTCTTGGCCTCGTTCGGGTTCTCCTCGAACCATTCGGCCAGTTTCTCGTTCATCAGACCTTCGACCGCCGGGCGCACCTCGGAACTGACCAGTTTGTCCTTGGTCTGGGACGAGAATTTCGGGTCGGGCACTTTGACCGACAGCACACAGGTCAAACCTTCGCGCGCATCATCACCCGTAAAGCTGACTTTTTCCTTCTTCGCGATCCCGCTGGATTGCGCGTAGTTGTTGATCGTCCGGGTCAACGCGCCCCGAAAGCCTGCCACGTGGGTGCCGCCGTCGCGCTGCGGAATGTTGTTGGTGAAGGGCAATACGGTCTCATGGTAGCTGTCGTTCCACCACATCGCGATCTCAACGCCAATATCATCGCGCTCGCCTTTGATGTAGATCGGTTCCGGCATCGCAGCCGTTTTCGAACGATCCAGATACTTCACGAACTCCTTCACGCCGCCCTCGTAGAACAACTCAGTCTCAAGCCGCTCCGCAGGACGCTCGTCGATCAGGATGATCCGCACGCCCGAATTCAGGAAGGCCAGTTCGCGCAGGCGCTTTTCCAGTGTCTCGAACGAGTATTCGAGGTTCGAAAACGTATCGGTCGAAGCCAAAAAGCGCACCTCGGTGCCAGTGTGATCCCCACACTCACCGACCACTTTCAGATGCTCGGCGGTTTCGCCGCCTTCAAACCGCGCCACATGCTCTTTACCGTTCCGCCAGATGCGCAGTTCCAGCCAATCCGACAACGCGTTCACCACCGACACACCGACACCGTGCAAGCCGCCCGACACCTTGTACGAGTTGCTGTCGAATTTACCGCCAGCATGTAGCTGGGTCATGATGACCTCGGCAGCCGAGACCCCCTCTTCGGCGTGAATGTCCACCGGAATCCCGCGGCCGTTATCACTGACCGAAACGCTGGAATCGGCATGAATTTTCACAGTCACATGGTCGGCATGACCCGCCAGCGCCTCGTCAATCCCATTGTCGACAACCTCATACACCATATGGTGCAGACCCGAGCCATCATCCGTGTCCCCGATATACATTCCGGGGCGCTTGCGAACAGCCTCTAAACCTTTGAGAACTTTGATGGAATCTGCGCCGTATTCCAGGGGTGCCTGTGCGTCTTCGGACATGCCGTTAGTACCTATATTATTTTCGTAACTTATACGTTCTCTGGTGGGGATTGTCACGCGATCCCCCAATATTTTGTGTGCGTATTGGCAATTTCGCGCAGATCAGAGACGATCGATATCAGCCGCAATATCCTCGGCGATCGCAAGCGCATCCACGTCGTTGCGTTCGGCTGTCAGACGCAGCCCCAGGAGGTCGGATTGATAACGTGCTGCCAGCCGGTCTGGGTCATGCGGCCGACCAATTTCGCCAGCCTCTTGTGCCCGACGGAAAAGCGCAGAAAAACAGGCTCGCATTTCGGCAAGATGTGCATCTGCCTTTTCTGCCAGATCATGATCTTTCGCCTGCAGTTCCGCATATGTTTTGGCCAGCATACAGGCCCTTGCAGGCATCCCGGCGCCCTCGGCCACAAGACGCGGCTGCGTTTGCAGCGCGGCCTTCGGCCCCAGTTCATCGGCCAACTTACGTAACCGCGCAACGCCATCCGCCGCATACCGCTGCAACGCCAGCGCATAGAGCGCGTCTTTGGAGCCGAAGGCCGCATAAAAGCTTCCCGGCTTCAGTTTCAGTTCGCGCTCCAGATCTTTCAGGGACGTCCCTGCCCACCCCTGACGCCAGAACAAATCCCTGGCCCGCAAAATCAGATCATCCCGGTCATATTCAGGCTTTCGGGGCATATTCTCACCAATTCTTGAACGTTTGCTCAAATATATACTTGAGTGATCGCTCAATAAACCCTATTTCCGTATCACCGCACCCAAAAATGGAGCTCCGAAATGGCCGACTTCCCCTCCCACGACCTTGAAACCGCCCCCAAAGGGTCCAAACCGCTGCTGGAAAGATCTCAGGTCGCCTTCGGTCGCCTGCCCGGCCTGCACAAGGTGATGGCGGAAAGCCCACAGCATCTGGAAGGCTATCAGGTTTTGCACGGGCTGTTCCTGCAGACTGACTTTGATAATGACGAGAAGACCGTCGTCTGGCAGACGATCAATGTAGAAAACGAATGTCACTATTGCGTGCCTGCACATACCGGCATCGCGAAGATGATGAAGGTCTCGGACGACATCACCGAGGCGTTGCGCAATGAAACTCCGCTGCCCTCGGCCAAGCTGGAAGCGCTGCGCACTTTCACCCTGCAAGTGATGGAGACCCGCGGCAACCCCACCGAAGAACAACTGCAAGCGTTCTTTGACGCAGGTTACTCGCACCGCGCGGTTTTGGATGTGGTTCTTGGTCTGGCGCAGAAAACCATGTCGAACTACGTCAACCACATGGCCAAAACACCGGTCGACGAGGTGATGCGCAGCTTCCTGTGGGAGCGCAGAGTCAGCGAGCCTGCCTAAGCGCTAACGACCGAACCCTCATCGCCTTCGGTAACGACCAGCGTTTGGGCCCGGTCCCCCAATTCCGCAAACAGCTCAGGCCCGGTGCCCGTCATCCAGGCCTGCGCACCCAGCGCGCAAATCTCATCGTAAAGCGCTGCCCGCCGACCGGCATCGAGATGCGCCGCCACCTCATCCAACAGCACAATCGGTGGCGCGCCCACCATGCGCGCCAGCGCCCGTGCGTTCGACAGGATCAGCGAGACCAGCAACGCCTTTTGCTCACCGGTTGAGCAATCCTTGGCCGGAACGCCCTTTGCAGCAAAGACTCCGTACAAATCTGACCGATGCGGCCCGACCAGAGTGCGACCCGCTGCCAGATCACGAAACCGGCTTTCATTCAAAGCCTCGCGCAAATCCCCTGCCGTCTCCGGCATCGCGCCTTCGGTCTGCACCAGCTCAAGCTCCGCCGATGGAAAGGCCGTCTCTGCTTTGTCCTGCGCGGTGCGCAGATGCTCCAGTGCAAGCAAACGCGCTGCGTGGATGCGATGCCCCATCTCGGCCATCTGCCCTTCCAGCGCCGCATACCAATGGGCATCCCGCACCTGCTCTTTCAGCAACCGGTTCCGCTCGCGCATCGCTTTTTCGTATGTTAGAGACGCTTCGGCGTGGGCGGGATCAAAACTCAGCGCGATCCGATCCAGAAAACGCCGCCGCCCTTCCGCACCTTCGATCCAGAGACGATCCATCGAGGGGATCAACCAAACCACCCGCGCCAGCTTTCCCAGCTCGATCTGGCTTGAGGCTTTCTCATCAATCCGCACCTGCCGCGCGGCGCCGCCTTCGGACCAGGTCTCGATTTCAAACTTCTGCCCTTGCGCCTGCAACAGCCCAGAAAGCTTCCAACCCAGCGCCTCGGGGCGCCGCGTCATCTCAGCCGCGCTCGCGCGCCGCATCCCGCGCCCGGGCGAAAACAACGACACCGCTTCCAGAATATTGGTCTTCCCGGCCCCGTTCGGCCCATGGATCGCCACCGGCCGCCCGTCCAAAGATAACCGCGCCAGCTTGTGAGACCTAAAATGCGAGACCGTAAGCTCGGTCAGGGCCAATCCCATGACCCCTCCCTTCTTCTGTTCAAAAATACCTCCGCCGGAGGCATCGCGCGCCAGCGCGATCAGACGCGCATCGGCATGACGACATAAACCGCGCTCTGATCATTGCCTTCCCGCATCAGAGTCGGGTCACCTGCCGAATTGAACATGAACACCGCATTCTCGCGATCCACCTGCGAGGCGATTTCAAGCAGGTATTTTGCGTTAAAGCCGATCTCAAGACGCTCATCTCCGTACGCAACGGCCAACTCTTCCTCAGCCGCACCGCTATCCGGTGCATTCACCGACAGAACCAACTTATCCGAGTCCAACTGCAGCTTGACGGCGCGGGACCGTTCGGATGAAACGGTCGCCACACGATCAACAGCCTGAGCGAATTCAGCGGCATCCACTTCCAGCTTGCGTGTGTTTCCCTGCGGGATAACACGCGTGTAGTCCGGGAAGGTGCCGTCAATCACCTTCGACGTCAGCGTAATATCCGGCGTCGCAAACCGCACCTTGGTTTCGCTGACCGAGACGGCAATATCCATCTCATCATCATCCAGAAGTTTGCGCAGTTCACCCACAGTCTTACGGGGAACAATCACACCGGGCATGTCCGCAGCGCCATCCGGCAGGTCAGCGTCAATGCGTGCTAGGCGGTGGCCATCGGTAGCCACGCAGCGCAGCACCTTGCCGCCCTCAGAGCCATCCGCCACGTGCATATAAACGCCGTTCAGATAATACCGCGTCTCTTCGGTCGAGATCGCGAATTTCGATTTGTCGAACAACCGCCGCAGTAACGCCGCCGACGCGGTGAAGTTCGATTGGTATTCCGAGGACGCCATGACTGGGAAATCTTCTTTCGGCAGCGTCGCCAGCGAGAAATTCGAACGGCCCGCTTCAACTGTCAGTCGACCCGCCGCACTATCGGCAGTCAAGGTCACCAGCGCTCCATCGGGCAGCTTGCGCACAATCTCATGCAGCGTTGTGGCGGCGACAGTTGTCGCTCCAGCTTTCTCGACCTGCGCAGGTGCCTTGTCGACAACCTCGATATCCAGATCAGTTGCTCGGAACAGCGCCTGATCGCCCTCGGCTTCGATCAGCACATTGGCCAGGATCGGGATGGTGTTGCGGCGTTCCACAACGGATTGGGCCTGCGAAACGGCCTTGAGAAGGGTGCCGCGTTCGATGCTGATCTTCATACCCTCAGTTCCTCTGGCTTGAGTGCGCACATGGGCGGGACTGGCAAGTTACCGGTTCAGCCCTGAGGCACAAGGATTTTTTATGATTTTCTGGGTTGGAATAATCAAACCGTCAAGGCCCACCGGCCCGGCCACCGTCAGTTCGCGCGCGATCGTGGATTATTGCGCACATGAAAATGCCCCGGCCGGCTGGCACGGGACGTTTTCAAAACAGACGCAATTCAGGCTTCCAGTGCCCGGCGCAACATCTCGACATCTTCGGCAATCTGGCCATCGGTCAGCTTCAGCTCTTCGATGCGTTTGACACCATGCATGACCGTGGTGTGGTCGCGTCCGCCAAAACGGCGGCCAATCTCAGGCAGCGACCGGCTGGTCAACTGCTTGCACAGATACATCGCCACCTGACGCGGGCGCGCATAGGACCGCAAGCGTTTCGGGCCAATGATATCGCTAAGGCGGATATTGTAATAATCCGAGACCTTGCGCTGAATCTCTTCGACCGTGATCTTACGCTCGGACGCACGCAGTACATCGGCCAGACAATCCTGCGTCAGCTCCATATCGATCTCGCGCCCGACCAGCGAGGCAAAGGCGAACAGGCGGGTCAGAGCGCCTTCCAGCACGCGCACATTGGTCGAAATACGATGCGCGAGGAACTCCAGCACGCCGTCGGCAATGGTCAGATCGGGATAGGTGCTGCTGTAATGCTGAACTTTGTTCTGCAAGATACCCAGGCGCAACTCGTAGTCCGTGGGGTGCAGATCGACCACAAGGCCGCATTGCAAGCGCGATTTCACGCGATCCTCAAGGTCCTTGATCTCGCCCGGCGCGCGGTCGGCCGAAATGATGATCTGCTTGTTCTGATCCACCAGCGCGTTGAATGTATGGAAGAACTCTTCCTGCGTCGAATCCTTGCCCGCGATGAACTGCACGTCATCCACCATCAGCACATCGACCGAGCGGAACAGATGCTTGAAATCCATCATACGACGTTCCCGCAGGGCCTGCACGAAGCGATACATGAACTGCTCCGCCGACAGATACAGGACGTTCAACTCGGGGTGTTTGGTCTTCAGTTCCCAAGCGATAGCGTGCATCAGGTGGGTCTTACCAAGGCCGACGCCGCCGTAAAGCACCAGCGGATTAAAAGTAACCGGCCCGCCTTCGGATACGCGGCGCGCTGCCGCATGGGCGAGTTCGTTGGGCTTGCCGACAACGAAGCTGTCAAAGGTAAATCGTGCGTCCAGCGGCGCCGCCTGTAAGGCTTCAAGCGCATCACTGGGCGTATCTGGCACGGCGGGTCGGGGTTCGGGCGCCAACGATGGCTTGGCATCTTCTGCCAGTGTGGGGCGCGCTGACGAGTTGGCTGCCGTGCGGAACGCCAAACGCTGCACCTTTTCACCCGACGTGTTCAGTTCATAGAGAATAAGGTCTGCGAAATTCTGACTGACATAGTTGCCCATGAAATTGGTCGGCACCGAGAAAACCGCAACACCATCCTGCAACTCCTGAAACTCCAGAGGTTCAATCCAGGTGGTAAAGTTGTTTTTCCCAACCGCCTTCATCAATTTGCTACGCAGTTGTCCCCATTTCTCTTGTGTCATTCGGCGCCTCACGCATCCCATCTTTATTGGCCTTGCGGCCTTATCAATATGTCCCGTTTTCCGGGTCTTATGGCGCTCACACACAGGGACACACTTCGCCAAACCTGTTGGTCTGGCGGGTATGCGCGAATATCATCATCGTACATCGCAGCACGACCCCAAAAATGGGGCGCACCCGGAAACCGGGTTGCGCGTGACATTCCAATTTTTCGACAGGGCCAAGATCATCGGAAAACCCGAGACCCAGAGCAGATCGTCCATCCAGCCGAAGCCGGTTTTCGAACATTCGTTCCGTGATCCGTCTGATGCCCGTCAGTCAGATCGCTGGAACAGCCTGTCCCCCCAAGCGAGTGAATCGCTGACATCAGTCGTAGCAAGAGCCCAAGGGTCCGGGCAACGAAACTCTGATATTGACTCGGGGTTCGGGGCGAAAGAATCTCTCGGCTTCGTGAAGACGCGGCTTTCCGGCAACAATGGAAAAGGCGCCGCAATACGCGACGCCTTTTTTGCATATCAACGCTTGACGCGTTTTAGCCGAGAATCAGCCCAGCGCTTTAACGCGTGCCGACAGGCGCGACATTTTGCGGGCTGCGGTGTTCTTGTGGAAGACGCCTTTGGTGACGCCGCGCATCAGCTCGGGCTGAGCCGCGCGCAGGGCTGCGGTGGCCGCGTCCTTGTCACCGGATGCGATCGCTTCTTCAACTTTGCGCAGGTAGGTGCGGATGCGCGAACGGCGTGCTTTGTTTACGGCGAAACGCTTTTCGTTCTGACGAGCGCGTTTTTTTGCCTGGGGCGAGTTAGCCATGTGTCTCTGACCTTTGTTCGGTACGATTTCTAAAGTTACGCGCCACGGGAAGAACCGGACCGGATCGAGATCACGAGTGTGAGTCGGGCCAGAGCGGGCCGCACGCGCATGTATGACGGCGGTCTCTATCCAAGTTTTTGGGCTTTGCCAAGCTGATTCTTACATCGACGACCGGACAAAAAAAGGCGGGACCAAGCCCGCCTGATTTCACTGAATGCCCTTTGCGCCTACTTATCGCGGAATTGCGCCGCACGTTTTTCAAGAAACGCAGCCATGCCTTCCTTCTGGTCTTCGGTGGCAAACATCGAATGGAACACCCGACGCTCAAACAACATACCTTCGCTCAATGGCAACTCGTAGCTGCGGTTCACAGCTTCCTTGGCAGCGATGGCTGTGATCTGTGATTTCTCTGCGATCTTCTGCGCCGCGCCGGTTGCTTCTTCGATCAGCTTCTTGGCGGGAACAACGCGACTCACCAAGCCAGCACGCTCGGCTTCTTCAGCGTCCATGAACCGGCCTGTCAGGTTCATGTCCATCGATTTGGACTTTCCGACAAAGCGGGTCAAACGCTGGCTGCCGCCGAGCCCTGCGATGACGCCCAGATTGATCTCGGGCTGGCCGAACTTGGCCGTATCCGCCGCGATGATGAAATCGCACAGCATTGCCAGTTCACACCCACCGCCCAGCGCATAACCTGCGACCGCCGCGATGATCGGCTTGCGGATCGCGGAAACCCGGTCATTGGCATCGGCGAAGAGGTTGATGTTGAACACGTCGACAAAGCTCATCTCGGACATCTCCTTGATGTCCGCACCCGCGGCAAACGCCTTGTCCGAGCCGGTGATGATGATGCAGCGCACCTTGTCGTTGCTGTCTGCTTCTTCCAGCGCATCGCACAATTCACCCAGCAACTGGGTGTTCAGCGCGTTCATCGCGTCGGGTCTGTTAAGCTTGATTAGGGCGACGTGGTCTTCGATTTCGACGATGATCGTCTCAAAAGCCATGAGGTGTAAGCTTCCGGTTGTTCCGTTCAGATACGATTCATTATCACGCGAATTCGCTGGATCAAGTTATCTTTGGCATTGCGCACAATAGAAGGATGAGCGACCCGATTGGGTGATTCTCTTGATTTCACCACCACATCCTTCGGTCCTGCAGGGTGCGCCCTCGCGCCCGTATACATCGAAGCTGTGTTGAAAATATCCAAGTTCTCCATCGGCTTGCCGGAAATCCCGCAGGGATGAACCACCCGCTTCAATCGCATCTTGCAGCACCTGCCGGATGATCGGAACCAACGCGGCAACTCGTGGCGCGGAAATCTGTCCGGCTTTGCGACGTGGCGACACCTTGCCGCGATAAAGCGCTTCGCAGACGTAGATATTGCCCAGCCCGGCAACGATTCCCTGATCCAGCAGCGCGGATTTGACCGGAGTGTTCTTGCCCCGGAATGCATCAATCAGGTGCTGTTCATGAAAATCATTGCCCAGCGGTTCCGGCCCCAGAACCGACAGCAGTTTGTGATCTTCCGCAATTGATGTCTGCAAAAGGTCCATCGCACCAAACCGGCGCGGATCGTTGAAGGTAATGCGTGCGCCATTGGCCATGTGAAACACAACATGGTCATGCTTTTCCGGCACCGGGTGTTCATGCGCAAACTGCCCCAGAGGATCGCCTGAAACCGTCATCCGCCCGGACATGCCCAGATGTATCAGCAGGGTTTCACCGCTGCTCAGATCGGCGAGGATGTATTTCGAGCGCCGACGCAGCCGATCTACCCTCTGACCCGTCAACCGTTGGGCCATGCGATCCGGAAAGGGCCAGCGCAAATCCGGGCGGTTCACATCCGCGCGTTCGATCACAACCCCTTCCATTGCTGGGGCAAGGCCGCGTCTTACTGTCTCGACCTCGGGCAATTCGGGCATTACATGGCTCCTATTCCAAAGGGCCGCATTGTGCCCGGGTTCCAGAGCCCTATAACAGAGGCGAAATTCGACAAACGGCAAGGCAAATGTCCGACAACAGCGACAAGACCACTCATTTCGGGTTTGAAACCGTCCGCGAGGCTGAAAAGGCCGGTCGCGTACAGGGCGTGTTCAACTCGGTCGCCTCGAAATATGACGTGATGAACGACGTCATGTCGATGGGCATCCACCGGGTCTGGAAAGACGCGATGATGGACTGGCTGGCCCCGCGCCCCGGTCAGCGGCTGTTGGATGTGGCGGGCGGCACGGGGGATATCTCGTTCCGGTTCCTCAAACGCGCAGGCCACGGCCACGCCACCGTTCTGGACCTGACCGAGCCGATGCTGGTTGAAGGCCGCCAGCGCGCCGAGGCCGACCAGATGGCCGACAGCCTCAACTGGGTGGTGGGCGATGCGATGTCCCTGCCGTTCGAGGACAATACGTTCGACGTCTACACAATTTCCTTCGGCATCCGGAATGTTACCCGCCCGCAAGAGGCATTGAACGAGGCCTATCGCGTGCTGAAACCCGGTGGCCGCCTGATGGTGCTTGAATTCAGCCAACTGCCCAATGACGGGCTGCAGAAGCTCTACGACCTCTACAGCTTCAATGTCATTCCACGCATGGGCAAGCTGATCGCCAATGACTACGACAGTTATCAGTATCTGGTCGAATCGATCCGCAAATTCCCGGATCAGCAGACCTTTCTGAACATGGTCCGCACCGCCGGGTTCGAAAACGCCAAGTACCGCAATCTCAGCATGGGTATCGCGGCACTGCATTCCGGCTGGAAGATCTGACACATGCGCGGTCCTCACAACATCATTCGCCTGATCCGGACAGGCGCCACGCTCGAACGCACTGGTGCGATGAACGTGGTGCTTGATGCCTTCGAAGCTCCGCGTGCTATCCGCATTCTTGCGCATGTTCTGGGCAAGCCCTTCCAGTGGTTAGGCTACAAGGGCGATCCCGAGATGCCGCCTGCCACACGCGCGCTGACCGCCCTTGGCCCCGCTTACATCAAGTTCGGGCAGGTTCTTTCGACCCGACCCGATGTTGTGGGCGATGAATTGGCAGCACAGCTACGCGTTCTACAGGATAAGCTTCCGCCCTTTTCAAAGGCCGAGGCCATGGCCGAAGTAGAGAAAGAGCTTGGCCAGCCGATGGCCAAGATTTTCAGTGACTTCAGCGAACCCATTGCTGCGGCTTCGATCGCGCAAGTTCACAAGGCCAAGCTGAACAGCACCGGCGAGGATGTGGCGGTCAAGGTCCTGCGCCCGAATATCGAACGCGCCTTCCGGAAGGATGTGGACGCCTTCTATTTCGCGGCTCGCATTGTCGACTTGTTCGCCCCCGGCGCGCGTCGCCTGCGCCCGATGGAGGTGATCGAACACTTTGACGGGGTCGTTCGCGGCGAGCTGGATTTGCGCCTTGAAAGCGCCGCCGCCTCGGAATACGCCGCCAACACCAAGGACGACGCCGGATTTTGGCTGCCGCCAGTGGTCTGGTCCCTTTCCGCACGACGCGTCATGACGCTCAGCTGGGCCGATGGCATCGCGCTGGGCGACAACGATGCGCTGGATGCCGCAGGTCACAACCGCAGCGATCTGGCCGAGCGTGTCCTGCGCCTGTTTCTGCTGCACGCCCTGCGCGACGGCTACTTCCACGCCGACATGCATCAGGGCAACCTCAAGGTCGCCGCGAACGGCGACATCATCGCCTACGACTACGGCATCATGGGGCATATCGACGAATACACCCGCCGGGTCTATGCCGAGATCCTCTTTGGCTTCATCCGCCGCGACTACAAACGCGTGGCCGAGGTCCATTTCGAGGCCGGCTATGTCCCCGCCAACCAGGACGTCGACGAATTCGCCCGCGCCCTGCGCGCTGTCGGAGAACCCATCTTCGGCATGGACGCAACCCATATCTCCATGGGCCGGCTTCTTAGCTACCTGTTTGAAGTCACGGAACGTTTCGGCATGGAAACCCGGACCGAGCTGATTCTGCTGCAACGCACCATGGTTGTCGTCGAAGGCGTTGCGCGCTCACTTGATCCACATATGAACATCTGGGAAGTCGCCCGTCCGGTGGTCGAGGATTACATCAAACAATCCATCGGCCCCCGCGCGGCGCTGCGGGACTTTGGAAAAACCGCCATGGTCCTTGCCCGTTTCGGCCCGCGTCTGCCAGCGCTGGTGGAAAACGCGCTCATTGCGCAGACTCACAAGGACGAACCCCAAGGCACCGTTCTGTCGCAACTGATATGGCCCGCCGCCATCGGCGCCGTTGTCGGGGCCGTCCTCACCCTGGTGATCACCGGCCTCAGCTAGATCCGATCCCACTGCTTCATCTGGCCAGAAATATCCTCGGGGGGAATCGCGCCCGGGGCGCGATGGGGGGCAGACAGCCCCCCTGCCCGGATCAGAGCCGCTCAATCGCTATCGCAATCCCCTGCCCGCCGCCAATGCACATTGTCACCAACCCTTTGGACCCGCCGGTACGCTCCAATTCGTACAGTGCCTTCAGTGTAATGATTGCCCCGGTCGCGCCGACCGGATGTCCCAGAGCGATCGCTCCGCCATTCGGGTTCACTTTCGACGCATCCAACGCAAGCTCTTGATTGACGGCCAGAGCCTGTGCCGCAAAAGCTTCGTTACTTTCGATCACATCGAAATCACCCGTCGATAGACCTGTCTTCCTTAACAGGTTCTGAACCGCCGGAACCGGTCCGATCCCCATCACCTCGGGACGTACCCCGGCATGAGCGTACCCCAACACGCGAGCCTTGGGCTTTAACCCGGCCTTTTCAGCAGCATCCGCCGTCGCCAGAACCATAGCCGCAGCCCCATCGTTGATACCCGAGGCGTTCCCTGCCGTGACACGCCCGTCCTTCTTGAACACCGGGCGCAACCCGGCCAGAGCCTCGGCGGTGGTGGCCTTCGGATGCTCGTCCACCTTGAAATCGACCATCTCGCGTTTGACCTTGACCTGTACCGGCGCGATCTGACTTTCGAAATATCCTGCTTCTATCGCCGCAGCAGCGCGGGTCTGGCTGGTCATCGCAAACGCATCCATCTGCTCGCGACTGATCTGATGTTCGTCGGCCACATTCTCAGCTGTTACACCCATATGGCCGGTGCCGAACGGGCAGTTCAGCGCCCCCAGCATCATGTCCAGCGACGAGACATCTCCCATCTTTGCGCCCCAGCGTGCCTGCGGAACAATGTAAGGACTGCGCGACATGCTCTCGGCTCCACCTGCAACAGCGAATTCCGCGTCACCTAGCATCAGAGACTGCACCGCCGACACGATTGCCTGCGCCCCCGAGCCGCACAGTCGGTTTACGTTCATCGCCGGAGTCCCATTCGGAATGCCCGCCTGTATCGCTGCTACGCGTGACAGGTACATATCGCGGGGTTCAGTGTTGATCACATGACCGAAAACCACATGCCCGATTTGCCCACCTTCGACACCCGACCGCTCAAGCGCGGCTTCGGTCGCCACGGTCGCTAAATCAATCGGCGCCGTCGAAGCCAGCGCACCGCCAAAAGTACCGATGGCAGTACGTGCACCATCCAGAATAACGATATCGGTCATGGATCATTCCTCCTGAGTTTGGCCGTAGTATGCACCCGCAGAAACCCTCTGTCGCCTGAGACGTCCCGTCACAGACGGAATTGACATCTATCGATTCAAGGCGCATGAAATTCCGTCATGACGGACAAAACAGACGATATCCTGACACGCCTTCCGACCCGCCTGAAAGAAGCGCGCCGGGCCCAGGGCCTTTCCCTCGAAGCGGTCGCGAATCTCAGCGGCGTATCGCGATCCATGGTCAGCCAGATCGAGCGCGGAGAAAGCAGCCCCACAATTTCGACCTTGTGGAACCTGACCCGAGCTCTGCAGGTGGATTTTGCCGGGTTGCTGGAAGACACGAAGACAACCGACCAGATCGAGGTTCTTAGAAACGCCGAAGTGCCCAGCATCGATAACATGGGAGAGAACTGCCGCATCCGCATCCTCTCACCGCCAGAAGAGGCCGGCGGTCACGAGGTCTATGACATTCAGTTCGACAAAAACGGTGCCCTGAACAGTCAACCCCATGCGCGCGGTGCACGGGAACAATTGACCGTGTTGGAAGGGGCAGTTCGAGTTACGTCAGGCGCGGCAGTGAGCGAACTCAGGCAAGGTGATACAGCCCGATATGCCGCTGACGTCGCGCATTCCATTTCTGCCGACAGCCCTGCGCGTGTTTTTCTGATCGTAAAGAACGCCTGACCCAGCAACAATCCGCCTTCACGGATATTTTTCCGTAATTTCGTAAATCCCCTATTTGGGATATTCTTCCGTTATGTTAGAAGCGCGACTCAGAGCTAAGGAGATCGCCATGGCAGATGCATTCCTGTCCCACATCACGGACACCCTTAAGCAGATCGAATCCGAAGGTCTGTACAAGCGTGAGCGAATGATCACCTCGCCTCAGGGCGGTGAGATTACCGTGGGCGGAAAGCAGGTCATCAACCTGTGCGCCAACAACTATCTGGGCCTGGCCGATCACCCCGCCCTGATCGACGCCGCCAGAAACGCCATGGAACCAAAAGGGTTCGGCATGGCCTCGGTCCGCTTTATCTGCGGCACGCAGGATATTCACCGTGAGCTTGAGCAACGGCTGGCCAAGTTCCTGAACAAAGATGATTCAATTCTGTTCGCTGCCTGTTTCGATGCCAATGGCGGGCTGTTTGAGCCATTGTTAGGGCCTGAAGACGCCATCATCTCGGATAGTCTGAACCACGCTTCAATCATAGATGGCGTAAGGCTCTGCAAGGCCAAACGCTATCGCTATCTGAACAATGACATGAATGACCTCGAGGCTTGGTTGAAACAGGCGCGCGAGGACGGGGCGCGGCATATCATGATCGCCACCGACGGTGTATTCTCGATGGATGGCTACCTAGCCAATCTCCCGAAGATCCGCGAGCTGGCCGACAAGTACGACGCCATCGTCATGGTCGATGACTGCCACGCTACTGGCTTTATGGGGCCGAACGGGGCCGGAACACCGGATCACTTTGGCGTCGACGTGGATATTCTGACGGGAACCTTGGGTAAGGCACTTGGGGGGGCAATCGGCGGTTATATCGCCGGGCCGCAGCCAGTGATCGATCTGCTACGGCAGCGGGCGCGGCCCTATCTGTTCTCAAATTCGCTGCCGCCATCCATCGTTGCTGCCGGACTTGAGGCGATCCGTCTGGTCGAAGAGGGCGACATGCTGCGTGCCCAACTGTTCGGCAATGCGAAATACTGGCGCGCCGGGCTTGAGAAGCTAGGGTTTGACCTGCTGCCGGGCGAACACCCGATCATTCCGGTCATGCTGGGGGAAGCGACATTGGCACAGGACATGGCCTCGCGTCTATTTGACGAAGGCGTCTATGTTTCGGGCTTCTTCTTCCCGGTCGTCCCGCGTGGTCAAGCGCGGATCAGAACGCAGATGAATGCGGATCTAACAAAGGATGAGTTGGATCGCGCGCTCGCGGCCTTTGGCAAGGTCGGCAAGGAATTGGGGGTGATCTGATGCGACCCAACACGATGAAAGCACTGGAAAAATCCAAGCCCGAGGAAGGGCTTTGGATGGTTCAGGCCCCAGTGCCCGAGATTGGACCGGACGAGGTACTGATCCGCATAAACAAAACCGGCATCTGTGGCACAGATATCCATATCTGGAACTGGGATGACTGGGCTGCAGCCACAGTACCAGTGCCGATGATCACCGGCCACGAATTCGCAGGCGAAATCGTCGAGATGGGGCGCAACGTTACCGGGCTTGAGATCGGCCAGCGCTGCTCGGGCGAAGGGCACTTGATCGGAACCGAAAGTCGCCAGAGTCGCGCTGGCAAGTTCCATCTGGACCCCGGAACGCGAGGCATCGGCGTAAACGAACAAGGTGCCTTTGCGCAATACCTGAAACTGCCCGCCTTCAACGTGATTCCTTTGCCAGATGATGTGCCGGATGAGATTGGCGCCATCCTCGACCCGCTGGGCAACGCGGTTCATACCGCGCTGAGCTTCGATCTGCTGGGCGAGGATGTTCTGATCACAGGCGCCGGCCCAATCGGCATCATGGCAGCAGCCGTCGCCCGCCATGCCGGTGCGCGAAACGTCGTGATCACCGACATCAATGCAGATCGGTTGAAACTGGCGGAGCATGTGGTGCCGTCGATACGTACGGTTGATGTGACCGCCGAAGAGTTACCCGATGTCATCACCGAGCTGGGGATGAAAGAAGGCTTTGACGTGGGATTGGAGATGTCGGGCTCGCAGGCAGCTTTGGATCAGATGGTCGAAGCGCTGGTCATGGGCGGTAAGATCGCGCTGCTGGGCATCCCGCCGGGCCAATCTCCGGTCGACTGGAGCCGCATTGTCTTTAAAGCCATCACCATCAAGGGCGTCTACGGCCGCGAGATGTTTGAAACATGGTACAAGATGATTGCTATGCTGCAGAACGGTTTGGACGTAAGCCGCGTGATCACCCATCAGTTTGGTGTTGACGATTTTGCCGAAGGATTTGCAGCGATGAAGTCGGGCCTGTCCGGCAAAGTTGTTCTGGACTGGACCTGACCCTCTGGATAGTTGCAAAACTGGCCCATACACAGGGATCGCGCAACCAACCGGAGGAGCAAGATGGGCAGCACGAAAGATGACCGACTGCTGGAACGCGGAATCGAGGAGTCTCTGGTCACAGATTTCGCTGAGACGCATCGCAAAAGCTATGGCGACTTTCTGCAACTCAAGACCCTGCTGAATCTGCAAAAGACCTTTCAGGATCCTGCTCAGCCCGATGAGATGTTATTCATCATCATACACCAGGTCAGCGAGCTGTGGCTGAAGCTGATGCATCACCAGTTGGTCGAAGTGCGACGCTTCCTGCAGCAAGATGATTTCGGCCCGGCGATGAAGAATCTCGACCGGATCAAGGCCATCCAGCGGCAGTTGGTCACCGCCTGGGAAACGCTGCTGACCATGACGCCCGCCGACTACATAACGTTTCGGCAGGCTTTGGGCAATTCCTCGGGGTTTCAAAGCTATGGCTATCGTCAGATTGAGTTCATTCTGGGGAACAAGGACGCCTCGACCCTGAAAGTGCACGCGCATGACCCAGAGGTCATGGAGATGCTGAATGCCGCATTGTCCAAGCCATCGCTATACGACGAGGTATTGCACATGCTGTCCCGTCAGGGGTTCGATGTTCCACGAGACCTGATCGAGCGGGACTATGCGCAACCCTATTCGGGCGATCCGCGCGTGGTGAAACTCTGGGTCGAGGTGTTCCGCAACACAGACAAGTACTGGGACCTCTACGCGCTGGCAGAGAAGCTGATGGACGTGGAATCCCTGTTCCAGCGCTGGCGCTTTGATCACGCAACCGCTGTGGAACGTGTGATCGGAATGCAACCGGGCACTGGCGGGTCCAGCGGCGTTGCCTTCCTGCGTAAAGCATTGGAGTTACGCTTCTTTCACGACCTTTACGACATGCGGACCGAGCTGATGTATAGCAAGCGGGACTAAGCCATGCTGTATCGTGGTTTTTCTCAGACAGAGTTGGAACAGCAATACTCTCCCAGTTCCATGATCGGAGGTGATCTGTCGCCTTACCTTGCAAGCTATGCCGCGCTCAGCGCGCAGGCGCGGGCAGATCTAGAGGTTCATGAAGATCTTTCTTATGGCGCATCCGCTTCACAGGTAATGGATTTCTTCCCGGCTGCAGGTGCCGGGGCGCCGCTCCACGTGTTTATCCATGGTGGCTATTGGCAGGCGCTCGGCCATCGCGAATCCGCGATGATGGCACCTCTGCTGCATGAGAACGGGCAGGCCTTTGCGACGCTGAACTACACGCTCGCCCCGCAAGCCCGCTTAGGTCAGATGATCGAAGAATGCCGTGACGCGTTGCTGTGGTTGGCATCACAAGCCGAAGCGCTGGGATTTGATCCGTCGAATGTTACCCTGTCAGGCCACAGCGCCGGGGGCCATCTGGCGGCTATGGTCATGGCGACCTGTTCAAATGCTCTGGCTCAGGCCGGGTTGCGTGTGCGCAATGTGATCCTGATCAGCGGAGTTTTCGACCTTGAGCCGATCAGTCTGACTTCCGTTAACGAGCCACTGCAACTCAGCAAGGTTGAAGTTCACGACTTGTCGCCCTGCCTCAACCTGCCGACACCGGGCCCGCGATACCGCGTGACCGTGGCTGAACGCGATACGCCCGAGTTCATACGCCAAAGCCGCGACTACGCGGAATTGCTGCGCAAGGCCGGGCACTCGGTCAGTTTTGATCTGCAGTTGGGCAAGCATCATTTCGATATCATCATGCCGTCGGGCACGTTTCTGTCATCTCGGGTCGATTAAGTGCTCTTCCCTGATGCAAAACAGCGGCCCGACAGGCCGCTGCTTTTGTTTTGATCTGGTGTCCGGATCAGTCGAGTGTCCGGGTCACTTCTTCGCGTTCGAAGATTTCGATCACGTCGCCGGCGCGGATATCGTCGTAGTTTTCGAACGCCATACCGCATTCCTGACCCGACTGAACCTCGGCCACTTCATCCTTGAAGCGCTTGAGCGTCTTCAGCGTGCCTTCGTGGATGACCACGTTGTCGCGCAGCAGGCGTACGCCAGCCGAGCGGCGGGCAACACCTTCGGTGACCAGACAGCCTGCAACTTTGCCGACGCCGGTAACCTTGAAGACCTCTTTGATCTCGGCGTAACCGATGAACTTTTCGCGGATCTCGGCGCTGAGCAGACCAGAGGCCGCCGCTTTCACGTCGTCCACGAGGTCATAGATCACCGAGTAATAGCGGATCTCGACACCTTTCTGGTTCGCGGTGTTCCGGGCTGACGCGTTCGCACGGACGTTGAAACCAAAGATCGGAGCACCGGAGGCTTCGGCCAGACCGACATCCGTCTCGGTGATCGCACCAACGCCCGAGTGCAGAACGCGTACGCGCACCTCGTCGTTGCCGATCTTCTCCATCGCCTGAACGATGGCTTCGGCAGAACCCTGCACATCCGCTTTCATCAAAATCGGCAACTCGGTGACGTTTTCGTCTTCCTTGGCCTTCTGCATCAGCTGCTCAAGGGTGGTCGCGGCACCAGCGGCGGCGCGTTTGTCCTTGGCGGCCTGCTCACGATAGGCGGCAATCTCACGAGCCTGTGCTTCGGTCTCGGTCACGTTCAGAACGTCGCCCGCTTCAGGCGTTCCGTTCAGACCCAGAACCTCAACCGGAACCGAAGGACCAGCTTCTTTGACGCGGTCGCCCTTGTCGTTGATCAGCGCACGGACTTTACCGTACTGCTCACCCACAACAAAGATATCGCCCTGACGCAGCGTGCCGTTCTGAACCAGAACGGTGGCGACGGGGCCACGGCCTACATCCAGCTGCGCCTCAATTACGGCACCTTGAGCAGCGCGGTCGGGGTTAGCTTTCAGTTCCAGAATCTCGGCCTGCAGCGCGATGGCTTCCAGCAGTTCATCCAGGCCCTGGCCGGTCATGGCAGATACTTCAACGTCCTGAACTTCACCGGACATCTTCTCGACAATCACTTCGTGCTGCAGCAGATCGGTGCGGACCTTGTCTGGGTTGGCGTCAGGCTTGTCGATCTTGTTGATCGCCACGATCATTGGTACTTCGGCCGCTTTGGCGTGGTTGATCGCCTCGATCGTCTGCGGCATCACTGCGTCATCTGCAGCAACGACAAGTACCACGATATCAGTGACCTGAGCCCCGCGCGAACGCATCGAGGTAAAGGCCGCGTGGCCCGGTGTATCCAGGAAGGTCAGCGTGGTGCCACCATCGGTTTTCACCTGATAGGCGCCAATATGCTGGGTAATACCCCCGGCTTCGCCAGCCACAACACGCGCGTCGCGGATCGCATCCAGCAGCGAGGTCTTACCGTGGTCAACGTGACCCATGATGGTGATGACCGGCGGACGTGGCTGCAGATCGTCATCGCTGTCTTCGACCTCTTTGATGACGTCTTCAACATCCGAATCAGAGACACGGGTGACCTTGTGGCCAAACTCTTCGATGATCAGTTCGGCGGTATCAGCGTCGATGGTCTGGTTCTGCGTGACCATCATACCCATCTGCATCAAGGATTTGACAACGTCAGCCACGCGCTCGGCCATGCGGTTGGCCAGCTCCGAGACCACGATCGCTTCGGGCAGTTGTACGTCGCGGATCACCTTCTCCCGCTCGACCGTACCGCCCATGGCCTTCTGGCGCGCACGCTCCTGCTTGCGCTTCATGGCGGCCATCGAGCGTTGGCGGTTGCCTTCGCCACCAGTGGCCTGACCCAGTGTCAGCTTGCCCGAGCGACGGTTGTCATCACGGCCCTTGCCACGGTTGCCACGCTGATCGCGTTCGCGATCCTGCTTGCGCGGGGTCGCCGCAGGCGCCGGTTTGCTGGCCGGGCTACGCGCCGCTTTGGGTTCCGCAGGTGCAGGCGCTGCAGCAGCACGCTGGGCCGCTTCTTCCGCCTCTTTGCGCTTGCGTTCTTCTTCCTCGGCTTTGGCACGTGCCTTTTCCTCGGCTTCGCGCTGTTCGCGTTCCTTGGCCTCTTGTTCGGCCCGACGGCGCGCGCGTTCTTCCTCGCGCGCTTTTTCTTCGGCCTCGCGGGCGGCTGCCTCTTCGGCCTCACGTGCCTTGGCGGCCTGCAACGCCTTCATGCGGCGGGCCATTTCCGCGTCGGAAATTCCTGCCGGACGACGCGAAGGATCACCCGCCGGAGCGGCACCGCCACTTGGTTTGGTCGCGCCCGGCTTGGGTACGACCACGCGTTTGCGTTTGGTCTCCACCACGACATTCTTGGTGCGTCCGTGGCTGAAACTCTGTTTCACATTTCCGGGGCGTGCCCCGCCACGAAGACCCAATGTCTTTTTGCCGTCACTATCGCTCATAAAGCTTCTTACCCTTCCGCGCGGCCCTCGCCGCCGTCATCCGTTTCGCGCAAGCCACGCAGGCGCTGCGCTTCCTCTACAACACGTTTGGCGAGTCCGCCAGAGGCCAAGGCCGCATGAATCACGGTTTGGCGCCCAAATGCCGCCCCAAGCTCATCCGCAGTCAGCCAGCCGATGTATTTCCCGAAGTGCGGCGTGCTGAGTTTCGACTTGCCGCGCCCCGATCCATCCGAGGCCTGAATCAGCACCTGGGCCTCTTCCCGGTCCAGCCACGATTTGACCTTTTCGTACCCGGCGACCGCGTCGCCGGACTTGCGCGCCAGACTGATCAGCTCGATCACACGACGCGCCACCTGTTTTTCAACCTCATCGGTCAGATCTTTGGCCGCGCTCACCTGCGCCTTGAACCCGCGCGAGAACAGTTTCTTGCTCACGGCCTTGTCCAGCGCGGCGCGATCTGCCGCCACGTAGACCCCGCGCCCGGGCAGTTTCGCCGCAACATCGGGAAAGACCTGACCGTCCGGCCCTGCCACAAAGCGGATCAAGCCATATTTAGGCTGAATCTCGCCCGTGGCGATGCACTTGCGTTCAGGGCCTTCCGACCGATCCTTATGGACGCCACCGCGACCCATGTCAGCCACCCGAGGCCTGAGATCAGGCCTCGACCTCCTCATCGGTTGCTTCGCCGTCTTCTTCGGCCTGCTCCAGCTCGGCCGGATCAACCCAGCCCAGCATGATGCGTGCGGTCATGACCAGATCCTGTGCCTCTTCCAGCGTCACGCCGAAGGGCTCCAGCACACCATCATCCTTGATGCGTTCGCCATCGACCGTGGTCCAGCCACCGGCCAGTTCCCAGTCGGCGCAGGTTGCGAAGTCTTCCAGCGTCTTCACATCATCCTTGGCCAGCGCCTCTACCATCTGGGGTGTCAGGCCTTCGAATTCAATAAGGCTGTCTTCGGCGCCCAGCGCACGGGCCGCATCCAATGCCGCCTTGGCTTGCGCCTCAAGGAATTCGCGCGCACGGGTCTGCAGTTCCTGCGCTGTACCTTCGTCGACGCCATCGATGACCAACAGTTCGTCGATCTCGACATAGGCGACTTCTTCGAGATTGGTGAACCCTTCCGAGACCAGCAGTTGGGCAAAGAACTCGTCCAGATCGAGGCTTTCCATGAACAACTGTGTGCGGGCTTCGAACTCTTTCTGACGACGCGCCGATTCTTCGGCTTCGGTCATGATGTCGATGTCCAGATTGGTCAGCTGGCTGGCCAGACGCACGTTCTGACCGCGGCGACCGATGGCCAGCGAAAGCTGCTCTTCCGGGACAACCACTTCGATCTTTCCGGCTTCTTCGTCCAGAACCACCTTGGACACTTCTGCAGGCTGCAGCGCGTTCACGAGGAAAGTCGGCTGATCTTCGTTCCACGGGATGATGTCGATCTTTTCACCCTGCAACTCGTTCACAACGGCCTGCACGCGGCTGCCGCGCATACCAACGCAGGCACCCACGGGATCAATCGAGCCGTCATACGAGATCACAGCGATCTTGGCGCGCGAGCCGGGGTCACGAGCCACGGCCTTGACCTCAATGATGCCATCATAGATTTCGGGCACTTCCATCTTGAACAGCTCAGCCATGAATTCCGGCGCGGTGCGCGACAGGAAGATCTGGTGACCGCGCACTTCGCGGCGAACCTCTTTGATATAAGCACGCACACGGTCATTCGGGCGATAGCTTTCGCGGCCGATCTTGTCGTTGCGGCGCAGAACGGCTTCGGCACCGCCCAGATCGACGATGACATTGCCGAACTCTTCGCGCTTGACGGCACCGTTGATGATGGTACCTGCGCGATCCTTGAATTCTTCGTACTGACGATCCCGCTCGGCTTCGCGGACCTTCTGCAAAATCACCTGCTTGGCGGACTGCGCCGCGATACGGCCCATTTCAACCGGCGGCACCTCTTCAACGAAGACATCACCGACCTCAGGGTTTTCCATATATTGTTTGGCCTGCTCGACGGTGAACTCAGCCTGATAGTTCTCAAGCTCTTCATCCTCGACCACGGTGCGCACGCGGGTAAAGGTCGCCTTGCCGGTTTTGCGGTCGATCGACACCCGGATATCCATTTCCGCGCCGTAACGGCTCTTGGCGGCACGGGCGAGCGATTCCTCCATCGCTTCGACAACCAGACCGGGGTCGATCATCTTTTCGCGGGCCACGGCCTCGGCGGTCTGCAGCAGCTCCAGCTGGTTGGCTGAGGTGATTGCCATCAGTTCGTCTCCTCTTCGGACCCTTCGGTCTCAATCTCGTCGAAAGCGTTTTCGTTCAGGGCACCGGCGTCTTTGCGCTGGCGCAACATTTCCTTGATCAGATCATCGGTCAGCACGAGCTTGGCATCGCTCAGCCAGTCGAATTGCAGACCAATGGTGATCGTCTCATCACCTTCGGGAATGTTGATCAACACCTCATCCCCCTCGATCCCGGCCAACTCACCCTTAAAGCGGCGGCGGCCATCGATCAGTTCAGCGGTTTCGATCTTGGCCTCATACCCTTCGAAAGTCTCAAAATCCTTGAGACGGGTCAGAGGGCGGTCGATACCTGGGCTGGAGACTTCCAGTGTATAGGCATCAAGGATCGGGTCCTCGACGTCCAGAGTGGCACTGACCGCGTTTGAAATCTCGGCGCAATCATCCACTTCAATGCCACCATCGGGCTTGTCGGCCATAATCTGCATCGTGGTGGTCTTGCCGCTCATCAGGCGGATGCGCACCAGCTCATACCCCAGATCCTCGATCACGGGGGTGATGATCTCGGCCAGTCGCCGGTCAATGGCTGCTTTGGCTATCAGGTCGTTTGTCATTCAGGTTCTCTACCCTTCAATCGGGCACAAAAAAACGGGCGCGCGGCCCGTCGAATTTTCCGGTGGAGCCCCGGACCAGAAGTCCAACGCGCCGCTGTTGCAACTGCATATACGCAGGAGTTTCCGAGTCTGCAACCCCTGGCGCAAATCGTGATCGGATTTACGCCAGCCACCACCGTTCGGCGATGCGACCATCATCCAACGCATGGGCCTGCGCGATCTGGCGGGGCATACCCACATGCGCTGCCGCGGCCAGTGCCATTTTCGATTCGCCGGGGTGGTAACGCAGCCCCCTCTGGCCATTCAGGCCGTCCGGGTCCGGCATTGCCGCGACATCTACATAGCCGTCCCGCAAAGCTTCGGCCCGCACGGCAGCATCGGGAATCACGATAACCTCAATCGCATCCGCCCAACCTGCACGGCCCTCTTTGTAGTGCCCTGCCACCTTGCGACCCAGAAAATGACGCCCGTCCTCGGCACGCTCAGCACGATAGCAACCGGTACCATTGGCGGCGTGTAACGGTGTTATGGATTGTCCGTCACGTGTAATCGCGAAACGGCTGTCTGCAAGCCGGAAAGGCAAACCCGGGTTGGCCACGGGCAACTCCAGCCGCAGACAACCAGCGCTCAGCGCCTCGGCTTGCCCGAACTCATCAAGAATCGGCAGGATTTCCTGAACAGTCAGCAAACCCCCGTCGTGAAACACCACGTCCTTGCGCAGGTCAAAACTCCAGACCTTTGCGCTGGAGTCGGTCTGCCAGCCTGTTGCCAGCTCTCCTCGCAGGGTGCCGTCTGGGGCAATCTCGGTCAGCGTGTCAAATACAGCGCCCCTCGCCACCTGCTCAAGGCTGTCGTCCCGTGGAACGGCCAGCCGCAAGGTGCCCCCGGATTTTGGAGTATCGGCCAAGGATGCCCCTGTTGCCGCCAGCAAGGCGGCAGCGGCACCAGAGGCGAACAAGGCACGGCGGTCAATCCGGGTCATGCCGCACCCTCGGCCACGCGGTCCATGATCCGGACCAGTTCAACGCTTATCCCCGGCTCGGACAATGCGTGCCCCGCCTGACGCACCATCTTCAACTCAGCGTCGGGCCAGTGTTGCGACAGTTTCCAAGCAGCTTGCGGCGGGCAGATCATGTCGTATCTACCCTGCACGATATGACCGGGGATATGCGCAATACGATCCATCTGATCCAGTATCTGCCCGTCATATTCAAGAAAGGCTTTGTTCCTGAAATAGTGGTTCTCCAAACGCGCAAAGGTACGCGCGTACTCGCCCGGGCTTTCCCCCACCGATCCGTTGGTGTGGATCGAGGCCAGCGCGTTTTCCCAATGCGACCAGGCACGGGCATATAGAATCTCGGTCGCGCGGTCACCGGAAAACAGGCGCTTGTGATAGGCGTTGATGGCGTCCTTCACCTCATGCTCGGGCAAGAGAGAGGTGAACTTGGCCCATTGTTCAGGCCAGAACTTGCCAGCGCCGCCGCCATAGAACCAATCCAGCTCAGCCTGCGTCGCCAGAAACACACCGCGCAGCACCAGGCGATTTACGCGGTCCGGGTGAGTCTGCGCATAAATCAACGCCAGCGTCGCACCCCAACTGCCGCCGAAAGCGATCCAATCCTCAATTTCGAACAGTCTCCGCAACCGTTCGATATCCGCGATCAGATGCCAGGTCGTATTGTCTTCGACCGAAGCCGTAGGACGCGACCGGCCACATCCGCGCTGATCAAAGAGAATCACCCGATAGACATCCGGATCGAAATAGCGCCGCATCGCGGGGCTGCAGCCGCCACCCGGGCCACCATGCAGCACCACAACCGGTATCCCATTGGGATTACCGCATTGTTCCACATAGATACGATGCCCATCGCCCATATCGACCACGCGCTGATCGAACGGATCGATCGGCGGATAAAGATATTGAACTGCGCGCTTTTGGTCCGGGTACTTGTCCATTATGGCCCTATATAGTCCTTAAGCGTAAAAGAGCACACGGAGACAGGAATGCAAGCGCATCCGAACACGGTTGACCCGTCAGAGATCGCAAAATTCGAGGCGATGGCTGCGGAATGGTGGGACCCCCACGGGAAATTCAAGCCCCTGCACATGCTGAATCCGTGCCGTCTGGATTATATCACACAGCAAATCGCGGGCGAGTTTGACCGTGATTTGAGCGTCTCGAAACCGTTCGAAGGCTTGCGCCTGCTTGATATCGGCTGCGGCGGCGGGCTGCTGAGCGAACCCATGGCCCGTCTTGGGGCCGAGGTCATCGGAGCCGACGCCGCCGAGGGCAACCTGCCCGTCGCCCGCATCCATGCGGAGCAATCGGGCCTGCAGATCGACTACCGCCACACCACCGCCGAGGACATGGCAGCCGCTGGCGAGCAATTCGACGTGGTGCTGAACATGGAGGTGGTCGAACACGTTGCCGACCCGTTGGGGTTCCTGACCGCATCGCAGCACTTGCTGAAACCGGGCGGCCTGCTGATCTGCTCGACCATCAACCGCAACCCGAAATCCTATGCGATGGCCATCTTCGGGGCCGAGGTTGTCATGCGCTGGCTGCCGCGCGGCACGCATGAGTGGAACAAGTTCATCACCCCCGATGAGTTGTTCGACCTGCTGCGCCAAGCCGGGCTGGAACCGGTGGACCGCAAGGGGTTCGTCTTCAACCCGATCCTGTGGAGTTGGTCGATCTCGGATCGGGATTTGAGCGTGAATTATGTGACGGCGAGTGTTAAGCCGGGGTGAGTTGGGTGTTCACACCCATCATTTCGACGACAAATCAGGCGCGGTGGGTGCAAGCACCTATCCTACAAGACGCGGCAGCGCTTGAGGTTGAAGTCTTCCGCTAGGTTTTCTCGCTGAAGAGCATGAGCAAATCTGTCGCTTATGAAGAAAGCGTCGTTGAAGCACTTCTCTACCCAGATATCTGGACCTTCAAGACACGCCGATCCTAACGCAACATCATCATCAGCCCAGTCTGCTAGGCCGCGTCTGACTCTCCGCCTGTCTTCTTCTGGCCAGGATCTGGGTGCACCTGATTTCTCTGTTCTCGGAGATTGCTCTGCCAAAAACGTATCCTTAACGTTTCCGATGTTCAGATAGCTGTGGTGCAAGTTCAGTGGGGTCTTTTGATCTTTCTTGAAAAACGACGTCGAATAAACTGCGCCTTCGCCAATATCGAGCGTTTTCAGAACTTCGACGACTTCGGGAGAGATGAGAAAGAATCCTGCATTGGCAAAATGCCTGAGTTTTTGAGGGCGGCCATTTCTAGCAATGGTCTTCTTTGGGAACTTACTTTCGTCCAGAGCCAATCCTCGTTCATTCCGCAATGCTGACAGTCTTGCTTCTTCAAGAGTTTCATCGCTCAGGTACAAATCGCCGATAAAATCACAGTAGTACGATGTTCCGATGATGACATCGCATCCCCACGCTACTTTATCCATTGTAATTGACCATCCGCGACACCCCTACTCCCCTTCCAACTGCAACCGCAAATCCCGCAGCACGGGCAGGGTACTGCGGACGCGCTCCAGCCCCAGCTCTCCGACTACGCGGTTGATCAGCGGGGCAATCGACGAAATCGCCTGATCGCGGGCGCGGCGACCGGCGGGGCTGATGGCGACCATCTTGCGGCGGGCGTCGTCCCAGTCGGGGCGGATGTGGATGTATCCGGCCCATTCCAGCTTGGCCAAAGTGTTGGTCATCGCCCCGCGCGTCACATGGAATGTGTTGGCCAGCTGCGCCGGGCTGCGTTCGTCACCAACGAAGACCAGATGGTTCAGCACCGAGAAATGCGAGATTTCCATGCCCTTGGGCAGCACCCGGCTCAGCCGGTTGCGCAATAGTTGGTCTGCAGTCAGAATCTCGCTGAACAGCGTGACCGCAAGGGCATTGTGTTCGTCTGTCATGGCTCTCTGGATCAGGGCCCATCGAAGGACCGCACGTGCTGCAATGAGGGCA
Organism: Ruegeria sp. ANG-R; assembly: GCF_000813985.1. Classification (GTDB taxonomy): domain Bacteria; phylum Pseudomonadota; class Alphaproteobacteria; order Rhodobacterales; family Rhodobacteraceae; genus Ruegeria. The sequence goes on from NZ_JWLJ01000006.1 coordinate 268,227, forward strand.
CGCGGCGGCGCGCCTCTGTCACAGAACTATCATCCAAATCGAAAATGTGAATGCCCGGATTGGCTGCTGCGTCGATCAGCACCTCTCCCCACGGGGCCACAACCATGCTGTGACCATGGGTATACCGTGTTTTTCCCCGCGTTTTCGGATGCGCGCCTGTCTGCGCAGGCGCCAGCACCCAGCAGCCGTTCTCTATCGCCCGGGCACGCAGCAGCGATTCCCAGTGCGCCGCCCCGGTGACCGGCGAAAACGCCGCCGGGACGGTGAGAATCCGCGCACCCGCGTGCGCCAGTGCGGCATAGAGATGCGGAAAGCGGATATCATAGCAAATCGTCAGGCCGACCTTACCGAAATCGGTGTCGGCCACCACCGCTTTCTCACCAGGGCGGTAGTTCTTTGATTCTCGAAAGGTCTCGGTCTCGGTGACCTGAACGTCGAACATATGAATTTTGTCGTACCGCGCCACGATCTGCCCTTGCGGGTTGATCATGAAAGACCTGTTGGCAAACCGCCCATCGGCGTCGTGCGTCCTGATCGCCAACGAACCGATCAGCAGCCATACTCCCAGCGCTGCGGCCTGTTCCCGCAGGCCAGCCAAGGTGATGTCATCTTCTTCATGCTGCAGAACCTCACGCTGTCGCGTGGTGCTGGTGGACACGCAATTCGTCACCTCGGGCGTCAGGATGAATTGCGCACCCTGATCGGCCGCTTCGACCATCATGGCGCGCACCATGTCCAGATTTTCAGCCGGATCGTCCGACGAGGTGATCTGCAGCAGAGCGGTTTTCATCAGGCCGCGAGCAAGCGATCCAGCTTGCCCTGACGTTCAAGTTCATAAAGGTCGTCGCACCCACCAACATGGGTTGTGCCGACAAAAATCTGCGGCACAGTGCGCTTGCCTGCCGCACGCTGGATCATTTCGGGTTTGCGTTTTGGGTGCATCAACACGTCGATCTCATTGAATTCGACGCCTTTCTGTTTCAGCAACCGTTTGGCCGCGTGGCAAAAGCCACAAAGCGGCGACGTGTAGATCTCAACCGGCTTCATTCTTCGTCCCTTTAGAATTCACGTAATCTTCCGCGAATTAGGCATCCTTGGCAACGCGCGCCAGTACCAACACGAAAATATGATTTGCCCCTGACGCGCGGCAGACACGCGCGCAGGCCTCCAGCGTCGCGCCAGAAGTCATCACGTCATCGACCAGAAGAATATCGCGCCCCCGGAGCAGACCTTCCCGGCTGCGATGCACACTTACGGCATTGGCAAGCGCAATAGAGCGTTCGACCGCCGTTTTGCCTTCCAGAACAGGCGTACGTACAATGCGCACCAGTAGATCGGGGCACACGGTCAGACCGGTTTCCCGGCCCAAATGTTGCGCCAGAAGGGCCGATTGGTTGTACCGGCGCCGGATCAGGCGGGTCCAATGCAGCGGAACCGGTGCGATCAGCATATTCGGACGCATCAGCACCCGCCCGGTTTGCGCCATCCAGCGCGCTGCAGGACGCGCAAGTTCCGGGCGATCACCGTGTTTCAACGCGAGCACCAGCGCCTTGGCACCCCCCTGATACAGCAATGCGGCCCGCCCATCCTGCCAGGAGCGCGGAGTTCTGAGGCAATCGTCGCATTCGATCCGGTGCCCGTCCCGCGCGCCGGGTACCGGCACACCACAGCATTCGCAAACCGTTCCGCCGATAAACGGCGTATCACGCCAGCAAGGACCGCAGAGTCCAAAGTCCGATTCGGTCAGCACTCCGCACGCAAGACAGCGGGGGGGATAGATCATCTCAACAGCGGTTTGAATCCGCTGGCGAATGCGATACTTGCGGCTCATGAAACTGCCGTCCACAACTGCACCCTCTCTGTTTGACCGCTCAGTGCTTGCGCATCATCGCAGCCGCGCAAGGGATGAGGCCCTGTTCCTGCACCGCACCGCCGTTGACGAAGTGCAGGATCGTCTGTCCATGGTTAACAAAACCTTTAAGGCACCCGTCGTTGTGACCCCGTTCCCGCATATCTGGGAGGATTTGTTAACGGGTGCCCGGATCATCAGGGATGAGGACGTACTGGATTTGACGCCCGGCGGGCATGATCTCGTGATACACGCGATGGCACTACATTGGGCCAATGATCCGGTTGGCCAACTGATCCAATGCCATCGCGCCCTCAAACCCGACGGGTTGCTGCTGGCCGCATGTCTGGGCGGTGACACCCTGCAAGAATTGCGCGCAGCTTTGAGTCAGGCTGAGATTGAGGAAACGGGCGGCCTCAGCCCCCGAATCGCACCAATGGCGGAACTGCGTGATCTGGGTGCGTTGCTGCAACGGGCCGGACTTGCCCTGCCCGTTGCCGATAAGGCTTCTCTCTCTGCAGAATACCGCGATCTGATACACCTGATGCATGATTTGCGGGCCATGGGGGAAACCAACGCGTTGACAGATCGGCTGAAACACCCCACTCGACGTACTGTTTTCGACAAAGCGCAAGACATCTACGCCGCGCATTTCAAAACGCCCGAGGGCCGCCTGACAGCAACATATGAGCTGATCTGCTTAACCGGCTGGGCCCCGGACGACAGCCAGCCCAAACCCCTGCGCCCGGGATCGGCCCAGATGCGCCTCGCCGATGCGCTGGGCACGGATGAGGGCAAACTGCCCGATTGACGACCGGTCGATTCCCTTTATCTCAGGCCAGACACCATAATTCAGGAAGCTCCAATGTTTGATGCCACTCGCCCCGCCCATGCGCCCGCAGACCACCCCAAGGTCAAAACGGGCCGCGTCGGTATTCTGTTGGCCAATCTGGGGACGCCGGATGACTTCAGCTATTGGCCCATGCGGCGCTACCTGAACGAGTTCCTGTCGGACAAGCGGGTGATCGACTACCCGGCGTGGAAATGGCAACCAATTCTGCAAGGTATCATTCTGACCAAGCGCCCCTTCAGTTCGGGTGAGGCTTACAAGTCGATCTGGAATCACGACAAGGGTGAAAGCCCACTGATGACGATTACCAAGGGCCAGACGATCAAACTAAGCGAGGCGATGCACGCCCGCTACGGCGATCAAGTCATGGTCGACTTCTGTATGCGCTATGGCAGTCCATCGACACTCTCAAAGGTTCGTCAGATGGTGGCGGAAGGCTGCGACCGAATCCTTTTCTTCCCGCTCTATCCACAATATGCCGGAGCCACGACAGCCACCGCAAACGATCAGTTCTTCCGAGCGTTAATGAAAGAGGCTTGGCAACCGGCCAGCCGTACTGTCCCTGCGTATTTTGATGAACCGGCTTACATTGATGCTTTGGCAGGCTCGGTCGAGCGTGCCTACGCAGCGATGGAGGTCAAACCAGATATCCTTGTCTGCTCTTATCACGGAATGCCCGAACGCTATCTGCAGCAGGGCGATCCCTACCATTGCCAATGCGTCAAAACCTCAAGGCTGCTGAAAGAGCGTCTTGGGTGGTCGGATGACCAACTGGTATCGACCTTCCAGTCGCGCTTTGGGCCAGAAGAATGGCTAAAACCCTACACCGTCGATCACGTGGCTGATCTGGCGCGGCAAGGCAAGAAGAACATCGCCGTTATCGCGCCCGCGTTTTCTGCCGATTGCATCGAGACTTTGGAAGAGATCAACGAAGAGATCAGGGAGAGCTTTGAAGAGGCGGGCGGCGAATCGTTCACCTACATCCCCTGCCTCAATGACGACGATTCGCATATCGCGGCGCTGGGCAAGGTGATCCAAGACAATCTGCGCGGCTGGCTGGACTGAACGCACGCGTTTGCCGGACATGAAAAAAGGCGGTGGTTTGCACCACCGCCTTTTAAATCGATGAAAGTCTCGTCGACTTAGCCTGCGGCAACAGCTGCAGCAACAACAACCAGCAGGATCAGCGGCAGGATGATGCCCTGCGACGAACCTTGGGTTTCTTCAACGACTACAGGTGCTTCAACAACCGGCTCTTCCAGGTTGCCAGCATATGCGGTCGAAGCAGCAGCAGTCAGAGCAGCAGCGAGAACGAGTTTCTTCATATTAACCTCCAGAATTTGCGCGATTCCAAATATCGAAACCGCACATCTAAGACTTACCTCGTGAGTTTTTCTAATCAGCTATGCCGACCGAATGCAATTGCAACTTGCCCGGCAAGCGGGTTCGTGCGCGAAAATGTCGTCAAATTAGCAACACTTGCGTGCCGACCTTGGTCATTGAGAACAGCTCGGCAATGTCGTCGTTGAACAAGCCGATGCAACCATTCGACGATCGGCGGCCGATTTTGCGCGTGTCATGGGTGCCGTGGATGCGATAGTATTTCCAACCCAGGTACAAAGCATGTGTTCCCAACGGGTTATCGGGTCCGGGCGGGATGTAATCCGGCCATTCCGGGTTACGCTTTTTCATCGACGGAGTCGGCGACCAGCTTGGCCCTTCCACCTTGCGGATGACACTGGTCCGCCCGCGGCGGGTCAATTCCTCGGTCAAAGGCACCGATGACGGATAAAGTTTGTATACAGATTGATCATCTGACCAATAATGCAGCGCCCGCGATACGGTATCGACCAGAATGGCGCCGTTGTTGGTGTTCGAGAAGTAAGGTCGCCAGTCCAGCGCCCTGAAGCCGGACACATTGCGACGCACCTGAGGTTCAGGTTCGGGCGCCGGGCGCAATGGGTCACCGGGAATATACTGAGCAAGCGCAGGCGAGGCCATGCTGGCGCCAGCGCCCGCCAGAAATACGCGGCGCGTCGGAGTAAGAATGTGTTTCTTGACCATGTAGAGCGGTCCTTTGCTAACAGCGAATGCAAAATCTGAGGTATTTTATGGCCAGAATGCTTCAGTCGCAAATCAAACCGGCAGATTCATGCAAGGTTCGGCCATTGTGCGTTTGCTCCGGGCGGTCAGGCAGGCTATTTCCCTTGTCGACACAAAATTCAGGCCGATCATGACACGTATTCTTTCCATTCTGATGATTTGTTTTGCCGCTTTGGCGGCGTGTACCGATTCGGGCACCACGATCGGTGCTGATGGTAGACCGTTGCCATCCGTTTATAAAATCCGGGGCAATCCTGAGAAACTGCAGTTCAGAATGCTGGATTCGGTCAATGCGTTACGACAGGCCTCTGGTCTGCAGCAGGTGCAACTGAATTCACAACTGAACGCAGCTGCCGCAACCCACTCGAAAGACATGGCCCGGCAGAACCGGCCCTGGCATTTCGGATCAGACGGATCATCTCCGATAGATCGTGCTGCCCGGGTCGGGTATTTCGGCACCTTTCTGGGCGAAGCGATCTCGGAAACTTATGAAACCGAGACTGAGACGCTGGCCGCATGGATGCAGGAACCCGGTCCACGTGCCGTTATTATGGACCCGAAAGCCACCCAGATGGGCTTTGCCTGGCATCAGGAGGGCGGTGGAAAAATTTGGTGGACGCTGGAAATGGGAACCGGCGGCTGATCAGGCCGATTGCCAAAACCCAAAAAAGAAGCCCCCGAAAATCGGGGGCTTCTTTTTTGTTGTTCGCAGGGGAATTCAGGCCGCTTGCATTGACTGGGCTTCTGTCAGAATGGCATAGAGCTTCACCGGATCGGGATTGGCCCGCAGCTTTGCGCAGACGGATTGCTCACGCAACGTGCGGGACACCAACGCCAGCGCCTTGAGATGTTCAACCCCCGCTTCCTCTGGTGCAAACAGCGAAAACGCCAAATCCACGGGCTGACGGTCAACCGAGCCAAAATCGATGGGTTTCTCCAGCATGACAAACACACCCGAGACCGATTCCAGTTCGGAAAGCCGTGCGTGCGGAAGCGCGACACCATGACCAACGCCGGTTGGGCCAAGGCTCTCCCGCTCAAGCAGGCTGTCAACAATCACCTGCGCATCCAGCCCAAGCGTTGCGGCGCCTACATCGCCAATTTCCTGAAACAAACGCTTCTTACTGGAAGCAGCGGAGAGTACACGCACCGCTTCGGGCTTCAGAATGCTCGAAAGCTCCATCATTTTGCTCCTAAGCCATGCCCCCGGCTATTCGGGGGCAGGCCGATTAGTCTTGCCTGTTACGGATCGATCCAACCGATATTGCCGTCCTCGCGGCGATAAACGACATTCAATCCGTCCTTGTTCTCATTCCGGAACACCAGCACCGGAGCACCGGCGAGTTCCATCTGCATGACGGCTTCACCAACACTGAGCGATGGGATCTTGGTTTCCATCTCAGCCACAATCATGGGCTGCAGCGATTCGGGTTCGTCAGCCGTCTCCGATTCGTCAGAGGCGAGGATATAAGAGGACGCGCCAAAGAGTTCAACCGGCTCGGACCGATCCTTATGGTGGTCTTTCAGGCGGCGCTTATAGCGTCGCAGTTGTGTCTCCATCTTGTCGCAGCAGCCTTCGAACGCCGCGTAGATCTCGGTCGCGTGCGCCTTGGCCTGCGCGGTCAGCCCGGTCGACAGATGCACGGTGGTTTCGCATACATATTCATGCGCCGAACGGGAAAAGACGACGTTGGCGTCCGTTGGCCGCTGGGCGTATTTGCCCACAACCTCGCCCAGTTCGGTCTGCACATGGGTCTGCAGGGCCGCACCGATGTCGATCTGTTTTCCGCTGATTTGGTAACGCATGTGATCTCCTTCACAATTCACACCCATTCTGACGTCGCGTTGCGCGACTGACTTGTTTTTATCGGGTGGGGGGTATCGGCATGTTCTGCGGTTGCCGCTGATCCTGCCCTTCCAAGAAGGGACATCGAGATCCAGACTGGAACCGAAGAATTGCCATAAGCCAATTGAGCCAAGAGGTGAGGGAAGAGTCAATCAAAACAGGTGTGTATATACGTGATTTCCGTCATGCGTCAGGCGCATTTCCGCATAACCTCATGAAATACGGAAGTTTTCGCCCAGATACACGCGGCGAACATTTTCGTTTTCGACCACTTCATCGGGGGTTCCGGACATCAGCACCTGACCGTCATGCAGAATATAGGCCCGATCCACAATCTCCAGCGTTTCCCGGACGTTGTGGTCCGTGATCAGAACCCCGATACCCCGTTTCTTCAGATCGGCCACCAGATGCCGGATATCACCGACGCTGATCGGATCGACCCCGGCAAAGGGCTCATCAAGCAACAGATACTTCGGGTCGGCGGCCAGACAGCGCGCAATCTCGACCCGTCGGCGTTCCCCGCCCGACAGGGCCAGCGCCGGAGCGCGTCGCAGGTGTTCGATCGAAAAATCCGACAGCAGCTCCTCAAGCCGCTCTTTGCGGCGATGGGCATGTTTGACGGTTATATCCAGAACCGAGGCGATATTGTCCTCGACACTCATACCGCGGAAAATCGACATTTCCTGCGGCAGATAGCCGATCCCCAAGCGGGCGCGGCGATACATGGGCAGGGTCGTGACATTCTGCCCATCAATCTCGACAGTGCCCGCTTCGGGGAAAACCAGCCCGGCCACCGAATAGAACGTGGTCGTCTTGCCCGAACCGTTCGGACCCAGCAACGCCACCACTTCGGACCGGTTCAGGTTCATCGAGACATCGCGGATGACGGTCTTCTTGCGATAGGACTTGCGCAGCTTCTCGATCTTCAGACCGGACGAGCCTTCGGCGACGGAGAGTTCGGGCCGGTTCATCAGTTGCCACCCTGCTGCAGGATGGTCTTGACCCGTCCCGACATCGTCGCGGTCCCGGTCGTAAGGTTTGCGATCATTTCGTCGCCGCTGATAACGCTTGGTCCCTGCGTCAGCAGCACATTGCCCTTCATCTCAATCACGCCGGAATCGATGGTGTATTCCGCCCAATCACCCTCGGCCGCGTCGGGCGGGCTGACCAGCACAACGTTGTCCGTTGCTTCCATCCGTTCGATGGCCGAGCGTTCTTCGTTGTAGATGACAAGAACGCGATCCGCAGTCAGGCGCATCTCACCCTGAATGACGATGACATCGCCGATAAACTCGGCCGACCCGTCCTCCTGATTCACGTTCAGCGTCTCGGATGTCACTTCGACCGGCAAAGTCGGATCGGCATTGACCGAGCCGAACGCCACCTGTGCCTCCTGCGCAGAGACAGGCGCAGCGCCCGCTGCCACGGCAAAACACAAAACGGCGACACGTAAATCGAACACAAGTTATCTTTCTGCTTTTTGCGGCTCGTATATCAGCTTCACGCCGCCTGTAAAAAGAATATGGACCGGACCATCGTTTTTTTCGGTTCCAAATGTCATTCGTCCGGCCGTGAAGTCGCCAATCGGGCCGGTTCCGTCAATCTGGCCGGGGCTGTCACCCCGAATTTCGTCCAGAGACGTATTCAACAGATCGGTCGTGACCTGGATGCCGTCTCTGGTGGTGATGACCACATCCCCCACGAAGGTCGCGGTGCCCTTGTCTGGTCGGATTATGCCCGTGTTGGATTCAAGTGTAATCTCGCCACCGTTGCTTAACCCAAAGCGGCCCTGAACTTCGGCTGCCGTCGGAGTGTTGCCTTCGCTACCCTGACTGGCGCGGCGGGCTTCGACCCGGATTTCTTCGCCTTTGCGGGTCACTCCCTTGTAATCAGGGCTTGTGACGACCTGATCGGTCAGCCGGTCGTCGATATCCTGATCGCTGAATGGTACCGAAACATTGGTGTCGATGCTGCGCGACAGAAGAAAAACGGATGACAGCAACAAAATCGCCACGAGTGGCAGCAGCACCTTCAGGAACTGCACCCATCGGGAATGGCGATCGACGTCAGCCATCTGGTTACCCCAAACCTACGCGCAGACAGTCGTGGATGTGCAATATCCCTTCGGCCCGGCCATCAGCCTCGGGATCGACAACAAAAAGGCAAGTGATTTTCGGGCTGTGCATGGTCATCAGCGCAACAGCCCCCTCGGCCAGCTCGTCAGGCCCGATTGTACGCGGATCAGGCGTCATCACCTGATCGACCGTCAGATCCAACAGCCCCTGCATGTGCCGCCGCAAATCCCCGTCGGTGACGATACCCAGCAACCGTCCCGCAGCATCTGTTACGCCGACAACACCAAAGCCTTTCTGGCTCATGACCAGAAGTGCTTCGCTCATCGCGGTACCAGAGGGGACGACGGGCGTATCAGAGTGCATCAGATCACGCACCTTGCTGAGCTGTGCGCCCAGTTTGCCGCCCGGATGGAAATCGCGGAAGTTTTCAGGCCGGAAATCCCGATACTTCATCAACGCAATCGCCAGAGCATCGCCCATCGCCAGTGTCAGCGTGGTCGAGATCGAGGGTACCATGCCAAAGCCGCAGGCCTCTCCCAGAGACGGGATCAGCAGATGCACGTCCGCTTGTTTCATCAGCGTGCTTTGCGGTTTGCTCGACAACCCGATCAACGGAATGCCAAAGCGTCGTGTAAAGGCCAGAAGGTTCGCCAGTTCAGGCGCTTCGCCGGAATTCGAGATGGCAAGAACCACATCGCCTTTCGAGACCATGCCCAGATCACCATGGCTCGCCTCGGCAGGGTGGACGAAATACGCCGGTGTTCCGGTGCTGGCCAGCGTCGCCGCGATCTTGTGGCCGATATGGCCGGATTTGCCGATGCCACTGATGATAATGCGGCCCGTCGCCTGCAGGATCAGTTGCACAGCCTCGGCAAAGTGCTCATCCAACCCTTCGGCCAGAACGTCCAGTGCACGGGCTTCGTCGGCTACAACCTGACGCGCGGTTCTCAGAAATGCTTCGGTATCGGTCATGAGTGCGCAAAAATATCGGTTTCGGGCCAGCCTGCGAGGTCAAGCTTCGCACGTGTCGGGAGGAAATCAAAACAGGCTTGTGCCATCTCGGTCCGGCCTTCACGGGCCAACCGTCCATCCAGCGCATCACGCAGCTGGTGCAGATACAGAACATCCGAGGCGGCATAATCAAGCTGCGCGTCCGTCAAGGTTTCCGCGCCCCAATCGCTCATCTGTTGCTGTTTCGAGATATCGACGCCGATCAGTTCCTGACACAGGTTTTTCAGACCGTGCCGGTCGGTATAGGTGCGCACCAGTCGACTGGCGATCTTGGTGCAGTAAACCGGCGCGGCAAGTGCTCCAAAGGTGTGAAACAGTGCCGCGATATCAAAACGACCAAAATGGAACAGCTTCAATACGTTGGGATCTTCCAGCATCGCGCAGAGGTTCGGCGCAGATGATTGGCCTTTTTCCACCTGAACAATATGGCAGTTTCCGTCCCCGCCCGACATCTGGATGACACATAGCCGGTCCCGATGCGGGTTCAGCCCCATGGTTTCGCAATCGATGGCCACGACCGGGCCCATATCCAACCCATCGGGCAGATCGTTCTTGTACAAATAATTCGCCACGAGGACTTCCTTTGTGCGGTCTCGATCCCGAGATAGGAGGTTTCGCAGGCAAACTCAACGTCATCGCTTCGAGAGCGTTTTCTGTCAGACGTGCATCTTGACAATATCCCCATGGGGGGGATTAGGATCAATCATGACGACACACGCCCACAAATCGCATCCGCAGATCACGGCACGCCTGAAACGCGCGCACGGACACCTGGCCAAAGTAATCACCATGCTAGAGGATCAGGCGCCCTGTACGGATATCGCTCAGCAACTTTTTGCCGTGGAAAAGGCGCTCACCAATGCCAAACGTGCGCTGATCCACGACCATGTCGACCATTGCCTGTCCAGCGAAACCGATGACGATGGCGTCGAAGATTTCAAAACCATAACCAAGTATCTCTGACCGATGTTGAGTATTCTCACAAATCGTACCTATCGACATCTGCTGGCAGCCCAGATCGTCGCGCTGACCGGAACCGGGCTGGCGACGGTGGCGCTGGGGCTGCTGGCCTTCGATCTGGCCGGAGCTTCAGCCGGGCTGGTGCTGGGGACCGCGCTGACCATCAAGATGCTGGCCTATGTCACCGTCGCCCCGCTTGCCGCCGCCTTTGCCGAGCGCCTGGACCGGCGCAGGATGCTGGTGGTACTGGACCTCGTGCGCGCCATCGTAGCGCTCTGTCTGCCCTTCGTTACCGAAATTTGGCAGGTCTATGTTCTGATCTTCGTCCTGCAATCCGCCTCTGCCGGGTTTACACCCGCGTTTCAGGCCACCATCCCGGATGTTCTGACCGACGAGCAAGACTATACCAAAGCCCTCTCCCTTTCACGCCTCGCAGTCGATATGGAGAGCCTGCTGAGCCCGATGCTGGCCGCCGCCCTGCTGCTGTTCGTCAGTTTCAACAGCCTGTTTCTGGGCACCAGTCTCGGCTTTGTTGCCTCCGCTCTGCTCGTGGTATCCGCCACCCTGCCTTCACCCAAGCCATCCGAGCCGCGCGGTATCTATGACCGCACCACACGCGGCATCAGAATTTATCTCAAGACCCCGCGTCTGCGCGGCCTGCTGGCGTTGAGCTGGAGCGCAGCTGCGCTGAGTTCGATGGTAATCGTCAACACCGTCGTGATCGTGCGCGGCGATCTCGATCTGTCTGAGAGCGCCGTGGCAATTGCTCTGGCAGGGTTTGGCGGCGGCTCGATGCTGGCTGCATTCGCTCTGCCACGCCTTCTGAACCATATCTCTGATCGTCGCGTCATGCTCAGCGGAGCATCGCTGGCGACCGGCGCTATGGGAGCAGCGGCGGTACTTTCCTCCACCCTGCCGATAACGCTGTGGCTTCTGACCGCGATCTGGGTGTTGGTAGGTTTTGGATATTCCAGTACGCTGACGCCTTCGGGCCGTCTGCTGACCCGATCCGCCCATGCCGAAGATCGGCCCGCCGTTTTCGCCGCTCAGTTCACCCTGTCCCATGCCTGCTGGCTGGTGCTTTATCCTTTGGCCGGATGGCTGATGACCCGTTATGGTGCCACAGTGGCCATGGTCGGAATGACAGCAGCCGCAGCTCTGGGTCTGGTTCTTGTGCTAAGGGCCTGGCCCCGTAACGACGAAAAGGCGATGGTCCACAGCCACCCTGACCTTCCACCGGATCACCCGCATCTTTCCGGGCCCAAACCCCACGCACACCCGATCGTCATTGATGATCTGCACCCCCGTATGCCGAGCGAGCCTTGAGCCCGGGTGCCGAACTGCCATAAACCGGAACAAGCCCTGCCCGAACCCCGGAGCCCCAATGGACCAGCTTGATCGACGCATCATCGCCGCCTTGCAGCACAATGCGCGCGACTCGACGACCCGCATCGCCAACACACTTGGGGTCGCCCGCACCACGGTGCACGAACGCATCAACCGGATGGAAGAGCGTGGCGTTATCGCAGGTTATTCGGTCGTCCTGCGCGAAACCGAAGACACCCCCCGCGTGCAGATCATCGTCCTGCTCGAGGTGCAGCAGAAAGAAACCACACGCATCATCAAGCGCCTCGAAGCTTATCCCGAGGTTAAACTGTGCCTGTCGATCAATGGCGAGTTTGATCTGTTGCTCTCGGCCGACGCGCCGCGGATCGAAGACCTCGACATTCTAGTCGATGAACTCGCGCGGGTACCCGGCGTGCTACGCACCAACACCAGCGTGGTTTTCGGCCGGAAGATCGACCGAAACTGAGGCACGCTAACCCTCTGTAAACCGATGGTTGGCTAGCTTGGCCCGGATTGATCAGAATCCCGGACCGGCAGAATGCCAATACAAAAACTCCTGAGTGCGGCGCTTGTGGCGCATGTCTTTCTGGCGCAGGCCGGATACGCAACGCCCAACGGCGGGACCGCGACGCTGTGTGATCGCGCAGCGCGACGTGCGGCACAGGCCGAGGGCGTTCCGCTGGACGTTCTCCGTGCCATCGCTCGCGTGGAAACAGGTCGCGAACTGGATGGAAGGCTTGAACCCTGGCCCTGGACCGTCAATCGAGAAGGTCAGGGATACTGGTTCACCTCAGAGATCGAGGCAAAATCATACGTTTTTAACATCTTCAAATCCGGTGCGCGCAGCTTCGATGTCGGCTGCTTTCAGATCAATTACCGCTGGCATGGCCAAGCCTTCCGCTCTATCGACGCGATGTTCGATCCTGACGAGAACGCGGCCTACGCGGCGCGGTTTCTGGCCCAGCTTTACGCAGAGCTCGGATCATGGCCCGCCGCTGCCGGAGCGTACCATTCACGCACCCGGCACCATGCGGCCGCGTATTCCGACCGCTTTCAGACCGTATTGGCACAGCTGGACGGGCCACACGAAAACCTTGGACGCGACCCTTTCACCGCCTCTGCACGCCCGCTTATCCCTCTGAACGCCCATCCCGCTGGCAAGAACGCATTGGGATCGCTGGTTCCCGACAGCGGCACCGCCACCGCGTTCATCGCCTTCAACTAGGAGCAGACAGTGCCCCGCATCGATCCCCGCACCCTGTTCTCTCCGACCGTCCTGCTGGCTTTGGCGCTGATGGCGGTCATCGTGATGATGATCCTTCCCATGCCCGCCTGGGTGCTGGATGTGGGGCTGGCGGCCTCGTTCGCTCTGGCGATCCTGATCTTCACTTTGACCCTGTTCATCGAACGGCCGCTGGATTTCTCATCCTTCCCGACCATCCTGCTGGCCTCGCTGATGCTGCGCTTGTCGCTGAACGTGTCTTCAACCAAGCTGATCATCGGTCAGGGGCATACCGGCACCAATGCGGCTGGCGACGTGATCGAAGGCTTTGCCCAGTTCGTCATGGGTGGCAGCATCTTCCTTGGACTGGTGGTATTCGGCGTTTTGCTGATCGTGAACTTCATGGTCATCACAAAGGGCGCGGCCCGCATGGCCGAAGTCGGCGCCCGGTTCGCGCTGGATGGGATGCCCGGCAAACAGCTCGCCATCGACAGTGACATGTCCGCCGGGGCCATCGATCACCAGCAGGCCAAAGAACGGCGTGAGCGCGAGCAGCAGGAAACCACCTTTTTCGGCTCGCTCGATGGCGCGTCGAAATTCGTCAAAGGCGATGCGATCGCCGGGCTTCTGATCACGCTGCTCAACCTCGTGATGGGATTGGTGATGGGCGTTATCGTGCACGGGATGCCAGTGTCGTCCGCCTTTGAAACCTACGCCATCCTGACCGTTGGCGACGGGTTGGTTTCCCAGATCCCCGCAGTGATCATCTCGATAGCCTCCGCCTTGCTCTTGGCACGCGGAGGCACGCAAGGCGCGACCGACAACGCAATATTCTCTCAGCTCGGACGACACCCCGCGGCACTGGGAACTGTCGCCGTTCTGATGGTGTTGTTTGCACTGGTCCCCGGGCTGCCATTTCTGCCCTTCATCCTCGGGGCCGGGGTGCTGGGCTATGCCGCTTATTCCGGGCTCAGGAAGCGCGAGGCCGAAGCCGAGGCCGAGCCTCCTGCAGCCGACGCCGACACGCCCGTCTCGCAGGCCATCGGTGACATTCTGGACCTTGATGACGTACATCTGGAGTTCGCGCCTGACCTTGTCAGCATGGTTTTGAACCCCGGCACCGGCCTTGATGCGCGGATCGCCAATATGCGGACCTATGTCGCCTCTAGTTTTGGCCTGATCCTGCCCGAAATCCGCCTGACTGATCGTGCCGATCTGCCAACCGGAACCTATGTCATCAAGGTGCAGGGGGTCGAACAGGCGCGCGGCGTTCTGAATTCCGAACTGGTACTGGCGTTGGTGCAGGACGGGCATGACTTTCTGCCGGACGGCACCGACGTGACCGAGCCGGTCTACGGTGCACCGGCACGCTGGATATTGCCCAAGGATCAGGAAACCGCCGCGTTGAACGGTGCCACCATCGTCACACCTCCTGAAATTCTGGCGACCCATCTGCTTGAGATCATCAAACAGAATTTCTCGCGCCTGCTGACTCTTAAATCCCTGCGGCGGCTGTTGTCAGAAATGACCCGGCTCAGCGATCCGACCCGGGCCGAAGCCAACCGCAAATTATTGGATGAGCTGATCCCCGACAAAGTGCCGATCGATACGCTTCACGCGATCCTGCGGTTGTTACTTGATGAAAGGGTCTCGATCCGCAATATGGCGCTGATCCTCGAAAGTGTGGCCGAGGCACGCCTGACCACAACCCAGCCCGAGGGGATTTGCGAACTGGTCCGCCAGCGGCTGGGCTTTCAATTGGTCGCGGACATGAAACGCGAGGACGGCTCGATCCCCCTGATCCAGCTTGCGCCGGAGTGGGAGGACACCTTTGCCACCTACCAGATAGATGCGCCCAACGCCGGCATGGATGTGGCCTTACCCCCCAACCTATTCAATAAGCTGGCTGATGGTGTCGTCGAGAGCGTGTCAAAGTCAGCCGATCACGGGTTGTTCCCGGCTGTCGTGACATCGACCCGACGACGCCGGTTGTTACGAACGATCATGCACGCACGCGGCGTTGCAAACCCAGTCCTGTCCTTCGAGGAGATCGGGCTCGAAGCGCGGCCTGCATTGGTCGGGACAGTGCCCGCGTGATCTCGGTCCCCGCAGAGCTTTTGCCGTATCTGGGCCACAACATCTGGCATCTGTTTGCCGTATTCCTTCGGGTGTCCGCGCTGGTTTCCCTGCTGCCCGCATTTGGTGAACGCAGTATCCCGGTGCGGGTCAAACTCGGGGTGGCGGTCGCTTTCACGATGATCGTCGTTCCAGCCATCCCTGCGGCAGAGGTTCTGCCGGATTTCTCCGGCATGATCGGTTTGATCGGTATCGAAATCCTGATCGGCCTGATGCTTGGCATCGGTCTGCGCCTGTTTGTCCTTGCCTTGCAAACTGCGGGCTCGATCGCAGCACAGGCTACATCCTTATCTCAGATTCTGGGCGGAGCGGCGGCCGAGCCCGTTCCGGCTATGGGATATCTTCTGACGCTGGCCGGGTTGGCGCTGGCGGTACTACTGGGCCTGCACATCCGAGCCGCGCAATTCCTGATCCACAGCTATACGCTGTTTCCCATCGCAATGCTTCCGTCCGCGCCGGACCTTTCGTATTGGGGTATCACCCAAATCGCCCGCAGCTTTGGGTTGGCCTTCGCACTGGCAATGCCCTTTGTCATAGCATCGCTGATCTACAACCTCGCACTGGGCGTAATCAACCGGGCCATGCCTCAGCTCATGGTCGCCTTTGTCGGTGCCCCTGCAATAACATTCGCAGGCCTTTTCCTGCTTTTCGCGGGTGCACCGCTGATCCTGTCAACTTGGTCTGACGCTCTTTTTGTCTTTCTCCAGAATCCGCTCGGAGGTCTGAGATGACTGCATCGGACGACGACAGCGACAAGTCCTTCGAGGCCACTCCGCAAAAGCTGGAAAAAGCCCGCAAGAAAGGCGAGGTGGCAAAATCCAATGACCTGTCGGTCGTGGCCGCCTATTTGGGGCTGCTGGTAGCGCTTCTGGTCGCAGGCCAATACATGGCGGAGCATCTCGGAACCCTGTTTGTCGTGCTGATCGATCAGTCAGACCAATTTGCGATTTTACTCACCGCCGGACCAGCGGCACCCACCGTGGCTGGCATCTTGACATCGGCGCTGGTTCCAATCGCCGCACTATTCATTGTCCCGGCCGCAGCAGTATTGCTGAACCTGATTGCCCAGCGCGCACTGATCTTTGCACCGGACAAACTGAAGCCTCGCGCTTCGCGTATCTCGATCCTCTCGAACGCAAAGAACAAGTTCGGCCGGGGCGGCCTGTTCGAATTCGCCAAGAGCTTTGTGAAACTGCTGATCTACGGCACCTGCCTTGCCCTGTTCTTGCGCGCGAACCTGCCCGAGATTCTAACGGCCAGCGCTGCACCCGCACGATCCTCTATCCTGTTGATGATGAATTTGCTCACGCGCTTCCTCTTCATCGTCATTATGATCGCATTGGCTATCGGTCTTATCGACTATCTGTGGCAGCAGGCTGAACACATGCGCAAAAACAGAATGTCGCGCAAAGAAATCCAGGACGAGACCAAGGATTCCGAAGGCGATCCGCATGTCAAACAGCAGCGCCGGCAGCGTGCGCAGGACATTGCGACCAATCAGATGATGGCCGATGTCCCCAAGGCTGATGTGGTGATCGTCAACCCGACGCACTATGCGATCGCACTGAAATGGTCACGCGCGACCGGAAGCGCACCGGTCTGCGTTGCCAAAGGGGTTGACGAAGTCGCTGCAACCATTCGCGCAACCGCCGGAGATGCGGGCGTTCCCATTCACTCTGACCCGCCTACGGCGCGGGCTTTGCACGCTACGGTCGAGATCGGGCAGGAGATTGCGGAAGAGCATTATCGCCCCGTCGCCGCGGCTATTCGGTTTGCCGAGGCCATGCGCAAGCGGGCCAGAGGGCAGATCGGATGACACATGACCGCATAGACGATCTTTCGACAGTGGCCGAAGCCGTGTTTCAGCGGGAACACCAAAAGCTACACCCCGTATTGCAGCGTGAAGCCCGACTTCTCCAGCAGCTGGCGCGTCTGGATTCTCAGTTAACCGAGGTGAGGTCGACCAGCACACAGGCGGATGGCTACCACGTTACCGGAGCTGATTTGTTGTGGCACAGTTGGGAATCGGCGACGCGGCGGACCCTGAATATCGAACTGGCCCAACTGCGATCGCAGAAGCTTGAGGCAATGGAACGGCTGCGCGAGGCATTCGGGCGCAAGCAAGCCGTCTCTGATCTGTCGCGCCGTCTACAAGATCACAAACGACGCGGCGCAATCCAAAACCCATGAACCGTAGTCAAAAGCGTCTGCTTGAACGCAAGCGAACCCGCTCAGGTATCCTGACGGCTAACGCTCATTATCAGGACCTGCGAGACATCCTGACCCAGGTCCTTTCTCGCCACCTCCAACAATGCCTGGCGTAATGCCGCAAGATTGTCTGACCGCGTGAAAGCGCCATCAAACCCGCCGATATTGGCATAATCGAACAGGACCTGCAGGAACCGGTCCCTCAGCTTCGGTTCAATCTCATAGAAGGCTTCGGTGATCCCCGGACGCACTTCAAGGCTGAGGGACATGGTGACCAGCGCCGATATCTCATCCTCGGTAACGACGGGGACAACAAACTGCTTGGTGAGTTTCAGATACTCATGAACCTCAGAGCCATCGCCTTTGTCGGGCTTGGACTTATCCGTCTTGTCAGCCTTGGTTTTCGGCGTAACCTCTTTATGATCCTCAGGTTCTCCGGACGGGGCCAGTATGATCCGGGCCCCCACACCGGCGGCCAGGCCGGCCATCAGAAACACGATTGGTAACAGCTTCCCCATCATCCCGGCCCTCAGAACGGCAGCAACGTATCAAGTATTTGCTGGCCATACCGCGGTTGCTGCACATCCGTGATCTGCCCCCGGCCGCCATAAGACACACGCGCAGAGGCGATCTTGTCATAGGTAATTTCATTCTGGCGTGAAATATCCTCGGGCCGGACATACCCCGCGACCAGCAGTTCTCGAAGTTCGAAATTCACCCGCAATTCCTGCGAACCCGAAATCGAGAGCACGCCGTTTGGAAGAACGTCAATGACTGTTGCCGCCACGCGCAGCGTCAGTTTCTCTTTGCGTTTGACAGACCCTTTGCCTTTGCTGACCGAAGCCGAGTCGATCGATACAGCCTCGTCAAGCGAAGCCCCTTCCGGCAAACGTTCGCCCGCGCGCTGTGGCAGGCCAAACAACTCTGGCACGGCAAGGCTTTCAGATCCGGCACGCGATCGATTGGTATCGTTGGAAATCTCAGCTTTTTCGTCCAGTTCGATCACGACGGTCAGAATATCACCTTTCTTCATCGCGCGCTGATCCCCCAACAGCGAATTCTGTCCACCGCTCCACAAAGAAGACTGATCGACCGCTCGCTGTGGTTGGCTGTGTAGCGGTAGCCCAGGCCATAGCATCGCCACATGTTCAGGGGATTCCGTATTTGGCGTCAGGCTGGGAGGCTTGCCCAGATGGTCAAGCCGACCACAGGCCGCGACGCTCAGAACAGCGAATAGAAAGGGTTTTGAAAGGCTCGGCATCATTTAACCTCGATTTGACCATCCGGACGGATAACGCCCGTTACTGTTGTGCGAGACGCCAGGTTCATGACGCGGATACGCTCGCCAACTGCGCCACGACCCAGCGCGCGGCCTTCAGCGGTGATAGAGAGCGCAACGCGATCAAATACCAGCGTCACCAGATCGTTTCGGTCCACGATGGCGGGCGGACCGATATCAGCAGGGCGGATTGGCCGACCCGGATAGAGCGCTACGCGCGCCTCCTGACCGACAAGCATCTCGGGATTGCGAACCGCGCCGGCAACGTCACCAGCTTTGGTTTCCAAGTCCGATGCCGCGATAACCTCTTTCGCACGAATCGTACGGGTCGGCACGGTGATCTCGGCCAGAGTCGCCAGCGGCGTCAAACACAGTATCAGGGTCAAAAGCCGCATCACCGCACCTGTGTGGTTGCGCCCATCATCTGATCGACGGCAGAGATGACCTTGGCGTTCATCTCGTAGCCGCGCTGAGCTTCGATCAGTTCCGTGACCTCACGCACCGCATCGACCGAGCTGTCCTCGAGATACCCCTGCCGCAACGTACCCAGCCCATCCTCGCCCGGGGTACCGACAACAGGAGCACCCGACGCTTCGGTTTCCCTGAACAGATTGCTGCCTACCGCCTCAAGACCCTTGGCATTTGAAAAGCTGGCCAGCGTGAACTCGCCCAGCAACTGCCCCTCGGCAGTGTCGTCGAAATAGGCATAGACCTCGCCCGCAGCATTGATCGATATCGATCTGGCATCGTCCGGAATGGTGATTTCGGGCGCGACAGCAAAGCCGTCCGATGTCACAATCAGGCCCTCGGCCGAACGCTTCAGACTACCGTCGCGGGTAAAAGCAGACTGCCCATTGGGCATCGTCACTTCGAGATAGCCGCGCCCTTCGATGGCAACATCCAGATCACTGCCCGTCGCCGAAAGCCCGCCCTGTTCCAGTTGAACGGTAACCGCAGCGGGCCGCACGCCCAAGCCAAGTTGAATACCGGTCGGAAGGACCGTCCCGTCCGAGGCATTGACCGCGCCGGCACGCGCAATCTGCTGGTAGTGCAGATCCGCAAACTCGGCCCGGCGGGTGTTGTAACCCGTTGTGTTCATATTCGCGAGGTTGTTCGAGATCGTCTCGACCCGCATCTGCTGAGCAGTCATGCCGGTTGCCGCGATTTTCAAAGCACGCATATCGTGTTCTCCTTCAGGTGATCAGCGCATCAGCGCCTTGAGCGCGCCACGCACGCGTTCGTCCTCGGCTTCGAGAAAGCTCTGCCCAAGCTCATATGCCCGCTGAATCTCGACCATCCGGGTCACCTGGCCGATGGCATTGACATTCGACCCCTCAAGAAACCGGTGCAGTACCACCGGCTCGTCCACCGGATCGACCTGACCACCGGGGCGGAAATGCGTATTGCCCTCGCGCACAAGACCTTTGGGGTCGGCGACGTTGTAGACCCCGATCTGACCCAGAAGCTGGCCATCGACGCTCATCGTACCATCGCTGCCGATATCGATCGTTGCGGCATCCGGCGGGATGAAAACAGGTGCCCCGTTGCTGTCCAGAACCCGATGCCCATCCATCGTCACCAGGTCACCCTCGGCATTGGGGGAAAAGCTGCCTGCCCGGGTCAGCCGGTTCCCCGAGGGTGTCTCAATCATAAAGAACCCGTCACCTTCGATGGCAAAATCGAAGGCCCCTCCGGTTTCGGTCAGCACTCCCTGCTGCAGCGAGGTATTACGCGCCTCGGCCCGGGTGAGCGAAAGCGAAGGGTTGCCGGGTATGTCCCGAATAAACTCGGAAAACACCACACCCTGCTGGCGGTAACCGCTTGTGTTGGCGTTGGCGATATTGTTGGCAACCATCCGCATCTCGTTCATCAGACCGGATTGGCGGGACAGGGTGACATATGCGGTGTCCATCAGCGACCTCCGGCGATAAGCGGGATCAGCGTCCCGGTGAAGAATGTGACGAGTGTCTGGGTCATGAACCCCATCGACATCCAGAACACGACAACGATGGCGATCAGCTTGGGCACGAAGGTCAGCGTCATCTCCTGCACCGAGGTCAACGCCTGAAACAGACCCACGGTGAGACCCGAAATCAGCGCCACCGCGAGAATCGGAACTGATGTGATGACCGCGACCCAAAGCGCCTGACGCACGATATCGTAGAACAGACCTTCGCTCAGCATCGCTCAGACCGGCATCCGCAGGATTTCCTGATAGGCCTCAACGACCTTGTTACGAACGATGACCGCCGTTTCCACCGCCAGTTCGGTCTGCGCTAATGCCTGTACCAGAGCATGTGGATCGGCCTGTCCGACCATTGAAGATTGCGCCACCTGCTCGCTGTGTTTCAGCGTTGCGGCAAAATCCTGAAAGGTAGATCGCACCCCTTGCACCGCTCCGTGATGATCCGGGTCGGCCTGTGTAGCGGGGCGCGCACCGGCATAGCTTTGGGCGGCGGTAAGTGATCGGATGTCCATTCTGGCTTTCCTTTATTTGCGAAGTAGATCCATCAGGCTCGACGACATTTGCCGGGTCTGATCGAACATCTTAAGATTGGCTTCGTAGCTGCGCTGCGCCTCGCGGGCGTCGGCGATTTCAATCATCAGATCGACATTGGAGCCCTGGTAGTAGCCGCTTTTGTCTGCCATCGGGTGGCCGGGATCGTAAATCTGGGGCAGGTTACGGCGGTCAAGCCTGACGCGTCCGGCCTGAACCATTTCCTTGCCACCACGCTCGACCGTTTCAAACGGAACCGTTTTGCGGCGATAGCCCGGAGTATCCGCGTTCGAGATATTCTCGGACACATGACGCAGCCGCGCCGCCTGCGCCCGCAGGGCACTGGCCGAGGCCGTCAGGGAATTGGAAAAATCGCTCATACCGATATCCTCTTATGCCCGGCCCAGGCCGCTACGCAGAATTCCGATAGAAGACTTGTAGATCGCCAGAGCGCGATCATGCTGCCGCTTGACCTCGACGGCTTTCAGCATCTCCTCCTCCAGTGAGACACCGTTGCCGTTTGGATCGCCCATCTCGGTGGCTGTGTATTCGGCCCAGGGCTGAGGACGGGCCTCCCCATGCAGATGCCCCGCACGCGTCGCTGTCATCGCGACCTCGCGGCCCGGGTTTTCGAAGGCTTTCTGAAAGGCCTCGATATCGCGGGGCTTGTATCCCGGCGTATCCGCATTGGCCATATTACGCGAGATGACGGCCTGCCGTTGTCCGGCATGGGTTGCCATTGCGTACGCTGTCTTAAAGACGTTCAGGTCAGAGAACATCGGGGCTTCTCCCTCGATCAATTTCAATCAAGGCTTAACCCCGATTCCTTTAGAAACCGTTTTCAGCAAACCAATTGGAGGACCTGCGATGCATGATCTCGATCCGATGCGTCTGAAATGCGAATTCGACAGAATGTCCGCGGTGCGGCACATCGGGCGCGTTACCAGCGTCGCGCGCGGGGTGATCGAAATCGACGGTCTGGCCGCGCGGGCCCGAATCGGAGATCATCTGACCTTGCACCGTCAGAGCGGCCCGGACCTGCAGGGTGAAGTGCTGCATGTCGAATCGGACCAGATTCATATGCTGCCCGCGACTGCCCCCGATGGTGTCTGTCTGGGTGATCGGGTCTCTCTCGAACAGATGCCTGCCTTCGCGCCCGGATTGCATTGGCTTGGGCGGGTGGTCGACCCGTTTGGCAAACCTCTGGACGGCAAACCCTTGTTGCCGGGTACGCATGATCGCGATCTCATGCAAGCTCCTCCTGCTGCAGTTTCGCGTAAACCGCTGGGTGCGCGCATGGAAACCGGGCTGGCCATACTGAATACCATGCTGCCCATTGTTCAAGGTCAGAGAATCGGCCTGTTCGCCGGGTCAGGTGTTGGCAAATCAACCCTGCTGGCAACGCTTGCCCGTTCAATGCAGGCAGACGCCGTGGTCGTCGCTCTGGTCGGTGAACGCGGGCGCGAGGTGAACGAGTTCGTAGAGACAGCATTGGGCGCAGAAGGCATGAAACGATCCATCGTCGTGGCGGCAACATCGGACCAGTCCGCACTGGCGCGCAGGCGTTGTGCATGGTCGGCCATGTCGGCGGCTGAATATCTGCGGGACCAGGGGATGAATGTCCTGTTTCTGGCCGACTCGGTCACGCGCTTCGCCGAAGCCCATCGTGAAATCGCCGCCGCCATGGGCGAGGCCCCCTCGCTACGAGGGTTCCCACCGTCGGTCACGCCGCTGATTGCGAACCTGTGCGAACGCGCGGGCCCGGGCACTGCCGATCAGGGCGATATCACGGCCGTATTCAGCGTTCTGGTGGCCGGGTCCGACATGGATGAACCCGTCGCCGATATCCTGCGCGGGGTGCTGGATGGTCACATCGTGCTGAGCCGCGAGATCGCCGAGCGCGGTCGGTTCCCCGCCATTGACCTGAGCCGATCTGTATCGCGCAGCCTGCCAGCCGCTGCGACGGCAGACGAGAATCAGATGATCGCGGAAACCCGCAAACTGGTCGGCAGCTACGAACAGTCTGAGGTCATGATCAAGGCCGGCCTCTATGCCGAGGGCGCAGATCCATTGCTGGATCGTGCCGTTCGGGTCCACGAAGAATTGGACAGCTTCTTCGCCAAGGCCGACCCGGACGGAATCGACAACAGCTTCAAGCGGTTATCACTGATTCTGCGGCGCGCAGGTGCGGGCCCCGGGCGGTAGCCGCTGAATTCGGAACAGTTTTAGATGTTAAGCCCACCTTAAGACCTGCCCTGCTACGCCGGTAGACGGGTGAATAGAAGGTGGTGGAGATGGGTGCGCAATCCAATGCGGCGCCAATCATCATCAAGAAGAAACGAGTGTCGGGTGGCGATGGTCACCACGGTGGTGCGTGGAAGGTCGCGTATGCGGACTTTGTCACCGCCATGATGGCTTTCTTCATGTTGATGTGGCTGCTGAATGCAACGACCGAGAAGCAACGCAAAGGTCTGGCGGATTACTTCTCGCCCACGATTCCGGTCAATCCGGTCTCGGGCGGGGGTGATGGGGCCTTTGGCGGAGACAACATGTTCTCGGAAAAAACCATGGTGATGGATGGATCGGGCGCAAGTAACCGAAACCCCACCGAGGCGAAGCAGGCGCGCGGCTCAACCGGTGTGGACGCGCAAGGCGGCGGTAAAGGCGCGTATGAAGATTTCTCGTCGCTCGAAGCGCGATTGCTGGGTCGCGCAGGGGAAAGCCTGGTGTCCGACAAATTGCTCAAACACATCGTTACCCGTGTCACCGACGAAGGATTGGTGGTCGAGCTGTACGCCACGGAAGATCAACCACTCTTCGAATCGGGCACGGACAAGCCGACACACATGATGCGTGCGCTGGTACTGCTTGTGGCAAGGTCTTCGGACCTCGTGACAAACTCGATCTCGGTGGAAGGACATGAGCGGTCTTCCCCCGTGGTGCTGGCTAACAATCCGGTTTGGGACCTATCCACCGCCCGGGCGCAACGCACGCGCCAACTGCTGCAGGACAAGGGCGTCCAACCACTGCGGCTGGACCGTGTGACCGGACATGCAGACCGTGAGTTATCGGTCGAAAACCCGATGGACGCGCGCAACGATCGAATCGAAATCATTTTTCTGCGCACCCCATGAGAGACAAAGGATAGACTGCATTTTACCTGTTAGCGCGATGTTAAGGGCCAGTGCGGTACGTGTTGCATCAATGATTGACGCAACAAAAGGGCGTGCCGATGACCATTTCCTCTTCGCTGAATGCCGGTGTGGCGGCGTTGAAGGCCAACGCCAACAGGCTGGCCACGATCTCTGACAACATCGCCAATTCCTCGACATTTGGTTACAAGAGGGTCGAAACCGATTTTCACTCCATGGTCACGTCGGGCCAAGGTGGCAGCTATTCGGCGGGCGGCGTCAGAACCACCAGCCAGCGCCTGATCGATCAGCGCGGATCGCTGGTAACCACCAACAATTCGACCGATCTGGCCGTGCGTGGCCGGGGTATGCTGCCGGTCCGTCCAAGCTCGCAGATCGCATCGGGCTCGAACGAGATGTTGCTGACCACGACAGGCTCGTTCCGTACGAATGAAGAGGGGTATCTGGTTACCCAATCCGGCCTTGTCCTGCTGGGCTGGCGCGCAGCTGCGGATGGGTCGATCCCCAGCGTACCACGTGACACACCGGCGGCGCTGGAACCCATTCAACTGAGCGTCAATCAGCTGTCAGGAGCCCCGACAACGTCGATGAACCTGCGGATGAACCTGCCCGCGACCGCAACCGATGCGGGGGCTCCGGGCGACACGCAGCCGCTGTCGGTCGAATACTTCGACAATCTGGGCAAGTCCGAAAGCGTGGATATCGAACTGGTGCCAACGGTGCCCGCAACCGGCACCAGCAATGAATGGACCATGACATTGCGCGACTCGGCATCCGGCGGCGCTGTCATCGGAGAATACACTCTGACTTTCACAGATAGCCGCACCGCCGGTGGTACGCTGGCTAGCGTCACCGCCGTATCCGGCGGTGCCTATGATCCGGCAACCGGCAGCGTCGTTGTCAACGTCGCCGGTGGACCGATGGAGGTCAATATCGGGCTGATCGGTGATGCAGATGGAATCACGCAGCTTTCGGATACCTTTGCGCCGGTTTCGATCACGCGCGATGGCTCGGCCGTTGGCACGATGACTAGTGTGCAGGTCGACGAGAATGGGTATGTCTATGCGTTTTACGATACCGGCGTCAGCCGCCGGATGTTCCAGATTCCTCTGGCGGATGTACCCAATCCAAACGGCCTGACAGCATTGGATAGTCAGACCTATGCCCCCTCACGTGAAAGCGGGACCTTTTTCTTGTGGAATGCGGGTGAGGGGCCGACGGGCGATCTCGTATCCTTCGCCCGCGAGGAGTCGACCACCGATGTCGCCACTGAACTGACGTCGATGATCCAGACACAGCGCGCCTACTCCTCAAGCGCTAAGGTCATTCAGACCGTGGATGAGATGTTGCAGGAAACCACCAATATCAAACGCTGATCTGATGACTGACCAGCCGAAAGGATGCGCCCGATGAACATGTCGACAGCACTGAACAATGCACTGGGCGGGCTCAGCGCGGCGAGCCGAGGCGCGGCGGTGGTCTCGGGAAACATCGCGAATGCGCTAACCCCGGGTTATGCCCGCAGATCGCTTGAACTGGCGACCAGCCCGATCTCGGGCAATGGTGTGCGTGTGGTCGGAATCACGCGACATCAGGACCCGGTGCTGATCGCAAACCGTCGTGTGACCGATGCGGATCTGGCTGCTGCCAGAACCGTGTCCCAGTTTCACTCAGGCTTTGAAAAACTGGTGGGAACTGCCGACGACGCCACTTCAATCGCCGCCAGACTTGCCCAATTCGAAAGCAGTCTGATTACGGCAGCCAGCCTTCCCGGTTCAGCCCAACGACTGGATCAGGCAGCCCGCGCGGGTGGTGATCTGAGCAGCGCCCTCAACACGGCGTCCGAGGGGTTGCGGCAAATGCGCTCCGATGCAGATCGCACGATCGGAAAACAGGTTAACACCCTGAACCAGACGCTGAAAGATATCGAGAAACTGAACGCGCGTATTCCCGCAATACGCAATGCAGGCGGTGACACTGGTGCCTTGCTGGACCAACGACAGATACTGATCGATCAGGTCAACGAGCTTGTACCCGTTAATGCCATCGCGCGCGAGAATGACCAGGTTTCTCTCTATTCCGACGGCGGGCTCATCCTGCTGGAAGGAACCGCCGCCGAATTCTCGTTCACGACCACCGGCGATACGATGCCACATATGACGGTCGGCAACGGATTGTTGTCCGGGCTCGAAGTCAATGGACGGCCCGTACGCGTCAGCGGAGAATTTGCGCAAATCAAAGGCGGCGCGTTGATGGCACAGTTCGCCGTCCGGGATGAGCTTGCCGTCGAAGCACAAGCAGATCTGGACGCCGTTGCGCGCGACCTGATCGAGCGGTTTGAAACCGCAGGGCTGGACCCGACAACCACGGCCACCGACGCAGGTTTGTTCACCGACGATGGCAACCGCTTCGACCCCGCCACACAAATCGGCCTTGCGTCGCGCATCTCGTTGAACGCCGCAGCAGACCCGGATGCAGGAGGTGACAGCTGGAAACTGCGCGCAGGCCTGGGCGCTTTGGTCCCGGGCGCTCCGGGAGACGCCAGCCAGCTGCAGGCGTTCGGCGCAATTCTGACAGACACGCGCCCGGGCCCCGTAGCTGGATTCGGGACCGGATCGATGCGCGCCGCCGAGATTGCCGAGGCACTTTTGTCCAAAGCCGGCTCCAATGCCCACGCTGCGGACCAACGCAGCAGCTTTGCCGCAAACGCTCAACTGGAGATGCAGAAAATTGTTGCTGAGCAAGGCGTTGACAGCGACGCAGAACTGCAACGCTTGATGCAGATCGAACAAGCCTATGCCGCAAACGCACGCATCGTCGCAGTCGTCGATGAACTGATGGATACTCTGCTGAGGCTATGAACATGACACTGAATTCAATCGGCGATCTGGCCCGCGGCCTGACCCTGCGGTCCCGCAGCACTGAAATCAAATCACAGATTGAGACCCTGTCCTATGAGATGTCCACTGGCAAGGTGCAGGATATCTCGGGTCGCTTGGGCGGCGACTATTCGCATCTTCTGGATCTGGATCACAATCTCGAACGGCTGGATGCCTTCTCCATCGCTACCGCCGAGGCGCAGCTGTTCACCGATGCAATGCAGCTGAGCCTGACAACTTTCGCAGACTCTGTGGCCGAGATGTCGGCGTCCCTGCTGTCATTTGGAACGGCGAACCAGACAGTGACACACGAGCAAGCCTCGGTTCAGGCCAGAAATGAGCTTGATACAATGATGTCAGCGCTGAACACGCGGGCGGGTGGGCGCAGCCTGTATTCGGGGACTTCCACCGACCTCTCGCCGCTGCCCTCAGCCGAAACTCTGCTGGGTGCATTACAAGCAGAGTTAACCGGCCTGACCAGCGCGACAGATATCCGGCAGGCCGCCCTGGACTGGTTCAACGACCCCACCGGATTTGACGCAATCATATATCAGGGCGGCGCAGACCCATTGGCCCCGATGCAGATTTCCGAAAACGAACGGATTACTCTGCCGATCACCGCAACCGATCCTGCGTTAAAGGCCGCATTGCGTGATGTCGCCGTCGCGGCATTGGCCTCGGACGATTCGCTCGGATGGCCACCGGGTCTGCGAACTGCCCTGTTTAAGGAGCTTGGCGTAGATCTGGCGAATGCGCAGGATGCGACGGTCAATCTAAGGGCTCAAGTCGGCGCAGCGGAAGCGCGCGTAGAACAGGCCGCGACCCGCAACGCAGCCGCAAAAACCAGCGCCGAGCACGCCCGGAATGCGTTGATAGCAGCAGATCCCTACGAAACTGCGGCGCGGTTGCAAACCGTGCAGTTCCAACTGGAGAGCCTGTATTCCGTGACCGTTCGCAACGCCAACCTTTCGCTGGTGAATTTCCTCAGATGAAGCTTCTCGCATTCCTTTTGATAGTCTTGCCGTGCATCGCCAGCGCTGGTGCCATCCGCCTGAAAGATCTGGTGGATTTCGACGGAGTACGCGGCAACGATCTGGTCGGCTATGGCCTTGTCGTTGGCCTGAACGGTACCGGCGACGGCCTGCGCAACTCTCCGTTCACAGAAGAAATCCTGTCCAACATTCTCGAACGGTTGGGTGTGAACGTGAATGGCGAAGATTTTCGCCCCAAAAACGTGGCCGCGGTATTGGTCACGGCGACCTTGCCGCCGTTCGCACGCGTCGGTGGCCAGATCGACGTAACGGTTTCCGCCATCGGCGATTCCAAAGGCCTGCTTGGGGGAACGTTGATCATGACGCCACTGAATGCGGCAGACGGTCAGATCTATGCGGTAGCGCAGGGTACAGTGCTTGCCGGTGGCACTGCGGTAGAGGGCGATGCCGCCTCGGTCGTAAGCGGCGTGCCGACATCGGGTGTCATACCCTCAGGCGCGCGGGTTGAACGCGAAATTGACTTTAAGCTTTCCGATTTGACGCAACTCAGGCTGGCGTTGCGAGAACCGGATTTCACGACCGCAATCCGTATTGAAGCGGCTATAAACACTGAATTCAATCGAGCCGTGGCGCTGATGCGTGATTCAGGAACAGTGGAGTTGAGCATTGACGCAACGCGCGCAATTTCAACTGCCCATGCCATCGGTCGGATTGAGAACATTCTGGTCGAACCAGAAAGCAAAGCCCGCGTTGTCGTGGATCAGAGATCCGGCACTATTGTCATGGGGCGGGATGTCAGGATTTCCCGCGTAGCCGTATCGCAGGGCAATCTGACCCTCACGGTTGAAGAGACCCCGATTGCCGTCCAACCCAATCCATTCGCCCGGGGTGAAACCGTCGTGGTTCCGCGTACCGTCGCCGGAATCGAAGAGGAAGAAGGAACCGGGTTGGCAGAAATCCCCGAGGCGACCACCTTGTCCGAAGTGGTCGCAGGACTAAACGCCCTGGGCGTATCTCCGCGCGACATGATCGACATTCTGAAAACCATCAAGGCCGCCGGTGCGCTTCATGCAGAGTTCATCGTAAGATGAGCGGCCGATCAGTTCCAGCCATCGTCCCGGGGATTCACTTTGACTTCCAACTGTCCAGCCAGCGACGGAAACCTTTGCGCTTCTCATCAATCGCATCTCCGGCGGCATAAAGACCGTCTTCCATGTTTTCCAGGACGGGATCGATCTTCTTTTGCCGGAAACGGCGCCACCGAACCCAAATGGCCCAAACCAGTGCGGCAAACACAGTCAGGAAGATAATATTGAACCAGGGAATTATGCGTACATCAGGTCCTTCGACATGCCGAATGAAGATGGCGTTTGGAAAGATCGACATGAACTCATTACGCCAGCCGTAATGCGTTACGACCACCCAATCGGGGTTGTCTTTTGTCGACTTGGCATCGTTGGCCTCGGTGTAAAGGTTTGCTGTGTCGAACTTGAAATAGGGCGGCCAGCCCCAGCCCGTGTCTTCGTTGCGATACACAATGGGCTTACCGTTGGCGCGCACCGCCTGAATGAACTGTACATCGCGATTTGACAGGCTTGTGGACTGATCTTCGGGCTCGGACCAGAAAATCCGAGTCCAGTCCGTCAGGTCCTGACGCTCTTCATAGGTGTTGACGATCCGCACAACGTCGTGCTGCGGCAGGGAATATTGCAGGATCACGGCAATCGTGCCCCAGAAGATGATAATGAACGCCCATTTCACATAGGCCATGCCTTAACCCTCACATGTAATTCACGATGTAGATCAGCGCGCCAATCGCCACCCAAGGCACAATATAGACACCCAAAATCAATTTACGCCGGAACGAATTGTCGTAGACGTGCAAACCGCGCGCGACAAACGCTTCTTTGTTGCCGGTTTTGCCTTTTTCGTCCCACCATGTCTCCAGTTTTTGCCGCCTAACGCTGCGCGAATAGAAGGACAACGCGAAATAGGCGATTGTCTGGACAACCAGCAGGATCAGGAACAGGCGCATTGCTCCGAACATCTCAATCCCTCCCGACCGCGCCCCAGGGGCCGACCCGCGCAATCACCGTTTCGCTGACCCAGTCATTGCCGCTCATATCCGGCTCATGGCCAAACAAGGCCGCACGGGCACCAGCCTTGTCCACCTGATACTCGCGCGCAAGGAAATCAGCAACATAGGCTTTCTTGGACTCGGGCCAGTTGGAGTAGGTCTTGTAGAACAGCTCCTTGTGGCAGATGAACAGCTGGCGCGGGTCCAGCGGGGCAAGCTCTGCCAGCAGCATGTTCACCAGATCGCGGTTTGGCGTATCCGCCGCCCGCAAGGTATAGAAATAGGCCGGATGGTCCGAGGTTATACGCGGCCAGCGCCCGCCATCCGTCGCCCAGCGCAGCAGTTGCGCGAGGCCGTGATACGCTTCGGGTAGGCGATCCGCGTGATTACGGGCCAATCGGCGCATATCGCCGCGGTCCAATCCGCTCAGATCAACATCCGCGTCAGCAGCCGCAGCAATGGTCAGAAAGTCCATTTTCTGTTGTAGGATCGCGGCAGCATCCACGCCGCGTGCCTTGACGATGGGTTCGACCAAATCGTTGTAATCCAGAAACTTGGCAATCTGGTTTCGCTGCGATGGGCCAAAGACGTATTTGATCGGCATATCGTCAGGCTTTTCGCCCATGCAAATCGCCGCCGGGTGATCCATATCCGGGAACAGGTAGAGCCCGCCAAAGTGTGCTGTCCAGAAATTACGCTGCTCGAACGCGGTGTGGCGCAGGTGGACGGGGTTGCGGGTGACGTCGCCGGTTTCCTTTGCCGTTTCGATCATCTTGGCGATCAGCACGTCGTCGAACCAGGCGTCCTCTTCGGTTTTGAAGCGTTCGACCATGCCCGCTAGCTGCTGGGCCTTGCGCAGGGTGCCGCCTGCGGTGTCAGCCTCAATCTCGATCTTTTTGATATTCAGCAAATCGCCCGGCGTGGTGAGTTTGATGACCGAGTTCACCAGCTCTCCGGCCACCGCATCGGTGGCAGTCAGGGCGAAAAGCTGCGCCTCGTTCATCTCGATAAATTCGCGCAGAATATCGCGAGAGGTCGAAAATTTGACGCTCAACAGCGGCGCGCGTTTCTGCTCGGTCGTCAGCAGGATGAACTGCCGGTTAACCCCGTTGGGGTTGAGGTAGAGCTCATCCTCCAGCTCAATCCCCACCTCCGGCGAATAGCCCGAGATATCGACATGGAAATCCGTCAGCGCCGTGGTCTTACCCGCCAGATGCCGCAGCGCGCGGTTATACCGCTCGACCAAAGCCGGGCTGGAGATGTGGACGAGGTTGCCGAACATCAGGCCTTTTTCGATGAGGCGGATCATGACATTTGCCTTTTCGCACAACGGTAGCGATGCGCCGCGCCTACTGGTTTACTCAGAATTAGGTTTGTCATTTCGAAACCCAACGAAAAAACTGGTACAGTGATATCGCAATCACGCCAATAATTGCTCCAATCACCAGAAAACTAACAAATACCTCGCGTGGCGGGTCGGTAACAGAACATGTACGAACAACGCTAAAGTGCTCAGACGATAAACCCTCCCAGCCGCAAATTGTAACCGTCATGAAAATCGCCGGAACGAATGCAAATACCGCAACGAAGATGGCCAAGCGAAAAACAGTCACCCTATGCTCTCCAAACATTTGTCTGTACCATCCCGGGAATTCACGATACGCACGCGCGTCAAGCCGAAACTCGTTGCTGCTATGAACATCGCTGGAATGAACCAGGTAATTGCGCTTTGCAGAAACTGAGTTGGCATCTGACCGGGACCAAAAGCGTGCAGCAACGACTCCGGGTTGTCTAACGAGGCACCGTTTATCCAAATCTGAAACAGTGAACTCCACACATAACAGATTGCAAAAATGATCAGACATAGTGTGGCGAACGAGCCAAATGTGCCCGGCCTCGTGCGAGCCACAGCGATCCCGAAAAAGATACAAGCCGCAATCAAAGTGGCTAGGATAAGAAAAAGCCCTCCAGTCACCCCTTCCCCTCCAGATACCGCCGCTTGGCCTCTTCCATCCGGCCCATCTCACGCACCGCGTTTTCGATAGCAACCTCATCGCTCTTGTCGGCATAGCGGAACTCGCTGTCGGCGTAGCGGTTGATCTCCTGCATCACCATTTCCACCGTGATCGGCTGGCGCAGATTCTCAATCATGGCCTTCTTGGTGTCGTAGTCGCGGAACAGGAACAGGTCGGGGTTTTCCATCCACTCGTCGGGCAGTTCGAAATCCATCGCGCGGACCTTGACCGCGTCGGTGATGTTCTTGATCGCGCGGCCTGTAAAGCGCTCATCCGCCTGTTGGATCGCCTTGAGGTAGGTGCCCAGCTTGGCAATCGTATCCATCTGGCCGATATCGCCTGAAACACGGTCATAGACCTGCAGCAGGGCGTCTTCATGCGGGCGGGAATGGCTTTCAAAACTGGCGGCGACGGCCTTTTTGATTTCCTGCGCGGCATAGGCTTCGTGTTCGCCCAGCGGGATGTCGTGGTTGCGGCCCATCAGCAAGTGCAGGATGTCGATGTAGTCCTCGCGCGTTTGCGGCCCGTCCACCAGAAACCGTGCTCCGGCACGCTGGCGCAGGGCATCGTCCACATTCTCGGGGTAGTTCGAGAACATGCCAAAGGTGCAATTGCCGCGCACGACGGTGTTGGCACCGGCAAAGCTCTCCATCAGCACGGCGGTGATTTCCAGTTGTCCCGCGCTGGACTGCCGGTCGCCGCGCTTGCCCGCCAGTTGGTCGATATCATCGATGGTGCCGAAGCCGATGACCGAGGGGTCGATGATCGTGTTGATAAACGCCTTGGCGTTCTGGCCGGATTTGCCTTGATAGCTGTCGATATTGTCGGTGCTCAGGTTCTGATAGCGGAACGGGTAGCCCGCATTCTGGCAATAGTCGTTGATCAGCCCGGCCATCATCTGGATCAGAGTGGTCTTGCCGGTGCCCGGTTTTCCGTCGCCCATGAAGGTGAAGATGAACCCGCCGAGCTCGGCAAACGGGTTCAGGCGCCGGTCAAAATCATAGGCCATCACCATCTTTGCCAGCTTCATCGCCTGATATTTGGCGATATGGTTGCCGACCACTTCGTTCGGCTTTTTGAACGTCATGGTCAGGGTGGTGGACTTCGCCTTTGAGGCCGGTTCAAAGCCTCGGATCGTCAGGTCATCAGCCTCGATATGCCAAGCGGCGTTCTGGAACGGGGCCAGATGGCCTGCGGACTGGGCACGCAGGGCGGCTTTCTCCATCAGTTGTTCGGCATATGCGCTGGTGGCTGCGATCAGATGGGCGTCGTCGGGGGCGTGCTTGGCCAGCGTTTGGTCCAACTCCCAAAGCGCGCCATGCAGGGCGAGTTGGCCGTTGTCGGTCAGAACCTCTTCAATCTCGCCGATATCGACGGTGGTTTCGCCCAGGTGGGAGGAGATCAGATAGGCCAGCGCATTACCGAAGGTGTGCGAGGTGATCAGAGCCTCCGCCGTAAGCAATTCTGAAAACTCAGTCTTGCGCGCGGCAGGTAGGTCTCCAGCCAGGTTGGCGCGTTTCAGGTCGGCCAGCGGGGTCTGTTCCGCATAAGCCTCAGCCACGGCCAGAGCGATGGCGATGGCGCGACGGATGGCCTGCTGCGTTGTGGCCTGAGGCGGCGAGACCAGAGTGTCGCCATCGTCCGAAGCCTCAATCCGATCAACCAGATGCACACCATCGGCCCGCACGGTTCGGCGTGTCACCAGCCCCGGAGTTGTCGACCGGAACCTCCGGCCCGTAGACACACCCGGAGAGCGTTCAACGGTGGCCTCAACAGCCTTCGCAATCCGCGGCGCATGTTCGAAACCGTTCAGCAAGGTGGTCGCTGCCGGGTAATGCTTGCGAATGTCGTCTTCGCGCAATTCCATCTGATCTGATGTTAGGCTCATCTTTTTCCTCGCAATGCCGGGCTGAAGCCCGGCCTACTTAAATTCTGTAGGGCGGGCTTCAGCCCGCCACTGGTGTCAATATCTCAAGACCTGCCCCGCCTTGCTGACCACGAACTTGCGTACGTCGGCAAAGCCCGGGGGGTTGCGTTCGGCCAGCACCTGAAATGGACGCTGCGGCAGGATGATCGAGCGCTGCGTCCGCGTGGCCCCAGTCTCGGCGCCCTGCCCGCCAAACGGGTCGAGGGCAAAGACCTCTCGATCCACCGTTCCGAACCAGCCAGACCGTTCCTGAACCACTTCCTCGCTTTCCAATTCCTCGGTGGTCCAGGCCAGCGCCCAGTCCTGACCTTGCGGAGACTGCGCATCCTCCAGCACCTGCCGCAGAGGGCCGGATTGCTCGGTATAGGCCGAGGAATACATCGGCCCCACATGGATGCGGCGCAGGTGTTTGGGGTGCAGGTCGTCGAAATCCTGATCAAAGCCCTTAGCGATGGTGACCAGTTTCAAACCGCCCAGTGATTGAGCCATCAGATGTGCCTGTACCTCGGGCCAGCGGCGTTGGTCCTTGGGCAGGGCGGTTTTGCCGCTATCCTCCAGTTGCATCAGATAGATGACCGGCAGGTTGATCTGGCTGTCATAGACGGCCCAGTGGATCATGAACTTGCGCCGCTCGCCCTCATTCCCGATCCAGTGGCATTCGGGATCGTTGCGGGCCCAGAACAGCTGACCTTTCAGCAATTCCTCGTAATAGAGCCTTTGGGACAGCGCGAATTGCAGCTTGGTCGGGATTTCCTGATCGCCAATGATCGTCCGCACCATGTCGGTTTTCAGATCATCTTCCGAGGGCATATTCGCCAGATGCACCTGTGCCTGTTGCGCATCGTTGGCCATGGTCAGCAACTCGGCCGCCACCGGAAACCCGCTGTCGCGCTTGTCCATCGCGAGACTGCCAAAGAACCGCCCCGTATCGCGCCCGACCAGCAGGTATTTCATGGACAGCGCGCGGAAGGTGTAGAGCAACCCTGAAAGGTAGCGTGAAACGATCCGCACCTCTTGTTTGCTGATCGCACCCTCCGCCTCCATCGTCGCGGCCACCCGCAGGAGGTGTACGGTGATCACCTCGAATTTGCGGAAATAGCGGCGCGAGGCGAAGGTGTCGGTCAAGCCGACATGGTCTTGAGTGGGGTCAGTCATTTAGTCATTTAGTCCGTCGACCAATAAGTTTGTCGATGAATGAAAGATACACGTCGAATACCAACCAAACCATGCCCCAGATTGCCATCATTGCTGAGAACCCCAAAAGACCGAGAACAAAGACCAGAGGAACCATATACAAGGTCAAACTCAAATCGGGGCCAAGGTATACCGGAAGCAATTGAACCAGATTCCCGAATACAATGAGAAGCCCTCCGATCAGGGCAACGCAAACCGCTGATCCAAGCATCTTTAAAGGCGATCGGATTAAACTCTCATTCGCCATACGAATTCCTATCGTATACCTCTACAGTCGCAGCGAATCGGCGCGAGGCGAAGGTGTCGGTTAGGCCCACATGGTCTTGGGTTGGGTTAGTCATGAATCACCGCCACCAAAACCGCCTAGGTCCGGGCCAGGAGACTGACTGCCGTCGCTTTGGGCATTAGTTGGCACGCTGTTAGTTCCTTGCGACCTGCGAAACATTTCCAATCGATGGGCCGACCACAGCGCGCCGAGAAAACCAACGCCACTCAACAGGAAAAACCCATTCGCCATCATCGTCATAAAAAAGATGAGGAAAACGAGACCAATTGCACCCCAAACAAGCTCACCGTTCCGTTCTACCCAAGTCTTGTCTTTGTCTTGCTCTAAGAAAAATGGCATTCGTCGCAAACACTCTTTTTTAACCGCCATACAAATTCTTATCATGCTTCTCGACAATCGAGGCAAACCGGCGGGCAAAGCGTTCATCCGCCTTGGCCTTTTTCTCCAGCACGTCGCGGGCAAAGACCATGTGGTCCTCATGTGCTTCAAGCATGTCGGCCATCTTCTGGTTGGTCGCGGTGCCGATGGCGGCCATGGCAGTCTGCGCCTCTTGGTCGGTCTGCACGCCAATCTCGTTGATGCGGTGGGCCACGTCCTGCTGCTGCGCGGTTTTCAGCGATTTGGTCAGGGCGTCATACAGCACCACGCGCTGTTGCGTGTCTGTCTGCAGCTTGTTGATCAGCACCATCTGCGTTGCGGCCTGGTTCTGCAGTGAATCGACCCAGGTCTTGCCCTTTTCGATATAGCGCTCCAGCGTCTGCGATTTGGCCAGCTTGACCTGCTCTTCTTGAACCTTGGCGTTGTATTGCTTGTTCAGCTCGGCCAGTTCGGTTTCAAGCTGCGTGCGTGCGGCGGCGTCCTGTTCGACGCTGATCTTGTTCTCAAGCGTGATAATCGTCGGGTCCATGCCCTGAATTTCGGCGCGCAGAGCCTCCAATTCGGCCACCGTCGCCTCGCGGTCGTCCAGCGTGACGGTCAGGTTGTCCTCGACCTTCACGCGCTGTTCTTCCAGCACCGACAGCTGGCCTTCCAACAGTTTCACAATCACGTCGGATTTGGCGATCAAGTCCTGCAGTTTGTCGTCGATATTGGCAGTGCGCATCCGCTCTTGCCGCATCGATTCGGATTTGGCCTTGGCGAATATGCCAACAAACGACTCCCACCCGGTTTTCGAACGCATCTCGTCGAAATCCTTGGAAAAGGCGCTGGTGACGTCGTCCAGACCCATGATCAATTCGGCGATATTGGCGTTCATCACCTCGGTATGGGCGTGCACATCCTCAAGCGTGGCGTTTTCGATGTCGATATCCGCCTCCGCCGTCCCGATCTTGGCACGAGCGGCCTCGATCCGTGAGGTCAGGCTTTCGATCTGCGACTGGCTTTCGCGGACCTTGCTTTGCGTTTCCTGTATCAGAGCTTCGAATTGCTGGTTCGACATCTGTCCTATCCCTTTTTTTCTTATGTACCCAATAACATAGGTAATGTTACGTCTATTTACATCCCCGCGGATGCTAAATTCCCGCAAAGATTGGCAAATTCAGGCGGGAAAAGATAGGTCGGACAACTTCCGGGCGATCTTGCGCAGCCGATTGAGTCTCAGTTGCAACGCCCTGGCCAAACTTGATACCAAACTGAATCATAGCCGCCTCCATCCCACGTGCGTCCGAGTCGGAGCGGATACCAGCCGCTGTCATCGAGCGCGACCGGCGGGCGCGTTCCGGACAAGATCGAAGGTCTTGCCATCCTGCCCTCGGACGAGGCGTTGCAGGATCGGACTCAGTAGTTCGAGTATCGGAAGTTAACCACTGAATCGTCCTGAATTGCACAATGCGCCTTGATGTAGCTACGTGCGTCGTTGCTGTCCTTCGAACGCGCGACTTCCAGATCAATGAGATCAATGCCATCGGAATTCGTCGTGTAGGAAAGTGTCCTCTCGAAATCGACGGCATAATAGCCCTGATTGCTCATCGCGGTATGAGTCCGATGCATACAAAGCCCGATCGCGTTCTCTTCGGGCGAAACATGCGGGTGCTTTTGGTATTTCGATCCGTGTTTGTGATGGTGTTTGGCGATTGATGCCCCCAGCACACCCAGCGCGACCCCGGCGATGAGCGCTCCGGCATCGTCGGCGCGGGTCGGCGTCGCGGTCAGCGTGGTCAATGCAACAGCGGCGCAAACAGTAGCAGCGAAAACGGATTTCATTCGCATCGGTTTCGTCTCCCTCTCAAAGCAGTGAACATAATTCCGATCAACAGCGTGTTCCGGGAAAGACTAGCCTGAGGGCCCAAGATATTGCCAGATTTTAATAAAGATGTGCAGCCGTCGATGCCGGGAGCGACCATTAAAACGACTTCGCCCCGCGCCTGGAGGAACGCGGGGCGTGTGGTGCGATAACCCAGAGAGGAGAAGATTATCGCAAAGTGATCAACAGCCTCAGTTCACGGCTTTGGCGTCAACCACATCCTTTTCGATGGCGTTGGCCGAAGAAATCTCGATCCGGCGCGGTTTCAGTGCTTCCGGCACTTCGCGTTTCAGATTGATGTTCAGCATACCGTTTTCATGGCTTGCGCCGGTCACGCGGACGTGGTCAGCCAGCGCAAAGCGGCGCTCGAACGCACGGGTCGCAATGCCACGGTGCAGGTAGCTGCGCTCCTTGTCTTCCGAAGCTTTCTTACCCGCCACAACCA
This sequence comes from Ruegeria sp. ANG-R, assembly GCF_000813985.1. GTDB lineage: Bacteria > Pseudomonadota > Alphaproteobacteria > Rhodobacterales > Rhodobacteraceae > Ruegeria. The sequence goes on from NZ_JWLJ01000006.1 coordinate 306,819, forward strand.
GCGCGTTTTCTTTCACTTCAACCGACAGATCCGCATCGGAGAATCCGGCAACGGCAACCGAGATGCGATAGGTATCAGCATCTGTTTTTTCAATGTTGTAAGGGGGATAGCTGGGTTGAGCCACATCGTTGGTCAGAACCCTGTCCATCATGTCTGCGATCTGGTCGAAACCGATGGTGGCGCGGTGAAGTGGTGCAAAGTCAAATGTACGCATGTCGTGATCCTCATCATTGAGCGATTTACGAATTTGCCCTCCGTATGGACGGGCGATGATATGGTCCGAACCCCAACTCTGGCGATCCGGTAGTACTCAGATGGGAAGTGGCGGGATCAGGTTCAAGACCCGCCCGAGCTTATGAATTTTGCACCCGAACCGGACTTGGCCGATCCCGGCTGCAATCTGCGGATTGTTGCAACTGGCCGGGGCGCGTCACGACGCAAAATCGCCTTCAGTTCCGCAACGATGCCTGCAAGCTCCATCCCATACCCGACCTTGTATCGACCGTCCGTGGACATAGCCGAAGTCACTGACAGAATCTGCCAACGAGGTCCGCTCCTGGCGAGAATGGCGGACCCCGACGATCCGAATGTCACGTCGCAGTTGAATGAGATTATGCCCTCGGCACGCTGCAAGATACGGCATGAACGCTGACGCGTGATAGCGTCGGCCCTGCCACGACCATATGACGCCACGCTGATCTCGCCATCTGGAACACGGCCATTGTGCAGGGCAAATGGATCGGCAATCGAGTAGGGTATCGGCTCTTCCAGCCGCATCAGAGCCACATCGATGCGAATACGTGGGATCGAAACTGGTGCATTGGCAACAAAATCCGGATGGACCGCGATCTGGATGACCTTCCGATCCGCCAAAGCCTCACCGTCGCTCAATCCGGCGCGAAAAGTCACCTCGCCGGGGGCATAGGGCTTGCCCGTTTTCTTGTCCAAAGCGCAATGCGCCGCTGTCAGCACGGTATCCTGCGCGATCAAAGTACCGGTACAGAAGCCCTGATTACCGATATCCAGACGCCCGACCGCCTCCCATCCGTACAGATCATCCCGATCTGTCAGCCGGCGCTTGCCGCTGTTCTGAGCCTGCAGTGAGGATGCCAGAACAGAAAAGAATAAAACAACGCAAAGAAAAATCCGGGTCATGGCTTTATGAATTTTGCTCCGAGGTTTTTGGTGTTGTTGTCCAGTGAAGCGTTCATGCCTCTCCCTTGCGAAAGTTCAGCCTGCAGCACCTCCAGCGACTGATCCAGCGCAGTGCCCAGCGCGACACGTTGACCCTGCATTTCGGCCTTGGCTGCAACGACCGAAACGATACGGGGGCGTTCACCTTCGAACGAGAATATCGGCGCTCCGGACGCTCCGAAATCCACGTTGCAGGACATCACCAGGATACCTGCCTGCCGCCCTATGACCGAGCAAACCTCTTGCAGCGACGGCGCTTCGGCCCGGTCATGAGCGTAGGAGACAACGCCCACATCTTCGCCCCGGGCGGGGCGACGTCCGGTTTCAAAGGGAATGACCGATGTGTTGCGGATCGGCTGCCACAGCTCGATCAACGCGATATCGTGGCGCACCCGCGTGGCCGAAGCATCGCCATCGTATTCATATTCCGGATGCACCACCGTTCGGCGCGCAGGCCGATAAGCCGAGGCATGACCCAAGCGCCATCCGGCCAGAAACTCGATCCGCGCAGGATCAATCCGTTGTTTGGTGGCCTTGTCAAAAAGGCAATGGGCCGCTGTCAGAACCAGCGTAGGGGAAATCAGCGATCCGGTACAAAAGCCGGTTCCGTCGATATCCAGCCGACCAACCGCCATCCACTCCCGCCCGGCATCGGTGGTTTCCAGGCGTTTCAGCCCTGTATCCTGCGCCAGCCCTGCCATTGGCAGCAAGCTAAAAACAAAAGCTGTAATCCAGTCGCGCACGCGGGTCTCCGGTCGTGAGGTCCGACCAAAAGTCATACGGCGCGGGTGGGGCGAAAATAGGGCAAATACCATTCTGGCCAAAATCACCCGGATTTGCTGCCAGCTTGCAGCAAAACGCTATCGCAGTCGCGGCACCCCGTTCAGTCCATCGCGCAGGGCCCTAGGCTCTGGTCCGCCGGTGGCCCAGTCCAGCAATTCGACCGTATGCACAATGGGCGTCTCGGTGCCTGATCCGATCTGCATCATGCACCCGATGTTACCGGCGGCGATCACATCAGGATTTCTGGCTTCAAGCGTACGCACCTTGCGTTGTTTCAGTTGACTCGAAATCTCGGGTTGCATCAGGTTGTAAGTACCTGCACTGCCGCAACACAAATGGCTGTCAACAGGCTCTAACACGGTAAATCCGGCAGATCTCAGAAGGGATTTAGGGTGGGAGGTCACCTTTTGCCCATGCTGGAGGGAGCAGGCCGCGTGATAGGCGACAACCAGTTCATTTTTCAGATCGCTTTTCGGGAATTCCAACTGCACCAATAACTCAGTGATATCCACCGCCAAGGCCGACACCCGCGCAGCATCCGCCGCCATGGCGTCGTTGCGGAACATGTGTCCGTAATCCTTGACCGTGGTCCCGCAGCCCGACGTATTGATAACGATTGCGTCCAGGCCATCGCCATCCATTTCGCGCACCCAGGCCCGGATATTGGCCCCGGCGGAGGCATGGCTTTCGCGCGTTCTCCCCATGTGGTGGGTTAAGGCGCCGCAACACCCTGCCCCCTCGGCCACCACCACCTCGCACCCCAATCGGGTCAGCAGACGAATCGTCGCGTCATTGATATCGGTGTTCAGAGCCTTTTGCGCACACCCCGTCATCAACGCCACGCGCTTTTTCAAAGTGCCTTTCGGTGCGAAACTTTGGGGGTCATCGTTGCGGCTGACCGGCGGAACAAGCCTCGGCGCCATGTCCAACATCGCCTTCAATCGGGCATCCGGTATAAGCGATCGGAACGGACGGCCCAGTTTTGCACCGATCAGCGCCCAGCGAAAGCGTATCGGGTAGGGCAGAATTCGGGCCAATATCCAGCGTAACGCACGATCCGAGAACGGGCGCCTGTAGTTCGCCTCGATATACTCTCGCGCATGGTCGACCAGATGCATGTAGTGCACACCTGATGGGCATGTCGTCATGCACGCAAGACAAGACAGGCACCGGTCGATATGCCTGACGGTCTTTGCGTCCGGCACCCGCTCGTTTTCCAGCATATCCTTGATCAGGTAGATGCGCCCGCGCGGGCTGTCCAACTCATCGCCGAGGACCTGATAGGTTGGACAGGTTGCGGTGCAGAACCCGCAATGGACACAGTTACGCAAAATCTCATTGGAGCGCTGTATCGCAGGGTCCTGCAGCTGCTTTTCGGTAAAGGTTGTCTGCATTGCCTACCCCATGAGCCCCTGATTGAATACGCCCCTTGGGTCGAATTTCTTCTGAATTCCCTTTGTTAGAGACTGAATTGCGATATTCTCGGGTTGAAATCGGCCCAGTTCCTCCATCGTCGGCGCATCAGCACGCAGAAGCGTCGCATGACCTTGGAAATGACCCAGACGCTCGCGCACATCTGTGCCTTTCGGCACCGACGCCCAGATCAACCCGCCACCCCAATCAAACAGAAGCCGATCCGCGCTGATCCGTGCGGCAATATCCGGCGCGTCGCCAGGTTTGACCGATAAACGCCAGACGTCCCCGTCATGATCATGAAACGCACGGACGTCGCGCAGTTCCCCCCATCGCAAGGCCGAATCCTCCGACCCGATACTCTCGCCCCCAACAGCTTCGCGCAATCGATTGTCCCGATAGGCAACCGAGTCGGAAAACCCCTCGATCCGCAACAAAGCCCGACCGGTCGACGGATCATACGCCGCGCCACTGACTTCATAGGGAGATTTCAGCGCCGCCGACATAACCTCAACCGCCGTTCGTACATCCGGGGCCCCTACGGCGAGTGTCATCTGAGCCTCAGGTTTAGGTAGAACCTTAAGTGAAACTTCGGTCAGAACGCCCAGCGTGCCCCATGAACCAGCCATCAGTTTCACCAGATCGTAACCGGTGACATTCTTCATCACCCGCCCGCCATTTTTGATGACCCGCCCCAACCCATCGACATAATGTACGCCCAACAGAAAATCCCGGCACGCTCCGGCCTGAATTCTACGCGGTCCCGAAATATTCGCGGCAACGACTCCGCCGATCGTCGGTTCGCCAGAGGTCCCAAGCAATCCGCGGTAATCCATCGGTTCAAACGCCAGTTGCTGGCCTTCGGCCTCCAACGCAGCATCGATCTCGGCCAGGGGCGTACCAGCCCGCGCCACCAGCGTCAACGCACCGGGTTCATACAGAGTAATGCCGCGCAGCCCTGCAGCACTCAGCACAGGCTCAGGCCCAGCTACGCCACGCGTACCGCCACCGGCGATACGCACCGGGCCGTTCAGCCCAGCCACGATTTCAGCAAGTTCAGCCTCGGTTTCCGGTCTCATGATACTTTATCTTTTTGCAAATACTCTGGGGGCCGGGGCAACGCCCCTACTCCGCCGCCACCCTTCGTCCGGCTGACACTTCTAACGGAAATACCTTGGCCGGGTTCAGCAGCCAGTTCGGATCGAACACATCCTTCACCGCCATCTGCGCCTCAAGATCGTGGGTCGCGTATTGGTGGTTCATAAGGTCTCGTTTTTCGATACCGACCCCATGCTCTCCGGTCAGGCAGCCACCTGCATCCACGCAGAGCTTCAGGATTTCCGCCCCGAACGCCTCACATTTCTCAAGATCGCCGGGCTTGTTCGCATCGAACAGGATCAAGGGGTGCATGTTGCCGTCACCGGCATGGAACACGTTGCCGACGGGTAGGCCGTAGTCTTCGCTCAGTTCTCCGATCCGGCGCAGGACAAAGGGCAGCGATGACACCGGGATCGTGCCATCCAGACACATGTAATCGTTGATCTGACCCATTGCGCCAAAGGCCGATTTCCGCCCCAACCAGATGCGGGCGCTTTCGTCAGCCGACTGGCTTTCGCGCAGCTCTACCGGATTGTGGCGTTTGGCGATTTCAATGATCTTTGACAGCTGGCTGTCAATTTCGGCCTCGGACCCTTCGACTTCAACAATCAGCAAAGCCTCGCAATCGGGATAACCGGCATGGGCAAAGTTCTCGCAGGCCCGGATGCACAGTCGGTCCATAAATTCGATCGCGACCGGTAAAATGCCCGATTTGATAATGTCCGAGACACATTGACCCGCCACTTCGTTGTCATCAAACCCCATCAAAACCGGCCGAGCCCCTTCGGGTTTGCGCAAAATGCGCAGGGTCGCCTCGGTCACGACACCCAGCTGCCCTTCAGAGCCGCAGATGACGCCCAGCAAGTCCAACCCTCCAGCATCCAGATAGGCACCCCCGATTTCGACCACGCTGCCATCCATCATCACCATGGTGACGCCCATCAGGTTGTTGGTGGTCACCCCATATTTCAGGCAATGCGCCCCGCCAGAATTCATCGCGATATTCCCCGCTATGGCGCAGGCGAGCTGGGATGACGGGTCGGGGGCGTAAAAGAAATCCTCTTCCTCGACAGCGCCGGTCACGCTCAGATTGGTCCGGCCGGTTTGCACTTTGATGAACCTGTTGTCGTAGTCGACCTCCAGCACGTCATTCATCCGGGCAACACCCAGAATCACACAATCCGCTGTCGGCAAAGCACCACCCGCCAGAGACGTGCCCGCGCCGCGTGGCACTACGGGTACGTTCAGGTCATGGCAAATCCGCAGGACGTCGGATACCTGCTGTGTGGTCGAGGGCAGCACCGCCAGTAGGGGGGGGCATTTGTAGGCAGTCAACGCGTCACATTCATAAGCCCGCGTCTCAGCCTCATCGTGAATGACGGCGTCGTTGGGCAGAACCTGCTGCAGCCGCGCGACCAAAGCGCGCTTGCGCGCGATGACATCCGGATTTGGCCTGGGCATTTCCATCGCTGATCCTCCATTTGGTAAAATTATATTACCAATTTATCAAGCTGGCAAGTTGCAACGACCGGACGTACTGTCGCGCGCATGACCTGGATAGACCGAACGCTGTTGTTTACCCCAACCGACTACGCCGCCATTCTGCTTTTGATCGCAGCCTGGCTTTTTATCAGCTGGCGGATCGAGAACCCCGCGCAGGCGCGCCCTTCGGTATCGATGATCATGGATCAATACCGCAGGGACTGGATGCGCGAGATGGTGACCCGAGAACCACGCGTTTTCGATGCGCAGGTGATTAACGCCATGCGGCAGGGCAGCACCTTCTTTGCGTCAACCATTATGATCGCAATCGGTGGCGCACTGGCACTGCTGGGCAATACCGAGCGTCTTGCCGGAGTCGCAAAAGACCTTGCCATCGGCAGTGCACCGGCAATGGTCTGGGAGATCAAAATCCTGATTATCATCTTGTTTCTGTCAAATGCCTTCCTGAAATATGTCTGGGCCCACCGCCTGTTTGGCTATTGTGCCGTTCTGATGGCCGCCGTTCCAAATGACCCGGACGATGAGCAGGCCTATTCACGCGCCGCGCAGGCTGCCGAGATTTGCGTGACTGCCGCGCGCAGCTTCAACCGTGCCCTGCGTGCCACCTACTTTGCGCTCGCCTCAGTCGCTTGGATTCTGGGGCCCGTGGCCCTGATGCTGGGAACCGCGATTACATTTGGCGTACTCTATCGAAGAGAGTTCACGTCTCATTCCAGAACGGTGCTGCTGACACAAACATCGCGCACACAGACGTGAACACCATGACAATAAACACGCACTAAGGTCCTGCCATGCGATACCTGATTCTGACCGCCCTGCTGACCACCCCCGTCTTTGCGGACTCGCCCAAGATCGAGAAGGTCGCGACCTCTCAATCCGGCGACGCCTGGAGTTTCGACGTCACCATCCGCCATCCCGATACCGGATGGGATGACTATGCCGACGGCTGGCGCGTTCTGGATATGGACGGGAAAGAACTGGGTATGCGGGTCCTGCATCACCCGCATGTCGATGAGCAGCCCTTTACCCGTTCACTGGGCGGGGTTGTGATTCCGGATGGCACCACTCAGGTGCAAATTCAGGCGCGCGACAGTGTCGGTGGTTGGAGCGAAGACACAACAGTGATCGACCTGAACTAAGGGTCAGAACACTCCAAGACTCAATCCTGCAGCCAGGGCAGCACCGATCTCGCGGCATTTCTCAAGCTGCTCATCGGGAATGGTCTTTTCAGCCAGGATCGCCTCGGGTGTCTGCGCATGGGTGCAGATGATCAACGGAGGCTGCACCTCTTTCAATCGCCAACCTGTCGCGATCCGGGCGATCTGGCGCGCCGCATTCTCTCCGTCCGAACCGGCACACACCGTTTGAGCATAGGGACGCCCTTCGATCTTTCCCAATACGGGATAGTAACAACGATCGAAAAACTCCTTCATCAGACCCGATATTGCTGCCAGATTCTCGGGCGCGCAAAAGATATAGCCATCGGCGGCCAACATATCCTCGGGCCCGGCCTGATCAGCAGGTTTCAAGACAGTCTCGGCTTCACCCCGCGCCGCTTCAGCAGCAGCCTCAGCCATTTGCCGCGCGCCGCCCGTGCGAGAGTGATAAACGATCAGAAGCTGCGCCATGTCAGACCCGGTGATAGGGGCCGCCCGACAAGATGGTTGCGGCCCGGTAAAGTTGCTCGGCCAGCATCACACGGACTAGCATATGAGGCCAGACCATCGATCCGAATGAGATGGAAAAATCGGCCTCGGCCCGCAATTCAGGGTCTATTCCGTCCGCGCCGCCGATGATCAGCGCCAAATCGTGCCGCCCGGCATCGCGCCAATTCCCAAGCTTCTGTGCAAAGTCGGGCGAGGACATCACGCGCCCGCGTTCGTCCAGCGTACAGACCACAGCGCCTTTGGGCAGCGCCTTACGCAACAGTGCGGCCTCGGCTCCCATACCTGCGTTTTTCTTGTCCTCAACCTCGATCACCCGTGCGGGACCAAGGCCAAGGCCTCGGCCGGTCCGGTCAAATCGGGTCAGATAGTCATCAAGCAGGGATTTCTCCGGTCCGGCGCGCAATCGCCCGACCGCAACGATGCTGATACGCATGTCTCTCTCGCCTCCGGTCCCTCAATACGGGCCGGGATGGCGCCTCAGTTGGCTGAGGCGCTGCCGCCCTGAGGCAGCCACATCTTTTCCAGCTGATAGAATTCACGCACTTCGGGGCGGAAGATATGAACGACCACGTCGCCCGTATCGATCAGCACCCAGTCGCCGGCATCCTTGCCTTCGACCTTCGAGGTGAAACCGAATTCCTGCTTGATTCGATCTGTCAGTTTTTCCGCCATGGCCGAGACCTGACGGGTCGACCGACCCGAGGCAATCACCATGTGATCCGCGACGGACGACTTGCCCTGCAGATTGATCTGCACGACATCTTCGGCCTTGTCATCGGAAAGTGAGGAAAGGATACGTTCAAGCAGCTTATCGCTGATTGACTGAGAGTGGGCCATTACACCGGCCCCATCATCGGCGGGCAAACCCGCCTGTGTATGTAGAGACAGGACATAGTCCTCCTTTGCTGCGCGCCGTGAAACCCCGGCGCCGGGGTACTAATAAGGTAGCAAGGGGATTGCAACATTTCAATGAATGGGCAGAGGGCACGCCCCACATACGCTCACTCTTTGGAGAGATGTTGCACCTCAGTGTCGCCCAATACGCGAATTTCACGCTGCGGGAAGGGGATTGAGATACCTTCGGCCTTGAACGCATCCCACAGCGCCAGAAAGACATTGCCCCGGATGTTGGTCAGACCTTTGTTCGGATCGCTGATCCAGAAGCGCAGCACATAGTCCACACTGCTGTCACCAAACCCGGTGATATGACAGACGGGTTCATGTTTACCGCCACTCAACACGCGGCCAACCGTTTTGACGGCTCGGATCGCTGTCGCGCGGACGTTGTGCGGGTCGTCGTCATAGCTGGTGCCGAAATCCAGATCGAGCCTTACGAAACGGTCGGAATGCGACCAGTTGACCACCTGATTGGTGATCAGGTCCTCGTTCGGGATCAGGTATTCCCGCCCATCCCGCGTAACGACCGAAACATATCGCGCGCCCAGCGCATTGATCCAGCCGAAGGTATCCCCCAGCGAGATCACATCACCCGGTTTGATCGACCGGTCCATGAGGATGATGATGCCCGAAATCAGGTTCGAGACCACTTTTTGCAGCCCGAAACCGATCCCCACGCCGATCGCACCGGACAGCAGCGCGATGCCCGTCAGGTCGAACCCAAGCGTACGGATCGCGGCCATGAAAACCGCGCCATACAACAGGACCTGAATGCCCTTGGCCAACAGCACCTGCATCGATGGCGTGATGTCATCATTTCTTTTGAGGCCCCGTTCCGCCGCGCGCGTTCCGATCCGGGCCAGAGTCAGCAATACACCGATCAGCAGGACAGCTTTGATGATCCCAAGGAATGACAAATGAAGGTCACCGATGGTAATCGCTACACCATCGAGAAATTCGGCCACATCATCTGTCAGCCCCAAAGCGATCAATGTTGCGTAAATCCACATCGACCACTTGAAAATCTGCCGCAATGTTCGGTTGCGCACCAGCCGCGACACCAAAGCGATGGCAAGCCATGCGGCAGCCAGAGTCGCTATGACGCCGATGATATAGCTGTGAGAGGGCCAGGTCGTGTTTTGCATCACCCAGTAGAGCAACCAGGACATCAGCACGAAATAGACCAGCGTCAGGCGCCGCATCAGTTGGATCAGGATGCGCAGCCGCCATTTCGGCCATCCCGTGCGCGCACGGGCCCATGACTCCCAGCGGTTTTGGGTCAGGAATTTCAGCGAAAAGGCCAGAACCCATAAAATCAGGATGATGATCAGTTGGTATTGCCGCCAGCCCGGCGTGACGATCAGCTCGATCAGGTTCTCAAACTGCGCTGAAAAGGCCGCCGTCATGTTTGCGTAAAGCTCGGACAGCGTTTCCGGTAGCAAATCCTGGTTCATGCTTGCCAGCTTGACCATCCGCGTGAAGGGATGCAAGCCCGCAGCCGGATTGAACCTTGATTGACGGCCAACCCCGTTATATCTGGGGCGCATGAGACTCAATGTGGCCCAAGAACAGAATCTAGAAGACCGCGCGCGGTTGCGTGAACGGTTCTTTGGGGCTGCCCGCACGGTTCTGGCCCGCCTATCCGCGGCCTAAGCCACCTCGCCAGCTATTTCTCATTACATACGGGAGAGGACCGATGTCCCCCAAAACACTCTATGACAAGATCTGGGATGCCCATGTCGCGCACGAAGCCGATGATGGCACCTGCCTGCTGTATATCGACCGCCACCTGGTGCACGAAGTAACCAGCCCGCAAGCCTTCGAAGGTCTGCGTATGGCCGGTCGTCAGGTGCGTGCACCGGAAAAGACCATCGCTGTGCCGGATCACAACGTGCCCACCACACCGGACCGCGTAAACGGGATTGAGAACCCGGAATCGCGCATTCAGGTCGAAGCGCTGGACAAGAACGCCAAGGATTTTGGTATTCACTACTACCCGGTGAATGATGTTCGTCAGGGCATCGTTCATATCGTCGGCCCCGAGCAAGGCTGGACCCTGCCGGGCATGACCGTTGTCTGCGGCGATAGCCACACGGCCACCCATGGCGCGTTTGGCGCTCTGGCGCATGGCATCGGCACGTCCGAGGTTGAGCATGTTCTTGCGACGCAGACGCTGATCCAGAAGAAATCCAAGAACATGAAGGTGGAAATCACCGGCAAATTGCAGCCGGGCGTGACCGCCAAGGATATCACTCTGGCCGTGATCGGTGAGACGGGCACAGCGGGCGGCACCGGCTATGTCATCGAATATTGCGGTGAAGCAATTCGTGACCTGTCGATGGAAGGCCGTATGACCGTCTGCAACATGGCAATCGAAGGCGGCGCACGCGCTGGCCTGATCGCACCGGACGAGACCACCTTTGAATACGTCAAAGGACGCCCGCACGCGCCCAAAGGTGCACAGTGGGAAGCGGCTCTGAGCTGGTGGAAAACGCTCTATACAGACGAAGACGCGCATTTCGACAAGGTTATCACCCTGCGCGGCGAAGACATCGCGCCGGTGGTGACATGGGGCACCAGCCCCGAGGATGTACTGCCGATCACCGCGACGGTCCCTCAGCCCGAGGACTTCGAAGGTGGTAAAGTCGAAGCGGCCCGCCGGTCTATCGAATATATGGGTCTGGAAGCCGGACAGAAGCTGAGCGATGTGGAAATCGACACAGTGTTTATCGGGTCCTGCACCAACGGGCGCATCGAAGACCTGCGTGCTGCAGCTGAAATCCTGAAAGGCAAAAAGATCAAGGACGGGATGCGTGCCATGGTCGTGCCCGGCTCGGGGCTGGTGCGTGCACAGGCCGAAGAGGAAGGCCTGGCCGAGATCTTCAAGGACGCCGGGTTCGAATGGCGTCTGGCGGGATGCTCGATGTGTCTGGCGATGAACCCCGATCAGTTGCAACCGGGTGAGCGCTGTGCCGCGACCTCGAACCGCAACTTCGAAGGGCGTCAGGGACGCGGCGGACGCACCCATCTGCTGAGCCCCGCGATGGCTGCCGCGGCGGCAATCACAGGACGGCTGACAGACGTGCGTGAATTGATGTAAGGTCCGCTCATATCTAGATATTTGAGGGATCAAAAACATGAGTGACTGGATCAAATGGCTTGCGCTGGGACTGCTGTCCATTGCGTTTGGCGTCTTTGCGCTGGGGAACGCTATTGCGGCCTCACTTGCCGTGACGGTGGTAACAGGTGTGCTGCTGCTTATTGCGGGCGCATTTCAGGTCGTCGGCGGTTTTACCGTTGAAGGCGCCGGCAACAAGATACTGTCGCTCATCATGGGTGCGGTCATGCTGTTTCTGGGCTGGTCCTTTCTGGATCACCCGCTGCAAGGCACGCTGACGCTGGCGACCGTGATGCTGATCCTGTTCATGGCAGGCGGCATCGCGCGGATCATTCTGTCGTTCCAGATGAAAGGAACGCAGTTTTTCTGGCCCACAATAATCTCGGGCATCTTGTCGATCGTCCTCGCCGGTATCATCTGGACCTATGTGGGGCAGGAACCGCAGGCTTTGCTGAGCATCCTGGGGATCTTCCTGGGCATTGAGATGCTGTTCAACGGGTTCGGATTGGTCTTCATGGCGTTCTTTGTCAGGAACGCACCCAAAGACGAAACAACAGAAGCGAAAGAAGCTTAAACGCGAGGCACGGGCGCGGCCCTACCCCGCAGGAGTGTAGACATGGAAAAGTTTGACAAAGTCCACGGGGTGGCCGCCCCAATGCCGCTGATCAATATCGACACCGATATGATCATTCCCAAAGTGCATCTGAAAACCATCAAACGATCCGGCCTTGGCGTCGTACTGTTTGACGAGATGCGCTATCACGATGACGGGCAGGAGAACGATGACTTCGTTCTCAACAAGCCAGCCTATCGTCAGACGGAGATTCTGGTCGCAGGCGACAATTTCGGCTGCGGTTCGTCACGTGAACACGCCCCTTGGGCAATCAAGGATTTCGGCATCAAGGTCGTGATCTCGACCAGCTTCGCCGACATCTTCTTCAACAACTGCTTCAAGAACGGCATCCTGCCCATCGTGGTCGAGGAAGAGCATCACGCGATCCTGATGGATGACGCGCATAAGGGCGAAAACGCCCGCATGACCGTGCATCTGGAAGATCAGCAGATCACCACATCGGATGGTGTGGTCATCGAATTCGACATCGACCCGCACCGCAAGCATTGCTTGCTGAACGGTTTGGACGATATCGGTCTGACCATGGAAAAAGATCACCACATCGACAAGTTCGAGGATCACGCAAGCCAGGCACGCCCCTGGGTATGATTCCGGGGACGAATCTGTTGATACTCAACCAGACGGGGTCGCAAGAGCGGCCTCGTTCGCATTTTTGGGGTTGATTTTTCCGAAACCACTACATTTAGGTCTCATTTTGAGATACACGTCGGATTTGCGTCAAAAATGATGCAATCCCGCACCAGTTGCGCCATCATTTTGCCCGAAATTCCATGTTTTCTGCACATCGACTTGAGCGAAATACCGCTTATCGGCAAAGTTGGCTCCCATGAGGTAACCGCCAATGAACGAGCGGTGAGCACAAGTTGGACGATAAGTCGACATAGAATCGACTACGCCGGTTTGGAAAGGGTTCGGATTGTGATTGCACGCACAACGGGGGCGGCGATACGTGGATTATTGGTGGCACTGATGGTGCTTACCCCCGCGTTGTACCTGCCTACATCGACGTCTAACGGGACTGAGATTGTCGTCTTTCTGGCGATCCTTGCGTTCATCCTGACCTTCTCTGAATACAACTCTGCGTTTCCCAGCTTTATCGAATTCCGCGACGCTCCGCCGGTGAACAGGCTGCGCTTTGTAGGTCTCATGTCGATGGTCACCTTCCTGACACTGATCTGCAAGAACGCATATGCCCCAACCGATCTGACGGGCATATTCTATTCAATTGGCCTGATGGTCGCGAGTGTGGCTGATTTCCCCTATTCCCCGGTGCGGCTGGTGGTCCTGATGCTGCCCGGCGAAGCTGCGCAACCATTGATCGAACTTGTACGAATTTCCGCCAGTATCGCCTATGTTGCTGCGTTGGTTACCATCGCCAGCTTTGCCTATGCCGTGAAGCTGAGGGGTTGGCCGACAGGTAACGGTGCGTTCAATGTCTGGACCAATCTGCCGCTGTTTGACCCAACCAAGGGCGGTGATGTGGTCACCCGCCTGCAGCGCGACGGACGGCTGAACATCGCAATCGGGGCCTTGCTGCCTTTCCTGATCCCCGCGCTGATCAAGCTGACGGCTGCATTCATTACCCCAATAGCACTGGGTAATCCCCAAACCTTGATCTGGACGCTGTGCGCGTGGGCCTTCCTGCCTGCCAGCATGATCATGCGCGGTATGGCAACGCTGCGAATTGCGGGCCTGATCGTCGAAAAACGCCGCGCCTATTCTACTGCCGAGACAACTCAAATCGCATGATCCGCGTACTGGCCCTGCTACTGCTGCCCATCACGGCGCAGGCAGAGACGGTGCGCATTGCAACCTTCAACACAGAGCTTAGCCGAGACGGCCCTGGTCTTTTGCTGCGTGATATCCGCCGTGGAGATCCGCAGGTAAACGCGGTGATCGACGTGTTGGTGACAAACCGCCCCGACATCGTTGCTCTGCAAGGTATCGATTGGGATTTGGACGGCCTCGCCCTCGAGGCTCTTGCCGAGGCGTTGAATGACAGCGGGCTGGATTATCCGTACAGTTTTGCAGCACAACCCAATTCAGGAATTGAAACCACTCTGGATCTGGACGGGGACGGTGAAACCGGTGGCCCCGGCGACGCGCAAGGCTGGGGCCGTTTTACGGGCCAGAACGGGCTGGCGGTGCTGTCCCGGTACCCCATCGAAACAGACGGGGTCCGGTCTTTTTCCGAGATGCTGTGGCGCGACCTGCCAGGGGCGATCCTACCGACCGAACAAGCAGAGCCGTTCCCCTCCGCGCAGGCACAGACCATTCAACGGCTGTCTTCGACATCGCATTGGATCATCCCGATTGACACCCCCGGCGGTCGCATCAACCTGATGACCTTTCACGCCAGCCCCCCGGTCTTTGACGGTTCTGAAGATCGGAACGGGCTGCGCAACCGGGATGAAATTCGGCTTTGGTCTCTGCTGTTGAACGGTGATCTGGGCCCGGCTTATTCCGACCGGTTCGTCATCGCCGGAGATGCCAATCTGGACCCTTATCAGGGGGAAGGCCACAAGAGTACGATCAGAGGTCTGCTTGCGGACCCTCTGATACAAGATCCGGTACCTGTCGATCCCGCCGGGTCGGCCTCGACGGTCAGGTGGAAAGGCGTCGGCGAGATGAGAGTGGATTACATTCTTCCCTCGGCCGATTGGCGCGTACGCGACGCGGGAATCTACTGGCCTGATCCCCCGGACCGCGAAAGGGCTGCCACAGCCAGCCGCCATCGGCTCGTCTGGGTCGAGCTTTTCGACGAATAAGGCAATGGCGACTTCGCGCAGCCGGAACGCCCCCTGTTCGGCTAACCGCGCATGACTAGGATGACAGAGGTGTACGGCGTCTCTGAGGAAACTGGGCAAGTACGGTTTCGGGAATTGCATTCCTGAGTGCCCCGGTGAGGTCGGTCTGCGCAAAATCCGGCAATAGCTCTGCAAAAAAGCTACCATCCAGTTGGTGTGGTGTGTCCCACAAATACCTCATCTCAAGCAGGTGAGGCGCCATACGCCAGAACGGGCGGGCCAAATGCAGAGGCCACCACGCCATTTGTTTAAGGGCAAGGTTCTGCCCGGTGACCTTCGACAATGCCTGCGCCAGTTCTTTGCCGGTCAACGTATAGCCGGAAAAGGGGACATCGCAGAAACGCGGAAGTTCGCGGCGCATTTCAGCCAATGCCACGGCAGCGCGTGTCAGATCGGGCAGATAGGCCCAGGCATGGGGAATATCGGATTTCCCGGGATACACAAACTGCCCACGCCGCAAGTGTTTGATCATGATCTGATCGAACCAGTTGCCCGAGGCCGAGGTGTCGATGAAATCACCCGCGCGCAACATTATCGTTCGCACGGATGACGCACGATATGCTTCTTCCAACTCGATCCGTATGCGTCCCAGCGGGTTGCGCGCAAGATGGGGCGTATCCGTTGACCAGGGGCCCGGTGTGTCTGCGCCGAATACATAGACATTCCCCGGCACAATGACTGTCAGATCACGCCCTGACGCGGCTTCAATCACTTGACGATGCAGGTCAGGGACTTGCTGCGCCCAGTCCGGATAGGGCGGGTTCCAGGCGTTCACAATGACATCCGCATCACGCGCGGCTATGCGCAAATCACCGCCGTGACGATCAAACCGGTGCACGGACCAACCTGCATCGGAAAACGCCTTGACGGCATTACGGCCAAAGCGACCCGTAGCCCCGAGAATAAGTGCTGTCTGTGGCATCTGTCCCTCCATTCGAGGTCAGACTATTCATTCATTGATCTTTGGAAATTGCCAAAAACCGCAGATCATGTATTCGTTTTTGAATGGTTAAAGCACTCCAACTTTCCGACTGGTCGCTAATTCAAAGCTTTCTGGCGGTCGCTGAAACCGGCTCGCTTTCAGCCGCAGCAAAGCAATTGCGGCGCAGTCAGCCGACGCTTGGACGGCAAGTGCACGCGCTGGAGGAAGAACTGGGAGTATCTCTGTTCGATCGCCACGCACGCGGGCTGACGCTGAGCGAAGTGGGACAGCAGGTGTTGCCGATGGCGCAACAGATGAACGCCGCAGTCAATGCGCTTGGCTTGACCGCGGCGGGGCAGGCACAGCAGCTGGAAGGCTCGGTCAGGATCACCGCCTCGGTCTTTGTCTCACACCACCTGTTGCCACCGATTCTGGCCGCAATCCGGCAGGCAGAACCGGCGATTCAACTGGATCTGGTCGCCTCGGATGCCAGCGAGAACCTGTTGTTCCGTGAGGCCGACATCGCGGTGCGTATGTATCGGCCAGAACAGGTCGATATCGTGGCAAAGCACATCGGAGAGGTTCCGCTGTGTTTCTGCGCCTCGCGGTCCTATCTGGATCGCGCCGGATGGCCGACAACCCCGACAGAGCTGATGCAGCACGACCTTGTGGGGTTTGACACCAACGAAGACATCATCACTGCCATGCGAAACAAGGGCTGGCCTGCCAGCCGGGACAGCTTTGCCACCCGCTGCGACAACCAAACCGCCTATTGGGAGCTGATCCGCGCGGGATGCGGGATCGGGTTCAGCCAGCTCAGCATCGTTCGCGCCGACCCGAGTGTCGAGGTGCTGGACATCGATGTCGAGATACCGGTGTTGCCTGTATGGCTGGCCGCCCCTCAGGCCATGCGGCAGACCCCGCGTATTCGCAGGGTCTGGGATCTGCTCTCAGATGGGCTAAAGGCCGATCTCTGAGCCGGACTACAGCGCGCCGGTATAGGTGCCGCGCGCAGGATAGTTGTTGGCGAGCGTGAATTTCAGCCCGCCGACAATGTCCGACATCGGGGGCCGCGCAAAGGGCGTTGTCTGTTGCCAAACGTAATAGAGGGTCTGATCAGGCTTGATATAGAAATGCCCCGGTTCGGCAAATAACGCGGGCTCGGCACTACCTTCACGAGCCACGGAGATGTTCAGACCCCAGACATCCCGTGCATTTGCCATGGACAGGCCGTACCCAACGCGCAGCTTCGAGACCCCGGCTTTCTCCACCGTTTCCGCCGCTCGTTCGCCAGTATCCGTGGTGATCATGATCACCTCGACCCCCAGTTCGGCGAAATCACCCAGTGCGGCTTCGACTTCACCCATCTGGCGAATGCAGATCGGACAGTGCAAGCCGCGATACTGAATCACCAGCGTTCCGTTTTCGCCTGCGTCACGCTCAAGATCAAAGGTGCCATGGCCTACAGTTTCGATTTTTAGCGATGGGGCCGGATTTCCGGGTGTCAGCATGTGGTTTCCTCGTGATTTGACGGGTTCGTCTCATTGACCCGATGCGCCGCAAACGCTAGGGCCTGTGCGACAAAACGCAAGGAGACTGTCGATGTCCAACCCCTCGCTCCTCATCCTGCCCGGAGATGGAATTGGCCCCGAAGTTATGGCCGAAGTGCGCAAAATCATCGATTGGTTTGCCACCAACCGCGGTCTTCAATTTGACGTGAGCGAGGATCTGGTTGGCGGCGCTGCCTATGACGCACACGGCAAGCCCCTGTCGGATGAGACCATGTCCAAGGCACAAGAGGTCGACGCCGTTCTGCTGGGTGCTGTTGGTGGCCCCAAATATGACGATCTGGACTTCAGCCTGAAACCCGAGCGCGGACTGCTGCGCCTGCGCAAAGAAATGGACCTGTATTCCAACCTGCGCCCGGCACAGTGCTTTGACGCGCTGGCCGATTTCTCGTCGCTGAAGAAAGACATCGTTGCAGGTCTCGACATCATGATCGTGCGAGAGCTGACCTCGGGCGTCTATTTCGGTGAGCCACGCGGCATCTTCGAAGAAGGTAACGAGCGCGTTGGTATCAACACTCAACGCTACACCGAATCCGAAATCGAACGCGCCGCGCGTTCCGCGTTTGAGCTGGCGATGCGCCGGAACAAGAAGCTGTGCTCGATGGAAAAAGCCAATGTGATGGAGTCGGGCATCCTGTGGCGCGAAGTCGTCGAGCGCGTGTCCAAGGACTATCCCGAGGTCGAGCTGTCGCACATGTATGCCGACAACGGCGCGATGCAGTTGGTACGCGCACCCAAGCAATTTGACGTGATCGTCACGGACAACCTGTTCGGCGATATTCTGTCGGATTGCGCCGCCATGCTGACCGGGTCTCTGGGTATGCTGCCCTCGGCCTCGCTGGGCGCACCGATGGCCAACGGCCGCCCCAAGGCAATGTATGAACCGGTCCACGGATCGGCCCCCGATATCACCGGTCAGGGCAAAGCCAACCCGATTGCGTGTATCCTCAGCTTCGCGATGGCGCTGCGATACAGCTTCGATCAAGGCGCCGAAGCCGATCGTCTTGAAGCAGCGATCGAGAAGGTTCTGGCCGATGGCGTCCGCACGGCAGACCTGTTGGCCGAAGAAGGCGTCACGCCGGTTTCGACCAGTGAAATGGGCGACGCGATTGTGGTGGCGCTGGACGAAAGCGTCTGATCGCACCACCCACCGGACATCAAAGGCGGTGCCCAGCGCATCGCCTTTTTTTGTATGTCAGTTTCCGAAAATGTTGTTCAGCAGATTGTTGATCGCCTTATCCAAGCCGGTCTGTTTCTTACGGCGCTGTTGCTGCGGCTGAGCGGTTTTGACTGGTGGGTCCGGCGCCAGCATCGGCAACGGGGTGGGTGTCATTCCCTCGGTGACGCGCAGCATCGTCTCTTTCCAGATTTCTGCCGGCAGCCCACCGCCCGTCACGCCTGACAACGGGGTATTGTCATCATACCCCATCCAGACACCCGTCACGTAATCCGCTGTAAATCCTATGAACCAAGCATCCCGCGCAGCCTGAGTTGTTCCGGTTTTGCCCGCCACCTGCCAACCCGGCAACTTGGCGCGCCCGCCTGTGCCTTCCGAGACCACGCGCTCCATCATCCAGGTCAGTTGCTTGGCGGCCTTGTCATTGATCACCCGCTCGCCAATCCCGGTTGTCGTGACCATAACCGGCTCGGATTCACCCAACAGCTTCAATTCGGTCAGGCCATAGGGCTCCACCGCCGAGCCACCGTTCAGGATGCCTGCGTACGCACCGGTCATCTCGATCAGCGTGCTTTCCGATGCGCCCAGCGCCAGCGCAGGACCTTCCGCCAGATCGCTGGCGATACCAAAGCCGCTGGCCACGGTACGTACATTGTCCAGCCCTGAAATCTCGGCCACCTTGACCGCCGGGATGTTCAACGAGTTTTTCAGCGCATCCGCGAGCGTCACCCGGCCATAGAACTTGTTGGTATAGTTCTTGGGGCACCATTGGCCCGAGCCGGGAATATCCACGCAATAAGGCTCGTCCATGACGGTATCCAGCGGCGAATACCCCAGTTCCAACGCGGTCGCATAGACAAACGGTTTGAACGACGACCCCGTCTGACGCAGCGCCTGCGTTGCCCGGTTGAACGCGCCTGATACGCGGGTCTTGCGCCCGCCAACCATGGCCCGCACCGCGCCATCGGCAGACATCACCACAATCGCGGCCTGCGCTTTGGAACCTTCGCGCACTTTTTCCTGAAAGATGAACTTCAGCGCCTCTTCTGCCGAGGTCTGGATGCGCTGGTCCAGCGTTGTGCGGATCACCACATCCTCGGTCGTGTTGCGCGTGAAAAATTCTGGCCCGCTGGCCATGACCCAATCGGCGAAATACCCGCCCGCGCGGGCCGCTGCGGCTTCGGACAATTGCGCTGGACGGCTGCGCGCCTCGCTGGCTTGTGCGCTGGTCAGATAACCCTGATCCTCCATCAGACCGACGACCAGCCGCGCCCGATCCTGAGACCGCTGCAGGTTGTTGGTGGGGGCATAGCGCGTCGGAGCCACCAGAAGGCCCGCCAGCATCGCGGCCTCGGCCGGGGAAACTTCGGCGGCGGAGATTCCGAAATAGCGTTGGCTGGCAGCCTCAAACCCACGCGCGCCTGCGCCCAGGAAGGCGCGGTTCAGATAGATGGTCAGGATCTCATCCTTGGAGTATTTCACCTCCATCGCGATGGCATAAACGGCCTCTTTTGCCTTGCGCCACAGCGAGCCCTGACGGCAATCGGATTCATAAGCGGCCTCTGACTCCCATTCGCTGGGAACGTAAGGCACGCCCAGACAAAGCAGTTTCGCCGTTTGTTGGGTGATGGTCGACCCACCATGGCCCGACAACGGCCCGCGCCCTTCGCTCAGGTTGATGCGCACCGCGCTTGCCACACCACGCGGGCTGACGCCGAAATGGCGATAGAACCGTTTATCTTCGGTCGCGATCACGGCGTTCTTGAGATGCGGCGAGACCGTATCGGCCGTGATCACACCACCGAACTGATCGCCGCGCCAGGCAAAGACCTTGCCATCGCGGTCCAGCAGAGTCACCGATCCACGGGCGCGTCCATCCAGCAACGAATCCACGTCCGGCAGCGACGTGTAGACCACACCCACGGCCAGCGCCAGAAGAAGTCCGGCAATGGCGCCAACACGCCAGGTGATGCCCCAGAAAAGCCGCCATAGCCAGCGGAACAGTCGGCGGAAAATTCCGCCACCCTTACCTCCGAAGGAACTGCGGCGTGTTTTCTTCCGCGCCGTCTTGCGCGGTGCAGCTTTGTGGGCGGTCGATTTTTTGCCCGCCGGCTTTGCTGACCTTTTGGTCGCCGCAGGTTTACGGGTTTTCGACGGGTACCTTTTGTCCGCGACAAGTCGCGGTTTGCGGCGCTTGGACTCAGTCATGCTCAAACTCTGCCCGGTTATGCTTTTGGGGCACCATACCCCGCTAGACCGGTCATGTAGAGGTGTGAAATTCCGGTATTTCCCCTCTCAAATTCGCCCATAATTTAACCATATTGTGCAATTTGTGCAAAAAATGTGCAAATTCTCTGAATTTTCACCCTCAAGGCCCCTTGGGAAACGTTCCTTCTCACGCTCTGTCGCGCATTTTTTCTGCAGGTGCAAAATACCCGATCATCCGGGGAAGCAGAGGGGAAAGACGTGAAACTGATCATTGCGACAATCAAACCGTTCAAGCTTGAGGAGGTGCGCGAGGCGCTGACCAACGCGGGCGTGCGCGGCATGATGGTGACCGAGATCAAGGGCTTCGGCTCGCAATCGGGTCACACCGAGATTTATCGCGGCGCCGAATACGCCGTGAATTTCGTACCCAAGATCAAGCTTGAGATCGTGGTGCCTGCCACCATGGCCGACCAGATCGTTGAGACCATCACCACCACCGCCAAGACCGGCAAGATCGGTGACGGCAAGATTTTCGTCCTCGATGTCGAGCAGGCCCTGCGCGTGCGGACCGGGGAAACCAACGAAGAGGCGCTTTAAGCGCGCTCACTCACAATCACTCGAGGACTGACAATGAACCTGATGAAATCTCTCATCCCTGCCGTCGTGATCGTCGCACTGCCGCAGGTGGGTCTTGCACAAGAGGCTGCCAGTGGCGAGCCCGCGCAACACACTCAATACATTTTCACCACGCTTCTGTTCCTGATGGGCGGCTTCCTGGTGTTCTTCATGGCCGCAGGCTTTGCCATGCTCGAAGGCGGGCTGGTGCGGTCCAAGAACGTCGCCATGCAGATGATCAAGAACATCGCGCTGTTTTCGATTGCCGCGATCATGTACTGGTTGATCGGTTTCAACCTCATGTATCCCGGCGATGGCTGGACCATCTCGGGCTGGCTGGGCCCGTTCTTCTCGACCACCGTGCTAGATCCGGTGGGCGTCGGCGCAGATGCAGCTGCGCTTGACTATGCCTCGATCGGTTCGGATTTCTTCTTCCAGTTGGTCTTCGTCGCGGCAACAGCCTCTATCGTATCCGGCGCGGTGGCTGAACGGATCAAACTGTGGCCGTTTCTCGCCTTCGTGGTTGTCCTGACCGGCATCATGTACCCGATTTCGGGCTCGTGGCAGTGGGGCGGCGGCTGGCTGTCCGAGGCTGGATTCTCTGACTTCGCGGGTTCGACCATCGTTCACTCGGTTGGTGGCTGGGCCGCGCTGGCAGGTGCCATCATCCTTGGGCCGCGTATTGGTAAGTACAAAGACGGCAAAGTACACCCGATGCCCGGTTCGAACCTGGCTTTGGCCACCCTGGGTACGTTTATCCTGTGGCTGGGCTGGTTCGGCTTCAACGGTGGCTCGCAACTGGCAATGGGCACAGTCGGAGACGTATCGGACGTGTCACGCATCTTTGCCAACACCAACATGGCCGCCGCATCCGGTGCCGTTGCAGCCCTGATCATGACGCAGGTCATGTACAAAAAGCCTGACCTGACCATGGTGCTGAACGGTGCGCTCGCCGGTCTGGTTTCGATCACCGCTGAACCGCTGGCACCGACCCTGTTCGGTGCTCTGTGGATCGGTGCCGTGGGCGGTATCATCGTGGTCTTCGCTGTTCCGATGCTGGACAAGTTCAAGATCGACGATGTCGTCGGTGCGATCCCGGTTCACCTGTTCGCCGGAATCTGGGGCACCATCGCAGTTATCTTCTACGGCGAAGCGAGCCTTGGGACTCAACTGATGGGGATTGCGGCATATGGTGTCTTTACCTTCGTGGGCGCCATGAGCCTCTGGACTATTCTCAAATCCACGATTGGTATCCGTGTCAGCGAAGAGGATGAAATCAACGGTCTCGACATGGCAGAATTGGGGATGGAAGCCTATCCCGAGTTCTCCAAGGGCTAATACCCCAAAATCACAGCATTGGAATGGTCCGGCAATTTGCCGGGCCATTTTAACTTTTCTTAAACTGCTTGAATTGGGCATTCTGGTGCATAGCTGCAATACGAAACTTGATCGCCTAACCATCTATCGAAAAACAATAAATATGAACTGGGGAGAGCTATGTACAAGGTACTGGACCAAAGCGAGGGCAATGTCCTTGGCCTGGAGATTTCGGGCAAGATTGACATCACGCAAGAACGTGAACTGATCGCCAAAGCCGAGGCCATTCTCAAGGACCACGACAAGATCCGCCTGCTAGTGGTCGTCGATAAAGGTCTGTCTGCCACGTTTGAAGCGGCAAAGACCGACATGGCGTGGGTCATCAAGAATGTGAAGAAGCTTGGAAAGCTGGCGATTGTCGCGGACAATGCCTTTCTGGGTCATTTGGTTGAGATCGATGCGAAATTCGCATCCATGCTCGACATCGGTGAAAAGCACTTTACCACCGATGAGGTCGACGAGGCGTGGGCTTGGATCAAAGCCTGATTACGTTGATCCCATTACAAAAAAGCCGCGAAATTCGCGGCTTTTTTTATAACCAGGTTTAGCAACCGACGTCCACAATCGCCTTGGCCAAGGTCGGGACCGTCTCCGCGTTCAGGCCCGCTATATTCAGGCGGCTGTCGCCGACCATGTATATACCATGTTCGACCCGCATCTTTTCGACCAGCTCGGGTGACGCCCCAAGGCGTGAGAACATGCCGCGGTGCTGTGCGACGAATCCAAACCGATCCGATCCGCTGAGGCGTTGCAGCTCATCGGCCAGCTGCTGACGCAGGCCGAGCATGGACAGGCGGACCTCTTCCAACTCTGTCGCCCAGTCAGCGCGCAGGGCATCGTCATTCAGGATCGTCGTCACCACCCGTGCGCCGTGATCGGGCGGGAACGAGTAGTTCTGACGGTTCAGGAATGCCAGCGTGGACTGGTTCAGCGCCGTCTGCGCCGGATCATCGCTAATTGCCATTAGCAGGCCGGTCCGTTCGCGGTAAACGCCGAAATTCTTCGAACACGACGCTGCGATAAGGCAACGCTTGACGGAAGAGGCGACCAGACGGGTCGCTTGTGCATCCTCTTCCAGGCCATCGCCAAAGCCCTGATAGGCAATGTCGATCATTGCAACGAGACCGCGCTCGTTGATCAGTTTCACGACCTCCTGCCACTGCACCATGTTCAGGTTGGCACCGGTCGGGTTGTGGCAGCAGCCGTGCAGCAGCACCACGTCGCCTGCATTGGCAGACTTCAGGTCCTCAATCATTCCGTCGAAATCGACACCACGGGTTTCACCATCGAAGTAACGATACTGAACCGTCTCCATCCCCAGGTAGTTCAGGATCGACAGATGGTTGGGCCAGGTCGGGTTCGACACGAACACACGCGCGGAAGGATTGGCCATGCGGATCATCTCGAACGCCTGACGACACGCGCCGGTACCACCGGGGGTGGCTACAGCGGCGATATTGCCGCGCGGCACCGCCTCCCCGAGTATCAGGCCGATCATTGCATCCGCAAAGGCCGGATCACCGGCCAGACCGGTATACGACTTGCTCTCCTGCTCTTCGAGAATGCGCTTTTCCGCAGCCTTCACCGCACGCATCACCGGGGTGACCCCCGCGGCGTTCTTATAGACACCCACACCCAGGTCGATCTTCTGATCGCGCGGGTCGTCGCGGTACATCTGCATCAACGCCAGAATCTTGTCGGCGGGCTGCGGTTTGAGGTTCTCGAACATCAGTTCTCTCCGGTTGCGACGGGCAGGGTTGGGAAGGCACCCCATTCAGCCCAGGAGCCGTCATAAAGCGAGTGGTCTTTCTTGCCCATGCGTTCCAACGCCAGGCTGAGGATCGCGGCGGTCACGCCCGACCCGCAAGAGGTTATGGCAGGTTTCGACAAGTCCACGCCTGCAGCCTCGAACACGGCGCGGCAGTCTTCGGGCGACTTCATCGTGCCGTTCTTGTTCAGCAGCGTTCCAAAAGGCACGTTGCGCGAACCGGGGATATGACCCGAACGCAGACCTTCGCGCGGCTCGGTCTCGGTCCCGGCGAACCGGGCCGCCGCGCGGGCATCGATGATTTCGTGATCGGCCAGCTTCGCGGCTGACGAAACCTGCGTCACATCGCGAACAAGGTGGTTCTGCACGCGCACCGTCATATGACGGTCACGGATCACCGGGGGCAGATCCTCAACCTCTCGGCCCTCGGCCTGCCATTTGGGCAATCCACCATCCAGAACAGCGATGTTTTCCTGCCCCATCAGGCGGAACAACCACCAGACCCGTGCCGCCGACATCAAACCCGCGCCATCATAGACCACCACCTGATGGCCATCGCCCACGCCCATAGCCCGCAGGCGCGACATGAATTTTTCGACCGGAGGCGCCATGTGCGGCAAATCCGAACGATGGTCGGAAATCTCATCAATATCGAAAAAACGCGCCCCGGGGATGTGGGCCGCCTCATATTCCGCCCTGGCGTCCCGCGCTTGCTGCGGCAGGTACCACGATCCATCCAGAATCCGCAGATCCGGGTCCTTGAGATGAGCGGCAAGCCATTCGGTAGAAACGAGGGTTTTTGGATCGTCCTGCATCAAAGCCTCCCCTAAGCGAGCTTGGTTTGTCCCTATACGCGGCGGGTTGCGGGTTCAAGGCTGGATAGCGCTAGCGTTCCTGCCATGCAGGATTTATCCCATCCGACGCAGGCGAAAGTGCTGGATGATCCCAATCACGCTGATGATGATCCAGAAGCCTTCGATCAGCATCGATGCCAGATTGAAGTTCTGCATCAGCGAAAACACGATCAGAACCGAGCCGACCAGGTTCACCACCGGAAAGGCCAGATCGTCCGAGTTCATCATACGCATCTGAGTGGCAAAATAAGCCACAACGACGATCAATGCTCCGAAAGAGCCGATGGCGTCGATGAAGGTCAGGCTGTCAAAAAATGCAGTCATTGGGATGTTCGATCCTGTTCGAAAAGTTCGGTCGATTGCGAATAGTGGTGCATGTTGAGGAAAGCCGCCCCCCGATCACCGGCGCGGTACCCGTGCGGTACGTCAGCCGCGAACCGCAACCCCTGACCGGCTTGCAATGGAACCCATTTGTCATTGCGCAGGATCTCCAGCACTCCGCTGAGCACAAAGACCTCCTCGGTCACCCCTGCGGCATGAGCCGGCGACTTGTGGCTTTGGTTCGGGGACAGCTCAACATGGAATGTCTCTGCGCCCAGTGCGGGATCAAACGGAAAAACAATCTTGACCTCGATACTGCCCGGAAACGTCACGGTGCTGAACACATCGGTATCCGTTGTGTCGCGCATTGCGGCGGTACCGATCAAAGCGCTCAGCGGAAGCTGGAAGCCCTTCGCGATCTTCCACAAGGTGGCGATGGTCGGGCTTGATTCGCCGCGCTCGATCTGGCCCAGCATGGCTTTACTGACCCCGGTCAGGTCGGCCACCTTGGACAGGCTCAGCCCAGATGCCGCACGGACATCCCTTAGTTTCAGCGTTAACTCGTCCGATTCCATACCCAAGCCCTGCGATTTGCCTTGTGCGTTATAACGTACATATGATACGTGCGCTATAACGTACACACCCAATATCGCAGCTTGGGCAATAGGGAAACAGCATCATGCCAATGTACCGATCCAGAACCTCCACCCATGGCCGCAACATGGCCGGTGCCCGTGGCCTGTGGCGCGCCACAGGGATGGGAGACGACGATTTCGGCAAGCCGATCATCGCCATCGTCAACTCGTTCACCCAGTTCGTGCCCGGTCACGTTCACCTGAAGGATCTGGGCCAGATGGTCGCCCGCGAGGTCGAGGCCGCAGGAGGCGTGGCAAAAGAATTCAACACCATCGCGGTGGACGACGGAATCGCCATGGGTCACGACGGGATGCTGTATTCCCTGCCCTCGCGCGAGGTCATTGCGGACTCGGTAGAATACATGGTCAACGCCCATTGCGCGGATGCAATGGTCTGTATTTCGAACTGCGACAAGATCACGCCCGGCATGTTGATGGCAGCCATGCGGCTGAACATCCCGGCGATCTTCGTCTCGGGCGGACCTATGGAAGCCGGAAAGATCGATATCGCCGATCTGGACGCCAAGAAAATCGATCTTGTGGATGCGATGGTTGCTGCGGCGGATGACAAGTTCACCGACGAGCAGGTCCAGCATATCGAGGAAAACGCCTGCCCAACCTGCGGGTCCTGCTCGGGCATGTTCACCGCCAACTCGATGAACTGTCTGGCCGAAGCTCTGGGGTTGGCTCTGCCCGGCAATGGCTCGACGCTGGCCACCCATTCCGACCGCAAAGAACTGTTCCTTGAGGCCGGTCGCCGCATCGTCGAGATTACCAAGCGCCACTACGATCTGGACGAGAAAGGCTTCCTGCCGCGCGAAATCGCCACGTTCGACGCGTTCGAGAACGCCATGAGCCTTGATATCGCAATGGGTGGGTCCACCAACACCGTGCTGCACTTGTTGGCGATCGCGCATGAAGGTGAAGTGCATTTCACAATGTCGGATATGGATCGCCTGAGCCGCCAGGTGCCCTGTCTGTGCAAAGTCGCGCCCAACATCGAAAACGTGCATATGGAAGACGTCCACCGCGCTGGCGGTATCTTCTCGATCCTCGGCGAACTCAGCCGCGCGGGGTTGCTACATGAGGATTGCCATACGGTGCATTCGGGCACGATGGGAGAGGCGATTGCCAATTGGGATATCAAGATCGCCAATAACCCGAAGGCGCAGGACCTGTTCAAGGCCGCGCCGGGGGGCGTGCGCACCACGCAGGCCTTCAGCCAGTCGAACCGTTACAAGGAACTGGACACTGACCGCGAAGGCGGCGTGATCCGCTCGAAAGAACACGCATTCAGCCAGGATGGCGGTTTGGCAGTGCTGTTTGGCAACATCGCACGCGACGGCTGTATCGTGAAAACAGCCGGTGTCGACGAGAACATCCTGAAATTCACCGGTTCGGCCTATGTCTGCGAAAGTCAGGATCAGGCCGTGAACGATATCCTGACCGGCAAAGTGAAAGAGGGTGATGTGGTTGTCATCCGGTATGAGGGTCCGCGCGGCGGGCCCGGTATGCAGGAGATGCTGTACCCGACCTCATATCTTAAATCGAAAGGCTTGGGCAAAGCCTGTGCGTTGCTGACAGATGGTAGGTTCTCGGGCGGCACATCGGGCCTGTCAATCGGTCACGTCTCACCAGAAGCCGCCGAGGGGGGTGAGATCGGTCTGGTGCAAACCGGTGACAAGATCGAGATCGACATTCCCAACCGCACCATTCATCTGGCGGTGTCCGACGAAGATCTCGCGGCCCGACGTGAGGTACAGGACGAAAAAGGCTGGCAACCCGCCAGCCCGCGCAAACGTAAGGTGTCGACCGCACTCAAGGCATACGCGAAGCTTGCAACAAGTGCCGCTAAAGGCGCTGTCCGTCAGGTTTGATTCAGCGATAGTAGGGCTCCTCCCGCGCCCGCTGCGCGCCATCGGCTTCGCCGATACCCCTTGCGGACTTGGGCCCGGCGCCGCGCTTTGCGCGGCGCCGGGCCCAACCAGAGGAGACGTCTCGTCAGAGACGTTGACGATGGGCGGGAGCGTCTGATCCGAGGTCAATCGCCCAGTTTCGCATGAATTTCGTCCAGATCAATCTCGCCAGTCGGCATCTTGTTTGCGGGATTTTCGAAATCGTATTTGAACAGCTCGAAATCCTGCTTGTAGATTTCATAGACCAGATGCATTGACAGATCGTCGAAGTAATCCTCAACCGGATGCGCACGTTTGGGCCCATGTCCTTCGGATTCGTTGAATCGCGGGATTTCCGACAATGTCACGGGATGCGCGGTTTCCAGATGATCCAGAACCCCCTGCATTCCATCGTTGAACTTCTCGGTCCAGAATATGCGATCATACCGGCCGCCATTTGCGATCAGGGTCGAGACATGCCCTGACATGGCCGACCAGTGAATGTCCGGGTCCATAGGTCGCCGCCAGCGGATCGTGTCACGCGCGAATAACAGGAACCGGCGAAAACTGGCGATCTGATCGAACTCACCCTTGCCGTCCTCACCCCCTACTTCGATTCCGTAGTTGTAAATCAGCGTCGGCACCAGATTGCCGCGATAGCGTTTACCATTGCGCTGGATTCCACAGATCTTGTCGAAGAAGGAGCTGAGAATTCGGGTATAGGGATTGCGCACGCAGGTAAACGTGTAAGATTCGTGCGACCGTACGTTTCTGGCGATCGGGTCCTGACTGGCGTTAAAGGCCCATTTATGCATCCCGTCTTTGGCGTCGTGAATATCGCCTTCAAAAAACCTGCCATGATCCGAGAAATACATGATCTGCCCAATCGTCGAACAGGCGCATTTCGGCACGACACGGTAGACCATGCTCTGACTTTCGGTCATCCACGTTCCGGGAAAACCCATCTGCTGCGCCTCCTCCGCCGGTCGGGACTCTGGTCGATCCCTCGGCTCTTGTCGCCAAAAAACCAAAAATATTCTGTTTATTCAATCGCTCATCCTCAGTATCACGGTTGCAAATGGGCAGAAACGGGGAATTACGAAGCGCTGATGGCAAAGATTGCCTATATTTTACTGTGTCACAAAGACCCTGACGCGATCATCGCGCAGGCCGGGCAATTGACGGCAGCCGGTGATTGCATGGCGATCCATTTCGACGCCCGCGCCAGCGATGCGGACTACGCTCGGATACGCGAAACCCTAAGCGACAATCCCAACGTCACTTTTGCGAAGAAGCGGATCAAATGTGGTTGGGGCGAATGGTCTTTGGTTCAGGCCACTCTGCATACGCTGCAAGCGGCAGTTGATCAGTTTCCGAGGGCCACCCATTTCTACATGCTGTCCGGCGATTGCATGGCGATCAAAACCGCAGAGTATGTGCACAGCTTCCTCGATGAACACGATATGGATTTCATCGAAAGCCACGACTTCTTTGAAAGCAACTGGATCAAGACCGGAATGAAGGAAGACCGGCTGATCTATCGCCACTACTTCAACGAACGCAATCAGCCGCGCCTGTTCTACACCGCCTACGAGATGCAGAAGCGGTTTGGCCTGACCCGCGAGGTTCCGGCTGACATACAGGTCATGATCGGCAGCCAATGGTGGTGCCTGCGCCGTCGCACGGTCGAGATGATCCTGGAATTCCTGCGCCAGCGCCGCGATGTGGTCCGGTTCTTCTCGACCACCTGGATTCCGGATGAGACATTCTTTCAAACCCTTGTCCGCCACCTTATCCCGAAACATGAGATCGAGAACCGTACGCTGACTTTCCTGATGTTTTCGGACTACGGAATGCCGGTTACCTTCTACAATGATCACTACGACATGTTGCTGGGGCAGAATTACCTGTTCGCCCGCAAGATCAGCCCCGAAGCGCATGAGTTGAAGGAAAGGCTGGGGCAGCTTTATGCCAGCGAAGGGGTCACGTTTCACATCTCGGATGAGGGGCGAAACCTATACCATTTCCTGACGGGGCGCGGGCGGGTCGGGCGCCGGTTCGCTCAGCGATTCTGGGAGGCGGGCAATACGCTGGGTCCCGAGCGTGAGGCGTTTTTGATTGTCTGCAAGAAATGGCATGTTGCCAAGCGGCTGGTCGAACAGATCGCATCGGTCACCATGCTGCCCTGCATCGAATACATCTATGATGAACAGGGTACACCTCTGCCCGATCTGGGTGGTATTGAGACGACGCTGACAAAGCGGTCGCGCCACCGGCGGGCGGTTGCCCGTATGTTGTTTGACCATTTCGAAAGCGATAAGCTCGTACTCTGCGTTGATCCGGCTAATCTGGACGTCATTCAGGATTTCTGCGCAGATCAGGCCCGTACGCGGGTTCTGGAAATCGAGTGTTCCTATTCAGATGAGTATCTGAGGGGCCACGCCCACCGCATCGGTCTGGCGGGGCAGAACAGCTCGCAAGACTCTCTCTCGCGACTGTTGCCGACCCTTCGCAACGCTCTGGCTTACGAATCCGAGTTGATCCGGAACACCCGGAATGAAGGGCTGTTCCATTTGCGCGAGGCGGCAGAGCGCGCGGCGAATGAGGCGGTTATAGCAGAATTTCTGGGTGTCAGTGCCGATCAGGCCAAAGCCATCATGCAACTGGATTACCTGTTCGCGGATTGAACCCGGCGGCACGAGCGGGCACCGCCGGGTAGTCGAGTTCAGATGTCGAATTTGACGCCCTGCGCCAATGGCAACTCGGCAGAATAATTCACCGTATTCGTCTGACGGCGCATGTAGGCTTTCCAGGCGTCCGAGCCGCTTTCACGCCCGCCGCCGGTTTCCTTCTCGCCGCCAAACGCACCACCGATTTCGGCCCCGGACGGGCCGATATTCACGTTGGCGATCCCGCAATCCGACCCGGCTGCGGTCAGGAACTGCTCAGCCTCGCGCATGTTCAGAGTGAAAACGCAGGACGACAAGCCCTGCGGCACGTCATTCTGGATATCCAGCGCTTCGGCAAAATCGTCATAACCCATGACGTAAAGGATCGGTGCGAAGGTTTCGGTTTTCACCGTCGGGGTCTGCCCGGGCATCTCCACGATCGCGGGTTCCATGTAGACGCCACCCGGCACGCCCTCGGTCACACGTTTACCGCCAAACACCGCGCCGCCCTCGGTCTCTGCGGCTTTGAGTGCTGCGGTCATCGCATCACCCGAAGCTTCATCGACCAGTGGACCGACCAAAGTACCCTCGGCCAGCGGATCGCCAATCGGCAAACCGGCATAGGCTTTCTTGAGGCGCGCAACCAGTTCCTCGCGGATCGAATTGTGCACGATCAGACGGCGCAGCGTGGTACAGCGTTGGCCCGCCGTCCCAACGGCCGAAAACACTATCGCCCGTACCGCCATTTCCAGATCGGCCGAGGGACCGACGATCATCGCATTGTTGCCGCCAAGTTCTAGAATGCACTTGCCGAAACGCTGCGCCACAATCGGCGCAACTGCCCGTCCCATGCGGGTGGAACCTGTGGCCGAGATCACCGGCACATTCTCGCTGGCGACCAGCGCCTCACCCAGCGCCGCACCGCCAATCAGGGTTTGCAGCAAGCCATCGGGCGCATCCCCGAACCGGGCCAAGGCACGTTCGAAAATTTTCTGACATGCCATTGCGGTCAGAGGTGTCTTCTCGGACGGTTTCCAGATCACCGGATCGCCGCACACCAGCGCCAGCGCCGCATTCCATGACCATACCGCAACGGGGAAGTTGAAGGCCGAGATCACGCCCACAGGCCCCGCCGGATGCCAGGTTTCCATCATCCGGTGACCGGGCCGTTCCGAGGCAATGGTCAGACCATAAAGCTGACGCGAGAGACCCACGGCGAAGTCGCAGATATCGATCATCTCCTGCACCTCACCCAGGCCTTCCGAGGTGATCTTACCCGCTTCCCAGCTCACCAGCGCGCCCAGATCATCCTTGGCGGCGCGCAGCTCTTCCCCCAGCAGGCGGATCAGCTCTCCCCGGCGCGGGGCCGGAACCACGCGCCATGCTTTGAACGCCGCTTTCGAGCGGGCGAAGATGGCCTCCATCTCGGACACCGGTGTCTCATGCACCTCGGCCAGAACGCCCCCATCAATCGGAGAAGTCACGCGCAAAGACCCACCGGTCAGTTCCGCGCCCGTCAGGTCTAGTTTCGCAAGAGTGGCTTCAGCAGTCATCACAACATCTTTCATATCTCAGGCCGCCTTATTCTGTTCGGTGACGTCACCGGCGCGATAGAGCCGGCCAAATTCCGTGTTCAGGAAGTCCGCAAGCTTCACCTGCTCTTGCCGGACAAAACCTTTTGACGGCAGAACACCCGTCCGCATCAGGTCAACGACACCCAGCACACCCGCTGCGGTGGTGATCTGAATCGCGCTCCACACCTGCCCGTCTATGGTGCGGGCAAAGGACTTGTTGATCAGGGATTTCTCGCGCAGCGTACCATCGACCATGCCCTTTGCAGTGCAATACACCAACACCACATCCTGATCGGTGCGCGGCAAAGCTGTCTCGAAAATCTCCTTTAACAGATCCCGGCGTCGTTCCAGACCAAGATCATTCAGCAGCAGGCGCAGAATATCCCGATGTCCGGGATAGCGGATGGATCGATAAGACACGGCCCGCGCCTTGCCTTCCAGCGTTTCCGGCAGCGTGCCCAGCCCACCCGAGGTGTTGAAGCATTCGTACTCGACGCCATCATGGCCGATTAGCTCATAGTCTTCGAGCGGTGCTGTCTTTACCCTTTCGCCATTCACAATGGCATCGCACGGGTTGCAATACTCATTGATAAGCCCGTCCGTTGACCAGGTCAGGTTGTATTTCAACGCATTGGTCGGATAGAGCGGCAGCGCCCCGACCCGCATATGCAAGCTGTCGATTTCATTGAACTCTGCAGCCAGCGCGGCACCCGCGATCCCGACAAATCCGGGTGCGAGACCACATTGCGGCATGAATGCGGTTGTACTGTTCTGCGCCAGCTCACGCACGGCATTGGTCGCGGCGACATCTTCGGTCAGATCAAAGTAATGCGCTCCGGCTGCCTTCGCCGCACGCGCAATCGCTGGTGTCAAAAAGAACGGAGCGGCAGAGATAACCGCATCAAACCCCGTTAGCCCCTTTTCCAGATCCCTGCCGTCGCGCGCGTCGATCTGCCGGGTAGCAATACCCCGTTTCTTGAATGCAGACAGGGCCGTAAGATCATGATCGGCAACCGTCACCGAATAATGTGCCGAGGTTTTCAGCAGGGTGGCGATCATCTGACCGATCTTCCCCGCACCGATTACGCAAATGTTCCAGCTCAAAACGCGCCTCCATACTTCGTTTCTTCTCAGTATGACGCGCAATCTGTCCGTAAAGCAGGGGCCATCTTGACGATATCGCCGCATAAGTCGTTATTATGACGATTGGTCTGGCAATTCGTATGATACTATCCCAAACGACTCCGCCCTGGTCAGCTTGATAAGTTTAGGCGTGGAAGATGTTTTGCATTTTTTTGATCACTTGCGAGCTCACCCAAGTTTTGAGAGTTTATGATGCCTGTATCATTTTTATGCATCATAAACTGCGACGAGCAGGCCGATCAGGTGTGATTTAGGGCGTCAGATGCAACGCTTACGTTGATTGCGGGAGCAGGCTTTGAGGCTGCGGCCTTCGTGTTATGAGCCTGACGCGGTGAAGACGTTAAGCAATTGATCCAGTGGATCAATTGTAGTGTGAACGGGCTGGTTGGATTTTCTGACACTGGTTGCGGGAGCAGGATTTGAACCTGCGACCTTCAGGTTATGAGCCTGACGAGCTACCGGGCTGCTCCATCCCGCGTCAGAGTCAGATTTTTATCATCGTGTGTTAG
>NZ_JWLJ01000007.1 GCF_000813985.1 Ruegeria sp. ANG-R
CTAACACACGATGATAAAAACGACCTGCCCTCAAATAACCCGTCCAGACATTGATCCTTTTTGGAGCTTGCCGACCAAACCCTCTTACCAAGCGTGAAAATCCTCGAAAACGGGCGCAGATCTCTTTCACGATGATAACCCTTCCCTCGGAGGTCGGTTGTCGATTTCCCGTTCCAGACGGTATATTTACCGATACCGGCTCGACGCCTCACGCATGGATTTGCAGTCGAGAACCTTAGGCAGTCGCTAATCGCGCTAATGTCTACAAAATCCCATCACATTGAACAGCTTCGTCTCAACTGTAAAGGGTAGGTATTGCAAGCGCAGTAAGCGTTGAATCAAGCCTCCAATTACGTCCCTGTCCGTGGTGACCCTTGTAAAGTTAGCATGGACGCTCGCGGGAAGTGCCGGAGGATGGTCTTCAGGAACCTTTTGCAGAAGTCGCATCTTGGCGTCAAGGTGAGGGGTCATTTTGCCCAAAGGCACGCCTCTGATTTTCTCAATCTCTTTGACCAGAACAACATGGAACTCGCCCAGAGCTTTTGCGCTCTGTCTATTGTCTTCAGAACACAAATCTGTCCGGTTGTACGGCCTCATCAGTTTCGGGTAGCGTATCGGCATGAGCGAGAACAATGTGAACTCAGATAGCCAATCCTGGAGTGTTCCAGGTTTTGGTGTGCACCACATAGCCAGGCTTTTGGACAACCGCGGCTCAGATATTGTTGCGCTGCTGAGATCGGCCAATCTACCCATTGATCTTCACGAAACCCCGCCGGATTTTGTTGATGTTCGCAATGAGCTCCGCCTTTTGGAGCTTGCCATTGACGAGACCGGAGACCCCCTGTTTGCGATCTCGGCGGGAAAAACATTCAACCCCAGAAAAACAACCCTTCTCAGCTATGTCGTCTTGAACTCGCCGACCGTTGGCGAAGCAATCGAGAAGGCTGTGACCTATGCGCGCTTGGCTCGGGGTTTTGCCAAATTGTCGTTCTATGAAGATGAGCGCGGCATGTTTTTGGAGATAGATTCCATCGCCCAGTTGATGCGTGCTGATGGTGCTCACAATGAGTTCCGAGTTTCCGCATTCCTGACCAGTTTTCAAATTGCAGCCGAAGCGCCCCTGCCTGTCCTGGAGATACGGTTTCCGCATGAAGTGACCGAAGAAAAGCACTCTCGGATCTCCGATGCCTTGTCGGTCAAGGTCAAACAGGGCCAACGCGTCCCAGGCATTCTGTTCGACAAGTCCGTGATGGACATTCCGATCAAAGATACGGACCCCGCATTGCTATTGCACCTTGAAACGCATGTGCAAAACTTGATGAAGGACTTGCCCCCTGCGATCGGCGAAACAAGCTCTCTGGTGCAGGGCGAGATAACGTCGCGACTGTCCTTTAGTGCGCCGGCACAAGATGAAATTGCAAACACGCTTGGGATGAGCGTCAGTACACTTGGACGCAAACTTGCCAAAGAAGGCACGACCTACAAACAGCTGTTAAAGGACACACGATACAGGCTGGCAGAGCAGTATCTTGATGACCCCAAACTCAGCCTATCTGAGATTGCCTTCGCACTTGGCTATTCGGATCAGGCCGCATTTACCAACGCCTACAAGACCTGGACAGGCCAATCCCCGGGGAGTGTGCGAGCGGGTTAGGGTAATCTCAAGACCAATATAGGCGCCAGCATAGCAAATTTGGCGTTTCCCGTACGCCAGCTCGGATGATCTCGAAATATCCAAAGGTTTTTACCTATTCGCAAAGTTCTACGGTGGCTCGCGGATGCTTGTTGATTGAACGCAACTTCAAGCATCCGCTGGAACAGTGTAAGCGTTGCAACTGACCCCCCTATGGATAACTTTCTGAGTGCTCCCTTTGTGTCTATATTGGCGCTACGCGCCAATACGGTATTAGTAAAGCACGCACGCCCGGCCTTCAGCCTCAACTACAGCCTAGCCGTCACCTCCCCTGAACTCTTCGACCGTATCTCTGCCCACGTGTGAATTTCTCCAAGGTTTTGGGGTCCAATTGAGTGAAATTTTCATCAACCCAGTAGTGCGCAAAACTCTGGGGGGCCGTGGTTCGCCGTCCGTAGACAGTAGGGACGCCATTGAACTTCACACCGACGACTTTGCCACAACCCATTTGATCCAGTTTTACGAGCTGAGGGTGACCTCCTGTCATGAAGGAGTTTGAAGGTCTCCCGTTGACCAGATCACAAAGTGACCAAAAGCATGTCCTTGCCACATTGCCTTGATCACCTTCGGCAATCCACTCTTGCCGCTTTTTGTTTGCGCGACCGCCTAGGCCCGAACTGTAGACAAGCGCTGACTGTTCACTACTCAACGATCTCATACCAACTTGGGCTACTTTCCAACTGGAACCCGAAGTCCCAGGATGATGCAGCCAAAACAACTTAAAACCCGCAGGGCCGTTTGCACCGCTTCGCACGCCGTACAACACGTCGAGTTCGCAACTCGCGACCAACGGAGGGTTTGCACAAGACAACCTGCAAAACTCTTCCGCGCGCATTTGAGTGCCAAGAGGTGAACTGACCGAGCCATGTTTAATTTCGACCAGAAGCCGACGCAGGAAAGTGCTGCCCCATGTGAGGTCGCCTGAGAGGGAGAAAATTTCTGGACTGCAAGCACTGTCAAACACCTTCTTTTCGTGCAACGACACTGCTTTGCCGGTCTTAAGAGATGTACCTTGACTATCAGCACCTAGGTAGAATGTCTTGGTGCCCGTTGCTGAGACCGAGAGCCACGCTGTATTAGTTGTCATGCGCTTGCTTCCTATTTGCAGGCAAGGAAGATGAAGAAACTAACCCTTCCAATACAAACTCGGGTTCTGGGGGACGTACCAAAGATCTCGAACATTCGTGTCATCGCTGTTCGGGGTAGGATTAGCGTCTCGAACGCGGAATGTGGTCGGAATCTTTACAGCGCTCCCGAAAATCAGCGCGTGCTGTTTTGGGAGTGACGGGAGGCGCTGCAATACCGTTTCCGAGATGAACGGAGTCATCTGTTTAATCTGCGAAAGGTCATCAGGGTTTTGGATACGATGAATGATAAAATTGTTGCATTGTGAAAGCACTGTTTTCGACAGTTCGCTCGGTCTTTGAGAGGCGACTATAAGAAAAGCTCCGTACTTTCGACCTTCTTTCGCAATCCGTTGAAATGTAATCCCGGCGTCGATGGCAAAACGGCTCGGACGCTCCGAAATATAGCGATGAGCCTCTTCAAGGATCAGATGGACGGGCATCTTGTTTCGGGGTTCCGCACGGCGCATACGATCAAAGATCAACCTGGCGACCACCGCCGAAGCAAGCTCAACGATTTCATCGGGTGCGTCATTCAGGTCTATGATGCAGATTTGGCGATCTTTGCGATAACGTGTGCCATCCCTGGTGATACCGAGAAGCCGATCTACAAAAGATGTCGGTTCCTTGTCGTGATCTTGTAAGTCTCCAACAGGTGCGCGCAGGAATTCATAATCAGGATTGTCAGAAACGGATTTCAGCCGAGTGACAAGTTGGGAGCAATACTCCCTTATTTGCTTGTTTCCATTAGCCTCTTCATAGAACAGAGCGAGGTCCAACGCGGACTGAAGTCGCTCGAACGAGAATGGTATGTTGTTGTAACTGGGGAGAACTGGCTCGTCTTTGTGATGCTTTTGTAGAAGATCTAGAAGCGCATCGTACTTTTTTGACGTTTCTTGCTTGGGGCCATCCTTGAACTGCCCAAAGTCGATTGTCAAACCCGATGATATCGTATTCTTGTTTATCTCATCAGTCGAAAAAGTGCCTAGTACTGCCAGGATGCGGTCTACTTTGCTTGGCGAACTGGAGTCACCGTGCAGGATTGAATAGATGATCTTGGCCAGAACGTGATTTTGGACTTCTACTAACTCGCCCTGCTCGCCGGGATCGTTCACAACATCATCTATAGGGGATTCTTGAAATAGCGTTGTTAGTCCTAGCGCTGTACGCAACGCTGGAAGTTGCGTTTTCTCGCTAGCACGCAGCAAAAGAGCCCACTCGTCAACGGTCATAAACCAATGTGGAAGACGAAAACGGTCGACTAAATCGGCGCCGAGGAAGCCTTCGTCAAGCCCTTCCGCTTCAGCATCTGAACCGGTGGCCTTGAAATAGCTCGCCTGAATCTGCCACGGCATATCCTCAAAAGCTTGTCGATACTCGCCGTTGACATCGAAGAGCACAAACGAAGCACCAATAGCCCAAAATTCTTCAACTCGGTCGAAAACCGCCTGAATTACTGACGCCACGGTGCAGGACTTCCCGCTTCCGGTATTTCCAAGTACCGCAACATGCCCGCCAAAGAAAGCATCAAGCTGAGCTTTAACGGGGTAATCCTTGAAGACTGCCGATGTGCCGATCTCAATCGTATGGGGCACTGTCCCTTGTATTTTTGCGCCCTCGGCATCGGTTTTTTCGGCCTGGTCTGGCGGTTGCTCCACGTTGAAGATACGGTCTAAGTCTTCATCTCGGGCATAAAGAGCATCCGCATAAAGCGGCGGAAAAGTCGAAACACCGAACTTGAACGTACCGCCTTGAACAGGTACCGAGCCCACAGGTACGACGTCGAGGAACTTCGCTGCCGTTACCTTGTCCATCTCAGTACCTACCTCGTAGGCAGGAGAAAAATCTTTCTCGCGAAGGCCGATAACTTCGATAACGACGTAATCGGATTGTGTTGGTACCACTAGGTATGACCCAAGGGTTGCGACGTAGTGGATGTCATCAAAACCCACCACCGTGAAATTGTCGCTTCCTCTGTGTAGTTCGACGACTAGGCGATCAGCGGAAACGCTAACAATCTTGCCGATGGCCCGGCTCACATCATCCTTCGCCATTTTCACCGCCTTGATTTTTAAAAAGCAGCTTCTTGAACACTTTTTCGATGGCCTGATCTTCTTTCTGGTCAGCGCTCGACGGCATCAAGTCCTTAACAATGGTATCGAAATAATGAGCCTTCTTTTGGGTTTCCTCGTCGGTGCCCCAGATGAACCAAATCCGAGGATCACCGAGAGATGCAAGCTCTTTCGTGACAGGGTTATCCGCATCGTCGGGGTTGAGGAAAGCAATCAACCTAAAGCCCGGAAGAGTAAGCCCCTGAAAAATGATGTTGTTGATGTGTTCATCGCCAAAGCTAAAGCCCATAACGAAGAGAACACTCTGATCTTGGACGATTTGTTGTTGAAATTCGCGAAACATATCAGAGTAGGGTGATCCAAAGCTCGCTGTTTGTTTCGAGGGGGTCGGATAAATCATGACACGATCCTTTGCAGGATCGAGTTTCTCAGCTGCCTCCCGGATGGGGAACAGGCCAGATTGCTCTTCTGTCCAGTTTAAGGATCCGTGGAGCTTGCAGAAATGGACATACCCATCGACAGCAGCCCACCTCTTCGAAGAGATGTCGAGCTGTTCGGCCAATGCACGCCGGTAGGTGGCCGGATTGAAACGGCGTTCGATCGTACCGGCAAAACCGTTTGAATAGGGAATGCCGGATCGGTCCATCGCCCGCTCATTGAATAGGTCGTAATTGGTAGTGAACACCCAAGCCGGTGCAAGACCGCGAGATCGCATTGAGAGCGACTGGTAGAAACGACGATAAAGAGACACCACGCTATCGTCACCATGAGCGAACCTGCCTTCAGTACATTTTTGAAGGATGAAGTTCTTGACCCCTGCAATCACCTCTTCGACGGTAATGAGTGCATCCTTTAATTCAGCCTTGCTACTCGTTCTGCAAAACTGTTGCGCAGTCATCAGAACTTCCATCAACCGTTCCAAATTCCAGTGGAAATCTTGCCGGGTGATATCAATGCCGAGTTTATCGAAAAGCGCAGCCTTCTGAACGCCAGTGACATAGTTGGCCGCAGGAGGGAGGCCTGGCGGCGATTGAAGTGCATTTTGAAATTCTTGCGCTAGAGGCCCCATCGTCGGGATACCCAATTCTTCGTCACCCTGCTTGAGTGAGGAACATCCGGAGCCAATTAGAAACGATAGATTTTTGGAACCGAAGGCCTCAGCCAAGTGGTGCCTGATGATTTCTGTTCGTTCATTGAATTCGGCGTCCGGCGGGAGTTTGGCGAACTCATCTTTGCTCCCCTTCCTGAAGTTGATCAAGTCTCTCGCTCCAATTCAGTTTGCGACCCTTACCACCTCAAGACTGTGTGGATTGGGTGTAAAAAAGTACGAAAAATCAGTTGTATTGAGAGATCATAACTCGCGTCGAACTTAGAAAGCGAGCCCCAAGGATTTGAAAATTAGCATTTTTGTCTACACGAGGCTTCATGCCTTACAAAGTCAATTTAAACTCGTCGCCTCACGTGCTTATAGCCCGCCAGGTGGAACCAGGCGGGCGCATAGGATCCAATGTAATCAGGACTACTCGATGCCGAAGCGACCCTTTGGACAATGCCATGGCAGCAACTTTTCGTATTCAGCCCTCGGGTGCCCTGCCGCCATCCGATCAAATAACCAAGTCATGTAGGCATATGGCTCGACACCATTCAACTTGCAGGTACCGATAAGGCTGGCCATCAGCGCCCAATTGCGACCGCCGATTTCCGAACCTGCGAACAACGCGTTCTTCCGCAGCAATGCAATCGGACGAATGGTGTTCTCGACCGCATTGTTGTCGAATTCCACACGCCCATCTTCGAGAAAAACGGTCAGCCCGTCTCGGAGCTTCATTGCGTAAGTAATGGCCGCACCCAGCGTCGACTTCATCGAAATCTCACCAGATAGTTTGCGAAGCAACGCAAATAGCCTGAAAACTATTGGTTGCGCTTCTTTTTTGCGCACCGCCAATCGAACGGTCGCTGTCTTGCCCTTCAAAGACCGCTCAACTTCATAGATTTCATTGATCAGTTCAATAACGCTGTTCGCCTCTTTTGATCTTGTTGCTTTGAAAACGTCCAGGAACTTCCGGCGTACGTGCGCCCAACAGTAAGCGAGCACCAGTGGACCTTCATCCCGTTCGTCACGCATAAAGCGATTGTAGCCGGCATAGCCATCCACCTGCAGTGTTCCGGAAAAGCCTTTCAAGATCTCTTCAGCATGTGCGCCGCGCCGAGATTGTTCAAAGTTGAAAACGACACCTGGCGGCTCATTCCCCAGCCAGCGCCGGTCGTCACGACACAAAGCCCAGACATAGCAGGTCTTCGTTTTTCCATTTCCAGGTAGCAGCTGGGATAATACCGTCTCGTCCATGTTCAGCTTAGTGCTGGTTTTCAAGTTCGCTGCAAGGGCCGCGTGAACCGGTACGAGCGCGTTCCCAAGCTCGTCCATCAGCCGCACCATTGTTGAACGGTGGAACTTGATGCCAGAACGTTTGAATATCTGTTCTTGGCGATAGTTTGGGATGAAATCTGCAAATTTGCTGACCGCGAGGCCTGCGATCAACCGATCGTCAAAGCGAGTATAGTCGAAGGCACGCGGTGGCACTTTTGCCTGCACAAATTTATCGCAGACCCGGCATACATATTTCGGATAGCGCTCCCGAATGACTCGAACCTCAGCAGGTTTATAGGTGAGGCGTTCGATCACTTGTTCACCCATCGGTCGCATGGCGCAACCACATGTGCACTCGGTTCCCTGTTTCGGCTCAATGACCCGATCTTCTCGGGGAAGATGTGCTGGAATAGTGACGGACTGTTTCCCTTTCAAACCCCGTGGTTTCGACGCCCTCTCGGGTTCGGATACAATTGATGAACCGTCCTGGCCGGGCTTCATGGGATCAGGTGTTGCATTTCCATGACCTGCTTCAACGTTGCCCTTGTCCATTCGGGTCGGTGTTTTTTCACTCGATTGGCCGAATTGCATATCCGCCAGTTTGTTGAGCTGCGCTCGAAGGCGACGGTTATCAGCTTTGATGACCCTAATCTCTGCAGAAAGCGTCGAAATCTTCGCATCCTTAAGCACGATCTCATTGTCATAGTAAGCCTCGCGCTGGTGGTCAGCCTTCGATATTCGGACTGCCACGTTGGCCACGAACGAATCTGCGTAACCCGCGAGGTCTGCGCAGGCAGATTGAATATCCTTCATTGCTCCTATTCATCCCATGTTGGCCGCAAGCACAGCCGCTTTGGTCGCGGCCGACATGCCGGCCGCGTTTTTTCTTGATTTTTTGATGTAGGGATGGGATGAAGTCAGCGAGATCGTGGTACTAAACGATTTTGAGGCCCTTGAGGATCGGCAAAATCCTCGGGGCCTTGCTTATTTCAGAGCCCATGAGTTTAACCGCTCATTCTGGATCTCCTTTATATTCGGGGTAGCGTTCGGGCCAGATTTCAGCTGGATGAACGCCGATTTTTTCCGCGATCCTTGCCTGAACCTTGGCTGAAACTGAACGTGAGTTGCTCACTGACAGCACCGTGCTGTGGCTTAAACCAAGCTCGCGCGCGATCTCGTTGAATGAGCTTCCAGCGCGCTGAAGCTCATACTTCGTCTTCAAATGCCTTTCTCTGAGGTCCTGCATTTGCGGGTCTCTAATCGTGACTTTGCTACTGCATAAGCGCAACGACAATTCCCCAGCAAGAAGAAAAACTCTGGTAACCAGCTGTGTTTACTTGGTTTTTCATGATCCATATAACACTTGCACTCATTTGGTCACACGGCAACAGAATTTCAAAATTCCGAGCTATTCTGCAACCTATTGAGTTTTAACAGACAAAACTGAGCGTCACTGGCGCGATTTTACACTCAGATTCAGATATCAGCAGTGCATTCGGATTTGGAACGCATTATCTCTGGTTGAAAAAAATTTATTTATGGGTGGAGTCATTGCCTGAAATCGAAAAGCCACCAGGCGGCTCGCTGTTGTCGGTGCATGATCGTGATATCCAGGCGCTCATCAAAGAGTCGGGGGATAGCTCCATCCGAGGACGCCGGAACCGCGTTCTACTCGCGATGGCATGGTCAACCGGTTTGACCATCAGTAACTTGCTGATGCTTCAGCTCTGGCAAATGACCTACTTCGTCCATCAAGTGGATACGTTTGGTACTTCGACGCGCTTCTGGTTTTCAGATCGTATAATTGGGCATAACTTTGGGTTCTATTTTGACCGATCCTTCGAGGCGATCGTCCCGATTCCGAAGCCTCTTCGCCCTATGACATACCGTTATTTGGAGCTTTTCGAAGATGGCTATGACCCGGAGCATTATGTGTTTCCTGTCATGCGAAAGAACGACCGAATGATGAAAACTGAGCCTCTTACAACGAGGGATGCTCACAAGATTCTGGTCGAGCTCCGAAAACCGATGGGCAGCACTGCACAAATTGATTGGCACAAAATTCGCCAAGTCGCAGTCGCAAGAATGTTGGCATCGGGGATGTCTATACAGGAAATCCAACATCAAACGGGTTACACTGATCCCAAATCAATAAAGAACATCGCATCGACTTACGGGATGGATTGGACAAGCGATCCTTCATTTCAACCATCCGGAATAGTTGGCCTGGACTACGAGGGGTCAATAGTATCGCGAAACAAGGATTGGTATCCAGTGCACCTGTTTCCAAATCGCCCCCCGCGAAAATCATCGTCTTGAATTCGACCGGAGCATGTCGATC
Source organism: Ruegeria sp. ANG-R (assembly GCF_000813985.1). Lineage (GTDB taxonomy): Bacteria > Pseudomonadota > Alphaproteobacteria > Rhodobacterales > Rhodobacteraceae > Ruegeria. Next base: position 9,599 of record NZ_JWLJ01000007.1, read on the forward strand.
TCCAATCGCGTGGTGTGGGTTTATTTGGCGCACGCGATACCAGCAAAGACCCTTGCAACCCAAAGGGTCGGCGCAGGCAGAGATCTCTGCCTACGCCATTTTCACTCTGGTGTGCTGATCGGCTGCCATTGCATACCGAAGAGCGGCCGGATTGCCTCAACTTTGTTCTCCGAGCCTGCGGCCCGTTCCAGAATGTCCAGCAGACTCTTACTCGGTGGAGTCCCGTCCAACGCCCGGAAGGCGACAGATTGCAACCGCGGGTCAAGCTCTGCCTTGGCCTTCAACGCGAACTCTTTCCGAGCCAGCTCCCGGTGTTCAGACACGAAGGCGTCAATCTCGCCAGCCTGCACATCAACCGCCCTCATGACCTCGTCATGGTAGGATTGAACCTGCGCAGCAGCCTCGGGTGCCAGTAGTGGCAGAACATCGTCCAGCGCGCCTTTTGCAACCCAAGCCAACAGGTTCTTTTCATGCGCCAGCCCAGCCAGTGCCTTATGTCGCAGGACATAGGCATCCGCTTTGATCTTCAACCTGTGGCCGTCTTCAAACGCGATGACATAGCCCTCGACACCCTCCAGTGCTCGCGCATCCGTCCAGAACCGGTTCACGTTCGCGACACTGCCGAACTGCGCGACGATCGGAACACTGTGCCGGCTGGCGACAGCCTCCAGTTCTGCGTGCGGCATGTAGGCCCCAGACCGCATATGCCGGATCGCCAGCAAAGTCAGCTGCGGAACGTCATAAACCAGAACCACCCGGTTCTCGGGCGAGGTGAATTCAAAGATCGGCGTGAACCCTGTCGCGATCATATCGGCGCAAAGTGCTTTGATCTCAGGCCCCGCAACAGCCCAGGCGGCCCGGGACTGGGCGGAAATGCCCATCCGGGTCATGAACACCATCTCACCCCCGACAATCGCCGGGTGGATCATCGAGCCGTCCAGCTTATCCAGAACCGCATGAGATGCATCCCACGGCTCTTCCTGCACCGGGCGCTTTTCACCCAGATTGAAGAACTTGTGGAACGGCCGAGCGATCAGCCTGCCGTAGGGGTCAAATTTCAACCCTCGGCATTCCCGCGCCAACGCGCTGTCGAACGTGTTGTCCAGCGTGTAGAGGTAGTTGATCACCGAGTATCCATCGTGGTCGAAATGAAAGATCCCGGTGTCGGGGACAATGTGCGGGAGGACGTCCTCCAGCGTTTCGATGATATGGTCCATGTCTATGCTCCAGAAAAAGAAAAAGCCGCCTCGGGAAGAGACGGCCTGGTTCGAACAATATTGGTAGAGTTAGATCACTCGGGTCTTAATCCACCTGTCGAAAAGAAGCCGCCACAAAACACTGCGTCGCGATCATCCGCGCACAGTTCTTGTGGTATGTATGAGTTTACGAAAGTCATCTTGGCTTCTCCTAGTCGGGCGTCTATCGCGTCGGGAGTGATTTGGTCAAGAAATTTGTGGGTTTTATGTCAGTTACCAAATCTGCGGCACTTTTTTCAGACCTGCAGCAAGCTGCCGTCAGCGCCGTTCCTTAGCCACTTAGGTTCAGCCCATTCTAAGTTTCGCATATTGGGCGTGCTCTCAAAGTCCTGTGACTAGAAATGTTGGAAGAACGTCGGATACCAAAGAGTATCAGGGGCGCGATGCGAAGTTGAAACTTCGATACAACGCAGCAACTTCAAGATGTCTTCGTCCGAACTTCGCTTCCTAGCGATGTCAGTTCCCATACTCGCGACCAGTGTAATTGCACAGTTTTAGGGGCTAGGAAAACATCAACAGCATCTTAGGTCATGGCAATGTCGCACTCCAGTTTCTAACTGCCTCAATCAAAGTCTGAAACTTGCTTGGATTGAGAACAAAGTAACCACCAGTCGCAGGAATGCTCCACTTGATCGTCGTATCAATTGCCAAATCAACCTTCTGCCCCACCCAATTCAGACAGGAGTGCAAAGCTTCTGTAAGCTTCTTCAATGCAGACAAAACTAGTGACTTGTCCGGCGCTTCAGCCTCGGCTTGTTCGGCGATTTCATCGACCGCCGCCCAAATGATTGTATAGTTTTCTTGTACGGAAGAAGGCCGTTCAATTTCTTCGGGCGGGTTGTTTCCGCCAATCCCTAGACGACTGTTAGAGAACACTGCGGCCCGGTCTTTCTCAAGCTCAGATAATAATTGGCTTACAGAAAACAAAGCCTCGATTTTCTCTATCTCTCGAGCCACGTGTGCGGCCCCCGATTTCCAATCTTGATCAGATAGCGACGAAGCAATCATACCGCTTAGTTCCCATGGCATTGGCTTGCCATCGTGGATTGCCCTGAACCACCTTAGCCAAAACCCCCATACGACTTTGTCAGAATCAAAAAAATCATCGAGGTTCGAGTAGTCAGCCAAAGCACAACTTGGGCGTCCATTAGCGCCCCATAGCGGAGGCCACTCTCTTAAAGCTGTTGCGTCTGATTTGGCTAGTTCGGTTGCATTTTCAGCACCGGCTAACCAAGCCAACTCCCAGAAACCTCCTCCATATTCCACCGAAAAGTCCGGTTCTCTGAAACCAACTGCCCAAGCTAGAGCATTGCTAATTACATTCTCGGCAACTTCCCTCCTGAGAGAACCTGGCGGTGGTTGTTCATCTCCGTATAAAATTTGTTTTTGATTCGGATGCGATGACGCAAAAAACAACTGATCATTGTGAATCTGTTGGGCCGAACCTGCGTAGCTCACACCACCAAACGCGAAGCGAGCGGCTCTCCTCGCGACGTCCAAATCGAAGCTAGCTACGGAAGCAATGAGCAGGTGGTGCAACAACCTAAGAGCGTTTTCTTGATCAAAAGGCGCTTCCCCAATTGCTGCAGGAAATGACCTTAGAGCCATACGTGCAACAAACCGAACACGAGTTTTTCGATCTTGTTTTGATAGCCAAGATCTAGCGCTCTCATCGTCAAAAATCTCAATCAAAACGCATTCCTATTAAAAACCTCGACAGACCTGATGCCGTTTACGCTTGCTGTCTCTCCCCAGAAGTGCGGCAGTATTTTAACGTTTTCGAGAACGAGAGAAGTCAGCGTTTTGCTAGTTCTCTAGAAGCAACCTCTTTGCATAACTTCCTCGGCAGAGATGCACCAAGATCAAGCCAGTGAATGCTATTGTAGAACCGATAGTTATCATGGTCGATATAGCTTTCCAGCAAGTCGCTTACTCGAGATTTAGGAAGAGCTTGAACACATCTCAACGCCACGATTGCCCTGCAGTCTGTGTTGTCGTGAGCAAGTTCACGGAGCAAAACTTCATTTGAAAAAGACACAAGAGTTGTTTTTGGAATCTGTTTCAACAGACAAACTCGAATGCGCGCATCCAGTTGCAAGTTCAACAAGTCAACGACTCTGTTCTTTCCCACTGAGAGTAAAGCTGCAGCTCTCTCCTGTGCAAAGTAAATCGTCGGGATCGCCAGCGCATTTCTATTGTCCAGATTTTTTTGCCCTAGTTCCAGAATGCGCTCAACATCTTGCCATTCTCCGAAACGAGCGATGAAGCGAAAAATGCTTTCGTCTGTCTCGACGTCCAAAGTATCCATGCATTGTCTGACTAGGTTCAGATCTTCAAGTCTACTCAAGTGACATAGTGACTGGAGAGCCGCGTTACACAGGCTCTTTTTGTAAGAGGGAATAAGCTGATCCAACAGATCCAGCGTTTTTTGATCCGAGGCGTGTCGCTCCCTGAAGCCAAATGTCGACGCCTCAAAGTATCCCTCAAAACTGTCTTCGAGGCCTTCTCTAATTTTGGAAACCGCTCTGCCACCATGTCGGCGAAATAGCGTTTCCAGGCACTTGTATTGAAGAGCATCTTTTTCCGCACGCTCCAACAACTCCGACGGGGAAAGCTCTGCGCGTCGATTGGCACGGTATCGCTCCAGTTGTGTAGCGTCAGGTCCGCCTTTTGACACGCCAAGTAGACTATAGCGGCTAGGCCTTTGAACCTTTAGCGCTTTTTCCAATACATCGTCGTTTAACTCTTTTCCTAAACTGCAGAGTGCTTCCGCAGCGATAAGTCGAATCTCAACATTATCGTCTGTCAAAAGACTGTTGGCACTACCCTCATCAATCCCTCCACGCTCATGTAGGATCTTGGCTGCTCCGATTCTTATTGCATCCGATTTGGCCGATAGACATGACCTGAGGGTGTCGGTGGTAATTGATTGCGGATTTGCCAAAAGCCTCGACGCTAGCTCACCTTCAACGCCAGAAATTTGGAGTTCACAGATACGCCTAAGTGCGTCTTCAACACTTCGCCGCGCTATTATCTCGACAATAGCTATATCTACTTTTGACTTTTTGTACGGCGGAAGCTCGCCACACATTTCCTCGATCAAGGCGATATCTTCCTCAACGCCGTTGGTTCCGAGAAAAGAAACCACTGCATCTAAGACTCGCGTATCTGTATTCTCCGAGAGCCAGTCTGCAAGAACACCGGCTTTATTGAAGTAACTGTCATGGGTGGGCAGCGGAGAACCTAAACTCTGCAGTACTTTGATTGCCCCGACTTGTTCTGTATCGGTCCCAACGGTAGCTAGTATCCGAAGCCGGTAGAAGTAATCCCACCCCATGTCGTTCTTTGCCACCCAACGCCAGAGCGGGACGTTTTGGTGCTCAAAACCGGCTACGCCACAGTCTATCAGTGCCGTAAACTCCTGATCTGAAAGTTCGGCATTCCTGTAATACCTAAACACGAGATTTGCATCATGTGTACCTAGGTGCGTGTCATCATTTCCCGAGCGGGAAACTGAAACAGCGATCAAGCGAAGTCGGGCGATTTCGCTGGGTTCTGTAGCATCCCAATCCGCCGATCTGCCGAGAATTTTGGACAAAAAGTCTTTTGCTCCTTCGTCGAGCAGACCAGAAGCGTTAGTGGGTGACCTTTCACTCCCGCTTTCGGCAAGTGGAGGTCGATCTTCTTCCTCGTCATCATGTTCAGAAACAGCTCGAGCAGTAAATTCCCTCCACCCAATTTCCATCAATTTGGCTCGGGCGGCATCTTTAAATGAGTCTATGTCACCAAAATCCCGAAAAAAGACTTTCTTCTCGTCGATGCATTTCTGCCGAAAATCCAAGACCCTTTTTATCTCCGGTCCAGGTTCCATTCCGGAAGGCACATCGACATTCTTGAAGAAAAGGGCCATATCCTTCATCAGCCCTGCTTCTATTCGCTTGGTAGAACGGCAGTATTCTTCCTCAAATCCAGAGGTATACCCATTGGGGTCATTTGACGGTCGTGATCCCCATTTGTCCCACATAACGCCGATGAAGTAGTCGCAGCGGTCAAGGTCTTCGTTGATTTTATCTTGAGCACGCTGATAGCCAGGAATTGCTTCCTCCCAGCCCATGAGCTTAAAAAGTGAGCCCCAATGATCAGAGTTATGTTGGTTAACTTCTTTGACTACTGCGTGTGCCGCTTCACGCTCTTTGTCTAATCCGCCTGGAGATCCGATGAAGACGCGGATAAGCCGTAAATTTTCCTGCAAAACAGTCCCTCAAATTCTTTGCTCGAAGGATAAACAATTGCTTAGGTTGTTTCTAGCCATTGCCGTCACTAACGAATGCTTGATTGGCGGCCCGGGTTCCATTTTAAAACTGACTACTGATCAACAAGGCCACCTTGCTTTTCCCAAGGCAGAGGCTGGTCCACATCTCGGAAACCACAGTGCTTCTTGGCGAACGCCAGCTTAGGCTTGCCGCTCGTCGACGGCTCCTGCAGCATCCATATAGCTCGGGAGCGATTGCAGAGGGCTCACAGCGGAAGTTGCAGAAGGTAGTAACAGCACAGTTATTTACCACTGCTAACAAACAAGCAGAAGGGTGTTATGCAGCTACTGGGCGACGGGTGTATCGCGGTGTAACACGCTTCCAATCCAGCCCTTCGAACAGGGCTTCAAACTGCGATTTGTTGAGACTGATGACGCCGTCTTGTATCCGCGGCCACTCAAAACCCCTACCTTCTATTCGCTTATAGGTCATCACTAGACCAGTTCCATCCCAGACGATGAGTTTGAGCCGATCAGACCGCTTGGAACGAAAAATGAATATAGCGCCGCTGAATGGGTCGAGGTCAAACTCGTTCATGACAATAGATGCCAAACCGTCCATACCTTTCCTGAAATCGACCGGCTTAGTCGCGACATAGAACTTGAAGTTCCCTGCTGGAGCGATCATGGGTTACCCTCAAACGACTTGATCAGAGCAGTGAGTTGATCGAGTGGATAATTTGAAGGAAGCAGAACCTCACAGGCGCCACGTTTGAAGATGATGTGTGCTGGTGTATCTGGCGCGGGCTCTTCGATGGCATCAATCTTGATCTCTGCAAAGACAGGTTGAGATTTTGTTTTAAGAGTGGAGTGCGGCCCTGACGCTTTCCGATCGGCGTCTTTCTTCCATTCGGAGGCAGTTCCATTTGAGATACCACATGTCTTTGCGACATCGCGAGCTGATAGACGTCCGGACCTCATGCGCTGACCCATTTCATTTTTGAATTTCCTAGGCCACAGTCGACGACCATCCTTCCCCACGGGGATAGAATACCCATAGGCATGGAAGACTTTTGCAATTTTCTGATCACTTGCGAGCTCACCTAACATACGAGAATTCATGATGCCTGTATCCTTTTGAATGCATCATAAGCTTCTAGGTGTCGGTTGATCAGGTGTTATGTCGGGGGTCGGATGCAACGCTTACGGAACAGTCTCAGAGCGCTTACGACAAAGCATCAGTGCAGGCATCAACGCAATCTTCATCAATCGAGTTGTCTGACGTCGAACTGTAGCTGCGGGCAGGTTTTTTGATGGTTTGGTGATATTTGGGCTTTGTATCAGCGTGGGTGCGGGTTTGTGAAACCGCTGAGCGAACATCATGCGCATTGTTGCGCTGGCCGTGGTCACGCAATGGGCCAGCCATGGACATTCCAGCACTTGCGGAAATCGCGAGAGCGGCCGCGAATGGGATCATAAACTTTTTCATTTGTTGGCTCCTTTCAATAGTGCACATTCGACGCTGCCGGTTTTTAAGGCGATGGAAAAGCGTCCCGTGAATCAATAGCAGGGCGAGTACTTGCTGTGATGGTCATGAGGAGGAATCTCGGAGCATATTGAGTTTCCCAAGCTCAAACCCGGTTCAAACTCCCTGTTGATAACCGCCTCAGGGGTTTCCTTAGCTGTGCTCCAGCTTGTGCTGCCCATCCCGGTCGCGGGCAACCTGTTCCCGACGTTGTTATGTAACTCAACATGCTTACTCAGGTTAGGATAAGACAATTCGTCAGCGAATGCTCCGTGGCCTATCGCCGGGCGGGCCATGGATGTTCCGGCGCTCAGAATAAGGGTGAATGCTGTGACAGATGTAATCAGTATCTTTTTCATTGTCTAATCCCTTTCGGTTGTACGTTTTTGTAACGCTGTGTGTGAAACCAATCTGGCAATCTGCAGCTCTGATTTATTGCGCTGAATCGTCAAGGTTTTGAGAAAAGACACCAAGCTGACGCCTGCCCCCCTTGGATACAGATCAAACGCAATAGACTTTAGAACTGGACCTCGAAGCCGATGTTCCAGCCGAAGCTGTAATCACCCGAGCTGTTTCCCAATCCGGTTTCGCTGGTGATCTCGGTATAGAACTGCGCGTGATCCGACAGAGCGACATTGCCGCCTAAGGTCAGGGCCGCTGTGTTCTGACCTCGTTCGGTGAACGCTGTATTTTGCCCAAACACCACCGAGGTCGCGTTGTCGAACGTATGGTAGAAATCGATTTGACCATACAGCATCGAATTGTTTGCAAAGGCATGTTCGGCGCGCAGCCCGATCCGGGCCGTCAACGTGTCACCATCCACCAGAGATCCGATACGACCACCATCGACCCGATCAGGGACATCGTCCATTTTGATGTCGCTGTACATGACCTGCGCTTGCGGAATGAGTGTCCATTCGTCCGGCAGCGCGAAGGACCTGCCAACTTCAACAGATATCTCATATCCGCTGCCGTCGGCATCCACGGCGGCCCCGCCGTTGGGACGTATCTCGCTGTCGAAATACCCATAGCGAAGCTGTCCGTCGACATAGAACAGACTGTCCGCTACCCAAAGCGCGCTAAGTGTAGCATCGTAAGCGTCGGCCGAGATATTGGCGCTGGCCCGACTGGTGCCGACGTTCGATGACAGCCTGCCGATACCAAATTCCAGGCCGCCAAACACCTGTCCCCCCGCGACCTCACCCAAAAGCATATTCGCGCCATATCGCAGATTGCCGCTGTTCGTCGTCATCTCACCTTCACCGACATCATAGCTGTCGCGTTCGCCATCGGCCTCAACCCAAAAGGTTGGTCCGCCAGTTTCCGTCAACTCAGTTAACGTATGGTTGGCGGTGAAGGTATTGGAGCCATTGCTTTCCGCAGCTTTGCGGACAGTCTGAACAAACCCGCTGAGGCTGTCACGCGACGGACCGGCGATAGACATTCCAGCACTTGCGACAAGGACGAACGCTGTAGCGGATGCAATCATCACCTTTTTCATCTTGTCGAACCTTTCAGCCAAGCGTGTTTGTTGCGCTGTGTGCAATCAATCTGGCAGTCTTCGGTTCAATTTGATTGCGCTGGCAGGTCAAGGTTTTGAGAAAAGGCATCAGGTTGACGCCGGTTCGTGGCGCCTGTTGCGGGGAGGCGAATACTTCCACGAGAACTTTGGCTTCGCGAAGGTCACAGCCCAGAATGAACAGATGGAAGCCAACCAGCCGACGCAACTCATCATTGATTTGAGATCGACTATTAGTACGTCGTGGTAACGTTGCTGATCAGCTTCCAACTGACTGTAGAAATCGCCGGGCCCCGGCTTTAACAATTGGGGTCCGGCGTTAGACGGTGACTTAATTTAGGCCTGCCTGACGTGACTAGTGCAGTCTTATCGATTGTCCAAGAGCAGGTCTTTGTAGATCCAGGGGCTATCGGTCAGGTTGGCTCCCGTCGTGTCACCAAAGATAACAGTATGCGCGCCACTACCATCATCAACCCAGATAACATCAACGTCTGGGAGACGCGCGCTCCACTTCGGATTGAATACGGGATAGGGCTGTGCAGAAGATAGATTACTTTGACCCAGAGAGTGCTTTGGCGAAAAATCCAAGCTGCGGTCGGTCAGGTTGTTAGTTTGTTCGGTATTGATGATCTTACCAGACTGGTTGAGTGTCTGTGAAATTGATGAGCGGACATCGTGTGCGCGCCCATGGTTTCCATGAGCACGCGACGGTCCGGCCATGGACATGCCAGCGCTCAGAACAATGGCGAGCGCGGTGACGGATGTAATCAGTGTCTTTTTCATTTCTTGGCCCCTTTCGGTTGAGCGTGATTGATACGCTGTGTGTGAGACCAATCTGGCAATCTGCGGCCCAGAATTATTGCGCTGTCACGTCAAGGTTTTGTGGAAAGACATCAAGGTTACGGTGGTTCGCTTCGCCTTCCGTAACGGTGCGATGCCGGTCAAATGAACATGGGTTTCGCGACACCCTTCCGAAAAATGAATAGGCGAAAATCGGGAATTGAGCATGAAAGCGAGCTTTTGTTAGTAAAACGCTTCTATCCAGCCGTGAGGGTTCAGGAAGTGAAGGCCTCGTTTTCCGTGATCTTTTCAAACGCGGGTAAGAACGCGTCATGGTGCAGCGAAAGGTAGCGTGTGATCTGCTCGCTGCGCATCTGTTTCGCGATGAACCCGCGTGTTAGGGCCAGATCGAGATGATCCGCACCGTAGCTGTCTTCGACAAGGCGGACCTCGCGTTCCAGATTGGCAGACTCGCGCTCCATCCGCTCCAGCTGTTCGCGCGAAATGCCTTTGATCTTTTTCGGCGTTGCCGCTGATACCAACTGGCGCTCGGGTGTCGCGGCCAGAAGCGATCGGGCATAATTGATCGTGAACTTATTCATGGCGACCATCAGTTGCGCCGCCTCTTCGCAGATACCATCCAGAAGCTGGCGTTTCTGCTTCAGGGTCTTGATGTTGACATTAAGCGCGCTCGCCAAACGGGCTTCCGGCACGCCAAGGGAGAGGGCTCTCAGGATCATCTTGTGCTCCTGAATGTGACGAAGTTTTCGTCAGCCATCAGCGTCTTGAGCGCTTGTGTCAGAAAAAGCAGTTCACTCCGCGTTGCGCTTGCCTTTCTCAGCAGCACCTTCTTTTTCTCGACATCGTTTTCATAGGTCTTGAGCAGAGTCTCGACAGAAAGGCTCTTGCGTGGCCGGTCGACAGTGGACGCGCGACCCTTGCCGTGTTTCTGGCGCGCCTCAACCAGACGCTTGGCCGCCAGGAGTCTGCCGCCGCGCAGGAGCTTTTTCTCATACGCCTGCCGGAGAACACGTTGCACGCCGACATCATCAGCGTCCGCGATGTCAACGGCGACACTGACCGGGATCTTACCGCTCTCCACTGCGCGCAGGAGGCGGTGTTCATGACTTTCCAGAAGCTTTATCACGCCATGGACATACTTTTTGGACAGCTGGGTCTTGGCGGCGATTTCAGCTTCAGAGTATCCCTCTTCCTTGAGGCGCCCGATATCTCGGAGCAAATCCAGCGAATGGTGCTGCCTGCGCGCCAGATTTTCTACCAGGCTCATTACAAGGCAGTCTTCGCTGCTGGCATTGATGACGATCGCCGGGATTTCAGATTGGCCCAGAACCTTGAATGCTTCCAGTCGGCCCTGGCCGCAGACCAATTCGTATACCGGCTTGTCTCCATCTTCAGTCTCACGCGCCGCAACCGTAATGGGTCTTTTCAACCCAAGCTCCGCGATGTTCGCTGTAATCTCGTCGAAAACCTTTTTTGTTCCTGAACCTTGGGTCGACTACGGTAATTGCATCGACAGGAACAAGAACAGTGCGCCCGACCGGCGCATGGTCCGTCACGCTACCTCCAGGATCGGCGCACGTGCAGCCATGTTGAAGAAATGCGCTAGGTTGTCGAAGCGGAATGCATCAAGGGACAAACTGTTGTTTTCCGCCAAGCGTAACTTTGATTTGGTCATGTCAAAGGTAGGCAACAAGTAGTAGTCGAGCGGCGTTCTGTTTGACTGCCCCATCCTGACGACGATGGACAAGTCGGGGAGCTGACCGGTGTTCAAACGAATGTTCCAGCGATACGCACCTGCGCCTGTCTGAAGACAGCGCGCAATGACAATTGAAACGGTGAACTCGTCATTGATGATGAGAGTATCTGAACTGGGGTCAAGAGCGAGATCTCCGCCAACGGCTTCGACCCCGGCGATGATGTCCCGGACGATGTCGGAATGCAGGCTGCGCAATCATCTGTTGATCTCAATGTATCGGTAATCTCTGTCAGGCTTGAAGCCGATGAGGCTGCAAGCGCGCAACAGGCTACCAAATCTGTTCTGATAGGCCCCGCTGGATGGAAGCTTTGGCGCTTCATTGATGACAAAGCCCGAGAGATACCCGTTTTCCTCCAAAACCTCATTTAGCCGATCCAGCATTTCTTCGTCGGACAACACATGGGAGCGGGCTGCAATAATTGCCCCGGCTGCGTCGAACAGGTTGGCGTCAACGATTGCTTCAAAGGCACCAACAGCGCGGACCCAATTTTCCGGATCGTTCCGAACATGGCGTTTCTTGAGTTTGAAGGAATTGCGGTTCCAGAGATTATTCCCGATGTATTTTTCGTTGGTCAGAATTTGACGCACAACCGCCGGTGACCAATCCCGATCCAGATCGGTTCGAATTCCGCGCTGATTCAGGTCTGACGCAATCTTAGCTTCAGACCAACCGTCGTTCACAAACCTCAAGAAGATCTGGTTCACTATTGCGATTTCATCGGCAGGACCCGGAACAAGTGTTACTCGGTCGGTCTGAATGCTCTTGTGTTCACCTCGCGAAAGAATGCCCTTTGTCCGTCCTGCTTCATCAATCAGCATCCGCCGCAACCCGAACCCAGCTGCGCCGCCTTGTCGATAGCCCAACTCGATCAGCCGCTGCTGCCCCGCAAAGACCTTTTGCGAAAGCTCGCGACTGTATTCGCCTGCCATTGCCCGCTTTAAACCTTTGACGACGGTTGACATTGGGCTGCCATCATTCTCGAACTGTTCAGCGCAGTATTCGACCGAAATGCCCGCCCGTTTGCAGATATACTCGTAGTAGGCGCTTTCATCCGCGTCTTGGAAGCGCCCCCAACGGCTGACATCGTAAACGAGAACAGTTCCGAATTCGGTCTGACCAGTTTCGATGTCGTCGATCAATTGCGATAGGCCCGCGCGGCCTTGAATTCTCAATCCGCTTTTGCTTGCATCAGAATAGGTTCGGATAATTTTGTAGCTGCGTTCATCGGCATAGCGCTGGATGGCGTCGGCTTGGTTTTCGGTCGAGTAGCGCTGATGCTCTGTCGACATGCGAACGTACTGTGCAGCGTTCCGGCGGTTTTCCCTGTCTGTCTTGTTCCTCGGCCAACTCAATGCTGCGGCTCCCACCACTCAAATTTGCAAACCTGTACGGGAACTCTGCGATTCCTTTCTCAATCCTAAAGGGAGAGGTCCCGAAACATGTTTCATAAAAAGGGCAACACGTTTCATCGAAAGTGCGACGAGCGCGTTTCGGCGTCAGAATACAGGGAGGCGATCAGCGACGCTCTTTCTCAAGAACTGGGTGGGGCAGGGCGAGCTACAAAATCAACGATGCGGTGGACTGGAGCAAGTGAACGAACGACTAAGAACTGGATATCTGGCTCATACGGACCGACAGGCGAAAACTTGATCGCATTGATGAAGCATTCAGACACAGTTTTCGCGGTTGTACTCGAATTGGCGGGACGGAGCGAAGCGATATCGGTAGCACGGCTAAAGCTCGTCAGAGAAGAACTGGCCGGAATTTTGAGTGATTTAGATACGATTTGCGCCGATGAGTGCGATCAATAACCAGAATAGACACTTTCGGCTGCTCCAACGCGATGGAGAGCCTTCAGATAAAAATTTGGAGGACCTAACTGTTTATGCATGATGTTGACCCCAGCGCAGTTGAAGAGTTTCCACGCGTTCTGGGTTAGAAATGCTTGACGTTTGGGTCAGAATTGAATGACGGGATTTACTGATTCACCGAGATCTTTTTTGTCCATTGAGTCACAGAAAATAATCCGTCGATGACCGCACTAACCTGAACGCCAGTATCCTCATCGATCATTGTTTGGCTATGCCTGGACAAGCAGCAACAAGGAGCCTTGTTGCGAGTTGAAACTCTTCCATAAACGCCTTTTGAGGCTGGGTTTGCCTGCGCTCAGAGGGCGTGTTAATGACACTTTTGTGACTATCCGGTCTCGGCTATTAGCTCGTCTCAGGCAATGCACAAATTTCAGAGATTCGACCGGAAATAACGATAAAAACCAAGGAGTTTCAGATGTTGGGTTTGCGGAAAGTGTCCGCCCGGCACATCATTGTTACAGTAGCAGTACTGAACCTGATCATGGTTGTGGTCGGTTACATCGGCCATGACAATCCCACCAAGCATTACCGCGAGGGGACGGTTGGCACCCATATCTCCATTCTGCTGCTCGCATTGATCGCGTTGATGAATTTCCGGATTTTTCTGCGGCAGAGACACATCATCTGGCTCTTGATTTCTCTGGGGTTTGCCTTTCTCGCGTTTGACGAAGGTTTCGAGATTCATGAAGGTTTGGACAAGGCGTTTCATCGTTACTTCGGAATTTCGCAAACCAGCCTGACTGACCGGATCGACGACATCCTGATCGGGATCTACGGGCTTATTGGTGCGGGTATTCTTTATCGCTTTCGGGCGGAGATACTCCGCCACAAGGTTCTGCTGCGGTACCTGATGCCCGGCTTTGCCTTTCTGGCCGCATCGGTCGTGTTCGACGCGGTAACAAATGATAATGCGCTGTTCCTGTGGCTCGGCATCCCCGAGGCCCATGTCCTTGACGTCAAACTGCCGCTTCGTGCGCTTGAAGAAGTCGCCAAGCTGATGGCCGAGGCGATTTTCCTGGCTGGATTTGTTCAGGTTCTGAGGGAAGTCAACTCGGCCGGCGGCCATACGACCAACTAGACGCCGGAGACCGCCCCCTCTCGGTCTGTGGAGTAGACACATCAAGGGGGGACTTCGGGCCTCTTGCAACCTGTTTGGAGTAGCCCCGCTTAATCTGCTGTCTTAATGTCGCGTGTAGACAATGTCCGGGACCGACACATGAAAATCGCTACCGCCGCGTATAATCTCGACTGGCTCGACAACTGGGCGCAGTATGAAGACAAGCTTGAGGAATGGGTGTCCGGGGCCGCGGACGAGGGTGCCGATCTGATGGTCTTCCCCGAATACGGTGCGATGGAGTTGTCGACGCTCGAAGGCCCGGGGGTTGCGGGTGATCTTGAACGTTCGATCCATGCCGTTTCCGAGCGTATGGAAGATGTACAGGTTGTACATTCACGTCTGGCGAAAACCTACAACACCTACATTCTGGGGGCCTCGGCCCCGGTCATCGACGGGCCGGGTCGTCCGGTGAACCGTGCCAGCCTTTACGCTCCTGACGGTCGTTGCGACCATCAGGACAAGCAGATCATGACACGGTTCGAACGCGAATCCTGGAACATTGCCGCTGGCGGGCCTTTGAAGCTGTTTGAGACGTCATTGGGCAAGATCGGGGTTCTCATCTGTTATGACAGCGAGTTCCCGCTGCTAGGTCGCGCCCTGCAAGAGGCCGATTTGCTTCTTGTCCCATCCTGTACGGAAGCCCTGTCAGGCTATTGGCGGGTACGCATTGGCGCTATGTCACGTGCGCTTGAAAATCAATGTGTAACGGTGATGTCATCACTGGTTGGCCATAATGACTGGTCCGAGGCGGTTGATATGAACACCGGCATGGGCGGTATATTCGGCCCGCCGGATATTGGCTTTCCGTCGACCGGTGTGCTTACCGAGGGGGCAATGAACGCGCCCGGCTGGACCTATGCCGAAGTCGATTTGTCCTCGATTGCAAACGTCCGCGCCGATGGGCACGTGCTGAACCGCACCCATTGGGCCGAACAGGATTCCAGAGTCAATTCAGTCACAATATCCCCCCTTTAGGTGATTCCGCCCTTGAAATAAGGCCCGAATAAGCTCATTTAAGCGCACGAACTGCAGATTCTGCAGGTGCAACGTAATGATGGAGACAACATGGCCAAGGAAGATACGCTCGAATTTCCCGGTGTCGTGAAGGAACTCCTGCCTAATGCGACGTTTCGGGTCGAGCTGGAAAACGGCCATGAGATCATCGCACATACGGCAGGTAAGATGCGCAAGAACCGCATCCGCGTTCTGGCCGGCGACAAGGTTCAGGTCGAGATGACCCCCTATGATCTGACCAAGGGTCGGATCAACTACCGCTTCAAGTAACGCCAGGCACATGGCGTTTATCCTCGGATCGGGCAGCCCAAGGCGGCTGGACCTGTTGGCGCAGCTTGGCGTGCAGCCCGATGCGATCCGCCCTCCTGATATCGACGAAACTCCGCTAAAAGGCGAATTGCCGGTTCCTTATTGCAGCCGCATCACGCGCGAAAAAGTACAGGCGGTTCAAGCTGATAGTGGCGATACTACGCTATGCGCGGACACGACAGTCGCGCTGGGGCGACGCATACTTGGCAAACCCGAAGACGTGGGCCAGGCGGCCGAGTTTCTCCATGCGCTCTCCGGTCGGCGCCACCGTGTGATCACATCGGTCGCGGTAAGGTGTGGAGAGCGGATACTCCAACGCGATGTAGTTTCGCAGGTCAAGGTAAAGCGTTTGTCGGACACCGAAATCAATGCCTACCTTGCCACGAATGACTGGCAGGGCAAAGCCGGTGCCTACGCAATTCAAGGCCCTGCTGGAGCATTCATCCCGTGGATTTCGGGGTCATTCACCGGTATCGTTGGTCTGCCTTTGTCCGAAACCGCCGCATTGCTACAAGGCATCGGCTATCCGCTATATCGCGAGGTATCATGAAGGGTCGCACCATCGTTCTGGATCACATCCAAGGCCGCGAGGCCGCTGCCTTGATGGTGGATGGCACCCTTGATGATTTCCTGATCGCCGCAGACGCCCCTGCGCCCGGCACCATCTATCGAGCCCGCGCCGACCGCCCGGTCAAAGGTCAGGGGGGCATGTTTCTGACCACCCCCGACGGACCCGCATTTCTGAGGCAGGTCAAAGGGTTGGCGCCTGGCGCATCGCTGCTTGTCCAGGTGACAGGCTATGCCGAGCCAGGCAAGGCGATCCCTGTCACGAACCGCATTCTATTCAAAAGCCGATATGCAATTGTGACGCCCGATGCGCCAGGGTTGAACATCTCGCGCCGTATCCGGGACGAAGATGTCCGCGACCAATTGCTCGAAATCGCCCATGAACAGATGGGTGACAGCGCGTACGGACTGATCCTTCGGTCCTGCTGTCAAGGAGCCGAACCTGATGAGATTGCCGAAGATATTTCAGCCATGCTAGCGCTGGCCGATCAGGTCCTGAGTGATTCCGGTACCGACCCCGAAACGCTTAGCGAAAGCGACGGTCCACATATCCTTGCTTGGCGTGACTGGACCGATCCGGCCGAAGTCGTGACTGCATCGGGCGGCTTCAAAGACCACGGCGTCCTCGATGCGCTTGATACGGCGAAGGGGATCTCGGAGGCATTGCCGGGCGGTGGGCACCTCTATATCCAACCGACCCGTGCCTTGGTTGCTGTGGATGTGAACACCGGTTCAGACAGCTCGCTGGCAGCGGGAACCAAGGCGAACTTCGCCTGCGCCAAAGCCCTTGCTCGCGCCTTGCGCGTACGCGGGTTGGGAGGTCAGATCACACTGGATCTTGCTCCGATGCCGAAGAAAGACCGCCGGGGCTTTGAGTCCGCCTTGCGTGCGGCGTTCAAAGCCGATCCAGATGAGACAATTCTCGCCGGCTGGACCCCGCTGGGGCATTTCGAATTACAGCGCAAGCGCAGTCGTATCCCATTGACGGAGATACTAAAATGAGCTGCCCGATCTGCGGAGGAGATACAGCTCACACTGTCCGCCCGTTCTGCTCGAAACGCTGCGCGGATATTGATCTGGCAAAGTGGCTGAACGGCTCATACGCGGTGCCATCGCAACGCGAAGAGGACGCAGAGGCGACATCGGAACAGGCTGAAAACCAACCGTACCGTCCACATTGAAAAAATGTCAAAAAGCCTCTGGACACTGCCATTGGCAAGTCATAGAAGGCCTCCACCCAATGGCAAACGCCATTCCCGTGCCCGGGTAGCTCAGGGGTAGAGCAGTGGATTGAAAATCCTCGTGTCGGTGGTTCGATTCCGCCCCCGGGCACCACAATTCTACAGAGTTTTATCGGCTAACATATTGGCTTTGCTTAATGAATTAAGGGAATCCGTTGTTGGCTGAGTGCGGATCGCCCCGGTTCGCTCCACATTTTGCTCCACAGTTTTGTGCCCGTGTTTGAAATTTTTGGCGTACCAATTTCATTGGATTCATTCGAAATCCATTCTGGCTGGCTGCCCGCTGATAATGAAATCTTCCAGCCTTCCGATCAAGCATGGCGACGGCTCTCGTCCGATGGCACACTCCCAGACGACAGCGACTCGCCAGCCGGCCCCCTGTAGGTCTTTGATGTTTCTCGCATCTCTTTTTACATTCTGTCGGAACTTCTCTGCCCAGAATTCAAAGTTGCTGGAAGGCGTGGAGGCCTTCCGGCATCCGGGATGACGGTGCCAGTAACACCCATGGACAAAGATGGCGGTCTTCCATTTCGGAAGCACGATGTCAGGCGAGCCGGGTAGCTTCTTCACATTCAACCGGAAACGAAACCCTTTGCGGTGAAGGGCTCCGCGCAAAGCTATCTCTGGCCTGGTATTTCGACCATGTATGCGCGACATCATCCTCGAGCGCACTTCGGGTGTCACTATGTCTGCCATATGATCTCAATTTCGCAGCGGGTTTACCCTGGCGAACACCATGCTCTTGAAGTTAAAAGAACGATACAATGAAGGGACGTAGATGAGCAGTCAATTCGCTATAATCGACCTGTTTGCGGGTCCGGGAGGGCTTGGCGAGGGTTTTGCTCAAGCCGGGCGTGATGGCGACATCAGCATGAAAATCCATCTTTCTGTGGAAATGGAAGCCAACGCCGTCCAGACACTACGTATGCGCTCCTTTTTGCGCTGCTTTGGAGGTGAATTTCCTGCCGAATATTACGCAGCACTGAATGAAGGTGCTGAGTTTCCAAATTGGTCGGAGCTCTACCCGGAAGAATGGGGGTACGCAGAAAAGGAGGTCCGACAGTTGGTGCTGGGTGAGCCGGGTGTTTTCGACGAAATTGCCGTGGTTCTTGATAGGGTTCGAACTGACTTCCGAGGAAATACCATCCTTATTGGTGGCCCGCCCTGCCAAGCCTACTCCTTGGCGGGCCGATCACGAAACAAAGGCAAAGAGGACTATGTCCTCGAAAACGATCACCGGCATTATCTATACAAGGAATACGTGAACATTCTGGAGCGCCTTGAGCCGGCTGCTTTCGTGATGGAAAACGTCAAGGGTATGCTGTCGAGCAAGGTCGATGGCGGCGGCATTTTCCACCGCGTTCTCGACGACCTTGCCGGCGCTGCGCAAGGGTACACACTGATTCCGTTGGCCGAGCCGCCACATCTTGGGTTGGGGCACCCTCCGGCTCGAGACTTCATTCTCCGCGCCGAAGATCACGGTGTGCCGCAAGCACGACACAGGGTGATAGTTGTCGGGCTTCGGAAAGACATCGCTGAAAGACTGAAATTTGGGAGGGAGCCGCTCCTTGTTCGCAGAGAACGGCAGGCGACAGTCGCAGAAGCGTTATCCGGGGTACCGCGAGTACGGAGCGGACTGAGCCGAGGAGATCAATTGGATGCTTGGACCGATTCCGTTCGTGATCAGGCACAAGCTATCTCTAAGGCGGCGGATGTGCCGGAGGAGGTGAAAGATCGTGCTCGACAGATAGCCGTGAGTAACGAACTCCCGTCGGAAAGATGTGCACGTAGCTACGCCAAAGGTCATGAACTTCCAAAGGAACTCGAAGAATGGCTGCTGGACGACAAATTGCAGTCCGTCCTTCATCATGAAACCAGAGGACACATCCCCGGTGATCTCGGGCGTTACCTGTTCTCTTCCATGTTCGCGGAAGAGCATCAGAGGGCGCCAAAGCTGTCAGAGTTTCCAGAGTTTCTGCAGCCTGATCACAAGAATCGAAAAACAGGGCACTTTGCAGACCGTTTCCGGACCCAAGTGAGTGAACGCCCCTCGACAACGGTGACAAGCCATATTTCGAAGGATGGGCATTACTTCATTCATCCTGATCCTACACAGTGTCGATCCTTGACCGTCCGAGAGGCTGCGAGGCTTCAGACATTTCCTGACAACTACTTCTTCCATGGGGGTAGAACGGCCCAGTATCACCAGGTGGGCAATGCGGTGCCCCCGTATCTCGCATTCCAAATCGCAAGCGCGGTTTCGCGCATGTTGAGTCAAGCGAAGCAGAAGCAGGATGTGCAGATTGGGTAATACAATATCAACACTGAAACTACATTTGTGAAATGTAGTTGACATTCAAGAAATAGAGAAGCTATATGAGTCGAGCGCCACGTGGATTGGAGGTGACTGTCGATGGTTGAGCGAGACAAGAGACAGAAATTTGAGGAGCTCGCGGAGAAGCGCGTGAATAAGGCCATCAAGGACCTCCGGCTTATCGGCAACCTTTCGAACAGGAATAACTACTCATTCGATGAAGGGGATGTTCGGAAGATCATGAAGGCGCTCGATGAAGAGATGAAGGCGTTGAAGGGCCGTTTCGCGCAGGCCCGGCCTTCTGACCAAGATTTCAAACTGTAGATTAGGAAGATGTGATGTGGAGCTTTCCCAAGGCCGGCCCGGAGCACAGCAATTCAAGTTCGAAACTCAATGAATTTTTCAACGATCAGGACGCCTCTACTGCTTTAGTACGTGAGGCTGTCCAAAACTCTCTGGATGCAGCTCTCGACCCATTGGAGCCGGTCAGGGTGCGTCTCTCGTTGGCCTCGTATCCGTGGGAAACCCTCGAACCGTTCTTGAGAACTGGTCAGGCCGACGAGACTGTCGACGATCACCTCTCGAGTGACGATCTCGGCAAATTCGCTGACAGCTTTGTAGGTCAGGAACTTCGTTGCCTGATAATTGAAGACCAAGGCACCAAGGGCCTAATTGGCGAAACCGATAAGAACAATGCTCATTCTGGCTCGAACTTTGTTGGATTTTGGTGGAATGATGGCATCAGCGGCAAAGGCAAAGGCTCAAGCGGCAGTCATGGCGTTGGGAAGACCACGCTGACAAGAATTTCTGGGATGTCGCTGTTTCTGGCAGTAACCAAACGCTGCACGGACGAAAAGCGGTATCTCCTCGGCTTTGCAAACCTGCCTTATCACCATGTGAATGGAAGAAGCTATCTTGGCTATGGTCGCTTTGGTCGAACCATCCAACAGGATGGTAAGGACAAATTCATGCCCATCGAGGAAGCTTCCCAGATTGAAGAGTTCCTCTCAGAGTTCTCCCTGAACCGCGACGAGAGTGGTTTGTCCGTCTTTATCCCGGGTGTTCCCAACTCGGTCGATAGCAGCGGGCTACTGCTTGCAGCGGTGCGGGACTATTACTGGCCCATTCTGAAGGGCGATCTTGTTATCGAGGTCGTCGACCGCCACTCCGGCGAAACGACGACCGTCAGTGCGGAGAATATCTCCATGGTGGTCTCGCAGATTTCGGAGCAAGAGGGGCGATCAAGAAATGCTGCTTCGGACACTGAGCATCGCGTTGGAATCGTCAGAGAAATCCTGGAGCTCAGGACCAGCGGAAACGCAAACTGGTTTGCAGGAAACGAGCCGAAATTGAGTCTCACAGCCCACGGAGACATCCGTGGCGCGGTTTCTAAAGATTGTTTTTCAGATGACAACCTCGAACGGATGTACTCTGCCTTCGAAAAGGGTCAGCTGATCGGTTTCAGTTTCAGTCTGAAAATCGAGGCTGTTGGTGGGGAGGAGCAGGTCGGTCTGGTAGAAGTATTTTTCAAAAAGACCGATTACAAGCTGACCGACAATGCCCAATTCATCAGGAATCAGATCATCATCTCGCGGCAACCGTCGAACATTCCCGCAAAGAATGTCACCTGTTTCTTGATTGCCGAGGAACAGGTCATGTCGGACTACTTGAAGGAAGCCGAAGAGCCAGCACACACCAGATGGTTCCTCAACCGTTTCAATGAGCAGAAGAGCTTCGAGTCCGATTGGGCGCTTAGGTTCGTGATGGATCTCCCCGCGCATATGTATCGCATCCTCTCACGGGAAGACGAGGATGCGAACACATACGAGAATTTTGCCGACGATATCTTCTCGGTCACCGAACCGGTTGGCACAGGTACCAAGAAGAAGCGCGGCCAGAAACGAAAAAAATCTGAGGAACCGGATGACCTTCCTGCGGTGAAAAGATCGCCTGCCATCCGGGTCGAAAGGGATGCAGAGAACCCCGGTTTCGACCTGCTACCAGTGGGGAATCTTGCCGAGCTTTTCGAAGAAGAGAATGTTTCCTTTCCGATCGAGGTTACAGTGAAGGCGGCATATGTATCCGCTCTCGGAAAAACCAGATCCTGGCGGGATTACAGCAAGATTGATTTCCAATTTGGAAAGACCATTCCGATCGACATTTCACCACAAGGTGCGGCAAAAGTCGTCTCGGCATCCGAGAACACCTTCACTGTCGAGTTGCTCCAACCCGAATTTCGCGTTTCGGCAAAAGGATTTGATGGAAATCGGGATCTGTTGATCCACCCAAGAATAAAGTTGTGATGAGGTGTACCAATGACAATTCAGCTTGAATTCAACGATACACAAAATTTCACAGGTCGCGCTCGAATCAAACAGAAGAGCGAACTTTTTTCCTTGCAGCTCCTTGATCGCCAAGGAGAAACAGTACGTATACATGCCAAGTTTGACCGAACTGCCATCGAAAAGGAGTGCAAGCTTCGCGAAGACGAGCCGAAGGAATTCGTGCTCGACGTGTTCGTACTCGGCGACATCCGTCGGCATGTGCTGCCCGAATACAGATCCGAAGATGAGATTGAACTGCATGAGATCCCGGATGGAGCAAACTTGGAGTTTCGCCTCAAAGTGATTTCACGTGCGGGGGGCGCATCAGGGAAGATCCTGGCAGCAACAGGTGGGCGCGTGAGGCTCCACACCGGCAGTGGGAACGATGGCTCAGGAGAAGAGAACAAGGGTATCTTCCATCCCAAGCCCTCAACGAGCATCGGGGATCGCATTTGGCAGGTCAGCTGGGATGGTCATGGCGATTTCGAAGTGTTCGTGAACGCCGACTACTTCCACAAATTCGTCGACGATCCTATTTTCGCCGCACATGTTTTTCCTGAGGTCGTGAGAAATGTCGCCACAGGAATTCTCCTTAGATTCAAAAGCGTCAAGGACATCGACGAGGCCTCTCTATTGGCAAAATGGGTGACCTTCATTCAGCAACGGCTCGCAATACCTCTCGAGGGAGAAGAAGCGGCCTATCTCAACGACGCTGACAACATGGATAGACTTGATCTCGTCGAGCAGATCGTTGTCGCGTTTACCAGCCAGAAATGGCGGGGCGGCAAAACTCTGATTGAGGAGATTTTATAATGAAGAGAACGATTTGTGAGTTCAATTCTGACGGTGTGGCGGCCTTTCAGGAACTGATTGATGCTGAGCGCGGGAAGGTGAAAACTTCTCAACCAGCAAGAGTATCAGAGGGATTTTTTGCATCCGTCGAAAAACTTGCCGGAGAATCCGCATTGCTTCTTGAGGTTTCCGGAACGGGTCAAATTGATGACGCCATGACATTCGCCTCACGGTACGATTTCGGTCAATATCTCCATGAAGTACTTCCTGACGAATTGTCTAAGGTCCAGTATTCGAATGTTGGGCTCTGGGCCTGGATTTCGGCGGTCTACCTTCCCCAATTGCTCAAGCCGTCCGCCCGGGGGAAATCACATGATCTTTGGAGCTCCTATCGATATATTCCCCTCGCATACAGCAAGTTCCGTTACTATCGGCACTTGGCCTTCATTTCCTTCTGGCTTCAAAGGCAATTGGGAGAGACTGCGGCGCGCCTATTCTTGTCTCGCCCCATGTACGAGCATTCCGACGCCATTGAGCAGCTCTATACTTCTGATAAGGATTTCCTGACAACGCCCGCTTTGCTGGAGGTATCGGTCGAAATGTACTTGGATGCAGAGAGCGGGGTAATGAAGAAAAAGGCGCTTGGCAAAGAAACCCCGGGCAGTGCCAGACGCTTGGCGACAAAGGTGGCCAAACAGCTGCAAATGAATTTCGACATTCATTCAATGACTAAAGAACAAGTCTACAGTCTTCTGCCTACCGAATTCGATGCATGGCGCGAATAGCGATGACGTAACGGCTTTAGGCTTATTCCTGTTGGTCATAACTTCTCGCGGATCCTGACAGGCCCAGAAAACGCCTGTCGGAAGGTCGAGTTATCCTTCTGTGTAGCCAAGCCAAGGTTGCCTCCCTTTTGGAGGCTTCCAATTGCTCGAGGTGTTCCTGAAGCGCGGCTCCATAGATGATCTTTTTTCGCGTTTCATCGCGTCTTCGTTGTTTGCTCGCCCGGGCCTGAAGGTCCCTGAGTCTCGCGCGCGCCTGTTCGATTTGTTGATCCAGGTCCGCCATTTCGTTCTCCCTTTTCAGTGGTCGAACAGGAAATGCGGCCTGGACCCCGGCTTCGCCACCCGGGCGCGAAAATGTGGCTCCGCCAGGCCGCCTTGTGAGCGACCGTCCGCATGCCCGTTGGGCAATGCGCGCAGTTACGCAAACTTGGGGTTTGCCTGAGCGCCTGCCGTGGGCTTTTTTGTGCGGAGTTCGGGTTGGGGCCCGATGTCCTTTACATGATACACCCGCCAGCAGACTTGAAGTCATCCTGCATTTTCGTGCCGACGGTCGCTCCGCCGTCAAATCCGCCGCCTACACCGCGCGCACTACCTTCCGGGATGCGCGGGTTGGACGACGGTTTTCGCCGGGCAGAAAGGTTGGCCTCCTGTCTCATGAATTGATCAACTGGACAGGAAACGCCGAGGAGCTCTGGAACGCAGCCGAGCGTTCTGAACGCCGAAAGAATGCAAGAGTCATCCGCGAATTGCGCCCAACCCTGCCACGCGAGCTACCGCTTCTCGAGCAGGTCGGGCTTGTCCGCGGCTTCTGCCTCTGGCTTTGCGGAACTCCGACGCGTCGCTTGGGCCCTGCTCCGTGCAGAAAATCATCGCCAATGCTGCCCGGAGCTGAGGGGAGGCTGTATCAAGGGCTGTTTGGACCTCTTCATATGTCCAGGTTCTGTAGGCCTCAGGGGTATCCTTTGGACGCGGCTTCTTAATGATGTCGTCAGCGAAGTTCTTGAGAATCAATCCCTTGGGGATACTGAATTTGAAAACTTGTATGAGAAAGTTGCGCACTCGATTGGCCTTGTCCCAGCTATACTTCTTCGCCAGTTTGTCATGGATTGCGGCAAGAAGAGGTGTGTCGATTTTCGAAACGGGAGTGTCCCGAATGGGGTGTAATACTCGGGCGCACATGCGGTATTCACGCTTTGCCGCCTTGGATCTTTCCAGAAAATGTTCCTCTTCGAAGTATAGGCGACTTTCATGTGTCATATAGCTGGTACGATAAAAATCTCAGAAGACTCACCGTATCCGTACACCTGCCGTTCGCGGGTGCAGTTTCGACCGGCAGTAGGGCGGGACAAATCTGCCGTTCAACTTTTCTGTGGTGGTGTCTGCTTATTAATAGTCGTGTTATCCGTCAGTTGGTTATGCTTGAACCAGAACAGTAATTTGATCGTACAATTTGGTGTTGTTGACCTTCAAACCTGACAAATTTGGATTTTCTTTCAGGTCGCTGCTCAGACTCTCACATCGCTCGACGAACACCCACCTTGGCGTTAAGTTACCTGAACAGGTTGGCGAAAACGATTAACCACGAAGGCACGGATTGGGCGGAGGCAACAAAGCATTATGCCTGAGAAAAATTAATGACATCGAGATTAACGCATTTCTTCCAAAAAGCACTTGGCCGTAAGCGCAATAGTCACAGGTTATCAAATGAGGACGAAAATTTCGTCGGCAGCGCAGCCTCGGGAATGTTAGCACAAATTCAGCACGATACGAATATGCGCGCCGCGCGTGGGAACGAGCCGATCTCCGTTCGTCTTGTCCCCCAAGTGCCAGTACGGGATGCGGATGCCGCGGCGGGCTGGATCGGAGGAGGGGCTTGTTTACCAGTTGGTATGAGTTGGCCAGAAATCAATTCTCCGACGCAACTTTTGGCACAAATCAACTGTAGCCATTTGCCAGATGATCTTTGGCAAGGACTAGGCCCCCGCAAAGGCTGGCTTGCAATCTTTCTTGATCCCAAGAGCTTTAAACTAACGGCGCTGCACTTCGATCAGGCTGGTCCTTTCGTTTCTTCTCCTGAGGTTGATGAAGAGTGTTACATTCTCGGCATTGACCACCGTCGACGGACTCCAAACCGCACTTGGCAGTTTCCACGTTGGCCGGTAGACATCGTGCCTGTTCGACCAGGGCAGGATGACCCGCGTCTCTCCGGTCGCTGTAAAATCACCCGCGAACGCTACAACGAACGCCATGACGTCTTCGAAAAACACCGGCTGCCATTCGATTGGCCGTCAACGCTGATGATGATCGACAAGGCGCTTTGTTTTGTGGAACCAGGGATCGCTTCTGGCGACTTGCCAGATCACTTGAAGCCCGAAAGTATCGACGAAAGAAGAAAATTAATTGAGCAGTCAAAAAAGAACGGCGGTCCTATAGAAGACATCGCCAGAATGACGGTCGATTTCGACGAACAGCTCGCTTTGGTTGACTCATTTAAGTTTCGGTCAGCAACTGGCCCCTCAGTGCTCAGAAAACTAAAGGCACTAAAGTCAAAATATGAAAAAATGTCCGAAAATGACGCTTTTTCATACGAAACGATTTCCTCGTTGATGGCCGAACTGGGTCAACTGACTTGGATGCACATAAGGACGCCACCGTGGACCATACCTCAAGTTGAGAGAATGAAGGAAGGTGTTAAGGCTTTTGAGTTACCTCTCACGACACATGACCCAAAAGCATCAAACAACTGGATTAACTTGTACGAGAAGGAACTGTCGGACGCGGCGAAGGTTCCGTACTTGAAGCAGGACGGAACATTGTCCAACGCACTCATTTCAGACTGCGAAGAGGTTTGGGCCGCCCAAGCTCGTCATGAAATGGGAGGAATGGGTCATACGCCATGGGGCTATGTTCACCAGTTCAACAGCCGACAGGAAGTGACTCTGCTCGAATTGCCATCGAGCGATTTGATCGGTTGGATGTTCGGAGATGTCAAAAATCTTGTGATCACAATCAAAAAACGTGATCTGAAAAGAGGAGATTTCTCAAACTTGAGTGTTCAAGTTACGAACTAGCTTACCGGAGCTTCGAAATCCCCGCGGTGAATTGCACTCCATTGAAACCGACCCGCCGCTTTAGGCTAGAACACCGCCATTCGTTAATCGCGCAGCATTCGTCAATATGGGCTCCCCTGGCGCCTTCGCCGCGGTCTGCACCAAGGGCCGGTCTGGTATGGACCGACATTCACTGCACGCCGCATGAACAGGAAAGACGCGGGACAAAGGGGATTTCCGATAAAGCCGCACCAAAGTCCGGTTTTGATAATCAGGTATCGATCAAACCCCCTATGAGTATCTGGAAACGCCTGCGTGACTCACTTTCAGCGAGAAGGGCTGCTCTTAGCTCCGACCGATCAAGAACGTCGATGCGATCAGATAGCCTGCATATGCTGTCCACCCAGGAATGCTGTCCCTCGAAGAATGCGTGTTTTAGTCTAAACACCTGAAAACTCTTTTGAACATCGTCTTGACCGTATTCGAGTTCGGCGTCTTCCCAGGCTTGCCTCAGTCGGGCAGCATCGCGCTTGAAGCGAGTTTCGTCTGATGCGTAGTCTAGGAGGGCGTCGCAGACTGTACTGACAGATCTCGACCGCTGCGCACGTATCTGTTGACGAAAGGACACAGAGAGCTTTTCGGTGTCTCCATAAACACAACGCGGCTCTACCACGTCGTGGAGATACTGCACAGCCGCCGGCGCAGAAACATCCGAATAGTGCCCTGTTTTTACTTTCCAGGCCAACGCGACAACCGCCAAATCCATCGGCGGCCTATTGGTCATAATAGGCTCCGCGTAGCCTACAGCCGCGTCCATCGAGACGCCGGAAAGCAGAATATCCCACTCTTCATCCAAGAAGGGACGCCCGGGTTCGGCTCTGGCAAGCACATCACCTGTACTTTCGTTGGTACACAGAGCCTGAGCCGCGGATTGGAAGTCAGGAATGAGAACTGTCACGGCGTCCCGCAACTCATCCCAAAACTCTGAAGGAATTTTGTTTTTCATCGGAACTCGCTAAATTTATTGCGCCAGTTTTCGGTTGCGGCAATCGAGGATCGGATTGACTGAGGGTCGGTGACATATACCCCCCTCTTGGCCATCAGATGTGGAATATGTGCCAAATTCTCAGATCCCGGGATGACCCCAAAGTGGACAAAGTGAGAGTAAATAGAATCTTTGACCGCGCTCATGCCTGCCTCGTCGTAAATATAGTCATCCGGCTCAAAAACCTTTGAATTCTCGAAGAACTCAGGCGTGGCCGCATACGCGATCCAAGGTGCAATGAGCGTGGATAAATGCCGCGGTCTACCCAGAAAGAACCGATCAATATCGATGCGGAGGCGAACGCCATCGGTCTCGTAAAAAAACCGTCGTGGAATGACGGCGTCCTTCAAGATGACCTTGCTCCAGGGGCTTTCGATAAACCCATTTCCTTCTACCAGAATTCGGCGAGCTATAGCGATGACGGGAATAGCCAACCATTGCTCAAATGTGGAGCCCCAACCATTTTTCGGAGAGTGATCTAAACGTTCTGCCATGCGCGCAACCTTTTGACAGACGCGCCATTCCTCCGTGTGAGAATAGAGGTTCAGATATGTGTCCTTGCCGACAGAGGCTAATATTTCTCGTGTCTCTTCGGTCTCCAGCAAGTCATGAATTGCCGCCTCAGACACGGGAACTTCAGCATCAATTGCTGCTTCTAAATCAACGGATTGAATGATCATCGCCTTGCTCAAGGTTTCACCTTGCTTAAAGTACCTTTAGCAACGACACACTCAACCCTGGATCGCAAGTTGGCTTCTGTCCGCTGTTCGCTTTCTCTGGGAAGACCTATGACCGCCGCTGCTACTGCGTCACCGGAGTTTCAAGAATGAAAAAGGCTCACGCTGCGAATTCTATCAGCAGTCCGCTCTACACCGAAGATTCATTCCGCCTTAAACAGGTCGGGGAACATGACGTGCCGTTGATTCAGATTGCAAGAGCAATCCTAAAAGGTGAACCCATAGACTTGAAACACCTGCCCACAAAACTGGTTCTGGATGCCCCGCGGCTTCCGGAAACAATGACGAGAATATTTCCCATGGGACGTTTCTGGGCCATTGCACCGGATGTGGCAGAGGTATTTTCCCACTTCAATTTAGGCGCGAGTCATGTCTGGCCGTTAGATTGCAGTGACTTGGGGGATTATACATTCTTTGGCCTCTATATCGGCGAAGGGAAATCAAGCTGGCACCCTGAGAAGTCGACTGCGAAGAGGCCGGGGTTCAATGGCAAACTTTTGATAGATGCCCTGTCGCTTAGGGGAAGTTTAGATGTTCTGGAGACGCAAGAAAACGGGCCGCCTCGCTGAAGGACCACGGTTGGACATGGACTTGCCCGAAGGTGATTGGCCCGTCTCGACTTTGGCCTTTCACAAGCGTGTAAACCAACTTGTTTCGGTTATCATGGCAGATGATGAAACTGTGCTTGACCCGCTCCCCATCATTGATCCCGGACCCTTGAAATTCAAACAGAATTGGGTTGACCGGCAAGACAAAGAACTGGGTGTCCACTTTTATACGGACGTCGAAGGGGAACACGACTTTTTGTTGCGGTACGCACACGCAACCTGGAAGCAAGCATCCCAACAAGATCGCGAAGTTTACGCCGAATTCTACCAAGCATGGACAGCAAAGCACATTGAATCCGGGCTCCTGCGCCGTTTTGAGGATCAGGAAGGCGTGCATGATTGTTGGAAAGTCGGGCCGGATGATGTGATCCGTGTAGGCCTTGGTGGTGTGGATGATGAATTGTACGTCTCAGCCACAAGAGCATGGGTGTACGACGGCTATAAAGACGCGTTCGATTAAACGAATCAGCTCAAGCCGCCATTCGTTCAATTTGCAGCATTGGTCAAAAAGGGCTCTTCCGAAATCTTTGCCGCGTTTTGCATGAATGGCGGTTCTCGCTAACGTACGATCCTGCCCCTCCCGGAGCAGACCCCAGGTAGAGTGTGACAAGGCCACAGCTACATTTCGAGGAAATCGAACAAGCAATAAACGTAACCTCTGAAAATCCTGAACTTGAATCTACTCGCCATGAATGGTTTTCTTTTCTATATTTATAGGGCGCCTCCGCCGCCCTGAGCCTGAAGGCGCTGGCGCTCATCGACAGCCTGACCGGGTGACACAAGGCAGCCCGAGATACTGTCGGATGGCAGATCACTCGGGGTTCTCCGCGCGAAACAGCGCCCATGCATCCTGCGAGCTGCCGTCCGGTTTGGTGCAGATTCCCGCCTGACCCGAGCCAGTGTCCTCGATCTTGTAACTGCCGCCGATCTCGAGGCAGTAGGCTGCCGCCGGGTTCACCACCTGATGATTGCCGCCATGAGCCCTGCGATATAACTCCCAGGCGTCAGCAGATGTACCATCCTTAAGCGTGCAGCGAGACGACGTCAGGTCGTAGTCACCTCCAATCGACCCGCAGTAGACTGCGGCAGGATCTGCGAGCCCAACCGATTTGTCGCTGTTCTGGTCCGCATGATGCTGTCGAAAATAGGTCCACGCATCGGTCTCGGTTCCATCGGGCAGACGGCAGACGCCGAACTGTCCGTCTGCTCCGTCACGGATGCCGTAAAGCCCACCCTGCGCAATGCAATAGGTCGCGGCTGGATTAGCCAAACCGGTGTTGGCTGAGCCGTCCGTGGGCACGGCCACCGACAAGATCATCGTCAGAGCCACAAGCGGACCCGGAAATTTCAAGAGAAGCTTTGTCATGTTACCTCGCAAGGTTGGCAGTTGCCATGCTGTCGGAAACCCGCATCCGCCGTCAGGGCAGGTTCTGGGGATTGTACCCGTTTTGAAGATCGATCCGATTCTGCACCGAAGGGTGGATGAGCGCATCTTTTGGGATATGGCGTGGCTCTTGCCTTGGGATATAAAAGCCGGATTGTTCACGGACCTCCGGATTATCGTGCCACTTCTTCCGTTTCGGCAGATATTCCAGCAGCCGCCACCAGAAGGTCATTGAATCGTGCAGCTTTGCATGGATGTCCGGGGCCGTGTAGTCGCGCTTGCTGCCCGCTTGCACGTTCTTTGGGTTCTCACCCATGACCAACCGCTTGACCATGGTTTCGCGAAAGACAAGCCCGTGCGCGCGGGCTTCGTCAACCATCCAGGCAAGCGGATACTTTGCGGCACCACTTTCCTGTTCGGGATAACCGCTGCCGTTGTCTCCGTGTACTCCGGCAAACCAGACCTGCTGAATGTCCTGAGGCACGGCATCCTCGTCTTTGACGAAGGGGTTGGTTTTGAACAGCTGCGGTTCTTCCCACCGGGACAGGCGGAACATGCGGCGACGCTCGTCTATCGCGCAAGCGTGCCGAAAGACGCGCACGCAAGGGTTCATCTGCGTGTAAGGCAGTGCCTCGAGCGAGGGCAAATACATCCGGTCCGGGCGCGGTACGATCACCGAGGCCACCGTATCCCAGCAACCCATGAAGCGTATGGTGATGCGTCGGGTATCCAGAACTTCCTGCACGCGCCATGCGACGTCAAATTCATCTCTGGCGCCGGACTGTTTGTAGGCTGTCAACGCGTAAGAGCACAGATGTTCCTGATGCCTGTGCAGAAGGCCAACCATATTGATGAACCCGGCCAACACCCGCACCGTATGCGCCCCGCGCGAGAAGCCGAACAGGTAAACCTCGTCCCCCTCTTCGAAGTGGTGGATCAGAAACCGGTAGGCATCCAGGACATTGGCATCCAGCCCATAGCCCGTGGCCAGCCCGAACACGCCTTTGAGTTGGTTCTTGAACCGGCTCCAGGCGCCGCTGTTGGAAATCGTGCCGACGCCCGGATCGTAGAATCCGATCTGGTCGCCACTTTCCTTGAGGACCCGATAGAATTTGAGAACATTGGACTGGTTCTCGCGGATCTCGTTTCCGGTGCCATCGCAGCAGATCACAATTTTCTTCACGGATCGTCCTTAAGCAAATGTATGAATACGAATGCCCTGAACCTACTCGAAAACGATCTGCCTGTTAATGCGGGATTACCCGGACGGGGCCGCTATAGCCGCTCAACCTTTACCGAGTCGCCCGGATAGAATGCCAGATGATCCTTCAATTCGGCTGCGGCGGGGACCGGGTCCTCGTAACTCCAGACCGCGTTTTCGGTGACCGAGGATTTGTTCACGATCGAGAAATGCGCGGCCTCGCCCTTGCCCGCGCAGTGGGTCACCTTGTCGGTCCGGTCCAGAAAGGCCATCGCGATATCCGCACGCGGGAAGTAGATGACCGGATCATTGTCGTCTTCAATCAATTCCAGCGCAGCTGTGGTTTCGCCCAGAATCGCTCCGCCCGAACGGACGCTCCATTTTCCCGGCGCTTTGCGGATCGTGATGTTCTTTGTCATACCTGTTCCTTCCCTCGTCGTCTCAGGGCCTCTCCTCTGCCCAATTTATGTAACACTCCGGTGTCAGACCGGCGCAGTTGCGGCATCCAACCACAGTTGAGCGGCTTCGCCCAGCCTTGGCCGGATTTTTTCCGCCACGTCGCGGTGATAGGCGTTCAGCCACGCACGTTCTTCGCGTGTCAGCAGGTCCAAGACGATCAGACGCCGGTCAATGGGGACGTAAGTCAGGGTGCGCCAGTTCAGCATGGCCCGTTCAGCGTCGCCACCGGGCAGGGTGGGGGCTTCTTCCACGACGACAAGATTTTCAAGCCGAATCCCGAACGCGCCTTCGCGGTAATATCCCGGTTCGTTGGACAGGATCATGCCCGGCTCAAGCGGGACGTGGCTGACCCGGGACAGGCGTTGAGGGCCTTCATGGACACTCAGATAGGTACCGACCCCATGCCCGACCCCGTGGTTGAAATCCTGCCCCGCCAGCCACAGCGGCAACCGCGCGACGCATTCAATGTCGCGCCCGGCCAGGCCGACGGGCCAGCGCAGCATCGACATGGCGATCATGCCTTTAAGGACGCGGGTGAAGCACGCTTTCTCCTCATCTCCCACATCTCCGATCGCAATTGTGCGGGTGATATCGGTGGTGCCGTCCAGATACTGCCCACCGCTGTCCAGCACTAGCAGATGCCCGTTCTCCAGTCTGCTATCGGTTTCTTCGGTGACCCGGTAATGCATGATGGCCCCGTTCGGCCCGGTGCCCGCGATGGTGTCGAAAGAGATATCCTGCAGCGCGTTGTCCCGACGGCGGCTTTCTTCCAGCCGCGTCACTACCTGCGTCTCTGTCAGGGTGCCGGGGGCTTGCGCGTCCAGCCAGCACAACAGTTCCACCACCGCTGCGGCATCGCGCAGATGCGCCTCGGCGGTGCCTGCGATTTCGGCCGGATTCTTGCGGGCTTTGGGCAGGGCGCAAGGGTCGCCGCCGTCGACCATCCGGTCCCCCAGCGCATCCGCCACGATCTGCGGAACCGTGCTTGGATCGACCTGAACCTTGCCCTCAAGCGCCGCGACCGCCGCAAGGAACGAGTCGGGCTCGTGCTGGGTTACCCTCTGACCCAGATGAGCAGCCAACCCACTCAGCTTGGCGGCGGCCATGAACAGATCCACCCGGCCATCGCCGTGTAGGATGGCGAACCCGTGAGCCACCGGGTTGTATGCGATGTCCGAGCCGCGGATGTTCAACAACCACATGATCGAATCGGGTAAAGTGATCACGGCTGCCACGCGATCAGCATCCTGCAGCTCACTGGCGAGGCGCTTGACCTTGCTCTCGGCGCTTTCGCCTGCGAACTCAATAGGATGCACCCTGACCGGGTGCGTTGGCGGATTGGGTTGATCGGTCCAGATACGGTCCACAAGATTGTCGCAGCGCAGCAGTTCGATTCCGCTGCCTGCCAGCTCTTTCCGGGCAGCCGCAATCTGCCCCGCAGCGTGGAGCCACGGGTCGAACCCGACCTTGCCGCCGTTTGGCAATTGCTCTTTCAGCCACACGCTCAGGCTGACATCGGGCCATGGCACCGGAGTGTAAACCTCTGCCACCTGAGCCTTTACTTGCGTGCGATAGCGCCCATCGATGAAGACCCCTGCAACATCCGTCAGTGCCGCGCAAAACCCGGCAGATCCCGTGAACCCCGTCAGCCAGGCCAGCCGTTCATCCCGAGGGGCCACATACTCCCCCTGATGTGCGTCCGCGCGCGGAATCAGAAAGCCCTGCAAGCCTTCGCGTGCCATCTCGTCCCGCAGAGCGGCCAGTCGCGGAGGACCTTGTTCCGGGCGTGAGGTGACTTCGAAAGACTGGAACATGGCGGCCTCATTCTATGCGTAACGCGCTGAAACCTGAGGCCTGTGGGGGCAAATGTCCAGCGCTGCGGTTACGGTTCCAACAGGAAGTCGGTCAGCGCCTGGATATAGGTGTCGTAAACGTCATTGCCGGGCAGCGGGATATGGTTTGCCGTTTCAAGAACCACCAGCGAGGCATCGGGGATACCTGCCGCCAGTTTATGCGCCTCTGACAGCGGATGGACCGAGCTGTTGCGCCCATGCAGGATTAGCGTCGGGCATTGCACCTGTGGCAAAAGATGCAGAACTGACGCCGTGTTGCCGCTGTCGCGCTGATAGAGCTTCTGCTCAACAGAATAGAGCGCCTGCATTTCGTCAACGATCTCGCGCACTGTCTCCAAAGGCCCTTCGGGAAAGTAGCTTAGCAGCGACCCCACGGCATATCCGCTGCCCGGATTGTCCCAGCCTTCGAGAATCAGGTTACGGATCGAGTCTGGCCCTTCCACACCTTCGCGGTGATTGCGCCCCTCTGCCCAGCCCCCAACGATGGCCATCCGGCTGACCCGTTCTGGATATTTGGCGGCAAAGCGCAGGGCTGAGAACAATCCACCAAGCTCGGTCACGATGCAGAAACGGTCAAATCCTGCTGCCTCGGTCACGGCCAGAATATCCTCGTCGACCCCTTCGTAACTGGCGTGACACGGATCGCCCCAATGGCTCTGCTCGCGCTTGTTATAGCGCAGCAGCGTAAATTTCGCCTCCATTGCGCGCAGATAGGTGCGCTCGGACGACAACCGCCATTCCGCCTCTACGTCATAGACGATCGAGCCAACCCTCAGAACCGGAGGGCCATCACCAGACACGGTAAAGGCAATTGACTGTCCATCGCTGCCCCGCGCATATCTCAGCCGTTGCATTCGCCGGTCGCGCTCTGGTGCTGGTGCTGCAGAACGCTGAACCTCTGTCGCCATCTGCAACCCGCGCCGTACAATCGTCCGAATAATCCGTTGCGATTTGCCGTCATCGCCGACAGCCTTGCGGGCTGCGGCAATCCGCGCGCTGATCGTTGAGTCCGAGACAAAGCGGCCATTCCAGACCCGGTCGATGATCTCGTCGCGCGCCACAAGCCTGCCGGGGCTTTCGGCCAGCAACTCCAGCAGATCAAAAACCTGCGGTTCAATCGGAACCGCCTCACCCCGGCGTGTCAAGACGTGGCGGTCGATGTCCAGAACACAGTCAGCAAATTCATAGCGCATGGGCCGAATACACTCCGTTTCGTTGGGGGTCACAAGGTTCAATGGCAGTCCCAAAGGTTTCGCAGGCATTTCTCAGGATTGTCTTCAAGCGACAGGGCGGCGCGGTTGCCAAACTCAAGCGAACAAAACAGGAGTTTCCAATGATGCCACCCTTCGACATCGCTCTGCTGCGCCATACCGCTGTTCGGCACGGTCGCAGAACACCCCAGCCCCGAAGCGAACCAAAAACAGGAGCAGCAATGTCGGGCTGGTTGTTAAGGATGCTATCCCGCCCGACGGGGTGGCGTCAACGGGCCTAACTGGCCCGCTTCATCCCCATGACACGCGCCCGTGCCCGCGGATCGCTGTCGAACAGCGCCGCCAGTTGCTCGGTCATCGCGCCGGCCAGTTGCTCGACATCGGTGATTGTCACGGCGCGGTCGTAATACCGGGTCACGTCATGGCCGATACCGATGGCCAGCAGTTCAACCATCTTGCGCTTTTCGACCATCGCGATCACGTCGCGCAGGTGCTTTTCAAGATAGTTCGCGGGGTTCACGCTGAGTGTTGAATCATCGACCGGGGCCCCATCCGAGATTACCATCAGGATCTTGCGGGCCTCGCGCCGGGCCAGCATCCGGCGATGCGCCCATTCCAGCGCCTCCCCATCGATGTTCTCCTTCAGCAGGCCCTCTTTCATCATCAGGCCCAGATTTGGTCGCGCACGCCGCCACGGAGCATCGGCGCCTTTATAGATGATGTGGCGCAGGTCGTTCAGACGTCCGGGCTGCTGAGGACGGCCATCGTTCAGCCATGCCTCGCGCGCCTGACCGCCTTTCCACGCGCGGGTGGTAAAGCCCAGAATCTCGACCTTCACATTGCAGCGTTCCAACGTACGCGCCAGAACATCCGCGCAGATCGCCGCGATCGAGATCGGACGACCCCGCATTGAACCCGAATTATCCAGCAGCAGCGTCACAACGGTGTCGCGGAATTCGGTGTCTTTTTCGACCTTAAAGCTCAGCGGCGTGGTGGGGTTCGCCACGACACGCGCCAGACGTCCGGCATCCAGAATGCCTTCCTCGCGGTCGAACTCCCAGCTGCGGTTCTGCTGCGCCTGCAGGCGACGCTGCAGCTTGTTGGCCAGACGGCTCACTGCACCTTTCAAGGGCTCTAATTGCTGATCCAGATAGGCCCGCAGGCGTTCCAGTTCGGCTGGCTCCGCCAGATCCTCGGCTGCGATCTCTTCGTCGTAGGCGTTCAGATAAACCTTGTAATCGGGATCGGCCTCGGACGCGGGCGGTGGGGCAGGGGGCTCCAGCGGAGCCTCGCCCTCGGGCATCTCAGCCTCGTCGCCCATCTCATCCTCGGCCATCTCGTCCATCGAGACTTGCGCCTGAGACTGGTCCTGTTGTTCCTCCTGCGTTTGCTCAGGGGTTGCATCGGCGTCCTGTTCGTCCTGATCATCCTGACCGGTGCTGTCCGGATCGGGCTGTTCGTCGGCGTCGTCCTCGGCCTGATCTTCCTGTTCGTCGTCCAGTTCGTCCGGGTCGTCGCCCAACTGGTCGCCATAGCCCAGATCCTTGATCATTTGCCGGGCGAACTTGGCAAACTCGGCCTGATCCGAGAGGATTTCATCAAGGTTTTCCAGCGTTCCGCCAGCCTGTTCCTCGATAAATCCACGCCACAGGTTCATAACATTCTCAGCGGCCGGAGGCATATCACGCCCGGTGGCCAGATGCCGGATCAGATAGCCCGCCGCCACCGCCAGAGGTGCGTCCGCAGGCTGCTTGCACTGGTCATATCCTCGCCGGATCGCCTCATGCCCGATTTTGACGTCAATGTTCGAGGCGGTGCCGGGCATATCCCGCGCGCCCATTGCCTCACAACGGGCCGTTTCCATCGCCTCATAAAGATCCCGCGCCATATCACCCGGAGGCGCATAGCGAGCATGTGTCGCGTCGTCGTGGTACTTGCGCTGCAAGGCCAAAGCATCTGCCGTACCGCGCGCCAACAACACTTCTTCACGTGTCATGCGGCGAGAGACCTGCGGCAACCGCATCGACTCGCCCGACAGGCCAGATGGATCAACGGTATAGCTCACCGACAGATCAGGATCGTCGGCCATGACCTTGGTGGCCTCGGCCAGAGCCTTCTTAAACGGATCAGCAGGGTTGTCGTTTGGTTTGCTCATTTCTTGTTCTGATCCCCAAACATGCAGTTCATATTCGCCAGTTTAACAAGACCTAAGGTGCTATTTCTACAGACTTGACCAAGAGGCGGACGAAGATTTAGCCACGGTTCGTTATCGATTATCACGATGCTGTCGGCATATACCGCCATCGGAGCAAAGAACTTTACAGAGCCGTTTCTGTCCCGATCAGGCTCACGATACGTAATTGCACCATGGATATTGCAGACCGCAAACACGTCTGCCTCTATTGCAGTCATCAACTCAACGCGACTGTGATATCCAGCCGCACAAGGAAAATTCACTTCAGCCGATGCTGAATTTGCCCCAGTCAACTGGAGCGTGAGAAGTGCGAGGCGAGCGCCGCAGCGCATCACCCCAAGCTCGCGCTCGCCGCGCTTTCCGGCAGTTCCTCGTCAAAGCAGCGCTGATAGAACTCGGCAACCGTCTGGCGCTCAAGCTCGTCGCATTTGTTCAGGAAGGACAGGCGGAAAGCATAGCCGATGTTGCGGAAGATTTCTGCGTTTTGGGCCCAGTTGATCACGGTCCGGGGGCTCATGACGGTCGAGAGATCGCCGTTCATGAAGGCGGTCCGGGTCAGGTCGGCGACGGTGACCATCTGGCTGACGGTCTTGCGGCCCTCGGCGGTGTTGTAATGCGGCGCTTTCGACAGCACGATCATCGTTTCCGCGTCGTGGCTGAGGTAGTTCAGCGTCGAGACCAGCGACCAGCGGTCCATCTGCGCCTGGTTGATCTGCTGTGTACCGTGATAGAGGCCGGTGGTGTCGCCCAGACCGACGGTGTTTGCGGTCGCAAACAGACGGAAGTTGGGGTTCGGCGTGATGATTTCATTCTGGTCCAGCAAGGTCAGCTTGCCGTCATGCTCCAGCACGCGCTGAATTACGAACATCACGTCCGCACGGCCCGCGTCATATTCGTCGAATACGATTGCAACCGGGTTGCGCAGAGCCCAGGGCAGGATGCCTTCGTGGAATTCGGTGACCTGCTTGCCGTCGCGCAGCTTGATCGCGTCTTTACCGATCAGGTCGATCCGGCTGATATGGCTGTCGAGGTTCACACGAACGGCGGGCCAGTTCAGGCGCGCTGCAACCTGTTCGATATGGGTCGATTTCCCGGTGCCGTGATAGCCCTGAATCATCACCCGGCGGTTATGGGTAAAGCCCGCAAG
The DNA here is from genome assembly GCF_000813985.1 of Ruegeria sp. ANG-R. Taxonomy (GTDB): domain Bacteria; phylum Pseudomonadota; class Alphaproteobacteria; order Rhodobacterales; family Rhodobacteraceae; genus Ruegeria. The sequence continues at coordinate 47,932 of NZ_JWLJ01000007.1, forward strand.
AATCGCCAGCGTGGTTTCCGGATCAAACTTGTAGGTCGGATCGATCACCGGCACACGGTCGCTGCGTTCGGCAAAGCCTTTGACTGCCATATCGCTGTCAATGCCAAACACCTCGCGAACCGAAATGTCCTCGGTGGGTTTTGCGTTGATGTCGATCGATCCGTCAGCCATGCGCCTTGTCCTTATCCTTTGGCCCGTTCACCGGGTTTGAACCCGTGTGTGGTGCAACATATTGCGGGCAAGGGCAAGGGAAAGAGGCGACCGGATCACGCTAGCCGGATGTTTCTTTGAAACTGGCCTTATGATGGTGCGGGTTCTAGTGAAAATCCCTGCTTGGGAACAGCCGCTTGGCCTGTTCGCGCGGATGGCGGGCGCTCGGGCCGTTCTGCCGGGGGCGCGGGGTGTCATCCGCTTGGGGTTGGGTGATCCCGATGGCCTCGTCCAGCGGATGCCCAAGCTCGGACAGTTTGTGCGACATATCGGTGATCTCTTGCGCGATCAGATGCACGACGATCCCCTCGCGCTGCAGATACCCGCGAACCTGCAGCAACCGCCCGCCCATCACGATGCGGCGAAACCGTTCATAGACCTTGGGCCAGACGACCACATTGCTGACCCCGGTTTCATCTTCAAGCGTCAGAAAGATTACGCCCGAGGCCGTGCCCGGACGCTGGCGGGTAATGACAAGGCCGCAAACGCTGTGACGGCCAAGCGGGATGTCCTGAAGCGCCGCATGGGGCACGAGGCCGGGGATGGACGGGCGCAACAGCTCCATCGGGTGTGAGCGCAGGGTCAGACGGGTCGAGACGTAGTCTTCGACAACCTCCTCGCCCAGATGCATCACCGGCAGGTTGACCTGCGGCTCATTGATGCTCTCGCCATCGATGGGGTCATTGAACAGCGGCAGGGCGGTTCGGCTGCGGATGGCTTTGACATGCCACAGGGCGTCGCGCCGGGTCAGGTCCATGCCGGAAAACGCATCCGCCTCGGCCAGACGGGTCAGAACGTCCGGTCGCAACCCGGCCCGCAGCCACAGCGTTTCGGGGTCCGGATAGCCATTGCCGCGCGCGGCCACGATCCAATCCGCATCCTCCTGCTTGAACCCTTTGATCTGGCGAAAGCCCAGCCGCAGGGCCAGCGCCCCATCGGCGCGGCGTTCCAGCAGATTGTCCCAGGTCGAGGCATTGACGCAGACCGGGCGGATCTCGACCCCATGCTCGCGCGCGTCGCGCACGATTTGGGCAGGCGCGTAAAACCCCATGGGCTGCGAGTTCAGTAGCGCGCAGGAGAAGATCGCCGGGTGATGGCATTTCATCCAGGCCGAGACATAGGCCAGCATGGCAAAAGCCGCTGCGTGGCTTTCGGGAAAGCCGTAATCGGCAAAGCCTTCGATCTGGCCAAAGCAGCGGTCGGCGACCTCGGGCGTATAGCCATTGTTCAGCATCCCCGCGATGAACTTGTCGCGATAGGTGCCAATCGTCCCCATGCGCCGGAACGAGGCCAGCGAGCGGCGCAGGTGGTCAGCCTCTTCCGCCGAAAACCCAGCGCCTACCACGGCGATTTGCAGGGCCTGTTCCTGAAACAGCGGCACGCCCAGCGTGCGCCGTGTCACCTCTTCCAAAGCAGGGCCGAAGGGTTCGGATTTTTCCAACCCGTTGCGCCGCCGGATATAGGGCTGCACCATATCGCCCTGAATGGGGCCGGGGCGGACGATGGCAACCTCGATCACCAGATCATAGAATTCACGCGGCCTCATCCGGGGCAGGAAATTCATCTGTGCCCGGCTTTCGACCTGAAACACGCCCACCGCATCGGCGGCGCACAGCATGTCATAGGTCGCCGTGTCCTCTTGCGGGACGGTGGCGATGCTGAGGGTTTCGCCATTCTGCTGCTGCATCAGGTCAAACGCCTTGCGGATGCAACTGAGCATCCCCAGCCCCAATATATCGACCTTCAGAATGCCAAGCGCGTCGATATCGTCCTTGTCCCACTCGATCACGGTGCGGTCTTCCATCGCGGCGTTTTCGATCGGGCAGAGCTCATCCAGCCGCTGCTTGGTGATGACGAACCCGCCCACATGCTGCGACAGGTGGCGCGGAAAGCCGATGATCTCGCCAATCAGGCGAACCGTCTGCATCAGACGTCGGTCCTTGGGGTCGAGGCCCAGTTCGCGCATCCGCTCAAGATCGACCCCGCCATTGGTCATCCCCCAGATCTGGTTGGACAGCCCGGCGGTGACGTCCTGAGACAACCCCATCACCTTGCCCACCTCACGGATCGCCGCGCGGGATCGGAAATGGATGACCGTGGCGCACAGACCCGCGCGATGGCGGCCGTATTTTTTATAAATCCACTGGATCACCTCTTCGCGCCGCTCGTGTTCGAAATCCACGTCGATATCCGGCGGCTCGCCCCGGTGTTTCGAGACAAAACGCTCGAACACCATGGCGATCATGTCGGGGCTGACATCGGTGATGCCCAGCAGATAGCACAGGATCGAATTGGCAGCTGATCCGCGCCCCTGGCACAGAATGCCCTGCGAGCGGGCGAATTGCACAATGTCATGCACGGTCAGGAAATAGGCCGGGAAGTCCAGATCGGCGACGAGCGCCAGTTCCTTTTTCATCAGGCTGATCGCCTTCTCAGACGGGCCATCGGGATAGCGCCGTTTCAGCCCCTCACGCGCCAATCGTTCCAGCCGTGCCTGCGGGGTCTCGTTGCTGGCGATCTCGTCGGGATATTCGTAAGATAACTCGCTCAGATTAAAGCTGCAGCGGTCGGCGATTTCCAGTGTGCGGCGCAGCGCGCCGGGGTGGTCCTGAAACAGCCGGGCCATATCGGCATGGCCTTTCAGTCGCCGCTCGGCATTGGGCAGGGCGTTTGTGCCGATCTCATCAATCGTGATGTGTTCGCGCATACAGGTCAGCACATCGGCCAGTTGACGGCGGTTGCCACGGTGCATCACCACATCGCCCACAGCTACCATGGGGGCCGAGGCCTTTTGCGAAGCCTGCGCACAGGCCGCAAGATAGGCCCGGTCGCTACCGTCATAGCGCGGTGCGGCGCCCAGAAAGACCGCGTTGGGAAATTGCCGCCTGATCCTTTGGATATCCGGGATGGCCTGCTGCAACCCGGCCTGAGGCAGCGCGATCAGGATCATGCCCTGGCAGGCCCTCAACATGTCCTTCGTATCCAGATGGCATTCGCCTTTTTCCGCCCGTCGCTTGCCCAGCGTCAGCAGGCGGGTCAGCCGCTGATACGCGGCGCGGTCGCGGGGCAGAGCCAGCCAGTCCACGGAACTGTCGCGCAGCACCAGACGGCAGCCAACGATTAACTGCGGCAGCCGGATCGCATCGGGTTTGGCAATCGGTTGCGGATGACCGACTTCCTGCCGCGAACAGGAATCGACCCGGTGCTGAGACCGTATCTGCACCTCTTTCTCGGCCTCGCGCCGCAGCTCTTTCAACGCGGTCCATGCGCGCACCACCCCGGCCAGAGAGTTCCGGTCGGTGATCGCGATAGCCCTCAGGCCCAGCTCTGCCGCGCGGGTCACCAGCTCTTCGGGGTGCGAGGCCCCGGTCAGGAAGGTGAAATTGGTGGTCACGCACAGCTCGGCATAGCCGGGGCCTTCTGTCTGAGGCCCCAGCAGGTCCCGGCGAAAGGCTTCAACGGGGCGATGAGTGCGGTTCACCTCGATCATGCGAATTCCCCATGCACGAACCATCCGGGGTTTTGCGGGGTGTGAAACAGCCACAATCGCCGCCCCTGCCGGGTTTCAACCTGCCAGTAATCGCGCAGGCCCGTGCGCCAGTTCTCATCTTCCAGCCACCATTCGGGGCAGATGCGTTCGGGGCCGGTTGAGCGGCCTGTGGTCAGCGACATGCGCCGCCAGCGAAAGCGGCGCGGCGGGTGTGGGCCTGATCCGGCGATGGGTTCTGGCGGAAACAGCTGCAGGGGGCGAAGGCGCAAGGCGACCCAACCGCCTGTAGGGTCGGAATAGGCGGCGGGCGAGATGATAAAGCTGCGCTCGGGGATATGGCTTTGCGCGGGCAGCAAGCGGTGGACCTGTTCCAGCCCGATCCGGGTGCCGATGCGGGTGATCAGGTCATCCAGTTGATCTTTGCCCCGGTTTGCGGCGCGGCTGATCTGGCGCACGGGCAGGGGTTCCACCAGCGTGGCCTCCAGCCGCAGCTGATCGACGCCAAAGCCTGCATCCACCTCGGCCAGCCCGCGTTCGAACAGGGGCAGGATGCGATACGGGTCACGCAAAGGGCGGGCCAGCCGCAGCTCGACCTGCTGGTGGTCCTGATCTACACGGCGTAAGGTCATGCACAGCTTGCGTGCGCCCATTTCCTGCGCTTTCAGCTTGTCGCAGAGCCGTTCCAGCAGCCGTTCCGCCCCGGCCATCATGTCGGATAGCAGGCCAATGGGCTCGGGCAGAGTCATGCGCACGCCGTAATGGGGCGGATCGGCCAACGGCGTGATCTGTTCGGGCTGGTCCCCCAGCGCTTGATCCAGTCGCATCAGCACCTCGGGGCCAAAGCGGCGTGTCAGCGGTGCGCGTGGGGTTTGCGCCAGCTCGCCAATCCGGCGCAGGCCCAGCCGTTGCAGCGCGACCGAGGTATCCTCATCCAGCCGCAGCGCTGCCACCGGCAGGGCGCGGATGGCCTTCAGGGTATCCTGGGTCGCGACCCCCTCGCCATAATGTGCCAAAGCCCAGGCCGCCCCGCGCGTCGGTGCCAGACCGATCTGCACCGCCAGCCCGGCCCGGGCCAGACGCCTGCGCATATCGGTCAGCATCATCTCTTCCCCGCCAGCCAGATGAGCCGATCCGGTGATGTCCAGAACCAGCCCATCCTCACCCTCCAGCCCGACCCAGGGGCAATAGCGCGTGGCCCAGCGGCGCAGGGCGTGCAGGAACCGCTGATCCCCCTGCGGATCGGCGGGATGGCTTTGTAGATCGGGGCAAAAGGCGCGGGCATCGGAATAGGGCATACCGCTGTGCAGGCCCTGCCGCTGGGCCTGCACATTCAGGCAATACACCCGGTTTGCGTTGTTCTGTTTCAGCGTCAGAACAAACGGCCCATCGACCGGGCGCAGCCGCAAGGCCCGGTCGCTTGCCAGCCGGGGAAACCAGAGTGAAACGATGCGGCGCTGTATCCCGCCGAACATATAAAACCCCCAAATGTTCTACATTTGTTCTTATATGTTCTTGACCCTCAAAGAGTCGAGTCCTTGAGGGCCGGATCGTCAGGGTTTCAGAGCCCGGGCGCTTACTTCAACGCCCGCGCCAGAAAGGCCTGCGTGGTCTGGTGCGAGGGGTGGTCGAACACCGCTTCGGGCGGGCCTTCTTCAATGATCCGTCCGCTGTCGAGGAAACAGATCTTGTCGGCGGCCTCGCGGGCAAAGCCCATTTCATGCGTGGCCATCACCATCGTCATGCCCTGTTTCTTCAGCATCAGCAGAACATCCAGCACCTCGCCCACCAGTTGGGGATCGAGGGCCGAGGTGATTTCATCAAACAGCATGACCTCGGGCTGCATGGCCAAGGCGCGCACGATGGCGACGCGCTGCTGCTGCCCGCCCGACAATTGGTCGGGATAGTTGTGCATCCGGTCGGCCAGCCCGAACCGGGCAAACAGCGCCTCGACCTCGGGCTGCAATTCGGTGCGCGTCAGTCCGCGCACCCGGCGGGGGGCGAGCATGACATTCTCAAGCGCGGTCATATGCGGAAACAGGTTGAAGCTCTGGAACACGATCCCGATGCGGGCGCGCACCGATTGCGGATTCAGGCCGGGGATCGAGATATCCTCGCCGTCCAAAAAGATCGCGCCATCTTCGATGGGTTCCAGCAGGTTGATGCAACGCAGCAGGGTGGATTTGCCTGAGCCCGAAGCGCCGATCAGGCAGACCATCTGACCCTCATCAACAGTCAGATTGATCCCGTCACAGACCGTGCGGTCGCCAAAGCGTTTCACTACGCCCTGAAGTTCCAGTTTGGGCATCAGCGCCTCTCTCGCATTTGGCGGGCCATCAGGTGATCGGCGTAGCGTGTGGCGGGGATGGTGACGATCAGGAAGATGATTGCCGCGCCCACATAGGGCGTGAAATTTGCCAACAGCGATTTGAACACCCCCGCCTGACGGAAGATTTCAACCGGACCGATGAAGCTGAGCAGCGAGACGTCCTTTTGCAGCGCGATCAGCATGTTCATCTGCGACGGCACCACGTTGCGGATGGCCTGCGGCAACACCACATCGCGCATCACCTGCCGTTCCGACAGTCCCAGCGACAAGGCGGCGGCGCGTTGGCTGTGGTGGACGCTGTCGATGCCTGAGCGGAAGATTTCGGCCACATAGGCCGAATAGGTCAAGATCAGCGCCAGCGAGCCCCAGATATAGGGTGAGTTCCAAGGGCGGGGCAGGCCCAGCCCTGGAATGCCGAAGCCGATCAGATAGACCGTCAAGATCACTGGTACGCCGCGGAAAATGTCGGTGAACGCTGCGCCAAAGATGCGCAGCGGAAACAGGGCAGGTGATTTGGCATCCCGCGCCAATGCGATCAGCAGGCCAAGCACCGCGATGGCGGGGGCAGACCACAAAAAGATCATCACGTTGATCCGAAACGCCTCAAGCAGTTTTGGGAAGGTTTTGACCAGTGTGTCGCCGTTAAAAAAGCTTTGCTGAACCTTCGACCAGCCCGGCGTCAGCGGCACCAGAAAGTAGAGCGCGGCCACAACGGTGACCGAACTGACCGAAGCGATCACCAACGACCTACGCCGTTGGTGCGCCTCATAGCGTTCGCGGCGGGTCATCCCTGACGCCTTGTGATCTGTCATGTTACTTGATCAGAGGAACACCGGTGGCGTCCTGCAGCCATTTGGCTTCGATCTCGGCCAGTTTGCCGTTCTCGGCCAACGTGGCTAGCGCCTCGTCCACGCAGGTTTTCAGCGGATTTCCTTCTTCCATCAGCATCCCGAAATGATCGGGGTTGTCGCCTTCATCTGCCGGGAACTGGCCGATGACCTTTGAGCCTTCGATCATCACCGCGCTCAGGAACAGGGCGGTGGGCAGGTCGAACAGGGCCGCGTCGATCTGGTTGGCCGTCATGGCCGCATTGACGTCCGCATTGTCGCCGTAAATCAGCGGATCATTGTCCGGCTGGATCGTGCTGGCCAGTTTGGGCACAGCTGTGGTCGATCCCATGACACCCCATGCCAGGCCTTTCAGCGCATCAATCGTCGGAGCGGTATCCGCCGCATTCGCACTGACCAGAACCGCCATCGGGGCAGTGTAATAAGGCGTCGAAAAATCAACCACCTGATCCCGCTCAGGCGTGATCGAGTATTGTTGAATGTTGACGTCGAATTCCTTGGCGCCGGGCTGGATGGCCTCATCGAACGAGGACCGGACCCATACCACATCGTCGGCCCCAAACCCCATCTCCTCGGCGACGGCATAGGCCACGGCGGCCTCGAACCCTTCGCCGCTTTCGGGCGCATCATCGACCACCCAAGGATAGTAGGCCGGATTGCCGGTTGCGATGGTGAACTTGCCATCTGTCAGCGTCTTGCCAGCAGCGCACTGCTCCTGCGCAAAGGCCGCTGTTGAGAGTAACAGAAACGAAGCTGCCGCGATCGAGAACGCCCTGGGCATCTGGTAGGAACCTCCTGTTGGATCATTTGCCGCTACGGTAGTTCTGCCGGTCAAGCCTGTCCAGCGGATGCTGGATTGTCGAGCGTCGGGTAGTTTCGACTTTCACGCCGTTCAACGAGCGAAAGCCCGACTGGATCGATCACCCCTCGGCTGGCGGCACGGCCCGCTGATAGAGATGCCATGTGGTATGCCCAAGGATCGGCAGGGTGAAGATCAGGCCAAGAAATGCCGGAACCAGCGACAACAGCATGGTGATCGAGATGATCGCCGCCCAGCCAAGCATGACCACAGGGCTCTCCGTGACGACGCGAATAGAGGTCAACATGGCGGAAACGAAATTGGTTTCCCGGTCGAGCAACATGGGCATGGCAATGACGGTCACCGAGAACAGGACAGCCGACAGAAATGCGCCTACGCAAGTGCCAACCGCAAGGAAGGTCCAACCCTGCGGAGTGAAGAATACGGTGTCCACAAAGCCGTCAAAATCCGAGAAAGACGCGTTCTGCAGGATAATCGCCAACCAAAGCCGAATCTGGTAAACCCAAACCCAGAAAACGAACAGGGTGACAAAGGCCATCCAGCCCATCTCGCGCTTGCGCTGATTTGCCATTACGACGAGGATTTCAGACCAGCCGAAAGGTTCGCGCTTCTGCAAACGGCGGGACATTTCATAAAGCCCGGCGGCGGCGAAAGGTGCGACTAGCGGAAAGCCTACGACGGCAGGAATGATCATCCAGATCTTGCCCAGCCAGACCAGACACCAAACCAGCAGGATTCCGAAAACCGCATAGAACAGGCCGAAGAAGCCGCTCAGTATGGGGCGGGCAAGAAAGTCGGAAAACCCGGCCTTCAGCGATGCGGTGATGTCCGCTGCGGTCACCTTGCGAATCTCGGGTATCTGCTGTTGCTGCGGCGTCAGATCGTCCGGTGGCGTGGACCCTGCGGTCTTTGATGCCATGACACGCTCCTCCCAAAGCATGGCACCGCGCTGGTCCATTTGCCAACGGACCGAGCGGTGAAAAAGACACGCCTCCGCACAGGAGTTTGCAGCAGGTGGAAGATGAGAACAAGGGGGCGTGTGGCGGCCAGCTCCGCAGGGACGGTTTTTGGTAAGGTTTGTCTGATGAAGGGGGCAGAAGTGCGTTTGGAGCATTGCTCGCAGGATGCGGAAAATTGCCCTTGATGAGTTGAAGGTGATCGAAGTCCCCGACGAGCCTGAGCGTTCCTCATGGGCGGTAGAATTTGCGAGAGCAGCAAGTCGGGCGGCACTGCGGTTGAATGCTGCGATGCCGGAGGCTTCTAGCCGGAGGAGCCTCCAGCATGGCAAGGTAAGCACTCGGGTTTCGCGGTTTGTCACCGTTGCGGAGGAATGGCCCGTGTGTATCCGGCCGACGCGTAAAGGAGGACCTGCTCCGTTGCGCTGTTTGGACCAGATGATGGGCTGGTTGAGACCTGCACCTGCCTGCCTGGAAAAGGTGCTTACACAGCTTGGATGCCGGATTGCAAAAGTGGTTTCGACCGTATCCGATGATCTGTCCGTACCGCAGCACCGCAATAACACGGGCCCCGATGGTCCGCGCGTAGCCGTTCCTGTTTGCACAAAGTCAGTGATCAAATTTTGGCATGACCCCATTCCTGCCGCGCAACAGGCGAGATGCTTGAGATTTGGTATTCACCCTCCAATGTCGGCAGAGCGGGACTGAGCTGACGTTGGAGTACCTGCTTCAAATGTCTGGTTCAGTTGCAACAGACCAAGCTCCTGTGTATTTAGGCATCACGGTCGGCAGACACCGAGGCGTCGCTGCTCCAATCGGAGTGCTAAACCTGCCAACATATCGAAAACGACATCGCATTCACCAAGCCGTTTTTTCGTTAAGCCAGCGACCGACGAAGCATTATAACGCCTGAGTTGGATGTATGATGCCAAAAAAACCAGTACCGCTCCACGTCGATGACGTGACTGTTTTCGCCCGTGCGCTTTCAAAGCAGCTCGGAGATTCCAGCCCCTCCCATCTTGCGCTGCTGAACATGATCGCCCGGGCCGCAGGGTTCCAGAATCTGCAGCACATGCGAGCCGCGACCGCCGCCCGTAACCGCATGGACAACCGAGAGGATGCGCTCTTTCCCGACGCACGCTCCGTGGAACGCACGTTGAACCAGTTCGATGCGCGCGGGCGATTGCGGCAATGGCCCTCACGAAGAAATGTTCAGACATTGGCGCTTTGGGCGCTTTGGGCGACGTTCCCCGCAGAAAAAGCGCTCAGCGAAAAGGCCGTGAACATGCATCTGGCCGCCGAACACACATTCAAGGATGCGGCAACCCTGCGGCGGACGATGATCTCTTGCGGGATGATGACCAGAAATCGGGACGGGTCCGACTATCGCCGGGTGGAGCAGAAGCCACCGGCAGAGGCAAAGGCAGTCATTCGCGACCTTCATGCACGGCGGCGGGTGCGGTCCGAAAGCGATGGGGAGACTCAAGATGCATAAGGGGTCATGCCTGTGTAAAGCCGTCCAAATAACCGTTCTGGGCGACCTCACTCAACCCAATGCCTGCCATTGTATCGCCTGCCGCAAACAAAGCGGTCACTTCGGAGCTTCGGTTGATGTGCCGCGTTCAGCGTTGTCCGTGGAAGGGAAAGAACACATTCGCTGGTATCGCTCCTCAGAGAAGGTAAGGCGGGGTTTCTGTTCTAGATGCGGATCAACACTGTTCTGGGACCCCACCCACCACGATTGGACTGCTGTCGCCATGGGCGTGTTCGATTACTCAACCGACACCAGCCTGTCGATGCACATCTTTGTGGCCGAAAAAGGCGACTACTACTCAATCGACGATGGGCTTCCACAGAACGAGCGGTAGGGTCAACGCTCGCGCCATTGCGGACGTTCGCTACGATGCATCAACTTGGTAGGTTGGGCTCAGAGCAGCCAATCGGGACGCATTGAACTCCGCAGCATCGGCAGTTGCGTTGGACACTCGTCCGCATAAATGAAGAAACCCGCCGGAATCCGGCGGGTTTCGGTCAAGTCTTATCTGTGTGTGTTGCGGCTATCCGAACACCCGGCCCAAAGCGCCATCGACCGCGTCAGTGATCTGGTCGATATCATCCGCCGTCGCGATCAGTGCCGGCGAGAAGCACAGCGTGTTGTTGCGGCTGGGGATCGAGCGATTGGTGGCACCGATGATGACGCCCTGCGCCATACAATCCGCAACAACGGCCTGAACGCGCTTCTCGTCCATCGGGTCCTTGGTGGTCCGATCGGTTACCAGCTCAGCGCCGAGGAACAGGCCCTTGCCGCGCACGTCGCCGATGACTTTGTGCTTTTCCATCAACGCCTGCAGGTTGCCCATCATACGATCACCCATGTCGACGCAGTTCTGCAGCAGGTTTTCGTCCTGAATGATGCGCATGTTCTCAACCGCCGCTGCCGGACCGGCGGTGCAGCCGCCAAAGGTCGAGATATCGCGGAAATAGCTCATCGGGTCCGACGCGTCGTCCTTGAACATGTCAAAGACTTCTTCGGTGGTTACCATGCAGGCAATCGCCGCATAGCCCGAGGCAACGCCTTTGGCCATGGTCACGAAGTCAGGCTTGATGCCGTATTGCTGATAGCCGAACCAGGTGCCGGTACGGCCAACGCCGCAGACAACCTCGTCGATGTGTAGCAGCACGTCGTATTTCTTGCAGATTTCCTGCACGCGAGGCCAATAGCCTTCAGGCGCTTCGATGACGCCACCGCCTGCGGTTACCGGCTCAAGGCACAGGGCGCCAACGGTATCGGGGCCTTCGCGCAGGATGACCTCTTCGATCTGATCTGCGGCCCATTCGCCAAAGTTTTCGACCGGTGCACCGTCCAGCTCGTGCTTGCGGTATTCCATGCAGTGCGGAACGCGCACGAAATCAGGCGCAAAGGGTCCGTACTGCGCGGTACGCTCGTCCTGACCGCCTGCCGACATGGTCGCCAGGGTCGAGCCGTGGTAGTCGCGGTCACGGTACAGAATCTTGGTTTTCTTGCCGCCGTATTTCTTATGCGCGATCTGGCGGATCATCTTGAACGCCTTCTCGTTCGCCTCAGAGCCCGAGTTGGTGTAGTACACACGGCTCATGCCCGGCATCTTGTCGATCAGCATTTCCGCGAAATTCGAACCGGGGATCGAGCCTGCGGTGTTGGCGAAATAGCACAGCTTCATCAGCTGGTCATAAACCGCCTTACAGATGGATTCGCGACCATAGCCCACGTTCACCGTCCAGACCCCGCCAGAGACAGCATCAAGATGCTCTTTGCCCTTCTGGTCCCAGACACGCATCCCCTTGCCTTCGACAATGATACGGGGGTCATTGGTCTCAAACGGCTTGTGCTGGATCAGGTGATGCCAGATGTGGGCGCGGTCGGCTTCGACGACGCGGGAAAGATCGTTTTCGTTGAACGTGCCGTCCATGACATGTCCTTTCAAAAATGGGGCGCGCGGGGAATCAGTAGGTCCCGGCGGGCGCAAAGTGACGTGATACTGCAGATCAACGCGAATGGTGCGCGTGAAGTAGGGCCAGATTAGCCCATAGAATATCTCCAGTGTACCAGAATCGCGTATTAATACGGGTTTGTTCTGGCGTAAACTTTGTGCTCAATACGCCAATCTGTCGAGTTTGGGAGGATCGCCGGATGACAGCCACACCGATTTACCAGCAACATCTGGACAAAACCCCTGCGAATTTCACGCCTCTGTCTCCGCTCAGCTATCTTGAGCGGACCGCGGCGGTGTATCCGGATTATCCATCCGTGGTGTATGGCGAGCGCCGGTATAACTGGGCTGAAACCTATGCGCGCAGCCGGCGACTGGCCGGTGCGCTGGCAGCGCGCGGGGTAGGGGTCGGCGATACGGTCTCAATCATCGCGGCCAATATTCCCGAGCTTTATGAGGCGCATTTTGGTGTGCCCATGGCGGGTGCGGTGCTGAACGCGATCAACACCCGGCTGGATGCGCCGATCATCGCTTTCATTCTGAACCATGCCGAGGCGAAGGTGCTGCTGGTCGATCCCGAATTCTCGGGCGCCGTGAAGCAGGCGCTAGGGCAGGTGGACCATGATTTGCTGGTTATCGACATTGAGGATTCCAGTTTTGACGGCGGCGACCGGTTGGGTGATCTGACCTATGAGGGTCTGCTGGCCGAGGGTGATCCGGAATTCGACTGGTCTCTGCCCGCAGACGAATGGGATGCGATCACGCTGAACTATACGTCGGGCACCACAGGCAACCCCAAGGGCGTGGTCTATCACCATCGCGGCGCTGCGCTGAACGCGACGTCGAACATCCTGACATGGGGAATGCCGCAGCATTCGGTCTATCTGTGGACGCTGCCGATGTTCCACTGCAACGGCTGGTGCTTTCCCTGGACGATGGCGGCCAATGCGGGCACATCCGTATGCCTGCGCGCGGTACGGGACGAACCCATCTATCGCGCCTTCCGCGAAGAGGGCGTGACCCATTTCTGCGGCGCGCCGATCGTGCTGAACATGCTGGCCAATGCACCCGATCACCTCAAAGATTTCACGCAGGAGATCAAGGCGATGACAGCCGGAGCCCCACCGCCCGCCAAAGTGATCGAGGCTATGGAAGGGATGGGCGTCGAGGTTACCCATGTTTATGGACTGACAGAAACTTACGGCCCGTCCGTCGTCTGCGCCTGGAAAGATGAATGGAACAAGAAAGCGGCCGAGGATCGTGCCGCGCTGAAGGTGCGTCAGGGTGTGAAATACGTGGCCTTGTCCGGCCTGATGGTCGCCGATCCCGAAACGATGGAGCCTGTACCCTCGGACGGCGAAACCATGGGCGAGATCTTCATGCAGGGCAACATCGTCATGAAGGGCTATCTCAAGAACGCCGAGGCGACGGACAAAGCCTTCAAAGGTGGGTGGTTTGCTTCAGGTGATCTGGGCGTGATGCACCCGGATGGCTATATCGCGTTGAAGGACCGATCGAAGGATATCATCATCTCTGGCGGCGAGAATATCTCATCGGTCGAGGTCGAAGATACGCTCTACAAACATCCCGCCGTGATGGAGGCCGCGGTGGTCGCCCGCCCGGATGACAAATGGGGTGAAACGCCCTGCGCCTTTATCGAACTGAAACCGCAGGCGCAGGCGAGCGAAGCCGATATCATCGCCTTCTGCCGCGATCACATGGCTCATTTCAAGGCTCCCAAAACGGTTGTTTTCGGGGCGCTGCCGAAAACGTCGACCGGGAAAATCCAGAAATTCCTGCTACGGGACAAGGCACGCGAGCTGGCTTAACCTCATTCGAAGCCTCCTCTTCTTCTGTTCGAAAATACCTCGGGGAAGTCGCAGCTTGCTGCGGCGGGGGCAGAGCCCCCATCTTGCTCGGCTTGAACAGATACCGGAACGTCCGATCGTCTTCAGTCGAAGATCGACAGATCAAACTCCAGCGTTTCACCCATCCAGACGGCGCGATCCCGGTGGTCGGTCAAATGATCACCGATCTCGGGGTGGGTAAAAATCGTCAACCCCCGCCGGTTCAGGATCATCCAGCGAAAGGCCTGATGGAAGACCTCGGAGGGAAACCCCAACTGGCAACTCCAACGCGGGAGAGGGCCGACATTGGGCCCATCCTGACCACAGTAAACAGGCGCGCGGCCTCCTTGCAGACCTGTTGGGCGACGTCCTGCATTTCAGGTCTCTACAGAAATACGTCATTGAAGCAGGCGCAATCTGCGCCGTGTTCTCTCAGTTCGATCGGCCATTCGACTTGGCCGGGAAGTCCATGCCGGATATCTCAGATGTTGGGTTGCCCAACCCGCTCGATCTGTCCGTCTTCCGTAAGCTCTTTTTCTTGTAGCGCGGCAAAATCCAGATCGTTCAGGCTGCGTAACCGCTTGACCGTGTGTTTTGCAGACATGCGGTGAATGACCGCAAAGCCCGGATAGGGTTAAAAAGTCCGTTGATTGATTGGTCAGTCACTGTCTTACCCATTTCCAGAGTGAAGGGTTTGGCGATGACGGGACTGGGACGGATGGCGCAAGGCACGCTGTTTTACGAGTTCTCGATTGAGAAATTTGTACCCGAGGATCATCCTCCGCGGGATTGATCCCGAGTGTATGTTCAGGATGCTTTTGTTGGGCTAGAGAGTCGCAAAGTTCCGTTTCGGTAGGCTCTGGTGATGATGAGGACGTCGCCTATTTTTCTGCCGATCATCCCGACCCAAGCCGGCGCGAGGCTCACTCAGAGGGGGCGTCCGAAGACGGTGGATGGGTCGACGGAAACAAATGGACCATCCGTTAGTCCTTCGTCAGATCAACGGCACTGTGCGGTGGGGGCACGGGTCCTCTTAGCATAACGGCGGCCAACACCATGCCAACAAACGCGGCCATGGCGGCCACGAGCATGGCGCTGTCAAAGGCATTGTCCTGCAGATCGCGCAGGGCGCTCGCAAGCGTTGCGCCGGTTTCGGGATCAAGCGCGGCGATGAGTTGCTGCACCTGGCTGGAGGTACCATGAGTCAACGCGTGGGCAAGGTCGACGCGTTGCGCCGAGCCGACAGGCAATGCGTCGATCACTTCGGACAGACCGCGACGGATGGTGACTGCCTCCGCAAGCCCTCCGCCAACGGCCCCGAGCGTCGCGCCGAAATAAAGGAACGCGTTGACCACGCCCGAGCCCTGCCCCACATGCTCTTCCGGCAACAGGCGCAACCCGAGACGCGGCAATAGCGAGAAACCGATACCGAGCCCGATGCCGATGATCACCAACTTCCACCAGATGCCTGCCATCCCGGTTGTGTTGGTCGTCGTCGTCAACAGCAGGAAACCACACGCCATGAAGCCCATCCCAAGGATGACCGGCCACCGGAAACTGTAGGGCGCCAGAAAACGGGGCGTGACAACGGACACGACAAACATGCTCAGGCTCAGCGGCAGGATCGCCACCCCGGCCCCGACGGCGGACAAGCCGAACGCATCCGGTGACTGCACAAAGACGTTGAAATAGACAAAAAAGCTGAACAACGCGAAACCGGTGATGAACATGCCAGCCGCCGCCATGAAATAGCGGGGATGGCGGAAATAGCGCAGCTCGATCAGCGGGTCCGCGCTGCGGCGCGAGGTGATTATCAACGCAATCATCGCGATGGCAGAAACACATAGGGGGATCAGGGTCGATCCGGAGGCCCACCCCCGGCTCTCACCGTTACTGAGCGCAAAGGACAAGGGACCCAGCAACAGGATCAGCGCAACGGCCCCCGCGAAATCGAATTTTGCGCCCGCAAGGCGGGTGTCGGGGACGTAGCGCCGTTTGCTCACCCGCAACCCGATCACAAATGCGACAATCAGCAGCGCCAGGTCGGTGGCGAACACGCCGCGCCAGTTCAGGTAGTGCGCGAAGGCGCCGCCAAGGATCGGGCCGGCGCCGATCGCCAACCCCACGACCGCGCCCCAGGCACCGGTCACGCTGGCGCGTTGTTCCTCGGGTGTTGCGGCGGTCAACAGGGACAGTGAGGTGCCGAACAGGGCCGCTGCTCCGGCGCCCTGCGCGCCCCGGCCCATCAGTAGCATGGCGGCGTCCTGAGAAAACAGAACCAGTGCGGACCCAAAGGCGAAAACGATCATCCCGGCAAAAAAGACGCCCATCTTGCCGGTGATATCGCCAAGTCGGCTGACGATGCTGACCAGAGTCGCGCTGACAACCGTGTAGATCGCCATCACCCACTGCAGGCTTGACGGTGACAGATCGAATTCGAGCTTCAGGTTAGGCAGGATCGTCGCAACCGCAGTGGAATTGAAACCAACAACCACCATGCAAAGCGCGGTCATCATCAGAACCAGGCGCGCCCCTCCGGTGGCGGGATTATCCTCAGTGACATCTGCTGGCATTTGCCTGCCCCTTCTCAGGAAAAGCGCGTTGACCCCTTAGGCAATCAATGTGCTGCACCGCGTTGCGCTTATTATTAAACGCTTTTTTGCTGACAGGTATAGTATTTACCGAAATGCAGGCCCAGCGGGGGTGGCCAGATCTTTCAGATCCAGTACGAAAGCGCCACCGGCAGAACCAGTATCGTGGTCAGAGTCGAAACCAGGATGAACCCGGCCACGTCCGGCCCGTACTCTGGCACATGCTGATCAATGAACAGATAGGTCGCCACCGATGACGGCATCAGGCAGCACAGGATCATCGCGCCCCGCTCGGCCCCTGTGAACCCGAATGCCCAGACCAGCACACCCGCTATGACAACTGCCATCCCCAAGTGCAGTAAGGTCAGCAGAACGGCACGCCCGAGGCTTTTAATCCGGAGGGTCGCAAGCGTATGGCCCAGCGTCAACAGCATCAACGGGATCGAGAGGCCACCCAGGATGTCGAAGGATTTGGCGACTGGTTTGGGCAGGCCGTAACCCGTGGCCATCAGCACCAAGGACAGAGCAACCGCGTAAAGGATCGGCGATGTCGCCAGCTTTCTTGGCGAGAACTCCCCCGCCGGAATCCACATGCCGATGGTAAAGATGCTGATCAGTACGACGACCACGAATCCCATCGTATAGGCCATGCCCGCATCCCCCAGCGCCAGCAGAGTGATGGGCAGGCCGATATTGCCGACGTTACCGTGCATCAGAGGCGTCAGAAACGCCCGCACCGGCAAACGCAGCGCCTTGAGCGCGACAAACCCCAACAGGCCAAAAGCCGCAATCGCCAAGGCCGCAGCCATCATGACGTCAAGAAAGGTGCTCACCGCGATCTTGGTGCTCGACAGATGCGAGACGATAAGCGTCGGGTACCCGACTCTCGACACGATCCCACCGATGATCTTGTTGTCATAGGGGGCCCGGATCAACGCCAGACAATAACCGATTCCGGCGCAGATCAGGACGGGCAAAACCACGTTCAGGACGTTCAAAAAAAGATGGTCCAATGGCTGCCCTCGATCACAAAACCCCGATCCGGACAGTGAAACAGGGGCGTCTTTTTGGCAAGGATTTACCCTAAACCCTACCCATCACATGCTTTTCCAAATTGCAGCCCGATAATGCCCCTCAGGACGCCCCGAGGTTCTTCCCTTCCCGGCTCACACAACATATAGTGGCTGCCAACAACGTGTGGGCAAACACGGCGGGACGTGGGAATACAGGCATGGCACATATCATTGTGGTCGGGAATGAAAAGGGCGGCGCAGGCAAATCGACCGTGTCGATGCACGTGGCCACCGCTTTGGCGCGGCTGGGACACAAGGTCAGCACGCTGGATCTGGACCTGCGGCAGCGCAGCCTCGGCCGGTATTTCGAGAACCGCCTGAATTTCCTGAACGGCTCGGACCTGTCTCTGCCCAGCCCGCGCCACCATGACCTGCCCGAGATCGACGCCAGCGCGCTGAAACCCGGTGAAAACATCTATGATCACCGCCTTTCTGCCGCCGTGGCCGAGCTGGAAAGCGACAGCGATTTCATCCTGATCGACTGCCCCGGCTCGCACACCCGCCTCAGCCAGGTGGCGCATTCGCTGGCCGATACTTTGATCACACCGCTCAACGACAGTTTTATCGATTTCGACCTGCTGGCGCGGATCGATTCCAAGGGCGAAAAAATCCTTGGCCCGTCGGTCTATTCCGAGATGGTCTGGAACGCGCGCCAGTTGCGGGCCCAGGCCGGGCTGAAACCCATCGACTGGGTGGTGGTGCGCAACCGGGTCGGCACGCAGCGCATGGTCAACAAGGAGAAAATGCAGCGCGCCATCGAGATGCTGTCGCAACGCATCGGCTTCCGCATCGCATCGGGTTTTTCCGAACGCGTCATCTTCCGCGAGCTTTTCCCGCGCGGGCTGACTCTGCTGGATCTCAAGGATATCGGCGTCAAGCAACTCAACATCTCGAACATCGCCGCACGTCAGGAATTGCGCGACATGATGAAAGAGTTGAGCTTGCCGGGTGTCGAGATCGATTTCTGAGGTCTGACGAACAGGCAATTTCCACGCATTTGACAGCCTGGATTCACGTGCCACCGGTGAGAGCGGTGGTTTTGACCCGCGCATAGCTCATGAACTTTGTCATCTGATAGGCAAATCCCCCGAAATCTTCGAAATTCGGGTAACTCTTCCCATTTCGTCGATGTTATTGATATCCGGTCTTCGTGCAAATTGGATAAAGGTTGATGTGTCGATTTCTGGCGTGGGTTGGTGAGAACCGTTACCTGGACGAGTTGGTATTCAAACAAGAGCAGTCTCTTGTCGAACAAAGCCGCAACGCGCTTGTCGGCAAAACACCTATAAACGCCGACGGCTTTGGCCTCGCCTGGTATTCGGACCGCGCAAATCCCTGTTTCTACAAAGATACCAATCCGGCATGGTCGGACGCTAATTTGCGGCAGCTTGCGCATCACACCCGATCAAATCTCTTTCTTGCGCATGTACGCGCGTCGACGGGTACGGCGACTTCACGCAACAATTGCCACCCGTTCGGCTATGGCCGGTGGAGCTTTATGCATAACGGGCAAGCTGGTGGGCACAATCGCATCCGACAGCAGTTGGACGCCATGATACCCGCCGACCTCTATGAACACAGGCTGGGCGCCACCGAGAGTGAGGCTATTTTCCTGATCGCTCATGGCGAAGGTCTGGAGACCGACCCGATTGGCGCAATGCTCAGGTCAGTCGAACGCGTCGAGGAGCTTTCGAGGCAAAGCGGAGCATTGCCCTACCTGCGATTTGCGGCGTGCTGGTCAGATGGGGAAATCTTGTTCGCGGCAAGATACGCATCGGATCGATTTGCCCCAAGCCTTCACTATCGCGAGTGCGCGGACGGGATCGTTGTGTCGTCAGAACCGCTGGATGGAAACTGCGGAAACTGGATCGAGATCGCGGAAAATACAGCGATCGAAACCAATGGAAGCAAGGTGCGCGTTCACGCGTTCCAACCCAAGGTTTCGGTCCGCTGCGATGTTGCTTAACCCGGAAACGGCGGCCAGATTGTGCGTGCTATTCAGGCGGAGAGTGGACCGTAAACAGCTCTTTCGGTTCAGCCACGCCACGCAGCATGTAGCGCCCGACCGAGACCAGTTCCTGAGCACAGGGTTCTGCGGCCTGTGCCACATTGTCTGAAATCAATATCCGTTGCCCCAGCGAGCGATGCATACCCGCAATCCGCGCAGCCTGGTTTACGGTCGGTCCGATCACGGTGAAATCCAGACGGTTCTCTGCTCCTATGTTGCCATAGAGAATCTCACCCGCGTGCAGCGCCAGCGTATAGTTCGATACCGGTTGACCCCGCGATGCACGCTGGTCGTTGAGCTCGGCCATACGCTCTTGCAGCAAGGTGGCGGCGGCCAGCGCGGCGCGGGCGTCGGCATCGATCTCGCCAACGTCAAACATTGCCATCACCCCGTCGCCCATGAACTTCAGAATATTGCCGCCGCATTTATGGACCACGTCCACCACCGCAGCTAGATAATCGTTCAGCATGTCGATCACCTCAACCCCCGGAAGCTCTTCCGACAGGCTGGTGAAGCCTTCGAGGTCGAAGTTCCAGATCACGGCATCGATTTGCTGCAAAGATCCTCGGCGGATTTCACCGGACAAGACCCGCTGCCCGGCATCACGCCCCAGATAGACGCGCATCAAATCCTTTGACACGCGTGCGTTCGAGGCCGATTTCAGCGCCAATCCCAAATGAGGCAGCGCCGTATTGATTACCTCCAGATCATCGTCGCCGAACCCTTCAGGGGCATTGCTGGCCCAAGACATCAGAACGCCATCAATGGCCTCTTTCGTGTCATAAGGGTTGCGTTGCGCTGGGACATCAAAGCTTACACCGGTGGCAAAATAATCCGTCGCACCATGTTCCCGCAGGTCATTCAGCAAGGGAAAACGACTTGGTTCGTTTTGATCGACCAACCGTTCGCGGATCGCGTCGACGTCCTCGTTCAGAATGACGTAGAGCGGGCTTTTGGTCCACTCCTCGCTGGGGTCCTCGGTATATTCGAAGGTTTGAAAATCGCCACCTCGCCCCTGATACCAGCTATAGCCGGTTCCACCGTATACGGGATGCAAAGCCGGTTGCGCTGCGTGGAACCGCATCAGCGGGACGCCGAGATCCACCAGCCGATTGCAATAACCGTCCAGCAATTCTTCTTTGTCGGCCCCTTCAAGGCCTCGGGTAACCAGCCAATCGATCAGATCATGGGATTTTGCCGATGGGGAATCCGGCGTTGTCATTTCACGTTCCTGTGTCCGTTATGCTGTTGATCTGGGGATGGGAGGTCTGGATTACCAGTGCTCTAGTCCATACCCGCCAGACGTCGCAGCATCATGCGCAACAAGGCGGCCTCACCGGTGGTGAAGCGCGCCGCCAACTTCCCGTCATACTCACGGGCGATGCCGCTTAGCTCGCGATAGACCTTCTGGCCGGCGGTGGTTAGCGACAGCCTTTCGACCCGCCGGTCATTTTCGTCCCGCAACCTTTGCAGGTAGCGACGCTGCTGCAACCGGCGCACGGCGCGGCTGACCTTGGTTTTGTGGATCTTGGCACGCACAACGATGTCACGCGCGGTCATCTCACCATGATTTCCAAGGTGAAACAGCACCCGCCACTCGGTGCGCAGCATTCCATAGCGGTCCTTGTAAACGCGCTGGAACTCAAGCGAACTTTCCTCGGCCGCCTGATTCAGCAGGAACGGCAGGAAATTTCGCAAATCAAACTCATCTTTTTTGTCATTATTTTTCTGGGTCATTCTTGTTAGTTACAAAATCAACTATTATTCGGCAAGTAAGAAGATGAAAGACCCCGTCATGAATCGCCCCGCCTGGTGCAGCATTGGTTAGCATTTGCAGCCACCAGGACCCCGCTACGATATGGCAATACCGACTGTCGGGGCGAAAGTAGAAGGAACACCGGAGAAGACATGAGCATTGATATCTGGATAACCTATGTGGTGACCGTTCTGCTGCTGATGAGCACGCCAGGGCCGAGCCAGTTGCTGATGCTGTCAAACTCCGCAACCAATGGTCTGCGGCGCGGGATGTTCACGGCTGCTGGCGATCTGACAGCCAATTTCCTGCAGATGCTGGCCGCCGGACTGGGGCTCGCCGCACTGATTGCGACCTCGGGCGCTGCATTGGCCGTGCTCAAATGGCTGGGCGTTGCCTATCTGGTGTTTCTCGGTGTCAAACAAATCCTGAAGGCGCGCGTTGCCGCTGCCCAAAACGCACTACGCGCCAGCCGCAAGGTGCTCTGGATGCAGGGTTTCATCACCTCCGCCGCCAACCCCAAGGCGGTGGTATTCTTTGCCGCGCTGTTTCCGCTGTTTATCGACGGCACGCTGCCCTTCTGGCCGCAATTCGCTATTCTGTCGGTAACCTATCTGACCATCGACGGGTTGTTTCTGACTGCATATGGCGGCAGCGCAAGTTGGCTGGCACGGCGCCTGCAGGGCCCGGCAAAGCTGTGGCTGGACAGGATCGGCGGCAGTTTCATGATTTTGGCGGCGGTGCTGCTGGGGCTGAAATCCCTCCGAACCGCCTCGTAAATGTACGAATGACATAAGGATATAAGATGCCTTTGATGAAATCCTGGGTCGCATCGGCCAACTCCGCCGACCACCCGTTTCCGCTGAACAACCTGCCATATGGCGTGTTCTCGACCGAAAACACCGAACCGCGCTGCGGTGTGGCCATCGGTGACATGATCTTTGACGTCACCGCCGCCGAAGCCGACGGTCTGATCGCGTTGTCGGACGAACCACTGTTCGACCTGCCGTTCTGGAACCCGCTGATGGAGGAAGGCCCCGCCGTCTGGGCCGCCCTGCGGGATCGCCTGACTGCCCTGCTGGCCGAAGGGTCTGACGAACAGCACAAGATCGAGGCTCTGCTGATCCCGCAGGACGAGGCCGAGATGCACATGCCTTTTGCCGTCAGTGAATACACCGATTTCTATGCGGGTCGGAACCACGCCTTCAATGTCGGTACCATGTTCCGCGGGCCTGAAAACGCTCTGCCGCCGAACTGGCTGCACATTCCCATCGGTTATAACGGACGCGCGTCTTCTGTGGTGGTCTCGGGC
This sequence comes from Ruegeria sp. ANG-R, assembly GCF_000813985.1. Lineage (GTDB taxonomy): Bacteria > Pseudomonadota > Alphaproteobacteria > Rhodobacterales > Rhodobacteraceae > Ruegeria. The sequence goes on from NZ_JWLJ01000007.1 coordinate 70,636, forward strand.
ACAGAAATCCGCCGTCCCTGGGGCCAACTGAAAGCCCCCGATCAGGACGTGCCTGCTTTCCTGCCCAGCCGCCGCTTTGACATCGAGCTTGAAATGGGCGCTATCGTCGGCACACCCTCGGATGGGCCGATCACGGTGCAGGAAGCCGATGACCACATCTTTGGCTATGTCCTGCTGAACGACTGGTCGGCACGTGACATTCAGGCCTGGGAATATCAACCGCTGGGGCCGTTTCAGGCGAAAGCCACGGCGACCTCGATCAGCCCCTGGATCGTGACCAAAGCCGCGCTCGAACCCTTCCGCTGCGACACGCCGGATCGCGAGTTCGCGCTGCTGGATCACCTGAAGGATTGCGGCCCGATGCTGTATGACATCGATCTGACCGTGACGATGGCACCCGAAGGCAGCGCCGCCACGACCATTGCCCGGACCAATTACCGGGAGATGTATTATTCCGCAGCGCAACAGCTGGCGCATCACTCGACGTCGGGTTGCCCGATGAACGCGGGCGATCTGCTGGGGTCCGGCACGATTTCGGGGCCGACCAAGCCGGAACGCGGCTCGTTGCTGGAGCTGAGCTGGGGTGGCAAAGAACCCCTGACGCTGGACACCGGAGAAGCCCGCAGCTTTATCGAGGACGGCGACACGCTGACCCTGACAGGCGCAGCCAAAGGCGACGGCTACACGGTCGGTTTCGGCGAATGTACGGGGACGATTCTACCCGCGCTCGACGATCCGTTTGCCAGAGACTGATGCGGTCTCGGCCCACATATTCAGAGCGCGCTCTGCCAGTCCTTTACGGCCTCGATGGGGTAGAGAAGCATCAGGACGTTCAGCGTAAGCCCGTCGCGGATCAGTGCGGTGGTCGCGATCTCGAACGCCAGTGCAATGGCAACCGTCATCCAGATCGGCAGGCGGCGGGCCAGCCAGAACCCCAGCATCATCGCGCCGATATCTGCCATCGAGTTGACGACGCTGTCGCCGTAATAATCCAGCGAGATCGTGACCGCGCGATAGTGTTCGATTACGGCGCTGGTGTTCTCGGAAATCTCCCACGCGGCTTCGATCAGGGTGGCGATGAACAACCGCCAGCCAACGGCAAGGCGGCGCGCCACCAGCCAAAGCAGGCCGTAAAACAGAAAGCCGTGAATGATATGGCTGGGCGTGTACCAGTCCGTCAGATGCTGCGAGCTTTCGGAACTGAAGGTTTCACCATGCCACAGCTTGACATAACCGCATTTGCAAATCGGTTCGCGCCCCATCCACAGCAGGATGATGGCACAGGCGATGACAACACAAGCGGTTGCCCAATAAGGCAAAAATCGACGTCCAAACATATGGCGACAACATCATCAAAGCCAGTCGCTGTCCAGAAGGGAAATCACTGATATGGCCAAGGCATTTGCGTCCCAGGGGGACATGTCGGAAAAGAAAATCAGCTTCACCGAAGTCGGCGAAGGGCTGTATGCCTTCACCGCCGAGGGCGATCCAAACTCGGGCGTGATCATCGGCGATGACAGCGTGATGATTGTCGAGGCGCAGGCGACCCCGCGTCTGGCCAACAAGGTGATCGAATGCGTGCGCTCGGTCACGGACAAGCCGATCACCCATGTGGCGCTGACGCATTACCACGCAGTTCGTGTGCTGGGCGCCAGCGCTTTTGGCGCGCAGCAAATCCTGATGTCGGACATGGCTCGCGCCATGGTTGTTGAACGGGGTCAGGAGGATTGGGACAGCGAATTCCAACGCTTCCCCCGCCTATTCGAAGGGCATGAAAGCATCCCCGGCCTCACATGGCCCACCACCACATTCAGCGACACCATGACGGTTTATCTGGGCAACCGCCGGATCGACCTGATGCATCTGGGCCGTGCCCATACGGCAGGCGATATCGTGATCCATGTGCCCGATCAGAATGTCATGTTCACCGGTGATATCGTTGAATACCACTCTGCCTGCTATTGCGGCGACGGGCATTTCAGCGACTGGGGAGATACGCTGGATGAGATCAAGTGGTTTGACGTGGACGCTATCGCTCCGGGACGCGGCGACGCATTGGTCGGTAAGGACATGGTCAATGCGGCCATCGAAAACACCCGCGATTTCGTCGAAAGCACCTATCGCCCGGCGGCCAAGGTCGCGGCGCGCGGTGGCAGCCTGAAAGAAGCATGGGACGCGGTTCGCGCCGAATGCGACCCCAAATTCGCCGACTACGCGATCTACGAACACTGCCTGCCCTTCAATGTCGCCCGCGCCTATGACGAGGCCCGCGGCATCGACACACCCCGTATCTGGACCGCCCAGCGCGATCTGGAGATGTGGGAGGCCCTGCAGGGCTAAGATTTCCGGGCCGAATTTGATCCAGATCGTGGCGGCCCGGATTTGACGGTGAAACTCTAACGCGAGACCTCCGGCGCAACTGTGCCGGAGAACAGATGCGGTGCGCCCGATGCGCCAGAAATGGGAGAGAGAGAGTGAACAAGATCTTTGAAGTTCCACTTTATGCTTACGAGGCCAGCCCGGACCAATCCGCGCCCGCGCCCGTGCGCCACAAGGTCATCGTTGTCGGGGCCGGTCCGGTGGGTCTGGCCGCCGCCATTGATCTGGCCCAGCAAGGCGTCGAGGTGCTGGTGCTGGACGACAATGACAAAGTCAGCTTCGGCAGCCGCGCCATTTGCTTTGCCAAACGCCCGCTGGAAATCCTCGACCGTCTGGGCTGCGGACAGCCGATGGTGGACAAGGGTGTTCTTTGGAATAAGGGCAAAGTGTTCTTCGACGAACGTCAGGTCTATGAGTTCGACCTGCAGCCCGACAGCGGCGATCAGCGCCCGGCCTTCATCAACCTGCAGCAATACTATTTCGAGCAGTTTCTGGTCGACCGCGTGCGCGAATTGCAGGCGCAGGGCGCTCCGATCGAAATCCGCGGCCGCAACAAGGTTGAAGCAGTCGGAACCCACCCTGATCACGTCAAGCTTGAGGTCGAAACGCCCGAGGGTTCGTACACCATCGAGGCGGATTGGGTGATCGCCTGCGACGGCGCGGGCTCACCTATGCGCGCCATGATGGGCAAGGATTTCGTGGGCCGCGTTTTCGAGGACAACTTCCTGATCGCCGATGTGATCATGGAGGCTGATTTCCCCTCGGAACGCTGGTTCTGGTTCGATCCACCTTTCAACAAAGGCCAGTCGGCGCTGCTGCACAAACAACCTGATGGCGTCTGGCGCATTGACCTGCAACTGGGTTGGGATATCGACAAGGAGCGCGAAAAGCGCCCGGAAAACGTGATCCCGCGCCTCAAGGCCATGCTGGGCGAGGATGTAAATTTCGAGCTGGAGTGGGTCAGCATCTACACCTTCCAGTGCCGCCGGATGGAGCAGTTCCGCCATGGTCGCGTGATCTTTGCAGGCGACAGCGCCCATCAGGTCAGCCCGTTTGGGGCACGGGGTGCAAATTCTGGCGTTCAGGACACCGACAACCTGTGCTGGAAGCTGAAACTGGTGATTGACGGCAAAGCGCCAGAGTCGCTGCTGGACAGCTACGATCAGGAACGCATTCACGGCGCGGACGAGAATATCCTGAACTCGACCCGCTCGACCGATTTCATCACCCCGAAATCGCAGATGTCCCGCATCCTGCGCGATGCGGTATTGGACCTGAGTGAACATTATGATTTTGCCCGACCGATGGTGAATTCAGGTCGGCTCAGCGTGCCTTGCGTCTATGACGGCTCGCCACTGAATTCGGCGGACGCGTTGAACGGACCATCGCAGACGCGCCCCGGAGCGTCCTGTCCCGATGCCCCTTTGGGTGAAGACTTTCTGCTGCCTAAACTGGCTGGACAGTTCACGCTGTTGACCATCGACGCCGATGCGCCGGATGAGATTGAGGTCGATGGGATCACCGTCAAACGCCTGGCACTCTCGGTCAAAGACGACCCGACCCTGACGCTGAAGCGCCGCTATCTGGGCGATGCGACCGGAGCAGTCTACCTGATCCGTCCCGATCAGCACGTGGCCGCCCGCCGCGACACTTACGAAGAAAACGCATTCCGGCACGCGGTGCGCCGCGCCACAGGCAAGGAGTAAGCGACATGGCCGATCTGATCCTCTCACCCAACCTGACCCAGGCCGACGATTTCTATGCCGATCTGGTGGCGGCCCACGAAGGGCTTGAGAAAGCCGAAAGCGATGCGTTCAACGCGCGCCTTGTGCTGGTTCTGGCAAACCACATCGGCGACAACGCGGTGCTGAAACAAGCGCTGGACGCCGCAGCCCTGAAACAGGAGTAAACCGATGAAAATCGAACAGATTCACCACGTCGCCTATCGCTGCAAGGACGCGAAAGAGACCGTGGAATGGTATGGCAAGATGCTGAACATGGATTTCATTCTGGCGATTGCCGAAGACCATGTGCCCTCAACCCATGAACCTGATCCCTACATGCACCTGTTTCTGGATGCTGGAAACGGCAACGAGTTGGCGTTCTTTGAATTGCCCACCAAGCCAGAGATGGGTCGCGATCCGAACACGCCGATCTGGGTGCAGCATATTGCCTTCAAGGTGAAGGACCGGGATGAGCTGATCGCGTTCAAGGACCACCTCGAAGCCAACGGGGTCGAGGTTCTGGGTGTCACGGATCATTCGATCTTTCACTCGATCTATTTCTTCGACCCAAACGGCCACCGCGTTGAACTGGCTTGCCCCGACCCCGAGGAAGAGGCCATGCTGGCCCGGCTGGATTCGGTGAAATGGGATATGCTCGAAGAATGGTCGCGCACCAAACGAGCCCCCCAGCACGCCGACTGGCTTCATGCCAAGGAACTAAGCAAGGGCTAAATTCTGAATGAGCGACGTGGTTCTGTTTGACTACTGGCGATCCTCGGCCAGCTACCGGGTGCGGATTGCGCTGAACCTAGCCGGGATTACCTATCGCCCCGTTGCGGTTGACCTGGTGAACGGGGCGCATCGCACCCCGGATCATCTGGCGCGCAATCCCCAGGGTCTGGTTCCGGTGCTGGATATCGATGGGGTTCGGTTGACCCAGTCGCTGGCAATCCTCGACTATCTGGACGAAACCCGCGATCTGGGTCTGCTGCCGCAAGACCCGAAGGCGCGTGCTGCAGCCCGTGCCCTGGCCCACAGCATCGCGGTGGATATCCATCCGGTCTGCAACCTGTCGGTTGCCAAACACGCCACCACGCTCAGCAATGGTGCGGGTGAAATGCTCGGCGACTGGATGCGCCATTTCATCCGGCCCGGGTTGCTGGCGTTTGAAACGCTTCTGGGGAACTTCGAGCAAAGCCCGTTCTGCACAGGCGATACGCCCGGTCTGGCCGATATCTGCCTGATCCCGCAGCTTTATAATGCGCGCCGGTGGGAAGTTGATCTGTCGGACATGCCACGCCTGACAGCTGTCGAAGCTGTCTGTGCCGAACATTCGGCCTTTGCCGCAGCGCATCCCGACTTGCACGCCCCGCTCTGATCCGGCGCGGTCTGTGTAGCGGTGGGGGTACCAAAACCCTGCGGTGCGCCTTAGGTTCCCCGATATCCAAGTACGGAGGCCCTGACGCCCATGTCTGTTTCCACGCTGATCTGATCAACTAGGTCTGGATTGGTGCGTGTCTGATCGAGGAACTGCAGACAATCAACGACGATGAGCGCCATGTTCTTGTCGGCCCTGAGGCGATTGATGACATCGTCCGAAGAAACACCGTCAGATGTGTCGATCATCACCGATTTCTCGATGGAACTTGGATCTATGCCTATGGTCGAGAACCGATTAGCAGCGCCCTGATCAAGGAGCAGCCAGGACTCAAACCAGCCAGTTGGGACAAATTGAGCTGCCGCAGCATCGGCAGGCGCATTTGAGATGCTTCCAAATAAAAAAGGCCGCCCAAATGGACGGCCTTTTGCATCTCAGTCGGGTCAGGCTTAGAAGCCCAGACCTTCGTATTTCTTCTTGAACTTCGACACGCGGCCGCCAGCGTCCAGCAGGCGCGACGAGCCACCGGTCCATGCGGGGTGCACGGAGGGGTCGATTTCCAGAGCCAGCTGGTCGCCCTCGGCGCCCCAGGTGGATTTCATCTGAACCACGGTGCCATCGGTCATTTTGACGTCGATGAGGTGATAATCGGGATGGATGTCTTTTTTCATCTTTCCGCTCCTTACGCCTCGGCGCCAGCCTTGGGCTTGTAGTTGGTGACCTCTGCGATACGCGCGGATTTACCGCGACGGGTGCGCAGATAGTACAGTTTGGCGCGACGAACGCGGCCACGGCGGACAACGGTGATGCTGTCGATATTGGTCGAATGCAGGGGGAACACACGCTCCACGCCTTCGCCAAACGAAATCTTGCGAACGGTGAACGAACCGGCGATGCCGCTGCCACCTTTGCGCGCGATGCAGACACCTTCGTAGTTCTGCACACGGGTGCGCGACCCTTCGGTCACTTTAAAGCCGACACGGATGGTGTCACCGGCTTTGAAATCGGGGATGTCTTTCCCCAGGGCGGCAATCTGTTCCGCCTCTAGCTGTGCGATCAGGTCCATCGCAGTTACTCCTATCTGCTCGTGGTTGGTCCACGAAGTTTGGGCACGGCCTGAGAGCTCTTGGTCTTCACCGGGTCCTGCGTACAGCCCGCCAGAGGTCAGATCGAATGTTCCTTTTGGTCCGGTCCGCCCTTTCGCGCCGTGGCCGAAGAAAGCCGGGCGTCACGTCAGGATGCAAACCAAAAAACCGGGGTCGCGCAAAGCCACACCGGATTGCGTTGCTTTAAGGGCTTTGCGGGCAGGGATCAAGCCTAATTCTTGGCTGAACCGGTGAGTTTTTGCCACCCGTCAAATCCCCCGTTGCCTTGTCGCTCAGATCAGGCATTCTGTGATCAATTATAAGAGCAGATATTTGATACAGGATCATAAGATGCGCAAAGCAATCCTGCTGGTCGTTCTGGCCCTTGCACTCGTCTCATGTGGCCGCCGCGCGCCGCAACCTCAGGCGGTTGAGCCGCAGGCCTTCGCGGACACTACTCCGCCTTCGATCATCTATCCCGCCTTTGGCGACGCCGACCCACACCCGTGGGAGGGGCGCCATCCCGGCCATTACCCGGTGCACGGGCTGGACGTCTCGCGCTGGCAGGGGCCGATTGACTGGCGCACAGCGCGCAAATCCGGTGTCAGCTTTGCCTTCATCAAAGCCACCGAGGGCGGAGATTTTACCGACCCGATGTTCGACGAACACCGCCGCGGTGCGCAGGCTGCCGGAGTGCCCTGGGGTGCCTATCACTATTACTATTTCTGCCGTCCGGCCCATGAACAGGCGCGCTGGTTTATCCAGAATGTACCCAAAGGCGCCGACCTGCCGCATGTACTGGATATGGAGTGGACGCCCCATTCCAAAACCTGCACCCTGCGCCCCGATGGCGCCACCATCCGGGCTGAGGCGCAACGGTTCCTTGATATCCTCGAACGTCACTACGGCCGCCGCCCGATCGTCTATACCACTGTGGATTTTTATCGAGACACGGATATCGGACGTCTGCCCAAGACCGAGTTCTGGCTGCGCTCTGTCGCAGGACACCCCCGAAACGTCTACCCAAGCGCGATCTGGCGGTTCTGGCAATATACTGGAACCGGACTGGTGCCTGGGGTTCAGGGCAAGGTCGACATAAACACCTTCAATGGTACGCCCGAGACTTGGGCGCTGTGGAAGGCAACACGCTAGTCTTAGTCGTTGTCTTTGGATTTCTGATAAGCGTCCCAAAGATCGGGTCGTCTTTCGCGGGTGATCTGTTCGGACATCTCATGGCGCCAGTCCGCGATACGACCATGGTGGCCCGACATCAGAATGTCCGGGATCGGGCGGCCTTTCCAGTCTGCGGGGCGGGTGTATTGCGGATGCTCCAATAGGCCGGATGAGAAACTCTCCTCCTCAGCCGAAGCCTGATTGCCCAACACGCCGGGGATTAGCCGCACCGTCGCATCGATCAGCGCCTGTGCGGCGATCTCACCTCCGGTCATGACAAAATCGCCCAAGCTGACTTCTTGTACACCGTAATGCTCCAGCACGCGCTCATCGACGCCTTCGAAACGCCCACAAAGCAGCGTCATGCCATCGCAGCGGGCCAGATTCTGCATCATCTTCTGATCCATCCGACGCCCGCGCGGGCTGAGGTAGATCAGGGGCCAGTTACCCTGAACGCCAGCCATCGTGTGCTCAATGGCCTCACCCAACACATCGGCGCGCAAGACCATGCCTGCACCGCCACCAGCCGGAGTGTCATCCACGTTGCGATGCTTGCCGACCCCGAACTGGCGCAGATCGACGGTTTCCAACTGCCACAGCCCGTCCTGCAGGGCCTTGCCGGTCAGGCTTTCGCCCAGAACTCCAGGGAAGGCAGTCGGAAACAGAGTGATGATCTTGGCCTTCCACACCCCGTGCAGATCGGGCGTCGGCGTCATCAACTCGCGCGGCTTCAGCGTCGGGCGGATGGCTTTGCGGCCATGGGACTTTCCGGGTTTTTCTGTCATTTTGAACCGATCAGATCATTTTGGACGCTTTGCACCAGAGCCGCCTTTTGGTCGACCAGTGTCGCGTCGTCCAGCGTTGAGCGGTTCATCTCCAACATCTGCTGCAACACATCCTCGGGCAGGCGAGGGTTTGATCGGGTCGGACCGACCAATTCGGCGGCCTTGTCCGGGGGCAGATCAAGGAATTCGGCGAAAGTGTTTCCAAGCCCATGGCGCAGGCCCTGCAGGTCCTCCAGCCATTCGGTCCGGACCGAGACCGAGGGCAACCGATCCCGCACCGCCTCTGCCGCGATCTGCGGCGAGGGCACAGGGTCAAGCCGCGCGCGGAAGGTGTCAAAATCCTGAATCAGGCGCGAGCGTTGCAGATCATGCGCCCACAGGCTGCGCAGCCAGCTTCCGCGTTGGCGCAACGAGTAGTAGAGCGTGATATGCACCTCTTCCCCGGCAAACCGATCCCGGATTAAGCCGACGAGGCAGGTGGCCAGTTCCGGTGCAGCTTCATATCCAACCGCGACATTGCGGCTGGGGCGCAGGCCCGAGAAATTCTCTTCACTCAGAACCAGCCCGCGTTTCTGGCCGAATTCCAGTGAATTCAGAAAGTGCCGCATCTGATCCCTGAAATCGCTCATCGCGCCGGGTGTGCCATAGACCGAATAGCGTGTCGCGGCCTCGGACAGACCGGTTTTGCGGGTCCGGTAGGGCAGGACCAGCGCATGGTGCGGCCAGATCAATGAGCGATTTTCGAATAGAAAGGACTGCGCTGCCGTCGTCCCGGTCTTATGCAGACCCAGATGCAGCAACACACGACGCATTACAGCAGGCCCTCGGGCGGATCAGCGATGATGCGGCCTTTGTCCAGATCAACGGTCGGTACCGACTCCAGCGTGAACGGCAATAGAACAGTGGCCTTCAGCCCCGGACCATGCAGTTCCAGCAGGTCCGCCGCGCCGTGGTTCTGAACCGATTTTACCCGGCCCAACATGGTGCCGCCGGTGTCATAGACCTCAAGCCCGATCAGATCGGTGTGGTAAAACTCATCATCCGGCAGCGACGGCAATTGATCGCGCCGCGCATAAAGGCGCAGGCCGTTCAGCGCATCCGCCTCTTCTTTGGACTCAATCCCACCCAGCCGTGCGGCGAAACCATTCTTGATCGCGCGGGTCAGGACCACCGGATAGCGCTCTTTGCCGGTCTCATCGGTCAGCGGCGAATAGCCCTCGATATCCTCAGGGACGGCGCAGAAGCTCTTCAGCCGCACCTCGCCGCGCACCCCATACGAGCCCGCAATGCTGCCCACGCAGATCAGATCACTCATTTCGACCATCCGTCACACATAGCCCGTCCCGCCATTGCCCGACCCCCTCGCACGCCTCGCGCTGGTTCGAGCGTTCGAAGAATACGCCTACAATAAAGGCGATCGCCAGCAGGATGGGAAGCCGTAACAATCCGAACATGTCTAGCGCACCTCGATGGGCAAAGTGTCATTGCGGTCTTCCCAACCGACCTGTTCCAATTCAGGCGTATCCGAAAAGCTTTCGGGCAGACCTACACAGAAATAACCGATCAACCGCCAATCCTTGGGCACATCCAGATCGCGCGCCATCTGGTCCGGGTCGAGGATAGAGACCCAACCCAGCCCCAGCCCTTCTGCCCGCAAGGCAAGCCAGAACAGGGTGATCGCCGAGACCACTGAATAGCGCCGCATCTCGGGCATGGTGCCCGCGCCCAGACCTTGACCCTTGTCAGTGGCATCATCGCAAAACACGGCCAGCTGCACGGGGGCTTCTTTCATCCCGGACAGTTTCAACTGGCTATACAGCTGCGCCTTTTCGCCGGAATACCCGCTCAGCGCCTGTTCGTTTGCGGTTTGGAAATTCTTCAATGCCGCGTCGCGCGCGGCCTGAGTTTCGACGCGGATCACGCGCCAGGGTTCGCTCAGCCCCACCGAAGGGGCCAGGCGAAACGCGTCGAGGCAGCGCGTCAGCACTGCCTCGTCAATCGCGTCAGAGCGGAACCGGCGCACATCGCGCCGGAGCCGCATCAACAGATCGAACTGCGTGCGAAAATCGTCGGTGAAAGCCTGATCCCGCACGCGCCGGCCTGCTTATTCTTCTGCCGCAGCTTCTTCAGCCGGTGCAGCCGCCGCTTCGGCAGCCTTGGCAGCTTTCTCTTCCGCGCGCTCTTGGGCTTTCTTGCCCGGAGTACCCTTGTTGGGGTTGTTGCGCTCGGCTTTTTCACGGGTGCCAGCAGCTTCGAGCATACGAGCGATCCGGTCGGTGGGCTGTGCGCCCTGATCCAGCCAGTACTGGATGCGCTCCATGTTCATTTTCACGCGCTCTTCGCTGTCTTTCGGCAGCAGCGGGTTGTAGGTGCCCAGTTTCTCGATGAAACGGCCATCGCGAGGCATACGGCTGTCAGCCGCAACAATGCGATAGAAGGGACGCTTTTTCGAGCCGCCGCGGGCGAGACGAATTTTCATTGCCATGGTGGTATCTCCTTTGAATGGCGTATCCGGCGTAGGTACCGGTTTAGTTCTGGTGTTTCTTATGGTGTCGGATGACTTCCTGAATGATGAAATTCAGGAAAGCCTTGGCGAAATCGGGGTCCAGATCGGCCTCTTTCGCCAGGTCTTCTAACCGTGCGATCTGCGCAGCCTCGCGCGAAGGATCGGACGGGGGAAGGTCGTGTGCGGCCTTGAGCTTGCCAACAGCCTGCGTGTGCTTGAACCGCTCGCCCAGCGTATAGACAAGGATCGCATCCAGCCGGTCGATGCTTTCGCGATGGTCTTTCAACAGCGCGGCAGCCTGTGTCACGGGGTTGGTCATTGGCCGGTCCTCTCGGTGGTCAAATCAATCTGCGGATGGCGCCAGATCTGGGCGTGCTTGCCCAGAAGTTCGGCGCGCTCGATCTCCAGCGTTGCGCCGAGGCGTTCGGCAAGAGCGCGCGAGCGATCATTGGCATGGGCGATGTATGAAATAACACCATTCAGGCCCTGATGCCGGGCGGCGTAGTCGCGCGCAGCCGCTGCGGCCTCAAAGCCCAGACCTTTGCCCTCGGCTTCTGCCATCAGGGTCCAGCCCAGCTCGGGTTCAGCCCAGCCGGGAACGTAGATCATACCGGCCCAGCCGACAAATGCGCCGCTGGCCTTTTCGGTCAGGTGCCACAGGCCATACCCGCGCAGCGCCCAATGACCCAACCGGTTCGACAAAGAGCTCCAGCTTTCAAGCGCATCCTTGGGGCCACCGACCATATGGCTACGCTCGGTCGCGAAGAATGCGGTCATCGCAGGCAGGTCATCCAGATGTGGTGCACGCAGGATCAAGCGCTCTGTCTCGACAGTGGGGATAGTGAAAGTTGTCATACCGCACCCTCCGCCAGCTGTTTCGGACCGGGGTGGCGATAGACCAGTTCGGTCCCATGGGTCACGTTTTCATAGCTACGCTCGAAACGCGCGCCCATCCGTTCAGCCAGCGCAATCGAGCGTTCATTGCCTGGAAAAATGTTTGAACTCAGCGCATCGAAGCCCAGGACCTCGTAGGCATAGTGGCGCACTTCCTCTGCCGCCTCCCGGGCATAGCCTTTGCCCTCACTGCCCGCGAACATGACCCAGCCCAGCTCTGGCTCGGGCCAACCTTCGGGACCCCAGATGCCGACGATGCCGACCGGCTGACCGTCGCGCGTTTCAACTGTCCAGAACCCAAAGCCATGCAGGACCCAATGTCCTATCATGCTGGCAAACCACCGCCAGGCTTCATTGCGATTCAACGGGCCGCCAAAGCCCCAGCTCCGGTCCTTATCGGCAAAGAAGCGCGCGATTTGTTCAAAGTCGCGCTGCTCAGGTCCGCGCAGGACCAGACGTTCGGTTTTCAGAACAGGTATCTGGAGGTCGATCATGCGTAGGCCTCCATCCCGCCATTCACCAGATCGCCCGGCGCCGGATGTCGCCAGATTTCGGACCTGCCATATTTGGGGTGGTCGTAGTGATATTCGAACTGCGCACCCATCCGCTTGGCCACGGCCTTGCTGGCGGTATTGTCCAGATCAATCAGCGAGATCGCAGTTTTCCAGCCCAGAATGTCATAGGCATATGAACGAGCAGCCAGAGCTGCCTCGGTTGCGTAGCCTTTGCCGGTGGCATGGGTCATCAGCGTCCAACCGACCTCGGGCTCGGGCCAGCCTTCGGGGAACCACAGGCCAATGCGTCCGACATATGCGCCGGTGTCTTTCTCATCAACGCTCCAATAGCCATAGCCGCGCACGGCCCAATGGCCCAGAAGCGAGGCGAACACCCGCCACACCTCGTCGCGGCGTAAAGGCCCGCCGACAAACTGGGCGGCCTCGCTGGCAAAAAAGGCGGTATCGGCATCCAGATCAGCTTCGGACGGCGCGCGCATGATCAGGCGTTCGGTTTCAAGTTGGGGAATATTGAGCAAGGTCATGCTGATCCCCCGGCTTTGACAGGCAGGTGACGATAGACCAGAGTGGTGCCGCCGGCCTCAGCAATCTCACGTTCGACGGTCGCGCCCAGCCGTTCGGCTAGGCGTTGCGAGCGGGCATTACCTTTTACGATGAAGCTTGCAATTGTGTTCCATCCAAGTTGGTCGAAGGCAAAATCACGCGCCACGTTGGCCGCTTCGAATGCATATCCTTGGCCTTCGCCCTCTTCGGTGAAGATAAAGCCCAGCTCGGGTTCAGGATCTTCAGGTTCGAAGCCCAGAACTACGAAACCCAAAAGCTGACCATCCGCCTTAGATTCAACCGACCACAAACCATGGCCGCGCAATGACCAGATGGCGACCATCTGAGCGAAGTCGTACCACGCGTCCTCGCGCGACATGACGGTCAGATACCGCGCGCGTGGGCTGGCAACAATCTGGGCGTAAGTGTCGAAATCCGAGAGCTGCGGCGCTCGCAGAACCAATCGCTCGGTTTCGAGCGTTGGAATGGCACCCGCCACCCGAACTGCCAGCTCAATCCCCTGAGCGTTCGGCGCAGCTTCAAACCGGAAGGTCATAGCAGAACCTCCGGTTTGGCGCATGAGCGCATGGATATGCAGGGGGCGAAAGCCACGTTACTTCTTCTTCCCGAACCCGCTGAGGCCGGGAGGCAGACCCATGCCACCACCCAGACCGGGCATTCCGCCGGGCATCTTGCCGCCCATTGCTTTCGCGGCCTGTTCCAGCGCCTTGGGGTCCATGCCCGCCGCCATTTCCTCGGGCGAGGGGCCGCCTTTGCCGAACATGCCTTTCATGGCCTGTTTCAGCATCTTGCCTTTACCCATCTTGCCCATCTTTTTCATCATGTCCGACATCTGCCGGTGCATCTTGAGCAGCTTGTTGAGGTCGCTGACTTCCATGCCAGAACCCGCCGCGATACGTTTCTTGCGGCTCGCCTGCAGCAATTGCGGATTGGCGCGTTCGCGTTTGGTCATCGACTGAATCATGGCGATCTGCTGGCGCAGGATCTTGTCGTCCAGACCGGCCTGATCCATCTGCTTAGCCATCTTGCCCATGCCGGGCATCATGCCCATCATGCCCTGCATACCGCCCATCTGGATCATCTGTTCCAGCTGCATTTTCAGGTCGTTCATGTTGAACTGACCTTTGACCATGCGCTTCATCATGCGCTCGGTCTGTTCGATCTCCATCGTTTCCTGGGCTTTTTCGACCAGGGCAACGATGTCGCCCATGCCCAGAATACGACCGGCGATCCGGTCCGGCTCAAAGGTTTCGAGCGCGTCCATCTTTTCGCCCAAGCCCACAAAGCGGATCGGCTTGCCGGTGACTGCGCGCATCGACAGCGCTGCACCGCCACGCCCGTCGCCGTCCATCCGGGTCAGAACCACGCCCGAGATGCCGACCTTGGCGTCGAACTCCTCGGCGACTTCAACGGCGACCTGACCGGTCAGGCCGTCGACCACCAGCAGGGTCTCGCGCGGGTCAACCACGTTGCGGACCTGCTCGACCTCGTCCATCAGGACTTCGTCAATGTGCAGACGGCCCGCAGTGTCGAGCATGTAGACGTCATAGCCGCCCAGCGTCGCCTGCTGCTTGGCGCGTTTGGCGATATCGACCGGCGTCTGACCGGGTACAATCGGCAGCGTATCGACACCAACCTGCGTGCCCAGAACCGCCAGCTGATCCATCGCCGCCGGGCGATAGACATCAAGCGAGGCCATCAAGACCTTCTTGCCCTCTTTCTCTTTCAGGCGTTTGGCGAGCTTACCGGTGGTGGTCGTCTTACCCGAGCCCTGCAGACCGACCATCAGGATCGGCGCGGGCGGGTTGTCGATCTTAAGCGCGCCGGGATCTTCCTCGCCTCGCAGGGTATCGACCAGCGCGTCGTGCACGATCTTGACGACCTGCTGGCCGGGGGTGATCGATTTCGTCACCGCCTGACCGGTCGCCTGTTCCTGTACTTTCTTGACGAATTCCCGCGCTACCGGCAGCGAAACGTCAGCCTCAAGCAGGGCAACGCGAACCTCGCGCAGGGCGGTCTTGACGTCTTCTTCGGACAGGGCACCCTGTTTGGTCAGCCGGTCAAAGACGCCGGAAAGGCGTTCGGATAGATTTTCAAACATGCCTTCGGCCTCCTTAGCCGGTTATCTGGTGGCGTGCCTTAGATAGGACGCGCCGGTTAAATGCACAAACGCCCCCACGGGCGAAACTCGCTGGTGGGGGGCGATCCCTGAACGACTCAAGGGACCGGAAGATCAAGAAGCTTCCGGATGTTGGTGGCGATTTAGGCCGATTGGCTGGCAGAGTCAACCTTGCGCGCCGGAAGCCAGTCATTGACTGCCTCCACCATTTTGCGCGACCCGCGCCCGCTTGAGAACGCCTCGACAATCGGGTGCGGCCCCGCGCTCATGCCGCGATCCAGGATCAGAACGGGGCGGTACAGGGTCGATGAGCTATTTTTGCTTCGCGAGATCGTGCTTTCCAGTTCGGCATGAGACAGGTTGGACAGTTGATGTTCCACCGCCGAATACCCAAAGACCGATTGTCGCCGGATCACGATGCTGTCCTTGTTGCGGTCCAGTATGACCTGCACCCGTTGCACAAAGGCACAGAAAGCCCCAAAACCCAGCCCGCCGCCGCCCAGCGCGAAGACGAGGCCAGCGAAGATGTGCATGCCTCCTTCGCTGGCCACAAACAGACCCCCGGCAGCAAAGCCGAGGATAAAGAAAACCAGTGAGATGCCGATGAACCAGGGCGTATCGGACAGGATCAGCTGGTTCGGAGTGTTGCGCGTGACTTTCATGGCGGCACGCTAGCACCGGAAAACGCGCCTGTCTTGGCTTGAATTTGCCCCCGCATTGCGCGATGAGCGCGACACACGAGGAGGGTCCCATGGACGCATCATCTGCATTTCAGGATACATTGCCGCTCAGTTCGGATGCGCTGCTGGCACATCTGGATGAATGGGGGCTGCCGTATCGCCTGCACACCCATGTACCGCTGCGCACGGTCGAAGAGTCGAAGGCGGTCGAGGATCAGTTCATGGTTCCGGGCGAAATTGCTCTGCGGCTCAAGAACCTCTATCTGCGCGACAAGAAAAAGCGCAACTATCTGGTGACGCTTGAGCAAAGCCGCGAGATCGACCTTAAGGCGCTGGCGACCGATCTGGGCATTGGCAACCTGTCCTTCGGGTCCGCGGACCGGCTGATGCAGAACCTTGGCATTCGCCCGGGCGCGGTCAGCCCGCTGGCGATGATCAACGGGGTTCAGAATGACGTTCGCTTTTTTATGGATTCCGCTGCCCAAAGCGCCGATGTCATTTACATGCACCCTTTGGTGAATGACCGGACCGTTGCGATGTCACGCGCGGATCTGATGTCATTCTTTGGCAGGATCGGGTGTCAGGTGACGTGGCTGCCCTAGTTCACCCTCCGGCCGCTGAACGTCGGGCAAAAGGGCTCCGAATGATCGCGGCCGGATAGTGCCGATGGCGAACGTCCGGCGGATTTGGAGCGAGGCAAGGTCGTCAATCCGAACTCCGGCAGCACCGGGAGTTCTGCGCGGCATTGTCAAACAAATGGCCCGAAGCCGTCACGATATCGGCATATCCGGGGCCCAGTAGAAAGGGGCAAGACAAAACCGATGGTGTCCAAAATGTCAGATAAAACAAAGCCTACCATTGTATGGGCGCTTTATACGGCAAGCCTCGTTGCTATTTTGACCACTTTCATCGCAATCGTACTGGCCTATGTCTGGCGCAGGAACGACCCGAGCTACAAGGCGGTTTACGACAAGCAGATACGCAAGTTCTGGACTGCTGGTGTTGGTTGGGCTTTGGGGCTGTCAGTGTTTGCATTTGCGGCCTTCACGGACACGTCCCCTGCTGGTTCGGGTGTGCCGCTCTTGGGTAATGTCGGCTTGTTGATCATTGTTATTACCCAGCTTTGGTTCGCGTTATCATCACTCATTTCGATGTTCTTCATCCCTTCGCCGTCGGATATGGGACAAGCACCGCAGAAATTTGCATGACCGCGCCTGTGGATACGACGTGTCCAATCCACCCTGCCTGAACCGGCATGTAAGCATTGGATGCGGGGTTCGCGGCATGGAGTTGGTGCCGGATCGGATCTGAGGCACATTCAGGCCGGAATTGAATACCGCACCGGTCTGATTTCACGCAGATATCCGGCATTTCGTGTCAGAACTTTCTGGCGTTTCACACCAGCGCTTCTTTTAGTGCCGCCGAGACATGCGCTGCCGAGGGGTTGATGAACAGGTGTCCATCGGCCTCGAACACCGGGTCGTCAAGGTGATCCGGGAAGGCCAGTGGCAGCTCGGTGCAGGCCAGCAGGATGGCGGTGCCCGGCGTGGCGTGTTTGTCGCAGAATGTCAGCAGGCGCGCGTGGGCGGTATCGGATGCTCCGCCATAGAAGTCGCTGTCGATCATCGCCTGCATCTCGGCGATCTCGGGTTCGGGGAGGCGCCGGTTTGCGGTGATGCCCTCGACCGCCAGTCGGTCGGCATAGTTGGTGGCCTGCATCGTGACCGTTGTGCCGAGGACCAGCGCCTTTGACGCGCCGGTCGAGCCGGTCGCCTCGGCGGTGGCGTCGAAAATACTGAGGATGGGCATCGACACGCCCTTACGGATGGCGTGCAGGCGGGCATGTGGGGTGTTGGAAGCGATGATCGCAAAATCGCACTCAGCGTTTTGCAGCGTCAGCAGTGCCTCCCGGAACACCGCATCGAATGCGGCCCAGCTGGCCTCATCTTCGGGCACACCGCGCAGGGCGCGGGTTCTGGCTTGCGTCACGGACTCGATGGTCATCGGTGGGATCGGAAGAGGCGAGCCATGGCCCCGTTCAGCGAAGTATCGCCCCGCGCCTTCGGCGATGGCCCTGTAATAATCAACGGTCGAGGCCCAACCCACGCCGCCCAGAATTCCGATTTTCTTCATGATAAACGTCCAGCCTGCCAAATCCCGTTGAGGACAGACTGGACGTTTCGGGGGGCACAGGTCAATCAGGCTGCCAGTTCACCAATCGCCTTTTGTGCATTGGATAAGGCGACCTCGGGGTCCAGCGCCATACGATCGGCGGCGATCACCTCGACATCGTGGATGCCGATGAAGCCCAGTACGTGACGCGCATAGGTGGTGGCAAAGTCGATCTCGGAGCCCACAGCCGTACCGCCCGAGGCAACGGCGAGGATGGCGCGTTTGCCCTCAAGCAGACCCTTGGGGCCGTCTTCGGAATAGGCGAAGGTCAGCCCGACACGGGCGACCAGATCGATCCAGGCCTTCAATGCGGCGGGGACCGAGAAGTTGTAGATCGGCAAACCGATGACAATGGTATTGGCTTTTTGCAGCTCGGCCACCAACTCATCGGATAGGGTCAGCAGGTCTTTCTGAACCGCATCGCGTTGGTCGGCGGGAGTGAAATTGGCGGCGATCCAGTCTTCGGTCAGCAGCGGCAGGGGGGTGGCCAGATCGCGGCGGATGATGCGCCCGGCATTCAGGTGGCGGACCACGCGGTCCGACAGGTCGCGGGTGGCCGACCCGGTGCGGCGGGCCGAGGCGTCGATATGCAGGATGGTTTTGGTCATCTCGGGATGTCCTTTGTTAAGGAATGATCGTCTGTTGCCCGAATATGATTATTGCGGTCACGAACAAAACTCGGATATATCAACAGTTATTGTTATAATTTGCACAGTGGAACCGATGCAGTGGACAATTGGGACGAAGTGAGAACCGCCTATCAGGTTGCGCGTATGGGAACGGTCAGCGGTGCTGCGGATGTGCTGGGTGTGCACCATGCCACCGTCATCCGCCACATCGATGCCATCGAGGCGCGGCTGGGCGTCAAGCTGTTCCAGCGCCACGCGCGCGGGTACACCCCGACCGAAGCGGGTGAGGATCTGCTGCGTGTGGCGCAGGCGACAGAGGATCAGTTCAACCAGCTGGTCGGCCGCATGAAGGGTCGTGGAGACGATGTGTCGGGCGAGTTGGTGGTCACGTCGCTGGCCTCTCTGGCGCCGCTGATCGTACCGACGCTGACCGAGTTCCAGAAGGCTCACCCGGATCTGATCGTGCGCTATCTGACCGGCGACCGCCTGTTCCGTCTGGAATATGGCGAGGCGCATGTGGCCATACGCGCGGGCGCCGCGCCGGATCAGCCGGACAATGTGGTGCAGCCCTTCATCCCGCAAGAGGTAGGGCTGTTTGCCAGCAAGACCTACATCGCGCGTCACGGCAAACCTTCGGGCATCGAGGATTTCGCCAATCACCACTTCGTCGGCAATGATGATGAAAACAGCCGCGCGCCGTTTTCCCGCTGGCTGCGCGCCAATGCGCCGGAACAGGCGATCACCTTCCGCTGCACCAACAATTTCTGTATGCGCGAGGCGGTTCTGGCCGGCGCGGGCATCGGTTTCATGGCCCGGTGGGAGGCCGCGCGCGATCCCGATCTGGTCGAGGTAATGGAGCCCTTACCCGAATGGTCCGGCAAGCTGTGGCTGGTGACCCATGTGGACCTGCACCGGACGACGAAGGTGCAGGCTTTCCTGTCTTTCCTCAAAGATCAGTCCAAGGGCTGGCTGCCGTGACACCGCAGGCGCGCGGCCATCTGGCCATGCTGACATTCTCGGCTTTGGTGGCGGGCAGCTTCTCGCTGGGCTCGATGGTCGCGAACGAGATTGCGCCCTCGGCGATCACGGCGGCACGCTTTGCCATTGCCGCTGTGGTGATCGGCATCGCGGCACTTGCCACAACCGGCATATCGCGCAGCGCGACACAGGCGCCATGGCGCTATCTGGTGCTGGGCGGGTTATTCGGCGCTTATTTCGTGCTGATGTTCTATGGCCTCAAGACTGCGCCTCCGGTCAGTGCCGCCGCAGTCTTCACACTGACCCCGGTCATGTCGGCGCTGGCCGGATGGGTGCTGCTGCGCCAGATCACGACCCCACGCATGGCGCTGGCCCTGACAGTTGGCGCGGCGGGGGCGCTTTGGGTGATCTTCCGGGCCGATTGGCAGGCCTTTCAGGCATTCGAAATCGGGGGCGGAGAGATCATCTATTTCTGGGGCTGTGCCGCCCATGCGATCTATACGCCGATGGTGCGGCGGCTGAACCGGGGTGAGCCCGCGGTGGTATTCACCTTCGGCACGCTGGTTGCGGGATGCCTGATCCTGACCCTCTGGGGCTGGTCCGATATCCGCGCGACCGATTGGGCAAACCTGCCCGGGATTGTCTGGCTGACCCTGCTCTACATTTCGCTGTTTGCGACCGCTGCCAGCTTTGTTCTGGTCCAGTTTGCTGCGCTGCGCCTGCCCGCTGCCAAGGTCATGGCCTATACCTACCTGACGCCCAGCTGGGTGATCCTGTGGGAAATCGCGCTGGGCCGCCCCGCGCCAACCGCGCTGGTTCTGGTCGGGGCCGTGCTGACTGCCGTGGCGCTGCTGCTGTTGCTGAAAGGCGAGGACTCCCCGGACAGCAAACCCGTGCACCCGGATTGAGCCTTGCCTTCTGCGCCGGATATGGCAGCTTGCCCGCGCACTGCGTGAGGACCCGATACATGAAAACACCCTATCTCATCCCAGCATTGCTGGCGCTGTCCGCCTGCGCGCCCGGCGGAGCAAGCGACTCGGCACAGGCTGATCTGCAAGCCAGTTGTGAGGCGCTGGTGGGTGCTGAAACCGGCACCGGGCCAGCCGGTGTCAAGGCGACCTCGACCCAGACCGGCCCGACGGGCTCGGTCACCAGCGTGTTCGTGGCCGGGGCCGAGGCCCCCTGGCTTTGTCGCGCTGATGCGACGGGTGTCGTGACCGGGGTGGAATACAGCCGAGAGGGTTAGACGCCGCACAGCACCGCAGAGGCGGGCCAGACTGGTTATGTGCGAATACCGACATACCTCAGGATAAGGAGGACGTCGCAATGTTCAGACGTATCATGGTCCCGATCGACCTGCACATGCCGCCAGCGGTCAGAAAAGCCACCGAAGTCGCTGCGCAACTGGCCAAATGGCAGGGCGCCAAAGTCACCATCATCAGCGTCACCGGCGCACAGCCCGGCGATCGTCACCTGACGGCTGAGGCGATCGAACAAGAGATGAAGGCCTGCGCCCGTGAAATCGCCGGACAAAGCGGGGTGCAGGTGGACACGCGCAACATTCACTCGGTTGATGTCGCGGTCGAGGTCGACAAAGATCTGGCCCGCGCTGCCGAAGAACTGAGAGCCGATCTGATTGTTGTCGGCACCCACGCGCCCCGGATCACCGACTACATCCTGTCCAGCCATGCGGGATATCTGGCCAAACATGCCAGCATGTCGGTCTTGGTCGTGCGCTGATCCTCAGGCCTCGTCCGAGGGCAGTTCGACCTCGAGAAACCGCTCGAACGCATCCAGATTGACCGGTTCGAACTGCCCGAACCCCTGCATCCAGACAGATGCTGCCCGTAGGGCATCCGGCTCCAGCTTGCACCATTTGACCCGTCCACGCTTTTCCTGAGAAATCAGCCCCGCCTTGGTCAGGATCACCAGATGTTTCGAAATCGCGGCCAGCGACATCTCGAACGGTTCCGCCACGTCGGTGACCGCCATGTCATCCTCAAGCAGCATTGCAAGGATGGTGCGGCGAGTGGGGTCGGCAAGAGCGGCGAATACGGTGTCGAGGTCGTTGGGCATGGCGTTAGTCCGAAATCACATTACAGCGTAACAGGTCCCAGTCCTTTGCCACTTTCGCTGCCTTCAGGGCGGTGGCGAGGCGATCACTCAAGATCGGTGCGTCAATGATAACTGGATCGAACCAAATGTCTGGGCCAGTCAGGACCATTTCTGAGAAAACCAAATCCCCATCGTTCACATGATCATTGCCTCGCACCATGAAGAGTTCAACCGGATCTCCTAAGGGTGTGACCCCTTTAGATGACTCTCCCTCAAAACAAGGCTTTCCATCCCCTAGCACAAGGTAGTGCCAATCTCCATCTAGCTTGGTCTTTTGATCAGGGTGCAGAAGTTCAACGGGGACAAGTCTTGATGATCCCATATTGTGGTTGCGTAAGACATCAGCAGAGGCAGATGACACAACCAATAGTCCGCCAGCGCTCAGGATATCGCGTTTCGGTCGTTTGTGATCGGCCCATCGTTTGACAGCATAGAGCTGTTTTGGCAGCGCATGATCTTCGATGGGTAAGTGGCTTTCTTGCCGCTCTATAAGAGCGTCAAATGCAATACCAATTTCATTGTCCCTCGGCGGCCTTGGGACATCCGGAAACCCGACCGGCCGATAGCCGTAAGTCGCAGAAGGGTTGCGGTGCATATTGCTCAACCAAACCACATTGCTCATTCTCTGCCCTCATATTCTCAGGCGCATCTTGTTTCAAAGGTGACACCCTTGAGAGCGCAGAGGCAATTTCATTTCTTCTGTCGTTTGGCCCGAGCTTCGCAGTGCTAACCAAAGCGGATTTGGCGCCAACACGCTGCGTAAGCTACTTATGGGGGGACAAAGATCAACCAAAAGGTTGAATATGCGGATTCAGGTGAATTTGCCCAACCCGTCTGTTCTGCATCGGAAGATGTCCATCCACGATCAGATTTTTCATTATAAGAATCATGATCTTAACGGGAATTTGGGTTCGGCTTGTACACCGTTGACTCTGCGCCCCATGCGCCTTAGCACCCTACTCAAGACTGTGCGAGGGAAACGCCCGTGACCGATGATGACCAAAAGCAGCGTATGGCGCAGCTTGAGGCCAAGATCACGGCAGCGAAAAAGGCCAAGGCGCCCAAGCCTCGTGCGGATGCTGACATATCCGGGGGCGAACTTGCCTGGAGGATGGTCATCGAAATGGTATCCGGTCTGGGGATCGGATTTGGCATCGGATATGGGCTGGACAGCCTGCTCGGGACGATCCCGATCTTTCTGGTGCTGTTCACATTGCTGGGCCTTGTCGCGGGCGTGAAGGTTATGCTCCGCAGCGCGAAAGAGGCCCAAGAGAAACAAATGGCGGCGACGGCTGCCGAGAAGGACGAGAGGGACTGAACGTGGCAAGCGAGACCACCACAGCACATGGCGGCGACCACGCGGCAGAAGGCAGCAGCCTGGTATTCCACCCGATGGATCAGTTCATCGTGAAACCGCTGTTCGGCGGCGACACGATTGCGTGGTACACGCCCACCAACGTGACTCTGTGGCTGTTCTTCGCGATCGTCGCGATCTTTGGCCTGCTGGTCCTCAGCACTTCGAAGCGCGCGATCGTTCCCAGCCGTATGCAGTCGGTGGCCGAACTGGCCTATGGCTTCATTTACAAGATGCTGGAAGACATCTGCGGCAAGGAAGGCGTCAAATACTTCCCCTATGTCATGACCCTGTTCATGTTCATCGTCTGCGCCAACTTCCTGGGTCTGATCCCGACATCCTTCACAACCACATCGCATTTCGCCGTGACCATTCCGCTGGCGCTGGCCGTCTTCCTGACCGTGACCGTTCTGGGTTTCGTCAAGAATGGCGCCGCGTTCCTCGGCCTGTTTTGGGTCTCCAGCGCACCTCTGGCGCTGCGCCCGATTCTGGCGGTGATCGAGCTGATCTCGTACTTCGTGCGCCCGGTCAGCCACTCCATTCGTCTTGCCGGTAACGTCATGGCTGGTCACGCGGTGATCAAGGTGTTCGCGGGCTTTGCCGCAATCGCCGTGATCTCACCCGTGTCCGTTCTGGCGATCACCGCAATGTATGGCCTTGAGGTCCTCGTGTCCTTCATTCAGGCCTACGTCTTCACCATTCTGACCTGTGTTTATCTGAAAGATGCACTGCATCCTTCGCACTAAGGTCCGATACCCAAACATCTAAACTTCCAATTCGTAAGGAGAAACATCATGGAAGGCGATCTCGCACACATCGGCGCAGGCCTGGCAGCAATCGGTTCCGGCGCAGCCGCAATCGGGGTGGGCAACGTTGCAGGCAACTTCCTCGCCGGCGCCCTGCGCAACCCTTCGGCGGCTGCTTCGCAGACCGCAACCCTCTTCATCGGTATCGCGTTCGCAGAAGCTCTGGGGATCTTCGCATTCCTGGTCTCGCTGCTGCTGATGTTCGCCGTATAATCTGCGGAACCTGATCCTTACGCGCGGGTCGGCCCCGGCCATAGCGGGCCGCCCGTTGTAAAGACAACGTTCCGACGGAGGAATTCATGGCGACAGAAGAACCGATTTATGAAGAGATCGCCGGCATGTGCGTCGACTCCCATGGCTCTGCCATCGGGATGCCGCAGCTCTGCTTTGACTGGTTCCCGAACCAGATCTTCTGGCTGATCATCACACTGGTCGTCATCTTTCTGGTTCTGTCCCGCGTGGCTCTGCCGCGCATCGCGGCAATCCTGGCGGAACGTCAGGGGACCATTACCAACGACCTCGCCGCGGCTGAAGATCTGAAAGCCAAGGCTGTCGAGGCCGAAGAGGCCTATAACAAGGCGCTGGCCGATGCCCGTGCCGAAGCGCAGCGTATCGCTGCCGAGACACGCGCCGAAATCCAGTCTGGTCTGGATGACGCGATTGCCAAGGCGGATGCGGAAATCGCTGCAAAGGCGGCTGAATCGGAAAAGGCGATTGCCGAGATCCGTGCCGGTGCGCTGGAAAGCATTCAAGTGGTTGCCAAGGATACGGCGGCTGAACTGGTTACAGCGCTGGGCGGCGAGGCGGATGCCAAAGCCATCAACAGTGCCGTAGACGCGCAGACGAAAGGATAAGTGACATGCGGAACACTCTTGCCCTTATCCTGACCATTGGTGCCGCCAGCCCCGCGCTGGCCGCAAGCGGCCCGTTCTTCTCGCTTGGCAATACCGATTTTGTCGTCCTGCTGGGCTTCATCGTCTTCATCGCGGTCCTGTTCTACTTCAAGGTCCCCGGCATGATTGGCGGCGCCTTGGACAAGCGGGCCGAGGGCATCCAGTCCGAGTTGGACGAAGCTCGTGCGCTGCATGAAGAAGCGCGTAGCCTGCTGGCCTCTTATGAGCGCAAGCAACGTGAAGTGCAGACTCAGGCGGACGCGATCGTGGCCGCTGCCAAAGAGGACGCGGCTCTGGCGGCGGAACAGGCCAAAGTCGATCTGGAGAAATCCATTGCACGCCGTCTGGCCGCTGCACAGGATCAGATCGCATCGGCTGAGGCTTCGGCTGTGAAAGAAGTGCGTGATCAGGCCGTCTCCGTCGCGGTTTCGGCTGCGAGCGCTGTGCTGGCCAAGCAAATGACCGCCACACAGGCGAACAAGCTGATCGACGCGTCCATCGCGGATGTTGGTGAAAAGCTGCACTGATTGCACTGATCAAGTGATAAAAAAACCCGAGGGTCTCTGACTCTCGGGTTTTTTTGTTTGTGGCCTCAGGTAGCTTTCTTCGATCTGCGCCAGGTTAAGAACCAGACCAAAATTGCGATCATGGTGATCAAAATCTCAACCTTGAAGGTCCAATGGTTGAGAAATGACAAAATCCAATGAGAGTGGGTCGCCTGTACCGTGACCAGAGGATGTGTTGCGTCCGAAAAGGGCCACAACCATGCGACCTCGCCTGTGATCGAATCCAACAGCATGTGAACCAGCCCGCCTGCGCCAAAGAATGTCAGGAAGGTCCCGGTTTTTTGGAGCCATTGCCGGATCAGGAGACCGGCAAGCAGAAAGCCCGCCCAGATGATGGGGCGGTGGGTCAGGTAGGAATGATGATGGTGTCCGCGATCATCGACCAGATAGAACCAAAGTATGTCGACGTCAGGCGCGACGGCCCCAATCATGGCAGCCGTGAACGCAAGCTTGCCCAGGTTGGGTGCTGTCGTGCGAAAGATCAGATACGCGCCCGGCAAATGCCCGATGAACATCAAGCCTCTCCGGTCTCGTGCTTTAACCGCTGCTGCGCGATTTCTTCGTTGCGAATGGCCTTCTGCTGATCGGCCATGCAGCCTTTGACAAAGTTCAGATGGTCCTCAACCGCTTTCCGGGCGCCTTTGGGGTCGCGGTCCTGCAGGGCCGCGTTGATGGCACGATGCTGGTCCAGAATGGCATCGCGGGTGGTGCGCTGCTGGAACATGATCTGGCGGTTGTAGAATACGCCCTGCCGCAGCAGATCGAACATCGACCGCATCATATGCAGCATCACCACGTTATGGCTGGCCTCGATGATCGCCATGTGGAACTGGGCGTCCAGATGCGCCTCTTCTTCGGCGGCGTTGCGGGCATGGGCGGCCTCCATCTTGTCCAGAATGATCTGCACGACCTTCAGGTCGCCGTCCGATCCCATCCGCGCGGCACGCTCAGCAGCCAGCCCCTCCATATCGCGCCGGAATGAGAGATAGTCGAACACCGCTTCGTCATGATTGCCGAACAGCCGGATCAACGCGGGCGAGAAGGCCGAGCCCAGAACCTCGGCCACATAGATGCCTGACCCGGCCTTGGCGGTCAGCAATCCCTGATCCTGCAGGTCTGCGATCGCTTCGCGCAGCGAGGGGCGCGACACGCCCATCCGCTCGGCCAGTTCCCTTTCCGAGGGTAGGCGCTCGCCGGGGCGCAGGATGCCGCGCAGGATCAACAACTCAATCTGGCGCACCACAGCCAGAGACAGTTTTTCGGTCTGGACTTTTTGAAAAGGCATGAAGCTTACGTCTGAAATTGGTCAATTCACTTGACCACGTTTGCAAGCGGGGTTCAACCGCCTCACGAAGACTGAAACACTAGGTCAGTATTATTGACATAAGATGCGCTTTGCCTAATCTGCGGCAGAAGGGCGGAGGAGGCCCCGGACAGATGGATCAGCTATACGCCACCCGCACATCCCGAATGAAGGCATCCGAAATCCGCGAATTGCTGAAGCTTTTGGGTGAGCCCGGGATCATTTCCTTCGCAGGCGGCATCCCCGACCCGAACCTGTTTCCGGCTGAGGCTTTCGCCGAGGCGTTCCAAAATGCGCTTGGCCCGGATCAACAGGCACAGGCGCTGCAATATTCGGTCAGTGAAGGCTATGCGCCGCTGCGCGAATGGCTGGTCGGCTACATGCGTGGGATCGGTGTGGATTGTGACATCGACAATATCCTGATCACCTCCGGCTCACAGCAGGCTCTGGACTATCTGGGCAAGCTGTTTCTGTCTCCGGGTGATACCGCGCTGGTCGGCTGGCCTACTTATCTGGGCGCGCTCAATGCCTTTGACGCCTATGAGCCACGCTTTGATCAACTTAGCATCGATGGCAATCGGGGTGCGACCGAATACCGGGCCGCCGCCGGGGACAGCCCGATCAAGTTCGCCTACCTCTCTGCCGACTTTGCCAATCCGACGGGGGAAACCGTGGGCCTGCGGGGCAGGGAAGCCCTGCTGAATCTGGCCGAAGACCTAGACTGCGCCGTGATCGAGGACGGCGCTTATCAGGCGCTGCGCTATGACGGTGACCCGATTCCACCAATTCTGGCGTTGGAACAGGCCCGCAAGGGATCGATTGAAAACTGCCGTACGATTTATTGCGGCAGCTTCTCGAAAACCCTTTCGCCCGGATTGCGTGTCGGTTGGGTCGTGGCCGCCAAACCGGTGATTTCGCAACTGGTGCTGCTGAAACAGGCTGCTGATCTGCATTCTTCGACGATCAACCAGATGGCTGTCTATCAGGTGGCGCGGGATTGTTTTGATTCACACGTTCCGATCCTGCGCCGTACCTATGCCGCCCGCCGAGACGCTATGCTTGAAGCCTTGAACCAGCATATGCCCGATGGTGTGGACTGGACCCGACCCGAAGGCGGCATGTTCATCTGGGTCACCCTGCCCAATGGCGTGAACGGGGCTGAGCTGCTGGCCCGGGCGCTTGAAACGGTCAAGCTGGCCTTTGTCCCGGGCCAGGCGTTCTACCCTGATGACACTGGGGCCAACACGATCCGGCTCAGCTTCTCCAACTCGGATGAAGATACGATCCGTGAAGGTATCCGCCGTCTGGGAGAGGTGCTGCGCGGCTGAGCCGGGAAAGGTTTCGTTAACCATATTGCCGCAAGAACGGCGATATGATTCGCCTGCTTGCCTTCCTGCTGCTGGCCGCCTGTTCAAGCGGCACACCGTATTTTCGCGATCTGCCCGCAACGCGCGTCGCGGTGAATGGCAGCGTATTTGACGTCCGCGTCCGCAACGAGCTGGCCGAGGCCGTCCGCGTGAACCCGCAATACGCCCCGCGTCTTGGCCCGATCCGCGACCGGGCCGCGCTGGCCATGGCACAGGTCTCGGGCTGTCCGCTTCTGGACGTTTTGGGCGATGCGGCGGTCACTGTGGGGGTATTGGGCTGCGATCAGGAACTTGGCGAAAAACTGATATTTGGGGCGCTCATGATGCGCTCATATGAATGCGTTGATTACGGTTACTATGAGGGCTACGGATATCAGGTCTTCGAATGTACGCCGTACTGAGATCCGCGGCTTCGCGCGTAGTTTCGCCAAGATATTGTGGATAACTCTGTCCGAAATCCCATATCCTGCGCAATCACATTGACAGCTCCCCTATCCCTTGCGCAGACTTCTTATCCATAGGAATCATACCAAGAGCAGCCATTGCGCTTTAGCAAACTCAAACTGACCGGCTTCAAAAGCTTCGTGGACCCGACCGATCTGATCATCGCGGACGGGTTGACCGGAGTGGTTGGTCCCAATGGCTGTGGCAAATCCAACCTTCTGGAAGCTCTGCGCTGGGTGATGGGCGAAAACCGCCCCAAATCTATGCGCGGCGGGGCGATGGAGGATGTGATCTTTGCCGGAGCCGCCACCCGCCCCGCGAGGAACTTTGCCGAGGTGGTCCTGACCATGGACAACTCGGAACGTCTGGCGCCATCCGGCTTCAACGACAGCGACCAGCTTGAAATCATCCGCCGCATCACCCGCGACGTGGGAAGCGCCTACAAGACCAACGGCAAGGATGTCCGCGCCCGCGATGTGCAGATGCTGTTTGCCGACGCCTCGACCGGCGCACATTCCCCGGCGCTGGTGGGCCAGAACCGAATTGCTGAGCTGATCAACGCCAAGCCTCGCGCGCGCCGCCGCATTCTGGAAGAGGCCGCGGGCATCTCAGGCCTCTATCAACGTCGCCACGAGGCCGAGCTGAAACTCAAAGGCACAGAGGCTAATCTGACTCGCGTCGATGACGTGCTGGAACAGTTGGGCGGCCAGTTGGCGCAACTCGCCCGCCAGGCCCGTCAGGCCGCGCGCTATCGCGAGATTGGCGAACAGCTGCGTCAAGCCGAAGGGATGCTGCTCTATCGTCGCTGGAAAGAGGCCGACATGGCCCGCCAAGCGGCAGAAGAAAAGCTGCGAGACCGGATCACGGAAGCCTCCCGCGCCGAAGCATCCGCCCGTGAATCCGCTGCCAAACGCGCTGAGATTGAGGAAACCCTGCCCCCCCTGCGCGAGGAAGAGGCCATCGCCGCCGCCGTCCTGCAACGTCAGCAGGTGCAACGCGATCAGCTCTCGGATCAGGAAACCCGCGCGCGTCAGACAATCGAGACGCTGACCAACCGTATCCAGCAACTGGGCAACGACATCGAACGCGAATCCGGCCTGAACCGGGATGCAGGTGAGATGATCGAACGGCTCGAATGGGAGGCCCGTGAGCTCGCCAAAGCCGCCGAGGGTTATGACGAAAAGGTCGCTGAAGCTGCAGAAGTGGCCCGCGAGGCCGCCTCGGTCCTGCAAGAGCGTGAAGATCACCTCTCGCAGGAAACCGAAGACATGGCCCGTCTGGTGGCCCGGCACCAATCGGCGCAGCGTCTGGTTGAAGACAGCCGCAAGACCCTGGCCCGCTCTGAGGGCGAAGAAGAAAAGGCCCGCGCCGCCGTGGATGAGGCGCGCAACGCGCTGACCCGCGCCAGTGAGTCGTTTGAGACCGCGCAGGAAGGCGAAGAAGAGGCCCGCGAAGCTGCCGAGGCAGCGGAAGAAGCGCTCGCCGCTGCTGACGAGTTACGCAATGACACGCAGGCGCGCGAGGCCGAAGCCCGCGCCAAACGCTCCGAGGCCGAGGGGGAATTGGGCGCGATCCGGGCCGAAACCACTGCGTTGGCGAAACTGGTCGAGCGTGACACGGCTGAGGGCGGACAGGTGCTCGACATGCTGCGCGTGGCCACCGGTTATGAGAAAGCTCTGGGTGCTGCGCTGGCAGACGATCTGCGCGCACCGCTGGTCGAAGGTGATGGCCCCTCGGGTTGGGTGCAGGTGGCGGGCTATGACAGCGATCAACCCTTGCCGGACGGAGCAGAGCCTCTGGCCTTGCATGTGTCCGGTCCCGACCGGCTCAGCCGTCGGATCGCGCAGATCGGTCTGGTCGATGCTGATCAAGGCGCACGGTTGCAGGCGTCGCTGAAACCTGGGCAACGGCTGGTCTCGCGCTCGGGCGACCTGTGGCGCTGGGACGGGTTCCGCGCCTGGGCCGAGGACGCGCCAAGCGCCGCCGCCCTGCGGCTGGAACAGCTGAACAAACTGGAAGCGCTGAAACAAGAACTGACCCGCACCGAGGCGCAAGCCGATGGTGCCCGTGCCGCGCATGAGGCCCTGTCCCAGCAACTGGCGGACGTCACCGAAGCTGATCGTCGTGCCCGCGAAGCCCGCCGTGCCGCGGATCAGCGCATGGCGGAAACGGCGCGGATGCTCAGCCGGGCTGAGGCGGATCGCAATCTGGCGCAAGGCAAGCTGGAGACATTGACCCTCGCCGTCGACCGCCACAAGGAAGACGCCATGTCTGCCCGTGCACAGTTGCGCGAGGCCGAAGCGGCCCTGACCGGTCTGGGTGACCTTGATAGCGCCCGCGCGCAGGTTGAAGACATCAAACAGACAGTCGAGGCGGCGCGGATCACCATGCTGACCCACCGTTCGTCCCATGACGAGTTGCGTCGTGAAGGTGAGGCTCGGACCCGGCGTTCGCAAGAGGTCACCAAGGACCTCAGTGGTTGGCGGCACCGGTTGGAGACGGCGGAAAAGCGGATTTCCGAACTGGCCGAGCGCAAGGAAAGCTCGGAAGAGGAACTCTCGGACGCCATGGCCGCACCCGGTGAAATTGCCGAGGCGCGCGAAGAACTGAACGAACTGATCGAAACCGCCGAAGCCCGCCGGGCCGAGGCCGCTGACAAGCTGGCGGAAGCCGAGACGGCACAGCGCGAGGTGGTTCTTGCTGAGCGCGAGGCGGAACGACTGGCCTCCGAAGCGCGCGAGACCCGCGCGGCAGCAGAGGCGCGTTGTGATGCGGCCAAGGAGAGCGTGGTCGCAGCGGCGGAGCGGATTGCCGAGGATCAGCAACTGACACCAAACCAGCTACTGAATCAACTCGACACCAACCCCGATCAGATGCCCGCCGCCGACGCGTTGGAGGCCGAGGTCAACCGCCACAAGCGCCAGCGCGACGCCATGGGCGCGGTGAACCTGCGCGCCGAGGAAGACAGCAAAGAGGTTCAGGAAGAATTCGACACACTGAATGGGGAAAAGGGTGATCTGGAAGAGGCGATCAAGGCCCTGCGCAGCGGTATCGCCAGCCTCAACCGCGAAGGGCGCGAGCGTCTGTTGACCGCGTTTGAACAGGTGAACTCGAACTTCGCTATGCTGTTCAAGCATCTGTTCGGCGGCGGTGAGGCCAATCTGGTTATGGTCGAAAGCGACGATCCGCTGGATGCGGGGCTGGAAATCATGTGCCAGCCGCCGGGCAAGAAGCTCTCGACCCTCAGTCTGCTGTCGGGGGGTGAACAGACCCTGACCGCAACCGCGCTGATCTTTGGCGTCTTCCTCGCCAACCCGGCTCCGATCTGTGTGCTGGATGAGGTTGACGCGCCGCTCGATGACGCCAACGTCACACGCTTCTGCGACCTTCTGGACGAGATGTGCCGCCAGACCGACACCCGCTTCCTGATCATCACCCACCACGCGGTGACCATGGCGCGGATGGATCGGCTGTTCGGGGTCACCATGCAGGAACAGGGTGTCAGCCAGCTTGTTTCGGTAGACCTCAAGAAAGCCGAGCAGATGGTCGCCTGAGCGATCACCGCAACGTTATGACCCATTCGACGCCCCCCGGGTTAGGGTAGCGCATGACCCGGCTTCTGCTCCTTCTTCTTCTGTCCGCCACGCCACTTGCCGCCGCCGAATGGGCCACCAAACCCGGGGACAGGCCGCTCAACTCGCAAGAGTTGGACGCTTTGGCGGGCCAGACATTGACATTCTATGATGACGGACAGTCCAAATACTCCGCCGGAGGGGCCTATTCCTACACCTATGCCAGCGGAGAATCCGCCTTTGGCACCTATTCGATCGCCGAGGATGGCAGCGTCTGTATCGCCTATCGCAACGGCTTCAGCCGCTGCGATCTGTACGTCCGCAGCGGAGAACGGCTGATCCTGATCGACCAGAAGGGCCATCGATATCCGGTGCGGTCGGAGTAAGATTTCACCTCCATCAAGGGCGCTTCTGCCCAACAAACCGGGCTGTCGCCGCGCTTGCTCGGACGATTGCTTGCGTGCACACAGGGTGGTCCTCGGCTTTGCTCAGGTATTGTGCTGGTTGCCTGCAAAGGCGATGTTGCGAGCATGGCAACAGAATTAGAGTTCCCCTTCGCAGCGCTGACCGTTCCGGCGAGACGGCACATCCGGGTGTTTCAGGTTCAACAGTTTCTCGATCGTTTTGCGATGGGTTTGACTGTTGCCGTTGTTGCACTGGCGTTGACCGATCGCGGAATGGATCTGTTACAGATTTCGGTGCTATTTGGGGTCTACTCACTTACGACCTTGGCGATGGAACTTCCGTTCGGCGGATTGGCCGACAATATTGGACGCAAGCCGGTCTTTCTGGCTGCGGTTGTCGCCAGCTTGATCTCTCTCGTGCTCTTTCTCTCGACAAGCGATTTCTATGTTCTAGCGCTTTCATTTGCCTTCATCGGATTTGGACGTGCGCTACGGTCGGGCACGCTCGACGCCTGGTTCGTTGAGACCTTCAAAGCCGCTGCGCCGAACGTGGACGTTCAACCCGCTCTGGCAAAAGCGCAATGGGCCAATGCCATGGGCTTGGCGATGGGGGCCGTTCTGGGGGGCCTTCTGCCCGATCTCTTTGGCCCGACGGCAGCGAGACTGGGTTTTAGCGTCTATGATGTGCCCTACGCGGCGAGCTTGGCGGTGATGCTTGGGGTATTCGCCTATACCCTTTATTTTATTGTGGAAAAACCGCGCCCGTTGACCCCCCATGCCCTGAAACGGGGGTTCGCAGCTGTACCGCTGGTGGTCAAAGACGCAGGTCTTCTCGCATTGAGACATCCGGCGTTGTCGGTACTGCTGGCAGCTCTGGCGTTTTTCCTGATGGCGACCAACCCGGTAGAGGTGCTCTGGCCGGTCCATGCAAAGCCCATGCTGCAGAAAGGCTATGCAAATACAACAATAGGTGTCCTGACCGCGACCTACTTCTTCTCAATCGCATTCGGTGCCTGGCTGTCACCGCACATCAGCCGCATTTTCAGCAGACGGCACGCGATTACACTTGCGGCGGCTTTTGCCTGTACGGCGGGCGTTCAGGTCGCATTGGCTTTGCAGGGCAGCGTCATCGGCTTTGTGGCGGTTTTCATCCTCTATTCCGTTGTCCTCGGTGTTTCCGAGACGCCAGCCAGCAGTATTCTTCATAGATGCGTAGAAGACCGCCAGCGATCCACAATGCTATCTCTGAGGTCGCTGATACAGCAACTCGGAGCAGCTTTGGGTCTGATTCTGGCGGGAGCCATCGCTGAGGTCTACTCGATCCCTACGGCCTGGATGGTCGGCGCCGTGTTTCTTGTTATTGCCTTGATCCTGATCGGCATCCTCGCCAAACGGCTTGCCGCAGAGACTGAATAGCGGCCATTTGTGCGACGTGCAGCATTGACCGGTCTGGGCCGGGCGCAGTCACTCGGGCAACACCTCCAGCGTGGGTCTCGCAGCTGCAAAACGTCAAAGCCGGGCCTGTTTCGGCCCCGATGTCGTCCGCGTTCAGAGACCCAAGCCACTCGCCATTTGCACCAAGTCCTTCAGGAGGATCGGGCCAACCACTCTTCGGGTACCTTGATCTCCGGCCGGTTGGGGTGATGCGGCACGTCCAGAGCATGGGGCAAGGTTGATATCGGATGACGTACTTTCACACGATCATTGCGGATGAAAGTGGCCTCAACGACCCGGGGAAACTCTGTACCATCGACAATCATCGAGCCTGACGCGTTATTTGTACGGAGATGGGCACATGTGAATTTAGCACCGATTGCCTCGTAAAGTGGTTTCGCTTTTTCGAAAAACCTCGGCTTGGTCAGGATCGAGGGGATTCGATGAAGCTCGATCACGATGATCCGGAACCGGTCGAGATACGCGGCTGGCAGGGTTTCGAACACCGGGTATTCAGCCGCTTCGATGTCCATTTGCAACATCAGGTCCCCGGACGCTGGCGCATTTTGAACCATCCAGTCCTCAAGCGAAATCACCTCACCTTCGGTGCGCGGGCCGAGATGCTGCTTGCAAAAAACGGCGCCGGGGATTACCTCGGCTGGCCCATCCACCGAGGCATCGGCCATGATCGACGGGATGCCCCACTTGGCCAGATCAAGTTCAAAGCTCGATTGCCGGGAAACGCCGGGTGAAAAGCAGGCTTTGATCCCATGCATGTCACTCGGCACCAAATAACCGCCATCGCCAAAAGCCCCGATCCGGATCAGCGGGTGCCCCACATCAAATGGGCGCAGGACATCGGCAAGCAGTTTACGGCGGTCGTCGATTGTCATGAAATGAACTCGAGGCTTCTAGCGTGCTTTGGTCAGCCTAAGGAAATGTCCGGTTGGCCGCAATTGATAGGTGGCGGTGAAGGGCGGTCTTATAGCTGACCAAGCAGATCAGCCGTCGGCCATGCATCCGCTGGCAATCCCAACCGCGCCTGCTCGGCCTGCACCGCGGCGCGGGTACCGGCTCCCAGAATACCGTCGATTTTGCCCACGTTATAGCCACGTGCCTGTAGTTTGGTCTGCAATTGCTTCATCTGCGCACCATTTAGCCCGGGGGCTGGGTTGCCTGCGTTGTAGATCTGCGCGCCCTCTAGCCTTGTGCCAAAATAGGCGGCTGTCAGGACGTAGACAAAGCTCTGGTTCCATTCGAAATAGACGTCGAAATTCGGATAGGCGAGGAAAGCAGGCCCCTTGTGCCCCTGTGGCAGGATCAATGAGGCGGGGAGGTTGGCCAGTGACCCGCTGCGCGGCTGAACACCCATCGCCTGCCACTCGGAGATCGGGCGCGGTTTGCCGGGCCCCGACAGCGACCAATCCATCTGCGCAGGCACGGTGACCTCCTGCAGCCAAGGCTGGCCCGGTTGCCAGCCCAGATGCGACAGCATCCTGGCCCCGGACATCAACGCGTCCGGTGCCGAGGTTTTCAGCGAGACCTTGCCGTCTCCGTCCCCATCCACGCCGTTTTCAAGGATGTCGCGCGGCAGCATCTGGACCATGCCGATTTCACCGGCCCAGGCGCCGGTGGTGCGGGCAGGGTCGAAATCACCTTGTTCATACAGCTCGATAGCTGCGAAGATCTGGGGCCGGAACAGCTCGGGGCGGCGGCAGTCATGGGCCAGCGTCACAAGCGCGTTGCGCGTGTTGAAATCGCCCTGAAACGCGCCGTAATCGGTCTCGAACGCCCAGAAAGCCAGCAACACGCCGCGCGAGACACCGTATTCCCGCTCGATCCGGTCAAACACGGCATCGTACTTGCGCGACATCGCCGTGCCCCGGTCGATCCGGTTTTGCGAAATCAGGCGACGCGAGAAATCGATGAACGGTTTCTGGAACACACCTTGCGCGCGATCGGCCTTCAGCACCGCATTGTCCTGCTGCACACCTTTGAAAAAGGCGTTGACCGTGGAGGTGTCGAACCCCTGCTGAACGGCTTCGGCTTTCAGCCCTTTGACAAAGGCATTGAACCCGCCGCCGCACTGGGCAAGGGCGGGCGAGGCGAACAGGGCGGCGGCGACAAGGCCGGAAAGGAAACGCATGAGCAGGTCCGTCAGAATATGAAGTTGAACCCAACCCACACCGACACGAGCCCAAGCGCAAGCCCCCATACCTGCCACAACATGCCCGATGCGCGAAAAACCTCCGCTGCGTCGATGTTTTGCCGCGCATTTCCATTCACCCAGGCGAGATTGCGCATCTGTCCGTCATAGCTGCGCGGTCCGGCCAGCGCGATATCCAGCGCACGTGCCATAGCGGCCTCGGGCCAGCCCGCGTTGGGTGAGATGTGGCGGCGGGCGTCGGCGCTTATCTCGCGCCAGCTTGCCCATTGACCGGACAGGGCCACTATCATCAGGCAGGTCAGCCGCGCGGGGATCAGGTTCAGCAGATCATCCAGCCGGGCAGCAGCCCAGCCAAAGTCGCGATACGTCTCGTTGCGATAACCGATCATGCTGTCGGCGGTGTTGACGGCCTTGTAGACCAGCAGCCCCGGCAGACCCGCGATCAGAAACCAAAAGGCCGGTGCGATCACCCCGTCACTCAGGTTTTCTGCGGCGCTTTCGATGGCAGAGCGGGCCACCTGCGCCTCGGTCATGGCGGTCGTATCACGTGAGACGATCATGGCGACCTGCGCTCGACCTTCGGGCAGGGAGGTCAGCAGCCCTTCACCGACCGCACGGACATGGGTGACTAAAGATCTTTGGGCCAAAAGGATCGCGCAGATCACGATCTCGGCGATCGGTCCCAGCAATGCCAGCAGGCGGCCCAACGCAAGTGCAGCCAGAACCAGGAGTACGACCACCGCCACGCCTTTCAGGCGGCGCCGCGTCCCCTGGTTCAGCCGGGCGTCCAGCCAGCCAATCGCGTTGCCCATCAGCACGGCCGGATGGCGGATACGTGACCACAGCCAATCCGGCTCACCCAGTGCCGCGTCCAGACACATGGCGCAGACCAACAGGAGCGGCGTGCTCACAACGCCGCCTCCAACCGCGCCCAACCGTCCGCGGTCGGCAGTCCGAGGCGCAGATAAGTTTCGGAGTAGGGAAAGACACGGCTCCAGATATGGGCGCGGGCCAACCGGTCCTGCCACGCCGCCGCGTCATCAACGTCGTAGAGGCGGAACAGGCTGGTGCCGCCGACCAGCCGGGCCCCTCTGGTGGTCAGAAGCCGATCCAACCGTGCGGCGTCCTTTGCCAGACGGTCCCGGGTTGCCGCAGCCCATGCACGGTCACGTAAAGCCTGTTCTCCGATCCGCAAAGCAGGACCGGACACGGCCCACGGCCCTGTCAGATCGTTCAGCCGGGCAATCAGGTCAGGATGGCCAATGGCAAAGCCCAGCCGCAGCCCGGCCAGCCCCCAGAACTTACCGAAGCTTTTCAGCACAACGACGCCGGGCCGCTCCGCCAGATGGACCAGTGAGGCGTCGGGCGTGACATCGCAAAAGCTTTCGTCAATCACGGTCAGCGGCGCATCGGCGTCCGCCTCCTGCCAGATGCGCCCATCGGGGTTGTTGGGATGCACGATCACCCGCGCCTGCGCCGCGCCGGTGCCCTGTACCGCCCAGCCCTGCGCGGTGAACGCGGCGGCGTGCTCATTATAGGTGGGCATGGTAATCTGCACGCGCCCCGCCGTCGCAAGCGCAGGTATGCGGGCAATCACCGCCGACGCGCCGGGGGCGGGCAGGATCGCCGCCGTGTCAGGAACCCCCCAAAAGTCCCGCGCCGCATCCGACAGCCGCTCAAACGCGCCATGATCGGGCAATTCCATCCAATCCGAAGGCCGCAGGCCGGACACTTCGAAGGGATGCGGGTTGATCCCGGTCGACAGGTCGATCCAGTCATCGCGCTTGCCGCCATATCGCGCCATCGCACCATCCAGCCCGCCGCCATGATCGCGCGCAGCCCGAGGGTCCAAATTTTCAGCCTGTCCAGTCATCTGCCCCAGCCGGAATCACCTGTTTCCGCTGCTTCAAGCGGATTTTTGCCGTTCTTACAAGCGAATCCGCCCGATCACGGCGCTGTGCAGGCGTTGTTAACACTTTGTTAAGGAAATCGCGTGATCACGGACAACAGGGGTCGGCACCACTCACCCATATCACGTGCCGAGGTTGTTGCAAATGAAAGTACTGATTGTTGAGAGTAACCCCGATCTGGGTCGGGTCTGGCAGCGCCATCTGCAAAGGCAGGAGGCCGAGGTCACGCTGGTCGAAACGCAAGAGGCTGCGATCCTTGCGCTCTATGGAACCGCCTTTGATATCATTGTGCTGGATCTGGTACTGGAAACCGGCAGCGCGTTGGCGGTCGCCGATTTCGCAAGCTATCGCAGGCCCGAAACACGGGTCATCTTCGTCACCAACACCACCTTTTTCTCGGACGGTTCCATCTTTGCCCACAGCGCAAATGCCTGCGCCTATGTGCAAAGCTCGACTCCGCCCGAGGATCTGGCAGCCATGGTCGAACACTACGCCGCGGGGCGCTGATCGCGCCTGTGCGGCTCCAAATAATCCAGAACAGGATTCACCGGGATGATCCGATGCGGATTGATGCTGTCATGGCTGTAGTGATAGTGGCGCACGATGTGGTTCATGTTCACCGTCTCGGCCACGCCGGGCCATTGATATAGCTCCCGCGTGTAAGCCCAGAGGTTCGGGTAATCCACCAATCGCCGTCGGTTGCATTTGAAATGCAGGTGATAGACCGGATCGAACCGGATCAGCGTGGTGAACAGCCGCCAGTCGGCCTCGGTCACGCGATCTCCCATAAGGTAACGGTTCCGGGCCAGGCGATCCTCAAGCCAGTCCAGGGTGTCGAACAATGGGCCGATGGCGGCGTCATAGGCCTGTTGTGAAGTGGCGAACCCGCATTTGTAGACGCCGTTATTGATGTCCGAGTAAATCCGCGCGTTGACCTCTTCGATCGCGTCCCGCATCGCCTCGGGCCAATAGTCATCGCTGTTGCCGGTGATCCCGTTGAAGGCCGAGTTGAACATGCGGATGATTTCCGAGCTTTCGTTCGAGACGATGGTCTTCTCCACCTTGTCCCACAGGATCGGCACCGTCACGCGGCCTGAATAGTCAGGATCAGCACGGGTATAGATCTGATGGGCAAAGTCATGTCCGAACAGCTTATCCCCCGTCGCGCCATAGTCGTCCACCTCGAAAGTCCAGCCCTTGTCCAGCATGTCGGGATGCACAACCGAGACCGAGATGTGGTCGCTCAGCCCCTTCAACGCGCGAAAGATCAGCGTCCGATGGGCCCAGGGGCAGGCGTGGCTGACGTAGAGGTGATAACGCCCGCTTTCCGCCTCGAATCCGCCCCGCCCCGAGGGGCCGGGCGCGCCATCGGCGGTGATCCAGTTGCGAAACTGCGCCGCCGAGCGTTTGAATGCCCCGCCGGTGGATTTGGTATCATACCAGGTGTCATGCCATTCGCCGTCGACAAGCAGGCCCATCGTGTATCCTTTCGCGTTGCGTTTGAGGCAAAGATAGGCCGCCTTCCGCCGCGATCCTATTTCATCGGACGCGCATGGGGCCTGCGCGTGTGCACAGTGATGGCGGGATGTCTGAGCAACAGATCAGAAAAGCCAAAGGCTATGTGACGCTGTTCACTGGATTTTTACAAAACATCCGCCAGAATAGAGGACGTTAAGGGGGGAAGTTTATTATGAGTACCTATGTTTCCAAGGAAATTCGCGCCGAATTGGATGCGGCCCGAATCGCCACCCTCAAGAAGTCCAGCCGTTTGCGGGTGGAGGTAGGCGACAATTCCTACAAGATCCTCACATTGTGGAAAGACGGATTCACGGTCGAGGCTGAGACCACGCCGCGTTTGCGCGGGTTGGTCGATATCTATGACGGGGCCAGTCACCTGTACCAGTGCCTGATCATCGCAGATGAGGAAGCGGTGGGTGAGATGCGTTATGAGTTCAAGCGCAGCACCGTGGCCGCCGACAAGGCCCCGCTGGATTTCTATCGCGCCCCGGATGCGCCGATTGCATTGCTTGAAGACCTCGACTGAGGCGTACAAACCTTTACTTATGGCACCAGTGCCCCGACGCGCTTTCGGCGTTCCGGGGGCAATGGTGCCACAAGGTTCTCAGGTATCGGGCCGGGCGGTTTACTTGGGGGCTGTCAGTGTCAAGTGCACGGGGGTCAGACCATCAATGCCGCCTTCGATTTGGTCTCCGGCGACCACGGGCCCGACCCCTGCGGGTGTTCCGGTCAGAATCAGATCTCCGGGGCGCAAATGGTAGAAACCCGATAGATGGGAGATCAGTTCATCGATCTTCCAGACCAGCTCTGACAATGTGGCGTCTTGTACGACCCGCTCATTGACGCTCAGATAGATGCGCTTGTCATCAGATGGGCTCCAGTCATCGGCGCGGGTCAGCGGAGCGAAGACCGCGCCGTTTTCCACATCCTTGCCCAGATCCCAGGGGCGCTGCTTGTTGCGCTCACGAATCTGCAAGTCGCGGCGCGTCATGTCCAAGGCACAGCCGTAGCCAAAGATCGCGGCTTGGGCCTGCGCGGCCGTGGCCTGAAAAACCGGCTTGCCGATGGCAACGGCCAGTTCCATTTCATGATGATAATCCTCGGTCCCTGCCGGATACGGCACATGTGCCCCGGTCAGAACCGCATTGGGCGC
Source organism: Ruegeria sp. ANG-R (assembly GCF_000813985.1). Classification (GTDB taxonomy): domain Bacteria; phylum Pseudomonadota; class Alphaproteobacteria; order Rhodobacterales; family Rhodobacteraceae; genus Ruegeria. The sequence goes on from NZ_JWLJ01000007.1 coordinate 111,223, forward strand.
GGATTTGGTGAAGTAAAACGGCGTCTGGCGATCCACCTCATGCCCCATCTCGGCGGCGTGGGCGGCATAGTTGCGGCCCACGCAGAAAATCCGCCCGATCGGATAGGTCGCCTGTTCCCCCTGCACCGGGATGCTCGGGATGTCCGGAAGCGTAAAAAGGTGGTTGGGCATGATGTGCCTCCGTTTATTTTTGAACGGGGTTCATTGTAAATCACCAAAGGCTGCCTTCAATCGCGCACAGGCTTCTTCAACCCGCGCGCGTTGGGTGGCTAGATTGAACCGTTCGAAGGTTTCCCCGCCCGCCCCGAAACCGGGGCCTGAGGATGTCGCGATCCGTGCATCCTCGCGCAGGCGGCGGACAAATTCATCATGGTTCATCCCGGTGCCCGAGAAATCGACCCAGGCCAGATAGGTCGCCTGCAGGGGCATCGACCACAGGCCCGGAATCTCGGCGATGGCGGCATCGAACAGTTTTCTGTTGGCATCCAGATGAGCGATCTGTTCATCGACCCATTTCGCCCCTTCCGGTGAATAGGCGGCGGTGATCATCGACACACCCAAGGCGCTGGGGTCGTAGTCCAGCGTGGTGATCCGGTGCCGCATCTCGGCCCGCAGCTTGGCATCAGGAATGATCATGTTGCCGGTGCGCTGGCCCGCGATGTTGAACGTCTTCGATGCGGCGGTCAGCGTCACGGTCCATGGGCGCGCATCCGGGGCAGCAACATCCATCGGCACGGAGGTATTGCCCGGATAAACCAGATCGTGGTGAATCTCATCCGAGACCAGGATCAGTCCATTACGTTCTGCAAACGCCGCTACTGCTCGCAGTTCTTCTGGCGTCCAGACCCGGCCCGACGGGTTCTGCGGCGAGCACCACAACAGCAGCTTTTCCGAACCGTCCAGCCGCGACTGCGCATCGTCCAGATCAAGCGCATAACTGTCGCCGTCACGTACCAGAGGGCATTCAACCACGCGACGGCCCGATTTGTTCACCTTATGGGCAAACTCATGGTAGACGGGCGTGAAGATCGCGACGCCATCACCCGGTTCACTCCAGACATCCAGACACAGGGCAATGGCATTGCCCAGACCCTGCGAGGTCAGCACCCAATCGGTATCGATCTCCCAATTGTGACGGGTCTTCATCCACCACTGGATCGCATTCAGATAATCCGGGTGCATCCAAGAATACCCAAATGCACCATGATCGGCGGCCTTGCGCACGGCCTCGATCACGCAAGGGGCAGTGGCATAGTCGGAATCGGCGGTCCACATGGCCAGCCCATCCTCGGGCGAGACGCCATAGAGCTGCTCCATCTTGTCCCATTTTGAAGAGTTGGTGCCTCGGCGGTCGATCAGGTCGTTGAAAGTCATGTCATCTCCATCTGTCGAGGCGAAAGCTAACCACAAATCCATCAGGTGCAAGGGGGCCGTTGCGGTGGCGGGCGCGATGGCCTAAATCAGCCTCATGAAACGCAATATCCTGATCCATCCCGATCCCCGCCTGAAAAAGGTCTGCGCGCCGGTGGCCGACATCACCGACGACCTGCGCAAACTGGCCGATGACATGCTGGAGACGATGTATGACGCGCCCGGCATCGGCCTTGCTGCACCCCAAATCGGCGTGCTGGATCGGCTCATCGTGATCGACTGCGTCAAGGAAGAAGGCGAGGCCCCGCGCCCGCTGGTGATGTTCAACCCCGAGGTCATCGCGTCGTCAGACGAGACAAACGTCTACGAAGAAGGCTGCCTGTCGATCCCCGAGCAATATGCCGAAGTGACCCGTCCTAAGACTGTGGATGTCACCTGGCTGGATCGCGACGGCAATCTGCAACAGGAAACCTTTGATGATCTCTGGGCGACCTGTGTTCAGCACGAGATCGACCATCTGAACGGCAAGCTGTTCATCGATTATCTAAAACCGCTCAAGCGCCAGATGATCACCCGCAAAATGCAGAAGCTCAAGCGCGAAAAGGCCCGCACATGACCGTGCGAACCTGCCTGCCATGGCCCGACAAACGGCTGCGGACCAAGGCCGAGGATGTCACCGAGATCACCGATGACATCCGCGCCATTTGGGACGACATGATCGACACGATGGAGGCGATGCCGGGTGTCGGTCTCGCCGCGACACAGATCGGGGTGATGCTGCGGCTGGCGGTCGTGGATGGCTCGACCGAGCGGGGCCGCGCCGTGCGTCTGGCCAACCCTGAAATCCTGCACAGTTCCATTGAGCTGCGCGAACATGACGAGGCCAGCCCGAACCTGCCCGGTGTCTCCGCCAAGGTGAAACGCCCGCGCGCGGTGACAGTGAAGTTCCTCAACGAACAGGGCCAGATTGACCGCCGCGATTTCGTCGGCATCGAGGCCACCAGCGTGCAGCATCAGATCGATCACCTGAACGGGCGGATGTATTTCGACCGGCTCAGCAAGGTCAAACGCGACATGCTGCTGCGCAAAGCGCGCAAATCCACGTAATGCCCGTAGGCCGGGCTTCAGCCCGGCACCCCCAACCCCGGAGCCGACGATGCGTATAATCTTCATGGGAACCCCCGATTTTTCGGTCCCGGTGCTGGATGCGCTGGTGGACGCGGGTCACGACATCGCCGCCGTCTACTGCCAACCCCCGCGCCCCGCCGGTCGTGGCAAAAAAGACCGACCGACCCCGGTCCACGCCCGCGCCGAAGCGTTGGGCCTTGAGGTGCGCCACCCGACGTCGCTGAAATCGCCCGAGGAACAGGACAGCTTTGCCGCGTTGAACGCCGACATCGCCGTGGTCGTCGCCTATGGCCTGATCCTGCCGCAACCTGTTCTGGACGCGCCCGCCCGTGGCTGCCTGAACATCCACGCCAGCCTGCTGCCGCGCTGGCGCGGTGCCGCGCCGATCCACCGCGCGATCATGGCAGGCGACGCACAGACCGGCATCTGCATCATGCAGATGGAGGCAGGGCTCGACACCGGCCCCGTCCTGATGCACGAAGCCACCGAGATCGGACCCGACGAAACCACCGCCCAGTTGCATGACCGTCTCTCAACCATGGGCGCACATCTGATCGTCGAAGCGCTCGCCAAGCTGCCCGGCCTCGCGCCCGAGCCACAGCCCGAGGCGGGCGTCACCTACGCCGCAAAGATCGACAAATCCGAGGCCCGCGTCGACTGGTCGGCCCCCGCCACCGAGGTTGATCGACAAATCCGCGGCCTCTCGCCGTTCCCCGGCGCGTGGACCGAGGCCGAGGGCGACCGGATCAAGCTTCTCGCCTCCCGCTTAGCCGACGGGCAGGGCACTCCGGGCGAGGTGCTGGACGACCACCTGCGCGTGGCCTGCGGCACGGGCGCGGTCGAGTTGCTGCGCTTGCAACGGGCAGGCAAAGGCGCGCAGGATAGGGAAACCTTTCTGCGGGGCTGGCCGATTCCGGTCGGCACCCGCCTGTCATCGGAGTAAACCATGTTCATGATCCTGATGGGCACCGTCGTGATCGCTGGGATTGTGGGCTACCTGTCGGAAAAGACGGGCTTTACACATAACGGTTACCTGCAATCGATCATCATCTGCGTCGGCGGGGCCTTCCTGTTCTACTTCGTCCGCATCATGTTCGGCATCAGCTTTGGCCCGCCGGGGCTGGACGCGGTACTGTCCTCCATCGGTGCGCTGATCATTGTGCCCACGCATTGGAGGAAATGACATGCCCATCGTCGTCCTGATCGTCGTTGGTGCAGCTGCAGGCTTCCTCGCCACCCGCCTTATGCGAATCGAGGCAAGTATTCCCACCACCGTGCTGATCGGCATCGTTGGCGCGCTTGTCGGCGGGCTGATCCTGCGTACGCTGATCACCGTGATGGGTTGGCTCTCGGGCTTTATCGGGGCCGTGCTTGGGGCGCTGCTGGTGATCTGGCTCTGGCAGAGATACCTGCGTCGCTGACGGCTTGACCTTCGCCTCGTTCTGCGACCAGTGTCCCGGGAACACTGTATCGAAAGGTTTCCCATGTCGCATGATCTGACCGCCGGTGACGTCGCCCTGATGGGCGTGCCTCTGGACCTGCATTCCTCGTTCCTGCAGGGCCCCGCCTTTGCCCCGGGCCGTATCCGCGAGGCGTTGCATTCGGGCGCGGCCAACCTGACCGCCGAGGATGGCACCGATCTGGGCGCGACCGAGCGCTTCAAGGATACCGGCGATCTGGATGTGTTCGAGATGATGGGCCAGGAACCCATAGACCGGATCGAGGCCGGTGCCGCTGCACGGATCGAAACCGGCGCGCGGTTGCTGTCGCTGGGCGGAGATCATTCGGTGGCCTACCCGCTGATCAAGGCCCATGCCGACCGGTATGAGGGGCTGAATATCCTGCATATCGACTCGCACCCTGACCTCTATGACAGCCAGCAGATCGGCCCGCTGGGCCATGGCTGCCCTTTCGCGCGCGTGATGGAAACCGGCAAGATCAAGCGCCTCGTGCAGGTCGGTATCCGCACGATGAATGCACATCAGCAGGAACAGGCCGACAAGTTCGGGGTCGAGGTGATCGACATGCGCAACTGGCGCCCCGATCTGGAGATCAGCTTTGATGGCCCGGTCTATCTGTCACTGGACCTCGACGCGCTTGACCCGGCTTTTGCCCCCGGTGTTTCGCATCATGAACCCGGTGGCCTCAGCACGCGCGAGGTGATCGACCTGATCCACCGGTTCAAGGGTCAACTGGTCGGCGCGGATATTGTCGAGTTGAACCCCCACCGCGACCCCTATGGTATGACCGCCATGGTGGCGGCGAAATTCGTCAAGGAAATCGGGGCGCGGTTGTTGACCCGCTAACGTTCGTCGCAGATCGCGGCGGTCCCAAGCCTGGGGGCGGCGCGCGTGGTTATGTCGAACCTGTTTGCCTCGCTCGAGGTCATCCAGTGCATCTCGTTTTCCGATGCGGCCTCCAGCGTGAACCAATAGAATGCAGGATCAACACCGATATCCTCGAAATAGTCGAGGTATCGGTCATGTTCAGGGTGGCCCTCGGGCAGTTCCGCGGCGACGAACCCGCCGCCGCCCCAACTGTGGACACCCACGCAGGCACCGGGTTCCAGCACCCGCCGGTTGCCCGCCAGAAACAGGTCGGTCCCGCCCGAGGCGACCAAGCCGTCGGATGGCACCACCGTATCGAACCCTTCCTCGCGCACCACGCGGCTGAAGACGACATTCGAGTCATCATCGACCGAGCCTTCGATATTCTGCAGCACCAGCGTCTTGATCCCGGGGTTTTCGTCCATAACCTCTTCAAAGGCGCTGAGCGTGGTGTGATCGATCGTTCCGGATGCGACGATCTGATCGCCCTCGGCGGTGAAACTGACCGAGCTGTAGGGCGGCGTGCACGCCGCCAGCAGCAGCAAAGTCGCGGCCAGGTATGGAAGTCCGAGGTTCATCGACATCTCTCGCTTTTGCTTAAACACTATCGCCGTGGAGGTCGCGCCTTGTAGACGGGCAACCGCCAGCCAAACAGCAGCGACCCGGCCCGCAGGGCCCAGCAGACCAGAGCGCACAAACTCAGCGCGATCAGGCTGCTCAGCCCGAGGCGCGCCGCCAGCACTGCCATCAATGCCCCGGCAAAGGCGCTGGACACATACAGCTCACCCTGTTTCAGTACCAGCGGGACCTCGTTGCACACGACGTCACGCATCAGGCCGCCCAGACAACCGGTGGTGACGCCCATCAGTACCACGATCGTACCGGGCTGGTCCAACGACAGCGCCGCCCCCGTTCCGGCGGCCACCGCGATGGACAGGGCGAAACTGTCCAGCCAGATCAGCCAGTTATACCGGCTTTCCACCAGATGTGCGGTGAAGAAGATCAGCGCTGCGGCGCCACATGCGATCAGGATATAGTCAGGCTGGCCGACCCAGAAAACGGGATGCCGGTTCAGCAGCAGGTCGCGCACCGTACCGCCACCGACCGCCGTCAGGCAGGCCATGAAGGCAAATCCCACCAGATCCAGCTGCGCCCGGCTCGCGACTAAGGCTCCGGTCAGCGCAAAGACCAGAACCGAGGCATAGTCCAGCAGGGCCAGCCCGCTCACGCCTGCGCCTTCTTTGGTTTGAAGGGCGCCATGCCCGCGCGGGCCAGCTCATCCGCGCGTTCGTTTTCGGGATGGCCCGCGTGGCCCTTGACCCATTCCCAGGTCACCTCGTGACGCTGCGCGGCCTCATCCAGCCGCTGCCACAGATCGACATTCTTGACCGGTTTCTTGTTCGAGGTCTTCCAGCCGTTCCGCTTCCACCCGAAAATCCACCCGGTCACGCCGTTCTTCACATAGGCGCTGTCGGTGACGATGGTCAGTTTCGAAGGGCGCTCCAGCGTCTCCAGCGCACTGATTGCGGCCAGTAGCTCCATGCGGTTGTTGGTCGTCTCGGCCTCACCGCCGTTCAACTCGCGCTCTTTCAGAACGGTCTCTCCATCCATCGCGCGCAGCAGCACACCCCAGCCGCCGGGGCCGGGATTTCCGGAACAGGCACCATCGGTATAGGCAAACAGATCAGGCATGGGCAAACACCAGAATGAACCCGTCATAAGACCCGGCCAACCCCTGACCCATCCCCTGCACAGTGCGGTCGATGGAGAAGCCTGCGGCGGCCAGAGCCTCCTCAATTTCGGGCTGAGTATAATAGGTATAGTAGCGGTCAAGATCGTCGCGATGCTCACCCGTGCCCAGTTTCATTCCAAGGAACAGCTGGCCGCCGGGTTTCAGCGCTCGGTGGATCGCGCCCAGATGACGCGGGAAATCCGCGCGGGGGGCGTGCAGCAGGGAAAAGCTGGCATAAACGCCGTCATACTCCGATACTTCGGTGACGTCATCGAAAGTGCCCAGATAGGCGTCGACGCCATTCTCGCGGGCGTATTCGACAAAGCCGGGCGTCGCATCCAGTGCCCGCACCTTCAGCCCTTGGCGCATCAGGAACGCGCTGTCCGATCCGGGGCCCGAGCCCAGATCCAGCACATATCCACCGTCGCCGACGGCATCGACGAAAGCCTGACGCGCCTCAAGCTGCTCGGCAGGCAGGGGGATTCTCAGATATTCCGCGATCCGCGCCGTATAGGCATTGATCGTCCGCTCGTCACTCACAGGTAAACCCCCACGGCAAGACTGGCCAGCACGACCGCAGTCAGCAGGATGCGCAGCCGCATCCACCAGACCGGGGTCAGCCGCCAGTATGAGAACATGGCGTCCAGCATCAGCAACCCGGCAAAGCCATACATCAGGTTTGTGCCCGCAGTGACCGGCCCGCCGCCGGTCATGAAGAACGCCCACAGCGCAGGCAGTACGGACAGGGCGTAACAGGTCGCCGCCTTGCTGCCCGAGGTTTTGGTGGCAAAGCCCCACAAAACGCCAGACATGAAGCTGAGGATGACCGAGCCATAGAACAACTGGATATAGGGTCCCACGAACCGCGATCCCAGCGCCTGCCGGCCCCAGTCGTTCAGATCTCCGCTCAGATAGCTCAGCGCGCCCCAGACAAACGGAATCAACCCCGCCAGCCCGAGAACCAGCGGCGCGCGGGGGATGCCGCTCATGCCGGTTGCCTCAATACGCGGGGCACCTTGAATTCCACGTTCTCCACGGCAGTTTCTACCAGTTCGACCGTTACGTCATAATGATCGCGGAATGCATCGATCACCTCGTTCACCAGCACCTCAGGCGCGGATGCCCCGGCGCTGACGGCAATGCTTGAAATGCCCTGCAACGCGCGCCAGTCGATCTCGGTCGCGCGTTGTACCAGCTGAGCATACGTGCAGCCCGCGCGCGAGGCGACCTCGACCAGACGACGTGAGTTCGATGAGTTCGGCGCGCCTACCACCAGCAGGGCGTCGGATTTCGGCGCAACCGCCTTGACCGCTTCCTGCCGGTTGGTCGTGGCATAGCAGATGTCTTCCTTATGCGGGCCGACGATGGCCGGGAACCGGGCCTCGAGCGCGGCTATAATGTCCTTGGTGTCATCCACTGACAGGGTTGTCTGGGTGACGAAGGCCAGCTTTTCGGGATCACGCACAGCGACCCGCGCCACATCTTCGACCGTCTCGACCAGCAGCACCTCGCCCTCGGGCAATTGCCCCATGGTGCCGATGGTCTCGGGGTGGCCCTTGTGGCCGATCATGATCATCTGCAGCCCGGCATCCGCATGGCGCTGGGCCTCGACATGGACCTTGGACACCAGGGGGCAGGTCGCATCGACATAGATCATTTCGCGCTGCGCGGCGGTGGCGGGGACGGATTTGGGCACCCCATGGGCCGAAAAAATGACCGGCCGGTCATCGGGGCATTCGTCCAGTTCCTCGACAAAGACCGCGCCCTTTGCACGCAGCCCGTCGACGACGAATTTGTTGTGCACGATCTCATGGCGCACATAGACCGGCGCGCCCCATTTCTGCAGCGCCATTTCCACGATCTTGATGGCGCGGTCCACACCGGCGCAAAACCCGCGCGGGGCGGCAAGATACAATGTCAGCGGCGGCTTGGTCATGCGGTGATCTCCTTGCCTGCGACACCTAGGTCTTTTCATTGTCATGGTCCAGACAGGAGCGCGTCATTTACCTGACATGAATCACTGATAGCCAGAGGGTGTTTCAGCACCTATGCCTAGTTAAAGCAGCGCGGCCAGGGCTTCTGGCCCTGACCGCGCAAATTTTATCCAATATGCCCCGTTCGTGAGCCCGGGTCCGTCGGCCTCAGTGCCCCCCGGCTGCGGCCACGCTGCGCGGTTCAGTCGGCATCTCACGCGGAGGCCGGCCGATCACGTCGCGCAGGTCTTCCAACTCGATGAAGTTGTCCGCCTGACGGCGCAGCTCGTCCGAGATCATCGGCGGCTGGCTGCGGATGGTCGAGACGACCGAGACGCGCACGCCCTGCCGTTGCAGGCTGGCAATCAGCGGGCGGAAATCCCCATCGCCCGAAAACAGCACAATATGATCGACGCGTGGCGCCAGTTCCATGGCATCGACGGTCAGTTCGATATCCATGTTTCCTTTGACTTTCCGACGCCCCATGCTGTCGGTGTATTCCTTGGCCGGTTTCGTGACCATGGTGAAGCCGTTGTAATGCAGCCAGTCCACCAGAGGTCGGATCGGGGAATACTCATCATTTTCCAGTAGCGCTGTGTAGTAGAAAGCTCTAAGCAGTTTGCCTCTGCGCATGAATTCCTGACGCAGCAACTTGTAGTCGATGTCAAACCCCAGTGCTTTTGCGGCCGCATAAAGATTCGAGCCGTCGATGAACAGCGCTAGCCGTTCGTCCTTGTAAAACATAAAATGGTCCTTCCGGTATAAGCCACCGCACCGTGAGCTCCGTGAGTGAAAAGTAATTGGTCAGTGCAATGGTGTGCTTAAAATAGGTCTTTTTGGTTATATCGCAAGCATTCTCTGGTCCAAATATGGGGTCTGAAGTGGACAAATCCTTGTCAAAAGCCGTCATCGCGCTGGGTGCAAATCTCAGTCTGAGAGGTCATGGACCCAAGGTGACACTTGAGCAGTCTCTGGCCGCGATGGCGGGGGCCGGTCTGGTGATTCGCGCCACAAGCCGTTTTTTTGCCACCCCGTGCTTTCCGGCTGGGGCGGGGCCGGATTATGTCAATGCGGCGGTTCTGATCGAAACCGACCTGACGCCGCAGGGTGTTCTGGATCTGCTCCACCGCATCGAACATGATTTTGAGCGCGCCCGCGAACAACGCTGGGGAATGCGGACGCTGGATCTTGATTTGGTCTGTTGGGACGATCTTGTGCTGCCCGATGACGCCGAATACCAGCGCTGGCTGACCCTTGCGCCCGAAGATCAGGCCAGATGCGCGCCTGAACACCTGATCTTGCCCCATCCCCGCCTGCAGGACCGCGCTTTCGTACTGGTGCCGATGGCAGATGTCGCCCCCGATTGGCGTCATCCCGTGCTGGACAGAACGGTCACGCAGATGGTTGCCGCACTGCCGCCCGGGGATGTGGCCGGGGTCACGCCTCTGTGATCCTCGCATTTGCGGCATTTCCTGCTTGTCAAGGCGGGGATTCGCGCTTAGATAAACCCCTTCCTGCCACGGATTCATTTACGGAGAGCGCCCCATGGCCCGCGTTACGGTCGAAGATTGTGTAGACAAGGTCCCGAACCGGTTCGAACTGGTGATGCTTGCAGCCCACCGGGCGCGCGAGATTTCCGCCGGTGGCCCGATCACCGTCGACCGCGACAACGACAAGAACCCGGTCGTTTCCCTGCGTGAAATTGCGGATGAGACCCAAAGCGCCGATGAGCTGCGCGAACGTCTGATCGAGGCCAACCAGACCCAGATCGAGGTTGATGAGCCCGAAGAAGATCAGATGGCTCTGCTTATGGGCGCGGAATCGGACAAGCCTGTCGATGACGACATGTCGGAAGAAAAGCTCCTGCGCGCTCTGATGGAGGCTCAGGGCCAGGGGTAAACCCCAGCGACAAAGGTGCGGACCGGATGATTTCTGCAGAAGACCTGATTGCGCTGGTCCGCAATTACAACCCCAAGACAAATGCCGAGCGTATCGAACGGGCCTATGAATTTGGCCTTCAGATGCATGAAGGGCAGTTCCGCCACTCGGGCGAGCCCTATTTCTCTCATCCCGTTGCCGTTGCCGCCATCCTGACCGAACAGCGTCTGGATGATGCGACCATCATCACGGCTCTGCTGCACGACACGATCGAGGACACCAAGGCCAGCTATGGCAAGGTGGCCGAACTGTTCGGCGATGAGGTCGCCAAGCTGGTCGATGGCGTCACCAAGCTGACCAACCTGCAGCTGTCCAGCCGAGAAACCAAGCAGGCCGAAAACTTCCGCAAGCTGTTCATGGCCATGTCCAAGGATCTGCGGGTCATTCTGGTCAAGCTGGCCGACCGTCTGCACAACATGCGCACGATCAAGGCGATGCGGCCCGAAAAGCAGGTTCAGAAAGCGCGCGAGACGATGGATATCTACGCGCCGCTTGCGGGCCGTATGGGGATGCAATGGATGCGCGAGGAGCTGGAAGACCTCGCGTTCCGCGTCCTGAACCCCGAAGGCCGACAGTCAATCATCCGGCGTTTCATCACCCTGCAACGCGAAACCGGCGATGTGATCCATCGCATCACCGGCGACATGCGGCACGAGCTGGAAAAGGCCGGGATTGAGGCCGAGGTGTTTGGCCGCGCCAAGAAACCCTATTCCATCTGGCGCAAGATGCAGGAAAAAGATCAGGGCTTTTCCCGCCTGTCCGACATCTACGGCTTCCGCATCATCACCGGGTCCGAGGAAGACTGCTATCGCACCCTCGGCGCGATCCACCAGCGCTGGCGCGCGGTTCCGGGGCGGTTCAAGGACTATATCAGCCAGCCGAAATCGAACGGCTATCGCTCGATCCACACCACCGTGTCCGGGCGCGATGGCAAACGCGTCGAGGTGCAGATCCGCACACGTCAGATGCATGACGTGGCTGAAACCGGTGTGGCCGCGCACTGGTCTTATCGCGATGGTGTGCGGACCGAGAACCCCTTTGCCGTCGATCCGGCCAAATGGATCTCCAATCTGACCGAGCAATTCGACAATGAGGAGGATCACGAGGACTTCCTCGAAGCCGTCAAGCTTGAGATGTATTCGGATCAGGTGTTCTGCTTCACCCCCAAGGGCGACGTGGTGAAACTGCCGCGCGGGGCGACGCCGATCGATTTTGCCTATGCCATCCACACGCGCATCGGCCATGCCTGCGTGGGGGCCAAGGTCGATACGATCCGGGTGCCGCTGTGGACCCGACTCAAGAACGGGCAGTCGGTGGATATCATCACCGCCGATGGCCAGATGCCGCAGGTCACATGGCTTGAGATTGCGGTTACCGGCAAAGCCCGCACCGCCATTCGCCGCGCCCTGCGCGAGGTGGATCGTGAACGTTTCATCAAGCTGGGCAAGGAACTGGCCCGCGCCGGGTTCGAAAACGTGGGCCGCAAGGCGACCGACAAGGCGCTGGACACCGCCGCCAAACATCTGCGGTTGAAAGACCGTCACGAATTACTGGCCCGACTCGGCAGCGCTGAACTGACCGCGCATGAACTGGTCGAGGCCGTCTATCCCGAACTCACCAAGGACGACGGGGATGCCATCTCGCCCCGCCGTGCGGTGATCGGCCTTGAGCCCGGCCAGAAATTCGACCGCGCCCCCTGCTGTCAGCCGCTTCCGGGTGAGCGGATCGTAGGCATCACCTATCGCGGCAAGGGCGTTGTGGTGCACGCCATCGACTGCGACCGCCTGTCCGATTTCGAGGACGAGCCCGAGCGCTGGGTCGACCTGCACTGGCACTCGGGCACCCACCCCGCCGTCTATGGCGCGACGCTTGATCTGACCATCGGCAATGACGCCGGGGTGCTGGGGCGTATTTGCACATTGATTGGTGAGAAAAAGGCCAATATCTCGAACCTCGAATTTGTTGACCGCAAACCGGATTTTTACCGCCTGATGATCAATGTCGAACTGCGCGACCTCGAACAGCTGCATTCGCTGATGCTGATGCTCGAGGCGGAAAGCGATGTCGCTGCGGTCGAGCGGTATCGGGAAAGCGCAAAATCTGCGGTCGCAGCTGGCTGAGAAGGGGTGATCACGAGTGGTTTTCAAGCGCCGAGATCGCCGCTCAGCCGTCCAGATCGCGTCAGAGTTCGTCTATCCGCGCGGCGGCTGGACTCGTGCCTTTCACTACGTCAAACACCGCGTCCGTCGCCTGCCTGACAGCCCCGAGCGCATCGCGCGTGGCATCGGGGCAGGGGTGTTTGCCTCGTTTACACCGTTTTATGGTCTGCACTTTGTCGTCGCTGCGGTTCTGGCCCGATTGCTCAACGGCAATATACTGGCGGCCCTCAGCGGCACGTTCTTCGGCAACCCCCTGACCTATGTGCCTATCGGTGTGGTCAGTCTTCAGACCGGGCATTTCCTGTTGGGGACCCGATATCGCAAGCACGACACGCACGGGCTGATGGGCAAGTTTGCCGATGCGATGGGCGACCTGAAAGACAACTGCATCGCCATGTTCACCGGGCGCGAGGCCGACTGGCATGGCCTGAGCCGCTTTTATGACGATGTGTTTTTTCCTTACATGGTTGGTGGCGTTATTCCGGGCATCGTCGCGGGCGTGGTCTGCGCCTATCTCAGCCTGCCGCTGATCCGCACCTATCAGCAGCGGCGTCGCGCCAAGATCAAGGCGAAGTTTGAACAAATCAAACGTCTTGCGCAGGCAGAGGCTGACGTTCCGGCGACAAAACGACTAGGCTCGGCCTCAGGGACCAGGAAGGATTCGAAAGATGTCTGACAACCATTTGCGTCTGGGCGTGAACATTGACCACGTTGCCACCATCCGCAACGCACGCGGCGGGGCATACCCTGATCCGATCCGTGCCGCGAAACTGGCCGAAGAGGCCGGGGCCGATGGCATCACCGCCCATCTGCGCGAAGACCGCCGTCATATCCTGGATGCGGATATCGAAGGGCTGATGGAGGCGCTGACCGTCCCGCTAAATTTCGAGATGGCCGCGACGGACGAGATGCAGAAAATCGCCCTGCGCCACAAGCCGCACGCCGTCTGCATCGTCCCCGAGAAGCGCGAGGAACGCACCACCGAAGGCGGGCTCGAAGTCGCGCGCGAGGAAAACAAACTGGCCCATTTCATCGCGCCCCTGCGCGACGTGGGCTGCCGCGTGTCGATCTTCATCGCCGCCGACCAGCGCCAGATCGACGCCGCCCACCGCATCGGCGCCGAGGTGATTGAACTGCATACCGGTGCCTATTGCGATTACCACGCCGAAGGCAAACCGGAAGAGGCCGCGCGCGAGCTGGAAGCCCTGCGTGAGATGTCCGCGTATGCCCATTCGCTGGGCCTTGAGGTCCACGCGGGTCATGGCCTGACCTATGACACCGTGCAACCGGTCGCTGCCTTCCCCGAAGTGCGCGAACTCAATATCGGTCACTTCCTGATCGGCGAGTCCATCTTCCGCGGCCTCACCCCGGCGGTCCACGAAATGCGCCGCCTGATGGATGAGGCGCGGGGATGATCGCTATTCTGAGGATTGTTGAAGTAGGATGTTTTTCATTAGGACTTTAGTCAGATGAACAAATTGAGCCTTCTAAGGTATTCCGTTTGGCTATTCGCTTTTCGGATGGCTTACCCGATTGTCGCAATTCTCGTAGCGATGTTTTTGAACTTTGAACTGGGTTCCTCGGGAATCTCGGTGATCGCCCCCATGTTTGCGGCAATGATCGCAGGTCAGCGATACGGAAACCAACACGGTGAACTCATACCGCCGCATGAGGTAAACAGATTTTCACGTGCGGCCCTGCTCGTTGCGATATTGGCTGAGATAGTCACCTCATTCGCCTGGGGCTATATTTTCATGGGGAATCAGTTTTTTGAGTTTATCACCGCAGCCGCGAGCGCTGATGGTAAGATCCTCATGTTGGCTGTATTCCTCATTATGATTGCTATGGGTTACTTCGCAATTAGATGGGGGGTTACCATCGGTGCAAAATCGGCTTTGAAGGCGAAGCTCAAACAACCAGCTAAGGGGCAATAAACATTGAGTATTGTTGCTGATCCCATCTTTGATTTTATTAATAACTTTTTCATGAACGAGGCGCGGGAATGATCGACCTGACCTCTCTTGCGGTCACGGCGCTTGCCTTCTTTGTCGTTGCGGTCTCGCCGGGTCCCGCAAATATCTCAAACGCTGCCGTCGCCATGAGCTTTGGGCGCAAAACCAGCCTTGTCTACGGAGCAGGCTTGTCCAGCGGTCTGGTGTTCTGGGGATTGGTTGCTGCCAGCGGGATGGGCGCGGTTCTGCAAAGCTCACTTTACGTTCTGATGGTGCTCAAAGTGTTGGGCGGTCTCTACCTGCTGTGGCTGGCGTGGCAGTCGGGGCGTTCTGCGCTGCAATCCGACGGCGCCAAGGTATCCGTACCCGCCAAGGGCAAATGGTTCTGGCGCGGGCTGATCCTGAACCTCTCCAATCCGAAATCGGTGATTGCGTGGATGGCGGCCCTGTCGGTTGGCCTCGGTCCGGAGGATGGTTTGCTGTCCGTTGCCGCCGCGACTCTGATCTGCATCGCGGCAGGCTTTCTCAACAACTTCCTCTATTCGATGCTGTTTTCGGTCAGCGGCATGATGGCTGGATACCGGCGCTTCCGCCGTTGGATCGACGGGGTTGTCGCGGGCTTGTTCGCAGTCGCGGGTCTGAGTCTCATAAGATCGGCTTTTGCGCGATGATCTCCTCGGGCTTCATAGCGATCTGGATTGCCTGGCTGATGGCCGGAGGGTCCCCGGGCCCTGCCACCATGGGCATTGCCGGAACCGCGATGAACGAAGGCCGCACCGCTGGTCTGGCCTTTGCATTGGGCATCTGCGCGGGCTCCGCTGCGTGGGGGATCGCCGCCGCTTTGGGGTTGTCGGCGATCATGCTGGCCAATGTCTGGGTGTTCGAGGTAATCCGCTATATCGGTGTCGCTTATCTGGGTTGGCTGGCCTTCAAGGCCCTGCGCCGCGCTCTGTCCTCGGATGAGGTGGCGCTGGGCAATCCGGTCACCGGGTCGCTGGGGACCATCTTCGCGAAAGGCGCGGCGATCCACCTGACCAACCCAAAGGCGATCCTCAGCTGGGGCTCGATCTACGCCATCGTCGCCCCGAACGACGCCAGCCTGTCGATGCTGTTGGGTTATTTCGCGATGCTCTATGCAGGCTCGCTGCTGATCTTCATCGGCTACGCCTTCCTGTTCTCCTCGGCCCGCATGGTCAACGGCTACCGCCGCGCCCGCCGCTGGTTCGATTTTGCATTTGCGGGCTTCTTTGGCGTTGCCAGCTACAAGATTTTCACCGTGAGGCTGTCGTGACGGTTGAGGTGCAGGGATGATCCGACACTGCGTCATGCTGCGTCTCAGGCCCGATCATGACCCGGCAGAGCTTGCTGCCGTGATGCACGGCCTCGACCAAGTCGCCGCGCGCCTGCCCGGTTGCAGTGCCTTTGTCCACGGTCGCAACCGCGACTTCGAGGCCAAATCCCCGGATCACCCCTACGGGTTCACGCTGGATTTCACCAGCGAACCTGACTTGCAGCGCTATGCCGCTGATGATGCGCACCGCAGGTTGGGCGCACGGCTTGTCGCCCTGTGTGTCGGAGGGGCAGACGGGATACTGGTCTTCGATCTGGAAGGGCCTGACCCGGCTGGGTAATGGAAAACGAGGGAATGTCATGAAAGCAATCACCTATCGCGGTTTCGGAGCGGCGGCGGATGTCCTTGAACTTGTCGACATGCCCACACCCGAACCCGCTCCGGGCGAAGTTCTGATCCGCGTCCAGGCCAGCGGCATTAACCCCTCTGACGTCAAACTGCGCGGCGGCGCACGCCCGGGCGCGGTGATGCAATACCCGGTCGTCATCCCTCATTCGGACGGGGCCGGCGTGATCGAGGCCATCGGCGCGGGTGTCAACACGGCCCGCCTGGGCCAGCGCGTCTGGATCTGGAACGGCCAATGGCAACGCGCGTTCGGGACCGGGGCCGAGTATATCGCTCTGCCTTCCGAGCAGGCCGTGCACCTGCCCGACACCACCAGCTTTGCCGAGGGCGCCTGTTTTGGCATCCCTGCCATGACCGCGTGGTATGCGCTTTATCGCGACGGCCCGATCACAGACAAGACGGTGCTCGTCACCGGCGGTGCGGGCACGGTCGGGCGCTATGCCTGCCAGATGGCCGCGCTGGGCGGCGCGCGGGTGATCACCACCGTTAGTTCCGGGGACAAAGCCGCTCATTCCGGCGCGGCTGAGTGGATCAACTACCGCACGCAGGACGTGACCGAAGCCGTGATGGACCTGACAGACGGCGCAGGCGTCGACCGCATTGTCGAGGTCGATTTCGCCGCCAATCAAGGCACCTCTCTATCCCTGATCCGCCCCGGCGGCACCATCGCCAGCTATGCCTCGGCCTCGCAAATGTCGCCCGAGCTGGATTTCTACGGCTTCATGTTCAAGAACATCCGCCTGCACATGCTGATTGTCTACCAACTCGACGCCGCCGCCCGCCGTCGTGGCGAGGCGCAGTTGAGCCAATGGCTGGAACAGGACGTGCTGTCCCACGCCGTTGTCCCGGGCGGAGGTCTGGCGGATGCGGCACAAGCTCATGCAATGGTTGAGGCGGGGCAGAAGCTGGGCACCGTGGTACTGGAGGTCTGATGTGATCGCAAACGTCGGAGTGGCACATTCTGCCGCAGGATCAACCTCCGTTGCCATCTGTGTTTTTGCAGCGGGGTCGAGGTTTTGAACTTCAGATTCTTTAGATATCTGGGTGTGTTTACGGGGATATCCGTTGCTATTCCTGTATTATTTGTGCTCGAATTAGTGCTGATAATTTTGATCGGAGATTTTGGTCTGGGTAACTTTGTCAGTACCCGGTTCCCGTTTCTTTCTATTGGCGTACAACTGGTGCGGCCATTTATTGAAGATTACGCCGAGTTTACGCTAGTTGCATTCGTTGGAGCTTTTGCTATCGCGGCTCATGCCGAAGGCAGAAACTACTTCAAAAGAAACACCAATTCGCCCATCAGCGTGAATATGCTTTCAGGCTCCCTGGCCATGGCTTTGATCGGTTTGGGTGTTCTGCTTGGTATGCTTCTGCTGATTGATTTTCTAGTCTTGGGGGGCGCGACCTTTTTCCAATCCTGGAACGGTTTTTGGGACAGCTTCTATTGCGTGGCCGCCCTTGTCACCGCAACCCTTCTGTGCCGCATCTCCTTTGGTGTTGGCTTGCGCGCAGCAAAACAGCGGCTGCCAATCATCTCAGGCGAACCTTCATGATCCTCGGCATCGGCACAGACCTCGCAAATATCGACCGCATCCAGGGCACGCTCGATCGCTTCGGTGACCGGTTCCGCAACCGTGTCTTCACCGAGACCGAGCAGCGCAAGGCCGAGCGCCGCGCCGACACCGCAGGCACCTATGCCAAACGCTGGGCCGCGAAAGAGGCGTGTTCCAAGGCGCTGGGCACCGGCCTGCGCATGGGCATCGCGTGGAAGGACATGGCGGTGACCAACCTGCGCACGGGCCAGCCCGTGATGCATGTCACCGGCTGGGCCGCCGAGCGCCTGAAGGAACTGACGCCTGCGGGTCACGAGGCGATTATCCACGTCACCCTGACCGACGATCACCCCTGGGCGCAGGCCTTTGTGGTGATCGAGGCGCGCCCGCTTCACGAAGCGCCCCCACGGCCTTGACTTGCCCTCACCAGCCCCGCATGTAGCAGCCAACCACCAAAGGATCGGAGAGAGCAGTATGGCCGAGGAAGCCAAATCCGGAAACGCCGTCTGGGAGACGATCAAGACTATCGTCTATGCCCTGCTGATCGCGGGCGTTTTCCGCACGCTATTCTTTCAGCCGTTCTGGATTCCCTCCGGCTCGATGAAGCCGACGCTGCTGATCGGAGATTTCCTCTTCGTCAACAAGATGGCCTATGGCTACTCCTATGCGTCCTGCCCCAGCCTGATCATCCCCAGCGTCGGCCTGAACATCGACGCCGAAGATATCTGCGGCTGGATGCAGGGCGATGACAATACCCGCCTTCTGGGCGGTGAGCCCGACCGTGGCGATGTCATCGTTTTCCGCCACCCGGTGACCGGGCGCGACTATATCAAGCGCCTGATCGGTCTGCCCGGTGACCGCATCCAGATCCGCGAAGGCCAGATCATCCTGAACGGCACGCCTGTTCCACAGCAGCCGGATGGCGTGTTCACCGAAATCGCCGAACCTCAGGGCCCGCAACGCCTGCGCCCGCGCTGCGCGAACGGTCCCGTCGGGATCGGCGGCGTGTGCGAAAAGAATCGCCTGATCGAGACCCTGCCCAATGGCGTGTCCTATGACGTGCTGGATATCGGTAATCAGGGCTCGGACAACACCGGCATCTACACCGTACCCGAAGGGCACTATTTCTTCATGGGCGATAACCGCGACAACTCGGCCGACAGCCGCCTGCCGCAATCCGCCGGGGGAGTGGGCTTTGTCCCTTACGAGAACCTGATCGGTCGTGCCGACCGGATCATGTTCTCTTCCGCTGGCCGGTCGATGCTGTTCTTCTGGACATGGCGCGGTGATCGTTTCTTCAAGGCGGTCAATTGAAGCTATCGGCTGAAATAAAGGCGTTCCAGCAGCGCCTGGGGTACGAATTCTCCGACCCCGAGTTGCTGGTGCGCGCACTGACCCACGGCTCGGTGTCTTCATCGACCCGACCCGATAACCAGCGTCTGGAATTTCTGGGTGACCGGGTTTTGGGCCTTGTCATGGCGACGGCTCTGCTTGAGGCCGACAAAAAAGCCTCCGAGGGTCAGCTGGCTCCGCGTTTCAATGCACTGGTCCGCAAAGAGGCCTGCGCCGACGTGGCGCGTCAGATTGATCTGGGCGCGGTGCTGAAACTGGGCCGGTCCGAGATGCTTTCGGGCGGCCGCCGCAAACAGGCCCTGCTGGGCGACGCGATGGAGGCCGTCATCGCCGCCATCTACCGCGACGCAGGGTTCGAGACCGCCCGTGATGTGATTCTCGCCCTCTGGGGCGACCGCATCCACAAGGTCGAGGCCGACGCCCGCGACGCCAAAACCGCGTTGCAGGAATGGGCGCAAGCCCGCGGTCAGAAGCCGCCTGCTTACGTCGAAGTCAAACGCACCGGCCCCGACCACGCTCCGATCTTCACCATCGCCGCTCGCCTGCAGGACGGCACCGAGGCACAAGCCACCGCCGGCTCCAAACGTCAGGCCGAACAGGCGGCTGCCAAGGCCCTGCTGGACCGGCTGTCTTGACGCTGCCTGCGGTCGGGGCCCACCGATGACGATCAGACCAGCGCGCCGGTCGGACGCGGCCAGCCTTGCAGCCCTGTCGATCGAGGTCTGGGTCGGAACCTATCTGCGGCAGGGCGTGAATGCCTTTTTTGCCGACTACGTTTTGTCAGAATACACCAAAGTCGGGTTCGAGGCTTTGATCGCCGACCCCGACCAGTATGTGATGGTGTCCGAAAACGCAGACGGGATCGACGGTTTCCTGCGCCTGACCAAAGGCAGCCCGGCCCCGATCACCGGCCTGTCCGGCTCGGAAATCTCAACGCTCTATGTCCAACCGCGCCATCATGGAAAAGGTATCGGCAAGGCCCTGCTGCAGATCGCCAAAGACTACTGCCGCACATACGACGAACCCTCTGTCTGGCTGACGACAAACTCCGAAAACATTCCGGCAATCAGATTTTACCTGTCTCAGGGTTTCAGACAGGTCGGGGTCACCGAATTCCGTATCCAGGATCGGTCCTACCCCAACCATGTCCTCTCGCTGGTGGTGGACCCTCTTCCTCTATAGCGCCGGCTCAATACCGGGTCCGTGTTTCATCTGGCCAAAAGTACTCCGGGCGAGGGGGCTGGCCCCCTGCCGGTCGGATTGGCACAGCCAATCCGATCCTCAAACCACCCGAATAAACCCCGTCAGCCCGGTTTTCTGATGCTCGATCACATGGCAATGAAATGCCCAGTCGCCGGGATTATCCGCGACCAGCGCGATCTCGACCACTTCATCTTTCAACAGCAACATCGTGTCCGTCATCAGTGGCGGCAGGGTGCGCAGGCTCGACTTTATCGGCACAAAGGCCAGACCATGCAAATGGATCGGATGCAGGTTGGGAGATTCGTTCCGCAGGCGCAGAACATAACTTCTGCCCATCTCCAGCGTGGCCAGAGGCCCCACATCCTGCGCCGCATCTCCGGGCCATGGCAGGCGATTGATCGACCTGAAATTATACCCCAACGAGCCGCAGAACCCGTTGTTCGGCACACCGCCTTCGGGGGTCCAGCCAAACACGAACTCATGCACTTCCGCGTTGGCGAGATCGGGCCTGGCAACCGGGTTGAAGGGCAACGGGCGCAACTCGCGCATGTCCCGCGACACAGATGCCCCGACCGAACGCAGCCCGGCCATCGCGCGAAGCGGCTGACCCGGCAGCTTGGCCATCAGGTTCACTGTCTGGCCCTCGCGCTCGGGCATCTTCACCGCAAAATCGACGCGCTGCCCGGGGCCGACAAGCAACGGGTCTTGGGCGCTGGGCATCGGCACCTCAATCTCTACCGGATGTCCGTCCCAGGCAATGATCCGGGCCTCGGCGCCGTCCAGATTCAGTTTGTAAATCCGCGTCGTGTCAGTGTTGACCACGCGCAACCGCACCAGTCCGCCGGCGGTATGATCATAGACCGGTGCCTGCAGCCAGTTCACGGTGTGGACATTGCCGAACGTTCCTGCACGCGCGGCGCCGCGTGGCGTATAGGCGGGCAGGAACGCGTCCGCGTCATCCAGCCGGAAGTCGCGCAGGTTGATTATCTGCTCGCTGTCGAATCCGGGGTCCTCGGCCTCGGCGATCACCATGATGCCGGTCAATCCGTGGGCCATCTGCTCCATCGTCATGCAATGCGGGTGATACCAGTACGTGCCCGCATCCGGGGGCGTGAACGCATAGTCGAATGTTTCGCCTTCCCCGATCGGCATCTGGGTCAGGTAAGGCACCCCATCCATGTCATTAGGGATGCGCAGCCCATGCCAATGCATCGAGGTATAGGCGGGCAGAGTATTGCGCACAGGCAACCGCATCACCTCGCCCTGTTTGCCATAAAGAGCTGGAGGCGGCGCGTCGGCGGACAGGCTGACCATGCCATTCGTAACCTGTTCGCGCAGGGCAAAACGGGCGGGCTGGACCACCAATTCCTGCGGACCGGATGCCAGAGCGAACCCACCCAGACCCAGCGCACTCACAGCGGCCCCGCTGCCCAAAAGAAACTCGCGACGTTTCATATCTTGCCTCACTGAACGGATGATCGCCTGGCTGGTATCGGCGCGGCGCATCGCCTTGGTGCCATTCCGGGCGCGGAATCACAATGCGACAAATGCCTCTGGCCCGTCCGCGCAATCTGCTATAGGGGTGCGCACTTGCAAACAGGATCGCATAGAACATGACCACACGCGCCGGATTTATCGCCCTGATCGGAGAGCCCAACGCAGGCAAATCCACCCTTCTGAACCGCATGGTCGGGGCCAAGGTCTCGATCGTGACCCATAAGGTGCAAACCACCCGCGCCCGCATTCGCGGCGTGGCGATGGAGGGCGACGCGCAGCTGATCTTCGTGGACACGCCCGGCCTCTTCAAGCCGCGCCGCCGTCTGGACCGCGCCATGGTCGCCGCCGCTTGGGGCGGGGCTGCAGATGCGGATGTGGTCGTGCTAATGGTCGAGGCGCATCGCGGTATCACCGAAGGGGTCGAACGCATCCTTGAAGGTCTGGAAGAGATCGGGCAGGGCCGCACCATCGCGCTGGCGATCAACAAGATCGACAAGGTGCCCTCCGAGAAACTGCTGGCCCTGACCAGTGACCTGAACGCGCGCTATCCCTTTGCCGAGACCTTCATGATTTCGGCCGAGAAAGGCCATGGCGTCGAAGATCTGCGCGAGTGGCTGGCATCGGAACTGCCCGAAGGTCCGTGGCTTTATCCCGAGGACCAGATTGCCGATCTGCCCCTGCGCATGATCGCAGCCGAAATGACGCGCGAGAAGCTCACCCTGCGCCTGCATCAGGAATTGCCCTATCAACTGACCGTCGAGACCGAGAACTGGGAGGAACGCAAAGACGGTTCCGCCAAGATCGATCAGGTGATTTACGTCATGCGCGACGGCCACAAAGGGATCGTGCTGGGCAAACGTGGTGAGACGATCAAGGCCGTCAGTCAGGCCGCGCGGGCGGAGCTGGAAGAATTCCTCGACCGCAAGATTCACCTGTTCCTGCAGGTCAAAGTCCGCCCCAACTGGCTGGAGGAATCCGAGCGCTACTCAGAGATGGGGCTGGATTTCAAAGACGGCAACGCATGACACGGACCAAGAATTTTCGACGAAAATTCTCGCGCCTGATGGACAGGTCGGCGCGATGACGCGTCTGACGGCGGAATTCTGGGTCCACGCTTATCTGGCACGGCTGCGGTTTCAGGAAATCCCGGCCTTTGTGGTGGCCCATGGCGATGACACCGCAGGCGCGGTTCTGGTCAAGCTCAACACGCTCGACGGGCAGGCCATGGCGTTTCAGCGCAGCTTTGATCTGATGAGCGGGGAACGCAAATGGGTGGAGCTTTCCAGCGGCCCCGAGGTCGATGTGGATACAGCCATCACCCGGCAACGCAGCTTTGATCCCGATCTCTGGGTGATTGAAGTCGAAGACCGGCAGGGACGGCATCTGCTGGGCGAGGACGGGCTTGACTAACCCGGCGCCCGGGGGGCTTGGACACACAGATCAAAGTGACTATTTTGGCGCCAACCGGGCCGCTGAGAACCGGCCATCTATGGAATACAGTAAGATTAGGAGGTGATTTCGTGGCTGAAACGCTTGCTCAGAAACTGGAAAACTCCAATCTCGGACACTGGATGCAGCGGTTCGAAAGCTTCATGGTCTTTATCGGAATCGTAGGTCCCTTCGCCACGCTTCCGCAATTGATCAAGCTCTACTTTACCCATTCCGATCATGCGTCAGGCCAGTCGCTGGTTTCCTGGTCGCTCTTTGCCACGCTGTCATTTCTCTGGTTCACCTATGGATTGGTGGTCGGAAAGCTTCCCATCTATGTGGGCAATGGCCTCTCGATGGTGATGAACCTGCTGATGGTCGTAGGCATCCTGATTCACGCGGGGATGACATACTGAATCGTCCGCTGATTGCCCCGCAGACCGCCTCGGCCTGATCAGCAGGTTCGGGCGTGGTTAATCCGCCTCACGAAAGTAGACAAAACTCATTTTGTTGCCTTCCGGATCGCGGGCATACGCGCCATAGAACTCCGGGCCATATTGGGGGCGTTCACCTGGATCGCCTTCATTTGTCCCGCCATTGGCCAGCGCCGTCGCGTGTGCGTCGCGAACTTCCGCCTCGCTTTCGCATAGCAAGCCGACCATGTTGCCGTTTCCGACCGTGGCGGCTTGCTGATCATGTGGAGTCGCGATCCACATGCGCCCGCCGCCGCGCAATTCATAGCAGACAGCGTGCGGCATGTATTCGGCAACAACCTTCCCGCCCAATCGCGGCACAAGCGCGTCATAGTAAGCGCGTGCATTCGCGACATCGTTCGAGCCGATCATGACATAGTTAAGAGACATTTGGGAATCCTGCTGGTAAGAACATAAGGCGAACGTTAATACCTGCGCCGGATACACGCAACGCGTTTTTCCAGTTTTGTTTCAAAGGCGGCACCCAGCCGAAGCGACTGCGGTAACCACCAGAGCGATTGCCGGTTTTCGCGTGGCCCGACCCGTTTGGACCTTGAACGTGCAGCGGGCTTGAGATTTTCTGTCGGCGTATCTGGTGACTTAACGGGGCCGAACTTGGACTGGCGCGATCACGGCATACTCCTGAGCTCTCGTCGCCATGGCGAAACTGCGGCGATTATCGAGGTTTTCACCGAGGGTCACGGCCGCCATGCGGGCGTTGTGCGCGGCGGGACGAGCCGCAAGATCGCGCCCATCCTGCAACCGGGTGCTCAGTTGGATGTACTCTGGCGTGCGCGGCTCGAAGAACATATCGGCACCTTTCAGGTTGAGCCTTTGCGGTCACGCGCGGCGGCGGCGTTCTCGGGTCGGCTGGCGCTGTCCGGGTTGAACGCGGTGGTGGCGCTGCTGTCCTTCTGCCTGCCCGAACGCGAACCGCACCCGGCGATCTACAAACAGACCGAACAGTTGATGGACCTGCTGGGGCAGGACGAGGTCTGGCCGCTGGCCTATCTGCGCTGGGAACTGGCCCTGCTGGAAGAGCTGGGTTTTGCCCTCGACCTGTCGGACTGCGCCGTGACCGGCGCGACCGAGGGGCTGGTCTACGTCTCGCCCAAAACGGGCCGCGCCGTCAGCGCTGCGGGGGCAGGAGAGTGGGCCGACAAGCTGCTGCCCCTGCCGCCCTGCCTGCGGGGTGAAGGGGCTGCTCCGGATGCTGAGATCGCCGAGGCCCTGCTTACCACCGGTTATTTTCTGGAACACCACCTAGCCCCGTCGCTAGGCCACACGCCGCTACCCGACGCACGGGCACGCTTCGTGGCGCAGTTTACTCGGCGGCTTTGAATACCATTTCGTGCCCGTCCTCGTTGCGCAGGATCAGCACATCGCCTGACACCTCGGACTGTGTCATCGCCAACAATGCAGCGAAATAGAGGCCCTCAGCCTCCAGCCAGGCGCAGGCTGCGCGGGTGGCGGCCAGATCGGCGATTTCGAACCAGGGGTAGGGCGCATCAAGAGTACCTGAATAGGTGTTGCAGGGCGCATTCCCCTCAATCCGCCCTTCCTCGGGAAAGCGCAGCAGGGCGCTGGCTTCGAACGGTTCTCCGTCGATTTCCTGCAAGGCCCATGTCTGGTCCGCCGCGCCATAAGCGGCGACGGTTTCATCCTTGTCGCATTGGAACAGCGCCACGAGGGGCAGGAGCAGGGTCAGACGTATCATCGCAGTATCCTGTCAATAAGGGTTCGCGCCGCTGATCAGTTCTTCGCGCACATCCAGACGGGGCCGCCAGTTGTATCTGGTATCTTCGCGCACCGGTGCCCAAAACAGCGCGCCGCTGTTGCGCCACGGATCGAGGATGATGCCGTCATACATCGAATCTCCCTTGGCGCTGATCAGAGCCGAATGGTGGATGATCCGGAAGGCGGTCGGGGGTGACGTGGCCCAGTGCAGGTCGAGCGTCTGAAAGTTCTCTTGCTTCAGGCGCGTGGTCATGGCCTGCGCCCAGTCATTGCACAGGCCTTTCTCACGAAAGCCGTTGATGACCTTTGCATTGTGAATAATGGCCGGATCGTTGACGCCCCAGTCTCGTTTCAGCTGGTTTGCGTAGGAATAGGATATCTCGGCCGCCCGGCGCGCCTCGGTCGGGTCGACCCCGGGGTCGAGATTCTGTATCGCCTGCGCCAGCCGGTCGACATCATTGGGGCCGCCTGTAGGGGCCATGGCGCACCCCGCGAGGGTCAGGCAGGTGGCCAGAATGGCAATGATGAGTTTCACGCTCGAGTCTCCTTCGACCGACATGCGGGTCTGTTCCGTTCACGGTCCTTTAACGGATTTCTCAACCCGATCCGAGGGGGAAGTTTCGTCCGCGAGACGGCAAAACAGAGTTGTACAACTCGGAAGATCCGGTCTCTGGGGCATGTACAACACGGAAGAAAAAGAAAACCCGGCACAAGGCCGGGTTCAGTTGGGGAAACCGCGTTGGTTCGGGATTTATCCCAGCAACCGACGCGCGATGACCTGTGCCTGAATTTCTGCGGCACCTTCAAAGATGTTCAGAATGCGAGCGTCACACAGCACGCGGCTGATCTTGTATTCCAGGGCAAACCCATTGCCGCCATGAATCTGCAACCCGTTATCCGCCGCAGCCCAGGCAACCCGGGCCCCCAGCAGCTTGGCCATCCCGGCCTCAAGGTCACAACGCTGGCCGTGGTCTTTTTCCCAGGCGGAATAGTATGTTAGCTGACGTGCAATCATGATCTCAACTGCCATCATCGCCAGCTTGCCCGAAACGCGCGGGAAGTTGATCAATGCTTTTCCGAACTGCTTGCGGTCCTGCGCATATTGCATGGCAATGTCCAGCGCGCTCTGCGCCACACCGATGGCACGGGCGGCGGTCTGGATGCGTGCGGATTCGAAGGTTTCCATCAACTGCTTGAAACCTTTACCTTCTTCGCCACCCAGAAGGTTCTCGCCCTTCACTTCGAAACCATCGAAGCCCAGCTCGTATTCCTTCATCCCGCGATACCCCAGAACCTCAATCTCGCCGCCGGTCATACCGGGTGTGGGGAACGGGTTCTCATCGGTACCGGGAGTCTTTTCGGCAAGGAACATGGACAGCCCACGGTGATCGGTGCTGTCTGGATTGGTCCGCGCCAACAGGGTCATCACATGAGTCCGCGCGGCGTGCGTAATCCATGTTTTATTGCCTGTTATCTTATAGTTACCATCTGCCCCTTTTACAGCGCGTGTTCGCAGGCTGCCCAAATCCGAACCCGTGTTGGGTTCAGTGAATACGGCTGTCGGCAGAATCTCGGCGCTGGCGAGCTTTGGCAGCCAGTTGGCCTTTTGCTCATCCGTGCCGCCCGCGATGATCAGTTCAGCCGCGATTTCCGAGCGGGTGCCCAGAGACCCAACGCCGATATACCCGCGTGACAGCTCTTCCGACACCACACACATCGAGGCTTTGGACAGGCCAAACCCGCCGAACTCCTCGGGGATAGTCAGGCCAAAAACACCCATTTCGGCCAGTTCTTCGATGATCTCAATCGGGATCAACTCATCCTTAAGGTGCCAGTCATGCGCATTTGGCTCAACCTTTTCAACGGCATAGCGACGGAATTGGTCGCGGATCATCTCCAGCTCTTCGTCCAGACCTGATGCGCCAAACATGGTGGCGCCGGATTGGTCCTGCATCAGCTCGACCAGACGGGTCCGTGCAGTCTGAGAATTGGCCTGCGCCATCAGGGTTTGTACTTCACTGCACTGGAATCCCGACAGGGCGTCCCAGCCGAGGCCAAGGTCCTGCAAGCGCACGACTTCGCCCTGGTTCATCGGGATGCCACCGGCGATCTGGTGCAGGTACTCACCAAAGGCGATCTGATGCAGCAGCTGCTCCATCTCACCAAATTTCCCTTCGGCCTGAAGCGCCTCGGCCCAGCGTTGCATCTGCTGCAGTGACTGATGATAGGTCGCGAGCCAAGCCAGCCCATGCGCGGCTGTCTGATGCGCCTCGATCAACGCGCCCGAGATGCGGTCCTCGGCCGTTACCATCGCACGTACCGACTCACGCGCTTTGTCGAATACTGTCTGAACTGCGGGCAGAGCTGCCGCGCTGAGTGTCAAAAGCTCGGGTAAAACCGCCGGCTGCGTCATGTTCGTCATATCCTGTCCGTCATGGGCCATGAATCACGTCCTCTGCTGGGTCGTCTGGTCATATCATGCTGCACGTGCAGCGCAACAAAAATACGCAAATAACCCCAGAAAAGTTCAAATATTTCTTGAACGTTTTGCAATGCAGAAAAAAATTCAGGTGCTATGAAGGGGCGATGAACGTGTTTTCGTTAATGTCTCCGCAGGAATTTTATCTGGCCCTCGCCATCGCTTTTGTGGCGGGGTGGGTCAAGGGTATGGTCGGTTTCGCCATGCCGATGGTGTTCGTGTCGGGGCTCAGTATGGTTTTGCCCCCCAATCTGGCGCTTGCGGGCCTGATCCTGCCAACCCTCGTGACCAACGGAGTGCAGGCCCTGCGCGAAGGCGCACCTGCTGCTATGGCATCAATCCGCAGGTTCCGCGTTTTTCTGGGGGTGGGGCTAGTATGCCTTCTAGCCTGCGCGCAATTGATCAACGTCCTGTCCACCAGGACTTTCCTGCTGACGCTGGGTGTGCCGGTGTCTTTTTTTGCGCTGGTTCAACTTCTGGGCCTCAAGCTGACGCTGCAGAAGCCTACGATGCGGGTCGAGGCGCTGGTGGGTGCGGTTGCAGGGGCCGTCGGCGGCATCTCAGGTGTCTGGGGGCCGCCAACGGTTGCGTATCTGACGGCGCTGAATACGCCGAAGAAAGACCAGATGCGGGTTCAGGGGGTCATCTATGGGCTGGGTGCGGTGGCTCTGGTGGTGGCGCATGTGGGATCAGGTGTTTTGCGGCCCGAAACAACGCTGTTTTCGGCATTGTTGATTTTACCGGCGCTGTTGGGGATGCGCGCGGGCCTGTTTCTGCAGGATCGGATCGATCAGGCACAATTTCGCAAGCTCACGCTGCTGGTTCTGCTGATTGCCGGGCTGAACCTGCTGCGGCGCGGCATTATGGGTTAGCTGCGCCTATCGGCAATCCGGAATGCGAAATGCAGGCCCAACATCAGGAAGAACAAGCCCGATATATCGCCGATCAGAAAGGCCACATACTCGGCGGTGGCACTGCCAAAGGCCATATTGGTCAGGCCTGAAACCAGTACGGACGTTATGACTCCAACGCCCATCACGCACAGCCAGCAGGGTTTCCGGTCGGCGCGGGGGAACAGATCCCAGCCCAGCGCCTTGCAGGCATAGAAAACGGCAGGGGTGATCGTTACGGCGATGGTAATCGCCAGCAACCTGCTGGGCAGCAATACATCCCAGCCACCGATCATGACAAAGACGATGGCTACGCCTGGAAGCAGGGCGAATATCGCACGCCATCCCAGCAGCCAGGCCGACAGCACCCGAACCCCATGCGGGAGAAACAGCAGGCTGGCGTAGCTGGGGTATTCTGGAAAAAAGACATTCTGAAGCGGCATCAGAACCTCGAATGTGAGGAGCGATGCGGCAACATAGGCCAAAGAGGCATAGAATGTGTCAGTGGCCCATCTGTTCACGGGGCTTAGCCGTTTGCAGATTTCAGGCGGCGATCACCTGGGCGCATGAACCAGATACCGCCCGCGATTGGCGCTTCCGCTTTGCGAAAGATAGCCCTTCTGAACAAGCGACTTGAGAGCGCGGAAGAAGGTCGGGCGTGAGACGCTTTTGACCAGCGTATGCTCGATCAGGCCGAAGGTGCGGACTTCCCGATCGTTTTTTGACAGCTCTTCGGCGGCGTAATAGATGTCGCGCTCGACCGGAGACAATTCTTCCAGTCCCAGCGTACGCTCCATGCTCTGCATAAGTTTGCGCAGTTCGGTGAGTTTTGAGATTTCAGTCATAACCTGCCTATAGTTTCCGTGTCTGACCGAGGCATATCGAAAGGCTAAAACCTTTGGCGAACTTCAACCCGACACCCATCCCCATGTGGAAATAGTCGTTACCCTTTCAGAACGGCCCGAAACGAGGTGTGAGCAAGATCGCCCGGATCGTCCAACGTTCAAATTCCAAGAAAACCGACATAAATGCGCGCCGGGTTCCAGAGTTTCATAGATA
Source organism: Ruegeria sp. ANG-R (assembly GCF_000813985.1). Taxonomy (GTDB): domain Bacteria; phylum Pseudomonadota; class Alphaproteobacteria; order Rhodobacterales; family Rhodobacteraceae; genus Ruegeria. The sequence goes on from NZ_JWLJ01000007.1 coordinate 141,171, forward strand.
GAATGCGATAGCGCAAGTTACCCGTTCCCGCAATGAACTTGTCGGTGAGTATGCGGTTGCCGCAACGTAATCCGGGGCGAAACGGGGGCCGCGAAGGCCCCCGGTCCGGGTCAGCCGATTGCGACGGCTTTGATATCTTCGTCGATGAAGGGCAGGTATTGCTCGAAGTTTTCGGCGAACATCTGCACCAGTTTTTCAGCCTGCTTGTCGAATGCTACCTGATCGTCCCAGGTGCGGCGCGGGTCCAGCAGAACCTCAGGCACACCCGGAACCGAGACCGGTACGTCAAAGCCGAAATTGGCGTCTTTGCGGTATTCCGCATCCGCCAACGATCCGTCCAGCGCGGCTGTCAGCAGAGCGCGTGTGGCCTTGATCGGCATCCGGCTGCCAACACCATAGGCGCCGCCGGTCCAGCCGGTGTTGACCAACCAGCAGGTCGCGCCGTGCTGGGCGATCTTGTCGCGCAGCAGGTTGCCATAGGCCTCGGGGCGGCGCGGCATGAAGGGTGCGCCAAAACAGGTCGAAAAGGTCGGTTGGGGTTCGGTCACGCCACGCTCGGTTCCGGCGACTTTCGAGGTGAAGCCCGATAGGAAGTGGTACATCGCCTGCGCCGGGGTCAACCGCGCGATCGGAGGCAGCACGCCAAACGCGTCACATGTGAGCATGATAATGTTTTTCGGGTGCCCGCCCAGAGCGGTGCTGGATGCGTTCGAGATATATTCGAGCGGATAGGCGCAGCGCATGTTTGCGGTCAGCGAGTCGTCGTTGAAATCGAGTTCCTTGGTCTCGGGATCGAAGACCATGTTCTCGATCACCGTACCGAACTTGTTGGTGGTCGCGTAGATTTCCGGCTCGGCCTCGGCGTTCAGGTTGATCGTTTTGGCATAGCAACCGCCTTCAAAGTTGAAGGTGCCGCGATCTGACCAGCCATGTTCATCATCCCCGATCAGGATACGCGACGGATCGGCGGACAGGGTTGTCTTGCCGGTGCCGGAGAGGCCGAAGAACACAGCAGTATCGACCGGGTTTCCAACCGCGTGGTTGGCCGAACAATGCATCGGCATCACACCTTTTTCCGGCAGCATATAGTTCAGCAGGGTGAAGACGGATTTCTTGTTCTCACCGGCATATTCGGTGCCGCCGATCAGGATCAGCTTACGGTCGAAGTTCAGTGCGATCACGGTCTCGCTCTGGCAGTTATGCTTGGTGGGATCGGCCTGAAAGCTGGGGCAGTTGATGACTGTGAAATCTGCCGTGAACTCATCCAGGTCCTCGCGATCCGGACGGCGCAGCAGGTGGCGGATGAACAGATTGTGCCAGGCCAGTTCGGTGACCATGCGCACATTGATCGAATAGCTGGGATCGGCCCCGCCCACCAGGTCCTGCACAAAGTAATCGCGGCCTTTCATATGGGCCAGCATATCTTCGTACAGCGCATCAAAGCCTTCGGGGCTCATGGCGGCATTGTTTTCCCACCAGATGCTGTCGGCGACGCTGTCGGTTTTGACGACATGCTTGTCTTTGGGGGAACGGCCCGTGAACTTGCCGGTGGTGACCAAAAAGGCTCCGCCATTGCCAAGGGTGCCTTCGCCGCGCTTCAGCGCCTCTTCGATCAGCGCCGGTTCCATGAAGTTGTAATAGACATTGCCCAGACCCTCGATGCCCTGATCTTCGAGGCGGAATTGCGGGTTAACCCGTCCAGATGTCATGTGTGTCTTCTCCTGTGGCGGCGCTTTGGCTGTCGGGCCGGCTGCGCCATTGGGGCGGATACCGGAAATAGTCCGGCGGTCAGGCGCCTCTTATCATGGTATTTTAGGGCATGAACAGGACGGTTTGGAGGAGTTAGCGCAACCAAGTTCAGGTTTAGCGCCATCACGAATTGCCTGCCACAAATCAAGGCGGCATTTTGAGTTCAGCAAGGCAATTTTGCCGCATACCTGCCGCAAGAATGGCACGATTCGCAGTTACGGATTGATTCGGCGACTCAAAACCGCCAACAATGCCTTACAAAAAAGCGTATTATTGCGCGAGTGAGCAGGAATAGGGGTGAACCCGATGTCAAAGATTGCACTGGTGGACGACGACAGAAATATCCTGACGTCCGTGTCCATGACACTCGAAGCCGAAGGGTTTGAGGTCGAAACATATAATGATGGTCAGGCTGCGTTGGACGCGTTCAACAAGAAGCTGCCTGATATGGCCGTTCTGGATATCAAGATGCCGCGCATGGACGGCATGGATCTGCTGCAAAGACTGCGGCAGAAAACCCAGATGCCGGTGATATTCCTCACTTCGAAAGATGACGAAATCGACGAGGTTCTGGGCCTGCGGATGGGCGCAGATGACTACGTCAAAAAGCCTTTTTCCCAGCGCCTTCTGGTCGAACGCATCCGTGCGCTGTTGCGCCGTCAGGAAGCGACCGATGGTGACGTGACCAACGCCGCCTCGGGCGATACCAAGGTGATGGAGCGTGGCGAATTGCGGATGGACCCGTTGCGTCATGCGGTCAGTTGGAAGGGCAACGATGTCTCGCTGACGGTGACCGAGTTTTTGCTGCTTCAGGCGCTGGCACAACGTCCCGGCTTTGTCAAAAGCCGCGATCAGTTGATGGATGTGGCCTATGACGATCAGGTCTATGTGGATGACCGGACAATCGACAGCCATATCAAGCGGCTGCGCAAAAAGATGCGTGCCGCAGATTCCGAGTTTTCGGCGATCGAAACGCTGTATGGTATCGGATATCGTTATAACGAAGAATAGGCGCGGCCGTTTTTAAAAGGCGAAGGGGTCTCGTGCGCGATACTGAACAAGCCAACCAAGTGCGCGACGCGGACGTCGTTCTCGGGGATGACTGGGTCATTCCTCAGGACCCCGAGTCGGCCGAGTTGCAGGCCAAGCGGTCGCGGCGGAACCTGTTTACGCTGCGCTATTCGCCTCTGGCGCGCAGGATCATCACGTTCAACCTGATCGCTCTTGTCATCCTGGTGGCAGGGCTGCTGTATCTGGACGACACGCGAAAAGAGCGGGTTCAACAGACCGCAGGCAATCTGGTCGGGGATGCACAGCTTGTCAGCAACGTTTTTGAGACCCAACTGCGCCAGCCTTCCGCCAATGGGGCGGGAGCGCTGGATGTACGGGATACGTTGTCGGGCCTCAGCCTGCCCGAAGGGGGCGAGGTCTTTGTCTATGACAGTACCGGTACACTGATTGGATGGACGCGCGGTGCATCTCCGGCCTCCGAACTGCCAAGCCTGTTGCATCGGGATGCCGGCACCGCCACCGGAAGCACGCTGATCAGCGACGCGCTGAACGCGGTGTGGAGTGGAGTGTCCGCGATCTTCAGCGGTTCTTCTGAAAGTGAGGCTCCGACGCTGGCGCAGCGGGTTCAGGAGATGATCCCAAAGGCGCTGGATGGTGGGACGCAGGTGCAGGCCGTGAAGGACGACCTGGGCCAGACTGTGATTGTGGCCGTCGCTCCGATCCTGTTGGACGATACGCCTGTGGGTGCCGTCGCGATGGCGGGCCCTGCGGGCGAGATTGATGCGCTGGCCCGCAAGGAACAAGAGCGTATCCTTCAGATGTTTGTTGTCGCACTTCTTGTTTCGATTGGCCTGAGCCTCGTTCTTGCCTCGACCATTGCCAACCCTCTTGCCGATCTGGCGGCGGCGGCCGAGATGGGTAAGGATCGTGGCACGGGGGTGAACCCGGGGCGTATCCGCATCCCCGACCTCAGCGCGCGCCCGGATGAGATTGGTCGCCTCAGCCAGGCTTTGCGCGGTATGGTTACGGCGCTCTACAACCGAATTGACGCGAACGAACAGTTTGCCGCCGATGTGGCGCATGAGATCAAGAACCCGCTCGCCAGCCTGCAGTCCGCCGTTGGCACCATGCGCATGGTCAAGCGTGACGACCAGCGGGAAAAGCTGTTGGGGGTGATCGAACATGACGTGCGGCGACTGGATCGTCTGGTCAGTGACATCTCGAATGCGTCGCGGCTGGATGCGGAGCTGGTAAAAGAAGAAGAGCAACCCTTCGATCTTCTCAATCTGCTCGGCAATATCAGTCAGTTTCTGGGCGAAGATGCCCGTTCGAAGGGCATCGACTATATCACTGACCTGCCGTCCGACCCGATCGTGGTCAACGGGCTCGAGGCGCGTCTGGCTCAGGTCTTTGTCAACCTGATCACCAATGCGATTTCTTTCTGCGAGGACAAAGACGCCATCCGTGTCTGGGTGCGCCGCCGTGATAACCGCGTGCTGGTCGTGGTCGAAGACACCGGCCCCGGTATCCCTGATCAGGCTCTGACCAAGATTTTCAAGCGCTTCTATTCCCAACGCCCCGAAGAGCATTTCGGCAATAATTCCGGCCTGGGGTTGGCGATCTCGAAACAGATCGTCGAGGCGCATGGCGGCGTGATCTGGGCCGAAAACATCCGCCCGACCGAAGCGGACATCACCTCGGACCCGCTGGGGGCCCGGTTCGTGGTCGGGCTTCCTGTCTAGAGCGATGGGCAAGCTTCCTCTTTCCGACATTGCGGATCAGGAAACAGCTTGCGTTCACGCCACCTGCATAGCGGTACAGAATGCGGGCGTGTTGATTATCGGTGCTTCGGGCACGGGTAAATCCGCGCTGGCGCTACAGATGATGGCGCTGGGGGCTCAGCTTGTTGCAGATGACAGGGTTAATCTACTGACGCAGGATAACCATGTGATGGCGAGTGCAGTTCCGCAAATCCTTGGATTGATCGAGGCACGTGGTGTCGGCTTGTTGCGGGCTGAACCGGCGGGGCCAGCCCGATTGGCCTATGTTGTGGATTTGGATGGCCCTGAGCCAGCGCGCTTGCCCGAACCAGAAGAAGTTCGGGTGCTGGGGCAAACTGTTCCCTTGCTTCACGCCGCTGGCGTGCCCAACTTGGCCGCAGGACTTATGCAACTTTTGAAGATGGGGCGCGTGGCTCCGGAATGGCCGAATACATGACAGCACAACAGCGCGTCGTACTGGTGACAGGCCCCTCGGGCGCCGGACGTTCAACTGCGATCCATGTGCTTGAGGACCTAGGATTTGAGGCGATTGATAACCTGCCGATGGGTCTGCTGGTGCGATTGCTTGTCAGTTCCAAGCCAACAGGTCCGATGGCTTTGGGCATTGATGCGCGTAACCGGGATTTCTCGACCATCGGCTTCATCGAACTTGCCGCCAAGCTGAACCGGATGGAAGATGTCGACCTGACGATCCTCTATCTGGATTGCAGCGACGAGGTGCTGCTGCGCCGGTTCTCGGAAACCCGCCGCCGCCACCCGGTCGCCGCAGATGCCAGCCCGGAAACTGGTATCCGACAGGAAAAAGAACTGCTGGCCCCGATTCGTGAGATCGCCGACACACTTATCGAAACGAGCGCATTGAACGTTCATCAGTTGCGTGAGGAGGTCGAGCGATGGTTTGCGCCGAAAGGAGGGCGGCATCTGGCGGTGTCAATTGAGTCCTTCTCGTACAAGCGAGGCCTGCCACGTGGTCTGGATATGGTGTTTGATTGCCGTTTCCTGGCTAATCCGTATTGGCGACCCGAATTGCGTACTGCGGATGGTCGAAACGTCGATGTGGCGGCCTATGTTCAATCAGACGCGAATTACGAAGCTTTCTTCGACCGGGTCGTAGACCTGTTGATTGAATTGCTTCCGGCGTTCCGTGAGGAGGGAAAGGCACACCTCTCGGTTGCGTTCGGTTGTACCGGGGGGCAACACCGCTCGGTCGCTGTTGCCGAGGCTGTTGCAAAGGCCCTTGCAGAGGGGGGGCAGCAGGTGGCAATTAGGCATCGCGAGATGGAAAGACGTGCGTTGAATGTGAGGCCGGAGTGATCGGGATCGTAATTGTTGCACATGGTGGATTGGCTCAGGAGTACTTGGCCGCCACGCAGCATGTGGTCGGAAAACAACCCGGACTGGTGGCCATCCCGATTGAAGCCGATCATGATCGTGAGGCGAAACAAGCCGAGATTTGCCGCGCCGCTGATGAGGTCGACATGGGCGACGGGGTCGTTGTCGTGACCGACCTGTTTGGCGGTAGCCCATCGAATCTCAGCCTGCGGGCCTGCGCGCCACAAGACCGGCGAATCCTTTACGGGGCCAACCTGCCCATGCTGATCAAACTGGCCAAAAGCCGCCACCTGCCATTGGCCGAGGCGGTGCGTCTGGCGTTGGAAGCTGGACGAAAATACATCAATGCGCAAAATGTGACGCTGGATTGATACCGGATAGATGCATATGACGAACAAGAGTTTGAAAATTATCAACGAAAAGGGCCTACATGCCCGTGCATCGGCCAAGCTGGTTGAGGTGGTGGAAGGATTTGACGCACGTGCCGAAGTGTCCCGTGACGGACTATCTGCTTCAGGCGACAGCATCATGGGCCTTTTGATGTTGGCAGCGTCGCGCGGAACCACTATTGACGTCGAGACGTCCGGCCCGGATGCTGAGGCGTTGGCAGAAGCTTTGGAAACCTTGGTGAATGATAAATTCGGAGAAGGGTTCTGACGTTACGGCTGCCGCGACATCAAGGATGAAAGACCAGGCAATTGGCGGAAACCACGCACGATACCAAGACAGGCCCTGTCGCAGAGCATGACACAGATCAGGGCGAAATCTACGACCGCAGAACCCTGACCTACGCAAACTCGTTTGACGATGCCTGGACGTCTACGGCTATCCGCGCCATTGAATGGTGTACCGGCAAACTGACCATCCTGCGCATGGTCAACAAGTTCGAGAAACAGAACGAACGCTACCGAGGTCAGAAATTCTGGGGCGGTGCGCTCAAGACCATGGGTATCGAGCTGACAACCCCCGCCGAACAGATCGCGCGTATCCCCAAAGAAGGCCCCGTAGTGGTTGTCGCGAACCATCCGCACGGCATGGTCGATGGCATGATTTTCGCCGAACTCATCGGCCGGGTCCGCAGTGACTATCGCATCCTGACCCGTTCCGTCCTGACCGGATTGGATGAAGCTGCGACCTCATTCATGATCCCGGTGCCGTTCCCGCACGATCCTGAGGCGCAGGCCAAGATGCTCGAGATGCGCAGCAAAACGATGAAACACTTGGCAGATGGAGGCGTTGTCGCGCTGTTCCCGTCTGGCGTGGTGATGTCGTCGGATGATTGGTTCGGCCCAGCTATTGAGCGGGAGTGGAATGTCTTCACCGCGAAGATGATCCGCCGGTCGGGCGCCAAGGTTGTTCCGATCTTTTTCCCGGGAAGCAACTCGCGCTGGTATCAAATCGCCAACCGGATATCGCCCATCCTTCGCCAGGGCCTCCTGCTGCACGAAATCGTCCGATCATGCAACAGACCCCAGTCGCCGGTGATCGGCGGTCCGATTTCGGACGATGACATGGCTCTGCTGGAACGTGATCCTCGTGGCTTCATGGCCTGGCTCAGAAACCACACGATGGCGCTGGGCCAAACGCCTAAATCCTGATCCGCAGCTTCATCTGGCCAAAAAATACTTCGGGAGTGAATTGAGCCATAGGCTCAAGAGAGGGCTGCCCTCTCCCCTTACCGCGTCGGCACCGGGACTTCACCACGGTAATCATAAAATCCACGTTCGGTCTTACGGCCCAGCCATCCGGCCTCGACATATTTAGTCAGCAGCGGGCAGGGGCGGTACTTGGTATCCGCCAACCCATCGTGCAGCACGTTCATGATCGCCAGGCAGGTATCCAGCCCGATAAAATCCGCCAATTCCAACGGTCCCATCGGGTGGTTTGCACCCAGCTTCATCGACTGGTCGATGGACTGAACGCTCCCGACCCCCTCGTACAGGGTATAGACGGCTTCGTTGATCATCGGCATCAGAATACGGTTGACGATAAAGGCCGGGAAATCCTCGGCGCTGGCCGAGGTCTTGCCCAGCCGGTCGACCACCGCCTTGCAGGCATTGAAGGTCGGCTCGTCGGTGGCGATCCCCCGGATCAGCTCGACCAGCTGCATCACCGGCACCGGATTCATGAAATGGAACCCCATGAACCGCTCGGGCCGGTCGGTGCGGCTGGCCAGTCGCGTAATGGAAATAGACGAGGTGTTCGAGGTCAGGATCGTATGGGGCTGCAAATGTGGCAGTAAATCCTCAAAGATCGCTTGTTTGACCGCTTCCCGCTCGGTCGCGGCTTCGATCACGAGGTCGGTCTGACCCAGATCGGGTAGATTCAACGTAGTGGTAATCCGTCCCAACGCGGCTTTCATTGCATCGTCAGTAATCTTGCCGCGCGAGGCCTGACGCGCCAGATTTGTCTCAATCGTCGTGATTGCGCCATCCAGCGCGTCCTGGCTGATATCGTTCAGCAGAACATCATACTCTGCCAACGCCAGGACATGGGCGATACCGTTGCCCATCTGCCCGGCGCCGATCACTCCGACTGATTTTACGTCCATGTTCTGATGCCCTTATTTGCAGGATATGGCGACATTATCGGCAGTTCCGCTCAGGCGGCAAGGGGAGGGGGCCAGTCAAATTCGCTTCAAATGCGCGCATTAGGGATTTTGCAAGACCTGCGGCGTCAAAATGGCAACCGGGTGAAAATTTGGGTGAGTGTGATGAGCTATCAATCAATCAATGCGGACGGCCCCGCTGAAACAACGTGCAGCTACGGTGCCTCGCTGTTGCACTTCAGAGGCCCGCAAAGGGCTCTGAACAGCTCCTACGTGGCGTGTTTGGGAGGTGAGGAAACCTTCGGGCGATTCGTGGAAGATCCCTTTCCCACCATATTGGAGCGCCGACTGGATCGCCGATGCCTTAACCTCGGTAGCCTGTTCTGCGGGGTCGAGGCATTGACGCAGGATGCGGGTCTGCTGGACATCGTGAACGCTGCAGATGTCTGCGTCCTGCAGATGCCTGGTTTGCTGGGCCAATCAAACCGTTTCTACCGCGTGCATCCCCGCCGCAATGACCGTTTCGTGACGCCAACCCCGGATCTCATTGCGCTGTATCCCGAGGAAGATTTCACGGATATCCACTTTGTCCGCCATCTGCTGACCCGTTTGAAGGCGCGATCAGACGCCCGAATCGAGCTTGTCGAACAGGAATTGCGAACAGGATGGATCGAAAGGCTCAGCACCTTTCTGGACAAGGTCCGACCTCCTGTCGTGATGCTGCGCCTGGAGGTGGAGGGTGCTGCTGCGACTTCGATGCCCTACGAACCTGCTGCGGTCGATTCACAGATGATCGAAGCGCTAAGGCCCCGTTGTGCTGAGGTCACAACACTGGGCGTTCAGGTTTCCGGTGTATCTGATGAGCTTGAGGACATGTTGTTTGGCACCCTGCAACAGCCAATGGCGGAGCATATGATTGGCCCGGCCACGCATCGAAGAATAGCTGAGGCTCTAGCGCACGCGATCAACGACGTTGGTGTCTAGATAGAAAAGAAAAGGCCCGCCATTGGCGGGCCTTCCAAGATTTTTCGACGAAAAATCTCTATCTGGGATCAACCGAGTTTTTCGGTGAGTTCCGGCACCGCCTGGAACAGGTCGGCGACCAGACCGAAGTCTGCGACCTGGAAAATTGGTGCCTCTTCGTCCTTGTTGATCGCGACGATGACCTTCGAGTCCTTCATGCCAGCCAGGTGCTGGATCGCACCCGAGATGCCGACAGCGACATACAGATCCGGGGCAACAACCTTACCGGTCTGACCCACCTGCCAGTCGTTCGGGGCGTAGCCCGAGTCAACTGCGGCGCGCGAGGCGCCAACGGCGGCACCCAGCTTGTCAGCCAGGGTTTCGATCAGTTTGAAGTCGTCTTCCGAGCCGACACCACGGCCGCCTGAAACAACAACGCCAGCCGAAGTCAGTTCTGGACGGTCGCTTTCGGCAACCTTGTCCTCGACCCACGACGACAGGCCGGGGTTGTCACCGACCGAGATGGTTTCGACAGCCGCCGAACCACTTTCGCCCGCCGCATCAAAGCTGGCTGTGCGGATGGTCACAACTTTCTTGGCGTCGTTCGACTTCACCGTCTGGATCGCGTTACCCGCATAGATCGGGCGCTCAAACGTCGTGGCGTCGACTACGCCGGACGCATCCGAGATCACCATTACGTCCAGCAGGGCTGCAACGCGCGGCATCACGTTCTTGGCGTCGGTGGTGGCAGGGGCAACGATATGCTCGTATCCATCGGCCAGACCCACGATCAGGGCTGCGGTTGATTCCGCCAGGCGGTGGCCCAGCGAGGCATCTTCGGCGACCAGAACCTTGGACACACCATCGATCTTGGCAGCGGCCTCACCGGCAGCAGCGGCAGAGCCGCCTGCGGCCAGAACGGTGATGTCACCCAGCGATTTGACGGCGGCAACGGTCTTGGCGGTGGCGTCAACCGACAGTTCGCCGTTGTTAACCTCTGCGAGAAGAAGAACAGCCATTACACAGCCCCCGCTTCTTTGAGTTTCTCGACCAGCTCATCAACCGAGCCCACGATGATGCCAGCGGCACGTGCCGGCGGCTCTTCGGTCTTGACGATTTCCAGACGCGGCGTGACGTCGACGCCATAATCGGCGGCGGTTTTTTCATCCAGCGGCTTTTTCTTCGCCTTCATGATGTTGGGCAGCGACGCATAGCGCGGCTCGTTCAGGCGCAGGTCAACGGTCACGATGGTCGGCATCTTGACGCTGATGGTCTGCAGACCGCCATCCACCTCGCGGGTGATCTTGGCGGTGTCGCCTTCGATGTCCAGTTCGGACGCGAAAGTGCCCTGGCTCCAGCCCAGCAGAGCCGACAGCATCTGGCCGGTGGCGTTCATGTCATTGTCGATCGCCTGCTTGCCCGCCAGAACGATGCCCGGCTGCTCTTCTTCGACCACTTTGGCGAGGATCTTGGCAACGGCCAGAGGCTCGATGTCCTGATGCACATCATCGGCAGCGACAACCAGAATAGCGCGGTCGGCGCCCATGGCCAGCGCGGTGCGTAGAGTTTCCTGCGACTGCTTCACACCGATCGAAACCACAACAACCTCATCGGCTTTGCCAGCTTCTTTCAGGCGGATCGCCTCTTCGACTGCGATCTCGTCGAACGGGTTCATCGACATTTTCACATTGGCGAGATCAACACCGCTACCATCCGCTTTGACGCGAACCTTCACGTTGTAGTCAATCACGCGTTTGACAGGCACGAGTACCTTCATTTTAGCGCTTTCTCCTCAAAAAAACGACAAGCCGCCTTACAGCTCGACCGATGCTTTCGCAGGCTTAGATAGCGCCTTGCGCAGCCCGGCAACAGAGCAAAATCGTCACGTCATGGCGTTGGGACGTCGCGTTTTGCCTTTTCTCGCGGGAATCTAAGCTGAATCTCCGACCGGTACGATGTTGGGGAGCAGGGTGAGTTCAGGCGCTAGCCAATGTATCCAGAATCCATGCTGCGTGATTGTGGAGGTTGCCTGACGGATCGGGCCGGTCCATCGCGGCTGCGGCGCGGGCCATCATCTCGGGGCTGCGATACCATTTTGCAACCTGCTTTGCCCGTGTGGCTTGCCCGGGCAGGCTGAACTCATCCTCCGACCAGAAGGCTGTTGACCAGATGCTTGGAAAATGGCCTGCCATGTTCCAATCGTGGGCCAGACGACCAAAGAGATCCGCGTCGCTCCATGACCAGACGTAGCTTAACAGAGGGTCGGGGTCCTGACCGGCGCTGGCGAACATGCACAAGGCATCATCCAAATAGTTGTCCGGAGGTGCAGGGTCTGATGCTTTGAACCGGTCGAGATAAAGCTGGGTAAATCGGTTGATGATCTCGGCTTCCCGCGCTGTCCACCGATCCGGCAGGCCCGTTCCGAATCGTTTCAAACTGACTTCCAGGCCGACGTCTGCAATCTCTTGCCCTTGTGCCAGCAATTCCATCACCCGCGGCAGCAGATAGCGGGACAGGGCCAGAGAGACCAACGGGTCGGAGGCGGCAAAAAACCAATCTTTCACATAGTGAAGGGGGAGGTCCCGAATATCAGGCTCGAAGAAATGATCCTCGATCTCGGGATACATGCAGCATCGTTCGCACACATCCAGCGATGTCGGCTTTGGCCTATCGAAGACGGCATATGCGTCTTCGATACAGGTCGCCAGCGCCGGTGTCAGCGGTTCGCGCCCGGAACCCATAGCACATCATCCCGCCCGCCATTGTTGGCACAGCGTGCGGCAACAAAGAACCAGTCGCTGAGACGGTTGAGATATTTCACAGCCGTCTCGTTCACCGGTTCCATGTTGGTCAGTTCAACCGCCAGCCGTTCAGCCCGTCGCGAAACAGTACGGCACACGTGCAAATGCGCCGCCAAACGAGAACCACCGGGCAGGATGAAACTGCGCAGGGGTTCGAGCGTGTCGTTCATCGCGTCGATCTCGGCCTCAAGCCGGTCGATCTGGGCGGGAACGATGCGCAGGGGCGGATAGTCGGCCTCGGCATCCTTGTCCATGTCGGGGCGGCAGAAATCGGCGCCAAGATCGAACAGGTCGTTCTGGATGCGTGACAGGGCCGCTTCGACCTCTCCGTCCGCTTCGGTTCGCGCCACGCCAACAAATGAATTCAGTTCATCTACCGTGCCATAGGCCGCCACGCGTCCGGAATACTTGGCGACCCGTTCACCATTGCCCAGCGCGGTTTTCCCGTCATCACCCGTGCGTGTGTAAATCTTGTTGAGAACGACCATCTGCTAAACTCCTTGTCCGCGCAGGTAGACGTAGAGCACGATCAACACCACGGCAACGAACTGGAGTAGGATACGCAGGCGCATCATTTTGTTGCTTCTTAGCGCGGCGTCCTTGCCGGGTTTTCCGAAATTAGCGATGCCAAGTACCAGCACCGCGACCACCGCCGCCATGGCCAAAAGCAGTACGACCATCAACAGGTCCATAGAGTCACCGTTCGCGTTTGTTTTCCCAATGGCTCTGATCTAGCCTTGATGGGGCCAAAAGCGAACGGGTAATTTCGCCTCAGATGTCAGATAGGATGCGATCTATGGTTCGGGTCGGCAGAATACGGCGCAGGCATCCGGCGATATAGGTCGGTGTTGTCACGTAATATCGCGCACGCGGGCGTCTGGATTCGACCGCGTGGGCCAGCTTCGCGGTAACGGCCGAAGCAGGGAGTTCGAACCTGTCGGTTCCCGACGATTCGTAGAGACGTTTCAGCAGCGATTCCTCGTATCGCTGCCGCAGGGCCGAGTTTTTCCAATCGATAAAGCGTTCGAACACCGGGATCGAGTTCACGCGGATTTTCGAGGTGACCGGGCCCGGTTCGATCAGGATGACTTTGATATCGGTATCACGCAGTTCCAGCCTCAATGTGTCGGTCAGACCTTCGATGGCGTATTTGGTGGCGACATATGCCCCGCGCCATGGAAACGCGACCAGCCCCAGAACGGACGAGTTCTGCACGATGCGCCCATGCCCCTGAGCGCGCATGACGGGAATCACCTGCCGGGTCAGTTCGTGCCAGCCAAAAACATTGGTCTCGAAAATCAGGCGGAGCCCTTCGATGGGGACATCCTCGACCGCGCCGGGAAGGCCATGTGCGCCGTTGTTGAACAGTGCATCCAGCGTACCGCCGGTCGCTTCCAGAACCTGGTGCAGACCGGATGTGATGCTGTCGGTGTCGGTGTAGTCGATCAGAGGGCTCTCAAAACCCTGCGCCCGCAGCCGGTCGCAGTCGCGCTGTTGCCGACAGGAGGCAAAGACACGCCAGCCCCGTGCGCGCATCCCGTGCGCCGCGTCCAGACCGATGCCGGACGAGCAGCCTGTAATAAGAATGGATTTTTGCATGTCGTTTCCGAAACTGAACCTCGCACATAGCTATTGCGAGGTTCCGGGCAGGACAATGACACAGTTGCGTCAGTTTGTTGGTTTCCGAACCAGTGAGGCAGAAATCCAACCCACACGCTGATCGGGAAAAAGCCGCAGGCGCAGCCAGCCAGTGCCGGAATCACTCAGTACCTCAACGCGTTGTCCAATTGTTGCCTTGGCGATGATGGGATAGATCGTTCCGGGCCCGTCGCGCATGTTCACCCGTGTGCCCGAAATCTCCCGGATGTCTTTTTCCGGCTCGACCACCTGCGATGTCGGGGTGATGTCGTCCTGAATCTCGGTTTCCACTTGCAGCAATCCGGCGGCCCCGTCCTCGAGCGAAGCCAGAGTGAAGCTGACTCCGTTCTCGTCAAACGCTGAAAACTGAGACAACGGATCGGTTGTGACTTGGGACAAGACAGCGGCAGCGTCATCAATCGCCAGGGGTTCGGGCTCAATTCGTGCCGGAACGGTGCGTGCGGCGACGTTGGTTACAAGATCTTTTGCACGCGAGGCTGGAACGGGGGCTGATTTGGGCTCTGGCACCGAAGCGACGCGGAGGGGTTGCTCTGCACGGGTTCCACGTGGCTCGAAATCCGGGCCTCCGCTCATCACGTAGAAACTCCATCCGAGCATGGCAAATGTGATAATTATTACGCGCGTCATGGCGCACCCCCTGGATAATCGTAACAACAATAAAGGCAGCAGTCTTAATGTCCGAGAGCTTAACATAAATCGGGCTTTGAGTCGAAAAATGGGGGAAATCCGATACTTGCCTCCCCCTGTTGCAAAAAGCGCGACTTGTCCCCAGCAAAATATGTGTCGATTGCTTTACCAAGCCGTGCTTGCGTCGTATCACATCATGTATGAACGATACGATCGATGACCCCAATATGGAGACCCCTGAGAACGGGGGCGAGATAGCCGAGCCGCTGCGCCGCGCAATTGGTGAGCGCTACCTGACCTATGCGCTGTCCACCATCATGCACCGCGCTTTGCCCGATGCGCGCGACGGGCTGAAGCCGGTTCACCGGCGAATCCTCTACGCGATGCGCGAGTTGCGACTCAGTGCAACTGGAGGGTTCCGGAAGTCTGCGAAAATCTCTGGCGACGTGATGGGTAACTATCACCCGCATGGCGACGCCGCGATTTACGATGCGATGGCGCGCCTAGCGCAGGATTTCAACGTCCGCTATCCGCTTGTCGACGGGCAGGGAAATTTCGGCAATATCGACGGCGATAACCCGGCGGCTTCGCGATACACCGAGGCGCGGATGACCATCGTGGCCGAGGCGCTGCTTGAGGGTCTGAACGAAGACGCTGTCGATTTCCGCGACAATTATGATGGCACGCTGACCGAACCGGTCATGCTGCCCGCGCAATTCCCGAACCTGCTGGCCAACGGAGCCAGCGGGATTGCGGTGGGGATGGCGACGAATATTCCGCCGCATAATATCGAAGAACTGTGCAACGCCTGTTTGCATCTCATCAAATATCCAAATGCTGGCGATGATAAGCTGCTTGATTTCGTGCCCGGACCGGATTTCCCGACCGGCGGCGTGATTGTCGAGCCGCCTGAGAACATCGCGCAAGCCTATAGGACCGGTCGCGGCTCGTTCCGCCTCCGCTGTAAATACGAGGTTGAAGACCTTGGCCGAGGCCAGTGGCAGATCATCGTCACCGAAATCCCCTATCAGGTTCAGAAATCCAAGCTGATCGAAAAGATCGCCGAGCTGATCCAGACCAAGAAAATCCCCATCCTCGCTGATGTGCGCGACGAATCCGCAGACGACATCCGCCTGATCCTTGAGCCACGCTCCAAGAACGTGGACCCCGAGGTGCTGATGGGGATGCTCTATCGAAACTCGGACCTCGAGGTGCGGTTCAGCCTGAACATGAACGTTCTGATCGACGGGGTGACACCCAAGGTCTGCTCGATGAAGGAGGTGCTGCGCGCCTTCCTCGATCACCGGCAAGAGGTGCTGATCCGGCGGTCGCGTCACCGCATGGCGAAGATCGACCACCGGTTAGAGGTCTTGGAGGGCTTTATCGTCGCTTTCCTGAACCTCGACCGGGTGATCGATATCATCCGCTACGACGACGACCCCAAAGCCGCGCTGATGCGCGAGGATTGGGGGATCGATCATGTCCGCGCGACCAGCGAGGCCGATTACGTCTCGCCCAAACCGGGCGAGGGCGAGCTGTCCGAGGTTCAGGTTGACGCGATCCTCAACATGCGCCTGCGCAGCTTGCGCCGTCTGGAAGAGATGGAACTCGTCCGTGAGCGTGACGAGTTGATGCTGGAACGCGCCAACCTCGAAGACCTTTTGGCCGACGAAGGCTTGCAATGGTCCAAGATCGCCGAGCAGTTGAAAGAGACCAAGAAGACCTTCGGCAAAGATTACGAAGGCGGTGCACGCCGAACGCAGTTTGCTGAAGCCGGACAGGTCGAAGAGGTGCCGCTTGAGGCGATGATCGACAAGGAACCGATCACGGTGGTCTGCTCTCAGATGGGCTGGATTCGCGCCATGACCGGCCATATCGACCTCAAGCGAGAGCTGAAGTTCAAAGATGGTGACGGCCCGCGGTTCATCTTCCACGCGGAAACGACGGACCGGCTGCTGGTCTTCGCCTCAAATGGTCGATTCTATACCGTCAGTGCCGCAAACCTGCCGGGCGGGCGCGGCATGGGCGAACCTTTACGCCTGATGGTCGATCTGCCGAACGAAGCGCAGATTATCGACATCCTGATCCACAAGCCGGGGCGCAAGCTGCTGGTGGCCTCGGACGCAGGCAACGGGTTCATGGTGCCCGAAGATGACGTGCTGGCGCAGACGCGCAACGGTAAGCAGGTACTGAACGTCAAAGGAGACGAGACGGCGATGATCTGTAAGCCGGTCGCGGGCGACCACGTGGCCGTTGTGTCTCAGAACGGTAAGTTCCTTGTGTTCCCGACAGAAGAACTGCCCGAGATGACCCGCGGCAAGGGCGTGCGCCTACAGAAATACAATATGGCGCGCGGTCGACAGGGAACACTGGAACTGGATGGCGGACTGTCTGACGTGACGACCTTCAATTGGGAAGAAGGTCTGAAATGGTCCATGGGGGGCGACAAAACCCGACATGAGGCCGATATGTCTCAATGGCTGGCAAAGCGGGCTGGCGTTGGCAAGAAAGCGCCCTATGGCTTCCCGAGAGACTATAAATTCTCGTGATCTGCACCTCGCTGTGATGGAATTCCGCCGATACGGCTTGGCACAGGCCGTATCGGTGCGCTAGATCAAAGAAAACAAGCCTATCGAGACGAGACACATGTTGCGCATTCTGACCCTGATCACCGGACTGGCCCTGATGGGCGCGTGTACACAAACGCAGGTTTATGAGCCGCCTGAGTCGTTGGGTGAGTTCAAGCTGCGCGTGAACTACGCCTTTGCTGAGAAGGCTAAGCAAGGCCCGGTTTCACGGGATGCGACACCCAAGGAGTGGGAAAACGCCATTCAGAATGCTGTCGATATCCGTCTGGGCCGGTACGAAGGTGCGCAGGAATACGACATTGGCATCAGCCTTGAGGGCTACATGCTTGCGCCTCCGGGAATCCCTGTCATCTACAACCCCAAAAGCACAGCAATCGTTCTTGTGAACGTTTATGATGTGAACAAGAAAGAGTTTCTGGCTAAAGGAAAGCAGTTTCAGGTGCTGGAAGACACGACCGGCGGTAGTGCACTCAAAGGGTCGGGTCATGAACGCACAAAAGAAGAGCAGATGAGTGGGCTGGCCCTGAAGGTCGCCGACCGGGTTGAAGAGTGGCTCGCCGAAGAACATAAAGACAACGGCTGGTTTGATCGCCGTCCAGACCTGATCCAGCCGCTGGAAACCGAGGTCGTGACGCAAAATCCGGCGTCCTGACTGGCTTTTCCATCAGGATGTGCTTGATTTTCCCCCCTGAACCCAATATCTCGCGCGCGCAGATGTAACCACGGGACCAAGGGTCCCCCAAATCGCAAAAGGGCGCCTGAGGAATGGCAAAGGAAAAGTTTGA
>NZ_JWLJ01000008.1 GCF_000813985.1 Ruegeria sp. ANG-R
AAACTGCCGTCTCGTTGGCTTAAACCTTCATTTTGCAAGTATCGCTCGTAAACGTGGTTAAAAATACCGCTAAAGCGCTCATAAGCGCCGTCAATATTTTCGCCAACTTCACTCAAATCAAAATGAAACAATCCGCCTGGAGCGAAGAGATTTCCGTCTTTATAAATAGTGTCAAGGAGTATCTGCTTTTGATCCTCTGAAAGTGGTAATTGAATTAAATCGGAGACAGAAAGGTTCTCAGATACCACACTTTCTGCGTACTCTTCAACGAGTGCCCCGCCAACAGAGAAGAGAGACAATACTGCAGCGGCGGCATCGCTGGCCGCATCTGCGGATTCAATTCCAGAAATTGCTAAACGTTCATAAGTCTCCACAGCATTTCCAAATCCATCTCCAATATACGGATTTAGTTCATCAAACTGACGGGACGCCAAATCAATTTGAGTTTGAAGCGACATAGAAAGCCGATTCGTGGCGGACTGAAGCTCCTCTAGGTTTTCACCGATGTATCTCGCCATTTGGGACATCGTGCTAAAACCGTCCCTAAGTTGACCGGCATTAACCACAATGGTGAGCGCGCGATCTAACTCTTCCCGGTTCTCAATGTTGAAGCTTGGATCGTCAATCAATTCTCTCAAAACACTAGCTGAATCATCTAAATTCCTAAACAATTGCCGCCGACTGAGTAACAGCGCCGTTTCTTCTTCAAAAGAGGGGATTGAAAAACTCGTTGAAACCGAACCGAAATCAACTTCCGCCAAAATATCTGTGTCAAATATGGGTTGTATTCCAGCTTCTTCTAATTGGTTATTCCTCAAGGTGCCCGCAGAATAATAGCTGAGTGAAGAACTCCAACTTGTAGCTACGGACGCCAAACTTGTGACGACTTTACCTAGCTTTCCGGTAGTTAATACAGTATTTTCTACGGTTTCAGCCAAAGTTGATACAACTGCGGAAGTAGTAGGGTCATTGACAAATCTTTGGTTAATTTGTTTTGCTAGTTTCTCTGTACCTAGTTCTATAGTTGCACCTGTGGCTTGGGCAACGTCGCTCAGTTTGCTAGCTACATAACCAACACCAGCAAGCGCCCTTTGGGTTATCGTGGTTTTCGGTATTTCTATTTCTTGTTGTGTCATTTTACATTCCAGTATTTCATCTTAAGATCTTGATTGTCTCTATAGCGGTCAAAGATGCCGCCCACGTAAGTAAAATGAACTGAAGTCCAATATTGACGCATACATCAGTATGAAACCCCGCCGCTTCAGTAAAATCTCCATAATCTAATGATTTTGGATCCACCAAAATGATCGTAAACGCCAAAATAGTGAAAATAAGGGCTATTATCTTTTTGGCGCTGAACTGGTGGTATCTAACGACGATGAAAAATAGGGGAATGCTCACCATAATAATCAATAAGCGCTGGGTTGAAAAAATATTCTGGTAACATTGGCCCGGGGCGTCGCCAAATGATGAAATAAAAATCCCTGATGCCAATAAGACTAATGCCGATGCAAACAATAGATACATTGGCATGGCCAGTACCCTTACGGTAAGTTTCAATAGAAGGAACATCAGTTAATTCATATTATGAGTTGGCGCCAGGTAAGAGTACACTGGCAGTTTATTCGAGAATTGAGGGTCTAGAAGCAAAGCACACCATTTCTGTATCGGCTTCCTAAGTGACCACAACACCAAATCCATATTGTGATAAGGTGTCGAGAGTACCAATTTCCCTGATGCGTAGAGCGAAAATGCCGCTGAGTTATTTAATATGCCAAATTCCACTATCTAACCCTTATTTTCACGGTTCTCACTGCCAGCAACTCGCCCTCAACATTCTCTTCGGAAGGCTCGAAGCCGCGTTCAAAATACAGACCAATCATGTGTTGTTGGATGTCATGCAAGAAGGTCCCGCCATCATTGCTAATGTTATATTTAAGGCTAAACCAACCTCTAAAACGCCGGGTCAATTCAAACGGAGCAAAGGGGTAGTCTTCTGCTTCTTTTGGAAGCAAAAGCTCTACGTCTGGTCGGCTAAACCAATCTTGCAGCCACTGTCCTTGTTCAAGCGCAGCTTGAAAAACCTCGTCGGTGTTAAACAAGAGAAAGACAAAATGCTCAGCAACATCTAGATCAATGGATCTTTCTCGGTACGGCTTGATATCGGTTAAAGGAACTATGGGCGCGTCGTTAGCGAGATGTTCATACTCAGCCTTCCAGTTCACAGGCGCGGAGTGTGAGTTATTACCCTGACCAGTCACAATGATCGTCCAACCTCATCTTGTAATTGTCGATATTCTTTCAGAAGTAATCAGAACACCCAATGAAGCGCTGACAGGTTGCTTTAGCTCTGAGCACCAAATTGAAGGCGACCATGCCAATCGCTACATCACAGCGGGAGCGCCTGTGCACTTGCGCCTTTCGTGCCACGTTAGAACTGGAAACTGGAGCGTCAACGCAAATCGCATCACGCCAATAGCGACCAAGCAACGCCGGGAAAATTCCGCCCGCGTTCAGGTTGGAACAATAAGCCTCGTCGATTCCCAGCCTTGTATCGTGCCTGTAAAACACCCCAATGAATGCAGCGGTCAACCTGCGAGATTGTAACTTCACTATATAAACCCTGTAACTTACTGCTTTTCCTTGTTAAACAACGTGTTTCCAAATGGTCAACAATAAAGTGAACCTCTCAGAATGCACCACCCAGCTTTTGTGCCCTTAGATTTCTGAAAGCCGCAGCGCAACAACTGCTACCCCACATGAGTTCGGCGATGGATTCAAAGGGTCGCCGTATCGGTTCACGTCTGACTGACGCGCAAAGTACCCCCAGCTTTCACATTTCCGTTATTGAGGCACGGCCTGCAATCAAGGAATCGGTTTACAGGTGGTTTTACTCCTCGTGTTTGAACTAGCGCCCTACAGTTAAGAGTTCCGTGACACAGACACCTTCAAGTTGTCTATGAAGAGCTTCCTTGGGAAAGACTTGGTATGCGAAGAATTTCCGGACGCTGGATGCCAGTTGCACCGGGCTGAAGAAACTGCCGACGAGGCAGATGCTCTACAATTCGATACTGCGGGATTTATATTCAAAAAAGTGACAACGCCGGATGCCGTGCAGAAGGCAGTGTTACTTCTGACGAAGGTTTTTCAGGTGAGCAGGTCAGGATCGTTAGGCAAGGCATGCGCAATGCCACGGAGGTGGTCACCGAGAAACATCGCTGGTTAAATTGTCGGAGGCCGCATGTTATGATCGAACCTCAGGACCGCCAAGTGAACCACAGGAATTTCCGGCGGGCATGTCACAAAGAGAAGCTCCAACCGCCACGCAGGGGCAGCAGAAAGCGGGCTCGACAACTTCGAACTTATTGGTCGCTTTCGTCATTTCCAGGTACCGGTGGCTCTGTTGCACGAAACGGGTGAAGATCGAGCTTCCCCTTTCCCCGGAGGTACTTATCCTGCGGGCTCTGTGACGGGTATGCCAAGAGCTGTGTAGCGGTTGAGAACCGCGATCGGGACCTGCAGCTCAGCAACTTGCCGACCGAAGTCCCTCGCCATGAGGCCTTGGCCAAGTCGTTCGACGCAATTCATCTTTGCCTCTGCGCGGCTCCGGCGGTGATAGCCGGTCAGCTTTCGCCATAGGGCCCGTCCGAGATACTTGCAGGCTCTCACGGCTTCGTTACGCGCGACGGCACCTTCTGTGGTTGGCCTCCAAGGTTGGGCATTTTTGCGCGACGGAATGATGGCGGCGGCTTCCCGAGCGGCGATCACGTTGTGGCACCTGCGTGTGTCATAAGCCCCATCGGCCGTGACTGTGGCAATCTCCTGATCGGGTGGGATCTGTTCCAGCAGATCGGGCAGCATTGGGGCGTCGCCGACGTTGCTTGTTGTGACCCCAACCGCGCGGATCTCCAGTGTTTCCTCGTCCATTCCGAGATGGAGCTTGCGCCAAAGGCGTTTCTTTGGCCCGCCATGCTTGCGGGCGTTCCACTCACCTTCACCTTCCGCCTTGATCCCGGTCGCACCGATCAGCAGATGGAGCGGCCCGGACCCACTACGGGAGGGAATAGCGAGGTTCAGTGTCTTCTGGCGGCGGCACAGAGTGCTGAAGTTCGGCACTTTCCAGTCGATCCCCGCCAGACGCAGCAGGCTCTCGACAAAACCGGTCGTCTGGCGAAAGGGCATGTCGAAAAGCACCTTGATCGTCAGGCAAACCTGAATTGCAGCATCGCTGAGCTCGGGCTGGCGACTGCGCTTGCCGGTCGGGGCCGCATGCCAGGGCATCGCAGGATCAAACCAGATCGATAGCGAACCATGCTGCCTCCGCGCAGTGTTATACGACCGCCAGTTCTTTGTCTTGTACTTCGTGGGAGACCAGCTGCTCATGACCATCAGCTACCACCCTGGATGCAAACAGTGAATCCCTCACGCCCTTTGTGCAAAAAGGCCCAGAAAACAACCAAAGTGATCTGACCGAAGCGTATTCCGTGTCTCGTCCAACTGTCTACAGGTCCCTCAACCGGCATCAGACTTGATTATCGTGGCACGATAATCGAACTGGAAAGGCGCGGGGCAAAGCGGGAATTGATGTTCTTAGAATTACAGCGCATCAATAATAGCATGAGAATATTCAAGTACCTAGGCTTCATTGCGATTCTAACAGGTTTAGCGTTGTTGGAGCAGTGTTCTACGATAGATGTTTCAAATCCCGAAGCATTCCGAAGCAGCCGCTTGAGCAACGCCCCATTGTTGAGCCAAGTCAAAGGGAGCAACAACTATGAGTTTCACTTCATCGCCGGAACAAGGCACCCCACCATAACATTTCATCCCAATGGAAGTTTCTATCTCGTTTCAGAAGGTATCGATACGTCGACCGGAACAACGACAATACACCGGTATGATGCGGCCGGGCGTCGAACTGACTCTATGGAGCTGCCTGAAGATGCAGAACTGGTTCCGTTCTCTCACTACGTTGTATCGCCAGAATTTGTCTACGACCTTTCACAACGCAGCTTCAACGCAAGCCCTGTACTGGAAATTCTGAACAATGAGGAGACTCGGGTTCTTACTCAGAGTTCATGGGGGAAATACATTGAGAAATTTGCCCAGGATGCAGAAGTTATTCTACACGCTAATTCAATACATTACTATGACAGGCAAGCCAGCTTTATCAAGATTCACGGCAGTTGGCTTAGGTTCCATACTCCCCGCCGCAGCGCAGAAATTAAGACGAACTGGGATTATGACGTGAGAATTTCGGGTTTCCCTGATCGTTTTGATAGAGCTATTCCGCTCAAAGCCGTTGGTGCTCCAGAGTTCGCACTAGGTTATTATGACGGCACTCACAAAGAACCAGATCACTACCCTGATCCACAAAACGACAAAGCAATTAACTTCCTGCGCTTTGACAAGACAAGTTACATCACCTACGCCTATTCATACATCCCAAGCTATTTGATTGGGACTGCGTTTTATGAGCTCGACATCAACGGCGATGCAATTCTGTTCAAGGAAAAAAGTGCTCGACCCTCTACCGCATTTGATCATCTTGAAAGTATTTCGGTTTTTCAACCTCCGCCAAAGTTCCCGAACGCCGATGACATCAGGTTCCTCTTGTTTCACCCATTCTGCAGTTGTGCGAGCGAGGGGAGTGATGGCCTTTATTTGATCCGCCCTCGGAACCTCAATGAAGTAGGATTCTGAATTATTTTCCGAAATTCGCAATAACGAACAGCCATCTCGCCAAAATATTTGCTTAAAGGTAGATCGTGGCAGGTTGGTTCGAGAAGGCAGCCCGCGCAACTGGCTGGCGCGTAGCAAGCAGTTCGGGAACTGGACGCCCCGCGGCCAGGTTCCGGATTTGCCCAACTACACCCGATCATTGATCGTTTGTACAACAGCCATTGGTGAGCAATGAGCTATAAATACTTATATCTTAATTTGAAAAGCGCCCACCAAGGCATTCCATTAGGAAGTAACAAGAACCGGGCTGCCGTGGCGGGCGTTGAGTGATCAGCTTCAAAAGGGTGATCGAAGCTTACGGTCAATCTATGTGTTGGCGGCGGGTTTACCAAGCGCAGGGAGTGGATCAAACGCAGTTGTGACCACCTGTGAGCGGTTGTTGGCTGGATAGGTGGAAGGGGCGGTAGTACCGCCCCCTTCTGCGTCAGGTCTGCGGTGACGGTTTCGTCACCCTCTCAAAATCGACGAACTTCTCGTTCACGCTATGACAAAACAATCGGCTTTGCTCGATACGTCCCAAAGGCGAGAAGTAACTGACCAATGAGAACGACCGTTCGGTGTCTCTGTTGGGCTCACAGAAGTTTTCCGGTCGTGTAGTGAGGATCACAAAAAGGAACGTGACCCGCGCTCCTGTGCAAAAGGTGAAGGGGATGGGCGTCTTAGTCTGGCATTTCGGCTTTTTTAAACATCTAGCAATGCAGGGAATTCGCTCCGCTTCGAAATCGTTGCGACAGGAACGTGTGGGCCGAAGCGATCAATGGCACTCACCAAGCGAGGCGCAACTCTTGTCTCAAATGTCCAGATAAAGGTCAGGAACTCGCGATCAGGCAATTGCTCGGGACATCCTTCAGCCATGTCGATCCGAACCCTGCCGTAGTTTGCAAGAACTCTTCGCGCAACGCCGCCCAGTGCGACGTGTCTTGGAACTCGAACCCATATCAAAAGATCGGCGCGAGGAAGAAGCAGGTCGAATGTAGATACAGTTGTGCCGTCCATGACCCACCGATCCCTTCGCACCAAATCGGCAACAATTTGGCGCTGCTCCTCGCGGTCGCGAACTTGCCAGCCGGGCAACCAGCGGACGTCGCGGTCATACGATAGATATTCCAGATTGAAGCGCTCAGATATTTTGAGAGAAAGCGTGCTTTTTCCACCTCCTGAACACCCCACCACGAGCACACGTTTCGCCCTTCTAGGGTCAGGACCCATTGATTTCCATTTTGCGGCGTGATTCACGGCTCAAAAACGAGCGGTGAACATGTCTGATCTCTTCTGGCTTACGGATGCGCAAATGGCGCGTCTGGAGCCCTTCTTTCCGAAGCCCCACGGCAAGCCGCGCGTCGATGACAGGCGTGTGTTGAGCGGGATTATCTTCATCAATCGCAATGGTTTGCGGTGGCGGGATGCCCCTGCTGCCTATGGACCGCACAAGACGCTGTACAATCGATGGAAACGGTGGAGCGACAAGGGTATCTTCGCGCGAATGATGGCTGGCCTGGCCGCCGAGCACGGCGAACAGAAGACTGTGATGATCGACGCGACCTATCTGAAGTCTCACCGGACAGCGACCAGCATGGGCGTCAAAAAGGGGGGCGTGGACGCCTGATTGGCCGAACCAAGGGCGGCATGAACACCAAACTGCACGCCATCTGCGACAGTCTGGGACGCCCGCTGAACCTGTTTATAGCCGCAGGACAGGTCAGTGACTACATCGGTGCTCGGGCTCTGTTTAGCGGCATACCGAATGTCGATTGGCTACTCGGAGATCGCGGATACGATGCCGATTGGTTCCGAGAAGCGTTGCAAGACAAAGGGATACACGCTTGTATCCCCGGTCGGAAGCAGCGCAAAACAACGGTGAAGTACGACAAGCGCCGATACAAACGCCGCAACCGGATCGAGATCATGTTTGGCAGGCTCAAGGATTGGCACCGTGTGGCAACCCGATACGACAGGTGTCCGAAGGTCTTCCTCTCTGCAATCGCCCTCGCAGCTCTCGTCATCTATTGGCTATGAGATGCTGTAACGGGGCCTGCGTCACGCACGTCCGTTGCCACTTGCCAGGTCAGCACCGCGCTGTCGCCATTCCCGTATTGTGCCCACATGGACGATGACGGGATGGAATTATTTGTTGGATTGGATGTATCGCTTGCGAAGACCTCTATTTGCGTGATCAGCGAACACGGCCAGATTAGCTAAGAAGCAGAGACTGAAAGTGAACCCGAAGTTCTGGCGCGTTGGTTTGATGAACTTGACGGCAGCATCGCTGCGATTGGCCTGGAGGCCGGGCCACTGTCGCAATGGCTGCACCGTGGGCTGACCGAAGCTGGCCTTGATGCGGTACTCATGGAAACGCGCCAAATGAAAGGCGCATTGAAGGCCATGCCGATCAAGACGGATCGGCGCGATGCCGAGGGGATCACTCGGCTGCTTCACCTTGGCTGGTTCCGCCCGGTTCACTGCAAATCGGTCTCGGCTCAAGAAACCCGCGCCGTTCTCGGTGCCCGCAAAGCCATTCAACAAAACATGATCGCCCTGGAAATGTCGCTGAGAGGACTGCTGCGGAACTTTGGCCTCAAGGTGGGCGCGATCTCTTGCGGCAGATTCGAGGCCCGCATTCGGGAATTGGCAGATGGAAATCCCATGCTGGAAACCGCGACAGCACCAATGCTGCGTGCCAGAGCATCTCTGCGACAGGAACTGGCCGGTCTCGAAAAGCGCGTGCGCCAGTTGGCTGGGGATGATCCAGTATGCCTACGCCTTATGTCGATGCCTGGGATCGGTGCAGTAGTAGCGTTGACATTCCGTGCTGCGGTCGATGATCCGGCTCGCTTTCGGTCGTCAAAGAGAGTTGATCCCTGGGTGGGTTTGACGCCTTCGCGCAATCAGTCCGGTGAACGGGACGTGTCAGGCGGTATCACCAAAGCTGGTGACGTGAATCTGAGGCGGGCGTTGTGCCAAGCCGCAACCGTCATGATGAACCGTGGCCGGTCGACTTGGTTGCGAACATGGGGCGCCCAATTGGCTCAACGTCGCGGTCGCAAAATCGCAATGGTTGCTCTCGCGCGCCGCATCGCTGTTATACTTCATCGGATTTGGATCGACGGCACCGAGTTCCAGCCCGATGAGGCACCGAAAATGACCTGACTTTGTCATTGCCTTACCCGTTGCCTGCTTGAGCGCGGGCTTTCGAGGTCCCCCAGGGACGTGGTTCCGATGATGCCGTGGTCAGGACTGTCGCTGTTCTTTGCCAAGCACGCCTATGAGATGGACACATCGGAATTACATCGAACCAGCATCATGTTGGCAGCCATCGCGCTGACCACGAACCGAAGCAAGTACCCGAAGGATCTCAGCCGAAAGCCGCGAGAAAAGGCGGAACGGACACTAACAATACCAAGGTACCCGCTCCGGCGGATCAATTGTTATATCCAAAACCGCTTGACTGAAGCGACCCCGTTACCGAAGTCCTGACCCTAACAATCAATTTGGACAAGTCAGATGAGGCTGCTCACGTGCAATGCTGCAACGGCCAATATGCATGTGGTAAGAGCGATGCGCATTTTTCTTTTCAATACTTCACTACATTTGAACAATCACCACATGCACTCCTCGCATAAATATTGAGGGCAATCATCTATAACGAATTGTATTTCCGTTAGCCGCGCTCTGAAACCCGATTTTCCGGTCATTTGTGATTAGGGTTTCCCCCGACGAATCCCTGGTTGGGAGCAGCGCACAATACGTAAAGCTCTTTGCCCAAGTGGCACAAGATTGTGTATCATAACAAGTTTGATCAAACTTAATGCCAGAACGAAGAACGTCTGCCACTCACACACGCTGTTGCGACGCTCATCTGAAATGTACCTATTAGGCCGCCTGAGAAATACAGTTTCTAGACCCTGCAGGAAGTGATTGAAAAAGCGTTGCTTCGCGCTCTTTGACACCGATAGTACTGCAACGACCACTCTGTTTGCGGCTACATTATCCACTGACGTTTAGCCCGATGCATCATGAACCGCTGCCGATTGGCAAGATTTCTTTGAAGGGGGCGGCGTAGGCATCATAGACTTCAACTTGGTCATCGTTATTGCTACGCTCAAGAATTTCATACTCAACGCTGACCTGAGCCTTTGAAGCTGAGAGGGCATGTTGTGTAGAGACACAGCGCCTTCAGGTCCTGCTTCACCACTTCCATTGTCACAACATCACCGGAATTCTTGGTTTGCAAAGGCGTAGCCAAGCACCTGCAACCTCAACCCGATCTGTAAACATTTACCGCAGTCCCGACTGCCGCGGGCCGCGTTGTCGATC
The DNA here is from genome assembly GCF_000813985.1 of Ruegeria sp. ANG-R. Classification (GTDB taxonomy): domain Bacteria; phylum Pseudomonadota; class Alphaproteobacteria; order Rhodobacterales; family Rhodobacteraceae; genus Ruegeria. The sequence continues at coordinate 10,054 of NZ_JWLJ01000008.1, forward strand.
GATAGCGCAACCGGGCGCGCTCTACGGCTGCGGGCCAGCCGCCTCTGTTGGAACGTCGCTATGACCCTGCAATTGCACTTGCCACCCAAGCATTTTGCATCTCAAGTACTCATCTATTCCAAATTCCCGGAGGAAGGGTATTTTTCGCGCTAAAACTTGGACGACAAAGCGCTTAAGTTGGTGCTTCTGCAAGAAATTCAAAGATACAAGTGCTTGCACTTGTATGGGGATCTACGATCGTCAATGTTATCAATAAAATACTCGCTGAGGTCTGGATAATAGGCAATAAGTGCATTCCCGGTACGATCCATCTCAGACTGATTAAGAATGACGTGCCTCGCGCAGAACAGTTGGCGGCGCGTTATTCTTTACGAAGAATTCGAAATAGAAACCAGAATCCTGTCAAGCTCGCTGTTTACTGGCTCCCATCCCGTGGCAAGTTTAAGAGCGCTGATGTCCGCACAGATCTTTGCAATGTCACCATTACGTCTGGGCGCGTAGACCGGTGTGATCGACGGTGCATGCCTGTCCCGAAACCGGTGCACAATTTGTTTCACGGAGCGACTTGTCCCGCTGCCACAATTGACGACGAGGTTTTTGCCGGTCTCAGAGATGTACTGAAGGCTGCGCCAGAACGCCTCGGTAGCGTCGTCAATATGTATAAGGTCGCGCTCGCAGGTGCCATCTTCCGTGTCATAATCATTGCCCAAAATCTGGAATTCGACGTTGCCGGCATTGACCGCCCGCACCCGACACGCGGCCAACGCGTCCAGAAGGCTGGGTTCACTTCCAGCACTAACTTCGTGGGTCATGAACGTCCCGCGGCCTGCGACATTGAACAGGCGCAAAATGGCGCAGGTCATCCCGTAATGCTCGACCGAAGACAGAAGCACGTCTTCGAACATCTTCTTGGATAAGCCATAGGGGGATTTGGGCAAAAGGATGGCGTCCTCGGCCACGATCCCTCCGGGCACATCGCCGTAAACAGCCGCTGAAGACGCGAACAGGAACTGACGGATATCTGCTGCTGCACTGGCCTCCATCAGCGCAACACTGTGGGACAGGTTATTACGATAGTGAACCAGAGGATCGCGCACCGACTCGGCGACGGATTTCGATGCTGCCAAATGCACCACCGTGCGGCAGTGATGCTTGTTAAGAATCCGCGCAATCTCGTCTACCCGGCTGATGCAGGTTTCATAAACTGGCACGTCACCAGGTAGGCGCGCGCGCCGACCGTTGGACAGGTCGTCCACCACCACGACGTCGCAGTTGCGGGACTGAAGATGCCGGACCAGATGAGCCCCAACAAAACCCGCTCCTCCTGTCACCAGAATCGGTGAGAGTGCATCTTGCATGAGTTCCGATCAAACCTTCTTGAAAATAAGGGACGTGTTGATCCCGCCAAAGGCAAAGTTGTTGGACATCACAAATTGGGGTTGGATGTCACGCGCCACGCCAATCAGGAAGTCGGGCGTCGCAGCGCTGACTGCCAGGCATCTTGGATCAGTATCTGAGAGATTTGCGGTCGCCGGGAACCAGCCATCATTCATCATTTCAATCGCCAGCCAGGCTTCGATGGCGCCACAGGCACCAAGCGAGTGTCCGAAATGCCCCTTGAGCGAGTGCATGGGAACGGCACGGTCAAAAACGGCCGAGGTCGCATGAACTTCGGCAATGTCACCGGCATCCGTTGCGGTTCCGTGACCGCTGACGAAACCGATACTTTCAGGTTCCAGCCCGGCGTCTTGCAAGGCCAGTCGCAGGGCGATCTGCATCGTGTCGGATTGCGGTCGTGTCGCGTGACTGCCATCCGAATTGGTGCCAAAACCGACGATTTCAGCAACGACGGGTGCGTCGCGGGCGGCGGCGTGTTCAAATTCTTCAAGAATCAGTGTCCCAGCACCCTCGCCGATCACCAGACCGTCTCGGGCGCTGTCGTAAGGCCGGGGAGTCTGACCCGGGTGGTCATTCATCGCGCTGGTGGAAAACAGCGTATCAAAGACGGCACTCATGCCGACGCTCATTTCCTCGGCCCCGCCGGCCAGCATGATGTCCTGCTGCCCATCCCGAATCGCCTCATAAGCAAACCCGATACCCATACTGCCCGAGGTGCACGCCGATGATGTCGGCAGTACCCGCCCGGTCAGCCCCAGATGGATGCCGATATTGACGGCCGAGGTGTGGCTCATCATACGTACATAGCTTGCCGCATTCAGGTTGCGCGCCGTGCGATCCGTCAGAAGGCGAGCAAAATCGATAACCGGATCAACGTTGCCGAAGGATGAGCCATAGGCGACCCCGGCACGCCCTGTGTGCAGGCGCTCCGGGTCGTCCTTCAGACCTGCCATCTCAAGTGCTCTCTCCGACGCATACATCGACAGCGCGGCCACCCGCCCGGCAGTTCTGAGAGCCTTGCGGTTATAGTGGTCGCGCGGCTCGAACGTGTCGATCGGCCCGCCCAGCCGGGTGTTCAGATCCTGACAGTCATCCCATTCGTGCATGTACCGGATACCGGTCTGCCCCTGCTCCATCCGCTGCCGAATTTCGCCCCATGTCTCGCCCAGAGACGTGACGCCAGACATGCCTGTTACGACGACCCTGCGCATCATTGCAGACCTCCGTCCACGGCAATCACCTGCCGCGTGATGTACGAGGCACCGTCGGAACACAGGAAAGACACCAGATTTGCCACCTCTTCCGGCAGACCCGCGCGCTGCATCGGAATCAGGGTTTTGACCATATCGCCGGGCAGTTCCGAGGTCATGGCAGTCTCGATGACACCCGGCGCCACGCAGTTCACAGTGATTCTGCGCTTGGCCAATTCAATGGCCAGAGACTTGGACGCCCCAATCAAGCCGGCCTTTGAAGCAGCATAATTGGTCTGCCCCCGGTTGCCGATAATTCCCGAAACCGACGTCATCGTGACAATTCGTCCGGGCTTGCGGCGCTGGATCATCGGCATCAACAGGGGATGCAGCACGTTGTAAAAACCATTCAGGTTGGTATCAACGACCCCATCCCAATCCTCACCGGTGAGGGCGGGGAAGGCACCGTCCCGCGTCACTCCAGCATTCAGAATGGCCCCGAAATAGGCCCCGTTTTGCGCGATATCCTGTTCGATGATTTTCCGACATTGGTCGCGATTAGAGACATCGAATGACAGTAAATTGCAAGTGCCACTCTGACTTTGTATCACTTCGGCCTGAGCTTCTGCACCAGCGAGGTCGCGCCCGTAGTGCAATGCGATTTCGAATCCGTCGCCCGCCAGCTTTTGGGCTATCGAAGCCCCCAGCCCTTTGCTCGCGCCTGTGACCAGAATACGTTCAGGCATCCCCGGCCTCCTTCGTCACTTCGGTCCCGTCCGGGCTGTATACATTCAACGTGGCAGAGGCGACGGTCTCGGCTCCACTGTCTATACGCCCGTCGAAAGACGCCATGTTTCCGTCATTGAATCGTTCTTCAACGGTCACGGTCAGCACTTCTCCGACGTCAAAAAAGGGCCGAGACAAGGACATCGCACGGGTTCCCAGCAAAAAGCCGATGGCTGGCGCACAGCCGCGCTGTGCCTTCCAGAAACCATCCAATGCCGCAACCGCTTGGGCCATGTATTCCAGCGACAGATAGCTCGGCACGCCTTCGTCTGGCCGACAGAACATTGTATCCGAGTCAATCCGAACCTCAGCCTTAAGGCGGCCGTTTTGGGCCTCGACCAGTCGATCCAACAGCGCCATTGGCCGGTCATGCGGCATGAACTGAACGATATCCTCGGACGTATCAGGTGCCGCGCTTGTCATGACTGCTCGCTTCTGCCCAGAACAAGGCTGCAATTATTGCCTCCGAAAGCGAATGAGTTGCTGATCATCGCCGAGGCCTGCTGCATGGTGCGGCCAGGATCACCGGGGGCCACGAAATTCAACGGTTCGCAATCCATTCCCAATTTCCCATCCCATAGGTGTGGCGGCAGCTCTGTATCCGACGCAGAGCGGGACAGCAACAACCACAAAAAACCGGCCTCAATAGCGCCAGCCGCCCCAAGCGTGTGACCGGTCATGGGCTTTGTCGAACTGACCGGGACGCCCTGCCCAAGCGCCTGAGCAACTGCCAGAGACTCCATCGCGTCGTTAGCTCGCGTTCCGGTTCCGTGCAGATTGACATAAGCGATATCACCGACATCGCAACCGGCCATATCCATCGCAATATTGATAGCGTCTATCGCCCCCTGCCCTGACGGGTCCGGCGCGTTCATGTGATAACCGTCCGAAGTTTCACCCCATCCCAAAAGCGCCACGTTTGAATGCTGGCGCGTCATAAGGAAGACCGCCGCACCTTCTCCGATATTGATGCCGTTACGATTGACCGAGAACGGGTTAGACAGCCCCGGTGCAATCGACGATAGCGCGTCAAACCCGTTCAGAGTCAGACTGGTCAGCGCGTCGACCCCACCGACGACAACTGCGTCACACTGCCCGGTCGCCAGTAAGCGCGCGCCGCTGGCCAGTGCATTGCCCCCTGATGAACAAGCGTTTGACACCGTGAAGGACGGACCCTGAAGCTGGTAAAGCGTGGAAACGAAGTCCGATGGGTTGCCCAGTTCCTGCATTTCCAACCGAAAATCGGACGCAAACGCACCATCAGCATGGGCAGTTGCAAGAGCTAAACGGCCTTCTTCAATTCCGCTTGTCGTTGCGCCGATTACAACGCCTACACGCTCTGGCCCGTAGCGTTCGACCGCGCTGGCAATCGAGTCCTCGACCTCCATCAACGCACCACACAGGATGCGGTTGCTGCGCGTTGCGAACTTGTCCGACTGCGGCAAGGGGGGCAAGTCCTCGGGCAGGTCCGGCACGATGCCAACAACCGCCTCTCCGCGCTGCAAGTAACCCGGATCTGGTTGCATTCCGGATTGATCCCCGGCCAAAAGCGCCGCCCGCACGACCTGCTTCCCCTGCCCCAATGCGCAGGAGATTCCCAGATCGTTCAGGAAGTACGGTTGTGCGGTCATGACAATTCTACAGAAGAGATTCTTAGGGTGTAGCCGTGTTGTTGGTCCTTGATCGTCAGCTCAGTCGAGTCAGACGGTTTGCTATAGGTGACGGTGACCAGAGGCTGCAACCCTTCACTGACCTTGCGGTCATGGCTGGTCACCTTCAAATCCAGATCTCGCCGCATCAAGGGCCCTAGAGCTTCCGTCGGCCAAAAGGCCAGAACAATGTCATCCAGGATATGGCGGTCCGATATCTGGGCGGGCAGAAATTTCGCGCCATTCGGCTCAGCCTGACCGTTCACCCATTTCAACGACCCAATCGGCAATCCAAGCGGGTCAAACAGCTGTATTTCGACCACCTCCCCCGACAGGCTGAGAAAAGCCATCGCCTGCCGCGTCTGCCCATCGACCTCCAGCGTCAGTTTTTGCTGAAGCTTCAGTGGCGGTTTCGGCCAGACCAACTGGTTCACCGTGATCACCTGCGTGCTCTCAGGCTGCGGTTGCTTTGATGCAACTTGAGGTTCATCCGGCAGAACGGACACCGGCGCGCCCTGCTGCACTTCAGTCTCCGGACCCCCGCAGGCTGCCAGAACCAATGCAACTAGGCCTGCCAGAAAACGGCGCATCAGGCGACCATCTTTCTGATCGCAGCCAAACCACTTGCCGGTTTTTTGACCAGAGGATTGTCGCGGTTCCAGGCGTATCCAGCCAAAATCGACGTAACCATCCGGGTGACATTGTTGATCTCAGCGGGGTGGTTGAAGATCACCTCTTGTAGGCTTTGATCGTACCAACCGGTCACAAAGGTTCGGAAAACATCCACTCCGGATCGCAAGGGGACCGCGAAATCGCGATCCCAATCCACTTCAGCGCCTTCGAGTTGTCGCAGCAGAACATCGCAGGCCAGATCGGCCGAATGCAGCGCGATTGTTACGCCGCTTGAGAAAACCGGGTCCAGAAACTCGGCCGCATTGCCAAGCAAGGCGAAGCACTGGCCATGCAAGGATTTGACATTCTTGGAATATCCCCGAATACACCCCGTCGGTCGAACCGCGCGTGCATCCTTTAGTAAACGTCCCAAATCGGTATCGTTGACCCATTTCCACATCAGGCGCGTATGGTCATCACCGCCCTCCCCCAAGTCGTGTTCTTCCCCAAGCACAACACCAACCGAACTGGTCCCGTCAGAAAAACAGATCAGCCAGAACCAGACCTCGGGGTGCTGCGGATGCACGGTGATCACGATCTTGCTGCGGTCAAAATCCGGATCGGTGATGCCATCCTCGATGTGGGTGAACAACGCCCCCCTGAACGGCAAGTCCGACGGGGTCTCAAGCCCCAGAAGCCGGGGTAAAACCCGCCCGAAGCCGCTTCCGTCCAGTACAAAATCGGCATTGAGGTACGTGATTTGACCACCCTCATCGCGCAGCGTCAGCGATGCATTCTGTGCTGAGATATCGGCGTCCACCACTTGCGTATCATAGAGCATCTCTGCCCCCGCACGTTCGGCCGCTTCTGCCAGAATTTGGTCAAATCGGGCGCGCTGTACCTGAAATGTAGTCCCCCAGCCTGGTTCGTATTTCTGACGGAAGTCGATGTCTGTCGTCTGCACACCCCGCACGAACCGCGCCCCGGTTTTAATCTGAAATCCGGCCTCTTCAATCTCGGGCAACAGCCCTGCACGTACCAATGGGATCATCGAAAAGGGCAGAAGACTCTCACCGATTGAAAACCGTGGGTGACGAGCGGATTCAACCACTGTCACCCGGTGCCCGGCATCAACCAACCGCTTGGCCGCCAGCGAGCCCGCAGGCCCCGCTCCAATGATCGCAACACCGGTGGTTGTCGAATTCTGCGTCATTTATTTGTTCCTATGACATGTGTTGAAAATGGTGAAAGAAGCCACGCGACGGTCAGACCAGCACATAATACGGAGCCAATCTGGTGGATGGCAGGAAGGCTGCTGCTCCCGAGGATCGCGAACGCACCCACCGAACTCAGAGCGGATAGGGACACGGCGCGATAGGTCTCGGGATGCGATCCAATATCCGGGTCGCCAAGGAAAATCGCATAATCCGCACCGATCGCCAGCACCAGAAACAGAGACATCACGGTCAGCAGGTTCAACGGCACCCCGACCAGCGCGGCCAAGGCCGGGGCCGCCACAACCGCCGCAGCAGGCACCAACGCCAGCCGTGTGCCGTGCGCCACACCGTCGCGCATACAGAACAACGTCCAGAGCAGAACCAACGCCGCCAGCAAAGCGTATTGGGCGCCCCTACGGGACTGTTCAAAGGCTCGGTTCGCACCGTCGACCGGGTCCATCAAATACACGCCCTCAAAACGCTGCGCCAATTCAGAGACAGCGGTAGTGGTTCCTCCGACAATCGGGACAGCTGCCCAGACACGCCCGTCGTGCGTATGATGCACGACCTGCAGGGCGCGATGCTGTGGCGCGACCGCCTGAACGCTCTCAATAGTAAGCAGCTCTGGCTTCGGTACGACAAATGGCAGGCCCGTTACTCTTGCCCAGCGTGGCGCCAGTCCATTCTTCACAAGCGCGGCGGTTTCAGACTGCTGAGACAGGCTGGGGATCAGGTCCGAAATCACAAAAGCCGAGGTAATCTGACCTAACTGCTGAAGACCGCGCAAGGCAGGAGCGATGCTTTCAAGCTGTTCCAGCAATTCTTGGCTGTCATCCGCCTCGACCACAAGAAATCGGCTGATCTGAGTTGAGGGGAACAGTTCAGCCCCCAATTCGGCATCACGCAACAACGCCTCGGGTGCGTGGCCCAACGTTCGGACATCATCGGAAGGTGGTTGTAGACTAAGAAAACCACCGGCCAGCAGCGCCAAACCCATGACCGAGTACCCCAAGAAACCGGCAATTCGGATGTGCTGCCTCCGTAACTTCGCGCTGAACAACGCCTGTTGCTGATTTGTCGGGATGGGCAGCAAGCCAATTGCAGGAAACAGGATCAGGATCGTCGTCATTGCCGCAGCGATACCAGCACAGGCAATCACGGCGATTTGTGCCAACAGATCGAACGAAGCGAACAGCAAACTGGCGAACCCCACAGCAGAACTGAGGGCTCCGAACAGCAAGGCTTTGCGCGTGGCCAATGCCACGCACTTGTCGCAATCTGGTCGCGCCAGAAAATAGTGAAAGATGTAGTCTGCCACCACGCCCAGCAATCCCCCGGCAAAGCCAAGCGCGACGGTGTTCACACTGCCCCAGATCAGCGCGGCAGCAGCCCCGCCCCAGAGTAACCCGAGGCCAAGAACCAAAGCAGTTGCAATCAGGATTCGAACCGATCGCATGGATGCAACAATTACGGCCAGCACCCACAAGGCGGACAGCAGCGTCAGGCGTTCGGTCTCGGCCCGCGACGCTTTGGCGATATCGGCGGAAAAGAAAACGCCGCCCAGAAAGTGGACTTGGACCTGTGGCCGGTCCTGCAGCGTTTCAGCAACGACCGCACGAACTGCTGCGGCTAAATCGCTTTCACCTTCCAGATCGTTGACACCATCAGCCTGAAACGGGACCCGCACGTGGGATACGCCATCCGCAGATCGAAAAACCGGCACGCCACCAATCAATTGGTCCGGAATTGCTGGATCAAAAGCCGAAATCAACGCTAGCCCGGTCAGGTTGAATGGGTCGCGCGCTGGATCTGTAAAAGACAAGGCCATGCCCGGTATCGTCAATCCGGCTAACGCGCGGGCCAGAATTCCCTCGCCTTCCGACTGCTCAAGATCCTGACGATCCTTACGGCTCACAACGCCCGGGAAAGCCTGCAACAACAGCTCGGATAATTGCTGGTCCTCTGGGTTTTGTCCCGTCAGCTCCGCTGAGAAAAGACCAGGATGAGCCATCAAGGCAGCCTTTAGCGCAAGCGCCGCACCCACGGCGCGATCCGGGTCCTGATGCGACAGAAGTACACTTCCTTGCCCAGTTTGCTGGCCGCGCAACTCGGTCCAAACTGCGTCAAGTTCCGAACCTTCACTGTTGCTGTGCTCAAAGGTCGAGATGTCACCCCGGATTTGAAACCGCCCGTCGGCAATGCCCATAAAAAGGACAACGGCACACACCGCCTGCGCAACGATCCACAGTAGAACCCGGCGATCAGGAATCACAGTCAGCGCGCCTCTTGAAACTGCTGCCACAGGGTCAAAAGCTCGGCCCGGTCAGAACTGTCCACTTCCAGTCGCACAGCATTGGCCTCATAAGATTGCCCTTGCGCATCTTTCGCCCAGAACACGATTTCTCGAAGCACCGGATCTGCCCCACCCGAAACGCGCAGCGTGACCGGTTCGGATTTGCCGGACGGTGTTTTCATGACGCCGCGTATCTGCGTATCACCGTTAGGCATCTGCCTTTCGTCGCTGAGCGTAAATATTCCTGTCTTGACCAGCGCCTGCGGATCGCCCGAGAGCATCCGGTCGAGTATAGTCAACTCCAGCGCCCCACGCCCTTCGTCAAGCGCAGAAAAATCACCGGCGGGGTTCAATTGATACAACCCATCCCGCACCACGATCAGCGTTGTTTCAAACGGAGTTCGGGTCGCCCAGATCAGCCCCTCACCGGGTAACAGGGCAAATGAACCAGTTGTTTCAAGCGTCACGTCATGCTCGGGCAAGTAACGCGACTGATGGAACGTCCCACCCAAAGGCGCTGCTGCCGCCAGACCAGCAACCAGACACATCAAAAGGACCAGAACAACACGTATCATCATGCGGCCCGGTCGCCGTGTTTTTCGACTTTGGCGTGGAAGGAGGCCGGAGTTTCAAACTGCATGACACCGGTGTCCGCTGCAACACAAACCATCGTCGTCTGGCCCTTGGTCAGGCGCGCATCGGTATCGAAATCAACAACCTGATAATCAATGACCATGCGGTTGAGGTACTCCCGCAGCGTCGCCGTTACCCGAATCCGCATCCCGAACCGCGCAGGTGCCACATATTTCACCCGGAGATCGACCACCGGCCAGCCAAAGCCGTCCTCTCGCATCTGCGGAAAGTTGTATTCCAGCTTGTCCAACAGAGCGCAGCGTGCCTCTTCGAACAGTTTTACATAGTTGCCGTGCCACATGATCTCCATCGGATCGAGATCGTAGAACTGCACGCGGGTCTCGATGCTGGCCGAGATCATCGTCAAATCTCCCACACGCGTTTGTGGATGTCGTCGGTCAGCTGGCGCAAAACAGCGTCCAACGGGTGATCTTCATCAATCCGCGGGATCGTTTCGCCCAATTGGTCCAAGAATGTCCGGGTTTCTGGCGTCAGCTGATCTTTCCGCAATTCTCCACATTCCAATCGCAACAAGACGGCCTGATGGACCGAAATCAGCAAGGCGGCTGCCACCTGCTCGGTCAGCGTGCAGACCCGCAGCGCGTCCCGCGAGGCGATGGTTCCCATACTGACCTTGTCCTGGTTGTGACACTCGGTTGAACGTGAAAACACGCTGGCGGGCATCGTGTTCTTGAGCGCCTCTGCCGTCCAGGCCGAGGCTCCGATCTGCAAGGCTTTCAGACCGTGGTTAATCGATGCGCGCGCCTGCTCTGCACCGGACAGGTTCGAGGGCAGACCGTGGTTAAACTTGGTGTCCACCAGCAACGCCATCTGGCGGTCCATCAGGTCGGCCAGATTGGCCACGAGGTTCTTGAGCGAGTCGGCAACAAACGTCATGTGACCGCCATAGAAGTGACCGCCATGCAAGATACGGTGGTCATCCGGGTCGATCAGCGGATTGTCGTTGGTGCTGTTGATCTCGGTCTCTACCATTTGCGTAAACTGCGGCAGCATGTCGAACAGCACACCGATCACATGTGGCGCACAGCGGATTGAGTACCGGTCCTGCAAGCGTGCAGGTTCGTAATCAGCGCCCAGATTGACCAGGTCCGCACGAATACGGGCCGCTGCTTCGGCCTGACCGGGATGGGGTTTCGCCTCGAACAAGCGGGCGTCGAAATGGGCGGGATTACCAATCAGGGCGATCGCCGCCAGCGACGTGATACGTGTTGCCAATCGGCCCAGATAAGTCGCCCTCTCCATCGCAAGGGCGGTCAGCGCCGTCATCACCGCGGTCCCGTTCATGATCGCCAACGCCTCTTTCGGGCGCAGAGTGATCGGATGCAGGCCAGCCTTGTCCAAAGCCTGTGCCGCAGGCATCACTTCGCCCTGATAGGTGACGTCCCGCTCGCCGATCAGGGCCGCAGCAACATAGGACAAGGGCGTCAGGTCACCGCTGGCCCCCACCGACCCTTCAGAGGGAATACGGGGCAGAATGTCATGGTTTAGCAACCCGGCCAGTAGATCCACCAGCTCTTCGCTGACACCTGAAAACCCGTGGGTCAAGGAGCTGAGCCGAACGGCCAGTACGGCGCGGGTCTGTTCCGGCGTCAACATCTCACCCAGACCGCAACCATGGAACCGGCTCAGATGCAGGGGCAGTTCGGGGACCAGAGCGGGAGGGACGGCCCGGATAACACTGTCTCCATACCCGGTTGTCACACCGTAAATTTCACCGTCTTCTTCCAGCAAGCGGTCCAGATAAGCAGTGCTGCCCCGCAGCTTGCCGCGATAGGTAGGGCTGGTGTTGACCACCGCGGTCACCGCAGGCTGGCGCGCGATGCGAACGATGTCCGAACAAGAGATGTTCCGGTCGCCAAAAGTGATGCTCGCTATTGGGAAATTCATTTTGCTTTCTGCTCCGATGCCCAGAAGTTGAAAAAGTTGAACCACTGATAGGGTGCTTTGCGGATCTGTTCCTCAAGAAAGGCAGCGTAGCGGCCCGCATAATCCCTAAGCCCCTGCCCCCGTTTCGCCCGTGGCAGATGCACCCGGTCGGCCAGCTTTTCCCAGCTGACTTCGAAGCGCCCATCACGCCGGTGGCACCCCATCATGTAGACCGGGCATTCCAGCAAATGTGATATCAGAAACGGCCCGGTGGGAAAGGCAGCCTCATCGCCCAAAAATGGAATGCGAACCAAATTGTCGCGCGCCTCGACGGGCGTCCTATCCGCCGCGATGACCAGCCATTCCCCCCGTTGTACACGGTCATAAAGCTCACCCGCGACCACAGGGTTCAGCGCAGTTACCTCGATCAACCGGGCCTGAGAACCGGGGTCCAGCTTTCTGAGAACGCTGTTGAAGTTTTCGGCGTGTTTGGTGTGGGCAAAGATATTGACCACAAAGGATTTCTGTTTCGACGCCACCGCCCGTAAGACCTCGGGGTTGCCCTGATGCGATACCAGAACGACGATACCCTGCCCCGCCCCGACCTGATCGCGCAATGATGCAACCCCGTCGCCCAGCCACACATCTTCGGCCCCGATATCGCCATTCCAGGCGCTGGCCTTGTCCAAAGCCGCGCGGCCGAAATTCAGAAATTGCCAGAGGCTGTGATACCACGCGCTGCCACAGCTAATCCCCGCCTGCCGTGCCCGGGCCAAGTACTGGCCCGACGCCCGGCGCGCGTCGCCCGAGCACAGGAAAGCCACGGCAACAACCGGAGCGATCAGCACCATCGCTGCCCGTGCGCCCAGCAAGCGATATATGGTGGCCACGCAGCGAATGCCCCAATAGGTTCCGCGTTCCCTTTGATCCGCCCAATGCGCCGATCTGACCGGTCGCAGCCACCCGAACAACCGTCGGTACAGCATCGAGAGTACAAGCCGTGTGTGCATCTTCGAGATCGCGATATTGTCACGCAACGCATCGAAATTCGAATGGTTCTCAGCTGGGTAATTCACTTTTACCGGAATTTGGCGCACCGGTGTTCCGTTCCAGAACATGCGCACCATCACCTCGATGTCGAAATCCATCCGGCGGCCCTGAACCTCGGCCTCGCAAACTTCAAGTGTTCGGGACACAGGATAAACACGCAGGCCGCACATCGTATCCTTGATCTGAAAGGACAGCGTTTCCACCCAGACCCAAAAATGCGTGATATAGCGCCCGATCCGGCGACCCCAAGGGGCGTCACTTTCATAAATAGGGCGACCGCTCCATAACATTTCGGGCTCGACGCGCGCATTGTCCAGCAACTCCTCTACCGCATCCAGATCATGCTGTCCGTCAGCATCCACCTGAACAGTGTGCGTGAACCCAAGGGCCTGAGCCTCTTGCAAGCCACGAATGACCGCTGCCCCTTTGCCGCCGTTTTGCGAGTTGCGAAACACGCGTACCGAACCGTCAGATTGAGCCACCTGTGCAATCGCCGAGGCCGCCGGTTCCGCTGACCCGTCATCCACAACAATCACCGGCAGGGCAAGCTGCGTCAGACGTTCCACAATTGTTGGCAACCCTTTGTAATGATTGAAGCTGGGAACCAGCGCACAGGGTTTGAACTCGGAAATAGAAGCCATCATGCAGACACCAGTTCGACAATACCGCTGGCATGTTCACCAAACGCCGACGCAATGGTGAATTTGACTCGGTCTCGTTCAGGATGGTGTTCTAGTGTCAGCTCTAGTTGCGTCTGCGGTTCAACCACCTTTTTGAATTTCAGGTTCCGCGTACCGGCGACCGCACGGCCACAGCCAAAAACCTGATCGGCCAGTTGAACCGCCCAATCAAGCAAGGCAATACCCGGAACGATCGGCTTTTCTGGGAAATGCCCTTGTAGGCATGTCAGCTCCGGCACCACATCCAGCCACAAAACCGCCTGCGGGCCTTCAGATTTGACAATCCTGAACGACGGCAAAACGGTGGCGCGAGGGTCCTGTCCACTCACATCCAAGTCGTAGATATCTTTGTGATTGAGCGTTGCCATCTTCACCCCGAAAATAGTGCAGCCAAGGCTGCAGCCTGTCTTTTTCCGCGCTCATTGGTCGGAATTTCTCGGACAAACCGCCACAGCTTTGGCGCGGATGCAGCGTTTTCCGCCGTCCTGATCGCGGTTGAAAGGTCGCGTTCGAGGCGGAACTTGCCTTTGCTTTGCAGCAAATGCTCGCCCTCGGGCGTGAGGGTTGCCACCATTGCCAGCTTTTGGCCCTTGTCCGTATCCAGACCAAGTGCGGCGGCTTCCAGAACACATGAGTTTGCTTGCGCAAGCACCTCAATCCGAGGCAATGAGACGCGTACCCCTTCGATTTTGAGGACACGGTCATTTCGCCCACCCAATTCGAAACTGCGGGTGTCATCTGACAAGGTGCATAAATCTGACGTCTCGAACCAATCACCACCGGGCGTCACCGCCGACCGGACGGCCAGACAACCTGAAGACGTTTGCCTAGTATCAACCCCGGGGAACACGGTCCACTGCTGCCCCAAGACAGCCTGGGTTCGAAAGCCAATGCCGCCGGTTTCCGTGCTGCCGTAAACTTCAACCGGAAAGGAGCCGGAAATCTTGGCCATAGCCCTTGCACTGTCCGGCATCAGCGGCGCGCCAGAGGAAAACACCATCATCGGTCCCCTTTCTGATACCGGTCTGGACCCAAGGCGCATCATATGCGCCGGGCAGGAGACGATGACGGTTGGGCATTGCTCGGCGTAGTCCAGCGCCGCATCGACGGATATCTGGCGCGGTACAAACAACGCTCGCCCGGTGCTCAAGGGCCAGACAAGGTTAAACAGGATGCCATAGATATGGTGATGTGGAACCGTGGCCACGACCCGAGTCCCGGCAACGTCGGACCCAAACTGCTGGTGCAGGATTTCGGCCTCAGCCTCAATCTGCCGCCAGGATTTCGGAATTGGCTGCGGTGCGGCAGTTGAACCGCTTGTGAAGAATACCAGGTTGCACGCGGCCGCCTCAGGCAGACTTAGCGCGCCATCTGGAATCTGAGCGGCAGAACTCAGGCGCGAAATTTCGGCATCGGTAACCAATTGATCGAACTGATCGGCACGGTCTGCCAGGCCATCGGGTGACGTAATTCCGGGCAGGATCGCAATTCCCCTACACGCAAAACACGCCAGCAAGGCCGCCAGAAAGCTCGATGGGTCTTCGCAGGCAATCGCAATTCGGTCGACATTCCTCTTGCGTCTTTGCTCAGCGATGTCCCGGACCAGCGCATGCATCAAATTCAGAACATCGCCCACGGTCGCGGCGACAGCGCTCTCCTGAAACAGCACCTCGTCTTTCGGCCAATTCGGCAAGTCGCACAGTGATCTGAATAGGGTCAACGTTTTCCAGCTCGTTAAATATCGACACGGCGACCGCTTCTGTGACGACTGCGCCCAATAAGAAAACTCAAATACTCATTCCAGACAAACCGGCCTGAGAGACGGTTTCCTCTGTCTCAAACCGGGTGCTGCACTACCGCACGCACCGTTTGAGCGTCAATACAAAAGGCATACCTGAGCCTATCGACATGTCCCTCAACCCAAGCGGATGTGACGGTTTGGGCACACTTGGTTGCTATTTCCGCAAATCGGTTTTCTACTCCGCATTTCAAGCAAGCTTCCCACAGGGTCCAGAACAGATAAAACCGAATCTGATCCGTTGGCTGCACCCCATCCGGCCAGGCCACCTGCGCAAGCTCGGCCCAGTTCTGCCGGTCTTGCAGAACTTCCAGATCCAGACCAACCGGTCCTGTCTCAGATAACGCGGCCCCGACAAACCCGCGGCGATGCGTTACCGACGTCCAAAGCCGTGTGTTTTCAGGTCCATAGGTCAATGGACCGTCCCTCGGATCGCTGAGCAACGCATTCCGCATGTCGTCCCGGTCTTGAACCGCCCCGGCCAACAAAGCCCGTGCAGCCTGCGATTGCGCGACCCGATGCTTTGACCGGTTCTGGGGGTCTCCCACCAGTTTCGCGGTCAGAACAGTGCAACTCTGCCCGAACAGCAGGTGCGGTTTCATGGGACAAAAAGAAACCATCCGAGATGCAGTTAAGCCCTGTGCCCAGAAACGTCATTGCGACTAAACGTCGTCCTTGAATGTTTCGAGCGGTCCTGACATTGCTGCACCAATTCGAGCAATTTTTCCGAAGCTAGACAATATTGGTCCAAAAGACGCATGGCAGCCAACAAACGACTTTCAGCAGCCCTCTTCCTGACACTCGCAATCACGGGCTGCACGAGTGACGTGCAAAGTCTGGACGCCAACCGGACAACATCTTCAGGCCAGTCATACACACCTCCGCTGATTGAACGTGTTGTGCCGGTCTTCACCCCGGTCATCAATGTCCCGCAAGGCCCAAAGCGCTTGTCTTCATCGGATGTGGAACAAGCCATCCTGCGCGGAGCGGGCGCCCGCGATCAGTGGTTTGTGACCAACAAGCAACCCGGCCAGGTGGACCTGACCGTCGTTGTCCGGTCGCATCAGGCGCGGGTCAAGGTTCTATATAACACCAATACGGTCAGTATTAATCTGGTCGACAGCACAAACCTGATGCAGTCCGTGGACAAGATTCACCGAAACTACAACAAATGGGTCATCCTGCTGCAGCGCGAGATCGAAACCGAGCTGCTGAAAAAGGCCGGGGGGAGCAACAGCTGACCCTTTTTGAGCAGACCTTTTTTGCTGGGCCCTGCAGGTATTGGGGTAAACGGGGCGGAGATGCTCCGGGTTTCGTAGACGCGCCGCAAAAGAACGTACCCCCGAATATCCGCAGGCGTCTGAGCGACTTTGCCCGGACCGCCTTGGGCACCTATCTGGCCGCCGAGGACCCCGAGGATTCAGACCTGATCTTTGCGTCCAGATATTCGGACATGCAGGAATCACTTAAGCTGCTGACCGAACTCAATCGGCGGGAGCTTTTATCACCGACAGCCTTTTCAACCTCGGTACACAATGCGGTACCCGGGTTTGCAACCTTGATCAGGGCGTCACGCTCACCTCATTCCGGTGTCTCGGCTGGTGTCGACAGCTTCGTTATGGGCCTAACCGAAGCGCTGACCCGTACCGCCTTTGACCCGGCACGCCCGGTCACGTACCTGTTTCACGAGGCTGCGCTACCCCACGAATATCGCGCGCATGCCCTTGAAGGCTCGGATTGTTTCACTCTTTGTGTGTCGCTTTCAGCCCGCCCGACGACGCTTCACGATCGTGCATTCATACTGTCTCATGCAGAACCGGAAGAGACGCACGCACACCCTAGGGGTCTGGAAAATGCCCGCGCATTTGTACGATTGCTGGGTGATGAAACCACCGAGGCCCGATTGATCGGAACCCGCAGCAATCTTTGGGTGAGACGCGTCAATGCGTAAGTTGAACTACTATTGGCGCGTTCTGGCCACCGGCATCTCGTTTTCAACCTTCGGGTTGGGCAGCCTTGTCCTGGGTGGCATTTGGTTTCGCCTGCTGGCCCGCATCGAACACGACCCGGCCGAACTTGAGAGACGAAGTCAACGCGGCATCAGCCTGACCTTCAACGCCTTTTTGCGGGTGATGACCGTTTTGGGAGTGGCCCAGTTTCATTACCGTGATATGCATAATCTGACGACAGCACCATCGGCAGATGGCAAAGGCCGGCTGATCATCGCAAATCATCCAACGCTGATTGACGTCATTGCCTTGATTTCCCGCATGCCGAATGTGCAATGCATCGTGAAACACGAGCTTTTTTCGAACTTTTTCATCTCGCCCGCGGTTACCGGTGCGAATTACATCCGGAACGATGAAGATCCGGAAAAGCTGACCCAGGACTGCATCGACGCGATCAATTCGGGCAAATCCATTGTTGTTTTCCCCGAAGGCACACGAACGCCCGCCAGCAACTTATTGAAGTTTCACCGGGGGTTCGCCGCCGTTGCTTGCGCCACGCAATGCGAGATCGTCCCAATCACGATAACCGTTAATCATCGGACGCTGATGAAGGGCGTGCCATGGTATCGTGTGCCCCCTGAGCGACTTTCGATGACGCTGACCGCCTTGCCCATTGTATCAACAAGAGATCTGTGTGATACGACCCTGCCCGTGCCTACGCGCAAGCGGCATCTTTCAAGAAATGCACAGAAGATTTTGGAGGTATCCCTTGGATATCCAAACGCTTGAACAACGACTTAAGACACTGATTATCGAGGCACTTGCCCTGGAAGACGTGTCCGAAGCGGACATTTCATCCTCAGAACCGCTGTTTGATGGTGGGCTTGAGCTGGATTCGATTGACGCGCTGGAAGTCGGTGTTGCCATTCAAAAGACATATGGTGTCAAACTTGACGCAAATTCGGATGATGTGAAGCAGGCGTTTTACTCGGTTGCCACGCTGGCGCAGAAAATCTTTTCCGAACGCGGAGATGCCAATGTCTAAGCCAACTAATTTTGATGAGGTTCTGGACCTGCTGAAGAAGTATCTGGAAGAAGACTTCGAGGTGCCACCGCCGGACGTACAGCCTGACGCCCGGCTGTATGAGGATCTGGACCTCGACAGCATTGATGCGGTCGACCTGATTGTCCGCTTTCAGCGGGATATAGGAAGACGCTTCTCTGCCGAAGAGTTCAAGTCAGCCCGTACAGTCAAGGACGTCGTAGACGTGGTCGTAGCGAACCTTTGAAGTCGCCGCAGCCCGTAAGACGATGACCCTCATTCGCGCCTCACTTTCCTTTCTTCTGGCCGCTTGCCTTGTCGCATTCCCGTTTGCGGCCTTCTGGTTCTCGTCCTTTGAGCATCCTTATTGGTTGTTTGCTGCTGCGGTCGCGCTCAGCATTCTTCGTTTTGCCACGGCGGGACGCGTGGCAACTGATCTTCTAGTTCCGCAACTGGTCTTCTATCTTGGTGTCATGGCCATGGCTTTTCTAGCGGCAAAAGATCAGGCCTACCTGCTACACCCGTTTGCAATGAGTGGATCCTTCGCGTTGATTTTCGGCATCAGCCTTTCAAAAGAGCAATCCCTGATCGAAACGTTCGCGCGGTTGCGTGAACCCGATCTACCTGCCTCCGGAGTGGTTTTTACACGGAAATTGACTCGTATCTGGTTCGTTTTCCTGATCCTGAACTCGATTGTAGCTGCAATAACGGCCCTGTTTGCACCGATAGAAGTCTGGGTCTTCTACAACGGCATTCTGTTTTATTGTCTGTCCGGTGTGTTGATGGTGTCAGATTTTTTGTACCGCGGCATCTTCGCAGCCCGAGCATAGATGCATATCTTTCCGACCCAAACTCATTCCGGGCACTTACCAAAACTCGGAACTCAAGTTGGAAAACAGTCATTTGGTGCACCTTGTCGAAGTGTATTGTGCCGACGGTCCCGAGCTCACATCGCAAATGAACGGTATTTCTTGTTTCCACAAAATCGGATCCCATCTTATACATCAATATGATGAAGTCATTTTGACTGCTCGATTGCTTTGTTCACGCCACGCAACTGTAAGCAAAATTGGGTTAACTAGGTCATGTTGACAAATGGCGGAGCCATATGCGGATTGAGGTGATTTTGACAAAGCCGACGAAGCTTTCAGCGGTCTTGCCGCTACGTGTCGCGACACGGCGGGCATTCTTCAGCTTGTTGAAGCAAGTTCTCAACCAGGTTCCGTAGTCGATACAGTGGGCGATCAATGCCGACACGCTTCGTTCGCGACTTCTGCATTGGGATCATAGGTTGGATTTATCGGCTGCGTTTTTGGTCACGAATGCCGTCGGCATCGGACGCCTTGCCCTGCCAGCAGTACCAAAAGTTCCGGCAGATTTTCATCCATGATGAGATCGAAGCCAAGATAATCGGACGTCTGGCCGGGCGTGATGCCAGTTCTCTTCGGCAGACAACCGCCGTCACCCGAAGATGGATCTCGGTCATGAAGCCACCCTTTGAGCGGCCAATACCCTGTCGCGGAGTCCCGCTTTAGCGCCCGCTGCATGATGATGGGCGCGAACCACGGTGCTGTTGACCATTTGCAGGGCATCTGGAACGATCCTGCTCTTGGTCAGCGCCGATAGGATCTGTTCCCAGAGGCCGACAAGTGTCCAACGCCGGAACTGCCGATAGACACTCGACCATTTCCCGAACCCTTCAGGAAGGTCCCGCCACAGTGCGCCGGAAAATGCTATCCAGAAAACGCCGTCAAGAACAAGGCGGTGGTTGGTGGGTTTTTTCCCATTCGGGGCGCGAACGGAAAGAATGAACTGTTCAAAGAACGCCCATTCCTCGTCCGACATCAAGTCTCGGGCCGAGTTGGTCTCCATCGCGGATGCCAGCTTGAATCATGCTCGAAGCCAGATGTGAATCCCTTTTGTCAACACGACCTAAGCAAACCGGCAGCATGAGGTACTGATACATTATTCGGCATTTCAGCGGGGTCCACTCTAGCACAACACTCTTCGTATAGCGATCATTCGCGACGGATGCAGCATTCGGCAAATTGGGCTCGAAGCGGCCGTCCGGTGGTTTAGTGAGGGGCAGCTTTGCCGTCCCTTTCTGTTTCAGATCTGCGGTGGCGGTTTTGTCAGTCTCCCAGCAAGACGGTGCGCCATGTTTGTATCACGTGATCCGGCCGCCTGACCGCAACCTTCGCGAGAACCTCAGCGCTTGGGTGCCAGATCCGGACGGATACAAAGAAGTTCACTCTTTCAAAGTTCAAGGCGTTTTGGAACAGGCCGCGGACAGGCTTGGTCGCCATAGAAGCTTGTGTCACAAGCACTGCTGGGCGCGTGCACTACAACCATTCGGGCACGATGTGCGACCAATCCTGTCCATCTACCTGAAGCCCTTCGTCCAACGACACAAGGATGACGCAGCCATCGCGAAAACGGTCACCGAAGCGGCGCTGCGCCCTGATATGTCATTTTTTCCAGAAACCTATGAGACGCAGGCAGTGACGATGATGGCCTCCCGGCTCCGACAGACTATGCCTGGGATTGGGCCATTCGGCGTGTGGGCCCTTGAGACCATTGCCCCCGACATGATGAACTTCAAGACGGTGCGCGACTTCGCAGTCGGACTTGAGCTGATACCTTTGCAGCGCTCGACCGGAGGCAAGACCGAGCTTCGGCAATCTAGTAAATAGGCCAGAAGATTATACGGCATACAGGTTGTACGCGACAGCAGAGTCTCGTCGCGCCCTGGTTAAGGGACAAGCTTGAGTGTAAATTCAAGAAAGTCGCAGCCGTCGGGTTTGCGAAAATAGATGGCGCATCAAAACTGGGCGATGATTACACACGAGGAAACATATCAGCCGATACAAAAGACGACCTAAAATTCTGTTTGCGGGATACGGCGCCAGACCCCAAGGAGTGCATCGAGAAGAGTAGATGTCGACTGACCAAATCCTGAATTGAGAGCCAACCACAGGTCGGGGCTAAAAACCCACGCACTCGATTTGGAGCCGTTCAGCGAACGGACCATTTTGATCCGCGGCAGGTCAAAAGCCGCAGCCCGAGGACGAACGCACTACCGCAACCATTCGATGAATTCGGCTCAGAAAATTCTCGGATAACCAAGGACATCCATAAATGACCCCAAACAAGACCTCACGCCTCAATGATAAAAGGCAAATAAGGATTGTAGGCCGTAGCAATTAGATTTAGCCATCAATTCCAGTAACCTTTCCAATAGAGTCTAACCATGATTAAACAGATTGCCTTGATCTGCTCTGCCTCGGCCATTTTGAGTGCATGTGGCAGCTCCTGGTCAACTTCAAATGTCAGCACAAACAAGCTTGAAGTTGCGTCAGCATCGATCTCGCCCGACGATGTAACCATCACGTCGGCAGGCGATCCCGGTCGCCAATACACGAAGATCACCGACCTAAAAGTGACCGTAAATAAAACCACCGCTTTCCATCCAAGCCCGACGCCTGAGTTGGTGATAGCTAAATTGAAGGAAGAAGCCGCAGCGGTTGGTGCGAACGCGGTCATTAATACAAAGATCAGCGAGGTGCATATCACTCCGCTGAGTTGGGGGTCACGTACAGGCACTGGAGAAGCCGTAAAGTTTATCAACTAAACCAGAATTAGAATAGGGCTTGAACGCCTATGGTTGTGACGTTCCGAGCCCGTCAGCCAGGCTGGTCCGCAGCGGTGCCCCGGATGCGGTGGCGTTCTGCCCGATGATAGGGAGCAACTTTCCTATCTCGTCTTGATTCCACGGTAAGACCACCCGGAACAGAGGCTTGTGGATCTCGGTAAACATCCCTGCGATGTGAGCCAGCGCAGCGTTTCGCGCGATGCATCTTTGAACTCCAGCCTCAAGTTCCCAGCGAGTCGCCGCCGTGTCAGCGTCGGACCATTGCTCAGTTCCACGGCACAGTCCGTCCCGGTAGTCAGACTCTGCAGAGTCTCCGGGGCTACGTCGATATCCATGAACTTACCCGCAAGGCTGCGGCCCGCAGGTCATCAAACATACGGATCAGAAGACCAGGTCCAAATTCCAGCTTTTCCGGGAAATCCGAATGTTATTGCCCGGACATCGGCGTCGCCAGTGGCATCGTTCATGCACTGACCCAAATTGCGTGTTTCAATCGCGTTGGTAGCGGTCGGGTGTTTGAAAATTGTGATGGGGCGACGGGCTTGGTCAACCGAGATCATCTGTTTGTTCTTTTTCATGAAATGAAAAAAGACAAACAAAAAGCCTTCTCTTACTTTTGTGATTTTGGCTTGCCCCGGAACGGTCTGCGGTTGGCCCCGGTATCATAAACCCAGCTCTGTTCCCGCATGTCATGAAGATTGATGTCCTGAGAAGGATAAGCTCGTTTCAGCCGAACCTGAGCCGCCTCCCAGTCGTCTGCCAGGATCAGGTGTTTTCGTTTTCCAATCGCCGCCGTGGAAAATGTGACCTCGAAAATCGTGCGCTCAAGTTGCATTGATAAACCGCTTCTTAAATAGTTCTTTCAACCGGCCCCGGTTGGACCGGGAATACAGATTCTCAGCCTGCTTTGGCGTTCGTTGTCAAGGTGGGGTTGCACAAGATTAGTTGAATGCGAGGGCTTATCCTGCAGAGCGGGACCATCCCTGCCCTTCGGGGCCCTGGCATTACAGAGGAACCTCGCCCCACTTTTGACATCCTCACCGTTGACACAGCGATGTTCCAGATTGGGCGCACCCGATCGGTTATCGGCGACATTGAACAGTTGCCCGGTTCCCTTGAGATCGGATGGGCTGCTATCAAATTGCCAAATCGCGTTCGATGCATCGGCCACTATCCGCACTGCCATCTGTGCCCGCGTCACGCGGGCATGGCCATATCGCCCAAAAGCAAAGATGAAGATTAACTCTTGCCGGACGCAGCATACTTTCTAGCGCTTTGACCCAGCCATCTGGAGTCCCAACTTTGAGGTCGTCCAGCAGTTCAATCGCCCGAGCGACCTGCAGCTTGCGCTCCTGTCTTGTTGGATCTGTGAGTCTTCAGCGCCGCAATTATTTCATAATACCGCAGCATTCCAGCACGCCACGTTTTAAGCTTCCATCGCCATTCACTTACTCTTGAACGCGGTAGTTGTACCCCCCCGAGCCGATTGGCCGTGTCGGACACATGGGTCACTCGATCAGCTTGCGCTCTTATCGCCACAGGCAACATAATGAAATCCATTTTACGCGGACTTCCCACCTTGCGGTCTTGCGCACGCGGCGCGGTAAGTCCGGCAGGTGAGCGCACGGAAATCAACTCGCTTTCAAACTCTACCAGGCTGGCAAAGATGCCAAAAACTCCTGCCCGGGGGCCTTTGCCGTATCAATCTCAGCGTCACCCCAGGCGGCACGCGCAGACCGACTCCTCGGTCGCGCAATTCCTTGACCGTCGATGCAAGTTGCTTGTGGTAGCAGTCCGACCAGTCGAACTTCCAAGCCGCAATCGGGCTCCCTGGCTGACGCGCCTTGAGACAGGCATCAAAGCCGGGACGATGATCCTCTCGCCCAGTGTCTTGTGTTCATAGATGCAGTCCGCCGCGACACCAGCATTTTACAGCCCGTCGAACAGGGATGTGTTTCAAGCTGCTACCCTTGTTACGCGCAAAAATAAGCAGTTATGCTCGTTACATTTGCTATATCTTCAATTCCTCATCACAATCGATAAGTATCGCTTATCATGTTTGATAGGTTTTCCGCGAGTTCCGACGCAAAATAGGCCTCATGAAGCCCCCTGCGCCCTACCTGCCCGCCGCCTCCCCTGCCCTCTCCGCTGAAGATCAGGCGGCGCTGACCGATCTCTATATCCGCGGCACACCGGCCAATACGCTGCGCGCCTATGAGCGCGACCTGCTCTATGTGACGGCGTGGAAGTCTGCTCGGTTTGGTACCGCGCTCGCCTGGCCGGAAACGGAGGCGACGGCGCTGGCCTTCATTCTCGATCACGCCCGCGATCTTGGTGACGCGCCGGACGAGGACGTGGCACGTCAGACGGCGGAGGCGCTGATCGCGCAAGGGCTGCGCAAATCCCTCACCTGCCCGGCGCCGTCAACGCTGGACCGGCGCATCGCCTCCTGGCTGGCCTTCCACCGGATGAAGAACCTCGCCTCCCCGTTTGACATGGCGCAGGTGAAACAGGCCCGCGCCAAGGCCCGCCGCGCCGCCGCCCGGCCCCCTGTCCCGAAATCCGCCCATCCGATCACCCGCGATATTCTCGAACAGCTGCTGGCCACCTGCCGGGGGTCGCGCCGCGATTGCCGCGACCGCGCCATCCTGATGCTGGGCTGGGCCTCGGGCGGCCGGCGCCGATCGGAGATCACCGGGCTGCGGCGCGAGGATGTGGCGCTGAAGGACTTTGATAAGACCGGCCTGATCCGGATCTCGCTGCTGCAGACCAAGACGACAACCAAAGGTGAAACGCCCCGGCTGGTGCTGAAGACCCGCGCCGCGCAGGCGCTGGTGCATTGGATCGAGGTGGGAGAGATCAGGGACGGGCCGTTGTTCCGCCCCGTGTCCAAGGCCGATCGCGTATTGAACCGCGGCCTGACTCCGGATGCCATCTATCAGATCGTCAAACACAGGCTGAGGCTGGCCGGGCTGCCGGAAGGTTTTGCCTCGCCCCACGGGTTGCGCTCAGGGTTCCTGACCCAGGCTGCTCTCGACGGTGCGCCGATCCAAGCCGCCATGCGCCTGTCCCTGCATCGCTCGATGGCCCAGGCGCAGAAGTATTATGACGACGTCGATATTGCGGAGAACCCGGCAACGGACTTGTTGGGGTGAAATTACACTCATTTGCTTCAGGTAACCCCTGCCCTTTCCCTCTGCCTGTCGTGTAACGCGGGCCGCTACTTTTTTGTACCAACTGCTCGCTATGAAAGCTCAACTCGAGGCGGAGCATTCAGAAGAGTTCTGTGCGCGTGCCTACTTTTTTCGCGGCAGTACTTCGTCGGCTATAGTGGCTCGAAAACTGCATCAATAAGGTTTACAGTTGTAAACCACTTTGCTCTGACGCAAAGCGTATGTAGTTTGAAGCTTTGCAGAACCCACAATATAAGCGAAAACCCTTGACTTAGGGCAGTGAATCACGGCTGTTTGTCTCAAGTGGCGCGAAAATGACCACATTCTTTAATTTGAGGCAACTACATGATTCCCGTGACACCACTTACGGCAGATCGACCATCGGCACTCGCCACGGAAATTTCCGAGAGATTGAACTCGGCTATCCGAGAGCATCTTCTTGCTGCCTTTGCACCTGACAACACCAAATCGTTACGCACATTCGCAGCACCAGAAGCGGCCGAACTTTTGGGCGTCTCAGGTCAATTCATGCGCAAGGTCCACTCAGAAGGTACAATTCCTGAACCAAAAGACGTGCGCAGCGGTCGACGTTACTATACCGCCCAAGAGCTTTGGGAGGCACGCGAAACGCTCGAGAAGACGTCGCGCAAACAAGGACGCTACATCCCTCGTCGGACGGAAGGAGAAAAACTTCAAGTCTGGCAATTGATGAACTTCAAAGGTGGCAGCAGCAAAAGCACTACAACGATTCATCTGGCTCATTTTTTCGCGCTTCGCGGGTACCGTGTGCTGGCCGTTGACCTAGACCCCCAAGGCTCGCTTACATCCATGTGCGGCATTAGCCCCGAAATCGAGTTCGATGGGCTAACGATATACGATGCCATTCGCTATGAAGACCCAGTTAATTTGGCAGATGTCGTTCTTCCGACATACTTTCCCGGATTGTCTGTGGCACCGTCACGGCTTGTTCTTTCTGAATTTGAGACGGAATCCGCCGTCCACTCAAACCCCGACCATCCGTTTTTTACTAGAATACGGAATGCCTTGGCCCAAGTGGAAGACGATTTTGATCTTGTACTGATTGATAGCCCACCTCAACTCGGATTCCTGACCATCGCGGGAATGGCTGCCGCCAGTTCGTTGCTCGTGCCACTAACACCTTCGATGTTGGACGTGTCTTCGACAGCTCAATTTCTCGAACTTGCTGGTGCTTATATGGCTGTCATTGAAGACGCCGGTGCCACTCTCGAATACGACAGCTTCAAGTTCCTGATAACACGTGACGAACCTACGGACGTTCCGTCACAACAGCTTGCCTCGTTTATGCGAGCGCTATTCCAGGACCGCGTTATGTCAGCAACAGCTCTGAAGAGCACTGCAATTAGTGACGCCACAATGCTCAAGCAATCGATCTACGAGGTTGTACGTTCGGAAATGACACGCGCTACCTATGACCGGGCAAAGAACTCAATGGATGCGATCGGCTCTGAGGTAGAGCAAATGATCCACCAAGCATGGGGACGTAGCTAATGGCTAGAAAATCGCTTCAAGAGATGTCTGGTATTGCGAACACGATTGCGCGTTCTGGAGTTAAGACTGTAGACAAGCCGGTAAAGGCAAACGCCCCTGCCCTCGGCGCGCTTCAAGGATCCCTTGCCGCAATTAGAGAAATTGATCCGGCTCTTATAGACGATTGGGGGCCGATTGATCGGCTTAGTGAGTTTACAGCTGTAAACCCTGATGAAGATGACGATAGTTTTGAAAGCTTGATGTCGAGCATACAAGACGGTGGCCAACAAGTTCCCATTCTTGTCAGAAAATCGAAATCCGACGGTCGATACGAGGCAATTTATGGGAGGAGAAGACTCAAAGCCTGTCGTGAACTCGGTATTAAAGTCCGCGCTAACGTTCAGGATATCGACGATGCTTCAGCGCTTCTCGCCAAGGGGCTGGAGAATGCTGCGAGACGCAATCTTTCCTTCTACGAGAAAGCACGTTTCGCCGAGGCGATCCTGACTTCAGGGCATGACACTGCAAAGGTACGGCAAGTATTGAACCTTTCGAAATCAGGGCTGTCCCACCTGACAAAAGTTACGCAACATGTTCCTGCAACGATTGGTGACATGATAGGCGCGGCCCCAAAATCTGGCCGCCCAAAATGGACCGTGCTTGCAGAACACTTCATTGCAGGCAAGCTGGCGGAAGATGAAGCGGCAAACCTGCTTGAAACCATTGAGCCATCGATGTCGTCAGATGATCGGCTGGAAATGCTCCTTAAAGCAGCTGCCAAACGTGGTGCACGACAAAGAGAAGGTGCAGCCGAAATCAGCCCAATCGAAGGCGTTACAATCAAATCCTCCAACGGATCACTAACTGTTTCGGTCAAAAGGACCGGAGCTAACGCTGGCTTCGCTAGCTGGTTGGACAAAAACATGGCTAAAATCATCAAGCGCTCACACGCTGAGTTTACAGCTGTAAACGCCAAGAAAAAGAACTGAGGACGAGCAGAAAGGAGGAAGGCAAACAAACAAAACCCCCGAAACCGGAGCTTCGAGGGCTGCTGCGCAAAGCGCAATTCTTAGATTAGACACCTAGAATCTAGCAGCACCCGAATCGCCACACAAGAAAAAACGCTCTTGAGCGAACGGGTAATTTTTGTCTGCCGATAGATAATCATGAAAACAGTAACAGCATTAGCTCCAATTGGAGCGACCTTGTCGGCAACAGCAGGGCAGGGGAGTAGTACGCCCCAAAAATGGAACCTTCTTCGCGCCGTTGAAGAGGCCAGAGAACCTCTTGGGTTAAAATCCACTACTCTCAATGTCCTGAGAGCGATGATTTCCTTTGTGGGCAGTGATCAGATTGCTGCGGACCAAGATGATCATCACATCTGCTTCGCTTCCAACGCGGCGATCGCCAAACGAACGCATGTCAGCGTGCAGACAGTTGAGCGTCATATCTCGACGCTGGTTGAGCTTGGACTTATCCGCCGCGTAATGAGCGCAAACGGCAAACGATGGGCGCGTCGGGATCGACAGGGCAGGGTGGTCGCCGCAACTGGGCTCTCCTTGATGCCATTGTCTGAACGGCACGCTTTGTTCATTCAGGAAGCCCAGAAGCATGCTGATCGAGTTCTGGAGTTCACAGTACTCCGCGACAAGGTTTCCGCCGCTCTGGCGCGCCTTAGGGACCTGGTGGCAGACGACACCACAATCTCTGATTTGATGGTCACCGTACGCAATGCTCTGCGTCGCAAACCAGATGCAATTGTATTAGGTGAACTCCTGGCAGAAATCTCTGTGGAAATTTCCCAGATAACACAGGCAGATACAGAAGATTTGAGGGCCAATGACCATGAAAATGAGGGGCACAAAGAGGACTCTTTGAATCCGATAGTTAAGAAAGAAAAACACTCTCAGGTTCAAGTTTCTCCAGATCAAATGGAGCGCAGCTTTCCACGTTTGTGCTCTGAACTTCGCTTTGCCCGGGACCAGGCACATTGTGACCGTCTTATGGACGATATCGCCGAATACCTACGACTTGGTCAGACTTGGTATGCTATGAAATCGACACATGGCCCAGCTCTCCGTTTCATGGTTTTGGGATATATTTTCCAACGAGCGGAGAACATAAAATCTCACCAGGCCTATTTGATTTCTCTGACGTCAAAGATCGATCGGGGAGACATGCAGCCAACCGCATTGTTGACGCAAAATTCAAAATAACCGCGGACGAGCAGGCCGTACTTATGAATTCACATCTCGCTTATGAGTTCAGAGCAACAGATGTAGTTCATGCCATCGCTCTATTGTGATTAGAATGCCAATGTATTACATTGTACTACAAAGCGGATACAGGTGATTGCAATGAGTACCAGCCCATATTCTATTCGTCTCGATGAAGACTTGAGAAAGTCCCTCGAACGAGAAGCTGCGTTAGAAGATCGGCCGCCTGCACAACTCGCCGTGCGGGCAATTAGAATGATGTTGGAATCCAAGGCCGCAAAACGTGCAGCCATTGATGCAGCTGTTGAAAAAGCAGATCTAGGTAAGTTCATCACGGCAGACGAAATGAATGCCTGGATAGACAGCTGGGATACCGAGAATGAGCTCTCGGCTCCGGTCGCAAGCGGGCAATCCAATAGCCAATGAAAATCGTATTTCTCGAAGATGCAACGCGGGACATTCAATGGTTCCGTTACTACTACACGTCAGTTTTTCCTGAAGGCAGCGAAAGGGCACGAGCTCAGCTCAAAGCCATTCAGCTTACTCTCGCAGCGAACCCGTATGCTGGTCACCCAAGTGACACACGCCAAGACGTACGGGAGATTTCAGTACCGCGAACCCCATTCACGCTAATCTATCGTGTAATGCCCACTCAGATAGAAATTCTGCGTCTCTGGGATACCCGGCAGGGCGCAGACTATTAAAACCCGGAGTCTAAACTGGCGGCATCAGGAGGGCAGGGTAGGGGGTAAGAAATCGAACTTATTCTGCTATTCGACCTCTAGCTTCTGCACAGATCGGGCGGAGAGCCGACATTCGCCGCAAGCATGAAATAGCATTCTCTTAAGCTCACAAGCGGACATTGGATCAAGGGTATTTTTGTCCGCGGTTCTCAAATGCAGGTTTTGTTCCCTCAAGAACATTGACGACCGTTTCGTTTATGATCTTAATTTCAAAGGTACCAGGTTGGTACGCGGCGTTGTGCTGCCCAAGTAGCTTAACAGGTCATACTCACGCTCTACGGGTCAGGTTTATCGGACGAGCACAGAAGAACGGTTCTGTCGCAAATTTCGTCCCTACCTGTAGCGGATTGAGATTATCCGCGCTTGGAATTGATATCATCGGCGATTTAGGATCAGATTAATTGAGACTGTAGCGCGCTTCGAGATCACAATACCTGAGACTGAAATCGGATTACTTGCGACGGGATCGCACTGCTGAGATTGAAGCCAGTGAGATGCGAATGGCGGGATCGAGACTACCTTGCCCAATTCTTTGATGCTTACGAAAAACTGTGCATCATTGCTTCATCATCTCGCTATACGGGCAGACATCATCTTCGAATGGCACGTGGCGGCGGCGGAACTGCGTCTCTTCCATGGCTTCAGGAGCGCTAATCCGGTCCATTCTGAAATGGCGAAAACCTTCTCGCATCGGGTCCCACCCTACAAGATACCACAAGGGAGGGAGGATCAGCATGGCTTGGGGTTCGACTTCGCGTTGCGACAACTGACCTTTTGCGTCACGGTATTTGAAACGAATGAGTTGGCGCTTAAGGAATGTAGTTTCGAAAGCCTGGAGCAACGTTGGTTCCATTTTTCTCATGTCTGACAGATCCTGCAATGGTGACAGTTGGCCAATATGCAAACAGTCAAGAAACGCGCGCAGGTCTTTGACTTTGTCAGCCGGGAGAGCCTTTTCGATCTTGGCGAGGCCTGAGTCTGCGAGCTCGGAGAAGGGCAAGTTCCCCGCTGCGCGCATGGCAGCGACGCTGATCAGCAATGCGAACACCTCTGATACCGCCAACTTCGCCGTCGTCTGCATCGACCGTGGATCGAGTTGCAAGCCGCCGCCTCGACCAACATCTGAATAAATCACATAGCCCTCATCGCGCAGCGCAGAGATGTCCCGCAGTATGGTTCGGCGCGAGGCCCCGACCTCTTCGGCAAGGGCATCAACGGTAGACGTGCCGTTCCGGCGGAGGGTCCGAACGATGGCGTCCTGTCTGAGACGAATATTCATACGAGCACTCTATCATTAATGATGTCAGTTTTTGGCACTGTTTTATTCTACGCCGTTTCCATCAACAAAAAACCACGGAGATAGCGATATGGAACGTACAGCAGTGAACCCTTGGGATTGGTCGATTAAGCTTGGCTACAATCAGGCCGAAACCATCGGCGGGACTACACGCCAGGTGGTTTGCGCGGGGCAAACGGCGATGGACGAAGAAGGCAATCCACAGCACCCCGGCGATATGCGAGCACAGATCAGCTTGGCGCTCGACAATCTGGAAGCGGTTCTCAAAGCGGCGGAGATGGACCTAAGCAATGTTATCAAGCTCGGAGTCTATGCAACTGACGTAGACGAGGCGCTCAAGAATTTCGACCTGATGGGGATGCGGTTTGGACAGCATCAGGTTGCACCGCCTATGACTCTTTTAGGCGTGACACGTCTCGCAATCCCTGGGCTGCTCTTCGAGATTGAGGCTACGGCAGCGGCCTGATTGAACTCAATGCGGCCATCTGGGGTACACTCTCAGGTGGTCGAAACATCCCGCATTTTTGTAGGTCGTGTCACCCGGAAAACGAGCGTTTTCCGGGTGGGGGCGACGTTAGCGATGTCCCCATCAATTATCCACCAGAAAAACCGTTGCGGAAAACTTCATTAGCTTGCAGGGTGTGGCTTATCTAATCTGGTGGAGCTAACGTACAAATGCTCATTGGCTATGCAAGGGTGTCGAAAGCGGATGGGAGCCAGCTTCTCGATTTGCAGCGCGATGCTCTGGTTGATGCTGGTGTCGCTGCGGATCGCATCTATGAAGACAAGGCGTCCGGACGAAAGGATCACAGGCCTGGACTTGATGCTTGTCTCAAAGCGCTTCAGCCGGGGAATACGTTTGTAGTCTGGAAACTCGACCGGTTGGGTCGCGATCTCAAGCACCTGGTCGCAACGGTCGATGAATTGCGCGACCGGGGTGTCGGCCTCCGCGTGCTGGCCGGGGCCGGTGCTGAGATTGATACGACGACGGCCAACGGGCGGCTGGTCTTTGGCATCTTTGCCAGTTTGGCTGAGTTTGAACGTGAGTTGATCGCCGAGCGCACCCGAGCCGGTCTTGCTGCCGCGCGTGCCAGAGGCCGCAAAGGTGGGCGGCCGCGCAAGATGGATGTCACCATGTTGCGCATGGCGATGACGGCGATGGCTGACCGGGAAACCCACGCGTCCGACTTGGCCAAACGGCTCGGAATTACAACAACCACGCTTTACGAGTACGTCAATGGCGATGGAAGCGTGAAAGCGCCAGGTCAGAAATTGTTGGATGCGGACGCCTCATGAGCAAAG
This sequence comes from Ruegeria sp. ANG-R, assembly GCF_000813985.1. Taxonomy (GTDB): domain Bacteria; phylum Pseudomonadota; class Alphaproteobacteria; order Rhodobacterales; family Rhodobacteraceae; genus Ruegeria. Next base: position 42,130 of record NZ_JWLJ01000008.1, read on the forward strand.
GCGGCGTCATACCGGCAGAGGCTTTGCTCGACTTGCGCCGAAGACTGGACGATCTTGCACCGCGCGATCCGGGGAGGCGGATTATCATTGAAGGTGCCGCCAATATGTACGGCGTATCACGCGCAACTGTTTACCGGGCTTTGGCCGGTCAATTACGCCCCAAAGGGTTGCGCAGGGTTGATCGGGGCGAACCTCGCAAAACCCCGCGTGCAGACATGGAGCGGTATTGTGAAATCATCGCGGCCCTGAAGATCCGCACTTCCAACAAGAAGGGGCGCAAGCTATCGACCGCTCGGGCGATTGAGTTGCTGGAAAGCTTCGGTGTCGAGACACCGGAAGGTTTGGTCAAAGCACCGGAGGGGACGCTGCATCCGGTAACAGTCAATCGCTATCTTCGCCTTTGGGGGTATGATCATGCCCGCATGACGCGGGCCCCGGCGGCAGTGCGGTTTGAAGCGCGGACATCGAACGCGCTTTGGCAATTCGATATCAGCCCATCTGATCTCAAGGGAATCGAGCAGCCGTCCTGGATCGACCCAAACCGTAAGGGGCTGCCAGTACCGATGCTGTTCAGCGTGGTCAATGATCGATCAGGCACGTCCATCAGGAATATCGCTGTGTCTATGGTGAGGATGTCGAAAGTGGGCTGAGGTTCCTCTTCAATGCCATGGCTCCGAAGGACGGAGGCGGACCCGCCCTGCAGGGCATCCCCGAAGCCATTTATCTGGACAACGGGCCTATTGCCAAAAGCGGCGTGTTCCACACGGTTATGGAACGACTGGGAGTACGCGTCATGACCCATGACCCTGCCGGTTCCGATGGCCGTCGTCCCACGGCGCGCTCAAAGGGCAAGGTCGAGCGTCCGTTCCGAACAATCAAGGAAGCCCACGAGACGCTATACCACTTCCATAAACCGGAGACTGAAACTGAAGCAAACGCCTGGCTCTGACGGTTCATTGAGCAATACAATGCCAAACCTCATCGGCGAGAACCACACAGCCGGATTGAGGATTGGGTCCGCAACCTGCCTGCAACCGGCATCCGTCAGATGTGTTCCTGGGACCGGTTTTGTGCCTTCGCGCGGGAACCGGAAACCCGCAAAGTCGCCGGCGATGCTCGTATCCGAATTGATGGCACATTCTACGAGGTCGACCCCGATCTTGCTGGTGAAAGCGTCACTCTCTGGTGGGGCCTGTTTGATCATGAGCTGTTCGTTGAATGGAATGATAAGCGGTTCGGCCCCTATCTTCCGTCAGGTGGGCCAATTCCGCTGCATCGCTATCGCAAGCCCCGGAAAACGCAGACACAGGCACGCGCTGATCGGATAGGTGATCTGGCGCAGAAAATCTCTGTCCCAAGGGCGGCGCTCAGCGGTGCTGAAAGCGGCTTGGCACGTTCCGCCGAAGTTCTGTCTTTTGATAGCCAGCCTTTTGTTGATCCCGACCCTTATGGTCAGTTCACCTTTCAAAGCCGTCTGGATGCGCTACGCGGTATAGCTGATTTGCTGTGTAAACCGCTTGCGCGATTGGCCGAAGACGATCTGGCGTTCGTCAATGCGCTCGTTGACCGAACACTCGACAAAGCAATCATCAAACAAGAAGTGACTGCCCGGCTCTCAGGCAAAAGACCGGCCACCAAAGAGGAGAGCAATTGACATGCTGAACGCCGAGATTATGGCCCGATACGGGCTCGCCAAGGATTGGCGTACTGTCGGATTCTTTGAAACCGAAAACCATCGGCGTATTACGCATGCTGTCCGCTCGGGTCTTGGTTCGGGCCGACTGGTTGCCATTACCGGCCCCGTTGGTATTGGCAAGACCGTGTTCCTGCATCGTCTGCAGGACGAGATTGCCCGCGAAAAGAAAGTGACTGTGGCTGAAAGCCTGTCCGTGGACAAAACCCGCACAACGGTTCCAACACTGATCGCAGCCTTGTTCTATGATCTGTCGCGGGAGAAGGAGCCTAAAATCCCCACGCAAGGCGAGAAGCGGGAGCGCGAGTTGCAAAAACTCGTTGCCCGTTCCGGCAAACCCGTCGCTCTCTTCGTGGACGAAGCTCATGACCTCCATAGCAAAACCCTTGTTGGCCTGAAGCGGTTGATGGAAGTGATTGCGCGCGGCGGCGGCAATCTATCTGTCATCCTGGTCGGCCACCCGAAGTTACGTAATGACCTGCGCCGCCCCACCATGGAAGAAATCGGCCATCGCACAGACATCCTGCCCTTCGAAGGCTTGGGTGAAGATGTGCGCAAATATCTCGACTGGCTGCTGGAGGAGTGCTCTGAGGATGGCGCAGACGTGAGCGACGCCATCGAACCCGCAGCGCTTGATCTCATGGCAGAGCGATTGACTACGCCCCTGCAGTTCGCAGAGTATTTGAACCACGCTTTCGAGGCCGGGTTCCAGATCGGTCAGAAACCCGTCACTTCGGACATCGTGTCAGCATCCCTGGCTCCTGACTTTGACGACCTCGAACCACGCCTCACGCGTCAAGGCTATTCGGTGAAGGTATTGGCAGATCAGTTCCAGGCCAAACCAACAGAAATCCGGCGCTTCCTGAGTGGCCAGCTCGATACCTCGCGTACCCGAGAACTGGCCGATCAAATGCGCATGGCAGGGTTGTCGATATGATCTCGTGTCTGCGATCCCAATCTCAGCAATGCGATCCCGTCGCAAGTAATCCGATCTCAGTCTCAAATATTGTGATCTCAAGACATGCTACAGTCTCAAATAATCCGATCCAAAATCGGCGATAATCTCAATTCCAAGCGCGGATGATCTCAATCCGCTACAGGTAGTGGTCGTAGCCCTGTTGCGAGAGAGCGGTTTTGCCGCCGACATGAATATCATAGTCCATGATATTTTGCATCGAGATCAGGCAGGCCTTCCAGTCAACGGTGTTTGATGCGGGCGGATTGGGAACAGGTCGGCGGAAAACGCCGCGGTGAACGCGTTCGAGCCAGCCCCGTTTTACATAGTCGCGAAAGGTTTCGTAGGCTATGCCATGGGCGATGAGCCAGTTGGCATCGACGAGATATCCCGCGGGCACTGAGTCGAGAACTTTCTTCAGATTTTGCGATCTTCCAGCGTTCATAACGCCCTAAATCATATAAATTCAAAGAAAAGGCAAGAGGATCTCTTTGAAAAATACATCTTTAAAGCGTCTATAGCGCTGAAAATAACACATTATTAAAAACACAGCGCCACGCGGGAACCCACCGGAATAGCCGGTATAAATGGAAGATTCCGGCACCAAGAGCGGGAAGCTGACTTTCGCTGCAGATGCCACAATCAACAGCACAACGAACAAGCGGACATTCGATCAACTGATTTGTGATCAGCAAGTCCGCGGTTCGAGTCCGTGTGAAGACACATCTAAGCATCTGAAAATAAAAACCTTTAGTAAATCAGCGTGGTTATCCGTCCGAACGTCCGAGTCGGACGCCGGCTTTCGATGCTTAATTTGGCCGACTAGTAGGTTCAGAAAACGGGCATCCATCTCGCTGCCTTTCATCGCTTTTTTGAACCAGTCGACATTGCTATCACCGAGACGTGCAACCATTCGACTTTTAGGAGGCCGCTCAACTAAGCGCATGCGCCGATTCAGTCGCTGAACTGACCAACGGCGACGAACAGGTTTAGCGGGCACCCTTGGCTGTCGCAGACGGCGTGCAGTTTCGTGTTCGGCCGCCTTTGTTCGGAAAATCAGGCGGCCACGCTCCCTTTTTTCGTGCCCAGCTTCGACGCTGGGCGCAGGTCAGTCGTTCTTTGTTAAGTCTGATATTGGTGAAAGGCAGTTGGACGCGACAGAATCCGCGAGAAGGGTAGAGGCGACAACAAGCATCGACACTCTTTGCGAAAAAAGCCGAATTAGTTAGGCCCTGAGTTTTTCTGGCGACTTAATGTTTGTAGTTTTGTGGCGTCTATTTCACCCTCAATAAAGCATGTGGCTATTAAGCTTGACACAGTAAGCATTTAGAGTTGCCTCGCCGTCTATCTGCTTGATGCCATAAGAGTAGTTTGGATTGTAGTATGTTGGCTGTGTGTAGTAGACGCCAGTTTGTGTCGGAGCGTGCGAATTTCTGGCAGCGTATAATGCCATTGCAAGTGAGACGGGTTTGGGACCAAACGGTGCCAGAGTCATACCATGCTGACCGGCTTCCCCGATACCAGAGATGGCTTGATAGACTTCTGGAACGTTGATGCCATCGACCCGTTTGATGGATAACCGGTTTGAGTCCGCGTTCGGAAAAATACCCCGAATGAAGCGCCAATTCCTAACAACACGGTCTGCTTGCGCGGGGAAGGGGAACAAGAAAGTCATTTGAGCTTCGTCGTACTTGCCCGAATCAACTAGGTCGGGAAGACCAAGCGGCTCATAGCCGATACCGACAACTACACTTCGACCATTTTCATATCGCGGTGAAACGCGGAAACCCGGTAACGCCTCCCAAGGGTCAGGGTTTGCGGCCAGCGGTTGGTCAGAATAGCGTTCTGGTTCTGCATACGTGAAAACTACATTTTCCGGTTGATGAAACTCTTGGAAAAGCAACTTCGTTAGAAAGAAATAGACTTTCTTAGGCAGAGAAGTGATGTCAATGATGAGGTTCCGTGAGCCAACAGCGTTTAAGAACTCTCTGAGAGCCCGCTCATAGCCTTGAAATGTCTCCATGAGCTTTATGCGAACGAACGATTGATCCACAAAACCCAGATCCTCTATAGCTGTGCGATTCTCGAGAGTCTTCGTTTCAATTTCTTGTGTCGAAATTGAAAGTGGATCTTCGATTTCAAAGATTAGCTGGGGGCCAGTTATGTTGAGTTTTCGTAGACATTCAAAAACTGCGGTGCACCTCGCCTCAGGTGACGAGCAGGAGATCAATGCCCATTCCCCTTCCTGTTGCGACCGCATAATTTTCTCAAATCGGCCCCATGGCCTAAACTGCCCATTACCTCCGAACATCTAGCTATTTAATCTCCAAACAGAAAATTGAGCTGATTGGCATTATCATTTCTCTTGCGTTTCCGCCTGTTGCTTCTAGCTTCAGCACTTATCCCAGCAGTTACGACACCGGCCTTTTTCATCCAGTCTGCCACCTCTTCAATAGTCGTATACTGCGGTTCTTTTATGTGGGCGGCCGGTATTTGGAAATGAGGCGACAATATCGGCGAGAGATACCATTTTTCGCTTTGCCCTCGTGAACGGGACTTTGGGGTATGAGGGCGACTTTCGAGCACCCCGAATGCAACGCAATCTGACAAAAAGTTCTCGATAACTGGTTCTTCTTCTACCAAGTTCAAAGGCAGTGAAAACCCGTTGTTTCCGGGGTATGACATATTCCGGTCGTTCAATAAGTTGGTGCGAAACAAGTTGCCTACTTCGTTAGCGAAACGATTTCTGTCATCTCCTCCTTTAGGTTCGGCTTTGATTTTTCGGAACCAATAATCACTAGCAGAATTGATACCCAAGGTTTGCACAATCGGGTCAATGTCGGTGGGTAGATTGATTGGGCCGTCCTCGAAGGTCCGCAAGAGTTCGGCCCATATAAATTGGCAAATGCTCAAAAAGGTGAGGATGTTTCGACCTGATAGGCCGACAACATCGGACGCGCCATACCAAACCAACTTCTGTCCGCAAGACGAGAACACTTGAAGGAGCGCTTGTTGCTTTCTCTCTTTTTTCCACCATTGGCGAGACGACCACGGCTCTTCTCTAACTATGTCGCCGTCGATCTTTACTTTTTTGGCGTTCTGTCGGACCCACGCTTCACCCATTTTTGCTGAGATTGGGTCTTTCTGAGCAATTTCTTTGAGCGCGATTGCAACCGATGAATCAAACGGCAGGTTTTTGGCAACGACGTTTGACCTACTCTTTGTAATGAATGCAGCGACCTTTTGCTCCGGCGTTACTCGACCACCGAACAATTGCTTAGTCGCTTTCTCGTCAACATCACTGTAGCCAGCTTCGAGTAGTCTCTTTCTGAGAACATCATCGCAAAAATCCGGAAACAGGGATTTTCTGTTTTCACGGCCTTGAAGTAGGTCATCAATATTGACGACATTAACTTCTCGCATCTCCTCGACCGTGGCATTGCCGCTGAGGCCTTGAACACCTTTGTCCAATGAGTAGAGACGAGCCCCTACGCGATATGAGACGCGATCGTCTCTATTTCCAAGCATCTTCCAAATCACGCTTCGAAAAATAGGTCTGTCATTCTCCGAAACGTCGCGTTCCAAGTCCATCAGATCTTCAAACTGATCTATTGTGACCAGTAAAGGGACACTTTCTGGAAGAATCCCGCACTTCCTTAGGCAATCGGCTGCGACGGCAATTGGCTCGCCAGCCGACGTTTTGGTTCGTGCAACCACCGACGGGAAATCTGAGTTGTAGTTCAGGAAGTTCTCGTAGCTTTGGATTCTATTCTCGATGCGTTTCTGCAGTTCTTCGAACGTCTCTGATCCTTCAAGTATTCCGTGCCAGCAAGGAGCCGAACTCAACTGAGTTGCAAACTCGTCAAGACGCTTTGTTTCAGTCGATAGACCAACTTTCTCGGCCAACAGGCGGCCCTCATCGGAGAAGAGTAAGCTGACTTTCTCAAGGAGATCAGAAACAATCCAATAGTTTAGAAAATCCGCAAAATACAAGCCAATCACACGCTCGTTTTCGGCTGGAGCGTCTTCGATGGCTCGTTGCCCAAACAACAGGGCACCACTCGATCTCAAAGTGATGCTCGCCGAAATGAAACTTGAGCAATGCGCTGGCAGAGGCCATTGTCGGTCACTCTTTAGAAACTCAATCAACACATCAGGTTCAAGTAAGTTTAGTAGTGCTGACTTTCCAGAACCTTGAAGACCGCAAAGAATGACATTGCCCGGCTCGAAAAGCCTGTGAACGAGGCTCTCTTTGAGCAGCACAGTGCTAAACAAGTCAACAAAAGCATCTGCTGAAATAAGCTCAGTACGGTACAGGCTAGTGAATGGGTTCAGAGAAGATTGTTTCATATCGGTAACCTAGACGTCCGAAGAAACAATGGTTCCCAGGAGTCGTCCTTCTTTCTATGAAGAGCAGGCACTGTGTTGTCGGGGCAGTTAGTATACGGAACGACGAAACCGCCGGTCTGGCGATAGCCAAACGGTCCATACTCTTGTTGCTCACCTTCAATCTTATGGTGAATCTTAACAAGAAGCTGGCGAACCCTATCATAGTCGGGGTTCTCATTAGCTTTCTGAGCTGGGGAAACAAAAAACCTCTCTTCAAGTGCCAAAACCGGACTGAAAGTGAAGTTTTCAACGGCTCTGCTCAGTTCTTCTGCTGCAGCCGCTCCCTCTGGACAAATGAAGATGGGGCAGAGGAGGACGTTGACGTCATTGCCGAGAGATGCTGCCAAATGCACCGCATCAAGCATTTGAGAGCCCGAACCCACAAAATCTTCAAAAAGGACAATGTTCTTTCTGAACACTTCGCCTTGGCGGTTCTCTCGAAGCACATCTTGTCTGAATTGTTGCTCAGCCTAGTTGTCGATATTACCTTCCCATTTATACCTAACATCTTCGCCTTGAATTCCATTGATTAAACAGAAGTTTCGGATGCCAAAGCTATCTGTGACTTCTGTAAACCTTGTCGCGTGCAACTCCTGACTTATCCGCTCCTGAGAATCCGGAGAGAAGGGATCTATGTCCGATACCTGCATCAGCCATTGCAAAACGTGCTTGCTATATGCTGTTCGGTAAGCAGCTTCTTGTTCGCTCTTACCAATAAAAAACAGATGGGCGAGCAGCCGGTAGAGGTGTTGCCGGTCGTCGTCGGAGTCCAAGTTGCCGATCCATCGCGCCAGCCTAGAGCCGAATGAGCCGTGGGCTCCGTGTGCTGTGACCGTGTACTCGTGAAATAGTTCGCGCTCCAAGAACTCTATGTCTCTCTTAAGTTCTTCTATGCCTTTCTTACCATCAAAGTCCTCGATGCACCATCTTTGGAGAACTTTTCTGAAGTCTGCTCGATTCATATGTCGCCCCAATTTGCGACAATGTTCTCTGCTACCAACTTGGCAAATCTGGGTGGTACTGCGTTGCCTATCATTCTGTATTTCACCGCGTGCGAACCTGAAAACTTAAAATCGTCTGAAAAACTTTGGATTCTTGCCGCTTCTCGCACGGTAAAACCACGATCTTCGACTGGATGTAAAAAGTAGCGGGGCTGTCCAAAGCGTGTGTCGACAGTTGGAGAGACATCGTCCCACTTTAGCCTGCGAAATTTGCCGTTGAATGTGTTGGTCAGATCAATGTGGTCGTCTATGAGCCGAAGGTAGTTCTTATGGACAAGCGATCCAACCAAATCTCGCGCGGAGGATTGGAAGTATTTTTCGATTACACCCATCGCGACAGGGTCAGCATCCCCAAAGTCCCTTTTCCGGTTCTGCCGTCTAAGCTTCACAATAGTTTCCAGAAGATTCGCTTCCTGACGTGTCACTGCGCCATAGACCTCGGGGATTTCCCACGTATGAACGGCCGATAAGCCGCTCCGAACATTCGATAGCTTCTGGCCGGGCTGTATTTTACGCGCGATTAGTTTCTCGTCAGATGTCTCTCCAAGGAATTTTGGATCGAAGTCACTTACGTTGCACACGTCTTCTAGAGCGCATTCAAGCGGCTGTCTCTCCTGACAGGGAATTTGAAGCCGAAAGCTTGTATCCGCTAGGACAGCGACAATGAGTACTCGTACCCTTCTTTGAGCAATTCCATAGTCAGTCAAGTTATAGGTCGACCAACTCACTGAGTAGCCGTTCTCGCGCAATACCGAGAGCGTTTTATCAAAGTGCTTCGAGTTTTTTGGATTTAGTAAACCTCTAACATTCTCAATTAAAACAACTTTTGGCTTTGTCATTGCAGCAATCCGAGCCACGTTCCATACATGATCATTGCGATGATCATTTGGGTCGTTCCGGCCTGCTGTAGAGAACCCTTGGCATGGTGGGCCAGCGGCAATAATGTCAGCCCCTTTCAGAAGGGACACATGTTGTTCGCTAAATGCGCCAAGATCCATACAAGTAGTTTTGGTGCCCAAGTTCGACGCCAAGGTGCTTAAGGCGGATTTGTCGAAATCGATGGCACATACGCCGTCTAGGCCAGCATCGAGAAAGCCTTGGTCTAATCCCCCGCAACCACTGTAAAGACTGGCAAATTTTATATTGTTGCTGCCGTTAATGCTCATTTGCCTTCAATGGATTTAAGTCAGATTAGTAGACCAATTTCAGGCAACATAACCTCCCGTACCGCCTTGATGAAGCATCAAAATCATTTTCATATAGGATTTCTTCCCGAGCGCCTGATGAGCAGAATTGCGGAAAACTTCATAAACTTTCCGTACATGACGGAGAGCATTGGGCATAGATCGCAATGTATGGAGCCATGGAGAAGGAATTGTCCGAGGCCTTCGAAAAAATTGTGGAGCTAGGGTTGAAAGGGCTCTTAAAGCGCTTGTGCTCAAATCGGGAAATTGGCCCAAGGCTACTAACCAGGTTTCGTTTTCACGAAGAGTGCGCTGTCACGAAGCGGCAATTTGTGGTTCCATTGCCGTTGGCAACAAAGTCTGCGAACTTCCGGTTCGCAGAGTGCTCAACTTCGCGCTTGCGGCGAATGTTTCCTCTGACGGGCCGCACCCTAGCGACAGCTAACGTATGTGTCCCGGCGTCACCTCTCGTTCAGTTCCCGATCTTTTTGAAAGTGAAAGTTGGCTTTGGGTTTTCTGGATCCGGAGTTTGCGGGAGGGGGCCGGCAGGGTTCCAGACGGTGCCGTCAATGCCCTTGGAGATGACCCCCAAAAGTACGTTCCGATCCGTGCGTGACTGTTCGCGCATGTTCATATTTCGGAGAAACCCATGGCCAAATCACCCAAGCTCAAATTCGACGCTGCCGCGTCTATTACAAACGAATTCATCGACATTATTGACCGGGGCGTTTTGCCCTGGCGCAAACCCTGGCGCGTCGGTGGCAGTTCCCTACCGCTCCGACAGAACGGCGAGCCCTATCAGGGCATCAACAATTTCCTGCTGACCATGCGTACACTGATGGCGGGATATACCTCGCCTTATTGGATGACCCTGAAACAGGCCAATGATCTGGAGGCCAGGATCATCAAAGGGTCTCGGTCTTCGGTGGTTGTCTACTACAGTAAGGCTGAGCGAAAACGTGACGAAACCGCAATTGAGGAGGATATTAAGGGCGACGACCCCAGAACCATCCCTTTCATGAAATCCTATCGCGTCTTCAACGCAGATCAGATCGAAGGGCTTGATGTCCGATTCCATCCTGCACCGGCCGCCGACCTGACCTATCCGGAATGCGCCCCGATCCCGCATATGCAGGATTTCTTTGAGGTCATCGATGCGACGGTCAGCTTTACCGGGCGAGAAGCCTGCTATGTTCCTAACCTCGACAAGATTTACCTGCCGCCCATCGAAGTCTTCAACGACCCGCGCAATTTCTATTCCGTTTGGGGGCATGAGCTGGCCCACTGGACCAAGGCGCGGCACAGGCTGAACCGAAGTTATGGTGACGCGAAGTTTGGAAATATGCCCTACGCGCGCGAGGAGATCGTAGCGGAGCTTTGCACGGTGTTTCTGGGTCAGAAACTGGGGTTTTCAGCGCATACGCTGGAACTGAGTGCGGCCTATATCGACAACTGGGTGCGTGTACTGCGGAGCGACAAGCGCGCCATCTTCAAACATGCCGCGGATGCGCAAAGAGCCTGTGACTATCTCGTCGCCGCATCACAGGCCGGGCGGTCGGGGCAGGCGGCGTGATGCCCGAGGGGATGTAGGTCGGTTTTGGGGCCTAGTGCGGATCGGAAAAGAAAAAGAGGGCTTTGGGTTTGGAGATTTTGACATCTGCAGAAAGGACAGACCCATGGCCCAACCAGAAACCCCCTCAACCGACCAACCTGATCCCGCAATCATTGCCGCACAGAATGACGCCTTTCGCAGGCTCGCCTGTCTTGGCGTCGCTCCGGACAAACCGATCCCGGGCCGCATGCATGTGACCAGTTCGCTGGTTGAGGCCGGTGACGGCTTCATGGATGAGGCGGTGAAAGCCACGGGAGCGTTTGAGGTGTTCGAACCCGACAACGATCCGGAGGGCTGGCATGATTTCGGATCCGTCGAAATTCGCGGCGAGACAGTGTTCTGGAAAATCGATCTCTATGAAGCGAACTCCGATTTCCGCCATGGCGCAGAAACACCCGAAAATCCCGAAACGACTATCCGCGTGTTGACCATCATGATGGCCCGCGACTGGTAGGACAAGAAGCTCTTCCTCTTCAAACTTCAGCAGGCCCACGGCCCCTCAAAAGGGAAAGTGGGCCTTTTGTCCATGTGGTCCCCGATCCCGGGGATTGGCCTGTCGCCGGGAAGATCCGGGCGGCGCTCATTCTAGAGAAGGACATCACATGACACGCAGTTTCAAACCCGTTTCCGTGGCCATCGGCGATCTCGTTGCCCATCCGGCCAACGTGCGCAGCAATTCCCCCGAATGCTACGCATCTGAGAATATCGCACATCTCAAAGCCAGTATTGCCGTGCTGGGCATTCTCCAGCCGCTTCTCGTGCAGAAGATCGACGGTAAGTTTGGTGTTCTCGCCGGTGGCCGTCGCCATGCCGCTTTGCGGGAGCTGGCCGCCGACAAGAGCGTGAAGGGCTTTACCAACAAGACCAAGATCGACTGCCGTCTGGTCCCCGACGATTGCGATGTCACGACCGCCCTGTCACTTGCGGAGAATATCACCCAAGAGCCGATGAATGCGATTGATGAGTTCGAGGCCTTCGCCCGCATGATGGAGGTTGATGGACAGACCCCTGACACCATCGCGATGACATTTGGCACGAGTGTTTCGGCGGTGAAGGGGCGTCTGCGCTATGGTCTCATCCATCCGGATATCCGCGCGGCGGCCCGCGCCAAATCGATCACGCTCGATACGATGAAGGCCTTTGCGGACCATCCCAGTCAGGAGGTTCAGAAGGAGGTGTTCGAGGCGCTGACAAAGGAGGGTGGCTATCTTCAGGCCTACACGGTGCGGCAGGCGCTCAAGACCCGAGGTGTTCAGGTCAGCGATGATATCGGAGCCTTTGTGCGCGAGGACTATGAGGCGCGTGGCGGTGCCGTCGCGGCCGATCTTTTAGAAGAGCATTCGGTGCTGGAAGACGCCGCTTTGGTAGAGACGATCCTGCTCGAAAAACTGCACGCGGCTGCTGAGACGGCCCGCGACAAGATGGGGTTCGCCTGGGCCGAGGCCGTTGTCCGCTACGACTATTCCGAGATGGCCGACTATGGGCGGGTCTATCCTGGCCCGATCGAACCGGATGAACAGGCCCAGAAACGCATCGACGAAATCACCGCCGAGTTGGAAAAACTGCAACTCGAGATGGAAGACGAGTCCCTCGAAGACGATGCTTACAATTCGCTCTTTGATCGCGTCGATGATCTGGAAAGCGAGGCGCGCGAACTGCAGGAGGCTTACAGCGAAGAGGATCTGGCGCGCGCTGGTGTGATCGCATCCTGGTCAAACGGGCAGGTGTCCCTGCATGTGGGTCTCGTCCGTCCCGAGGACAGGACCGAGACCGCTGGTAAGAACTCCAGTATGTCAGGCGGGGAGAGTGCCAAAGACAGTGACGAGATCGTCTACTCCGCATCCCTGTCCGAGGACCTCAAAACCGAGCGGGCAATGGCGCTTAGCGCGGCCATGGCGACGCATCCCGAGGCCACGCTCGACCTGACGCTTTTCAAGCTGGTCAGCGATGTCGTGTGCGGCGGCATGGGTGCCACGCATGCGATCAAGGTCAATGCGCGCAAGGAATACCGCAATCACGCGAAGATGAATGAGATCGATGGCACCTCGCTCGAACAGGTGGCCACGGTCTACGAGCAGCTCGATCTCTCCTGGGCGGACGAGGCCCGTTCGCCAGCGGACCAGTTTGACGCATTCCGCGCGCTCGCGCCGGGCGAGAAAGCCAAGCTCGTCGCCTATGCCACCGCGAGCACCACACAATCCTGCTTCGCACGGGACCGGCAGCGCGACAGCCTGATGCATAACTTCGAGATCGAGGTCATGCCCGACATTCGAGCGCATTGGACACCGAACGCGGCCCTGTTCAATCGCTTCAAGAAGGCCTGGCTCCTCAAAATTCTGAGTGAGGATCTGGGGCTTGCACAGGAGGCGCTGACGCTCGCATCTTCCAGCAAGAAGGAGATCGTGGCCTTCTGCGACAAGCTCTTTGCCGAACCTTTCGCTACGTTGACGGATGAGCAACGGATGGCTGTTGCAACCTGGTGTCCGCCCCTGATGCAAACGGTTGGGATCGAGCACGCTGAGGTGCCTCAGGCGGAGGTCTCAGAGGATGAACCCACCACGGCCAAAGCCGCCTGAGTGTCATAACGACCTGCGTCGAATTCCAACCGGCGCTGGTCGATTTCCGTCTCAACTTTTCACGAAAGACAAACCCATGACCATTCTTACCTTCCCGGCGACCGATGTCGCCGCCCAAATCGCGCATGCCCGCGCCTGCAACACCTTCCTGCCCAACTGGAACGGACCGGTTGGGAAACCGGCACTGATCCTGATCGTTGGCACTGGCGTGCATCTGCGTTCGAATGGAATCGACGGGACGACCACGCGGATCGTGACGACCAGACATACCGATCCATCCTTTACGTTTGCCGAAGGCATCAACCCCTTTCGGGACGAGGATTGGATGTCCCGCCGTCGGGAGGCTTTTGCCGACCTGACGGGACAGTTCTACACCGATATCCTTGATGACGTTCAAATGCTGATCGACCGCGGCCACAAGACGATACGGCTGGCCACCGATGGCCATAGAATCCGTGTCTTTGTCCAACGCGCGGACGACTACCTGATCGGTGGGGCCTATGATGTTCCGTCTGGTCTGGGTGGAACATTCCGCGTGATCCTCCAAGACGCCAATGACAGTTTTGCCATCGTTCAGAATTCCGGCAATTGCGAGGATTTCGACGAGATGCCGCCCTATCGTGTGCCGCTGGATGCGCTCAGGGAGATTGATGATCGGAGGGCGGCGTAGCGCGCCCTGCCTCAAAATTGTATCGCCAATACCCTGTCGGGCCAACGGCCCCCTCGGGGCATTGGCAATATACATTTCCTTCTGAGAGAAAGGAGTCTGGAATGGGCTGGCTGTTTTACACCGACCGGCGTGTCAAAACCTACGCTGATGAGAAAGCGGAGATCACACGCCTCTGCAGCTTCGAGACCGATATCCGCAAAACCGAGTTGATCAAGGCCAGAAAGGTCGGTTCAACCTGGTATGCTGCGGCGCGGGTTGCGAAGCTTGATGGATCGCCTGTTGAAGACGCGACCTATGTGACCGATGCGGATGGTTCGATCACGTTCGGTGCTGTTTTCCTCACCCGATATGACGACGGCTGCTGGGGCTACAAGGATATGGAGGAAAGTGCGGGCCCGGTTGGGTCCCGCGCCCCGCTCGGCATTCTGGCCCTGTTGTCCGATCTCAAGGACCCGGAAAGCTATGCCCATGCCTGGCGTCAGCGGTGCCGGGATTGGGCTGCGATCCCCGACTATGAGGAAGGCGACAGGATCAAGCTTGCAGCCCCGGTGAGACTGACCGATGGCAGCACCTGTCAGATCGTGACCGCCACCCACTATCGGCGCGGTCGACAAAAACGTCGCTGTTATCGCATCGAAGAAACCGGCGGCCTTGTGCGCCTGTCAAAAGCCACGCTCGCTGGCTCAACACGTCTCAGCTCCGCGAAGGGCGCGGCAAGCCCGGTGTTGGCGGAGTTCTACTCGGACAGGGATAGTTGAGGGGATGTATTTTGAGAATGCAGGTTTGGGGTTCTTGCAGAATATTTAGAAAACACGTATATTCTTAATAATTCAGGAAACACACGGAGCCTCCCGGATGAAACAATTCGCAGCAGGCGACCTGACACGCAACACCGGCGATCTCTTCGAGGCGGCAACGGTTGCGCCGGTCGCGATCACCAAGCACCGCAAACCGCGTTTTGTGGTCATGTCGATGGAACGGTTCGAGGCGCTTACAAAAGGGCGCGGAGCGCAGGTCGCGCTGGACGTGTCTGATATGCCGGATGATCTGGGCAACCTTCTCGACAAGGGCCTGGAGGATCATTTCCGTGGCCGCTGACTTTCCGGCTGCGGGACAGGTTTTCGATTATCACTACCTCTGGAAATGGCAGGCGGATCACGGCGAGACAGAAGGCCGCAAGAAACGACCGAGTTGCGTTGTGATCGTTGTCGCGAATGCGGCCGGGCAGCATGTGATGTTCATCGCACCAATCACCAGCAAAACCCCGGATCATGGGCGGGTCGCTCTGGAAATACCGGAGACCGAGGCGCGGCGGGCAAAACTGGATACCGATCTGCCTCTTTGGGTTATGCTTGACGAGTTGAACGCCGATATTCTCGAGACCTCATATGCCCTTGAGGATCGTGCGCCCCGGGGTGCATTCAGTCCGGCCTTTACTGATGCCATCCTGCGTGGTGTCCAGCGTGTTCGCGCAGCGGGCAGGCTGGATGTGTCGAGCCGCACTTAGTCTATATTTGACATTGGCGGCATATCTCAATGGCAATGACGGCCGCCGCATAGTACCTTCTCTGACCTTTGGCTGATTGAGTTGCTGGCAGAGCCCGCTTTCCAAAGGGAAAAGCGGGCTTTTTGTCCTTTGGAACTCTAACCCTGATCCAAAGGACAAGCGCCATGGCAGAATCCAACCTCACACCCTCCGCTCTCACGGTTTCTGATGCCGATCTTAACATTGCCCTGGGGCAGATCGGATCGGAGATTGATCACCAAGCCTTACGCAGTTCGGCGCTGGCGCGCATCATGCGCGCGTGTTTTGGCGGCAGCGATGCCAGTGGCGCGTGGCACTGGCGCATGGCCTACGACGTGATGCAAGCGGCTGCGGTGCAGGCGCTTCTGAACAGTGATAGAGTGGTGGATGATCTATCCTCTGCAAAACTCCTCGCCTCGCATTTGCTGACAGAAACGCGCCGCTCGGAACAGCAGATCCGGCTGCAACAGTTTTCCACGCCGCTGTCCTATGCGGCCCTGGCGGTACGGGTAGCCGGGATCCGCAAGGATGAGACGGTGCTTGAGCCGTCAGCCGGAACCGGCGCGTTGGCCGCGTTTGCTGTCCGCGCCGGGGCCAAGGTGATGCTCAACGAGATCGATCCCTTTCGGCAACAGCTCTTGCGGACTGTCTTCGAGGTCGATGTGACGGGTCATGATGGCGAGCATATTGACGATCTTCTGCAAACATCCGTTCTGCCCGAAATCATTGCGATGAACCCGCCTTTTGCCTCTTCGGTCGATCGTTCGAAGGACCGGCATATCGCAGCCAAACATCTCATCGCTGCGGCCAAGCGCCTCGCACCGGGCGGGCGGCTGGTGGCGATCATGCCGCTGGGATTCGGCCCAGAACGTGATGCCGCCCATTGGGCACGGGCTTGCGGCCTGCTGACCCCGCGCCTCGCGTTGACGATATCGGGGCATGTCTACCGCAAGCTTGGCACTTCGGTGGAAACCCAATTGTTGGTCTTCGACAAGGTGCAGGAGAGCAGCGATTTGATCCGTGCCAGCGTCCGCGATCTGGACGACGCAATCTCATACGTTGATGACGTGGCGATGACCCGGCCCGAGGCGCGTTCGACCCAGGTTGCAGCATTGCACCACGCATCCAGGATCGTACCAACGCCGGTGAGACCCAAACGGTCGGCTGTTGCCGGTGCGCCCAAATCGCGGGGCAATGCCGCACTCCCGCTTACTTTCACGAGCCTTGAAGCCCCGCGCGACAATAGACCGGTTTCGGACATCTATGCGCGCTATCGGCCGCAGCGGATCGATATCGCCGGGGCACAGGACCATCCGACACCGCTGGTCGAAAGCATCGCCATGGCCTCCGTCGCGCCGCCAGTCCCATCGAGCGCAAGTACTGAAGACTTGCGCCTGCCCGCCCGGCTGATCGAAGAGGGCGACCTTTCCGAGGCGCAGCTCGAGACCATCATCATGGCAAATGATGCTCATGGGCGTGACCTGCCGGGGCGGTTCACCATCGATGAGGATCAGACCAAGCTCACTCGAGCGGATGATGCCGCCGACGCACGGGCCTATCGTCTCGGCTACTTCCTCGGCGATGGCACCGGTTGCGGCAAGGGGCGGGAATGCGCAGGCCTGATTCTGGTGAACTGGCTTGCCGGACGGCGCAAGGCCGTCTGGGTCTCGAAATCGGCGACACTCATCGAAGATGCAATCCGTGACTGGACCGATCTCGGGGGCTCGCCCGCAGACATTCAGCCGCTCTCCAAATGGAAACCGGATCAACCCATTCCCATGGGGGACGGCATCCTCTTTGTCACCTATGCCACGCTGCGCTCGGCGGGCAAATGTGGCACCACACGGTTGAGCCAGCTGCTCGCGTGGATGGGTGATGGGTTCGACGGGGTGCTGGCCTTTGACGAGGCCCACGCGATGCAGAACGCGGCCGGGTCTGAGCAGGGCAGGGGGGTTAAACCTTCCCAGCAGGGTCTCGCCGGCCTGCGGCTGCAACTCGCTGCGCCGCAGGCTCGTGTCTTCTATGTCTCCGCCACTGGAGCGACGAGTGTGCATAACCTCGCATATGCCGCCCGGCTGGGTCTCTGGGGGCAGGGGCCTGAATACCCGTTCTCAAGCCGCGAAAGCTTCGTTTCGGCGATGGAGGCGGGCGGCGTCGCGGCCATGGAAGTGGTTGCCCGCGATCTCAAGACGCTTGGGCTCTATACGGCGCGCGCCCTCAGTTTCGACGGAATAGAATATGACGTGCTGGAACATGCACTCACCCCAGCACAGATCGAGATTTACAACGCCTATGCCGGTGCCTTCCGCACCATCCATCACAATCTCGAAGCCGCGCTGACGGCAACGGGTGTCAATGATGCCTCGGGCAAGACCAATGCATCCGCCGCGCGCGCCTCGGCCAAATCCCGGTTTGAAAGCACCAAACAGCGGTTTTTCAACCATCTTCTGATGGGGATAAAAGCCCCGACCATTATTCGCGCCATCGAGCAGGATCTGGAAGATGGCTATGCCTGCGTCGTTCAGGTGGTCTCGACGGGCGAAAGCCTGCTGAAGCGTCGGCTTGAGGCAATGGACCCGGAAGACGAACTGGTCGAAGGAGCCCTGACGCCTCGTGACTACGTGCTGAGCTATCTCGAACAAGCCTTCCCGATCCATGCGCAGAAACTGATTGAGATCGACGGCAATATGGTGGCCGAACCCCTGCGCGACGAGAATGGCGCGCTGGTGATTTCGCGCGAGGCATTGGCGTTGCGGGAAGCGGCGATGGTGGAACTGATGACATTGGCACCCATTGCCTCCGCCCTTGATCAGATCCTCTGGGCGCTCAGTGACGAGGCCGTGGCCGAAGTCACTGGTCGATCGATCCGACCTCTGAAAGCGGAGGACGGTCACCTCTTCATCGAGAAACGGGCAGCCAGCAGCAATTCCTCTGAGACCCGCGCCTTCATGGACGGCGAGAAAGATATCCTGATCTTCTCCGATGCGGGCGGCACGGGTCGCTCCTATCACGCCGCCAGATCTGCGAAGAACCAGAAGCGGCGGCGGCACTACCTGTTGGAGCCCGGCTGGCGCGCGGATGCAGCCATCCAGGGTTTGGGTCGCACCCATCGCTCGGCCCAGGTCAGCGCGCCGTTCTTCCGGGTCTGCACCTCGGATGTGCATGGCGAAAAGCGCTTCACCTCCACGATCAGCAAGCGCCTCGATCAGCTGGGCGCGCTTACCAAGGGCCAGCGCGAGACCGGCTCGCAGGGCATGTTCCGCGAGGAGGACAATCTGGAAAGCCCGATCGCACGCGGAGCGCTGCGTGGCTATTATGCCGATCTCGCTGCCGGACGTGCGGGGGCGATGAGCTATGAGGCATTCACCGATTGGACCGCCTTGCAGCTGACCGATGCAGAGGGGGTGTTGCTTGAAGAGCTGCCCCCGATCCAACGGTTCCTCAACCGGGTGCTGGCGCTGCCGATCCATCTGCAGAACGCGCTTTTTGCGGAGTTCATGGCGAGGATCGGTGATCAGACCGAACGGGCGCGGGCGGCTGGCACGCTCGATCTTGGGGTTGAGACCCTGCGCGGCGACCGTATTGAGCAGGTGTCAACCGAAGATCTCTGGACCTGCCCGAAATCCGGCGCGGTGACGCGGATCATCGGGCTTGAAGTGACAAACCCCGTTCATGTGCTGCCGGCAGACGAGGCGCGCGAGCGCAACCGGGACAAACAGACGATGATGAATCGCGCGTCCGGTCGTGCGGCCCTGATCTCGGTACGCCCCATGCAGATGTATGACGAGGATATCGTGACGCTGATGCGGAAGGTGATCCGGCCGACAGGTTCCACCTATGCGGAAGAGGGCAAGTTCCAGAAATCAGCCTGGGAGGAGGTTGGGGACACGGAGTTCATCCGGCTCTGGAGTGAGGAGGCAGATAAGCTCCCAAAAACCACCACGACCAGGCTCTATCTGCTGACCGGGCTCTTACTGCCGATCTGGAAGGATATCCCGACCACCAATGAGCGTATCTACCGGGTCACGCCCGATGGCGGAACAAGTATGATCGGCCGCACGCTTAGCGAGCAAGGTGCCGTGACCCTGCGCGCGCGGTTCCTGGTGCAGGATCCTCAGACGCCTCAAGAGATGTTGACGGCGGCGCTTGGCGCCACTGCACCAGTGGACCTTGGCAGTGGCCTGACTCTGACCCGCCGCCGTGTCGCCGGCGAGATGCGTTTGGAGCTTGGCGGTGCCGACAAGGGAACGATCGAGAGCCTCAAATCCCTTGGGTGTTTTACCGAAATCATCGCCTTCCAGCTGCGGGTGTTTCTGCCGCACGGGGACGGGATCGATACAGTTGGCATCCTGATCCGGATTCTGGGGGAGGGGTCATCCACAACTGCAGATCGGGCCGCCTGAAAGGGAAAGCGGGCTCTTGGCCGGGGTATCGCGACCGGATTTGCCAGTCGCGATCCATTACCGGATCAACCATCCGATCCGGTGTTCCCTCAATCTCTGACAGGTGGAGACCTCCATGACGAACCCTCAGACAAATATTGCCGAAACAATGGAAAAATGGCGTGTTGAGCGCGAAACTGAACTCCGGGCAACCCGGGGCGAGTTGATCGCGCAACTGCGCGGCCTCGGCATCACTGAAGTCATTGCCGAGTATGAAGGCTATGGCGATTCCGGGAATATCGAAGATGTGACGGTGCGGCCTGTGGGCGTCAAATTAACAGATGACCAATTTGCCGAGGTTGGCGATTTCGCCTGGTCCTTCGCCTATCATCAGCATCCGGGGTTCGAAAACAATGAGGGCGGCTACGGCACGCTGACCTGGGATGTCGCCGCTGACAGCATCACGCTGGATCACGCCGACCGCTACATCGAGTGCTCCCATTGTCATGATGAGGGGCTCTGACATGGCGCATCCTCTTCATCACGCGGAAAGCTCCGCCCGGAAATTCGGTGGCGATCCTGCCGACTATCAAGCCATTCACGACTGGTTCGATGCGTCCAAGGAACATCTGGCCTTCTTCACCCACCGTGCCCTGCGCCATCACACGCAGGGAATATTCGAGGCGGAGCGCGTCTTCGGCGCATGTGTCACCAATGGCGCGGGGCGCAACATCCCCGTCCGCTGGATCGGCGAGCAGCACGTCAAGGAAGACTGTCAGGGACTTATCCCGAGCATGGCCGACTGGTTCAAACAGATCCAGCCCGCACCATGGATGGCCAACGGTCACATAGATCGCGTTGCGGCCACACCCGATGGCGATCCGCGGGACGCATGGATGGCCGATGTTGCCAGTGGCAATACCATCCTTGGCTTCAGGGACTGGATGGCTGCGACGAGCACCTGATCAGAGCCGACGGCGCTGCCGACCTGAATACCCCCACAACAAATAGGTAAATTGGAACACTGACATGACCTCTGTAACTGTATTGACGCAATTGCACTGTGCTGCCATCGGCACGATCGAACTCCCGCCCGACAAGACCTGGGATGATGTGGCCGATTGGTACATCAAATGGGGCTGCGCCCATCTGGCATTCACAGGTGGAGAAACCGCCGAGATCGGCTGTAATCCCCAAGCGGGCGATGTCATCAATTGGAAGCGGCCCATACACACGGATATCTATGCGAATGATGCCTCTGGCCGGACGGTGTTCGATGTTCTGTTGGATGAGAGGGATTGATCATGCGCAATGTCCGCAAGTTCTATGATTGCAGCACCTCGCATCTGCCCGAGCCAACCGCCCGTGCAATTGAAGAGGGCAAGTTCGCCAAGCCACCGGTCATGCAGAACGAATATGGCTGGCTGTTCTCCGTCCCAGAAATGCTTGCCGAGTTGCCGGCGGCGCTTGACTGCGGCGCGTTCAAAGCCGTGATGGCTTTGGCGATTGATGCGGGTTGCGACTATGTCATGTTTGATCGCGATGTTCCGCCCGTCGAATATCTGGAGATTTTTGACTGGTAAGACGTTGGTATTGGACGGAAGACCTTAGCCAAGGATCGGCCTTCACACCAATTGCCTGTTTTTCAGAACTGGAAACTCACATGGACATCGCTGGTATCAAAGCTACCGTGGATGCAGGCCGGATCGTGCATTGGGCAAACGAAGCCTATCTCGTTCACAAGGATCATCTGGGCCAATACCTGATCACCTACCTGCCAAATGGCAGCACCATTGGTTTGACCGACCTCTCTGGCGAACGGCTGAACGGGGATGAGTTGGACTTCTTCATTCCCGTATCGGTCAACGACTCGAAAGCGGATGGGCGGGAAGGGGTCTGTTCTGGCCCGTTGCGACAAACTCCGGCGGCGGGGCAAGCTGAGGGTCTCGGCACAAAGGAAAGAGAGCTTTGGGTTTTTGTGATCCCAGGAGGGGTCGAAAGGCAATTCCGGTCGCGCTGATCAGAGGTCAGGCGCCGGCAACCTCAGATAGGAGAAGACCCATGTTCGCAGGAACCCTGACCAAAACCGCTCACAACGCTGCAATCGCATATTCCGGCATGATCCACAGCAACCGTTTCGACATCGCCATCCAGCTGGAATCCCGCAACAAGATGTCCGAGCGCAGCCCGGATTTTGACGTCACCGCCGTCAACAAGTCGGGCCGTAAGGTACGCATTGGTACCGCGTGGAACGAAACCGGCAATACCAGCGGCAATCACTACATTTCGATGCAGATCGATGTCGGCCTCGGCCCGTTCCGGGTCAATGCCGTTCAGACGAAAGAGGCGCGTGAGGCGAAAAGCGATGAGTTCGAAATCATCCCGCTGGTCTCGAACGGCGTCATGAAGTCCGGCTCGATCTCGGGTGAGCTGACCGCCATGGATGCAGACAACGCCTTCACAGGTTACATCGCCAATATGATGTTCGATCTTGATTTCATGCTGATCGAGAACGAGTTCAAATCCGAAGACACCCATCCGGACTACCGGATCGAGATCAGCTCGCCACGCGGCAAGCCGATCCGGGTGGGATCGGCCTGGATGGCCAAGAGCAGCCGGACCGGCAATGACTATCTGTCGCTGCTGATCAACACGCCGGATGGCGATCTGCGGGTCAACGCTGTTCAGAATGAAGAACAGCGTGGCGGTCAGACCTTCTCGATCATTCCGTTTGTCGATAGCGACGAGCAGGATCGGACTGCAAGCGGCGGGCTGTCGCTGGTCGCTTGATTGAGGGGAAAACTGCAAAGTTAGCAGCGCGAGGGGAACCGTGTGCCCACGGTTCCCCTTTTTTTGTTTGCGGGTGTTTAGGACGCGTTGCGATGGTTCAAAGCGACTACTTGCTGGTGGGGTATCCACTGCGCCTGGGTTTGAGAAATACTATCTTGGGATAGTAGCACGGGCCTTGGCAGCGAATTTAGCTCGCAAACACCTGCCGATTGGCCGCCAGCTTCATCCAGTCCCGTCCACCAAAGGCGACGAGGGCAAGGTAGATGGTTGCGGTGTCGATATCTGGCTTGAACACAATGGTCAGGCGATGCCCGGCACCTCCGTGACGTACCAGCCAGCCATCGAGTTTTCCCTCAAGGCGGACACCGGAGGTTGGTTCTTCCACGATTGCTTCCAGCAAAGTATCAATCTCGTCCAATCGCCGCAGGGCAGCTGCCGTGTCACCTTCCGTGACCTCGACAATGTGATTAACGATACCGATGAGGTCCCGTTCAAAGAACGGATGGCGGACAAAGCGCATCAGGTTTTGCGGGTCATTGCAGCCAGATGTGCCCGCGCGCCCGCCGTGACATTGGACGCCTCCCCAACAGGTTCCCATTGATCCAGTGGCAGTGACAGGCGTCGCTCCAGTTCTGCCTCAAGTACAGCCTGTTCACGTTCGCGTTCCGCCTTGGCTTTCGCCAATTCTCCCGAAACCGCCGCGCTTACATTGGGGTATTCCCCGGCCTCAACCAGTTCCCTGGCAAAGGCATAGGCGGTGTCTGTAAAACTGACGGATTGCTTCTGAACGCCCATGTCGATCCCCTTGGTGCTCCAATAGACTACCATTTGTCTGGGCGAATGGCAACGCTATAGCACAAACGGTACCCCGTCAGTATTGCTTTCCGGTCTCCCCTGCTCGGCTGCGCGTGTCGCAGGGGAGAACAGGCCGATGGCCTGTCGCGCATTCGGCCATGCGGCCTCACCGCGGCGTTGCAACCAGACCCCCGGTTTGCCCGCCTCGCGAGCACGTCGCTCCCCGGCCGCTCCGCCGGATTGCGCTCTGGCCTGTTTTGGCCCAGAGCCAAAACGATCCCGCCGCTGCATCCGTCTCCCGCGTCCGGTCGCGCCGTTTGCCTGCTCGTGTCGGGCAAACCTGCCGTCACATCACACACACATGAGCGTGGAAGCATATCCTCCGGATGGCCCCCAAATCAGCCCGCGTCAAGGATCGCAAAACTTTTCGGCGAGGTCGGCGCGGATGGAAAGCGTGGTCCCGCGTGTGAGGGCGTGCATGTGGATTGCGGTGTGCCCGGAAAACTTTTGCGCCCGGCAGGCCGGCGGCTGCGCCGTCCCTGACCCGGACAGATTCGGAAACCAGTCATTCGGCCATGCCACCACACTCACGTGGTGGTTCACCGAACATCTGGAGATATGAGAAATGGCTTACGATCAAGCGAACACATATGAGACCATCGAACTCTTCGGCCTGACCGAAAAAGACGCATCCCTGCCCACACCCGACGATCACATCCTGAAGGACAGCATTGTTCGGGAGACCTTCGAGACCCTGATCGGTCAGCTGCGCGGGACCGGTCTCGAGGCAGAAATCGAACCGCTGGCGCACGGGCTGGCCACGATCCTGCAGCGCCGCAAGGTGGTTCTGGGAAAGGAACTCGACCGCACCGCCGACAAAATCGGCGCGCTGGCAAAATGTCACGACGGATCGGAGATCGCGGAAACCGCGCTTGAAGAGGCGCAGGCCCGCTTTATGCAGCTGCGGGAGATCGTAGGCGCCATTGAGACGATGAGCGAGGCGGCGGCAGAATGCTACGAGGTCGAAACCGGTCACGCCTTCATCCCGGCATCGGGGTCGCGCGCCAGCGTCCGGGCGCAGGAGACCGGCGCCGTCTTCGAGGCCCGGCAGCTCCTGGAGCAGCATGATCGGGAGACAGCGGCCAGATCGAAGGTTGAGGGCGTTCCACTGATCGTCTCCGGCGCGACCGACTGGACCGACATCGACATCATCTTCAACACACTCGACAAGGTTCGGGACCGTATCAAGCAGAACCGTAATCAGGACATCTTCATCTGTCACAAGGGCGGCAAGCACGGGGCTGAGATGATCGCGGCCCGGTGGGCGCGGGCGCGTGGCATCGCCCAGGCACGCTTCGATCCGCGCTGGTCCGCGCATGGGCGGGCGGCGCCGTTCAAGTGCAACGATGAGATGCTGGACGACAAGTTCGCCGCAACCGGCGTCGTCCTCTTCGGAGGCAACGGGGTCGCGCTGAACCTCGGTCAGAAGGCTGAAGCCCGGGGGCTGACTGTTATGCGGGTCGCTGATCCGGCAAAGAAAGATGCGAGCGCGTGAATGAATGAGGGTCGCCTTCGGGCGGCCCTTTACTCGTTCTCAAAGAGCGCGCGCATGTCGGCGCGTCACGATGATATCTGATGGTCGGTACCAAAGGTCTTGGGGCGTGAATGCAGCAACTTTGGTTTCGGGACGGACCAGATGGTAACTCAAAGCACTCTCAGTCTATTGTGGTTGTGCTGCAAAAGACATGTGTTGCGCAGCCTAACACCCGCACAGGTTTTTTAACGATGCCCTTTTCCTCGGACCGGACCAAAGAGATTCAAGCGCGCATTGATGCGCGGTTGCGGTCCGGTCAGGCAAATGATTGGGAGATGTCGTTTCTCATAAACATGGCGGACCGTTTCCGGCGGTATGGGACGGAGACCCGCCTGAGCAAGGCTCAGTATGCCAGCCTGCACAAAGTCCTGAAACTTGAGCGTCAGAGCCCAACGCAGACAGACGCGACAGCTGATACCCGCGTTTCCAAACCGGCACCAAAACGTGGATCTCGCTCTTATCGGGCCAGCCCCCGTCCGATGTCTGTGACCAGCGCGATCACTGCACCTCGGCGTGCCGTGCGCAAGGTTCAGCGTCAGATCATAGTGCCGTTGATTATTGCTGTCGCGCTCGTCGCGGCGGTCGGATCCTTGTTTGGACCCACAGATTCTCCGTCCAAACCCCACAATCCTTCAGCGATACCGACATCACAAACAGCCAACGCCGCTTACGTTTATGTGACGGGAACACGCGTCAACCAGCGCAGCGGGCCGTCTACCTCAAATCCTGTGATGGGCGTTTTGAGCAAAGGTACACGCGTGGAGAAACTCCGTGGTCAGGGGCAGTGGACCCAGATCCGATCAAATCTGGGAACGGGCTGGATGTCGTCCGGCTTTCTGTCTTCGGTCGCGCCTGCCGCCGTGCGGTCAGCGTCGCGAACCCGATCCCTTCGCGCCGGCGACATACGGATCGTTGATGGTGATACGATCGATGTTCGCGGCATGCCAGCGAATGTGCGTCTCGTCGGGTTTAATACGCCTGAGACATGGAAGCCGTCCTGCACTGCTGAGCGCCAGCTCGGGGAACGCGCCACGGCGCGTCTTGGTCAATTGGTGCGGGATGCGGCGGCGATTGAATTTGAGCGCGTGGCCTGTGCCTGCCGACCCGGGACGGAGGGCACGGATCAGTGCAATTTCGGGCGGCTCTGCGGCGCGTTGTTTGTCAACGGACAGGACGTGGGGCGCAGGCTCATTGCGGAAGGTCTGGCCGTGCCGTATCGATGCGGCCGAACCAGCTGTCCTCCCCGCCCGGAACCCTGGTGCCGGTAACGGCTATTACCACCCGACACCGACGACGGATCTGCGCTCACGGCTGCTAACGGGCCTGCCATCTGTTGGGCGCGACGGATCAACCCGCCGCCGCGTTGAACCAGGACGCCCCCGGCCATCTCCGATCTCGATCAACGGGATCGAAGACGGCTGCAAAAGTGGCGGCGCAGATTTGGGTCACACCTTTTTGCTCATTTATGTGGATCGCACGGAGGCGGCCCGGCCGTGCCCTTCGCGTGGCGAAGGCAAGCACAAATACGGTTTCCACGCGCGTTGCGCGCAGACCCTCCGCATTTGCGCTTGCGGCCGGTCCTGGTGCCCCCGTGCCGGGTGATCCCCATCGCAAAAAGGAGAAACCCAAATGACCAACCACTACGTCGCCACCGTCCCCGTCAAGTTCACCGATAACGATGGCCAGGAGCGCACCCGCTTCCAACGCGTCGGCGCCATGTTCCGCAACACCCGCAACGGGGATGGCTCGGAGTTCTTCAGCCTCAAGCTTGACTTCCCGGTCGCGGTCTCGGAACTGGTGATGTTCCCGCCAAGCTCCAAAGAGCCTCAGGAGTAAATCCTCTGGTGAGGATGGGCCGCCGAGAGGCGGCCCTGTCCCCGTTCCGGGGACGCCGTTGCCGACGGGGCGGATCGTTGATCGCGCCCTTCCCGGTGCCGGCCCAAAGGGACCGCGACAGGTTGGCCAACCGGCTTCAAGGGGGCCATCCCCAAAACAGCCAGGCCGGGGCCTGTCGGTTTTAGGGCAGAGATTTGGGCCGAGCCAAATCTGGCCTTCCTTGACCCTGTCTGTCCATCCTGTCAGAGGTGTTTGCACCCGCCCGCGTTTCCGTCCGAACACATGCGTGTTCGGCCAGATCCCCGGGCGCGTCTCGGGACGAGTCCCCTTGTGTATTCAGCCGTTGTGTTTTTGGGAAAGGAGGCGGCGTCGCCTCCCCAAGGGCTGCCGATCCGACTGGAGTTTTCTGCACCTCGATAACACAGGATCATTGTACCCTTTAGCCCGGTATCGCCGTCCGGATCATCTCGGCAATTTCTGCGTCGTTATCCTGCAGGACCTCTTTAAAAACGCTCCAAGGTTAAAGTTCTTCTGAAACGCAGATGGTATGTTACTGAGGATCTCTTCCAGCGCTGCCGCAATCTCACCGCCGTCAGAGGTTGAGATTTGAATGCGATCCGGCTGCCCTTCCTCGCCTCTTCTTGGCGTGACTGTCTTTTGTCTCGCTTTGTCGTTTTTTTCTTACTCATTGGTCTGTTCCCCCAACGCTCTTGCGGATCATTGCAGCAATTTCCGCGTCATTGTCGATCATGACCTGTCGGAACAAAGCCCCGATGCTAATGCCTGATCGAAGGGCTTCAGGGACAGAGGCAAGAATATCCCCCAATGCCCGTTCCACTTCGCCACCTTCGGGGGCTGAAATCTGAAACCGGATCGGGGTAGGGGTTTTTGATGACGACTGCGCAGGGGCTTTTGTCTTGCGTTCGCCCGGCGACTGTTTCGCCTTCTTGGCGGGCTCAGGATTTGGCTCTGCTGTTGGTTCGGTTAGTTTCTGATTACTCAGGTCTGTCACGGTCGGCGCGAATTCAGACGCGGGGCCATTCAGAAGGCTATCGATGCTCTTAGGCCGCGACATGCTGTACCTCGCTTTCTTTTAGAGCATTCAGGACATAATCAGAATTGCTCAGCGCCTTTTTGCAGCGATCCGCCATGCGCCTTGCATTCGACCTGGCCGTCTGCGTTTCCGCCTGTTCCGCAGCCTCTTCGGCAAATCGCATCAAATGCCCGATTGTGGTTCCCGTCCGCAACGCGTCATCGAGTGCGGCAGAGTCGGCAATGCCACCAATGCAGGTGAATTGCTTTTCCAATGCCTGTTTGCCCTTCTGGATGCCGGCCGATTGCGCGACGGACTGACGGGTGAACACAATCCGAAACTTCTCTTTTGGGCCCACTTTGCTGCCGATCTGCTGCAAGGCCGCTTCGCAGGATCTGTATGTGACCATGATGGGCTTGTATTCCGCCGATGATCCATCAGACGGGCACAACACCATATCGGCCACGGCCATCGCCATTGCGGCGGTCATGCTGGGCTCGCCCTTGGTGTCGATCAGCAGGTAATCGAATCCCCCAACCTTTTCCGCCTCAAGGATATGGGCATAAGCCAGCTTCGCATTCTCTGCATCATTCGCAGCAAACTGCCCCGCCTCGATCAGAAGTTCGTCGGCGGGGAGAGGGTCCAGCCCGTTTTTCGGATTCAACCATTCCGAGAGTGTGCCTTGTGAATCCAGATCGAGGATACGGACACGTTTGCCCTGATGGTGCAAGGCAGAGGCGAAGGCGACGAGCATGGAAGATTTCCCAGCTCCGCCCTTGGAATTTACAGCGGCATAGATGTTCAATTGGGTCTCCGGGTCTGCGCCCGAAAGCCACGCAGTTTTGCGGCGTGCCACACCCGGGCTTGCGATTTCAAGTTATCGCGCGATCCGGCACCCACGCTGAAATCTACGCTATTGCCTTTCAAAGCAATCCGCAACGGCTGTTTTACCACTGCCCTACAACCGCTTAGTACCAACGATCGGCAGTCTGCGACCGACGATCACCGCGCAGCGTTGGGTGGTGGAGGTGCAAATCGCAGCCTACCGCCGACAACCGGGAGCGCGTTGCAGCTGTACCATTGTGCCCCGACGTGCAAGCGTTGCAGACTGGACGTCACTGACTGCGAACGGTCCTGTCTCTTGCGACAGATCGACGACATCCTACGCTTACTTTGTACTTTGCGGGATAATGAAAAATGTAGTACATTTTTAGACTGGACTTGCAGTCGGCTATTTTTTCCAGTTAAAAATGAATCTAAATACGCGCGGTCTGCCGGGGCCTCGCACGATTTCTAATCGTGGAGAACCGTCCCGATGCCGAAAGGTGTATTGAAAGATTCTGTCTATCCAATGCGTTTTGAAGCCGATGAACTGGCTTTGCTGAGAAACCTCAGCAAGCAGCTTGGGCTACGCAGTGTTGCAAGTCTCATTCGTTTGTTCATCCGCAACGGTATGGGGTTACCCACCCTAGAGCAGGCGAAGAACAATCAGTTCGATGATCTGGCTCGGCAGTTGCGTGTCACGGCCAGCAATCTGAACCAGATGACACGTGCTGCAAATGCAGGGAAGTTTCGTCTCAACAAGCGTACAGAAGACACTCTCGAGGAGATGAAAACTCTGTTGGCCGCCTCACAGAGGCTTTTGAACGATTATCAGGACACAGCAAATCTCCGTTCACTGGTACGGGCCGCCGCGCACTTCCAAACCAGGCGCGAAAGCCTCAAGTCGGAAGCAGGCGTTCAAAAAGAGACACGCGGAGTAGGTGATGACCAGTTTCGTTGATGCTTATGATCCTGCGTGGGAAGCGCTCTTCGGCCGTTTCCAACTCATCCCTGATCTCAAACCTCGTCCTGGCACGCCAGGACAGAGAAGGTATCCGCGTTCACCCGGTTCGAAAGGGATTGCGTCGGCGGCTGCCGGCATGATCGGTAACTCACTGCTGACGCAGCAGGCGGTGGTCAAGATCGTGCGCGGTGGAGGTGTCACATCCGCCGGGAAACTCGGCGGTCAACTGGCCTACATTTCCCGGAAGGGCACGTTGACCACGGAGCGGGGAGAAACAGGTGAACTCATCGATGGCATGGATGGGCTGAAAGCGGTTCAAAAGGATTGGGCTCGGGACTGGGAGCAAATGGATGCGCGCACCACCAATTACACCTATCACCTCATCGTCTCTTATCCAAAAGGCACGGATTCCTATGCGGCTGAAGTGGCAGCAGAGAATTTTGCACACCGCCTGACGGGGGGCGACTATGGCGGCCGGTACAAATTCATCCTGGCCCATCACCGTGACACCGATTACCCCCATACCCATCTCATCGTCAATCGTGCGGCTCAGTATGGTAAGACCCTTCACCTGAGCAAATACGGGGTGACGACGCAGGACTTGCGGGACCTGCACGTCGAGACCGCACGAGACGTCGGCATTGTCCTGAACGCAACCAGCCGCTTCAGCCGGAATCTTGCCCCGGAATATGAAAGCAGCGCCCGCATCCACGCGCGGCGCGACGGCCGGGATTTGCGCGAACGGCCTGCCGCAGAGACACGCACCGGCTTTCCCGGCTTCGGCCGCGGCCGGCGAACTCCGATCGCACCGGAACTACTTCAATCGCTCAAAGACCAGCGCAACGCCGAATACGCCGCCCTGGGCAAAACCCTCCGGTCGCATCAGGCCGGGGTCGATCAGGGCATTTTCACAACCCAATACCCCGGGCGCGCCGAGACCCTGGGCTCATATGCAACGGCTGTACTCGGCGCAGCCAGAACCCTGGTGCCTGACGGGGTTCTCAAGAAAGAGGACATCGATGTGAATCAGCAAGTCTCACACGATCTGGACCCGGCAATGGCGGCGGGCATCGACACGAAACTGCAGGCCATCGGCGGTGACATTCGCACCTTTATCAAGGGCATGTCTGATAAGGCCGACGCAACGGAGGACGAGGACAAGCGCAGCAAGATGGATGCCGCGATCTCCCGGGTCCTGCGCGGCTATGAGCCTCTGATGGACGAAGAGACCCGGACATTCTTTGGTAAACGCCTTGAGCGCGACGATGACGGCATCGAGGTCGGGCGTGAGGATGTCGATCCGACCCGCCAGCGCCGGGCTGCAGAACGGGACGCTGCAGATCCAACGCAGACGCAGGCTCTGGGGCAAGAGCAGGATCGGCAGGATGATCCGCGTGGAGATGCAACCAGGGCAACGCTGAAGGAGGCGGATCGCAAAGTCGCCGAGCGGTTCGAGGCCATGGGCATAAACGGGGACCTGGTGCTGTCGCGCATCCGCAATGGCGCCGATGTGGACCGTCAGACGCGCGAGCGGTGGTTTGAACGGGATGTACAGACCCTGGCGAATGCCAACTCGCTCAGCGAGAACCAAGCCCGGATTGATATGAAGGCGGCGTACAAGGAGGCCGCTGAGATCTACCGCGATGCCCGTGACGACATCCGTGACATCAACCGCGCCTTTGCCGAGGGCAGGGGGGACGAGTTCCTGAAGGAGAAGGTTGGGCGCGGCGTTCAGGATGAGATCGAGCAGATGAAAGGGCAGGGCTTTGACCGCGCCGCAATAGGTGGGCGCCTTCTTGAGATCGAGGATCGCGTACACGAACGCGTAACCGGTCGCGGTCCCGATCGGACCGAAGGCATTGAGCGCTCAGAACCAAACCCGCGAGTTCCCGAAGATCGTCAAACAAATGCATCATCACGCGTAGCCGCACCAGTTGGTCAGGCACCGGGAAAGATCGACCTCAACGAAGGTGTGCGCGGTAGAATCGTTGAAGCCGGTTCGGCGCTCTATGATGAAAAAGACCCCCAAAGCGGAAACCCTTATGTGGACCTAAAGATCGACGGCCGGGACAAGCTGCACCGTGTGTGGGGTGTTGATCTGCCGGACATGATGGCCCGCGAACAGCTGTCCATCGGGGATACGGCCACGCTGGCCCATGACGGTTATAAGACCGTCACGGTCAGGAAGACCGACCTGAAGACCGGCGAGGAGAAGACCATCGAAGCCCGGCGGCGTGCCTGGAAGGCGACAGACATTGAGCGCGCACCGCGCGAGGAACAACGTGGGCTCGAACCGGCTAAAGAGGCGGCGCATATCCAACGCGACGCCACCGTCGGACGAAACAGAGCACCGGAGCAGAAGGACCGCGCGGCCAAACAGGAGGTCTCCGTCGAAGCAGGTGTCACAGGTGTCATCGTAGATGCCAGGGAAGCGCTTGTGCGACCGGGCGATCCGGACAGCAAATCCTACTATGTTGATATGAAGGTTGAGGGCAAGGACGCGCCTGAACGGATCTGGGGTACTGCGCTGCAGGACCAGATGACCCGGAACAACATCAAGATCGGGGACAAGGCTACCTTTGTAGAAGCGGGGAAAGAGGAAGTCACCCGATCGCGCAGGAACCCGGAGACGGATGAGCCGGAACGCGTCAACGTCACCCGGAAGGCCTGGGATGTGAAAAACATCGACCGTCAGATCGATCGTGACCCGGAGGTTCAGGAGCGTCGGCGCCTGGAACGAGAAGAACGGGCCAGGGGTGATCGGGGCATCAGCCGATGAGCCGGCATCTTCAAAGCACATTGAATCGCGTGTTCGGGGAGCAGCTGCTCTCCGATCCGCGCCTTTCCGAGATTGTTCTGAACCCGGATGGCCGGGTTTGGATCGAGCGCAGTGGTGATGCAGCCATGCAGATGCTGGATGCACCTCTGAGCGAAGATGATGCACTGGCCCTGGCGCAGGATCTCGCAGGCGAAAACCCGATCTCGGCCAAAACACCTCTGGCCGGGTCTCAGTTCGAAGCGTTTGATTCTCTCTGGCGTGCGCAGGTGGCGGTTAGGCCAGCAGTTGAGGAGGGCGTGGCCTTCGCTTTGCGCCGGGCGGTTGCCAAAGAACTGTCACTGGATCAGTTAATGGCGGGCCTTCCTGACCTGAATGCAAATATGAGCGACCTGAAGTTCGGTGCAAACCCTTCTGAAGCTGCGGTGTTTGATGCTTATGAGAACGGGGGCTTTGGCGCATTCCTGCGCGCCGCCGTTCATGCACGATGGAACATCCTGATATCGGGCGGCACATCGTCGGGCAAGACAACCTGGTTGCGGGCCTGCCTGGCTGAGGTCGATCCATCCGAGCGGATCATGACCATAGAGGATGCCGTGGAAATCCGGCCCCGCCAGCCCAACACCGTCTCGCTCGTGGTGAGCCAATATGCCTCAAGCGGCGATCTGCTCAAGGCCTGTCTGCGGTTCCGGCCGGACCGGATCATGATGGGAGAGCTGCGCGGTGCTGAGGCTTATGACTTTCTGTCCGCGATCAATTCGGGCCATCCCGGCGGGATCACCACTGTGCACACGTCCTCACCCGAAGCTGCTCTGTCGCGCCTGGCCTTTATGGTCATGCAGGCCAACACCGGGCTCACCTATTCCGAAATTGTCGAATACTGCCGCTCCATGATTGACGTGATCGTGCAGTTTCGGAAAACTGGAGACCAAAGGAGGCCCGTCGCAGTCAGGGTGCTCAGACAACCATAATGTAAAGAAAGAGGTATAGTGCATGGCAACAGTTTGTGGATTTTGTGGGAATGGCATCAATGAGGGCTACCAGACCTGTTCAGCCTGCGGAGCAATGTACCGACGCCCACCACTGAAGAAATTTTTGGTGAACCTTATCCTGTTGCTGTTTTCGCTTGGCTTCATTGGTGTCGTTGTTACGAGTGTTCACACTGCCATACAACAGCATTCAAAAATACTGGCGAATGTGTTTGGATTAGCATTTGGTACACTGCTCCCAGTCGCTGCAATCTGGCTTTTGGTGAGATATCACGTTCGAAGATATTGGTACAAACGCTTCTAAAATAGCCGCCAGCCAGTCAGTTTCCTAAAAAAACGGGGGCATGTCAGCCCCCGTTTCGTGTATCAAGTCATAGCTGTCGTGACCTGCAAACATAATGGGGTCCATTTGGGTAGGGGGCGAAATACCCCTTTCTCATGAGCGTTT
>NZ_JWLJ01000009.1 GCF_000813985.1 Ruegeria sp. ANG-R
AAGCTGCGCAAGACGTTTGATTTGCAGCTGAATACCGAAGGTGTCTACGGTTATAAATGCACGCCACATTACCAAAAGGGCATGGTAGGTCTTATTGTTGTGGGCAACCCTTCGGGGAATCTGACACAAGCAATGTCCGTAAAGACACCAGCTGGTGCCCAAATGGTTTTTGATAGTTTGTTCATGCAGGCAAAGGCTATTTCTCTGGCGTATTAGGGCTCTTTAAGTCCCTGATTGCAGGCCTTGAAAACCAACCACCCTGTGTGTCAAGCGCGGGGTGGTGTTGTGCATCACTGCAATCAATCGGGCCACCAGATGCAGAGTGATGGTTCTGTTGCAAAGTTTTGACCATTGACGGTCATGGATGTAGCGAGCGAATAACTCGCTCCAATTTATGGTCGAAAGCTGGTTCATGATCTCTTTCAAAGGCGCACAATATCCAAAGGACGTCATTCTGTTTGCGGTCTTTTTCTATGTTCGGTGTGGCGTTTCATATCGTGATCTGGAAGAAATCATGCATGAGCGAGGCGTTGGGGTGGACCACACTACGCTGAACCGCTGCGTGTCACGGTATGCAGGCGCAATCGCTGAAGCAGCGCGTCACCGTAAGGGTCCGAGCGACCGCTCTTGGAAAATGGATGAAACGTACATCAAAGTGAAAGGCACGTGGGTCTATCTCTATCGCTCTGTCGATAAACACGGCACAACCTTGGATTTAATGCTGTCCGAGCGGCGCAGCCGCTACAAAGTTCTTTGCTCGGATGCTTGAGGTCAACGGCTTACCGCGAAAGATCGTTATCGACAGAAGCGGGGCGAACACAGCTGGCATCAAGGCGATCAACAAAATGCTCAGAGGCTTTGGTTGCCCCGTCCCGATAGAGATGGTCAGGCAGAAATATCTGAACAACATCGTAGAACAGGACCATCGTTTCATCAAAAGACGAACACGCCCGATGCTCGGCTTCAAGTCCTTTGCATCTGCATCCGCGACTCTTACAGGAATCGAAGTGTCGCACATGATCCGTAAAGGTCAGTTCACGCCTGGAATCTGTCCGCTCCGTCAATTTTCGGAATTGGCTGCTTAACCCGCAGGAGCAGCGCGGTACCTGCACTCAGCAAGAAACTTTGCAGCAGAACCACCCGAAGCTCCGAGGTGTCGATCATGGAGCATGTCTCTTCTGCCGCCGAAAATCTTTCTGCATAATGGGGTGGCGAGGTACCAGCTCAAGTTACAAACGCTTGGAAAGGTGCTTTTTCTTCCTGAGAAAGGAAGCAAAGCGGTATCACCTGGCGAATGTTGAGCCACTCAAAACGCAACGACTGTGGTAGCGATTTGGCGTAATATATCGGATTGTTGTCAGATATTACAATGTAATTTTCCGTCATCAAGCGCATTAAAGGCGTGCAATCAGTTTGACCGAATGCTGGCAAACCAACTTACTAGCTATGAGAAAATGAGACCATGACCGAGCTGCCAAAGATCGACTTTCTCTACCTCAAC
Organism: Ruegeria sp. ANG-R; assembly: GCF_000813985.1. GTDB lineage: Bacteria > Pseudomonadota > Alphaproteobacteria > Rhodobacterales > Rhodobacteraceae > Ruegeria. Next base: position 1,502 of record NZ_JWLJ01000009.1, read on the forward strand.
GAAGAAGACATGATTAAGGCGGGCGTTACCGACATGGCCGGCTGTGTCGACACCCTTGAGGACATGTTTGTGCTGCTGCACAAGGGCGACTATCGCATGGCCGGGGCCAACAACGACTCGCATGGTGCGATGGTTGTCTTCCCCGAAGAACCCGAATTCCCCGGCATGCCGCGCCACACGGCAGACCGCCGATTTATGGCGATGCCCGCTTACCTGGGCGGCCAGTACCGCACCACAGGCGTGAAATGGTACGGCTCGAACATTGAAAATCGTGAAAAGGGTCTGCCCCGTTCGGTTCTGATGTTCATTCTTAACGACACAGATACCGGCGCGCCGTTGGCCTTTATGTCGGCGAACCTGTTGTCGGCCTATCGCACCGGTGCTGTGCCTGGCGTTGGCGCGCGTCATCTGGCGCGCAAGGATTCGAAAGTTGTGTCGATCTACGGCCCCGGCGTGATGGGCCGCACCTCGCTGGCTGCGTTCATGGCCGCATGCACCGAAATCGACACGTTGAAAATTCAGGGCCGCAGTCAGGGCACCATCGACCGCTTTATCGAGTGGTCCCGCGAAACCTATCCCCAGATCAAGAACATCGAGGTCTGCACAGACATCGAAACGTTGGTGCGCGATTCCGACATCGTGACTTACTGTGCTTCGTGCGAGACCGGCGACGTTTCGAAATACCCTTTGGTCAAGCGTGAATGGTTGAAGCCCGGCACCTATCTGTCGATGCCCGCCGCCGTCGAAATCGACGAAGGGATGGAGCAGAAAGACGTCCGCAAGGTCATGGACCGGATCGGCCTTTACGAGGCATGGTTTGAAGAACTGCCGAAACCCGCGCACCAGCACGTGCCCGTCGTCGGCGTGCGGTTCATGGACATGATCCATGAGGACAAAATGTCGCGTGATGAGCTGGAAGACCTGGGCGCGATCTGTGCCGGTGAAACCCCTGGCCGCCAGAATAATGACGAGATCATTATCCTGTCGGTGGGTGGTATGCCGATCGAAGATGTGGCCTGGGGTACCGTTGTCTATCGCAACGCGGTTGAAAAGGGCATCGGCACCAAGCTGAACCTGTGGGACACCCCCGCCCTGCGCTAAGGCGGGCGATCACTCAAGGGATTGGAAACATGACAAAAATCACCAAAGTTAAAACCGGCGGCAAGCTGGAAGAGCTTAGCAGTTATTCGCGTATCGTGATGGTCGACAACTGGATTTACGTGTCCAACACTGCGGGCCGTAACCCTGAGACACAGGAAATCCCCGAAGAGCTGGAAGCTCAGACGCATCAGGTGTTCGACAATATCGAAAAGGCCCTGTCGGCGGTTGGCGCCAGCTTGCAGGATGTTGTCGCCACGCGCGTGTTCATCCAGACGCCGTCGGACACGCCCAAAGTGATGGGTATCTTTGGCGAAAAGTTCCGTGGTGTTGATCCGACCACGACCGTGACTTGCCCTCCGCTGGGCTCGGGCGTCTATAAGGTCGAGATCGAGGTGACAGCCTATCGCGGCGCAAGTCAGGCTGACATCACCTATATCGACACCTCCAAGTGATCAAATCCAGCGCGGGAAGCGGCAAGATGGCTCCGAAAATTGACACCGTTGAAACAGCTACAGACATTCCGTCTCAGGCTTCTGTTGTTGTTGTTGGCGGTGGCATTGTCGGGCTGACCACGGCCCTGAACCTTGCCGAGAAGGGCGTGTCGGTGACCGTGCTGGAAAAGGGCCGTCTGGCGGGTGAACAGTCCTCGCGCAATCTAGGCTGGATTCGCAAAACCTCGCGCGCGCGGCGAGATGTTCCGATGTCTTTGTTGTCGGACAAGCTGTGGGCTGAGATGCAGCAGAGGACCGGCGTGGATGTCGGATACCGGCAGAATGGCATTCTGTTCGTCGCCAAATCCGAGGCCGAGATGGCGGCTCATGAAAAATGGCTGGCCTCGGTTCAAGGCCTTGATTTGGATTCACGTCTGGTGTCCGGCCAGCAAATCGCCGAGATGGTACCCGGCGGTACCGAAAGCTGGGTCGGGGGCATCTATACGCCTTCGGATGGCTATGCCGAGCCCATGATCACCTCAAGCGCCATCGCAAATGCCGCGATCCGGCGGGGTGTCACCATTGTCGAGCGCTGTGCCGTGCGGACTCTGGAACGCTCGGGTGACAAGGTGACGGGTGTTCAGACCGAAAAAGGCCTGATCACTTGCGACCATGTAGTACTGGCCACGGGTCTGTGGTCGCGCAAGTTTCTGGCCAATATGGGCGTTTCGTTCCCGACGCTACCGCTGGTCTGCTACGCGATCCGCTCATCCGAAATGGATGGGCCGACGGATATCGCTGTGGGTGCACCGAACTTCTCGTTCCGCAAACGTCTGGATGGGGGCTATACCATCTGTCAGCGCGGCGCTGTTGGCTCGCCCCTGCTGCTGGATCACGCGCTGTTGGGCATGAAATATCTGCCGATGTTTAAGGATGGCCGTTCGATGCTGCGCATCAGTCTGGGCCGTGAATTCGTCGAAGACCTGCGGCTGAAACGCCGGTGGTCGCCCGACGATGTCTCTCCTTTCGAGAAGGTACGAACCATGGACCCGCGCGTGCGCGAGGATATCAATGTCGAAGCGATGGAGAACATCCAGGCCGCGTGGCCGACATTCGCAAGCGCTACTGTGGAAGAGACATGGGGCGGCACTATGGACATCACCCCTGATAGCCTGCCAGTCATTGGCGGGATAGACGGGATTGAGGGGCTGACCCTTTCCACCGGTTATTCCGGCCACGGCTTTGGCACCTCGCCTGCTGCGGGCCAGTTGACCGCAGAACTGGTTCTGGAGGATACGCCGTCGATTGACCCAAGCCCCTATCGGTTTGACCGCTTCTAGAAACGATTTTTCCTGATCCTCCGATCTATACCGGGACCCAGCCATGTTGCCGGGGCCGGTTCTGTTTTGATAAGCCGAGATGCAGAACAAGGATTTTGCAGACCATGCTGCCGCACGATGCCTCTGCCAGAGGAAAGATTTCGTTTGTCCGCGCCTCGCTGATGTCGGCGGTTGCGCGTGAACTGGGTAGAACCGGCACGCGGCCCGAACCGCTGTTGGCGCAAGCTGGGATCAACTCCGGGCAACTCTCGGACCCTTATGGGGAAATCCCGCTGTTGCAATTCGTGAGGTTTCTGGAAACCAGCGCGCATCTGACCTCGGACCCCCATATCGGTGCCGGGATCGGAACGCGGCTTTCGGTGGGCGATCTGGGGCCGGTTGGCATTGCACTGTCACTTTCGCAGAGCATTGATGTCGGGATTTCGCGATTTTCCCGGTTTTCCAATGCCTTGCAGGGCGGAACCGAATCGCAATGGGTCGAAGACGGAGGGATGTGCGTTTTTACCTATCGGGTTTCTGACCCCAAAATTTGGCCGCGGAAACAGGACTCCGAGTTTTCGCTGGCATCACTTGTTCACATCGTCCGGTCGAGTTTCTGGTCGCGCTGGTCTCCGGATGAAGTCCACTTTGAGCATGAGGCACCCCATGATGTGCGCCCACTTCAGGCGCTGTTTGGGTGCAAAATACGATTTGCTCAACCCATTAACCGGTTTCTGGTAGAGAAAGAGCGCTGTCTGGCAACTGCCAGAACCGAAGATCCAGCGCATTTGATGGCATTGGAACGGCATATCACTGAAATCATGGGGTCGACTCTACACTGCTCTACACTGAGCGCCTCTGTTTCTGCACTGATCGACGCAAGTCTTGGTCTTTCGCCGGTCACTTTGGCACGTGTAGCGCGGGTCCTGAAACTCACACCCCGTTCATTGCAGCGCAAATTATCACTTGAGGGCACGAGCTTTCGAGAGGTTTTGGAAAGGCAACGCAAGGACAAAGCCAAAGTGCTGTTGTCCAACCCCAACATAAAGGTTTCCGATGTTTCAGAAAGACTTGGCTATTCGGATCCCACCGCGTTCTGGCGCGCCTGGAAGAGTTGGACCGGCGAGTCACCGACCTTTATGAAAAAAACTTCCGGCCATGAAGTCGTTCAACGAACCGAAGCTTCATGATTTTGGTCAAAGCCATACTTCTCAAGTTAAATTTGGTTGTTTTTCACATTTTGCAGCAAAGTGCCGAGAACACGTACGCATGTATCCAAATCATCGCGGCTGACGCCCTTCACCATGTTCAGATAAAGCTCATTTACTTTTGGAGATAATTCCTTCAGTGCAGCTTTTCCCGTTGGTGTCAGATTAACAGTTCGAATTCGTTGGTCAGTCGAAAGTATATTGCGTTCGACCAAGCCCGCAACAACCAGCTGTTCTACGGTTCGGCTTGTGGTCGATTGCTCGGTAACGGACAGAATTGACAGTTGGTTGATGGTCAGCTCACCAAAAGCTGAAAGCGACGAAAGTACTCTGAGCTTGGCCCCGTGCAATCCGTTTTCAGCAAGGGCTGTGTTCTGATCTGCACTCCAACGGTTAGAGAGTCGGGTGAAAAGGTACGGAAGGTACTGACCTAATTCATCAGGTGACGTGAATGGGAACTCAATTTGGCCCACTGACTTCGATCGGGTCATGTCATCGCCTCGCGCCCAATTTAACCAACAGATCGCGGATTGTGGCTGCGATTTTCGTCATTTCCTCAGGGTGGAGATCAGCAAACATGTCTGCCAGAACTTCTTGGTGCACACGCAGCGCGTCTTCGAACTTGTCCTTGCCTTCATTGGTCAGTCGTGCCCGAAACGAGCGTCTGTCTTCCAAAGACATTTCCTTCTGTACCAGACCTTCCTTGATCAGGCGATTGACCAGCCCTGATACATTTCCGTTGCTAACCCGTAGCGCATTGGACAGGTTGCTCATGCTCATGCCATCGGGAAACCGGTAGAGATGCGCCATAGTATCAAACTTAGGAAGGCTTATGCCGCATTGATCTGACAATGCGCGGTTCAACTCTGAAAAAACCACGCTATGAAGGCTCATGATATTGAGCCAGGTTCGAGTATGTTCTTTGCGAAGGTCTTCGTCCTGGTAAAGTATGCCGCTCTCCAATGTATTGCTTGCGGGTTATGTACCGGCCTTGTATTTTTTCATCGCCTCCCGAATGTCATCAGGCATTTCGGTCGGGCGATGCTTTTCCAGACAAGTTATTACAGTTGTAAAATATCCTCGCAAGGCTTCGTTGTCACCTTTCATCGCGTGCAGGCACAGCTGATAGGATTTCCCGCCAATTTTCGAGATGGTCACAAATATCTCAACCTCATCACCCATCATGCAGGGGGTGAAGAAGGTGGCCGATGCGTTGACATAGCCCAAACCGATGCGGCGCGCGCCCAGAACATCGTAATAGTTGATGCCCAGATGGTTGCAGAACCAGTCCTCGACCGCGTGATTGAAGACGTTAAAGAATTCAGGCGTATAGACGATGCCCGCCGGGTCGCATTGACCGTGGCGGAACGTGTGTTTGTACGACCACATGCCCGGGGTGATATCATCACGGGTGATCGGTACGGGGCGGCCAATAGGGGCGGGTTGTTCTTGTTTTGTCATGAGAAGGACTCGATTGTTTTGATTGTACCGTCCAGTTCATCGCCGGCGGCATCTTTTATGGCTGAGGTCAGCAGACGGCGGCCCCAATCGGCGGCGTCTTCCCTTGCTGCGATGGATTTTGTTGTGCTCAGTACTTTGTCGAATTTCGACAGGCCGCGCACATGGGTGTCGGAATACCCCTTGATCAGACGGCGGAAGGACAGGATCACAACACCCAGATCATAGTTCTGTTTCAGCGCATCTGTGGCATCTGTCAGCCATGCATCGCGGTGGGTGACTTCGGTCTGGTGCCGCAACGATTTGCGCCGGCTTCCCTTCATGGCCCCAACGAAATGCAAGGGCAGGAACCAGCGCAGTGAATAGGTGCGCACTCGGCGGCCCTTGTTGATGCGGCGGTCCAGCCAGTCATAGAGCCCCTTGCGCCCGATCAGCCAGTTGGCCAGCCCCACCGGCAGGGTCGAGGTGATCTCTTCCATGCGCGGGTGCATGAATTCTGTGGTGTTGAGGATCTGACCGTCTTTCAGGCCAACCTCAACCGCGACACGGTCGCGCCGTGTACTGCGGGTCTTTAGACGCGCCACGCGGATCACATCGTCATAGGCCATGGCGTTGGCCAGATATTTCGCTGCGGTCGCAGTGAACTCGAACCCGTTTTCCGCGCCACCAGCTGCGGCGTCTTTCGCCGTCAGGTCACGCAGCAGGTCGAGATATTCGCTGCCATAATCGGCGTCTTGAAAATCGACCACTTTCTGAACGCCCAGAAATGCCGTCTGATGCGCCTGTTCAGGCAGTTCCGCACGGATACGCGACAGCAGAGCATCGGCGCGCTTGTCGCTCAGACGCTCGGGCAGCGGGGCAGGCGCGTCGGGCTGATCGACGGCTTCGGCCTCAACACTCTCTTCGCCCTGTTCGGTGCGGGTAAAGGCCGCGTCGAAGGTGCGGATGCTGGCATCCACGCCCTTGCCGCTCCTGCGGATCACCTCGTAATAGGCTTCTCGGTCAAAGGGCAGGGTGCCCGAAGCGGCAAGACTGCCGAACATTGCCGACGAAATGACCGAGCCATTGCGGACTGCCATGTCGTTCATGTCGAACACGATTTCCTGCTGGGCGACCACGCCGATGGCCTCGTCCACGGCACCGCTGTCGGCGATCCCTTCGCCGGGGGCCATCTTTTCGATGGTCGACAGCGCGCGGTGGCTGGACGCGATCAGGGTGGTACGGTCCGGCGTCACAATCCCGCGCAGGATCGAACGGCCCGCTTCCATATATTCGGATGCGATGACCACATCCACGTCACCGGGTGTCGGCATCTGCGCCAGAATGGGTTTTTCCCCGCTGTCGCTGGAGCGCATCATCTCAACATAATAGATGGTCGCCCCTGTCCGCTGGGCAACGCCCGGAACCGAGGTGGATTGAGCGACCCAGCCCTGACTTTCTGCAAGGCTAACGATCCAGCCGGTCAACACGCCGCCTCCCTGACCGCCCATTGCCACGATGGCGATGGAGATCGGGCGCTCGGTCGCTGGTCCAGCTGCCTTGAGGCCGAGATTGACTGTATCGTCTTTCATAATGTCTTACCCTTCGAAGCTGACCGCACGTTTTTCGCGGCGGTTTTGCAGGTAATTGATTACCGAACCGGACATCCGGTTGCGGAACTTGTCCCATCCGGTCGGATTGTGCGTGACTTCGGCCCGGAAGAACGAGGGGCACAGGACGGCTGCGTCAGCGACTTCGCCACAGTTGCCGCAGGCGACACAGGTGCTGTCGATCGAGGCGACGGGATCGTCGCGCAGCGGATCGTCCAGTTCCTTCACCGACAGGGACGGGCAGCCCGACAGGCGGATACAGGCGTGATCCCCAGTGCAGACATCTTCATCCACGCCAAATTTTTCCTTGATCGTGCGCTCACCGCTTTTGATCGCCTTGGCGACCTGAGGTTTCACGCGGCGTTGTTTGTTCAGCATACATTCGGACGATGCGATGATGATCTTGGGGCCTTCTGCGTCGGTGGTCAGCGCCTCGGTCAGCACGTCACGCATCTGGTTGACATCATAGGTGTGGTCTATCTGACGGACCCATTTGGCGCCCACACCGCGCACGGCATCGGTGATCGGGTTGTTGGTCTGGCGGCGCTTGTTGAAGGCGCGCGATGACAGGATATCCTGTCCACCTGTGGCCGAGGAATAGTAGTTTTCGACAATCACAAATACGCCGTCATGCTTGTTGAACACTGCGTTGCCGATGCCGCTGGTCAGGCCGTTATGCCAGAACCCGCCATCCCCCATGATCGAGATCGAGCGCTTGGCCCCCGGCACGTTGAACGCCGCCGCCGAGGCTGGACCAAGGCCGTAACCCATTGTTGTCGCACCGATATTAAACGGCGGCAGGATAGAAAACAGATGACAGCCGATATCGGCCGAGACGTGATGCTCACCATGTTCTTCGAAGACCAGCTTCATCGCGGCAAAGATCGGACGCTCCGGGCAGCCGGTGCACAGCCCTGGCGGACGCGGCGGCACGACGTCTTTCAGCCGTTCAACAACCGGGTTTGTCAGGATTGGCACTGGGTCCGGCACAGGGGCGCGGTTGCCAAGTTGCTGCGGTTCGTGATCTTCAAGGAACCGTGTCAGGCCTTCGGTCAGCACGGCGGCGGTGTAGTCGCCGCCCATAGGCAGGTAATCCTTGCCGTGGACTGTGACGGGGCGCTTTTTGCGGGCCACCAGCGTGTTGATCGACTGTTCGATATATTCCGGCTGACCCTCTTCCACGACCAAAACAGATTCGAGCCCTTCGCAGAATTCTTCGACCTCGCTGGGGATCGTGGGATAAGCCACGTTCATCACATAGATCGGCAGTTGCGAGTTGCCGTAGGCGTCGCACAGGCCAAGGAACTGAAGTGCGCGGATGGTACTGTTGTACATGCCTCCCACGACGATCAGGCCGGTTTTGCCTTTCTTGTCCTCGCCGGTGGGGCCAAAGAACTCGTTCAGCTTGTTGTCGCGGATGAAATCAACACCGGCGGGCCAGCGCTTTTCGATCTTCTCGACCTCGTGCTCATAAGCGGCGGGCGGCAGAACGATTCGGTCCAGATCACGCTTGGGCGCGTTCATCGCGTCGCGCAGGGTGAATTCGGGGCGCTTGTTGTCCTTGCAGACAAACTCGCCCGTCATATGGCATGATCGTACGCGCACCTGCAGCATGACCGGCGTGTTCGACGCCTCTGACAGCTCAAAGCCTTTTTCGATCAGATTGACCAAACAGGCCTGATCGGGGCGCGGGTCTAGTAGCCACATTTGTGATTTCATTGCAAAGGCATGGGTCCGTTCCTGCATGATCGAGGACCCTTCGCCGTAATCCTCGCCCACGATGACCATGGCGCCGCCTGTCACACCGCCCGAAGACAGGTTCGACAGCGCGTCCGAGGCCACGTTGGTGCCGACGGTGGATTTCCACGCCACAGCCCCGCGCACCGGATACATGACCGAGGCCGACAACATCGCACCCGCGGTCGCCTCGCTGGCTGAGCTTTGGAAGATCACATCCAGATCGTCGAGGATATCGTTGGCATCCGCCAGAACGTCCATCAGATGCGAGATCGGAGAGCCCTGATACCCACCGACATAGCCGACGCCTGATTGTAGCAAGGCCTTGGTAATGGCCAGAATTCCTTCCCCGCGGAACAGGTCGCCTTCACCCAGTTTCAGGTCTTCGACTTCTCTTGCGAAAGATCGTTCAGCCATGCGCGCCTCCAAAAATGTATGGTCATGAATAGATTTATATGTAAAATAAGTCAACGATAAGGTTTCACGTCATCTAAAATAGTTCACGCGAACAGGGAAAAAAGGGAAATAAATCATGCAGATAGCAAGACCAGACAGCGCAGTAGAAAAGATTCTTCCTGGCGTTGCGGACTTTCTTGATTCGCAGCTGACCATGGTAATCGGCGATCAGAAGGTCGCAGGTGAATCCGGGCAGACCTTTCCTGTTTTCAACCCGGCGACCGGTCAGAAACTGGCAGATGTTCCCTCGGGAACGGCGCAGGATGTCGACAAGGCTGTGACAGCCGCACAGGCTGCGCTGAACGGCGAATGGTCGAACATGCTGCCTGCGGATCGTCAGCGCATGATGCTGAAGCTGGCCGATCTGATCGAAGCCAATGGCGAAGAGCTGGCGCAGCTGGAAACGCTGAACAACGGCAAGTCGGTGATGATGTCGCGCCTGATCGAAGTTGGCGCATCCGCTGACTACATCCGTTATATGGCGGGCTGGGCGACCAAGATCGAGGGTTCGACCATCGACGTGTCGATCCCTGTGCCTCCGGGTGCCAAATATCAGGCCTATACCCGGAAAGAGCCGGTGGGTGTTGTCGGCGCGATCACGCCCTGGAACTTCCCGCTGAACATGGCGGTGTGGAAAATCGCCCCGGCGTTGGCGTGCGGCTGTACCGTTGTGATCAAGCCTGCGGAAGAAACCCCGCTGACCACCATTCGCTTTGTCGAGCTGTGTCTTGAGGCCGGTCTGCCTGCGGGTGTGGTCAATGTCATTACCGGTTCGGGCGCCGAGGCGGGTGCCGCGCTAACCGCGCATCCGGGCGTCAACAAACTGACCTTCACCGGCTCGACCGAAACCGGCAAGATTATCGGTGTTCAGGCGATGCAGGACATGAAGCGCGTGACGCTGGAACTGGGCGGTAAGGCCCCCATGGTCATGTTCGACGATATGGACATGGATCAGCTGGGCATTGCAGCCGGAATCGGTGCGCTGTTCAACACCGGCCAGACCTGCTGTGCCGGGACGCGTATCTATGCGCAAAAGGGCATCTATGACAAAGTCTGCGATTTCCTGGGTGGCATGGTCGGGTCGCTGCCGATGGGATCGGGCCTGGACCCGGTCAACCAGATCAACCCGATGGTCTCCGCCAAGCACCAGAACCACGTGAAATCCTGCATCGCACGCGGGGTCGAGCAGGGCGCGAAACCGATGCTGAACGCGGGCGACTATGACGGCGAAGGTTTCTTTGTGAAGCCCGAGATCTTCACTGACGTGGATCAGAAAATGTCGATCATGCAGGATGAGGTTTTTGGCCCCGTTCTGACCATCACCCCGTTCGAGGACCCCGATGATGCCATCGCGATGGCCAATGACACCCGCTACGGTCTGGGCGCGTCGATCTGGACGACGAACCTGAACACGATGCACCGCTATGTGCCGCAGATCGAGGCCGGAACCGTCTGGGTCAACGCCCACAACCTACCGGATCAGAACATGCCGTTCGGTGGCTACAAGCAATCCGGCGTCGGTCGCGAACACGGCCGCGCGGCGCTGGACAATTACCTGGAAACCAAATCCGTCTGTATCGCCTTGGGTTGAGTGTAGGAGTAAGAAACATGGTCACGAAAGACGGCAATTTCCTGCGCGAAAACAATGCGCGTCATCAGCTGCACCCGATGATCCATCCGTTGATCTCGGAAGAAAACCCGCCCCAAATCATTGTTAAGGGCGACGGCTATAACGTCACCGATATCGACGGCAACACATTCGTCGACGGGATCGGCGGCTTGTGGAACGTCAATGTTGGTCACAACCGCGCCGAGGTGAAGGCCGCGATTGCCGCGCAGATGGATGAGATCGCCTATTACTCAAGCTTCGCGGGCACCACGACCGCTCCGTCGATTGAGCTGTCGGCCAAAATCATCGAGATGTCAGCCGAGGAGAATATGGCCAAAGTGCTGTTTTCGGCCAATGGCTCGGACGCGGTGGAAACGGCGCTGAAACTGTCCCGCCAGTACTGGAAACTGGAAGGACAGCCGGAACGCACCGGGTTCATCTCGCTGAAGCAGGGCTATCACGGCATCCAATTTGGCGGCACCTCGGTGAACGGTTCGACCTATTACCGGAACGTCTATGGCCCGCTGCTGCCGGGTTGCTATCAAGTGGACAGCCCCTGGTCCTACCGCAATCCATATTCCGAGGACCCCCAGGAATTGTCGGACGCGATCATCACCCAGATCGAACGGGTGATCCAGCACAACGGTGCCAATACCATCTCGGCTTTCATCGCCGAGCCAGTACAGGGCGCGGGCGGCGTAATCGTGCCCCCGGCACAGTTCTGGCCTGCTCTGCGCAAGCTTTTGGACAAATATGATATCCTGCTGATCTCGGACGAAGTTGTGACCGGTTTCGGCCGCTCGGGTTCCATGTTCGGAGCGCGCGGCTGGGGTGTGAAACCTGATATAATGTGCCTCGCCAAGGGGATCACCGCAGGCTACATCCCGCTGGGCGCAACCGTACTGAACGAACGCGTCATGAGCGCATGGACCAAGGGCGTCGATCCCAACGGCTTCATCTTCCACGGCTATACGGCAACCGGCCACGCTCTGGGCTGTGCTGCGGCCAACGCCACGCTGAAAATCGTCGAGGATGAGGACCTGCCCGCAAATGCCAAGGCGATGGGTGATCGTCTGCTCAAAGGCCTGCAGGACATCCCCAACTGGTCGTCGCTGGCCGGTGAGGTGCGCGGTAAAGGTCTGATGGTCGGCATCGACATGGTGGCCGACAAGAAAACCCGCGAACCGATTGATCCTGGCAAGGGACAAGGCGAGATGACAGCTGGGTTTGCTCGTGAAGAAGGTGTGATCGTGCGCCCGGCCGGGTCCAACATCATCATCTCTCCACCGCTGACGATTGATGCCGAGGGTGTCGATAAGATTGTCGATGGTCTGAACAAGGCCTTCCGCAAATATGAAGAGGTGAAATAGCCATGCTACCCGTCAAAAATTTTCCCAAGTTCACGGCGGCTGCGGTTCAGGTGAGCCCGGCGTTTCTGGATGCGGACAAGACCGCTGAAAAGGCCGCAAGTCTGATCGGCGAGGCGTCGGGGAACGGGGCGCGATTGGTTGTGTTCCCCGAGGTGTTCATCCCGGCCTATCCCTATTGGAACTGGATCACCGATCCGGTGACGGGCAGCGCGTGGTTTGACAAGCTGGTACGTGCGTCGGTCTTCGCCGATGGCCCCGAGATCGGGAAAGTCCGTGCCGCCGCCAAGGCCAATGGCTGTTATGTGGTCATCGGCATCAATGAACGCAGCCCGGTCAGCCTGGGCGCACTTTACAACACGCTGCTGTTCATCGGCCCGGATGGCGAAGTCTTTGGCAAGCACCGCAAGCTGGTGCCGACCTGGGCCGAGAAACTGACCTGGACGGGCGGCGACGGATCGAGCCTGCGGGTCTATGACACCGAGATCGGCCCGCTGGGCGGTCTGGCCTGTGGGGAAAACACCAACACGCTGGCGCGGTTTTCCCTGCTGGCGCAGGGCGAACTGGTGCACACGGCCAGCTATATCGGCCTGCCGGTGGCGCCGCCTGATTACGACATGGCCGAGGCGATCAAGCTGCGCGGCATGTCGCACAGTTTTGAGGGCAAAGTGTTCACCATCATCTCGACCTCGACCGTGTCGGACGAGATCATTGCTGCGATGGAAGAGATCCGCCCCGATGCCCGCGCCCTGCTGGAGCGCGAGTCGGGTGCCTATTCCGGCATCATCGGCCCGGACGGGCGCGAGGTTGTGCCGGGTCTGATCGATGACGAGGGCATTGTGTATGGCGAGGTCGATCTGGGCCGCTGCATCCAGCCCAAACAGATGCATGACATCACCGGGCACTACAACCGGTTCGATGTCTTCAATTTACAGGTGAACCAGCAAGCGCAGGCGCCGGTCTCTCTGACCGGTCAACCCCCTTTGCCAGCAACAGAACGCGAACAGGAAGAGGGCGCAACGTCCGACATCCAATAACTAAAAGGAGTTTGCCTCATGGCACAAACCGAAATCAAACCCGAAGACGACATTCTGGGCCGTGCACGGGTGCGCGACACGCCTGAACTGGAAGCCTATTACGAGGATCTGGCCAAGATCGAAACCGGCGCGCTGTGGACCGTGGCCAATGACATTGAGCCATGGGAACCGACGCCCAAATCGGCCCCGGTTCTGTGGCGCTGGGAAGACACGCGCCGTCAAGTTCTGCGTGCGATTGACCTGGTGCGTCCCGAAGATGCGGGTCGTCGCGTGGTGTATCTGCGCAACCCGCTGCGAAAGGATGTGAGCGCGGCCTGTGGCTGGCTGTTCTCGGGTCTTCAGACGATGAAGGCGGGCGAACGGGCTGGCGCTCACCGACACGCCGCCTCGGCGCTGCGTTTTATCATGGAAGGCTCGGGCGCTTATACCATCGTGGATGGGCACAAGGTAGAACTGGGTGCGCGCGACTTTGTGCTGACGCCCAATGGCACATGGCACGAGCACGGCATTCTGGAGACCGGCACCGAATGCATCTGGCAGGATGGTCTGGATATTCCGCTGACCAACTGCCTTGAGGCGAACTTCTATGAGGTTCATCCCAACGATTATCAGACCACCAACATCCCGATGAATGACAGTCCGCTTACCTATGGTGGTCCGGCGCTACTCCCGCAAACGGACAAATGGGACAAGCCCTATTCGCCGTTGTTGAAATACTCGTGGGAGCCGACTTACGAGGCTCTGCTGAACTATGCCAAGATCAGCGAAGGCTCGCCCTATGACGGGTTGATCATGCGCTATACCAATCCGCAGACAGGTGGTCATCCGATGATGACGATGGGGGCCTCGATGCAGATGCTGCTGCCGGGTCAGCACACCAAGGCACACCGGCATACCGGCAACGTGATTTACAACGTCGCCAAAGGCTCGGGCTATTCCATCATCGGCGGCAAGCGGTTCGACTGGACCGAGCGGGACATCTTCTGCGTTCCTGCCTGGACCTGGCACGAGCATTGCAACACCTCGGAAGGTGATGATGCATGCCTGTTCTCGTTCAACGACTTCCCGGTGATGGAGAAACTGGGCTTCTGGGCGGAGCAGGCATTGGAAGACAATGACGGTCATCAGATCGTCGAGGGTTAAACGCGAACAGCCCCTTCAAGCAGTGAAGCGGTGGGGGCCAAAAGAGGATATAAACCTATGAAACTTGTGACCTACCGCGACAGCGCGGCCGGTGAGGGGCGCCTTGGTGTCGTCAAAGACGGGCTTGTTATTGACGTTGAGTATCTGGGCGAAGCAGTGGGCGAGGCTCTGCCCTCGACCATGCTGGATCTGATCGATCTGGGCCCGGACGCCCAGGCCTCCATTACGCGAGCGCTTGAGGCCACCGACGGGTCCCGCCCTGCAGGCATCGCGGTGCCGAAAGAGAACGTGCGGTTGTTGGCACCAATCCCGCGCCCGCGCAAGAACATCTTCGGCATTGGCCTGAACTACGTCGAGCACGTGGCCGAAAGCGCCAAGTCGCTGGACACTTCGAAGGATCTGCCGAAGGAGCCGGTGGTGTTCTCGAAGCCGCCCACATCTGTGATCGCCAACGGCGAGCCGATCCAGCACAACGCGTCGATGACACAGATGCTGGACTGGGAGGTCGAGCTGGCCGTGATCATCGGCAAGCGCGCTACCCGCATCAGCAAGGATGACGCGATGAGCCATGTGTTTGGCTATTCGGTGATCAACGATATCTCGGCTCGTGACAACCGCCGTGCTGGCCAGTGGATCTTTTCCAAGGGCCAGGACAGCTATTGCCCCTTTGGTCCGGCAATCATCACCGCAGATGATGTGGCCGATCCCCACAATCTGGATCTATGGCTGACCAAGAACGGTGAGGAAAAGCAGCGCTCGAACACCAAACACCTGCTGTTTGATATCCCGACACTGATCGCCGACATCTCGTCAGGCATTACGCTGGAACCCGGCGACATCATCGCCACCGGCACCCCGGCGGGTGTTGGCGCGGGCCGTGATCCGCAGGAATGGATGTGGCCCGGCGACGTGATCGAATGCGGTGTCGACGGCATCGGTGTGCTGCGCAATCCGGTTGTGAAGATTGGCGACTGACATGGCTGGCATTCAGGAAAACATGCACCAGACGCTCAAGATCGGGCAGATCGTTCCATCGTCAAACCTGACGATGGAACGGGAAATCCCGGCCATGCTGCGCGCGCGTGAAGAGGTGCTGCCCGAGCGCTTTTCGTTCCATTCCTCCCGCATGCGGATGAAGAAGGTTACGAAGGAAGAGCTTGAAGCCATGGATCGCGACAGCGACCGTTGTGCTTTGGAACTATCGGACGCAGATGTCGATGTGATGGGCTATGCCTGCCTTGTCGCCATCATGTCCATGGGCAAAGGCTATCACCGCGAAAGCCAGAAGCGTCTGCATCAGGTGACCGTGGACAATGGACATCCTGCGCCGGTTGTCAGCTCGGCCGGTGCGCTGGTTGATGGTCTGCATCTGATGGGGGCCAAGCGGATTTCGATCGTGACGCCGTATATGCGTCCGCTGACCAATCTGGTTGCGGATTACATCGAGGCCGAAGGCGTCGAGGTGTCGGACAGCATCGCGCTGGAAATCCCCGACAACCTTGAGGTTGCCGCCCAGAACCCGCTGAACCTGACGGAGATCTACAAGCAGGTGAACCTGAAAAACATCGACGCGCTGGTCCTGTCGGCCTGCGTTCAGATGCCGTCACTTGCCGCGATCCAGAAGGTTGAGGACGAATGCGGCATCCCGGTTCTGTCCGCAGCGGTCGCCACGACCCACCAGATGCTGAAAGAGCTTGGCCTGGACGCACGCGTTCCCGGTTGCGGCACGCTGCTGTCGGGCAAATTTGCATGAAACTCTTCCGGACGCGGTTCCAAATCGCGCCCGGCCACTGACACGCGGCAGGAGGAGCCGCGCCAAGGTTATAAGGGAGAAGACGGATGTTTTCGAGATTTCTAAGCACCGCCGCAATTGTTTCGGCGGCGACGATGGTGTCGATGCCGGTACAGGCGCAAGAGGTCACTCTGACCATTTCCACCTGGGCACCGCCCACGCATGGCATCAACGCCACAATGTTCCCCGAGCTGATCCGCCTGATCGAAGAGGCCACCGAAGGTCGCGTGACGGCTGAGATGAAGTACAATCTGGCCCCGCCGCCTGCGCAGGCCGATATCGTCTCGGACGGGATTGCTGATATCACATGGATCGCCCATGGCTATACGCCGGGTCGTTTCCCTTCGGCTGCTATGGCAGAGCTGCCGGGTTTCGGTGGCAATACCGAGGCGTTGTCGGTTGCCTATTGGCGCACCTTTGAAAAGTTTTTTGCCGAGGCGAACGAACACCGAGATCTGAAAGTTCTGGCCGTTCATACCCATGGCGACGGGATGCTGCATTCCTCGACCAAGATCGAAAATCTGGATCAGGTCGCGGGCATGAAGTTCCGTGTTGGCGGCGGCGTCGCTGGCCACGTTGGTAAGGCGTTGGGTCTGTCCGCGATCAACGTGCCTGCGCCGCGTGTCTATGAAACGCTCGCGTCGAACGCGGCAGACGGCGCGATGATGCCGATGGAGGCGAAGGTCGGCTTCCGCCTGACCGAGGTTGCGCCGCACAGCTATGACATGCCGTCTGGATTCTATCGCACCTCCATGGCCACGGTCATGAACCGCGACGCGTTTGAAAACCTCAGCGAGCAGGATCAGGCCGCTTTGGACGATTTGTTTGGCGAGAAGCTTTCGGCCATCACCGGCGCGATGTGGGATCAGTTCGATCAGGAAGGGATTGATGCATCAGCTGCGGCAGGGACCAACACGATGACCATGGCCTCGGAAGAGGATCAGGCCGTCTGGGCCGCCAAGGCCGATGTGATCGTGGCGGAAGTTCTTGAAGAGATTAGCAAAACCGGCGTCGATGCAGAATCGGCTTATGCCTACTTTCGACAGGAATTCGAAAGTCTGAACACGCAATGACCACCTGAGCCGTTTGGGCAAGCGCCAGTTGGTGTCTTGCCCATCGGCACGCGTATCGCAGCACGCGATGCAGGACCCTGAGGAGGAGGTTCCATGCAAGACAACGCTCATCCACTCTTGGTATCGCCAATCCGGGGCGCGTGGCGCGTGAGCCGATGGCCGGGCAGGAGCTGACATGATGACCCCATCCTCTGAAACCTCCAGACTGAAACTTTGGTCCGAACGGCTTGCTCTTGGCCCGGCAAGGATTGCTGGGCTTGCCCTTATGTTCCTGATGGTTTTGACTTTTGTCGATGTGATCTCGCGCAGCGTGTTTTCCGCGCCGCTGGGCTTTTCGGCAGAGCTGACCGAGATTTCCATGGCGGTCATCGTCTTTGCCGCTCTGCCCATGGCCACCTTGCACGATGGCCATATCGTTGTGGATCTGCTGGACAAGCTGTTTCAGGGCAAGGCCGCTTATCTGCGCGATATGATGGTGGATGTGGTCTGTCTGGTGTCGCTGGCCTATCCGGCGGTGCGCGTGTGGACCCTGGGCACCCGCAGCCGCAGCTATAACGAAATAACGGAAATCCTCGGTTGGCCGCAGTTCTATCTGATCTATTTCGTCTCAATCGCCCTTTTCGGCTGCTGCGCCGTCTATGTGCTGCGCATCCTTATCCGGTTCCAGACAGGGGCCAGCCCCCAGCGAGAGGCTTCATGTTAATTTCGATACTTGGTTTCTTCGCGGTTCTCGCGCTGGCCTTTGTGCGCATCCCGATCGCTTTTGCGATGGGGATCGTCGGCTTTGTTGGCACCGCCTACCTGACCAGCACCAAGGCATCGCTGTCCCTTACAGGTCGTTTGATCGTGGACACGTCGCAGGACTATGGACTGTCGGTTGTGCCGCTTTTTATCCTGATGGGGCTGTTTGTGAACAAAGGCGGCCTGTCGCGTGAGCTGTACCGCGCGGCCTATGGGTTCCTCGGCCATATGCGGGGCGGACTGGCGATGACAACCATCACCGCCTGTGCCGGGTTCTCGGCCATTTGCGGCTCGTCACTGGCGACAGCGGCCACCATGTCGAAAGTGGCTATGCCCGAGATGCGCAGGCTGGGCTATGCTGATCGTTTGTCGACCGCTTCGATTGCGGCGGGGGGCACGCTGGGTATCCTGATCCCGCCCTCTGTCATTCTGGTGATCTATGGTCTGATGACCGAGACCAGCATTGGCAAGCTCTTCATCGCGGGCATTATCCCCGGTTTTCTGGGCGTGTTGTTCTACCTTCTGGCCGTTCAATGGACGGTCCGCCGCGACCCCACCGCCGGACCGGCGGGTGATCGTAGTTCCTGGCCGGATCGCCTGCGCGCGCTACGCGACATCTGGATGGTGCTGGCCCTGTTCTTCCTTGTGATCGGTGGCCTGTACGGGGCGTTTGATTTTTATCCGCTGAACCTGACCTTCTCACCGACCGAGGCTGCGGGCATGGGCGCGGCAGGGGCCTTCCTGATCGCGCTGGCCCGAGGCCAACTGAATCTGCGTGCCGTCAACGAGGCGCTGACCGAAACCGCCGTGACCTCGGCCGGGCTGTTCGCGGTTCTGATCGGTGCCTGGATGTTCTCGAATTTCGTCAATCTGGCAGGCCTGCCCGAAGCGCTGCGCGAATTCGTTCTGGGTATCGGAGCGACTCCGATGGCGGTGATGATCGTGATCATCCTGATCTACATCGTTCTGGGCTGCGTGTTTGAAAGCCTGTCGATGTTACTGCTGACGGTGCCGATCTTCTTCCCGCTGGTGACATCGCTGGGTTTTGATCCAGTCTGGTTCGGCATTATCGTCGTTGTCGTCACTGAAATCAGCCTGATCACTCCGCCGGTAGGGCTGAACGTATTTGTCCTGAAAGGCGTTGTGAACGACGTCTCGACCGGGACGATCTTCAAGGGGGTCACCCCGTTCTGGGTTGCCGATATCTTTCGGTTGATCCTGTTGCTCTGGTTTTCGGGGCTTGTTCTCTTCCTTCCCAACATGATGTGAGGTGCCATGGAAAAAGTTATCACCCGCCTGAAGACATTTCAGGAGCTGTTCCACCGGGACCGAAGACCCGGAGACCTGATGTTCGCGCTGGCATTTCTGGCATTCTGCATCTTCCTGTTGTGGAACCTTGAGGGGCAGGCCCAATGGGTCAAGAACACCAAACTGGTGGCACAGCCCGCGTTTTGGCCGACTGTGGCGGTTTATGGCATGGGCATCTTTGCACTGCTGCACCTGATCGGGTCGCTGTCCTCGCCCCGGATTCCTGGGCGATTGAAGGAAATTTCGTTCTGGGTGCGCTCGCTGGAATATGTGGCCTATTTCCTGATCTATGTCAGCATCGTGCCGGTGATCGGCTATCTGCTGTCGTCAATCGTGTTTGCGCTGTTCCTGACCTTCCGGCTGGGATACCGCCGGGCTACGGCGTTTGGCATCTCGACTGTGTTTGCCGTTGCGGTTGTGCTGATCTTCCGCGCCGGTCTGCGGGTGAAGATACCAGCAGGGCAGATCTATGAGTATCTGCCAGACGCCGTCCGTTCTTTTGCAATGATCAACCTGTGAGGATCAAATAATGGACGCACTCCTCGGAGGAATTCAGATCCTGCTTAGCTGGCAGGTTCTCGTCGCCCTGTTGATCGGTTCGATCGGCGGCGTGATCATCGGTGCCATTCCCGGTGTTGGCGCGGCTGTGGCCATCGCAATCCTGCTGCCCGCTACATTCTCGTTTGAGCCCATCGTGGGCCTTACCATGCTCCTGGGGATTTACGGCAGTTCGATGTATGGCGGATCGATCCCGGCCATCCTGCTGAACACGCCGGGCACGCCTGTGAA
Source organism: Ruegeria sp. ANG-R (assembly GCF_000813985.1). Lineage (GTDB taxonomy): Bacteria > Pseudomonadota > Alphaproteobacteria > Rhodobacterales > Rhodobacteraceae > Ruegeria. The sequence continues at coordinate 21,660 of NZ_JWLJ01000009.1, forward strand.
CGCGCTGACCACGTATGACGGCTATCCGATGACCAAACGGGGGCAGGCACACCGGGCGCTGTCTCTGGCGTATTCAGCCAGCTTCTTCGGCGGTGTTTTTGCCGTGATCTGTCTGATCATTCTGGCTCCTGTGCTGGCAATGATCGCACCGCATTTTGGCAGCCGCGAGATCTTTCTGGCGGCGCTACTGGGGATCATTCTAGTGATCCTGGCGCACCGAGGTCAGATCATGGCCGCTGGTATGATGGCGTTTCTGGGTATCTTCCTGAATACCGTCGGATTGGAACCCGCAAAGTACACGCATCGTTTCACATTCGGTCAGAATTGGCTGACCGGTGGCGTTGACCTTATTGTTCTTGTGCTGGGCCTGTTTGCGATCAGCCAGGCGCTGTTTCTGATGGTCGAAAAAGATGAGATGCCCAAAGCCGAACGCGTACAGGGCAACATGCTGGGCGGTTTTGTCGAACTATTGGGCCTGAAACGCGTGGCCTCGGTCGCGGGCAGTTTTGGCGTCATGATGGGTACCATTCCGGGCGTGGGTGAGTTCACCGCTCAGTTCCTGTCGTATACCTACGCGCAGAAAACCTCGAAAACCCCCGAAGCGTTTGGGGATGGTTCGCCCGAGGGTCTGGTTTCATCCGAAGCGGCGAACAACGCGGTGCCTGCTGCGGCGATGATTCCGCTGCTGGCGCTTGGTATTCCGGGTGAGGCGCTGACGGCCATGATGTTATCGGTGTTCTATGTGCACAACGTCATCCCTGGTCCGCAGCTGTTCCAGGGCAGCATGGACTTTGTGATGGCGCTGTATATCGCGATGCTGCTGCTGAACATCATCGTTCTGGTGTTCCTGCTGTTCTCGACCAACCTACTGTTGCGCATTACCCAGATTCCAACCCGGTATCTGGGACTGATGATCCTGTTGCTCAGCTTTGTCGGGGTTTACTCTCTGCGGAACTCGCCTGTGGATTGTGCCATGGCAACCGGGTTCGGTGTGTTCGGTCTAATCCTGAAACGCCTGAACCTGCCGATCGTTCCGATCATTCTGGGCGTTGTTCTGGGTGGCATCATGGAGGTCAAGCTGCGCAGCGCCATGGCGCGCGTCGACAGCCCGATTGATTTCGTCAACCGCCCGATTTCGGCCATTCTGGTTTCGCTGATCCTGATCGTGCTTGTGCAACACGTCCGAGCCCTGCGGTTCGAACACAGGCAGCGGCGGCTCAAGAAACAGATGGAAGGCGATAAGCCACCCAAGGATGAAGGCGTGGCACCCGAAGGCTTCTGATCCTTCTAGGCGACAGGGTGTGGCGGGTGATTTCATTGCCGGCCACAACCAGCATCAGGAAGTAATTGCAGAATTCCGCATCGGTCCAGCAGACGACCGTCCACCTCGCCACGCACCGGCGAGGTGACGATATCGTCCAACGGGTTCTTGCGGCGATCTTACGCCCATCTCACGGGCAATCAGCGATGCGGGATGACCGGTTTATTTCGAGCAGGACAGCAACTTGATCCTTCTCTCACCCGAGAATTTGCGCCGCGCGCCCGCGGCCCAAGAACCGACACTTAGCGCGGCGAAGCTGCGGCGGAGACTGGCAGCCGAAGGGGGACCTTTCGCGACATCCTTCGCAAAAAGCGGATCGAGATGGCGTCACGTCTGTTGCTGGATGAAAGCTATGGCGTGCTCGGATTCGCGGAGCGCTGCGGGTATTTCGTAACCGCCAGTTTCACGCAGGCCTTTGCTGAGGAAACCGGGAAATCCCTGCGTCAATTTCGATTGGACAGCCGGATATCCTGACAAAAAAACCTGCCGGCGAAGCGCCGGCAGGTAAGGTGTCGAGAAGAACGCTCGGGGAGTTCAGTTTGCGTTCATCTCGGCAATGTTGCCCAAGGTCGCCCCGTCTTTTGCGATCTGTGCGGCGGCCTCTTCCGGGGTCTGCCAGTAGATCAGCGCACCGGTTTGCTGAGACAGCTCTTTCGCGGCATCGCTGGTTGCGACTTTCTGAGCGACGGCGATGATCTTGTCGCGTGCGTCCTGAGGGGTGTCCTTATGAACGAACAGGCCGTTCCAAGTTCCTAATTCTAGCTCGGGCTTCAACTCACCCAGAGTCGGCACGTCAGGCAGGATCGCGATGCGATCTTCTGTGACAGTGGCCAGCGGGGTGATGCTGTCGAGGCAGGGCTGAACCAGTTGCAGCGTGGTGTTGATCACATCCGCATCGCCCGAAGCAAGTGTGTTGCAGTCCAGCGCATCAAACGCGGCATCGCTGCCCCATTCAAAACCAAACGCTTCCTGAGTGGCCATGGTCACCTCGGTCGGAGAGGCACCAGCGCCAAAGTGGCCCACAACCAGGCTGTTGTCCTGCGCATGCGCGGCAAGCTCTTCCATGGTTTTAAACGGAGCGTCACCGGCAGCGGCCAGAATGAACGGGTAGGTCAGAAAGATGCCCAAAGGCTCAAACGGGTCTTCTGCTAGGTCCGGAATACCGATCTGGGGGCCGACGATCGGGATATCCAGAACGAACGAACCAATGGTGTAACCATCTGCTGGCTGGTTGGCCACGAACACAGCGCCCGGGAACGGACCACCACCGCCACCTGGCTTGTTCACAACTGCTGCAGGGACGCCGTAGGTAGCCTGAAATTCATCGGCAATCATCCGGGTCAGAACGTCTTCAAGGTCGCCTGGGGGGAAGGGCACAACAAACTCAACCGGTTTTTCGGGATATTCCGCAACAACCGGCGCAGCGGCCAAAGTCGCCAGTGCGACCGACGTATAGAAAGCAATTTTCCTCATAGTTTTTCTCCTGTTGGCTCATTTCAGCCCATTGCTATTTGGGTCAAGAAACATGCTGATGAAAAGATTTATATGTAAAATACTTTTTGAGTCAACCACCTTCCTCTAAACGTCGCGCTTGACAGATTTTCTTTTATATATAAATCTATGCAAAATCATACATTAGATTCGAGGGGCTAGAAAATGCCAGCAATCGCATACGAGGTTGTAGCTGCCACCAGCGAAACACCCGATATTCGGCGTATCGTGATGAAACCGATTTCGCCGATTCCTGTCGTGTGGCGGGCCGGGGCGCATATTCGCGTCAACCTGCCTGAGGGTGGTGATCGCGCCTATTCCCTCCTGCGCCTGCCAAAGATGAAGGCCGGGCATCTGGCCGTTGGCGTTTTGCGCGAACCCAACAGCCACGGCGGTTCGAAATACATGCACTCGCTTAAGGCCGGAGATTGGATACGTCTGAACAATCCGGCCAATCATTTTGAGGTGGAAGATCACGACGGGCCCTGCCTGCTGATCGCGGGCGGCATTGGGATCACGCCGATCTTGTCGATGGCCTCTGATCTGTCCAGAACCGACCGTGAGTTTGAGGTTCATTATGGCGGACGCGCTGAAGGTGCGCTGGCCTTTGTGCCCGAAATGCAGGAAATCTGCGGTGACCGCCTGAACCTGCATTACGACGATCAGCCCAATCGGATGAATCTGGTCGAAATTCTGGAAAACGCCCCCGATAACTCGCATGTCTATTTCTGTGGCCCGCGCGGTATGGTCGAGGCGATCATCTCGATCACCGAAAACCTTGGCTGGGATGATGAGCGTGTGCATTTCGAGGTCTTCGCCGCCAATGCCGATACCTCTGGCGATACTGCGTTTGACATTCAGATCCGCAGCACGGGTCAGGTTGTCAAAGTGGCGTCGGACAAAACCATCGTCGAGGCACTGGAGGAAGCAGGGCTTGACCCGCTTTACGATTGCCAGCGCGGCGATTGCGGCATCTGCCAGTGCAAGGTCCACGAAGGTGAGCCCGAGCACCGGGACGTGGTGCTGACCAAAAAGGAACGGTCGTCGAACTCGAAGATGCAAATCTGCGTTTCGCGTTCCAAATCCCCGAAGCTTGTCATCGACATCTGATTTAGGAAACAGGAGGAAGCAATGGATCGCTACCGCGGGAACCCACAAGCCATCGCTGATCTGGTCAAGGGCTATGCTGTCCATCGTGACACATATGTAGATCAAGAAGTCTTTGACCTTGAGATGGAACAGCTGTTCCCGAACTGCTGGGTCTATATTGGCCATGAAAGCCAGATCAAGAATTCCGGCGATTTCATCACATCAAAGATCGGGCATCAGCCGGTTCTGGCCTCGCGTCATCGTGACGGTCAGGTCTATGTGATGCACAACCGTTGCCCGCACAAAGGCGTCAAGATCGCCTCCGAACCCTGCGGCAACACCGGCAAGTTCTTCCGCTGCCCCTATCACGCTTGGTCGTTCAAGACCGATGGCTCGCTGTTGGCGATCCCGCTGAACAAGGGCTATGAGGGCACCGGGTTTGACGCGGATCGCGCGGCTCAGGGTCTGCCCCGGATCGAGAACGTGAAAATCTATCGCGGCCTGATATTTGTGCGTCTGGCTGAAAAGGGCCTGAGCTTTGAGGAATATTTCGGCGAGTCGCTGACCACGATCGACAACATGGCCGACCGCTCGCCCGAGGGTGAGCTTGAGGTGCTCAGCGCACCGATCCGCTACATGCATTCGTGCAACTGGAAAATGCTGGTCGACAACCAGACCGACACCTGCCACCCGATGGTGGCGCATGAAAGCTCAGCCGGGACTGCGGTGAATGTCTGGGAACGTGCCAAAAAGGCCAATCCGGATCTGGAAACGCCGATGGCCGTGCAGCTTTATGCGCCCTTCATGGCACCTTACGAATTCTACGAAGGCGCAGGTATCCGCGTTTGGCCGAATGGTCATGGCCATTCCGGCGTGACCGGCTCGATCCACCAGGACTACGAAGATGTCGATGGCTATCTGGGCAGGATGGAAGACGCCTACGGCAAAAAGCGCGCGCATGAGATTCTGGGCGACGTGCGGCATAATACCAACTACTTCCCGAACATCATGGTGAAGGGTCCAGTCGGCATTCTGCGCAACTTCATCCCGCTGGCCGTGGACAAGACGCTGGTCGAGAGCTGGGTGTTCCGATGGAAAGGCGCGCCGGACAAGCTGTATGAGCGGGGCCTGATGTACAACCGCTTCATCAACGCGCCGACCTCGATTGTGGGCCATGATGATCTGGAAATGTACGAACGCGCGCAGGAAGGTCTGTTGTCGGACGGCAATGAGTGGATCAACCTGCACCGTCTGTGGGAAGAGGATGAGGCCGAAGACACCACCGAAGTGGTCAACGGTACCTCGGAACGTCAGATGCGCAACCAGTTCTACGCCTGGCGCAAATTCATGATCCAGAACATGGAAAACACCGTGGAGGCCGCAGAATGAACCGCGACGATCTGATTGATTTCGTCTATGACGAAGCCGCCATGCTGGATGACATGCGGTGGGAGGACTGGACCAAACTGTTTGCCGAAGATGGCCGATACTGGATGCCGCTAGAATGGCAACAGGAAGACCCGATCCTGCAACCCTCGCTGATGTACGAAGACCTGCTGCTGCTGACCGTTCGGGTTGAGCGTCTGACAGGTGAACGGACCTTCAGCCAGAAACCCAAAAGCCGTAGCCATCACCTGATGGAACGGCCCCGTATCCTGTCGATGGGGGAAGAGGACGGTATATACAGAATGCGCACCTCGTTCCTTTACACCGAAACGCGGGGCGACCTGTTGGAACGCTACTCTGGCTGGATCGGGCATCAACTGGTCGAGGTCGACGGTGCTTTGAAGATCAAGCAAAAGCGCATCGACCTGATCAACTTCGACGCACCCTTCAGCAACATTCAGCTGTTTATCTGAGGCACTTCATGACATCCGAGACCGTTTACCGGCGCTTTTCTGAAACCGCCGCGCGCCGCGGTGACGCACCCTTTCAGCATGTTCTGGAAGAAACCGCAGGGATTTACGGAATCCCGGCGGGCGATATCTCTTATACCGATATGGCCGCACGTATTGAAAAATGGCGGCGACGGTTCGAGGACGCAGGATACGGGGCAGGCCAACGCGTTGGCTTGCTGTTGCAGAACCGGCCTGTGTTCCTTGAAATCTGGCTGGCTCTGAACGCGATTGGTGTATCGGTAGTGCCGATCAATCCCGATCTGCGACTGGCCGAGCTGGAATATCTGGCCGAGCATTCCGAGATGATCCTGGCCATCGTTCTGGCCGATCGCGTGGATGAAATGCGTCAGGCGGCCCAGAATGCAGGCCTGTCGATGCCGGTGATCACCGTCGATGACGATTTGCCCGCCGCAACCACTGCGCCCCGGGCCGGGGCCGAGCTGAACAGCGCGACGGAATGCGCGCTACTTTATACCTCGGGCACCACAGGGCGGCCCAAAGGCTGTATCCTGACCAACGAATACTACCTGCATTCCGGCGACTGGTACGCGGAAACCGGCGGCCATATCAGCCTGCGCAAAGATTGCGAGCGGATGTTGACGCCGCTGCCGGTGTTCCACATGAACGCCATGGCGGTTTCGGTTACGGCGATGATCACCGTCGGTGGCTGCCTGATCATGCTGGATCGCTTCCACCCGCGCAGCTGGTGGGAGTCGGTACGCAAAAGCGGCGCGACCGTGGTGCATTATCTGGGCGTCATGCCCTCGATGCTGATGGTGGCCGAACCCTCTGATGCAAACCGCGACCACAATGTGCGCTTTGGCTTCGGCGCAGGTGTCGACAAAAAGCTGCACGCGCCCTTCGAGGAGCGCTATGGCTTTCCGCTGGTCGAGGCCTGGGCCTGTACTGAGACCGGGTCCGGCGGTGTGATCAGCGCCCATGAAGAGCCGCGCCAGATCGGGACCTCGTGCTTTGGCCGCCCCTGCAAGGACGTCGCCGTGCGCGTGGTGGATGACGCAGGCAATGACGTTGCCACCGGCGAACCCGGTGAGCTTTTGGTGCGCCGCGCCGGGGACAATCCGCGCTATGGCTTCTTCTCGGGTTACCTGAAAAATCAGGAAGCCACGGATGAGTTGTGGGAAGGCGGCTGGCTGCACACCGGCGATGTGGTCAGCCAGGACGCAGACGGATCGCTGCATTTCGTTGACCGCAAAAAGAACGTGATCCGCCGCTCGGGCGAGAATATCGCGGCGGTCGAGGTTGAATCGATCCTCAACCGTCACCCCGAGATCAAGATTTCCGCCGCTGTCGCCGCCCCCGATGAGGTGCGCGGAGACGAGGTGGCCGTGTTCATGATCCTTGACGGGGTCAAGGGCGACGCCGCCAAAGCTGAAGAGATTGCAACCTGGGCGCTGGACCAGATGGCCTATTACAAAGTGCCCGGCTGGATCGCTTTTGCAGATGACCTGCCTTTGACCGCGACGCAGAAAATCCTGCGCGGACAGATGAAGGATCTGATGGTAAAGACGTTTGAGGAAGACGGCTTTATCGACACGCGGCACCTGAAGAAACGCAAGGTCTGATGGCAAAACAGAAATCATATGACGGCGCGGTTGTCTGCGCGCCGGTGACTGTGCCCTATGTGCGGTTTTCGCCAGAGACGGCACATTGGTGGACCGGGGCCGCGCTGGCCGAACTGTCGCGTCAGACGGGGCTTGGGCCTGCGGATTTTGACGGGTTCTGCTTTGCCAGTTTTTCGGCCGTGCCCGACAGTGTGGTGGGCATGGTCCAGCATCTGGGCCTCAGCCCCCGCTGGATGGACCATATCCCGACGGGCGGGGCCAGCGGCGTGATGGCGCTGCGCCGTGCGGCGCGCGCGGTTCAGGCGGGTGATGTGGATATCGTGGCCTGTGTTGCGGCGGACACCAACCAGATCGACAGTTTCCGGCAGACTTTGGCCGGGTTCTCGCGCTTTTCGCAGGATGCCACCTATCCCTATGGGTTTGGCGGGCCGAACGCGACTTTTGCGCTGATCACCGATAACTTCATGCGCCAATATGGCATCGGGCGCGAAGATTTCGCCAAGCTCTGCGTGGCGCAGCGCGACAATGCGCTGTCCAATCCGACGGCGCTGATGAAGAAGCCACTGACGCATGAGCAATACATGAAGGCCCGTCCGATCTCGGACCCGGTGCATCTGTTTGACTGCGTGATGCCCTGCGCCGGGGCTGAGGCGTTTATCGTCACCACCCCCGAAAAAGCCGAAGAACTGGGCCTGTCCACGGCGCGGATCGCAGGCACCATCGAACGGCACAATGCCTTTGCCGAGGACGCTGTGCAGACGCGCGGCGGCTGGGCGCGCGACATTGACGATCTGTGGCAGGCCGCAGAGCTTGGCCCGCAGGATATGGATATGGTTCAGGTCTATGACGACTATCCCGTGATCGTCGCCATGCAACTGGCCGATCTGGGCTTTTGCGACAAAGACAAGCTGCCAGAGTTCATTGCCCAGAATGACTTTACCATCTCGGGCTCACTGCCGCTGAACACCAATGGTGGCCAGTTGTCCGCCGGGCAGGCGGGCGCGGCTGGTGGGTTCCAGAACGTGACCGAAGGGTTGCGGCAGGTGCTGCATTGCCCGTTGGGCGATCAGGTGCCCGATGCGCGCCACGCGCTGGTGTCGGGCTTTGGTCTGGTGAACTATGACCGGGGCGTGTGCACCGGTGCGGCTGTATTGACGCAGGAGGTGCTGCGATGACCGATCCGTTGACGCCTCCGAAAAAGAAAGACCCGCTGGTCAGAACCCGCGCGGGCCATGTGCCTCCGGGGCTGCGATCCCGTGCGGCCAAGGCAATGGCAGTGCGGGCCGGGCAGGGGCAGTTTGTTTTGCAGACCTGCAACACCACCGGGCAGACGACCTATCCGCCGCGCGACCGCTCGCCCTTTACCTGGGATGAGCTGACCTGGCAGGAACAGCCCCGTGGCGCCGTAATTGAGGCCGTGACCACGATTGATGCCACCGTCGATCCGTTTTTCCGCGAACATCTGCCCTGGCGCGTTGGCTCGGCCCGGCTGGATGCAGGCCCGATGGCGATTGTGCATCTGCATGGCGACGTCAAACAGGGCGACCGCGTGCGGATGGAGATCAAGCTGGACCGGGGCGGCAACCCGGCCCTGTTTGCGATGCCCGAAAAGGAGACACCGAACATGGCCGATGATCCGCAACTGCGCGTCTTTACTGCTGATCCGAAACTCCGCCGCGTTCTTGTCACCGACGGGCGTGGCCCGGTGGGGCAGGCCGTGGCGCAGGCCCTGCTGAAGGCCGGGGCCAAGACGGTCTATCTGGGCAATGCCGACACGCTGATGCGCTATCCCGGTCAGGACCGGATCGAGGCCATCGAGGGCATCGAACCCGTCGCCCTGAACCTGACCGACACAAGCAGCACGCAGGAACTGGCGGCGCAACTGGGCGGCAAAGTGGAAATCGTCGTCAACACGGCACAGTTCACCCGTCAAAGCGGCGTGGGTTTCGGCGGCAAGTTGAGCGATCTGCAAACCGGGCTGGAAACCGAGGTGTCGGGCCTGATGCGTCTGGCGCAGGCCTTTGCCCCGGCGATGTCCGGGCGGTCGGATGATGGGGTGAACTCGGCTGCGGCCTTTGTTGACGTGGCCTCGATCCACGGGCTGACCGGAAAATCCGGTTTCTCGGGCGCGGCGGCGGCGGCGGCTGCGCGCCTGTCGCTGATATCGGGACTGCGCGGAGAGATGGCCCATACCGGCATCCGCGTCATGTCGGTTCTGACCGGCGCAATCGACGATGAATGGCACCAGAACGTGCCGCCCCCGAAGACGGCCCCCGTTCAGATCGCCAAAGCGGTGGTCGAAGTGCTGCAAAAGGGGCAGGAAACAATATGCGCGGGCGATGTGGCCAAGGACATTCTGTCCCGCTGGCAGGCCGATCCGCTGCTGACAATCCGGGAGGAAAACCAATGACCCAATCTGTTCTTGTTGATCTGGCGGCGGCGCTGGCCTCGGGTCAGGTGCGCGTTGTCGACCTGACCAACACACTCAGCCCCGAGTTTCCGGTGATCGTGCTGCCGCCAGAGTTTGGCCAATGCGCGCCGTTCCGGATGGAGAAAGTCTCGCGCTATGATGACAATGGCCCGGCGTGGTACTGGAACAACATCTCGATGAACGAACACACGGGCACGCATTTTGATGCGCCCGCGCATTGGGTGACGGGCAAGGATCTGCCCTCGAACACCGTTGATGCGATCCCGGCGCAGGATTTCATGGCACCGGCGGTTGTGATCGACATCTCGGTTGAATCTGCAGCGGATGCGGATTTTGTGGTGACGCGTGCGTTTCTGGAAAACTGGGAAAAGGAAAACGGTACCATCCCGCCGGGTCACTGGATTGCCCTGCGCACCGATTGGTACAAGCGTGTCGGCACGCCCGAATACCTGAACCTGCTGGAAGACGGCGCGCATTCGCCCGGGCCGGATGCCAGCGCGGTTGAATTCATGGTACATGACCGCAATTGCGTGGGTCTTGCGGTGGAAACCGTGGGCACCGATGCGGGGCAGGGGTTCCATTTCAATCCGCCCCTGCCGGCGCATTCGATCCTGCATGGCAATGGCCGTTTCGGCCTGCAGTGCCTGACCAATCTGGACAAGCTGCCAACCTTCGGCGCGATCATCGTCGCCTGCCCGCTGAAAATCGAAGGCGGTTCGGGCAGCCCGCTGCGCGTTGTCGCCCTGATCGAAGGAGAGGGCGCATGAAAACCACTCTGATCACCGGCGGAAACTCGGGCATTGGTGCGGCGATTGCCGAATTGCTGCTGGTGCGTGGCGAAAAGGTTGTGTCGCTGGGGCTGGAACTGCCCGCGGCAGAGCATGAGAACCTGTTTGGCTACACCGCCGATCTGACCGACGCGGCCAACACGGCCGAGGTTGCGGCGCAGATCGCATCAGATCATCAGATCGACGCGCTGGTGCACAATGCGGGGATGATCCTGCCTAACCTGCTGCCCGATGCTTCGCCGCAGGACATTCTGACCCTGTCGCAACTGCACCTTGCCGCGCCTATGGCGCTGACGCAGGCAGTTCTGGCGGGCATGGAAGAGCGTGGTTCGGGCCGTATCCTGTTCATCTCATCCCGCGCGTCGATGGGGATGCCGACCCGCTCGGCCTATTCTGCGACCAAGGCGGGGGTGCATGGCATGGCGCGCACCTGGGCGCTGGAGCTGGCCCCCAAGGGGATCACCGTCAACGTTATCGCGCCGGGCCCGGTTCTGACCGAGAATTTCTGGGGCATCGTGCCAAAAGACGGCGAATTGCAGGGCAAAATCGCCGATGGCGTGCCGGTCAAGCGGATCGGGACATCGGACGATATCGCCAATGCGGCTGGGTTCTTTCTGGATGACAAGGCCAGTTTTGTCACCGGGCAGGTCCTGTTTGTCTGCGGGGGCACCAGCCTCGGTAGCCTGCCGTCGTGAGGCCCCATGTTCTACACGATTGAACAGGGTCACCCGTTCCGCCACAACCCCCTCAGCGCCATTGTCACCCCGCGCCCCATCGCGTGGATTTCCACCCGCGATCAGGATGGGGTGGACAATCTGGCGCCCTATTCGTTCTTCAACCTCACGGCCTATGATCCGCCACAGGTAATGTTCGCATCTACCTTCACCAAACCCGATCAGGATCGCTCGAAGGACACGGTGTCGAATATCGAAGCCAGCGGCTTTTTCTGTGTCAACGTGGCCGAACACGCGGCGCGCGAGGCGGTCAACCACTCCTCGGCCCCGCTGGAGCGTGGCGTGGATGAATTCGCGCATACCGGCATCGAAAAAACCGCGTGCGAAATGATCGACTGTAGCCGCGTCGCGCAGACTCCTGCGGCGCTGGAATGTCGGTTGAACCAGGTGATCGACCTGCCAGGTGAGAACAACCATCTGGTTCTGGGTTTCATCGAGGCCGTGCATATTCGCGACAATTGCATTGTCGAGGACCGGTTCGAGATCACAACCTATAAACCTCTGACCCGGTTGGGGTATCAGGACTACGGCATGATCGAAGACACATTCAGGATGTCCCGACCCAAATAACGGCTGTCAGACCATCACAGCGCATTTCGTTCAGATAAGGGTGCACGTATGAAAATCTGGTATCAAAGCTATGTCGATTATGAAAACGGGGCCGCGTATTGGGATGTTCTGAAACCGCATCTTGAGGCCTGCGTCTCGGACGGTACGACAATTGACATCCATGGCATCACCCCTTTCGACAGCTATGCGCACCCGCTGGTCGAATTCCGCTGCGCCCGCGAGATGATCTGCAATGCGATCCGGGCCGAGCGTGAAGGGTATGACGCGTTTGTGGTCGGCCATTTTCAGGATGCGGGACTTTATGAGGCGCGTAGCGTTGTCGACATCCCGGTGATCGGTTTGGGCGAGGCCACGATGCTTTGGTGCTGCCAGATGGGCCAGCGGCTGGGGATTGTGACGATCAACACCCGGTTCATTCCGTGGTTTCACCACCAGATCGGCAAATACGGCCTGCGCGACCGCATTTCAGGCGTCCACGCGATGAGCTTTGAGCCCGGCCAGATTCTGGGCGCCTACGGTGATGCTGACAAGGCACAAGTGGTGAAGCGGTTGTTCGAAGAACAGGGCCGCCCTCTGGTCACCGAAGGAACCGATGTGCTGATCCCCGGTGGCGGCATTCCCATGCTGCTGTTTTCGCAGTTCCACGATCACCAGATCGACGGCGCGCCGGTGGTGAACGGTATTCCGATTGCGGTGAAATCGGCCGAAATGGCCGTCGCGCTCAAGTGGATGACAGGGCAGTGTGTCAGCCGGACCGGCGATTATTCCAAAGCCCCACCCGAGGTGATTGAAGAGTTCATGACCCATCCGAAAGGGTTGTGATTCAATCAGTTGAGATGTGCTTTCTGAAGATTCTGCGTCAAGTTTCAGAATAACATTTATTCATAAAATTATGCTTTTGAAAAATTTTATATGTAAATGATACTTTCTTGTGTATTCTGGCTGACGTCAGGGAAGGTTGAAACAACCGCTTCGAGGGAGTGAAGGAATGACCACAAGCGATTTGACAGCGCTGTTCGGTCTTTCGACCAAGGGCCGTAGCTGCAGCGATCTGTTCGCGCGAGGTTGTCGTTGCACCGCTGACACTGAAAAAAGTAACAGAACAGAGAGGGCATTAAGATGAGATTTGTGACGAAAACATTGGCGGGGCTGGCCCTTGCGGTGGCCTCGTTGGGGACAGCGGCAAATGCGCAGGACACCTTGCGGGGCGTCAGCTGTTTCCCGATTGGCAGCCCTCCGGGCTTGCCGTTTGAAAATCTGGTGGCTGATATCAATGAGCGCGGCGCAGGCGTGGTTCAGATCGACTTGCTGGGCGGCGCGCCAGCCATTGGCAGCCCGTTTCAGGTGGCCGAGCGGATGGCGTTGGGGGCATATGACATAGCGGGTTGCCCCGAGGCGTTCTTTGGAAATCTGGTCCCCGAAGCCCCCGCGCTGCGCCTGACCGAGCGGTCCTATGCTGAGCTGCGCGAGAATGGCGGGATCGACTATTTCCAGGAGTTGATGAATGCCAAAGGCGCGGTTTTTCTGGGCCGCCACCATGACGACGGAAACTTTCACCTGTTCCTGGCGGAACCGATTGAAAGCACCGATCTCAGCGGTCTGAACCTGCGGGTCTCGCCGGTTTACACCGCGTTCTTCAAAGCGCTTGGGGCCACGGTGCAGCGGTCCAGCATGCCCGAGGTATATACGCTGATGGAAAACGGCACGGTTGACGGTTTCGGCTGGTCGTTCCGTGGCATCTCGCCCACCTGGTACAAGGTGACGAACTATCGGGTGGATCCCGGTTTCTATCGCGCGACCATTCATACCATTGCCAACAAAGCCCGCTGGGATGCGCTGAGCCAGGAGGCGCGGGATGTGATCTCGGAGGTTGTCATCGAGTATGAGAAACGGATGGAACCGGGCAGCAACCATTCGAACGAACTGGACGCGGCGATGCGCGCGACGCAGGCCGAGAACGGGTTCGAAACCATCACCCTAGAAGGTGCCGATGCCGAAACATGGGTGAACTCGGCTCGTGACGCGGCTTGGGCCGAGTTTCTGGAACAAAACCCCGAAACCGGCCCCCGCCTGCAAGAACTGTTCACCCAGTAAGGGCGCACCGCGCCAACCGGCTGGTCGCGCGCGGCCAGCCCATTCCCCACTCCATGCGGTCGGTGACCATGCAAACCTTTGAATCCCTGTTCAAAACGCTCAATTCCGCCATTGCGGCATGTGTTGCCGTGTCGGTCGGGCTGTTCACCGTGCTGGTGACGCTGGATTACCTGCTGCGCAAGTTCAGGATCGGCGGGCTGGAATGGCTGAATGAAGGGGCTGAATACGGCCTGTTCTTTGGTGTGTTCCTGTCCGCAACCAGGGTTTTGCAGCAAGGCGCGCATGTGCGGGTGGATATCATCATCTCATCCCTGCCAGCCCGCGCGGCGGCCTGGCTTGAGCGGATGGTGGATCTGTTTGGCGCGCTGATCTGCGCGATCATGGCCTATCTGGGCAGCAAAGGGGCGTTGTCGGCTTTTGTACTGGGCACCTTGCCCGACAAGGATCTCCGGGTTCCGAACTGGGTGGTTCTGTCGGTCTTCTGCCTGTCCTTCGTGCTGCTGACGGTCGAGTTTCTGCTGCGCTACTACCGCGCGGGCAAGCACGGATATGTGCGCGAAGACGGTGTGGGATTCTAAGTTATGGAATGGTATTTTGCACTCAGCCTGATGCTGGGCACGGTCTGTTTCTTTCTGTTTCTCGGCCTGCCGGTGGCCTTTGCCTTTATCGCGGCGAACCTGCTGGGCACGGCGATGTTCATCGGGGCGTGGGCTTCGCTGGGCGACTGGACCATCGTGCGTATCTCGTTGGAAAGCATGCCGATCGAGTTCCACGAGGCGGTCGGATACCCGTTAACCACAATCGCGCTGTTTCTGCTGATGGGAGAGATCCTGTTGCAGACCGGTGTGGCCTTCAAAGCCATCGGCGCGATTGAACAGATGATCGCTCGCGTGCCGGGCCGGTTGTCCATCGTGGCCATTCTGGGCGGCACAGTGTTTTCCTCGTTGTCGGGATCAACCGTGGCCAATACCGCCATTTTGGGCAATGTACTGCTGCCCGACATGGTCAAGCGTGGCTACAAGCCGGAAATCGCCATGGGGCCGATCATGGCGGTCGGCGGCATTGCCATGCTGATCCCGCCCTCGTCTCTGGCGGTGCTGCTGGCCAGTATCGCGCAGCAATCGGTGGCCCTTCTGCTGGTAGCGGGAATCGTGCCCGGCGTTCTGATGGCGCTGCTGTTTTTTGCCTATGTGGTCATTCGCTGCACCATCAATCCCGATATGGCCCCGGCATATGATCCTGACACCAGCCATCTTGACCAACCCATCACCTTTGCGGTCAACCGCAAGGGGCATACGATCTGGTCGCGCAGCTATGATGGTGCGCTCAACCGAGTTCTGAACCGTATCCTGCCGTTCTTTCTCTACATCACCCCGCTGATGTCGATCTTTGTAGTGGTTGTGGGCAGCATCTTCTTCAAACTGGCCTCACCGACCGAGGCTGCCGCGATGGGCTGTCTGGCGGCGCTGGCCACCTGTTACTTCTTCCGCCTGTTCCGGCACACGATAACGATCAGCGGGATCGAAGGCGCAGATTTCGACTGGCGCGCGATTGCAACTGCACTGATGGGGACGGTCAAGATCAACACGATGATCATCTTCATCATCGCCGGATCGCTGGTCTTCACCCAGGCACTGGCGGTGTCGGGCGCAACCCAGGGCCTGCTTGAGGCGCTGTTGTCGGTGGATATGAGCGCCACGACCGTGGTGATTCTGATGATCCTGATCCTGCTGTTTTTAGGGGCATTTATGGATCAGGTCAGCATGCTACTGCTGACGTTGCCCTTCTTTCTGCTGGGCGCGAATTCGCTACAGGTCGTCTATGATATCGACCCGATCTGGCTGATGGTGCTGATCCTGATCTCGATGGAGATCGGCCTGCTGACCCCGCCCTTTGGTCTGCTGCTCTATGTGATGAAAGGTGTCGCACCTGCCGGGATCAGCATTGCACAGATCGTCCGGTCGGCTATTCCCTTCATCCTGATCGAGTTGGCCGTGCTCGCGTTGCTTATCGCCGTACCTGAAGTCGCAACTTGGCTACCACAACAGCTGCGATAAACGATAAGGCATCTTGAATACATGTCATTTTCCTTAGACCGCCCCGAAACGCTAATGTTCATGGGCGGGATCACCGCGCTGGCCGCCATCTCGGTTGAGATTGTGGTGCCTGCAACCGGTATCGTGGCGCGGTATTTCGATCTGCCCGAAGCGCGCGGAGCTTCGCTGGTCGGCGTGTACTTCCTGTCCTACGGGACCGGGCAAATTTTCTGGGGGCTGTATTCGGATGCTTTTGGGCGGCGCATTGCGCTGTTGCTATCTCTGGCCGGTTTTGCGCTGGCGTCGCTGGCCTGTGCGCTGGCCCCCAGTTTTGAATGGCTGTTGATCGGCCGCTGCGCCCAAGGGGCGATGGCCGGGGCACCGGTGACTGCCCGCGCGATGGTGCGTGATGCCACCTCTGGTGCAGAGAGTGCGCGGATCATGACGTTGCTGGGCGCGATCCTGACCGTGACCACACTGTTCGCGCCAGTGCTGGGGTCCGGGTTTCTGATCCTGTTTTCCTGGCGCGTGATCTTTCTGGCGCTGATGCTGCTGGCGCTGGTGTTTCTGATCTACAGCTACGTGGCGCTGACCCCCACAAACGAACGCTGCCGACGTGAAAGGTTTTCGCTGCGCTTTCTGCGACAGGCAACACAGTATCTGCCGGGCAACCAGCAATTCCTTGTGCCGACCCTGATCGGAGGGTTTATCTTTGGCGGCTATGCCTCGCTGGGGGCGGTCGGTGCCATCACGGCTGAGGAGCAATATTGCATCTCGCCCGGTTCCTTCGGGGCGCTGTTCACCATTGCGGTTCTGGCCAATGTCTCAGGGTCGTTATTCGCCAGCCGCCTGTTGCGGCGGATCAATCTGCGCGCTGTCGGAACGCTGTCGATGGCCATTCTGGCGGTTCTGACCATCATTCATGTTGTCATCGCGCAGGCGCAGCCCAGCTTGCAATTGTTTTGGGTCACGATATGCATCTACGTCTTTGTGTTCGGGATGACCCTGCCCACAACCATGGCCGCTTCGCTGGAGCCTGCGGGTGAAATGCCGGCCTTTGCGGCCTCGGTTTTTGGGGCCTGCATCATGGGGATGGCCTTTCTGGGGGCGGTGACCGCATCGCGCCTGTATGATGGGGATCATCAGGCCATTTCCCTGACCATGGCGCCGTTCGGAGCGGCGGCGGTTATGGTGGCTGTTGCAGGCCGCGTGTTGGGACGGCCTGCGTCGCCTTACCCCTGATCGAAACGGGCGATGCGATCTTGCTCGGCTTTTAGCTCGTCTTCGTCCCAATACCCGATGATGATCCCTGAGCGCAGCGTCGGGTCGCCGCCCTCAGCCCTCAAGGCATCATCGCGGGTAAAGCTGTCATCGCGTTTTGTGATCCGGGTGCGGGCATCCTGATACCAGCTGTGGATGGCGGCCAGTAGACGCGCCCGTTCTGCGACAAAATCCGGGTGGTCACCTAGATCCGTCAGCTCATCCGGGTCGGTTTGCAGGTCGAACAGCATGGGCCGAAAGCCCCGGCATTCCACCAGTTTGAACCGTCCGTCGAACACCATGACCATGCGACTGTTCTGAACCGGTACCTCTAGCTTGTATCGCGCAGTTTCCGGGGCATAGTCGAATTCCGAGAACACATAGGTCTTTTCCGCAGCCTTCTGCCCATGCAGAACCGGCAGCAGAGAGGTCCCTTCCAACACGTGCGGCTTAGCCTCGCCGTCTGCGACCTCCAGGAATGTGGGCGCCAGATCGATCATTTCGACCAATCGCTCCGAGACCTGACCGCGTGTTTTGTCCGCCGCCGGATCAGGATCGACGATGATCATCGGTACCTTGGCCGAGACATCGTGGAACAGATACTTCTCACCTAGCCAGTGATCGCCCAGATAGTCCCCGTGATCTGAGGTGAAGACAATCATCGTATCCTGCATCATCCCGCGATCTTCCATGAAGGAAAACAGCAGCCCAAGCTGATCGTCGATCTGTTTGATCAAGCCCATATAGGCAGGAATGACCTTTTCGCGCGCACCTGGACGCGCAAAGTTCTGCGAGTGTTTCTCTTCGGTAAAGGCGCGGAAGATCGGGTGGCCGTTATCAAGCTCGGCCTGATTGCGCACCACGGGCGGGATGTCTTCGAGCCCGTACATGTCGTGATAAGGGGCGGGCACGAGATAGGGCCAGTGCGGTTTGATGTAACTCAGATGTGCGCACCAGGGGCGGCCATCCGCCTGCGCTTGCGCCATGAAATCCATCGCGCGTCGGGTCATATAAGGCGTCTCGGAATCCTCTTCGGCCACGCGCGCAGGCTTGTCGGCATGGGTCCAGAGCCAGCCGTTCAGGACCTCTCCGTTCGGGGCTTCGGCAGCGTTGGCCCAGCTTTCCCACGGGCTCTCGCCGGTATAGCCTTTCTCGGCCAGATAGCGGTTGTACTCCGGCGCTTCATGGGGCCCGTCCGATGGGTGCAAACCATCATCTCGTTCAAACGGTTCAAACCCGCATTGCGCGCTGTGCACCCCAATGATCGAGTTCGGGTCGATCCCCAACCTCTCCATCCCTTCGGTGTCAGCGGTCATATGGGTCTTGCCGATCAGAACCGTGCGCATCCCGGCGTCGCGCAGATGATCGCCCAGCGTCGGTTCGCCAATGCGCAAAGGGATGCCATTATAGGTCGATCCGTGCGAGCGGACATAGCGCCCAGTATAGGCCGACATACGCGACGGCCCGCAAATCGTCGACTGCACATAGCTGTTGGTGAACCGCACCCCGCGCGTGGCCAGCGCGTCGATATTGGGGGTGTGCAGGGTCTTGTGGCCATAACAGCTTAGATAGTCATACCGAAGCTGATCACACATGATCCAAAGGATGTTTCGGGGTTTCGCCACGGGTGTCACCTGTTGTTTTCATAGAATGCGGGGCGGTCAGAGCAAACCAACCGCCCCAGTTGGATCAGTTTTCACCGATAAGCGCGTCGATCTTGCCCAGAATCGTGATGTCGCTTTCGATTTGCGCTGCCGACTCGTCGGCCCCTTTCCAATAAATGACTGCGCCGGTGTTTTCAGCCAGCTCCTTGGCCGCGTCAGAGTTCAGCGCCTTGATGGCAACCTCTTCGATCTTGGCGCGGATTTCGGGGGGCGTGTCCTTGTGTACGAACAACCCGTTCCAAGTGGACAGGTCCAGCTCAGGCACCAGCTCTCCCATAGTTGGGACATCCGGCAAAGTCGCGATGCGTTCGTTCGTCACGGCGGCCAGAACGTTCAGCTCATCCACACACGGCGCGACAAGCTGCAATGTGGTCGAGATTACGTCTGCATCGCCCGACGCCAGCGTGTTGCAATCGAGCGCGTCAAATCCGGCCTCAGACGAGAACTCGAACCCCAGTTGGCGGGCGGCGGCAACCATGTGGCGGCGTGGGATGCTGCGGGCACCGAAATGGCCGAAGGTGACCTGATTGTCCTTTGCATAGGCCGCCAGTTCGTCGATGCTCGAATAGGGCGCATCGCCACTGGCCGCGATTACGAAGGGGTAGGTCAGGAATATGCCAACCGGGTCAAACGGGTTGGGTGACAGTTCGGGAATGCCGATCTGCGGACCCACCACCGGCACACCGATCACGAATGAGCCAATCGTATATCCATCCGCAGGCGCTTGGGCCACATAGATCGAACCAGGGAACGGGCCACCGCCGCCACCGGGTTTGTTCACGACTGCGGCAGGCACGCCATAGGTTTCCTGAAATTCATCGGCGATCATCCGAGTCAGCAGATCCTCAAGATCGCCAGGGGGAAAGGGTATGACGAATTCAACTGGTTTCTCGGGATATTCTGCGGTGGCCAGCCCGGGCAGGGCGGTGGCTGAGAGCGCCAGAGCGGTAAGCAGTTTCTTCATAAGGGTCTCCCTCCTGTTGGTTTGCGCGGCATGTTCTGTATGCGGCGCAGTATCGTGCCAGTCTGGGGCGGGGGCCGTTGAAATGAAAATACCGTTTGCAGGTGGGGTATATCTGTTTTGATATATCAAAGCGTAACGTCAGTCTAACTTGCGGGTTTAGCGGCTTCTTCTTCGATCAGTTGAATCAAGCGTTTCGCAGGTTGGCCAAGCTTGCGGCGCGCATTTGTTGTGATGCCGACGGCACCCATCAGTTGCGGGTCCCCCAGCTCGAGATCAATAAACTCATTCCGCGCAAGCTCCTGTGAGACAGCCCCGGCGGGACAAAAAGCAATCGCCTGCGTTGTCGGCAGAAAGGCGCGGATAAACTCGAATGAAATCGTTTCGATTTTATTGGCAATTCGAGGTTGGTCGTTGGCAATCAAGAAATGGTCGAGCTCGTCCCGCAGGACCACACCTTCCAACGGGACCAGCATTAGATACCCGGCTATGTCCGATAATCCGACCGCTTTGCCTGTTGATAACGGATGTGTGTGGTGGGCCACAAACAACAGCGGTTCACTGTAAAGGTGATTGAAGCTGAGCCCATCCATTTTCTCAGACGTCCCTAAACGTCCGATTGCAAAGTCCAGATCACCACGCCTAAGGGTGTCCGGAAGAGTTGCGTCGCCACGGGTTTCAAGCTCGATCGAAACGTTTGGGAATTCTTCCTTAAAACGGACAACCGCGCGCGGGAACAGAGTGCGCGATACAGTTGGCAGGATAGCAACACGCACTGATTGCGTACCATAATCACACTCTACATCGCTCAGACCCGCTTCAAGCTGTTCAAACGCTGCCAGAACGTAAGTCTGTAGACGGCGACCCTCAGCTGTCAGGTGCAGACCATTTGGGGTCCGGTCGAATAGGCGGCAGTTCAGTCTCCCTTCCAGTTCCGCTACCGCTCGTGACAAAGCCGGTTGGGATGTGTGCAACCGCTGGGCCGAGGCCGTGACCGAACCGCTATCGGCTATATCCACGAAGGCGTGCAGATGCCTCAGCCGGATACGGAGTTGATTGAGTAATGGAAAACGCATCACATCCCGGCAGTTTTGAGCAGAATATCGTGCAGCATTTGGTCCGGCAATTCTTTATCGTCCAAGAAGTGTGAGCGATAACTCAACCGCGTCACCTATTTACTTTGAGGACATCCGACCTTGTGTCGGATCACCGATGCGCCGTCTTGACGATACCGCTTCAACAGCCGGAAAATCTGCCGCCGTGTCAGGTCCAACATGTTCGCAGCACTGTCTACGCTCAAACGTCCATCATCGACCTGCGCCAGGACTTCCACGCGGTTCAACTCGCGCTCGCTCATAACCACCCATCCCATGTCTGCTCACCCTCATTGATTTTTGAGGGCAGAGTGACATTCCTGAATTGCTCACGGGTGACATTTTAGCTTTGCTGCTACACAACCAATACTGCAGAAGCAAAATTATGTTAAATTATCTGCCGGATCCGCTGATACCAGAAAAACGTTGTTTTAACCTAAATAATTTACCCTGTGCATGTGATTTTAGGAACATATCTAATGTGCAATATTGGGCCATCCCGCTTCCAAACCGATGCCACTCTCGTAGACAAGTTGAGCTTCTACCGTCGAACGCACGAATCTACTAGACGTGCTCTATCCAGCACGACTTGGCCATCAATCGATTTTTTCGACTTTCAAAACCTGACGGTATCGCCCGGAGCGATGCGCAGTGCCGACGGTTCAAACACTATTCGACCAACTTCACCCTTTTTCAGCAGGGGCCATATTCGCGACCGCCAGCGCAACACCCACAGTGGTGAAAAGCGCGTATTTAATGTAGTGGTTCCTTTCACACAAAGTCTCTTTTCGGTTGAACAAACAGGGCTGAGAGGACGGTTTTTTGATCTAGCGCAAAGGCTGAGTTTTTCTATCAGGTAAGGAGATATCCGTGAGGCCGACCTGCGTCGGGGTACATAGATTCCAAAGGAACCAAAGCGTGCTGAAGACTGATCTCATCATTCTAACCGTCGGCTCGACTGGCCAGACCCATATGGCGATGATGGATGCGCCCTCGGACGCTGCGTGTCAGGATGCGGCCCAAACGATTCAGGCGATCCTCAGTAAGAATGACATTCCGATCTCGGCCATGCGCTGTGGGGAAACCGGGTTACGACTGACCGAGTTCGCACATGGCTACTCCGAGGAAGAGATGCGATGGCATTACCGGGTGACCGTGAAGGGCACAGCGTTAGAGGATGGCTTTGCGATCACCCAAGTCGCACCGGGCACCTGTGAGATGTCTGGCCCGGATACATACTGCACGATTTCGGCACAGCACCCGGTTGAAGACTAATGCGGTCGTTTGGATGTTTGCCAATAATCGTGCTTTAATCATTTGTATTGCAAAACTTTTCTGGGGTTTGTTTCTAATGTATCGTGATGGTGTATTTCATCTTTCAGATATATGCTCAGGCAGGAACCCAAGTGGACCCCATCAACCCCCCTTCCGAAGACGCGCTGTTCTTCGGCGATGATCAGGAATGCGTTAGTTACAACCGTGTTTGGTTCAACCTGATCCGCGCTCATCGTAAGTTTTATCCACGTATCACCAAGGCCCTGAAATCCTGTGGTATAAACGACCCGCTCTGGTACGAGATTCTGCTGGAAATTGAGCGGGCCGGGCCCGAGGGCCAACCGATGGCTGCGCTTGAAAAACGGTTGTTTGTTCCACAATATGCGCTGTCGCGCCACGTTGCCCGATTGGAAAAGGAAGACTTCGTTCGGCGCGAATACATCGCCGATATTCGCCGCAAGCAGATCCTGTTTCTGACCGAAAAGGGACAGGGCATGCATGCGCGCATCTGGCCCGTCTACTGGGATGCGATGCAGGACGAAATCGGGCCGCATATGAGCGTTGATGACGCTTATAAGCTGGCCCGACTTCTGATCAAACTTTTACCCTGACAGGTAGGATCAAAAGGGTTGTCAGAACCGTGCGACGGCCTCAACAACCACTGTACGACCCGGTTCCTTGAGCGGGACAAGATCGGCGGCGTAGTCTGCACCATAGGTCGCGCGATCCGAATAATCCTCGTCAAACAGGTTGTTGACCGACAGGCGCAATGTGAGGTTCGAAAGTGACGGTGGAGTGTATTCACCAAAGATATTAACCACGGTGTAGCCGTCCAAACCCGAACAGGTGTCGCAGACCGCCGTCGCGTCATTGTCGAAAGCCATATCGACCGTGGCGCCAAAGAGCGTGTTCAACTGTGGCACAAATTGCTGAGCTTGAAGCGCGAGGCGCTGGCCGATCGGAGTACCAAAACCAAAAGCCTGCGACTCATAGGTGCCGGGATCCTCACCGTTGATCTTCAGGTCCGCGTTTGTATAGGTCACGCGCATCGAGCCATTGTACCAGGCATAGCTGGCGTCAAGGTTAAAGCCCTGGCTTCGGACATCTGCGGGGTTGTGTACGTTCATGCCCGTCGCCCGGTCAAAGACCATCATGCGGGCGCTATCGACGGATGTACGAAACAGTTCTGCCGATACATGCAGATTGCCTGCATCCCAGCCAACGCCGAGATTGATGTTCTTGCCACGTGACGATTCAAAACCGCTATAGTCGGTAATCCAGAACTTATAGTTATCTTCGATCTGGTAGCCGCCAAACACGTTCGAGTATCCGGCCCGCAGCGACAGAGCGTCAGTCAAGAAGTAGGTTGCTGAAAGGTTATAGCTTCCACCTGAATCGCTAAGGTCAGTTTCGTCAACGCCGGTAAAATCCTGTGTATCATAGCGCGCTCCGGTCGAGATACTCCAACGGTCGGACGGGTCAAACCGGGCCTGCGCGAAGATACCAAGGTTTTTCACCCGCTCTTTCAGACTGTATGTCGGTTCGGTGAACTCGGAGTCCTTATCGTAGAAGTCCAAACCAGCCACAACTGTGCCGCCCTCCATGAACCCGCTTCCGATATGGAAGGTGTTTTGGATTTTACCCGACAGAGTAGATGAGACACCCTCGTAACTGGAATCGGTCCGGTTCACCGTGGCATCGGAATAGCCCACAACGACCTGCGGGTCCCACATTCCCCCGCCTTGCGTATTTGAGTATTGGAATGCATAGCTTGATCGCTCAGTGTCATATGGCAACAGTTCCATCTCAAATGGTGGTACCCAATTCCCGAAATTGGGCTTCTCGTTGCGCTCTTCGGAATCCTTGATGCGCTGGCCTGACAGTTCGAAGCGGTCGCCCTGATCTCCTTCATAGGCGAACTTCAAAAGCCCCGTCTGCATGTCGGCTGCCGTTCCTTGCGTCAGGTTGCCTGCGCCGTCTTCATAGGGATCGCCGGTGGTTGAACGCCCATAGCCAAGGGCTTCAAAACCACTGCTGCGGCCCGCCAACACAAGTGATCTGGCAAACGTGTCGCCATTATTACCGTAACCCAGCCGTAGTGTTCCCGCTGCGCTGTGTCCGTCGGTAATTATGTCGCCAGCGTCAATGGTTTCCAGAATGACCGCACCGGCAGTTGCGTTTGGTCCGGTGTCTGCAGCGGCGATGCCAGGATCAACCCGAACAAACTTCAGCATCCCCGGATCAAAAACCGTTGCACTTGTGTGGTGGAACACACGGTTGTTTTGCAGCGCTCCGTCAATCTGGGTGGTCAGATTGATCAGGTCGATTCCGTTCACGTAGATTTTCTGAGTGAGCGGGATTGCCCCGCCAACTGAGACGTTGGCGATCCCCTCGAACAGATCCTTGGCATTGCCCAAGCGAGCATTCTCCAACTCAGCATCCGACAGGTAGATGGAGTTGGCGCGGTCCGCATCCCGCCCCAACGGGTCTCTGTCGCGCACAATGATCGGATCAAGCGAAAAAACCTCGCCATCGGTGTCCGTCGCCGTCGGTTCTGATGTCTCTGCATCTTGCGCAAGCGCGGCTGCGCCAAACAGCAAGGACAGCGCCGACCCGCAGAGCAATCCTGCGCGCGACGCGTTAAATTTCTTAGGCATGATTTCTGGCCCCCATGAGTTGCATTCAACCTGGCGGGCCCTGAGCATGAGCTGGCGTGGATTTCGCCCGTCCACTAGGCTTCGGACCATTAACATGCAAGTGCATGTCAATGATTGGTGCGAGACTGTGGCGCTAAACCAACACTATCGGGCGACCATCGACTGTTTTGACCTTGGCGCGGGTTTGAAACACGTCCTGCAGCAAGCTATCGCTGACAATGGTACTGGGCGCACCATCGGCAACCACTTCGCCCGCCTTGAGGGCGATGATGCGGTCCGCATAGGCTGCGGCATAGTTGATGTCGTGCAACACGATCACCACGGTCCGCCCGCGTTGCCGGGTCAAATCGCGCAACACCTCCATCAATGCACGAGAGGCGGCGATATCCAGGTTGTTGAGCGGCTCATCCAGCAGCAGATAGTCCGTGTCCTGTGCATAGGCCATGGCGACAAAGGCCCGCTGGCGTTGCCCCCCGGACAGCGTATCCAGTTGACGGTCGCCAAGGTCGGCCAGGTCGAACAGTTTCAGGGCGGCCTCGATCAACTCGCGATCCTCGGCACCCGGGCGGCCGCGATGATAGGGATAGCGACCAAAGCCGACCAGATCACGCACCGTCAGGCGGCTGGCAACCGTCAGGTCCTGACGCAGGATTGCAAGCGTGCGGGCCAGTTCAATATCCGTGGCCTCTCCAATTTGCAGATCATCCACCACGATCGAGCCGGACTGCAGTGGTAAAAGGCGCGCGATCAGCGATAGGAGCGTCGATTTCCCGGCCCCGTTCGGCCCAATCATGGCAACCACTCCACCCTTGGCCAACTGCAGCGACACATCACGAAGAACGGGCTGACCGGCAATCTGATAGCTGAGGTTGTGAATGTCGATCATCTGAGGCTCCGGAGCAGAAGAAACAGGAATACGAGCCCGCCGAGGAACTCGACCACCACACTGAGCGGGGTGTTAAGGTCCAACACCCGCTCCATCATTGTCTGGCCGCCGACAAGTATGATCCCGGCGATCAGCGCGGCGGCGGGCAGGATGTCGGCGTGGCGGCTGGACGGTATGATCAGGTAGGTCAGGCTTGTGACCAACAGGCCAAAGAATGCGACCGGCCCGACCAGAGCGGTCGAAACCGATACGAGTATCGAGATCAGGATCAGCACCTGCCACTGCAGCCGCTGCGGTGGCTCACCCAGTGAGGTGGACAGAACCGGGCCAAGCGATGTGACGTCCAGCCGGTGGCGCAGATGCCAGACACCCAGCCCCGCCACCAGCGACAATCCTGCAGCCAGAGTCAGAAGGCTGGTGTCAATGTTCGAGAACCGGGCAAACGACGCAGCTTGAACAACGGCATACTCGTTGGGATCGATCACGCGCAGAACGTATGAAGTCAATGACCGGAACAGCACGGACAGAACCACCCCTGTCAGGATCATTTGCATCATGTTGTCGCGCCCGGCGCGCAGCACCACCTTGAACAGGATCAGTGCGGCGGAGCATAACAATGCAGCATTTGCCGCCATCAAACCCTGCACGGGCAGCGCCTGATATGCCTGTCCACCAATGCTCCAGACCAGCAGGCTGAGCAGCAGCAGAAAGAGCGCATCAAACCCCATGATCGCAGGGGTCAGGATGCGGCTTCCGGTGATAGTCTGAAAGATAACGGTTGCCCATGACAGGGCAAAACTCACCAGTAGAAGCGCTGCCAACTTACTTGCCCGAAAGGCCAGTACAAAGCTCCAGTCTCCGCGTGCTCCAAGGCTCAGATACGCCAGGCAACAGAGCACCAGCGCAGCGACCATTAGCGTGATCCTAACCTGCACGACGCCCTCCTTTGTACAGCAACCAAAGAAAGGCGATGGCCCCGACGACGCCGATAACTGTGCCGACGGGCATCTCGAACGGGTAAATCACCAACCGCCCGACCAGATCGGCGATCAGTACAAGGCCAGCCCCAGCCATCGCCGTGATCGGTAGGGTCCGGCGTAGATTGTCGCCCGCCATCAGGCTGACCATATTGGGTACGACAAGCCCGACAAAAGGGATTATCCCGACCGTCACGACTGTCAATGCAGTGACAACCGAAATCATCAGCAGCCCCAGCATCACAACCTGACGGTAGCTCAGGCCCAGATTTATGCTGACCGCCTCACCCAACCCGATGATCGAGAACTGATCCGCCACCAGATAAGTCAACGCGGCCGCAATCCCGGCCAGCCACAGCAGTTCATAGCGGCCACGCAGGGTCCCCGAGAACTCTCCATTCATCCAGATTTCGATGAATTGCAGCATGTCAGCCTGAAACGCGACATAGGTCACGCCCGCGCCGACGATGCCGCCATAGATTAACCCGACCAGCGGCACCAGTAACGGCTGTGTTGGCGGCAGGCGCCTTATAAGCGAAAAGAACAGCACCGAACCGCCGAGCGCAGTGATCGACGCCAACCCCATTTTCAGGCCAATCGGAGCCGTCGGAAACAGCACTGCCGTCAGCAAAACCCCCAGCGCCGCGCTCTGGCCAGTGCCAGAGGTCATCGGCTCGACAAAGCGGTTACGGGCGATCAACTGCATGATCTGACCGGCGATGGCCAGTGACGCCCCGGTCAGCAGCGTCGCCACCGTGCGTGGAAAGCGGCTGTCGCGGATCAGCGGCCAGATTTCGGCCGGATCGACCCGTAGAAGGTCTATGACACCAACGAACAGCGAGACGCTTGCCAGTGCCGCCAGCGCAATCAGGCACAACCATTTGGACATTGGAACCTAGCTGGATGAAAAACCGGCAATCAACTGATCCAGCGTCCGCATCATCGACTGGATGCCACCGCCCGCAATGTAAATATCGGCGGCGTTCAGATAGATCACCTGATCGGTCTTCCAGGCCTTGGTTTCTTGCACCAGAGCATTGTCCAGCGTCGCCTTTGCGCTGTCGCCCGGCTGCCCGATCGCCGCCAGGCGGTCCACCACGATCAGCCAGTCAGGGTCAGTGTCGCGAATGAACTCAAAGGAAATCGCCTCACCATGTATGGTCGTGCTGATCTTGGGTGCAGCTTCGGGCAGGCCGATATCCCTGTGTAGCCAGCCAAATCGGCCTCCACCCCCATAGGCGCTGACCTTAGGGCCATTGGTCATGACGATCAGCACGTCTCCTTTGCCCTCCGCGGCAGCTTTGGTCTGTTCCAGCCGGTTCTGAAAGGTGTTTTCGATCGCGGCCGCTTTATCTGTCTTGCCAAAAATGCGGCCATAGTCGCGCAGCCGCGCAAGGGCACCACCAACCAGATCGGCGTCGATGGTCATGTCGATGCTGGGGGCGATCTTGGCCATATGGTCCAACTGATCCGAACTGCGGCTGCCGACAACGATCAGATCGGGGCTTAGTGCGTGCACGCCTTCGAAATCGGGTTCCCAGAAGGTCCCCAGATCAATGGCCCTATCGGCCACGTCATCAAGGTAGTCTACGTAAAGCCCGTCAACGGTTCCGGCGATGGGTACGCCAAGCGCGTCGATCGTGTCAGCGGCGGCCACATCGAAGACAGCGATCGTTTTGGGTAGCGCTGCCACCTGCGCCGGACCGCGATAGGTGTCGACGTCCAGCGTCTCGGCCAACGCTGCGCCAGCGGTCAGGAGGGTCAGGGCAAGTGAGGTCAGTCGGCCAGGCATCTCAAATCCTCAGGGTTTTTCCAGTTTGAAAACGGGGGTAACGCTGGCGAGATGCAATTGCATGTGACTGGCGCGCGGACATTTGCATATCGAGTAAAGAACTTCAATCCGCCTAGTTCAGCCCCTCCGCATCGGACGGACGAACAGTAAAGTCCAGCCGGTTGCCGCATATAGCGAGCTGAGCCTGCCAAGTGCAAAAGTCGATGTGATCAAGGTTGCGTCGAATTTTACATCGACTGGCTCTATCGCCAACTTTTTAGTTGGCAGCATAAGTGGGGCAATGGTTCCGTGGAAATCGGCAACTTCACTGTCGCAACGTTGACTGAGGACGAGTAGATCTTAGTTAGCACCCTAAAGCCCGATCATATTTCGCTCGGCTAGGTGTCAGAGCACGATTGTACATCTATTGTTCCAAATAGAGCCTAAGTATGCGGTTTCCAAGCCGCCTGTGTCGAAAAGCCAATGAATGCAAACGGTCGGGCGGGGACAAGCCTTCAGGAAAAGGGTAAATCATGCTCGGAACTTGTCCTTTTCGGTAACTTTGCTGAACTGACTGCTTGAGACCGCACATCGGATGACACCCGTCGACTTGATGGAAGCTTCGCATCAGATTCCATGGGGTGTCGAAAACAACTGGAATTCCTGCTCCGGCGGGGCCGAAAACTTGACGGCGCTACGCAATAATCCTAGCAGGGTCTTGCCACGTCATTGCAATCGAAAGATCATTTTCTCCCCGAAATCAATAAAACGGACTATGCCCCCAAAGAAGCGAGCAACAATCAAGCAAGTGGCGGAACATGCCCATGTCTCGCCGATGACGGTTTCGAATTACGTCAACGGGCACTTCGATCTGCTCTCTGACAAGATGAAAGAACGGGTTTCCAAATCGATCAAGGAATTGAATTACCGTCGGAACTTCGGTGCGCATGTATTGCGGACGTCACAGCTTTGGTCGATCGGTCTTATCATAGTGGACCGGTCTGACGAATTTCTTGCTGACGGATACACCACACAGATTACGTCGGGGTTCAGCAACTATTTGAACAACAACGGATACTCGTTGCTCTTGCAGGGTGTGAAGCCCGAGGAGTTTGAGAATTCAAACATTGTCCGCAATCTTCAGACCGACGCGATTGGCGTGCTTTTCTCCGGAGATGATGCTGCGCGGCAGTCCCAGTTTGAACTCATCTGCGAGCTCAGCCAGCCTACCGTGTTGTTCCTTGAGGATTTCGAGAACTCCACTCACAAGCTGTGTTCAATTAAGCAGGACGAAATTGCTGGCGGCAGCCAATTGGCCGGCGCGGTCCTGAAATACTCACCCAAGCATGTTGCAATCTTGACGTCGGGCGAGAACGAATGGGCGGCTGTCAACAAACGCATCGCAGGAATGCGTCGCGCGTTGGACCAAGCCGGCGTAGTGGACAGGATTTTTACGGTTCCGTGTGGCGATACAAGCTTCGGGGATGTGAGTGTCTCTCTGGAACGGCACGTGCGTGATCACGGACTTCCCGATGCGGTAATGTGCATCAATGACTACATCGCGATGTCTGCAATTACGCTCCTGAAACGACGCGGGGTCGATGTCCCGGGTCGGACCTGCGTGACTGGGTTCAACGCATTTCAACTTCACCAGATGTCTGATCCGACCATAACCACCATGCAGTCGCCTGCCTATGAAATGGGGCAGGCAGGAGCCAAAGCGCTGTTGGACTGTCTGGACAGCGACGGTTTCAGCGATAGGGTGATTACGTTTCCCGGAATCCTGGTGCAGGGCGAGTCTGCCTAATAAATAGCTGGTCCAATTTGAACCTCCTCACAACAATATTGTAACGTTATAAATGCAGTGAGTGACTACCCAGATGCCCGATACAATGGCGATTTCCTAGTTGCTAACTGAAGGCCCAGCTCTTCTGGGTTCTACGAGCTTGCTTGCCAATTGCTTGGCGCTTAAGTCCGGTGATCTGGTTTTGCTGGTCGAGGAAGAATTCGGACCGGGATATTTTTGATAATCTCGCCCCAAGGATCGTGGCCGATGAGGCGCGCAATACGGGCGTTGAGGTGTTGATCATGAGCACGCCACGGGCAGCCGGGCCGGATTCGGTCGCAGCTGCGCTGAGAGCGGCGATGGAACATGTCGATCATCCGATCTTTCTGAGCCGATTCACCATCGGGACAAATACGAACATCTACTCGCCCGAGGCTCATTTCCTGACCAGCCCTATCACTGCGACAATCAAATCAGGCCGTGTGGTCATACTGGATGGGCAAAGCGACGCAGTCAGAAAATTCAAAGCGCACAGAAAAATGGTTGCCGATCTGTTTGGGCTGATGAGATGTTTGTCCATTCCTGGCATCCGGGCCTGAACCCCGGCATCACGTATTTCGGCAAAGCGGCGGACGATCTGGAGCGGGGGATTACTTCAAACACATCGGCGTACCTGCCTGGATCGGCGCCGGGTGCTCGGATTCCCATGACTTTGACGCTCAGGCTGCTGCCGAAGCCGGGTCCAACATGGCAATCGCCGCGATGGCGAGTACGCCATTTGTTCACAACCTGGGATACCTGTCCGGGGGAAGGACCGGTTCTCTGGAAATGCCGGCCCTATGCGATGAACTGGTGGGTTGGTCCAACCAGATGGCCGCGGGTTGCAAAGTGGACGCTGACAGTATTGCCGTTGATGTAATCACACGCGCGGCACGTGACAATTCTTACCTGACCGACCGGCACACTCAGGACAGATACCTTACGGAAAACTGGTACCCAACTTTGCTGGAACGCTCGGATGCCGATGCGTGGATGGAACGGGGAAGCCCAGACCTCCGGAGCCGGATAAACGATCGGCTTGCGGACATACTCCGCTAGGACGCATGTGGCGTTCACTGGGCGACCTGCCATCATATGAACCGGGCGTTTGACCCAAGTGTATTCCGGTTTCGGAAACGATCTGAAATGAACCGGTCCGAAACCCTTTGCTGTAATGAGCGAAATTTCGCCCCATAGGAGCTACACAAATCGATCAATCCTGTGCCATGTTCGACCCAATTGACGACTAGGAACACGAGGGCAACGATGGCGCGCACTGATAAGGTCGAAGACAAAGCTGTGCTGTCGCAGGACCCGCATAAAGTTACGGATAGCGGTGAGAAGAACCTCGAAACAGCGATTGGGCGAGAAATCAAGGCACTGCGCCTGCAGCAGGGGACAACCATTGCCGAGTTGTCTTCATTGACCGGATTGTCCATCAGCATGTTGTCAAAAATTGAAAACGGCGCAACCTCGGCGTCGCTGACAACACTTCAATTGCTGGCGAACGCGCTGAGCACCCCGATCACCTCATTCTTTCGCAGGTATGAGGAAACCCGTAACGCCGTGCATACCAAAGCGGGCGAAGGGGTCGAGACGGAGCGTGCAGGAACACGTGCCGGACATCAGTACAACCTGCTGGGGCATCTGGGCGCAAATGCCAGCGGCGTGGTGGTAGAGCCTTATCTGATCACTCTGACCGAGGAATCGGACAGGTTTCCTACGTTTCAGCACGATGGGATCGAGATGCTCTATATGTTGGATGGTGAAGTGGATTACCGCCACGGCGACAGAATTTATGCGCTGAAACCGGGGGATACTCTGTTCTTCGACGCCGATGCACCGCACGGGCCTGAAGTTCTGGTGAAGCTTCCCGCCAAATATCTGTCGATCATTTCTTATCCGCAAACCAGCTGATCGCCACACCTTCGATTTGTGCTCGTCATGATTGGCTTCCCGTATTTCCTCACATGAAAAATTATTTCTCACAGTTGTTTTTCAGCGGCTAGGCTGCTAGCGTTACTTTCGAAGAAATCTCGGAAGGCAAAAGCTGATGTGTGGAATTGTCGGCCTGTTTCTCAAAGACAGGACACTGGAGCCCAGGCTGGGCGGGATGCTAACGGATATGCTGGTTACGATGACCGACCGTGGCCCGGATAGCGCCGGGATTGCCATCTACGGAAAGGAATCGACCGGAAACGCCAAATTGACGGTCCAGTCGGACACGCCCGACAAAGATTTTGCAGCGCTGGCCGCGGAACTTGGTGCTGCAATCGGAGCCAACGTGACGCTGCGCGCCAACGACACTCATGCCGTGCTTGAACTGGATAGCGCCAAGGTTGAACAGGCACGTCGGGCGGTGCGTGAGTTGCGGCCGGGTATGCGGGTCATGTCAGACGGAGCGGCGATAGAAATTTACAAAGAGGTCGGCCTGCCAAAGGATGTGGCTGAACGGTTCAGCCTGTCGGGCATGGCAGGAAGTCACGGCATTGGTCATACGCGCATGGCGACCGAATCCGCGGTGACTACCGAGGGTGCACACCCATTCAACACCGGTTCAGATCAATGCCTGGTGCATAACGGATCGTTGTCGAACCACAACGCGCTGCGCCGCAAACTCAAGCGCGAAGGTGTCCGGGTCGAGTCGATGAACGACACCGAGGTCGGCGCGGCCTACCTGACCTGGAGGATGCAAAGAGGTGCAACGCTGGGTGAGGCGCTGGAAAGCAGCCTTGAGGACCTTGACGGGTTCTTTACCTTTGTCGTTGGGACCAGAGACGGGTTCGGTGTGGTCCGCGACCCCATCGCCTGCAAACCGGCAGTTATGGCCGAGACAGACAAATACGTGGCTTTTGGCAGCGAGTATCGGGCGTTGGTAAATCTGCCGGGGATCGACGAGGCCAGAGTCTGGGAGCCCGAGCCAGCAACCGTTTACTTCTGGAGCCACTGAAATGCAGATATATGATGTTGCAGAAAATGGTCTGCGCGGGCTCAACGCGACTCTGCAGGCGCAAGGCAAAGAGACCAACCAGACCAACTGGGTCGTGCAAAACCCCAAGGGCAGCCATGCCATCGCGGTGGGTTTGGACGCGCCGATAGACGTCACCGTCAAAGGATCGACGGGATATTATTGCGCCGGGATGAACCAGCAGGCGATTGTCCGGGTCGAAGGCTCGGTCGGTCCGGGCGTGGCAGAGAACATGCTGTCCGGCACTGTGATCGTAGAAGGCGACGCCAGCCAATATGCAGGCGCGACCGGACATGGCGGCTTGCTGGTGATCAAGGGCAACGCCAGTTCGCGGTGCGGAATTTCCATGAAAGGGATCGATATCGTCGTGCATGGCAATATCGGCCACATGTCCGCCTTCATGGCGCAGGCGGGCAATCTGGTTGTGTGCGGCGATGCGGGCGACGCGCTTGGGGATTCACTCTACGAAGCATGTTTGTTCGTTCGCGGGTCGGTCAAAAGCCTTGGTTCGGACTGTATCGAGAAAGAGATGCGGCCCGAGCATCTCGAGCTATTGAAAGATCTCCTGGAACGCGCTGGCAGCGATGCGAAGCCGGAGGAGTTCAGACGATACGGATCGGCCCGGCAGCTTTACAACTTCGACATCGACAATGCCGCCGCTTACTGAGGATGAAGCGTATGAAAGATACGGATACAACGATCCCCCAAACCCGGCCGATCCAGTCGGCGACATTCACAAACGAAATCAACTCGGAAATCCGCCGTGCTGCTGCGACCGGAATCTACGATATCCGGGGTGGTGGCGCCAAGCGTCGGGTGCCGCATTTCGATGACCTTCTGTTCCTCGGCGCATCGGTCAGCCGATACCCGCTGGAAGGTTACCGCGAACGGTGCAGCACATCAGTTACGTTGGGAACGCGCTTTGCAAAAAAACCGATTGAACTGGACATCCCGGTCACCATCGCGGGAATGAGCTTTGGCGCACTATCCGGTCCCGCAAAAGAGGCGCTGGGTCGGGGCGCGTCGATGGCAGGGACGTCGACCACCACCGGTGATGGCGGCATGACCCCCGAAGAACGTGGGCACTCCTCCAAGCTGGTTTATCAGTACTTGCCGTCCCGCTACGGCATGAATCCCAACGACCTGCGCAAGGCGGATGCTATTGAAATCGTTGTCGGTCAGGGGGCGAAACCGGGTGGTGGGGGTATGTTGCTGGGCCAGAAAATCAGCGACCGGGTAGCCGAAATGCGAACGCTGCCAAAGGGCATCGACCAGCGCTCGGCCTGCCGGCACCCGGATTGGACCGGGCCCGACGATCTGGAGATCAAGATTCTCGAACTGCGGGAGATCACCGGTTGGCAGGTGCCGATCTACGTCAAGGTAGGTGCGACCCGACCCTATTATGACACTGCTCTGGCCGTGAAAGCCGGGGCCGATGTGGTGGTAATGGATGGAATGCAAGGCGGAACAGCTGCCACGCAGGATGTATTCATCGAACATGTCGGCATTCCGACACTTGCCTGTATCCGCCCTGCGGTTCAGGCGCTGCAGGACCTTGGTGTACATCGCGAAGTGCAACTTGTTATCTCTGGCGGTATTCGCACCGGTGCCGACGTGGCAAAGGCGCTGGCGCTGGGGGCGGATGCGGTGGCGATCGGCACGGCTGCACTGATTGCCCTGGGTGACAATGACCCGAAATGGGAGGCCGAGTATCAGAAGCTGGGCTCGACCACCGGCGCCTATGACGACTGGCATGAAGGGCAGGACCCGGCGGGCATTACCACTCAGGACCCCGAGCTGGCGGCCCGGCTTGATCCGGTCGAGGCCGGGCGCCGCTTGCGCAACTATCTGAAGGTGATGACACTTGAGGCGCAGACGATTGCACGGGCGTGCGGACACAACCACCTGCATAACCTGGAGCCCGAGGATTTGTGCGCCTTGACGATGGAGGCCGCGGCAATGGCCAAGGTGCCGCTGGCGGGGACCGATTGGTACCCGGGAAAAGCCGGGTTCTGAAATGACAAACGACATAAGGCGCGGCCCAGCAGGGCGGCGCCTTTCTTCTGTGGGATGACATCAACAGGGAAAGGAGAGCCGACCATGACGACAGATCTGGCTGCTTTCGCCAAGGAAAATGGCGTCAAATATTTCATGATCTCGTTCACCGACCTGTTTGGTGGGCAACGGGCCAAACTGGTGCCGGCACAGGCGATCGCGGATATGCAAGAGGAAGGTGCAGGTTTCGCGGGTTTTGCGACCTATCTAGATATGACTCCGGCGCATCCTGACATGCTGGCGGTGCCGGACCCGTCCTCGGTCATCCAACTGCCCTGGAAGCCCGAGGTTGCCTGGGTTGCTGCGAATTGCGTGATGGAAGATCAGGACGTGGCTCAGGCTCCGCGTAACGTCCTGCGTCGGCTGATCGGTGAGGGTGCGTCTGATGGCCTGCACGTCAAAACCGGAATTGAGGCCGAGTTCTTTCTGTTGACGCCCGATGGCGAACAGATCAGCGACCCGTTCGATACCGCCGAGAAACCCTGTTACGATCAGCAGGCGGTAATGCGGCGCTATGATGTCGTACGAGAGATTTGCGACTATATGCTGGAACTGGGTTGGGGGCCGTACCAGAACGACCACGAAGACGCCAATGGCCAGTTCGAGATGAACTGGGAATATGACGATGCCCTACGCACCGCCGACAAGCATTCCTTCTTCAAGTTCATGACCAAATCGGTGGCCGAAAAGCACGGCTTCCGTGCGACATTCATGCCGAAACCGGTCGAAGGACTGACCGGAAATGGCTGCCATGCCCATATCTCGGTCTGGGACGCACCCGGCGCCGATGCCGGGATCAATGTCTTTGCCGGTGACGGCGATGGCCCAACGGGCGAGGTTGGCTTGGGTGAGAAGGGTAAGCACTTTCTTGGCGGTATCATGAGACATGCCATCGCCATGGCGGCTATCACAAACCCCACTGTGAATTCCTATAAGCGGATCAATGCTCCCCGCACGATGTCCGGTGCGACCTGGGCGCCGAACACCGTAACATGGACGGGTAACAACCGTACCCACATGGTGCGTGTCCCTGGGCCGGGCAGGTTTGAATTGCGTCTGGCGGACGGTGCGACAAACCCCTATCTGCTGCAGGCCGTGATCATCGCGGCTGGCCTGTCCGGTATCCGATCACAAGCCGATCCAGGGCCACGCTACGATATCGACATGTATGCCGAGGGTCACACGCTGACCGATGCCCCGAAACTGCCGCTGAACATGTTGGACGCCCTGCGTGAATTTGATCGGGACGGTGAGTTGAAAGCGGCGATGGGTGAAGAGTTCTCGGCAGCGTATCTGAAGATGAAGCATCAGGAGTGGAATTCCTTCGTCAGCCATTTCTCGCGCTG
Source organism: Ruegeria sp. ANG-R (assembly GCF_000813985.1). Taxonomy (GTDB): domain Bacteria; phylum Pseudomonadota; class Alphaproteobacteria; order Rhodobacterales; family Rhodobacteraceae; genus Ruegeria. Next base: position 58,434 of record NZ_JWLJ01000009.1, read on the forward strand.
GGAAAAGAAGCATACGTTGGATATCTGACCGGATCGACGGAGTGGCTGGCATTTTCCGCAGACACGTCGCCAACCGTGCCGCAATCAGACCTTAAATGTCGCCGGAGTGTTCGTCACGCTCCGGCGTTTGTGGTTGAATATTGTAACGTTATAAAAGAGATGAAGAGTGATCGATACCCGATTCACCCGTCAATTTGGGCTAACATGCCCAGTGATGCTTGCCCCTATGCCAGGTATGGCTGATGGGCTGTTGGCTTCGGCTGTCGCGCAAGCGGGTGGCCTGGGTATGATCGGGGTTGGTCAGCGAGACGCCGGGTGGATCGCGGCTCAGTTTGGAGCCGCAGGGCGTGAAAAAGTCGGCTGCGGATTCCTGACATCTCACCTGGCGCAATCGCCAGAGTTGCTGGATTTGGCATTGTCTCGGCAGCCGCGTGCGATTTTCCTGACTCACGGCGACCCTCGCCCTTTTGCCCCTCGGATCGCGCAGGCGCAGATTCCGTTGATCTGTCAGGTGCAGAGCCTGGAGGGTGCGGCCTTGGCGGTCGATGCCGGGGCCGATGTCATCGTGGCACAGGGCGGTTCGGCAACCGGCCCTACAGGCGTGCGCACAACGCTTGCCCTGTTGCCGGAAGTGGCCGATTTCCTGCACCGCGAGGCACACGACACCGTTTTGCTGGCCGCCGGAGGCATTGCGGATTCCCGAGGGCTGGCAGCCTGTCTGGTAATGGGTGCTGATGGTGTTGTGATTGGGACCCGCCTGTGGGCCAGTGTCGAAGGACGGGTGTCCGATACACAGATGCAACAGGCTTTGCGGGCAACAGGCGATGATACGATCCAGACCCTGCAATCGGATACGGGCTGCTCTGAGCCTATAGCGACCCGATATTTGGCGAATACCCGCAGCACGTGCCCGGCGGGTGAAGGTATCGGGCTGATCCGGGACTTCCCGCCCGTCGCCGACATTCTCAATACCCTCACGGACAGGGCGGGCCGGTTGATGATTCACGCACAGCGCAAAGTGATCCCGTAAGGCGGTTGAGCCTTACATATCTCTGACCCCGAGCGGATTCGGGTTTCGCAGATGCAAGCGAGGCGCGCTGTTTGATTCGAAGAAGACTGCCCGAGGTCTGGCGGTTCCCGCAGAGTTGCGCCGAAAGGTTACGAAAACATCACATTACTCCCGGATATATGAGATATACTCTACGAATATAGCCAGTTTGTGTGATGGATTCGAAAAAATTTCTAGACAGGATGCGTATTACGCAGTTCACTGATGCTTAGACGCGTCGAAAGCAGATCGGTGACCTCCCTGCGGCGGCGGTCGCGCAATCTAATGTCAGGAACTTGAACGATGAACCCAATCCATTCGTTGCTTGAGTCTTTCTACGAGGAAACAACGCCCAAACGGGGCCTGCCCGCAGCCGCGTACAAGGATACGGAATTCTGGCGGGCCGAGTGCGCCTCGGTCTTCACGCGCAACTGGATTTGCGTCGGCTTTGCGCATGAATTGCAGTCCACCGGAGATGCCGTGCCGGTTACCGTGGCAGAGCACCCTCTGCTGCTGGTGCGCAACACCGCGGGTGAGATCAGAGCTTTCCACAATATCTGCCGCCATCGCTGTCTGACATTAGTCGATGCACCCAAAAACGTGGGCAAACTGATCCGCTGCCCCTATCACGCCTGGGCCTATGATCTGGACGGCCAGTTGCGTGCGGCCCCGCATTTTGGTGGTGCGAACGCGCATCAGGCGGATGGCTTTGACAGGAAAAAGAACAGTCTTGTTCCGGTGCGCAGCCACGTCTGGAATGACTGGATATTTGTTAACCTCGATGGAACGGCGCCTGATTTCGATGAATACTCTGCCGCCATTCAATCTCATCTGGAGGGCATGAACTGGGACAAACTGAACTGTATAGGAACGCTCGATTTCGGGGAAATCGCCTGTAACTGGAAGTTCATCATGGAGAACTTCATCGAACCGTATCACGTGCAGTTCGTACACGCCTCGACCACAGATCAGCCGCTGGAGGATCACTATACGATCATTGACGGCAACTGCATGGGTAGTGCTGTCGATCTGGAGGAAGAGATCGGGACCTCTGGCAGTCTCGGTGTCAGCTCCCGTTATCTGACACTCTATCCGAACTTCATTCTGGGGCGGTACTTTCCCGATCAACTGGGTGTCTATCTGAACATTCCGACCGGCCCCGGCACGATGACGCAAAAAAGGGCGCTTTACACCACCGAGGGCCAGACCCTGACGCAAGACGAAGTCGAGGGTCTGAAGAAACTGTGGTGGGATGTGCACAAGGAAGATCACGAAATGACCGAACGGCTTCAGCTGGGGCGGGCATCATCGATCTCGGATGAGGGCGGTGTGTTGTCCCCGGCGTGGGAGGACAGCGTCCGTGCGTTTCAGGAAATGGTGGCGCGTGACGTGACCACAGCCGGACAAAATTGACTTGAGGAGAATAGCGTGAGCGACACGATAAGCAGCGGTTTCCGCCTTGCACACACGATGATGCGGGTAATGGATATGGAAAAATCACTGGAATTTTATTGCGGCATTCTGGGGATGCAGGTCCTGCGCCGCACAGATTACCCCGAAGGCAAGTTTACCAACACGTTCATCGGCTACGGCCCCGAGGCGGAGTCTCCGACCCTAGAGCTGACCGCAAACTGGGATCAGGAAAAGCCGTATGAAAAGGGAAATGGCTGGGGGCATATCTGCATCGAAACACCGGATGTCTACAAAGCCTGTGAAGATCTGGCCGCAGCCGGGGTGAACATCACCCGTCCGCCCGGACCAATGAAAAACGGCACGCGCGTTATCGCGTTTTGCGAAGACCCTGACGGCTACAAGGTCGAACTGAACGAATCCATTCTGAAACATCTTGCCAAGGAAGGGTCCTGATCCATGGGCGACAAACCGCAGCTATTCAAGTTCGATCTGGTCGAAGAACGCTATAACGCGATGGGGGAAAGCGACACCTACATCAAACCGATGGTGACCAGCGAGTTCAGCAAGACCATGTGCGGCGGCATCAATGTGCTGAACAACATCAAGGTGCCGTGGGATCTGACCTGCGATGAGATCATATATTGCCTCGAAGGAACCTTCCGGCTGGTCTGCGATGGCGAGGAATATGTCTGCGATCGTGGCGATGTTCTGTTTGTGCCCAAGGATAACCACATCTCTTACGAAGCGGATGGCAAATGTGTCATCTTCTATGCCGCCTATCCTCATAACTGGAAGCAACTGGCCGGTATCACCAAGGTTCCGGGAATTGACCCAAGCGATTTTGTGGCGGGCTGAGTGCCCGACACAGCCTGAAGGCAGGCGCCCCCCACTCTGTTCTTCCCGTTTCGGGGCGCCTGCCTTCCCCCATGGCAAATGTACTGCCCAATATTACGCTGCCACGTCCTGAAACCGGACGGCTCGCGGGGCTCTGACAGGAGGAAGCCAAATGCCCAAAGACAATTCAAACAGCCGGATTTACTATGAGAGCTTCCAGGATGCGGTTGAACGCAATCGGCCCAGGATACCTGCCGTCAAAAAGCGGCTGGAAGAGGCGGGCGTCAAGTATCTGATGGGCGCATGGATCGACCTGCACGGCATTCCCAAAACCAAACCCGTCCCCATGAGCGATTTCGAGGAACTCTGCCTTGGGAAGGGGCCGCAATTCGCTGTACACTCGATTTCATATGTCCCCGAACTGAGCCCGGCCGACAGCGACCAGGTCGTGGTGCCGGATTTGGATGCGGTCTATGTCTGCCCGTGGGACACTTCGATGGCGATCATCTTCTCTGACCTGTATTGGGAAGACGCGCCCTATAACGTCTGCCCCCGCCAGGCGCTGAAGCGTGCGATGCATGAGGCGGCACAGGAAGGGTATGCAGGATATGCCGGGGTTGAGCCGGAATTCATCGTCATGAAATACGATGAAGCCGGTCAGCCCGTGAAAGCCTTCGATGACGACCCGGCAGATGGGTTGCGCCCGCGCCGCCAGGCGTTTGGCTACGACGTGGAATACTCGGTCGACTCGATGCCGTTCCTCAAAGACATGATCGACATCATCGAAGGATTGGGTTGGAATCTGCATGATGTGGTGGCCGAAGGCGCCTATTCCCAGTTCGAACTGGATTTCCACTATACCAACATGCTGGAAATGTCGGACAGGCTGGCGTTCTTGCGCATCGTTCTGAAAGAGGTCGCCAAGAAACACGGCATGTTCGTGACATTCATGCCGAAACCGACGGTGGGTGACTGGCGCTCGGGTGCGCATATCAACATGTCGATGCAGCATGAAAGCCGCCCCGGCGAGAACATATTCGAGACACCGGAAGGTGAATGGAGCGACGAATCCCGCTGGGCCGTCGGCGGTCTGATGGAACATGCCGAGGCGATCACCGCGATCACCTGTCCGATTGTGAACTCGTATAATGGCCTGGTGCCGCGCGTCGGCGGTTTCGAAGGCGGTACTGTGACATGGGCGCCGACTAACATCACATACGGTTACAACAACCGCTCGGCCCAGTTCCGCCTGCCACAAAGCCGCCACTGCATCGAAAACCGTGCGTGCGACATGACGATGAATGTCTACCTTGCGATGGCCATGCACCTGAGTTGCGCAGTGAAGGGGATCAAAAACAAGATCGACCCGGGCAAGCCGACCGATTTTGACCTCTATTCCAAAACCGAGGCCGAGCTTGCCGAGCTGGGTATCCGCCGTCTGCCGCGCACCCTGTTTAACGCCATCGAGGCTTTGCGGCATGACGATATGGCAGAACACGTTATGGGCCCGGTCATGCGCAAATCCTATCTGGAGTACAAAAACGACGAGTGGGAGAGGTATCACCAGTCCGTCACCGACTGGGAAGTGCAGGAATACCTGCGGCTTTACTGATCGAAATAAAGGTGGCCGCGGTGAAGGCCGGGGCCGCCAATTTGTCAATAACAGGTGCCTCCATGACACAGGAATTTCAAATCCTCGAACTTGGCGATTTTCCTTTGTTGTCGGGCCTTGTCCTGAACAACGCCAAGCTTGCATACCAAACCTACGGGACCCTTTCGCCAGCCCGCGACAATGTAATCGTGTTGCCAACCTTTTACACAGGCACCAATTCGCGCAACGAAGGGTTTTTCGGGGCGGGACGTGCCATTGATCCGGCGCGGCATTTCATTGTCAGCCCCAATCTGTTCGGTAACAGTCGATCATCATCTCCGTCGAACACGCCGCCGCCGCAGGATGGGCCGCGTTTCCCGTTGATCCAGATGTGGGATAACATTGCCGCACAGCACCGGCTGATCCACGATCATCTGGGCATTGATCGGATCGCACTGGTGGCAGGCTGGTCCATGGCTGGTTGCCAGTCTTATCAATGGGCGGCGCAATATCCGGATATGGTGCAGGCGATCCTTCCGTTTTGCGCTTCGGCCAAAACCTCACCACATAACTTCGTGTTCCTCGAAGGCGTCAAAGCCGCGCTTTGCGCAGACCGGAACTGGAATGGTGGCGACTACGACAACCCTCCTGTCGCGGGCCTCAAAGCGTTTGGGCGGGTTTATGCGGGCTGGGCATTTTCCCAGACCTTCTATCGCGAGGCTCTGTACAAACGGCTTGGCTTTGAAACAATCGAAGACCTGCTTGTCGATTGGGAGGTCGACCACGTTGAAGGCTGGGACGCCAATAACCTGCTGGCCAAGCTGGCCACATGGCAGGCCGGCAATATATCGACAGGTCCACTGTATAATGGCGATTTCAAAGCGGCCCTTGCGGCGATCAGAGCCCGTGCGATCCTGATGCCCTGCACGCATGATCTGTATTTCCCGCCCGAAGACAACGCGATTGAGGCAAGACATATACCAAACGCCGTGTTTCGCCCCTACGATTCACCCTGGGGACATTGTGCAGCTAATCCCGGAAACGATTCCGGATTCACAGCGGCGCTGGATACGGCCATTCGAGAGCTTCTGCAGGACTAGTGCAAGGAAAAGGACTGAGGATCGGGAGCTTTTCGGCAGTTCATTGGTATGGCGATGCTGAGGGTTGAAGATATAACTGCGGATGCCTTGAGATGATCCGTAAATCGATTTGATGTCCGGTAACGTTTGCTTTTATGTTTCGGTTTCGGACGAAACGCCTGCGAACCTGCTGAAACAGAAGGAACGGTCGTGAACTTATCGCGGAAGCCAGAAGTCGAAAAAACCGTCCGCCAGCGAGGGACGCATTCGGTTGACGAGCGTTTGAACAGCGAAATCGTTCAGATGTTGGAACATGATGGGCGGACGCCGTTTTCGGAAATTGCCCAGAAACTCGGCGTTTCGGAAGGCACGGTTCGAAACCGCGTCAACGCCATGAAGGATGCGGGTCTACTGCGGATCGTGGCAATCGCAGACCCTGCCGCATCCGAATACAAGGCGGATGCGATGATCTGCCTGAAGGTCGCGCCAAGTGTCACCCCGCAAATGGTCGCCCAGCGGCTGGGTGAGGTGCCCAGCGTGGTCTACATTCTTTGGGTGACGGGCCGTTTTGATTTGATGGTCGAGCTGGTCTGTGACGAACCGGACGACCTGACAACCTTTCTCGAGGAACACATCCACGGCGCCGACGACATCGTGGATTCCGAAGTCATGCTGGGCCTCAAGAACTTTAAGAACCAGTTCTTGCTCAAACGTAATTGGGAGCCGCGTGCATGAAGCCGCGGCCATGCTCCGAAAGGTCGTCTGAGGCCCGAAACCCCGAGGAGTTACGGACCTCAGGAGGGATCAGTTAAACCACCATCTTTCAATTGCGCGGCCACCGTCCAGCTCCCAGTCACCACCAATTTTCGCAGGTACGCCGACACTGGCTGTCACTGACATGATGTGATTGGCAAACATTGGAATAACGGTGCCACCATCATCAGACACAAGTTGCTGCATCTCGTGATAGATGTTGGCTCTCGGTTTCGATTTGGTCGTGGCTGATAGTCTGCCACCACCGCACGTTCTTCCGGCAGACCGGGGTCACGACGCCGACAGCATTCGCAACACCATGGACAACCGCAACGTTCTGCAAATGATCCCATGCGGAAATCGCGCAAGAAGCGCGTTGGTGCCGACAGGTCACTCCATCGCCTTGGTAACTTGGTGGAGCGTTGCTTCAACAAGCTGAAGAATGCCCGCGGCGTCGCCCACACGATATGACAAGACCGCCGAAAGCTACCTCGGCTTCTTCGAAATAACATCGATCCGCCTCTGGCTGCGCCATTTGTCAACACGACCTAGATCGCGAACTGGCTAGAGGCAGACATCAGCTTTCGGTTTGTTGAAAAAAATCCCGCAGGATTGTGGAATAGACCGCCTTGAGCTGATGGACCTGCGCAACCTCGACCCGCTCGTCTACCTGATGCATTGTTTGTCCGACCAATCCAAACTCAACAACCGGGCAATGCGCTGTAATAAACCGCGCATCCGATGTTCCGCCGGTTGTCGAGAGTTCCGGCTCAATACCAGTATGTCGCAGAACAGCTCCTGCAACCAGTGCGGATAGGGGACCGGGTTTGGTCAGGAAGCTCTCGCATGAATCGATGATTGCGACATCGATTGCGACCTTGAACGAAGCGGCAACGCGATCCGCCTCGGACCGTAGCCATTCCGTTAGGCTCGACGAAGAATGCAGGTCGTTGAAACGAATATTTACCGTGGATGTGCACTGTGCGGGTATGCGGAGTGCCCTTGAATACCCGTCGCCGTAAAGGCGACGGACATATCGCCGCGCCGCCCGATCTTGATCATATCTCCCATCTTGTCCGGGCAGGTTGGCTCTCCTACCAGACAGTAAGACATACGCTCACCGGTGTGCTTCATATGCTCCAGCAGGGCTGCTGTGCCATCCACTGCTTCCCCTTCTTCATCGCCCGTGATTGTCAGGATCACCGAGCCATCGGGCGGCGTTTGTGTCACAAAGTCGATTGCGGCGGCCACAAATGCTGCGACACCGGATTTCATGTCGGTGGCACCACGGCCGTACAGAACTCCGTCTTTCAGGGTGGCGTCGAAGGGTGGGTGTGTCCAATTGTTGACGTCACCCACCGGAACCACGTCGGTATGCCCATTGAAGCCAAAGGTTCGGGGATGAGTTTTGGTGCCCCAACGGGCAAACAGGTTACATACATTGCCACGATCGACTCTGACGCATTCGAACCCGGCAGTGCTCAGGAGGTTTTCCAGCAGAACAAGGGCTCCGCCTTCGACAGGGGTCACCGAGGGGCAGCGGATCAGATCGGCCGTCAAGCCTACGGCATCCACTTGTGTCATAGCCTTACTTCCTCTCCAGATCATATGACCGGCAGTCGGCAAACCGCTGGCAGTTTGGCATCTGCGCCTTTCTGTTGACTTTTGCAAGAAAACTTTTACAAGATTCACCATAGAAAAAAACTTGCAGAATGTGTGAACTTGCAATCGTCCGTCAAAACGAAAGTATCAGAGTTTCTGACCTCGGGATCGAAGGCCGAAAGGGCTTTGGCAAGTCATATCCTGAACGCTACTGAGAGCATCCCTTTTGAAACGGCCGCCAGTCTCGGCAAGAAAGTGGGTGTCAGCGAATCCACCGTCGGGCGATTTTGTCGGTCCGTGGGATTCAGAAGTTTCAAGGATCTCAAAGACAAGCTAAAGGGCGATCTTGGCGATACGCCCTGGCTGGTCAGCGACCGCCTGCAAGAGCTGCGCGTCTCCGTCCGTGGGGGCGAACAACATCTCAACGCAGGGATGGAGCTGGAAATTGCGGCGTTGGTCCGCATCTATGAATATGCCGCGACGCCTGAGTGGCAGAACGTGGTCAGGCGTCTTGCCACCTGTAACACGGTTTTCGTAGCCGGTTTCCAGACAGAGCGCGGAATGGCACAGTATTTTGCAAATCAACTTCAATACCTGCGGGATCGCGTTGTTCTGACCGACTTGGCAGGCGGAAACTTTGCTGAAATTTTGGCTGCAGACGCCGGTTCCTGCCTTCTGATCTTCGAGGCGCGGCGGTATTCACGCCTGTCCAAGGTTTTGGCTCAGGAAGCCCGCGCTGCAGACATCCCTGTCACTCTGGTTACCGATACCTTTTGTGATTGGGGAGCAGAATCGACCACGGAAATGTTTACCATTCCCACCCAATTCAATCAGTTTTGGGACTCCACCGCACAAATGGCGAGCTTTGGCAACCTGTTGCTGAACAGTGTTTTTGTCGAACTGGGCGTGGCAGTCGAGTCTCGTCTGAAACGTACGGCTGAGCTCTATGGAAAGTTTATCGGTCACGTGGGTGATCCGGTGGGCAAACTTGAAACGTGAAAGACCAAACCTTCAACATGGAGAAAGTGTTATGAAACTGAGAACCGCTCTGTCCGTTGTGCTGGCGACCACCGCGATCACAGCGACTGTTGCTCAGGCCGAAGGCCTGCGGCTGGGTACCGAGGGCGCCTATCCCCCGTTCAACTATATTGAATCGGATGGCAGCATTGCGGGTTTCGATGTCGAGATCGGGCTGGAACTGTGCAAGCGCATCGGAGAGGAATGTGAAATCGTGGCACAGGACTGGGACGGGATCATCCCCGGTTTGCTGGCCAACAAATATGATTTCATCATCGCCTCGATGTTCATCACTGACGAGCGCAAGAAGCGGGTTGATTTCACCGATCCGTACTATTTGGCGGCCATGACCCATGTTGTCCCGAAAGACTCGGGTATTACCGAATTCACAAACGAAAGCATGGCCGACAAGGTGATCGGGGCGCAATCGGGTACCACTCAGGCGGATTATATCGAAGCGACTTACCCGGATGCCGATATCCGTCTCTATCCGACTCAGGACGAAGTGAACCTCGACATGGCGTCCGGGCGCATCGACCTGCAGGTGGGTGACATGCTGCCCATGCTGGACTGGACCACCAAGACCGATGATGGCGGCTGCTGCGAACTGGCCGGCGAGCCGATTACCGATCCGGCCTTCGTTGGTGAAGGCGTGGGCATCGCCGTGCGTCAGCAGGATGACGAGTTGCGTGAAAAGCTGAACGCCGCTCTTGCAGAAATCCGCGCTGACGGCACTTACCAGACGATTAACGACAAGTACTTTGATATCGACGTCTATACGATGAAGTAAGATCGACGTCCCTCCGGCCCCAAAAGGTGATCTATGTTTGAGCTCTTTTCATACGGCGATGCCGGCTGGGGGGATGAAATTCTGCGCGGGTTGGCGATCACGGTACAACTGGCAATCGTCACGCTCCCCGTCGGGCTTTTCCTCGGATTTCTTGCTGCCTTCGCATCCATGTCGAAACTGGCACCGTTAAGATACCTCGGTTTTGGCTATACCACCGTGATGCGCGGGCTGCCCGAAATTTTGACACTGTTTGTGGTCTATAACGGTGTTGGGCTTCTGATAAACGCGATACTGCATTGGTGGAATCCCGAAGCGTCGCCCACCGAGTTCAGCCCCTTCGCAGCCGGTGTGGTGGCACTTGGCATGGTCTTCGGAGCCTTTGCCGGAGAGGTTTTGCGCGGCGCGTTCCAATCCCTCGACCAGGGTCAGGTTGAGGCCGGGCGGGCCATTGGCATGACCGAGCGCAAGGTTTTCTGGCGTATCCGGCTGCCCCAACTTTGGCGTTTTGCACTGCCCGGGTTGGGCAATCTCTGGATCAACATGCTGAAGGACACTGCACTGGTGTCGGTCATCGCTTTGGACGACCTGATGCGCATGACCAAGGTTGCCGTTGGTGTCACGAAACAACCATTCACCTTCTATCTTCTGGCTTGCATGATTTACTGGGCAATGTGTGTCCTTTCCGAACTGGTGCTTGCACGGATGGAAAAACGCGCCAACCGCGGTATTCGGAGGGCCAGCTGATGCACCCGATCGAAATCATCACGCAATACTGGCCCCGATTGCTTGATGGCACGTTGCTGACCATCAAGCTGACGCTGCTTGGTGCCTTGATCGCGGGATTGGTATCTCCGGCTTTTGCGCTGATCCGCGTCCATGCCTCGCCGATGGCTCAGGCGCCGCTCAGACTTTATATTTCGTTCATGCGTGGCACGCCCATACTGGCGCAGCTGTTCCTGATCTTTTACGGCTCGGGTCAGTTCCGTCCCGAGCTGCAGGAACTGGGCCTTTGGACGTTCTTTCGCGATCCGTTCAACTGTGCCCTTCTGGCTTTTGCGCTCAACTCTACCGCTTATCAGACAGAAATCCTGCGCGGCGGCATACTTGGCGTGCCGCAGGGCGAGATTGAAGCGGCCAGAGCGGTCGGCATGAGCCGTTTGCTGACCTTGCGCCGGGTGGTATTTCCACATGCCTATCGCATTGCCTGGCCTGCACTTGGGAACGAGGTCATCTTGCTGATGAAAGCAAGCGCCCTGGCCAGCATCGTCACCGTCTTTGACCTGATGGGACGCACCCGCCAAATCTTCTCCAGGACCTTCGATTTCTCGGTCTATCTGTGGGCGGCGTTGATTTATCTCTGCATCACCGCGCTGTTCGTCCTGCTCTGGCGGCAGGCCGAACGACGTCTGGACCTCCACATCGACGCCCGACACAAGGTCCGCAACGCCAATCAGCCCCAGAAGGACACCATGACATGAGCCAGCCGGACGTTATCTTGAAGGCCGAGGATATCCACAAATCCTTTGGTCAGGTCGAAGTGCTCAAGGGCATTTCGCTTGAGGCGCGGAACCATGATGTGATCTCGATCCTTGGATCGTCGGGTTCGGGCAAGTCGACCTTTTTGCGCTGCCTCAATTTTCTGGAAACTCCGACATCGGGCCGGGTGACTGTGCACGGCGAGGAGGTTCTGGTCAGGGATGGTAAGCCGCAGAACATACGCCACATCGAAGAGATCCGCGCGCGCCTGGGCATGGTGTTTCAGCAGTTCAACCTGTGGTCTCACCGCACTGTGCTGGAGAACGTTATGGAAGGGCCGGTCCACGTCAAAGGGGAAAGCAAGGCCCACGCCCGTGAGCGGGCCGAAGCTCTGCTCGACCGCGTCGGATTGGCCGAGCGCAAGCAGATGTACCCGTCGCAATTGTCCGGAGGACAGCAACAGAGGGTCGCAATTGCACGCGCGCTGGCAATGGAGCCGGACGCCATCCTGTTTGATGAACCTACCTCGGCCCTTGACCCCGAGCTGGTCGGCGAGGTTCTGAAAGTGATGCAATCGCTGGCCGCCGAAGGCCGTACAATGATCGTCGTGACCCACGAAATGGGCTTTGCACGCGAAGTTTCGTCCGAAGTCGTGTTCCTTCACGAGGGTCGCATCGCCGAACAGGGTGCGCCAGATGAAATGTTCGCCAACCCGCGAACCGACGAGTTCCGCCGCTTCATCGCCAACGCGATGTAGCCCTTTCCCATCAACGCTCCAAAATGACCAAAGACCTGCATATGAACACTGGAACTCTCCGTCCCGGAATCCGCATCGAAAGCGCCGATTTGCGGATCGTCAGTCTGCCGCTGTTGTCACCTTTCGTGATCTCGACCGGCACCATGACCGCAAAAACCTTTCCGCTTCTGGTGCTCAAAGGTGAAGGAATAGAAGGCGTAGCCGAGGCGGTGATGGATCCCCAGCCCGACTATCTGGAGGAAACCATCGCCGGGGCGATGGACTTTTTGCGGCGCGTGTTGTTGCCTCAGATCGTCGGGAAACGTTTCAGCTCCCCGTATGAGCTGGAACCGATTCTCGCGCCGTGGCGAGGTCATCGGATGGCCAAAGCAGTTGTCGAAATGGCCTTTTGGGACCTGTGGGCCAAAAGCCTTGGCATTCCGTTGCAGGCGGCGCTTGGTGGAACTGGCGATAGCGTTGACGTCGGAGTCAGCCTCGGTATCGCCCCGGTTGAAACAACGCTGGAACGTGTCGCCGAAGCAGCAGAGCAGGGGTACAAAAGGACCAAGCTCAAAATCGCCCGGGGGCACGACGTCAAAATTGTAGAGGCGGTTCGGGCACGGTTTCCCGGTATCAAGTTAACCGTGGATGCCAATACAGACTATGGGTTGGCCGATAGTCCGATCATGCGGGCATTGGACGCCTTCGACTTGGACTACATCGAGCAACCGCTTGCCTATGACGATATTCGCGATCATGCAAAGCTACAGTCGCGGGTCAGGACGGCGATCTGTCTGGATGAGAGTATCCGGTCGGCCCGCGATGCACGCATCGCGCTTGAACTGGACGCAGCCCGTGTCATCAACATCAAGGTTGGTCGCGTTGGCGGTTTCATGTCTGCGCGAGCGATTCACGATACCTGCGCTGCCTTTGACGTTCCTGTATGGTGCGGCGGTATGCTGGAAAGCGGCGTCGGTCGGGCACACAACATCCACTTGGCGACATTGTCCAATTTCACAAAACCCGGCGACACCTCATCGGCCAGCCGATATTTTCACCGTGACATCATCAACGAACGGCTTGAAGCCTCCGAGGGCAAGATGCCGGTCCCGAAGAACGGGCCGGGTATTGGCGTGACACTGGACCACGCGTTTCTGTCGACGGTCACCGAGAGTTCCGAGGAGATTCTACCATGACGGAACAGAGCGAGCTGGTTCTTCGGGAATTGGACGGTCTTTCCGAGATGAAGGCCTCGGAGGATTTCCAGCGTCTGGTCTGGGGTGAAGATGATCCGGCGGACAATGCCGATCTGCTGTTGTCCATCCAGCACGAGGGCGGTCTGGTCGCCGGAGCATTTCTGGGTGATCGAATGCTGGGGTTCCTGTTCGGATTTCCCAGCAGTGAGACAGGCATTCAGCACTCTCATCGCCTGGCGGTTCACGCGGATAGCCGCGGAATGGGGCTGGGTCGACGGTTGAAGTGGTTCCAGCGCGACTGGTGTCTGGCACGCGGCATCACGCTGGTGCGCTGGACCTACGATCCCCTCAGACGTATCAACGCAACGCTCAATATCGAACGACTGGGGGCGACGGCGGGCATCTATCACGAGGATTACTATGGAACGATGCAGGGCATAAACGCCGGCATTCCCTCTGACCGGCTTGTGGCAGAATGGGACCTGGAGTCGCGAAATGTCTGCTCACTGAGCGAAACGGGTCGAAGAGTTATGCAGCCGGAACTGGTAGAAACGGTGGAAATCCCGCGCGATCTGGACGAACTGCTGGCAGCCAATCCTCAATCAGCGCTCGATGAACGTCTGAACGTGCGCGCAGCGTTGACATCAGCCTTCAAGCGCGGCTTACGCATCACTGGATTCGATGCCAAACACAATTGCTATCGATTGACCCGAAAGTGATCGCTTCAAGGTGAATCGATTGGATCAAACGCTCATATTCGAGGCGCCGTGTGGTCCGAACGAGGCCGAATTTCACCGATTGAACCTATCGTGGCAGCGGGTCGGTGCGAACAATTGGAGGCCTGCGTATTAAAGGGCCAGAAACTGATCTTCGTATAATACAGCTTTGAGGCGGCGCGGATCGGACATTCGTCGTACTTCACCGAAGTATTGGTGGTTCTTTTGTCACGGCCGTCTGGTCAAGCACCCAATTGCAGAACCTCTCTGCATCCTCCCTGTCGGTGGTTGCGTTGATTAAATAGAAATAGTCCCGCTCGATTTCCATGAAGCCTTTCAGTTTGATCAGTGTTCCGTCGGCGAGGTACGGGTCGACCAACGGGTTTCCTGCCAGCGCGATACCTTGTCCCGCAATCGCGGCCTGCAGCATGTTGATGTAGGTATTCATAGCCACGCCACTGGACTCCGCTGACAGCACCAGATCATTGGCTTTAAACCAATGTGGCCAACGCGCCTCGGGTCGGTAGATACCGGACAAATGAAGCAAGTTTTCCCTTGTCAGATCTGCGGCGTCAGACAGGGCGGTATTGGGGGAGTACTTTGGGCTTAGCACCGGGAATATTCGCTCGCGCAGTAACGGAGTCACTTTTTCACCGGGTGGGGTATCCTTGGAGTAGCGGATCGCAATATCGATATTCTCGGCCGCAAGATCCAGTTTGCGGTCGGTTACAACGAGGTTCAATTCGACCTCTGGAAACTGATTGCTGAAGTCAACCATGCGCGGCATAAGCCAGTAGGTGGCAAATGCGGTCGTGGTGGTGACTGTCAGAGGGGTATCGCCCGACTTTTGTGAAACGCTCTGAATGGCATCTGCAATTTGGTGCAGGGCTGGCGCCACTTCCGCCTCGAGCAACCGACCGGCCTGCGTCAAAGATACTTTTCGGTGATCCCTGATAAACAGTGTTGTCCCAAGCTCTTGTTCGAGTTCAGCAATCTGGCGGCTGACCGATACACGCGTGACACCTAATTCTTCTGCCGCACGTGTAAAGTTTGAATTTCGGCATGATGCCTCAAAGGTGATCAGATGCGGCAGTTTTGTAAGAGTTTTACGAAGATTTACCATAACGATTTGGTTAACATAGTGGACCGTATTTTTGAACTTCACAACTGCACGTAGATGCCAAAAATATCCCTAAGAGGAGAAACTCGCCGGACTGGCCTGTAGAACTTTCAGGGAGGAAACCATGAAGAACTTTTCCAACTTTGCGTACGCTGCGGCGATGACGACAGTATTTGGACTTCCGGCATTTGCCGCTGATCAGCCCGGCGCAGGTGTCGATGTGTCGCCGATCAAAGGGTCACCCGCCAACGCATGGTTCCAGCATATGGTCGTACAGCAGGGCCTTGAGGCGCTGGGATACAACGTCGAGGAAACCCTGGAGGCGGACTTCCCCGCGGTTCATCTGGCTGTCGCTTCGGGGGATGCCGATTATACTTTCAATCACTGGAAACCCCTGCATAACGACTTTTTTGATAAGTCCGGAGGCGAAGGCGTGATGACGCGCGTCAACGCAGCAATAACCGGGGCAGGTCAGGGGTTCTATATCGACAAAAAGACCGCAGAAGCGAATGATATCACCAGTATTAGACAGCTTTCCGACCCTGCGGTAGCCGCTTTGTTCGACGCTGACGGAGACGGGCGTGCCAATCTGTCAGGCTGCAACCCTGGTTGGGGATGTGAAATCGCGATTGAAGATCACCTGGACAACTTGGACCTGCGCGACACCGTTCAACATGATCAGGGAAGCTATTTCGCGATCATGGCAGACACCATCACCCGTTATAACGAAGGCGGTGCCATTCTGTATTACACTTGGACGCCGAACTGGATTAGTGACGTGTTGGTTCCCGGAGAAGACGTGGTTCAGATCGGCGTTCAGAAAGACGGTGAAATGGACGCAGGCTTTGCTGTGAACGACGTCTATATCGTCGCAAACAATGAATTTCTTGAAGAAAACCCTGCCGCTGCAAAGTTCTTTGAACTCGTTGACATCCCGATCAGCGCCGTCAATGCGGCTCAGGTGAAGCTGCGTGATGGCGAAAACACGTTGGAAGATTTTCAGCGTCACGCCACCGACTGGATTGCTGAAAATCAAGAGCAATTCGACAGCTGGGTGGTTCAGGCAGCCGCCGCCGCGAACTAACCCTCCCTGTGAACCTGAGGGGCGGTGCACGTGGCCGTCCCAATTTTTTTTAAGGATGATGCAATGGGTGATGCGCAGATCGAGTGTCGTGACCTCTGGAAAATTTATGGAAACCGCTCGGACGAGGCCATGAAAGCGGTTCTGGCTGAGGGGTTGTCGAAAGAGGAAGTGCGCGACAGGTTTGGCTGTGTTCTGGGCGTTCGGGATGCAAGCTTCAGCGTCCAGAAAGGCGAAATCTTTTGCATCATGGGGTTATCGGGGTCGGGCAAATCCACCCTTGTGCGCCACGTGAACCGGTTGATTGAACCGACATCAGGCCAAATTCATGTGGCGGGTCAACGTGTAGACGCGTTGGGCGAAGATGATCTGCGCCAGTTGCGGGCCGAAACGATAGGAATGGTTTTCCAGCACATGGCTTTGTGGCCCCACCGGACATTGGGTGAAAATGTCGGTTTCGGTCTCGAGGTTCGCGGCATCGATTTGGAAACGCGGCGAGAGGCCGCGATCAGGGCGCTGGAAGCGATGGACTTGGGCGGGTGGATCGACCACTACCCCGATCAGCTGTCGGGCGGTATGCAGCAACGTGTGGGTCTGGCTCGAGCACTCGCAGCCGATCCTGAAATCCTGCTGATGGATGAGCCGTTCTCGGCACTTGATCCTTTGATCCGCCGACAGTTGCAGGACCAGTTCCTGAACCTGTCGGCGCATATGCACAAAACCACGCTGTTTATCACCCACGATCTGGATGAAGCCATTCGGATGGGAGATCACATCGCCATCATGAATGATGGCGAGATCGTGCAAATCGGCACGCCCGAGGAAATCGTCACCAGCCCGAAGGACGACTATGTCACCGAATTTGTGAAAGGCATCAGCCGTGTCGCGCTGGTTAGAGCCGAAACGATCATGGAACCACTCGATGGGCGGGACGTCACCGGCAAAACCATCGGCGTGGATGCTGAGCTGGGAGAGATTATCGATCTCTTTATGGACGACCAATCTCCGGTCACCGTGGTGAGCCCAGATCATGCATCTGTCGGGCAGATCACTATCAAAGACGCGTTGACCGCGTTGCGCGGGTAAGGGGCCAAGTCATGGACATCTGGAATATATTTGACACCGAATGGGTCCCCGTCGGAACTTGGGTCGAAACCTTTCTGCAATGGGTGGTGACCAATTTCCGGTTCATCTTTCAGGCGATCAAGGTACCGTTTGAAATTGTTCTGACAGGGTTGGAGGACGTTCTGACCCAAGCCCCTGACCTGCTCGTTCTTGCGGTTATCATTTTGGTTGCCTGGCAGGCAGGCGGTCGCCGTCTGGGCCTGATCTCGGCGGCCTGTATGCTTGCCATCGGACTGATGGGCGCATGGGAAGAAAGCATGACCACGCTGTCCATCGTTCTGACCTGCGTCGTGTTCTGTTCGCTGATCGGCATTCCGCTGGGCGTGTATTCGGCCAAGAATGATCGGTTCTGGACAGTTCTGCAGCCCATGCTCGATCTGATGCAAACGATCCCGTCCTTCGTCTATCTGGTGCCGATTGTGATGTTGTTTTCGATCGGTAACGTTTCGGGTGTGATTGTGACCTTTATCTACGCGCTGCCGCCGGTGGTGCGTCTGACCAATCTTGGTATTCGGCAGGTCCGCGGCGATATGGTCGAGGCGGCACGTGCATTCGGCGCCTCGAACCGGCAAACGCTCTACAAGGTCGAATTGCCTCTCGCCATGCCCACGATTATGGCTGGCGTCAACCAGACCATCATGATGGCGCTGAGCATGGTTGTTGTGTCTTCGATGATTTCCGTGACAGGTCTGGGTCAGATGGTCCTGCGGGGGATCGGGCGGCTGGACATGGGGCTGGCGACCGTGGGTGGGCTGGGCATTGTGTTTCTGGCGATTGTCATTGACCGGACCTCGCAGAGCTTCGGCATTTCGGCGCGCGAGCGCGGTCACAGGAAATGGTATGAAACCGGCCCGGTCGGATATGTCCGTGGCCTGATGGGGCGGGGGTAACATGTCCGACAATCGCCCGAACATCCTGTTCTTTCAGGTCGATCAGCTGACCGCTTCTGCCCTGCAAGCCTACGGAGATAAAATCTGCCATTCCCCGACCATCGATGGATTGGCCGACAGGGGGGTGGTGTTCGAAAACGCCTATTGCAACTTCCCGCTCTGTGCACCGTCGCGCTTTTCCATGGCAACGGGACAATTGTGTTCCAATGTTGGGGCCTATGACAATGCGGCCGAGTTCTCTGCCGAGATTCCAACCTACGCGCACTATCTGCGCGCAGCTGGCTATCAAACGGCCTTGTCTGGCAAGATGCATTTCATTGGTCCTGATCAGTTCCATGGGTTCGAAAAGCGCCTGACCGCAGACCTCTACCCCGGCGATTTCGCGTGGGTTCCCAACTGGGAAAATGAAGGCAAACGCGATACCAACGATCCCCGCGCGGTGCGCATCGCGGGAATTTGCGAGCGCTCGGTCCAGATTGACTATGATGAAGAGGTCACCTTCAAGGCGATTCAGCATATCTTTGATATGGCACGTGGCGATGACAAGCGTCCCTTTTTCCTGCAGGTCTCCTACACCCATCCGCATGAGCCTTATCTTTGCCGGAAAGAGTTCTGGGATTTATATGAGGACAAGGACATCCCCATGCCCGCGGTCGGTGCCTTGTCGGAAAACGAGCATGATCCCCACTCCGTGCGCCTGCTGAAGGATTTCGGAATGTTGGGCATTCAGTTCAGTGACGAGGATGTCGCCTGTGCCATCCGCGCTTATTATGGATC
Source organism: Ruegeria sp. ANG-R (assembly GCF_000813985.1). Taxonomy (GTDB): domain Bacteria; phylum Pseudomonadota; class Alphaproteobacteria; order Rhodobacterales; family Rhodobacteraceae; genus Ruegeria. Next base: position 77,678 of record NZ_JWLJ01000009.1, read on the forward strand.
GATCAGCTACATTGACAGCCTGATGAGCCGGGTCATGGATGCCATGCGCGCGACTGGCGCAGATCAGAACACAGTGGTCATTTTCACTTCGGATCACGGCGAAATGCTGGGCGAACGTGGCATGTGGTTCAAAAAGCACTTCTTTGAGAAGTCTTTACGCATTCCGTTGATGATCGCAGGGCCCGATATTGCGCCTCAACGGGTTCAGGAGCTGACATCGCTGGTAGATATCGTGCCTACACTAAACCGTATCGCAGGGGTAGAAGACTCGGTGGAACCGCTGGAAGGCACAGACCTTCTCGCCCTGATAGACCGGGATAACCCACCACCTAAGCGTGCAGTATATGCCGAGTATCTGGCCGAGGCGACGAAGGTTCCCATGTTCATGATCCGCCGCGGAAACTACAAGTTCATCTCCTCGTCGCGTGACGGGATCATGCTGTTCGATCTGCTGAACGATCCGAATGAGCGTACAAACCTCGCCTATGTGGAGGATCATCGTGACCTGACCGATAGCTTTGTGCATGAGGTCGCAGAAAAGTGGAATGAACCAGACCTGATCCAAGACATCGTCCTCAGCCAGAAGCGCCGAGCTCTGGTTCGCAAGGCAATGGCTCAAGGCAAAAAGCAGCGTTGGAACCACGGAGAGTCGGAAGCTGACCGGGTTCTGTGGTACCGGGGTGATCAGGGATACAATGAGTGGGCGTTTGACTATATCTAACGACACGTCCCTAAGCGATCTTTACCGAAAAGTGCGGCGAACTGCGAAATGTCTTCGTTCCGGGTCTCGGGCGCGATAGGATGCCAGTACGCTAGGCCGCCTCGACCCCGTATGGGGCATTCATGGCGACTACTAGCACAGCATTGCAGTATCATTAGAGCAACTTTCCGCTGCACGAGTAAAATCTGTCGTGGGGTACGGTTACACGGTGCGGGGTTTTATTGCTGTTCGCTGTCAATCCTTGAATGACGAATTTTGGCACGTTTCCTGGCTTCGGCCTCATTGGTTTGCAGCCGGAACAGAACGGTGACGGTGAAAGCGATGGCTGAATGGCCCCATCTCTTGTCGTGAGACAAGAGTGCTCCGGCGTTGTTGCATTCTACCACCAATATGCCGAGTGCGCCCGCGCGACCCTTTTTGCTACAATCAAATCAGAAACGGCGTTGACAAAGGCAATGGCTCTGGGGTTTCCCCGCAGCCCCTATCAACCGATAGCGTGTCAACTTGAGTTATCACGGCTGATTGTTATTCATGCCCGGGACGTCATCAATAGGTGGGTGCCGTTTCAGAGCGAGAAGCCGGAGATAGATGGTAAAGCTTGCTAGGGCTTTGAAAGTAAACGGTCTCGACGAAGACTGAAAATTACCAAATTATTGACTAAATTTCAGGCATTATGTCATTTTGGAACTAGCTAAGTTAACAAGTGAATTGGAAGCAGCGGGGGATCATGAAAAATGCACTGATTGATTTCGTTGATGCATTGGCTGGATTGAACTCTGCTGAAGATCGATGGAACGAAGCGGTTGTCCAATCCAAACTCATGGGACTTGACGCAATTCTGGTCGGTGAAGCCGATGGGATCAAGAAACAGATCTACTGGATGAATACAAACATGCCAGAAGACTGGATCACCGAGTATCTGGAAGAAGATTACATGTCGGTTGACGCGATGCTCGAGAATTTGGCCTGGGACGCACAGTATCACATTGTCGAGTCAGGCCGGATGAAGCGCGCCGAGGCGCGATCTGACAAAGAACATGCACTTGATCACGGTTTGAAGTCAGCCGGTCTTGCGTCCCTGGTTGGCTCGCGTTTTGGCGAGTCGGGGAAGCGAGGGGTATATGTGACCCTCTGCTCCGGCGGTAGTATGCAAACAGCCGAAAAAGACAGCGCGATTGATCTGACGATGTTTGCCGCTCTGCTCGCTACATCAATCACTGAACCAATTCAATCACCTGCCAACCTGAAGTTGCAATCAATGACCCAGTTATTATCACAGCGCCAGCAAGAGGTGTTGGAGTTGCTCGCTGCGGGATACCAGACGGCCCGCATAGCTGAGCGCCTGAAAATAAGTGAAGCCGCGGTGAACAAGCACTTCTTTCTGGCCCGGCGGGCGCTTGGCGCCTCTACCCGCGAACAGGCGCTTGCCATCGCTTTGAAACAAAACCTAATTAACTTGTGAAGGTATAGAAATCTCTACCTTGGGCGAAACTTTGTGTTTGCCTACTGTCTTTGCAAATTGTGCCGACCATTAGGAGGACTCCTTTCTTCGACGTGTCGGTCGCAGGAACGTTAGTACTTTTTGATGGAGTTTTTCCGCACATGTTCTCTAAATCGCTTTTGACCGGCCGCACGGGCTCTGCTTCGCCTTTCGCTGTTTCCACCGTTGAACTTCGCGGACTTTCTGCCGAGTTCGATCGATCGGTCAGCGCCTTGCCCGCATCAATGGCTGAACCTGTGCGTGTTCCGGCGGCGACCAAAGGGCGTGCGGACTTCCTGAAACAACTGGCTGCCAGATCGGCCGCCCGGCTTGCTGCCGGGGGTACTGCACTCGTGCTGGTTCTGCTGAGTGCGGAAACGGCACAGGCGCAGTCCTCCGACGTGTCGCTGAACACGCTGGACGGTGTCAAATCGGTGGAAGTGCTGGAGGACGGATCGGCCTCAGTAACGCTCGAGAACGGAGCCGTAATGCGTCTGCCAGCCGGAAGCTTCACCGTTGCGGGCGGAGAGGTTCTGGTCCCCGAGGCTGTGGCGCTTCAGGTGACCGAAGCCGCTGCGGCAGGCAGCGGCGGGTCGGCAGGCGCCATTGCTGCGGTAGGTGGCGGTGTGGCGGCCGCCGGGCTTGCCGCTGGCGGCGGCGGTGGTGGCAGCGACGGGGGAAGCGACAGCGGTGGAAGTGGCGCGGGCGGCTCGGGTACCTCTGCGCCCTCTCTCAGTGGTACGGTGGTGGATGGTTACATCGTAAACGCCACCGTGTTTCAGGATGTGAACGGAAACTCCGTTTTTGACGCAGGCGAGCCCAATACCACGACGGACGCTTTGGGCAATTTCAATATTACACTGGATTCGTCCAACCCGGCGGCCAAGCTGGTGTCCGTCGGTGGGGTGGATTCTTCGACCGGTCAGGCGTTTACCGGCACTCTGACGGCGCCTGCGGGTTCGAGTGTTATCACGCCGCTGACCACTCTGGTGCAGAGCCTTGTTGAGGCAAGCGCAGGCAGCGACACGCCGTTGACAGTTGATGAGGCCAACGCGCAATTGGCCGACGCGCTGGGTTTGTCTGGCCAGAACCTGCTGGAGCTGGACCCGGTTGAGGCCATTGAAGATAGTGGCGATGCCGCAGCGTTTGCAGCCGCGGCGCAGGTTGCGTCGGTAATCTCTGCCGCAGCGGCAACGCAGGACAGCGACGCAGATAGCTCGGCCGCTTCCGAAGCTGCGGCGGCTTCTCTTGCCGAACAGATTCTGGCAGCCGCAGACGATCCGATGGAAGATCCGTTGGAGGTCTTGAACGATGCGGATGCCATTCAGACTGCTCTGGAAGAGGCCGGAGTTGATGCGAGCGAGGCGTCGGGAATAGCGTCACAGGTTGAGACCGCGAATGACTTGATTGATGGTGCCAGCGGTACCCCGGAAGATATTCAGAACACCATCGAAGCCGTACAAGAGGTTGTACAGGGAGATCTGGTTGATGCCATCGAAGATGATGGTACTGACGTTGGATCTGTCGATGTTGCTGATGAGGCTGCCAATATCGTTCCCTTGCGTCCTGAGATCACGACAGAGGTTTCCGGATTAGTCGGCCCGGACAGTTTCGCTGCGACAATCCCGCTGGTCGGGACCGGTCGTCCGGGAAGCATCGTCCGTGTTTCTATCGGCGGCGTTGAGGATACGACCACTGTCGATGGCAGTGGAAATTGGTTGTTCAATCTGGACGCGGGCAATTTCCCGTCCGATAGCGGCACATTTGATGTGCAGGTCTCTGCGGCCCCCTCAGGTTCTTCGGTATACACCGTTCCCGTTTCCGGCGGCAGCGCGGAGGTTGATCTGACCCCGCCTGCCGCACCGGTGATCGATCCGGTATCCGATGACAATGCTCTGGATCTGGACGAGCAGCAAACTGCCCTGAACGTTACCGGGACGGCCGAGGCAGGCGCGGATGTTGCTGTTACCATCAATGGCGTGACCGAAGATGCGGTTGCGGGTGCGGACGGCGCATTCAGCGTCACCTTCGATGCCGGGGATGTCCCTGCCGCAGGCTTTACGATCAGTGCCGTCGCGACGGATACGCTGGGCAATGAGGGTCCGGCGGGTACGCAGGCGATCACGCTGGAGCCTGTTTCGGCCCTGACGCCGACCATTTCGCCGGTATCGGGCACCTTTGGGGCGGCGGAACTGGCGGCTGGCCTGACCTTCAGCGGCACGGGCCGCAGCGGCAGCACGGTGACCGTTACCATTGACGGCGCAGAGCAGGAGGCCACCGTCGATGGCGATGGCAACTGGAGCGTTACCTTCGCCGAAGCGGACCTGCCGGATGCAACCGGCGACTATACGGTCAGCGCGGTTGCCACTTTGGGCGGGACCAGTTTCTCCAGCGGGGCTGTTGCGGGTGGTGGATTCTCGGTCGATCTGGACGCGCCTGCCGCGCCGACCATCGACGCGATTGCGGGCAACGATGTGCTGGAGCTTGAGGAACAGGACGCCGACCTCACTGTAACGGGCACCGCGGAGGCGGGCGCGACCGTTGAGGTCACCATCGGCAGCGCCACCGAAAGTGCGGTTGCGGGAGCGGATGGCGCGTACACCGTGACCTTTGACGCGGCGGATGTGCCGGACACGGATTTCTCGGTTGACGCCACGGCCACCGATCCGCTGGGCAATGAAGGCCCCTCGGCCTCGCAGGCGGTGACGGTCGAACCGGTCTCGACCCTGACACCTGTGGTCGATCAGGTTTCGGGCATCTTCGGACCGTCGGAACTGGCTGCCGGTCTGATGGTGTCGGGTACCGGACGTGCTGGAAGCACGGTGCAGGTGGATGTTGCAGGCGTCGTACAGGACGCGGCGGTCGATGGCGATGGCAATTGGAGCACCACCTTCGCCGAGGATGCATTGCCGGATGCAACCGGCGACTACACCGTCACCGCTGTCGCGGTCCTGGACGGCACCGCGTTCTCCAGTGGTGAAGTTGCAGGGGGTAGCTTTTCGGTCGATCTGGACGCTGCTGCAGCGCCGGTCTTTGACACGGTTGCCGGAAATGACGTGATCGAGCTGGAAGAGCGCGGGTCGGATCTGACGGTTTCGGGTATGACGGATGCGGGCGCGACGGTCGATGTCACCATCAACGGTGTGACAGAGACGGTAGAGGCGGATGGAACCGGTGCGTTCAGCGTCACCTTTGCGGCGGCGGATGTTCCAACAACGGATTTCACCATCAATGCCACGGCAACAGACGATTTGGGCAATACCAGCGCGACCGCCATGCAAGCGATCACGCTGGAGCCAGTCTCGGCCCTGACACCGACCAGTTCGCCGGTATCGGGCACCTTTGGGGCGGCGGAACTGGCGGCTGGGCTGACCGTCAGCGGCACGGGTCGCAGCGGCAGCACGGTGACCGTTACCATTGACGGCGCAGAGCAGGAGGTCACCGTCGATGGCGATGGCAACTGGAGCGTTAACTTCGCCGAAGTGGACCTGCCGGATGCAACCGGCGACTATACGGTCAGCGCGGTTGCCACTCTGAACGGGACCACTTTCTCTAGCGGTGCGGTCAGCGGCGGTGGCTTCTCGGTTGATCTGGATGCACCGATCGAGCCGGTCGTCGACCTGGTTGCGGGCGATGATGTATTGGACCTCGAGGAACAGGGCGTTGATCTCACCGTCACCGGTACAGCCGAGGCGGGTGCAACGGTTGACCTCACCATTGGCAGCGTCACCGAAAGCACGGTTGCAGGTGCTGATGGCTCTTACTCGGTGACATTTGCTGCGGCGGATGTGCCGGATACAGACTTTTTGATCGAGGCCACGGCCACTGATCCGTTCGGTAACGAAAGCCCCTCCGGTTCGGTTGCAGTGACTGTCGAGCCGGTCTCGGCGCTGACGCCAACCATTAATGACACGACGGCGACGCTTGGCATCGCGGACCGGGCTGCCGGGTTGGATGTGAGCGGCACGGGACGTGTCGGGAGTACCGTGACAGTGACCATCAACGGTGTCGCGCTGCTGGCACCGGTGGCCGCAGATGGTCAATGGAATGTCACGTTCACAGAATCAGATTTGCCGGATGTTTCCGGGACCTACCCTGTCACCGCCGATGCGACACTGGATGGGTCCAGCGTAACCAGCGGATCTGTCGCGGGTGGCGACGTCACCTATGACCTTCAAGCGCCGGACGCGCCGACGTTGGATGCTGTTACGGGCGACGATTTCCTTGAAACCGCCGAACAGGACGCAGACCTGACGATTACGGGTACGGCCGAGGCAAATGCGGTTGTTACCGTGACCATCGGGGCCACTTCTGAACAGGTAACGGCTGATGGCGACGGCAATTTCAGTGCCACATTCGATGCGGCTGCGGTTCCGGGGGGTGATTTCTCGGTCTCGGCGGTTGCCGAGGATGCAGTTGGAAACCAGAGCACGCCAGCGGATCGCGCTGTGACGGTGCAGATCAGCGGGCAGTCGATCATCGGAGATTTCGGAAATAACGATCTGACCGGAACTGCGGGGGATGACTACATCAACCCTGAGGGCAATGATGGTGAGGCTGACGGGATCGATGTTGTCTATGGTTCCGCTGGCAATGACGAGATCGATCTGAGCACCTCGGGTGGCACCAGCTTTGTCGAGCTGAACTATGCGGCGCTTGATGGCCCGATTGATGTGACCCTGGATTATGCCAACAATACCGGCACCGTGGACAAAGGCAGCGACGGCACAGACACGCTGACCAGCCCCGAAACAACGGGTGAGGCGTTTGGGATCGGGCTTGTCGGAACGCAGGGCGACGATACGTTCACCGTTATTCAGGATGGTGACCCGACCTGGGCAGGGATCTTCTACGAAGGCGGTGATGACACGGTCAACGTGACCTTGGATTCGGGCATCGTTCGTGTGAAAGCGGTATCCATTGATCCCGCAGATGAAGATGTCACCGCCAATCTGAATACCGGCGATATCACCTTTGCCAGCGGTTCGATTGACCTGAATGTAACCGGCACTGGTGGCCGTATCGAACTTGAGACCGGAGACGGCAATGACTCCGTAACGGGCTCGGCACGGGATGAACGCTTCATTCTGGGTGCGGGCACCGATACGCTGGATGCGGGCGGTGGGTTCGATGAAGTGCGCTATGACCGCGGTGCTGTCGTTGACGGTGTCGAGGTGAACCTTGAAACCGGACAGGCAACCGGCACGTGGAGCGGCCAGGCATTCACGCACAATCTGTCCAATGTCGAAATGGTGCGTGGCTCGCGTACGGGCGATGACATAATGACGGCGGCGGATAGCGGTTCGACGCTGGATGGTCGCGGGGGCGATGACCTCCTCATCGGGGGTGCCGGGGACGACACCCTGATTGGCGGCGACGGGGAGGACATTTTCTTCGTCGGTCAGGGCAATGATGTCATCCGCGACTACGAAGGGGATATCGTCGACACGATCGAGCTTGACCCTGCCTACACCGAGGCCGAAATCGATGCGGCGATTGCCGCGGCCGTGCAGGATGGCGATGATGTTGTCGTCACATTTGCCTCAACCGGCGCGACGCTCCGGCTTGAGGGTTGGACGGTTGCGGACCTGCAGGCCGAAAATGCAAGCGGCGGGTCGGATATTGTCGGTACGCCGGACCCTGACAATCTGGTCGGCACCGATGGCGATGACACGATTGACCCGCAAGGTAACGACGGTAACGATCCGGATGTTGTGGTCGGCTCACTGGGCGATGACACAATCGATCTGAGCAATACTGGCGGCGAGAGCTTCGTTGTTCTTGACTACGAAGGGCTGTCCGGCCCGATTGACGTGACGCTGAACTACGCGCTCAACCAAGGCCAGATCGTGAAGGGTGTGGGCGGTGCCGATGGCACGGATACCCTGATCAATCCCAACACCACAGGCGAAGCCAACGGCATCGACATATTCGGCACATCAGGTGACGATACATTCACCATTGTTCAGAATGGTGCCGAGGCTTGGGCAGCCGCTTACTATCGGGGCGGCAACGACACGATCAATCTGACACTCGACACCGGTATCGTCCGGATCACGACTTCGGATGATGAAAACGTGACGGCCAATCTGAGCACTGGCGATATCACCTTCGCCAGCGGTTCGATTGATCTGAACGTGACCGGTACTGGTGGTCGGATCGAACTGGTGACCGGATCGGGCGACGACAACGTGACAGGCTCGGCTTTGGATGAACGGTTCAGTCTGGGTGCGGGCACCGATACGCTGGATGCGGGCGACGGTTTCGATCTGGTGCGCTATGACCGCTTTGCTGTCTCTCAAGGAGTGAACGTGAACCTTGAGACCGGGATTGCAACCGGTATGTGGGACGGTCAGTCCTTTACGCACAATCTGTTCAATGTCGAATATGTACGCGGTTCACGCACTGGTGGTGACACGTTGACCGCAGCCGATTCCGGCTCGCGTCTGGAAGGGCGGGGTGGTAATGACACGCTGATCGGTGGCGCCGGAGACGACCTGTTGGTCGGTGGCGATGGCGAAGATACTTTCATCGTCGGTCGGGGCAATGATGTCATCCGCGATTACGAAGGGGATGACGTCGACACGATCGAACTCGACCCTGCCTACACCGAGGCCGAAATCGATGCGGCGATTGCCGCGGCCGTGCAGGATGGCGATGATGTTGTAGTCACGTTCGTCTCAACCGGCGCGACGCTCCGGCTTGAGGGTTGGACGGTTGCGGACCTGCAGGCCGAAAACGCAAGCGCCGGTTCGGACATCATCGGCGTGTTCGGGGATGACACTCTCGATGGCACCGCCGGTGACGACTACATCGACCCGATGGGCAACGATGATGGCTTTGATCTCGTGAATGCGTCAGCAGGCAACGATGAGATCGACCTGAGCAATTCGGGCGGCACCAGCTATGTCGAGCTGGATTATTCGGCGCTCGCAGGTCCGATCATAGCCACGGTCGATTACGCGTCCAACACGGGTTCGGTCGATAAGGGTGCAGATGGGGTTGATACCCTGACCAGCCCTGCGACGGTCGGCGAAGCTTTCGGTTTGGGGCTGCAGGGCACGGCCGGGGATGACACATTCAACATCACTCAAGGCAGCGGCGACAGCTGGATCGGTGTGTTCTATCAGGGCGGCAACGACACCATAAATGCGAATATGGACAATGGTATCATTCGCATTGGCACGTCCGGCGAGGATGTCACCGCCAATCTGGTTACCGGAGACATCACATTTGCCAGTGGGTCGATTGATCTGAATGTGACCGGAACCGGTGGCAGAATTGATCTGCAGACATATGACGGAAACGACAATGTCACCGGATCGGATCGCGATGAACGTTTCATTCTGGGCGCGGGGACCGATACGCTGGATGCCGGGGGTGGTTTCGACACCGTTCGCTATGACCGGAGCGGTATCGATACCGGAGTAACCGTCAATCTTGGAACCAACACTGCGACCGGAACCTGGAATGGACAGGCGTTCACGCATACGCTGTTGAATGTTGAAGGCGTGCGCGGCTCGCGCTCGGGCGATGACATGCTGACGGCGTCTGATCTGGGCTCACAGCTGGATGGCCGGGGGGGCGACGACACACTGACCGGTGGCGATGGCGCAGATGTCCTGATCGGTGGTGCTGACAATGACACGCTGGAAGGCGGCGCCGGTGAAGACCTGTTCATTGTGGGCCAGGGAGATGACATCATCCGCGATTTCGAAGCCGGTATCGATGAGATCCAACTGGACAGTTCGGTGACAGATGATGAGGTTGCGACCGCCGTTGATAATGCGCAGCAGGTCGGTGACGATGTCCTGGTTACGCTTCCGGATGGGGCCACGGTGCTGTTCGAAGACTGGTTGGTTGCGGATCTGCAGCAGGAATACGCGGATCGCTTCGCAGTGACGAATGTCATCGGTACGGACGGGGATGATGTTCTCGACGGGACCGACGGGAACGACTACATCGACCCGCAGGGCAATAATGATGGTGAAGACATTATCAATGCCTCAACCGGCGATGATGCGATTGATCTGAGCGCATCCGGCGGAGAAAGCTATGTCGAGCTGAGATACGGCGCGCTGAGCGGACCAATCGAAGCGACAATCGACTACGCGAATGATTTCGGGTCCGTCAACAAGTTCGGGGATGGGTTCGACGACATACTCAATCCGCTCTCACCCGGCGAAGCTCTTGGTCTTGGGATCGACGGTACGGTCGGGGATGACGTTTACAACATCGTGCAGGGTGACACGTTCAGCTGGACCGGCGTTTACTACGAAGGTGGCAATGACACGATAAACGCCACCTTGAATGACGGCATTATCCGCGTTGACACCAGTGATGATGCTGTGACGGCAAATCTTACAACCGGCGACATCACATTCAATGGCGGATCGATTGATCTGAATGTGACGGGATCTGGTGGGCGGATCGAATTGCGGACGTTCGACGCGGATGACAACGTGACCGGATCTGACCGGGACGAGCGTTTCATACTGGGCGCGGGCAACGACGTGCTGGACGCAGGCGGAGGGCACGACGTCGTGCGCTACGACCGCGGCGATGTTACGGACGGTGTGACCGTCGATCTGGATCTGGGGCAGGCAACGGGAACATGGGACGGTCAGTCCTTTACCCACAGTTTGTCTGGGGTCGAAGAAGTGTATGGCTCTCGTTCAGGCAATGATACCCTGATCGCGGCGAGTACCGGGTCGGTTTTTGTGGGTCGCGGTGGCGACGACAGCTATACCGGCGGTGCGGGAGAGGACATCTTCGTTGTTGGCGAAGGTCATGACACGATCTTTGACTTCGACATCGATCTTGACCAGTTGCAGACCCGCGACGGCGCGTTTGAGTCGGGGCTGCCGGACTATGAGGATGTTACATCAAACGGTGAGCCATCATTGCGGTTCAATTTTGGCGCGGATGACTCGGTCACGCTGGTCGGTGTGACATCCCAGGATCTCGAAAATACGATTGCGTCCGAAAACCTGTCTTTGTCGCCGGGAAGCATGAACAACCCGGTCACCATCGAGGTTAACGGCACGTCCAATCAGGTTGCCGACATGGTGACGGCATTCCAAAGCGGCAGTATGACTCAATCGTCAAGCGAAGTGGTCTACACCTCCGGGAATATCACTCTGTCGCTTGCGGGTTCCGGATTGTCCGTAACAGGCGGGCCCGACTATGCAGGCAGCGTTGATACAATGACCCTGACTTTGGACGGCTCACCTGTATTCACGGCGACAGATATCGGCGCCCCCCTGTCCGACATTGCCGACATGCTGGACGATGCTGCGTTGCTGGGATCGCAGGAAATTGATCTCGGAACCGGGTTCGGAAACTTGCGCGATGTGATCGTGGTTGGGGATGATGCGGCTCAGGATATCTTCTACACCGATGTCGATCAGTGGATCGAGACCGGCGCAGGCGATGACACGATCACATTCGACCGCTGGGGAACCGGCATCGCGATTTCGGGTGATGGGAATGACACAATCAATATCCTCAACGATACCGGCGGGACGGATCAGGTGTTCATCTATATCGATGCCGACGACACGGGCACCGATGTGATCGACGGCTTTCGCTTTACCGATAGCGAGGGTACCGGAGACCGGATCGTGGTCCAAGACGACCGCGGTGCGTTCTCGATTGCCTGGGAAGTTGACGATGCGGGCGATCAATCCGACCTGGATGCGATTGCGGCGACATTCGATTCCATCGGTTCGGGCGAGTACGCACTGTTCTATGATCAAGGCGGGAACGCTGTATTGCAGGACCTGATCGAAGGCGGCGCGCCGGGTGCAAACTATACGCTGGGTGACACAATCGCGACCTTTACCAACGCGGATGTCAGCCAGTTCTCCGGCTCTTCGATTGACAGTTTCCTCAAATACTCGGACATCGACCTGCCGCCCGCATCCGAACTGGTCTGACGCACGGGGGGATTATGACTGCATCCGTCGCGATAAGGCCGCGACCGCTCACGCAACAGGACTGCGCCGGTTTACGCTGGCGCAGTCCTTCCGGTTATCGCTTTGCCAGACATATATCGTCGGTTTTGCTGAGCTCTTCCGAACTGGCCGCAGTGACGCTAGAATTGCCCTGGTTTTTTGTAAATGCTGGCGGCAAGTGGCGCGCTGTTGCGCCGCTGCGCAGGGATCGCGATGGTGGCAGCCTGTGGGTCCACGATGACGGCTCAGTTGCGCTGGACCGGCTGCCGTTTCTGCTGCGCATGTACCCGTTTGCTGTTCTGCCCGAGGGGGATAGCCATGTGCTTGGTATCTGGCAGGACCCGGACTGTGTGGGCGAAATCGGAAAGTTACTTTACGAAGATGGGCGGCTGTCCCCGACGCTCGACCCCGTGGCACGGGGCTTTGCCCGCTTCGTTGCAGGGTTGGAGGTGATGAACAGGATCGGGACCGCGCTGCAGGTTGCCGATGTCCTGAGGCCCGTCCCGCAGCAAAATGGCGGCGCATTGTTTGAAACGGACGAAGACGCGCTGCGGACCGCCCCGGCCGATGTGCTGGTTTCCCTCTCGCAAAACGGAGCATTGGGCGCGGCACATGCGCAGTTATTGTCACGCCATCATTTAAAAAAGCCTACAAGGCGTAAGGTTGCTTCCCAACCACAGAATACTCCTGTAACGCGAGATACGGACCGGGCCTTTTTGGATGCATTGACCGATGATTTGCTGTCCGGCGAAGAACTAAAACCAGGAGCTTTGGCACCATGAAGGCATGGTTGTCGGTTGTGATGACCACGATAATTTTGGCAGGCTGCAGCGAGGACTTGCAGGGGACTCAGTCTTTTGATCCGACCGCAAAACCTGCCGGGGTTCCACAGGGACAGAATAATCTGAAGGGGACCATCGCACGTACGGATTTCGCGGAACTGGTCCGGACCTCTGTTGCGACATCGCCTACGACGGCGGCAGGGGCAGCCAATGTACTGGCATCGAGGACCCGCATCGATGCCGAGCAGGGCGCGTTCCTGCCACAGATCGAGGCCGAGACGTCCCTGACGTCCGATGGGGATACGGTTCCGATCCTGCGGTTGAGCCAGATCATCTATGATGGCGGCAAAGTCTCGGGTCGCGTGGGACTGCGGCAGATCGAGGCCCGCCAAACCTGGCTGAGCGAATTGTCAGAACTGAGCGCGCTGAGCTTCGAGGCGATAGAAACCATAATTGATCTGGATCGCAATCGCCGCCTTGAAGATCAGGCGCAGCAAAATCTGGACCGCACCGATGCTCTGGTCGATGATCTTCAGTCTCGCTTTGATGCGGGTGCCGGGTCGGTTGCGGATTTGCTGGCGGGGCAGGGGCGGAAGTCTAACGCCGAGACAGAACTGGCGCAGGCACAAACCGATGTAGAGCTTGCCACGGCAACATGGGTCGAGGTGTTCGGAACCCGACCGGGTGCTATCCCCACGATCCCTCCGGCCCCGGTTCTTGCGGCTGCCTCTTCGCAGGAGATGGTCGAACGCAGCCCGCGCCTGCGTACACAGGTTGCCGTCAGTCAGGTGCGTCAGCAGGAGGTTGTGGTTGCTGAACGTGCCACACGCCCCACGCTATCGGCGATCCTCGAAACGGACTTTGACCAAGGCAGCATTGATGACGGGGCGCAGGCCCGTTTGGGTGTCACGGTCCCGATCTATCAGGGGGGGTCCGCGCGGGCCAATGTCGAAACGGCGCAGGCAAACCTTCAGCAAAGCAAAGCCGACGAGGAAGAGTTGCGGCGCGAGTTACAGCGTAACCTGTCCCAGGCGCTGGAAGAGACCAACTCGATCCAGCGCCGGCTGGCCACGGCCCGGCGTGCCGTGGAGATCAATGAACAGGCGCTCGAGGCCGCGTGGGGGCAGTTTGATATTGGACGCAGTACGCTGGTCCAGATTCTGGATGCCCTGCGCGAATTGAATCTTGCACAGGTACGGGTGATCCAGCTTGAAGCGCAGGCGCGCCGAGCGGAATACGCGGTTCTGGCGGTGACCGGAGATATCCTTGACGCGTTGGGTGTCGCGCAGCCAACCGATCCAACCTTGTGATATCCGCCATGAACCCGACCGCCGTCGACCCGCTGATCCTACACCTCCGGCTTCTGACCGAACATCTGGGTCACGGTTTGTCCGAAGCGGATTTTTTCCGTGTGTTCAAGGGCAAGCAGGATGCCTATGCGGTTGATGACGCGGTAAGCGCACTCGAAGCGGCAGGTTACAAGGCCGATTTCGGCAAGGCGCGGCTGTTGACGCTTGACCCGATATTGTTCCCGGTTCTGACGTTTGACGCAGACGGAGCCCCTTTTTTGGTACTGGATCGCGAGGACAAGGACCGCTTTCTTGTGATCGATGCGAGCAGCGGATCGACCGAGCCGCAGATCTGGCGGCAGCAAGACGACCGACTGCGCAAGGCACGCTGGATTTTGCGCGCCTCGCGCACGCGCCGCTCGGACGAAGACCGCTCGGCCCCGCAAGGTCACTGGTTCTGGTCCGCGTTCAGCGATCTGCGCGGGGTTTATGTTCAGATCATACTGGCCGCAGTGGTGACCAGCGTGCTTGGACTGGCGACATCTCTGTTCACCATGGTGGTGTATGACCGCATCCTGCCGAACGAGGCGGTCGACAGCCTGTTGGCATTGGTTGCGGGTGTTGGTTTTGCGCTGCTGTTCGATTTTCTGATCAAGAATTTGCGGACTCGGTTCATCGATACTGCGGGCAAACGAGCGGACATGAAAATTGCCGAGCGGTTGTTCAATCAATTGATGGCGTTGAAGATGAAGTCGCGCGGCGGTCAGAATGGACGTATGGCTTCGATCCTGCGGGATTTTGAGGTGGTACGAGATTTTTTCACCTCGGCGTCGCTGGTGGCTTTGGTCGATCTGCCCTTCCTGTTTGTATTTGTCGGTGTGATCTGGGCGATCGGTGGTCCGCTTGCGCTGGTTCCGGCGGTTGCGGTGCCTATCACTCTGTTATCCGGGCTCTTGGCGCAGCCTTTCCTTAGCCGCTATGCGCGCGAGTCAAGTATTGATGGTCAGACCAAACAGTCGGTTCTGATGGAAACGCTGACGGGGATGGAGACGCTCAAGACCACCGGGGCCGAGCCGGTGATGCGGGCGCGCTGGGACGATACGGTCCGGGCGCAGGCCGATAGTTCCGGCAAGACGCGCCTGTTGTCGCAAGGCACCGTCAACCTGACTCTGCTGGTGCAGCAGATCGCGCAGGTCGCGATTGTGTTTTACGGCGTGTTTCTGATCCGGGATGGTGTGATCTCGATGGGCGCGCTGATCGCCTGCGTGATCCTGACGGGTAAGACTCTGGCGCCACTGTCACAGTTGGCACAGGTGCTGACGCGCCTGAATCAGGCGCGCGTGGCCTATCGTCAGATCGACGCAATGATGGCGCAGGAGGTCGAGCGTGAACCCGGACGGCGTTATCTGTCGCGGCGCACCATCGAGGGCCAGATCGACTTCAAGAGGGTCAGCTTTGCTTATGATGAGGCATTGGGCTCGATCCTCAAGGATATCGATTTGTCGATCAAACCCGGAGAGAAAGTTGCCATTCTGGGACCGGTCGGGTCTGGCAAAAGTACTTTGGCGCGCCTGATCCTCGGCCTGTATGAACCCGATGACGGATCGGTTCTGCTGGACGGTCTGGATGCCCGCGCCGTGGACCCTGCAGACAAGACGCGCAATATCGGTGCCGTGTTGCAGGATTGTTGGCTGTTCTCCGGCACTCTGCGTGAAAACATCATCGCAGGCCGGTTCGGCGTGACCGATGACGAGGTGCACAACAAAGCGGCAATTTCGCTGGCCGATCAGATCGCGGGGGCACACCCGCACGGTTACGATATGCTAGTGCACGAGGGCGGCGCGGGCGTATCGGGCGGACAACGGCAGGCGGTTGCGATCGCACGCGCCCTGATCGGCGACCCGCCGACATTGGTGATGGACGAGCCGACCTCGGGCATGGATGTCCAGACCGAGGCGCAGGTGATCGAGAACCTCAAAACCTGGCTGTCCGATGACCGGACACTGGTTCTTGTGACGCACCGGACCAGCCTGCTGCAACTGGTGGATAGGGTGATTGTCCTGAACAACGGCAAGATCACCTATGACGGCAGCAAAGACGACATGCTTGTGCGCAACCGTCCCGCCGCGCGCGCCGTGAAGGAGGCATAGGGTGGCCGGGTCGGATTTTGCAGCAACTGCACGAGAGATGCGGGGCCGGCGCGGCGCCGCAGGAGGTCTGATCCTGCTCTCGGTCGTAGCACTGCTATTCGTCGTTCTGGTCTGGGCCTATTTCACTGAAATCGATGACGTGACGCGGGCCGAGGCGCGTGTTGTGCCCTCGCAGCTGGTGCAGGTGGTTCAGGCAGCCGAGACTGGTACCATTACGGAAATAAACGTCCGCGAGGGTGATACGGTCGAAGCGGGTGAAGTGATGATGCGCTTTGATCCTGCGCTGCTAAGGGCTGAACTGGATACCGCTGTTTCAGAAGCAACCGCTTTGCGCCTGCGCCGTGCGCGGCTCGACGCGCAGATTTCCGGGCAAGAGTTCGACTTGCCGGACCGTAGCGGCGCTGAGGCTGCGTTGCTGAATGCGGAACGGGATCTGTTTTCTGCGATGGCGGCGCATCTGACTGCCGATCTGGAAGTTCTGGATGCCCGCCGCGAAATCAAGCTGGCCGAAATCGAGGCGGCCCGCATCAGCAAGGATGTGAACAATGAAACCATCGGGTTGCTGGAAGAAGAAATCGGTGTGATCCAGCCTCTGGTGGAACGTCGGATTGAAAGTCCTCTGGCGATGATCGACCTGCGCCGCGAACTCAGTCGCCAGAATGGACAGCTGAGTGATGCCGGCAATCGGATACTGATGGCTCAGGCCGCGCTGACCGAGATTGACAGTCAGATCGTCGCCCGGAAGCGCGAGTTTCGCTCGACCGCAAACCGGGAATTGACCGAGACACAGGCCCGTCTCGCCGCGCTCGAGACCCGTATTCCCGCCCTTCAGGCCCGGCTGGCGCGTGCGGAAATCCGCGCCCCGACCCGGGGGGTCGTCAATCAGGTGCTGATTTCGACACTGGGTGGCGTGGCTCAGCAGGGTCAGACCGTTGTTGAGATCGTGCCGTTTGGCGATACCGTCACGGTTGAGGCGTTTGTCGCCCCGGATGACATTGCCTTCATCCGCCCGGACCAGGAAGTAAAAGTGCGTATCACGGCCTATGACGCCTCGCGCTACGGAGCCCTGAACGGGCGTGTGACGCGTATCGGTGCCGATACGGTGCTCGCCCCGGATGGCGAGACTTCTGTTTACGTGGTCGAGATACGGCTGAGCGGCGCGCTTACAGATGCGGACGGGCAGCAGTTGGATGTAATTCCAGGCATGGTAGCTCAGGTAGATATGTTGTCTGAACCTAAAACGGTTCTGGAATATCTGACCAAACCGGTCATTCGTGTCAAAGACCGCGCGTTTCGGGACTGAATCTTTTTTGGATAGATGTTGTGTTCGCTGACCGGTCATGACGGTCGCCCCAGAGTTGGATAGTCTGCTCAGAAAGTTATTTGAACCTACACCTGTATCGAACGCGCAGCTTGTCAGAACTTTCATGCGGTTTGGCTATGCTGTTGAAAGTAGCATGTCTGCATTCAGCGGGCCAAAAAATTGGCGACGCATCCTTCATGTTTGCTACTCTTGTTTGATGGCTTGTAGGATTTATGGGTCTTTTCTGACGCCAGGGATAGGATCGTTGTCAAAGGTGCTGATCCGGCAACGTAAATACAGAAGGTTACAACCAATCGTTTGTCACTTAGCGGGACAAAGACAACCCTACCACCTACAACGGCCTGATGGATATCGAACCACGTTAACAAGCTGATGGCGTCTCCGTTCGATACCGTTGAACGGATGTCGTTCACGAAATTGCTGTATCCGATGATGCCGGCTTTCTTTCGCTGTTGTTGTATTTCAGCCATCAATCGCGGCCAAAATGACAGTCCCTCATCCGGTCAACAAAGGGCTAAGGTCAGAAACTCGAGGATCGTGCCGCACATTTACTCAACCGGCCACAGTCACCGGTGGCCGTTCCTCCCTGTGGGACACTCGGCTTCATTGCAGCGCGCGGCAAAGCCCTTTCACGAGCAGAAATTTCTCAATTCGGTATCGCTGCTTCGACCTTTGAGGGTTTTCGTGGATGAGTGGTGGCTGAAACACATCTGTATCAGATTTGCTGCTCCAGAAAGCTTTCAACCCCGTCAGTCACCGGCCTCAGGACCCCGACCTTTGCATTGTCGCCCATATGAGCCACGCGAAAAACGTCTTCCTTGTTCGCACCAAAACCGCCTGCAATGCGAATATTGTGACCCGCCGCCAAAGCTGCGACCAAATCCGAGGATCGGAAGCGGCCACTGGTCTTGATTGCGGTGACGCCTGATGCACGGGAGCCGGGTACGATCTGCAGTTCCAGTCCGAGTTTTTCCATTGCGCCGCACAGGAAATCCCGTGCCTCAACATGGCGGGTGTAACGGGTATCCAGGCCTTCGGACAGAATCTTGTTCATGGCGACATCAAGTGCGTAGACCGCAGCCACCGGCATGGTGGTCAGGCTGGGATGCCAGTCGCGTGCGGCGTCAAGTTGATCGCGCCAGCGCAGAATGTCGGTGTATGCCCCGCGCGGAGACTGTTTGGCTTCGATCCGTGCCCATGCGGTGTCGGCAACTGCAACCAGGCCCAGACCGGGGACGGATTCCAATCCCTTCTGAGATCCCGATGTCATGATCGAAATGCCCCAGTCGTCCATCTGCGCGGGACATGTCCCAAGCGCACTGACGGAATCGACCATAACTGGCACACCGGCTTCTTGGGCGACTTTGGCCAAAGCCTCTACCGGTTGCTGCAACCCTGTCGAGGTTTCAACATGGGTATAGCACACAAGATCGATTTTCCGGGTGGCCAGCGCCACGCGTAGGGCTTCCGGGTCGGCGGGGTTGCCGTCAGCTACCGGCAGAAGAACCGCGTTGGCACCGCAGCCCTCGACGGCCCATTTCAGAATGGAGCTGAAGTAGCCGGCATCGAGGATCAGGGCTGTCTGACCTGCATCCAGCATTGCGCTGATCGCTATTTCGTTGGCAAGCGTGCCAGATCCCGGAATGATGGCGACATAGCCGCTGGTGCCAAAGACCTTTCGCAGGTTTTCGGTGGTACGGACATATGCCTGCGAAAAGCCGGGCCCGACATGCAGTCTCTGGGGGCCGTACTGGGCAGCGAGAACCTCGTCAGAAACCTCGACCGGCCCCGGGGTGAAATTGCGAAGATGGGCCATCAATAGGTCGCTCGCCCCCCTGACAGATCGAAGACCGCGCCCGAGTTGAAAGTGCAGTCTTCGGAGCTCAGCCACATGACCATGCGTGCGGCTTCTTCGACCCAGCCCAGTCGTTTCATCGGAGACTTGTCGATCATGATCTGCACAAAATCGGGCGTCATCTGGTCGAGGATCGCGGTTTTGATGGCCGCAGGCGCGATGCAGTTTACGCGGATCTCAGTCTGTGCAAGCTCCTTTGCCAGTGATTTGGTAAAGCCAATTACCCCCGCCTTGGCTGCAGAATAGGCCGATGCGTTGGGCGTCCCTTCTTTCCCGGCCAGGGAAGCCATATTGATGATCCGGCCAAATCCGCCTTCCTGCATCACCGGAACCACGGCATGGGCCAGATAGAAGGTACCGATCAGGTTCACTTCGATCACGCGCGCCCACGTGTCAGGGTCACTGTCAACCACCGGCAAAGTCGGCCCGGCGAAACCTGCGTTGTGGGACAGAAAGTCGATCCCGCCGAAGGCTGCGCGCGTCTCTGAGACGGCGGCCGCGATCTGATCCGGCTGACTGATGTCGACCCCGCAGGCGATGGCACCCTCGGGCAAATCTTCCGGGTCGGACAAATCCCAGATCGCGACCCTGGCCCCGGCCGCTGCGTAGTGGCGGGCGATTTCCGCACCGATTCCGGTGGCACCTCCGGTCACAACAGCAACCCGGCCCGCAAAATCATAGCTTACGTTGCTCATGCGGTTACCGGATAAAATTCTTCACATAGTCGGCTCCAAGGCCGACCTTCTCGAAATGCGCCCGGCACATGTCGATCTTGGTGAAAACATCCTCATAGCCCAGATGGTTTCCATCGGGGTCGCAGTAATACATCACTCCGTTGACCTGAAAGTATGTGATCATTTCCTGAACGTCGTCCGGCACGACCAAGGTATGGGTTTCGCCCGGTGGTTCGTAAACATACGACCCTTCGGTGGCCTCCCAGTCGTGCTCCAAATAATGCCAGCGTCCTTTCAGCACGAACCCGTGGACCGGGTTGGGATGGCGGTGGCGAGACAAGACTCCGGCCTTCGTCACCTTGAGCAGGTTCATCCAGTAACCCTGGCTGACATTCAGGCAGAGAGGGCGGAAGAAGACCGTTTCGGTCTGCTGGACCCACATGCGCGGGTCGTTTTCGGCCAGCGCATCGGGCACCAGGATTTCAGGCAACGCGTCCTGTGGCATGGGGTGCTTGTACGGCACGCGCGGGTTTTCATCGTTTTCTGTCAGTGGCATATCGCTTCCCTTTGCATTCAAACAGCGGCGTAGCCGCCATCCACGTTCAAGAGTGTTCCGGTTATGAACCCTGCATGTTCGGACGCCAGAAACAGCGCCGGGCCGATCAGGTCTTCGGGTTTGCCCCACCGCGCCATAGGTGTCCGGGACAGGATCGCCGCGCTACGGTCGGGATCGTTTTGCAGGTTCTGTGTCAGCGGCGTAGCGATCCATCCCGGTGCCAGCGCGTTCACACGAATACCATCCTTGGCGTATGCGATGGCCAGAGATTTGGTCAGTTGTGCAATCCCACCCTTCGAGGCGGCATATCCCGGCACCAACCCGCCGCCGAAATAGCTGAGCATCGACGCGATATTGATGATTGTGCCGCCGTTCTTCGCCAGAACGGGCCGGGCAGCGGCACAAACCCGCATGGTGCCATTGAGGTTGATGTCGACGACCTGGGTAAAAACATCCGGGTCAAGTTCTTCCTCGCGCCGGATGACGCCTGCTGCGTTCACAACAACATCCAACGTGGGAAGTCCGCCAATCAATGCCTCGATTGCGTCGCCGTCCGTGACATCCAGCGTCTTGTAAATCAGACCATCATCCTCTTCCGGCAGAGGTCCGAGGCCCACGGCCGTCACTGAATACCCGGCCTGATGGAATCCCTGTGCGATTGCCCTTCCAAGGCCGCTTGTGCCACCAGTTACCAGTGCGTTATTTTGTTTCTTTACCATTGCAGCATCTCAGAGATGTCCATATAATGGACAAAGATTTCAATATATGGTCAGATAACGGAATTGACTCTGCAGGTCAATCGAAGAGGAGCAGCAATGGCAAATCAGGTTCCGGGTACGCAGAGCTTCTCGCGCAGTATTGGTTTGTTGCAGCACATTTGCGATCGTGCGACGCCGCCGAACCTCCAGAATCTGCTGGAGGAATGCGCGTTCACGCGACCGACGCTTTATCGGTTGCTGGCTGGCCTGGAGGCGGAAAATTTAATCACGCAAACCCGTGACAAACGCTTTAAGCCCGGCGTTCGCCTGATAAACATGGCGCGCACGGCGCTCACGCAATCTGATATCCGCGATATCTCACGCGAGGCGCTGATAAAGCTGCGAAACCAGACAAGAGAGACAGTGCATCTCGCTGTCCCGAGCGGTGAAGGGCTGGTGTATATCGAGAAAATCGAAAGCCTTGAGACGGTTCGAATGAGTTCCACCATCGGTACCTTTGTTCCGCTCCATTCCAGCGGCGTGGGCAAAGCCTATTTGTCGGCATTGCCAGAGGATGACCTGGCAGCCTTTCTCCGCGATGCAGACCTGCGACCGATTACACGTTTTACGACAACTGACGCATCCCGGCTTCGAACTCAGATCATGACCTGCCGTATGCAGGGCTTCATATTTGACAATCAGGAGAATGAGGAAGGGATCGCTTGCTTTGGTGCTGCAATCCTGGATGACCAGCTTAGGCCGATAGGCGCGATAAGCGTATCCGTGCCGTTGTTCCGCTTGAATGAGGACGAGTCCCACTATTCCGCGCCGCTTCTGGAGTGTGTGCGCGGCCTGTCCGGCGGCATCGGATAAGCCGCGTCGACGCGGGTTTTCCAATCAAACGGCGGGCACACTTTTCGCCATACAAAGGCTAGGCTGATGCTTGCTTGTGGCGCTGGCTTTTGCTTGGTCCACGGGTCCTTTCAGACAGAATTTCATGGATTCCAAGGTGACTTCGATGCCGTTTTATCCATAGGCGCACAGCTGCTTTCCAAAGCGAGTTTGTTTTTGATGTCAGCTAATATTTAACAAAAAGAAAAATTGACGGAAGTATATTTTAATAATATTAAAGATTCGGAGGGAGATCCAGAGATGAGAACTTGCCCGCTGTGTAAAGACCAGAAAATGTCAGTGTCCAGGATTAGCTGTGACATGTGTAATCTTCATATCGAAGGCCCCCAACACATGCCGCCACTTGTCAGACTGGCGAGGGAAGACATGGCTTTGGCCGAGGCGTTCGTTTTGTCCGGCGGTAATTTGAAGGATCTCGCGCAAACGCTCGGAATTACCTATCCGACATTGCGCAAGAGGCTTGACGCGATGATCGAAAATCTGCGTGCGGAAATAGCGCTGGACAAGCAAAAAGTCTCTCAGGTTTTGGCGGACATTGAATCCGGCAAAATAGACCCGGAACGAGGAATTCACCTTCTCAGGGAGATCAACCATGACAATTGATGCGAAGATCGCGAGTATGCGGGATCGCGGGATTCTGACCAAGGATCAGGCATCTCGTCTTGCAGAGAGTCTTCAGAAAAAGACGGGTGCCCCAACCCCGCCCAAAAAAGAGCGGTCTGGAATACGCACACTTTTGATGATCTTCGGAGCATGTGCCGTCGCGCTCATTCTTGCTCTGGTTTTCGCCCCACAGGACCCGGACGTGATCCAAAATGTCAGTTCTGCGCTCAATCAACCCGAGGAAGTTGGAAAAATGAACACACCCCTTAATCGCGGAATGTCCCTTGCTTTATTTATCGTCGTTCCATTCGCAGTCGTCCTGCTTTGGTCCGTATGGATTTTCAACAGCTTGGCGGAACGGGAAGAGCTGGTATTCGAAAGCTGGGCTCAGGTGGAAAGCAACTACCAGCGCCGGGCCGATCTTATACCCAATGTCGTCGAAGCCGCGTCGGACTACATGGCATACGAGCGAGAACTGTTGCTTGAGACAACCGGTTCCAGAGCAGGTTCAACTGATACGGAGCGGCAGGAAACTATCGATGAACTGAGAGATATCATTGATGAAATCGCGACAGCGCAGGGTACTTCAAAGGATGTCATGGACGGCATAAGCGGGGCACCCAGCAGTGAAGCGACAATCGCAAAGCTGCTCGATGCACAGGCGCGGCTCGGGGCCTCGATGACCCGTGTGGTTGCACTTGCCGAAAACTATCCAACCCTGCAGTCAGGCGATCAGGTTCTTGCCCTTCAGGCATCGCTGGAAGGGACAGAAAACCGGATAAATGTCGCGCGTATGCGGTTCAATGAGGCTGCTTCGCAGTTCAATTCCGCAATCCGACGTATGCCCACAAGTCTGATCGCTGCGGTCGGAGACTTCAAACGCAAAGCTTATTTCACTTCGACCGAAGGTGCTGAGACCGCGGTTGATATCAACCTGGATTGACCGATGTCGAACAGGCGAACCGAGGCACTGATCTTTGTGGTGATCCTTCTGACGGGCGCGGTCTCGGTCTATGTTCTGCAGCCGCTAAGAAGCGCTCCACTCGTTCGGGATCAGGCGGACATTTTGAATGCAGAGCAGGAAGAACGCATTGCAAATTATCATCAGGCGATATTGACCACCTATGACATTGACCTGAGAGTTGTGACCTCGGACAGCGCCGATGATATCGACACTCTTGCCGTAGGGATTTTCGAACAGGATCGCGTCGGAGAGAACAGTTCCACAGCTCGTGGGCTTCTGTTCCTGATTTCCCCTGAAATCGATCAGGTCCGTATGGAGACCAGCCGGACGGTCGAGCCTGTTTTTACCGATATCTTTACGTCCTATGTAGAAGAACGGCAGATGGTTCCCTTTTTCCAGGCAGATCGGGTTGCCGATGGAATTCTGGCAACAACCGAACTGATTGCATCGCGCGCAGAAGCAGCGTTACGCAATGAAGCCTTTATTCCACCTGCAAAAACCTTCGAACCCAGCAGCGGGGCCGGCGCAAGCACCAGAGCCCGGATTGGAACCGGATACGAACGGCCCGAAGGACCACAGTTGGCGCTGCAGCAGGGTTATCAGCCATATCAGGTTGTGGAGGCCTATATCAGCGCGATGGAGGATCAGAATGCTAATCCTGACCTTGCCATATACTCCAGGGCCTCGCAGACAATGTTTCAGGACTGGGTGGTGACTCCGGCTCAGATGCGCAACGTAGCGAAGACCTATCAGGACTGCCCGCCAGCAGTTACGAGATCGCAGGGCGGCTTTGCAGTTGTTCAATATCCAGTCGAGGTGCGCACATGTTCACCGTTCTTTCTGCACCGCGAAGAAGGTGCATGGCGGCTGGACTTTCCGACCATGAGCCAGACAATCCGCTTCAATCAATCCAACCAGTGGTTTGTTGCTCGGTCTTTGCCCGAGAATTACAAATTTGCGTTTGCGGGTCAGGCGTTCGATCAGAACGGTTTTCCCTTGTCACGTCCCAAACGATGAGCCGCAGCTGTTTGGCGTTTGATCTTCGAGGTCGGTAAGCTTTCAGCACGGCCCGGCAACGCCATACGCCCGTTCTGGGTGTGCCAGAAGGGTCATTTCAACCCAAGCTGTCGTTGAGCCGTTCGCGTTCGAGAAACCGGAGAACCCTTAGCAGGTTGAGGTTGCAATCCGGATGTCTTTATTGTCCTAAAATTTTGGGAATTCGCGACTATGGCTCACCCTGTCGCGCCAAAAGTAAAATGGTGGGAAAGAACGGATGGATATCGGAATTTTGCTGCTTGCCGCGTTTGTTTTTGGCTACGCGATGACGGCCGACAAGTTGGACAAAACCCCATTCACAGCCCCCATGCTATTTCTGGGGTTCGGTTTGCTGATTTCACGGACCGGATTCATTCCCGGCGATCATGCCACCGAAATTTTGCATTTTGTGGCAGAGGTGACGCTGATCGTACTGCTGTTCCTGGACGCGGCGAAAACCGACCTGCGTGCGCTCAGAACGCATCATGTGTGGCCTATGCGAATGCTGTTGCTCGGGGTTCCGCTGTCGATAATTATCGGCGCTTTGATGATCCTGCCGGTATTGCCGGACTGGCCGGTGTTTGCAGTGATTCTGATGGCGACGATACTGGCCCCTACGGATGCGGCATTGGGGCAGGCCGTCGTAACCAACGCGGAGGTGCCGGAACGCGAACGCCGAACCCTGACGGTTGAAAGCGGCATGAACGATGGCCTTGCGTTGCCTGCGGTTCTTCTGTTCGCCAGCCTGACGGCCGATGTCTCGGGCGATCAGGGGGTCAACTGGCTGGTTTTTGGGGCCAAACAGTTGATCCTCGGGCCGTTGGTAGGCGTGCTGGTCGGAACAGTGGCCGGAACAATCATGATAGCCGCAAAGAACCGTAACCTGACCTCGCAGACCTTCGAAGGAGTCGGAACGCTGGCAGTCGCAGCCGTGTGTTATCTGCTGGCCGATGCCATCGGAGGCAATGGCTTCATTTCAACCTTCGTTGGCGGGCTGCTATTTGGGAGCGTCATGAAAGGCCACTGCAAATTCGTCTACGAATTCGCCGACACCGAAGGCAAAGGATTGTCCTGGCTTGCATTTTTTGCGATCGGGTTGGTTTTGGTACCCGAGGCGCTGCCGTATCTGGATGCCAGGGTGCTGATTATCATCGCGATATCCCTGTTTCTCGTTCGACCGCTCGCCGTCTGGATTTCACTGATCGGAACCGATGCGAGCAGTAGGACACGATTGTTCTTCGGCTGGTTTGGCCCGCGTGGACTGGCGACCGCTCTTTTTGCGTTGTTGATCGTGGACAAGATTGACCATGAATTTGCCCAGCCGATCCTGTTTCTGGCGGTGAACGCGGTATGGATCAGCGCGGTTTTACATGGAATAACAGCCTTGCCCGGCGCGCGTTGGTACGCCAAAAATCGGGCACGGTAATGGATGGTATTGACTGAGTGAGCAATAGGGTCACGAAGGTGGACCAAAACACCAGTTGCCGGTAGAGCGTTGGTTCAAAGACAGTTCAATCATCTTGACGATCTATCGTGTCGCGAAATCGACGGGCGGATGATCACTTCGGGGCTCACGCTGGCCTGGCAGGGATCGCGACTTGCAGGAACAGACCAAGCGGCATGGATGCACTTGTGCAGTTTATCTTTCCGAACCGCCGGATTTGGCATATCAAGCTGACATGAAAGTACTTTTGGCAGAAGACGACGCTAAATCGGCCGAATATATCCGTAAGGGGCTGATCGAAAACGGGTACGTCGTCGATTGGGTTAAAGACGGGCGCGAGGCGCTGACCTACTGCTTGTACAACAACGTGGATCTTGCCGTTGTCGACAGGATGCTACCCGGCATGGACGGTTTGTCAGTCGTCAAGGCGTTGCGGGCTGCCAAAAGCGAGTTGCCGATTATTTTCCTGACGGCGCTTTCCGATGTGGATGACCGTGTCGAGGGGCTCTTGGCGGGCGGTGACGACTATATGGTCAAGCCGTTTCATTTCTCGGAGTTGCTGGCCCGGATCACAGTTCTCGGACGCCGGCCCAAACATGCCGCGCAGGACCCAATCCTTCAGGTGCATGACCTTCGGCTTGATCTGCTTTCGCGGACAGCTGAACGGCAAGGACAGACAATTGAATTGCTGAACAAGGAGTTTGCGCTGCTGCATCTGTTGATGGAGCATCCGGGCCGGGTTATCAGCCGCACCATGATCCTGGAGAAGGTCTGGGATTTTTCGTTCGATCCAGGAACCACTATTGTCGAGACCCACATAAGCAAGTTGCGGCAAAAGATCGACAAGCCGTTTGATGCCGCCCTGATCCACACAGTCCGAAACATGGGGTACACGATCCGTGCCCCTCGGTGAGATATTTCGCGGCCAGCCGTTTAAGGTTGCAGTGCGGGTCACGGGCCTGTTTCTGGCGATGGTTGCGCTGGCGGGATGGGCCTTGGTTCGGGTTCTCGAAAATACGCTGGTCAGCGAGGTTCATGGGCAGAATGAAGGTGAAAGCCTTTTGCTGGGCGACATATTCGACGCCGAAGGTCGGACCGGGCTGGTTGCCACCCTTACGCAAATGGAGCGGGTATCGGCCCCGGGGGAACGGGTAACTTCGTTACTTGACGAAAGCGGATTTACACTGACCGGTCCAATTTCGATTGCACCCGATTTTGTCGGGGTGGCCAAACGGGACCTGGATACGCTGAGCGAAGGGCGTATCGAAGGCGAACATTATCTGAATGTACGCAAACTGGATGATCTGACGCTGATCGTCGGGCGGAGTGGTGATCCGATCCGTCTGGCCGTGATGCGTCTGACTGGCGGGTTGTTCCTGTTCGCTCTTGTCAACGCTGTTGGTATCCTGGCGTTGGGGTTCTGGGCCAGCCGCATATCGATGAGTCGTTTGCGCGAGATGGATCACGTTCTGGCGCAGGTGTCCGAAGGTGATATCGGCGCGCGGCTGCCGGTCTATGACCGAAACGACGAGTTTGATCGGGTTGCAATTCGGGTTAATCATAATCTGGACCGGCTGACACGGCTCGTGACCGGGATGAAATCGACGGCGTCGGCCATTGCGCATGACCTGAAAACGCCGCTGTCTCACCTTCAGATCGCGCTGCATGAGATTGCCGATGAAAGCGCGCAGGGCAGGGACCCCGGCCAGAAAATCGATGCCGCCCTGTCCGAGGCGGAATCTTTGAATTCAATCTTTGACACCATGCTGCGAATTTCCCGGATCGAAGCGGATCGAAACAATGATCGGATGAAACCGGTCAACTTGCGGGATGTCGTCGTGCAGGTCACGGATTTCATGCAGCCGATGACGGAGGAGCGGGGCCAGTCGTTGACCATGAATACGCAGGCCGTAACGGTATTGGCCGATGCCGGGATGTTGAAGCAAGCGCTTGTCAATCTGGTTGTGAATGCCTCGGCTCATGCGGGCGAGGGGGCGGAAATTCAGGTCAGTTCTATCAATGATGACGCCGGTCCGATCCTGTCTGTCAGCGATACCGGCCCCGGCATTCCAGCGGGAGACCGGGACCGGGTTCTGCAAGCCTTCGTTCGGCTGGATGCTGCCAGAACCACGCCAGGCAGCGGTCTTGGTCTGGCGCTTGTGCGGGCGGTTGTAGACCGTCACGACGCGATCCTGTCGCTTGAAGACGCAGAGCCCGGATTGCGGGTTTCAATCCAGTTTCCGAACTTCAAGAATCTTTAAACTTCATCTCAGGCACAGGTAAAATCGGTGCATTACCTCTCTGTCAGCCGCGGAACTGACTGCGGATGACAAGGAGAAGCAGATGAAGCCCAATTCGAAATTCGTTGCTGCAGTGGTTGCAGCCGCACTTGCAACAACCGGTGTTGCCCAGATCGCCAGCGCCGCTTCGGAGACCGCTGCTGAAACCGAACAGGCAACACAGGTTGCCGGTCAGAGCATTCAGATTCCGGAAAACGGCAAACATATTCTGGACGGCGTTCGTGCCGCACGTCTGGCTCTGTTTGATGGAAACATCGATCTGGCCAAAGAAATGATTGCTGCTTCGCACGACCAGATCAACGATCGCGCGGCCGAGTACGCGGTGAAGCTGGATGCCAATGGCGGTTTTGCGCTTCCGGTCGATAGTGGTCTGCAATTCAAGGATGGCTTCCAGCCCACAGACCAACATGCGCCCGTTATCAACGAGGCCGGAGCCCTGATCCAGAACGGTCAGGTCGACGAAGCCATCTCTGTCATGAACGATGCCGGAATCGAGTTGGATATCAAGGTCGTCATGTTGCCGGTGGGCAAAGCTGCGAGCCAACTGGATCAGGCCATTGCGGATATCGAGGCAGGCCAGATTCACAAAGCAAACATGGCTTTGAAATCCGTCGAAACATCAATCGAAGTTCAGGATTACCAGCCGGGCGGATTGCCTGCGCAGGGATATCCGCTGTCTGAAATCCTCACCGGATAACCGGCCACTCACTAGGCCCGCGCCCCGCAAGACTTCACCACCTCTGTGCGGGGCGCACAAATTCACAGTTATGCATTCTGAAAAGCTTTCACGCGCCATCCAACGACCTGAGGGACGAAAGGGAGATCATCATGGGACATGAAACATCCAACCACATGGTTCACTGGGCGGCGAAAATGCACGCTGAAGAATACGCGGCGGGTAAGCTCAGCCGGCGTGAGTTCCTGACGCGGGCAACCGGATTGGGCGTAACCGCTGCGGCAGCGTATGGGATGATTGGCCTTCCGACGCCGGCAGCCGCGGATGCGCCAAAGAAAGATGGCGGCGTTTTGCGTGTGCAGATGAACGTTCGCGCATTGAAAGACCCCCGCACCTACGATTGGTCGGAAATGGGCAATATCACGCGCGGAACGCTTGAATACCTTGTTCAATACAACGCAGACGGCTCGCTGACCCCGATGTTGCTTGAGGGTTGGGAAATCAACGAAGGTGCAACCGAATACACTTTGCATGTCCGCAAGGGTGTAAAATGGAACAATGGTGATGACTTCACCGCCCAGGATGTCGCGCGCAACATCCGATCCTGGACAGACAAAGATGTCGAAGGCAACTCTATGGCCGGTCGCTTTGCTGTTCTGGTAGATCCGGATCTGAACAAAGCCAATCCGGATATGGTCCAGGTCATTGACGCTCATACTGTCAAGCTGAACCTCCCGGAGCCCGATATTTCCCTTATCGCCGGTATGTCGGATTACCCCGCCGCGATTGTTCACGAATCCTTCGATGCAAACAATGTCAAAGGTGCCGTTGGTACAGGCCCTTATCTGATCGAGGACTTCGAAGTAGGTGTCAAATGCACTCTGGTGCGCAATGATGCCCATCCCTGGTGGGGCAATGACGTATTCGGCAAACCCGCCCTGGAGAAGATCGAGTACATTGATTATGGCACCGATCCGGCAGCATGGCTGGCTGCGCTGGATTCCGGCGATGTGGACATGCTGCACCAG
The DNA here is from genome assembly GCF_000813985.1 of Ruegeria sp. ANG-R. GTDB lineage: Bacteria > Pseudomonadota > Alphaproteobacteria > Rhodobacterales > Rhodobacteraceae > Ruegeria. The sequence continues at coordinate 108,125 of NZ_JWLJ01000009.1, forward strand.
GCGGTAGGCGAGTTCATCGATGTTCTGGAAGGGTTGGGCTACGAGAAGTCAGAAGTTCTGACCATGAGCACGATCGTCATTCGCCCGAACCAGCAGGCTGAAGTGAATGGCATCAAACCCTACGCTGATAAGCGCGTGCGCAGAGCCATTCAGATGGCTGTAAGCAACGCAGTCTTGCTGGAGCTGGGATACAGCAATCGTGGCGAGACAGCGGAAAATCACCATGTCGGCCCGCTGCACCCAGAGTTTGCACCGCTACCACCGATGCCGTTCGATCCCAAAGCCGCAAAGGCGTTGATGGATGAGGCCGGAATGGGCGATTATGAGCACGAGCTTTTTTCAATCGATGATGACTGGCGCCGGAATACGGCCGATGCGGTTGCCGCTCAATTGCGCGATGCCGGGATCAAGGTGAAACGAACTGTCCTGCCGGGTGCCACGTTCTGGAACGATTGGGTCAAGTATCCGTTCAGTTCGACCAACTGGAACCATCGCCCGCTCGGCGTCCAGATTCACGCGCTGGCCTACAAGTCAGGCGAGGCATGGAACGAATTTGGTTGGGAGAACGCCGAGTTTGACGCGCTGCTGGCCGAGGCCCTTACCATAGCGGATGCCGACAAGCGCCGTGTTGTCGCAAAAAAGATGGAAGAGCTGATTCAGGAAGAAGGCGTAACCATCCAGCCGTACTGGCGTTCGCTCTACCGGTTCATGGTCGAGGGTCTGACCGAAACCGGAATGCACCCCGCCTTTGAACACCATCACTACAAATGGGGATGGAAAGCTTAACTCAGCGGTCATTAACAGCTGCTGCCCCTCTGTCGGGGCCACTCACGAAACCATCTGTCCGGAGTCAAACACTCACTCACGGAAAGAGCGCTTTGCGGGATACCGGGGATGGCCCGCAAAGCGTACTAATCTTTAGGAGACTGAAATGAACCAAGTCGTCAACATTCAAACGGCCAGCGGCAACGATCTGGTCACCTATCTGAAGTCGCACATGAATGCGCGAATTGTTGGGCAAGAAGGGTTTGTTGACCGCCTGCTGCTCGCCTTGTTTGCGGACGGGCATATCCTGCTGGAAGGCGCGCCGGGCCTGGCCAAGACCAAAGCTGTTAACGCTCTGGCCGAAACCATCGACTGCGATGCACGCCGCATTCAGTTCACGCCGGACCTGCTGCCCAGCGACCTGACCGGCACCGATATTTTCCGCCCCGAACAAGGTACGTTCGAGTTCCAGTCCGGCCCGCTGTTTCACAACCTGATCCTGGCGGATGAGATCAACCGCGCGCCTGCCAAGGTACAGTCGGCCCTGCTTGAGGCGATGGCCGAACGTCAAGTCACCGTTGGCGGCACCACATACAAATTGCCCGATCTGTTCATGGTCATGGCGACCCAGAACCCGATCGAGCAGGAAGGTACCTATCCGCTGCCCGAAGCTCAGCTGGACCGCTTCCTGCTGCACGTCAAAATCGATTATCCCTCGGCCGATGCCGAACGTGAAATTCTTCGCATCGTGCGCGGTGAGGCCGCCGGTGAAGCACCCGCACCTGAGCGCATGGTCTCGGTCGCCGAGATATTCGAGGCCCGTAAAGAGGCGATGCAAACCTACGCTTCGGATGCGCTGATCGAATATATCGTCCAGCTGATCCAGGCGACCCGTCGCCCCGAAGCCTACGGTGAAGATCTGACTCAGATGATCGCCTACGGGGCCAGCCCGCGCAGCACCATCGCACTGGACCGTTGCGCCCGTGTTCATGCCTGGATGCGTGGATCGGATTTCGTGACGCCTTCGGATGTTCAGGCCGTTCTGCATGATGTCCTGCGTCATCGGGTGATCCTGAGCTTTGAGGCCGAAGCCGATGGCAAAACCGCCGACGGGTTCATTGATGCCCTGATCAACCGGGTTCCGGTCAGCTGAGGCACAGGCCATGCAAGGCATCTCGATATCACTTCCCGAGCTGGTCCGCGCACGTCCCCCGCGCGGCCTCACCGGGTTCGCGCCCTCTGGTCGGGTCTCGACCCATCAATGGGGCGCGAACCGGTCGATTTTCCGTGGACGGGGCATGGAATTTGCGGAATCGCGGGCCTATCAGCCCGGCGATGACGTGAAATCCATTGACTGGCGCGTTACCGCCCGGACTGGCCACGCGCATACCAAGCTGTTTCAAGAAGAGCGCGAGCGCCCCGTCCACATCCTGTTGGACCTGCGCGCGATGATGCAGTTCGGCACCCGTGTGCGGTTCAAATCCAATCTCGCTGCGGAAATCGCCGCGATGCTGGCCTGGGTCGGCCATGACGGTGGCGACCGGGTGGGTGGTTTGGTTCTGACCCGCGACGGCGTCATGGATTTCCGCGCCGAACGCACGCGCCGCGCTGTGCTGCGGTTTCTTGAGAAGATCGCCGAACAGACCGATCCCGAAATAGCCCCACAGGCAGAGGTCACGCTTGCCAAGGGAATTCGCCGCCTGCGTCGCGTTTGCCGACCGGGGACCCTTGCCTTTGTCATCAGCGACTTCAACGATTTCGATGATAGTGCGGCGAAAGAGCTGCGCCGCCTGTCTAATACGGCGCATGTGACCAATATCCAGATATCCGACCCGCTGGATGTGGCACTGCCGCCCAATGGCGGCCGGATCAGTGACGGGCATACAGCGACGTCTCTCAGTTCAATCGGTAAGGGTGATCTGCAGGCCTATGCTGACCACTATGCGGCACGGCAGGCCCGTCTGTCGCAGGTATCCCGTCAGAACGCGATGGCGCTGCATCACCTGCAAACCAGCGATGATCCGGCGCAGATTCTTTACCAGACCCCTCAAAACAGGAGCGCGGCATGACCCCCGAGATGTCCCCGGATATTTTGGCGCAGCTCGAACAGCTGCGTGATATCCGCCTGCCCGAACCCATTGGCTGGTGGCCGCTGGCCCCCGGGTGGTGGATCGCGCTGGCCGTTCTGTGTGCGGCGATACTGGCCGTGATGGTATGGAGCGTCCTGCGGAAATACACCACGCGCTATCTGGCCCTGCGGGAATTGGAGCAGATCCCCGTCGATGATCCGTCGAGCTTTGCCATCTGCGTCTCGGTCCTGCTGCGCCGGGTTGCGATCACCCATGACAAGACAGCGGGCCAATTGCAGGACGCGGGCTGGGCCGGGTTTCTGGCCGATCACGGAATGGCGCGCGAGATGGCCGACAAGCTGGCTTTATCACCCTACGCACAACCGTTGTCCGACAGCACCGATGTTGCCGCCCTGCGCAGCGCCGCCGCCCAATGGATCAGGAGGCACGCATGATCACGTTTCTCTGGCCTTTGGCTTTTGTTCTGCTACCACTGCCCTTCGTCGCGCGCCGATTCCTGAAACCGGTTGATCCGGGCTTGGGCGGTTCGCTGAAAGTGCCATTCTTCGCCGCGTTGCGCCAACAGGCGGGGCAGGGGAACACCGCGCAGAAAGCCCCGGTTTGGAAGCTGCTATTTGCGTCGTTGATCTGGGCGCTTCTGGTGACGGCTCTGGCCCGTCCGGCCTATGTTGGCCCCGAAATCCCGTTGCCTGCCGAAGGCCGCGACGTAATGATGGCGATTGACCTGTCGGGTTCGATGGATGAGCGCGACTTTGCAGTGAACGGTCGCCCGACAACCCGTTTGGGTGTGGTGAAAGAGGCCGCAGATGACTTTGTCGAACGCCGAGAAGGCGACCGGGTGGGCCTCGTTCTGTTCTCGGACCGGGCGTATCTGCAGGCCCCGCTGACCTTCGACCGTGATGTGGTGCGGCAGTTGCTGGATCAGGCGCAGGTGGGTCTGACCGGGCAGAAGACCGCCATTGGCGATGCCATCGCCGTGTCGATCAAGCGTCTGAAAGACCGTCCCGAAGAGGGCCGCGTGCTGGTTCTGTTGACCGACGGAGCCAACAACGAAGGTGTCATGGACCCGATCAAGGCCGCTCGACTGGCGCAGGAGCTGGGCATTCGAATCTACACGATCGGCGTCGGCTCGGGCTATTCCCGTGATCTGGACGAGGGCGCATTGCGGCAGATTGCCAACCTGACGGGTGGTGAGTACTTCCGCGCCACCGATGTGCAAGGTCTGGCTCAGATCTATCGCGCCATTGACCGGCTGGAGCCTGTGTCGGGCGATCCGCTGCATGTCCGGCCTGAGGTGGCGCTGTATTATTGGCCCGCAGCTGCGGCGCTGATCCTGGCTGGCCTGTTTGTCCTGATGACCTTGTGGCCGTCGTTATCGCGCGGTCTGTCTTTTAATCGCAAGCATCCGCAAGGAGTGCAATCATGAGCTTTGCCGCGTTTCATTTCCTGCGCCCCGAATGGCTTTGGGCGATCCTGCCCGCCGCAGCGCTTGGATGGCTGGTCCTGCGCAACCGCGATGGCGATGCCGCAAACGGCTGGGCCAAGCTGGTGGACGCGCATCTGTTGCAACACCTTGCGATCAGCGGGGCAACGGCCAAACGGTCGTTGCTGGTGCCGGTTGCCGGGTTTGCAGCTGTCATTGTGACCATTCTGGCCATCGCAGGACCGACATGGGAGAAAAGCGAAGTGCCCTCGTTCGAAGGCGGCGAGCCGGTCGTGGCTGTGTTGAGCCTTGCCCAGTCGATGAATGCGAATGACCTGACGCCGACCCGCCTGAAACGCTCGGTCCACAAGCTGCGCGATATCCTGCAGCGAACGCAGGGGGATGAGCGCGGGCTCGTAATCTATTCAGATGCGCCGTTCGTTGCAGCACCACTGACCAGCGACCCGAAAGTGATCGAGCAGATGCTGCCCGAGTTGTCGACATCCCTGATGCCTGTTCTGGGCAACCGTCTGGATCTGGCGATTGGTGAAGCGCAAGCCATGCTGGAACGCGGCAACGCGCCTAGCGGGCGGATCATCGTTATCGCAGACGATGCGGGCAACGACCCCGAGGCCAGTATCACAGCCGCCCGCGCGGCGGCGCGTGCCGGATTTGAGGTCTCGGTTCTGGCGGCAGGCACAGAAGAGGGCGCGATCCTGCAAACGGCGGATGGCCGGGCCATCGCATCGCAGGACGGTCAGACCTTCATTACGCATCTGTCGAAGGATGAGCTGGAACAGATTGCCAGCGCAGGCGACGGGGTGTTCACTATGATCACCCCGGGCAATGCGGACCTGAACGAACTGCTGCCTCTTGGCTCGGACGGGCAGGTTGCTGCCGGGGATCGTCAGGATTTTCAGGCCGATACATGGGTCGACATGGGCTATTGGCTGCTGATCCTGCCGGTTCTTCTGATGCCGTTCGCCTTCCGCCGTGGTCTGATCCTGTCGCTGTCGCTGTTTGCCGCCGGGGTTGTCATGCAGCCCGGATCGGTGCGGGCCGATACGTGGGATGACCTCTGGGCTACGCCGAACCAACAAGGGCAATCGGCCTTTGATGAAGCGCGCTTTGATGATGCGGCCGCTCTGTTTGACGCGTCCGATTGGAAAGCGTCCGCCGATTACCGCGCCGGGGATTATGCTAGCGCCGCTGAAGGTTTCGCCGATGATAACTACAATCTCGGTAACGCTTTGGCCAAAGGGGGGCAATTCCAAGAGGCGCTGGCGGCGTATGACGCGGCACTTGAGGTCGCACCTGATGATGAAGATGCGCAGTTCAACCGCGATCTGATTGCCAAGTTGCTGGAACAGCAGAAACAGCAAGAGCAGCAGCAGGACCAACAACAGTCGCAAGATCAACAGCAGTCTCAGGACCAGCAACAGCAAGAGCAGCAACAATCGCAGGACCAGCAGCAGGGCGGTGAAGGCCAGCCTCAGCAGCAGGATCAGGGCGGCCAGCAGGACCAGCAGCCTGGCCAGCAACAAGAGCAGTCCGGCGCAGAGCAGAACGCTCAGGAGCAACAAGGCGGCAGTGAAACCGATCAGCAAGAGCAGCAGGCAGACGCAGGCAAGCAGGACAGCGCCGACGAGCAAGCCGGTGACGAAGCGCAGCCCGAGCAACAGCAGGCGGAAGCGGGTGATGAGACCGCTGAGCAAACCGCCGACGCTGAACAAGCTCAGGACAGGGACGAGGAGTCCGGTCTGTCCAACTTGCTGTCAGATCTGTTGGGCGACCAATCCGGGGAAGAGCCGCAAGAGGCGGTCGAGGCTTCGGTGCCCGGTGCGCAACCGATCAATCAGGCGGTCGAACAGCAGTTGCGCCGCGTGCCGGACGATCCATCTGGATTGCTGCGCGCCCGTATCCGTCAGCACTATGCTCAGGCTCGCGCCAGAAACTGATCAAGGATAAGTCGATGAAATACGTGATCAAATCCAGTATCGCCGCCGCATTGATCGGTATCGCCGTGGCCTCGGGCGCCTACGCGGACGGTTTGTTGGCGCGGGTCAACACGACCCAGGTGGCCGAAGGGGATCAGCTCCAGTTGGTGCTGACCGCAGACGGACAGGGCGGTGCTGCGCCGGACCTGTCTCCTCTGTCGACTGACTTCAACATGCTGGGCACTTCGCAATCGTCGCAGACGCAGATCATCAATGGACGAACCTCGCAAAGTGTCAGCTGGATCGTGACGCTGTCCCCGAAAACCAAGGGGCAGTTGACCATTCCAAGCCTGTCGGCGGGCACATTGACCAGTGATCCGATTACGCTGAACGTGGTCGATGCCAGCCAGTTGCCGAAATCGCAGGGCGCGGGTGGCATCTCGGTTGCAGCTACGATCGACGATGGCTCCCACTATGTCTTTCAGGAAATTCCGCTGACGGTGCGCATCGAAACGCAGGTGCCGTTGCAGCGCGCCGAACTGATCGCGCCGAACGGCGACTTCGAACTGACGCAAACCGGGCAGGACCGATCCTCGCAGATCACACGGAATGGCCAGCCGGTAAATGTGATCGAACGCAGCTATCTGCTGCGCCCGCAGACCGAGGGCACGCTGACACTTGCGCCCTTTACTCTGCGCGGGACCGTAGCAGACCCGAACGCGCGCCGTGACCCGTTTGCCGATTTCGGGTTTGGCTCGTCGATGATGCAGCAGATGATGCAGGGTTCGCCCTTTGGCAGTATGTTCAACTCTGGCAAACCCTTTAGCGCGCGGTCGGATGCAATCACGCTGGATGTTCTGGCCAACCCGGGGACCGGCACGTCTGGCTGGTTCCTGCCTGCAAAAGCCGTTCAGATCGAGGCCGCGTGGCAGCCTGAAAACCCGTCCTTCCGCGAGGGCGAAGCTGTCACCCGTCGGATCAGTCTTCTGGCGTTGGGCGCTCGTCCAGAACAGTTGCCTGATCTGACTTTCGCAGAACCGGATGGCGCGCGGCTCTATCTTGACGACACGCAGACCGAAATGGTTCCGACAGCCGATGGTACCGTGGCGCGCCGGGATTTTCAGATATCTGTCGTACCGACCCGTGGTGGTCAGGTGACATTGCCAGAGATTTCGGTCGAGTGGCTGAACACCGAAACCGACCAGACGGAAACCGCGACACTGCCCGCCTTGTCGATTGAGGTCGAGGGCTCAGTACCGGTGTCTGGCGCGGCCAGCACGGGGCCGGCTGATACAGACGTCGCAGCCGTGCCCGCGCAGGCAGCAACCGCTATGCCGATGTCACGCTTATGGGCAGGGGCGCTGGCGGTCGTTTTTGCCGCGTTCGGTATCTTTGTCTGGTATTGGCGCAAAACGCGCAGCTCGAATACAGCCGAGAAGTTTGAGGACCAAACCCTTACCTTGCGCCGTTGCGCCCACAGCGGTGACCAGGCTGGCTTTTATCAAGCCTTGCTGGCGCTGAAGGCTAATCCCGGTCAGGCCGATCCGGCGGAACTGGGAGAGGTGATCGCCGAGTTCGAACGCCTCGCCTTCGCCAGGGATGCCAAGGGTGCAAGGCCGGACCTGAACGCGATGCTGAAACGCGTACTTCCGCGGAAAACCTCAGGCGCGATCAAACCGTTTAAGAAGCAAAAGCACCTGGCACCGCTCTACCCGGCGTCCTGATCAGAGAACCGGGCCAATGGTGGCGATTACATTGTGCCAGATACGCAGGTGTCGGGGCCACGCCCGCACCTGCGACAACGCCACGGGTGTTGATCGCGAAACATAGTTCTGCTGCCGCTGATAGATGGTGGCGGTTGTGTCCACGTCCTGAAGCAGAATGTTGTTTTCGTAGTTCAGGTCGAAACTGCGTAGGTCGAGGTTCGACGATCCGATCAGGCTGACCTTTCCGTCGATTGTCAGTGTTTTGGCATGGAGGAGACCGCCATTGAACTCCTGTATTCTGCAGCCTGCCTCTAGCAATTTGCGGTAATAGCTGCGGCTGGCGGCAGCAACGATCCAGCTGTCATTCACCTTGGGAAAAATCAACTCGACCCGTACCCCGCGATGCGCGGCGGCGCATAACGCTTCGAGAACAGTGGCATCCGGTACGAAGTACGGAGTCGATAAGGTGAGTTCTTTTTGCGCGCAGGCTATCAGGGTTGAAAACAACTGTGGTGTTGCGCCCCGGCGCTCTGTGGGGCCGTCCCCCATGACCTGTGCCGGAAATCCGTTTTTGACAGGTTCGGATATCAGTTCAAAAGCGCTGAGATCTTCACCCGTTGCCTGCATCCAATCGCTGGCAAACAGCAGCTGGTTTTGTGCAACAACCGGACCCTCGAACCGCAGCATGATATCGACCCAAGGAGCGTATTTTGCCTTGATCAGGAACTCTGGATCAGCGGAGTTTCGGCTGCCGCAATAGGTGATGCGCCCGTCAATGACGGTGATCTTTCGGTGATTGCGCAGATCAAGCCTGCTGGTCAGGATTGTGTGGATCGGGCGATCAAGCGGCAAAGCAATTGCGAGTGTGACACCTGCTTCTTTCATGCGCTGCCAGAGATCGGATTTCAGCAGCAACCTCGACCCCAGCCCGTCAGCCATGGCGCGGCACGTTACCCCCCGCTGCGCCGCCCGGATCAGCGCTTCGGCAACGGCGGTGCCGGTATTGTCGGCCAGCCAGATGTAGTAGAGAACGTGGACATGATCGCTTGCCGCGTCGATATCCGCGACCAGTCTTTCACGCGTTTCCTCTGCATCTGCCATAAGATCGGCCCTGTTTCCGTCGACCGGATAGAAGCCGTTGATTGAACTGGCGTAGGAGAACCCCGGATGAAAAACGGGATCGATCAGTTCAGAGATGCCATCGGGATCGCCCATAAAATTCTCCGCTTCGCTGCGGATGTTCTGAAAAATCTCTTTGTGGGTTTGGTCCGCGTGCCGACCCAGGTCGATCTCGCCAAACAAGAAATAAATCGCGCTGCCAAAACAGGGAACAATGGCGATGACGGTAAACCAAGCCAATCGTGCAGGCGGCGAAAAATCGTCGCGAAGAAGGATGCGAATTGTGAAGACCAGGGCGAGGCTGATGTGTAACAGAAGGATCCACGTCATTTTGCGATGTCCTTTGTCGAGTGGTCAGCGTGCTGACGGTCCGAGATCTGGATGGCTTGGTCAAACAGATTGACGCCCCCTTTTACTCCGAAATCAAGTGTTGTGACGTTGTAAGCGAGTGAAATGGATTCTGCCTCGAACCTGTCGTGAATACCTACCACTGCGTCATTCATCGCGGTCAGGTAATCTGTTTCGCGGGTAAATTTGATCCAGAAACGTACCTCGAAATTGAAGGTGGAACTGCCAATGCCCGTAAAGTAGAAATCGATTTTCTCGTCTCTAAGAACGCTTTCGATTTTTTGAATTTCATCCAGTGTCACCTTGCGAACCTTGTGCAGGTCATCGCCGTATGAGACACCGGATTTTAGGGTGACGCGCCGTTTCCCATAGGTCGAATAATTCTTGAATGAGCCGGTATAAATCACCTGGTTGGGTATGAATACCAACTGCCCGGACATCATCTTGACTTCAGTTGTAATGGCTCCGATGCGTTCGACCGTTCCAAACGTGCCATCTATCTCGACCCAATCGCCGATCCGGAACGGTGATTGGGTGTTCAACAGCAAACCCGCGAAACTGTTGGCCGTGAGGTCTTTGACCGCGAAGCCGATCACAATCCCGACGACCCCGGCGCTGGCTAGTAGCTTTGTTAACGTGTCTTCTAGGCCCAAGGCGTTGATGGCAAGAAATGTTCCGAACAACAGGATGCCAATGTAGACGACCGTTGATGCGATTGAGGCCAGACGCTTGCGTGGCGTGGAGCGTCTCCCGAAGAACCGCCGACTGATCCGGCGGCTAAGGCTAGCCAGAATAAAAAATGCGGCGAAGGTGAGAACCCCCAGAACCAGATTAGGAGCAAATGTGATCAGCGCATTTTCCCATTGTTCCAACGTCTTCGATACCAGATCGGCTAAGTTCATAGGTCGTTCTTCCTCGTCCCGCGCATTTGAATCTGACGTACAGTTTAGCGTCTCATAAGGCTATAGGTATGTTTACTCTCTGTTTTGAACGGTGGCAGAGTGCGCCGGGCAATACTGAACTGAATTGGGGGCAACCGTTGTCGCACTGGCACTTAGAATCGTTGAATTGGTTGGATGCTCTGCCGGAACCGGCGCAAGACCGATTGCGGCAGCGGGCTCAGACGAAACTCTACAAAAACAAAGAAACAATTTTCGCCCCCGAGGTGGACCCCGAGCAGGTGTACATACTGGAAAAGGGATTGACCCGCATTTTCCGTAGCACAGAATCCGGTGGAGAATTCACACTTGGGTTTGTGGAACCTGGTGAAGTGTTTGGCGAACTGCCTGTTCTGAACAACGCTTCCCGCGAGAGTTTTGCCGTGGCAATCGACAATTGTTGTGTCTTGAAACTGCCGAAATCGCTGTTTCTGGACCTCATGGGCACCATGCCGGATTTCAGCCTTGCCGTGTCACGCCAGGTTGGAAAACGATTGCAGCGGATCGAAATCCGTGCCGAGGATTTGATTTTCCGGAGTGCCACATCCAGAATTGCACGAGTCATTTCAATGTTGGTTGATGATTTTGGCCAAGCAGATGACAACCATGTACTGGTCCATCTCAAATTGACGCAGGCTGAAATTGCTACCCTTGCCGGGTGTTCACGCCCGACTGCCAGTCTCGCAATTGCGGATTTTCGCAAACAAGGGCTGTTGGATCTGCGGTCCGGACACATAACTGTGTTTGATGTCGACGCGTTACGCGACATTGCTGCGGCAACAACGCACTCTTGAAATCTGCGTGTTGTATCTGTTGTCAGAGCAGACCCGATCTTGTGTTTGAAGTTCAGATTTCCCTTAAAATTTCGAGGCTTGGATAAAATCACGACCGATGAGTCTTTACATTTCGGGCCGACCCGTATCTTCTGTCGGCTGGTTCACAATATACTTGGGCCTTCGATTGATCTGTTAGTTCGCGAACAAATGACGCCACGGGGTTGGAATTTTGCCTAGCATGTTAGGCAGCGAACAGATGCCGAAATGGCCTGTCTTTAAGTAACTGACAAAGTTTCAGGATATAGCGCAGAGCGGCTGAGACGATCGAAAGCCAAATCGGAAAACCGGGAATATTTCATTGACCGAAACCAAACATCAAATCGGTGTCATCGCGCTGACATTGATAACCGCAGCATTGTTCATGACATTGCGCAACATGCCCATGATGGCACAGACCGGGATGAAGATGGTCATCTTCAATGCCATCACAATCGTCGCCTATCTTATCCCTGTGGCACTGGTGTCAGCCGAACTGGCCACCGGCTGGCCCAAGAACGGTGTGTTCCATTGGGTCGAGGCGGCCTTTGGCTCCAGATTGGGGTTTGCCGCTGTGTGGCTGCAATGGGCGCAGAGCATCTTTGGCATCACATCGATTGTTGCCTATGTCGCGGCGTCTTTGGCGTACGCATTTGATCCGTCTCTTGGGTCAAACAAGTACTTTATCGTTGCGGTCATCCTTATCGTTTACTGGGCTGCGACCCTTGCGAATTTCCGTGGATCAAAAAGCTCGGGGCTGATCAGCAGCGTCGCGGTTTCTGTTGGTGTTCTGCTGCCAACCATTGTCCTGATTGGCTTGGGCGCCTTATACGCTGCCGAGGGCAATACGCTGGAGATCGATACGGCATTGACCGCAGAGAACTGGGTTCCATCCTTGTGGGAGACGGGGAACCTTGTTCTGTTTCTCAGTTTCATATTCGGTTTCGTCGGTGTCGAGGTTTCCGCAAGCCATGCGCGAGAGGTCAAGAATGTCCACCGGACCTATCCGTTGGCTGTTTTTAGCGCTGCGGCAATCGGTTTTGTCCTGACTCTGCTTGGCGGTCTTGCTGTCGCCGCGATCCTGCCTGCAGCGTCGATTGATCAGATCAACGGTGCGATGCAGGCGTTTTCGGCCTTCTTCTCGCATTTCGGTCTTGTTTGGCTCACGCCAGTTGCGGCGGTTCTGGTTGCATTTGGCGCCGCCGGACAGGTCAGTACCTGGATCGTCGGGCCCGTCAAGGGCATCCTGGCGGCAGGCCAGGATGGAAATCTTCCGGTCTGGGCGCAGAAGGTGAATGATCAGGGTGTGCCGACGAACCTTCTGATACTGCAAGCCGCTTTGATTTCGCTGATCGCCATGTCGTTCTTGTTGGTGGACAACGTCAATACGGCGTTTCTTATTCTGACGTCGATCGCCGTTCTGATCTATTCCTTGATGTATGTCCTGATGTATGCCGCTGCGATCCGGCTGCGCTATAGCCACCCCGAGGTTCAACGCGCCTATCGTGTGCCGGGAGGAAATGCGGGAATGTGGATTACCGCCGGTATCGGTCTGCTTGCTGCCGTGGCCTGTTTTGGCATCGGATTTATCCCGCCTGCGGTCGGTGGCCTGTCAATCCTGTCCTTCGAACTTATGATGGTATTGGGTGTCGTGCTTGTTTCTGCGGTACCCTTCCTGATTTACGCGCTCCGTCGTCCCCAATGGGTTCGGTTCAGTGAGACACAAAATGCAAAAAAGGTAGAGTCATGACCAAGAAACCTACGCCTTCCTCTGATACTGAATCTGTTCTCACCCCGGCTTATGGGGGGCGTTTTATGCGCGAACCCATTCCCAAGTACAGTATGCCCGAAAACGAGATGGATGCGGATTCAGCCTATCGTCTGATCCATGACGAATTGATGCTGGACGGAAATGCCCGCCTGAATCTGGCGACTTTCGTGACCACATGGATGGAGCCTCAGGCAGAGCGGCTGATGTCGGAAACCTTCGACAAGAACATGATCGACAAGGATGAGTACCCGAACACCGCAATGATCGAAGAACGTTGTATCAAGATCGTGGCAAATCTGTTCAATGCACCAGAGAATGCAACCGGCTCGTCCGCCATCGGATCGAGCGAGGCCGTGATGCTGGCGGGTATGGCGATGAAATGGAACTGGCGTGCGCGGCAGCGTGCAAAGGGGAAGCCGACCGACAAGCCAAACCTCATATTGGGTACCAACGTTCAGGTCGTCTGGGAAAAGTTCTGCCGGTATTGGGATGTCGAACCCCGGTACGTGCCGATGGCCGAAGATCGCTACGTGATCGACCCGGAGGACACGATTTCCAAGATTGATGAGAACACCATCGGGATCATCGCTATTTTGGGAACAACCTTCACCGGCGAATATGAACCGATCAAAGAGGTGCACGATGCGCTGGTCGCCTCAAATTCCAAAACGGGTTTTGACGTTCCATTACATGTCGATGCGGCCAGTGGCGGCTTTGTCGCGCCGTTCCTGCAACCGGATCTGGAATGGGATTTCCGACTGCCGCAGGTGAAATCGATCAACGTGTCCGGGCATAAATATGGCCTGGTCTATCCTGGTGTCGGCTGGGTCGTCTGGCGCGACAAGTCGGAACTTCCGGAGGATCTGGTGTTCCATGTCAATTACCTGGGCGGCGACATGCCTACTTTTACCCTGAACTTCTCTCGCCCCGGGAACCAGATCGTTGGTCAGTATTACAATTTCCTGCGGCTGGGTCGGAACGGATATGCGCAAGTGATGGGTAATCTGGGTGCGATCGCCCAGCAACTTGCGGCGCGGATCGCCGATCTGGGGCCGTTCGAGCTGCTCAGCGATGGCAGTACTATCCCGGTGTTTGCATTCAAGGTAAAAGACCCTGACAATTTTACCGTGTATGACGTGTCCGACCAGTTGCGTCAGTACGGCTGGCAAGTGCCTGCGTATTCGATGCCCGAAGGCGCAGAGGATATCCATGTTCTTCGCATCGTCGTTCGCGAGGGTTTTAGTTTTGATATGGCTGAGATGCTCTTGCAGGACATGGGCAAGGTAATTGCGAAGCTGGAAAACCAGTCGGCCAACGGAAAGGACGGTTCGACGGTCTTTGCACACGTGTAGAGAGTCTGGCCAAGATCCGGTGGTGCGTTTTGTTCGACAAGGCGCGCCATCGGGCCAGAGGTATCTGTATCGTCCCGTTCTGCAATCTTGTAGGCGCAGCACAGTGACAACAGAGCGGCATTGTCAAACAGAGCCGAATTGACCGCTCTGTTTTCAACTGGGCAACTATTGGAAATTCAAAGATAAAGCGTTCCTGCGCAATCTGACAGGCAGGTTCCTTGGCGACACCTGCAGCGTCAGTTTTCGGCAAGTTTGTGACTGTCTTCAGCTGTCAAATCTAACCCGTAGGCTGCGCGCATCTGATCAATAAACTCGAGAGTATCTGCCTCGAAAGGTGACTTTCCCTCGAAGCTGTAGAGTACGATACCTTCGACCAGGTCACCCAGACTAATCTCATGCCGGGCCGCGACAGCCTTGAGGACCTTGAGAATGCGTTTATCAATACGCACCCCGGTCTGAACGCGTTCAACCTTTTTCCAGTTATCGGTCATCTAACTCCCTCTACTGCTTCTGGTGTGCCGTCGTACCGGCACCATAAGAACTTCATGTTCAATTCACAACGAACGTATTCCCAGACCCGGCCTGAACTTGGCGGCGTGTTTCCGTCGCCATCGCAAGGCCATCCACAACTGCCGTAAAGGTAGCCCCGCTCAGGATTTCAGCATTTGGAAACAGGTCTTTGAGGGATTGGCGAACAAGCTTCATTTTGCCGCCGCCGCCGACTTCGATAATCTGTGACACATCTTCGGCCGCGCAATGCGCCTTGGCCAATGTCTCTTCAATCTCGCGTCTCAGGATGTCCGAGCTTTTCATGATGGCCGCATCGAACTCATCAACGGTTATGTCTGTCGTCAGGCCCGAGTCGAGTAACGACAAATCAACGTGTTGATATCCCTGATCCGTCGTGTTCAACGCGATCTTTGTCGCCTCGGTCAGCATCGCAAGCTCGTGGCCGCTTTCGAACTCGATAACATTCTTCAAACGTTCAAACGGGCGTTTTTTCGGTGCCAGATAGATAAGCTCCCGCACCTCGCGAAGCGTTTTCGCATTATAGAGGAACGGGATTTTTTCCCAGGTCGATAGATCGGCAAAGATCGAGATCGGGGCGGTTACAGTTTCATCGGCCATCGCCCGTCGGATTTTTGATTTGTGCCCGAGATGGGGCATAAAGAAATTCAGGCTGGTTTGACGGTCGAAATCCGTTCCACCCAGCCGCAGACCATGTGAGGCCAATATGTCGATCAATCGGTATTCTGTTGCCTCTTTGCCTTTGCGGAACAGCGTGAAATCTGATGTTCCGCCGCCGATATCAACTACGAGACCAAGAGAGTTGCGATGCAGCTTATCCTGTTCGGACAGCGCAGCGGCTTCCGGTTCTGCCATAAAGTCCACATGCTCAAACCCAGCGCGCAGAAAGCACTGTTTCAGATCGGCCTCGGCCTGTGCGTCTTTCACTTGGTCGCGCGTGTGGAAATGGACGGGCCGACCCGCAAGAGCGTGCGAAAAGGAAAGGCCGGTGCAGTCCTCTGCCCGGGCTTTGATGGTGGTCAGATAGTCGCATATGATATCGAAGCCATCCATACGCCGTCCGTTCAGCAGCCGGCTTTCTGACATTATGGGCGACCCGAGAAGGCTTTTGAGTGATCGCATGTAACGGCCGGGTTCCCCTTCCGACAGGGCAATGTTTGCCGCGGTGCCGTAATAGGTCGAGTTGTCATCGGCGTTGAAGAACACCGAAGTCGGAATCGTATCACGGTCTGGCTCAAGCGGCAGCCGGGTGATCTTGCCGTCGGCAAGCATCGCCGCGGCAGAGTTCGAGGTTCCGAAATCGACGGCGAGGATCGGGGCCTTTTCCTGTACTGGCATTGGAAATGCCTCCTGCGTTTGACCAGTGATAGCGATAGTCGGTCCGACGGTTGATTCGACAGTGCCCGGAACCCTGTCGTACGGTTCGGTAAAGGTTGATTGGTACCAAGTTACCATATTAAGTGCAAGCAGAATCGAGTTCTGAACCTACATGTAAACGACACCGGGAGAGTCGAATGGAGCAATTGATCGGAAATCTCGGGTGGTTTGCTCTGACCGTGGTCCCGCTTATCCTGACACCCGGACCCGATATCCTGTTGGTTATGTCGCAGGGTTTGGCACTTGACCGCAAGGCGGTACTGAAGGCCGTCAATGGAATATCATTGGGGTACGGAGCCCATGCAATCCTGGCTGCAGTGGGAATTGCTGCCCTGATCAGCGCATCTCCCTTCCTGTTTGGGCTGCTCAAGATGGCGGGCGTTCTGTATCTTGCCTATCTGGCAACAAGCATGATCGGGCGGCATTTTCGGGCGCCGTCGCAGCGAAGGTGCAAAAGGCCAAAAAGCTGACAATCTGGCGCGGCTTTCTGACCAGCTTCCTGAACCCGAAGGGTATGCTGGTTTTCTTTCTCTGCTGCCCCAGTTTGTTGATGAGGCCGGCAGCAGGCCAGGGTTGCAGGCTATTGTTTTGTCTCTGGTTTTCATTGTGTTGTGTTTCGTGGTCTACCTGACCATTGGTTTGCTGGCCCGGGGACTGGCTGCGCGTGGATCATCCAGCCCGTGCGGACAGAGGATTGCAAACGGCCTTGGTGGTGGGTTGCTGAGTTTGGCAGCCGTGCGCATGGCCATAAGCTAGTCTGGAAGCGGAGTGGTTGATCAATGCAAATCAAGCGGTCTTGACACTTAGAGTTTAGATACTAAATATAATGCCATGACCGAGGATACGAACAAGACGATTGGGCAGATATTTGATCTGATAGATCAGATATTGTTCATGGAAAAGAAATCACGCGTGCTGGTAGGCGACGTAACATTTTTCCCGTCCGAAGTTAACCTGATCCTCTTTATTCACATGAACCCGGACGAAAATGTGACGCAGATGGCGACGCAGTTGGGGATTACCAAAGGCGCTGTGTCCCAGACCCTCGCCAGGCTAGAGAAAAAGGGTGTGTTGAGACGGTCCAAGATACCCGGCACCAAAAACGAGTCTCTGGTCGAGCTGCTGCCGTTTGGTCTGGACGTTGCCAACCGGTGTTTGCTGGTAAGGCGGGAACTGGATGCCAAATTCGGTACCTACCTGACAAACGTGTCAAGCGAAGAGAAAAAGACGATCTCTCGATTTATGGGCTATCTCATCGAAACCTTCAATGAGGAAACCGAGAAGCTTCAGTAGATCGGAAAAATTTTGGCCAAAGTGTTTAGCTTCTAAACGTATTCTGCGCCAATCACCTCTGCCAGAAGACCTGGCGGGCAATACTCTGAAAGGAAATGCTATGACCACCAAACTGAACACAGTGCCTTCGGATGAGAAGATCGCTGAATACGAAGCAGCGGGCCCCCAGTATGTGAGATCTTCTGGAAGGTATTACGCTTTCCGCATTCGAAGGTGCCTCGCCCTTTGCATATGCTGAAAGTCTGGAAACCATCGAACGGATTTGTGCTGCGTTTGATGTTGATCCTGCATCCTATGCAAATGCTGTTGGGGAGCCGTCCGAAGATGCTTGACTGAGAGATCTTTGTATTCGCCGCCGCTCTGGGTCTCGCTGCTGCCACACCGGGCCCCGGCCTAGCAGCGATCCTTGCGACCGCAATGGCGCAAGGTGCGCGCAGGACGATCTGGTTCTGCCCTAGAAGACTTGGAACGCCCCGGTGTCCGTTGGACCAGGCGCGAAACAATCGCGTCAAACAAGCCCGGTGACCCGTTTTCTGGGTGGCTTTGCCGTCACCATGGGTAATCCGAAGATGATGCTTTTCTACATTGCTCTGCTGCCCAGCGTTGTGCCCGCAGACAGAATTGACACGGGAATGGCTATTGCCCTTGTGATTACAACACTGGTGGTGTTGTCGGTTGTTTTAGGTATCTACCTTTTTGCCGCTGAAGCCGGTCGTAACGCGATGGCAAGCCGGCGGTCGGTGCAGAGGTTCAATCGTGCAACCGCAACCGTTCTCGGGGGTGCTGCTGTTTGGATCTTCAGTCGCCAGTAGCCGGGATTGAATTTCTACGTTGAGCCCTTGGGCCTCAAGCAAGTTCAATCGATCTTCGACGGAAGATAAATTCCCAAGAAATCCTTCATTCCGCCAGAGATACCCGCTGTGATCGGTAGGATCTGGGTGAGACCTTGTAAGATTTTGAAAAGGTGCGTGAAAAATGGGCGGGATCTGAAAACCCCGTATCCATGGCGATCTGTGTGATATTTCTGTCCGAGTTCAACAGCAGCCACCGTGCGTGTTCCAGCTGCATCGAGCGCCTGAACTTGCCGGGGCTCATTCCCGTATGCCCGATAAAAATCCGGTGCAATTGTGAAGTGCTCATGCCGATACTGGCTGCGATCTCACTAACGTCCAACGGTTGGCTCAGGTCTTCACGCATCAATTGGATGGCCATACGAATCCGCCCGTCTGCGCTGGTTTCGTATTTGGTCAATGGTGTCATTGCCATGTCGGTAGAAGCGCGGAACCTGTCGACGCTCATTTCAACAAGACCCTTCAATGCTCGTTGACGGCCCAGTTTCCGCGCGAGCAGGTTAATCGCCAGATCGATTGAGGCCGTTCCGCCTGGGCAGGTAATAATCCGTTCATCTTCTACGAATATGTCTCTGCTGCTGACCTGAACATTCTTGTAGCGCTCGATAAAGTCACGGCGATGCCGGTGATGTACAACCGCGTGTTTCCCTTTCAGTAGACCCGCCTGAGCTATAATGAACGATGCTGTGCAAAGCCCGACCACCGTCCCGCCACGTTCGTGGTATTCCCTCAAATACTTGAGGGTCGCAGATGGCACCTGGTCAATATGCGGCATCAGACCACCCACAATAACCAGGTAGTCGGGATCGGCTAAATCCCGAAATGCCACGTCAGGATAGACCTTGATGCCGGCGCTTGACGTGACCGGCAATCTGTCTGGCCCGCATATGTCCCACCGACAATATATCTGGCGATTGCGGTTATCGTCGTCGGCGGCATGGCGCAACGTGTCGACAAATCCGCTCAGTGCCAGAATCGGAAACGTGTGGGTCATGGTCAGCCCGAAACTGATTTCCGGTTTGCTTGGGCTCTCGCGCTGGCTGGCGGAATTCATCGAAGCAGTCATGCAGGTTTTCTACAAGAAAATGCGATAAAAATGCAAGTCTAAGCTGGATGCCTCGGTAGTCTTAAGACAGTGACGCGCAATAATAAGGATAACTCATGAAGCTGGATCGAGAAATTGAGCTGCTTGGTGTTCATGCAGAAGGTGAAATCGGTCGGGTTATCGTAAGTGGGGCGCCAGACATTCCCGGCGCCACGATGGTCGACAAGATGAACCACATCAACAATGTCGATGACAGCCTGATGCGGGTCTGCCTGTACGAACCACGTGGCGCGTCCCAGATGACAATCAACCTGCTGACGCCGCCCTGTCGCGAGGGTGCGGATATGGGGTTCTTTCCCATGCAGGCAGACGGTGCCCATGCCATGTCGGGTTCGAATACCATTTGTGTGACCACCGCACTTCTGGAGGCCGGGATCGTTCAGCCGACCGGGCCGAAGACTGTGGTGAAGCTGGATACGCCCGCGGGCCTTATCGAAGCAACCGCCGACTGGACAGGCGACAAGGTCGAGCGTGTCACGATCGACATGCCGGTGAGTTTTGTCGAGCATCTGGACCATCCGCTCGAGGTTCCGGGTCTTGGAACGATCCACGTGGATGTGGCGTTTGGGGGGTGCTACTTCGCCCTCGTTCGAGCCGAGGATCTGGGCTATAAGATCGCGCCGGAAGAAGCGCGCGATCTTGTCGAACTGGGTGCACGCATCAATGCAGCCGCTCAGGAGCAGATCGAGGTTCAGCATCCCGAGGTGGAAAGCTTCAATCGCGTCGAATATCCGATGTTCGTCGCAGGCCACGGCAAAGAAATCCGCAATGCGACGATCATCTTTCCGGGCCGCATTGACCGGTCTCCGTGCGGCACGGGCACCGCTGCCCGCCTAGCTGTGATGCTGGAGCGCGGAGAGATATCGGCCGAGGATGTGGTGTCCTCGCGCTCGATCATCGATGGCGAATTCATCGCAACAATCAAGTCGATGACAACCTGCGGAGATCGCACCGCGATATGTCCAACGGTCTCAGGTCGTGGCTGGATCTATGGTCGCCATTTCCTGGGAGTTCATCCAACCGATCCGTTTCCGCTGGGATACACGCTCTCGGACTGTTGGGGCGCAGAAAAGCCCCGCTAATCAAACCGCTACAGCCATGTAGCACATTAACCCAGACTTTAGGGAGGACTCGAATGTCTATTTTCTCAACTTTGAAACTCAGCGCTGCGGCCGTGCTTCTGCTTGGTGCAACCAGCGCCATGGCGGATGATGTAAAGCTGCGTCTCGCCGGTCAGCACCCCGTTGATCACAACGCGACAAAAGTGCTCAAGGAAACCATCGCCGAGATCGAGGGTGCGGGTGTCGGGATCGACATCAAGCTGTTCCCCGCGGGCCAGCTGGGCAACGGTGAGGTCGTGTTCGAAGACACCGCTGCCGGTGTCATCGATATCGGTCATACCTTTATCTACAGCCACAATGACCCGGTGCTTGAAATCAACTCGCTGCCTTATCTCGTCAGCAACTATGAAGAGATGGAGAAGGTCTATTCGCCGGGCTCCAAGTTCTACGAAGTCTATGAAGAACACATCGCTGCACAGGGCCTGAAGCTTCTGGGCGTGTTCGCCGAAGGCTTTATCGGTGTCGGATCGACCAAGGTGCCGGCTGACGTGGGCGGCGTTGGTGATAAAGACCTAAACATTCGTGTCTGGAGCGCCGAAGTCGGACGCCTGACAGCGCAGGAAATGGGCTTCAAAACCACCACGATGAACTGGGGCGATGTCGTGCCCGCGATCCAGCAGGGTGTGATCGAAGGTGTGATCGGCGGAACCGCCGAATCCAACTACACCGTCTTTGGCGATAGCGTGAAATACTTCACGCCCTACAACGCCTTTGTTGAAAACACAGCGTTCTACATCAACCAGAACGTCTGGGACGGTCTTTCGGCCGAGCAACAGTCGGTTATGACTGATGCATTTGCCAAGGCCGCCGAGAAGTCTTTTGCGCTCAGCAAGGCTGTCGACAAGGAATACCTCGTACGCCTGCCGGAAAAAGGCATCGAAGTGGTCACTCTGTCGGATGAGCAGTTGGGTGGCATCGCCGAGCATGTTCGCGCGACCGTCTGGCCTGCACTTGAAGAGAACCTGGGTAAAGAGCTTCTCGATGCGATCAAGGCAGACCTGAAGAACTGATCAAATCATACGAGACGGGGCGGTTTATCCGCCCCGTTCACCTTAGGGGAGGATCTGCGATGGGCCTGCTGGTCAAAATAGAGCGAACAATAGTATTCACCTGCAGCCTGTTTCTGGCGTCAGTGTTTTTTGCCGTTGTGCTGATGCGCTATGTCTTTGAAACCGACCTTTTCGCGTATGAAGAATGGGCGCTGGTCATCGCATTTCTGATGTATTTCGCGGGTGGGGCTCTGGCGTCGAAAACCGACAGCCACATCAAGGCGGATCTGATTTCCGAGATAATCAAATCGGAAGAAGCAAAACGGATTTATACCGGGATACTCCAGCTGGTCGAAGCGGCGATCCTGATCGGTCTCAGCTATTTCGCGATCAAGATGTTTCTGCATGAGTTTGCCCGCTGGCCCAATATTCCGACGTCGACAGTGTACAAGATACCTCTCGCTGTTCCCCGTTTCTTTATCACTGCCGGATTCATCCTCATGGCGTTTCACGCGCTGGTGAATGGCATCCAGATTCTGCGCGGACATTCCGTCGAAGAGGAGACTGCGTTATGACGCTCTTCATCGTGTTCATCATGCTCTGCGTGCTGCTGGTGGCAGGGCTTCCGGTACCGTTCGCCTTCGGGGCTGTTCTGCTTTATCTCGGCTGGGTTGCCGAGACCGATGTCGCCAATTTCCTGTCTTCGGGCCACTGGCGCATGAACAATATCGTTCTGCTGGCGATCCCGCTGTTTATCCTGTCGGGCTCCATCATGAACCGGGGCAAGCTGGCCGAACCGTTGGTCGATATCGCCGCCGTCTTCCTGGGCCGTATCCGGGGCGGTCTTTCCGCCGCGGCAGTTCTGGCCAGTGCGGTGTTCGGCTCGATCTCCGGATCGGCAGCCGCAACGCTGACCTGCATTGGCGGTGTGATGCTGCCCCGTCTGGAACGCCACAAATATCCTAAAGGCTTCTCCGCCGCGCTGATCGCCAATGCCGCCCCATTGGGGCTGCTGATCCCGCCCAGTTCGATTCAGATCATCTATGCCTGGGTGACGCGCCAATCGGTTCTCAAGTGTTTTCTGGCGACGGTTGTCCCAGCGATCATCCTGATCACACTGCTTTGCCTGGTGAACTGGATCATGATGCGCAAACGGCAGGAGATCGAGCTTGAAGAACTGCCCGACGATTTCTTTGTCGAGACCGGTCGTCGTACCTTCAAAGCGACGCCCGCGCTGTTGATGCCGCTGATCATTCTTGGTGGTATCTACGGCGGTATCATGACCCCGACCGAAGCGGCGGCGATAGGTGTGTTTTACGCCATTCCTGTCGGGTTCTGGGTGTATCGGGGTCTGAATTGGGAGACCTTCAAAGAGGCGGTGATCGAATCCGGCGTCACGACAGGCGCGGTCATGGTCATGTTCTTCATGGTGATGATCGTAAGCCGCCTGCTTGTTTTCGAAGATATCCCGGGTATCGCCCAAGCGTTCATCTTCTCGATCTCGGAAAACCCGATTGTCATTCTCATGATGATCAACCTTGTGCTTGTCGCGATCGGGATGCTTATGGATGACGTATCCGGCGTGTTGTTGTCGGCCCCGTTGTTGCTGCCGATCGTTCAGGACCTTGGCGTTGATCCCGTTCAGTTCGCTGCCATCATCGGTGTCAATCTGGGTATGGGCAACATAACGCCGCCAACCGCTCCGCTGCTCTATCTCGGCGCGCGGGTTGGGGAAACGTCGGTGCAGTCGATGCTCAAGCCCACTCTGATCATGATCGCATTCGCGTGGATTCCGACGCTGATCCTGACCACATACATCCCGTCAATCGCTTTGGCCCTGCCAAACTACGTTCTTGGTTACTGAGGAAATCCAAATGACCAAAAAAGCAATCTCAGAAAACTTCGCACAACATCTCAACAACCAGTTGGACGATCTCAGAACGAACGGTCTGTACAAAACCGAGCTTCCGATTGCCTCACCGCAACAGGGTGAGGTGACTCTCGAAGACGGTTCGCGCCGGATCAATCTGTGCGCCAACAATTACCTTGGCCTTTCCAACCATTCCGACCTCGTAGCCGCTGCGAAAGGGGCAATGGACCGCTTTGGGTTTGGCATGTCTTCGGTGCGCTTCATCTGCGGGACGCAAACCCCTCACAAAGCGCTTGAGCAGAAACTGAGCACGTTTCTGGGCATGGAAGACACCATTCTTTTCCCAAGCTGTTTTGATGCCAATGCCGGCCTTTTTGAAACGCTGCTGACCCACGAGGACGCGGTGATCTCGGATTCTCTGAACCACGCTTCCATCATCGATGGCGTCCGGCTGTGCAAGGCCATGCGCCTGCGGTATCGCAACCGCGATATGGCGCATCTGGAGGAACAGCTTCAGGCCGCGCAGGATTGCCGCTTTCGGTTGATCGCCACGGATGGCGTGTTCTCGATGGACGGGTATATCGCAGATCTCGAAGCAATTTGCGATCTGGCGGAAAAATATGACGCACTGGTGATGGTCGATGACAGCCATGCTGTTGGTTTTATGGGAAAGAACGGTCGCGGCACCCATGAACATTGCAATGTCATGGATCGGATCGACATCCTGACCGGCACGCTGGGCAAGGCACTTGGCGGGGCGTCCGGCGGGTATGTATCGGCTAACAAGGAAATCGTGGACTGGCTGCGGCAGCGGTCACGGCCCTATCTGTTTTCCAACACTCTGGCACCTGTCATTGCCGAAACCAGCTTGTCCGTGCTGGATCTTCTGGAAAACGAACCGGAACTGCGTGAAAGGCTCTGGCGCAACGCCGCGCATTTCCGCACGGAAATGACGGCGCTTGGGTTCGAGCTTTTGCCCGGTGAGCACCCGATCATTCCGGTCATGCTGCGCGACCCCCAACTGGCCCAGGACTTTGCAGCCCGGGTGCGCGAGCTTGGCGTTTACGTCGCGGCGTTCTCCTTCCCCGTGGTGCCGAAGGAGCAGGATAGAATCCGCACGCAGATGTCTGCGGCCCATTCGATCGAAGAGCTTGATCGCGCCATTGCAGCCTTTGCCCAGGCAGGGCGCGAACTTGGCGTGATAAATTGAGGACAGTTTGATGTTTACACTTCAGGGACACACCGCAATTGTGACCGGCGGAGCCAGCGGCATTGGTTTGGCGACGGTGGAAATGCTGGCGAAACTCGGCGCAAACATTGTCATCGCCGATCTCAACGACGATGCGGGCAATGAGGTCGTTTCAAAACTGACGGCCACCGGATCTCAGGCCCTGTTCCACCGCACCAATGTGGCCGAGGCCGACGACGTGAATGCGCTGATTTCCGCAACCCTTGAGCGGTTCGGCTCGCTGGAAATCCTGATGCATTTTGCCGGGATCGGTCTTGAGCAACACGCGCTTGATACAACTCGTGAAAACTGGGACCGCATCATCGGCATCAACCTGACGGGCAGTTTCCTCGTGATGCAGGCGGCGGGCCGCGCGATGGTGGACAAGGGCTATGGCCGAATTGTTGCGATGTCGTCAATCGCAGGCATACGAGGCGGCACGGGCCGAACCGCTTATGGTGCGTCTAAAGGTGGTGTGGCGGCCATGATGCGCGTGATGTCGATGGAGTGGGCCAAATCGGGTGTGACCGTCAATGCGCTGGCTCCTGGCGCAATCGAAACGGCTCTGGTCAAGAAAATGCATGATCAGGAAACCCGGCGTGCGTATCTGGCTGGCATTCCAATGGACCGTTATGGAACCCCTGAAGAGGTAGCCGCAGCCGCCGTGTATCTGGCGCTTCCTCAGTCGTCCTACATCACGGGCGTAAACCTGGCCGTCGACGGGGGCTTCGAAGCAGCGGGTGTGATCAAGGAAACGTAACGTACGCCGGGATACTAAGACTGTTTGACCCTAAAACCCCCGGGTCGAAACCAATTCGGATTACCATCGCGGTTTGCGATGCCTTTGGAGAAACTAAAACTCAGGGTCCCTCCCAGCACTGTTTAAACAGTGCACCAGGTGCTGCCAATCTACCCCCTCTTGGCAGCACCTACCAACAAAATATTACTCACTACGCGTCCCCAAACTTGTTGCCACAGTGGCTGTAATTGCCGGACGCTTGCCTGAAAATACTTCAAATTTGATGATGAATAGCAGAATGCCTCTTCTTGGAGTATTTGTTTGCGTCCCTCGGCGGTTCGCTTTGTCTTCGACAGATGATCATTGATTAAGAATTCTGCCGGCCCTACTCGTTTGAGAAACTACCCACTTGCAAACGAAGAAAGTAAACATCAGCCCCCACGTCGCTGAGAACAGCATCGCATCATATTTATAATGCTGCATAATGTGTTGATATCCAAAAACATACCAAGATCCGTATGTCGCCAATATCCACAGTAGTATTAAAAAACTGCGTTTATCTTTGGAAAATAAGCACATCACCACTGTCAATAGCACCACTAAAAACCTTGAAATGGAAAATATGTCCTCAAACGCAAAAGCATTTTCAGTCATGCGAAATGCAATAATCTTGAAGAAATCGAGTGACATTGGAAAGGGAACTCGATCTAAAGACGCAATGCGCAGCCCAACATTCTCGAAAACATAGCGCGAAGCCGCTGAGAACGCGACCTGTTCCACCTGCATGACACGATAATGGTGGATCGCAACAGCTATCAGAAATGAAACGCAAACAGCGGCGAAACCAGCACCACCTACCCATATCGGTTTGGTTGTTGTCTTGGTCGACGCCAATATGACCGGCAGGAGCCACATCAGAGCAAATGTCGTTGCGAACTCGTATCGCACAGAAAAATAAAGCAACCCGAAGAGGAAACCCATTAAAATAAAAAGAAAAGTCCTGCCTGCAAGCAGAATGGGGAGCGTCAGCAGTGGTGTAAACATCATCCAATACGTCCAGTAGAGATTTGCGCCAAACAAGGCCAAGCCAGCCGACATTGACATTAGACACGTTGCCAGAAGGGCAATCACACGAGATGAAAGTAGGGTGAGAAAGAATATATAAAGAATGCAAACGGCGATAAGGCAGTTCATCAGCCGAAAGCTCTCAAATAGAATAGATGAATTGGCTTCCGTAAGTTGACCGCGAAATTTAGCGATCACTTTATATATTTCCACTTGTAGACCGAGTTGCGAATGGTAACGCCGGGTACCCACCGGGTCGTAAGCAATATTGGATGGATATCCGCGGGTCCAGATGAGCGATCCGCTTACATTCTCGTCACCTACAAAAGCATTGACCACGGTGTTACGGATGATCTGCTCGGAGTATGCATCACCCCTGTCAGCGTAGTTGGGGTATCTTTCTGGGTCGCCCTGTCTTGAAAGTCCAGTCCAGATCGAGGCTGCGATCAGGAAGATCGCAACAGGGACGATGACTATTCGGAATAGAATTCTATCCTGAAACGACTGGATCATGGCTTAAAGCTCCCCAAAGCGGCGAGAACCGTCTGTCGAAGAATCTTTAGTTTCCCGGAGAGACCTGTGATCTTTGTTGGCGTTTTACCCATCTCCGGATACCGCCGTGTGACTGGTACCTCACCGACACGAAAGCCAAGCTGTCCAGCGCGAACGCTCAGATAGAAAAGCAACTCATAAGAGACAAACACATCGCGAAATGGCTGAACGCGTGGAGCGAGTAGGTAACGTGCCGAATAAGCGCGATAGCCGTTGGTCGTATCTGTGAGCCGAGTACCGGAGGCGAGGCTAAGCAACGGAGCATGGATTAGGCGATTTGCGAGTGTGCGCTCGAGTGGTGTGTTCTTATGCCCGCCACTAGGAAGATAGCGGGAACCTTGAACGTAGTCGTAGCCGGCAGCGAGTTTGTCCAGGAACAGAGGGACAGCCTCCATTCCATCTTTGCCGTTGCCATCGACCGTCAAAATCCCGTGATACCCTTGCCTGAGAGCCCATGCATAGGCCATGCGAAGTTGCGCACTCAGCCGTCCTTGGCCGGTCTTGGTAAGCAGGGCTCGAACTCTGACCTCGGTTAAGAATGCGGGTTCGAGTGATCCGTCAGTCGAACCACCATCGGCGACAACTACGTCTACCGGATGATCAAGCGAAGCAAGGACCCGCAATTGGCTTTGAATGCGCTCGCCTTCATTCAAAACCGGAATGATGAGGACAGCGTCATGGCATTTCGGCGCAAGCTCAAGAACCTCAAACTCTGGTATTTCCCAGTCAGTATCGTCGACGTATGTGGCAACGTCAGGCATGGATATCATCCTCTTCGTCTTCTGATGGCTTATCATGCCGGGAGAACACCCAGTTTTTTGAAAGCAGGAAATTCACTACAAAGGACACCGCAGCAGCGGCAATGAGAATTAGCAAAGGCCGGCTTTGGAACCGTAAGGCTTCTTCCAGTATCCAAACGGTCCCGGCCCTAACTGCCATAGTGATACCCAACGCTCCGAGATAGCGCAGAGGGCGCGCAACGGCGGTCACATTCTTTGGCCCCGCAAAGGCCCAGAGTTCTAAGAGAATGTAGTTAAAGACCGCGCCGGCAGCGACCCCGATGATAGCGGCCAATTCAAGTTGTAAGCCAAAAGCAACCGCTGTGCGTGCAGCGGTCAGGTCAACGGCTAGGCCGAGTGCGATAGTGATGCCGTAACGCAGGAATTCACGCCGAGGCTGTGACATGGCGTTTCCAGTCCGAGACCACATACCGAAGATCGGCCTTCGCAAGGTGCGGGCTCACTCTGCTTAGATGGGAAAAGAGGTCATAGATGTTGTCGATCTTACCACCAAGAACAGAGGTCACGCGTCCGATCTGAGGTTCCTTGTGGACAAGGATCGGCCGCCCGTCGTCGCTCTCGTTTTTCATCAAGACAGTCTTGACTTCGTAGATCGATTGCCCGTTCCTGATGCTGCCGACGCATGGCATATAACGAGCTGCATCCAGGACCATGTGTTTCAAACGGCTTTCAAGAGGGCTTTCGGCCATAACTGCATAAGGTGGCACAGGCTGCGTCTGATCTGTCCAACTTAAGTGTGGCGTATAGCGGACATGCGTAATCGAGTATTTGTCCGAAGACGGATAGGGCATGAGTGAGAAAAACGGGCCGTCCATGACGGTCACGGCATAGCGCTGTATTTCCTCCGGCGGATCAATCAGGCAAATTTCGGTTAACTCATGCTTTAGCCGAGCTAGTGGCAGCCCGGACTGCCTGAGCGTATGATTGATCTGTGAATATGTGACGTTGAACACATGGCGTGCATTTATTGTGCTGCCGTCGGAGAGATGAACCACCGCGCTGTCGGAGCCGGGGAGATCATCAACCGACACGACTTCCGTGCCGAGCCGTATGTCCAGGCTGACTGCGTCAAGCCGGGATGCGAGGCCGCGCGCGAGTACAGAGTAGTCGAATGCAAATTCGTCTGCGCGAAACACGGCCTCGATCCGGCGCTCATCGAACAAAGCGACTTCGCTTGGCAGCGCCGGAGTGATGGGGGCTTGCATGTTCTCAAACATCATGCGGAACCGATTGGCTGAGACTTTCGACCGCTGCCGGGCTATGGCGTAGAGCATTTGAAAGTCCGATACGATTGCTTCCGGGAAATCTTGCGCAAACTGTCGGCAGAGCTTACGGGATTTGAGCGCCGTCATCATCGATCGGGGGTAGTGGAAGCCGGAGTGTAGCCGCGCCTGATTAACTCGGGACGCGCGGGTCATAATGGCTTCTTCCGCCTCAACGAGCACCACATCACGGACGGCCGAACGTAGATACAGAGCGAGGCAGCACCCATAGAAACCACCCCCGATTACCACATAGTCTACGTTTCGTGACGCATTCATGCGCCATTCCTTCCGGACCGAGAGGGCGCGTTGATTTCCAAAGGCTCGGCTGGGAGCTCCTGATGGTCTCTATCGTCGGTATCCACGTTCAGAGCGTGGGCAACACTTTCAAAAAGGTCGACAGAGCTATGCTCGGCAATCAGATAATCTGTTGCGCCGCCACGAGTGGTTTCGGCCACTTTGCGAAGGGTGATAGAGATGGCGAACAGAGTGATGCCGAGGAAGCCCAGCATCCCCGAAATCGCAAGTGAGAGGGTCGTCCAGCCTTCGGCGATGTCCGCTTTGGTGAAGTAGACGATCACGACATAGATCGCGAACAGGAAGGCGCTTATGGAAATCACAACAGAAAGAAGTGCGACCGCGCCAAGGATTGACGGACCAGCTTCAGTGACCATTCGCATGAGTAGGTCGAGGCGGGAGAAGGCCCTTGCTGAGCGCCCCTGTATGGGCGGTGTTGTTCTAGTGGTGTCTTTGCTCTGCGCCTTGCGCAGGACCGAAAGCGATGAATCGCGCGGTGGAAAGCGAATTGCAAGCACCGGATTGGGGTGGCTTAAAAGCCGGTTCAGGGCGGTGCGGGGAAAGGCTACCGTCTTCATGTCGCGGGTACTGGCCTGGAATCCGCTGGCTCGGCCGAGTGCTATGATCAAGGGCTCTGCAGCGGCCGTCGCTCGACGTAAGCCAAGGATGACCGCGTCGTTAGCATTTGCCTCTTCGATCATGGCGGGGATATCCATCGTATCGACCTCTTGCAGGGATGTAATCACCACAATATCGCCGATCGCTTCGGACGCCGCGACCAAGCGGCGTTGGCTGTCGTCGAGACCCTGCGCCACCGAGAGATAGCGTAGGTTTGGAAGCGCCATCAGCGTCTCCTCGAACTCCTCTTCAAGGCCAGCTTCGTTTACGATCAGGATTTCCCAGTAGCGGTACCGCGCCTTAAGAATCTCCACCAAAGCCGCGAGGCAGGCGTGGGTCGGCTTGGGAGCATTTGCATCCGAGAAGCAGACGGATATCAGTATGTCATCTCGCAGATTCAGCAATTTCTTGCCCTTCCTGTCGCAGACGCTTCAAGGATGTTCCGCGCGACAGCAAGATTCCGTAAGGCCTCGTCGAGCCCGGTCAATCCATTCTCGGGCTGCCGCATCTCAATGGAAACGGCGTGTTTGTAGCCGATATCTTGCAGAGCGCACAGTACGCGCCCGGCCTCGGTCGGATCGGCAGGTGCCAGAGAGAGAAACGGCTCACTGATGTGTACATGGCTGATCGTATCCCCCGCATCTTCGATCAGGCAGTTCACTTGGGCAAACGTACCCGTAAGGTAGCTCGCGCCGATATCAAAATTGAGTGCAATTGCAGGATGTGCGGCATATCTCACGAAGGCCAGTGTCTCGTCCGGGGTTGTCAGGAAGTTCGTTCCGTAGTCCACTGGGTTGCATTCCATGGCAATCCGTATCCCGCTCGCAGCGGCCTTGTCGGCCAAGGGCCGAAGTATTGCCGCAGCGTGCTCCATTGCGGCCTCTGAGGTCATGCCTGCTGGGCGGATGCGTTGCTTTGGAGAACCCAACACGAGATTCGGGAGGCCGAGACGCGCGGCCAGATCAATAGCTCTTCCTAGCCCTCGGCTGAACGCGATTTGCCCCTCGGCATCTCCAAACAAATCCGCTCCAGAAACCCCAAATAGCAGAGACTGCATCGATACCAAGCTCAACCCATACGCTGAGATTTCATCCAAGACCGCTGCGAGCTCGCGTTCGGTGGGTAGGAAAGGGTCCTCACTGTCCGAGAACAACAACCCCGGCGCGACCTCGAGCCCGGTTATCCCGGCCCTCTCGAGACGTGCGTAAGCCGCCCGTCGGTCTGACGCCTGCCAAGCGATGTTCGATACCGCAAACTGCATCCTATTAACGCTCCAATTCGGCGTTAAAAAACGGGGTTAGCGTGTCAAGTACATCCTCGGGGCGGTTCATATAGGGTCCGTTACGCCCCCAGAGCTGAGCATGAAGCGTTCGCATGTCCTCGTTGTGAACGCGGCCATGGGTCTCTGGCATCTCATGGCCCTTGAGCGCGCTGTATATTCCAGATGTTTTGAGAGGGGCCGGGGCTAGGTGAAGAACATCCAGCCCGGCACCCAAAGCGAGATCAATGTCGTCAACCAGTCGAGACATATCGTAGAACTGAAAAGTGGTCTCCCGGTTGTGGAACATCATAGCGTTAATTCCCAACTGATCCGCTTCCGCCGTGAGGGCTTCACCGTCGGGCTGAGTGCTGAGCGCTGCGCGATTAATCACATACATCCCCAGAGTCGTATCAAGCGCATAGATTGTTTCAAGCGATGGTAATAGCGATGCCGAAAGGCCACTTTGTAAGGTCTGATAGGCCTTCTCGTTCAGCATCGTCGGCATCGGATTGATGAGGTCGAATATGAAGTTCTTTGCCAGCCCCGGTCCAAAGAGTGCTGGGAGGCGCACCACTAAACAACGAGGGAAATGGGCATGGCAAGCAGCTTCCAAGCGCCTCCGGTTAACGCCATATGGCGTGGTCTCCTGGTAACGGTGGTCTGTCTCGGTACGGCCTGCATCAAAGGCGTCGAGCACAGCGATCGTGGAAATCAAAACGAAACGTTCGGTGTGCATACGCGAGATTGAGGCTATAAGTGCATCAATGCGCTTCGCATCCCGCTCTGGA
This sequence comes from Ruegeria sp. ANG-R, assembly GCF_000813985.1. Lineage (GTDB taxonomy): Bacteria > Pseudomonadota > Alphaproteobacteria > Rhodobacterales > Rhodobacteraceae > Ruegeria. The sequence goes on from NZ_JWLJ01000009.1 coordinate 140,130, forward strand.
TACCTGTTCGCCTCGAACATCGAACCGGGTGCAGCCGCGCAATAGAGCGTCTCGAAGTTGGCGTTTTCAGCTTCACCCACGGTGCGCGAGTTAAAGCCCTGCGCTGTCGTAAAGCTCCGCGCGATTGTTGAGCCAACAAAACCCGTGCTTCCCAGTATGCCGATGTTACGCGGCTCTAACATTTACTATTTCCGTACGTTAATTGATTCCAATTTATGCGCAGCGAGAATTGAATACATCTATACTATACCCGTCAAATTCTTTGGCGTTTTCGGTAGCGTCGATCACGCCCCCGGCGCGGCCTCCGGCGGCTATCAGGGGGTCAACAAAACGGGCGACCGACCGCCTCACCCGGTGCCGCATCGCTCTGATGTTGCTGTAGGTTCCGTTCGCGGCCCTGTCGATGGGCCAAGATTCGCGTCTTGGATACCCCCTGCAAAATTGTGCTTTGTGTGATGTTAAGTTCGCACCGTCGTGCGATATGAGATGGGATTGCCACGCATCCGCCTTAGCCTCTGGCGATGGCCGAAAGGGTCCGGAGACGATATCTGTATCCAGAATGATCAAACCGCCGCTCAGTCGAAGCTCGGCGGTTCATGAATGGGTTCAGGCAAAGCTGCAGTGATCTCCTCCTTGTTCGGACCCACGCAGCGATTGCGCCGCTTTGATGTCTCGCCGCCGATGGCGTGGCGCAGGGATTCTCTCATATCCTCATCTATCGAATGCCCATGCCCGGAGCCTCGGGCCCGCTTCTTCGATCTGTCATTCAGATTTCGGATCATGATGCTGATCACAGGCATCTCCCCTAGATTTGGCTCAGTGTAATCAATGATTACATTTCAATCCAGCCTTCTTGAATCCGGCGTCAGTCGGGGTTTGTGTTCTCAGCTCTCATCTGTCCACTCTTGCTTCCCGTACTTGTCTCTGAGTGGCTGTGCGGGTTTCCTGGCTGCACGTACCCTCGCTGGATAAAAGCAGTAAAGTTCGCGCGGCTGCGCAGCATTCCCATATTATTGGATCACCCCGATGATTTGTTCGTAACCAAATCTGTGTTTCATAGCGCGCCCAGTGCTTGGGCGGACTACCAACACCTTGATCGACTGGTTTCAGAAGGCAGCATCAACCGTTGTCGGAGTCCTCTCTCCTGAGTAAGCTAACCCCGGCGCGCCCTTCAAGTTAACGCACTGACAGTGGTTTCAATCGTCCCTTGATGTGATCATAGTATCAGTTAAGAGAGGGGCATTGTCAGCAAGACTTCGCGGGCAATCGAGCTTCGCACAAGCAAACGGGTGCCTGTCAATGTTGATCTTCCGCGTCATTCTTACAGTCTTGCTAAGTATGTTTTCGTTCGGGGCATCGGCCCAGTCTGCCAGCGAAACTCACCCAGAGATTTCGTTGGAACTAAACTCTGTTCAAGAAGTTGATGGGGCGTGCCGGCTGTCCTTTGTCGTAGACAACCAGACCGGAATGGATATCGATGAAGCGGTGTTTGAGACGGTGATTTTTGACACCGAAGGCGGTGTTGTTACGCTGTCGCTTTTCGATTTTCGCGAACTACCATTGAACCGCCCGCGCGTACGCCAGTTTGACCTGCCGGGGATGGCTTGCGACTCTTTAGGGCGCGCACTGATCAATGGTGCGAACTCGTGTGTGATAAACGGCTCTCAGAGCGATGTCTGCCAATCGGCCTTGTCGCTCAGCAGCCGGATAGAAGTGGAGTTACTTGGATGAGCGTACTGACGTCTCTTCGGGAGATTCTCGCTCTTGGCGGGCCCGTTGTAGCAGTCCTTATCGTCATGTCGGTGCTGACCGTGGCGGTCAGCCTGTACAAGCTGTGGCAATTCGCGGCGTGTGGCGTGGGTCGGCACAAGATTCTGTCGCAAGCTCTTCAGGCATGGGATGCGGGTGACCGGCCCACTGCACGTGCGCGCCTTGCTCAAAGCAGCAGCTATCTTGCCCCTCTCGTCGAGGCCGCGATGGATGCGCCGGACGCTTCTGATCTGGATGCCCGGCTGGATGCCGAGGCCGGGCTTGCTCTGGCCGGGTTGGAGCGCGGGTTCCGTCTTTTGGACACTGTTGCCCAACTTGCCCCGTTGCTTGGATTGTTCGGAACGGTTCTGGGAATGATTGACGCGTTCCAAAGCCTTCAATCCGCAGGCTCGTCGGTCGACCCGTCGTTACTGGCGGGCGGTATCTGGGTTGCTTTGGTAACCACAGCGGTCGGCCTTGCCGTCGCAATGCCAACCTCAATGGTATTGTCCTGGTTCGAAAGCCGAACCGCGCGGGAACGGGTTTTTGCGGACAAAGCGCTGCGCACGGTTCTGGTGCCGACCCGATCGATCGATCCCCAGACAGGCGCCAATGAGAGTCTGAGCGCAGAACATGCGTAACACGGCACCCTTTGTCAGACGACCGATGTCGATGACACCGCTCATTGATGTCATCTTCCTGCTGTTGCTGTTCTTCATGTTGTCTTCGACCTTTTCGAGGTTCGCCGAAATCGAGCTGAGCAGTGCAACAGCAGGAGCGACAACAACGGATGCGCCGGTAGAACGGGTCTTCATCCAAATCGGTGCCGAGCGGATCGTTTTGAATGGTGAGACGGTGACTCTGGACGAGCTGTCAACACAGATCGGTACGGGGCAGGCTTTGGTCAGCCTTGATGCCGATACATCAGCTCAGCGACTTGTGGATCTGCTGGTTGTACTGCGTGGTCGCGATGGCCTGACCGTGACGGTGTTGGAGTGAGCCGATGATCCGCTCCGTTCGCCCAAACCGCAAACGTGACTCGACCATACCTTTGATCAACGTCGTCTTTCTGATGCTGATCTTTTTTCTGATTGCCGGTACAGTGGCGTCGCCCCTTGATCCCGAGCTTCAGCTTGTCGACACGTCTGAACTTGAGGGACGCGACCCTCCTGACGCGCTTGTGTTGAAAGAAGACGGTGTGCTCAGTTTCCGTGGGGTGCAGACCGATCCTGAGACTTTCATGGCCAGCCATGATGAAGGACCCGTCAGGATTGTCCCGGACCGTAACGTCCCGGGCCAGCGGTTGATGGAAGTCACCGGCGACCTTAAGAGATACGGCGCGCCATCGGTGTTCCTCGTGACCGAGCAGGCTCTGAAATGATCCGGAAGTCGGCTTTGGTCGCCACAGCGGCTGGTTTGCTGTCCCTCTTTGTACATTTCCTTGGGATCAGCTTTTTCGGGCCAAATCTGCCGGAGCTTCGAACTGATGGGGGCTCCAAAAACTCAGTTGAGCTGGGCAATTCATTCGAAGATTTTACCGAAGTGACACCCGACCCGGTCGAACCGGAACCTGCCGAAACGCCTGAGCCCCCGGTTGAAGAGCTTGTCGAGCCTGAGCGTGCAGCAATCCCTATCAGCGAAACGCTTGTCGCTTCTCCCGATCCACAGCAGGTAACGTCGCCGGATGTCGGATCAGCTGCGTCTCCACAACCTGAGGCACCCGAAGAGGCGCTGACCGAACCAGTCGCTCCTTCCCGCACCGAAACGGCAAAAAACGCGGAGGCTGAGGTAACGTCACCCGTCACTCCTGAACCGGATCGGCTGGCCGCGTTATCACCGACAGACGAAGCATCTGCCCCGGTAGAACCGAGTGAGAATACCACGGTTGCTCCGGAAATCCCGAGTACAATCGATGAGCCGACACCCGAAGAACCCCGCGAGGAAACCGACGCTTCCGAACAGGCTGTGACTGTTTCGAAACGCCCGCGTCTGCCGGACCGCAGACCGGTACCCGAAACGCAACCCAGTCTCGACGGGTTCAGCAGCTTCGAAAATTTGCGCAACCCCGAGCGAACAGTGGAATCGCCGCTCAGTCGTTACCAAAAGGAAGGAGCTGACCCATTCAGAACCAGTAGTGCGCGAAACCCGACCACTGGTCGCGGCAGGGGAAACTCCAATACAACGAACTATGCGGGTCAGGTCCTGGTCCATCTGAACCGGGCGCCCGTTGTCTATGTACCGGTCCGTGGGTTCGCTCAGGTGTTCTTTGAGATCAACCCGGATGGATCATTGGCGTGGGTCGATATTGTCGACAGTTCAGGCTCCCCCGAGATCGAGCGCGCCGCCAGAGAGCAAGTCATGCGTGCAGCTCCGTTTCCGCGCCCACCGAGCGGTTCAAGCCGCAAGCTGTCGTTTTATTACCAGAACGGTTGAGTAGGGCTCAGGCCTCATTTATTTTTATCTGTCAGGTCAGAAAACGCCCGCGCGTTCGATTGGCGAAAGCCACAAGAGACAGCATTACGGGGACCTCGACCAAGACACCCACCACCGTTGCCAAGGCCGCGCCCGAATGCAGGCCGAACAAGCTTATTGCGACGGCAACAGCCAATTCAAAGAAGTTGGACGTGCCGATCATTGCGCAAGGCGCTGCTATCCGGTGCGGGACCTTCAGGGCATAGGCCACACCGTAGGCCAGGGCAAAGATACCGTAGCTCTGGATCAGAATCGGAACCGCGATCAACAAGATCACCAGCGGTTTGGCCAGAATGGTTTCACCCTGAAGCCCAAACAGGATCGCCACGGTTGCGATCAGCCCCACGACAGACCAGGGCTTTACACGGATAGCGAACGCATCAATCGCGGGCTGCGATCCCAAACGGCGGCGGGTAAGCAGCCCGGCGATCAGTGGCAACACCACATAAAGTACCGTCGCCATCACCAAGGTCTGCCACGGTACCGAAATCTCGGTGACCCCAAGCAGGAATGCTACGATGGGGGCAAAAGCCACGACCATGATCAGATCGTTTACAGAAACCTGAACCAGAGTGTAGGTCGCATCCCCTTTGGTCAGTTGTGACCAGACGAAAACCATCGCGGTGCAGGGGGCTGCGCCAAGTAGAATCAGCCCGGCTGTGTATTGTGCGGCATCTTCCGGCTGTATCCACGGTGCAAAAATATAGTCGAAGAACAGGACCGCAAGAAAGGCCATGGTAAAGGGCTTGATCAGCCAGTTGACGACCAGTGTCACGATCAACCCTTTCGGCTGACGCGCCACGCCTGCCACCGCACCGAAGTCGACGCTGACCATCATGGGGTAGACCATTGCCCAGATCAGCAGAGCAACAACCAGATTGACGCTGGCGATCTCGGCCGACGCGACCAAACCGACCAGCCCCGGCGCAACGAGTCCGATCAGTACGCCACCTGTCATGGCGAGTGCGACCCAGACGGTCAGGTAACGCTCAAAGATACTCATGAATATGCCTCAGATGCTTGATCAGTCAGTTTGCCAGAGGCCAGTGCCGCCAGCGCCACCATTGCGGCAGCTGTTCCCAGAACCAGCGACAACCCGCCAATCTGATAGGTCAGGCCGGACAAGACGGTGCCGAACAGGCGGCCCGATGCGTTGGCCATGTAGTAGAACCCCACATCCATCGTGACGCGCTCGGATTTGGTGAACGCGAGGATCAGATAGGAATGCAGCGAGGAATTGACCGCGAAGATCGCTCCGAACACCAATAGGCCCAGAACCAGAGTGGTTGTCAGCCATGTCTCGGGGCCCGAGGACACAAATACTGCGGCTGTCAAAGCGGCGGGCACGCAGAACAGGGCAGCAGCCCAACTGCGCGCGGCGCGGATCAGGTCACCTTCACTGCGGTCCGAGGCGTGAAGGATTTTTGGCGCGCTGGCCTGAACCGCCCCATAGAGGATGACCCAGACGGCCATGAAGGTGCCGATCATGAAAAAGGCCGCGCGGTTGCCGTCTTCGGTACCGTCCGACAGGACAGCATAGAAATAGATCGGGATACCAACCACAAACCAGACATCCCGCGCGCCGAACAAGAAGACCCGAGCCGTCGATAGCCAATTCACATTGGCGGATTTCGAGAACACTTCGGAAAACTTCGCGCCTTTGCGCCCTCTGGGCAGGCCCGGTGGCATGTACATAATGACGGCAATCAGGATGGCGGCCAGCATGATCGCCATCGACAATGCCGCCCAGGTGAAGCCCAAAATGGCTAGCAGCACGGCGCCCAGCAGAAAACCCAGGCCTTTAACCGCGTTCTTGGAGCCGGTCAGAAGGGCGACCCAACGGAACAAGCCTTCGCTTTCGGCGGGGGCCAGAAACTTTACGGCGGATTTAGAGGACATCTTCGCGAGGTCTTTGGCCACGCCACTGGCTCCCTGCACGATCATCACAAACGCTACGGACATTCCAATCGCCCAGTTCGGGTCAAGTTGCGTCAACGCCAACATAGCGACAACCTGTAACCCAAGCCCGGTGTAAAGCGTTGAGGTCAACCCAAACCGGGCCGCGATCCATCCCGCCGTCAGGTTCGTTACCATTCCCGCGATTTCGTACAGAACAAACAGATAGGCCAGTTGCACCGGAGAGAAGCCCATTGTGTGAAAGTGCAGCAACACCAGCATACGAAGGGCGCCGTCGGTCAGCATAAAGGCCCAATAGGCCGCCGTGACGGCGATATAGGCCGACAGGGCTTCGGGCCGTCGGCTCACAGCGCGGCACCAACCATGAGTGCCACATCCGCCAAACGGTGCGCATAGCCCATCTCATTGTCATACCACGCATAAATCTTCACCTGCGTGCCATTCACGACCATAGTGGAAGGTGCATCGACGATCGAAGATCGTGTGTCGTTGGTGTAATCAGCCGAAACCAAGGGGCGGGTTTCAAAGCCCAGAATGCCGCTCAGTTCGCCTTCGGCGGCGGCTTTGAAGAGTGCGTTAACTTCATCAACCGTCGTTTCGCGCTCGACCTCGAAAACGCAATCCGTCAGCGACGCGTTTAACAGCGGCACCCGCACCGCATGGCCGTTCAGACGCCCTTTCAGTTCCGGGTAGATCAGCGTGATAGCGGTGGCCGATCCGGTGGTGGTCGGGATCAGCGAGTTCAGAGCCGAGCGCGCCCTGCGCAGATCCTTGGCCGGGCGATCCACGATGGTTTGCGTATTGGTCACATCATGGATCGTGGTCATGGAGCCGTGGCGGATGCCGAGCCTCTCGTGGATCACTTTCACCACAGGTGCCAGGCAATTCGTGGTACACGAAGCCGCTGTTACGATGTGATGCCTGGCCGGGTCATAAGTGGCCTCGTTCACGCCCATGACAATGTTTGCCGCAGGGCCATCCTTGACTGGGGCCGAAACGACAACTTTTTTTACACCGGCCTTGAAATACGGGGCCAGCTTGGCCTCGGTTTTGAAGGCACCTGTGCAGTCGATTACCACGTCCACACCGTCCATAGGCAGATCGCTCAGATCCCTGGTGCCGATAAACGGCAAGCGAGTGCCGTTGATCGTAACACCGTCGGGGTCATGTTCGAAAACAGCATCCCAACGGCCATGCACCGTATCGAACTCAAACAGGTGCGAGTGCATCTCGGGATCACCGACCCCGTCATTGATCCAGGCGATATCCGCGCCTTGTTCCAGCAGCGGCTTCAGGGCCAGCTTTCCCATCCGGCCCAGGCCGTTCAATGCGTAAGTTGTCATCTTAAGTCCTCAGGCGTTCTGCCGATGTCATCGACAGCGGTTTGCAAGGCGATCTGATCGAGGCTTTCGGCAGGCAAAGATGCAAAGGCCTGAATCCGGCGCCTGAGCGCTCCGTAGGCGTTCTGGAAGGCCAGGCTTTTCTCGGCGTCTGTCCCTTCGGCCCTGACCGGATCAGTCATGCCCCAGTGCCCGCTGATTGGCTGACCTTCCCAGGCTGGGCATTCCTCGTTCGCGGCGTTGTTGCAGACCGTGAACACGAAATCCAGTTCCGGTGCGTCAGGACCTGAGAACTCGGTCACGTTCTTGGAGCGCAGAACTGAGGTGTCGTGCCCTTTGTCGTTCAGAACCTGCAGGGCAAACGGGTTCAGTTCCGAATAGGGCATCGTCCCTGCTGAATAGGCGTTGAACCGGTCGCCGGCGATATCCCGCAGCAGCGACTCGGCAAAAATAGATCGCGCAGAGTTTCCGACACAGATGAACAGGACATTGAACTTGCGATCCGTCATTGTCCCTTTTCCGCGCTCCAAAGGCATACAGATGTCAGGGCGACCTCGGCAGCAATCGTTCAGCAGAAAGCCGAGCATTTCCTGCACATTCTTCAGTTCGACCGAATACAGCAGCGAGGTTCCCGACCGCTCCTGCGTTACCAGCCCACATCGCTGCAACGCGTTCAGGTAGTTCGACAAGGTGCTGGGCTTAATGTCGAGTGCCTCTGCCAGATCGCCCGCCGCCACCTGATCGGGAATGCGGCGCATGAGCGTTCTGAACACCGAAAGACGTTGCGGGTGCCCAAGCGTGGCAAGCTGATTCGATATCATATTTTCCATATTTCATGGATTATAGAAATAATGATCATCTATCAAGGTAGATCATCCGCACTGAAGAGCTTTCTACATGAACTGGCTTGATCGTAGAAAGCCGCTCATTAACGCTAAGTGCATTAGTTCATCGCGATATTCTTCTGTTTATCATGATCCATGATCAGGGCGTCTGCTGATCAACGAAAGTCGTTCATGTCATCGACTTGTTTTTTTGACTGTAAAGCCTGCGACACTGAGAGGGCCGAAGAGGCCTGCGTCTAGGATCAAAAACGCGGATGAATTCAGCTAGCACGATCCGCGAAAGGTCCAACATCATCTATTAAACCGGATGCTCTCATTGTCTGATCAAGACGTTTTAGGAAGTTCTTTGGAGAAAGTGTGTCGAGCAATCTCATCCGTGCAGTCTCGGCCATACGCTCCAAAGCTGCTGTATCTTCCAATATTGAAGTGCACTTTTCTCCAAGGTCGCTGTAGTCCCAAGCGATTGGGATGTAGGTTTCTCCGGGGACGAAAAGGTCCGGATAGGTCATGATGTGGGACATATCCGGCTTCACCAGCACGCTACCGCAGAGAATGGCCTCAAAGTCGCGCCAGCAAAGCTCTCCGAATCCGAACGGGCTGACGGTGAGGCGCGAATTGAGCATCTCGTTGTAGTACTCCTGCTGCGGAACTCTGTCCGTCGGCGCATGTACCTTGAAGCTTCCCTGCAGCGCCATGATAGCCTTTACCGCATCATTTCGGATACCGTACGTCCATTGGTCAGGTCCGACACTCGCCCTGCAAGAGATATCCACGTTTCGGGTCAGACGGAGTCTATCCGGACTTATATCACGCGCCAGAAAGTGAATTTTATCGTCCAGAGCGATGTTCCAACCAAGAACAATTTTCCCTATTTGATCTTCCGTTAGAGCGCGTGTTTTCGGAATGATGTCCGCAGAAAAATCGACACCGTAGTTGCGCGCAGCGTAATCTGTGAGGTTGCTCTTGCCGATGAAGGGTTTCGTGTACGCATTCAGGTCGGAAAAACGGTGTTTTTTGATATAAGCATCGCAGGCTGTAATGACATCCGGCCAGAGGACGCATTGATCGTCATCCCCGTCGAACACGAGGCAACGGGCCTCGACGGAACGTGCGGTTTCGAAAAATTTCTGGGCTTTGGCTACAGCGACGGGCGCAGGCGTTTCGAAGGACATTTTCAGCCCGACAGCATCGTATGCTGAAACCTGATCGGCGCTGATCGCATCAATCTCGTCAACAGACCCGAAATCAAAAAGGATTCCAAGTTTGCCCGCAATGGCCTGACGGTATCTCTGCAAAGGTGCAAACTGCTGTTCACTTGTTCCGGCGCGACCATCGCTTAAGATTAGTATCCTGCAAATTGGCCGACCTGAGTGTTTTGCTCGAAAAGTGGCTATGCGATCCGCGATACGACTGTTCGAAATAACTTTTACGGCCCGTCGAGAAAACTGAATAGATGGCGGAGGCAGACCGGCCCCAGTTCCAAGAAACACGTTACTCATATTCTACCTATAGAACCACAAATCCAGTTTTTATTGTAGGCTACATAGCTTAATCTCTCTCATAGAACAAAGCATTGATTGGGATAGACATGCACATAGGAATGGCTGGCGCTGGTTTGTCCTGCGCGGTGATCGGTCGGGCACTCGCGGAAGACGGGCACAAGATCACGATGCTCGAGTCACGAACGCATGTTGGCGGAAACTGCCATACTGAACGGGACTCTGAGACCGGAATTATGGTGCACACCTACGGCCCGCACATCTTCCATACCGACGACGATGAGGTCTGGGATTACGTCAATCGCTTCACGACATTCAAACCTTATGTGAACCGCGTGAAAGCCACAACCAAGGGCCGAGTTTTTTCTTTACCTATCAATCTGCTGACGATTAATCAGTTTTTCGGAACGACTATGTCGCCCGACGAAGCGCGCAATTTTCTGGAAGAGCGTGCGGACACGTCGATTGTGGAGCCAAAGAACTTCGAGGAGCAGGCACTCCGTTTCATCGGGCCCGAGCTCTATGAGGCCTTTTTTCTCGGTTACACTCGTAAGCAATGGGGGAAAGAGCCAACAGAAATTCCTGCCTCGATCCTCAAGCGGCTGCCTGTCCGTTTTAACTACGATGACAACTACTTTGCGCATCGCTATCAAGGAATGCCCGAACATGGCTATACCGCGATGATCGAGAACATAATCGATCATCCGAACATTGAGGTGCATCTGGATACCAAGTTTGATCCCGAGAATGTGCAGGACTACGATCATGTTTTTTGGTCAGGTCCGATTGACACTTACTTCAGTCACAAATTTGGGCGGCTTCAATACCGTACTCTAGACTTTGAACGGAGCACAAAAGAAGGTGACGCCCAAGGGTGTGCTGTGATGAACTACACGGATGAAGAGGTGCCTTGGACACGTATCACAGAGCACAAGCATTTCAGCCCGTGGGAGGACCACGATGACACTGTGATCTTCCATGAATATAGCCGTGCCTGCGGGCCGGATGATATTCCCTACTATCCGATTCACCGTACTGATGGAGATGATATTCTGGACAAGTACCAGAAGGCTGCGCAACAAGAAGAAGCGGTGACTTTTATCGGAAGGTTAGGCACTTATCGCTACATGGATATGGACGTGACTATTCGAGCCGCGCTCGATTCCCTATCGGAATGGTGTATGGAACGAGGTCTATAGATCATACGGGTTTCAGGCTCGATGAGGTGGCGTATCTGACTATGACAAAGCTCTTGCGGTCCAGATCTGATGAGCAGCCTCATCTATTAGGGGACGCGCAGCTACAGAGTAGCCCAACTAAGTCCTTTTTTGTGAATGCAAGGCCGCGATGGTCTGTGGCTGAGCCTCTACCGACAAAAGTGGTGGAAATGATCCGTAATACGCAAGCAGCTTCGTGAACGGAACAGCCTTGACCGGAACGATGGGAGTTGGAACTGGGTCAGGTATTGTGGCAGAGGCAGCTTACGAACCGGCGAATTTTTGAACATATCACAATATCAATAATATGCGTCGCGAGCCAATGAGGCACGCTATAACGGTACGGCGATGAAGTAACCTCATGTTTTTCTGCGCAGCCGCAGTTCCTGGGAGCCAGAACCAACCATATGATCGCGAAATCGCATCGACAGCAATGTGGCTTGGACTGCACAAATCTTTGCAATAGATTCATTATAAGCCTAACCCGGTATCGGCGCGCTTAGCGCTTAAGAAATCGCCGTCACATCTTTGTCGACAAACGCCCCTAGAAAACGCGTCGACCAACAAACCTGAAAGGTGTCTTATGTCCTTTTCCAATCGTAATTTGATTTCACGCCGCCGGTTTCTTGCAACAACGACAGCCGGCGCGGCTGCGATTACCCTGCATCCCTATTCCGTTGCTGCAGCCAACAATCAGGCACATCTCAGGATCATGGAAACTACTGACATCCATGTTCATGTGTTTCCGTATGATTACTACGCGGACAAACCACGTGACACGGTAGGGCTGTCGCGCACCGCTTCGATTATCAACGAGATTCGGTCCGAAGCGACAAATTCTCTTCTCGTCGATAACGGTGATTTTTTGCAAGGCAACCCGATGGGCGATTACATTGCCTACGAGCGTGGGATGAAAGAGGGTGACAGACACCCGATTATCACCGCCTTCAATACGGTTGGCTATGATGCTGCCACCCTTGGCAATCACGAGTTCAACTACGGTCTCGATTTCCTCGAGAAAGCGCTTTCTGGTGCAGACTTCCCGGTGGTTCTGGCCAATGTTGCCAAAGAGAAAGGAGCATCGCCTCGCGATGATGCGACGCTGGTAAAACCCTACGTCATACTCGAGCGAGAAATCGAAATGGGTGACGGCAGCAAGCATCCGATCAAGGTTGGTGTCATTGGGTTCACTCCGCCGCAGATTATGAACTGGGATCGCAAGCATCTGGAAGGCAATGTGCAGGCTCGGGATATCGTCGAGACTGCAGAGGCTTATGTACCCGAGATGAAAGAGCAGGGGTGTGACCTGATCATCGCGCTGTCGCATTCAGGTATCGGTGATGCCGATCACTCGGAAGGAATGGAAAATGCCTCGGTCGTGTTGGCTGGCGTCGATGGTATCGATGCGCTTGTTACCGGCCACAACCACCTTGTTTTTCCGTCACCCACTTTTGCGGACCGCCCCGGAATTGATGTCAACAAGGGCACCCTGATGGGCAAACCGGCTGTTATGGGCGGGTTCTGGGGGTCGCATCTCGGCCTGCTGGATCTGCTGCTTGAGCGTGACGGAAATGTATGGCGGGTTGTGACGACCACATCCGAGGCGCGTCCGATTTCAAAGCGTAACGAAGACCGTTCGATCACCGCACTTGTCGGGGACGATGAGAAGGTGTTGGACTCGGTGGCGAAAGATCACGACGAAACGCTGGCTTATGTTCGCCGGGCAGTGGGCAAGACGTCTGCCCCGCTCCACAGCTATTTTGCGCTGGTCGCAGATGACCCGTCCGTACAAATCGTCTCGATCGCGCAGAAATGGTACGTGGAAGAGATGCTGAAAGGCACTGAGCACGAAGGTTTGCCCATTCTGTCGGCTGCCGCACCTTTCAAGGCAGGTGGGCGTGGTGGTCCGGAGTACTATACCGATGTCCCGGTTGGTGACGTCGCAATCAAAAACGTAGCGGATCTGTATCTCTACCCGAACACCGTGCGCGCGGTGCGTGTGAACGGGGCACAGGTTCGTGGCTGGTTGGAGCGCTCGGCGGGCATGTTCAATCAGATAGACGCGGGTTCCGAGGACGCGATTCTGCTGAACCCGGAATTCCCATCTTACAATTTCGATGTGATGGACGGTGTAACCTACCAGATCGACCTGTCCCAGCCCTCGCGCTTTGGACCCAAAGGTGAGGTGGTCAACCCTGATGCAGCCCGGATCGTGAACCTCGAGTTCAATGGTGAGCCGGTGACCGATGACATGGAATTCATCATCGCGACCAATAATTATCGCGCGTCGGGCGGAGGGTCTTTCCCCGGCGCGATGGGCGATACGGTCGTGTTTGAGGCGCCCGACACCAATCGCGACGTGATCGTGCGTTACATTGTTGAACAAGGAACAATCGATCCGAAAGCTGATGCCAATTGGTCATTTGCACCGCTTGCTGACACAACGGTGTTGTTCGAGACCGGGCCAAAAGCCCGCGATTATATGAGCGATGTCAAAGGTGTGGCGATAGAAGATGCCGGCGAAGGAGCCGATGGCTTTGCGGCATTCCGTATTAAGCTGTAAGTGCCGATCAGACTTTGAGCGGCCGTCTCGGATCAATGAACTGACGGCTGCTCGAACGTATCTTGCAGATATGGAGAACCCATTTAACCTTCATCCTGCAGGGGCAGCCGGTCGCGCACGAGATTGGTCCAGAATTCAGCGCCTATCGGTAATAGAGCGTCGTTGAAATCATAGTCGTTCGAGTGCAGGGGCTGTCCGTTCGGGCCAGACTCGCCGTTACCCAGAAGGACGAAGCATCCGGGTACGGCTGCGCTGAAATGTGCGAAATCCTCGGAAAAACTCATTGGCTGACGATCAGGGATTGTTTCGAGCCCGGTTTGCCGCGCCGCGCGGATGGCAGCCTCGGTCGGGGTTGGCGCGTTGATCGTTTCGATGAATTCGGTCTTGAAATCCACTGTGACTTCCACTCCATGGGCGGACGTTATGCCATGTGCAATCTGGCGCATGTGTGCTTCGATCTTGTTCCGGTCTTCAGGGCTGCGCGCCCGCGCATCACCCTTTAGTGTTGCCGTTCCGGGCAGAACGTTGCGTTGCCCATCGGTCAGAAACTCGGTTACCGACACAACGGCCCCCGCCCCGGGGGCGAGCTTGCGTGCGACAATCGTCTGCAGTGCCAGAACGATCTCTGACCCGATGGTAAGCGCGTCGCGTCCTGCCTGGGGCATCGATGCATGACCACCTTGTCCCTTGACCGTGATTTCAAACAGGCTTTCCGATGAACAGATCAATCCGTTTCGTGTGGATATCTGTCCTGTCGGTGCGCCGGGCAGATTGTGTATGGCGTAGACTTCTTCGATTGGAAATCGTGTCAACACATTCTCATCCAGCATCGCTTGGGCTCCAAGGCCAAGCTCTTCATTCGGTTGAAACAGGAACACAACCGTGCCGCTGAAACCGGGATCGGCAGCCAAGGCTTCTGCTGCGCCCAAAAGCATGGTCATGTGGCCATCATGGCCACATGCGTGCATCACACCGGGATTCCGGGACACGTAATCATGCGCGCTTGCCTCCTGAATCGGCAATGCATCCATATCCGCGCGCAGACCGATGGCGCGATTGCCCTTGCCAGCCCTGAGGATACCGACCACACCCACGCCTTCATGTACTTCAAGCCCGTATTGACGCAACAACGCTGCGACCTTTGCCTTGGTTTTCGTCTCCTCAAATCCCAACTCTGGCGCTTGGTGGAAGGACTGCCTCAGTCGGCGCAATTCGGGTAGGTTCAAATCCATGGCTGCCTCGGGTTATTTGAAGGGCGCGGTCTGAGCTACGCGAACTCAGAAGTTGAAGCTGATTGGTAGAGCACGATAACAGCCGGGTCTACTGGAATGAGTTTGAAGCAGGGGGCACAGTTAACTTTTCTGCCTGGTCCAACCCCGTCTGAACGATGTCGGTGCCTCGCCGTACCGTTTCTTGAAGCGAACGGTAAGCTGGGTCGCACTGCCAAAGCCGGTGGCCGCCGCGATTTCTGCGACCGTCATCTCGGTTTCGCTCAGCAAAGCGTAGGCGCGTGCCACGCGCAGTTCAATGTAGAACTGAACCGGCGAGGTCTCGACATATTTTTGAAACAACCGTTCCAATTGTCTGCGAGAGATCTGCACGATCTCGGCGATTTCGGAAATATCCAGAGGGTCTTCCAGATTCTCATGCATGATCTGCATCGCGTTGATCAGGTACTGGTTCCGACTACCCAGCGCGACGGAAAAGGCAGATTTCTGAAGCGTTTTCCGGTTGTTGGAGCGAAAATGGATGCACATATCCGAGACGATGATGGCCAGATCTTTGCCAAAATCCGTTTCTATCATATCCAGCATCATGTCGGTGGCCGCATTGCCGCCTCCACAGGTCATCAGGTCGTTGTCGATCTCATACAAGTTCGCCGAAGGCTTAAGGTCTTCGAAATGCTCGACGAAGGCAGGCTGGTTTTCCCAGTGCAAGGTGAATTTCTTACCGATCAGAGCCCCGGCCTTGGCGAGTGTAAATGCGCCGGTGCAAATGCCACCGAGTTTGCACCCAAAGGCTTTCTGTCGGCTGATCCACGAAAGGATTTTGGAATTACTGCTCTCCGAGGGCTCGATGCCCGAACATACGAATAATCTGGATGATCGCGGCAGGGTATGCAGGTCTAGGTCCGGTGTTATCTTGACCCCGTTGGAGCACCGCACGGGATTTCCGTCTTCGGAAATAAGATACCATTTGTAGAGTTCCTTGTTGGTAACCTGATTGGCGATCCGCAACGGTTCGACCGCGGCGCTGAAGGCGAGCATGGTTAGCTTCGGAAGAAGCAGGAAATAGATCTCTTTGGATGGCCCGTCATATTCGATGGCAAAACTGGCGGCTCCTTTGGGGATAAAGTTCCTCGGGTTCATGCTTCTCCTCCCAGAGCGGACCAAGACGGGTATTAAGCAACAATACCTTATGGCAACGGGGTAGAAAGGTCAGGCGTTCAATTGCGAGACACTCACACCACGTATCTGCAAATGGCCAATAGGGGCAGCGTTTACCGCAGGTTTTCAGAGTTGTCATCGGAGATAATAAAGGCAAGTCCGATGACAGCAGAATGTAGCAGCAATTGCCTAGGCAGCACATCCCGAAATGCTGCCTGCAAATCGGCGGTTGCGTATGCTCTCGGGTGTTGTCTTGTAATGATCCCGAAACGCGCGCGTCAAAGCACCTGCTGATGAAAAGCCCGTGGCCGCCGATACTTCCAGAAATGACATTTCTGTATAGAGAAGCAGGCTATATGCGCGTTCGAGACGCAGTTCCCGATACGTTGTCAAAAGCTTTACACCTGTTCTGTCCAGAAATCGCCGCTGCAACTGGCGCGTGGATGTGCCAAGAGCCATGGACAGGTCCGGTATCCGAAGCGGGTCCTCAAGATTGTTCTGCATTTTTTCGACGACTTGTCGAACCATCGGGTCGGCTTTCGAACGTCGAATGATCCGGGTTGCAAGCTGACTTGTGCAGGCAGGTTTCCCGTCAGTCAGGCCGATATAGCTGCGCACGGAATCGGCCAGATGCTCACCGTGGTCCATTGCGATAAAGTCGGACATCAGCCGTAACGCACCCAATCTGGTCGAGGCACTATGGGTGCGGCTGTCTTGTGACAGATATGTGCCCGAGCCGCTGTCGATCAGGCCAACCTCTTGCGCTGCGGCAGAAAAGTTAGGGTGCACAGAGGCCATCGCGCTTGTCTGGCGACCCGTGTGGGTAAGAACAAAAACTGCACCACCGACGAGTACCGAGCGAGGCGACAAGTTCAAAATCTGCGCTATCCAAGCCCTGTCCTGCGCCGTCAGTTGCCAGTTTTTGTAGATATCTCCCCAGAAAATCGCAGTACGACCGGCCCAGTGCAGGGGGCCGCCCGCGGCCCCGTCGGCTATGGTGCGAATGTTCGTGACATACGTATTGTCGTCAGACAGATCGTTCAGGGCCCGATAAAATTCGACAAGCATATCTGTTGAAGATCTTGCGTCGCCCTCGGCCAGAATGATCTCGATCTGGTGCTCTCGTTTCGGCTTCTCCGATTTGGTTTCGGCCAAATGCGCATGGTCATTTGTAGGGACATAGTGCTTCATTTCTCCTCCACCTGATTTACACGGGTTCGGTCGGTTTCAGCCGTTCCCTTTTTGGGGTTGAGGTTTTTATTCTGCGGCGTCTTGGTATTC